>NZ_CP177101.1:0-2395122 GCF_046718165.1 Corynebacterium tuingiense
GTGACTGAACCACAAGCGAACCTAGAAGCTGTCTGGCGCGCGATCGTCGATGATCTGCTCGCGCAATCCGAGCAGCCCAACTCTGAGGTCCCGAGCTTTTCGCATACGCAACGCCTCTACCTGCAGTTGGTTCGCCCGATCATGATGGTGGAAGGCTACACGCTGGTCGCAGCGGAAAATGTCAACGCCAAAGAAGTTGTAGAAAATGAGCTCGGCGGATACATCTCCAAGGCCCTTACCCGCCACCTTGGCCGCCCGTGTTCCTTCGCCGTCACCTTGGCTACCCCGCAGGAGCCGCAACCCCCGGCTAACCCGTCGAATTCGCAACCGGCACCGGGAGGGGCATCGCCAAGCGGGCAGGCTCCTTCTTCCCAGCCCGACCCGCAGGCACAGCACATGCCGCCGGCACAGACTGATACTTCTTCCGCGCAAAATTACGTCTCCCGCCCCCAACAAACGGATGCGGCGGCAGCCCGCGGAAACAACAACCCCACCGCAGGTCAGGCCCCGCCTAATTGGCGCTCCAGCCATGCCCCGGCAAGCCTGGATGAATTGGCGGAGCACTACACCAGCCAGCAGGACTATAACCGCCAGCAACCAGAGTTCGGCGGATCTGCGAATGCCGCGCGCATTCCGCGAGAGGCCCCAGCGCACGATCCCAACCGGGAGACCTCGCTAAACCCGAAGCACACTTTTGAAAGCTTCGTCATCGGCTCTTCGAATCGTTTTGCCAATGGCGCGGCGGTGGCGGTGGCGGAAAATCCCGCCCGCGCCTACAACCCGCTCTTTATCTGGGGTGGTTCTGGTCTAGGAAAAACGCACCTTTTGCATGCCGCGGGCAACTACGCACAGGTGCTGCACCCAGGGCTGCGCGTGAAATACGTGTCCTCGGAAGAATTTACGAATGACTATATTAATTCCTTGCGCGATGACCGCCAGGAATCCTTCAAGCGGCGCTACCGCAACCTCGATATCTTGATGGTGGATGACATCCAGTTCTTAGAGGGCAAGGAATCCACGCAGGAGGAGTTCTTCCACACCTTCAATGCGCTACACCAGGCCAATAAACAAATCATTTTGTCCTCGGACCGCCCGCCAAAACAGCTCACCACGCTGGAGGATCGCCTGCGCACCCGCTTTGAGGGCGGGTTGATTACGGATATTCAACCGCCCGATCTGGAAACCCGCATTGCCATTTTGATGAAGAAGGCCGCCGCCGATGGCACTGAGGTGGATCGCTCCGTCCTGGAGCTCATCGCTTCGCGCTTCGAGTCTTCCATTCGCGAGCTTGAGGGCGCGCTCATTCGCGTATCCGCCTACTCGTCCCTGGTCAATGAGCCGATCAACGTGGAAATGGCAGAAATTGCGTTGCGCGATCTCGCGCCGGATTCTGCTGACCGGCAAATTACCGCAGCCTCCATCATGGAGGTCACCGCAGAATACTTCGATATTGATGTTGAAACCTTGCGCGGTGCCGGCAAGAAGCGCGCGGTGGCCCACGCCCGCCAGCTGGCCATGTACCTCTGCCGCGAATTGACCGAGCTATCGCTGCCCAAGATTGGCGAGCAATTCGGCGGCAAGGACCACACCACAGTGATCTACGCCGATCGCAAGATCCGCAAAGAGATGACGGAAAAGCGCAATACCTACGACGAGATTCAGTCCCTGACCCAACGCATCAAGAATCGCGGTCGCGGCTAGCGCAAACAAAACCACCCGGTGGCGTCTTCCTTAAATAACAGGAAGGCGCCATTTTTGTAAGCAGGCGGTGCGCTTGCCGATGCCCCCACCTTCCACCACCTCCTACCAGCGCCTATGTCCAGGTGAAGACCGCATAAACAGCTATCCACAGAGTTATCCACACCTGTGTAATTTCACGGATGTAATTTGTAGATTTTGCTCACAGTTTTAAATTCCACAGGCCCTATCCAGCACAGACGCGCCTGTGATCAGCACTGTGTGCAGATCCGTGGATAACTACTACAGGCTGTGGATAAAACGATGACCCGCTTATTTATCCACACTCCGGGCCAATTGATCACAGCAAGATCACAAGAATTGGCACACCCCGGATCGCCGCGCTGAACTAGTCATTTACCCCGTTGATCACAGATCCCACAGCGCTTATTACTACTACTAAATTATTTCTCTGATCTTGTAAGTAGAAAGGGGATGTGTGGAATTGTGCTCCGCCCCGAGCGCGCGGCGCTGGCTCGGACCGGCGGAGGGAAAATTACAAGGTTCACCGGATGCGGTAAGTTGGAAGCCAGCTTTTGAAAGTTACACATTCCTACCCCGCCTAAGAGGAGCTCTTCGCACCATGGATGAAGCCGTGTCATTTCGCGTTGCCAAAGATGACCTTGCCAACGCCGTAGCGTGGGTTGCCCGCAGCCTGCCTTCCAAGGTCACCCAGCCAGTGCTGCGCGCAATGCTCATCACCGCTGATGACAACGGCTTAGAGTTCACCGGCTTTGATTACGAGGTTTCTACCAAGGTGCGCATCGCCGGCATGGTGGATGAGCCCGGACAGATCGCCGTCGCCGGTAAATTGCTCTCAGATATCGTGGCTACCTTGCCCAATAAGGAAGTTGAGATCTCCCAGGTAGATTCCAAGGCTTTGGTTGCCTGTGGTTCCTCCCGCTTCGAGCTACCACTCATCCCGCTCGATGATTACCCGCAATTGCCGGTCCTGCCTGAGGTCACCGGCACGATCCAACCGCAGCTCTTCGCAGAGGCCATCCAGCAGGTGGCATCCGCCGCCGGCAAGGATGACACCCTGCCCATGCTCACTGGCGTACACATGGATATCCACGGCAAAGATATTGAGATGACGGCTACGGACCGCTTCCGCTTGGCCATGCGCACCCTAGAGTGGGAACCGGCTGCTGAGGACGTTGAGGCTAAGCTCCTGGTCCCGGCAAAGACCTTGCAAGATACCGGCCGCAGCCTGGATCCACACTTGAATATTCCCATCGAGATCGCGGTGGGCTCCGGCGATAATATCGGCGCCGATGGCCTCTTTGGCCTGCACGCGGATAACCGCGAAACCACCACGCGCATGCTGGATGCGGACTTCCCAAACGTCCAGCCTTTGCTTCCCAAGTCGCACACGAATATTGCCTCGGTTGAGGTGGCGCCGCTGCAAGAAGCCATTCGCCGCGTTTCCTTGTTGACGGATCGCAATGCGCAGATCCGCATGGAATTTGCCGATGGCCAGGTCACCCTGTCCGCCGGCGCCGATGCCGGTAATGCCACCGAGACCCTTCCGTGCGCATTCCACGGCCGCGATGAATTCTTGATCGCCTTCAACCCGGGCTATCTGAAGGACGGCCTAGCGGTCATCAACACCGACCGCGTGGTCTTCGGATTCACGGAGCCTTCCCGCCCCGCCATCATGATCCCGGAGCCAGAAGAGCTGCCGGAAGCCGATGAGGATGGCAATTTCCCCACGCCGCAGACCAACTTCACCTACCTCTTAATGCCGGTTCGCCTGCCAGGTTAATGTTTATACGGGATCTCGATGTTCGGGATTTTCGCTCATGGCCCGAACTAAAGCTTGAGCTGGGCCCGGGGATCACTCTGTTTGTGGGCCGCA
The DNA here is from genome assembly GCF_046718165.1 of Corynebacterium tuingiense. Lineage (NCBI taxonomy): Bacteria > Bacillati > Actinomycetota > Actinomycetes > Mycobacteriales > Corynebacteriaceae > Corynebacterium > Corynebacterium tuingiense. Next base: position 3,596 of record NZ_CP177101.1, read on the forward strand.
ATGGCTTTGGCAAGACCAATATCGTGGAAGCCGTGGGCTATACCGCCCACCTGTCTTCCCACCGCGTCTCCCATGATTCGCCGCTGGTGCGCCAGGGCGCGCAGAGCGCGCGGGTGTCCCTTACTGCCGTGAACCAGGGGCGCGAATTAACCACCCACCTGCTGATAAAACCCCATGCCGCAAACCAGGCGCAGATTAACCGCACGAGGCTGCGCAGCCCGCGCGAGTTGCTCGGCGTGGTGAAAACGGTGCTGTTTTCCCCTGAGGATTTGGCCTTGGTGCGCGGTGAGCCCGCGGGGCGCCGCGCGTATCTCGATAGCATCATCGCCTCGCGCACCCCGCGCCTAGCTGGGGTTAAGGCGGATTATGACAAGGTATTAAAGCAGCGCAATGCGTTGTTGAAGTCGGCATCGGTAAGCTTGCGGCGCGGCTATGGCGATAGCGATGGCGCCTCGGCGCTATCGACGCTGGATACGTGGGATGCCCAGCTCGCGCGCTTAGGCGCACAGGTCATTGCGGCGCGCTTGGCGCTTGTCGATGCCCTCTTGGACCACATTCCCGCCGCCTATGCCGGCCTCGCACCGGAGTCGCGGCCTGCGCACGTGGAGTATAAATCCACCATTGATACCTCTGACCGCGAGGTGCTGGAGGCGGTCATGCTGACCGAGCTGGCTAATGCGCGGCAGCGCGAGATCGAGCGCGGAATCTCTTTGGTGGGCCCGCACCGCGATGACCTCGTGCTCCACCTGGGGGATCAGCCAGCCAAGGGTTTTGCCAGCCACGGCGAAACCTGGTCTTATGCCATCGCCCTGCGCTTGGCTGAGTTTGAGCTACTGCGCGAGGAGGGGGGATCCGATCCGGTCCTCATCTTGGATGATGTCTTTGCCGAGCTCGATGCCAAGCGCCGCACCCAGCTGGTTCACCTGGCCGCCACGGCAGAACAGGTGCTAATTACCGCCGCGGTGGATGAGGACTTACCGGATAACCTGGAGCCCATCGTGCGTTACCGGGTAGGAGTGGAAGATACGGACCAGGGGCGCATTTCCACCCTGCACACGGAAGAAACCGCGGGAGAGGATAGCGAGGAAGAGGCATGAGTGAGGAAGAAGGGGAAACCGGCACGCAGCGCACGGATCCCGTCACCCAATACTTCCGCTTGGTGCGCTCTACCTCGAAGAACCCGCCGAAGCTTACGCGCCCGGTGCCGAAGATGCCGGTGCCCTCCTTGGAGGATGCCCAACAGCAGAACTATCGCGGCTACCAGGTAGGCAGGCCTACCGGCGCCGATGGCAGGAGGCCGCGGCGAAAGATCGACGTGCCGAGCCTGGGCGCACAGATTAAAAAGGAGATTTCCCACCGCGGCTGGGAGCATGAATTAGCGCACGGCTGGGTGATGGGAAATTGGGAAAACCTGGTGGGCGAGCGCATCGCCGCCCATACGCAGCCGCAAAAAATCAAGGACAAGATCGTCTACATTTCCTGCGATAACTCCACCTGGGCCACGGAATTGCGCTACCTGCAGCGGGAAATCCTGCGCAAAATTGCGGACCGGCTCGGCCCCGATGTCATCGCTGAACTGCGGATCCATGGCCCGCGGCAGCAGCGCAATTACGAGGGGCGGCAGTGGGTGAAACCGCAGGGATCGCAAGATACCTACGGCTGATAAGTGGCTGATAGGCGCAGGTTAGCTCTGCCCTTTAAAAGATAAATAACCACAGAGCGCGCCACATAGCTACCTCTGGCCGGTGTGGGGTGTCATTCAGTAGGGGGTATGCGTGTAGAATAGTGAAAGTCTTAGAATTAGCTATAGCCAAAAGGAGAGCACGAATCCGTGGCTGAAGAACACGCATATGATGCTGGATCAATTACGATCCTGGAAGGTCTAGAGGCCGTCCGCAAGCGCCCCGGTATGTACATCGGTTCTACCGGATCGCGCGGTTTGCACCACCTTATCTGGGAGATCGTCGATAACTCCGTCGATGAGGCCATGGCAGGCTTCGCGGACAAGGTCACCGTCAAGCTTTTGGAAGACGGCGGCGTCGAGGTCATCGATAATGGCCGCGGTATCCCGGTGGAGATGCACGCCTCCGGTGCGCCGACCGTCCAGGTGGTCATGACGCAGCTGCACGCCGGCGGTAAATTCGACTCCGATTCCTATGCCGTTTCCGGCGGTTTGCACGGCGTCGGCATTTCCGTGGTCAACGCCCTGTCCACCCGCGTGGAGGCGGAGATCAAGCGTGAGGGCAAGCACTGGTACCAAAACTTCCAGAACGCCATCCCGGATGACCTTGTAGAAGGCGGCAACGCCCGCGGTACCGGTACCAAGATTCGCTTCTGGGCGGACCCGGAGATCTTTGAAACCACCGAGTTCGACTACGACACCATTGCGCGCCGCCTGCAGGAGATGGCCTTCCTGAACAAGGGCCTGACCATCGAGCTTATTGATGAACGCGTGACCGAAGAGCAGATCGAGCTCGAGGAAATCGCGGATGCGGAATCCGGTGAGGCGAGCGCGGATGAGACCTCCTTTGATGATGTCCCCGATGCCGGCGATACCTTCAACGAGGAATCCGACTCCAAGAACGTCACCAAGGCCGATAAGAAGCGCCGCAAGAAGATCACCTTCCACTACCCGGAGGGCCTGACGGACTACGTAAAATTCCTCAATAAGTCCAAGAGCGCAATTCACCCCACCATCGTGTCCTTCGAGGCAAAGGCCGAGGACCACGAGGTCGAGGTGGCCTTGCAGTGGAACCAGGGCTACAAGCAGTCCGTGCACACCTTTGCCAATACCATCAATACCCACGAGGGCGGCACGCACGAAGAGGGCTTCCGCGCAGCTTTGACCTCCTTGATGAACCGCTATGCCAAGGAGCACAAGCTCATTAAGGACAAGGACGGCAACCTTTCCGGCGATGACTGCCGCGAAGGCTTGGCCGCCGTCATTTCGGTCAAGGTGGGCGACCCGCAGTTCGAGGGCCAGACAAAGACCAAGCTGGGCAACTCCGAGATCAAGGGCTTTGTGCAGCGCTCGGTCAACGAGTACGTCAACGACTGGTTTGATGCCAACCCGGCAGAGGCAAAGGCCATTATCAATAAGGCCGTCTCCTCGGCGCATGCCCGCATGGCAGCGCGCAAGGCGCGCGAGATGGTGCGCCGCAAGTCCGCTACCGATCTGGGCGGATTGCCCGGCAAGCTCGCGGATTGCCGCTCTAAGGATCCGCGGAGTTCGGAGCTTTATATCGTGGAGGGTGACTCTGCGGGCGGTTCCGCGAAGGCCGGCCGTGACTCCATGTTCCAGGCCATCTTGCCCCTGCGCGGCAAGATCCTGAACGTGGAAAAGGCCCGCATGGATAAGGTCCTAAAGAACGCCGAGGTCCAGGCCATCATCACCGCGTTGGGTACCGGTATCCACGAGGAATTCGATATCAAGAAGCTGCGGTACGACAAGATCGTGCTGATGGCGGATGCCGATGTGGACGGCCAGCACATCGCCACGCTGCTGTTGACCCTGCTCTTCCGCTTTATGCCGCAGCTGGTTGAGGATGGCCACGTGTACCTAGCTAACCCGCCGCTCTACAAGCTGAAGTGGTCCAAGGGTACGCCTGGTTACGCCTTCTCTGATGACGAGCGCGATAAGCTGCTGGCGGAAGGCCTGGAGCAAAACCGCAAGATCAACAAGGATGACGGCATCCAGCGCTACAAGGGCTTGGGCGAGATGAACGCCTCCGAGCTCTGGGAGACCACCCTGGATCCCTCCACGCGCCTGTTGCGCCGCGTGGACCTGGAAGACGCACAGCGCGCCGATGAGTTGTTCTCCATCCTCATGGGTGATGACGTGGCCGCCCGCCGCTCCTTCATTACCCGCCGCGCGAAGGATGTCCGCTTCCTGGATATCTAAATCGCTGGCCTAGCCCTGTGTGTGCAGTGGCTAGAGCAATAGAGCCCACCGTGAATAATTCCACGGTGGGCTCTAGCTATGGGGTGAGGAAATTTAGCTGCGGGAAGAGTGCTGATCAGCAAACCCAAAGCTCAAGGACACCAGGCAAACGGCGATGATGACGCCGAAGCCGGTCATGATGGATACGGGCCAATCTCCGGAGGTGCTTTGGAGCATGGCAAAGACGATGGCGGTAATGACGGCCAGGCCAATGGCGGTGCCGATGCGCTGGCCGGTTTGCAGGACCGCGCCGGAGGAACCGGCGTAGTTGTCTGGTACCTGCGCCAAGGTCAGGGTTTGGTTAGGCGAGACCACGGCACCCTGGCCAAGCCCGATAAATGCCAAGGAGAGGATGAGCCACCATTCGCTTATTCCCCAGTGCGTGGTGCCCCAGACGAGTGCCACCGTGGCGATGAGGCCAAAGATCGTGGTCAGCATGCCGATGATGACCACCATGCGCCCGTAGCGCGAAATCTTGCGGCCCGCGATGGTAGCGGTAATGGAGTTGAGAAGCGCGGATGGAATGCCCACCGAGCCGGCCGCCAGGGCGGAGTAGCCCAGGCCATTTTGGAAGTACAACGCAACGAGCACCCAGATGCTGGTAATGCCCATAAACCACAACGTGGCGATGATGGTGCCATTGCGGAAGCTCGAGGTGGCAAAGATATTGAGATCCACCATCGGCGGGTGGCCGGTGGCCTTGTGGTGGCGCTCCCACAGCACCCACACGCCAATAAGCACGGCACCCGCCAGAAGCAGCCACCACACGGCAGGGGAACCAGTGGAGTCCATGAAGGGAAAGAGGATGCACCAGACCGCGGCACCAAGGATGAGCGCGCCGATGGGATCCAGGGTGGCCAGCGCCTTGAAGATGCCCAGCTTATTGCCCGCGGCATCGCGGACGCGTGAAAACAGCGGGCGTGGGAACCACATGAGGCCCAAGATGATGGCCAGCAGGCCGATCGGGGCATTGACCAGCATGGTCAGCCGCCACCCGTGGTCAGGGCCGCCGATCTTGATGAGGAAGCCACCCAGTACCGGGCCGATAGCCACCGCGATTCCCACGGTGGCGCCAAAGTATCCAAAGGCGCGGCCGCGCTCTTCCCCGCGGAAGTATTGCTGAATCATTCCCACGCCTTGGGGGTTCAGCAACCCGGCACCAACACCCTGCACAAAGCGCGCGATATTCAGAGAATGCGCATTCGGCGCGAAACCCGCCACGGCGGCGCTGATGGTGTAGACGGCGATGCCGAGGAGGAAGATGCCCCCGCGCCCCACGAGATCGCCGGCGCGCCCGGCGGCGACGAGGACCACGCCGAAGGTAAGCGCATAACCAGATAGGACCCATTGCACATCCGAATCCGTGGCACCAAGCCCAGACTGGATCGACGGCAGCGCCACGTTCACGATGGACACGCTAATTAGTGACATGAACACCGTGACCAGCACAATAATAAGAACCCGCCAGCGGGCGGGGTCTTGGCCGGCGGGGTAGTCGGTACGGTTTGCTTCTGATGCCGACGATTTATGATGCGGGGAATAAGTCACTTCCACACTTATACTCCGCAGCCCAGATAACCTTCAACCGCAGGAAAACCGGTGGAAATTATTTATTTACATGTGCTTTTGCACGACGCGGCCGAATGCAGGAACTTCCGGGCTTAAGATCTTGGTGGCCTTGCCGCGCAGGGAATTATAGGGCTTGCGCAGTGCGGCGGAGTTTACCTTTTCCACGTGCTTATCTGCGATATTCATAATCTCATCGCTGACCTCTTCCTGGTGCGGTTCAAGGAAGGCGCCGAAATCCTCCTTCCCGCTTTCCACAAAGTCCTGCCACCGTTGATCCAGGGCATCGAGGACATCCGGCAGGATCCGCTCCAGCGCCTTGGGGACGACATTGGCATCGGCCTTTTTGGCGGCGGCCAATCCGCCTTTAATGGCCATGCCGGAAATGCCGGATTGGGAGGCGGCGACTTTTTCAACGAGATCCCCGCACTCGGCGATGAACTCGGTGCGGGTGGATCCATGCATCAAGGTCGAAAGGTGAGACATGGTGCCATACTTTACGCGAATTTAGTGGCCATATAGACGCGGGCGCAGTACTGCGCGAAGGTCTGGTTTCCAGCATTTAACGCTGGCACCTTTTCTAAAACCTCCGCCATGGCTTGAGCTGCCTGCTGCTCATCGCCGTGAATGGCTATGCCCTCCAAGCGCGCGGTGCTGGCAGCCGCGGCGGCCACCAAGGCGGAGTAATTGATGATGCGGAGCTTAAAGCGGGCACAAAACTCTTGGGCCACTAGGTACAGCTGTTCGGGGCTCATGACTGGGTCTTCCGCGCCCTGCGGATTTCTGCTTCTAGGTCCGCGCGGCCGGGGAGGAGATCGCGGGCGGTGGCTTGCACGTGGGCATCGGCAAGCGTGCGCGAGGCCGCCGCCACGATGGCACGCACCACCGCCTCGTGCTTGGAGGTCCCTTGCGCGGAGGCCAAGAGGGTAAGGGCGTGATCTTGTTCTGCGGTGAGCCGCAATGTCATTGCCATGCCTCAGTGATACCACAGTGATACCACCGGTGCGGCAAATAAGGCCGATAAAGCCCGGAGAAGGTAGAATTTGGCCTTATGAGTGACAATAACGACGATCTTTTTGATCGGATTTTTCCCATTGACATTAATGAGGAGATGGAGTCGAGCTATATCGACTACGCCATGTCCGTCATTGTGGGCCGCGCGCTGCCTGAGGTGCGCGATGGCCTAAAGCCGGTGCACCGCCGCATTCTCTACGCTATGTTCGATTCGGGTTACCGCCCCGAGCGCGGCTACGTGAAGTCCGCCCGCCCGGTCTCTGACACCATGGGTCAATTCCACCCGCACGGTGACTCGGCCATCTATGACACCTTGGTGCGCTTGGCGCAGTCCTGGAATATGCGCTACCCGCTTGTCGATGGCCAGGGTAACTTCGGTTCCCGCGGTAACGACGGCCCCGCCGCAATGCGTTATACCGAGTGCAAGCTCACCCCGTTGGCCATGGAAATGGTCCGCGATATCCGCGAAAATACCGTGGACTTCTCGCCCAACTACGATGGCAAGACCAGCGAGCCGGACGTCCTGCCGTCCCGCGTGCCTAACCTTTTGATGAATGGTTCCGGCGGAATTGCCGTGGGCATGGCCACCAATATCCCGCCGCATAACCTCAATGAGTTGGCTTCGGCCATCTATTGGTTGCTGGAGAACCCAGACGCGGACGAGGATGCCGCGCTCGCGGCCTGCATGGAACGCGTGAAGGGCCCGGATTTCCCCACCGCCGGCCTCATCGTGGGCGATCAGGGCATCAAGGATGCATATACCACCGGCCGCGGCTCCATCCGCATGCGCGGTGTCACCTCCATCGAGGAATCCGGTTCCCGGCAGACCATCGTGATCACGGAGCTGCCGTTCCAGGTCAACCCCGATAACCTCATCTCCAATATCGCGGAGTCCGTAGCCAACGGCAAGATCGCCGGCATTTCCAAGATCGAAGATGAGTCCTCTGACCGCGTGGGCATGCGCATTGTTGTGACCCTGAAGCGCGATGCCGTCGCCCGCGTGGTGCTCAATAACCTGTACAAGCACTCCCAGCTGCAGACCTCCTTCGGTGCGAATATGCTTTCCATCGTCGATGGCGTACCGCGCACCCTGCGCCTGGATCAGATGCTGAGCAATTATGTTGCGCACCAGATTGAGGTCATCGTTCGCCGTACCCAGTACCGCCTGGATGAGGCCGAAAAGCGCGCGCACATCTTGCGCGGCTTGGTCAAGGCGCTGGATATGTTGGATGAGGTCATCGCCCTGATCCGCCGTTCGCCCACCGTTGATGAGGCGCGCGAGGGCTTGAAGGAGCTTCTCGATGTCGATGATATCCAGGCCGATGCCATCCTGGCGATGCAGCTGCGCCGCCTGGCCGCCCTGGAGCGCCAAAAGATCGTCGATGAACTGGCAGAAATCGAAGAGGAGATCGCAGACCTCAAGCACATCCTCGCCCACGAGGAACGCCAGCGCCAGATCGTCCACGATGAGCTGGAGGCGATCGTCGAAAAGTACGGCGACGAGCGCCGCACCGAGATCCTGCCTGCCTCCGGCGAGGTCACCGATGAAGACCTCATTGCCCGCGAAAACGTCGTGGTCACCATCACCGCTACCGGTTATGCCAAGCGCACCAAGGTCGATACCTATAAGTCACAAAAGCGTGGCGGCAAGGGCGTGCGCGGTGCGGAGCTCAAGCAAGATGACATTGTGAAGAACTTCTTCGTCTGCTCCACGCACGACTGGATCCTGTTCTTTACCAACTTTGGCCGCGTCTACCGTCTGAAGGCCTACGAGCTACCAGAGAGCGGCCGCGCCGCCCGCGGTCAGCACGTGGCCAACCTGCTGGAATTCCAGCCGGAGGAAAAGATCGCCCAGGTCATTCAGATCCAGTCCTACGAGGATGCGCCATACTTGGTCCTGGCCACCCAGCAGGGCCGCGTGAAGAAGTCGCGCCTGACCGATTACGAGTCCGCTCGTTCCGCAGGGCTTATCGCCATCAACCTCAACGAGGGCGATGCGCTCATCGGTGCCCAGCTCGTTTCTGAGGGCGATGACATCCTGCTGACCTCTGAGCAGGGCCAAGCCATCCGCTTTACTGCCGATGACGACCAGCTGCGCCCCATGGGCCGCGCTACCGCCGGCGTGAAGGGGATGCGCTTCCGCGGCGATGACCAGCTGCTGGCGATGTCCGTCGTCCACGACGGCGAGTTCCTACTCGTTGCTACCTCGGGTGGCTACGGCAAGCGCACCGCCATTGAGGAATACACCCCGCAGGGCCGCGGTGGCTTGGGTGTCATGACTTTCAAGTACACCCCGAAGCGCGGCAAGCTCATTGGTGCCATTTCCATTGACAAGGACGATGAAATCTTTGCCATTACCTCTGCCGGAGGGGTTATTCGCACCGAAGTAAACCAGATTCGTCCGTCCTCGCGCGCCACGATGGGCGTACGCTTGGTTGACCTTGCCGATGACGTCGAATTGCTTGCCATCGACCGCAATGTTGAAGAAGATGGTGAGGAAGACGCGCAGGCTGTGGCCAAGGGCGAAAAGACCGTCGATGAGGTCCAGCAAGAGCACCACAAGGTAAGCGATGCCTCCAAGGATGAGGAGTAGGGCATGGAACGACGAGACGTAACCATCCACCACATCTCGCCCACCTCGGCGTTTCGCGTTGGTCTGGCCCTGTCACTCGTCGGACTCATCGCGTGGTTGCTGGCCGTGTGCCTGTTGTACATCGGTTTGCACCAGGTGGGCATATGGGAGTCAGTCAATAGCCTTGTTGGTGGCGTCGGCGGCGGCTTTGAGGTCACCTTTGGCGTGGTGATCGCAGCCAGCGCGCTGATTGGCGTTATTTTCGCCGTCCTGTTCACCTTGCTCGCACCGCTGATGGCCGTCATCTATAACGCCATCGTGGATGTCTTCGGCGGACTCAAAGTTAGCTTGGATGATATCTAGGACACTGTGAGTGGGAGACAATGCCGGCAGCACACGTTGCCGGCATTTTCTGGTTTTAAGCGCGAAGTAGCGTACTCATTAGGCCCACGAAGCGTGCCTCTGAAAACCTCTTTGAGCTGCCGATTTGTGTTCTTTCCGGGGTAGTATGTAAAGTTACATCTCGTTCCGCTAAAGGGCCTATAGCTCAGTCGGTTAGAGCGCATCGCTGATAACGATGAGGTCGCTGGTTCGATTCCAGCTAGGCCCACCACGGAACAATGGGGCATTAGCTCAATTGGTAGAGCATCTGCTTTGCAAGCAGAAGGTCAGGAGTTCGATTCTCCTATGCTCCACAGTATTAGTCCGGCGCTTCCTTAAGGGAGCCGGACTTTTTCGTGTGTCCAAGTCGGTGCCATTAGGCGGGGAGGCCTTTTCGGCAGCTCCACTTCACCTCTCATGCGAAAAGGGCTCCTTTCGTCCTGTAAATATACCTCCCCGGGGTATATGGTGGGGAGAGTAACCATCACTGTGTTCCACCGACGCTAGGACTCCTCTCGGTGCAGGGAGGAGAAGAAAGGAATTTTATGAGTACTTCCCACCAACACGGTGAGCATTCCGGTGCTCACCAGGCCGCGGAAGCGGATCATACGCAACACACAGATCATGGCGGCCACGAAGGGCACTCTCACGGTGACCACCACGGTCACGAGCACGGGCATGGCCACGGTCACGGCGATCACGCGGCGATGTTCCGCAGCCGCTTCTGGTGGTCGCTGCTGCTATCGGTACCGGTCGTCATCTTCAGCCCTATGGTCGCAGACTTGCTCGGCTACGGCGTACCCGAATTCAATGGTTCATCCTGGATTCCCCCGGTGCTTGGCACCATCATCTTCATTTATGGAGGCACGCCATTCCTGCAAGGCGGCTGGTCGGAACTGAAATCCCGCCAGCCCGGGATGATGCTGCTTATCGCCATGGCTATTACCGTGGCGTTCGTCGCCTCATGGGTCACCACCTTGGGGATTGGAGGATTCGACCTAGATTTCTGGTGGGAGCTGGCCCTCCTGGTCGTCATTATGCTGCTGGGCCACTGGTTGGAGATGCGCGCACTCGGCGCGGCCTCCTCCGCTTTGGACGCCTTAGCAGAACTTTTGCCTGACGAAGCCGAGAAGATCATCGATGGGCAGGCCCACACCGTGCCAGTCTCTGAGCTGGCGGTGGATGACATAGTACTGGTCCGCGCTGGAGCGCGGGCGCCTGCCGATGGCACCATTGTTAAAGGCTCAGCCGAATTCGATGAATCCATGATCACCGGTGAATCCCGCCCAGTCTACCGCGATAAAGGTGAGCGCGTGGTCGCCGGTACGGTGGCCACCGACAACACCGTCCGCGTCCAGGTAGAAGCCATCGGAGGAGATACGGCCCTGGGCGGTATCCAAAGCATGGTCGCCGAGGCGCAGGAATCCTCCTCCCGCGCCCAAGCTCTTGCCGATCGCGCCGCAGCGTTGCTCTTCTGGTTTGCGCTAATCGCAGCCCTCATTACTGCGGTGGTCTGGGCCATTATCGGGAGCCCAAGCGACGCCGTGGTGCGCACCGTTACCGTGCTCGTCATCGCTTGCCCCCACGCCCTCGGTTTGGCTATCCCACTGGTCATTGCGATCTCTACCGAGCAGGCCGCACAGTCTGGGGTACTCATCAAGGAACGTATGGCGTTGGAGCGCATGCGCACCATCGACGCCGTCCTCTTCGATAAGACCGGTACCCTGACCGAAGGCGCTCATGCCGTTACCGGTGTCGCAACCGTTGAGGACATCAGCGAGGGGCAGCTGCTAGCAGTGGCCGCCGCGGCCGAGGCCGATAGTGAACACCCGTTGGCCCGCGCCATCGTCAAGGCAGCCGAAGACCACGCGGAAGCATCCCAGGAGCAGCTGCACAGCACCGATTTCAGTGCTGCCGCCGGCCGGGGAATCCAGGCCACCGTAGATGGGGCAGAGGTCCTCGTCGGTGGACCGAATATGCTGCGCGAGCTAGAGCTTGCCACCCCTGGGGTGTTCGATGCGCAGGTTGAAGAGTGGTCCCAGCGCGGCGCAGGTGTCCTGCACGTCGTGCGCGATGGTCAGATCATCGGCGCTCTCGCGGTTGAAGACAAGATTCGTCCCGAATCCCGCGCGGCCGTACAGGCCCTCCAAGAGCAGGGCGTTAAGGTTGCGATGATCACTGGCGATGCCACGCAGGTCGCCGAGGCCGTTGGCGAAGAATTGGGTATTGACGAGGTCTTTGCCGAAGTCCTGCCGCAGGACAAGGACTCCAAGGTCACCGAATTACAGGAGCGCGGCCTGGCAGTGGCTATGGTTGGCGATGGCGTCAACGACGCCCCAGCCTTGGCCCGCGCGGAAGTCGGCATCGCCATTGGCGCCGGTACCGATGTCGCCATGGAATCCGCCGAGGTGGTGCTCGCCAGCGATGACCCGCGGTCGGTGCTTTCAATGATCAGCTTGTCGCGCGCTAGCTACCGCAAGATGATCCAAAACCTTATTTGGGCATCTGGCTACAACATCATTGCCGTGCCCTTGGCGGCAGGCGTACTCGCACCCATCGGTGTCGTGCTCTCCCCGGCGACCGGTGCGGTATTGATGTCGCTATCGACCATCGTGGTGGCATTCAATGCGCAGTTGTTGCGCCGGATCGAATTGGACCCAGCTCGCTTGGCACCCACGAGCCAGTAGGCGGAAGAGACCATGCTCGGATCGCCTGTCCCCGTCGGTCACCAAATTCCGGATAACTGGCACTGGAATCCGGATACTTGGGATTATTTTAGAATTGAAGTCCAGTTGCTAAAATAATCCTCATGACCGAGCGGGACGACTTTTGGCTGGAAGAGGATGAACTAGCAGCATTCATGTCCCTGATGAGCGTGAATGTCCGGCTCACCAATATTCTGGACGCGCAGCTGCGCGATGATGCCAAGCTAAGCTTCTTTGAATATACGGTGCTCTCACGCCTATCAGAGGCCGAGAACCATGAAATGCGCATGCGGGATCTTGCGATTACCGCAAATGGCTCGCTGTCCCGCCTGAGCCAGGTCGTCACCCGCCTGGAGCGCCAGGGCTGGGTCGTGCGGCGTCCTTGCCCCAATGATGGGCGGACGACGATGGCGCACCTTACCGATAGTGGCTGGGACAAGGTAGTAGAAACCGCCCCAGGCCACGCTAAGCAGGCCCGCCGATCCGTTATCGATAACCTGACCCGCGCGCAGATCCATCAGATGACCCAAATTAATGAGCGCATCATCAAAGCCATCGAAGCCGACGAACGTTACGGCGGCCGCTATTAATTACTTCTTGGGATAGCCGCGGCGGCCGGAGACGGTCTTATCAAAGGGAATCCAAAACCGCAGGGCTGCATCCTGGTTTTTAGAGATGCCAATGCGCGGGCCGCGCACCCATTCCGGTGCAGAGTCGCGGCCGGAAAGCTGCACTGGCAGGTGATTATCTTCCAGCGTTGCTCCCAGAGCTTTTCCAAGGTTCCCAGGGCCGCGGGCTAGGTTATGAAAATCGCTGGTGCCGCGGCGCTCGAATGCAGTATCGATCCCGGATAGCACCTCACCGCCGCGCAGAAGGCACCCTTGACCCACGCCCTCGGGTGCGCACACGATATTGACATTGCGGTGGATGCCGTAGGAGGCGTACACGTACAACCGGCCCGGCGGGCCGAACATAGCGGCATTGCGCGGGGTTTTCCCACGAAAGGTATGGGCGGCGGCATCGTCTGTGCCCAAGTAGGCCTCGACCTCCGTAAGGCGAATGCTCACCCCAGCGTGCGTGATGACGCAGCCAAGGAGTTGCGGCGCTACGACATCAGCAGTGTGGGAAAAGTCAATCATTAACGGGAGTAGTAGCGCTTTCCGTCTACCGGGGTGCGCAGCAACTCATCGAGGCTGACCGGCTCCAAGCCCTTGGCGCGCAGGCCATCGATAATGCACTCGGCCGCATTGACGGTGGTCGGGTGAATATCGTGCATCAGGACGATGGAACCTGGGTTAGCATCCTGGACGGCGGCATTGCAGACGTGCTGCGAGTCGCGGATCTTCCAGTCCAAGGTATCCACGTTCCATAGGGCCTGCGACAAGCCCTTATCCCTGGCTACCTGGTCAACCGTCTCATTGGTGGCACCGTAGGGCGGGCGCAGCCACTTTGGATTCTGCCCGGTGGCATTGCGGATCGCTGCATTGCCGGCGTCTATTTCTTGGGCAATATCGCCGTAAGCTAGTTGGTTGAGCTGGCGATGGGTCTTGGTGTGATTGCCAATGGTGTGACCTTCTGCCTGCATGCGCTGGAGCGCCTCGGGGTATTGGTAGGCGTGATCCGCTAGCACCATGAAGCTGGCGTGAGCGTTTTTTGCCTTAAAGGTATCCAGGAGCTGGTTGGTATAAGGACTTGGGCCATCGTCAAAGGTAAGGGCCACGCAATTCGGGCAATCGACGCCATTGCCCTGTGGCTGCGGGGCTGGTTGCGGTGCGGCCCCAGCTTGGGGATCCGGTGCGGGTGCAGCCTCATTCTGCGGCTCGTCTTGTGGCGCTACCGAGGAAACAAGATCCTGTGCCTGCGCGCGGGTGCTGTCGATGCGACTTTGAATATCGGTCTGAATCTCAGAAACCGCGGATTGGATATTTGGTTCTGAGGACCCAGCTACTTTCCGGGTGCCTTCGAGGAATTGCGCATTGGCGCAGGCAGGAAGGGCAGCGGTGGCGAGCACGGTGAGCGCAGAGGTAAGAAGACGATGCATACTTTTCCTAGGAACGAGGACAGATGGGCACGACTAGCCAGCCTACTCCACTGCGAAGGGAATTATGGATTAAACGCGTGTGATAAATGTGATAGAAGTAAATCACTGTGCCGCGGTGTCTTCGGCATTTTTGGAATGAGCGGCTGCAGTAGTAGAGTACAAGCCACTGGGGCATTAGCTCAATTGGTAGAGCATCTGCTTTGCAAGCAGAAGGTCAGGAGTTCGATTCTCCTATGCTCCACAGGAAAAGTCCGGATTCTGGTCAAAGAATCCGGACTTTAGTCATGCATAGGGTTATAAAAAGCGTTTGACCATGATGTGATGCTCGGCGTAAACACCTACATGCTCGAAGCCCAAGCGTTCATAAAGCCGTAGCGCACGCGGATTATCGGGGTGGACGGCCAAGGAAATACCGGGCGCTTTGAGGGTGCGGGCGAGGGAAATGGCGGCATCGATAAGCGCGGTGGCAATGCCCTGGCCCGCAAAGCGGCTTTCTACCGCGATGGCAAATTCTGGGATGGCCGGTTCCACGAACCCGTAACCGTGATTGTCCTCGGTGCCCCAATTGAGCCACACCCCGCCGGCGGGCACGAGGTCCTCCCAAGCAATGAAACCTCCCTGGTTGGGCTCCCAATTTTCCACGTAAAAGGAAAAATCATCGGCAAAACCGGAAGAAAGCTCGCCTCGTTCATCACCGAAGGTATCGGTCAGGAAGTTGAGGCGAGCTATATAAGTGCGATCGGATTCTTGTGTCGCGCGAATTTCCATAATCCCCAGGATATATGAAGAATCCGCCGGGCTAGTTAAGCCAAGTGGTAGTTATGCACGTCCGCGCCGTTGAATTCGCGCATTTCACCGGATTCGTCAACGGAGCGGAAGGTAGCGCCGTTATCGATGGCAAAGCGGAGGTTATCCACGCGCGGGGAGGGATCATCGGTTACTGGGCCTGCGGGGAAATAGTACGTTGAACCGTCTTTGAGCTTGACGGTGAGAGACTCAAAGCTCATTGTTTATCTCCTTGTAGAAAGCCTTAATGGGTGAATTCAAGCAGGAGATTTTTGATTAGGCAAAGCAATGAGATCTAGGCAACGCCTACTGCACCCCCACCGCGGGGGTGCGAAAGGAACTACTGCTCGTCAGATTGCAGGCGGTGCTTGCCCTCGCTCTGGTGATCATCGGTGATGCGGGTGGTATCCGCTTCCTCCGCGGCGGCTTCTTCTTCCTCGCGGTGCTTGGCCAGCTGCTCATCGATGGAACCCAAGAGCTCCTCATCGCGCACGGCACCCTCTTCAGCGAGGTCCGAATCGTTTTCGGGCTTAGCTTCACTGGTGGAGGTGTAGACCAAGGTAGATTCTGGGGCGGTGTTTTGGGTGTTACCGCGGTAGTCATCTACGCGCGGTGGTGTCTGAGAAGGCTTGTCATTGGAGCGCAGCCAAGCGTAAATCGCACCGGTTGCCGCGGCGAGCAGGGCAACGATTCCGGCAACGGTCCAGAACTTGGAAGACTTCTTGTCCTTCTTGGTCTGCTTCTTTGCAGCCTTGGTGGCCTTCTTCTTGGCCTGCTTGCGGGCCTTCTTTGCCTTCTTGGTGGCTTCCTTTTTGGCCTCATCGAAACGCTCGACGGCGTCTTCGCGGTAGTTATTGAAGTCCTCTAGTGCGCGCTCGAGGCGGGAGTGTGCGGCCTGGGTAACGGCGCCTGCCTGCTTGCGGGCCTCATCGAAGGCGTTGTTGTCTTCCTTTTGCATCTGTTGGGCAGCCTCTTCGAGGGCGGTATAAGTTTCGCGGGACTTTTCTTGCCGGTAATCGCGCAATTGCTTCCACATATTGGAACCGGTCTTGAACGCCATTTTCACTACGGTGGGGTTCATTGGTGCAGGTGCTCCTTAGGTGAGATTTATTTGTCTTTTCCATCCAGCATAGTGGTCAGCCTGACACCCCACCACTGTTTTGGCGGGGGATTCAGGGGTGGAAACAACCGTAAAATAGACCGCTTGGTTCAGAATGGAGGATTAATATTCACGTCGATTTTGGCTAACCGCGCTGTTTATGGGCCTGCAAAGGTAATACCATTAGCGTCGCGCTACCCCGCAAACTGAACAGCTTGGTACGTTTTCCTCCAGACAGCAATTGAGATCGGGAAAAGGAGGTGACTATGAGCCCGCGATTTTCGGCGTCAGCACCATTGGATTCCATAAGTGAAGAAGAACTGATGGTGCCGGAGCGTTTGGCCCTATCTTTCGAGGTAATTCCACCGCGCCATGACGCCGATGAAGCCAAAATCGACCGTTTGCTGGAAACCTTGGAAAGCTACCACCCGGATTATATTGCGGTGACAAGTTCCAAACGGTCCGGTTGGCTCGAAGGGACGACGGCCTTTATCGAGCGGATTTCGCGCACCACCTCGATGCGCCCGCTTGCGCACTTGGCCTGCACGGCTGGTTCGCGCACGGAACTAATCGGTTGGATCAACCGCTTGGTCGATGCCGGTGTCCGCGGCCTGCTGGCCCTGCGCGGGGACCTGCCAGAGGAAGGTTTGCCGGAGTACTATCCGCAGCATGCCGATGAATTGATAAGCCTCATCCGGCAATTGGAAAGGCAACAAGCCGCGCGGTTCGCCGCTGGCCGCCTGGCCGTCGGAGTCGCGTGCTATCCCAGCGGGCACGTCGAATCTAAAAACGAAGATGAAGATTTTGACGTCTTGCTCAAAAAGCAACGCCTCGGCGCGGACTTCGCCATTACCCAGCTATTCTTCGATGCCCAGGATTACCTGCGCTTTACCAAAAAGGCCCAACTGGCCGGGGTGCATATTCCCCTTATTCCGGGAATCATGCCCATGACCAGCCTGCGCCGGGTGGAGCGAATGGGAGAGCTGTCCGGGCTCGCCGTGCCCGAAAGGGTGCGGTCGGCGCTCGCGGCAGCGACAACCCCAGAAGAAGAATACGAAACCGGCATGGAACTGACCGCCGAACTAGCCCGCGACATCGTGGCTGGTGGGGCGAGCGGGCTCCATATATATACCCACAACAACCCCGACAATACTCACGACCTACTAACCCGAATCGGAGTAGACAATGACCAACGCTAATTTCCCCAAGGCGACAATTGAGGGCTATCCCCGCATTGGCGCCAACCGCGAGTTGAAGCGCGCGCTCGAGTCCTACTGGGCGGGCCGCATCGATGCGGAGACCTTCGAGTCCGCCGCACACTCGCTGCGCCTGGATACCTACAACCGCCTGCGCGACCTCGGTCTGACCGAGGACTACGCCATCCCGGCGGACGTCGCTTACTACGACCAGGTTCTCGAAACCGCACTGACCGTCGGTGCCGTTGCCGGTGAAACCCTGGATGATGAGTTCACCTTGGCCCGCGGTAATAAGGACACCGCGCCGCTGGAGATGACCAAGTGGTTCGACACCAACTACCACTACATCGTGCCGGAAATTGCTGATGACCACGCTTTTAAGGCGCACCCACAGCGCATTATCAAGCTGGTAGAAGAAGCCCGCGAAGCAGGCCACACCGTGCGCCCGTACCTCGTTGGCCCGGTTACCCTGTTGGCCCTGTCCAAGCAGACCGAGGGTGCTGTCAAGGCCCCGCTTGAGCGCCTAGATGATGCCGTTGCTGCCTACCAGGAGGTCCTGGCGGAGCTGCACAAGGCAGGCGTGGAGTGGATCCAGTTGGCAGAACCTGCCCTCGTTGCAGACCTGACCAACGCCAGCGATGAGGACTTGGCTGCATATACCAAGCAGGCTTACTCCGCCATCCTGGGTGCAGAAGAGCGCCCACAGGTTTACCTGACTACCCCGTACGGCTCTGCGCGCAAGGGCCTCGATGTCATCGCAGAGCTCAAGCCAGAGGCCGTCCAGGTTGACCTTTCTGTCGGCACCCTGGCCCTGGATGAGGGCTACCTCGAGCGCGTCAAGAACCTGAACACCCACGTCGTTGCCGGCCTTGTCGATGGCCGCAATGTCTGGGCCGCCAACCTGCGCGACCTGCGCTCCAAGTACGAGGACCTGGCCGGCAGCATCGATGAGCTGTCCGTATCCACCTCCGTGTCCTTGCAGCACGTGCCGCACTCCGTCGAGGCAGAATCCAAGCTGCCTGCCGATGTCGCCCCATGGTTCTCCTTCGCCAATGAAAAGGTCAAGGAAGTCGTCGCCCTGGTACAGGGCCCAGAGGCAGCCGAAGAGGCTTACAGCGTCAGCGACCGCGCTGTTCGTACCCGCGCCGAGTCCGAGCGCATCAACAACGCCGCCGTGCAAGAGCGCATCTCCCAGCTGCCGGAAGGCGAGGTCAAGCGCGAGCCGGCCTTCAACGAGCGCAAGGAAGCACAGAAGGAGCTCGGCCTGTCCGAGCTGCCGACCACCACCATCGGTTCCTTCCCGCAGACCAAGGAAATCCGCCAGGCGCGTGCCGCGCACCGCAAGGGCGAGCTTTCTGATGCTGACTACAACTCCGCCCTCAAGGACGAAGTTAAGTCCGTCATCGAACTGCAGGAGCGCCTCGGCCTGGACGTCCTGGTTCACGGCGAGCCGGAGCGCAATGACATGGTGCAGTACTTCGCGGAGCTGCTCGATGGCTTCGTCACCACCGAAAACGGCTGGGTACAGTCCTACGGTTCCCGCTGCACCCGTCCGCCAATCGTTGTGGGTGACATCTCCCGCCCGGCTGCCATGACCACCGAGTGGTCGAAGTTTGCACAGTCGCTATCGGAGAAGCACGTCAAGGGCATGCTGACCGGCCCGGTCACCATCCTGGCGTGGTCCTTCGTCCGCGATGACGTGCACCAGTCCGTATCCGCGGACCAGCTGGGCGTGGCCTTGGCAGACGAGGTCCGCGACCTGGAGGAAGCCGGCATCGACATCATCCAGATCGATGAGCCAGCCCTGCGCGAGCTCCTGCCGCTGCGCGAGCAGGACCGCAAGGCCTACCTCGACTGGGCAGTGCGTTCCTTCCGCCTGGTAGCCCTCGAAGCCAAGCCCACCACCCAGATCCACACCCACCTGTGCTACTCGGAGTTCGGCCAGATCATCGACGCCGTCGCCGGCCTGGATGCAGACGTCACCTCCATTGAGGCAGCACGCTCCCGCATGGAGCTGCTGGAGGATATCGATGAGACCTTCCACTCTGAGATTGGACCTGGCATCTACGATATCCACTCCCCGCGCGTGCCTTCCGTGGAGGAAATGGCAGAGCTTATCCGCGCCGCACTCAAGAATGTGCCGCTGGATCGCCTGTGGGTTAACCCGGACTGCGGTCTGAAGACCCGTGGTTACGAGGAGACCGAAACCTCCCTGCGCAACATGGTGGAAGCCCGCGATGTGGTGCGCAACGCCCTCTAAATAGAACCTGAGAAATTCTAGGTTCTGAAAGAAAACGCTATGCAGCCGGTCTGCATAGCGTTTTCGTGATCTTGTACCCACCCGCGACGCTATGGCCGGAACCGGATTACCGTGGGCGCCATGAAGCACTCAGCATTTCGCAATAGCCAAGAATCCTTCCTGTCTGATTCCCTTGCCGGGTTCATAGCCCAGCATCCCGATGCCACCTGGCACGATGCGGGCTTCATTGGACGCAGCACCCCGCTGCGCACGGCCGATGATAAACCGGCGGTTGCGGTCATCTCCGGTGGCGGATCCGGCCACGAGCCCATGCACGCCGGCTTCATTGGGCAAGGCATGCTCGCCGCAGCCTGCCCGGGCCTGCTCTTTACCTCCCCGAATGCGGTCCAAGTCAGCGAAGCCACGCAGTGGGCCGACCAGGGCAGGGGAGTGCTGCACATTGTGAAGAACTACACCGGCGATGTCATGAACTTCACCGTGGCCCGCAACGCGGCAGAGGCCGTGGATACGCGTTCCGTCTTGGTTGCCGATGATATTGCTACCGAAGGCACCGGCGAGGGCCCAGGACGGCGCGGTACCGGCGCCACGATCTTGGTGGAAAAGGTGGCAGGTGCCGCGGCGTATCGCGGCGATGACCTGGACCAAGTAACGGAGCTAGCGGAGAGGACCGCGGATAAGTCCCGCAGCATGTCCGTGGCACTGGGATCCGGCTTTTTGCCCACCACTGGGCGCGATACCTTTGATTTGGACGACGGGCACATGGAAGTCGGTGTGGGCATCCACGGCGAGCCGGGCACGCACACGGAAAAGGTTGATAATGCCCATGCCATCGTCGCCACCGTACTGGAAAAGCTGGGTGCTGCCCTTGATATCAACAGCGGCGATGAGGTGGTGTGCCTAGTCAATGGTTTGGGCGGCACCACGCCATTGGAGCTGAGCCTGGTCTTCGGCGAGGCTTCCGCGCAGCTAGCGGAGAAGGGAATTACGGTAGTGCGCTCCATGGTGGGCAACTACGTCACCGCGGTCAATATGCACGGCGTATCCATCACGCTGCTCAAGGCGGACGATGAGCTGCTCGAGCTTATCGATGCCCCAACTTCAGCCCCCGCCTGGCCCCATACCTTGGGCGGTGCCAAGCAGGTGGAATCGGCGCGGATTACCTTCGAGGATGAACTGCCCTCCGAAGGCGCAGAAAACGAGTGGTTAAGCGACTTCGTCGGCCGCGTGCAATCCTCCATCGAGGAGTTGACCGAGCTTGACCGCAAGGCCGGCGATGGGGACTTTGGCACCAATATGGAGGCGGCGCTTGAAAGCATTAAACTGCCGCTGCGCGGCTCGGATGATGAGATTTTCACCGGCTTGGCCAAGCGCTTCCTCGTCCTGGCGGGCGGAACCTCGGGCGCGGTTTTCGGCAGCTTCTTCAACGACATGGCCCGCGCGGAGACCTTAGCGGAAGGTTTGAGCAGCGCGGCAGAGTTCATTCAAGAACTGGGCGGCGCGCAGCGCGGGGATTGCACCATGCTGGATGCGCTCATTCCGGCCGCGGAGAAGGCGCAAGAAATCGGCGCCGAGCGCCCAGACGAGCAAACGCTCCAGGCCCTGTACGAGGCCGCACGGGAGGGTGCGGAAGAAACCGGAAAGATCGCCGCCAAGAAGGGGCGCGCGTCCTATCTGGGCGATCGCAGCAAGGGAGTCATTGATCCCGGTGCTCTCGTGGTTAGCTGGCTATTTGGGGGACAAGCCTTGTCAGCTGACTAAGGGAAGACACATCGCCCTCTCCCTTTCCGGACCTGTCGAGGTACACAGCGCGCAGGCCCGCCCTGCGCGCACCGAGCACATCATTTTCCAGTGAATCGCCCACCATGAGCGTTTCCGCGGGCGTGACATCGAGCCGTTCGCAGGCGGCCAGGTAGGCCTGGCGCTGCGGTTTGGGGTATCCGAGTTCGACGGTGGGGATAAGGGGGACATCGGCAAGCGCGAGGCCTCCCGCCTCCAGTTTTGCCTGCTGCATCTCGCGCTGGCCATTGGTGAGGATGCCCACCCGGAAGCCGGATGCGAGCGCCCACTCGAGGGTGGGGCGGGCATCGGCAAAGGCGCGCCACTGGCTCTGGTAGGCGGACAAGTAGCCGTCGTAGGCGGCAAGGGCTGCGGCATCGTCCATGTCCTCGCCCAAAAATTCACGGCAACGGGCGATGCGCTGGCCTTGGTGGGATACCTCGCCGCGCTCATAGGCGGTAAACCACTTGCGTTCAATGGCGGCAAAACGCTGGTGCTGCCCAGTATTTAGCCCGCGCTGCCGGCACCATTCATCCACGCCGGCCCGCGCTGCGGCGGTGTGATCCATCAGGGTGTCATCGAGGTCGAAGAGCAACGCGCGAATCATAAGGATAACGATAGCGCGATCGCTGAGAGCGTTATGTCTTGCACAGCGGAGAGGAAGTAAATTCTTTACAATGGCTGGCATGACTCAGAAGACCGCAACTGCAACGATGCATACCAACTACGGCGATATTGTTATCGATCTCTTCGGTAACCACGCACCGGTAACCGTTGAAAACTTCATCGGTTTGGCCAAGGGCGAAAAGGACTACTCCACCCAGAACGCAAAGGGCGAGCAGTCCGGCCCGTTCTACGATGGCGCCATCTTCCACCGCATCATCGATAACTTCATGATTCAGGGCGGCGACCCCACCGGCACCGGCCGCGGTGGCCCGGGCTACCAGTTCCAGGACGAGTTCCACCCAGAGCTGCAGTTCGACCGCCCATTCCTGCTGGCCATGGCGAATGCCGGCCCAGGCACCAACGGCTCCCAGTTCTTCATCACCGTGGCGCCGACCCCGCACCTGAACAACCACCACACCATCTTCGGTGAGGTTACGGATCCGGCTTCGCAGGAAGTCGTCTCCAAGATTGGCAAGGTCGACACCGACCGCATGGACCGTCCGCACGAGGACGTTGTCATCGAGTCCATCGATATCGCCTAAGCGTTTTCCTCGCTCCGCGCCCGGCACCACACTCCTTCCTGTGGTGCCGGGTTCGTTTAGTTTTTATCCGATTGCCAACAAAGGGTCAGCTTTCACACCATGGTGAAAAATTATTTGCGCACCGCCCCCGTTACCTCGACTATTGCCGCGATCTGCATCATCGCGTGGTCAATTACCGCTGTACAAGCTCGAACTTTGGGCGAGACCTTCTTTCGCTCGACGCTGAGTCAAGACTGGGCCCTGTGGGGCCCGCAGTACGCCGATGCGCCGCTTACGGCGCTGTCCTCGGAATTCATGCACTTGGACGGCGGGCACCTCGCGGTCAACATGGTGGTGCTCCTGCTTATAGGTAGGGAAGTAGAGCGCGCCCTCGATACTGGGCTATACATCGCCGCGTACCTGGTTTCTTGTCTGGGCGCTTCCGCCATGGTGCTGTGGTTCGATTTTGGCACTCCCACGGTAGGGGCCTCCGGGGCGATCTTTGCGCTGATGGGCATGCTGGTGGGCGCCTTCCGGCAACGCGGGATGGATCTGCGCGCGCCCATCGTCCTCTTATTGGTCAATGTGGGCTATACCTTCGTCGCAGAGGGTGTCTCCCTGTGGGGGCATCTTGGTGGCTTGTGCACCGGCATCATCTTGAGCTTGTTCCTCTTCCATCGAAACAATTCCGTGCGCTGGGCGGGTGTCGCTCTCACCGCTGCGGTCATCATTGTGTTATTAGCCCTGCGAGCTGGGGTTTGGGGATAACTGTGGAATTTGATCACCGGAATGGGTGTGCGAAAGAAATCCACAATAGTTATCCACATTGTGGATAACCACATTCTTGTAATTTACCGAACGCTTTTCCGGAGTTTTCCCTGATCACACAGGTTATAGCGGTATCGGCGGCCGAAAAATCACCTGTGGAAGCCCGTGAAAACACTTATCCACAGGGTGGGGATAAGTCTGTGAAATAAATATTCCACAGGTTTCTTCCACAGCCTGTGGATAACTTTGTACCCATCGTGTGGGCGAATAGGTAGATTGGGGCCACTGACCTGCACAAGGAGGACTGTGGATAAACAACCGCATGCTGTGATCGTCGGCGCAGGGCCCAATGGGCTGACCGCTGCGGCCCGCCTCGCTACAGCCGGTTGGCGCGTGGATGTGTATGAGCGCGCCAGCCACCCGGGTGGGGCAGCGGCATCGTCGACGGAGATCTTTCCGGGCACCATCGTTGATCTTGGCGCGGCCGGTCACCCCTTCGGCATCGCGAGCCCGGCCTTCCGCGCACTCGATCTGGAATCCCACGGCCTGCGCTGGCGCCATGCGCGCTATCCCATGGCCCATCCACTGGAGAGCGCGCCGGCGGGCATTCTCCACACCTCCCTCGAGGAAACCGCTGCGGGGCTCGGCACCGATGCCCGGGCGTGGACCCGCCTGCACGGCCACGTGGTGCGCAATATCGACGCACACGTGAATAACGCGCTCACCCCGCTGGTGCGCTGGCCCGAGCACCCGGTCCGCTTGGCGCAATTCGGCGCGCCGGGCCTGCTTCCGGCGAGCGCGCTCGCGCGGGCGGCGTTTTCTTCCCCGCAGGCCCGCGCCTTATTCGCCGGTAGCGCGGTACACGCCATTACCTCGCCTACCAGGGCTTTTACCTCCGCATTCGGCCTGCTCTTTGGTGCGCTCGGCATGACCCGCGGTTGGCCAGTGGTGGAAGGCAGTACGCAGGCGCTTGCCGATGCTCTCGTCTCCCTCCTCCGCTCCCACAACGCCCGCATCCACACCGACGCCGACATCACCGATGTGCGCAGCCTGCCCCGCGCCGATGCCCTTATCCTCAACCTCACCCCGCGTCAGGTTCTCGGGCTGGGCGGGCTCGACCTTCCTGCACGGACCCGGCGATCCCTGGGGCGCTGGCGCTATGGCAGCGCGGTCTACAAGGTGGGCTTTCACTTAAGCGAACCCGTGCCGTGGGCCGATCCCCGCGTGGGCCAAGCGGGCACCGTCCACGTGGGCGGCAGCGTGGAGGAGATTGGTGGGGCGGAAAGGGACATCGGTAAGCGCCGCATGCCCGAACGCCCCCTAGTCATGGTGTGTCAACAGTACGTGGCCGACCCGTCCCGTGGGCTTGTGCTGTGGACCTATGCGCACGTGCCGCGCGGCTATGAGGAGCGTTATCCGGGGGAGGTGGCCGGACTCATCGCGTGGCAGATCGAGCGCTTCGCACCCGGTTTTCGCGATACCGTCCTGGCCACCCACACCACGAGTCCGGCCGATCTGGAACGCTGGAACCCCAACCTGGTGGGCGGCGATATCGCCGGTGGCGCGATGACCGGGCTGCAGACCGTGCTGCGCCCGCGCCTCTCCGCGCACCCGCACCGGCTCGCGCCGGGAATATTCATGGCTTCGGGGTCCACCGCGCCCGGGGCCGGCGTCCATGGCATGCCCGGCTGGTGGGCCGCGGGGGATGTGGCTACCCCTTAATAGGAGCCCGGCGTTCACAGTAGAGGAATACCGCACCGATCATCCACAGCGTTACTGCGGCTAGATATCCAGGGGTGGTCGTGGTCTGCGGCTCGATACTATTGCCGGGAATGAGGCCGGTGACTAATGGCTCCAGTACGAAACCGAGCACGGCAACGTAATCTAGCCAGCCCAACCTGTGGGAAAATGCCCCCGCCGCGCCGAAAAGTGGCCCGGCGATAAGGGCAAAGAGGAACCACGCGGCATTGGAGGAAAAGGCCGTCTGCCAGTCGTAGATGCCAAAGGCGAAAAGCAGCCCGTAGTGCACCGCCAACATGAGCAGGAGTATGCCGGCTCCTGCGAAAAAGGCCGTGGTCCACCGGTGGGAGCACGCCTTGCCCATGAGGTAAGCAAATAGCGCCCACACCATGCCAGAGCCCAGCACTGGGCCAAGGTAATTGCGTAAGGACAGGCGCGCGGGTGCGGTGCCTTCGATCAGGGCGGGATCAGAAAACGCGATATGGACGACGGCATAGGCCACCGAGACGGCTAAGCCGGCCAAGAGAACGTACTGGGACCGGTGCCGCGGCGGTGCGGGTGAACGACTGGTCATGGTGTGCTCCT
Organism: Corynebacterium tuingiense; assembly: GCF_046718165.1. Classification (NCBI taxonomy): domain Bacteria; kingdom Bacillati; phylum Actinomycetota; class Actinomycetes; order Mycobacteriales; family Corynebacteriaceae; genus Corynebacterium; species Corynebacterium tuingiense. Next base: position 29,212 of record NZ_CP177101.1, read on the forward strand.
TGAGATGAGGATCCCGCCATGTCCGAGGCGAGTACTTGTGAAGGACATGAAACGGTTATAATTTCAATAATAATAATTGCATGCGCGATATCGCGGAAGAGCACTCTTAGTGGTCATTTAGACAGTAGATCGCACCCAATTTATCCCTGCGCTTTTGCAGGGTAGCTGCTTGATGACAAAACCGGAGGGTCCAGTTGAGCAGACTGATTATCAAGGCAATGAGCATGGATATGTCTCAAAATGCACATATAGGGCTAGTCATGAAGCAACAACCACAGTGCTAAGGGCTACGTAACTTAAAGGAGATACGTGGTCAGTTTTCATCTCTATTCTTCCGTAGGTCATTCATTGGTCGGGCGCATAAAGATATCCATCATCGAGAAGATGGGATCTGACGAGGCAAAGATCCGGTCTGTTATATCACGCGGCGACCAGCTATCAGGGAAATCCTTGAACTCATTTGTGACAGTTCCGAGGGCCAAATCGGGACTATTTTTAACAGCAGTGAGGATGGTGAAGACCTCGTTAGGGGTGGCGTAGGAAGCATTTATGTCATTAGCGCCGGTGGCATCAGCAATGCTGGCCCAATCATTTACTTCCGCAATATCGCTTAAAATATTAGAAACAATAGTTTCTGGTTTTAAATCCATATTTACGTTCTCCTGACGTGATGCGGTGGTTGGCGTTGGCAGCGCGCTTGCTCGAGAGAAACCGAGGGTAGAGGTGGCATCGGCAAGCGATACTTCCTAAAGATCAGTGTAGTCCAGTGGCTGGTGCGGATCTATGGCTAAACGAAGTTGAGCATCACAGTCGATAGGCCTCGACAATCTCACATAAAAAAGCGAACGTGACGTCATTGACATCGGCTTATGGTACCGATAGGTTATAACATAGTTCTGCGCTGGGATATCGGCGCTATTTTGGGACGGTGCCTGCCCGGACAAAAGATAAGTGAATGACATATGCAGACACAGACGAAGGGCCACGTAGAAGGCCTGTACATCGACGAGAACGTCGAGCTGGGCGCTGGTGCGCTGAACTTTGGCGGGCGCATTGAAGACATCTCGCTTGGCGATGTCCCCGCAGCGCACGCGGCCTGGCAATCCGGTGACCCAAACGTTTTGCTGTGGGTCCCAGGTTTTGTGGACCTGCACAATCACGGCGGCAATGGCGGAAGCTTTCCTAATGGTGATTATGACCAGTGCCGCGCCGCCGCGCGCTTTCATCGCGCCCACGGCACCACCACCCTGATAGCCAGCATGGTTTCTGGAACGCAGGCGGAGCTGTGCGCGCGTGCGGAGTTGCTTGCCGCGCTGGCAGATGAGGGGGATATCGCTGGCATCCATATGGAAGGCCCGTTTATCGCCGCGGCCAAATGTGGCGCGCAGGATCCATCGCGCATCGTGCCAGGGAACCCAGACTTTTTCCGCGCGGTGATCGATGCCGCCCGCGGCCACCTGCGGTCCATTACCTTCGCCCCAGAAACCCAGGCCGCGGCGGAGCTCCTCGAGGTTTGCGCAGAGCACGATATTATCGCCAGCCTGGGCCATACCGAAGCTGATTACGAGACCACGTTGCGAGTCATGGCGCAGGCGAAAGACTTGGGCGTCACCGTGACCGGCACCCACCTTTTTAACGCCATGCCGCCCATCCACCACCGTGCACCCGGCACGGTGGCCGCGCTCCTTACCGGCTCGAAGGCGGGCGATGCGGGAGTAGAGCTCATTGCCGATGGCGTGCATCTTGCCGATGGCACCGTGGATATGGCCTATAACCGCCGCTCCTTTGCGGTCACCGATGCGATGGCCGCTGCCGGCATGGCCGATGGCTCCTATGAGCTGGGCTCCCTGCCCGTTACCGTGACCGATGGTGTGGCGCGGGTGGACAGTGGCGCCATCGCCGGTGGAACCTCCACCTTGGCGCAGCAATTTGCGCGTTTTGCCGCGCGCCACGGCGCAGAGGAGGCGGTTCGGTTTACCTCCACCACGGCCGCAGACGTGTTGGGGGATAAGGACGTGGGCCGTTTGGCTCCCGGCAAGCGCGCCAACCTCGTGGGCCTGAATGCACACTTCGAGCCCGTACGCGTCATCGCTGATGGTATCGACGTCACCGACGCGGCAGATACTGATTCACGTTAGGAAATACTGCATGGACATCCTCATCCGTTCCACACCAGCAGAGGTGGCTACAGCCGCCGCCGACATCTTCGTCCGTTATGCCAATGCCGGGGCAACCTTGGGCCTGGCCACGGGTTCTACTCCGGTCGCGATGTATCAAGAACTCACCGCCCGCTGCGAGCGCGGGGAGGTGAGTTTCGCTCGCAGTCGCGCCTTCCTCCTAGATGAATACGTGGGGCTAGATCGCTCCCATGAGCAATCGTATTACTCCACCATCCGGCGCATATTTACCAGCCACGTCGATTTCATTGATGAGTTAGTACAGAGCCCGGAGGGCGATGCCGCGGATCCGAACCGCGCCGCAGCAGCCTATGACCAGGCTATTCGCCATGCCGGCGGCATCGACATCCAGCTGCTTGGCATCGGTGGCGATGGGCACATCGGCTTTAATGAGCCCTCTAGCTCCTTGCAATCGCGCACCCGCCTGGAAACGCTGCACCCACGGACCGTGCAGGATAATGCCCGCTTTTTCGAGAACACGGATAGCGTTCCTCGCTACGCGCTGACCCAGGGGCTCGGCACGATCAGCGAGGCCCGCCACCTATTGCTGCTGGCCACCGGGACCGAAAAGTCCACCGCGGTCCGCAACATGGTGGAGGGTCCGCTATCCGCGCACTGCCCGGCCTCAATCCTCCAGCTGCACCCGCGGGCCACGGTGATTCTCGATGAAGATGCGGCCTCCCAACTGGAGGATCTCGAGTACTACCGCTTCGTGGATGAGCACCGTCCGCACTAAATCCCTCTTTACTTCTTTACGCCTTTGAAAGGACTCCTGCCGTGAAACTTAATATTATGGGGCCGCTGCAGCGGCTCGGAAAGGCGCTGATGGGCGCCGTGGCAGTGCTGCCTGTCGCGGCGATCCTCGGTGGCGTTGGCTACTGGATAGCCAGCGTTGCTGGCCAGGATAACGTGGTCGCGCAGCTACTCGTCAGCTCCGGTGGCGCCGTTCTGGATAACCTTGGCTGGATCTTCGCCGTCGCCATCGCCTTTGGCTTGGCCAAGGACTCCAATGGTGCCTCCGCGCTGTCCGGGTTCCTCGCCTATGCCACCTTCATGAAGCTCTTGGGCCCCGATGCCGTTGCCGGTTACCGCGGCATCGAAGATCCCGCGGCGCTTACTGGCGATGACGCCGTGGAATGGGCTGCCGAGGGCTGGAATGCCGTCGGTGACGGCAACGTTCTTTTCGGCATTCTCGCCGGCGTCATGGCCGCGATGGTCTATAACCGCTTCCACGGCACCAAGCTGCCGGACTTCCTGGCCTTCTTCTCCGGCCGCCGCCTCGTTCCCATCCTCACCGCGCTTTTCGCCATCGTGGTCTCCGCCATCCTCTACTTTGTATGGCCCTTCATCTACCACGCGCTCTTCAATTTCGGTACCTCCATCCAGGGCCTTGGCGCCGCGGGTGCGGGCATCTACGGTGTGGCCAACCGCCTGCTCATCCCGACGGGCCTGCACCACGCGCTGAACTCCGTCTTCTGGTTTGATGTCATTGGCATCAATGACATCGGTGAATTCCAATCCGGCCAATCCACCATCGACGCGGCCGCCGCGGCCACCTCCGCCGCAGAGTGCCCCGGCATCTGGGAGAACGGACAGTGCACCGTGGATGGCGTCGTTGGACGCTACCAGGCAGGATTCTTCCCGGTCATGATGTTTGGCCTGCCAGGTGCCGCCCTGGCTATGTACCTGCGCGCGGATAAGGGCCGGCGCAAGGTCATCGGCTCCCTCATGGCCGCCGGCGCCCTGGCTTCCTTCTTCACTGGCGTGACCGAGCCGCTGGAATTCTCCTTCATGTTCGTCGCCCCGCTGCTCTACGTGGTGCACGCGCTGCTGACCGGCCTCTCCGTCTTTATCGCCGCCGCGATGGAATGGACCGCGGGCTTCGGCTTCTCCGCAGGTTTCGTGGATATGCTGCTGTCCTCGCAAAACCCGCTGGCCAATAAGTGGTACATGCTGCTTCTCATGGGCGTTATTTTCTTCGCCCTCTACTTCGTCATCTTCTACTACCTCATCGGCTGGTTTAACCTGAAGACCCCAGGCCGCGGCGATGACGAGGGCGCTCCTGAAGAAGACGATTCCGCCACGGGCGATGATAAGACTGCGGCTTCCGCCGCCCGCATCATCGAGGGGCTCGGCGGCAAGGACAATATCGATTCCCTGGATTACTGCACCACCCGCCTGCGCGTGGGCGTGAAGGATCGCGCGCTTGTCGATGACCCCACTATCAAGCGCGCCGGCATATCCGGCGTCATCCACCCCTCCGAAAAGAACGTGCAGGTCATCGTGGGGCCTTCCGTGCAGTTCATGTTTGATGAGGTCAACCACCAGCTGCGCACCGGCTCCGCATCGGTAGCTACGGCCACCGCGAAGCCCAGCGAAGACTCTCGCCCTGCAGAGAAGATCGGCACCGATGTCGAGCTTCACGCCCCATTCGAGGGAACCGTCGTGCCGCTTTCTGAGGTTCCCGATGAGTCCTTTGCCCAGGGCATGGTGGGTGAAGGCTTTGCCGTTATTCCTACCGTGATCGATGCCTTCGATGTCTGCGCCCCTGTCGATGGCACCATCACCATGGTCTTTAAGACCGGCCATGCCTTCGGCATGCGGACCGAAGAGGGCCTCGACCTGCTCATCCACATCGGCATCGATACCGTGGAACTGAAAGGCGAGGGCTTTACCAAGCTCGCGGCTAAGGGCGACGTCGTCCGCGCCGGGGCCCCCATCATCGCTGTGGAGTCAGAGAAGCTGCGCGAACGCGGCATCAACCTGATTACCCCGGTGGTCTGCCCCACGGGAAAGCAGATCGCTGGAGTGGACATTGAACACGAGGGTGGCGCTGACCAGAGCGTTGCCGTCGCCCGCGTGCGGCCGGCTGAACACTAAGGTCTAAGCACGAGAAACCCTCGCGGTCACCTTGCGGTGGCGGCGAGGGTTTCTTTTTGGCGGCGGTCTAGCGCCAGCCCATGGTCATGAGCAAACCAACAAGGGCGAGGCCGAAGCCAATCCCGTAGTTCCAACCGCCGAGCTCTGCCATGAATGGGATGGATTCACCGGCGAGGTAATTGACCACGAGCCACAGCAGGCCGAGGACCATCAGGCCAAGCATGATGGCCACGTACCACTTCGGGGTGCCTTCAGAGTTGATTTTGACCGGAGTGCGATTCGCCCCGGCAGAGCTCGATACCTGGGTGGCAGAGCTCTGGGTGATCTTTGACTTTGGCATAAGAGACCTTCTCTAGATTTCAGTTCTTATCTCAGTGCTTACTGATGAATTACGATACCAGTAGCTATGGCTGCGGCAGTAGCGCCGAGGCTTCGAATTTCCAGATGCGGACCTCCACGTCCTGATCCTTGCGGATGGTATCGCCAGGATTAATAGACGCCCAACCGATCTTATTGCTATCGACCAAGGCGCCGGTAGGAATGGGCTCGCCCACGCGCAGTTGGCCATCCCAGCCCGCCTGGCGCAGGGCATTTTCGGCTTGTCCTTGATTCTTGTGCATGACCTCGGGTGCCTTCATGAGCATTCCATTGGATACCTCAATGGTGACAGTCTGGCCTTTTTCCAGCTGCGCGCCCTGGTTGGAGACGCTTAGCACTGTTCCTTCCGGCTCTAGGGAATCGACTTCGCGGACATTGACGTCGAAGTCATTGGCTTCGAGGCGGCTGCGCGCATCCTCCTCGTTCAAGCCGGAAACATCAGGAACGCGCTTCTTTTCGATGCCCTTAGACACCGTCACCCGGACCTTCGAGCCCTTGGACAATTGCGTACCACCTGCGGGGTTCTGCTGGATTACCTGACCGGCGGGGGCTTCATCGTTGCGCTCAGAAATATCTGAGTTCAGCTCCAGGCCGGCCTCTTCCAAGACCTGCGCCGCCTGATCCAGGTTCATGCCGGTGATATCGGGGACATCGATGATTTCCTTGCCGGAGGAAACGGTCAGGGTCACCGAGGCATTCTTCTGCAATTCCGAGCCAGGGGCCGGATTGATGCGAATCGCGTTATTGCGATCGATATCCGGGTTAGCCTCTTCGTTCACGGTGACGAGAAGCCCCAAGTCCTCGAGTTCTTTGACCACTTCATTGCGCGGGCGGTTTTCTACTTCCGGCACGATGACGCTATTGTGCTCGGCTACCTCGGTTTGGTTCCGGCCGTCCCTATTCTTTTCATCGTCGCTACGCCAGAAATCCCAGGCAAAATAGCCCAAGATGGCGACCAACAGCGCGACGAGAAGCAGCGCGAGCCACTTCATCCAGCCGCCGCCCGCTTCCTCTTCGGTTTCTCCGGTAGGGCGCGTCGATTCGATCGGTGCCCGGTGGGACGCAGCCGCAGGGGCAGCAGCAGTGGCGGTCGCCGGCGCGGGCATCGCCGTTGTGGCTTCATCCTCGTTGACGTGCATGCGGGCAGCTTCGGTGACCTGGCCCGTGCGCAGGCGATCCAAATCGCCGGCCATCTCCCAGGCGGACTGGTAGCGGTCCGCGGGGTGTTTGGCCATCGCTGTCAGTACCACCGCATCGATATTGACCCGCTGGGTGGGGGTCAACGAGGGGTCATCGATAAGCTCCGAAGGCGGGGCCGGTTCTTCCTGCACATGCTGGTAAGCCACGGCAAAGGGGGTTTCGCCTTCGAATGGGGTGCGGCCGGTGAGTACCTCGTACATGACGCAGCCCAGCGCATAGACATCAGAACGCGCATCGGCGTTCTTGCCGCGCGCCTGCTCCGGGGAAAGGTACTGGGCGGTACCGATAACGGCAGAAGTTTGGGTCATCGCCGAGGTCGAATCATCCAATGCACGGGCGATGCCAAAGTCCATCACCTTCACCTGGCCGGTATTGGTGAGCATGATATTCGCCGGCTTGATATCGCGGTGAATGATTCCCGCCTCATGGGATGCCTGCAAGGCCTCAGCGACCGGCTTGAGGATCTCCGCCGCCTCTTGGGCAGGCAGCGGGCCATCTTCGCGAATAATATCGCGCAGCGTAGCCCCATTGACCCGCTCCATGACGATATACGGGATGGTCATGCCATCCACCTCGGTCTCGCCGGTGTCATAGACCGCCACGATATTGGGATGGTTTAGCTTGCCGGAGTTCTGCGCCTCGCGGTAGAAGCGCTCGCGGAAGTTGATATCGCGAGCCATCTCCGTGCGCAGCATTTTTACCGCTACTTGCCGGCCTAAAGTGGTGTCTTCTGCGGCAAATACCTCGGACATGCCGCCGGAGCCGATGATCTCACCGAGCCGGTACCGGTCATTGACCATGGCTTAGTCACCATCCTGTCTTAATAAATCAGATAAATCCCCAGGAAGTTCATCGGGCTGTGAGTTTACTGTGTTGTTTTGCTCAGGTGTATTTTCGACGTGCGTCTGCTGGGGTTGGCGTTGCTGCGTCGGAGTATTCGGACGCTGCTGGTTTCGCGTCGGAGCCTGCTGGTTCGGGGTCTGCTGCTGCCGGCGATTATCACGCGGTGCCTGATTGCCCTCCTGATCAGTAGGCTCCGTCTCCGTTACCGTCACTTCCTGCGGCGTCTCATTCGTACCTTCGTCCTCCTCCAGGGTTTCTACCTGCGTGGTCGTGGGATCCCGGTACTCGGTGACCACGGAAGTTTCCTGGGTAGACGAAGGCTCGCTGTCGCCACCCTCGCTACTCATGAGGTTCATAATGGCGTAGCCGCCCGCGGCAAGCACGGCGATGGCCGCGACGATACCCAAGCCCTTGAGGAAAGACTTCCCACCCTTCGAATCATTGCCCGGAGCTGGTGCTGCCTTGCGTTGCGGCGCGGGAGCACTCGCCGCCGTCCCCGCCGCCGGATGAATGGTGGTGGGCTGGGCGACATCGGCAAGCATCTCGGTCGATGCCGAAGGCGAAGGCTCTGGGGCCTGCTGGTGGGGCGGAATGGACTTCGGACGCGGCGGGCGTTTGCCCAAGCGCACATCGGATACCGCGACCGTGAATTCATTGCCATCGGCATAGCGGGTATTGGGATCCTTGCGCAGCGCGATGCGGATGAGCTCGCGCGCCGGGGCGCTAATCGTGGTCGACAGCGGTTCTGGCTCCTGGTTGATGTGGGCAAGAGCAATGGACACGGAGGAATCGCCCGAAAAGGGACGCTTGCCGCCGAGCATCTCGTAACCCACGACGCCGAGCGAATAGATATCTGAGGCAGGGGAGACTTCCTTGCCCTGTGCTTGCTCAGGCGAAACGTACTGAGCGGTCCCCACCACCATGCCGGTGCGCGTGAGCGGTACCGCGGCGGCGGCCTTGGCGATGCCAAAGTCCGTAATCTTTACCTGCCCATTTTGGGTAATCATCAGGTTGCCGGGCTTAATATCGCGGTGCACCAAGCCCATCCGGTGGATAATGGATAGGCCGTGGCCCGCCTGCTCAAGCACGTCCAGCGCGAGTTCTTCCTGCAAGGTGTTCTCGCGCGCAAGCAGATCCGCGAGGGATTCGCCCCGCACGTATTCCAAGGCCATGAAGCAGAATTTGCGGCCATTATCTTCCAGCTCGCGGTAGTCATAGGTGGCCACCACGTTATCGGACTGGATAGATTCAGCGGATTCCGCTTCATTGCGGAAGCGGGAGAGGAATTCCTGGTTATCGGAAAACTCTGGCCGCAACACCTTAATGGCTACTTCGCGGTCATTACGAGTGTCATCGGCAAGCCACACCGTGGACATGCCACCGTGGCCAATGATCCACTGCAGTTCGTAGTCGCTGCCGATGAGTTCCTGGAGATGGTCTTTGTTCTCGGTATTCTTCATTACTGTTCCCCCTGGTATGCGCTCAGGATGGCACGACCAATTGGGCCAGAGACTCTGCCGCCCGTTGCGGATTCGCCCAAGTTACCGCCATTCTTAACGACGACCCCGACGGCAATATCGCGGTCCGGGTCAAAGGCGACGTACCACACGTGCGGAGCCAAGCCTTCGCCGTGCTCGGCGGTACCGGTCTTGGATGCGAAGCCATTGCCGTCGTAGCCCCACGAAGAACGCTCGGAGGCAAACATCAAGTCCTTAATGGTCGATGCAGTCTCTTCCGTGACGGCCTCGTCGGCCTTCTTGGGCTTCGTGGTGCGGATTTCCTTCATCTGGGCATCAGTAATGCGATTGACTAGGTAAGGCTCCATGCGCGTGCCCTTATTGGCCACGGTGCCGGCCATGACTGCCGCTTGCAATGCGCTCATGGTGACATCGCGCTGGCCGATGGCCGATTGCGCCGTCGCCGCACCATCCGGAAGGTCACCCAAGGTGCCTGCGGAAGAAGAGACACCCAAGTCGTACTTCTTGCCGATGCCGAAAGCCTCCGCGTACTTGCGCAACTCATCCGCGCCGATCTGCTCAGACATCTGCACAAATGCGGTATTGCACGACAGTGCAAAGGCGGTCTGCAGGGTCACGGAATCCTGGCCGTTGCACTTTTCATTGCCGTAGTTCGTCAGCTCCGTGACGGTATCCGGCAAGGTAATCACGTTGGAACCGGTCAGGCTCGACGAGGGATCGAACCCATTATTCAATCCGGCCGCAGTCGTAATGATCTTGAAAATAGATCCCGGCGGCAAGGTATCCGCCGCTGCGTGATTGACCAGTGGCTGACCGGCCTGTTCCTGCAAACCTGTCCAGGCCTCATCAGCGGACTCGCCCACCAGTGAATTTGGGTTAAAGCCTGGGTTGGAGGCCATGGCCAAGATCTTGCCCGTCGACGGCTGGATGGCCACAGCCGAACCTTCGTATCCGGGACCCGCCAACTGGTCATATGCGGCCTGCTGCAATGCCGGATCGATGGTGACTTCTACATTGGCTCCCTTGGTGGGCTTATTCGCAATGGTATCGAGCCAGTGCTGCTTGAACAGGGAATCATCCGTGCCATTGAGAATTTCATTTTGCGAAGATTCCAATTCCGAAGCACCAAATTGGCTGGACAAGTAGCCAGTGACATTGCCAAAAGCGGGCGAATCGATGGGATAAGATCGGGAGTAGGTCTCATCAGGATTTTCCGTGGATTGCGCCAGCACCGTATTTCCGGAATAGATCTGGCCGCGCGGGGTGTTCTGCAGCTCAATGAACCCGCGCGAGTTCTTAGCATTATGTGCGTATTTATCGTCCGAAAATGCCTGAATGACCGTCAGGTTCACCAACAGAACCGCGGTCAAGATGATGGCAAATAGGGATACTAGGCGGATGGATTTGTTCATCGGTAAGCCTCCTGAACCGACGGGAACATGGAGGTGTCACTCGGAGCATTGCTCGAGTTCTCCTGCATGGGTCGGCGAGCTGCGTTAGAGATCCGCAGCAAAATCGCCAACAGTACATAGTTAGCCATGAGAGAGGAACCACCGGCGGACATGAAAGGAGTGGTCAAGCCGGTCATCGGCAGCAGGGCGGAAATGCCACCGGTGACGACGAAGACCTGTACCGCCAAAGTAAGAGAAAGGCCTGAAGCGACCAGTTTGCCGTACGTATCGCGGGTACGCAACGCGGTATTGAATCCGCGGGTCACCAACATGCCAAAGAGGATCAAAACGGCAGCTAGACCAATCAACCCCAATTCCTCACCGATGGCGGCAAGGATGAAATCTGAGTGTGCCACCGGGACCAATTCGGGGTGTCCTTGGCCCAGGCCGCTGCCGGAAATGCCGCCGGATGATAAGCCAAAGAGGGACTGGGACAGTTGGAAGCCGGTGACATCATAATTAGCTAGCGGATCCAAGAAGTTGGAGAAACGCTGCTGGATCTTTTCAGAAACTTGGTAAATGCCAAAGCCGCCGATACCGACGAGGATGAGGCCGATAAATAGCCAACTGACCCGGCCGGTAGCCATAAATAGCATGCCCAGCACCGTGCTGAAGAGCAGCAGCGCCGGACCAAAGTCATTGGAAATTCCCATGATGATGATGGCGATGGCCCACACGATGAGAATGGGGGCGAGGTCGCGCAAGCGGGGCAGGGAAATCCCTAGGAAGCGATACCCAGCCACAGTAAAGAGGGATCGCTTCTGCGTCAGCAGCATGGCAAAGAATAAGATCAGCATGATCTTGGAGAACTCACCCGGCTGGATGGAAAAGGGCCCGAAGTTCAGCCAAATGCGAGCTTCAACGTCATCAGGTTGTGGCCATACTAACGGCAGCGCCAACAGTACGAGGCCAGCCGCGCCCAAGATATAGGAATAGCGGGTGAGTGACCGATGGTCCTTGACAACCGCCAGGACCAGCACAAAGAGCACGAGGCCAACGACGGTCCACATGACCTGGCGGACCGCGAGTCCCCGGTCATTGACCAAATCCAGGCGGGCCAAAACGATAAGCCCAATGCCATTAAGGATGGCAACGATAGGCAACATGATCTGGTCCGCGTAGGGCGCCAAGAAGCACATTGCCAAGTGGGCAATGGTAAAGACACCAATGAATCCACCGATGAGGTAGATCAAGTCCGTCGTGAGCGCATTATCCTGCGACAGCTCCAAACTGACCAAGGTAATGGCAAAGACGACCGCGGCGAGAATAAGGAGGCCGAGTTCGATTCTTCGGCTAAAAAACTTCTGCATCAGCTACACCTCCCTACAAGTGACCCCAGGTTTGTTTTCCTTGGTGTCTTTATTATCTTTTTGGCTCGGCGCAGTGATACATGGCTTGAGTGCCTTTTCACCCAAGTCATTAATCTGATCCTGAACCTCGCTCAGGTCACCGGCGGAAATGTGGTTTACCGCGCCGCGCTCAGACTCGGGCAGGTCAGAGACCTTCAACGGGGTGAAGTCTCCCTTGCACTTCTGTGCAGAAAACAGCAAGGAGTTCTTGTCATTAATGCACACGTATTGGTGCGTGGAGCTTAGATCCTTGCCAAATAGGGAATAGTCCGCGCCTTTGAGGATGGTGATCTCTTGTGCGTCGTTGGTCTCGGCATAATAGTTATTGGACAAGAAATTCTTGACCCACAGCCCTGCGCCGATAACGAGCGCCAAGATGATGATGAGGGCGATGAGGACCTTCCACCCAATTTTTCGTCGAGGGGGCTCGTCCTCTGCCTCTTCTTCATCGGAGTCCGAAGCCGCGTTGTCTTCATCGGCCATAACGGCCGGCGGAATCACCTGGGGTTTACGGGTGAGTTTGGCGGCGCGTGATGCAGAAGAATCCGGGTGAGTGGGCTCTTCTACCGAACCCGCCAGCGCACCAACGCGAAAAGGCTCGTGGGTGGCGGGTTTTTCTTCCGTAACCTCACCGATGACGACCGTGACATTGTCCGGTCCGCCCGAACGTATGGCGAGATCCACGAGGGTGGAGCCCGCCTGTTCGATGCTTCCCTGGCCAAGGGCGGTTTCAATAGTGGAAGCCGTAACCGGGTCAGACAGTCCATCCGAGCACAGCAGGATGCGGTCACCCGCCTTGGCTTCGAACGTGAAGAGCGTCGGCTCCACCGCACGGCCGGTATAGGCCTTCAAGATGAGGGACTTTTGTGGGTGGGAAGAAACATCTTCTGCAGCCAGCTCCCCCTTATCCACCAAGGACTGCACGTAGGTATCGTCCTTGGTGATTTGCTCGAGCTTGCCATCGCGCAGCAAATAAGCGCGCGAATCGCCCACATGGCAAACACCAAAGGTGGTGCCATTGAACAGCATCGTGGACAGCGTCGTGCCCATGCCTTCGGTCTCAGGGTGGGCGGTGACGTGCTCGCTGATGGCCTCATTGGCGTCATCGGCAGCAGCCGCAAGGAGCGCCTCCGTGTCCTCCTTACCCGGATCCTGATCCAAGATTTCGAGGTGGTTGACCATGAGTTGGGAGGCGACCTCACCCGCGGCATGCCCGCCCATGCCATCGGCCAAAATCAGCAGGTGGGATCCGGCGTATCCGGAGTCCTCATTATTTCCGCGGATAAGCCCGCGGTCCGACTTGGCAAAAAAGTTTAGCTTCAGTGTCATGCGTTCAACCTCACGGTAGTGCGGCCTAGCTTAATTTCGGAGTTCGCGCCGACTACCTCAGGTTGGTCGATGCGCACACCATTGACGAGGGTTCCGTTGCGCGATTCCAAATCCTCCACTACCCACTCGCTGCCGCGGCGAAATAGGCGTGCATGATGGCCGGAGGAGTAATCATCCCCAGTGACAAAATCACAGTCGGCGGCACGTCCCAAGGTACATTCCTCGAGCGTGCCCAAATCCATGTGGGATCCCTGCAAGGGGCCCTCCACAATAGAAAGCTGCTTTACCGCAGCGTGACTGCGCGGGGACGCACCCATTTTTGACGACTGTGGCATAGCACCTGCGGATTTATTGGTATCCCGCCGCATGGCATTCAAGGCCACCAGGACAAATACCCACAAAAGAGCCAATAAGCCGATGCGAAGCGCCAGCATGATGACTGCATCCATGGCGGCCTCCCTTCCTCAGTGTGAATTAGTAACTATGCGAATCAAGGCCCGTAATGCGGACCTCGACGTGGGAATGGCCCATGGTGATCACATCGCCATCGGCAAGCAGCCAGTTATCAATAGGAGTGTCATTGACCGTGGTGCCATTGGTGGACTGCAAATCCACCAATACGGCATCTTCACCGTTCCACGTGATTTCCGCATGCTGGCGGGACACGCCCGTATCCGGCAGGCGCAAATCCGCATCATTGCTGCGGCCAATAATATTTGACCCTTCCTGCACGTGGTAGACGCGGGAAGAGCCATCCTGCAACATCAAATTGACAGCGGGGCCCTGCGTTTGCGGCGCGGGTTGGTCATCTTGCGCAATGAAAGCGGTAGTAGCTGCGTCATCCGCATTATTTTCGTGCGGGTTGGTCATCTGGTCCTCCTGACCATCAAAGTCGTGGAAAATCGCCTCGAAACCGGTCTCTTCTGTGGGCTCGTGATCTATAAACGAGGACACACGAAGTTGGCCCGTGCGCAGGCCCGATTCCTCCGCTATCCGCACAATGACGGGACCAGCGAGGGACCATCCGTTATTGCGGATAAAGCGAGATAATTGGTCTGCGCAATCGGCAGGCAAATCGGGGTCTTGCGACAAGTTCTCCAAATCCTTGGAGGAGACACCTACAGTCATGACATTGGGACTATAGAGTTTGTCATCGTCCCCGTGGCCGAGATTGTCCTGGGCTTCTTGCTTCAAAAGCTCATCAATCTCTGCAGGAACGACCTTGCCGCCGAAGACAAAAGCCATGCCGTTATCAAGGCCGCGTTGCATAGCGGAATCGAGCTTCGCCAGCCTTTCTAAAAACGCCACGAATTTTGCTCCTTTCCGCTATACAGCGATCAGTAGTGATCAGTAGTAGCCATTATAGTTTGTACACCCCTTTCAAACGTAGACGGCGGCGCGAAAGTTCCTAGATTTTCGCCTTTAAATGCGCAAAATAATCCGCTTTTCCTGCTGATTTGTAATTGCACGTGCTTCCTGTGCTATCTTTATCTAGTCGCACTGACAACCACACCCTGCCCGGGTGGCGGAATTGGCAGACGCGCTGGCTTCAGGTGCCAGTGTTCGATAAGGACGTGCGGGTTCAAGTCCCGCCCCGGGCACAATGAGCAGTTGAACAAACTGCGACACCGGAGGTAACAAACTCGAAAGGGTTAGTGACCTCCGGTTTCTTTCTTTTTCTGAACTTTAGTGGTCGAGGATTGTAAGTGTGGGGATTTACATCCTAAATCCCGCCCGAGCCGGTCGACACGTCTTTCGAATTTTGTTTTCGATGGTGTCAACAAGTCATCTTGATCTGACACCCTTCTTTTGAGTTTCGGTTTATTGTGTAGGCAGTCAGTCCGAGGCTTGATGTTTGCTTAGGTTTGGTTGGCAGGGTCGAGAGGATAATAGTTTTATTGCATGATCTCGATCTCGTAGTTCGATTTGGGACCGGGCCATTACTTTCGGTGGATCTCTGCTGCGCCCATAGGCCAAGCAGTTTTAGGGGTTCGTTGTACGGGAAAGCTGGTGTGCCTAAACCATCCTTGATTTGAGATCCTACTTAGGGTCACTTGGAATCCTCCAACTGAGGTGTTTCCCGGGTGTTGGAGGATTTCCTAGTCGTTGAATCCTGATCTAGGAGTTAATCGACTGGGCTGACGCGGATAAGGTTTCCATCAGGGTCGGCAACAACGAAGGTGCGGCCGAAGACATCATCGTAGGGTGGCTGCACAATTTGGATTCCTTTCGATTTCCATAGACGGTATGTCTCATCGATGCGGCTTGCCGGTCCATCCAGCATCAAACCTATTTCGCTCGTTCGCGGTGTCTGTTTCTCCATGTGGGTGTTATGGCCGGTCCACACAGCAAACAGGACATCCTTTGAAATCTCGAATGCTACATATCGAGGACTGATGAACGATGGCTGCATATCGAATAAGTCGCTGTAGAAGGCAGTCGAGATCTCTGTATCGGAGACATAGGTTAGGAAAAGATTGGGGGTTGGCATCGCCATTCTCCTTTCGGTGAGTGGTGTTGTTTACGTGGACGCAGTGCATTGGAGCAAACAAACCTGACAAGGAGTGTCATATTCCGGAAAATATTGTGGTTCCAGTGATAATTACGGCATGAGATCGGCGCGCTTGTTGTCTATGCTCTTGCTATTGCAAACCCGAGGCCGTGCTACGTCTGCCGAGCTGGCTTCGCATTTTGAGGTTTCCCAGCGCACAATACTGCGTGACGTTGATGCACTCTCGGCCGCAGGAATACCTGTTTATACGGAGCAAGGTATGCATGGTGGGATTGTGCTCGATAGGCGCGCTCGATTGAACGCTTCTCGATTGGATCCGACTGAGATTCAGCTGATGAGGATTCTTGGCGTCGGGGCAGATTCACTCGCACACTTGGGTTTTGGCCAAGACATCGCCCTGCTGCAGAAGAAAATGAACGCAGTCTCATTCTCTAAAGCGTCCGATACTCATAATTTGGAAGAAAAGGTCCTACTTGATTCCAGTGGCTGGTTTAGCAATGAAACCCAAAACGACTTAGAAGAGTTGCTAGAGGCTGTACGGAAAGAAGCTCGAATTGAGGTGTCCTATCGCCGAAGCGGGGACAAGAAGCAACAACGTGCTGTGGCTGATCCTTATGGGCTTGTACACAAGGGTAGAAGTTGGTACTTGGTCGTCGATATCGATGGGGAACCAAGGATGTTGGCAGTCTCGCGTTTAGAAACCTTTCGCGTTTTAGGTCAAGCTGCTCAGCTTCGTCCAGGGCAAAGTTTGGCAAGGGTGTGGGCGCAGCTCGTTGAGCAATTAGAAGAAGACATGCCAGTTCGAATCACCGCACTTCTTCGAGCGACTCGGCTTGATATGGCATCTCGTATTTTGGGATCACGGCTTATCCATTATGAACCCGTGGACGAAAACTTTGTCCGTATCGTGGTGGGATATGCGGATATTCAGGGGGTAAGGCAATTGCTTCAGTTTGGGGATCACATCTGGGTCACCGATCCCCCGGAAGCAGTAAAAATCACTGCTGATCTAGCTAATGAACTTGCGAAACGACATAGTGGGACCACAAATCCTGAATCGTAGAGACCGAAGATGGGCACTGGGATGCCGTCGTAACAGGCCTGCTGAAAACGGTAAGAGGTGCGCTAACAATCTAGGAGCTCTCGTGGATCTTATGATTGGAGAAAAGTAAGTAACGATGGCTTTCGCTTCACTCGCAGGGTGGTGGAGTAAGGGCTTTGGAGGTTCAGAGCGCCTTCAAGGCGGGCGAGGGCTTCTTACCACTGGTGAAGCCGCAGCGTAGTGTGGGCATCTTAGCCGGTCTACAATCTTCCCACTTCACATTGAGGGTCTTTACCATGACGATTCTGTGTGTTCTACCAAGGGTGTGAGAGCAGGTTTACATGTCACTCAGAGAGTGTCTAATGGTTTGTGTGTGGGAACCTAACCCGCATAAGGAGATGAACCAGAATGACTACTATGGCGAGACGAGATCCGGCTGATAAGGCCAAGGTTGATGCGATTGAAAAGAAGCTGCTTGCTAACCCAGAAATCGCGAAACTGATTGATGAGCTAGGCACGTCCACCACGGATGCCAACGACCTAGTTCGGGGCATGTTGCAAGCCTCAATTACCCGGGGTTTGAATGCTGAAATGGATGCCCACCTAGGCTATGAGCCCGGCGATAGAGCAGCTAAAGCTACTGCTGAAACAGACAATCACCGCAACGGCACCTACCCGAAAACCGTGGATTCTAACTACGGGCCAGTAAACATTGATGTTCCACGAGACCGGGCCGGGACGTTTATCCCAACCATGGCCCCTCAAAGGCTCTAGGCGGCTAACAGATGTTGACGATATGATTGTCAGCTTATATGCCGGCGGAATGACCATCCGGGATATCCAGCACCATATGGCAACTGCGATGCGGGTTGATATCTCCCATGAGACGATTTCGGCGGTTACAGACGCAGTCTTGGATGAGGTCATGATCTGGCAAAACCGCCAGTTAGACGAGTTCTACCCCGTGATATTCCTGGATGCGTTGCGCATTAAAGTCCGCGACGGCGGCCGGGTAGTTAACAAGTCTGCGTACATGGCAATCGGGGTGGACCTCGACGGGATCAAGCATATTTTGGGATTGTGGATTGCCAAAGAAGAAGGTGCTTCCTTTTGGGCACACGTGTGCGCCAACTTATCTAACCGCGGGGTCAAAGACGTCTTTATCGTCTGCTGTGACGGGCTGAAAGGCCTACCAGAGGCAGTGGAGGCAACCTGGCCGAATTCCATGGTACAAACCTGCATCGTGCACCTGATTCGCGCCGCGAATCGGTGGGTGGCCTACGGGGATCGCCGGGCTGTATCAGCCGCGTTGAAGAAGGTTTATACGGCTACTGATGAATCCACGGTAGAAGCAGCGTTGAAGGAATTTTCCGAGTCTGAACTGGGTGTGAAGTATCCTCAGTCGGTCAAGGTCTGGCAGGATGCATGGGATAGATTCGTGCCATTTTTGCAGTTCCCACCAGCAGCAAGGAAGGTCATCTATACAACGAATTCCATTGAATCGTTTAACAACCAGCTGCGTAAAGCCACCCGCAACAGGGTGCAGTTCACTAACGATGAATCCGCGCTCAAGACGCTGTGGTTGATGATCTGCAACATTGAAGACAAACGAGCCGCAAAGAGAGCGAAACAAGGCAAACGAGCCTCGGCTACCGCCAGCAGGCTCGTGGAAGGAGCCCGAGTTTCCGGCTGGAAACAAGCCATCAACCAAATGGCCGTGGCCTTTCCCGCCCGCTTCGACAAATACCTATAAACCTAGCCCCACACACAAACAACTTGACACGCTCGTCACTCATGAGAATTCAGGTGAGCACGACTTAGAGGTTGAGGTACGCAAAATATTTCGGCCACAGTGTTGCGGATTATGCGCCCTTATCAGATTGTGGCCACTGAGCGCATTGCCACCAAGGTGCTAGCCGGTATCCACAACCACAAGTTGCTCGGCACGGTTAACGCTGGTGGCTATATTTGGCACACGACGGGATCAGGAAAACACAGACCTCGTTTAAGACGGCGCAGTTAGTAGCGCAGTATCACTTCACTTCCCCGAGGATTAATGCTGGCATGAGCAAAACGACCACAGCGACAAGGTGCGTCGTGGCTGCTGTTTCCCAGCGCTCGTGCGCGATAAAATATATCCCCATGCGGTGAATGCTATTGCCGTGGGGAAGAGCCCAAGGTATATGACTCCGAAAGAGGCGGATGCGGGCGCGGTCGATAGGTCATATATCAGTGTGTTGGTCCAAGGTGACAGGCCTATTGTCCCTGCAGCGGCTCCAGTTATGCTTGTGCTGTCTGTGTCTTGTAGGAGACGCTTTGTAAGACTGTTGCTCCGCTATAGAGGAAGGCTCGATTTTCTCACGTGTGGGGAGCGCGGTGCGCGCTTTCTGCCGTGACTGAGGAAGTAGCCCTCATACGCAAAGCTTCCGATCTGGGGTTGCCCGCAAATCGTGGACACCTAGTCAAGCTACCTAGTGGTTAGGCAGCTATTTCTTCTTCGTTTCTGGTTTGGGTGGTGTGGTTTTCGAAATCGACGGGGCTGACCATCCCGAGGGCGGAGTGCCGGCGGCGACGGTTGTAGACCACTTCAATCCAGTAGGCAACGGCCTTGCGGGCAGCATCGCGGGTTGGCCAGCGCTTCCGGTCGTAGAACTCGGTTTTCAGCGTCGACCAGAACGACTCGGCCATCGCGTTATCGAAGCACACCCCGGTACGCCCCACAGACTGAACAACACCTAGGTTGCGGCACACCTCCCAGAGCTTCTCACTGGTATATTGCGTCCCCCGGTCAGCGTGAAACACCAGCCCGTCAGGAACATCACCGCGCAGCGTATGCGCCATCCGCAGTGCTCGTTCGACCAAACTTGTATCTTGCACGCTATCCATAGCCCAGCCCAGTACCCTGCGGGAATGGCCATCGCGAACTGCGCATAAGTACAACCAACCCTCGCCGGTGCGCAGGTAGGTAATGTCCGACATCCATACCCGGTTGAGTTCGCCGGTATCAAACATGCGCTTTACCAGGTCAGGAAGACTCGACTTACGTTTAGATTGAATCGTTGTCACGGGCACAAAAGCACGCGGTGAAATCCCTTCAATTCCCATCAGGCGCATCCGCTTAGCCACAGTCTTACGATTCACACTGATCTGGTAGCGATCGGCGAGTTCTGCGGTAATCCGCGGAGCACCATAGACCTCATCGGAGTCTTTCCAGATCTGATGAATCTTACGATCAACATCATCGTAAAAAGATGTCCGATCATCATTACCGGATAAGCGTTGCTGCTGCATATGGGCCCATTTGTAGTATCCAGACCGAGATACCTTCAACAAGCGCGCCATGCGCTTGATACTGAAATTCGCCTTCTCCTGCTGCATTAACTCGAACTTTTCTGATCGCGTTGCTTTGCGGCGAAGAAGGCTGTCGCTTTTGACAAAAACTCGTTATCCATCTTGGCTTCTGCCAGCTCACGACGCAGACGAGCGTTCTCAGCACGAAGATCCGCCTCGCTTAGCCCATCAGAGGATCCTCGGCGTTGACGCTCATTTTTCACCCACCGGCCTAAAAGGCCAGGTGCGACACCAATTTCTTTGGCTACATGAGCAATCGGGCGTTCTGACTCGATTACTAGGTTTGCGGCTTCACGCCGGTACTCAGGCGTGTATTTCTGGCGTTGTTGACTCACAATGAACATCCTCTCCTACGGACACAAAATCCGCACTAATCGGGTGTCCACCAAACGAGGGTAACCTCAGATCCCTCTCTTGCGAATGACGGTGAAATAGTCACTACGGGTTAAATAGTCTTTACCAGTACAGAGCGATGATATCGCCTACCAAATAGAGATCTGAATCATCGTTCGGTGGGCGTAAGACGTTTTCCCCGCTCTTTAGTGGAGCTCCGGTTCCTCGGCCTAATTTAAGGTCAAGTCCTGGGTAGTGGTGTATCTGTTTTCGAATCTGGGGTTAGTTTCATGGCGGTGGTTTAGGGGCCATCTCGGGGATAAGGGGTGAGGGTATTCACGCGGCGATCTCCTGGTTGTTGTCGCGGTCCTCGTCGATGACCCCAGCGGCGATGATCTCTTTGGTCTGTGCCAGGCTGGTCAGTGACATATAACGCTTCTGTTGGATCCAGTCATCGTGCTGTTCGGCCAAAACCGCCCCAACAAGGCGCACAACAGCGTCTCGGTTTGGGAAGATTCCTACGACATCGGTACGCCGGCGGATCTCCCTATTGAGCCGTTCAGTGGGGTTATTCGACCAGATTTTGGTCCACACCGCTCTCGGCGCAGCGGTAAACGCCAACAGCTCGTCGAGACACTCCTCGAGGTAGGTGGCAACGTGAGGGAATTTCTGCTGGCAGAATTCAATAACCTCACGAGCTTGGGCCCACACACTAGCGGCATCGGGTTGCTGAAAGATTGTGTGAAACATCGCTGACAGAGTCGGCCATTGGGTTTTGGGAACCTGGGCCGAGAGGTTCTTCGCGAAGTGTGTTCGACACCGCTGCCAACTAGCCTGCGGCAGGCAGTCACCCACGGCTGCTTGAATACCAAGATGGGCATCACTAGTAACGAGGAATACCCCGGTCAGGCCACGGGCGATGAGGTCCCGAAAGAACCCGGTCCACGACGCGGTAGATTCCGCGGTGGCAACCTGCATGCCCAAAAGCTCTCGGTAGCCGTCAGCGTTGACACCTGTGGCCAGCAACACGCTGGTCTTTACGACACGTCCGCCTTCCCGCACCTTCATTGTCAGCGCGTCGCAGGAGACAAAGTGGTAGGGGCCTTGGTCAAGCCGGCGGGTGCGGAAGTCATCGACCATGTCATCGAGTTCTTTGGCCATCTGGCTGACCTGAGACTTCGACAAGTTGTTGATCCCAAGGGTGGCCACCAGGTCGTTCATCCTGCGAGTGGAGACTCCTTTCAGGTAACAGGTGGCGATGACTGTGGTCAGGGCACGCTCGGTGCGGCTGCGGCGCTCTAGCAGCCAGTCAGGGAAAAATGCGCCGGTGCGTAGCTTCGGGATTGCCACATCAATGCTGCCGACTCGGGTATCAAGTTGGCGATGACGGTAGCCATTACGTGTGTTGGTGCGCTCGGCTGACACGGTGGCGTAATCAGCCCCGCAGACGGTGTCTGCTTGGGCGGAAAGAATCTGGTTGATGAAGTCAGTGAGCATTTGGCGCATCAAATCTGGGGACGCTTGAGTCAGTAGCTCTTCGAGATACGCGGTCGGATCGATATGATGAGGGTCAGCGGCCATCGCAGGGTACTTCCTTTCGAGGATAGGTAAGAGTTGATTCGAAAGGTACCCGCGATGGTCGCCTTCATGCACACCGGCACAAGACTTACCGCGGGCTACAGATACACCACGTTAGGGGACGCAACCCTAATTTAATTGCCTTGCTTCGCAAGTTTCCGATCTCATCGGGAGTGGTTTCTGTGCTTCCCGACGACGAAAGTAAAACATCAACTTGGTTAAATGCATCATTAAGTTGACTTTGAGAACTATTGGGAACCATTTGAGCTATTTCGTTAACTCGTGGCTCTAGTTGAACCTTGAGCTCCTCATTGTCGGTTCTGATTTGTAGGTAATGGCTGAGGATTCTTTCCACTGCATCTGAAAGCGGTGTTTCTGCTTTCTGCTTTCCGCTTAACAAGGAATTCAACTCGGCGATTTTTGTATCAAAGCCGTCGAAGCCAGGCAATCCCCTAGCAGCATCGAAGAGCTTGAGGGGAGACCAGCTAGTCGAGGGGGTATCTTGGCTAACTCGAACCAGGGCAATGCACTCGGATTGGTCGAAAAGAAAGCCTCGAACATCTCCCCAATAGTTGTCGAGTTGGGTAAGACCGACAAGACGAATAGGACTATTTGCCTTGTCATCAGATCGACGGATGAGTGTGCTAGCTTCTTCGTCCCAGTCCCAATCAACGAGCTCCGAGTTTATTGGAATTTGGCCGATTAGCATTTGCTGAATTAGTTGGGCGGCCTGGATAAAGGTGTCATCCTGGGAAATTCCAAGCGCTGGAGTATTGGCCGAGGTTTCGACAAGCGCGTTAGCAATGGTGCTATAGGCATAAATTGAATGGGCTTCTAGGCGTATTCTGACCTGAATTAGTTGCCCGCGGTGTAGTCGACCAGGCAGTAACTCTCGTTGAATGCTGGATTGCGGCACGCCGTCCCAGATCTGACTTTCTTTTCCGGCATAGGATTCTCTCGACACAAAATCTCTGAAAAGAGACTGTTCTGAAGAGACTTGTTCGATCTGTAGGGCTCTGCTTTTTCCAGATCGGAAGCTGATAGATGATCTGCCATTCGAGGCCCTATCATTGAGGTGAGAAATGGACGCACCGCCTCCGAGTGTTAATCCTAAGTCCTTTGTTCTCGTCTGAGTAAGGGTCGTTTTGGCATCCTCAGGACCGAACCGGGAGATATACAAGCTACGAAGAGCCAATTCATCGAGATAGAGGAACTGTCTTATGTCGCCCAGCGGTGACGCTTTACGGGAAAGCCGCTCGATTTTCCTTAGAATCCGTGAGCGACGGAAGCTTTCCTGCTTCTTCCTATAGTTTCGGAACCAACTCTTAATATTCACTTTTCTTCGCCCTTTCGAGCATTTCGCGCGGTAGTCGCTTTTTCAAATCCCAAAAGAAAGTGATCATTATATATTCTTGAACGACCTTCGATGACAGCTAACTCTCCTGAGTACTGGAGAATCGACCGTAGTTCTGCGGCAGTCCATCCTTCGGTTTGTGACGAAATTTTATCGAAATCAATATCGTTGGCTAGCGTTGGCGTGCGAGACTTTAAAATCTCAAGACGGTCCATTTGATTCGGTAGACGAAAATATACTTCGCGGTCAAACCTCCCGGGTCGGCGCAGTGCGCGGTCAATGTCGGAAATACGGTTGGTTGCCCCGATAGTTAGGACATTTTCAGGTGCCCCTACTCCGTCCATGTTCGTGAGAAATACATTAACGAGACGGGAACCGTTTTCATACGCATTCGAACGGTCTTTAGTTAAAACATCAATCTCATCAACAAAAATGATTGACATTTCTTGTTTAGCAGCGTCCTCGTATATTGCTTCAAGTCGTTCGGGCCTGACCCCCGGAAAGTGGACACGTCGGGGGTTAGCTATGCTGCTTTAGTCAGTGTAGCTGAAGTCTCGGCTTCAAAGACATCAGGCGCTACAAGATTGCACCAGGAGTGCCGCCGGCGCGTGTTGTAGCGCATGCACCACCGGAAGACTTCCCGGCGGCAGGAGATCGGATTGTCAAAGACTTTCCTATCGCGCAAGACTTCCCGCTTTAAGGTGGCGTTAAATGATTCTGCTAGGGCTTCTATCAGCACTCGTTCCTACCGCTCCCATGGACTGGCGCACACCCAACGACGAGCAATAGTTCCTAAAGGCTTGTGAGGTGTACACGCTGCCGTGATCGGAATGGAATATAGCCCCGTCAAGACTGCCGCGTACACCGTGCGCGTGGGCTATTGCATCGACGACCAGTGACACTCGCATGTTGTCTGCGAGCGCATAACCTGCAAGTTTGCGTGAATACGTGTCAATGACTGTGGCCAAATACATGTTCTTTCCACCCTTACAGGGCAGGTAGGTAATGTCGCCAACATAAACGCGATTCGGCTCGTTGGCTGTGAATTTACGGCCTACTAAGTCCGGCATGACGCGGTGGCCAGGCTTGCGCCTGGTAGTGACACATCGGCGGCGTTTGGTAAAGCCTTTAAGCCCCATGGCTTTCATAATTCGTGCAACTTTCTTGTGATTGATCGGGACATACGCCGTGTCCTCGTTCAGGCTTGCAGCGATGCGTTTAGCGCCGTAAAGCCCAAGCTCATCATCAAAGATGGTTGCGATCCTTGCACCAATAACAGCATCAGAATACATCTTTAACCTGCGATTTTTACGGGTTTGGACCCACTTATAAAACGAGGACCGATTCAGCTTTAACACATGGCACATCCGCTTGACCGAGTACTCGGTTCGGTGGTCATAGACACACTGGAAACAGAACTCCCGTGAGTCTGCTTTAAACAAAATATGTGGCGGCCTTGCGCAGGATGTCACGTTCTTCGCGCAGCTTTGCGTTTTCTTTTTCTAACTGGCGGATCCGTTCGGAATCATTCGCCGCTTGGGCTTTATCATGCACAGCTTTAATGCGGGCACGTTTGCCGGTGCCGTACTTCTTGACCCATGAATGCAGCGAGGCACGGTTGATACCGAGCTCGGCTGATGCTGAGTTCAGCGAGAGGTCCTCATTGTTCTCATAGAGGGCCACGGCATCGCGTTTGAACTGTTCGGAGTACCTGGACATGGTGGTAGATTACCTTTCTTTCCAGCCCGATTGGGCTGGATATCAGGTGTCCACCAAACAGGGGTCAGGTCCTTCTTCACTTTGCCCGACTAGCTGACCACCTAGAGACGCGGTTGTAACCAAATAGAAGGCGGACCCAGACTGGGCTGCCATTATTTGAGCTAAAAAGGTCTTCCCAGTTCCCGGTGGACCTGCGAAAAGGATCCCGTGTACAGGATCAACCTTCATCTGTGAGATTAACTCTCGTCCCTCCAGCGTGGTGTACAACTCTACTATTTGTTTTGCGCCGGTCAGTATCTCCTGCGAGCCGACAAAATAGTCCCACTGAAATCTCTCAGGGTCTAGGTCAATACGAAACTTCGAGGCACTGGCTTCATCCTCGATAGTGCTTTTTCGCGCTGCTTCTTGTGGGATGACTCTCAAAATCGAAGAACTCTCATTGAAGAGGGCGTAATCTCCCAGACTCCATCGAGCATTTTTATGCACCAACTTGTGGGCATACCCGTCTGGAGTCTTCATAAGAATTTCGTCGGGGCCGGACTTTTGTTCGATAACCCCAATTTGGGCCTTAACCTCCCAGCTCTCGTCGGATGCGATTTCCCAGCCCGAGGAATACACGAGGATGTCGCCTACCTTAGGGCTCAATGTCTTGATCTCTTGATTCCCGGCTAAAAGCAGCCCATTTGGTAAACGCACCATCGGCGTTCCTTGGGGTGTGAAGTGATCGAGCTTAACCGTGAGTGTTGTTAACGGTTCGTCCAATGATTCGCTTCTTCCGATTGCTCCCGCGGCATTACATGCGAGGTTGATGGATGTTTACGGCCTGAGTGGGCTTCACTCTATAGGTTGAGATTTATTAGCGTCTCAGTATATCCGCATCGTTTAACAGGAAGCACGCGATTCCTTTAGTCATTTGCATCCGCAGGATGCTTAGGATTCCGATTCGACGTGTTGCTGTAATTTTGTGTGCCAAACATTTGAGGTGGCGATGAATGAAGCATTGGTTGCGGATTTGATTTTCTGACGGCGGGTTGCCGTCTGGATAGATCGCGGGCCGATACTCGAATTCTGACTGGGATCGCTGTGTGGTGAAAGTTTGAGCAAATGCGCAGGTCGTTGAGTGATTGTTTAGTGCTGTTGCAAAGTTGGGCGGAGAGTAGCGAAGACTCAGTTTCTCATTCCCTGATGGCCGCTGCGTGTGGGCGTTGTTAGGCCGTCTCGAAGACCTGGTTGGCGATCACCGCGTCCGGGTTCGGTTGCCCGTAGGCAAACATCGTGCCTTGCCCTTTCCGCAATGAGTGCATCGCCTCCATCCCTTTCAACGTCCGATATGCAGATGTCCGGTTCTTAAACGCGCCTTTTGGCCCGAGGATCCGCTTCAGCCGACCATGGTCGCCTTCTAGGATGTTGTTGAGGTATTTCACCTGCCGGTGTTCCACTGTTGGCGGGCAGATTCCCTCTGACTTCAACTCGGTGATTGCCCTGGCTAGGGAGGGTGCTTTATCGGTGTTGATCACTCTGGGATACCCGGCTGATGCATTGGATCTGAGGGCCTTGGCCAGGAAACGCTTCGCTGCGGCCACGTTCCGCTTCGGGGAGAGGTAAAAGTCCAGGGTCTGGCCACCGGCGGTGATCGCCCGATAGAGGTAGCACCACCTGCCGCCGACCCGGATATAGGTCTCATCCACCCGCCAGGAACTAGCTTGCCAGTCAGGTACCTGCCGGTACCACCGTGTTTGCTTGTCCAGCTCAGGGGCGTATTTCTGGACCCAGCGGTAGATCGTGGTGTGATCGACCGGCACGCCCCGCTCGGTCATCATTTCCTCCAGAGCGCGGTAGCTCACCCCGTAGCGGCAGTACCACCCACTGCCCACAGAATAATGTCACGGGGGAAATGACGACCCGAGAAAATACCCATGGCTGTGATTAGTTCACGTCGCCCTTCCTACTGCCCCAACTTTGCAACAGCACCCAAAGCCCTGGAATGAACTCCTGTCACCAGGGTCATTCCAGGGCATATTTCCCTGACTAAGAGAAGCAGTGACACAGAAGGTCTACCTCAGCGTGGGCCCTGTGGGCGTGCAGGTTCCGTGTGTGGCTGGTGTGCTGCGGCATGGTCGGCAGCGATTGATGACCGACTCTGGAGCGGGTGCCTTGTCTGGTCTCGCGGTTCAGGGTGGGTGGACTATTCGGCGGGTTGGATCTCGCTCTCGGTGACCCACTTGTGGTTGGTCATCGTCATCCCGTCGACGGTGAGATCAACCATGTAGACCGTCTCCTCGGTGGAGTAATCGATGGTGGCCTCAGCACCCTTCATGCCGGACATGTGCTCGGCATCCAGGACAACGCTCGCCCCGTCGGGCAGGGGGCCTGACCCGGATCGACGAGCTCCTCATGGACGACCCAGCGGTGGTCGGTAACCGGGGCCCCACCCTCGGCGGGGGTGTAGCTGACCGAATAGGTCGTGGTGTCAAACGCCCCGGAAATGGTGGCGGTGGCCCCGTCCATGCCGGGCATGTGGTCAGCGGTGAGGATGACCTCGGTGCCCACCGGGTACGTGGGATCCTCGGCCTCTTCAATGCCTGCCGGCGGTGCCCCGCCGTCGGCAGGGTGGTCGTGCCCGCCGTGCTCTTCGTCGGCAGTGGTGGTGTCTTCCTGGTGGGTCTCGTTGGTCTCTGCGGTTGCCGTCGTGGTGCTGGTGGTGTCGGCATCGTCGGAGTTGTCGGTGGCGTCGCTGCAGGCGGTCAGCGCCAGGGTGGAGGTCAGTACCAAGGCGGCGAGGGTAATGCTGCGTTTCATGAGCGTTCCTTTCAAAGGTGGTGTGAGTTAGGGGTCGAGAGACAAGGTCAGTCAGTAACGGTTACGGGGGATATCGACCTACTGTGTTCCTCCTTCCCGTCGGTCGGAGCCAGGTGAGCCGGCTCCAGATCAATGCGGCGCAACAGCTGGGCGTTCAGGGCCACCACGATGGTCGAGGCAGACATCAAGATCGCGCCCACGGCCGGGGACAGCACGAACCCGATCGAGGCGAGCACTCCGGCGGCCAGCGGCACAGCGAGGATGTTGTAGCCAGAGGCCCAGATCAGGTTCTGGATCATCTTGCGGTAGCTGGCCTGGGACAGCTCAATCATCGACAGCACTGCCCGCGGGTCATCACTGGCTAGGACCACCCCGGCAGATTCCATGGCCACATCCGTGCCGGCACCGATGGCGATACCGACGTCCGCGCGGGTCAGAGCGGGGGCGTCATTGACACCGTAACCGACCATGGCCACGCTCAAACCCCGGTCCTGTAGCTGCGTGACCTTGGTGTCTTTGTCCTGAGGCAGGACCTCGGCGAAGACCTCATCAATGCCTAAGTCCTGACCGACGGCGTGGGCCACCTGCTGGGCGTCGCCGGTGATCATCGCGACCTTCACCCCGCGGTCCTGCAGGGCTTTCACGGCGGCGCGGGATTCGGGGCGGATCTTGTCCTCGACGGCCACCGCACCGATGATCTGACCGTCGCGGACAATATGGAGCACACCGGCCCCACGCCCGGTCCAGGCGCTGGTGGTGTCGGTGAGCTCGGCCGGGGTCGTGAGGTTGAACTCGCGCAGCATGTTCGGCCCGCCCACGAGGATCTCAGCGCCATCGACAGTGGCCCGGATCCCCCGGCCGGAGGCGGCGCTGAAACCAGTTGCACGGATTTGCCGACGGGAGGCCTCGGGATGGGCGGCCGCGGCCGCCACGATGGCGCGGGCCACGGGGTGCTCACTGTCGGCCTCCGCAGCGGCGGCCAGGGCCAGCAGCTCACCCTCGGTGACGCCGACAGCTGCCGCGACACCGGTGACCGCGTGCGCACCCTCGGTCAGGGTGCCGGTTTTGTCGAAGAGCACCACGTCGATGGTGCGCATCCGCTCGAGCGCCATACGGTCCTTGATGAGCACCCCGGATTTCGCGGCCCGCTCGCTGGAGATCGCAATGACCAGCGGAATCGCCAGGCCCAGGGCATGCGGGCAGGCGATGACCAGCACCGTGACCGTGCGCACGACGGCATCGTCCGGGCTGCCGATAATGGTCCACACCACCGCGGTGATCAGAGCGGAGATCAGCGCGAACCAGAACAACAACGCCGCCGCCCGATCCGCCAGGGCCTGGGCCCGGGAGGAGGACTCCTGGGCGTCGGCAACCATGCGTTGGATCCCGGCCAAGGCTGTGTCCCCGCCGGTAGCCTCCACCCGGATGCGGACGGTGTTGTCGGTGGCCACGGTACCGGCGACCACCTTGTCACCGGTGTCGCGGAAGACGGGACGGGATTCGCCGGTGATCATCGCCTCATCGAATTCGGCGGCTCCGTCGATGATGGTTCCGTCGGCCGGCACCCGGGCACCGGCCCTCACCAGCACGACGTCGTCGACGACCAGCTCGGAGATGGCCACGGTGCGGGTGGTCCCGTCGATGACTTTCTCGGCCTCATCCGGCAGCAGGGCAGCCAGCGCGTCAAGCGCGGAGGACGCGGCCCCGAGAGCGGACATCTCCAGCCAGTGGCCTAGCAGCATGATGGTCACCAGCAGGGCCAGCTCCCACCAGAAGTCCAGCTCAAAACCGCCCAGCCCCAGAGTGGTGACCCAGGAGGCGACAAACGCCACGGTGATGGCCATGGCGATCAGGAGCATCATGCCGGGTTGGCGGGATTTCAGTTCTTTCCATCCGCCCTTGAGGAAAGGCGTTCCGCCGTAGGCGAAGATGATCGTGCCCAGCACCGGGGGGGATCCAGGTGGATCCGGAGAATGCCGGGAGGTGGTAGCCGAGCAGGTGGGCGACCATGGGGCTGAAAATAACGACGGGAATGGACAGAATCAGCGACCACCAGAACCGGTTTCGAAACATTGCGGTGCTGTGTCCGGCGTGTTCGCCGTGACCATGAACGTGGTGGTCTTCGTCCGGGGCGGAATGCGGGTGATCGTGGGGCATCGCCTGGCCGTGGGTGTCGGCATCTGCGTGGTGTTCGTGGCTGGCATGATCCGGGTGGTGAGTGTGGTCTGTTTCCGGAGCGGGGTGATCACCATGGTGATCACCCGAATGGTGGGGAGTGCTCATGACGTTCCTTTCGCTCAACCCGGTCGGGGTCGAGATGATGGGTAAAACTAATCAGGATAAGACGGTGTAGCCAGCCTCCTCGATGGCCCGGCGAACCATCTCCGGAGGTACGACACCGGTGACCGTGACGGTGGAAACACCACCAGCAGCGAGATCAATCTGGACGTCGTCGACCTGGGGGAGGGCCTGAAGGGCCTGGGTCACGCTTTTCGCGCAGTGCCCGCAGGTCAGACCGGTGACCTGGTAGCTAGGGGAGGACCCTCCTGCTGACGAGTCGCTGGCGGCAGGGATGGAGGCGGTGTCGGCACGTGAGGCAGGTCCGCAACAGCTGCAGCCGTGGGAGGCCATCGGCAAGAGGCGGGGCGGGGAGGTGATCATGGGAAAGCTCCTACGAGTCGGTGGGATGCGGCGATGCCACTCTCTAGCGTATACCCCCCCGGGGTATATTTTCAATGGGTGGAGGGCATGACCCTCACGCGGAGCAGGGTATGGTCACCGAGCAGCCTCCTCACTGTCGGGAGGGGACAGCGGGAGGCGGAGGGCAAACACCGCTCCGCCACCGGGTCCGGGGGAGGTGGCGGTGAGAGTGCCGCCATGGGCCTCGATCAATGCCTTGGAGATGGTCAGACCGATACCGGCCCCGCCGTTGTCCCGGCTGCGGGCGGCATCCCCCCGGTAGAAGCGTTCGAAGATGTATCTGAGCTGGTCAGGTGGGATGCCCTCGCCGTCATCGGCGACGTGGATGAGTACGGTGGACGCCCCCTGTCGGTGGACGCTGATCCGGACCTGCCCGCCGGCCGGGGTGTGCCGTAGCGCGTTCGACAGGAGATTGCTCATCACCTGGCCGAAGCGTTGCCGGTCCACGAGCACCCGGGTGGTGTCCGTAATGGTCTCGACCTGTAAATCGACGCCTTTGTCAGCATAAGCTTCCCCCGCGGCAGCAGCGGCGGTATGGAGCAGATCCCCGAGCCCTTCCTCCGCCAGGTCCAAATCGATCCGGTGTTCCTGGGCCCGGGAGACATCGTCGATGTCTTCCATCAACCGGGTCAGGCGGGTGAGTTGGTCAGCCATGATCGTGTGGGTGGCATTATTCCAGTCCACGACCCCGTCTTGGAGACCATCGAGGTAGACCGTGAGCACCGATAAGGGGGTGCCCATTTCGTGGGCCAGATCAGAGAGCATCTGGCGACGGACCTGTTCGGTGTGTTCCAGCCGGTCGGCCATGGTGTTGAAGGCATGCGCCAGGGTGGTGACCTCGGGGCCTGCTTTTCCGGCGGGCACGCGGATACGGGAGTTGCCGGCCGTCAGGCTGGTAGCGGCGCGGGTGAGATCCTGCAGGGGGGTGCGCAAACGACGCGATAACCACAGGCTGGCCAGCAGGGCGCTGATCAAGGCGGTGGGCAGGGCGACGACCAGGGTGATCAGGTTAGCGCCCCGGTAGGCCTGCTCGGCATGGAACAGCTCCAGCGAGGGGTCCTCCCGGCCGGTCATCAACATATGATCATGGAACAGGGACGGGCCCACCATCGTGGCCACGGCCGCGGCCACCAGCAGGCTAATCACCACGACCAACACCTGGGCGGCCAGGAAGCGGAAGGTCAGGCCGGGTCCGTGATTCATGGCTGCCCCACCCGGTAGCCCACGCCACGCACGGTGTCGATAAACCCCCGGCCCTGGGTGTCGGTGCCAAGCTTGCGACGCAAGTTGCCGATGTGGACATCGACGATGCGTTCATCACCGACCCAGGTGGTGTCCCAGACCTCGGTGACCAGGTCGTGGCGGGTCAGCACCTGGCCGGGGCGCAGGGCCAGGGCAACCAGCAGCTCGAACTCCGTACGAGTGAGCTCCACGGTCGTCTTCCCCACCCGCACCTCATGGGCGACGGGGTCAAGAATGAGGTCACCAACGATCAAGGGGGTGGTCACCTGCGGTGGGGTGGTGCTGGTGCGCGGGCGGCGCAGCACCGCATGCACCCGGGTCACCAGTTCCCGGATGCTAAAAGGTTTGGTGATGTAGTCATCCGCCCCCAGGGTCAAACCGCTGATCTTGTCGTCCTCGCTGCCCCGTGCGGTGAGCATGAGGATGTAGCAGTCCGAGAAGGTGCGGATCCGTCGGCACACCTCTAGGCCGTCGAGTTCGGGCAGCCCCAGATCCAGCACCACGACATCGGGGGAAAAGCGACGGGCCTCGTCCACGGCCTGGGTACCGGTGTGCGCCTGGAGGGTATCGAAGCCGGCCCGGATGAGGTAGGAAGCCACCATCTGAGCCAGGGGTTGTTCATCATCGACGACCAGCACCCGCCCCGGGGGCGTGGCGGTGGTCGGTGTGCGGTCAGCCATAGACCCCAGTATCGCTCCGGCTAGGGGGGAATACCACTCGCTCAGTACCCGGCGGGAAAATCTTCATCAAATCTTCAAACATCACCCTTCGACCGCCGTCACCCCTGTGCCCCACCCCGGGCCGGCGGCATCGCCTCCCCTGGTCGGTTCAGCAGGCGCCACCAGGGATTTCACTGCGTGCACCGCATACCCAGGGCGGGTAAAAGGACATCGCCCACGGCTGTGGGGTGGTGTTCCGGTGGTGACCCAGCCCACCGAATTCACCCCCTTTTTCGCCCTGTTATAAGGCTGCGAGCAGGGTTTTGAATTCTAGTCCGTCAGGCACCCGTGCTAGATAAAGGTATGGCATCGACCTTGAGGCGGTGTCTTCTTATGGCCTTACCACGATCCAAGGAGATTGACGTGAAACGAGCAGCGATCGCAACCGCCGCCCTTGCCCTCGCCCTCACGGGGTGTTCGGCCGCCGACCCGGAACCCACCGCCGATGG
This sequence comes from Corynebacterium tuingiense, assembly GCF_046718165.1. Taxonomy (NCBI): domain Bacteria; kingdom Bacillati; phylum Actinomycetota; class Actinomycetes; order Mycobacteriales; family Corynebacteriaceae; genus Corynebacterium; species Corynebacterium tuingiense. The sequence goes on from NZ_CP177101.1 coordinate 62,095, forward strand.
GACGGTGTCCCAGGACACATTCCTGACTGCCCATGGCCTGGTCGACATGGACGCGGTGGAGATCATTGATCACCTCGACCGGCAGAAGGTCACTGAGCGTCCCACGGATCTGATCGCCTCAGTACGTGCCGATGAACTGCTGCTCTCGAGCGATGACCAAGAAGTTGTGCTCGATCTTCCCGACAATCAGACGTATGTCTCGATCGCACCCTATCTCACCTCCACCCACGACTGCTTCTACCACAGCCTCACGACCTGCCAGGGGGAACTCGACAATGAGGATATCCAGGTCACGATCACCGATGAGGCGACCGGTGAGGTGCTGGTGGACGAGGCGACAACCACCTTCGACAACGGGTTTATTGGCTTCTGGCTTCCCGATGATGCCACCGGCCTGATTGAGGTCAGCTACCAGGGGCGTACCGGCACCGCGGAGTTTTCCACCGCCGACGACGGTGCCACCTGTGTCACAGACCTGCACCTGACGTGATGGCTCAGCAGGGTCCTCACCTGCGCCTGTCTCCCGTGTCACTGAAATCTAACACCAAGGAAGGTTAAATCATGATGAACGGATTTTCCCGACGACGGTTTCTGCTCGGCGGGCTCGTCCTCGCCGGCACCGGGGCCGTGGCCGCCTGCACCAGCGACCCTGGACCCGCTGCCTCGGCACCAGGTTCTTCTCTTCGCCCCACTCCCACCCCCACTTCGCTCGGTGAGTCGACGGTGCGCCGGACACTGACCGCCCGGCCCCTCTCTCTGGATATCGGCGGTATCGAAGCCAAGACGTGGGGATACGTCTCTGACACCGGGGATGCGGCCATTGAGGCCACCGCCGGCGACGTCCTCCAGGTCGATATCACCAATGAACTGCCTGAGAGCACCTCCATCCACTGGCATGGCATCGCACTCCACAACGCAGCCGATGGTGTGCCCGGCATGACTCAGGACCCCATTGAACCTGCCGAGTCTTTCTCCTATGTTTTTGAAGTCCCCCACGGTGGCACCTACTTCTACCATTCCCACTCCGGCCTGCAGCTTGATCGCGGCCTCCACGCCCCACTGATCGTCCGTGACCCGCAAGACGCTGAGGACCAGGACGTCGAGTGGACCATCGTGCTCGACGACTGGGTCGATGGCATTCAGGGCACTCCCGACGATGAGCTCGACAAGCTCACCGGAATGGGTTCGGGCGACCATAACGGGAAGAAGGGGATGGGAGGTCACGGCCATATGATGCACGGCACCCCGGACCGGGTACTGGGCGGGGACGCCGGCGATGTGATGTATCCGCACTACCTCATCAACGGACGTATCCCCCGTGCTCACCGGACCTTCGAGGCTCGCCCGGGCGACAAGGCCCGCCTGCGGTTTATCAACTCCGGCGGTGACACCATCTTCAAGGTGGCCCTCGGTGGTCACCGCATGACCGTCACCCACACCGACGGCTTCCCGGTCCAGCCCCGGGAGACCGAATCGATCTACCTGTCGATGGGTGAACGCGTCGACGTGGAGGTGGTACTCGGTGATGGTGTCTTTCCCCTGACCGCCCTGGCCGCCGGCAAGGACGACCGGGCGTTTGCCGTCATCCGCACCGCCGGCGGCCAGGCCCCCACCCCGATGTCGACTTCCCCGAGTTGTCGTCCACCGGACTGCTTCTGTCCTCCCTGAAGCCAGCAGACCGTGCACTCCTGCCCGAGGACACACCAGACCGAGAAGTCAGCATCGACCTGGGCGGGCAGATGATGCCGTATGAATGGAGCATTCTCACCGACGGCCAATCCTCCTCCGCGACCGTGCAGGAGGGCCAGCGCCTGCGGATGGTCATGCGCAACAGGACCATGATGCCCCATCCCATGCACATCCACGGCCACACGTGGGCGCTGCCCGGCAGCGGCGGGCTACGCAAGGACACCGTCCTTCTCCGCCACGGTGAAACCATGATCGCCGACCTGATCGCTGACAACCCCGGTGAGTGGGCATTTCACTGCCATAACGCCTATCACATGGAAGCCGGGATGCTCAGCTCGCTTCGCTACGAGTAACCCCCACAGCAGGGTTGAGTGCCGAGGTGGGCGGGGGTGTCCCCCGAGTAGTGGACACGGCGTTGGTGTGAAGTGTCCCAGGTTTTGTTCCGTTTGAGTAGATGGGAAAATCTGGAACGTGCCGAGAAAATTTGACCAGGATGCAAAGGATCGTGTGGTCCGTCTCGTGGAAGATCGCATCGTGGCGGAAAATATGTCGATGCACCCCGCGTGCCAGGCAGTAGCTCCAAAGCTGGGGGTTTCATGGCACACGGCTCGTCAATGGACTTAAGCCTGCCCGTCGTGCGGGGAGCATCCCAGAACCTGTGTGTGAAGATTTGGCTGCCGAAAACGCGAGGCTACGTCGTGAAAATCAAGAGCTACGCGATACTAATGAGTTGTTGAAGGCTGCCTTGGCTTTTTTCGCCTCATGACTCGACCCGAAACGTTAAGAAATGATCCGGTTCATCGATGAAAACCGGAATTATTTCTCTGTCGAGTTCATCTGCACTGGCGTTGAAGAATAACCGGGCTGGTGGGTTTATCACCTCGCGTGGGTATCGCCAGTCCAAGGCCCGTGGGTTAAGTGCTCGTCGACTTCGCGATGCTGCGTTGGTTGAACGCATTAGTGCTGTTCATCGGGATAATGACGGTGTTTACGGCGTGCGGAAAATGTGGCATGCGCTTCACCGTGACGGAATCGATATCGGTCGTGAACAAACCGCTCGGCTGATGCGCCTGGCTGGTGTTTCTGGCACAGGCACAGGCGGATCACCAATCACAACGCGTACACCTCAACGTGCCGGATCTGCGCCCGGATTTGGTCGAGCGTGAATTTAAAGCCCGGGGCCCGAATAAGCTGTGGGTGGCCGACATTACCTACGTGCGCACGAAGAAAGGCTTTGTGTATGCCGCGTTTGTCACCGACGTTTACTCCCGACGGATCGTTGGGTGGGCGTTATCAGACTCGATGCGGACTTCAAGCACTGCCGCTGCAAGCTCTCAACCAGGCAATCGTGTGTGCTGAGGAAACAACAGGTCTCATTCACCATTCGGATCACGGATCGCAGTATGTCAGCGTGGTCTACAACCAGCGACTTGCCCAACACGGGATCACTGCTTCCACCGGAAGTGTGGTGACTTATATGACAATGCACTGGCTGAAAACGTTAACGGCCCCTCATAAGAACGAACTCATCCATACTCGCAGGTGGAATGATGTTATCGAGGTAGAAATTGCGACGTTCGAGTGGGTGTCATGGTGGAACGAGACAAGGCTCCACCAAAGCTTGGGATACCGAACCCCAGCCGAGGTGGAAACCGAGTTTTGGAAGCAGAACCCGCCACAGGCAATAATAGAAATCAAGGCAAATGCCTAGGAGCAAAACTCGGGGCACTTCATTCCTTGGCGGAGTATGCAATGCCATTCAAGTGGCCGCACTGCGAATCATCGTGGTGGGAACCGTAGCTGATGGGGTGAAGCCCAAAGCCCTTTCTACGATGGGATCGATAAATAGCTCTGCAATGCTTATCGGGTACATCATCGGGGCGCCTGTCGTGAGCGCCATAGGCCCGGCCGCGGCACTGGCCGTATCCGGGATTGGAACCTCCGTGCTCACAGTAGGACCGGTCCTGAAACACCGTTTGCAATGATGCCCATGTGCGCACCTAGTTGCTGTTTTTCTTTTTCTTCGTGCGCAGCATATCCATGCTCATTACGGCGCCGATGATGGCGGCGTGCTGCTGCTCGTTGAGGTCTGGCGCGATCCGCAGGAGATACGTGTTTTTACCCATGAAGTAGTTGCCCATGCCGGTCCACTTATTGGAGACATCGGCAAGCTGGTGATCCTGGGAGGTGATGGTGAGGTTCCAATCCCAGAAATCGCCGTGCACTTCGACGTCGGCAAAGCCCTCCATTGTTAATTCCATCTTCGTTTTGAACATGGAGAAGCGCTTGGTGATAACGGCCATGGGCTGTTCAATTCCCGGTAGGTGTACTTTGTAGGTATCCCTCAAAAAATTCGCCGGATCCGAGATTGTCATGACTGTTTGTTGGGGGTTGCCTTCGGCATCCGTGAGCGCGACCTCCAAGCTGCGGGAGGGTTTAAACACCATCTCCTTAAGGCTGGTGGATTGCACAATGGTGCCCACTGGGGTCCCGTTGACATCAGAAATCATGAATCGATCTTTGAGGAGGGACTTGGTTTGGGAAATAACCAGCTCGTCGAGCGTGAATAATTTTTGCATCATGCCAGCCAATGTATGGCAGTGGGCGTTTTTAATCCTCCTCCCTAGGGGTGGTTTTTGCTTCTTCCTGTGCTTCGTGGGCCTCTTCGTAGGCTCGCACGCGGTGGGCGGTCATGGTTCGTGCAAAAGTTTGCACCCAATTCTTATTCTTTTCCGCTAGTGGGCCGGAGGGCTCGGTGACGGTCCAGGTGCCGTCCTCGAAGAGCCAAATAATGTCCCGGGTGTGTGGGTCCATGACGTAGAAGACGCGGCCATCGGTCTTTATGTTGTGGTGGTGCTGGCACAGGCAGGCAAGGTTTGCGGGCGTCGTCGGCCCGCCATCCGCGTGGTTGATGCGGTGATCCTTCTGGCACACCGTGGCAGGGCGGTTGCAGCCAGGGTAGCGGCAGGTGCCGTCGAATCCTTCGAGGTAGGCTGCCATATCCGGTGGGGTGACGTATCCCTTAACCTCCTTATCCGGGTTCATGTCCCGGATCTTGGAGTAGGGCAGCGCGTTGGAGCGCGCCGGGTCGAGCCACCCAACGGATTCAATGAATGCGGGGGAGTTGGGGACATCGGTTGCCTTGTAGGCATTCAGGATGACCTGGGGCGCTTCGGTATTGCCGGTGAGGAGGGAAATGGCGGCATCGGCAAGCGAGCAATCCAGCTTGAGCGCAGTCTCCTTGATGCACTTATCTACGCACGCCATTACCGAAGGCTCCGCGCTCAGCGTCATTGCTGCGGTATTGTTTCCCCAATTCTCCATGGTGTAGCGCGGCTGGGTCGGCCCCTTTTTGACCGCAAGGGTGTCATCTTCAAGGTTGATGAGCTCATTAATCTTCCTTTTAATCTGCGCTTGCGTCCGCATGGACTGGTTGGCGCGGGTGGGGGTGAGGTAGGCGGTGAGCTGCTCATCGATGCGCGCGACTACCTCCGGGGTCGGGTTGCCCAGGCGGTTGAGGGATTTATTGATGGCAATGAGGCGGTCTAAATCTAAGTGGTAGAGCTGGTGCTGCAGTTCTTTCAGCTGGGGCAGCTCTTCTAGGCGGTACAGGGCCATTAGGATATGGCCGATTCGCCCTTCATTAACTCCGGTGGTGCGGTAGAGGGATTGGGTTACTAATTCGAAATCAGAATCGAGATCAGGGATCTGTTCAGTCCAGAACTCATATTCGGCCTTTCGCATTTCAAAAGCTAAGCGTGTAGTGGGGTCTTTGGTGTTGGTCGTGGAAAAGTAGGGATCTTCCATGGCGCTTAAAACCTAAATTTGTATTGTGAACGTGTGTACGAAAAACACTATAGAACACCCGCCGGACATTCGCCTGTTTTAACGCGTTTTCGCAGGTAGGACTGCATATTCTTCGGTCAGGATAACCAGCTTAAAAGCAAATTATGTGCTAGCTTGAGGAAGGTATGAGTCAGGAGCAGGAAACGCAGGAAGAACCCGGCCGCGCGTGGTGGCAGTGGTGGGCACCCTTGGCAATGATCGCTGTCTTCTTGGTGCTCCCGCCGGCGATTTACCAGGCGGTTTCCGGCACGGTATTGCTCGGCATCATGGGTGGGCTTACCGTGCTTATTGCTCTTATCGATGCCACCACATTCCGCTACTCATGGACCATCTTCTGGGTTGCGGGCATCGCCTATTTCGCAGCCATGGCGATGTACTTCAACGAGGGGACATGGATTTACCTGCCGGTAGTGGTCCTTTTGGCGTTGGGAGCTAGCAAATTGGGCGCCAAGTTGAGGAAGCGCTGATGGAAATCTGGCGGTTGGATCACCCTGAGGCTGGCCTGCTCGAGGTTGAGCGCGGCTACGATGCCGAGTTCGCTGAGCAGGGCGAATGGCCCAAGGAGCCGAAGGAATTTACGCCGGTGCTTGGCGATGCCCCCTTTATCCACCGCATCCAGCTCTGGCGCAAGAATCCTGCACCCCGCATGCAGATCGTGGTCAATGGCGAGGTTCGCAGCCGGCACGACAAGCCGCGTGGCGGCCGTTATTCATTGCAGAAGAATCTGGAAAACGATCTCTCATTCAGTGAGAATAGTGCGCCGCTGACTAAGCCTTATGTAGATATCCAAGCCACGCCCTTCGGGGAGATACAGGATGTCTACTACCGCGATGGGGAGGAGGCCGTGGCCTTTGATCCGCCGCCGGGCTCCTTGGGTGAAAAGCGGCGCCGGGCAATGGAAGAAAGCCCCTTCAAGCGCGTGCTGTATCCACTGCTCGGTGGGCTGGGGAAGTCCGGGTGGGCCATCGCGATGATTGTTTTGGCTCCTATTATTAGCCGCATCCTCTCGCGCTTGCTGCCGGATTGGGAGCTGCCAGATGTAGATTTCCCAGAGATTTACCTTCCGCTGCCAAATTTGCCGAACCTGCCGGAGCCACCGCAGATTACCTTGCCCGCGCCGCAGTTTGCGGTGCACTTTGTACCTCCGGAATGGGTGGTTTTCCTTATGGATTACAGCAGGGTGTGGATGCCTATAGTTATTGCCATTGCCTTTGGGGTGATGGCGGTGCGCAATGCAAAGAAGTCGGAGGCGAAGAAGAAGGAGTGGCAGAACCATGAAGATTCGCGGCGCGATTGATGCGGAGGGCCGGTGCAAGCATTGGCATTCCCCGCTCGACGTGGTGGCCAATAAGTGCGCGACCTGCGGCGAGTACTTCGCGTGCGCGCTGTGCCATGCGGAGCTGACGGATCATGAGTTTGGGCCCATGCTTGTCGATGCCCCCGCTGCCCTCTGCGGTTCCTGTGGCCTCGAGATGGATTACCGGCTGTATTCCTCTGTCGAGGCATGCCCGAAGTGTGGGCATATGTTTAATCCCGGCTGCAGTGCGCATGCCGGGATCTATTTTCAGGTCACCGCGTAAAAGCGAGGGGAGAGTGCTACTGGTTCAGACCCAAAAAGCGGTTGACCAAGCTGTGGTAGGCGCGCACGGTGAGATCTAGGTCCTCGAGGTAGAGGTGCTCATCGTGGCTGTGTAATTGCGAGTTGGCGCTGGCCATATCGCGGCCCTCGGCGTGCATCGCAAAGCCATAGGCATTGCCGCCCTTGCGGCGGGCGAAGCGGAGGTCGGAACCACCGGTGGCGTGGACGGGGACGACGTCTTTATTGGGGAAGAACTCTTTGGCGGTGGCCTCAATGGTGCGCCAGAGCTCGGTATCGGTGGAGGACTGGGTGGCGTTTTCGGTAATGAGGTGTTCGATTTCTACCTCATCGGCAAGATCGCCCAGTGCGCTGCGGAGGAAATCGTCCAAGTCTTCCTGGGTTTGCCCAGGGAAGGGGCGGATATCCATCTCAAGGTAGGCGTGGGAAGGCAGCACATTGATGGCCCCGCCGGCACGCAGGACGGTCTCGGCGATGGTGGTGTGGCTAAAGGCGTGGGCGTAGGCATCGAGGTTGCCGAACTTGGTGTAGTCACCGGTGCCATCGATAAGCTCTTTTTCGGTCTCAGGATCGAACTTGAAGGTGCGGACGAAGCCCTCCCAGATCTCGTTGGAGGCTGTGGGTGGCTCGGCCTCGGCGATGCGGCGGGCGACCTCGCCAATCTTTACGATGGCAAAGTCCTTGCCGTAGGGCGTTGAGCCGTGCCCGGCATCGCCGGTGACGTGGAGGCGGCGCTGACCGGCGCCCTTTTCGCCCACGTTGAAGCCCACCGCGCCGGGCAGGTGGCTACCGCCGGTCTCGGAGAGGCAGTTCTTCCAGGAGAAGGCATCGGGGTGGTTTTCTGCCATCCACCGCACGCCCAAGCCACCGCGGGCCTCTTCATCGGCCATGCCCACGAAGGCAAGCGTTCCGCCGGGGTTGCCGGCGCGCGCTACCTCGCGGGTGACGGCTGCCATGGTGGCGGTAATAAAGAGCATGTCTACGGAACCGCGGCCGTAGAGCTTGCCGTCTTCAATGAGGGCCTCGAAGGGCGGCTTGGTCCACTTGGGCTCGTCGACGGGAACGACATCGGTATGCCCCATAAGGGTGAGGGGCTCCTTGGCGGGATCGCCGGGAACGGTGACCACGATGGACACGCGGCCGGGGTGGGATTCAAAGCGCTCGATGGAGACGTCTTCACCGGCAAAGAAGTTCTCTAGCGTATCGGCATTGCGCACCTCAAAGCCGGAATCCGGGGTGAGGTCGTTCACGCAAGCATTGCGGATGAGTTCTTGGAGGAGCTCGAGGGTGTCATCGTAAAGCGTCATGCCCCTTAGGGTAATCCCGCGAAAAAAATTTTGTGATTTTGGCCAAAGTTGAACGGCGTTCAAGTATGGTTCACTGCATGAGCATCATCGACATCGCCCGTGAGAAAGCTCTGGAGCAAGGCAAAGGCCTTAACCAGGAAGAACTACTACAAGTACTGCAGGTTCCAGATTCCCAGCTGGAAGAAATTGCTGATATCGCCCACCAGACCCGCCTGAAGTGGTGCGGCCCGGACGTATCGGTGGAAGGCATTATCTCCATCAAGACTGGTGGTTGCCCAGAAGATTGCCACTTCTGCTCCCAGTCCGGCCTTTTTGAGTCCCCCGTGCGTGCAGTGCGCCTGAACATCCCTGAACTGGTGGAGGCGGCACAGAAGACCGCCAAGACCGGCGCCACCGAATTCTGCATCGTCGCCGCGGTGAAGTCCCCGGATGACCGCCTGCTGGACCAGGTGGGCGAGGCCATCGCCGCCATTAACGATGCCGTTGACATCGAGATTTCCTGCTCCCTGGGCACCCTGACCCGCGAGCAGGCACAGCGCCTGAAGGACATGGGCGCACAGCGCTACAACCACAACCTGGAGACCTCCCGCTCCTACTTCCCCAACGTGGTCACCACCCACACCTGGGAAGAGCGCAAGAAGACCCTGGACTACGTGCGCGAGGTAGGCATGGAAGTCTGCTGTGGCGGCATCATCGGCATGGGCGAGTCCCTGGAGCAGCGCGCCGAGTTCGCAGCCCAGCTGGCAGAGATCGATCCGTGCGAGGTTCCGATGAACTTCCTCGACCCTCGCCCGGGCACCCCGTTCGCTGACCGTCCGCTGGTTCCGCTGGGTGAGGGCCTGCGCGCCGTTGCTGCATTCCGCTTGGCGATGCCCTCCACCACCCTCCGCTTCGCTGGCGGCCGCGAGCTTTCGCTTGGCGATGACGGCACCGAGCGCGGTTTGCTCGGCGGCATCAACGCCATCATTGCCGGCAACTACTTGACCACCTTGGGTCAGGAAATCGAAAAGGATGTGGACATGCTGGGCCGCATCGATCTCCCGATCAAGGCTCTGTAGTGTCCGAGCCGAACTCTGAGTTGGCAACCGCCGTCCTGGCCGGGGACGAGCCAATTTTCCACCCCAATACCGGCAAGCCGATCGAAGAGGTCTTCACGCTACACCCCGCTGCAGCCGCCGGCCTCGACGTGCCGCGCTACTGCCAGATCTGTGGCCGCCGCATGGTGGCCCAGGTGCGCCCCGATGGCTGGCACACTAAGTGCTCGCGTCACGGGGAGCTAGATTCTGAGTGGTTATACGTAGAGCAGCTACCAGAGAGTTAGCACTACCAAGATAAGGAGCCGCTGCCGCAAGGCAGGCGGCTCTTTTTTCTATTGAAAAACAGCCGTGAACTGCGGGTAGGTAATCCTACTTGCGAAATTTGGTGCGTCCTACTTTAGAGATTTGGTACTCTCTACTTTAGAGATTTGGTGCGTCCTACTTGCGAAATTTGGTAAATTTATGTTTGTTCCTCGGCAGCTCAGTGGATCTATAACGCAGTTAATGAAATGGTTTCCAGTTGTCAGCGTGACGGGGCCGCGGCAGTCTGGGAAGTCGACTCTTCTGAGAGAAATGTTTCCGGACTTGTCATACCTCAATCTTGAGGATCCAAGTATTCGAAGGGTGGCACAAGAAGATCCTGTGGGTTTCCTTTCGAGCCAAAGTGGACCGTTGATTATAGATGAGGCTCAATATGCACCGGACCTGTTTTCCGTTGTCCAACTTCGCTCGGATGAAGTGGGAAGCCCTGGGCAATATATCTTATCCGGATCGCAAAATTTCTTGCTTATGGAATCCATAACGCAATCGCTGGCGGGCCGCGTTGGGATCAGTCATTTGTTGCCCTTCGGCCTCATGGAAGCTCGCTCTATATCAGCTGATCTGACCGTTGATGAATTTATGGTTCGTGGTGGATATCCGCGCTTGTACCAGGCTCAAATTCCTCCGGAAATCTATTTTGAAAACTACGTGCAGACTTATCTCCAACGGGATGTGAGTGGGTTACTCAATGTTCGGAATAGTGATAGCTTTTGGCGATTCATTAAGGTCTGTGCGCTGCAAGCTGGAAACTTAATTAACTATTCCGCAATCGCAAATGAGATTGATGTTTCTTTCCAGACGGTAAAAAATTGGGTCTCAATTCTGGAGTCTAGTTTCATCATATTTTCTTTACCCAGCCACCATTCCAATCCCCGGAAGGTGCTTACTAAGACCGCGAAGTTGTATTTCTATGATACTGGCCTGTTGTGCCACCTTCTTGGTATTTCTTCACCAGAAGAACTTTCTGTGCATCCACAGTCAGGTGCAGTGTGTGAAAATATGGTGGTAGCAGAAACCATGAAAACGCATATTCACTCTGGTCGCAAGCCGGATCTACGGTTCTATCGGGATAGTTCTAAAAGAGAAATCGACCTATTGGATTTTACGGGCGGCGATCCTAAGGCTTATGAAATCAAGGCATCGCAGACCTATCATTCCAAATACACGCGTCATCTCGCGACTGTAGGTGAAGAGCTGGAGATCAAACCCGCAAACCGCACAGTGCTATACCGCGGCCAGCATTCCTTCGAAGCGAATGGTGCGCAGGTAGTCCCCGTTGAGCAGTACTTGAAGGCGCTTGATTAGATTGGTGGGTATGGATCCCGCTGTAGCCCATGCTCATCAGTCCGCGCTGCGATCGATTGCGCGTGTCGTGGAGGAGACGGCGCCGCGCACGGAGGCGGGCAAGGCATTGGGGGACATCGCCAAGCAGCTGCGAGAAGGGCCGGTGATGGTGCTGACGGGGGCGGGGGTATCGACGGAATCGGGGGTGCCGGATTATCGCGGACCGCGGGGCTCGCTGAGCAGGCACCGGCCGATGACGTATCAGGAATTTCGCCATGATCCGGCCGCTAGCCATAGGTATTGGGCGCGCAGTTTTGTGGGCTGGCGCGTGATGGATTCCGCGGCGCCGAATCGCACGCATTATGCGCTCGTGGAGTTGGAGCGCGCCGGGCTGGTTAATGGTGTGGTCACCCAAAACGTGGATGGCCTGCATAAACGGGCGGGTACGGAGAGGTTGGTGACGCTGCACGGTGATATGGAAACCGTGGTGTGCCTGCTGTGTGGTCACCATGAGGATCGCGGGCACTTCGACGCGCGATTGGCTGCCGCGAACCCGGGATACCTGGAGCGCCTAGTCGTGGAAAGGGACCAAGTTAACCCGGATGGTGACGTGACGCTGGATGAGAAAGATGTTGCGGCGTTCCGGATGGCTGGCTGCGAGCGTTGCGGATCGGAGCTGCTCAAGCCGGACGTGGTGTATTTTGGCGAGCCCGTGCCAGCCACGCGGCGGGATGCGGCCTTTGCGCTATTGAACGAGGCTAATTCGCTGCTGGTGGCCGGTTCTTCGCTGGCGGTGATGAGCGGATACCGCTTCGTGCTTGAGGCGAAGAAGCAGGGCAAGCGCGTGGCCGTTATCAATTGCGGGCCAGGCCGCGGGGATAAGAAGGTGGATACGCTGTGGCGCACGCAGGTGGGCCCGGCTTTTGATGCCCTGCTCGATGAGTTGGAGATTTAATCAACGCGGCGTGTGCTCTACCATCCTGAGCAGCGTGCGCACGATGGCGTGCACGCGCCTATCCATGGGCATATCTTCGTGCATGACCACGGCGTGGCGGTCAAAATCTTGGATATAGATATTGCGCACCGCACCCTCAGGAGCGCCCTCTGGGTCGAGGAAGCAGGTCTCGGGCGGGACGACGACGGCATCGGAACGCGTGGCGATGCAGGTGTAGCTCACGTCGGATTCGAGGTCGCCGTCGCGGTTGACATCGCGAAGCACCTCGCTGCCTACCACCTGGTCCATGCCGGCGGGGCCAAACCAGCCATCGATAATGGAGCGGATCACCGCCTCTTGGCGTTGGGTACGGATGAGGCGACTGGCGATGCCCCCGTGGGTCGTCCCATGATTAGGTGCGCTAATGCTCATGAGGTGGATGACCTTCTCGGCGCCGCCGTCCATGCGCATCCAGTACCGCGCGAGCAGTCCGCCCTGGGAGTGGCCTACCAAGATGACCTTTTCTGCTCCGGTGACGGCGAGCACGGTATCGATATACGCGCCGAGCTGCTGCGACGATTCCGGGATGGTCTGCGTGGCGCGGTGACCGTAGTCAGGGGCAAAGACCGCCCAGCCGTCCTGGCGCAAGATATTGCCCATAATCTGCCAGACGCCCTTGGTATCGCAGGTGCCGTGGATCAGGATGACCGGCCAGGGGCGCTCGTCGCTTGGGCGGGCGCCCCAATCGTCTTCGAAAACGCCGCGCGGCTTCGTGCGTGCGCCGAGGGGCAGGGTCCTTGCGGCATCGGCATCGAGGGCGGAATCGCCGGGACTGGACTTGTCCTTTTCGGCCTTGAGGCGGTCAACGATCTCGTCGGCGACGTCATCCTGCAAAGCACTGGCCGCGGCCGGGGAGGCGATGCCAAGGCGTGGCGAATCTTTTTCTTCGGGTGCATCTTCCTCGTTCACGCGCCCGAATTTGAGGAGTTGTTCAGAAATAATGCTTTTCAACTCTGCAAGAGATTCGACAGCCATGCCTTCCAATCATACGCGTTAATGCAGGTAAATGGCCTCTTTAGAAAAGTTGAAGAAATTTATGGAGAAAGCCCTTGACCTCACGCCATAATCTTTGTAAACTTAGGCTTGCCTAATCACGGGCGGTGCTTACGGCGTAGGGCGCTCCACTCCTTGCCGCTAAGTGCCAGAGATTAGTCATGGGGAGAGGGCCCGCCGATGCGCAGTCGGCGGGCCTTCGTTTATGCCTCGGGAGGGTTAGTCGTCGAAGCAGGCGGCGGGTGCTTCATCCTCACGCGGGGGAATGGGAAGATCAACGGGAAATTCACGGGTGGCGACAAAAAGCTCCACCCCAATATTAATGGCAGGCATAGAGCTAACGATACCAAGTGGGTGTTCCGGATTCAGAGCTGGAAAAGACTCCGCTGCCGTACTGCGCTGTCCCCGCTAAACTCGCGGTTATGACCGATCTGCAGCATGTCCACTCCGTAGATGAAGCGGTGACTCGCTTAATTGAGCATTATGAAACCTCGTGCGAGATGGCGCGCGAGGCTCTTGCCTCCGGCACCCTCGATGATTATCGCCACGTGGTCTATCCCAAGGTGACCGTGGAGATCCGTAAATGGCAGCCGATCGACCGCTCCGAGCCCTTTGGCTATGTGGACGAGGCCGGCAAGTATTCTGCGGTCGTCTCCAAGCCGCACATCATCCGGGAGTACTTGCACGAGCAGCTGACGCGGCTGACCAATAACTATCCGTGCGATATCTTCGTGGGCCAATCGGATGAGCGCATTCCGCCGGAATACATCAAGGATGCCCCGGCGGCCCCGCAGGAGCGCGGACCCATCCCGCGCCCGACCTTGGATGAGGTCAACGATGCGATTATTGATGGTGAGTGGGATGCCTTCCACGGCGAAGAAAAGCCGCTCTTTCACTTCGGAGCGCAGCGTTTCGATATTGCCTGTGCGCGCATTGAGCACTACACCGGCATCGAGGTCGATACGGTGCAGAAATACATTCTGTTTACCAATTACGCGATGCACACCACGGAATTCGTGAAATTCGGCCTGCGCGAGTTGACCAAGGAGGATTCGCGGTATACGGCGCTCGTATTGCCCAATGGGGAGACCATTCACCCTAATGATGCGGTGGACCTCGACCTAGATGGGCTGACGCTGACCTCGCGCTTTCAGATGCCCCGGTTCGATCTCATTACCGCGGGCGGCGATGGCATCACGATGATCAACATTGGTGTAGGGCCATCGAATGCCAAGACGATTACGGATTGCTTGGCCGTGCTGCGGCCGGAGGCCTGGATCATGATTGGCCACTGCGCCGGCATGGATGGGCGCATGCGCATCGGAGACCTGATCTTGGGCAATGCCTACGAGCGCCACGACCACATCTTGGACCGGCAGGTGGTTTCTTCCACGCCGATTCCGGCCATTCCAGAGGTCCAGCGCATGCTGGAGGCGGCCGTGGATGAGGTCTACGGCAGCGATAATTCGCTCATGCGCACCGGCACGGTGCTATCGACCGATGACCGCGATTGGGAGTGGCGCACCAGCCGGGATCTGTGGGAGTGGTTGCGCACTTCTACCGCGGTGGCGGTGGACATGGAATCGTGCGCCTTGGCGGCAAATGGGTACCGCTACCGCGTGCCTTATGGCACGCTGCTTTCCGTATCGGATCTGCCGCTGCACGCCGTGCCGAAGCTGCCGGCGCAGGCCCAGGCGTTTTATTCTAACTCCAAGGAAGCCCACGTCATGTGCGCGGTGCGCGCGGTGGAACAGCTGGCAGAAAACCCGGAGCGCCTGCGCACGCGCAAGCTGCGGCGCACGTTGGGAGAGGTTCCTTTCCGGTAGCTGCTTTCCCTTGGTAGGTATCGCTAGTTAAACTACAAAGAAAGCCCATGACGCAAAAGGAGCCGCGCAATCGTGACTGAGAATTGGATCCACCCGGACCGGGAGAACCTCACTTGGGAAGTCTTCGGCGAAGCGAGCCGGAATCTTTCGGAGCAAATCGTGGAATCCGGCTGGTTTCCTGACTTGATCGTGGGCGTTGCCCGCGGCGGCCTGATCCCGGCCGGTGCCATTGGTTATGCCATCGGGGTCAAGGCCATGGGCGCTATCAACGTGGAGTTCTACACCGATATTGGCCAGACCTTGGATGAGCCGATCATCTTGTCCCCGCAGTTGGATACGGATTCCCTCAAGGGCAAGAAGGTGCTCGTCGTTGATGACGTGGCCGATTCCGGCAAGACCTTGGATCTGGTGGTGAACTTCTTGGAAGAAACTGCCGATGAGGTGCGTTCCGCTGTCGTCTACACCAAGCCGAAGACCATTTTCGAGCCGGATTATTCCTGGAAGAAGACGGATAAGTGGATCAACTTTGCCTGGTCGGTGCTGCCGGTCATCACGGCGGATGGCTCCTTTCAGGAAGGCTCGTAGTAGCTACTAGTATGTGCAGGCGTGATTAACGAGCAGCCTGCACCCACCGGCGTCATCGCCAGTTTCCGCTTTGCCTTTTCCTCACCTGCGCGTTTGCGCAAGGAGGCGCTCGGTGGACTGGCGGTGGCGCTTGCTTTGATCCCGGAAGTTTTAAGCTTTTCTATTCTCGCCGGCCTCGACCCGCGGGTGGGGCTGTATTCCTCGGTGATTATGGCGATGGCCATCGCCTTTACCGGCGGGCGCCCCGCCATGATTTCCGCGGCGGCCGGCGCGGTTGCCCTGGTGGTGGCCCCGCTCGCGCACGAGTATGGGCATGATTATGTGGTGGCGGCAGTGCTTGCGGCCGGTATCATCCAGGTGCTGTTGGCGTGGGTGGGCATCGCCAAGCTCATGCGCTTTATCCCGCGTTCGGTGATGACGGGATTCGTCAATGCGCTGGGCATTATGATGTTTACCGCGCAGCTGCCGCACCTTATTGATGTCCCCTGGATGGTCTATGTGCTGGTGGCCATTGGCCTGGCCATCATGATCATTTTGCCGCGGTTTACCCAGGCAATTCCGGCGCCGTTGGTGACCATCGTGGTGGTGAGCATCATCGCCGGCGCGGCTGGGTGGAAGGTGCCGGATGTGGCGGACCAGGGCGAGCTGCCTACGACGCTGCCGGGACTATTCATTCCAGATATTCCGTGGAACCTGGAGACCCTGCAGGTAATTGCGCCCTATGCCTTTGGGATGGCGCTGGTGGGCCTGATGGAATCGCTGCTGACGGCGAAGCTTGTCGATGACATTACGGATACCCATTCCGATAAGACCCGCGAGTCCTTTGGCCAGGGCATTGGCAATATATTGGCCGCAGCCATTGGTGGCATGGGCGTGTGTGCGATGATTGGCCAGACGATGATCGGCGTCAAGGTATCCCAGGCGCGCACGCGCTTGTCGACGTTCCTCGCCGGCGCCTTCCTCCTCGTGCTGTGCCTGCTTTTCGGCGAGGCGGTAGGCCGCATTCCGATGGCCGCGCTGGTCGCGGTGATGATCCTCGTGGCGGCGACGACGGTCAATTGGCATTCCATCCGCCCGCGCACGCTCAAGCTGATGCCGCTTTCTGAAATCCTCGTCATGCTGCTGACGGTCGCGGGCACGCTGGCCACGCATAACCTGGCGGTAGGAGTGGTCTTAGGCGTGGTGGCTGCATCGATTGGCTTTGCCCGCCGGGTGGCGCACCTCGTGGAAGTTGAGTTGGTAGATGGATATACCTACGTGGTGCATGGCCAACTCTTCTTCGCCTCCTCGAATGATTTGGTTTACGCCTTTGATTACACGCTTGATACGGACTTCGTGGTGGTGGACCTTTCCGATGCCGAGGTCTGGGATGCCTCGACGGTGGCGACGCTGGATGCGGTGCAGAAAAAGTACGCGGACCGCGGCATTGAGGTGGAGTTTCGGGGCCTCGATGGGGCGAGCGCGCAGCGCCTGGAGCGCCTGAGTGGGCAACTGGGTGATTAATATCACATTGCGAGCGTGATGTGCGTAAGCGTACCGGCTGAGAAGCGTTGGATGGAGTGGACTAGCGCGGCGAGATTGACCGTTTAGGGCAATGACCTCGAACTATTAGGCGATATTAACTTCGTGCCGTGGAGCAGCTTTGTCTTAACTAACTTAGGTGATCCAACCTGAAAAATGCCCCTGAGGTGCGGGTTTGATTAAGCATACCTTGCTAGACGGGAGATTTTATTTGGGTATTGTAGTGCCTACAACCAATTAATTGATTCCTACAGAAAGGATTTAGCAATGGATGAGAAGCTGCAAACTCTGCTAAACAATCAGGTCATTAACGAGCACGGCGCCGCTATGGTCTACACCCAGCTGGCCTACGAGATGGACAACCTGTCCTTCCCGGGCATGCGCGACTGGTTCATGGCTCAGGCTAGCGAAGAGCGCGTCCACGCACAGAAGCTTGCGGATCACCTCTTGGCACGCGGCTACCGCGTAGAGCTTAACGATATCCCGGTTGGCTCCATCAAGGCTGCCACCCCGCTGGATGCGTTCGAGGCTTCCTTGGCACACGAGCAGAAGGTCTCCGAGCAGATCCGCGAGATCGCCCGCGTTGCCCTTGACATCCAGGACCTGGACTCCCGTCAGCTCATTGACTGGTTCCTGGCTGAGCAGATCGAGGAAGAGGACACTGTTTCTGAGATCATCGACCAGATCAAGCTGGTGGGCAACGATGGCGCTGGCCTGCTGCGCATCGATTCCCGTTTGGCTAACCGCAACTCCTAAGTTGTGAATAACAAACACATCAAGATTTAAATCAATCCTCCCATAGCACTGGGCTGCTGTGGGAGGATTGACGTATGTCTGCACACCTCAAAGCAACCCTCTCTGCCACCCTGGCGGTATTGGCATTAAGCCTCATCATCGGTGCTGCGGTCATCTCAAGCCACGTGACCCTCGGCATCTTTTTGACCACCGCGGCGCTCATGCTGAGTCCGTTTGCGGGGGTGGTGATGCTGGCGTGTGGGGTCATCGGCAAGCGCGGGCTGGTCAACCGCTCCTTATATTCCTTGAGTGGAATGCTGATTCTGGCCTCGTTGGCCGTGCTCATCGTGTTACCGATGGCGCAGGCAACGGCGGCGCTGGTGATTTTTATCGCCGGTACCGCGGTGGGGATTGTGGCACTGCAGACCCAAGCTACTAGGCGCGCATAAACTGGACGCATTATGCCGAAGTTGCTGTTTGATCTGTACGGCGTGCTGCTGCGCCCCGCCACGCCGGAAGCGCACGCTGAACTGGAGCGCTTCCTCGCGCCTGCGAACCCGGAGGCATTCTGGGAGGCCTATAACTATTTCCGGCCCGATTACGATGCCGGAATTTTTAGCGATAGCCACTACTGGAACGAGATAGCCGCCCGTGCGGGTATGGAGCCCATTGACTGCGCTGGGGCCGTGGCCTGCGAGAATCAGTACCTGCTCGAGGCGGACCCAGAGATGGTAGCGCTGGTCAAAGGGCTCATCGGGGAGGGCTTTAGCGTCGGGATTTTATCCAATATACCCACGACCCTGGCGGAACAGGTGCGCGCGCAGCACCCGTGGTTGGCAGAGTGTGCGGCGGTAACGCTGAGCTGCGATATCGGGGTGGCCAAACCGCATCCTGAGGCCTACCGGGTGGCGGTGGACGCGCTCGCGGCGCAGCCTAAGGACACGCACTTCTTTGATGACCGCATCGACTACATCGAGGGCGCTACCTATTGCGGGTTGCAATCCCACCTGTTTACCGGCATCGACTCCGCGCGCGAGGTATTACGCGGTCTGGAGTGAGCGGCCGAGCTCCAATGGCTCGCGCAATAGCTGATCGGTGGCCACGGTGCGGGCGACGGCTCGCACGATTTCTTTGTGGCTTGGAATCATGCGCAGCTCCAGATCGTCCGAGGCAGAATCGCGCACGGTGGAGGCAAAAAGCTGGGGCGCGCGGGAATCGCCGGTAAAGGCCCCGCCGGCAATGACCACGGTTTTTGGTGCGTATTCGTGGACCATGTCCGCCGTAATCTGGCCCAGCTGGCGGGCGCGCTCATCCAAAATGGCGCGCACGGCTGAATTGGACTCGGCGATGGTCGCGACCTCGGGCAGGGTACTGGCCTCGATGCCGTGGCGGCGCACGGCCTCCAGGATGGACTGGGTGGCCAAGAGGTGTTCGGAAGCGCCGTGGCCCAGCACGTCAGAGTGGGTCTGCGGGAGCGGGATGATGGAATTGACCTCGTCATCGACGGAGAGCGCAGATCCTAAGGAATCATCCGCGAAGAGCAGGAGAACGCGCTCGTTCGTGCCAATCTCGGCAGCCTGGGTCTCCGAGCCCAAAATGGCGGAAATGGCAGAGGTAACAACCACGGGAACGCTAAATTGGAAGCGCAGGCGCGCGGCGATATCCACGCCGTGCCAACCCAGGTTATCCGCGGTGACTAGGCCCTCTTCATCCACGGTGCCCGAGGTGGTAATCCCCAAGGCCACGAGCCGGCGATCTAGGCCCGTCATCATGCGGTTGATGCCGGCCATGATGTGTTCAAGAAAGTCTTCCTCCGTCAGGCGGGCGACAGGAGTGGCGATCTCTTCTTCTGAAACGGTGCGGCCCTTGATGTCATAGAGGCCGATATAGGTCTCAGAGGTGCCGACAGCGATGCCGCCGAGTACCCAGTTATTATCCGCGGCCTCGAGGGGAACGGTAGGGCGGCCCCGGCCCTGGGATTGGGTGAGGTCGGTGCGCTCTTGGATGAGTCCTGCGTTGAGGAGCGCGGTGGTAGCGCGGGTAATGGTGGGCTGGGAGAGTCCGGTGGCTTCTACCAGCTCACTACGGGTAATGATCGGATTCAGGCGCACCAGGTGAAGGCACTTAGCAGCCGGTGTACGGGGGCGCGTGAACACGGGGCCAGGTTTGATCATGAAAGAAAGTATATGTGTCACAGACTGCTTTGTCTAATCTATTCATAGGTGTATGTACCGAATGGTCTAAAGGTGGAGGTAGGCCGAAAATTCCCTATGCTGGGGCGCATGAAATCAGTAGCGGTTTATTGTGGTTCCGCCGTGGGCAATTCGCCCGCCTATAGCGCAGCGGCACAACACTTGGGCGGCGAGCTTGCCCGTCGCGGGCTGAACTTGGTCTATGGCGGCGGAAATATCGGCCTCATGCGTGAGGTTGCCAACTCCTGCTTGAAGGCCGGCGGCACCGTCACTGGCGTCATGCCGCAATCCCTGGTGGATTTAGAGATCTCCCACCCAGGCTTGACCCGCCTCGAGGTCGTGGATTCTATGGCCGAGCGGAAAACCCGGATGGAGCAGCTGGCGGATGCCTTTATCTGTTTGCCCGGCGGCGTGGGCACGTTGGAGGAAGTGACAGAGGTACTGACCCAACAACAGCTGGGCAGCATTCGTGGGCCCGTTGGCTTGGTTGACGTGGAAGGTTTTTGGCAGCCCTTTTATGACATGTATGCCGCCATGGCTGAGGCGGGCTTCATCCTGCCTCGCTTTGTAAAAGCACTGGTCATAGAGGAAAATCCCGCGGCCGTGCTGGATGGTTTTGTCCAGTGGCACTACCCGGGCACGAAGTGGAACAACGATTAGCTAACAAGTTTGCAACATTTGGGTGGGGCTGGGTGGCTTATCAACAAGATAAAGGGTTAGACTTCCCTCTTATGAGTTCTGAGCAGACCGCTAAGCGCCAGCCCTCTCTACTGGACGCTTCGTGCGATAACTTCGTTCACGACCTAGCCGAGCTATCCCCAACTGATGCAACCGCGTGGGGAATTGACGGTTTTGAAGGCGAATTGCAGGATTTTTCCCCTGACTATTTTGAGGCGGTCGCTGATCGCACCCGCGATATGGTTGCGGATCTAGATGCCTTGGATGACACCACCGATGAATCCGATGATGAGGATGACTTCGATGATGTGGATTATGTCACCGCCGCCGTCTTGCGGGATCGTCTCTGCTTAGATCTGGATTTGCACCACCACGGCGAGGATATTCGCAGCCTAAATAATATTGCCTCGCCCGTGCAGACCATCCGGGATTCCCTGCTGCTTATGCCGCAGGAGACCCAGGAGGACCGCGAGGCCATTCGCTCCCGCCTGTCCAAGGTCAAGGGTTCCCTCGATGGCTACCGCGAGTCCCTGAAGGAAGCGGCCTCCCACGGCATGGTGGCACCGCACCGCCAGATCTCTGAGGTCATTGTGCAGTGCGAGCGGCTTGCCGATGCCGATTCCATGCTCGAGGGCCTCGGCCTCGACCCCGACTCCGCCGAGGTAAAGAAGGCCAAGGAGGCCTTTGGCGAGTTCTCGGATTGGCTGTCTAATGATCTGCAGCCGCAGTCCTCTAATAAGGACGCGGTGGGCCGCGAGCGCTACGAGCGCTTTTCCAAGCTTTTCGTCGGCGATTCCGTGGACTTGGACGAGGCCTATGAATGGGGCCTTGACCAGGTGCGTTACCTGCGCGGCGAACAGGAGAAGATCGCGCACGAGCTTTATGGCTCGGAGTGCTCGGTGCGCTCTGCCATGCGCAAGCTGAACCACGAGGAACGCTATACCCTGCGCGGTACCGATGCCTTGGTGGAGTGGATGCAGAGCAAGGCCGATGCGGTCATCGCCGAGCTCAACGGCAAGGAATTCGACATTCCGGAAGAAGTCGAAGAGATCGAGTGCTGCATCGACCCGGCGGGCACCGGTGGCATCTTCTACACCCCGCCGAGCGATGACTTTTCGCGCCCGGGCCGCATGTGGTGGTCCGTGCCGGAGGGCCAAGACACCTTCCACACCTGGCAGGAGCTGACCACCGTGCACCATGAGGGCGTACCGGGCCACCACCTGCAGCTGGGTTCTGCCCTGGTACAAGAGGATCTGAACCTGTGGCGCCGCGCGGTGACCTGGAACTCCGGCCACGGCGAGGGCTGGGCCCTATACGCCGAGCAGCTGATGGCGGAGCTGGGTTACATGGACGATCCTGGAGTGCGGATGGGGCTGCTCGATGCCCAGCGCCTGCGCGCGGCCCGCGTCGTGGTGGACATCGGATTGCACCTGGGCAAGAAGCTACCGGACTGCACCGTATCCGGCGCGTGGGATAAGGCCCACGTGAAGACCTACATGCGCGAAAACACCGCCATGGATGATGCGAACCTCAACTTTGAGGTCAACCGCTACCTGGGTTGGCCGGGCCAGGCCCCGTCCTATGCCTTGGGCCAGCGCCTGTGGCAAGAAACCCGCGCCGCCGCCGAGGAGCAGGGCATGAGCGCCCGCGAATTCCACTCCGAGGCGCTGGCTCTTGGCTCGGTGCCCATGTCGGTGCTGCGCGAAGCCGTGCTCAATAACTAAGCGCGCCGGCTAGCCGCGCACGCTAGCGCCTTTTAGCAAACTTGCCGACGGCCCTAATGAGCTGCGGCAGGTACCCCGCAATGACTAGCACCGCGATGAGGCGGGTAAGCTGCACCGCGATAACCACCGGGCCAGCTCCGCCTTCCGCGGAGAGCGCGAGCACGGTCTCTAGCGCGCCGGGGCTAGTAGCTAGGTAGGCCTCGAAGTAGCTGATATTGAGCCAGTGCATCAGCGGCCACGCCGTTGCCGCACAGAGGCCGAGGACCGCGGCGATGGAAAGAATCGTCGCGGGAAGCTGCTTGGCAAAGGCTTTGAGCGATGGGAGAGACAGCCCGCCGCCGCAGACCCAACCGATGGATAAAAAGGCGATGACCTTAAAGGCATAGATCGGCTCTA
This sequence comes from Corynebacterium tuingiense, assembly GCF_046718165.1. NCBI lineage: Bacteria > Bacillati > Actinomycetota > Actinomycetes > Mycobacteriales > Corynebacteriaceae > Corynebacterium > Corynebacterium tuingiense. The sequence continues at coordinate 84,820 of NZ_CP177101.1, forward strand.
ACGTATGGCCCTCCGGCAGGAAGAACGAGGCCAGCACCGTCAAGATCAGCGGGCCGAGGACCGCAGCGGCGGGCAGGTGCAGGAATTTGCCAAGGCTTTCGCCGACCAGCGCGATAACGAGCACTAGTGCGATGATCCACCAGGTGGTTTCCGCCTCCAGCCTTAAGTCACCGCCCCTTCCTGCAGGCGTATCGAGGAAGGTCACGACGGCGGGAAGGGATACGGAAACGATCAATAACCGCAGGTATTGGGTGAGCGCGACGTAGCGGTAGTCGGCACCGAGTTCATCGGCAAGCGCGGGCATGAGCGAGGCACCCCCGGGAAGCATGGACAGGATGCCGGTTTCGGAGGAGACGTCCCGTGGCTGCTGGCGGTGCAGCATGACGCCGCAGAAGATGCCCAGCGCGATGGTGACAAAGGACATGGTTATGGCCGCCGGCAGGTATCCCACCAATTGGCCAAAGGAGACCACCGTTAGCGGCAGCGCGGCCATGATGCCGATGAATCCGCGCGATAGACCATAAAATTTGCGGTTGACCTTGAGGTCTTCGCCGGTGATAAGGGCCATGGCTCCAGAGGCGATGATCGCGGCCAAAATCCACGCGGCCGGCACGTGCCACATGCTAAAAAGCCAGCCCAAGAGGATGGAGACGGGGACGACGATGCCCCACCGCAGGATGGTGTGGGTGTCTACGCTTATTCCCCAGTGCCGTTTAGCCACGTATTCTCCCATCTTCTGCTCGTCCTCGATCGAGTCTAGACCTCCCCGCCGCGGGGTTTATGATCTCCTCATGGATATCGACGTGGCGCAGTGGGCGGTGCTCCTTATGGGAGCGGCGGGGGCAGGCTGGATCGACGCGGTCATTGGCGGGGGAGGCCTCGTGCTTATTCCGCTATTGCTTGCCGTCGTGCCGGGGCTTGCACCGGCAACGGCGCTGGCCACCAACAAGCTTGCGGCGGTATCGGGCACGGCATCGGCGGCGGTAACCTTGGCGCGCCGGGTGCGCCCACCCGCAGGGGAGCTCGTTCGTTACGCCCTCATCGCCCTCGTGTGCGCCGGGCTGGGCGCGAGTGTGGCGGCGAATCTAAATAGCGACATCATGCGCCCGCTGATCATCGTGCTGTTAGTGGTGGTGGGCGTCTTCGTGACCTTTAAACCGAGCTTCGGCACCACCGAGTCACCCGGTATCCGCGGCGGATGGCGCGCCTGGGCGGGGATTGCGGTGGTAGCGGCCATCTCCTTTTATGACGGCATCTTTGGCCCGGGTACCGGCATGTTCCTGATTATGGCCTTTACCTTTATTTTCTCCCAGAACTTCTTGAAATCCGCGGCGATGGCCAAGGTGGTCAATACCGCCACGAACCTTGGCGCGCTGGTGACCTTTATCCTTGGCGGCCACGTGTGGTGGACGCTTGGCATCGCGTTGGCCGCCGCCAATATCCTTGGCGCCCAGGTAGGTGCGCGGACGGTGCTCAGCGGCGGGACGAAGTTTATCCGCTACGCCCTGCTTACCTTGGTCGTGGTCATGAGCTGCTATTTATCCTGGCAGCAGTGGGGCTAAGCTACATCCGGTTCTTGGTCCGGGCGGTGGCGATGGCATTCCACGGATCCTCGGGCCACGGGTGCTTGGGGTAGCGCCCGCGCATATCGGCGCGCACCCCGGCGTAGGGGCCGGACCAGAAGCTCGCGAGGTCATCGGTGACCGCCAGCGGGCGGCCGGCGGGGGAGAGCAAGTGAAATTGCACGCGGTTGCCGCAGTACTCTGGGGATTCGGCCAGGCCGAAGCATTCTTGCAGCTTGATGTGGACCACGGGGCGCTCGCCCGACCAGTCGATTTTGGCATCGCGGCCGGAGGGCACGGGCAGGCGCTGAGGTGCGAGCTCATCCAGGCGCGTGGCTTCCGGCCAGGGGAGCAGGCGCTGCAGGGCGGGGTACATGTCTATCTTGGCGGTGGGGGTTCCCGCGGCAATCTGGTGCAGCTCGGGCCCGAGCCACTCGGCGGGATCGGCGGCATCGACATCTGGCCACGGATCACCGTAGTGCGCGCGCAGGTGGCGGAGCCTATCTTTTAAGCTCTGGGCCTTTTCGCTGAACGTAAATAGGCCAAGGCCTTCTTCGCGGATGCCGGCGGCTAGTGCCTGCGCGGCGGCATCGCCGGTGATCTTAACTGGGGTCTCGGAGAGCACAATCGCTCCGGCCGCCCGGACCTTGACCCCGCGCACGCGGCCTCCATGCAGGAAGGCGCGGGTTTCTTCGGTCACGCCGATGGCATCCAGCGCGGCGGACTCTGCGATGCGCGCGGCGGTGCGGATGATGGGGTTTCCGGCATTGGAGAGGGTGACCTCCGCGATGGCGAGCCACGGCGAGCCTGCCAGCCCGGAGTTATCCAGCAGCCGGGCGCGGGTGCCGCTGGCCAGCAGGTAGTCTTCGCCCACGCGCTTGGCCACCTGCTCGGGATAAGCGGTGGCGACGACCTCGCCGGGGTCTGCGGGGCCGAGATCCTCCACCAGGCGGGACAGGCGCTTGACTTCCTTCTGCGGTGCGGGGCGGCGGGTGAGATCGGTGGTATTGGTGGGGGCATCGGCAAGCGCGGCGATGGTGGGCGCCGCCTGGCTGCCGTGCCGGATAAGGGCCGCGCCGAGGCGGGGATCGGTGGGCAGGAGGGCGAGCTCCTGCGTCGCGCCAATGCGCTCGAGGGTGGCGCGCGCGGCCGCAAGGGCCTGGGCGGGCGGCGGATCGAGCAGCGGGAAATCCGGGCCCGCGCCCCAACAATCCAAAAACAGCGCAGCCTGCGTGAGATCCGCGGACAGGATCTCCGGAGTGGTGTGCGGGGAAAAGTGTTGGTAATCGTCCTGGGAATAGCAACGAATGACCGTACCTGGCGCCTCACGCCCGGCACGGCCCGCGCGCTGGTCCGCGCTCGACTTCGACGTGGAGACCGTTACCAAACCGGACATACCGCGCTGCGCATCGCGCCGGGGAACGCGGGCCAGCCCCGCATCTACCACCACGCGCACGCCAGGCACCGTCAGCGAAGACTCTGCGATGGATGTCGCCACCACAATGCGCTGCTCATCGGTATAAAGCGCGGCATCCTGCTCCGCGGTGGTCTGCTTGCCGTGCAGCGGGAAAACATTATGGCCCTGCAGCTCCTCGCACACCAGGTTGACCTCGCGCACGCCGGGCACGAAGACCAGCGTGGATTCGTGTTGGCGGGCCGCTTGCTTGGCGATGCCCCCGTAAAACTCCCGCGATCCCGCCGCGCGCCCCGGCTGCGGCGCGCACTGGATATCCAGGGGATAGGTCACCGCCTCGGTGGTGTGGACGGGCGCGCCCATGAGCTGGGAAAAGCGCTGTGCGTCTACCGTGGCGGACATGGCGATGACGCGGAAGTCCTCGCGCAGCTCGGCCAGTTCTAGGCACATGCCGAGCACCAAATCCGTATCCAGCTGGCGCTCGTGGACCTCATCGATGGCCACGGCAGCCACGCCCTCGAGCTCCGGATCCTTTAACAGGCGGCGCAGCAGCACGCCCGGGGTGACGAATTCGACCTCGCTTCCCGTGCGGGATTCGCCGCGGATGGCGAAACCGACCTTATCCGGGGTGCCGCTGAGGGTGCTCAAGCGCTGGGCGGCCGCGCGCACGGCCACGCGGCGCGGGGCGGTGACGATGACCTTGCCGCGCCCTGCAGCGTGATTGGCTAGTGCTGGTGGCACGAGCGTGGTTTTACCCGTGCCGGGCGGTGCCTGAATGACGACGTTTCCGGTGCGAGGCAGCGAATCGATGGTCTCGGCTACGGGCAGACCCGCGCCGATGCTGGCAAGATCGAACATTTAGTTGGCGGCCCCAAAACCTTCCACGGGGCCGTCCAAATCCTTGCGCTCCCACGAATCCTCATCGCCGTCCAGCGTGCGTACCACGCGGCCGGGCGTGCCCAGGACCAGCGAATTATCCGGAATATCCTTGGTCACCAGCGTGCCGGCGCCAATAACGCAGTTTTCACCAATGGTAACCCCCGGCATGACGGTGGCATTGGCCCCAAACCAGGTATTGCGCCCCACGGTGATGGGGTGGGCGATTTCCCACCCGCCCTCGCGCATCGCGTGATCGTTAACGGGGTGGCCCACCGTAATGAACGAGCAATTGGGTCCAATCAGCACGCGGTCACCGAATGTGACCTTGGCCTGGGCCAAAATGCTGCTGCCAAAGTTGATGAAGACGCCTTCCCCACAGACGATATTGCAGCCATATTCCATATTCAGCGGCGCGTGCGCCCCCGGCACGTGTGATTCCTCCGGCAGGATCTCCCGCAAGATTGCCTGCGCCTGCTCCTTATCGGTGTTGTGCAGATCGTTAAACTGCCCAATCAGCCCAAAGGTGCGCTGGTGCTCCTTATCGATGTCCCCCATGCCCGGCAGGTGCCACTGCCCACCGGTCATTCGCTCCCAAGTGCCGTAGCGTTGCAGGTCGTGCAGCTTCTGTTCATCCATGGTGGCCATTGTAGAAGGAGCGTGGCCTAACCGATTAGCGGCTAGGGTGGAGGAATGCTTTTTGATTCACTGCCGCGGCCGAATGCGTACGTCGCGCGGGGCGTGGGGCACGTGCCGGGATGGGTGGGCATCGGCAAGCAAAAGGCCTTGGTAGAAGAGACGCGGGAGATTGCTCGCGCGTATGCGCATACGCCGATGGCGATGGTGCAGCCGCGGCTGAAATCGGGTGGGCAGATGAGCGTATTTCAGCTGCATCTTGGCCGGTATTGGCATTATCCCAGCTACCGGTACGTGGACAATATGGAAGGCACGCGGGTGCCGCCGGTGCCGGATAGCCTGCGGGAATTGGCCCCGGCGGCGCTGCGGCAGGCGGCCCAGGTTGCCCCGGAGCTTGAACCATGGGTGGATAACTTCGTGCCGGAGATGGCGTTGGTGAATTATTATCCGCCCGGCTCGGCGATGGGGATGCACGTGGATGACTCGGAGGAATCGCCTGCGCCCGTGATTTCGCTTTCGATTGGGGATGAGGCCCTCTTCCGCATAGGCCATACCGAAAACCGCACCAAGCCCTGGGTCGATGTGACCTTGTGCTCGGGTGATTTGGTGGTCTTTGGCGGCCCAAAGCGCTTTGCCTACCACGGGGTGGTGCGGGTAAATGATGGCACGCTGCCGGAGGGTTGCGGGCTGCAGGAAGGAAGAATCAATATCACCATCAGACAAGTTTCGGCGAGCGCGGTAGGCTAGGGCGGGTTACATAAAGGTTGAAGAAAAGAGGTTTTCTTATGTCCCGAATTGGCATCATCATCGGCTCTACCCGCGATAAGGCGGCAGGCCAGGCAGTAGGCGAGTGGGTCAATGACCTCGCCCAAGGCCGCGAGAACGGCGTGGAGTACCAGCTGTTGGAGCTCAAGAAGTTCAATGTCCCCATCCTTACCAGCGAGGTTGTTCCGGGTGCGGCGAATAAGCAGTACGATGACGCCAACGTGCAGGAGTGGTCCAAGGCCGTCGATGCCTGCGATGGCTTTGTCTTCGTGACCCCGGAGTACAACCACTCCGTGCCTGGTCCGTTCAAGAATGCATACGACTCGCTCGGCGCGGAATGGGCCGGCAAGCCGGTGGCCTTCGTGGGCTATGGCTCCGTCGGCGGCGTGCGCGCGGTCGAGGCATGGCGCAATGTCGTGGCTAACTTCTCCATGCCACAGCTGCGCAACCAGCTGGACTTTAATATCTTCACCGATTGGAACGATGGCGAATTCCGCCCCAGCGATGACTCCTACGAGCGTGCAAACTCCCTGCTTTCTGAGCTCGAGGGCGCACTCTAAGCAAAAAGCCCCGCACCGTGCCGCGCGCTGCGTAGCATGGGGTGCATGACTGAAAAGAAAGTAGCAGTAGTAACCGGCGCCTCCTCTGGCATTGGGGAGGCCACCGCGCGCTCTTTGGCCAAGGACGGCTGGCGCGTCGTGGTGGGAGCGCGCCGCACAGACCGCCTGCAGCAGCTTGCCAATGAAATCGGTGGCGAGGCCTATGAGCTGGACGTTACCTCCGATGTCTCCGTCTCCAAGTTCGTCTCCCACCTCGACCGCGTAGACCTCTTGGTCAATAACGCCGGCGGTGCCAAGGGCTTGGAGCCGCTTGTCGATACCTCCATCGAGGACTGGCAGTGGATGTACGAGACCAACGTGCTCGGCACCGTGCGCATGATCCAGGCGCTTATGCCCAAGCTCGAGCGGGTGCCGGATCTTTCCGGGCTAATTATTAATGTCGGTTCCATTGCCGGCTGGACCGTCTACGAAGGCGGTTCCGGCTATAACACTGCTAAGCACGGCGTGCGCGTGATCTCTCGCGCGCTGCGGCTAGAAAATCACGATGTGCGCGTTACCGAGATTGATCCTGGCCGCGTGGCCACGGACTTTTCCTTGGTGCGCTTCAAGGGCGATGAAAAGCGCGCGGCCAAGGTGTATGACGGCCAGCTCAACCTCGTGGCAGAGGACATCGCCGAGGCCATCCGCTGGGTTGCTGCCCAACCTGCTCACGTCAACGTGGATACAATGACCATCAAGCCGCGCACGCAAAGCTAAGGCCCCGCGGGCCTCTGCAAAGAGCAGCGGCGGGGCGGGGCCTTAGGCCTTATGGTCTTGCTTGCGCCTTATTGCAGGCCAAACTGATCCCATGCGGCAGGGGCCAGGTTCTGGTACACGTGCTTGTGCTCCTGGTATTCGGCAAGGCCGGTCGGGCCTAGCTCGCGTCCATTGCCGGACTGCTTGTAGCCGCCCCATTCCGCCTGCGGCAGGTACGGGTGGAAATCATTGATCCAAATGGTGCCGTGGCGCAGGGCGCGGGCAACGCGCTCGGCGCGGCCGGCATCGGAGGTGTACACCGCGCCGGCCAGGCCATACTCGGTATCGTTTGCGATCTCGATGGCCTCCTCCTCAGTGGTGAAGGTCTCGATGGTCACGGTCGGGCCGAAGGCCTCGTCGTGGACGCAGTCCATCTCGCGGGTAGCGCCATCGATAATCGTGGGCAGGTAGTACACGCCCTGGCCCAGATCCGTGGTGCCGGTGCCGTGCTGGCCGTTGGTGTCCTCGCTGGTGGCGGCGCGGCCGCCGGTGAGGATCTTGGCGCCTTGTTCGCGGGCCTTGTCCACGTAGGCTGCTACCTTCTCGCGGTGATCGGCCGAAATGAGCGGGCCGGTCTCGGCCTTGTCATCGGTGGGGCCACCGATCTTGATCTTCTCGGCGCGCTCGACCAGTGCGGCAACGAACTTATCGTGCAGGGACTCTTCCACCACGATGCGCGAGCCGGCGGAGCAGACCTGGCCGGAGTGGAAGAAGGCGCCATTAAGCGCGTTATCCACGGCGACGTCGAAGTTGGCATCGGCGAAGATAACGTTCGGGTTCTTGCCGCCAAGCTCCAGCGCGGTGCGCTTGACGGTCTCTGCCGCGTTCTTTGCAATCAGCTTGCCGGTAACGAGGCCGCCGGTGAAGGAGACCATGTCCACGTCGGGGTGCTGGGAGAGCGGATTGCCGCAGTTAGCGCCGGCGCCGGTGATGAGGTTGCCCACGCCATCTGGCAGGCCGCATTCCTTCAGCGCAGCCATGAGCAGCATGGCGGTGTGCGGGGTCAGCTCCGCCTGCTTGAGCACGAAGGTATTGCCGGCAGCAAGGGCTGGGCCCACCTTCCAGGACACCTGCAGCAGCGGGTAGTTCCATGGGGTAATCAGGCCGCAGACACCCACCGGCTCGGCGTCGATGCGCGAGCGCAGGTTGGGATCTTGCGGGTCGACCACGCGGCCGGCTTGGTGCTGGGCCAAGGTGCCAAAGTACTCGAAAGCATTGGCAATATCGTCCATATCGCCCAGGGATTCCTCGTAGCGCTTGCCGGTATCCGCGGATTCGGCTTGAGCGAAAAGCTCCTTGTGTTCCCGGATGAAATCCGCCAGGCGGATGACGATCTTGCCGCGCTCGGCGGACGGCGTTGCGGCCCACTCGCCCTTATCGAATGTTTCACGTGCAACCTGGATGGCGCGCAGGGTATCTGCCTCGAATGCCTCGGAGACGACGCCGACGGTGGAGCCATCGGCAGGGCAGATAATGGTGCGGGTCTCGCCATCCTGGGCGGCCTCCCACTGGCCGTTGATGAAGAGCGACTTCGGGGCATCACCGGAGTGCACGCCCTGGAGCAGTTCGGTGGTCGTGGGATCGAACAAAGTGTTCTGGGTGCTCAAAGTGCAAGCAACCTTTCTCTAATTGCGGCGGTATCTTGCGGCGGTATCGCCCGCCAGTTTAACTATCTTCGCGCCAGGTGCGTTCCGGCTCGGCGCCATCGGAGACATCGGAATCGCCCGGCTGACTTTGCTGCATGTAGAGGAATGCCAGGTGGCGCTCGTACAGGTCCAGCACGTTATTGATGATCTGGTTTTCGGAGTAGCCGTAGACGTCATAGCCCAGCGAACCGGTCATGTCATAGACCTCAAGGCGGTAGTACTCGCCGTCGCCCTCGCAGAAGTCCGGGCGCTCCGCGGAAACCGGGAAGAGCTGGTAGCGGAATTGGCGCTCGTTGTGCAGCCGGACTTCGAGATCGAGCTGGGGCAGCTCGGCATCGGGAAGCTCACTGGTGAGCAAGATGGCGTCATAGCCGCGGGTGCGCATTTGCGTGGCCACCTGCTCGAGGGCGTAGGTGGCGGTTCCCCGCAGGTAGTCATCCATGTCCTGTTTGGTGGGGAAGGAATTGGCGCGGTCCAGGCGGTTCTTCCACAGGTTGGAATCGCTCGGCTCGCGCTCGGTGCGGCTGCTGATGGCGCCGTGCAACGCGGTTTTCCGGGCCTCACGCTGGAGGATTTCCAGGCGCAGCGACTTCCAGAGCGAGAACATGATGAGGTAGACCACGAACGCGAAGGGTAGGCCCATGACCACGGTTGCAGACTGCACGGTGGCAATGCCATCGAGCTGTAGCAACGCCAAGGTGAGCGCGCCGACGGTGATGGACCAGAAAATGCGCAGCCACCGGGCGCCATCTTGCCGGTTATCCGTGATGCGGGAAGTGAAGTTCGACATGACCAGCGCACCGGAGTCGGCCGAGGTGATATACAGCAGCAGGCCGATGAAGGTGGTCAGGAAGATGACGATGGCGGAGCCAGGGAATTCCTGGAGCATGTCATAGAAACCCTGCTCAGGAACGTTGATGGCGTTTTCCGCAAATTCCGGATAGTCACCAGAGCGCACCATGTCCAGGGCGGTATTGCCAAAGAAGGACATCCACATCAGGATGAACAGGAAGGGGAAGGTCAGCGTGCCCAGGATGAACTGGCGCAGCGTGCGGCCGCGGGAAATGCGGGCCAGGAATAGGCCGACGAAGGTTGCCCAGGCAATCCACCAGGCCCAGAAGAAGAGGGTCCAAGACTGCATCCAGGTATCCACGCTGGCTTGGTCCTCAGCAAAGGCGAAGGTCTCTAGCGTCCAGGAGGGGAACTTGGAGACGTAATCACCGATATTGGTGACGATGGCGTCGAAGAGGTAGGCGGTCTTGCCAAAGACCACGACGTAGATCATCAGCGCGATGGCCAGGTAGACATTGAGCTCAGAGAGGAAGCGAATGCCTTTATCCACACCGGATACGGCAGACAACGTCGCAATGGCGACCGCGATAATGATGAGCCCTGATTGCAGCCCCAGTCCTTGCTCGATGCCGAAGATGAGGTGGAAGCCGTAGGACAGCTGCACCACGCCGATGCCCAGGGATGCGGTAACGCCGAAAACGGTGCCCAGCATGGCGGCAATGTCCACGGCCGCCCCAATGGGTCCGTGCACGCGCTTGCCGATGAGCGGGTACAGCGCCGAGCGAATAGCCAACGGCATATTCAGACGGTAGGCGAAGTAACCAAAGGCCATGCCCATCAGCGCATAGAGCGCCCAGCCGGTAAGCCCGTAGTGGAACATGGCGTAGACCACGGCCTCTTTGGCGGCCTCCATGGTTTCACCATCGCCCACCGGCGGATCCATGTACATCGTGACCGGCTCGGCCACGGCGAAGAACATGAGGTCCACGCCGATGCCGGCGGCAAAGAGCATGGATACCCATGAAAAGGTATTGAATTTGGGCCGGGAGTGGTCCGGGCCCATGCGGATGCTGCCGGTATTGGAAAAGGCGATGTAGAGGACAAAGACCACGGCGATGGTGGCGGTCAGGACGTAGAACCATCCCAGGTTTGTGCCGATCCATCCGGTGACGCTGGCGAGGGTATTCGCCGCGGATTCTTTGCCAAAGCCCGCATACAGGGCCATGGCGATAATCAGGACACCGGAAATGATAAAGACCGGCCAATTGGGCTTGGGCGCGGCCACCTCGTCTGCGCCGACATCGTCGCCGGTTTCGGCCTTGTAGCTGCCGACGATGGCGCGGACTTGGTTGCGCGGTTTATGGCCCTTGTCCCCAGTTGGGTGAGTCTCCCCAGTGGAGTGAGCGAGAGAGGTGTCGGAATCCCCTGTGTGGGACTCTTCATGGTCGTGCGGACCACGGTTTGCCATCTACTTCTCCTAGTCTTGATCGATTAAGTGCCGAATCTTTCGCAAGGCTGCCCCACAATTCCCCGAAAAGAGGGGTAAGAGATAGGTTGGTGGCATAAATCATATGCGAGCAATCTATGCGTAAAGACCCCGGATTTCATCTACTCAGATGCATATCCGAACACCGTAAATATACATTAATCTGGGAAAACGTCCACCAGATGTGTATTCTGGGGGCGCTATTGTGCATAAATGAAAGCGGAAAAGCGCAGATTTTTTGCGCAGGATACAATGGATCCGCCCGAAATACGGCGAGAACTACGTGTGAGATGGCTCACAGAAGGAAGGGGATTTATGGGTATTGTGGACAAGTTGACTAAGAAGCGCTCGACAAAGAGGGCGACGGATGAGGTCAGCGATGTGGTCGTCGTCGGCGGTGGCTCTGCCGGCTCCGTCATCGCGGCTCGCCTGACCGAGGACAAAGACACCCGCGTGCTCGTTCTTGAGGCCGGCCGCCCGGATTCCCTGTGGGACCTATTCATCCACATGCCTTCTGGTTTCTCTTTCCCCATCGGGGCAAAGAACTATGACTGGATGTATGAATCCGATCCGGAACCGGAAATGAATGGTCGCCGCATCTACCACGCCCGTGGCAAGGTGCTTGGCGGTTCTTCTTCCATCAACGGCATGATCTACCAGCGCGGCAACCCCATGGACTACGAAAAGTGGGGCCAGAACCCAGGCATGGATAACTGGGACTTTGCCCACTGCTTGCCCTATTTCAACCGCATGGAAACCACCGCTGCCGCAGACGACGATGATCCGCGCCGCGGCCACGATGGCCCGCTCTACCTGTCCCGCGGCCCTGCTACCTCGCAGCTTTTCCAGGCGCTATTTAAGTCGGTGCAAGAAGCAGGCTATAACCTGACCAATGACGTCAACGGCTACCGCCAGGAAGGTTTTGCCCCCTTCGATCGCAATATCAAGCACGGCAAGCGTTGGTCCGCTGCCCGCGCCTACCTGTACCCCAACCAGGACCGCGACAACCTTGAGGTGCGTACCCGCGCATTTACCACCAAGATCCTCTTTGAAGGCACCAAGGCAGTGGGCGTGGAATACGAGTGGCAGGGTGGCACCCACCGCGTATTCGCAGACAAGATCGTCTTGTCCGCCGGTGCCATCAATACCCCGCAGTTGCTAGAGGTCTCTGGCGTGGGCGACCGCGAGATCTTGGAAAAGCACGGCATCGATGTGGTCAAGCACCTGCCAGGCGTGGGTGAGAACCTGCAAGACCACCTCGAGGTCTATATCCAGTACGAAACCACCAAGTCCACCGCTTCCTCCCAGCCTTACCTGGATAAGTGGCGTTGGCCATTCATGGGCTTGCAGTGGCTGCTGACGAAGAAGGGCCCAGTGGCTACCTCGCACTTTGAGGGCGGCGGTTTCGTGCGCTCCAACGAGGATGAGGCCTACCCGAACTTGATGTTCCACTTCCTGCCCATGGCGGTGCGCTATGACGGCCAAAAGGCCGACGTGAAGCACGGCTTCCAGTGGCACGTTGGTCCGATGTTCTCCGATACCAAGGGCCACGTGCACATCAAGAGCTCCGATATCCGTCAAAAGCCCTCCATCCTCTTTAACTACCTGCGCACCGAGCAGGACCGCCGCGAATGGGTAGAAGCCGTCCGCGTCGCCCGTTCCCTGCTGGATACCAAGGCAATGGAGGAAGTTGGCGCCCGCGAGTTCAGCCCGGGCCCAGAGGTCCAAAGCGATGAGGAAATCTTGGAGTGGGTCCGCAATGACGGCGAGACCGCACTGCACCCATCCTGCACCGCCAAGATGGGCGATGAGTCCGATCCCATGGCTGTGGTGAACCCAGAGACCATGGGCGTATGGGGCATCGATGGCCTGTATATCGCCGATGCTTCCGTATTCCCCTCGGTTCCCAACGGCAATATCTACTCCCCAACTATGATGGTGGGCGAGAAGGCTGCGGACCTCATTGCCGGCCGCACGCCGCTCGAGCCTAACTACACTCCGTGGTACAAGGCTCACGAGGATATGCCGCTCTACGCCGAAGGCGAGGCGATCCGTGACCACAAGGAGGCACCGAAGGGTGCTTACTAACGCCCGCTTATATTAAGGAGACAAAGCCGTGACCATTTCCTCACTTCTTACCCTGATGGGGATTTGGCTCGCGGCTTTGGTGTCTCCGGGGCCGGATATTGTGCAGGTCATCCGCGTGGCCCCGCGTTCCACGCGCGCCGGGCTAATGTGCGCGGTAGGGGTATTTAGCGGGACGGTCTTTTGGATCGTTGCCTCCCTGGCCGGTTTATCTGCGCTGATTGCGGCGCGCCCGAGCGTGCTGAGCATCTTGCAATTGCTCGGTGGCCTGTTCCTGCTCTACATGGGGGTATCCTCCCTGCGCAGCGGCGTAGCCGCACGTCGCGCTCCCGCCCGCGAGGTGGACGCGGAAGACTACGCGGAGCAGGCGCGGGCCGCTGGCGATGCCGATGTCGAAGACATGACCAACTGGCGGGCCTTCAAGCTGGGGCTGGTGACAAACCTGTCGAATCCCAAGGCATTGGTATTTTTCGGGGCGGTATTCGCCCAATTCATCCGCCCGGAAATGTCTGTGGGGTGGACCATCGCGGTGGCGTTGATCCTTGCCGCCATGTCCTTCGTGTGGTTTTCTTCCTTCGCGCTGCTCGTGCGCGCGGCCGCGCGGTGGGCGGCGCGGTATTCCGCCGGCATCGATATGGTCTCAGGCCTCGTCTTTGGCCTGCTTGGTGTGGTGATGGCCGGGGAGGGTGCCACCGCGCTGCTGAAATCACAGTAGTTACCTGTTTCGCTGCAGGTGAGACACTTCCTACAGTTGTTTGCGTTAGTAAAAATGCATACGAATGTGGAGGTGTTAGGTGGCTATAGGTGCCCTTGTGACCCTGATGGGTATATGGTTCGCGGCCATGGCTTCGCCGGGGCCAGATGTGGTTCAGATTATCCGCCTGGGTGCGCGTTCCACCCGCGCGGCAGTGTGGGTGGCCATTGGTAGTACAACGGGCCTTGCCCTGTGGACCATCGCTTCACTCGCCGGGCTTTCGGCATTGATCTCTACGCATGAGGGCATTTTGGTGCTCCTGCAGGTCCTAGGCGGCAGCTATCTGCTGTGGATGGCCTATAGCGCGATTTCCTCCGGCCTGCGGGAGCGGCGCGCACCAGCCACCGTCGTGGGCACAGAGAAGCAGGCACCACAACCGCGCGGATTCACCCCGGACGGCATCATCAAGGCGAAGACGGCCTACCGCATGGGATTAATCTGTGACCTTTCGAACCCCAAGGTGGTCATCTTTTTCGGCGCCATCTTTGCCAATTTCATCGACCCCGGCATGGGGGTGGGCGGAAACGTCGTCGTCGCCGCGGTATTGGTACTAGAAAGCTTGGTTCTCTTCGTCGGCGTCGGCTTGAGCACGCGCGCGGTATCGAAGTGGATGGCCAAGAACTCGGCGTGGGTGGACATCGTCAGTGGCATTGTCTTCCTGCTCCTCGGCGTGGTTATCCTCTTTGAAGGCATCCGCGGGCTTATTGCGATGTAGCCTGAAGTTATGATTTTTACTACCACAAATACCGTCGACGGTTATGAAATTACCAAATACCTGCGCATCATCGCTGGTGAGACCGTTACCGGCATCAATATGCTCAAAGACTTCGGGGCATCGATACGCAATATCACCGGCGGCCGCGCCTCCGGCTATGAAAGCGAAGCCATCAAGGCCCGCGAGGCGGCGCTGGATGAATTGTGGCGCCGCGGCCAGGAATTGGGCGCTGATGGCGTGGTGGGCATCGCCTTCGACTATTCCCCAATGGGCACCAATAATGACATGCTGTTGGTCACCGCCACGGGCACGGCGGTCTCGCTGCGCGCGCGTGACTAAGCCCTTGCACCCCCACCCATAGCCGCGCGGGAACGGGCTCTGGGTAAGCTGGGCGGCATGCTTGAGGTTGCAATTTCTGGCGAGTCCATCAAATTGGGCCAGTTTATTAAACTGGCCAGCTTGGTCGGCACCGGTGGTGAAGCCAAGGAACTTATCGCAGAAGGCGCCGTCACGGTCAATGGCGAAACCAAAACACGCCGTGGCGCCACGCTGCAGATTGGCGATGAGGTGTGCATCGAAGGCACCTGCGCGCGCGTGGGCGAACCCGACGATGATGACTATTTTGATGAAGCCACCGCAGACGATGACTTTGATCCGGAAAAGTGGAGGAATCTATAAATGCCCGCATTTGAAGCCGAAGTAGGCATGCCCTACTGGATCGATCTGACCACCTCGGATCCGCGCAAGTCCGCCCACTTTTATGAGCAGGTCTTGGGCTGGGAAATCTCGGCCGAGTCCCAGGAGGAAAACCCCTACCAGATGGCGCGCCTGCAGGGCCTGCCTATTGCTGGGCTCATCCCGCAGCCGGACGAGGCACCCATGCCGGATACGTGGGTGACCTATTTTCTCTCCAAGGACATCGACGGCGATTGCCAGCGCACGGAGAACCTCGGCGGGCGCATCTTGGCCGCGCCCCAGCCCGTAGAACTGGGCCACATGGCCTTGCTTGCTGATGCCGCCGGTGGCATGTTCGGCCTCATCCAGCCCTCCGGCCCCGAGCACTTCGTTGCCGGTGGCGAACCCGGCACCCCGGTATGGCACGAACTGACCGCCACAACGCGATTCCAGCAGGCCATGGACTTTTATGGCGAGCTATTCAACTGGGAAATTCGCGCTATGGAGTCCGAGGACAAGAATTTCATTTACGCCACCGCGGAAGAAGACGGCGCCCCGTTTGCAGGCTTGTGGAATGCCGAAGGCCAGTTCCCACCCCAGGTGCCAAGCTTCTGGCAGACCTACCTAGGGGTGCGCGATATCGATGCCGCCGCCAAGAAAGCGGTAGAGCTCGGCGGTGAAATCATCCGTGAACCATGGGATTCCCCCTTTGGCCGCATGTGCTTGCTCGCGGATTCCACCGGGGCCACCATCACCCTGACTGAGGTAGAAGACGCGCCCGAGGATGAACCCACCGAATCCGATGACGTGCTCAACCCCACCAGGGACTAAGCACGGGGAAAGAGGCGTTTATGTCAGACTCCTCTGATTTGGCACAGCGCGTGCTAACCATCGTGGCCGTTATCCCGCCCGGCAATGTGTCCTCCTATGGGGAGGTGGCAAAACTCGCTGGGTGCGGGGCCCGCAATGTCGGCACCGTGATGAATAGGCACGGTGGTAACGCCGCCTGGTGGCGCGTGGTCCGCGCCAATGGCGCCTCCCACGATCCCGTTCGTGCGGAAGAATACTGGGACCGCGAGGGCATCGAGCATTCTCACGGGCGCGTCGCCATGCATAAGCACGGCATGGATGCGCGGGACCTAGCGGTATTGATGCGATAGATAGTGCAGTAGGAAAACTTTTTGCAGTTATAGACTGCGGTGCGGCACCTCTCCAGCTACGCTATATGCGTTATGAAAAAATTAGCTATTGGTTCTTTCGTTACCGCACTTTCATTCGTGACCATTCCCGCTGCCCAGGCGGTCAGCCTCGATCCCCAATCCGTGCCTGATCGTACGCAAATCACCGTTAGGCACGATTCCGGCGCCACGGTCTCGACCGCCAATAGCCACGAGTCCCGCCCGGCGCTGTCCTTGAGCAAGCTCTACCTGGGATATTGGGTGCTCAAGTATGGTTCTGCCGCCGATAAGGACCAAGTGGAAAATATGATTCGCTACAGCGACGATAACGTGGCCAGCGACCTGGACCGCCGCTACCCGCAGGCCATTCCCAGCATCATCCAGGAATTCGGGCTGAGCGAGACTCATTATACCGGCTACTGGGGAACCACGAAGACCTCGAGCGAAGATGTCGCGCGGTTTACTGCCGAGATCCAGAACGATCCCATCGCGGCGCCCATTTTCGCGGGAATGGCTACCGCCGCTCCCGTGGCTGCGGATGGATACCGCCAGGATTTCGGCACCGATCACATTCCCGGAGTATGGGGTACTAAATTCGGTTGGTCTGATGACCGCACCATCCACGCCTCCGTATCTACTGGGCATGGGTTTACCGTAGCCGCCAATACCTACGGCGATGCGCAGACCCATACCGCGGATGTCACGCGCGGCGTCAACAATTCGCCAGCCGGCGGATCCAGCGAGGCCATCGGCGCACGCATTGAAAACGACCTCAACCTGCAAGGACCTGCGCAGCAGGCGGTCCGCGATGCCACCCAGACCGCGGCCGAGCTTGAGCGCCAAGCGTGCGCGAGTGCTAATCAAGCCCTAGCGCAGGTGAGCCAAGTGCGGGTGTGCCAATAAGCGCCGAGGGGGGCTGGCGTTTAGATCAGGTTCCAGACGGTCACGGCCATGATGACTAGGCCCATGCCAAAGACGAAGTAATTCCAGATGTCGTTTTTGAACTGGGAATAGTCATCAACCTTTTTAAACATGTAGACCGGCACCAGATAGACCAAGAATGCCACGAAGATGCCGCCAACCACCGAAATCATGTCCATGATGGAGGGGTTGAAGACGGCGACGAGCGTCGTTGCCACGAATACGATGACATAGATGGTGTTGAGCAGTGCGCGGCGCGAGAGCTTATTGGCCATGCGGGGCACGGCAATGCGCAGTAGATATTCTGTACCTTCCTCGGAACCAAGCATGTGTCCAAAGTAGGAAGAAATGATTGCACACATGGTAATAAGCGGTGCCATATAACCAATGAATGGCGTGCCCGTGACGTTGGCGAAATAAGACAGCACCGGGATGTTTTGATCGACCGCCTCCTTCATCCCGTCCGCGCCAAGTGCGAGAACGCAGGACCAGACGAAGAACATGGTAAATACCACGAGCATTGCAGCGGTATAGAGCTCTACGCGGGAGACGAACTTCTCCGTCTTCTTGCCGTAGGCCGGCTGCACGTCGACGGAGAACTGTGATAACGCGGCCATGTGGGAAAAGGAAAAGACCAGCACCGGCAGGATAAGCAGGATGCCCTTAAGGATTCCCCAGAGGCCGCCCTCGTATTCAACGTTGAGGAAGCTTTCGAAATCCCACTTGGGGATCAAATAAATGGAGGTTGCCGCCAGGGCGACGATGAGCGGGTAGACCAGCATCTGGGCCAGCCACAGCATGGGGCGGCGGCCGATGGCAAAAAGGCCCGTCATAACGCCCACGCAGGCAATGGACAATATCCACCGATTGATGCTTGGCCCGCCGAGCTGGTTGACGATGAAACTATCGACCACATTGGTAATGCTGATGCCGTAAATGAGCACAGTTGGCACGATGGCCAGCCAATACAAAACGGCGATGAAAAGGCCGCTATTGCGGCCAAGGTAGTAGCGCACCAGTTCCAAGACATCCTTGCCGTGTTGTTCTTGTGGTGCGCCGCTGACTATGCGGGCGTAGGTCCGGTGGGAAAAATACACCAGCGGAAAGATAAAAACGGTGGCGAAGACGAGCGGCCAAAATCCGAAGGCGCCGGCGTTGAGCGGCAAGAAGAGGATGCCGGCACCAACACCGGTGCCAAAAAGCGCGATGACCCAAGACAGGGTGGAGCCCACTGCCTTTTGCCGGTTGGCTTCCTCTGCGGAATTTGTCGGAGCTGCCCCCTTAGTACTTTCCGTGCTGTCATCCGTGCGGGACTCGTGGGTTGGGGCATTCATGAAGGTCCTCAGTCCTTAAAATGGAGGATAGGTGGCAAAAGTGCCTTGTAGTGAGTGTAGCGAAGCCCACTACCAACATGTGCCTTAAACCACAGATTTTTGCGGAATGCGGTTGTTTTGGACAATTTTGGGGGAACAAGCGCGCTGGGTGATTAGCGCGTGAAGACGAGCGCGTCCTCTGCGCTGCTGTGGCTATAGCTGTCATCGTTGTTTGCGTATTTATTGCCGCGCAGGATGATCCAGATGCTCAGCGGGTACAAGATGATTGCCACGGAAAGGGCTTGGATGACGGCCGCGGTATCGGAATCATGCAGGTAATTCCAGCCAAAGTGCAGGAGGAAGGATACCGCGAGGCAGCCGAGCGCCACACCAATGCGCCACCAAAGAGGCTTGGCCGCCGCGTAGAGCGCCCAGCCGATGCCCCAGCCGGCCAGTGCCGTAAGCAAAACGTGCAGGCCAGGGCCAGCGACAAGGCGCAGGCCCCACATCTGTAAGAGCCCCGCAAAATCGCTATCCGGGTGAGTGGTAGCGCCCATAGAGCCGTAGAGGATGTTTTCGTTGGCCTCAAAGCCTAGGCCAACGACGGCGCCGACCATCCACCCGTGCCAGGGGCGGTTGAGTTGGCGGAAGGACATCAGGACAAATAAAACGCCTGTGGCCTTCGAAATCTCTTCGGGATAGGCACCGCTCCATGACATGAAGGAATCGACCCACCCGGAATTGATGGCGAGCTGCATGACCGGCGTGGAGCTTATAGACGCCAAGCTAATGGCCATGCCAGAACCCCATAAAAAGGCAAGCGGTGCCCATACGCGCGCCGGGCGGGCCCACATGGGGCTCAGCTGCAATACCGCGATGACTATCGCGACAAGGATCGCTGCGATGAGGATGCTGATAATACCCATCAGCGGTGAGATCAATAGGGTGATGACCGTCTGGGAGATAAAACCGATAAGGCCCAGACCGGAGAAAATCCACAGCGCGGTGCGAAAAAGTTTAGACATTTAAACCAAGGCCTTTCCAGAAAACTCCGCGATATCAGCAGTGACTTCTTCCGGTAGTTCGTCTTGCCCAAAGGCTTTCCAGAGGCGTTCAGTGGTCGTGCGCGTTGCCGCGGAATCCCCGGTGACGGTGACCACCCAGTCCTTATTCTCGTCCGCACCGGTGCCGTCGATGGAGATGGCGGCGGTGGAGGAGGGGGCATCGGCAAGCGCGAGGGCACCATCTTTTCCTTCATGGACCTCGCCCTCTGGAAGGCCTGGGGCCATGCCATAGGCCCGGACCATGCGGCGCAGGGTGTGCTCATCGTCGTCGGTATCTTCCACGATGACCGCCTGCACGGAGGTGTCACCGCAGGTCCAGCCAACGCTAGCCAGCGAAGTATAGTCGCGCTCGCAGTACAGATCAGGCACGGTAATATCCCAGTCCTGGCTGGGATCAGACAGGGTTACTTGCTCCACATCGGCGGGGTGCGGCGGTAGCACCGCGTGGACGATGGCGGGCAAGGCGAGGACCACCGTCACGAAGGCAAGGACGGCGATAAAGAGGACGCGCGGCCGGGCTGGTGGAAAGCGGAATTTTTCCATAGTCCATACCTTAACTGGAAGGTTTGGCCTACAGTGGCAACCATGAAAGATCTTTATCAATTAGTCAACGGACCTTGGGTAGAAAATCACGTTGTCCCAGATGATCGCGGTGTGGATGGCACCTTCCACGCGCTGCGCGATGAAGCAGAAGAACTGGTTCATGACATCGTCAAAGACAACGATGCTCGCCCCGGCAAGCTGTATGCATCCTTCATGGATACCGCGGGCGTCAACAATGCCGGCATGGCTCCATTGGATGCGGACCTTGACCGCTTGAGCGCCGCCGATCCCACGGAATTGGCGCACCGCTTGGGCGAGCTCGAGCGCGAGGGCGTGGGGGCGCCGGCGACGTTCTGGGTGGAAAAGGACTCCGGCTCGGAAGAGGCCGTTGCCTATATCGTGCAATCCGGGCTAGGCCTGCCGGATGAGGCCTACTACCGCGAGGAAGCGCACGCGGAAACGCTGACCGCCTACGAGAAGCACGTGGCGGAGATGCTGGGCTTTATCGAGCCCACCCGCCTATTTGGCCTCGGCACCGAAGTTGCCGCCGAGCGCATCGTCGGTTTGGAAAAAGAACTGGCGGCGGGCCACTGGGACGTGGTTTCTACCCGCGATGCGGTAAAGACCAATAACCCGTGCGAGTTTTCTGAGCTGCCCTCCATCACCCAAGCCTTGCTCGCCGGCGGAAAGCTGCCGGAGCACCGCGTGGTCAATATGATGCCGTCCTACCTGGAGCACCTGGAAAAGCTCTTTACCGCTGACCGCATGGCTGATTGGCAGCTGTGGGCCACCTGGCACATCCTGCGCTCCCGCGCGGCCCTCTTGCCGGAAGAAGTAGGCGCAAAGAACTTCGAGTTCTACGGCACCCGGCTCTCTGGTGCGACCCAGCAGCGCGACCGCTGGAAGCGCGCGGTGGGCCTGGCAGAAAGCCTGGTAGGAGAGGAAATTGGCAAGGAGTTCGTGGACGCGCACTTCCCAGAATCCTCCAAGCGCGAGATGGATGAGCTGGTGGATTATCTCATCGCTGCCTACCGCGAGCGCATTTCCCAGTTGGAGTGGATGACCCCGCAGACCCGCGAGCGCGCCCTAGAAAAGCTTTCCCAGTTCAAGGCCAAGATTGGTTTCCCCGATACCTGGCGCGATTACTCCGGGCTGGAGATTTCTGACCAAGGCGCGGATCTGATTGCTAATGCCCGCGCCGGGTCCGCCTTTTCCCACGACTATGAGCTGGCAAAGATTGGCAAACCCGCCAACCGCGATGAGTGGGTCACCACCCCGCAGACCGTCAATGCTTTCTATAACCCGGTGGTCAATGACATTACCTTCCCGGCCGCCATCCTGCGCCCGCCGTTCTATAACCCGGATGCGGATGTCGCAGAGAACTTCGGCGCCATTGGTTCTGTCATCGGGCACGAAATCGGCCATGGCTTTGATGATCAGGGCTCGCAATTCGATGGCCAGGGCAACCTGAACTCCTGGTGGTCAGATGAGGACCGCGCGGACTTTGAAGCGCTTACGGCAAAGCTGGTGGAGCAATTCGATGGCCAGGTCCCCACGGTGCTGAAGGAGGCTGGCACCGAATCTTCCGGCGTCAACGGCAAGTTCACCTTGGGTGAAAACATTGGTGACCTGGGCGGACTGGGAATTTCCGTGGTGGCTTACAAGAACTACTGTGCCGATAAGGGCATTGACCTGCTGGGCCAAGAAGAGGAATTTGTGGTCGATGGCGCCGAGCCGGAATTGGCCGAGCACACCTATAACGGCCTGCAGCGCTTCTTCTTGTCCTGGGCTCGCGTCTGGCGCACGGCCATCCGCCCGGAGATGGCGACCCAGTACCTGGCCATTGACCCGCACTCGCCCGCGGAGTTCCGCTGCAACCTCATCGCCGCGAATATCGCGGAGTTCTACGAGGCCTTCGACGTAGACAAAGATTCCACGATGTACCTGGCCCCAGAGGACCGGGTGACCATCTGGTAAATCAGCTCTCCCCGAGCCCGCCTTGTGCACATCATGTGCACGCGTAGGCTCGGGGATATGACTGATGCACACGATAAAGATCCGCACCGGCCGCTAGAGCCCGGCCAAGAATGGCACATCGGCGGGCAAGACCGCCAGATGAGCGAAGAAGAACAGCTAGAGCAGCTGGTTTCTTATATTGATGCCCATTATGAGACGCCTGATTTCCGCCCGCCCTGGGCCGGCGGCGGTTCGCCGGAGGCGGACCAGTATTGCGCGCTGCTGCCAGACCGCATCACCCACGCCGCCATGATGGTTTTGGGCGCCGGGGTTAATCACGCGCTGCCCGGCACGGCGTTTACGGACGGCATTGCCGTGGAGCCTGCCGAGGTCGGCGTCATTTTCCGCCCCTCCGAACCCACCGGCCGGTGGGCGGTATCGCTACACTCCGGCGGCTGGTGGCGCGGCGATGGTAAGGCGCTGGAGATGCAGTGGCGCCCCGAGGTTGCTGCCGCCGCGCAGCTTTCCGGCACCACGATCATTGACGTGGATTATCCGCTCGCCCCGGAGCATACGGTCAAAGACATGGTTGCGGCGGTCAACCGCGCCATTGATTACGCCCGCGAACAGGGCGCCTCCCACGTCACCACGTGGGGATATTCTTCCGGCGGTGCGTTAGCAGCACTCGCGCCTGCCGATGCCCTCTTGCTCACCTTCCCCGACTTCGGCGCCCTGGCCAACCTGCCGGAGGACTACCGCGTGGGCTATGAACTTCCCCCGCAATTCCCTGAGACTTTCGTGCAGACCGCGACCGAGGACGAGATAGCCGATCGCGTCCACATCCCCCAAGCTAAAGAGCGCGATTACGTCTCGACCCACCGCGTATCCACCCCAGCCGTGGCGCGCCAGCGGGTACAGGATGCAGCCGAATTTTTGCGCGGTGAGCTGACGCAATAAAACCGGCTGCGGCTGGCTGCACAGCTAGGGGCGGTCGCTATTGCTCGCCCTCTGGCCGGATCTTCATCTCGGACTCTTTCCACAGTCCAGAACGAGTAACGTCCTCATAATCGATCTCTGCCTTGGCCGGGGTATTGCCCTGTGAATCGGTACGCAATTCGTACTTTTCAATGGCGCCCCAGTCGCGCGCCCAATCGTTATTGAGGTAGCTCGGGATTTCGTAGGAGTAGTTCACCGCTTCCGCAGTGGACATGGCACCGCCGCCGGAGAAGGATTGGAAATCCGTCAGGGAGGTTTGCGCCGCCGCATCTGGGAGGATGCGATACTCCGGAATCTCGGTTACGCCGGCGTAGTGGTCAAAGGTGCGCTGGCAGGGGAACTGCAGAGCCACCGCCCAGTCCAAGAGTGCGGGTTTTTCCGCAGGGAACTGGTTATTGATGCTGTCTAGTTCCGGCACGCGCGGTGGGGTGAAGGCTAGCCAGTCGTCTTCATCGGTGGAATCATCCTCGGCCACGAGGCGCACGACATTGGCTTCTTCCGGCAATTCATCCATGGGCAAGCGTAGGTTGCGCCACTTGGGGGTGGCGCCGACATCGGAAAGCTCTTTTTCTCCCTTATCGGTGACCTTGCCATCCTCATCGATGGTGCCGTATTCCAAGGTGAGCTCCATACCCTCTTGTTCCACATCATTGACATCGTGGTGATAAATCTTGCCTGCGGCACTGACAGCCAAAACCGGGGTATTTTCCGTGGTCTCCGGAAGGTGGTACCACTTCGTGGTTACCTGGGACAGCGACTCTTGGCTTTCGGTGTAGGAGCCCAAGACTGGCACGCTGGTGTAGTCCAAGTTGAAGGGCAGGTGCATGGTCGAGCCATTGACGCCCTTCGTACCGCGGACACCGCCTTCAGAAGTATCGGTGCTTTCTGAAGCCTTCTTCCCAGCACGGCGGGACTCCTGCGAATCATCAGAAGAATCCCCGCCGGATTCCTTATCCGTACCAGCGGTGGCATCGTCTTGGCTGGTGGAGTCGGAGTCTTGGGAGTCATCTCCAATAGCGCCCACAGAAGCAGAATCCTGATCCTCAGGTTCGATGGATTCGGGGATATTATTCGGCCCGAACCCATTGCTGGTTTCATCCTTGTCTACCAAGGAATCGCCCAAGTCACCATCTACCGGGGTGAGGAAGGAGTCATTGGTATTGGTTTCTACCAGAGTTTCATTGGCTAGCGAGCAGGTATCACCACGCAAGGACGCCAGGTTGCCCTTGCCCACTGAGTAGGAATCCGCCTGGGTAACGGTGGCCTTGGCAAAAGAAGCCATCGAAAAGGCCACCACAATGGCGCAGGCTACCGCGATGGGAGCGGACATGATGCCCGCCGAGCGCGATACCTTCGCTGCGGCTTCTTGCTTGAATTCTTTTTCCGTGCCTTCCTCTTGGGCCTGCAATTTGCGATGGCTGTGGCGCAAGGATTGCACCACGCCGACCGCGAGGACGACCAAGGAGATGGCGAGCAGGATCGAGTTGGCCTCAATACCCTTGAACTGCACCGTGCGATCCCACCACGGGATGCCGAAGGAAGATACATACCACCAGGCATTCCAACCCGCGAAAGAGATGGCAAGCAAGAAGAGCACCGCAGCGATGCTAAAGGTGCGGGCGCGCGGGGAGCGCAACGCAAACCTGGATAGCACTACGGCAGCCAGCGCGGCGATCACCCCGGCGACGCCGGCATAGATACCAAAGTGGTGCGTCCACTTAGTCGGGGTGAACATGAGGAAGAACATCGACAGCGCGACGATGATAAGCAGGCGCTGGGTGGGGCCGACTGCGGCACCAATAACGCGGCGATCCTTGATAAACGCAGCCAAGATGAGCACCAAGCAAAATAGCATGGTGAGTACCGCGAAGCGGCGGGTCAGCGAGCCATCCACGGATTCTTGGAAGAGCGTGGAATAACGGGCGTATTCGGAATACCACGGCAGCGACGGGCCGACCTCCGAGCGCACCCGGGTGGATTCGGCAACGCTGGCCAAGGTTTGATCCCCAAAGGCGGCGACGATGATGGCAGTGCCGGAGGCCAAAAATGGGGCAACCAGGCTAAGCCAACCGGTAGCGCCGCCGCCCATGGCAGGCACGCGCGCGGCCATGGCACGGAATAGGTGTGGCAGGCTCACGAGGAATACGCCGACCGCAAAAAGGCCAGTGGGGCCGGC
The DNA here is from genome assembly GCF_046718165.1 of Corynebacterium tuingiense. NCBI lineage: Bacteria > Bacillati > Actinomycetota > Actinomycetes > Mycobacteriales > Corynebacteriaceae > Corynebacterium > Corynebacterium tuingiense. The sequence continues at coordinate 109,728 of NZ_CP177101.1, forward strand.
GGCGAGCGTAATCGTGGCAGCGATGGTGCCCACGGCGGCCGGCAGCAAACGGTGGGTGGCAATGGCGCGCTCAAAGGATGCCCATGTCACCATCACGCCTAGGGCCACGATTGGCTCGGGGCGGGTGCCGTTGTTATACGGCAGCCAGAAGGCCAGGAACATCAGTGCGGCGGTCCAGTGGCTGACGCGGCGGGCATCGACGATGTCCCCAAAGCGCGGCAGCATTTCCCGCGAGAGAATGAACCAGATAATGAGCCCCGAAATCAGTCCGGGTAGGCGGACGAAGACCGACGCGGTGGAAATCTGCGAAAGTAGGGCGACGAGGTCATAGTACGGTGAGCCGAATGGCGCCTCCGGCACGCCGTACCACCGGTAGTAGTTGGCCATGTAGGTGGCGTTATCGAAGACGCGGCTCATGGAGAAGATGAAGCCATCGTCAGAGGTATTGGCGCCGAAGATATACCAGAGGCCCAAGACCGCGGCGACGACGCCATCGAGGGGGCGAATCTTCTTCCACGTCTCTGGCATGAAGCGCAGCTTTTGCCCATCAAGGCGGTCAATGCGCCACAAGCAGAATAGCGAGACAATCACCATGGCGACGCCGAGCCACATCGCGATGGACTTAATCAGCGAGGGAGAAGAAGTAAACCGCGAGTTGATATCGACGTGGATATTCAGCCCGTCATCGACCAAGCTCTGCACATTGGCATCATCTTTGAGCTCGGTATACACACCGGTGACCTGCGGGCGCAGATCATCCTCGGTGGTCTTTTTGTGCTTGCCGACGCTGACAGTGGTGCCGTCACCGGTAGCGGAGATGTGCAGCTGGGCGTCATCGGAAAGCTGCGCTACTTCTTTAGCGCTTAAGGTCAGCAGGACCTCATCGAGCGAGACCACAGACAGGCCGTCATCACCGGAGCGGACAAATAGGCCGCGGTTTGAGGCCTTCTTAGACTCAGGTGGGACGGTGCTGTAGACCATGTTTTGGCCATCGCGGAGCTCATCCACTGCGGACATGGGGATGGTGGCCTCCAGGTTTTCTGGCGCCACGGAGATAAGCGGTGCATTGATAGATTGCAGCGAATCATTCTGCGGCCAATCAAAGGAAGACTGGGTTTGGTTTACTGGCAATAGCGGGGTGGCTATAAAACACAGGAAACCAATTAACCCGGCGATGATCGCGGTCCAGCGCAGCCCGGCAGGGGCTGTGGCGATACTTAGCCCGGAGGGGCGCGCTTCTTTCGATTTCGTTTTAAGGCTATCTGACACGGCGATTAGTGTACGTCAGTCTGGCCCAAGTTCCCGTGTGCACGCCCCGATAACCCCGGGGAAGTGTGGGTGAACTTACTTGGTTCGCACCGCCGTTACGAATGGACCCGTTTGCTCCAGCTCCCAGCCTTCCGCAAAGACCTCAGGGTTGAAGAAGACTGCGCGGTAGCGAATATTCGGCTGGTTAGGATAGATATCCTCAGCCAAGTGCACCTTGAACCCATCATCCTTATTGTCGAGGTCGCCGCGGAAGATGATGGCATCCGGCCCGCGCCACGGTGCGGAGTCGAGGGATTTTTGGAACTCTGCAGGAGTGGAGTCCCACGATTCATCCGCCCAGGCTTCAATCTGGTCATTGCGGTGCTTGAATTCCCCGAGGGGATTAGCATAGTGGCTGGTAAAGGCGTTAAAACCCCAGTATGGGTAGTAGGCCATGAAGGTTTTTTCGTCCGTGAGGACTACCGTCTCATTGGGCGTATATCCCTGATCCTGGATGAAGTTATGGATATCCAGATAATAATGGGCGGAATCGCTGGTGAAGCGATCCGCGCGCTCGCCGTAACCATCGGTATCGCTATAGGCGTGGTCGATGGCGTCCTCGTTTGCTTCGGGAATCTGCTGAGCATAATGGATACCAGCCAAGGCGAGGAAAATGCCAAAGACTGCCGTAATCCGCTTATTAGCTGCATGGGAGAAACTAGCAGGATACAGGCGGTGAATACCGGCTGCGCGGACTTCTGCAAGGGCAAGGATGCCCGCCGTGGCGAAGAGCAATACTACGATGACCTCGAGGCGGAAGCTCAGCAGGGTTGTGCCGACTAAGGTCATCACCATGGACAGGACCGTCCACAGGTAAATGCCAATGATGGACAACCCCAGCGCGCGGACTTCCGCATCCCGCAACCGGGTGACGATAAAGATCAGGCCGGCAAGGCAGAGGAATCCCACGATGCTCATGGAAAGGAAGGGCACCGGAATTTGCGTACCTTCTTCAGGGAGGTAGTGCTGCGCGGTGGCTTGCAGGGGTGCGGTCGAGTGCAGCACTTGCCAGAGGTACGGCGCCCAGGCGATGGCCGCGATGGCAAGCGATCCCACCGCGATGATGACTAGGCGCACGATGGGGCGCCACGTGCGCTCGTACAGCGCGGTGAAAATGGCGATCAGGCTGACCACAGTCAGCGCTGCCGCGCCGGTAAATAGGGTATAGAAAGTGGCGGAAATCCCGAGGTAGATAGCCACTGCGGCGGTAGATAGCCACGATCCCTTGAATGCGCGCGGGCTCAAAAACGCGATGGCGGGCATGCCCATGGCGATGACGGCAGAGTACGGCTCTTCTGCCGCGATGGTCAGCGTGATGGCGGTGGTGGTAAGCGCAATAGCGGTTCCCACCGGCAGGGATTTAGTGAGGTGCTGCCAGATGGGAACGAGGATGCAGCCTGCTACCGCGATGGAGATCAGGCCCCAAGGCTGGTAAACCTCCCAGCCGGGAATGCCCAATATGGAGCCGAGGCGCCCGCCCAACCAGAACCAGCCCAGCGGGTAGAACGTGGGCATGTCTAGGTAGTTCATATCCGCATAGCCCATTTGATCCACCGAACGGGTAAGGAACTGGGTGCGGAATGCCTGGTCCACCTGCACGCCATCGAGCCAGAGGCGTGAGGCCGAAAGCGGAAGGCCGATAGACGCGAGGGTTAAAAGGGCCGGTGATAGGTAGGTCACCGCATACGTGACCCACGTGCGCCACCGCGGCCGAGAGAAAGTCTCCTTGTAATGGTCATAAATCCACCACGCGCTAAATCCACCCGCTAGCGCCAAGGTGATGACAACGCCGACGGTAGATAGCGCGCGGGTGACCATGGAGGTACTAAAGGACGGCAGGGATACCGCCTTGAAGGCATACCAACCAAGGAGGGTGACGGCGCCGCCGCCCAAGGCGGCAAAGAGGATACCCAGCAGGGTAGAGCGGTGGGGTAGCGCATCTGCGTGATACGCGGTGGTGCGTTTCTTCTCGCTCACTGGAGCTGTTTGGGAAGGCATAGCTGGGCTTGTCATGCCCTTTAGTTTCGCATACCTTAATCACTCTTCTGGGATTGGGCGCGGTGTGAGCTGTGGCCTATTAGCTAATAAAGCGCAGGGCGAAGGGCCTTTTAGGGCCCTGCGTACCGCAGGGCACAGGGGCAACGGTTAGAACGGCAGCTTGCGGAAGATGGGCTGCGGGATGAACTTGAATGCCAGCGATACGTACTTGAACAGCGGGTGGACGTAGATGGACTGCTTGCCATCGAGTACCGCCTGCACGGTGGCCTTGGCCACGTCAGCGACATTGACGGTCAGCGGGGCATCGCCGGCCTCGGCCGACATCTTGGTGCGAACCTGGCCCGGGCGGACGACGAGCACGTTGGCGCCAGAGCCGCGCAGTGCTTCATCCAGGTTGATGTAGAAGCCATCCACGCCGGCCTTGGAAGCACCGTAGACAAAGTTGGAGCGGCGCACGCGCATGCCGGCCACCGAGGACATCGCCACGATGGTGCCGTGGCCCTGGTGCCTGAACTTTTCACCCAACAGCACGCCGACGGAGACGGGCGCGGTGTAGTTGGTCTGGGCAGAAGCCACGGCCTTGTCGTGGTTTTGCCACAGCTCTTCCTGGTCCCCCAGGGTGCCAAAGGCCACGATGGCGATATCGACATCGCCGCGCTCCCAGGCCTTATCGATGACCGCCGGGTGGGAGTCAAAGTCGGTGGCATCAAAGTCCACGACCGCGACATCCGCGCCGCGAGCCTCTAGGTCAGCCCGCGCCTTCTCGATGCGCGGGGACTGGGCGCGGGCAGCCAGGGTGACCTTGGCAGGGCCACGCTCGAGGAATTCGGCGACGACGCCGAGGCCGATTTCAGAGGTACCGCCCAAAAGCAGGATGTGCTGGGCTTGGCCTACTGCATTAAGCATGGTTTAAAAAATCTCCTTCATGAGGGGTGGTGATTAGTGCAGCTCGAGGCGGCGGGACATATCGGAGGCAAAGACCCCGGTGGGGTCGATGTCATTGCGGGTCTTGAGCCAGCCTTCTAGGCCCGGGTACATCTGGTGGAAGTTTTCGGCAGAGGTGCGCGATTCCTTTGCCAAGTACAGGCGGCCGCCAAACTCCATGACGCGGCGATCCAGGTCATCGAGAAGCTCGCCCAAGCCCGGGCGGATGGGGAAGTCCACGCAGACGTTCCAGCCCGGCATCGGGTACGACAGCGGCGCGCGGTTTCCTTCGCCGAAGAGCTTGAATACGTTCAGCGCGGAGTAGTGGCCGGAGCGCTGGATATCGCGGATGATCTCCTTGAATGGCTCCACGGCCTCCGTGGGAACGACGAACTGGTACTGCAAAAAGCCCTTGGAACCGTAGCCGCGGTTCCACTCGCCAATAAGATCGAGCGGCTGGTAGAACTGCGTCAAGTTTTTTACCTGGTTCTTCGCCGGCGCGCCCATGGTGTAGTAGGCCAAGCCCACAGCGGACAGGCTGAGCTTATTCAGCGTCCAAGACGGGAAAATATCCGGCACGGTCATCAGCTGCGGCGCGTTGAACTTCAGCGGATCCTTCGCCAGCTTGGGGGCCAATTCTTCGAGCTGCGCCAAGGTGGCCAGCGAGCCGCGGGAAATGGTAGAGCGGCCCAGCTTCGGCTCTGGGGAGATGACATCGAACCAGGCGGAGGAATACGTGTAGTTGTGCTCCGAACCATCCGAGTGGAAAGCAATGGTTTCTTCCAGGTTATCGGTGCGATCCGTATCCGCGATGAAGTAGGCGGTCTCCGTCTTAGTCATGCGGATGGTAGCGCGGAGGACGATGCCGGTAAGGCCCATGCCACCGATGGTGGCCCAGAAGAGGTCACCGCTGGGGTCATCGTCGCTGCCTTCTGGGGTGAGGTGGAGAACGCGGCCATCAGCAACGAGCAGCTCGATGGAGACCACGTGGTTGCCAAAGGATCCGGCGGAGTGGTGGTTCTTGCCGTGGATATCGGGGCCGATGGCGCCGCCGATGGTGACCTGGCGGGTGCCCGGCAGGACTGGAACCCACAGGCCATAGGGCAGCGCAGCCTTCATGAGTTGGTCAAGGGTGACGCCACCATCGACATCGACAAGCGCGGACTCCGGGTCAATGGAGTGGATCTTGTTGAGCTTTTGCATGTCGATGACCAGGCCGCCGCCATTTTGGGCGGGGTCACCATAGGAGCGTCCCATGCCGCGCGCGATGACGCCGCGGCGCAGGTGGGCGGGCTTGTCCGAGTTATCGTCCGCGACCTGTGCCACTGCATTCTTGATGACGTCCACGTCTTCCGTGGACAGCACATGGGCGGTCGTAGGGGCGGTGCGGCCCCAGCCGTGCAGGGACTTTTCGGTGGTATGTAGTTCCATCTCTTACTCTTTGCTCGACGGATTGTATCGATGTACCAGCCTACCTAGCTCATAGTGCAGTGGTTGGAGTGACGTTCGTGATATTTAAAACATCGTGGGCACACAGTCTGCCTCGAATGCGGCGCTTTAGAGGTCCATGATGTCGCGGATTTCTTCCGGTAGCTCTGCTTGGGACTCAATCGTGGGCCCTTCGTAAGTGCCTAAAATCTCGTACACGCGGCGCCGCGAAGTGGAATCCAAAATCGGCATTTCCTCTGCCATGAGGCGCGTCATAAAGGGGCTGAGCGGCAGATTGGTGTGCTCTGTTGCTTCAAAGTGCCCGTTGCGCTTATCGTCCTCGGCCCGCTCATCCTGAGCGGCTTGCTGGGCGGGGGTCATATGCTCTGTCTTTTCCGAGTACATGCGCAATAGCTTACCGCCGCTTAGAGTGGTCGCTATGACAAATAACCGCGAAGCAGCAGAAGAATCCCGCGATAATTACGCCCTCGATGACACCTTGGCAGGCCGCATCACCCAAGCGGCCGCACAGGGCATCGTCACCTCTTACCCGGACTGGATTAAATCCAAAAAGGGCCTTATCACCACCTACGTTTTGTCCACGATTGGTTTTGGCGCATTGGTGGCCTATACCAACGCCCAGGCCGAAGAGGACGGCGATGAACCGCGCTCCCCACAGGATTTTGCGGACAAGGGCCTCAAACTCTGGGCCATTTTGGCAGCGCTGCTTATCCTGGTGGGGCTTGCTCTATGGGCCAATGTCGCCGTGTCCCGCAAGGCGGTGTCTTTCCTGCGCAAGCGCGGTGCCAAGCGCCCGTGGACACTGTTGGGAGCAATCGGAGCGGCGGCTACGTTTATTATCAGCGAGCTAGAAGCACGCGATATAGAAAAACTGGCTTCTTAAAATTTGCGTATGGTGGGGCCCATGAACGCAGGGGTCACCGATATTGGACAGGCACGGGCTCGCCGTGCTGACCCGCTGCTGTCGCTCAAGCGGGAACCGCTCACCGTTATTTGCCAAGCCTCCAATATCCGCGCGGATGAGGAGGTCCACCGCCAAATCGGCTTTAGCGATGCGCTTACCCTGCATGAGCTGCAGAAAGTGCTGCATATCTGCTTTGGGCTGCCGGATGAAAAGTCTCCGTGGCACTTTTATGAGCACACCGATGCCCGCGGTCCGCGCCTTGATCCAGAGCGCCAGGCTTCCGAATTCCTCTGGCGCGAGGGTGACCAGATCGATTTTGTGTGGGGCCTCTGGGACTTTGAGGTGGTAGTTGCTGAGATATATCCCCGCGATAATGGCACCCCCAACGCGCTGTGCGTGGGCGGCTCGGGCAACCTCTTCGCGCCTTTTGAACTTACCGCGGTGAACCGGGAATTGACCGGTGAAAAGATCACCGATGAAGTCCTGGCCAAGGTTAAACCAGAGGTCAGGGCGTTAATCGAGCGCACTAAGCTCTATGACTTTGTTCCCCTCTTACAGGCCATGGACTTAAACCGCGGAAGTGATCTCCCGGCGGCCACCGCGGAGGCACTGGCCAGCCTGCCGCGCGAGGTTACCAATGAGGGCAAAGATGCCTTTTGGTCCATGGCCTTGGCGCTATCCTGCATGGGCGGTGACGAGCTGACCGATTCTGTGGTGGAAACCACCATGGATGCCTTGGGCTGGGTCAACGATGATGGAAACACCTTGGAAGGCGCGGAGATTCGCGCGCTGTGCGATGCCTCCTTGGACCAGCTATCCCAGATCGGTGCCTATGGCAAGGACGCCGCCGCGCCGGTGTACCGCCTAGACATGTACCGCGCGCTGCTGCGCGGGTAAGCTAACTGCCTGTGACTAATCCACTTGAAGATGCTGCAGAAGTAAAGCGCCCCTCCAGCTCTTTGAAGCAGCAGCTGGTGCGATTTATTGCGGTAGGCGTCTTTGCCGCCGTCATTGACTATGGGTTGACGCTGTTATTGACCCATTTAGGTCTGCACCGCTCTGGGGCGAAGGCGATTGGTTGGGTCTTTGGCACCATCGCTGCCTACCTGGCCAATGCGCGCTGGACCTTTGGCACGAAGGTCTCTGGCCGCACGGCCGCGACGGTGGGCGTGTTATACGTATCCACCTTTGCCGTGCAGAATTTCTTGTACTGGGTGCTCAATGAGCCGCTCATTTCCTTAGGCTTTGAGGGCGCGGTGAAAGACACCATCGCCTTCGTCATTGCCCAAGGCGTGGCGACGGTGACCAACTTTGCCATCCAGCGGGTCTTTATCTTTAAAGAAAAGTAGGCACGCGGCGCCTTAGGAGCGATTTCCGGGGCGGCGGAAATCCTCGCGGCGCCCGCGGTTGTGCAGCTTCAACCACTCCAAGAAGCCGGCCGGATCGTGGCGTTGGACCAGGAAGAACCAGCCAAAGCGGGCAAATTCCTGGGGCAAGAGCTTCCGCATGCCGCGCTGCCACAGCAGGTAGCCGCGGTTGCGGTAGGTGAAAAAGCGCTTGAACTCGCCTTCTGGGTACTGGGTATGCATCTTGCCGCCCAAGATGGGCTTGAACTCATCCGAGCCATCTGGGTGGAGGTAGCTGGTGGTCAAGGCGGTGCCGAAGGACAGCCCGGAGTTGACCAAGCGGCGGTGGTAATCCACCTCATCGCCGCGGATGAAGAGGCGATAATCCGGCACGCCGATGGTCTGCATTGCCGCGGCGGAAATCAGGGCGCCATTAAACAGGGAAGCGATCCCGGGCAGGAAGTCTCCTTCCAGCTCCTCCATGCGGCGGCGCCACACGAGCCCTTGGCGCAGCGGGAAGGCAAGGCGACCGGGATCGTTGATATTGCACACGGCAGGTGAGACTTCGTGCAGGTTATTATTTCCTGCCACGCGGTAGAGCTCTTCTAATACGCCGTAATCGGCAGGGCGGCCATCATCATCGGCGCACCATACGGCATCGGCACCCAGTGATAGCGCGGTGAGAAAACCTAGAGCGAAACCGCCCGCACCACCTAGGTTGGTCTTGGACGGCACGTAGACCGCGCGGTCGCCTGCCAGGGATTCCACCACGTCACGGACCGCATCCTCAGCGCCATTATCCACCACGATGACCCACTGCACGGGGTGGGTTTGGTTGACTACCTTTTCGAGCGAGGCGCGCAGCAATTCCGCACGCTGGTGGGTGACAATGACGGCAGCGGTGGTACCGGTGGAATCAAGGGTGGCAGTCATGCGTTCCATCTTGCCACCGGGGAATGGATCTGCTGCGGATAAACACTCCGCGTGGGCTAAGCTGACTGCCTATGGACAGCATGTGGCCACCGTTTGGGCTGACGATTCGCGCGAGCGATACTACCCACCCTGGCGTGGAACTACGCGTGATGCGCGATGAGGATATTGCGGCAATCGCCGGTGTGGCGCCAGAGGATATCTACGGCGCAGACATTCCGGATTACGCCTTTCCGTGGTTATTCAATCCCAGGATGAATACGCCTGCAGCGGCGGCCCAGTTCCGGTGGACCAATCGGGCGCAGCTGCGCCCAGAAAAGTGGTCCTTGGACTTCATCGTGCGCGACGCTCACTCGGGAGAAATCCTGGGCACCATCGATGCGCGGGCGGAGGACTTCGCTACGACGCGAGAAATCGCGACCGGTTCCTGGGTCTTTCACCGGTTCCAAGGCCAGGGAGTGGGCACGCTCATCCGGCACGCGGTGGTGTCTTTTGGCCTCGATTACCTGGGCGCGCAGGCGATGAGCACGAGTTGGGTGGCGCACAATGAGGCCTCGGCGCGGGTGAGCCAGAAGCTGGGCTACCAGGTGGTTTTTGAAGGAGAAGAGAAGGCGGGGCCGCAGAATAGTTCGCAGCGACACGTGACTGCGCGCGTGGCAACCCCCCAATTACAAGCGCCCGGATGACCTGCACGTGGAGGTCTCTGGGCTGAGCCAGCAGCTGCTGGGGATGCTGCGCTAGCTCCTACTCGGCAGCGTCTTCGCCCTCAAAGCGCTGGCGCAGATCGCGCACGTATTCGCCTACTTCTGGGCCCTCGTACTGGCCCACGACCTCGGAGACCTCGCCCACGGAGCGGATTTCGCCGTGATCGATCCACAGCGCGGTATTGCACAGCTGCGCCAAAAAGTCATTGGAGTGAGAGGCAAAGACCAAGATGCCGGAGCGCTTAACCAGCTCTTGCAGGCGCACGCGGGCCTTGGCCATGAAGGCGGCGTCGACGGCGCCGATGCCCTCATCCAGCAGCAGGATTTCCGGCTCGATGGAGGTCACCACGCCGAGGGCTAGGCGCACGCGCATACCGGTGGAGTAGGTGCGCAGGGGCATCGATAAGTAATCGCCCAGCTCGGAGAACTCCGCGATCTCATCCATCTTTTTCTTCATCTGCTTGATGGATTGGCCCAAAAACAGCCCGCGGATGATGATGTTGTCGTAGCCGGATACCTCTGGGTCCATGCCCACGCCTAAGTCAAAGACGGGGGCGACGCGCCCGCGGACATCGGCAGTACCGCGCGTGGGCTCGTAGATGCCGGAGAGCAGGCGCAACAGCGTGGACTTGCCGGCGCCATTGTGGCCAACGAGCCCGACGCGATCGCCTTCCCGGAGGTGCAGGTTAATATCCCGCAGTGCCTCAACCACCACGGTGTTGTGGTCATTTTTCCCGATGGCACCGCCCGCGGTAGAAAGCATGGCCTTTTTTAGGGAGCGGGATTTGGCATCAAAGATGGGAAAGTCCACGCACGCGTTATACGTATCGATTGAGACCATTAGTTTTTATCCTTTCAACGAGCCTCATGGTGGGGATGGGAGTAAAGGAAGGGAGGCTATACCCAGTAGCTCACGCGGAAGCGCCACTTGCGCATGACTAGCCCGGCGATGAACAGGCCGATGGCTGTGCAGCCGATGACGATCCACCAGTGGTAGGCGGCAACGGGCTCACCAATCATTGGGGCGCGCACGATTTCCAGGTAGTGATACAGCGGGTTGATTTCCGCGATGCGGGCGCGGTCTGCCACCGCACCGCCTTGGTCCTTGAGCGTATTGGTCATCCAGACAATCGGGGTGACGTAGAACAATAGCTGCGTCAGGGCCTCTAGCAGCGGGGCAACATCGCGAAAGCGCGTGGCGATGATGCCAAAGAACATGGTGACCCACACACCGTTGATGAGCAGGAGGAGCAGCCCGGGGATGAAGAGGAAGAATTCCCAGCCCAGGTTGCGCGGGAAGATCATAATGAGCAAGAGCCAGATGATGAGGTTATGGCCCAAAAACAGCGTTTGGCGCCACACCAGGCGGTACACGTGCACCGAAAGCGGGGCGGGAAGCTGCTTAATCAGTCCCTCATTTTCAATAAAGACCGTGGCGCCTTCCTTGATGCAGCCCGAGATGAAGGTCCACATAATAAGGCCCACGGTGACGTGGGGAAGGAATTCCGCGACGGGAATCTGGAAAAGCATGGAATACAGCAGGCCCAAGGCAAGCGCCATCACACCGGTGGCGATGGTGATCCAGAACGGGCCAAGGACAGAGCGGCGGTAGCGCTGCTTGATATCTTGCAGGCCCAGCTTGAACCACAGCTCACGCTGCTGTGCACCCCGCGTAAGGTCCGCGAAAGCAGCCTTGAGGGTCATGGACTGGGACGCTGGGACGGCCTCGCCTTCTGGCTGGGAGGTCATGCGGGCGATATCAGCGCGCAGTTGATTGTTATCTTGCACGCCCAACACCCTAGCGCGCGTGCTGGGCAAACGGGGAACTACACGCCGCTAGCCTGCGAAAACAGCGATGCCCAGGGAAAATTCAGATTTGGGAAACTGAAGCCAAATGCGTATACAGTAGGGAATCGACCGCCACGTGGTGGCAGTTGTTCAGTGCGATGAAGAAGGGGACCTAATGCCAGCAGCTTCGGCACACTATGACGTCTTTAGTGCGCGAGGTTTGTACACCGGGCTATCTGATGGCTGGACGTACCTCAACGCGCACGCGGTGCCCCAAATTTCGGAGCGCGTGACCTCCGGCGTTGCCCGGTCCTTCCGGATGGCGACGGCGGTAGCGACGCAAGAGGGCCCAGGCGGCGCCCACTCGGCCGCGCCGGAGCCGGGCCGGTTGGCAGGCGATGGCAACTACGCGGCAGCGCGCATGGCCATTGCGGATCTCACCGGTTCCAAGGCGGACCGCGTGGTCCTTGGCCCATCCTTGCCCGTGCTGTATCAATCCTTAGCGCGCGCGGCACGCCCGCTATTGGGCAGCAACTCCTCGGTGGTGCTGTCCAAGCTGGACCCGCCCACGCTGTATTCCGCTTTTTCTGAGGTGCGCGCCGATATCCGCTGGGCGCAGCCGGATCTGGGCACCGGCGAATTGCCGGGGTTCCAGTTCGCGGAGCTTGTCGATGGCTCCACCAGGCTCGTCTCCTTTTCCGCCGCGCATGAGCTTCTGGGCACGGTATCCCCGGCCGAGGAGATCATTGACACGGTGCGGGGGCGCTCGCGTGCCTGGACGCTTCTCGATGTCTCCGCAATCGCGCCCTACCGCCCCATCCGCTTCGATGAGCTTGGCACGGATATTATCGGCATCGATATCGGGCTGCTGGGCGGGCCGCAGATGGCTGCCTTGGTCTTCCGCGATACGCGCATGCTCCGCCGCTTGGATGCCCTAAATCCCATCTATTCCAAGGAAGACGGCCGCAAGCTAGAAACTCCCGTCTCCTCCGGCTTGGCCGGCGGAGTGGGCCCACTGGTAGATCACCTCGCGGCCCTGGCCGGTGGGGATAAGGGATCGCGCCGGGTGCGGCTTAATAAGTCCATGACCGCCTTGAGCGCCTACCTCGAGGATTTGCGCGCGGATCTGTACTCATTTTTGAGCACGCTTCCCGCCGTACACATCCTGGGTGTTACCGGCGAGGCGGCGGCGGGCGCATCCGATAATCGCTTGCCGCGCCTTACCTTTGCGGTCCAGGGCGTGCCCGCGGAGACGGTGTACAAGCGCCTCTTTGATAATGGGCTCGTCACCACGCTGGCCCCACAAACGCCGCTGCTCACGGAAATGGGTGTAGAAGAAATCGGCGGTGCCGTCACCGTGGCATTGGGCCCGTTTAATACCCACCACGATATCGAGCACCTCGTGCGCGTCGTTGCCTCGCTCGCCTAGGTTCGCTTGAGTAAGGCGTGCCGGGAAGCTACACCGTAAGCACCAGCGTGCCGGTGACCTCGCCGCTGTCGAGGGCGGTGTGGGCTTGGGCGGCATCGGCAAGCGGGTACGTGCCATGCAGCGCGTGCTTAACGCGGCCATCTTCCAGCATGGGCCACACATTCTTGATGGTTCCGGCGACGATCTCCGCCTTATCATCCAAGTCACGCGCGCGCAGCGTCGTGCCCTGAATAGTCAGACGCTTCGGCAGCATGGGGGCCAAGTTGATATCTGCCTTGGTGCCGCCCTGCATGCCAATGATGATGAGCTTGCCGTCCTTGGCCAGGCATTTCATGTTCTTTTCCAGGTACTTTGCGCCGATGATATCCAGGATGACATCGCAGCTGCCCTTGAGCTCGTCGACGAAATCCTGCTCTTTGTAGTTGATGAGAATATCCGCGCCAAGCTCGCGGCAACGGTCAAGCTTTTCCTGCGATCCGGCGGTGACAGCCACCTCAGCGCCCAACGCCTTGGCTACCTGGATGGCAAAGGTGCCGATGCCGCCGCCACCGCCGTGGATGAGCACGCGCTGGCCCTCGTGCAGGCCCGCTTCGATGCCCAGGTTGGACCACACGGTGCAGCCGACCTCAACCACGGCCGCGGTTTCTTTCAGGCTAAATCCCTTGGGCGGCAGAAGTAGCTGGCCCTGCGGGACGGCGACGTATTCCGCATAGCCGCCTCCTGCGAGTAGGCATCCGACCTCGGTGCCGACTTCCCAGTCCGTATCGCCGGCATCCTCAATCACGCCGGCGGCCTCCAGGCCAATGATGTCCGATGCCCCCGGTGGCGGCGGGTACGCACCCATAGTTTGCAGAATATCGCCGCGGTTGACACCCGCCGCCTTCACCTTCACCAAGACCTCTCCGGATCGCAGCTCAGGAACGTCTACGTCCTGCAGCTCTAGCGACCGTGGGGTATCAGGATCGGTCTGGACGATTGCCTTCATCTGTGTAGCACTCATACCGCCAATGTAATGGAGGGGGTGTGGTGTGCGCCACGTCCATTTCCTCGTGGGGCAATGTGATTCGCGCGGGACCGTTTAGTAAGCTAACCAAGTTGCCTCTTCGGCACGATGGAGACGTGGCAGAGCGGCCGAATGCACCGGTCTTGAAAACCGGCGAGGTTTATTCCTCCGCGGGTTCAAATCCCGCCGTCTCCGCAGAGAGCATTTCCCCTAGTCCCCTGATTGACTAGGGGTTTTGTCTTGTCTGTACGGCTCATCTGTCTAGGGTGGAAAAATTGAGGAACCCTTTTCCTGCCTCCCCCTGGTTATCTTTGAAACTAAAATTTATTGCGTGAAAGTTTTAGGAAGAAAGAATATGTAACGCAGATCTTTTAAACCCCAGGACGATTGTTTTCTAACAAATCTATAAACTGCCTACTCGAAAGTTGCACATCACCGCATCTAACCACATACAATGATCAGTGCGCGCGGAAACGCGTATAAGAATTTTCCAACCTCGAAAGGAATTCTGAAATGATTCTTGATCTTGTATCCAACGTACAGGAAGCGGCACACTCCGCAGTCTCCACCGGCTGGGACGCTCTTGAGCAGGCAAGCCTGTTCTTCCGTCAGGTGCCTTACCTGGTTCCGGACGCTGTTAACGAGTTTAACCGCTCCATCCTCGGCTTCTAAGATTTAAGAAGCGAGAAAATAAATCCCCGAGGCCATTTGGTCTCGGGGTTTATTTATGCGTTGACCCATCCTGATTTCTAGCGATGATGGAAAACCTGATATGTATTAGAAATTTGTGTGGGATCAGAACGGGATCCTGATGCTGCGGTTGTGAGGGCGGTTTGTCTCGCTAGCGTTGACCGGTAGTCAGCTCCCTAATTCCTCCACAAAAGTCACCCACAACAAGGTAATTGTTAGGTAGCTTCTGGTTACGGCCAGATTGCCGATTCCTTATTTTTAGCTCCTTTGCAGCGAACCCAGCCGCCCTAGCGCTGTATGCTGCATTTATGCCTAAATCTCTCACCTCTTCTTGCGCGATCCTTGCAGTGATTGCTGTCGCTTTTGTTTCCGGTTGCTCTAAATCCGATGAAGCTAATAATGCTGATAGCAAGCCGAATTTCACCGGACCTAGCGCGACTCCAGATGTCAGCGAAGAAACCGGCTCTTCAGATACAGAGGACGACGGTGCTGGAGCCGAAGATTCCGAGCAAGCGCCGAGCACTGCGACAGTGACGGAAAAAGCTCAAAAATCTGCCACAGCCGGGGAAAATAAGATCATCCCAGTAGAAGACTTGTATTCCCTGTGGGTACCAGCGTTGTGTGAGCATGGCGCCGGCACGTTGGTGGATGGAACATTGCCTGAGCACTTAAAGACTGGATATCCCAATGCGGCGGCCGGGCTAAAGCTCAACAAGGATGGAACCCCTAAGGGTGCTTACGCCGATATCAACGGCGATGGCAAAGATGAAGCTGTCATTACCTATGTCTGCGATCAAGGCGGCGTGGCCTGGCCGGATAATTTGCTCATTTATGACAATGACCTGAATTACATTACCCAGGTAGAAGGCTGGACCCGTTATGGAATGGAACCAGCACGCAGGCATATTAACCAGCTGGAGTGGACTGACGATACCGTGACCGTAACGTGGCGTGCCCATGGGGAAGGCGAATCGGGTGCTGTGGCCACGCATGAACTTACGGGAAATCTCACCTTAGATGGCGACAAAGCGAACCTAGAGATGACGGGGCACCGGAAGACCTCTTAGATCCGTGGGTTTTTGCTGCGGCATTTCATACCGGGGGATGACGTGCCTAGTGCGGCGCAGTCTTAATCTTGGAAATGTACAGGGCAAGTCAGGTGTGGTTGTGATGCTGGCTTTGTCCCAGAGATAAAAATTACTCGACGAAAGGACATCATGAATACCTCGGAACTTTATGTAGCAGCAGCGGAATCTACTAACTCTAATGACACGTGGTGGTTCCTCGGGTTCCTTCCCATTGTTTTGCTCGTCGCGTTCTGGATTGCGGCGGTTATTTCTATTATCGCTTCTGGGTACACGATTGCGGCCAAGGTGCTCTTTATCGCCGCTACCTTCGCCCTTCCTTTCTTGGGGCCGCTTATCTGGTTCGTCTTTGTTCGCGGCAAGGAAGACAAGTACGGAAGGTCATAGGCACCCCACACTGTTTGGCGGGGGCTAGGACATATCGTGTTGTTCCAGCCACGCGTTGATGCCGCCGCGCAGGGAAACGACTCGCTCGTAGCCGCGGCCGCGCAGCGCGTGGACGGCTTGCGCGGAGCGGATGCCGCTGGCGCAGTAGATAACGGCGGCATCGCCCTGGCCGATGTCCGGGTTTTCTCCGGCGAGGATGCGGTCGAGGGGCAGATGCGTTGAATGAGGAATGGCGGCGCGGGCGCGCTCGGCGTCGGTGCGGACATCGATAAGCGGGGCGTGCGCGGGGATCTCGCGGACTTCGGGGGCATCGGCTGGCTGGGTAGGCTGCGCGCCGGTGGGGCGGATGGGGATATACTCCCAGGTCCCGGATAGCGCTTCATAGTAACCGAGCGTGCCGATAAGCGGGGTGCCGACGCCGGTAATGATCTTCAACGCCTCCAAGGCCATTGCGGATCCCACCGTGCCGACGATGGGGCCCAGGACGCCGGCTTGGGAGCAGGATGGAACCTCGCCCGGGGCAGGGGCGGTGGGGAAGACATCCTCGTACACAGGGCCCTTGCCGGACCAAAAGACGCTCATCTGTGCATCAAAGCCCAGGATAGAGGCCCAAATATGTGGAATGCCCAGGCTGTGGGCGGCCCATGAGCACAGGTAGCGGGCGTCGAAATTATCCGTGCCATCGAGGATCACGTCGCAGCCGCGCAGCTGCTCGAGGGCGGTGGCGGATTCTAGGCGGCCATGGCAGATGAGCTCCACCTCAGGGTTGAGGGCCTGCACCGCCGCCGCGGCGGACTCGGTCTTTGCAGTGCCAATGGAGGCGGTGGTGTGAATGACCTGCCGGTGGAGGTTGGAGGGGGAGACGAGGTCATCATCGAAAAGCGAGATGCGGCCTACCCCGGCCCCTGCTAGGTAGAGCAGCGCTGGTGAGCCAAGCCCGCCCGCGCCGATGACCGCGACGTGGGAGTCAGCCAATTTCTGCTGGCCTTTATCACCCCACAGCGCCTCCTGGCGGGCATAGCGGATGCTCATTCGAGGCCCACCCAGTTGACGGAACCATCGCCGTGGCTTTGTTCCTTCCAGATGGGCACCTCAGCCTTGACGCGATCGGCGCAGGCCTCCGCGGCGCGGAAGGCATCGCCGCGGTGAGCAGAGGCGGCGACGACGGTAAAGGCGAGATCACCCACCTGCAGATCGCCAGTGCGGTGGGCCGACCACAAGCGCACGGGGTGCTGGCCTGCCACTTCATCGACAATCTCGCGCAGCTTGTCTGGGGCGCTGGGGTGTGCAGAGTAAGACAGCTGGGTGACATCGGGCTGGCCGCCATCGTGATCGCGCACGACGCCCTCGAACGTGACCACCGCGCCCATGGCTGGGGTGATGACCTCTGCCTTGGCCGCGGCAAGGAGCGGCTCGAGGGGCTGCTCGGTCAGCATTGTGCCGACAGTGAGCCCGATCTGCGCGGCGACATAAGAGGGATCAGTGCTCATGTTCTCCTTCTAACATATCGACGATGTGGACGATTAATTCATCTAGCACGGCGCACCCATCTTTGACCCCGCCGGTAGAACCGGGCAGGGTCATGGCAAAGGTGGTGTCAGTGACGCCTGCGACTGCGCGCGAGGCTACCGCGGTGGGGATAGTCTCCAGACCCTTATTCCAAAAAGCCATGGCGATGCCGGGAAGCTCGCGCGTGAGGTGGGGCTGGACGGCATCGACGGTGAGATCATCCGGGGTCAGGCCGGTCCCGCCGGAGGTGAGGATGACCGAGGGCTTTTCGGCGAAGGCCTGATCTACCGCCGTGGCGATCTCGGCATCAGGAACCACCCGGGCGTCAGTGCAGTCAAAACCTTTGCGGCGCAGGAAATCGACCGCGATGGGGCCCGAGCGATCCGCGTAGGTCCCGGCGGCGGCGCGGGTGGAGGCGACAATGACGATGGCGGTGCGATGAGAACTCATAGGGGATAGACCTTTACTTCTTCTCCTGCCTCGAGCGCAGTACCGGCAGGAATGCGGATGAGGTGGGTGGCATCGGCGGCCTGGGCAAGCAGGTGGGAGCTTGCGCCGCCGGTGATGTGGGCCTGCGCATCGACGTAGCCGCGGCGGAACTGATCCTTGTGCGGCAGGCCCTCGATTCCCCGCGCAAGCGGGACGCTATATGGTGCAGGCGCCCAACCCAAGGTAGGGGCCACGAAGAGGCGGAAGCTCACCATGGTGGAAATCGGATTGCCGGGCAAGCAGACGACTGGGGTGCCATGGAAACTGGCTATGCCTTGGGGCCCGCCGGGCTGTTGGTCCACATGGCCAAACCAACCGCTAAGCACCTGGCGAATGACCTCATATTTTCCGGCGGAAATGCCACCGGAGGTGATGATGGCATCGGGGCGGTAGTGCTGCGCAGCCTCTTCCAGAGTGCGGCTGAGTACCGCGGGATCGTCATCTGTTGTGACGTAGCCGGCGACCTCGATACCGGCGCGCCGGGCCATGGCGGAAATCAGCGGGGCATTGGCATCGGGAATGGCGGCGGTGCCCGTACCAATTTCCGCGCCACCGGTGCACACGAGGATGCGGGCGGGGCGATAGACCTGTACTTCCGCGATGCCTTGGGAAGCCAGTGCGGCAAGGCGCACCGGGGTGAGCTTATCGCCCCGGGCGGCCAAAAGGGCGCCTTGCGCAAGGTCCGAGCCGGTCCTGCGGATGAACTGGCCATCCTCGGTGGCGGGGACGGTGACGGTATCGCCCGGTTGAAGAAACTCCTGCGGCTGGCACTGCTCGATTGGCACGATTGCTGCCGTGCCTTCCGGCACCTTGGCCCCGGTCATGATGGGGCAAGCAGCACTCAAGGGGCCGCCGAGTACTTTCACGGGATCGGCGCCGGCGGCGATGGTGGGGCCAACCTCGTAGGATCCGGCAGCGGTGGCAGGCAGTGCGTAGCCATCCATTTGGGAATTATTAAAGCGCGGCGAGGGGAAGGCGGTATGGACATCGGCGGCAAGGACCATCTCCTGCGCCTGCCCTAAGGGCCGGGAGATGGCTTCGCGCGGGCCGAGGGCTGCCGCGACCTCGTGTGCGTGGGTTTCGGGAGTGCGCATAGAGCCAAGTTTACCCGTGAGTTCGACAGGTTCGAAGCCTGCGGGCATAGTAGGAAGCATGTTGACCGTTCACTATTTCGCCGCCGCCCGTGCCGCGGCTGGTGTAGCTTCGGAGCAGGTAAAAGCGCCCACCACCTTAGGCCAGCTCATAGAGCAGTTGGGCAAGGACCACACCGGCACCACCGAGGCCGGGATGAGCATGCAAGAGGTTTTGGGGCGCTGTAACTTTCTTATCGATGGCGCCGGAAACAACCAAGCGGACTCGCCGCTCGTTGGCGTGACCCGCGTCGATGTGCTGCCGCCCTTCGCCGGAGGATAGCCCGCGCCTTTGGACTGGCTGGTGTGTTAGACCAGCCGGTGTGTTAGACCAGCTGGCGCTTTAGACCGGCTTGCGCAGCGGGCTGGTAAAGAAATTGACCAGGCTGCTGACTAAGGACAAGATGATGGCGCCGAAGATTGCAGAACCCCAGGAATTGACCACAAGGTGGCCAATTCCTAAGTCAAAGGTGTTAAGCGTCCACTCCACGATCAGCAGGGCGGCGCCATTGATGACGAGCGCGAATAGTCCGAGGGTAAGGCAGGTTAGCGGGGCGCCGATAAAACGCAGCACGGGCATGACCACCGCGTTAATAATGATGAAAACAATGGCCACGGCAATGAAATTGCCCAACTTATCGGGGGTTATATAGATGCCCGGAATAATTCCTACGACGACCCAGAGCGCAATCGCGATGGCCACGACATTGAGGGCGAAATTGGTTAATGAGCGCATTTAGTCTCCTATGGTTTCCTTCCACGCCCGGAGCAGGGCGTCGGTTTCTTCTTCGGTGGTAATGGTAATGCGTATGCCTTCGCTAAAGGCGCGTACGAGCACGCCGCGTTGGGCAAGGCGGGCGGCCAATTCCTGCGGCGTTCCTAGCTTTTCAATATTCGCCGCCGGCAGCCATACGTGGTTGGCCTCCGAGTGAGGAACGCCCCATTCTGCCAGTTCCTTTTCCACGCGCTCGCGCTGGCCACAGGTCTCTTCGGTGCGCTCGCGCAGCGAATCCTGCGCCGCGAGCGCGGCACGGGCACCGGCCTGGGCCACGGCGTTGATGGAAAACGGAATCGCTACCTTATTCAGTGCCGCGATGACGTCTTCTGGGCCATAGGCATAGCCCACGCGCACGCCGGCCAAACCATAGGCCTTGGAGAAGGTCCGTAGGAAAACCACATTGGGATAGGAACCAAAAAGCTCGGTGCCCAGCGGGGTATCGGCATTCCGGTTGTATTCGATATAGGCCTCATCGAGAGCAACGAGGACATCGCTTGGCACCGCGTCCATAAATTCGGCGAACTCCGTCTTAGTCACGGTGGTGCCGGAAGGATTATTTGGATTGCAGACGAAAATCAGGCGCGTATCCGCGGTAATCTTCTCTGCCATCGCGGCCAAATCTACGCGCTGCTCCGTATCTAGCGGGACCGGGATGGGGCTCGCGCCCACCACCTGCGCAAAGATGGGATAAGCCTCAAAGGAACGCCACGGGAAAATCACTTCCTCACCGGGTCTGGTGGTGATCTGTACCAATTGCTGGCACAGCGCGGAAGAACCCGTGCCCACCGTAACCTGGTCAAAGCTCACGCCTAAGTGCTCGGCCAGATCCTCACGCAACTCGGTGACCGCGATATCTGGGTAACGATTGGCCTCGGCAGCGGCGCGGACCATAGCCTCGGCGGCCTCAGGCAGCGGTGGCTGCGTGGCTTCATTAGAAGACAACTTGAGGGCATCATCGTGGCGCGCGCCGGGCACGTAGCCAGGGATGGCGCGTAAGTCGGAGCGAATCATGGCTACCACTCTAGGTCGTCTCTCCTGCGCGCGTGGAAGAAAACCGGGGACAAAACCAGGGGTTAGTTTGGCCGTGGCGCATGCGGCAGGTATTGTCTTTTACGGTTCTTTCTGAACCTGGAGATGTGCCAGAGCGGCCGAATGGGGCTCCCTGCTAAGGAGTTGACCCTTCTGGGGTCCGGAGGTTCGAATCCTCTCATCTCCGCCACACAAATCCCGGGCAATTGCGCTCGGGATTTCGTCGTTTTACCTCTTTGTAGGGCTGTCCACTTAATGGCCTAAACGACAAAATGTGGTGTCCACCAAACAGGAGCCAGTCCCGTATTCTGCAAGCGGGATACGAGTATTCTCCCCCGCTACGGGCATGAAGTGGAAATGCAGTTCTCTGAGGACGCTTTTGGAGCGCAAGGAGATTTTTCAAAAGGATGAACTCGTCACGTGGTGAATTTTTATCGTGAATAATGGCGCTATGGATAAAGCGCAGAAGATAAAAAACGGAATTTTGCTCGCTTTAGCAGTTGCTTCTTTGGTGTTATTTGTTTTGTGGCTGACTGATGTAATAGGCATCGGCTTAGTGACCATCTTCATTGTTGTTCTGACTGCTGCTTCTGTGGGAGTGCGCGTGTGGGCGGAGAATGCAGGGCGTCAGTTTAAATAAGTAGTACACCGCACCCAGTTGACCCCAGGGCGGCTGTTACATCATCGCTGGTTCACGATTCTTCCCGCCGCAGGTGACGGGGTGTAGGCGTGGCGCCCTTTGTCGATGCGCGGGCTTGACCACTTTAAAGCGCCGGAAAAACCTCGTTGCGCAGGAGATCGGCGAGCTCGCACTGCGGGTCGGCGGGATCGATCCAGGCGGTTTCGGCGATTTCGGCTGCGGCGTGGGCGATGACGGGGCGCGGGTAGGTAAAGATATGCCCGCGGACGGTCTGGCCCGGTTCGTTGGCGGCGGGTGCAGTGAAGGTGCCGAGCTCGGTAAGTTCAGGTAGGCGTACCTGCACGCCGATTTCTTCTTCCACCTCGCGCGCAGCGGCCTGGACAGGGCTTTCGCCTTCTTCTAGTTTGCCGCCAGGCAGCTGGAACTTTGTGGATGAGGCCTTGCGTACGCCAAGCACGTGGCCAAAGGAATTGCGGAAAACGATGGCTGCGACTTCAATCATGGCCCCGATCATAACGAGGCGGCCGGGGCCGGCGGGTAGGGGCGCGGGCTTATCGCGCCAAGAATGTGCATTGAATATAAGGTAGGAAGACATGAGCGATTCGAGGTTTCCCCGCTCGGTATTTGGGGTAGGAAGCGATCCTGATCCGCGCTTTACGCTGGCGAATGAGCGCACCTTCCTCGCTTGGATTCGCACCTCGCTCGCGCTGATTGCCGGGGGAGTGGCCTTGGAAGCTTTCGATGTGCCGCTGCCGGCGACGCTGCGCGCGGTGGTCTCCGCATTCATGCTGGTGGTGGCGATTATGCTGCCGGTGGTCGCGTGGTTGCAATGGAAGCGGGCCGAGCGCGCCTTGCGGCAACAGCGCCCGTTGCCCTTTAGTATTGCCATCCCGGTGCTTGTGGGCACCATCGTCGTTATCGCGGCCGTGCTGCTGGTAGGCGAGTTACTTGCCTAGCCCGCAGCCACATGGGGAACTCTTTGACCCCGGCTTGCAGCCCGAGCGCACCCGTCTATCGTGGCAGCGCACCGTCCTTGCGCTGGCGGTGATACTCCTGGGCGTTATGCGGGCGGTCAGCGTCAGCGTGTTTCTTCCGTTGCTGGTGCTCGCGGCGGGCGTACTGGTGCTGATAGTGGCGGTGCGGAAGCGGGCATCGCTTGTAGATGCCTCCCTACGCACCCACCGCCACCTCCCCGGCGCCGCCGTCCTGGCCGGTGGTGCGGGGCTAGTCTCCCTGCTCGCGGCCTTTGCCTTGTGGGGTGTTTTTGCCTGAGGGCAAAATTTTCCGCCGCAGCACTGTGTGCTGGTGGGGGATACGCGTAATCTATGTGAGGCTATATCAATTACGGTGGCCACCGGTGCCGCGGTATGAGGGGCGAGAAGGGCAAGGTGACGGCGATGGCGGATACTACTGAGCAGGCCAGCGATACGGTCGAGGCATGGTTGAAGCAGGATTCTGCCATTGACCCACAAAAAGCGCCCCGCTTGCAGGCGCTACTTGATGAGGTGCCGCTGCAGGAGCTCATCGCCATCGTCGAGCGGCAAAATGCCATCCGGGCCGCGCTGGCCCTGCGCTTGTTGCCGCGGCGTAAATCCATCGTGGTATTTGATGCCCTGGATGCCAAGCACCAGGCCGATATCATCGATGAGCTGGGAAATGCTGATGTCTATGAGTTCTTCGATGAACTCGAACCGGAAGACCGCGTGGCCCTTTTGGATGAGCTGCCGGCGGAAATCGCGGATCGGCTGCTGCGCTCGCTTACCAAATCGAAGCGGGATGTCACCGGGGTTGTCCTGGGCTATACCAAGGGCTCGGTGGGCCGCCGCATGTCGCCCGAGGTCCCCGGCATTCATCCCGAGATGAGCGTGGAGGAAGCGCTGCGGACCCTGCGCGCGAAGGCCGATGAGCTGGAAACCATCTATGCGGTGCCCATCACCCGCGCGGACCGCCGCCTAGTGGGCGTGGTGACGCTGCGGGAGATTTTTACCGCGGAGGAGGGCACCACGATTGGGGACATCATGCAAAGCCCCATCTACGCCAATGCCAATGATGATGCGGAAGAAACCGCCAGGTGGTTCCTGCCGCTCGATATTTTGGCATTGCCCATCGTGGATGATTCGGACCGCCTGGTAGGGCTTTTGACCTGGGATGATGCCATTGACATCGTCGAGGCAGAGGACAGTGAGGACTCCGCCCGCGCCGGTGGTACCGAGGCCCTGCAGCAGCCGTACCTGTCCACGCCGCTATTAAAACTGGTGAAGTCTCGCATCGTGTGGTTGCTGGTTCTGGCGGTTTCCGCGCTGTTGACCGTGCGGGTCTTGGACGCCTTTGAGGACACCTTGGCGCAGGCCGTGGTGTTATCCCTGTTTATCCCGCTGTTGACCGGTACCGGTGGCAATACGGGAAACCAGGCGGCAACGACGGTCACCCGTGCGCTTGCGCTTGGCGATGTCCGCGGGCGTGACCTCCTCGCTGTCCTCTGGCGTGAGCTCCGCGTGGGTATGCTGCTTGGCACTGTATTGGGCTTGGCAGGACTTGGACTGGCAACGGTGGTCTACGGCTTAGATATAGGCATAGTCATTGGCTCGACGCTGTTTTTGATTTGTTCGATGTCTGCCACCGTGGGTGGGCTTATGCCCTTGGTGGCCAAGACCATCGGAGCCGACCCCGCCGTATTTTCCAACCCATTTATTTCTACCTTCTGCGATGCCACGGGCCTGATCATTTATTTCCTCATTGCCAAGGCGGTGCTCGGCTTATAAAGATCCCCGGGCCCACGGGCCTGGGCGCTTCGTGCGGGGGTGGCGAACCGGTGGGGGAGATTTCACATTTTGCGTAGCTGCGTTGTGTGAATTTTAAAATTGGTGGGGGTAAATTTGGCAAAGTTTGTGGTTTCTGGTGCAAATGTTTTGTAGGGTCTTAGCATGCTCTGCATGGACTGAATGATGTTCGGTATGCACCAAGGATCCGGCTCGATTGCTGGTAATTGACAGAGCTATTACCCCCGCCCTGCTAAATGTCTCTCTAGCAAAGGAGTTCGCGGCATGACCACCCCGCATACTCACGAATCTACCGCCCAATCAGAGGGCGCTGAGGATCCCGGTGCCCCACGCAATGAATGGCGCCGCCAGTTCATCGGTCTTTTCATTGGCCTAGCCCTGGCTATCCTCGTATTTTTCATCTTCCCCTCGAATGCGATCGACACCGTCCAAGAGTCCAGCGGCGTGGATGCGGAAGCTGACTACACCCTCGGCGCCATTCGCACCGTGGCCGCGGTGACCATCCTCATGGGTGTGTGGTGGATGACTGAGGCCATCCCGCTAGCGGCCACCGCGTTGATTCCCCTGGTGATCTTCCCCTTGTCCGGGGTGGGAACCATTAAGGAAGTCGGTGCGCCATATGCCTCTGCCACCATTTTCTTGTTCATGGGTGGCTTCCTGATCGCGCTGTCGCTGCAGCGCTGGAACCTACACCGCCGCCTTGCTCTTTACGTGGTCAAGCTCATCGGCACCTCGCCGCGCCGCCTCATTTTGGGCTTCATGCTGGCCACCGGCTTTTTGTCCATGTGGGTATCGAATACCGCAACGGCCGTCGTCATGCTGCCGATTGGTACGTCCGTGCTGGCGCTTACCGCAGAGACCGTTGGCGGTTGGGATAAGCAGAAGAAATTCGCCACCGCCCTCATGCTGGGTATCGCCTACTCCGCCTCCATCGGTTCGTTGGGTACGCTCATCGGTACCCCGCCGAATGCCTTTTTGAATGCGTATATGGCCGATACCTGGGGAGTTACCCTCGGCTTTGGCCGCTGGATGGCCGTCGGCGTGCCGCTGGCGCTTGTCTTCCTGCTCATCGCATGGGTGCTGTTGATTACCATCTTCAAGCCGGAAATGACCGAAATCCCCGGCGGCCGTGAGCTCATCAACGACGAAATCAAGGCCCTGGGCCCGTGGACCCGCCCGCAGATCATGACCGGCATCATCTTCGTCCTGGCCGCCCTGGCCTGGGTATCCCTGCCCATCGTCCTTAGCGATTTTGATAACTATGACGATGCCATCGTCGGCATCGCCGCAGGTATCCTCCTGTTCATCCTGCCGGCTGATTCGGAACGCCGCATCCGCCTGCTGGATTGGAAGACGGCCAACGAAATGCCGTGGGACGTCCTCCTCCTCTTCGGCGGTGGTCTCTCCCTGTCCTCGGTATTCAACTCTTCCGGTTTGTCCCTGTGGATTGGTGAGATGGCCAAGGGGCTCAGCTCCCTGCCAATCGTGCTCATCGTCGCAGCCGTGGCCGCCTTGGTCCTCTTCCTGACGGAGATCACCTCCAATACCGCCACCGCGGCGACCTTCATCCCCATCATGGGCGGCGTCGCCGTGGGCGTGGGCCTGACCGCCGAAGGCGATATGAACGTCCTGCTGCTCACCATCCCGGTCGCCTTGGCCGCAACCTGTGCCTTCATGCTGCCGGTGGCAACCCCGCCGAACGCCATTGCTTATGGTTCCGGTTACGTCAAGATTGGCGAGATGATCAAGGGTGGCGTTGGCCTCAACGTCATCGGTATCTTCCTCATCACCCTTACCGTCTTCCTGCTGGCGGTGCCTATCTTCGGGTTGACGGTCTAGGCGTTAAGACCCAAATAGCCATCCTTTAATGAAAAACGTTACCATTAAAGGATGGCTACACCTGTTACCGTGCTGTCCGGATTTTTAGGCAGCGGAAAAACCACGCTACTTAACCACCTGCTCGCGAACCGGGAGGGGCGCAAGCTGGCGGTCATTGTCAACGACTTTTCTGAGGTCAATATCGATGCCGCCCTAGTCGCCGGCGAAGGCCACCTCGAGCGCGGCGAGGATTGCTTCGTGGAACTGTCGAATGGCTGCATTTGCTGCACCCTGCGCGAAGACCTCATCGAGTCCGTGGGCAAGCTGGCGCGCTCCGGCCGCTTTGATCAGATTGTCATCGAATCCACCGGCATTTCCGAGCCCATGCCCGTGGCTGCCACCTTTGAGTGGGAATTTGCCGATGGCACCACGCTTGCCGATG
This sequence comes from Corynebacterium tuingiense, assembly GCF_046718165.1. NCBI lineage: Bacteria > Bacillati > Actinomycetota > Actinomycetes > Mycobacteriales > Corynebacteriaceae > Corynebacterium > Corynebacterium tuingiense. Next base: position 136,288 of record NZ_CP177101.1, read on the forward strand.
CCGCCCCCATCGACACCATGGTCTCCCTCGTCGATGCCTCTACCTTCTTAAACCAATTGCGCCGCGGTCGCAGCCTCGTCTCCGAAAGCATCGAGGCTACGCCCCAAGATGACCGCACCATTTCCGATCTCTTAGTGGATCAAGTCGAATTCGCCGACCTTATCCTCATTACCAAGACCGATCTTGTCGATGCTGCCGAAACCGAGCGCGTCATCGCCGCAGTCCGCGCCATGAATCCCCGGGCTCGCGTGGTACCGGTAACCCACGGGGTCATCGAACCGGGGCTGGTTCTCGATGTGCATTTGTTCAATACCGCCACCGCAGCCGCCTATCACGGTTACGCCGAAGAGCTTGCGAACCCGCACACTCCAGAAACCGAGGAATATGGCATCTCCTCAGTCGTCTTTCGCGCCGACCGCCCCTTTAACCGCGAGCGCCTCATTGCCGCCCTCCGGGCAAGCACGGGCCTCGTGCGGTCCAAGGGATACTGTTGGATCGATACCGACCTGCGCGTGGCCCACGCGTGGCAGCAGGCTGGGCCAAACCTGCAAATCATGCCCGCCTCTTTGTGGGCCGCCAATGGCGTAACCCCCGGCACGGAGCTCGTGCTCATCGGCGTCGACTTCGATCACGAATCCACCCTGCAGGCCTTTCAAGACGCCCTGCTTTCCGATGCCGAAGCCTCCGCCCTCGTATAGCCTTCCCCGCTTCCACACTGAGCTAAAGCGTGAACGGCGGGTGAACAATACGCCTCTGGCTATCCCGCCGAACACTGCTCTGTACAGGCGATTTGTTAGTTTTCAGGTCCGTGGGTATAGTAAATTCTCGTTGCACAGCAGAGCGTACGCACTGCTTCACAACGGACTGCGCCCGTAGCTCAACGGATAGAGCATCTGACTACGGATCAGAAGGTTGGGGGTTCGAATCCCTCCGGGCGCACAAAATTTCGAATCTCGAGACATCGTTCCCAAGGCGGTGCCTCGAGATTTTTTATTTCCAGGTTTATTTTGGGGGGTGGGCGAGGCGTGTAGCCTAAGCGGCAAAAGGCCCGAGCTTCGATGTGTCCATTATCCGAGCTTAGACCTGAACTGCTAATAACGTAATGTGCGCCAGAACCTAGATAATGACAATCATTACCACGAAAGTCAATTTATGTTACTTTAAGTAAGTCATCGCGTACAGAAAGGGTAGTTGTGGACAAAACTTTATATACTGCCGCTTCTCTTCTGTCTTCTCTGCTGCTACTTCCTGCCTTGTCCGGAATGGCTCAAGCGGAAACAGTATAGGGGTACAAGAAGGGTCCAAAACTGTCTTTGGTGGGAACTGCCAAAACAGGGACGAAAACGGGATCCATGTGACGCGCAAGGTAAAACTCACAATGATTGCCCCTTCGGTCATGCGCACGATGACGGATTTCAAAATTTTGACGTTAAGGGAAATGCCGAATGCGCACGTCTATTTGTAATGGGAGAATATAAAGGAGAACAGTGTCACGTAATTCATCCTTAGAGGTTCTGCTAAAGATTACGATTTGTGTATCACTGTTGCTCTGTCTCGGTTATGCTATCGGCGGGTTGAATGCGATATATGTTGCTAAGACCTTGGCTGAGACGGATTCCACCTCATCGTCAGATATCTTCCGCAGGTTAGAAAACGGCTTATTTTATTTTAGGGTTGCCGGAGTTTTTGCGGTTATTTTCCTTGCGGGAACTTACGCAGTCTGGCGCAGGGCCAATTACCTCCGTAAGGGAGAGCAATCCGGTTAGTGGCTTTTCGGCTCGGTTGTTTATTGGGGCCCGGTTTTCGCGGTCTTTATCTTCCAAACCTCAAGCTCCTCTCCCAGTAGGTTGCGTCCGGTAGCGTGGTGTCTCCACTTTCTGGGGGTCAGGCCCTACCACGGGTTACAGATACTCCACACTAATGGATGGAACCTCGGTTGATTTAGGAGGGAGAAACGAAGGGTGGCTCAACTTCGTGTTCATTTGCCAGACAGTTTGAGCGCTTTTCATAGGTACCAGGAAGCATCCTGACAGAAAAGAAACTATCAGAATAAAGGTATGGAGGGGGCAATCGATTATTTATAGCAAAATAGCAGGTAGGTGCGGGTTTCTGGGGTGAATTAATTGCGCGTAGTTGGCAGTGATGCGCGCTGCGGCGGGCCCTCCGGAGTGTGTTGCGGCCGGGAAATTGGCTGCGATCGTGTGCGGTTCGCGGGAAGTGGGGTCGTGGGATTGACTAGGCCAATAATGGCATTTATAAGGTACAGGACATGTAAAGTGTTGATACAGCAACCTCCCAGGCTTTCGTTGTAGAAAAAGGGAGTCGTTATAAACATGGGCCGTAGTAGAGACCGCTGCGTCCCATCACATCGTGAAGGAGAGTGCTAGGTGAGTACATCATCGCGCATCGTCGGGCTGGATTTGGCTCGTTCATTTGCCATTATCGGCATGATTATTTTGCACATGGCCTCGTTGGTATGGAGTACCAAGGTCATTTTGTCGGGCCTTCCGGCCGCCCTATTTGCCATTGTCGCCGGCGTGACGATGATGCTCATTAGCAAGAACTATTCCATGCAGACGCTGTTGCGACTGATCGCCCGCGGCGCCATTATTACGCTTATCGGATTAGCGCTATTGCCGGTCGGTGGGCAAATTCAGGTCGTGCTTATTGCCATGGGCATCACCATGATGGTGGTGTCTTGGGTGCCACCGCTGAATGTGTGGTGGAAACTCGCACTGTTCTTCGTCGCCGCCATTGCCTCGACCGTGCACTACGCGCCATTTACCTTGCCACAGGTCTACCCGCTGCTGGCATGGATCGCGTACTTCCTCGCCGGCATGCTGCTCTTTGAGGTCTACATCCGCCCAGGTAGCTACCGCACGGCGCTGCAGTGGATCGTCACCGCGTGCAGCGCAGTGATTGCCGCCGTCGGTACCTACTTCCGCTTCGAGCCGGATATGCCCAGCTGGTTGCGCTTTACCGGCCACACCGGTGTAGCGGGCGAAATCATCCTCTCCGTTGCTGTAGCAGCGGTGGTGCTGCACCTGTGCCTGTTGCTGGGCACCCTAGCCCCCAAGCTGTTCTACCCCCTCGCCGCAATGGGCACCATGTCCCTGACCGTGTATGTCTTGCACGTTCTTACCGCCTATTACTGGCAAAGCCACATCTCACTGCACAACACCGCGTGGGCGTGGGCATTCATTGGCGTATTCCTCGTGCTTGCCACCATCTGGCGGAAGTTCTTGGGCCAAGGCCCCCTCGAAAAAGCCGTATCCACTGCCGTGAAAATCGCCGTTCCTGCCGGAAAGAAGGACTAACATGTCGCGTAAATTTGCTACCGCTTTAACCACTGCCGGCATCATCGGTATGTTGGCGGCCCCCGCCAGCGCCCTTGAGCACGGCGAACCCGCCCCCGATAACGCAGAGTCCCAAACCGTCGCCGCGCTCAAGATGGGCCGGATAGGCAACTTCGGTGACTGCACCGGCACGCTGGTGGATAAGCAGTGGGTGCTTACTGCTCGCCATTGCCTGGAGTCCGTCAATAACGAAGGCACTCAGGTCCGCTTGGGAGGCAAGGTCTATGACGCGGATTCGTGGGCGCTCTCCCCGCTTTCCGATGCCGGATTGCTCCACCTCACCGAGCCCGTCACCGATATCAAGCCGGCCAAGATCTCCACCGATATTCCAGAGACTGGTGACCTTGGCACCCTGTACGGCTGGAGCAGCAGCTCCTCCATGGCGCGCAAGGGCCAGCTGCCGATGGCAGAGATGAAGGTCTCCGAAATCCTGGGCGGCGGGCCAACCGATGACGCCGCACAGAAGCCAGGCGCTGACAAGGAAGCCCCGGAAGGCTACGAATCCGTGCCAGCCGAAGAGGCCATGCCCGGCCTCAAGATGCCGGGATCTGGTTCGGGATCGGATAAGCCCAAGGTGGTCTCGCCCGGTGCCACCAAGCCGGGCGCTGAGCAGCCGCAGATTGTTAAGCCTGACGGCAACGGTGGGGAAGTAATGCAGCCTGGCCAAGGCGGCATGGCCCCGATGATCAGCAGCCCGATCCTCGATGTCCACTCCACCGGTAATGCCGGCATGCAGGGCGGCGATTCCGGCGGACCGTTCTTCGTGGGCGGAAAGCTTGCGGGCCTAGCTACCGCGGGTACGTCCAATGCGGACCCGGATTTGCCCTCCCCAAGCGCGGCTATCACCACGCTCGCCGGCACCAAGGACTGGGTAGACGGCGTGATTAGCGGCAAGGATAAGGACGCCATCTTGACCGCGGAGACCACGCCTACCCCGCAGGCAACGCCGCAGACCAGCGGTGACCGCCCGTGGATCTACTTCACGGTAGCGGCCATTGGCCTTATCGGTGCCGCGGCGGCTGCGCGCACCTTCGCTACCGGTGCTGGCAACGGTGCCGCCCGCACGTCGCGCCGTTAAAAAATCTCGATGCGCCCGCCCAAGGATTCGGTCTGGCGCAGCTGCGCCACCCACTTCGGGCCGCCGGGGTGCAGGCGCAGCACCGGGCGGGAAGAAATCTTGACCGGGGAGACCGATTCCTTGCGCGCGCCCGACCTGGCCTCGATGCGGGTGCGGGCGCGGTAGCCGGCATCGGCAAGCTCGGCGATGGAAGGCTCGGGGGCGGCGAGCTTCTCCCGGGCATCGTGAAGCAGCTCCAGCGCCTCATCCAAGGCCTCCACCAGAGCCGGGGCATTAGTCTCGCACATCTGCCGCACGAGATCCGGGCGAGTGCCTGCCACCCGGGTCGCATCCTTGAAGGAACCGGCAGACAGGGACTGCGCCAAAATGCCGCCATTATCGCCCACCGTGGCGAGGGTCTCCGCAAAGATATGCGGCAGGTGGGAAATGCGAGCGACCGCCGCATCGTGGTTGGCCACGCGGATGGGCACGGCCTCTGCATGCACCATCTGGGTCATGCGCACGACGTCTGTAAAAGTCTCAATCCATTTCTTGGGAATCTTTTCCCCGCGCGCCTCATACTCGGCGGCGTAATCGTAGGTAATGCCCCACGCAGCGCGGCGGAAAAGCCCCGTCTGGGAGTGATCCCAGCCCGATTTCGAGGTGCCCGCCATGGGGTGCCCGCCCACGTAGCGATCCTCCATGCCACGGTCACAGACCTGCTGGCGCACGGGGGTCTTTACGGAGACCACGTCCGTAATGCCGCAGATAGGGGCGTGTTCCTGAATGGCATCCAAGACGCTGCCCACCGCGGTCATGGGAACGGCGATCACAATGAGCGCCTCTTCAATTTCGGCGCGGTTAAGCACCGCCGGCAAGTCATCATTGACGTCAAAGCCCTGCTTGACTGCGGTGCGGGCGGCGGACGTCGAGTGGTTGTATCCGAATACGTCGTGGTTATAGCCGGCGAGATCGCGCAGCAGGGAACCGCCGATGAGGCCGAGGCCGATAATGCAGATGGGGCGTTGAACATCTTGAGAACTCACGGTGACAATTGTGGCACAACACGACTAATCTCACGAGGTATGAGCAACGAAAATTACTCTTTCGCGGTTACCGTCGCCCGCAACGAGGGACAATGGGTCGTGCGCAGCTTCGATGATGACTTTGAGGATCCGCAAACCTCCATCACCGCAGTGCGCTCCCTGCGCTCCGAAGGCGCAGCTTTCGCCCTTCTCTGCGTCGAAGACGCCTACTTCATTGCCGTGCGGCCCGTGCCCGGTGGGGTGAAAATGCTAATTTCAGACGCCACCTACGGCGTTGACGATGACTTTGCCGCGGACTTCATGGAGCTCAATGACTACGAGATTCCAGACGTGGACCCGGAAGAGGCTGACCCCTACGGTGAGGGCGATTTCGATATCTTCGCTGACCTGGGCCTATCCGAGGACCAGGTGGGCTACATCATCGATGATGAGGACGATTGGCCCTCTGACATGCTCCTGCGCATCGCCGGCGACCTGGGCTTTGGGGATGAGCTAGAAGACGTCATTGATAACGCCTAAGCCCCTGCAGCGCGCGCAGGAACGGATGCGGCGCGCCCTCGCGGTGGCGCGCCAGACCCCCGCCGGGGATGTGCCGGTTGGGGCGGTGCTTTATGATGCCGCCGGCCGCGAGCTCGCCACCGGCGTCAACCGCCGCGAGCAATTGCGCGATCCCACCGCCCACGCCGAGGTCGAGGCGATCCGCCAGGCGGTGCGCATCCATGGCGATGGCTGGCGCTTGACCGGCTGCGAGCTCGTGGTCACCTTGGAGCCCTGCGCCATGTGTGCCGGCGCCCTGCAATCCGCCCGGGTGAGCTCGCTGGTTTTTGGCGCCTTTGAGCCGAAGACGGGTGCGTGCGGCTCGCTTATCGATGTCCTGCGTGCCCCCACCGCACCCTTTACCCCTCAGGTCCGCGGTGGCGTCCTCGAAAAAGACTGCGTGGCGTTGCTAGAAAAATTCTTCGCCACACTCCGCGAAAAGTGAGTATAGTGGCTGGCACACTGTAAGCGACTCATTTAAGGAGAGAGATAATGGGCGATTTGGAAAACAAGAAGGACGACCTCGCAGGCAAGGCAAAGGAAGCTGTCGGCGAGGCAACCGGTAACGAAGACGTAGCCAACGAGGGCAAGGCCGACCAGGTCGCTTCCGAGGCTAAGGACAAGCTGTCCGACGCTGCTGACAGCATCAAGGACAAGGCCAACGACATCATCGGTGGCCTGAAGAAGGACTAATTTTAGAGTCCCTTCATAGCGAAATCGCTGCGCTGGCTTAGTGCCGGCGCAGCGATTTTGTTGCATCGGGGGTCCTCCCGTAGTCTGGAAAGCGGTGGCGTGTCCGAGCGGCCGAAGGTGATCGCCTCGAAAGCGATTGTTGGGTAACCCCCAACCGCGGGTTCAAATCCCGCCGCCACCGCGCAAGGCCCCGAACTGTTAATGCAGTTCGGGGCCTATTTTTGTTTTCTCTGGCAAGGAGTGTTGGGGTGACTTAAGCGTCCTGCTTTGCGCGTTCAGCCCGGGCGCGGCGGCGCTGCAGGGTGGGGAGGAACCACGTCGCAACGGCGGCGATGACGGCTATGGTGCCCGCGCTCCACGCGAGGTATTTCACGGGGGTGAACCACCACGCCAGGGCCGCGATTACTGCGATGACTGCCCATACTGCGGGGACGAGGAGACTGGGCCGTTCGGCCCACGGTTCCCGGGGGAATCGGCTGCGCGCCTCCGCACGGATGCGGCGCGGCGTTTTACGGGCAAGCGCCAAGGAACAGGCGACCACAAAGGTCAGGCCAATGCCGGCGATGAGCAGGCTGCCGCTTACGCCGCCGAACATGAATACGCCGACGGAAAGCGCTAAGGATAAGCGTTCACCGATCGTGAGTGGGAAGTTCTGTGTGGGATCGACATCTGGATAGATGCTGTTGAAGATGTCTTTGCGGGGATCGTTGTGCATTTTTGTTTCTTATGGGGGGTGGTTTATTGACAATCAAAAGAAGTTAGGTCAGGATACACTTACTTCACTAAGGCTAGCTTAGCCTATATCATTTTTAGGCACGAAAACAAGGTTCTCAATATGATTGGAAAACTGTGGAAGTCGGCGTTCGGCATCATCGTCGCGGCTTTCCTCGTCGCAGCATTCGCCCCACTTTCGTCTTCTGCCCCGGTTGCCCACGCAGATGAATCCTGCACGTGGAATTGGGGCCTCAAGCAGTCATTCCGCAGCTACGTCAAAGGCAATATCGCCCACGGTGGCTGGGGTGCCAACGGCATTGGTTTTAAGGGGGACGAAACGGGCGATGGCGCGTTTGTCTTTACCGCAGGAAAGCCCGATGTCTCTGGTGGAAACGTCACGATTCCGTTCAATGGAACGCTGAATTTTACTGGCCACGATGGGATCTTGGATATGACTATGTCTGACTTCAAGGTCAAGGCTTCTGGTAAGCAGGCGCAGATTTCCGTGGACTACGTCTCCTATGAGATGAACCGCCAAGACCTCAGCCGCGGTAAAAAGATCCAAGGCAATGATGAGGTAATCGCCACCATTAATCTGGCCAACCCCGTCAACGATGGTGCCGGGAAGGTTGATTTGTCTGGATCTACCACTCTGACTTCCGGCGGGGCCAAGCTTTTCACCGGCTTCTACCAGCCAGGTGAAGCCTTAGATCCGTCCTCCGGCAGCATTGCTCTCGACGGATCATGCTCTGGATCCGGATCTGGCTCCGGTTCCGGTTCGGGTGAGAAGCGTCCATTGACGTCCATTACAGGTTCCTTCACGGGCTTTAACAAGGAAGCCATGGACATCCTGTCTGAAACCAATGACACGATGAACGGGATTACTACGTTCATGGGCAATACCCAGGCGTTTCTGGATGAGTTGGAGTCTTTCAACAACCGGGGTGGATCAAACTCGAATTCGGATGGTTCTGCTTCGGGTACGTCGAACTCCGCTGGAGGAAACTCGGCTTCTACTAACTCTGCAGCGGGAAATTCATCACCGAGCAACTCTGGTTCGGGCGGAGGCGGCGGCGCCTCAGGAGCTGGCAAAGCAGCAGGAACTGGTCCTGCGCACTCCGAATCTGCGAACTCCGGCGCCCCGGGCTCAGGTAATTCGGGCGCGGGAGCACCTGGCGGGGGCGATGCCGTCTGTGAGGCTACTGGGGTTACGCAAGCCACCGCTCAGTGGGGCTTAAAGAAATCCTTCCAATCCTATATCACCGGATCCATTGCCCAAGGCCGGTGGGATCTCTCTGGTGTTGGCTATGACAATGGCCGTTTCCAATTCACTGGTAACTCTGGTGCCGTAAAAGATGGCGCGGGCTCCGTGCAGTATGGCGGGAGCATGCAGTTCACCGGGCACCACGGCAAGTTGGACCTCAACATCTCCAACCTGGAAATCACCTTCAACGGCAATTCCGGCGAGCTTATCGCTGACGTGCGATCTTCCAATATGGAAGGAAAGAAGAAAGACTTTGGGCACGCTGTTATTGGCACCTTGAGCTTTACTTCTCTCGACGTCGGCACGGACGCCGTGTCCGGTGAAGCTGAGGTATTGCTTTCTGAAACCGGCTCCCAAGCCCTCGCTGAGTTCTATGAACCGGGCACCCAGCTGGATCCATTGAGCTTCCACGCCACCTTGGACGGAAGCGCTGACTGTGGTGCCGTATCCGGTGGCGGCGGCACTAGTTCCGGTTCTGCATCCGGTGGATCCGGTGCGGGTGAAAGCGGGAAGGGCGGCACTGGTTCCAAAGGCGGCGCTCATGCCGTAGCCGGGGATCCAGCGCTAGCCGGCGACTCGGGGCAGGGATATGAGGACGGATCGAACAAATTCAAGGTCAAGTCCGCGACGTCTCCCGGCGGGGGCCTAGATAACCCGACCACCTATCTACTGCTCTTCATCGTCGGATTGATCATCGCCGGTGGTTCCACCAGCCGGCTTGTTATGAATAACTCTTAGAAAGATTGCCGTGAAACTCGTTCTTCGTTTTCTCGTACCACTCTTGTGCATCTTCAGTCTTACCGCGTGCGGTGTGCAGGGAAGCTATACCGATCAGCTACCGGATCCTGCAGATGTCTCCGATCCCAGGTCCTTTGAAGGTGTCAGTGACGTCAAAGATTTTGACGATATCGAGCCGGTTACTGAAAAAGCAGAGCCGGCGCTTCCGGTGGAACTTACCGATGCCGATGGTAATGACGTCACCGTCACCGATACTTCCCGCATCCTCGCGTTGGATATCTATGGCACCTATACCAAGACCCTGAGCGGCTTGGGGCTTGCGGATAATATCGTCGGCCGCACGATTTCTTCTACCGAGCCCAACTTGACGGATCTCCCAGTAGTGACCGAAGGCGGCCACAACATCAACGTGGAGGCGGTGCTGGAGCTCCAGCCGACGCTCGTCATTGTGGATCATTCCATTGGCCCGCGCGATGCCATCGATCAAATCCGCGCGGCGGGCGTCACCACCGTGGTGATGGAACCTGAGCGCACCATTGATTCCGTGGGCGAGGACATCACCGCGCTTGGCGATGCCCTCGGCTTGCCCGACGAAGCACGCGAGCTGGCGGATCGTTCCACCAAAGAAATCGACGAGGCAAAGGAAGCCATCAAGGAACTCGTTCCCGATGATCCGATGCGGATGGCGTTCCTCTATGCGCGCGGAAACGGCGGCGTCTTCTTCATCATGGGTGACGGCACCGGTGCACAAGACCTGATTGAAGGCATCGGCGGCGTGGATCTGGCGGCAGAAAACAACCTTTCTCATGCAGAACCCGCTAACGCGGAGGCATTGGCGCGCATCAACCCGGAGGTGATCATCATGATGACCAATGGCCTGGAATCCACCGGCGGAATTGATGGCTTGCTGGAGAGGCCTGGTGTTGCTCAGACCACCGCCGGCCAGAAGAAGCGCATCGTGACCATCCCGGACGGCCAGTCGTTGGCCTTTGGCCCTATGACCGGTCAGACGCTGGTGAAGCTAGCAAAGGCTGTGTATGACCCGGACAATGAGTAGGGACACGGATACCTTCGCGCGCCGCCGCACTCAGCGCGCCTGGGTATTCGTACTGCTGGGGATCCTCACCGTTCTCGCGGCGCTCATTTCCGTCGTGCTGGGGCAATACTACGTACCCCTGTCTGATCTCTTCCCCATTTTGGCAGCCGGGCACGGCGAGGATTCCTTGACCGCAAGCGTGGTGTGGGACATCCGCCTACCGCGTTTGGTATTAGGGCTTGTGGTGGGCGCGGCCTTGGGGGTGGCCGGCACGCTGATGCAGGCGGTATTTGCCAACCCCCTTGCAGAACCTTCCATCATCGGCGTTACCTCTGGTGCGGGCGTTGGTGCGGCCGTGGTCATTGTCTTCAATATCGAGTTCTTCGGTACCTTTACCGTTCCCGCCGCAGCCTTCCTGACCGCGTTACTAGTTACCTTCATTATTTATCAGCTTGCGCGCTACAACGGGCGCGTGGCCGTAGTGCACCTGATTCTCACCGGCATCGCCATCAATGCGGTATGCAACGCCATCATCTCCTTCATGGTGTACCTGGCGCCGACCGCCAACCGCGAAGCGATCGTCTTCTGGCAGATGGGCTCCCTCAACGGTTCGCAGTGGAAACACGTGTGGGCGGTACTTCCCATCGTGGTGGTAGGCCTCGCAGTGGCCCTGCGCTTAGGCAAGCAGCTAGACGTCCTCGCGCTCGGCGAGCGCGCCGCCGCGCATACCGGCGTGAACGTGCCGCGTCTGCGCATCGTGGCGATCGTGGCATCGGCAGTGCTGACCGCCGCGGCTGTTTCCTTCGCCGGCCTCATTGGCTTTGTGGGGCTCATCGTTCCCCACCTGCTGCGCAGCATCATCGGGCCAGAAAACCGCATCCTACTGCCCGCCTCCGCCCTGGGCGGCGCTGTGCTTATTGGTTTCGCCGACGTGGCAGCGCGCACGATGATTCCTTTTGCGGATCTTCCCATCGGCATTTTCACCGCTCTGGTGGGAGGTCCAACGTTCTTCATCTTGCTGCGCCGCATGATGCGCAAAGGAGTGCACTGATGATAAACGTCAAAGACTTAACCGTCCGGGTGGGGGAACATACCCTTGTGGATCAAGTGTCCTTTGCTGCCCAAGCGGGCGAAGTTACCGGGCTTATCGGTCCGAACGGTGCCGGTAAATCCACGGTACTTGCCGCCGTGGCCGGAGACATTGATTATTCCGGTGAGATCACCGTGGGTGGGCTTTCGCCCAAGGCGCCAGCGCGAGAGCTCGCCCGCACGCGTGCGGTGATGCTGCAGGATGTCTCGGTGTCGTTTGAATTCCTCGTCCGCGATGTCGTTGCGATGGGGCGCCGCCCGTGGGAAGGAACTGCCTATGCAGACCTTGACGATGACTTTATTGACGCCGCCCTCGATGCCGCCGGCGTTGCGCACCTAGCTGGCCGAGACATCAGCACGTTGTCTGGCGGTGAGCGCGCCCGCGCGGCCTTCGCACGCGTGCTTGCCCAAAATACCCCGGTTATCTTGCTCGATGAGCCAACGGCCGCGCTCGATATTCGGCACCAAGAACAACTGCTGGGTTCAGTCAAAGCCCTCGCCCGCGAGGCCGGTGTTGCCGTCCTCGTGGTGCTCCATGACCTCAACGCTGCAGCTGCATATTGCGATCGCGTCGTATGCCTGTCGTGCGGGGGATTAGCAGCCCAAGGGCGCGTAGATGAGGTCTTTACCAATCCCACATTGTCTCAAGTGTATGGCTGGCCAATATCCGTCGATGGACTGCGGGTACATCCACAGCGTGCCACGCCCACCATCAACCCACTCTTTTCACATAAATTGGAGGATTTCCATGTTTAAGAAAGTAGTGGTCACCGCTCTCGCGGCGACCGCCCTTACCGTGCCACACGCTTCTGCGGAAGAAACCTGCACCATCGAATCCGGTTCCTTGAATTGGGGCATTAAGCACTCGTGGCGTTCCTACCTCAAATCCGGTTTCGCTGCTGGTGATTGGTCCACTAGTGGTCCAGTGACGCAAACCGGTGATCCTAAGGGGAAGGATTTCTCTTTCGGCTTCGACGTCGATCCTGCAACCTCTACGGTAACGGTAGATGAGGACGGCAATGTGGTGTCGTCCAACATCGAGAGCAAAGACTCTTCGATCACGTTCACCGGTCACCACGGCGCTCTACATTCCACGGTAGTGGCACCTTTCATCAAGACCTCCGGAAATCAAGCCCAGCTCGGTTCCGGCTACGAGGTCTATCACGTAGAGGGCAAGAATATGTTTCAATACACCGAGGACGACCGCATCGACGCCAATAAGCGCACCGGGGACGGGATCTTTGGCCACGGCACGGCGCAATGGACCAAGGAGGGCGATACACTCACCCTTTCCGCCAGCGATGTGCGGTACAAGGAGCAGCAGGGAACAAAAGATGGAAAAATCGAGGGCGTAGACCAACTTTTCATGGGCATGTATAGCTCAGAGAGCAAGCCTGAGCTTGATGATGCCCACTTAACTCTCAAGGTTTCCCCGGGCTGTGGCCAGAAGAAGGAAGAAACTCCGCAGAACGAACCTGCTCCGCAGCCGCCGGTAGCTGCGCCGGAAAAGGAAGAGAAGCCACAGAGTCAGCCACCGAAGGGCAATCCAGCTCCGCAGTCACCAGCGACCTCGCAGATCCCGGCACCGCCGAAGAAGCCGGAGACCCCAAAGAGCCCCGAGACTTCGGAGTCTAAGAAGCCGGGAACCCAGAAACCAGAGGAGGACGCTCCCTCAGGTTCTAGCTTTGCCAAGGTGTGGAACTACATCTTGGGCGTGGTAACCATTGGCAGCATGTTTGCCATCCTTGGGCAGGCGTTTATAAAGTCGGGCGCCCTTGATAGCGTGCGTGCCCTTCTCCACCGATAAAAGCACCGCTGATCCAGGAATAGGGGGTCAGCTAAGCACGCTGTGCCGGCAGCCATCTCAACGCCGCGCGCAAAACCCTTTTAAGGACGGTGCCGCGCCGTGCGTACCGCAGGCGGTGGGGTAGGGAGTTAGTCCTTTTGGTTGATTTCTCCCCACAAGTCTTGTAAATAAGGGTTGCCTAACCTTAAATTCATATTTAGAAGTTAGGTAAGCGTTACTTTGGAGGAAGTCAGTGACTGTGACACTCAAGAAACCATTATCCGTCGCATTGCGCGAGGAGACCGCTCACGCCCATGAGAACGCGGAGGGCTCGGCGTTTATGCAGCGACTTATGTCAGGTCGGCTGAGCGCTGAGGCCGCTGCCGATCTGAGTGGCCAATTGTGGTTTGTCTATGAGTCTTTGGAGCGCGCCGTCCGTGGCGTGGCGCAAACTTCAATCGCCGGTGCGGTGGCCGATCCACGCTTGGAGCGGCGCTTCGCTCTAGAGGCGGATTTGGCGGCGCTCGTCGGCGGCGACTGGCGCGAAAAGATCCGGATCCTGCCGGCCACAGCATCCTACGTTGCCCGCCTAGAAGAAGTATCCGGCAGTGCGGTAGAAGTGGTGGCCCATCACTATGTCCGGTATCTCGGTGATGTCTCCGGCGGCCAGGTGATTGCCGCGCGCCTCGGCACCCTCTATGACATCGAACCGGATGCGCTGAACTTTTATGACTTCAGCGCCATTGGCAAGATTCCGCCGTACCGCAAGGGCTACCGCGAACGCCTTGACAGCCTCATGCTAACCGCGGAACAGCGCGAGGCTTTGCTCTCGGAGGCGCAGCGCGCATTCGCCTTCAACTCGGGGATATTCGCCGAGCTTGATAAGCGCCACTGATTTACTTTTTCCAATTTATTAATTAAGGTAAGGCTCGCCTAATTCACTAAGGCGAAGCTTTACCACTGCTCTCAAGAGGAGAAATTCATGAAAACAACATCCGTCATCGCTATTGGCGCGGTTGCGCTCGGCGCCGTCACCGCCCCAGTAGCCTCTGCCGATGAGGCTCCAGCCACTGTCCCCGCCGTGGAATCCGGCCAATTGAACTGGCCCATCAAGGAATCCTTCATTCACCACGTGGACACCAGCCCTCTCGCCAAAGGCGTAGTCAATACCACCGGAGGTGCGGAGAAGGTAGGAAAGGACTTCACCTTCCCCGTCGATGCGGCCCATACCACGGTGGATGCAGAGGGAAACGGCACTATAGGCACTCAGGGATCCGTGCAGATTCAAGGCTATCCAGGCTTTGGCCCTAATGGTTCCTACGGCGTCGACCTCACGTTCTCAGATATCAAGGTGGAGGTAGAAGGCCACAACGCCACTATCACTGCGGACTATAAGCTTACGGGCGCCTCGGGCCCGCTGAAGAACGAGCCGGTTGAATTGTCCGGTGATGACGCCGCAATCTCTACCTTCACGCTCACTGAGCCCTTGGTACCGGAAACCGGCAAGACTTACGCCACAACTGATGCCCCCACCTCGCTGACCCAGACGGGCTCCGACATCTTTTTGGGCAAGTACCCGGTGGGGCAACCGCTTGACGATGCCAACACGGATCTCACCGTGGCATTCGACGGCGCCTCCGAAAACCCTAAACCATCTGACCAGGTAACCCCAGAAAAGAAGCCTTCGGGCGACGACGCTGCAGACGACGGCTCTTCTTTCCACGGTTCTTCCTCAGGCAACCTAGGCGAGACCATCGCTGCTATTATCGCGCGGGTAAAGAAAATCAGCGCCTTCTTCTCTGACCTCGTTCTTCCCGGCCTGAGCTTGTCGAAGTTCGTTTAAATAGCGCGCGCTCTCTCGCGGCTGCATCGTCTAAGCCGCTCCGCCGTGGCCACCCGATCTAGTCTTTGACTGCACTGGGCGGCCACGGTTCTTTTTGGCCCGTCGCCTTGGCATCGTCTGTGAATAAGGGCCGCACGGTGGCTAAGTAATAGGGAATAAGGGGCACGGCAACTACACTAGGGCGAAGTTAAATCCGTCCGACTACGCGAATGCGAAGGTACATTTCCCGTGGCTAAACTCCTCTACCGGCTCGGACGTTGGTCTTTCCTTAATAAATGGAAAGTCATCGTTACCTGGGTGGTCCTAGTTGCCGCTGCCGGCGGCGCTACCGCCTTGTTGATGAAACCGATGACGAGCGAGTTCGCTATCAAAGGCACCCCATCCATCGATGCCACCTACAAGACGATGGACCTCTTCCCAGAAGGCGGCAATCCCGCCAACTCGCCGTCAGTGAACCTGGTCTTCCGGGCCCCGGAAGGCCAAAAGCTCTCGGATCCCGCCAATGAAAAGGCCATCAACGCGGTCATTTCCCACCTCGAGGACAACCTGGAGATGGGCGATACCATGCGCTTTGGCAATCCGCTTGAGGTCTCGCCGCGGCTACAAGATCAGGTTATCCACCAGTTCACGGAGATGGGGCTGCCGGAATCGTCCGCGCGTGCCGATGCCGATAACCTCGCGATGGTCAATGAGGATGAGACCATTGCCTATACCACCTTCGACTTCGACGCCGAATCGCCCTATAGCGTGGACCAGGACGATAAGGACATCGTGACGGAAGCGATGGACATCGGCAGGCAGCAGGGGCTTACCGTTGAGGCCGGCGGCGCCGGGTTTGGCGATGAGATTCGGGTCAATTCCACCTCCGAGGTTATCGGCCTTGGCGTGGCCTTCCTCGTGCTCATCTTTACCTTCGGCTCCCTGGTCGCTTCTGGAATGCCGCTGATTTCGGCCGTCATCGGGGTCGGCCTGGGCGCTTGCGGCATGCTGATTACCACGCACTGGATAGAGCTCAACAACATGACGCCGGTGCTGGCCATCATGATTGGCCTGGCGGTGGGCATCGACTATGCGCTGTTTATCCTGTCCCGCTACCGCGCCGAGCGCGCCCGCATGTCCGCCCCAGAAGCCGCCGGCATGGCGGCAGGAACGGCGGGCTCGTCCGTGGTCTTTGCCGGCACCACCGTCTTTACCGCGCTGTTTGCCCTGCTCATTGCGCGCATCGAATTCCTCACCGCCATGGGGCTTTCCGCCGCCGCAACCGTGGCCATCGCCGTCCTCGTCTCCCTCACGCTCATCCCCGCGATGCTGGGGCTTCTGGGGGACAAGGCATTTGTCGGCCGCATCCCCGGCGTGGCCGGCAACCCCTCCCGCAAGGGCAAGGTGCGCCGCGGCCCGACCATGGGCAATCGCTGGGTACGGCTGGTACAAAAGGTGCCCGGCTTGGCGATGGCCCTCGTCGTCCTCTCCCTCGGCGCCATGACCGCCCCCGTGCTCCACATGGAGTTGGCTCTGCCTGCCGATACCACCTCGAATCCCGATACCACTCAGCGCAAGGCCGCCGACCTGATGGCCGAGGGCTTCGGCCCCGGCGTCAACGGGCCATTCCTCGCGGTTGTCGATGCCCACACCATCAACGCCGATTCCGCCGCGCTCGCCCCATTGGTGGCGGCCCAGGGCGGAGATGGCGGACCCGAAGAAGACGCCGGCGAAGCGCCCGCCGATTCGCCCGCTGACTCGCCAGGCGACGCAGCCGGCCCTGCGCCTGAGCCCGCGCCCGACGAGGCGCCCGATCAGCCGGCGGACCAGCCCGGTGATCACCCCGCAGAACACCCTGTTGACCAGCCTGGCGACCAGCCAGCGGAGCCGGAAATCGCCCCCGTCGCAGAGGTCGAGGACAAGGAAGACGCCGCCGCGCCGACCAGCGCCGAAGACAAGGCAGCGCTGGCGTCCTTCCTCTACACCGCGGATCAATTGAAGACGCTCGGCGGGGTAAAGCATGCACAAATCGTTTCGCTCAGCGAGGACCAGCGCTCGGCACAAATCATGGTGACTCCGGAAACCTCGCCAACGGAAGCCGCAACCATTAATGTTGCGCACGCGCTGCGCTCCGCCACCAAGGAGATCGAAGGCACCACCGGCACCGAGATCGGCCTGACAGGCCTGACCGCCGTGCAATTGGACATTACCGAGCGCTTGCGCGGTGCGATGGTGCCGTACCTCAGCATCGTTGTGGGGCTGGCGATCGTGCTGCTACTCGTCGTCTTCCGATCCCTCCTGGTGCCACTGGTGGCGGGCCTCGGCTTCCTGCTTTCGGTGGGCGGCGCCTTCGGACTGACGGTGCTGGTATGGCAAGACGGCCTGTGGGGCCTCGTCCCGGGCCCCGGCCCGCTGCTATCATTCATGCCGATCTTCCTCATCGGTGTGACCTTCGGCTTGGCCATGGACTACCAGGTCTTCCTGGTTACCCGCATGCGCGAGCACATTGCGCGGCATCCGAAGGGCACGTCGGGGCCCTATAATGCCGTCGATGAGGCCACCATCACCGGTTTTACCCAGGGCGCGCGCGTGGTGACGGCCGCGGCCATCATCATGATTTCGGTCTTCGTGGCCTTTATCAATCAGCCGCTGCCGTTCATCCAGATCTTCGGCTTTGCCTTGGCGGCGGGCGTGCTTTTCGATGCCTTCTTTGTCCGCATGACCCTCGTTCCCGCCTCCATGTTCCTCATGGGCCGCGCTACGTGGTGGATGCCCAAGTGGCTGGATAGGATTCTGCCCACCGTAGACATCGAAGGCACCGCGCTTGAGGAAGAATGGGAAGCACAACACGCGGTTCACGGCCAGGAGAACAGGGAAGAAGAGGAAGATAAGGAATGAAGGACTTAAGTTTCGACATCGATAAGCGCCTGCCCGAAGGCCCCGGCAAGCATGGCCGCAGCGGCGTTATCCACACCCCGCACGGCGATATCGCCACCCCGGCGTTTATCCCTGTGGCGACCAAGGCCACGGTGAAGACGCTGACGCCGGAGCAGATTCGCGCCACCGGAACGCAGGCCATTTTGTCCAATGCCTATCACCTCTACCTGCAGCCGGGCCATGACATCGTGGACGAGGCCGGCGGCGTGGCGAAGTTCGAGAACTGGCACGGGCCGACCTACACCGATTCCGGCGGATTCCAGGTGATGTCTTTGGGCGTGGGCTTTAAAAAGGTCATCGCCATGGACTTGGCGGATCTCACCGAAAAGGATATTCGCGCCGCGAAAAGGGAGCGCATGGCCAAGGTGGATGAGGAAGGCGTGGATTTCCGCTCGATTATCGATGGCTCCAAGCACCGCTTTACGCCCGAAAAATCCATGCAGATTCAGCACGGGCTGGGCGCGGATATCATGTTCGCCTTCGACGAGCTGACCACGCTCATTGATTCGCGCACTTACCAGGAAGAATCCGTCGCCCGCACGCACCGGTGGGCGCAGCGCTGCCTGGAAGAACACGACCGGCTTACCCGCGAGCGCTACCATCGCCCGAAGCAATCGCTATGGGGCGTGGTGCAGGGCGCGCAATACGAGGACTTGCGCCGCCAGGCCACCCGCGGCCTCTTGGACCTGGACCGCGCCGCGCGGGAGAAGGGCCGGCGCGGTTTCGGCGGCTTCGGCATCGGCGGTGCGCTGGAAAAGCAGAACCTCGGCACCATCGTGGGCTGGGTCTGCGATGAACTGCCGGACGATAAACCGCGCCACCTGCTCGGCATCTCCGAGCCAGATGACATCTTTACCGCGGTAGAGGCCGGCGCCGATACCTTCGACTGCGTCGCGCCAACCCGCCTAGCCCGCCGCGGCGGCGTCTACACGCTCGATGGCCGCCTCAACCTCACCAATGCGCGGTTCAAGCGGGACTTTAAGGGTGTAGACGAGGAGTTCGGCGGCTACGTCACGGAGAATTACTCGCGCGCCTACCTGCACCACCTGCTCAAGGCGAAGGAATTTTTGGCCGGCACGCTGTGCACCATCCACAACGTGGAATTCATGGTGCGGTTAGTGGACAATATCCGCGCCGCCATTAATGGCGGCTACTACGAGGACTACCGCGATGAGTTCCTGGGCCGTTACTACGCGGCGTCGAAGGCGCGGTAATCCTCGCGCTTTTTCACCAGCTTGATAACCGCGGAGGTAATGGGCAAGAGGACGACCTCAATCAGTGTCTTCCACACAAAGCCCACCACCACGTAGTTGATGAATCCGCTCGTGGTGTCGATGCCGATGACGGGCGCGGCGATGGCGCAAAACAGCAAGGTATCGCCAAACTCGCCCACCACGGTGGAGGCGATCAGCCGGGAGAAAAGGCCCTTTTCGCCGGTGCGCTTCTTCATCGCAGTCAGCGTCCACGCGTTGAGCAGCTGGCCCACCAAGTAACCGGCCAGGGAAGCCAAAACGATGCGGGGCACCAGGCCCAGCGTGGCGGCGAAGGCCTCTTGGCCCTCATAGAAATCCGCCGCAGGCAGCCAGATGGCGATATAGAAACACACGACGGCGAGCAGGGCCATCGCAAAGCCGATGTAGATGGCGCGCCGGGTGGACTTGAAGCCGTAGCACTCGGATAAAACGTCGCCGACGATATAGGCCAGCGGGAAGAGGAAGAAGGCGCCGTCGGTCACGAGCGGCCCAAGCTGGACGCCCTTGGTGGCGTTGATATTAGAAATCAAAAACGTCACGACGAAAATGGTGACGAGCCAGGGATAAAGAGTGGAATGAACGGGGATAAAGCGCACTTGAGAGGAGGGGGATTTTTCCATGCCCACCATTGTGCCAAACCGTATGCTGGGAATATGAATTCCGCGACCACCGGGGCGGGCCGCTACGCCCCGAGCCCTTCTGGCGATCTGCACTTTGGCAACCTGCGCACAGCGCTTCTCGCGTGGCTCTACGCGCGCTCGACGGGGCGCAGGTTTGTGGTGCGGGTGGAGGACATCGATAAGCAGCGATCCTCCCGCGCGGCGGCCGAGCGCCAACTCGCGGACCTTGCGGCCCTGGGGCTGGAGTGGGATGGCGAGGTCATCTACCAGCAGGATCGCGATGCCGCCTATGCCGCGGCGCTCCAGAAGCTGCCGGTCTACGAGTGCTACTGCTCGCGCAAGGATATCCGCGAAGCCTCCCGCGCCCCGCACGCCATCCCCGGCCAGTACCCGGGCACCTGCCGTGCGCTTTCCGATGCCCAACGTGCCACCAAACGCGCCCAGCTCGCCGCCGACAACCGCCAGCCGGCGCTGCGCCTGCGCGCCGATGTCTCCACCTTCACCATCCACGACGCCCTGCACGGCGATTACACCGGCGACGTCGATGATTTCATCCTGCGCCGCGGCGGGCAGGACGGCGGTTGGGCCTATAACCTGGCGGTGGTTGTGGATGATGCCTACCAGGGCATCGACCAGGTGGTCCGCGGTGACGATCTCTTATCCTCCGCCCCGCGCCAGGCTTATCTTGCTTCCTTATTGGGGATTGCGCCGCCTACCTACGTGCACGTGCCGCTGGTCCTTAATTCCGCGGGCAAGCGCTTGGCCAAGCGCGATGGCGCGGTAACGATGCGGGAGATGGGGGAGCAGAGGGGCATCGTCAAGCAGCTGGCGCAGTCTTTGGGCTATGAGGCAGAGACCGCTGCCGAGCTCCTCGCGCAATTCCGGCCGGAGGAATTGAGCCGCGAGCCGTATATTTGGCGTCCGTAATACTATCGAGCCCATGGAAGTTTTACTGGTTCTCATCGGGCTCATGCTGCTGACCGTCTTCGTCGTTGCGATCGGCGATAGGGTCGGGCTGCCCTGGCCCGCGCTGCTGACGATTATTACCGCCTGCGCCGTTTTCGTGCCGGGGCTGCCGCAATTCGACATCCCCACCGAACTCATCCTTCCCATTTTCTTGCCGCCGTTACTGTGGGCGCTGGCGCGGCGCACGTCTTGGGGCGTGATTCGCGGGCAGTGGGTGACCATCCTGAGCCTGTCCGTGCTCCTCGTCGTGGCTACGACCCTGGCCGTGGGTGCGACCGCCTACGCATTCCTGCCGGGGATTAGCATCGCAGCCGCCATCCTCATCGGCGCGGCCATCGCCCCGCCGGACCCCGTGGCCGTGGATGCGGTGGCCGAGCCCGCCGGCATCCCGCGCCGCATCATCACCACCTTGCAAACAGAGGGGCTATTTAATGATGCCGCCTCCATTGTCGCCTTCCACCTCGCGCTCGCCGCCGTGACCCAGGGCGGCGATATTTCCTTTGCCAGCGGCGTGCTGAGCTTCCTCTATTCTTCCGTTGTCGCGCTTGCCATTGGTTGGCTCATCGGGCGGCTGACGGCGCTGTTTATTACCCACGTCCACGATGTGGTCGCGCGCAACGCTTTGACCTGGGTGGTTCCTTTCGCCACCTTCCTCGTGGCCGAGGAATTGAAAGCCTCCGGGGTTATCGCCGTGGTCATCGCCGCCGTCGAGCTCAACTCGCGCGCCGATATCCAGGCCGAGGACCGGCTTTCCGGCCAGTCTTTCTGGGAGACCATGGAGCTGCTGTTTACCGGCGTTGCCTTTGGGCTTATCGGGCTGACGGTTAATACGGCCATCGCGGAGGTCGGCTCGGATTTGTGGCACTCCGTCATGGTTGGCGTGATCCTTTCGCTGGTGGCCTTCGTGGTGCGTTTTGTGTGGATGTTCTTCTACTACCGCCTCAACGTCTCGCGCGGGCGCCCGCACGTTGCCCCGCTGCGGATGCAGGAGGTGCTGCTGATGACCTGGTCCGGCATGCGCGGCCTAGTGACCCTGGCGCTGGTTCTATCCATTCCCACCGGCGTCTTCGCCTTCCACCACGAGCTGGCCGTTATCGCCCTGACCGTCCTGTTGGTCACCATGGTGCTGCCCGGCCTGCTGCTGCCATGGCTGATGCGGCAGCTCGATCTCACCGAGGCATCGCAGGCCGCCAACGATAAGATGCGCGCCGCGGTGGTCTCGCGGGCGCGCGCCGCCAGCATCGATGCGCTATCCCAATTCCGCCCGGAAGACGATGCCACCGGCGAGGCCGAAACGGTCGATCCGGAAATTTCCGCCAACGTCATCCAGTGGTTCGAGGACCGCTTGGGCGATGGCGAAAACCCCGCCGAGAACAACGACGTGCGCAAGCAGCGCGCCGAGGAGGCCCGCCGCGTCGCGCTGGAGGCCCGCCGCACCGCGCTGAACGCCGCGCAGAGCGAGCTCCTAGTCCTGCGCAAGGATCGGGCCTTCAATCCGGCCATCGTGGATGAGATACTGGAAGAAATCGACCGCATGGTCATCGGCACTAAGCACCGGGAGATATAGCCCATGGATCCACAACACTATGCCGAGCTCGAGGACGCGATGGATTACCTCTACGATTTCCTCGACGAGGACTTGGCCGATCGCGTGCGCGCCGAGCGCGAGTTCGTTCCGGCGGGCCTAGAAAGCTTGCTTGCCGATGACTCCCTCGACGACTACGTCTGGCTCTGGATCAAGGATTCCGGGCCGAATGGCTTCCGGCAGTACCTGCGCGATGGCGGTTATTCCGAGGCCGAGGTGCGCCAGACCTTTGCCTGGGCGCGCAGCGAGTGGGGCATGAATACCCCACCGCATATCGCGTGGCTCAAAGAGGACGGCTACGAGCCACCGCGCATCGACTAGGCGAGGCGGTACGGCCCCGCCTTGCGCACCGCCGCATCGATGACCTCTGGGTCCACCGTGACGGACTCGGAGTGCTTGATGACGACATCCGCGGTGGCCTCCCCGGTCATCTCGAAGGTGGCTTGGCCCATTCCCGTATCGGCAAAGATGCCGTAGAGCTTTTGCAGGCACTTGCGTACGTCATTGTCGTTGCGGACGCCTTCGATGGCGATGCGGGTTTCGGTGACAGAAGTTTTATCAGTCATAGAAACAGATTCTAATCCTTCGGTGTTAGATGCGGCCGTTGAAGGCCTGGAGCGCGGAATCCTCGCGGGTGCCGCCGCGGCCATCACCGTAGTCGGCGTAGTCACCAATCCAGGCAATCCGCGATACCCACTTCACGGCCTTATACCCGTGGTTCGACTCCACGCGGGCGCGCACTGGGGCACCCAAGTGCAGATCGATGTCCTGGTCATTGCGCGAGATTGCCAAAATGGACTGATCCTCCATGGCGGTCTCGACATCGAAGGCCGCGTAGAAAGGCTCGCGCGGGCGGTTATCGTACATCTTTTGCGCCAAGCCATAGGACTCGATGAGCACGTAGTTGGCGCCTTCGGGGCGGGGGCAGAGTAGCTCGAGGACATCGGCGAGCTTGGGCCCTCCCCATTTCGAGGTCGCCGACCACCCCTGCATGCAGGTATGCGTGGCGATGTAGGACGTCTGCGGCAGCTCCCGCAACTGCTCAAGGGTGACGGTCTTTTCGGTGCCGTTGACATCATCAGCCACGGTAATGGCGTAATCCTGCCAGCCATTGCGCTTGTACTCGGTCCACTCCGGGGACTCCTTCTCCGTCGGCGGCAGGCCGTTGGTCCAGTGGAAGGAGGAAATGGGAAGCGGCGAGTCCTTAGTTTCCTTGGGCTTGCGCGGGTGGAAGTGATTCAGCGAAAGCTTGCGGCCGATTTCGGTGAACGAGACCAAGAAGTTATGCGCCCGGGCGCGATCCGCCAAGGTCCAATAGGACAGGGCAATCCAGAAAATGATGACCGCCACGATGGTGATGACCACGGTGGTAAAGGCCTGCATATAGCGCTCGGTGGAGACGTCACCGAAGACGATGTGGACCATGTTGTGCTCGCGGTGCACGAAGAAGACCAGCACCACGTGGACCAGGATGAACGCGGACATTAAGACCATGCCGATAAAGTGCAGCGACCGCGCGCCCTGGTGCCCGCCCAACATCTTCACGAACCACGGGAAGCGCACGCGGATGGCCGGCGACATGCCCAGACCGGTCACCATCATGAAGGGCGCGACGATGAAGATGACGAAGGCGTAGGCAAGCTGCTGGAGGGCATCGTAGGGCGTGAAGTGCTCGATGCCGGGCGCGCTGAGGCTGATATAGACCTTGAAGGTATCCCACGCCTCCGGGATGATGTCCCAGGAGGTGGGGATGAGGCGCTGCCACAGGCCGGTGGCAAAGAGCAGCACGACGTACACCAGGCCATTGAGGACCCACAACATGACCGAAAGGCCGTGCCAGTGGCGGCCCAGGCCAATGTTTTCGCGGCCCGGCAGCGCCACGACCGGTGACCACGAAAGCTCGTCCATCAAAGAGGTATATACGCCCTCTTCCTTGGGCAGCTTGCGCTTGGTAAAACGCAGCCATTCGGTGCCAGGCGCGCAGTCATTGCGCCACCACAGGCGCGGCATGGAAGAAAGCATTTCCAGCCCGGAGCGCAAGAGCATGCCGATGAGTACAAAGTTGATGAGGTGTGTCGCGCGAAGCCACAAAGGAAAATCGGGGTTTTCGCCGAGAGCCAAGACATAGTCCATGGGGGAGGGTCCTAGTGAGATAGTTTATGGGGAAAAGGGGGCTATCTCTATTTTGACGGGTTTTCACGGATTAAACAAGCAGGCTGTAGATATGCGGAAATCCCGACCCTTTCGAGCCGGGATTTCCAGTGGCGGAGGATGTGGGATTTGAACCCACGAGGGGCGTGAACCCCGCACGCGTTCCAGGCGTGTGACATAGGCCGCTAGTCGAATCCTCCGAGAAGAAACATTAGCAGCCGTGGCAATTAGAATGCCAATCGCCTGGTCAGTACCGATTTTTGGGCAATTATTGGGTTTCGGTAGGGCAGGACCCGGCGCTCACCGAACTGCTGCCGCTTGCCGATTCCCCCACAGCCTTCCGCCTCGCCCCAAGCGATGTCGGGCGGCGGTGTATTTGGCTTATGCGGGCCGTGGGCGTTAAGGTAAAGACAGGATTCCGCGTGGCGTCCATCCTCTGAACTCCCCCAGGGCAGGAATGCAGCAAGGGTCAGGAGGCTCTGACGGGTGCGCGGGGTCCCTTTTTTGTGCAGGGTGCGTTAGTATTGGTGGCTAAACGTCGCACCACACTATGGAAGGTAAGACATACTAATGTCGCTTCTCACTCTGGAATCGTCCGCTTTGGCAGAACTTGCCGCGAAAGTCCGCGAAGAATATGCGGGACTGAAGGCAAAGGGTCTCAAGCTGGATTTGACCCGTGGCAAGCCTTCGAAGGCGCAGCTCGATCTCTCCAATGCGCTGTTGTCGCTGCCGGGTGAGGGAAACTACACCGATTCTGAAGGCGCTGACCTGCGCAACTACGGCAACCTGAAGGGCGTGAAGAAGCTGCGTGAGCTGTGGGGCGAGTTAATCAATATTGACCCAGAGCTCTTGCTGGCAGGCGATAGCTCCTCGCTCAACATCATGTTCGACCTGATTTCTTGGGCCTATACCTTCGGCACCAATGATTCGCCGCGCCCGTGGAGCGAGGAAGAAACCGTCAAGTGGATCTGCCCGGTTCCCGGCTATGACCGGCACTTTGCCATCACGGAGCTCTTCGGCTTTGAGCTGGTGACGGTGCCGATGGAAGACGACGGCCCAGATGTTGAGGCCATCGCAAAGCTCGCCCAAGACCCACAGGTCAAGGGCATGTGGATTATCCCCATGTTCTCCAACCCCACCGGCGTGCTCATTTCGGAGGACAAGACCCGCCGCCTGGCAGAAATGGATACCGCGGCGCCGGATTTCCGCATCGTGTGGGATAACGCCTATGCCGTGCACACGCTGACAGACGAGTTCCCGGAAATCTTGCCGGTTCTGGACATCGCCAAGCAGGGCGGGAACCCCAACCGCTTCTGGGCCATGTCCTCCAGCTCCAAGGTCACCTTTGCGGGCTCTGGCGTGAGCTTTTTCGGATCTTCGGCAGACAACCTCGACTGGTATCTGGCGAACGCGGGCATCCGCGGCATTGGGCCGAACAAGATTAACCAGTTCGCCCACGCCGAGTTCTTCGGCTCCGCGGACGGCGTGCGCGAGCTGATGCGCCGCCACGCCGAGCTGCTGGCGCCGAAGTTCGCCGCCGCACGCCGCATCCTGGATGAGCGCCTGGGCGAGTACGGCGTCGCGGAATGGACCGACCCAGCGGGCGGCTACTTCATTTCCATGGACGTCGTCGACGGCACCGCCACCCGCGTGTGGGAGTTGGCCAAGGACGCAGGCATCGTACTCACCAAGGCGGGCGCGGCCTACCCACACGGCCGCGATGAGAACGACCGCAATATCCGCCTTGCGGTATCGCTGCCGCCGCAGGAGGAAATCGAGGAAGCCATCGACGGCGTTGCCACCTGCGTGCTCCTGGCGGCCATCGAAAAGGCGGAGGGCTAAAATCAACGCCGACGAAGCCGCCGTGTGGCTCAGCGAGGTCATCCCGGCTCCGCTGGAGTTCCGGTACGTCGACGGGCGCAGGCTGGGTTTAGCCACGCTTGCCGATGCCCAATCCCTCGCCCTCACCACCACCTTCAACGACGTCGATACCGGCCTGCGCAGCGATGCCGAAGGCCTGGATGTGCGCTGCGAACTCGTCACTGTGGCGCGCGTGGGCCAGCCCGAAGTCGCCGCCGCCGTGGGGGCCGCGGCCGCGAAGCTGGAGAAGGCGGGCGGCCTTTTGCCCGCGCAACCCGGCGTCTTGCTGCCGTCGCTTTTGGATCTCCCCGGCGAGCAGACCGTGCACCACGGGCTGCTCATCGCCCCGTACCTCTGGGGCGGGCAGACGCCGCAATACCGCGAGGAGAACCGCCTGACGCTCGTGCTGCAGCTGGTCATGCTGACGGATGCGGAATATGCGTTTGGGGTGGAAGAGGGCGTCGGCAA
Source organism: Corynebacterium tuingiense (assembly GCF_046718165.1). Taxonomy (NCBI): domain Bacteria; kingdom Bacillati; phylum Actinomycetota; class Actinomycetes; order Mycobacteriales; family Corynebacteriaceae; genus Corynebacterium; species Corynebacterium tuingiense. The sequence goes on from NZ_CP177101.1 coordinate 163,266, forward strand.
GCTGCAGGAGGCCGTGGCCGAGCAGGGCATTGACCTGCTGGACTGGTCGCGCGAGGGTTAGCCGGTAAACTGGCTAACCGTGGCTTTATACCGGAAATACCGTCCAGCAACGTTTGCCGAGGTCGTGGGGCAAGAGCAGGTCACCACGCCGCTATCTGCCGCCCTCGACGCGGGGCGCATCAACCACGCCTACCTCTTTTCCGGCCCGCGCGGCTGCGGTAAGACGTCTTCGGCGCGGATTATGGCCCGCTCGCTCAACTGCGAGCACGGGCCCACCTCGACGCCGTGCGGCAAGTGCGATTCCTGCGTGTCGCTCGCGCCCGGCGGTCCGGGCAACCTGGACGTGACGGAGCTCGACGCCGCCTCGCACAATGGTGTGGAGGACATGCGCGAGCTGCGCGACCGCGCCTACTATGCGCCGGCGGAATCGCGCTATCGCATTTTCATCATCGACGAGGCGCACATGATTTCCCCGTCCGGCGCCAATGCGTTGCTCAAGGTGGTTGAGGAGCCGCCGGAGCACGTGATTTTCATCTTTGCGACGACGGAGCCGGAAAAGATCATCGGCACCATTCGCTCCCGGACGCACCACTATCCCTTCCGCCTGCTTACTCCGCCCGCGATGAAGGGGCTGCTGCAAAGGACCGTGGCTTCCGAGGGCGTGCAGGTCGAAGACGCCGTCTATCCCATGGTTATCGAGGCAGGCGGCGGTTCCCCGCGCGATACCTTGTCGCTGCTGGACCAGCTTTTGGCCGGCGCGGGTCCCAATGGTCTGACCTATGACCTCGCGCGCCCGCTGCTGGGCGTTACGGACGTCACGCTTCTCGATGACACCATCGCCACCCTCGCCGAGAACGACAAGGCCGGTCTTTTTGCGCAGATCGACAACGTCATCGAGGCCGGCCACGACCCGCGCCGGTTTGCGGTGGATTTGCTCGACCGATTGCGCGACCTGATGATCCTGCAGGCAGTGCCGGGGGCCATCGATGCCGGCCTGGTTTCCGCGCCCACCGACCGCGCCGAGGTGCTCACCTCCCAAGCGCAGCGTTTTTCCGGCCCGCAGCTGACCTACCTTGCCTCCACCGTCAATGACCGCATCAGCGATCTGACCGGGGCCACCTCGCCGCGCCTGCTGCTCGAAATCATGTGCGCGCACCTGCTCATCGGTACCTCGTCCGGTGCGGCGCCGGGTGCAGCTGTCGGCGCGGCGAGCCAGCCGGGGCAGTTGCCTCAGGCTGCCCAACCCAGTGGCGCCCCGCAATCCGCACAGCCTGGCCAGCCCAACCAGGCCGGCCAAGGGGCACAACTGGCGCAGGCAGGGCAGCCAGGACAATCGGGCCAGGCGGCACCCTCTGCGGGAAACGGGCCAGCCTTTTCGGGTGCCCAAGACCCGCAGTCGGCAGCGGCGGCCATCATCGCGCGGCGCCGCGCAAAGTCCCAGGCCCAGCAAAACCAGGCCGCCACGGGCCCTACTGCATCAGAGGCGCCTGGACAACAACGGAATCAAGCGGCCGCGGGCACCGAGGCACAGGGGACGCAATCGACATCACCATTGTCTCGGCCTGAGCAACCGGAGACAACTGCGCAGCAATCGCGTGGCGAGCATGAGGGTTCAGCGCAGTCGGCACAGCCGGCACAAACGGGGCCGGCAGCAGCTGAGAATCAGGAGCGATCTGCGTCGCAGCCTGCGCAACCGAGCGCGGAATATGCGCAGTCGGGGCAGCAGCAACAGGCTGGGCGGCCTGACCAGGTAGAGAAGCCAGAAAGAGCCGATTGGTCTGGGCAGCCTGAGCAGCAGTCCACGGATTCGCAGTCTAGCGATGTGCCTGAAAAGGATGCTTCGGCTACCGCGGCAGGCGGCGACGTAGAAACTGACGATGGCGCGGATCCATGGGGCCAGGAGCGGCAGATTCCACAGAATGCGCCAGCCCGCGGCAACGGCCAGGCGGAACCGCTGGAGAAGCCGGTGCCGGCGGCGCCAGGGCAGCCGGAGGGGCAGCAACAAGCCCAGGCAGAACAACCGCAGGCGCAAGGGGAATCGGCAAGCGGTGATGACTTCGTGGATGCGGTGAAGAGGAAATGGGTGGAGCTGAGGGGGAGCGTCGGCAAGCGTAATAAGGTCGCCGAAATCATGCTTGCCGAAGCCCGCGTGCTCGGATTCCGCGATAATACGCTGACGCTGGGGCATACCACCGGTGCGCTGGCAGAACGCATCAATGCGCCGGCGAATAATTCCGTCATCGTGGACGTGCTGCGGGAGGAATTCCAGCGCGATATTCAGGTCAACTGCGTGGTGGGCACGGATCCTAAGAGCGCAGGGTTCGATGCGCCGCGGGCCCCGCAGGCCAAACCCGAATGGAACCCCAACGCGCCCGAGCGGGAGCCAAGCGACGACAAGGAGGCGGAGAGTAAGCCCGGGTGGCGCTCGCGCATTGCCAAGGCAAGCGAGGTGGCGAAGCAACGCGATGAAGAATTCGCGCGCACGCCGCAATTTAGCAACGGGGTGCCGCTGCCGCCCGAGCCGGAGGGCCCCGCGGACGAGCCGCCGCCGGAAGAACCGCCGGCCTATACGCGCGATGACGAAGAACGCGACATGGTCGAAGCCGCGCAGTCCGCAGGCGAAATGGACCATCGCAGCGCCACCGAGATAGCGATAGAGCTCGTGGAAAAGGAACTAGGCGCACGCCGTGTATAGGACTGTGGCACGGTAGACTCGGGCGGTAGCAAAGCTACAGTGGATTTATTGAGAAAGGACGAAAACTATGGCTGAACAAGATTCCACCCCACAACCAAACGACATGAACGACCTCATCGCGCAGGCAGCGCAGGTGCAGGCCGAGCTGCAAAAGGCGCAGGAAGAAATCCTGGCCACCAACGTTGAGGGGAGCGCGGGCAATGGCCTGGTTAAGGTAACCATGACCGGCGGCGCCGAGCTAGTAGACCTGCAGATTGATAAGTCCGTGGTTGATCCTGAGGACATCGATACGCTGCAGGACCTGGTGATGGGCGCGTTTAAGGATGCCCACGCCGCTGCGGGTAAGTTGGCACAGGAAAAGATTGGTCCCCTCTCGCAGGGCATGGGCGGCCAGGGTGGACCGTCGATGGATGACATGTTCGGCGGCTTCTAGCTGCGCGATATTCTAAAAGGCCGTTGCCCCGGTGGTGGGGCCGCGGCCTTGACGTAATTTTGGGAGTTGTGGTGTTTGAAGGACCTCTGCAGGACCTCATTGATGAGTTTTCGCGCCTGCCGGGCATCGGCCCGAAGTCGGCGCAGCGTATCGCGTTTCATGTGTTGCACATGGAACCGGAGGATATCGAGCGCCTGCAAAATGCCTTAGGCGGGGTGCGCGACGGCGTAACTTTCTGCCGCATTTGTTGCAATATTTCGCGCGAGGACGTCTGCCGGATTTGCATCAATTCGCAGCGCGACGCCTCCACCATTTGCGTCGTAGAGGAGCCGAAGGACATCCAGGTAATCGAGCGCACGGGTGAATACGAGGGCCGCTACCACGTCCTCGGCGGTGCGCTGGACCCGCTGGCCAATGTTGGGCCGAAGGATTTGAATATTTCCACGCTCCTCCAGCGCCTGGGCGGGGTGCTGCCGGATAGGGAGTTGGCGGATTCCACGCCAGAGGCCCCGCTTTACGACGACACCCCCACCATCCGCGAAGTCATCCTCGCCACCGACCCGAATACGGAGGGTGAAGCCACCGCGGCGTACCTGGTGCGGTTATTGCGGGACTTTCCCGATTTAAAGATCACCAGATTGGCCTCCGGCATGCCGCTCGGAGGCGATTTGGAGTTCGTGGACGAGCTGACCTTGTCTCGTGCGCTTTCGGGGCGCTTGACCATTTAGAAGTCCGCGGTGCCGTTCGGGATTAGGCCGAGCTGCTCAGTTTCTTGGGGTTTAGGGTACTGCGGCGGTTGGCCCGCGTGGCGCGCGGCCAGTAAAGACTGGGGGAGGCGCATTCGGCTCAGGCGGCGAGGCAGAGTGCGGCGGTGACGCTGAATTCGGCGGGGCGGCTGGTTGATTCGCGTGGCGCGGATGCGGCGGCAGCCAGGCGATGCGCCCGTTGACGCGCGCCATCCGCCCGCGCCCCGGAAGGCCGTTGATGGAATTGTGGTACGGACACAAGAGGCACATATTCGCCGGATGGGTGTGGCCACCGCGGGCGTATTCGAAGATGTGGTGGGCTTGGCATTCGGCGGCGGGGCGTCGGCAAGCGGGCCACGCGCAACGCGCGCCTTCGGCCTCGAGCATGCGGCGTTGTTTGGCGGAGGCGTGGCGGGCGCGGTAGAGGTTGACGGGGCCTTCCTCGGGGTGGATGAGGGTGAAAAGGCCGGCGCCGGCGAGCGTGCGGCGGATGAGGTCGGCGCCGGTGATGGTGGCGCCGTTGGTCATGGCGAGGCGGACTTCGGAGCCCTCGCCGTGCAAGATTTTCAGGTAATCCGGCAGCTCGATGATGACATTGGTGGTTACGCTGGCCGGCGCGACGGCGCGGGAACCGGTGAGCCAGGCGAGGGGATCGCCCTTCGCGGTGGCCCAGATATCGGCCATTTCAGCGGCGGGGCCGGTAAAGCTCAGCGTGGTTTTCTCGCCGTGCAGGATGCGGCGCCCGCCGTCTTTGCGCTCGGGCGGCGGGGCGATTTCGCGCAGCAGGCGGGTGGCGGCGCGGGACACTTCGGCCGTGGTCCCGGCCGTAGCGCACAGGGTTTTGCGGAAGCGCCAGCGCTCGGTGGGATTTTTCACGCGCTGGGAGCGGCGCGCGATGAGCGCGAGCGTGTCCAGGCTGTGCTCGTTGCGCCGTGCGGCGGCCAGGGCGCGGCGTTGATAGCGCGAGTGGCTGGTGGGCGCGAGGAAAGCCTCGGCGGTGCGGCGCAGCTCGCGCGCTTGGTCCGCAGGCAGGGGTAGGTCAGCGGCGGCGTAGGCCTCTTCAATCAGGTCTACGCCGCGCTTGGCGATGTCCCCCAGCTGCTCCAATAACGTCATACCCCGCAGCCTAGGGTTGGGGCCTGGGAGCTACAAGGTGGCCGAGCCCGGCCTGTGGATAACTTGGCTCTTTTTGGTTGTGAGGGCCGCGAATTGGGGAAGTTATCCACAGGTTTAGCGCTGGGAGCGCGGTGGCTCGGCGGCGTTGAAGCGCTCGGTGCGCAGGCGGTCGACCGCGGGGATATCCAGCGGATCGAGATCCGCGAGCGAGACGCCCATGGCTTGGGCGAGGAGCAGATCCGCGAGCTGCGGGTTTCGGGCCAAGGCGGGGCCATGCATATAGGTGGCGATGACGCTGCCCTGCACGGCGCCTTCGTAGGTGCGCTGGGTGGAGCCATCGGCAAGGTCTGCGGTGGCGGCTTGGTCGGCGTTGCCATTGCCGCGCGTCAGGGTTCCCAGCGGGCGGGCGGACGGGCCGAGGATGGTCGCGCCCAAGTGATTTTCGAAGCCGGTGAGCGGCTCGGTGAGATCTGCGGTCACGCCGGCGCCGGTAGGGGTGGAGGATACCTCGCCGATGGCGCGGTCTTGCATGCCGGCGGTGGTGGCATCGATAAGCCCGACGCCATCGATAACCCGGCCGGAGGCGCGGAAGGACTCGCCGAGGACCTGCAGGCCAGCGCAAATGGCCAAGATGGGGCGGCCGGCCGTGGCGGCGCGGGTTAGCCCGCCATCGGCAATGAGGTGCTCCGCGGCAAGAATCTGCGCGGTGTCTTCGCCGCCGCCGATGGTATAAATATCCAGCGTCTCAGGCACGGGTTCGCCAAGCCGGATGGGGTGAATTTCGGCGTCGAGGCCGCGCATGCGGGCGCGTTGGCGCAGCACGAGGGCGTTGCCGTCATCGCCGTAGGTACCGAGGACATCGGGAAGCACTAGGCCGATATTAAGCATTATTAGCCTCCTTGGACAGGGCCTTTTTCAGATCGCGGAAGGCGGTGTAATTGGCAAGGACCTCGATGCGGCCCTCAGGGCAGGCGGCGAGCGCGTCCACGGGGTCCGGGATGAGCTCGTGGGTGATATCCGCGTACACGAGGCGGACGGCAAGGTCGGTGCCGCGCTCGCCGGCGGCCTTGACGCTGAGCCCGTTAAAGCCCTCGAATTTCACGTCCCAGAGCCAGGACATGTCGATGCCATCGGCAACCTGCCCGTTCGTGGCGATGACCAGCCCATCGGCGCTGCGGTCCACCATGGACAGGGCCTCTTGCCAGCCGGCGGGGTTCTTGGCCAGCAGCAGGCGAATCTCGCGGCCCTTCCAGTGGATGGTGGAATACCGGCCGGCGACGTCATCGATGCTTTCGGCCGCGGCAATAGCGCGATCCAAGTCCACGCCAAAGCCCTCGACGGCCGCAGCGATGGCTTGCGCGGCGTTACCGCGATTGGCGCGGCCCGGCAGCGCCAGGTTCAGCGGGCGCTTTGCGGTGGGGGTAATGACGCCATGCTTGTCGATGCCCCATGTCGGCTGCGGGCGGCGGAACTCGCGGCCATCGGCAAGCGGCTTTACTGCGTACCAGTCATCCTCGGTGCGCACGACGTGGCCGCCGGTGCGCGGGCAGGTGACGGAATCGCCGAGCCAGCCCGCGCCGGCGGAGACCCAAATGACGTTCTTGGCGTCATAGGCAACCGACGTCATGAGCACGTCATCGCAATTGGCGATGACCAGCATGTCCGGGTGGGCCTCCACGGCGCCGCGGAGGGCGCGCTCGATCTTGTTGATCTCGCCGACGCGGTCGAGCTGATCGCGGGTGAGGTTGAGCAGGACGAGCGCCTGCGGGTTGAGGTTATCGGCGACGTGCGGCACGTGCAGCTCGTCGACCTCGAGGACGAGGTGCGAGGCGTCCTTGCCCGCCATGAGCGCGGAGATGATGCCGGCGTCCATGTTATCGCCGCCGTCGTTGGTGGCGACGTGGTGCTCGGCGCGGACCGCGGCGGCGAGCATGCGGGTGGTGGTGGACTTGCCGTTGGTGCCGGTGACCAGCACGGCCGGGCGCCCGCCGCCCAAGTCGCTCATGATGGAGGGGTCAATGGCATTGGCGATAAGGCCGCCGATCATTCCGCCGGCGCCCCGGCCGGTGGCGCGGGAAGCGGTGGTGGCCAGCTTCGCGGCGGATGTCGCGGCGGTGGTGCGCAACTTCTTCAAGGCACCCGGGACTGAAAAACTCATGCCCCCTAGGGTAGCCGGGGAAGTGGGTTAGGCGTTGTTCTTGGGCGCCGAGCCGCCAGAATTTCGCCGCCCCCGGCCGCGCCCGCCGCGCCTGCGCCGCCGTTTCTGGCCCTTGCTCTGGTTATTTCCGCCGCTCTTTTGCGGGGGCTGGCGCCGCGCCGGCGGCTGGGCGGTAGTGGGGTCTTCGATGCGGGTGAGGGCATCGAGAAACGCGGCATCAGACATCAGCGGGATACCCTTGCGCTGGGCGTGCATCGCCTTGCCCACGAGATCCGTGGTGACATTGCACACGACAAGCGATGCCTCGCGGGTGAGCTTTTCCGAATAGTTCAGCTCCTCGCGCATGAGGGCGGAGATAATCGTATCCGGGTCCTCCAGGATTTCGGGGGCCACGACGATTTCCATGCCGCGGCGCAGCTCCTTGCCGGGCTCGTATTTGCCGGGGTTGTGGTGCTGCACGGGGGCCTCGGCGGCATCGACGCGCACGTGCGAGCGCTGCAGGCCAAAGCGGTCGGCGCGGACCTCGTCCGGGGCATAGCTGCGCACCGGGCCGCGCTGCTGGTGCTGGTAGAGCTGGATGAGCAGCTCCGTCTCCTCCCGCGAGGTCTCCTGCTCCGGGCGGCGGGCGCGTTCCACTGTTGCCTTTGGATCGGCATCCAGGCCATTCTGCTTAGCGACGCCCCTCAGCCGCACATCATTCGACCGCACCCCCTGCGCATACGAGGTGGCCAAGGTATCGATGATGCGCACGGGCGCGGGCATGTGGCCCACCTTCTGGCGGCGCCGCTTGCCCTTATTGCGCCCGCGGTTGCGCGCGCGGTTTTGGCGGGCGGCGGTCATCATCGCGCGGCGGGCCTCGGCGACGATAAAGCCCCAGGTATAGGGGATATCGTGGACGACGAGGGTGCGGCCATCGATAAGCTTATCCAGCGACTTGAGGACTCTGCTAAAGGCCGGTGCCTGCTCGATATCCGCGACGGTCAGCCCGTGGAGGTGGTGCGGGCCGGCGTCGATATCCGGCTTGAGCACGGCGTGGAAGCGCTGGCCAATATCGCCGGCATTATCAAAGGCCACCGCATCGATGGTGACGATGCGCCCGGTCGAGGGGTGGATGCCCGTGGTCTGCAGCGTGAGGGCCACGTAGGGGTGCTTGGTGACGGTCTCGGTTTTGTCCGGCTGCTTTTGCGGCGCGCTGTCCGCGCTGGATGCGGAGGCCTCGGATGCTGTGGGGCTTGGAGCGGCCGAAGCGGCTGTATCGGCCGGGGTTTTCGGCTTCGCCGGCCCGCCGGAGGGGCGGACGGCGCGGCGCGGCCGAGACCGGCGCGGGCCCGGCTGCGCGGGGTCGGCGTCAGGATTGGCGGAGTCGGCTGCGGAGTGAGGGGACGCCTGGGCGTGGGTCCTAGCCGCATGCTGGGACGCCATAGTCGCCGGCGAGGGAGCCTGCGGCGACCGTGGGGAGGGGCCAGGTGTGTTATTCATCAACCTTAGTCTAGTATCCCGGAATTCCTGTGGCGGGACAGGGCGCGCCGTGCCTTTTCGGTGCCTAATCCGGTTTAGTGGAAACTAAACCGCGACGATGAGTACGGTCACCAGCGCCACGACGGCGACCACGGCTATGGCCGTGACCCACCACCCAGTGTGGCGCGTGGGTTCCGGGGTAGCCGTTACGGCGCGAAAGCTGCTGGTTTCGAAGGTCTCGGTCGCCGCCTGCGTGGTTGGGGTGGCAACGGCCACGGAATCCTCGTTGGAAGCGGGCCGCGGATCGCCGGCGTAGATACTCAGCACGCGATCGTTGCCGCGCGGGGCATGGTAGGCGTGGGCGAGGATGGGGGCATCGGCAAGCGGGGGCAGCGAGGGGCCCGGGGATAGGGTGGTGAGGAATGTGGGGCCGAAGAAGACATCGACGGCGTCGGTAGAAGGCACCAGGTTGACCAGCACGTGCATCCGGGCTTGGGCGGGGATATCGAGATCCGCGGGGAGATCGGTGATATCGATGGGCGGGGCGTAGCCCAGCATCGTATAGGGCCCGCCGGGCGGATTATTCGCCGGCAGGCAGAGCCCGGGGCGGGGAAGCAGGAGGGTGACGTGGCCATCGGCATGCGGCTGGGCCGTGGCGGCCGGGGTGAGACCGGCGCGGAAAAGCAGGTCGATCTCAGGGTATTCCGCGCGGTCCGCGGCGCTGATGGTGCCGATCTGGCCCTGTGCTTCCACGCTTAAACCGCCCTCCTGGCTGGGAGCCAGGGTGACGGTAAATTCCTCCGTGCCCTTCACCGATGCGCCGTGAATGGGCAAGGTCTGCACCGCGCCGAGGCCGCGGTGGGGGATGAGGTAGGTAGAAGAAGGCATAGTCGATCTTCTACCATGCCCGGCCGCGCCCGCGTTATGCCAACGCGCGGTTTACTGCGGAGGTAATCGCGTTGATGGAGGCGCGGGTCGTGGAAGCGGCGATGCCCGCGCCCCAGACCTTGTTCTGGTTGACGTCGGCGGCAATGTAGCAGGCGGCCTCGGCATCATCGCCGGCCGAGCGCGATTGCTGGGAGTAGTCGATGACATCGAAATCGATGCCCAAGGACTCCAGCGCATTGGCGTAGGCGGCGATGGGACCATTGCCGGTGCCGGTGACCTCGGATTCCTTGCCGTTGTAGGTCACGGTGGCGGTGACGGTGGCATCGGTATCTTCGGCGGAAATATTGTCGATTTCGAACGATTCCAGCTGCAGCGGGGTGGTGCGGTCCAGGAATTCGGTGGCGAAGATGTCCCACATATTCTTGGAATTGACCTCGCCGCCTTCGGTATCGGTGATTTCCTGCACGACGGTGGAGAATTCTGCCTGCATGGCGCGGGGCATGTTGATGCCGTGGTCGGTCTTCATGATGTAGGCAACGCCGCCCTTGCCGGACTGGGAATTGACGCGGATAACGGCCTGGTAATCGCGGCCCACGTCCTTCGGGTCGATGGGCAGGTAAGGCACCTCCCAGATGGCATCGCGCAGCTCTTCCCAGCTGACGTCGGTGGAATTGGCCTCTGGGCGCACCGTTGCAGCCAGCGCGTCCAAGCCCTTATTAATCGCGTCCTGGTGCGAGCCGGAGAACGCGGTAAAGACCAGTTCGCCGCCGTAGGGGTGGCGCTCCGGAACGCGCAGCTGGTTGCAGTACTCCACGGTTTCGCGGATCTTGGGCAGATCGGTGAAGTCGATCTGGGGGTCAACGCCCTGGGTGAGCATGTTCAGACCCAAGGTCACTAGGTCCACGTTGCCGGTGCGCTCGCCATTGCCAAACAGGCAGCCCTCGATGCGGTCGGCGCCGGCCATATAGCCCAGCTCGGCTGCGGCAACGCCCTCGCCGCGGTCATTGTGGGGGTGCAGCGAAATCAAGATGGAATCGCGCCGGGCCAGGTTGCGGTCCATCCACTCGATGGAATCGGCGTAGACATTCGGCGAAATCATCTCCACCGTGGACGGCAGGTTGATGATCATCGGGTCCTCGGGGCTGGGATCCATGATGGCGACCACGTCATCGCAGACCTCGCGGGCGAAATCCAGCTCGGTGCCGGTAAAGGACTCGGGGGAGTACTCCCAGCGCCAGTTGGTATCGGGGTAGTCGGCGGCAATGGATTTGATGAGCTCGGCGGCATCGGTAGCCAGCTTCTTGATGGCCGGTTTGTCCTTGCGGAAGACCACGCGGCGCTGCAGCTTCGAGGTGGAGTTATAAAAGTGCACGATGACGTTCTTGGCGCCGGCGCAGGCCTCGAAGGTGCGGCGGATCAGGTGCTCGCGGGCCTGGACGAGGACCTGGATGGTGACGTCCTCTGGAATCTTATCGCCCTCGATGATTTCGCGGACGAAGTTGAAGTCCGTCTGGGAGGCGGACGGGAAGCCCACCTCGATTTCCTTGTAGCCCATCTGCACCAGCAGGTCGAACATGCGGTGCTTGCGCTCGGGGCTCATGGGATCGATCAGCGCCTGGTTGCCATCGCGCAGGTCCACGGCGCACCACTGCGGGGCGTGGGTGATCTTCTTGCCCGGCCACGTGCGGTCCGGCAGGTCGATGTTCTCGACCTCGACGGAGAAGGGTTGGTAGCGGTCGAACGGCATGGAGGAACCGCGTTGCTTATTCCAGGAGGGCTGTCCCTCGCGGGGAGGGCCTGCAGGGGTGGTGATTTCGCGGGGTGCGCTGATGAAGGAATCGTTGGGAGACATAGTGTGCGGTGTCCTTAATATGTTTGGTGTCGGGAAGTGCGACGGCCAGCTGGGCTAAGGATTGCCAGACTCCGCGACGGGGCGCTGGCCGTAGGTTTAGGCCGAAATCCCGCCGCGGCAGATAAGGAGTAGGTCGTTCCGCAATGTCATACCGGTCACACTACAGAGAATCTCACTGCGTGGCAACATATTTCATTCAGCGGGACGCCAGAGCCCGTGGCGTACCATGCTGATGTGCCTACTGTTCCTACCACCCGCCGCCCCGCAGCCGCGCCCGCGCTGCGCTGCTGGTTTTATGCTGTGCTCGTGGCGGTTGCGGGGACGGCGATTCGCCTTAGCGTGCTCGCGGCGATGGCCGCGGCGCAGGGCGATTCCCTGTGGGGACTGCTGAATAAATGGGACGCCAACTACTACGTGGACATCGCCCGCGCGGGCTACGGCGATGAAACCACCCTCGCGTTCTTTCCCGGCTTCCCACTGGCGGTGCGGGCGGTCAGTAACCTGCTGGGGACAGATGTTGCGGGCACGGCGATGGTCCTCAACCTCTTTTTCACCATCGCCTTGGCGGCAGGTGCTATGGCGCTGGCCCGGCAGGTGGGGCTGGGCACGCGCGGCCAGGTGCTCGGCGCGACGGTGGCCACCAGCGCGCCCATGAGCATCGTTTTTGCCATGCCCTATACGGAGGCGCTCTTCGGCGCGCTCGCGATCTGGGCGGTGGTGATGCTGCACGATCAGCGCTGGATCGCGGCCGGGGTGCTCATTTTCCTTGCCTCCTTCGTCCGCCTCACCGCGGTGGATCTCATCGTGGTCTTCGCGCTCATGGTGCTTTTCAGGGCGCGGCGCACCTGGTGGGCCTGGCTGAGCGTGGCGGTATCGGCGCTGCCCCTAGCTGGCTATATCTGGTGGGCTAATCGCCATTTATCCGGTGCCGGCGGCTACTTTGGCCTGCAGGAAAAGCACTGGAATTCCGGTTTCGACGGCGGCCGCGCGACGGTGTCCTGGGTAGCGGAGACGCTGTCTAGCGCCACGAATGGTGGGTATCTGCTCAGCGCCGCGGTGATTATCGCCGCCCCCATCTGCTTGCTGTTGGCTTGGGGACGCCTGCCGCTGCCGGCCTGGCTCTTTGCCGCGGTGCTGATGGCCAATGTGCTGCTTTCCGATGGCATCATGCACTCCCGCCCCCGCCTCTTACTGCCCGCAGCGGTGGTATTGGTGCCGTGGGTGGGCAAGAAGGGGGCATCGGCAGGCGTGGGCGCCTGGGTGCTCTTCGGGGCCTGGTTTTCGGCCTATATGCTGGCCGTATTCGAGTGGGCCATCTAATTGCGCTGGCTGACTGGATTGCGGGACAAAATGATGGTCGCGGCAATCATGACGCCGAGCGCTGCCACCATGACGAGCCAGCCGGCGGTGGAATCGATGAGGAATTTTTCGCCCAAGACCATATAGCCCAGGCCAAAGGCAACGATGGGCTCGAAGATGGTCATGGCGGGCAGCGACTGCGCCAGCGGGCCGGCGTTAAAGGAGTATTGCTGCACCACGGTGCCGGTCAGGGCGAGGCCGATGAGGCCGTAGAACTGCCAGCTGCCCACCAGGACGCTCAGGCCCTCGTGGGTGAAGATATCGACCACGGCCTTGGATAGCAGGGCGACGAAGCCGTAGATGACGCCGCAGGCGGTGCCCAGGGCGAGCGGGCGCTGCTCGCGGAATTTATGGCCGGCCACGCCCAACGCGACCAAGGTGGCCAGGCCCAATAGCAGGGCGGGCCACCACTGGCTCCACTCGGGCCGAGGATTACCGGCAACGGGGCGGCCGTAGACCACCATCACGCCGACCGCAATCGTGAGCGCAATGGACCAGAACGTCTCGTGCACGGGCATGGGGCGCTTGGCATACCAGGCCGAAAGCGGCAGGGTAAACATGAGCGAGAGCACCAAAATGGGCTGGACCACCAGCAAAGTACCAAAGCCCAGGGCAACGACCTGGAGGCCATAGGCGAGTATGGCCGCGCCGGTGCCGACCCACCACAGTGGGTTGGTCATGGCGGAGCGCATGACTGAATCGTCTGCTTCAAGGGCGATGCGGTGGCGAACCACCGTGCCCCAAGCAACCGTAAGCGCGGAGGCGAGCGCGAAGAATACGGCCAGGAAGTTGCTTAACACCCGCTCAACGCTAGTAAAAAAGTCCCGGAGATGCATTTTGCTTGGCGATGCCGCCCCCGCCCCGCCGCCTCGCGCGCGCACGGGGGTGGGTGTGAATAAAATAAAAGTATTGTTTCGGAATTATGATGAGGTGTAGCGCCTTGCGGGGTAGCATAGGAATTTGACTAGTGTCCGACAGGTATTTCTGTGGCGCGCCTGCGCCCAGGAGTGCCTTTTAAAACGAAAGGTGGCAACCACACCGTGGCCCTGATCGTTCAAAAATACGGCGGCTCCTCCCTCGAATCCGCAGATCGCATCCGCGCGGTAGCGGAGCGGATTGTGGCCACTAAAAAGCAGGGCAATGATGTCGTCGTGGTGTGCTCCGCTATGGGGGATACCACCGATGAGCTTCTTGACCTTGCAGCGCAGGTCAATCCTGTTCCCCCGCAGCGCGAAATGGATATGCTCCTTACAGCGGGCGAGCGCATCTCCAATGCGCTCGTGGCCATGGCGGTGGAGTCCCTAGGTGCGAAGGCCCAGTCCTTTACCGGCTCCCAGGCGGGCGTGCTGACGACCGAGCGCCACGGCAATGCGCGCATCGTTGACGTCACCCCCGGCCGCCTGACCGAGGCCTTAGAGGATGGACAGATCTGCATCGTCGCCGGTTTCCAGGGCGTGAATAAGGACTCGCGCGATGTGACCACCCTGGGCCGCGGCGGGTCCGATACCACCGCGGTGGCCCTGGCTGCGGCGCTGAAGGCGGATGTGTGCGAAATCTACTCCGATGTCGATGGCGTCTATACCGCCGATCCGCGCATCGTCCCGGATGCGCAAAAGCTAGAAAAGCTCTCTTTTGAAGAGATGCTGGAAATGGCCGCCGTAGGATCCAAGATTCTGGTCCTGCGCAGCGTGGAATACGCCCGCGCTTTCAATGTTCCGTTGCGAGTTCGCTCGTCTTATTCAAATGACCCCGGCACGTTGGTGACCGGCTCGATGGAGGATATTCCCGTGGAAGAAGCAGTACTTACTGGTGTAGCAACTGATAAATCCGAGGCGAAGGTAACCGTGCTGGGCATCCCAGATCGCCCGGGCGAGGCCGCGAAGCTTTTCCGCGTCATCGCCGATGCGGAGATCAATATCGATATGGTGCTGCAAAACGTCTCCTCCTTGGAGGACGGCACCACCGACATCACCTTCACCTGCCCGCGCGCCGATGGCCCCCGCGCGATGGAGCTATTGAGCAAGCTGCAGTCTGAGGGCGGCTGGTCCAATGTGCTTTACGATGACCAGGTGGGCAAGGTCTCCCTCGTTGGCGCCGGCATGAAGTCCCACCCCGGCGTGACGGCGGACTTTACCGAGGCCCTGCGCGATGTGGGAGTGAATATGGAGCTTATTTCCACCTCCGAAATCCGCATCTCCATGCTGACGCGCGAGGCGGACCTAGAGAAGGCGGCGCGCGCCCTGCACGATAAATTCCAGCTCGGCGGCGAGGAAGAAGCCACCGTCTATGCTGGAACCGGACGCTAAACCAGAGCACTACAGAGCAGTTCAGAGCAATTAAGGGAAGACAATGACTACCGTTGCAGTCGTCGGCGCCACCGGCCAGGTCGGCCGCGTGATGCGCTCCATTTTGGAAGAACGCAATTTCCCGGCGGATAAGGTGCGCTTTTTCGCCTCCGCCCGCTCCGCAGGAACCGAGCTGGAATTCCGCGGCGAGCAGATCGAAGTGGAGGACTTGGCCGAGGTCACCGAAGAATCCGTGGCCGATGTCGATATCGCGGTATTTTCCGCGGGCGGGTCCACCTCTGAGAAGTGGGCCCCGGTCTTCGCCGCCGCGGGCGCTACCGTGGTGGATAATTCTTCGGCCTACCGCAAGGACCCAGAGGTCCCTCTGGTGGTAACTGAGGTAAACCCCGAGGAGGCGAAGAACCCGCCGAAGGGCATTATCGCCAATCCGAACTGCACCACCATGGCCGCCATGCCGGTGCTGAAGGTCCTGCACGATGCCGCCGGCCTCAACAAGCTGCACGTATCGTCCTACCAGGCAGTATCCGGCTCCGGCCTGGCGGGCGTGCAGACGCTGGCCGCGCAGGTCTACAGCGTGGGCGATCACAACGTGGATCTGGTCCACGATGGTTCTGCCCTCGATGATGAGGACCTGGGTCCCTTCGTTGCGCCCATCGCCTACAACGCCCTGCCCTTTGCCGGCAACCTCGTCGATGACGGCAGCAATGAGACCAACGAAGAGCAGAAGCTGCGCAATGAATCCCGCAAGATTCTCGGCCTGCCGGACCTCAAGGTCGCCGGCACCTGCGTGCGCATCCCTGTCTTTACCGGCCACACCCTGACGATCCACGCGGAGTTCGCCAAGCCCATCACCCCGGAGCAGGCCACCGAGCTCCTGAGCGATGCCCCAGGCGTGACGCTTGCCGATGTCCCCACCCCTCTCGCCGCCGCCGGCAAGGACGATTCCTTGGTCGGGCGCATCCGCCAGGATCAGACGGTAGATGACGATAAGGGACTCGTGCTTGTTGTCTCCGGTGATAACCTGCGCAAGGGCGCTGCGCTCAATACCATCCAGATCGCAGAACTCTTGGTATAGCCGCAAGGCACCACCGCGCCGGGCAGAGCTGTGAAGCCTTGCCCGGCGCTTTGCAATATGAAAAATCGGCTCCTCGCTTCCCACTGCAGGAAGGAGGAGCCGAATTGCGTTTTGCTTCGCTAAGGCTTAGTCCTTAGCCTTCGTCTTTCTTGCCAAAGTCCAAGTCACTATCGACGGAAGGTACTTCCGGCTTCGTGTGCTGGACATAGGTGACGGAAGGCGCAGGCTCCGAACGGTCATAGTCGAGTTCATCGTCCTCTTCGAGCTCCTCGTGGATGTCCTCGGCGATGTGATCGATAAACTCCTGCGTACCCATATTGGATGCTGCGGCTAGCATGCGCAGCTCGCGCTCATTCTTCTTGGTAAAGCGCTGGCGCGGGTCCAACTTGCGGGCGACGAGATCATGGGCGCGCATGCGGCGATCGGATTCATCGGCAAGCATGCCGCGGTTTTTAATGCGGTTATAAACCATCACGACAATCATCAGCAGGCCGAGGTAACCCAGGATGGGGTAGACGTTGCTGACTAGGGACTGGAAGCCGATGAAGGACAGGATGAAGCCGATGATGCAGGATGCGGCATATACGGGGTAGAAGCGCTGTGGGTTATTGCGGGTCAGGCGCTTGCCCAGCGCGTAGAACATACCGATGGCCGTGTTAAAGACCATGCCGTAGATGACGAAGGTCATCAAGACGCCGAGAACCGGGTGGATGCCGGTAATCAGCTTCAGCACCGGCATGTCCTCGCCGTTGACGTCCTTGGCCTCGAAGAAGAGGGCGAAGACGAGCAGGGCCAACAAGATGAGGTAGAGGAAACCACCGATGACGCCGCCGATGCCCACGGCGCGGTTATCCAGGAAGTTACCGCCGATGACGATGGACATGGACACGGCCGTCATGACGTTCAGGCCGGTGTAGTTCAGGGCGGAGAGCCACCAGTTTGGCAGCGAGGTATTGACATTATCGATGGCCCACGTGTTTAGGGACGCGAAGTCCACATCGGCTGTAAGGATGGTATAGCCGGTGGCCAGCACCACGAAGAAGATGATGAACGGGGTGATGGTACCGATGACGCGGGTGACGCGGTCCACGTCCATAAGGCCCACCAGCAGCACGAGGATCAGCATGACGGTGCCGCCGACCCACACAGGGATGCTGGGGAATTGCTGGTTGATATTGGAGCCACCACCGGCGAACATGACGAAACCGATGGAAAACAGCGTAATAAGCGTGGACCAGTCCAAGATCTTGGCGGTGACTGGTGAAGCGATCTTGTTATAAACAGCGGTGTGTTCCACCGCTTGGAAATAGGAGCCCAGCTGCAGGATGGACACGCCGGTGACCATCATGAGGGCGGCGGCGAGGGCGATGCCCCACAGGCCCCACTCGCCGAAAGCTACGAAGTACTGCATGGCTTCTTGGCCCGAAGCAAAGCCTGCGCCCACAACGATGCCAATAAACGCCATGGAGATTCCGATTGCGCGTTTAATCATGAGGGGAGAAACTCTCTTACTCACACTCGCCGGGCCCGGCTTTGGGAACGCGCGGGCCCGGATCGACGGTCGATTTATCACGTGTGTGTATCTAATAGAATCACATTTCACCCGTGACTTCACAGCTGAAATCGTGTCACTTTAGTATTTTTCTACCCCGCCCTCAGGCCGCATGCGCCCGCTGCGCTGCCCTAAGTACCTGCACTTTGATAAGTATTGCGGCGAAAGTATGTGTCCAAGCGCTCGAACATTCGGGGGTATTAATTTGCGCCCTCGATGAGGTCCTTGCGGGCGCGCGCCACGCGGGAGCGGATGGTGCCAACGCGCACACCGGCGATCTTGGCCGCTTCCTCATAGGTATAGCCCAGTACCTGGGTGAGGATAAGGGCTTCGCGGCGGTCGGCGGGCAGGGCATCGATAAGCGCCCGGGCATCGATCCAATCGCTCCAGGAACCGGAGTTTTCCGCGGCGGAGCCCATGGCGTCCTCGTATTGCGTGGCGGATTTGCGGGGTCGGGCCATGTCGTGGCGGATATTATCCACCCAGACGCGCCGGGCCAGCGAGAGCAACCACGTGCGTGCAGAAGAGCGGGCGGCAAAGCGCGGCAAGGCGCCGATGACGCGCAGGTAGGTCTCCTGGGTGAGATCGTCGGCGATTTCGGGGCCGCCCAGGTGGGCGAGGAGGCGCCAGACATCATCCTGGGTGGCCTTGATGAACTCCGTAAGCGCTGCTCGGTCGCCGCGCCCAGCCCGGAGGGCGAGCTCGGTGACGCGGGCGTCGTCTGCTGCGGAGTGGTGTGTCACCTGAATGAATTTACCAGTAGCTGTTGTATTTCTTAGCCAAGGTTGCGGTGGCTGGGGCATCGGCAAGCAGCACATGCGCGCATAAGGTAGCGCAGCACCGTTATACGTAGTAAGCTATGGGTTGTCCGTGATTGATAATTGACCCCAAATTATCGACTGATTGCCAGGAGGCAAAGACATACCATGACTGATTCCACCGCTGATGACATCCTGAACAAGGGACAGCGTCCCGCAGGTAAGGGCAATACTACTCGCCCGTCCGGCCAGCCCGTGCCTTCCGAGAACACGTCCGTGACCGCCGGACCCCAGGGTCCGCTCGCGCTCAACGATATTCACCTCATTGAAAAGCTCGCCCACTTCAACCGCGAGCGCGTACCCGAGCGTACCCCGCACGCCAAGGGTCATGGCGCCTACGGCGAGCTGCACATCACCGAAGATGTGTCCGCCTACACCAAGGCCAAGGTCTTCCAGAAGGGCACCGTCACCCCGATGATGGGCCGCTTTTCCACCGTCGCTGGCGAGCAAGGCTCCCCGGATACCTGGCGCGACGTGCACGGCTTTGCCCTCCGCTTCTACACCGAAGACGGAAACTTCGACATCGTGGGCAATAACACCCCGGTATTCTTCCTGCGCGATGGCATGAAGTTCCCGGACTTCATCCACTCCCAAAAGCGCCTGGGTTCCAATGGCCTGCGCGATGCCGATATGCAGTGGGATTTCTGGACCCGCAACCCGGAATCCGCCCACCAGGTGACCTACCTGATGGGTGACCGCGGCACCCCGAAGACCACCCGCCACCAAAATGGCTACGGTTCCCACACCTTCCAGTGGGTCAACGAAGACGGCGAGGCATTCTGGGTGAAATACCACTTCATCTCCCGCCAGGGTGTAGAGAACTTCACCGATGAAGAGGCCACCGTGGAAGCCGGTAAGAACCCGGATAGCCACCGCGCGGATCTCTACAACGCCATCGAAGAGGGCAACTACCCCATCTGGGATGTCAAGGTGCAGATCATGCCGCTTGCGGAGGCAGAGGACTACCGCTTCAACCCCTTCGATCTGACCAAGGTCTGGTCCAAGAAGGACTACCCGCTGCACGATGTGGGCTACTTCGAGCTCAACCGCAACCCGCGCAACTTCTTTGCTCAAATTGAGCAGGTTGCGCTGGATCCCTCCAATATTGTGCCGGGTGTTGGCCTGTCCCCGGATAAGATGCTGCAGGCCCGCGTCTTTGCCTATGCGGATCAGCAGCGCTACCGCATAGGGCCGAATTACAAGCAGTTGCCGGTCAACCAGCCGCGCAATGCGGAGAAGGTCAATACCTACGAGCACGAGGGTCCAATGCAGTATTTCTACAATGCTCCAGAGGATCCGGTGTACTCGCCCAACCGCCATGCGAAGGGTACGGGCGTGCTTGACGATGCCTCCGTAAACAACCGCGAGGACCTAGAGACCACCACCGCGACTGACCTCTACGTGAATCCGGACCCCCACGGCCAGGACTTGGTCCGCGCGCCGTACGTGCGCCACGCGGAAGACGATGACTTCGTCCAAGCTCGCGACCTGTACGAAAACGTCTACGACGACGCCGCCAAGGAGCGCTTGGTCACCAATATCACCAACGCGATGGCCGGCGTGTCCGAAGAAACCGAAGAGCGCGTGTACCAGTACTGGACCAACGTCCACCCGGACCTGGGCCAGCGCGTGCGCGAGGTCTTCGCTGAAAAGAAGTAGCACGCCACTGCGGTTGTACTGCTTTTTAGAGGCATAAAGCAAAGCCGCCTTCGACCATCCCTGCGTCCTCACCCCACAGCGAGCTGCTGTGAGTTGGGTGGAGTAATTGGTCGAAGGCGGCTTGTGCGTTAGGCGGGATTAATCGCAGCGGCGCATATTGTCTGCAACAAAGCTCGGCGCGCCCTGATTGATCCATTTGTCTACGTCATAGCACGGTGCGGTCAAACCACTATTTGTTTCACCGATGGGTTCAATAGTTGTCCATGCGCCATCGCTAAAACGTGCCCAAGCGGTCCAATCTGTACTGTCTTTGCCAAAATGAGCCCATTCCCCGTCGCAATCCGACACCACAATTTTGCCCATATCGGGCTCTAGAGACGAGAAGGTACTTGGGGAACAATCACCTTTGGCCTGCGTGGTAGTGGTAGTGACTGTTGTCTCCTGTGGTGCAGGTGGCTGTGCAGTAGTTTCTACCGCTTCTACCGGGGAGGTTGTGGGCGAGTCCGTCGCAGTCGCCGTTCGCTCCGTGGAACTTGTAGTGCTGGAGCTGGAGCTGGATTGCGCCACGGCATCAGAAAACTGGGGCTCACTGGAATCGCCAGAGTTATCGGCATCATCGGTGCAGGAGACCAATGCCATGCACAGCGGAAACGCGGCTACGCACGCCAAGGCGCGGGAGTGAGAGAGTTTTAGAGGATTAGACATGTCTTAATAGTAGATTCTCTTTGTAATGCGTGGGGATCGGCGCGCCTGCAGAAAGGGAATGACCTGCAGCGATAGGTTACTAGCATGACCAAACGCCTTGCCTCGACCGCGCCCACCGCGTCCGCGAGTTCCTCGCGGTGGCGCACACTCTTACTGCTCGTATTGCTCGCCGTACCGCTTATCGTTGGTACCGCAGTGGCGGCCTGGTCGCAGTGGGAACCGGCGCATGCGTGGTCGAGCGCCGCGCAGCCTTATGGCGCGCCGCAGGCGAATTCGACCTCGCCAGAGCTTAAGGAAGCCGCCGAGGCCGCCAGCCACGCCCAAGCGCAGGCTAGCATCCTGAAATCTGGCGCGGATCGGTTAAACAAGGGCACCAGTGAGCTGGATAAGGGTGCTGGGGAATTAGGCGAGGGCGTCGAAAAGCTCGCCGGTGGTTCGCAAGAGCTGGTGTCGGGGCTTAACCAGTTGCAGTCAGGGACCAATACCCTCGGCGGAGGGGCGACGGAACTGGCCAATACCGTCGGCGGGGCCGTCGACCAGGTCGTGGGACTGGGAGCCGTCCAAGGCCAAATCCTGGAAGCCATCGACGGTACGGTGCGCGACCTGGAGGGAAATAATTCCAAGGAAGCGAAACAAGTTCGTTCTCAGCTGGGGGATTTGCGCAAGCAGGTGGAAAACTTCCGCCTCGATGAATCCCTGACCGGGGAGCTGAAGAAGCTGAAGGACGGCTCGCGCGATCTCTCCAATCAGCTGGCGGTAAGCGGTTATGCCTACCACGATGGCATCAACCAGGCCGTGGCAGGCGCGCAACAGCTCAACCAGTCCATAGCGGAGCTCAATAGCCGTGTGGATGAGGCTCTCGATGGGGTGGGCCAGCTTGACGATGGCGCCGGCAAGCTCACCGGCATGGCGGAACAAAACCAATCGAACCTGGGCGCGGTGCAGCGCGCCCTGCCTCCTGCGCACGTAGCCGCAGAAGAGGACGCACGCCAGCTAAGCCCGGTCATCGCCATGCTCATTTCCGCGCTCGTCCTGCTGGCTGGTTCCGCCGCTGGGGTGGCATGGAAACTGGGCTTCCACCCGTGGCTGATGGTTCTAGGCGGATCGCTGGCCGCGGTGGCCATCGGGGAGATCCTGCTCTTCGTCTTGTCCATCGGCCTGACCCCCATCGCTGCGGTAGCCGCCGGAGGGGCGCTGTTCTTGGGCGCCCTGTCCTCTGCGCTTATCGTGCGGGGCTTGCTCGAACTGTGTGGCATGACTGTGGGATCCATCCTCGCCGCGATCTTTGGCACTGGGCAGACCGCATTGGTGGGGTGGCTGTGGAAATCCGCGGCCATCGCCGGGGTGGACAAGGTGTGGCAGGTAGTAGCTAACCTTTTGCCGCTCAACTGGACAACGGCCGCAGTCACCGTGGCGGGCAACGATGGTGAGGCAGTGGTGCTGTGGACCGGCCTGGCTGTCTTGGGCGCTATCACTCTCGTAGGTCTGAGTGCAGTGAAATGGCTCGTGCCTGCCAGGAAGAACCCAAAAACAGGCGCTAAAGTATGAAATTGTGTACTTAAATAGGTAAAAGCTTGTATAAAGCTGGCAATATTTGCCATCGCTATGGTTGGAATGCGAAGAGTGTTATTCTTGCTAGTGCTCACACCGCCTACTTAGGGGGTAGGCGAACGGCTTGCGCCGTTGTGAGTGATAGGGAATAGGGACGACGCGGTGCTGTAGGGGCGCCGCGTCGTTTCCCGTTTTGCCCAAAGCTATTTATCCAGGTCGGCCCAGGGGGATATGTGCGGCCCACGGCAGGAATGTGCGCTACCACACAGCAATGTTTAACATTAGCTATACGTCTATTGGCTAATGGCGTGCGCCAGGCGGGCGCCAGTGACTTTTGAAGGAGCGCAATGCAGACCTCCCTCGGGCTGACCCTGATGGGACTGGCCATCATCTTTGTGACGGTGGGCATCCTCATCCGTGGACGCGTTAATCCCATTATTCCCATGACCTTGGTGCCCGTCATCGGCGCTGTGATAACCGGTTTCGGCGTAGAAGATATCGCGGATTTCTTTGGCGAAGGCTTAAGTTCTGTCATCAACGTCGTGGTGATGTTCATCTTCGCCATCATTTTCTTTGGCATTTTGCAGGATGTGGGGCTTTTTACCTCGGTGATCCGCAGCCTCATCAAGGCGACCCGCGGCAATGTCATGGCCGTGACTATAGGCACGGCCGCCATCGGCATCGTGGCGCACCTCGATGGATCGGGTTCCACGACCTTCCTTATTACGATTCCCGCATTGTTGCCGCTGTACCGGGCGCTGCACATGTCGCGCTATGTGCTGATTACCATCGTGGCCCTAGCCGCTTCGGTGATGAATATGGTCCCGTGGGGCGGGCCATTGGGGCGTGCCGGTGCGGTGGTTGAGCAAGACCCGAACGATATCTGGCTGCACTTATTGCCCATCCAGGGTGTGGCAGTGGTCCTCATCTTCGCTACTGCCGCCCTGTTGGGATGGCGCGAAAAGCGCCGTTTGGTCAAGCTGCAGGAAAGCGGCGAAATCAAGGGCTCTATCTCTGTGGACGTGAATTCCTTGGCGGATGATTTTTCCGCCAAGCAGGCCGAGGAACAGCAGAAACTCGGGTTCAGGTACAGGAAATCCCGGTGGGTGACCATCGCGAATATCGTCGTTGCTTTGGCCGTGCTTGCTGCCCTGCTTTCGGGCTTGCTGCCACCGGCGCCCGCGTTCCTTATTGCTACCACCATTGCCTTGGTGGTCAACTTCGACGGCGCGATGGAGCAGGGCGATGCCTTGCGGCGCCACGCCCCCAACGCTTTGTCCATGGCCGGAGTGATCATTGCGGCCGCGATGTTTTTGGGCGTGCTCAATGAGACCAAGATGCTAGAAGAAATCGCGCTGAGCCTGGTGAATATTCTGCCGGAAGGAGTGGCACCGTATCTGCACGTCATCGTGGGATTCTTTGGGGTTCCGCTAGACCTGTTGACCTCCACGGATGCGTATTACTTCTCGGTACTGCCCATTGTCCAAGGCACGGTGGAGTCCTTCGGCGTCAGCGGAATGGGCGCTGCGAGCGCCCTCATTATCGGCAACGTGGTGGGAACCTTCGTCTCCCCATTTTCGCCAGCGCTGTGGCTGGCGCTGGGACTGGCGGATGGTCAGATGGGCAAGTACCTCAAGATAGCCTTCCCCATCGCATGGATATTTTCCATTATCCTCGTCGCCATCGCATTCTTTACCGGGATGCTGGCCTAAGCGGGCCTGGAATCCAAGGGCCCTATAGGGATAGAAATAGCCCGCAGTTTCCTGCGGGCTATTGTCGGGATAACAGGATTTGAACCTGCGACCTCTTCGTCCCGAACGAAGCGCGCTACCAACCTGCGCCATATCCCGGTCACTGCTTAAAAGCAGTACTGAGATACTTTAACGCATGGTGAATGAGATCGACAAAACGGCAGGTCTAGTCCACCTCAGTGATCCTCAACAGGGTGGCTGAGGGGCGGCAGAATAAACGCACCGGGGCGAATTTGGACGTGCCCAAGCCATTGGAGACGTGCATCTTCATCGGGCCGAAATCGTGCAGGCCCTGTGCGCGCGGGCGGTCGATGCCGCAATTGGTCACGATGGCGCGCGAACCAGGAAGGCAAATTTGCCCACCGTGGGTATGGCCGGAAAGGGAGAGCTGGTAACCATCGGCGGCGAACTTTTCGAGCACGCGCGGCTCGGGGGCGTGGAGTAGGGCGAGCGAGAGATCGGCGTCCTCGTGGGGCGGGCCGGCGATTTCGGAGTAATCATCCAAGTCGTGGTGCGGATCGTCCACACCGGCCACGGCGAGGCGAACATTGCCCACCTTGAACTCGTGACGGGCCTGGTTGCCGTCGTACCAGCCGTGCTCCACAAAGGCCGCACGCATGCCGCGCCAAGGAAGATCCACGTAGGAGGGCTCGCGCTTTTTGCCCAGCAGGTATTTGAAGGGGTTGACCGGGCGCGGCGCCCAATAATCATTGGTGCCGAACACGAAGACGCCGGGCCGGACGAGCAGCGGGCCGAGCGCGCGCAGGGTATCGGGCACGGCCTGCTTATCGGAGAGGTTGTCGCCGGTATTGACCACGAGGTCTGGCTCCAGCGCATCGAGGGCGGAGACCCAATCGATCTTCGTCTGCTGGCCCGGGATCATGTGCAGGTCAGAAATGTGCAGCAGGCGGAACTCTTCTTCGCCGCGCAGGGTGCCTTTGGGCAGGAGCGGAAGGGTAAATTCCTTGAGTTCGAATTTCGTGAGCTCGCTAAAGCCCCAAGCAGCAACACCTAGGCCGGCGGCGACGCCGCCAAGAATCCGTTGAAGTTTCACAGCTTCTACACTACCTGCCTTAAATGGACGTATATTGAAAGGCATGAGCGAGCTAAAAGATACTATTCGAGCAGATCTGAAAACGTCGATGAAGGCCAAGGAAAAGCAGCGCACCAGCGCCATTCGCGCGTTGCTGGCGGCAATCCAGGCCGAGGAAACCACTGGGTCCCGCCACGAGCTAGAGGATGAAGACATCCTCAAGGTCATCGCGCGCGAGATTAAAAAGCGTCGCGAGTCCGCAGAGGTCTATGAAGAAAATGGCCGCCCGGAATTGGCAGAGGCTGAGCTTGCCGATGTCCCCTTCTTCGAGGCCTACCAGCCGCGCCAGCTCGATGATGCGGAGCTTAAGGCCTTGGTAGAAGAAGCAATTGCTGAGGTAGAAAAGGAAAACGGCGAAGCACCCACCATGAAGCAGATGGGTGCGGTCATGAAGGTGGCCAATGCAAAAGCCGCCGGCCAGGCCGACGGCAAGCGCCTTTCCGCAGAGGTAAAGGGCCAGCTTAACTAATCTTTAGCGGCCGAGGAGATTGCGGATATCGTTGCGGAAGTTATCGATATCTTCTTGGCGGATTCCAAAGTCCTCTGGGCTGAGGTTCAATCCGCCGCCGTTATTTCCTCCCCAGTTGCTCACACCGGTAGTGTTCGCGCTGCCGGTGTTATTTTGTGCGCCGGTCGTATTCGCACTGCCCACGCCGCTGGAGGGGGATTGGGTGGCAGAGGTGCCATCGGAAAGCTGCAGGGTAATCTCGGCGCCGTCCTTCTTGCCATCCTTCCCGGTAATCGCGCGCACCACTCGGCCGTAGGGGACATCCCCGCCGACGACGCGGGAGGTTTTTACCACATAGCCCTTGGCTTCAAGGGTGCTGCGGGCCTGTGACTCGTTTTTGCCGCGCAAGCTATCGAGCAACTTATCCCCGGTGGTGCCGTCATCGTATTTCTTATTGTAATTGGGCAGACCGCTCTGAGTAGCCTGCGGTAGCTGCGATGCCATGGTGAAAAATGTCTGCGCGGGCTCTAAGCCACCAAAGAGGTTGCCAGCACCGGTGCACTGGCGCACGGGGGAGGTACACAGAGGCTGGGTATCGGTGCCGTCGTTATAAATATAAGGAGCGGCGGCGAGCCCGTCGTTGAATCCCAAAAATGCCGAGGACTGGTTGGACTCGGTGGTACCGGTCTTGGCGGCGATGGGGGAGCTAAAGCCAGCGGCCTGGGCGGCATCCTTAGCGGTGCCCTGCTTGGCATCTTCAGATAGCGCATTGGCCAGGGCGTGGGCCACATCCTGGTCTACCGCCTGCTCGCACGGGGTCTCTTTGAGGTAGACCTCGTTGCCGTTCTTATCTAGGACCTTGTCAATGGGATTGGGCTCGCACCACCGGCCATTGGAGGCAATCGTTGCGCCGACATTGGATAGTTCCAGCGGATTTACCGGATTGGGGCCCAGGGTAAAGGAACCGGAATTGGCGTCCTTCGTGCGCTGCGCGATGGAGGTGTCCTTATCAAAGGTGCCCTTTTCGTCGTAGGAGCGCAGGCCGAGGCGCACCGCCATATCCACGATGGGTGCCACGCCAACTTGCTCGGTGAGCTTGATAAATGGCGTATTGGGTGAGTGGGCCAAGGCCTCTTGCAGCGTCATCGTGGCCTTATAATTGCCCGTGTTTTCCACGCAGTAGCGGTTGGCGGGGCAGTTATCAGCGCCGCCATGGCCAAGGCCTTCGGCTTCATAGCGGGTGGGCACGTCCACCGTATTCTTAATGCCGTAGCCAGCCTCGAGGGCGGCCGCGGCGGTAAAGGCCTTAAAAACCGAGCCGGCGCCATTGCCCACCAAGGAGTTGGTCTGCGGCAGCAGGGTTTCATTATTGTCCTGGTCCAGCCCGTACGCACGGGACGAGACCATGGCCAAGACCTTGCGGTCTGACGTGCCCGGTTCGATAACGTCCATCACCTCAGCGACGCCCTGGGCATCCGGGTTGGTACGCGACTGCACCGCAGATAGCGCCGTATCCTGCACCTGCGGGTCCAGCGTGGTCTTTACGGTATATCCACCGTGGGCGAGCTGGTCTTGGTCTAGACCCTTTTGCTCAAGGTACTGCAGCACAAAGTCACAGAAAAAGCCGCGATCATCTGCGCCGATACAGCCATTGTCCAGGGTATTGGGCCGCTTGCCGACGCCCAATTCTTCCCCCTTATACTCATCCGCATCCGCCTGCTCGAGATAGCCATTATCCACCATGGATTGCAGCACGACGTTGCGGCGGTCAAGCACCTCTTCCTCATTGGTATAGGGGTTGAGGCGCTCCGAGGACTGCACCATGCCGGCCAGCATCGCCGCCTGCGGCACCGTGAGGTCCGCGGCGTGGCTATCAAAGTAGGTTCGCGCGGCGGCCTCTACGCCGTAGGCATGGTTACCAAAGGAGACTAGGTTGAGGTAATTTGTGAGAATTTCCGACTTGTCTAGTTCCTCATTCATCTGCGTTGCCATGCGCATTTCGCGCAGCTTGCGGGTGGCGGATTGCTCGGTCGCCGCGGCCCGTTCTTCATCGTTTTGCGCGGAGACGAGCAGGAGGTAGTTCTTGACGTATTGCTGGTCAATGGTGGATGCGCCCTGAGATACCCCGCCGGAGGTCAGGTTGGTCCACAAGGCGCGGAAATTGCCTTGGAGATCAACGCCGCCGTGCTCGTAAAAGCGCTCGTCTTCAATGGAGACGATGGCGTTTTTCATCGCGTCCGAAATCTCGTCACCGTCTACGGGGTGGCGGCGTTGGCTATAGACATAGGCCATATCTTTGCCCGAGGCATCCTGCACCGTGGTAACACCAGGGATATTGCCCGCTGTTAGGTCTTGCAGGTCCGATTGCATGGTCTGGTTGGTGCGGGCGATCGCTACGCCGGAAATGCCCGCGAAGGGGGCAAGCGCGAGCGCGATGAGCGCGGCTACCAAGACCGTGGACAGGGCTATCTTGGACAAAGATTTGAAGACAGTCACGCCCAATACCCTACGTGGTATGCCTAGCAATGGGGAAGGTGACCTGCACCCCCTAAAGTGTGACCTCGTAGACAATCTTGCGTTCTAGTGAATAGACTCAGGCCTCGGTACATAGTATTCCGTCTGGGAAGGAGCACACTCACCCATGACCGTTCGAGTGAAGACTGCGGGAATGTCCAATACAGCCCGAAATCCCGAGCGTGGTGAGTGGGTCACTCAAGCAAAGTGCCGCAATGAGGACCCGGACGCATTATTCGTGCGCGGCGCGGAACAGCGCAAAGCCGCCGTCATTTGCCGCCACTGCCCCGTATTAACGGAATGCCGCGCAGACGCCCTTGATAACCGCGTGGAATTTGGCGTGTGGGGTGGGTTGACCGAGCGCCAGCGTCGCGCCCTCCTGCGCAAGAATCCCCACATCACAGACTGGGCCAATTACCTGGCTAAGGGTGGTGAACTCGTCGGCATTTAAGGCAGTCAGAGGCGTGACTGCCCGCGCGGCGGCGGCAGCGCTGCGGAATAGAGGCGGCATAAGTCGTATTAAATCGCTAGAATAAACCCCATGACTAAATGGGAATACGCAACCGCACCAGTACTGACCCACGCCACCAAGCAGATCCTTGATTCTTGGGGCGAAGACGGATGGGAATTGGTCTCCATCACCCCTGGCCCGAACCCAGAGAACGTGGTGGCCTACTTCAAGCGCGAGGTGGCAGAGTAAATGAGTTTTTCCGCTCGCTTGAAAGAATTAGGGGTGGAGCTGCCGGGTGTCGCAAAGCCGCTGGCTTCCTATGTGCCGGCGCTGCGCGTGGGCAACCAGGTATGGACCTCTGGCCAGCTTCCCTTGGTAGATGGCTCCCTGCCGGTGACCGGCAAGGTCGGCGCTGATGTCACCACGGAGCAGGCCCAGGAACAGGCTCGCACCGCCGTGCTCAACGCGTTGGCGGCTGTCGATGCGGAGATCGGGCTGGACAATATTTCCCGCGTGATCAAGATCGTTGGCTTCGTGGCTTCGGATCCCAGCTACGAAGAACAGCCCGCGGTGGTCAACGGGGCATCGGATTTCATCGGGGAGGTATTCGGCGAGGCTGGCACGCACGCGCGTTCTGCAGTCGGCGTAGCTGCCTTGCCAAAGAATGCCCCGGTGGAGATCGAATTGATCGTAGAGATCGCTGAGTGATCGGTTAGGCTGGTAGTCATGGAGCACCCCGCATACAGTCAATTGCGTCCCGTAAGCCAATCCGTTGGCGTAGTTCTTTGTGATAATCCCAGCTATACCGCCCTCGAGGGCACGAATACCTGGATTATCAGTGCCGCTGAAGACTCTCGGTCGATCGTCGTAGACCCGGGGCCGGAAGATGAAGGCCACCTCAACGTTGTGCATCGCCATGCCGGTGAGGTGGCTTTAATTCTGCTTA
This sequence comes from Corynebacterium tuingiense, assembly GCF_046718165.1. Classification (NCBI taxonomy): domain Bacteria; kingdom Bacillati; phylum Actinomycetota; class Actinomycetes; order Mycobacteriales; family Corynebacteriaceae; genus Corynebacterium; species Corynebacterium tuingiense. Next base: position 192,840 of record NZ_CP177101.1, read on the forward strand.
CCCACCGCCACGATGACCACGCTTCGGGCGCGCAACGGCTTCGGCAGATGACCGGCGCGCCCATCCGCGCCTTCGATCCCAGCTATTGCAATGGCGCGGAGGCGTTGCAGAATGGTGAAATTCTGACTTTGGAAGGCATCACCCCGCAACTGGAGGTCCTGCACACGCCGGGCCACACCGCGGATTCCACGTCCTTTTTCGTGTGGAGCGGTGAGGTAGAACATTCCCGGCTAGAAGGCATTATCACCGGCGATACCATCGCGGGGCGCCACACCGTTTTGCTTTCAGAAACGGACGGTGATTTGGCCGATTACCTGCATACCCTGGACGTGCTGGAATCTCGCGGCAAGGATGTTCCGCTCTTCCCAGGCCACGGGCCGGATTTGGAAGATACCTCGCAGGTGGCGCGCAAGTACATTGACCGCCGCCACTACCGCCTAGACCAGATCCGGGAAATTCGCTCCCGGCTGGGCGATGACGTGGATCTGACCACCTTGGTCAATGAAATGTATGACGATGTGGATCCGGTGCTGCGCCATGCCGCAGAGCAGTCCACGCGCACCGCGTTGAAGTACCTCGACGGTACTGGTACCGATAACTAACGCGCTGCGCGGCAGGCAGCCGGCTTAAAACGTTTATTCCCTCCACCCCTAGTGCTTATGCACGGGGGACGGAGGGAATTGTTTGGTTTTAGCGCGCTCGGCGGGCGAGGTGCTCGGTATCGACGATGAGCACGGACTTGCCCTCGAGGCGAATCCAGCCGCGGTGGGCGAAGGTGGCTAGGGCCTTGTTGACGGTCTCGCGGGAAGCGCCCACCAACTGGGCAATCTCTTCCTGGGTGAGATCGTGGTTGACGCGCAGCGCGCTGCCTTCCTGGACACCGAAGCGGTTAGCCAGCTGCAGCAGGGTCTTGGCAACGCGGCCGGGCACATCGGTGAAGATGAGGTCCGCCAAGTTGGCGTTGGTGCGGCGCAGGCGGCGGGCCAGCACGCGCAGCAGCTGCTGGGCGATGGCGGGGTGATCGCTGACCCACTTATCCAGCAGCTCGGAGTTCATGGTGGCGGCCTGGACCTCGGTCACGCAGACGGCGGACGAGGTGCGTGGGCCCGGATCGAAGATGGAGAGCTCACCGAACATATCGGAGGGACCCATCACAGTCAGGAGGTTTTCGCGTCCATCCGGGGCGTGGCGGGCGAGCTTAATCTTGCCGGAGGTGATGATATACAAACGGTCACCGGGCTCGCCTTCATCGAAGATGGTGGTACCGCGCGGGAAGCGCACTGTCTCCATCTGCTCGAGAAGATTCTGCACTGCTACGGGATCAACGCCTTGGAAGATTCCGGCGCGGGAGAGGGTGTCCTGTACGCCTTCCACGTTTTACTCCTTGGATGTCGACTGCGAAAAGTCACTAAAGTGCTTGGGCCACATCCTTTTGCGGGCTCCAGGGAGGCACGCTAATGCGGAACAAGCGGGGTCAATTTTTAGCGTACCCCATTTTACAGTGCAGTTAGTCACTTTTGGACACTGCCCCCATAATGGTCACACGACAGAAATGGGTTCACTTACGCCCCTAGCGTTACAGCCAGCGGATTTCCGGCTAATCGGCGAAGACAACTGCTTCCAATTTTTCCATGAGGAGGGCGAAAAGGGCGATACCAAGCGGTACAAAAATAACAAGTGAAATCATGTATTCCTATCCTACTAAGCTTGGCGGCATGAGTTCATCACTGCCGGCCACCGCGGCCCCGAGTAAGAGAGCGCCCATCATTAACGAGCGATTGGCAAGCGAACACCCCGATGCGCGGTGCGAGCTCGATTTCGACTCTCCCCTCCAACTCTTGGTGGCCACGGTGCTTTCCGCGCAGTGCACGGATGCGCGCGTGAACTCGGTAACCCCTGAGCTGTTTCGCGCCTATCCCACCGCGGCCGATTATGCGGCAGCCAGCCGGGAGGATCTGGAGGCGATCCTGCGGCCGCTGGGGTTTCAGCGGGCGAAGGCGGGGCATCTTATGGGCATCGGCGAGCGCCTAGTTTCTGAATTCGATGGCGAGGTGCCACAGACCGTAAAGGAACTGACCTCCCTGCCTGGGGTGGGCCGCAAGACGGCGCTGGTGGTGCTGGGCGATGCCTTCGGGGTACCGGGCCTTACCGTGGATACGCACTTTAGCCGCCTGATGCAGCGCCTGGAGCTGACGGGGGAGAAGACGCCGGTGAAGATAGAAAGGGACATCGCCAAGCTCATTGCAGAGGCCGAGTGGACGATGTTTTCCCACCGCATCATTTTTCACGGCCGGCGCGTCTGCCATGCCCGGAACCCGGAGTGTGGGAATTGCGTGGTGCGGGATCTGTGCCCAGCTGCATTAAGCTAGCGGTATGAAAAAATACGTCTTCGGCACCGTCATTGCGGCCATTGTCATCGCAGCCCTCGTGGTGGTGGGGGTCATGCAGCTGCGTGGGGATGACACCGGCGCAGGCGAATCGGCGCAGGCCCCTGGCGGGGGATCGGAGTCGGGCTCGGCGGGCGGCCAGGGCGTAGCAGAGCGCCCAGATTGTCCCGCGGGGCCCATTGCCGGGGTGGATCTGGAGTGCCTGGGCGGCGATGATGCAGGCGAAGGGGACAAGGCGGATGAAGGCATTACCATCGCCAACGTGTGGGCGTGGTGGTGCGAGCCGTGCCGCGCGGAATTGCCCCACTTGGACGAGGTGGCAGAATCCCACCCGGACTGGAAGGTCATTGGGGTGCACGCGGATAAAAACGCCGGCAACGGGGCCGCATTCCTGAACGATATGGGAGTAGACCTGCCGAGCTTTCAAGACCCAGATAATAGCTTCGCGGGCACGTTGGGCCTGCCAGGCGTGGTTCCCATGACCGTGATTCTCCGCGATGGGGAAGTGGTTAAGCAGGTGGCCCAGCCGTTTACCTCGGCGGCCGAAATCGAAAAAACGGTTGAGGAGGCGCTCGCCGGATGAGTAAATTATGGCCCGAGTACGCACCCGAGTGGATAAAACCCGCGCTGGGCGTCGATCCGAGTCAGGTGCAGGAACTTATTGGGCAGCGGCAAGCATCGCAGCTCAATGGCTCGGAGGAAGAAGTGCCGATCAAGCGAGAAGCCGCTGTGCTGATGCTGCTGAGCGGGAACAGCGTGGAGAATGGCGAAATTTTGCTGACGCACCGCTCGCCGTCCATGCGCTCGCATTCCGGCCAGATTGCCTTTCCCGGCGGCCGGCGGGATCCGGGCGATATGTCGCTGGTTGATACCGCGCTGCGGGAGGCGTGGGAGGAAACCGACCTGCAGCGCCACACGGTCACGCCCTTAGAACAGTGGGAACAGCTGCACATTCGCGCCACCGGCAATCCGGTAAGCCCGATTTTGGCCCACTGGAAGCAGCCGGGCGAGGTCTATCCCGCAAGCCCGGCGGAGACCGACGATGTGTTTTTCGTTCCGATTAAGGAGCTCATTGATCCCCGCAACCGCCTGCTGGTGGGCTTCAAGCAGTGGCAAGGGCCGGCGTTTTATGCCAATGACTACGTGATTTGGGGGTTTACTGCCGGGGTGCTGGCAGCGTTATTGGATCATTCTGGGTGGAGCGTACCGTGGGATAACAATTCGGTCATAGACCTGCGTGACACCCTCAAAAAGTCCCGCAATAATGAGAAGATGTCCTAATTGCCCGCGCGCTTAAGGCGTCGGGGGACGCACGAGATTTCGATGAAGAAAGAACCAAATCCATGACTGCTGCGCTCATTGTTGACGGCTTGATCGTGCTTGCCGTATTAGCAGCACTGCTCAGTGGTTGGCGCAATGGCGCGCTCGCCGCGGTGCTCTCTGCCATCGGCGTGGGCGCGGGCCTTGTGGTGGGCATCGCCGTAGCGCCTAGCGTATTGCGCAAGGTAGACGAGCCTTCGCTGCGCCTGCTCCTGCTCGTTGGCATCCTGGTTTTGCTGGTGGGCATTGGGCAAATCATCGGTTCCTCCCTGGGCACCAGCGTGCGCGATCGCATGAAGGCGCGCAGCACCCAGCGGATAGATTCGTTATTCGGCGCGGTTTTTCAGTCCTTCATCGCGCTCATCGTCATCTGGATGATTTCCATTCCCGTGGCCACCAATTTGGGCGGATCCGCGGGGCAGGGGCTGCGCGATTCCCGCATCCTGAGCAACCTCAACGCGGCCGCACCGACGCGCCTGGCTTCCCTTCCCAATGGCGTGGCGGCGTTGCTCAATGAATCGGGCCTTCCGCCGCTGGTTTCGCCGTGGGAAAAGTCCATCAGCGGCAAGGACGTCGAGGACCCCGCCCCAGACGTGCAGGATCCGGAGCTGGTGCGCAGCATCCGCCCGTCTATCATTCATGTGCTTGGCGATGCCGAAGAGTGCTCCCGCCGCCTCATGGGTTCCGGTTTCGTGGTGGACAATGACTATGTGGTCACCAATGCCCACGTGGTGGCCGGCACCCAAACAGTGAGGTTGGATACGAAGCTGGGGTTGAAAGACGCCACGGTGGTCTACTACAACCCAGAGGTCGATATCGCCGTCTTGCACGCGCCGGATTTGGGTATCCAGCCTCTGCCGTGGGCGCAGCAGCCGGCCCAGACTGGCGACGATGCCACGGTCATGGGTTTCCCACACTCCGGCCCCTTTAATGCGGAAATGGCCCGCGTGCGCGATCGCATCACCATCGCCGGGCCAGATATCTACTCTCAAGGCCGGGTAGAGCGCGATTCCTATACGGTGCGCGGCAATATCCAACAGGGCAATTCTGGCGGCCCCCTAATCAATACCGCGGGCGAGGTCTTGGGCGTTATCTTCGGCGCCTCAGTGGATGATTCTGAGACCGGATATGCGCTGACCGCAGATGAGGTCATCGGCCACATTGGGGATGTCACCCAATTGCAGCGCCCGGTAGAAACGGGCGAGTGCGTGGCGCACTAGCTTTCGTACTAGATCCGCGTGGGGTATGTGTCCCCACGCGCCGCCCTACGCGCCCACGCGCCCTACGCCCCGTACGCATTGAGCCAGCGGCGCAGCTCGTCGACGAACTGTTCAGGGGCCTCGAGGAAAGGCAGGTTCTTGGCGCCAGGAATCGAAGTGGCACTAAATCCGGCGCGAGCGCGGAGGGCGGCTCGCTGGATGACGGGGTTCCACAAGCGCTGCTGGGCGTGGATGAAAAGGACGGGGCGTTTTACGCTTAATTCGGACCAGTTCAACGGCACCACGGCGGTGCGCATCCGGTGGTTCCACAGGATCCCGCGGCGCACCTTACCAATCTGGGAGGCGCGCAGGCGCAGGGCAAGGATGGACTCTAAGGGGGCATCGGCAAGCGCGGGCCCCGTATCCAGGCTGAGCTCCTTGCGGTAGGCCCGGGGGCTGAGCAGCAGGGTATTCGCGCGGGTGACCTTTGGCAGGTGGCAGAGGAGGGAACGCAGAATCATCCACCCAAAATCCCAAGGGCGTGCGGCGATGGCGCGGCGGATATCGACGGGGTGCGCGGCCGAGACGGAGACTAGGCCGCGGACGCGGTTGGGGCGCTCGGCGGCCAGGCACCACGCCACCGCGCCACCGGTATCGGCGCCGACGATATAGGCATCATCGTGGCCCAATGCTTGGATGAGGCCATCCAGATCCCCGACCAAGGTGCGGATATCCTGGCCGGGATCGATGGGCGGCTTATCGGACATGCCAAAGCCGCGCATATCCACCGCGGCAACGTGGTACCCGCACTGGGCGAGGGGCCCGATGACCTCCTGAAAATCGAACCAGCCGCCAAAAGCGCCGTGAATAAAAACAACGAGGGGGTCGGCACTATCGCCCGCTATGGCCACGTGCAGGCGGATGCCCCGGGTGTGGACAAACTCGTGCGCAAAGGGTCCTTCCAGCTCAACCGTGGAGGGGGGCAGTGGTGCTAAGGCCATGGAGGACAAGGCGCCTTTCTATGTGTACAGAAAATCCGCCCCAGGAAAGGCTGAGGCGGATCTAATAGTGCGTGCGGTTTAGGTATACAGGCCGTGAGTGTCCTTCCGGTCCAGCGACTTCTGCGCCTTGCCCGGAATGAGGTTCTTGAGTTCCTTGGTGGAATCTATGGTCTTCTGCGGTGCCTTAACCTTCTTGACATTCTTGACGCCGAGTAGGGCGAGGGCGCCGGCCGCCACGATCATCACGAGGAAGACGATCAAGAAGGCAGCCCAGCGGTCCAGCCAGAGGGCGAGGAGCTCAGCGAGAAAGAAGAAAAAGAAGAAGGAGCTGTACAGCGCGATGGTGCCCGCTGCGCCGAAGAAGCCGGCGCCAATGCCGCCCTTCTTGGCGGACTCCGCCAGCTCCGTCTTGGCGAGCTCTACCTCAGAGCGCACGAGCTGGGACATCTGCTCGGTGGCATTGGAGACCAACTTGCCGATGGAGGTTTCGGAGGACGATGCATCAACATCGCTCAAAGGAATCGAATTAACCTTTGGTGCGAATTGATCGGTGCCGTCAGTAAATAATCCATCGTTGCTCACGATTAATTCTCCTCGTCTTCATCTAAACCTTGTAACGGCCCCAATGATAATAGATACAGCGCGGTTTTATGGTGCCGCGCCAGTCACAGGGGGCGTTCGGGGCTCGGGGCGTCTAGGGCTATCCTAATGTATATGCCAGAAAATGACGCGTTATCCCCTCTATTTCGCCTCCCGGGGGTGAAAGAAGGTGCGGAAAAAGCCGCAGCAGCCATCGCGCGCGCCCACCGCAGGCCGGCCGGGCTGCGCAGGTATGAGGTCATCTCCGCGGAGTCCTTGATGCGCGGGGCGCGCGCTAGCGTGGCCTTGGATGGGCACGCCATCCCCCCGCACCCCGGCCCAGGCGATGTGGAAAGCGGGCCGCTCGCCGGCGCGGTCAGCGCGTATTCCGTGGCGGCGCCTGAGGTGGTGGATTCCACCGTCCGCTCTTTTGCCCGCGCGCCGCTGCAGGTGCTCGCGCGCATCGACGTCGCCGCCGGAGGAAACGGGATTCCCAGCGGCGATAGTACGCGCTTGCAGGGCTTGGCGCGCCTGATTGCGCAGGGCAGCGGCCCCGCATTCCGCGATCTCTTGCCAAGCGTCGTGCATGCCGAAATCGCGGCCGGTGAATTCTTTGGCCCGCGCAGCGGTGTCGTAGCGCGCGTTGCGGCCCGCCTTGCCGCTATTCATACCGGCTTTGATCCCCGCGGGTTCGCCGTTCCAGAGGTGTATTTCCACCGCCATTCCAAGGACTACCGCGAGTGCCGCGCGAACTACCGCGACAGGCCCGGTGAGGTGGTGCTTTTTCACCTCTCAGCCTGGGCGGCAGGCGGTAAAGAAGCCGATGCCATCGCCCGCGCGGCCTAGCCGTATCCTCGTATTCGGTAGGCGGTGAACATCCATTCGGCGCAGGTCAGCGCCGTGCAGGTAGATTATTTTTCTTAGCTGTTGTGATCGGGTAATGAACGTGTCATAATAATCGGTGCAAGGCCCCGATATACTGTGTGGCCTGCCCCGGCTCGCCCCCCGAGGCCGGGTTACTGACGGCCCGCGCGCACCCCCCGATGCGCGGGCCGTCACCTATATCTACGGTTATCCACAAGGTTTTGTTGGAAATTCAACTAACTGAGCGCTAAGTGGTAACCTTCGCGAATTTATCCACAGGCGGGAAGTCCCGTCCCTAGTGCAGGTGGCGCGGGTGCTTCAGGCTAGGGGACATGAATACAGCACACTCTCGCTCCACCATCGTCGTCGCCATAGGCGAGGAAGCCCTGCGCGCCGAGGCGGTCCATGCCGCCGCCGCGACCAGCCACGAGGTCATCACGGTAACCGATCCCCGCGATATCCCACGCAGCCTCCCCGGAGCCTATACGGTCTTGGTCGACGCGCTCATGGCGCGCGTTATCGCCTCGACCCAAGCCGCACAGACCGCGGCCGCTCCGGTGCTTTTCCTCGCCGCGGACCCGGGGCCCATCGATTATGAAGCGGCGCTTGCCTGCCATGCGGACCGCGCCTTTATTATCCCCGCGGAAATTAAAGAGCTGCTGGCGGCTATTGCCCAGGCCGCACACCCTCCGGAAGATCGCCCAGGCAGCGCTACCATCGCGGTGGTGGGCGCCAGCGGTGGGGTAGGCACCTCCACCTTTGCCGCCGCCCTGGCGCGCTCCCACTGCACGGCGAGTGAGCAGGGGCGGGCGCTGCTTATCGATGCCACCGCGCACTCCGGCGGCCTCGATCTCCTCCTCGGCGTGGAAACCGCGCCAGGTGCCCGCTGGCCGGAGCTCAACATTGGCGATGGCAGCATCGACGCCGCCGATCTCTACCGCGCCTTGCCTTCTACCGCCGATGGCATAGCGGTGCTATCCGCAGCGCGCAGCACGGTGAAAGACACCTTCACGCTGGATGCCGCGCTCTTGGCGGCGGCGACGTCTGCGGCGCACGCAGGCGAGGGCCTGTGCGTTGTGGATTGTACGGCGGAAAATATCCCGGCTGCCTGCACGCACGTGGTGTTGGTGGTGGCCGCGGAGGTGCGCTCGGCAGCGGTGGCCGCACAACTCATACTGCGACTGGATGCGGCGCGGCGCGACATCGTGGTGGTGCTGCGCCAACGGCAGTGGGCGGCTCTCAGCGCACCCGAGGTAGAAGACATTATTCATCACCGGGTCAGTGCCCAATTGCCCACCGTGCGCGGGCTGACCCGCAGCATCGAGATCGGTGGACTCCCAGCCCGGCTTCCCGCAGCCCTTGCCAAGACCGCCCGTGCGGTGCGCGAGGAGGTAGGGGTATGAGCGCGGCGATGGATAGCTCGGCCGAAACCATGGAAAAGACCATGGAGAAGATGCAGCGGCTCATTGCCGCCGAACCAGATCTGGTGCACGACGCCTCTAGCTTGGCCCGGCGGATCCGCGAGGAAGCAGGGGTTATCAGTGACGTCGCCGTGGTGGATCTGCTCCGGCGCCTGCGCCAAGATGCCACCGGCATGGGGCCACTGGATGCCTTATTGACCCGGCAGGGCGTGACCGATGTCGTGGTCAACGGGCCCGAAGACGTCTTCATGGACCGCGGCGAGGGGCTAGAGCGCAGCGATATCACCTTTCGCAACGATGGGGAGGTGCGCCAGCTCGCTTCCCGGTTGGCCGCGGCCTCGGGAACGCGGCTTGATGATGCCCAGCCTTTTGCCGATGGCCGCGTTACGCGCCCCGATGGCGTCGTGCTCCGCGTGCACGCCCTTTTAAGCCCACCCGCCGTGGGCGGAACGTGCATTAGCCTGCGCGTATTGCGGCAGGCGCAGACCACTCTGCCGCAGTTGGTGGCCAATGGCACCGTGCCCGAAGACATTGGCCAACTGCTTGCCGCGATGGTGGACAAGCGGGTGTCCTTCCTCGTTATTGGCGGAACCGGTTCCGGCAAGACGACGCTGCTCTCGGCGCTTTTAGGGACCGTATCCGAGCGCGAGCGCATCGTGGTCATCGAAGATACGGCGGAGCTATCACCCCACCACCCGCATTGCGTGAGCATCGTCTCGCGCCGGGCAAACGCTGAAGGTAGCGGGGAAATCACCATGGCGCAATTGCTGCGGCAGGCGCTGCGCATGCGCCCAGACCGCATCGTCGTCGGTGAAATTCGCGGCCCAGAGGTAGTCGATCTCCTCGCCGCGCTGAATACGGGACACGATGGTGGCGCGGGCACCTTGCACGCCAATTCCCTCTTTGAGGTACCCGCCCGCATGGAGGCCCTCGGCGCGCTCGGCGGCCTGGACCGCAGCGCCCTGCACTCGCAATTAGCGGCCGCCGTCAACGTGGTGCTGACCATGGAGCGCACGCCACATGGCCGGCGCCTGGCCCATATCGGCGTCTTAGAGGGCAATCCGGTCACCCCGCGCATCGTCTGGAGTGCAACCGAGGGCCCCGCGCCCGGCTTTGCGGAATTCTCGGCCGCGCTGTTGGAGGAACCGCACGAAGAAGCAGGAGGTCAGGCGGATGCTTAGCTTCTTATTGCTCGCCGCAGCGCTGTTGCTGTCTGTGCCCTCGAGCGCATCCCGCATTGCTGGCAAGGGCAGCCGGATAAAGGCCAGCTCCTTGGTTATTCTGGGCGCCGTATTCTGCGGCAGCTTGGTCTTCTTCTCGGTCGGGCGGATGAGTATTGCGGTAGCGGCAGCGATCATAGCTTGGTGCGTGTCGTGGTATGTCAAGGACATCATGGCCGCCCGCACGCGCCGGTGCGGCCGCGAAGCCCTAGCCGGATACTTCGGGGTCGTCACCGCTGACCTGCGCGCTGGGGCAACCCTTGCAAGGGCGCTATCGCGCGGGGCGGAGTCCCTTCCCTCGACGACGCCGCGGGATATGAGCGCGGCCTTAGAATCCACTGCTACCGCGGCGGCGCGCGGTGCGCCCCCACACGTGGCGCTCTCAGGAGCCCATGCGGATGCAGAACTTACCCGGCTGGGCCACCTGCTTGAATTATCCACACAGCACGGCATCGCGGTGGCAAGCCTCTTTGAGCAGGCCCAAAGCCGAATGGATGCGCTGCGCCGCCACCACCAATCCACCGCGGCCGGGCTGCAAGGACCCCAAGCTACGGCCACGGTCTTGGCCTGCCTTCCCATTGCGGGCATCGCCATGGGCGGGGCGATGGGGGCCAATTCGCTGGGCTTCTTGCTCGGCGGGGGATTAGGCGGAATCCTGCTGGTCATCGGGGTGGGGCTTGCCTGCGGCGGCTTTGCCTGGTCCCGCGTCATTATCAGGAAGGCGGCACCATGATGGCCTTTATCTGCTTAGCGCTGGCTGTGCTCGTCGGGTTGCCGGCTACCAAGGGGCGGCTGGGGCCGGCTACGACAGAAAACACAGCGCAGCACACGGTGAAGACCCCGCGCGCCGGCCCAAGAAAGCGCGATGGCGCAACAGCGCGCGGGGGATTGATGAGCAAACTCCAGCCCTCTACCACCGTGGATCCACTCCTCGTGGCCGGGGATATCGAACTTTTCGCAGCTTGCCTGAGTGCGGGCCTGACGGTGCACGCCGCTGCTACGGCAGTCGCGCGCACGGCAGAGGCCGATACCCAGCACCTGTGGGAGACGGTATCCGCGCTCCTGGGAGTTGGCGTGCCTACGGAATCTGCATGGGACCACATGAAAGGCCATGCAGGGCTAGAGGACGTGGCGGGGCTTGTCATCTTATCGGGCCAGTCCGGCGCCACTATTGCCGCCGGATGCACGCGAATCTGTACTTCTTTGCGCGCCGAAGCATCTGCTCACGCTACGGCTAAAGCAGAGCGCGCAGGAGTATTCATTGCCCTCCCGCTGGCGGTGTGCTTCCTGCCAGCATTCATCGTTCTAGGCCTCGCGCCCGTAGTGATCAGCTTGGGCGCGCAGCTTTTCTAGACGCACCACCTTTCACTTCTACTCAACCACTCAACCACCACACCTTTTAAGAAAGGACTCCTAAAATGTCTGCACTATTTATTAAGTACTCCCAGCTCACCCGCGCCCTCGTCCGCAACGATGAGGGGATGAGCACGATTGAATACGCCATGGGATCGCTCGCGGCCGCAGCGCTTGCCGGCGTGCTGTACATGGTTATCAACGGCGGCGGTGTGGTCGATGCCATCGAGGGAATTATCACCGATGCGCTATCGAATACTCCAAGCTAGCCGGGCGCACTAGAACACAAGAAAGGAGGAATCATGCGCACGGTAGTCGATGACGATGGTTCCGTGACCATCGAGGCCGCCCTGGCATTAAGCTCCCTCGTCCTCGTGGCGGCGGGCATCATCGGTGCGATTGCGACGATGGCGTCCTATATCGCGGCGGTGGATATGGCGGGCGCGGCGGCTAGGTCGCACGCCATCGGCGTCGAGTACCAACCGGCGCGCGAGGATGCCCGGGTGAGCGTGCAGGAAAGTGCGGGGCTTATCAGGGCATCGGTAAGCGTCGATGCTCCCATTGGCACCATGAGCGCGGAAGCGGTCTTTCCCGCCGAGGTGGCCGGCAATGACTAGCAGGCTCCACGGCGAGGATGGATACGCCACCATCGCAGCCACCGGAATCATCGTCGCCATTATCAGCTTATTGCTGGTCATTGCGGCGGTGGGATCTCGTGTGACCGCGCGCCATGAAGCGCAAGTGGCCGCGGACCTTGCCGCCGTGGCCGGCGCGTGGGCCTTAGCCACCGGCAAGGATGCATGTGCGGCCGCAGAAAGCACCGCGCGGGATAACGGCGCGAGCCTCGAGGAATGCACAGAAAATGTACCCGATATCATCGCCGTTGCCGCGGTGCGCGGCCAGAGCGCCAAGGCCAAGGCGGGCCCAGTCTAAACCGCGGCATCCTGCGTCATGGTGACGAGCGCGCCGAGCAGCTTGATGGCGCCGTCCTTGCTCAGAGGATTATTGCCGTTGCCGCACTTGGGCGATTGCACGCACGATGGGCACCCGGCCTCGCACGGGCAGGAGCGCACCGCCTCAAAGGTGGCCGCGATCCACTCGGGGAAGCGGCGGAATCCCTCTTCGGCAAACCCGGCGCCACCGGGGTGGCCGTCGTAAACAAAGATGGTGGGAAGCTGTGTATCCGCGTGCAGGGCGGTGGATACGCCGCCGATATCCCAGCGGTCGCAGGTGGCGATAAGCGGCAGCAGGCCAATGGCGGCATGTTCGGCCGCATGCAGGGTGCCGGGGATATCGGCGGCGGTAATGCCCATCGCAGAAAGCGCCAGCGGGTCGATGGTATAGGCCACGGCGCGGGTGGTCAGCCGCTGTTCGGGGAGATCGAGGGGGATATCGTCGCCGATGGTGCCATCGGCAAGCCGCACCTGATAGCCGGTGACGCGGTCGGTGACCTCGACCTCCACGTCCGCCACCCACAGGCCTGGGGAGTAATTGACCAGGTTATCGGCCTCGCGCACGATGCGAATATCTGTCGTGGAGCGCGGGGTGGTCGAATACTCGGGGGTTTCCGGGCGGGCAAGCGCCACATAATCGGCCAGGAGGAGTTCCTCGATGACAAAGCTTTCGCCCTGGTGCAGGTAGACCGCGCCGGGGTGGACCTGGCTGGTCGCGCGGGCTGCATCGATGGTGCCCAAAAGACGCCCATCGGAGGCATCCACGATCATGACCTCCTCGCCTGATCCGCCGCGCAGCGATACCGCTGAGTGGGCGGTTTCCGGAGAGAGCTCCTCCGCGCTGGAAGCGGGAATGGGCACGGCAAACCATCCGCGCTCGCGGCGGCGCACGAGGCCTTGCTCCGCAAGCTGGTGGATGACCTCGCTGGCACCCCACTCAGCAATGGTGGCATCATCCAGCGGTTTCTCCACCGCCGCGCAGTAGAGATGACCAAAGAGGATGTAGGGGTTCGTGGGGTTAAAGACGCTCGCTTCCACCGGCTTGCCCAATAGCGCATCGGGGTGGTGCACCAGGTAGGTATCCATGGGTTCATCGCGGGCGACGAGCACCACGAGCGAACCTTGCCCGCGGCGGCCCGCGCGCCCGGCCTGCTGCCAAAAACTGGCCACCGTGCCCGGAAAACCAGCGGTGACCACGGCATCGAGCCCGCCGACGTCGATGCCCAGCTCGAGGGCGGAGGTGGTGGCGACGCCTAAGAGAGAGGCATCGTCAAGCGCCTGCTCCAACCGGCGGCGGTCCTCGGCTAAGTAACCTGCGCGGTAGGCGGCGATGCGCTGCGCGAAATCCGGCCGGCCCAAGCTACCGGAGAGGGTCTCGGCGGCTACCATCGCCACGACCTCGGCGGAGCGGCGGGAGCGCACAAAGGTCATGGTCCGGGCGCCTTCCGCGATGAAGGTCGCCATCATCTCGGCTGCCTCGGTGGTGGCCGCGCGCCGGACGGGGGCGCCGTGCTCGCCCTCCGCGCCCTCCAGGAATCCAGGCTCCCAGAGCGCGACCGTGCGCGCGCCGGTGGGGGCGGAATCCTCAGTAATCGCATGCGCCGGGCGGCCGGTGAGGCGCTCGGCATGCCGCGCCGGATCATTCATGGTCGCGGAGGCATAAATGATGGTGGGCTGCGATCCATAATGCCGGCACAGACGGAGCAGGCGGCGCACCACCAGGGCCACATTGGCACCGAATACGCCCCGGTAGGAATGGCATTCATCGATGACAATGAACTCCAGGTGGCGCAGCACCCGCGCCCACCGCGCGTGCGCGGCCAGCATGGACATGTGCACCATATCGGGATTGGAAAACACCAAGCGCGAATGCTCGCGCACGCCCGCCCGCGACTCCTGGGGCGTATCGCCGTCATAGGGCGCGGGCACCACGTTCTTGAGCTCCGGAATCCCGCGGCACAGCTCGAGCGCGGACTGCAGCTGGTCCGATCCCAGGGCCTTGGTGGGGGTGAGGTAGAGCGCGCACGCGGTCTGATCCTCTGCCAACCGGGTGAGGATGGGCAGCTGGTAGCCCAGGGATTTTCCGGACGAGGTGCCGGTGGAAATTACCGCGTCGCGGCCCTGCCACGCGCATTCGGCGAGCTCGGCCTGGTGCGCATAGAGCTTGCCGATGCCCCCATCTACCACCTTCTCCTTCAACCCCGGCAGCACCCACTCCGGCCAATCGGCGTAGCGGGCCCGTTGCGCCGGGAGCGTGGTGTGAAACGTCAGGGTGGACTCAGAAAGGCGCCGCTGGATGAGTTCTAGGAGCTCTTCACCAATGGGGTTATCGCCAGCCGGGTGAGACAATTTTTTACCCCCTTGTGAGTTAAATCTATCGCTTTGGCATGGAACGTGTCACACTGTTGACAGGCCAATGTTGTCTTGGTGCGGTTTTATACTTCACGGTACTGCTCGAGGACCCATTTACCGAATAACTACCGGCGCGGTTTTCCGCGCTACCTCTTTAAGAAAAGGAACTCAGTTCACCATGACACAAGGAACCGTTAAGTGGTTTAACTCCGAAAAGGGATACGGCTTCATCGAGCGCGAGGACGGCGGCGGAGACATCTTCGTGCACTACTCCGAAATTCAGGGCAGCGGCTTCCGCACCTTGGAAGAAAACCAGAAGGTCAGCTTCGAGGTTGGATCCGGCCCGAAGGGCGACCAGGCGCAGGCCGTTTCCATCCTCTAAAGCCTTTTAGGGTTTTAAGCGCCCTAGGGCGTTTCGGCGTAGCCGCGGCGGGTATCCCACCACTCCATGATGCTGTTTTGGGCCTTTTGCAGTCCCAAGCCGATGAATACGGCGGCGATAATGCTGATAACCATCGCAAACAGTGGGGTATCGGAGAACGCCAAGCCGCCCACATAACCAATGGCCAAGGCTTGGAATGCCCAGAGCATCACGCCAATGGTGTCGAAGAAAAGGAAGACCGGCCAGGGAAAACGCATTGACCCCAGTAAAATGGTCATAAAGAGCCTTGCTGAGGGGATAAAGCGCGCAATGATAATGGCCGCGCCACCGCCGCGGCGCATATTGCGTTTTACCCAGGTGAGGGCCTCGTAGGCCTTCGTTCCTTTCTGAATGCGGTTAAGCAGTGGCATAAACCGCGTGCCCAGCAAAAAGCACAGGTTATCGCCCAACATGGCGGCTACGAGCGCCGCAAAGAACATGGTGGGCAGGTGCGGAAATCCCTGCGAGCCGGCCCAGGCGCCGGCCATATTCAGCGGGATTTCGGAAGGGAGCACTGGAAAGAAACAGTCCCCGAAAATGAGCAGGCCCACGATTGGATACACCCACTCCGTGCCCATGATGGCTTCAATCCACATCGTTACTGTGTCAACCATCTAATCCTCCACGGGGTGTGTTGTGGGTGTGCTATCGTCCCCAACAATGCTTTCACAGCTGCTGGACTTTCTAAAAAGGTCAGTATAGACCGGTTCGGTGGGGGTGCGAAGCGCCCCCTACAAAGCCTTTTGGTAGTACCAAGTATATGGTGCGAAGAACGGTATAAACCACCTGTGTACGCTAGGGGCGATTGCTGAAAGCGCACAAATTTTAATGTTCGCATCATCGAAAGGGATGAAGTCGAAGTGGCAGAAGCGGCCGAGCCGGGCAAAACTTTAGTGATTGTGGAGTCGGCGACTAAGGCGAAGAAGATCCAGCCGTACCTGGGAGATAACTACATCGTGGAGGCCTCCGTGGGGCATATCCGCGATCTCCCGCGGGGCGCTGCCGACGTGCCGGCGAAGTTCAAGAAAGAATCTTGGGCCCGCTTGGGTGTTAACCCGGAAGATGACTTCGCCCCGCTTTACGTCGTCAGCCCGGATAAAAAGAAAAAGGTCGCTGACCTCAAATCCAAGCTGAAGCAGTGCGATAACCTCTTGCTGGCAACAGACCCGGACCGCGAGGGCGAGGCCATTGCTTGGCACCTATTGGAGGTTTTAAAGCCCAAGGTGCCGGTGCGCCGCATGGTCTTTAATGAGATCACCAAGTCCGCCATCCTGGAGGCGGCGGAAAACACCCGCGACTTGGACTATGACCTTATCGATGCCCAAGAAACCCGTCGCATCCTCGACCGCCTCTACGGCTACGAAGTCTCCCCGGTGTTGTGGAAGAAGGTTATGCCGCGGCTTTCGGCCGGGCGCGTGCAGTCGGTGGCCACGCGGGTCATCGTCGAGCGCGAGCGCGAGCGCATGGCGTTTATCTCCGCCGATTACTGGGATTTGCTCGCCACCTTGGACGCGGGAGCTGGCAGTGGCGAGGGCCCGTCGGCCTTTGACGCGCGCCTGACCGCGGTTAATGGCAAGCGCGTGGCTTTGGGCCGCGATTTCGATGATAGCGGAAATGTGAAAACCAAGGACGTCATCGTCATTACCCAGCCGCAGGCGGAGGCCTTGGAAAAGTCCCTGCAGGGCGCGGGCATGACAGTAGCCGGGGTGGAGCACAAGCCCTATACCCGCAAGCCTTATGCGCCGTTTATGACCTCGACGCTGCAGCAGGAGGCGGGCCGGCGCCTGCACTTTACCTCGGAGCGCACGATGCGTATTGCGCAGCGCCTCTATGAAAACGGCCACATTACGTATATGCGTACGGACTCCTCTTCGCTGTCCCAGCAGGGCTTGAACGCCGCGCGCAGCTCCGCGACCAGCATTTATGGCGAAGAATACGTCTCGGATTCCCCGCGCGTCTATGACCGCCGCGTGAAGAACTCGCAGGAGGCGCACGAGGCTATCCGCCCCGCCGGTGAGTCCTTTGCCACCCCGGGCCAGCTTTCTAGCCAGCTGGATGCGGAGGAATTTAAGCTCTATGACCTAATTTGGAAGCGCACCGTGGCCTCGCAGATGGCCGATGCCAAGGGCACTTCCATGAAGGTGGCGGTCGCTGGCACCGCGAACACGGATAACGGCACCTACGACGTCGAGTTCTCTGCAACCGGCCGCACCATTACCTTCCCGGGTTTCTTGAAGGCTTACGGCGCCGACGAGGATACGAGCAAGAAGAGCGACAACCGCCTGCCACACCTGGAGGAGGGCCGCGATCTTCAGGCCGAAGAGGTTTCGGCAGAAGGTCACTCCACCAACCCGCCGGCGCGCTATACAGAGGCCAGCCTGGTGAAAAAGATGGAAGATTTGGGCATCGGGCGCCCCTCGACGTATGCCTCCATCATCAAGACTATCCAGGACCGCGGCTACGTCGTCTCGCGCGGCAACGCCCTGGTGCCTTCGTGGGTGGCCTTCGCCGTGGTGGGCCTATTGGAGGAAAACTTCACCGAGTTAGTGGATTATGACTTCACCTCGTCCATGGAAGATGAGCTGGACTCGATTGCCACCGGCACGGAGGATGGCACGGACTGGCTCAACGGCTTTTACTTTGGCAACGCTGAGGCCAACGAGCACAAGGCGGCCTCCATCGCGCGGCATGGTGGGCTGAAATCGCTTATCGATGTCAACCTCGAGGCCATCGATGCCCGCAAGGTCAACTCGCTGAAGCTCTATACCGATTCTGAGGGCCGCGAGGTCTTCGTGCGCGTCGGCCGCTACGGGCCTTATATCGAGCGCGCGATCGGCACCAATGAGGACGGCAGCGTGGAATACCAGCGCGCCAACCTCTCGGAGACGGTGACCCCGGACGGGTTGAATGAACAGCTGGCGGAAAAGCTCTTTGCTACCTCGCAGGGCGGGCGTCAGCTGGGCGAAAACCCTGAAAACGGCCGCATGGTGGTGGCTAAGGAAGGCCGGTTTGGTCCCTATGTCACCGAAGTCGTGCGCGATGATGAGCGGGAGAAGGCCGAGGCGGAGGCCTTGGAGATCGTCGCCCAGGAGCGCGCAGAAGAGGATAAGCAGCGCGCCGAGGAAGGCAAGCGCGCCAAGAATTGGGAGACTAAGACGGCCGCGAAGCAGAAGGAAAAGCGCATCAATGACTACATTGATGAGAAGCTGAAGCCTGGCACAGCCTCGCTCTTTAGCTCGATGGAGCCGCTGACCGTCACGCTGGAACAGGCCCTTGAGCTGCTATCCCTGCCGCGCGAGGTGGGCGTGGACGACGGGGAGATGATCACCGCCCAAAACGGCCGTTACGGCCCATACCTGAAGAAGGGCACGGATTCGCGCTCGCTGGCTAAGGAAGAGCAGATCTTTAGCATCACCTTGGATGAGGCCCGCCGCATCTATGCGGAGCCGAAGCGTCGAGGCCGCGCAGCCGCACAGCCGCCGCTGAAGCAGCTCGGCGATAATGACGTTTCGGGCAAGCCTATGACCGTTAAGGATGGCCGCTTCGGCCCGTACGTCACGGACGGCACCACCAATGCGTCCCTGCGCCGCGGCGACGATCCGGAGCAGCTTACCGATGCCCGCGCCAACGAGCTCCTCTCCGAGCGCCGCGCCAAAGAGGCCTCTGGGGAGACGAAGAAGAAGTCCACGAAGAAGTCTTCTAAGAAGAGCACAAAGAAGTCGACCAAGAAATCGACGAAGAAGGCAACCAAGAAGTCCAGCAAGAAGGCCACTAAGAAGGGCACGAAGAAGGCGGCTAAGAAATCTAGCTCGAAGCCTTCGCCCGGCACGAAGAACGTGGTTAAGGCCGGCTCGCGGAAGAAATAAGCGCAGAAATAAGTAAGGTGGCGGGCATGAATGATTTTCTTGCCCGCACCGAGGAAGGCACCGCGGCCTTGACCCGCGCGGTGTCTGAAACTTTTGCTGATGTCACCGACCCAGCCCGGCGCACGCCGCGGGGCTGGCGGCGCTTCGCGTACCTAGCGCTAGGCGAGTCTACGGTATGGTCCCGTCTCTTTGGCTGGAAGAAGGCACACGCCGTAACGAGCACGCCGCTTTTGCCGCTATTGGCAGCGGAGGCGCAGGACCCCACCCTGAGCCCCGCCTTGTTGGCCGGCGCGGTGGGCCAGGTGGAAAAGACGCGCCGCTTGCACCGCCCCTCCCTCCTTGGTGTGGCCGGCGTAACCGCTAGCCACGCGGCGTATTCGTGGGTGCTCTACCGGCGCGGCGCGCGCAACGATGCCCGCGGTTGGGGCCTGCGCGCCATCGCTTGGGCGGCGGCGCTCTTTGCCACGCGCAAACAGCCCACCCGGACCGCGGTAGCGGTGGGCGGCGCGGCGGTGCTGACCACCTCGGCGCTGGCGGGCGATCCGCGCCTGCGCACCGATGCGACGAAGGGATTGAGCCACGGCGCGAACCTCTTGGTTGCGGCAGAAGGCCTGACGGCGCTGCGGGCGCGAATAGCAGCAGCCGGGTCCCAGAAGAACAAGAAACAAGCCAAGCCCACGAAGGCGGCCCGGGCGGTGGGCGCGGCGGAGGCCGGCGCTTTTGCCTTGGGGCACTTCCTGCTAGTCGATGCCCTGACTAGGTAAGGTCCTGACTGGGTACGCTCCGCTCCGGCTGCATGCTCGGGCCATAAGATAGCCGGCGGTGCACCACTTCGAAGGGCCCGCGCAGGCCCAGCGCTTCGAGCACGCAGGCGCCGATTACGGTCACCAGCCACACGCCGCAGGCGAGCCCGGCTTGTCCAAAGGCACCAAGCTCGTGGCCGAAGTCCAGCGTGAAGGGGTGCACGAGCAGGAAAAATAGTATCGACTGGCCCACGTAACCGCTCATGGATCGCTTACCCAGCGCGACGAAGGGCCACAAGAGCGCAGGCACGGAAGCGCCGGCGGCTAGGCGCTCTTGCACGGGTTGCAAGATAAGGGCGAGCCCGGCGAGGATTCCCGGCCCGGTCAGCACGCCGAGGAAGGAATTGGCGCTACTGGCCGCGCTTGCCCAGCGCTGATCGATAACCCCGAGGGTACCCAAGGACCACAGCGTGCCAATGACCAGCGTTACGGCGGCGGCGATGGCCACCCAGCGCAGGAGTTGGGGGCGGTGAGAGGGGACATCGGCAAGCACGCCCTCGCGCGCCCACACAAAGCCCACCAGCATGACCGGCAGATACATCAGCACGATGAGCGGGGCGGAGATTATCTGCGCGCCTAGGGTGAGAAGCTGGCTCAGCAGCAGGTCACCGTAGGAATTTACCGTGCCAATGGCATCGACGGGGATATCGAGCCCGCCGTCAACCGCGGAGAAAATAAACGCGGCGATGCCGAGCACCGTCAGCACCCCGAGCGCGATATGAGAAATCTTGCGCAGCGTAGAATTATGCAGCGTGAGCAGCAGCGCAATGACTATGCCCGCTATGCCATAGACAAACATGATATCGCCCCAAAACAGCAGTACCATGTGCACCGCGCCTAGCAGCGCGAGGAAGCCATAGCGCTTGGCGATGACCCTCCTTGCCTCCCCCAGCGGAAATCCCCGCCGCCACAGGCTCATCGCAATAAGCCCCACGCCGAAGCCCAGCAGGGTAGAAAACATGGGCAGGCCGCGATTGTGCACGAAGAAAGCGCCGAAGACGACGGCGATTTTATCGAGCACGCTGTCATCGAGGATGCCGCCGAAATACGCGCCCGGCCGGTCCTCAGTGATGATCCACGCGGTGGTCATATTCGCTATCGCGATGCCTAAAAGCGCCATTCCGCGCGCAGCATCGGGCACGATGAGGCGGGTGCTGGCCACTAGATTTCGCACCGTTCTGCCAGGCTGGCGCGAATGGGGCGGGCCAGCTGGGTCATGCGGCGGCGCCCGCGCAGCTCAATGGATTTCATGACGGTCCAGCGGGCCTGCTCGGCCTCGTTGGCCGTCTTTAGGGTGGCGGCGTTGGTCAGGACCTGGCCGGGGGTGTCCTTAGCCATTTCGGTCAGGCGGGCGGCCTCGTTGACGGCATCGCCAATGACGGTGTACTCGAAGCGATCCGCGCCGCCGATGTGGCCTGCCACCACGTGGCCGGAGGCGACACCGATGCCGGCCTGCAGCTCGAGCCCGCGCAATTCCCCGCGCAGCTCGCGGGCGGCCTGCAGGGCCATCGAGGTCGAGTCGTACACATTGAGCGGTGCGCCAAAAACGGCGAGGGCGGCATCGCCCTGAAACTTATTAATGATGCCCTTATTGCGGTGCACCACCGTTACGACGTGCTCGAAGAATTTATTGAGCTCCGTGACCACTTCCTCGGGGGAGTGGTTGACCGCAAAGGTGGTGGAACCGATGACATCGATAAACAGCACCGCGACCTTCCGGTCCTCGCCGCCCAACTCGGGGCGCTCATCAAGGGCGCGCTGGGCCACTTCAGTGCCCACGTAGCGGCCGAAGATATCGCGGACACGCTGGCGCTCGCGCAGCCCGCGCATCATCTCATTAAATCCTGCCTGCAGGACGCCGAGCTCGGATCCATCGTAGATATCGACCTCGGCATCGGCCTCGCCGCGGCGCACGCGGTTAATCGCATCCTGCAATTCTACGATGGGATCGACCACGCTCATGATGGCGAAGCTGGTGCCGATAAACCCGGTAGCCAGGGCGGTGAGGGCCAGTGCCACGATGGCCGGGATGATTTCGCTGGCATCGCCGGAGAAGAGCCCGGTGTGCTGCCCCAGCAGCACCAACACGATGCCGAGCAGTGGCACACCGGAGGTCATCAGCCAGGTGGAAAACAGGCGATACTTGATGGGCGGTTCGACGGTGGAATCTTCGAAGCGGCGGGCGACGGCTTGCGCGGCGACGGGCCGCACGAGGCGCTCTGCCTGCAAGTAGGTCAAGATGATGACCACCAGGCCCGCCAGAGTGGTGGAGACGCCCACGACGAGCCCGAGGCGCCCGGATTGCCCGCTGGAGATAGCCACGGTCAAGATGATGCCGATGAGCCAGACCGCGGCCGCGACTAGGGATTGGTAAACGGGGATGCGCAGAACGAGGGTGCGCACCATATTCGGATCGTGTGCATCGGGATTGCGCTGCCAGTCCAGCACGGGGCGGAAGAGCAGCAGGGTCGCGGCGATGCCGATGATGACCGCAAAGATGAGGTAGACCGCCGCCACTCCCTTCAGGTTGGGTAGCTCGGCAGCAAAGTCCTCGATTTCCGGCATGGGCAGGAAATAGAGGATAAAGGTCATGATCGCGATGGCGCCGATGATATTGGCGCCCAAGACCAAGGCAGCGTATACCGGCCATTGGGTTCCCATAAGCCAACGAGCGCCACGCAATAGTCTGTTCATAACTACTTACTGTAGTAAGACCAGTAGGCTAGAGCGAGTGAATACGGGAAGCGTTGCGCAACGATTGGCAGATACCCCAGGTGTGGCCCGCACTATCTTGGGTGCCGCGCGGGCGGCGCGGGGGATGCCGGGGGCAGATCCGCGGGCGATGAGCCATTCCTGGCTCTTTACCGGTCCGCCCGGTTCCGGGCGTTCCTTGGCCGCAATCGATTTCGCGGCCACGCTCATGTGCACGGATCCGGAGGAGCCGGGCTGCGGAAAATGCGAGGCCTGCCGCGCCGTGCTGGAGACTAAGCAGCACACGGACCTGGTCTTGGTGGACCCGCAGGAGGTCATCATCCCGGTGGATACGGTGCGCGAGGTCATCGGGCGCGCCGCGAGCTTGCCCACGGTCGCCCCGTGGCGCGTCGTGATCTTCAATAACGCGGATCGCCTCAACAATAACGGCGCCAATGCGCTGCTTAAAACGGTGGAGGAGCCGCCGGAGCGCACCGTGATCATCATGTGCGCGCCTTCCGATGCCCCCGAGGACTTCTCCCAAACCCTCCGCTCGCGCTGCCGGCACCTGTACATCCCCTCGCCGTCGGTGGAAAATATCGTTGCGCAGTTGGTGAGCGAAGGCGCCTCGGATCACGATGCCCGCCTCGCCGCCGTCACCTCCCTGCGCCACGTGGGCAGGGCGCGCCACTTAGTGGCGGATCCGACGGTGCAAAAGCGCCGCGCGGTGGCCATCAACCTGGCCGAGGACATCTTCCACGAGTCCCAGGGCTTTCAGGCGGTGACCTCGCTTCTCAAGCTGGTGGATGCGGAGGCGAAGGAATCGCACAAGGAGGAAGAAGAAGCGGAGCTGGCCAAGCTGGAAAATACCTTTGGCGTGGGCGCGAAGGGCAAGGGCGCGGCGAAGGCGCAGCGCGATGCCCGCTCCGCCATCAAGGACCTACAAGAACAGCACAAGAAGCGGGCGAAGAGACGGGTCATTGATAACCTCGATTTGGTGCTCGTCGATCTCTCCGGAATCTATCGCGACGCGCTGATGACAAAGGTGGGCGCGCAGGTGGAGATGACCCACCCGGATTTCGCGGGGCTATCTGGCGAGCTGGCGCAGCGGGTGAGCGAGGAGGGCCTCTTGGAATGCCAGTCCGCCATTTCTTATTGCCGCGAGCAGCTAACCCAGAACGTGGGCACGCAGATTGCCTTCGACGGCTTGGTGGGCAGGCTGCGCAGGGCCTGCCTTTAGCGCTGGGGGCTGTCTAGTACCGGGACCGTCGCTAGTATTGGGCCGGAGTTTAACACCGGCCCGCCAAAAACCAGGCCTGAGCCCCGATTTCTTTTCCGCGCCACCCCTGCGATAGAATCGCCAGTGCTGCTTAAACAGCGCGCCGCCTTAGCTCAGTCGGTAGAGCATTTCACTCGTAATGAAAAGGTCGCGAGTTCGATTCTCGCAGGCGGCTCCATTTTTATATGTGCGGGTTTCTTCCTTAATATAAACTCTCCTTCAATAGAAGCAGGCCATATGGCCTCGGTGAGAGAAGGAACGATACACTGCTTATTGCTACCGTCGCAGCAGAAATCCTCTTTTGGGCGTGCCTTATTCTGGGCGGTGTTCTCCGATACATCGTTAAGGCCCCAAGAATTGGACTGGCATTCTTTATCGCTACGCCAATTATTGACATAGTCTTGTTAATTTTCTCATTTTTCACCATGCATAACGAAGGCGAAGCGGGATTCATGCACGGTTTCGCAGCTTTTTATATCGCATTTTCGCTGGTCTTTGGCGGCAACATCATACGCGCAGTTGATCGGAAACTCAGCGGGAAGTCGAAAACCGAGTCTGGGAATCAGTCCGATAATAATGTAAGAAAATCCGTATATGCCAGTGCGGTGACGGCTGCGATCCTTATAGTTAGCATCGCGGTGGTAGGGCTAGACGGCAGCTTCTGGTTGATTTATTGGCTTATTGCCGTGCTCTTTACCCCACCGATGTGGTGGGGCATTGAAAAATTTAGTCGCCGTGCTTAAGCAGGCGCGGAACCACCTTGCCGGTGGCATTGCGCGGCAGCTTGGATAGGAAATGCACATCGCGGGGCACGGAGTGCTCGGCGAGCTTTTCGTGCACCCAGGCACGGATGGCATCGGCAGTCAGATCGCGGCCGGCGGCATCGGCAGTAGGCACCGCCCATACGGCGATGCGGCTGAAGGTCTCGCTATCCTCCACGCCACCCGCGTGCACCTCATCGATGCCGGGCATGGCCTCGAGCACCTCGGTCACGGACTGGGGGTGGACATTCTCGCCGCCCACGATGATCATGTCATCGGCCCGGCCCACGACGTGGAGGAAGCCCTGCTTGTCGATGTACCCCAGATCGCCGATCGACAACAGTCCATCGATCCGATTGAGCTTGAGCTTAGGGTTGGTATAGCCGGTCATGGCGGTGGAATTGGTGAGGTAGATTTCGCCCACCTCGCCGCGGGGAACGGGGTAGCCCTCCTCATCGAGGATGCGTAGCTTGGTGCCATTGGCCACCTTGCCCACCGCATCGGGGTTTTCTGCGACCTGGTCCATCGTGGCCGTTGAGGCTAGGGCAAGCTCCGTGGAACCATAAACGTTGCACAGGATGGGGCCGAAGCGCGCATTGGTGTCCTTGACCACCTGCGGGGTAAGGGCATTGCCGGCAGAGGCGATGAAGTTCAGGCTGGAGGTATCGAAGGAACCCTCGGGATCGTGATCCACCAAGCGCTTGAAAAAGATGGGGGAGGAGAGCATGCCGTCGAGGCGGTAGCGTTGGACATCATCAAGCACCTGCTCCGGTTCAAAAACGCGGCGGGTGACGATGGTATTGCGCAGCCCCAAGGCGATATTGATGCAGGCCCAGCCCCAAGTGTGGAAGATAGATGCCGTCATCTGCACGCGCTGATCGGCGCGCCACGGGATATTGCCCACGATGGAGGCGAGCACGACCGGCAAGGTTGGCTCGGGGCGCATGATGCCCTTGGGGATGCCGGTCGTGCCGGAGGACATCAGCACGATGGGGCCGTGCTTGGGAAAGGCGGGCAGCTCGATATCCAGGGGATTCTTCACGATCTTTTCGAGCGTGGGTAGATCGCTCGCCCCCGTATCGTGGGCAATGATGACCGGAATATCGAGGTTGGGATCGACGCGGTCGATGAATTCATCATCGATGACGAGGACGTTGACGCCATTTTCTTCGATGCAGCCGGCCAGCTGCTCTGGGGAAGAACCGACATTGAGCAGGTAGATTCCGGCACCGGCGTAACCCTTGGCGCCCAAGGGAATGATGATGCCGCGGCCGTTGCGGGCCATGACGCCCAGCCGGATTTCCGTCAGCTGCAAGGACTGCAGGTAGCGGGCGAAATTCTGCGCGTGGGATCGCAGCTGGCGGTAGGTGAGGGTGCCGTCGTCATCGATAAGCGCGAGGCGATCTGGGCAGGTTAAATAGGCCTGCTCAATTTCGCGCGCCGTGGTGAAGCGGTAACGCGCGAGGTTGGGCAGGAGCTTGAGCTGCCCGCCAAGCCCGCCTTGCCGGGTGATAAGCCCCGACTTGAAGAGGGCAGGGAAGAACTGGCTGAGCGCGGAGGCGTGGAAGGGAACATCAGTCAATTTCATGGAAGAGAAAGCTCCGAAAAGAGAAGATAACGAAAATATAACTACAAACGATATCGTCAGAAGAAAAGATCGTGTTGCTTTTAACTCGAAAAATGTTACTAGAGTGACTAATATACACTTAAGTGACGACGTGTGAAGAAAAGGTCTCTCAATGAAATCCATAAAACTCAAAGCATTTTCGGTCGTAGCTTCCGCGATCGCGGTGGTAGGTGCGGTGGCCGCGCCGCAGGCTAGCGCGGCAGAACGCAATCTCGTCTCCTTCGGTGACTCGGTCATGGCGGATCCGAATGGCGGGGAATACTTGGCGGACCGCTTCAATCCCTCCCGGGTGATCGGGGAGAACTGCCCCACTTCCTTCAACTATGCGAAGCGCACCGGTGCCAAGATTGGCCTGCCGGTGCGCGATTTCTCGTGCGCTGGTGCGGTGTCGATGTCCAACGGCCCGCAGATCTGGCAGCAGGTGGATGCCGCCATCGGATCTGGCGCGCTGACCCCGGATACGGCGCGCGTGCTGATTACCACCGGTTTTAATGACACCTATAACCACCCTGATTTGAACATGACGCAGATCCGTCAGGAATTTACGGATCGCACCGCCCCGCAGGTTGAGCGGATTAAGCGCGCCGCGCCGAATGCCCGCATCCAGATCGTGGGCTACCCCACCATCGGATCGGGTCCGCACTACTGTCTCGTCCACGTCGGCCCGACGCCGTTGGATTCGACCTTCCTGCCCATGGTTCAGGACTACGAAAATAAGGCGCAGTGGATGCAGGTTGATCTGGCGGCCCGCACGGGCGTGCAGTTCTTGGATATGAAGCCCTCGACCCGCAATAACGGCATGTGCGCTAATGCGAATGACCGCATGTGGGCAGGTCTCGTGGACTTTACGGCGGGCGCTGGCAACCTGCCTATTCACATGAACCAGCGCGGCCACGAGCACGCGGCCAACGTCATTGCCGCTTCCTAGCAACCATTTTCATTACCGCGGCTATATTGAAAATGTAGGTATGGTTGTGGACATGACTGTAAAAGCTGTTATTGCCCGCTCTAAGGGCGCGGAAGTTGAGACCGTAAATATCGTTGTTCCCGATCCCGGCCCCAATGACGTCATCGTGCGGGTACAGGCCTGCGGTGTATGCCACACCGACTTGGCCTACCGCGATGGTGACATCGAGGATGCCTTCCCCTTCCTGCTGGGCCACGAGGCGGCAGGCGTGGTGGAGACCGTAGGTTCTGCGGTCACCCACGTGGAGGAGGGCGATTTCGTTGTCCTGAACTGGCGCGCAGTGTGCGGCGAGTGCCGCGCTTGCAAGAAGGGCGAGCCCAAGTACTGCTTTAATACCCACAACGCTTCGAAGGCCATGACCTTGGAGGACGGAACCGAGCTCACCCCTGCGCTGGGCATCGGTTCCTTCGCAGAGAAAACCCTGGTCCACGAGGGCCAGTGCACCAAGGTTGATGACATGGACCCCGCAGCTGCCGGCCTACTGGGCTGCGGCATCATGGCCGGCCTCGGCGCATCCGTTAATACCGGCGATATCCAGCTGGGCGAGTCCGTAGCCATCTTCGGCTGCGGCGGCGTCGGCGTGGCGGCGATTGCCGGTGCGAAGCTGGCGGGCGCGGCGAAGATCATCGCCGTAGACATCGACGAGTCCAAGCTGGAGACCGCGCGCGAGTTCGGCGCCACCGACACCATTTGCTCGAAGGGCATGTCGGAGCAGGAGGTCATCGATGCGGTGCGCGATCTCACCGGCGGCTTCGGCACGGACGTTTCCATTGACGCGGTGGGCATCCAGCCGACGTGGCGCCAGGCCTTCTACTCCCGCGATCACGCCGGCCGCATGGTGATGGTGGGCGTGCCTAACCTGACCGATCATGTGGACATCCCGGCCATCGATCTTTACGGCCGCGGCGGTTCCATCAAGCCGGCTTGGTACGGCGATTGCTTGCCGGAGCGCGATTTCCCCGCATACGTTGCCCTGCACAAGGCCGGCAACTTCCCGCTGGATAAGTTCGTTTCTGAGCGCATCGCGCTTGACGATGTCGAGTCTGCCTTCCAAACTATGAAGGACGGCAAGGTACTGCGTTCGGTGGTGGAATTTTAATGCAGATTGACAGCACGGTAACTTCTGGCAAGTTCCGCCTGGATGGCGGCGAATGGGACGTGGACAATAACGTCTACGTACTTGGCGATGCCTCCAGCGTCTACATCGTCGACCCCTCCCACGATCTCGATGCCGTGGCGGAGCTGGTGGGCGATCGCAAGGTCGAGGGCATCATCTTGACCCATGGCCACAACGATCACTGCGAACTCGCGCCAGAGGCGGCGAAGCGCTTCGACACGGATGTCTACATGCACCCGGACGATGACATGCTCTGGCGAGAGGCGAATGGCGATGCCCACTACATCGACCTAGCCGATAACGGTCAGTTCGACATCAACGGCGAGAAGATCACCGTCTACCACACCCCGGGCCACTCGCCGGGCTGCGTCGTCCTCTACGTCGATGGCACCCTGCTGTCTGGCGATACCCTGTTCAACGGCGGCCCTGGCGCGACGGGGCGCAAGTACTCGGACTTCGATGTCATCATCGAATCCCTGCGCAACGTTGTCTTCAACCTGCCGGATGACACGAAGGTCTTGCCGGGCCACGGCGATGCCACGACGGTGGGTGCGGAAGCGGCGCGCATCGACGAGTACATCGAGCGCGGCTACTAATAATCGCGTAAGTACTCCCCGTAGCCGGATTTGAGGAGGGGCTGGGCTAGCGCTTCCAGCTCCGCCTGGGAGATGAATCCGGCTTCATAGGCCGCCACCTCGGGGGAACCGATGACGATGCCCGTCCTTTTTTGCATCACCTCTACATAGGCGGCGGCCTCGCTCATGGAATCGACGGTGCCGGTATCCAGCCAAACACTACCGCGGTGGAGGCGCTGCACGCTCAGCGCGCCGCGGCGCAGGTAGGCCTCGTTAATGGAGGTAATCTCGAGCTCCCCGCGATCGCTAGGCGTGATGGACTTAGCGATATCGATGACCGAATTATCGTAGAAATACAGCCCGACGACGGCGTGATTAGACCGCGGTTTCTCCGGCTTTTCTTCGATGCTCAGTGCTTGACCGGCCTGGTCGAATTCCACGACTCCGTAGCGCTGCGGATCCGATACCTCATAGGCAAAGATGATGCCGCCCTCTGGATTGCGGCACTGGCTTAGCTCCCCGCCGAAGCCGTGGAAGATATTATCGCCGAGGACCAGCGCAACGCTGTCATCACCAATGAAATCCTCCCCAATCAAAAAGGCCTGCGCCAATCCTTCTGGGCGGGGCTGGACGGCGTAATCGATCATTAACCCGAGTTGGGAACCATCCCCGAAGAGCCGTTGAAACGCCCCAGCGTCCTCTGGGGTGGTGATGATGAGGATCTCCCGAATGCCCGCTTGGATGAGCGTGGTCAACGGGTAGTAGATCATCGGTTTGTCATAGATGGGCATGAGCTGCTTAGAGATGCCCTTAGTAATGGGATAAAGCCGCGTTCCGGATCCACCGGCAAGGATTATGCCTTTCATCGCTACTCCTCGCTGGCCTTGCTGGGCTCGCCAGGAACGCTAGGGTACAGCGCGAGGTACAAGGCGAGGGCGGCCCGCCAATTCTGCGGGGAAAAGCCCGTGGCTTCGATTTTATCTAGGGCAAGCGTCGATTCTTTGGGCCGTGGTGCCTCGGGTCCGGCGATTTCCCGATACTGTTCGGTGCTTACCGGCGTGACCTCTGATGGGTCGTGGCCTAAGCCGATGAATACGGACATCGCCATTTCATCGCGCCCGACGGTATCGCCGGAGTTGGAGATATTATAAATCCCGTACTCGGGGCGGGTGCGCAAGAGATGCGCGATGCCCTTCGCCAAATCCTCGGCAAAGGTGGGGCGCCCGCGCTGGTCATGGATGACCTTCGGCTCCTTATCCGCTTCGGCGAGGCGGCGCATGGTGGCGATGAAGTTCGGGCCATCGCCAAATACCCACGAGGTGCGCACAACATAATGCTGCGGTGCAGTCTGAGCGGCGGTTTCGCCAGCGGCCTTCGACGCCCCGTAGGCGGATAGGGGCGAGGGGGTCTCGTCTTCGGTGTGCAGCTCCTTGGATCCATCGAAGATGTAGTCGCTGGATACGTGCACGAAGGCCAGCTGGTTTTCGGCAGCGATGCGGGCGAGCTTCGCCGGGGCTTCGGCGTTGACGGCCCAGGCGGCGGCGCGATCGTCCTCGGCGCCATTGACGTCGTTGTAGGCGGCGCAGTTGATGATGGCCTCGTATTGCTTCCACTGGCGCTGCGGGGGATTGGTGATGTCGAACTCCGTATGGGTGCAGAACTCGGCATTCTTGAGAACCCGCTTCAGCGCCCTGCCGAGCTGACCATTCGCACCGGTAACGAGGATTGTGCGGGGAGGCATGGGCTCTACATCTGCAAGCGCCGGCAGGCGCTTATCCTTTTCTGATACCTCGCGTGGTTCGAGGGGCCACTCCACGGCGTCGAGGTTGATTCCGGTATAGCGAGCATCGGGGGACCAGTGCTCGTTAACCAGGTAGGAGTAGGAAGTTTCCTCGAGCGCTTGAAAGCCATTGGCAACCCCGCGCGGTACAAATACGGCGGTCTCCGGCCCCACTTCATGGGTGACGATTTCCCCGAAAGTTTCGGATCCTTCCCGCAGATCGCACCACGCGCCAAAGATCTTGCCGTGCGCGACGGAGACGAGCTTGTCCCAGGGCTCGGCGTGCAGCCCTCGCGTGGCACCAGTGCGGTTATAAGAAATATTATTTTGCACCGGCTGGAACGAAGCCAGATCTGGCGCGGCCTCGCTAAGTTTTTCGCGCTGCCAGTTTTCCTTGAACCAGCCGCGGTTATCCCCGTGCACGTCTAGCTCAATGATGAGTAGGCCTTTAATGGCGGTGTTGTGTACCTGCATAATTACTGTCCTTGCTCTTTATAGCGGGCTTCTACAGATTCCTTTTGGGAGCGCCACCACGTTTCGTTATCGCGATACCAGGCGATGGCATCTTCCAGTCCCGCCCGGATATCGGTATAGCGGGGATGCCAATCCAATTCGCGGCGCAGCTTGGAGGCATCCATGGCATAGCGTTGGTCATGGCCGGGCCGGTCCGCCACGTGCTCGTACAGGGCTCGACCTTCCTGGGTGTGGCCCATGAGTTCGCAGATTATCTCGATGATGCGCTTATTATCGATGTCCGGCTGGTCAGCGCCGATATTATACGTTTCGCCGATCCGCCCTTCCTCGATGATTTTTAGCACCGCCGCGTTGTGATCGTCGACGTGGATCCAGTCTCGAACCTGCTCGCCCGTGCCGTAGAGCTTGGGGGTATGCCCGGAGAGGATATTGGTGATTTGGCGCGGGATGAACTTTTCGATGTGTTGGTATGGCCCGTAATTATTTGAGCAATTGGAAATGGTGGCGCGCAGGCCAAAGGATCGGACCCATGCCCGCACGAGGTGATCGGAGCTCGCCTTGGTAGCCGAATAAGGGCTGGAGGGCGCGTATGCGGTATCCTCCGTGAACTTGGTATCCGCCCCAACTTCTAAGTCCCCGAATACCTCATCGGTAGAAACGTGGTGAAAGCGGACATCGTTTGTCCGGCACGCCTCTAGAAGGGTATAGGTGCCCACCACATTGGTGTGGATAAACGGGGACGGATCCCGCAGGGAATTATCATTATGGGATTCGGCGGCGAAGTGCACGACGATATCCGCCTTGGCGACGAGCGGATTCACCACCGTAGCGTCCGCGATATCGCCCTCCACTAATTCCACATCGAGCCCCGCAAGGTTATCCCGGTTGCCGGCGTAGGTCAGCTTATCCAAGACTGTGATGCGGGTATCTGGGCGCACCTTGGCCATGAGGCGCACGAAATTGGCGCCGATGAAGCCGGCGCCGCCAGTAACGAGCATGGTGTGCATGAGTCTCCAGTGTAGGGGAGTCCGCATAAGCGCTGCGCGTGGACAGCCCCAAAACGCTTGTACACGCACTTCTAGGCCGTACGGCATGATCGTACGGCCTGAAGGCACGGTCGCGGGTGGATAGTAGGGCAGCTCACGCTGCACCGGGAGGCGGCGGAGAAGATGGTGAGTCCGTCCCTGAAGCTTGTGGCGATTCGGCCGGGGAACCGTGTGGTGAATCCACCGGTTCATGAGGCTGAGCAGGTGGGTCGGCGAGCTTGCGCGCCGGGGCTTGCTCTGCAGCGGGGGAGTTATTGAGCTCCACCGAGGGCGAAAGCCCGCCGGTATGCGCTGAGCGGTAGCCCACGCGTCCCGTTTCCGGGTCTCTTTCCGCATGCCCCATGCCATTGTGGCCATCGCGGTTATCGTTATTGTCCACGTGGTGCCGACGGCAGAGCAGGGTGAGGTTCCGGAGGTCTGTAGCTCCCCCGTGGGACCATGCCTGCAGGTGGTGGACATCGCAGTCTTGCCACGGCCGGTTGCAGTCCGGGTGGGTGCACACGATTTCACTGGCGGCAAGCGCCAGCTTTTGCCACAGCGACGCGGTGCGCTTGGTGCGCCCGAGCTCGAGCGGGAAGCCTTTGTCATCGACGGCGCAGAAAAAGTCGTGCTGAGCAGCGCCCAGGCGGAGGAGATCGAGCGGGGGTAGGTCGATTCCCACGCTCGTGGTGAAGCGGGTGTCGCTGTTCATCGCTTGTAGCTCTTCAAGGGTAGTGGCCACAAAGAAGGAGCCGAGGCCGTCCGATTTCTTTTGCCCTGCGGACAAGTAGCTACCTAGAGCCGCGGTCAATTGATCCGCCATGCGCTGGGCATAGGTACGCGTATCGTCTTCGGGGCTCAGGCTTTCGCTGCCCTTATTCTTGGCAGGGGCGAAGGCACTAGCCAAGACCGCAGCGGCGGAGGCATCAAGGTAGCCGGAGATGTGCACGCCACCGTCTGCATCTTGGTGAGAAATGCTGAAGCGGCGCTTGCGCGTGGCCGCGTGCGGATCGCGTTTCCCGGAGGGATCCACGGCATGCTTATTCGCCTTGCGGATGGCCTGACGTAGCCAATCGCGCAGGGACTCATAGGAGCGGCGCTTGGCTTCCTCTAGAGCCTTATTGCGCAGCTCTCGCGGCCCAGGAACCGCGAACTTATTGAGGTTGCGCAGTTCCCGTTCGATGAGGTTGAGGACGCGCTCCGGGATGGGGTCTTCCTCGAAGAGCTTCTTGCGGCGTTGTTCTTCCGCCCGGCGCTCACGATCGGCGCGGCGGCGCGCTTCCTCCTCGGCTTTCTTTTGCGCCACCGCGTCCGCCTCGTCGTCTGCTGGCGGGGGAGTAGGTTCAGGATCCTCGATGGGAGCAAAGAGGTTCTTGCCATTGCGCAGGCGGGCAGCGGCTTCGGATTCCGTGAGGCCAAGGCGAGCGACTAAGTAGTCCTTGGCCTTAGAGGAGCCGACCCGCCTGCCGGCATCATCGCGCTCTGCAATGAAGGCAAAGGCGGCATCGATGGTGGATTTATTGCCCAGCGCTCGCTCTAAATGTTCGAAGTTGGGGTGGAGCAACTCGAAGGAGAGATCGTCCGGATTCTGCATAAGGTTGCGCAGGCGCGTAAGCCCCGCAGCCACATCTGAAATGGCTGAATTGATTTCCGTGTGCTTTGCAGTTTCCATGGTTCCCTCCTTCCTGTTTCGCTTTCATGTTCTATTTTAATCCAATAAAACGCCAGCGCAACAGCAAGAAAGGAAATGGTCAATAGACTGTACATTTCCCACTCAAACGGGCCCAGCTACAACCAAACACGCCCAAAACGCACCTAAAACGCAACCAAAACCACTAATCCGGAAACTTAGGCAACGCTGTTTCATCGAGCCATGTGGCAACGG
Organism: Corynebacterium tuingiense; assembly: GCF_046718165.1. Lineage (NCBI taxonomy): Bacteria > Bacillati > Actinomycetota > Actinomycetes > Mycobacteriales > Corynebacteriaceae > Corynebacterium > Corynebacterium tuingiense. The sequence continues at coordinate 226,760 of NZ_CP177101.1, forward strand.
TGGCATCGAAAAGAGCGGCGTCCGGCGCAGCCTCCCGGAAGGCGGAGAGGAGATCGGAGGGCTCGACCACGGAGTGCTGATGTTGGGTGAGATAGGAGGAAAGGGTGGGGAAGAAGGCATCGGCAAGCAGCCGGTGAATGGCGTGCACCGCGAGGGCGCCGCGCTTATACACGCGGTCATCGAACATATCGCGCGCGCCTGGATCAGAAACCTTGATGTCTTGGCGCTTGCGGGCCAGGACCTGATAATGCGAGCGCGCCGCCTCGCGCGCGGACGCGCCTCCCTTGTGCTCACCCCATAACCACTCGCTGTAGCAGGCAAAACCCTCATTGAGCCAAATATCCTTCCACTCAGAAAGGCCAACGGAATTGCCAAACCATTGGTGGGACAGCTCGTGTGCGATGAGCCGCTCGAAGGCGTGATCACCCTTCACATGGTTGGAACCAAAGATGGACAGGCCTTGGGCCTCGAGGGGAATCTCCAGCTCATCCTCGGTAATGACGACCTGATAGGTGGGGAAGGGATAAGGCCCGTAAATAGAGGAGAAGAAATCCACCATCTCCTGCTGCCGGGAAAACTCTTCGCGTACGCGCTCGCGCAAGAACGCCGGCGCCCACGCCTGGGTATCAGCCCCCAGCGAATAAGAAGAGAACTCGCCTACCTGTACCGTTGCCAGGTATGTGGCCATGGGGTGGCGAGTGCGGTAGTGCCACCGGGTGGTGGAACCGCCGGCCTTGCGGGAGACCAACTCGCCATTGGAAATGACGGTAAAGGGGCTATCGGCGGTGATGATGATGTCATACGGTGCCTTTTCTGAAGGCGTGTCATCGCATGGGAACCAGCTGGGTGCGCCATTAGGCTGGCTGGCCACCAACGAGCCGGATTCGGTTTCCTCCCAGCCAATTTCGCCCCATGTGGTACGGATGGGGCGCGGGCTGCCGCCGTAGCGAATGTGCAGCTCAAACTCGGTACCGGCGGGAATTTCGGACGCAAAACGCAGGCGCAGCTTCCCGGAAGATTGGCGGAATTTAGCCACCCGCGGGGCGTGCTTGGCGGTCACGCGCCGCGCCACCATCGCCCCGCCGAGGTCCAAAGTGAAGGAGGTCAGCTCTTCCACCGCGCGCACGTTTAAAATGGCCTCACCCTGCAGCAGGTTAGGCTCCACGCGGTAGTTCAAGTCCAGCGTGTAGTGGGTGACTTCAAAACCAAGGTTGAAGTCCACGCCGGTATAAGGATCAGTATGCGCACGCGAAAAGGCGGTAGGAAGCAATGTCATAATATTGCGATCCTACCGCCCGTCACGCGCAGCCGAAATTTAGCTATTGAATGCCCGCTCGAAAACTGGCCAAGAATCCTTCAGATCCTCTTTCCAGTGCGGCCACGAGTGGGTTCCGGTATTGCGGAAGTTGTAGGTGGCTGGCACTCCGGCCTGGTCAAGCTTGGCCTTGAAGTTGTGGGTGCAGTAGTTCACTCCAGCTTCGATGCCGCCGCCCTCAACCTGCAGGGTGGAGGATCCGCGTACTGCTTCCTCTTGGTTCAGACCCATAGAGCGCAGGTAGCTATAAGTGTCCTCTTCGCTTGCCAAGCCGGAACCGGAAGAAATGTAGAGCTCGGTACCGTGCAGCTTATCGGCGTTCATCATGGCGTCGTTATAACGGTTGGTCTCGGAGCCATATGGGCCCCACATCTGGTCCACGCTGCCGCCGCCACGGTTGACGGTCAGCTCTACGGCCTGGCGCTCCAGCGGGTAAGCGGTAGCGGCACAACCTGCGTATGAGCCCACTGCATCGTAGAAACCTTGGTTGTGCTGTGCCAGCAGCAGGGAAGAGGTAGCGGACATGGACATGCCTGCAATGGCGCGGTGGTTATCCGCGTTGATGTGCTTTTCAATGGCACCCGGCAGTTCCTTGGTCAGGAAGGTTTCCCACTTTTGTGGTCCCTGCAGGAATTCTGAATTCGGCTCAGAGATCCAGTCGGTGTAGTAGGAGAATGCACCGGCCTGCGGGACTACGACGTTGACGTCCTTTTCGTGGTAGAAATCAACGGCATCAGAAAGCTTCAGCCAATCCATGTCTTGTTCTGCTCCGCCTGCGCCATTGAGCAGGTAAATGGTTGGGCGGTTTTCGCTCTTGGCGCGGATGACGGCCAGCGGAATCTTCCGGTCATTCATTGCCGGCGAGGTTGCCTCGAGCTTTTCAACGCGTGCGTCGTCCTTGTACTTCTTGTACCAGGACTTACCCTCGATCTCCGGGGTAGGTTCCAGCGGGGAAATCGTGGACTGTGCGGTATCGCCCGCCACTTGCTGCGGGGTGAGCTCGGCTGCGCCCGCCACGGGAGCATAAGCTAAGCCCGTGCAAACCGCAGCTGCCGCGAGGATAGAATTAAGACGCTTCATGGTGCTTCTTTCCAGTGGGGAGTGGACTCGATAACTATACTTCGGCCGCGAAAAATCGGCATGTTGAGGGAAGTATATTTAGTATTCCTACATGTAGACCTAACCATTAATAGTGCCCAATAAATGCCTGCCGGTAAAGACTTTCACTGATGTGGGGGAGTAGCGGGGGTAGGCATACCTTCATTGCCTTTTTCGCTATCAACGATAAGTAATGCTGGGACAACTGAGGTTTCTATGTCATAATTTCCCAATGAAGCACGGCGTGACGCGGTTGGCACCTGTAGTAACACACCTGTAATAACATCAGTAACGGCTGCGTTAGTGCTTTTAGTGTGAAAAGCTAAGCAGCGAGTTTGTGTACTCGCGCCCCATCAAGAGAAAGAACTTCAATGAACCTTTTTGATTCCGCCCTCGTGTCCTTCAATGAATTCATTGGGCCATTCATCCACTCTGCAATGGATGCATATTCCAAGCTGCTAGCATCCTTGGGCGTGATTTAAGGCCACGGTTGCTTAAGGGCCCTGCGGGGTGCATCTGCTGCTTGCCGATGCCCCCCCCTTGCAGGGCCCTTTCCCTATCCTCACCGCGGCTTGGGGTGGGGTGCCCCCAAGTGTGACCAATTACGCGACATTGAGGACAAAGTTACGTATCCTGTAGGGCGTGACTAACGAACATTATGACGTAGTAGTACTCGGTGCGGGCCCTGGCGGCTACGTTGCCGCCATCCGCGCAGCTCAGCTTGGAAAGAAAGTCGCTGTTATTGAAAAGCAGTACTGGGGCGGAGTCTGCCTCAACGTAGGCTGTATTCCCTCCAAGTCGCTGCTGAAGAATGCAGAGGTTGCCCACACCTTCAACCACGAGGCGAAGGCTTTTGGCATCTCCGGCGATGTTTCCTTTGATTTCGGTGTAGCTCACAAGCGCTCCCGCAAGGTTTCTTCGGGCATCGTCAAGGGCGTTCACTACCTGATGAAGAAGAACAAGATCACCGAGATCAACGGTCTGGGTTCCTTCAAGGACGATAAGACCATTGAGATTACTGAGGGCGATGACGAAGGTAAGACCGTTACCTTCGATGACTGCATCATCGCCACCGGCTCCGTGGTCAAGTCCCTGCCTGGCGTTGAACTGGGCGGCAATATCGTTTCCTATGAAGAGCAGATCCTGAACGAGGAAGCACCAAAGTCCATGGTCATCGTGGGTGCCGGCGCCATCGGCATGGAATTTGCTTACGTGCTGGCCAACTACGGTGTGGACGTCACCATCGTGGAGTTCATGGACCGCGTCCTGCCGAACGAGGACAAGGACGTATCCAAGGAGATTGCTAAGCAGTACAAGAAGCTTGGCGTTAAGCTCCTGACCGGTTACAAGACCACCTCTGTGAAGGACAACGGCGACGATGTCACCGTTGAGGTGGAATCCAAGGACGGTTCCAAGCAGGACACCTTGACCGTGGATCGCGCCATGATTTCCATCGGCTTCGCCCCGCGTGTTGAGGGCTTTGGCCTTGAGAACACCGGCGTTGAGCTTACTGAGCGCGGTGCCATCGACATCGATGACCGTATGCGCACCAACGTTGACCACATTTACGCTATCGGTGACGTCACCGCGAAGCTGCAGCTGGCACACGTGGCGGAGGCTCAAGGCGTTGTAGCGGCAGAAACCATTGCTGATGCAGAAACCCAGCTCTTGGGTGACTACAACAACATGCCGCGCGCTACCTTCTGCAACCCGCAGGTCGCATCCTTTGGCTACACCGAAGAGGCAGCCAAGGAGAAGTTCCCGGATAAGGACATCAAGGTTGCTACCTTCCCGTTCTCCGCAAACGGTAAGGCAGCCGGCCTGAATGAGACCGCCGGCTTTGTCAAGCTTATTGCTGATGGCGAGTTTGGCGAGCTCATCGGTGGACACATGGTGGGTTCCAACGTGTCGGAGCTCTTGCCAGAGTTGACCTTGGCTCAGCGTTTCGACCTGACCACTGAGGAAATCGGCCGCAACGTACACACTCACCCGACCTTGTCTGAGGCCATGAAGGAAGCCGCTGAGGGTATCAGCGGCCACATGATCAACCTCTAAACAAGCGTTCCCTATACCGCATAACGGCACCGCAGAGTTCTCCAGAAAGGAGGACCGCGGTGCCGTTTCTCTGTGCGCGGCTACGACCCCAGCTAGTAAGGCGCGACTGCTGATCGGTGGATATCGATATCGATCGCTTCGTTGATGGGAGGGAAGGCGCGCTGCGAACAGTTTTCCCGGGCGCAGGTCCGGCACCCTGGACCGATGGGGGTGGCGGCGTGGAGATTGGTGAGGTCGAGGCCCTCCGCATAGACCGTGCGATCGGCGTGGCGGGCCTCGCAGCCCAGGCCAATGGCGAAGAGCTTATTGGTATCGCCGTAGCGCCCTTGGTGGTGCTGCACGGCGCGGGAAATCCACAGGTAGTTGCGCCCATCAGGCATCTGCGCCAGCTGACGCGAGATGACCCCCGGGCGGGTGAAGGTCTCATAGACATTCCAGAGCGGGCAGGTGCCGCCATTATTGGAAAAGTGCACGCCGGTGGCGGATTGCCGCTTGGACATATTGCCGGCGCGATCCACGCGCACGAAGGTAAACGGAACGCCGCGCAAGTTATCGCGCTGCAGGGTGGAAAGCCGGGAGGCGACCGTCTCGTATCCCACGCCGAAGACCTGGCACAGATACTCCACATCGTAGCCGGCGCGCTCGGCCTCGCTGTGCATCATGGCATAGGGCATGAGCGTGGCGGCTGCAAAGTAGCTGGCCAAGCCGCGTTGCGCCAGGCTGCGGGAGGAATCAGAGGTAAAGGGTTCATCGGCCACGAGCGCGGAGATTTGCTCCTGGGCCTCGAGCAGGCCGAGCTCGGCGGCCATGCGGAAGGCGCGTTGGCCCTCGCTCAAGCGCGAGGCAAGCGTGAACTGCCCGCTCTCGCGGTCAAAGCGGTGCAGCGTGCCATCCATCTGCGCCGTGAGCTCGATTTCTACGCCGTGCTTCTCGCGCAGCCGGTTCGCCAGCGCCTGTTCGGTATTGCGAATGCCGAATCCGGAAACGCCGAGGTCACCGGCAAGCTCCTCCGCGTGATGGTCCAGCCCGTCCAGATAATTCTGCCGGGCATAAAAGAAGTCGCGCACCTCATCGTGCGGCATGGATAAGGCGGCTGCGCTTTCCGATGTCCGCCTCGTATCCGTAGCCAGCGATAGCTTATCGCGCACATTGCGGTAGCGACGGTGTACATCGACAAGCGTGCGGGCAACGGTGGGGTGGTTATACACCAGCTCCGATAGCTCCTGCAGTTCCACTGGGGAGGGGCATAGCTCCTTGTCTTGGATGACGTCCTGGATCTCTGCGAGGAGGCGGGAATCATCATCGCGGGAGAAAAACGTGGCGTCGACGCCAAAGACCTCGGTAATGCGCAGCAGCACCGGCACCGTCAGCGGGCGGACGTCGTGTTCAATCTGGTTGACGTAACTAGCGGAAAGGCCGAGGGTGCCAGCTAGGGAGGCTTGGCTGAGATCGCGTTCGCGGCGAAGCTGGCGAAGGCGAGATCCCACATACGTCTTACTCATGCGCCAAAGGTTACTAGTAGCGAGCGCGGCTGTGCATCTTTATGGCGAAAATTTTGTGAAGACTCTTCGCTACCTGGACACGCTGTTTGTGGGGTTTCATGCGAAAGTTTGACACATAAAGGGGTGGGTTAATCACTTGCGCAACATGGAGTGGCGAAGCTCACAATTTGGGCTACAAATATGAAACATCTGCATTGCGGAAATGAAGGTACCCAAGGTAACAGCGTTTTCGCATTCTTGTTCTCAGGATACCCTTACCTAAAAGATCTCACCGCCTAGTCGCGCTTGCGAACCAGGAGCAATTGGCCGCTCGAAAATAACTAGTAACCAGCGGTTAAGCCCAGTTAAGGTAAGTACGACTATGGAGGTGTCATGACTTTAAGAAATCCGGACCGTGAGGCAATCGCTCACGGCCACATCACTAATGAACCAATTCGTCAGCAGCCCGGAACGCCATCGTGGGTACTGAAGCTCATCATGGCCGTTACCGGTTTGCTCTTTGCGCTTTTCGTCGTCGGCCACATGGCCGGCAACCTGAAGCTGTACATGCCGGCACACAACGGTGAGCCCGCCCTGGATGAGTACGGCGAGTTCCTGCGCTCTATGGGTGAACCGCTGCTGCCGCACGGCTCTGCCCTGTGGATCATCCGCATCGTGCTGATCGTGGCAATTCTGGCCCACATCTACGGTGCCTTTACCTTGGCTTCCCGCTCCAAGGCATCCCGCGGCAAGTTCAAGCGCACCAACCTGATGGGTGGCCTGGATTCCTTCGCCACCAAGTCCATGCTGGTAACTGGTGTCGTGCTGCTGCTCTTCATCATCTTCCACCTGCTGGACCTCACCTTGGGTGTACAGCCGATGGCCCCAGAGGGCTTCGTTGAAGGCTCCGTCAAGGCCAATATGATCGAAACCTTTAGCCGTTGGCCGGTCACCATCTTCTACGTGCTGGCAATGTGCTGCCTCTTCCTGCACCTGACCCACGGCATTCGCCTCGCCGCATCTGACCTGGGTATTACCGGTGCAAAATGGCGTCAGACCTTCTTGGTCTTGGCCTACATCATCCCGGCCGTTGTATGCATCGGCAACATCGTTATGCCTTTGTCCGTTGCCCTGGGCTTGGTCAGCTAAAGGAGATAGGAACCCATGACTACTACTGAACTCAAGCGTGAACACCCCAACTTCTCGCACCCAAAGTCCATCGTTGAGGGCGTCTCCGCTGGTAATATCCTGGAATCCCAGGAACCGCACGGCGTGCCGATGAAGGATATGTGGGCTCACCACGTTGACCACATGAACCTGGTCTCCCCACTGAACCGCCGCAAGTTCGAGGTCCTCGTCGTAGGTACCGGCTTGTCCGCGGGTGCTGCTGCGGCAGCTCTCGGTGAATTAGGCTACGGCGTCAAGGTCTTTACCTACCACGACTCCCCGCGCCGCGCGCACTCCATTGCTGCGCAGGGTGGTGTCAACGCCTCCCGCGCCAAGAAGGTGGATAACGACTCCGCGTACCGCCACACCAAGGACACCGTAAAGGGCGGCGACTACCGCTGCCGCGAGTCTGACTGCTGGCGCCTGGCTAACGAGTCCGTTCGTGTTATCGACCACATGAACGCCATCGGCGCGCCGTTTGCCCGTGAATACGGCGGCACCTTGGCCACCCGTTCCTTCGGTGGTGTGCAGGTCTCCCGTACCTACTACACCCGTGGTCAAACAGGTCAGCAGCTGCAGCTGTCCACGACCTCTGCACTGTACCGTCAGATCGGCCTGGGCAATGTGGAGCTTTTTGCCCACAACGATATGCAGGACATCATCACCTATGAGGACAACGGCAAGAAGCGCGCGGGCGGCATTGTCACCCGCAACCTGATTACCGGTGAGCTCAAGGCCTTCACCGGCCACGCCGTCATCCTGGGTACCGGTGGTTACGGCAACGTTTACCACATGTCCACCCTGGCGAAGAACTCCAACGCCAGCGCCATGATGCGCGCTTATGACAAGGGCGCTTATCTGGCTTCCCCGGCGTTCGTGCAGTTCCACCCGACGGGCCTGCCGGTCAACTCCGATTGGCAGTCCAAGACCATTTTGATGTCGGAGTCCCTGCGTAACGATGGCCGCATCTGGTCGCCCAAGGAAGAGGGCGATGACCGCGACCCGAACACCATTCCGGAGGAAGAGCGCGACTACTTCTTGGAGCGCCGCTACCCGGCCTTCGGTAACTTGGTTCCCCGTGACGTTGCTTCCCGTGCAATTTCCCAGCAGATCAACAAGGGTCTGGGCGTTGGACCGCTGAAGAACTCGGTCTACCTTGACTTCCGTGACGCTATCGAGCGTCTGGGCAAGGATAAGATCCGCGAGCGTTACTCCAACCTCATTCAGATGTATGAAGAGGCCATTGGTGAGTCCGCGTATGAGACCCCAATGCGCATCGCTCCTACCTGCCACTTCACCATGGGCGGCCTGTGGACCGACTTCAACGAGATGACCTCTATTGACGGCCTCTTCGCCGCCGGTGAGTGCTCCTGGACCTACCACGGTGCTAACCGCCTGGGCGCTAATTCCCTGCTTTCGGCTTCCGTCGACGGCTGGTTCACCCTGCCGTTTACCATCCCGAACTACTTGGCTGACCACCTCAACGAGGACAAGCTGGCCGAGGATTCCGCTGAGGCACAGGAAGCCGTGCAGAAGTCCCAGGAGCGCATCGATAAGCTGATGCAGGTCCACGGCGATGACCCGCACGGTCCGTCCCACTACCACCGCCAGCTGGGTGACCTGCTGTACTTCGGCTGCGGTGTGTCCCGTAACGTCGAAGACCTGAAGGACACCATCGAGAAGATCCGCGCGTTGCGCGATGACTTCTGGAAGAACGTCCGCATCCCTGGTGAGGCGAATGACATGAACCAAGTCCTGGAATACGGCCTGCGCGTTGCCGATTACTTGGACTTGGGTGAGCTCATGTGCATCGATGCCCTTGACCGCGATGAGTCTTGCGGCGCTCACTTCCGCGAAGATCACCTTTCTGAAGAAGGCGAAGCCGAGCGTGACGATGAGAACTGGTGCTTCGTTTCCGCCTGGGAGCCGGGCGAGAACAAGAACGAGTTCATCCGCCACGCAGAACCCCTGTACTTTGACTCGATCCCGCTGATGACAAGGAACTACAAGTAATGAAATTGACACTTGAGATCTGGCGTCAAGCCGGACCCACCCAGGAAGGTAAATTCGAAACCGTCCGGGTGGATGATGCCTCCGAGCAGATGTCCATTCTGGAGCTATTGGACCACGTCAACGAAGGCTACATTGAGCGCGGTGAAGAGCCGTTCGCTTTCGCCTCTGACTGCCGTGAGGGCATCTGCGGTACCTGTGGTTTGACCGTCAACGGTCGCCCACACGGCCCTGGTCAGAACACCCCTGCCTGCCAGCAGCGCCTGTTCAACTTCAACGATGGCGACACCATTCAGCTGGAGCCCTTCCGCTCCGCTGCGTACCCCGTCATCAAGGACATGGTGGTTGACCGCTCCGCACTGGACCACGTGATGGAACAGGGCGGTTACGTATCCATGGATGCCGGCACCGCACCGGATGCCGATACCATGCACATCAACCACGAGACCGCCGAGTACTCGCTGGACCACGCAGCCTGCATTGGTTGCGGTGCCTGCGTTGCTGCCTGCCCGAACGGTGCGGCACACCTGTTCACCGGTGCCAAGCTGGTTCACCTGTCCATGATGCCGCTGGGTAAGGAAGAGCGCGGCAGCCGTGCCCGCAACATGGTTGCTGACTTGGAATCCAACTTCGGCCACTGCTCCCTCTACGGTGAGTGCGCCGATGTCTGCCCGGCTGGCGTCCCACTGACCGCAGTATCTGCCGTTACCCGCGAACGTGCACGTGCTGCTTTCCGTGGCAAGGACGACTAAGCTAAGGTTATTCCGTAGGAATACTAGGAACGAGAGAAAGACAGAAAGACTCCGCCATGAGCGATAACACCCACGCAGTCGCTGACTACGCCAGCGAGACCTACCCAGAGTTCTCCGGCAAGATTCAGGACACCTATATTGAGGGCTACGATCCAGTGTCCTTTGGTGCTCCTCACTCTTCCCTCCTGCGCACCTCCACCTGGGTGGGCATGGGTCTGATCCTGTCTTGCCTCCCGGCTGCCGGCATCATCATTTGGGGCCTTGGCGTGTGGGATACCCCGCTGGGCACCGCCGGCGAGGGTGACTACACCCTGACCACCATCATCGGCATCATCGCCCTAGTCATTGTGGCCATCGCCGCAGTAGGCACTGTCCACTACGGCCGCCGCTACTACCGCAAGTACCGCAAGGAAACTGGCCGGGCCAACTAAATCGTTTCTTTAGCGCGCAACCCCCGCTTCCACCAGCACGTATGACATGCAGGGAGGCGGGGGTTGGTGCATGCTTGGGTGACTAACGCCGGCCAAACAGCGCTGCTTCAAGCGCTGCTTGCCGACGCCTCCTTCACCTCTTCCTGCACCCGGGCTCCGGAGAAGCCGCTTAATCAAAGACTGCAGCTCTAGCGGGAAGTTTCTATTCAGCGTTTACTTTCTGGCTATATAGCTCGAAGAGAAATGAAACGATGAAAGTTTCCTTCGCGTCCCAGGTAAAGCCATCGAGTTCCCACCCATAGGCTCGTTCCACAGCTTTATTCAAAGCTTGGTGCGCCGCGGTTAGCTCTGAGTATTTGTCTTCGTTATCTGGGTCGTAGAGATCCGCCAGGGAAGCATCTGGGTAAGTCTTACGAGCATCCAACACTCGCTGAGCTGCGTCTTCAATGCTCTTGTGGCCTAGATCAGTGGTATCCGTGAACACAAAGTTGTTATAGACGATGGTATTAGCGTAGCTGTATCTTAGCTCGAGTCTTCCAGCTACGGCGCGCATCCACGCATTGTGGGTTTGGGACATCAGAATGCCAAAAGGTGTTAAAGAATCGGATTGAATAAAATAAAGTTTGTCTCCTGGGATCATTCCATTTTCAACAAAACCAAGGGGGACTGTTTCCGTCGTTCGGATGTCACTTTGGGGATCGCGATATAGGTTCCTTCGCCGTTATACCTTATTTCGTCGAACCTCCAAGGGATCGAGACTTTTTCTTTGTAGCCTGCTTAGTGGATGACGCTCTTGCATCGGTAATTTGGGTCAACCTTTTGTTTACAGATGGGTTATTTTTCAAACTTTCAGGGACCCTTCTGGCATCCAGAAGCAGTATCGATCAGTGCCTTTAATGAATTTCTCCCACAACTAATAAGGGTGGAATATCACAGTGAGAGTCGAGCGCTGTTCAATCATGGCTCTCAGTTCTTGTGCACAGAATGAAAGGGGTTTCCCGGTTGGTTGCCCCGTTTAATCGGGGGGGGGGGGAACGGGAGAAAGGGGTTTGCGCCTTTGGGAGATGAAAACCGCTGGGGCGTCTGCTAGATAACCGTTTAACGAAGTTGGTTGACTCTCTACTACATTTTGACCGACATAGTCCCAAGCGTGTTTCGTCTCCCTTTGATGCTGTGAGAAAGCAGTGATAATGCGATAGACATTGGGAGGTGCTCAGATTCGGTATTCCAAGCAAAGGAACGGTGGGCGAAGTTAATGTGGTAGCCCCTTTTGAAGATAGATTTCCAAAGTGGACTGACCTGTTGGCCTTGGCGTATGTATTTAGTGGAAACGAAAGCAATGTTTCCAACGTGCCCATCGAGAAACTCCGCGGCAGTACGATGCCAACAAGCCACAAAATTGAGTTGACCGCCCTTTTTCCGAATACGCTCTCTCTATTTTTCTTCTGCTTTTTGTCTAACCGAGAAGAGCCAACGAAAGGTGGGTTGCCGAAGACATAATTGCAGTCCTCTGGGCTTATCACATCAGCCCAGGCAGTCCGTAAGGCGTTGGCACTTACGATCCGTGGAGTTTCCTCGATGGGGAGCCTGACTACCGGCTGTCCGAAAGCTTGGTTACAGAGATGATCAACCAAGAGCATTGCTGTTGAGGCAATTTTAGCCGGCCATTCGTTAATCTCGATGCCGTGGAATTGGCGCATACTCATCTTCGATTTGCGGAAAGCATCTTCGGCGAATTTGCATGGAATTTCGGGCCCCGATTTCTTGGAGGCGTTTCCACATAGCGCGTACTCCATTGACCTTTTCACCTTGTGTGTGCCGGTCAAGCGCCGCGTTAATTTCAGCTAGTTCTATCTCCTCCGCGCGAGTGATAATTTCAAATTCAAGGCCGTGAAGGTGTTTTAGCCTGGATTAGAAAGTTGCCGCATCTGCAGGCCGGATCGCACAACGTGTCAAGTTGGATACAAGGACTTGTGGTAGGTAGGGTGAACTCCTTGGGTAGAAAGATTCAATCACCAGGGGTTTCGGAGGTAAACGCAACCAAATTACACAAGTGGGCATAAGGATACTAACTTCCTTAGCGACCTAAGTTGGAACCCATAGGAGAGTGTCCGTTTCTTTGTGTGCGGGGGCTTGGTTTACAAGTAATCCGCGAATCGGTTGGGGTAAGCCACGGCTAGTTGGTTGATGGCTTGTTTCCACCCAGTTGCTTTCGCTCCTTCAATATAGCCGTTGCATTCAATATCGCGTTTTGCTTTCCTCGCTCGCTGGGCAGCGCGCTTGTCTTCGATGTTGCAGATCATCAGCCACAGTGTCTTTAGTGCGGCAGTATCGTTTGGGAATTGACCCCGGTTACGGGTAGCTTTACGCAGTTCGGCGTTGAGCGATTCGATGGAGTTGGTGGTGTAGAGCACTCGCCTGGCCGTTGGCGGGAACTGCAGAAACGGCACGAACCGCTCCCATGCATCACGCCAGACTTTGACCGACTGGGGATATTTCCGGCCAAGTTCACTGGCCTCGAAAGCATCCAGGCTGGCACGCGCGGTGTCCTCGTTAGCGGCTGTGTAGACCTCACGCAGTGCGCGGTAGACTGCTTTACGGTCCTGGTAGGACACCCACCGGTTCGCAGCCCGAATCAGGTGCACAATACAGGTCTGCACCATAGAATTCGGCCAGGTTGTCTCCACAGCCTCCGGCAGGCCTTTGAGCCCGTCGCAGCACACGATGAACACGTCTTGGACACCGCGGTTGGCCAGATCCGCACACACCGATGCCCAGAATGCGGCTCCTTCACTGTCCGCGATCCACAATCCCAGGATGTGCTTGATGCCGTCCATGTCGACACCAACCGCCATGTAGCAAGCCTTGTTGACCACGCGGTGGCCGTCACGGATCTTGACGCGTAGCGCGTCGAGGAAGAACACCGGGTAAAAATCGTCGAGCTGGCGGTTTTGCCAGATCATGACCTCGTCCAAGACCGCATCGGTAATGGTGCTGATCGTATCCGGGCTCATATCCACACCAAGAGTGGTTGCGAGATGGTGCTGAATATCGCGCACGGTCATCCCACCGGCGTACAGCGAGATAATCATGTCGTCGAGCTCTGTGAGCCGACGTGCACCCTTGGGCACCATCCGAGGAGTAAACGTGCCGGCACGATCCCTGGGCACAGTCACTTCAACCGCGCCGTAGCCAGAATTGACGGTCTTGGTGTAGGACCCGTTACGGTGATTGCTGTTCTGTGCGGTATCCACCTGCGCTTTGGCCTTGCGGTCGCAATGGCTATAGCCCAAATGCGCATCCATCTCCGCTTTAAGACCAGCGTTGATCGATGCCTGCAGCAGGCCTTTGACCAGCTCGCTTGCATCATCAGCAGAAGTCGACAGCTCGCTGATCAAGCTGGCGATTTCAGGATTTTCCATCAGCTTCTCGCTGATCTCGTTGACCCTCGCCGGGTCATGGTTTTTCTTCGGTGACACCGTAGTCATTATCGGTGAAACTCCTTCTAGATCAGAGCCTCACACACAAACTTCCTGACACCCTCACCCATAGTGTTGGTGAACCACCCAAGATTTCGCGCGCAACAATTTGTTTTCGAAGAATCGATTATTGGTGCTGAGAAAAATATTCGCTCCAGGTAGTTGTTTACGAATTCCACGCAAAGTAATCATGAATTCACAAGCGCCTACATTCACGATCTATTGCACTTTCCCCATAAAGACATGATGAATTAACTGTTTCCGGAGCTGCACCAGAATCTGCTTGGATCCTTCTACCAAGTGTTGAATTTTATCAAGCTTTTCCAAGGAATTTTCAATGCCCTCTGCAATCACCTTCTGAGAATCTAACGCAGGGATTCTGACGAGGATGTCATATATTTTCTTGCCGGAAATTAGTGGCTGCGCACTGGAACTCGTATTTTTTCGCAGATTGGTGTGTAGCAAAAGAAAGTAGAGAAACTTCTTGTCTATCTCGTTTTCATTGAAGCGCACGACCAGAGCGTTATCAGTTACCCAGCATTCTTCGTTCGTCATGTGGACAGAACCGCAATAAAATCCGACTCTACCGATTGTGATTGTTTCAGCTGGGTAACAGGACTGGTCATGGTATCCGGTAACGCCGTTGCCACCATAAACAGGAACGGTACCACCAGGGGCCATCTCTTTTGCCGTTAAGCCTTTTCCAGATGAGACCCTTATAATCTCGCCCAAGGGCTTAGTCTCCCAAACAGTGTCATGTACATTACCTTCATTTGAAACTCCGTGCCCCGCAAGCAATGTTCGGGCAATGCCAACCTTTCTATCTGAAAGATTGTCTAGAAAACTATCGAGTCGTTGTATGGCGTCGTCGATTTTGGCGTTAGTTTTCTCGATAAAATCAACGATACGTGCTTGCTCACCTAACGGGGGCAGACTAATCGGGAGCTGTAAAAAATCGGTCGCCTTAATCGATGGTGAATTGTCTCCTTTCATCTTTGCCGTCGCCATCGAAATGAACGTTGGGCTACAAAGGAAATGAAAAAGGTAGCGCGAATCAACTACTGGGGCAGGTGTGCAAACATAAAAACCAGTGCTCGCGATTGCTTCTGAGAATTCTGACCCTACACGCGCTATGTTCATGAGGTAGGGACGAACGAGAGAGAATAGGGTATCTCCGTCGTGCACCGCTCGAGATGCCCTGCTTGGCGCTTTGGACGCTGCAACGATTTTTGGGTTTGCTACTTTTTGGCACTTATTATTGACTGCATCGATATCGATGTAAGTAAAGGAGCCTCCCCTAGGTTTGCGTGTCTCCATGGGAAGTAATACCGTACCCAACCGCACCCACCGCCAGTCTCCAGGAACGGCGTATGGTTGTTCGGCCTCTGGAACGATGGCTTCGTTAGGAATCCCTTTGAAGTCTGTGATGAGCGGGAGTTTCATTGCCACTAATCTTCACCTTCTCCGAGGCTGAGATCGCTTGCTAGAGTGCGCAGGAGGTCAGCTGCTTCGTCAAGAAGGGTTGCGGCTTCGAGCGCGGATGCTGCTGGGGCAAAGTTTTCCGCGTCGAAAGTTTCTACTTCAACACGCATGAGGCCCAGATCTAGAGAGTCCTCTTTAGCGTTAATCTCGCTGCGCTTGAAGTAGGTTAGCCGCTCGTCTGCCAGCTGAGTTCGATCTTCAGCCAAATACGCTTTCTCAAAGTCAGCGAAGTGTTCAACGGTAAGTGGCGTACGCTTGCCGAACGAAGGCATCTGAGAACGAAGGTCGTAGAACCAAACTCCGCTGGTATTTCCTTTGTCGGTGAGTCCACGTTCGAAGAAGAGTACGTTGGTCTTGACGCCTGGGGCGTAAAAGATACCGGTTGGAAGCCTGAGGATAGTGTGTAGGTTGCATTTGTCCATCAGGTCTTCTCGGATGCGGCGGCCATCACCGTCAGCGAAAAGAACATTGTCTGGTAGTACAACCGCAGCGCGTCCACCTGGCTTAAGGCTTCGATAAATATGCTGCAGGAAGTTCAGCTGCTTATTTGATGTCGGGAAGGTTAGATCATCACGAGTTGCACGTTCCCCTCCCTTTTTCGTTCCAAATGGCGGGTTAGTCAGAACAACATCAAACCCAATAAAGCGCTTGCCGTCAGGCGAAAGCGTATCTCCTAAATGGATAGGGGATTCGATGCCATGAAGCATAGCATTTGAGGTTACCCTCGTTTGGTGGACACCCGATTAGTGCGGATTTTGTGTCCGTAGGAGAGGATGTTCATTGTGAGTCAACAACGCCAGAAATACACGCCGGAGTACCGGCGTGAAGCCGCGAACCTGGTAATCGAGTCAGAACGCCCGATTGCTCATGTAGCGAAAGAAATTGGTGTCGCACCTGGCCTTTTAGGCCGGTGGGTGAAAAATGAGCGTCAACGCCGAGGATCCTCTGATGGGCTAAGCGAGGCGGATCTTCGTGCTGAGAACGCTCGTCTGCGTCGTGAGCTGGCAGAAGCCAAGATGGATAACGAGTTTTTGTCAAAAGCGACAGCCTTCTTCGCCGCAAAGCAACGCGATCAGAAAAGTTCGAGTTAATGCAGCAGGAGAAGGCGAATTTCAGTATCAAGCGCATGGCGCGCTTGTTGAAGGTATCTCGGTCTGGATACTACAAATGGGCCCATATGCAGCAGCAACGCTTATCCGGTAATGATGATCGGACATCTTTTTACGATGATGTTGATCGTAAGATTCATCAGATTTGGAAAGACTCCGATGAGGTCTATGGTGCTCCGCGGATTACCGCAGAACTCGCCGATCGCTACCAGATCAGTGTGAATCGTAAGACTGTGGCTAAGCGGATGCGCCTGATGGGAATTGAAGGGATTTCACCGCGTGCTTTTGTGCCCGTGACAACGATTCAATCTAAACGTAAGTCGAGTCTTCCTGACCTGGTAAAGCGCATGTTTGATACCGGCGAGCTCAACCGGGTATGGATGTCGGACATTACCTACCTGCGCACCGGCGAGGGTTGGTTGTACTTATGCGCAGTTCGCGATGGTCATTCCCGCAGGGTACTGGGCTGGGCTATGGATAGTGTGCAAGATACAAGTTTGGTCGAACGAGCACTGCGGATGGCGCATACGCTGCGCGGTGATGTTCCTGACGGGCTGGTGTTTCACGCTGACCGGGGGACGCAATATACCAGTGAGAAGCTCTGGGAGGTGTGCCGCAACCTAGGTGTTGTTCAGTCTGTGGGGCGTACCGGGGTGTGCTTCGATAACGCGATGGCCGAGTCGTTCTGGTCGACGCTGAAAACCGAGTTCTACGACCGGAAGCGCTGGCCAACCCGCGATGCTGCCCGCAAGGCCGTTGCCTACTGGATTGAAGTGGTCTACAACCGTCGCCGCCGGCACTCCGCCCTCGGGATGGTCAGCCCCGTCGATTTCGAAAACCACACCACCCAAACCAGAAACGAAGAAGAAATAGCTGCCTAACCACTAGGTAGCTTGACTAGGTGTCCACGATTTGCGGGCAACCCCACATTCATCAACGCAAGTCGATGAGTGTCATGGACAAGCTCCACACCGGTAAATGCCTTCTTTACTTGGAAGTCGGCTTGATCTTCGTCCAGATCGAACAGGTCGTCTGTGTTGGCGCATACGTGCTCACTCGCAGCAATCATGAAGCCAAAAGTTCCACATGCGGGGTCGTTGCAGAGCTCACCAGGCTGTGGGTCAATAAGCCGCACCATAACGTCAATAAGGACACGCGGGGTGAAGTACTGACCGGCACCAGACTTTTTCTCGTCAGCGTTTTTCTCAAGCAGCCCTTCGTAGAGGTTACCGAGCCCCTCCTCACGAGCGGAATACCAATCCAGAGCATCAATTGACTTGATAATCTTCTCAAGGTTTTTCGGCTCATCAATATTTGTAGATGACGCAGCATAGATTTCATGGACTCGACCAGTTGCTTCTTCGCCGAGGTGTTGGAGCAGGTCACGGTAGAACCGCTTGAGTTCGATGCCGGACTTCGTGCGCAGTTCATTCCATCGGTATTGTTCGGGAATCCCGTCTTCTGCACCGGTTTCCTTGGCCATTTTCAAGAATAGGATGTAAGTCAGCTCGGTGACGTACTGATGGAAGGTGATTCCATCATCGCGTAGGACGTTGGACAGGTTCCAGAGCTTCGCAACGATCTCTTGATTGTTCATGCGGTTAGGTCCTCATACATATAGTCCTTAAGTTCAGAGACTATTTTGGCGAATTCGCCATCAAATGCAGCCTGCACTCGATTCAGTCCTCCCTGTTGTCTAAAGCGAGAGTCTGTATCGAAGGTGTCTGTTGAGATGAGTAACTCGTTTTCGAGGTACGCCTCAACGCGAGATATCCAGCCCTGCTGAACTCTAGTAAAGTCATGTTCTCTTTTCAGTTTGTCGATAGCAAGTTTCACCCGTTCCTTGTGGGTAAGGAGCGGAGATCCGAGTGCAAAACGGCGAATGAGTGAGATGATGTCTGCAGTAATCTCTTTGTTAGACACTTGCGACAAGGCTGAAGAGAGTTTTTGCTCGGTATAGCCTTTGCGGTCGAGCATGAGCCTTAGTGATTTCAGTTCCGCTCGGGTGAGTTCAGAAGGGCGAGTACACACTATTTGTAAGGCTGCAATCTCATCACTGTTTTGCTCCAGGAAGGATTTGAACTCTTCTAGATAGTCCTCAGGCTTTTGGGCGTTTCCAAAGTCCCTGGTGTGTGAGATGAGTTCATCTTCAGCCTCTGAAATCACTAGTTTTCGTGGGTCGCCAAAGGTCGAGTTGTCGAGGAAATCGAAGAACTGCGCGTGTTCTTGAATCCATGCGGCTGCATCTGCTGGTGAGGCTTCACGAAGTTCTTCAATCACTTCGGAGATCGTGTTTCCACCGCCAAGGTCTTTAAGGTGTTCAGCTGTAGTTTCGGCAATCTTGCGTCGTCTACGTTGGAGCTTAGCCACTACCTGTTCGATTGCTCGAGTAAGTTTGTCAGCATTAGTACCGGCGCGATCAATGTCCTCCATGAGATCTTTGAAGCTGGTATTGGGGTTCGCAACCAGTGGTTTCATGGTAGAAACCTTTTCAAGGGCTTCGTACACTCCTACCGGATCGTAGATTTCGAAGCGGTCTTTTGAGATTTCTGGGCATAGTCGCGTGGCTCGACCGAGCATTTGCTCGAAGAGGATACGCGACTTAACTCGCCTCATGAAAACCAATGACGTGATTGCTGGTACGTCAATACCGGTGGTGAGCAGGTCAACGGTGACAACTATTGATGGAAAACGCTCGTTCTTGAAGCGCTTAATTGTTTGCTCGATCTTCTTCTTGTTGCCGCCTGCGACTGAGCCGGTGATCTTCATAATCGCTTTTGGCTCAACCCCCTGGTCGGCATAGATGTCTTTAAGGAGATCGACGATGAGGTCAGCATGAGCGTCATCAACGGCATAAATGAGGGTTTTGCCGAATAATTCAGGCATGCTCGGATCAAGATCCCGAGCGATTTCTTTTAGAACCGTCCGGTTGAAGTTTTCGGTAATTACTGACCGGTTGAAGTCTTCCACTTCAAAAGTAACCTCGTCAGCCAATTCAGCGCTGTTGGCGATTTCTCCAGTAGCAGTGTCGTAGATCGGAAGAGTGTCGCCCTCGGAATATCGAATACCTTCAGTTGCAAGCTTTGTTGTGAGGCGATGTGGTGCGTCGTGGTCAACGAGATAGCCATCCATGACTGCTTCACGATAGGTGTAGGTGTAAACCGGTTGACCGAAAATCTCAGTTGTGTGTAACGCAGGTGTTGCAGTGAGCGCGATTTTCGTTGCATCGAAATAGTCAATTACGGACCGGTAGGCGGATTGGTAGTCAGATTGGTCCCGGTAGAGAGCTTCATCTTCGGTCATTTCTTTATCAAGCAAATAACCTCGGTGAGCTTCGTCAACAATGATCAAGTCGTAGTCAGTAACGGATGGTTTGCGTGCCTGAGTATCTTCAGTAGAAGGTTCTGGGTAGAACAGGCGCTTCACCATTCCTTGGACCGTTGAGACATGCACACGTGTTTCAGAGTCAACGTCGGAATCCTCTAAACCATTAATTGAATAGAGTTCATCCAGCGTCAGCAATTCCTCTAATCGGACATCCTTAAAGGTATCCAAAGCCTGAGTGCCTAGTGACGTACGGTCAACCAAGAACAAGATTCTGCGGAACCGATTAGTCTTCAAGAATCGATAGATCATCCCAAGCACTGTTCGGGTTTTGCCAGTGCCGGTGGCCATGGCAAGTAGCGCGTGGTGGTTTCCTTCGCTGATCGCGTTCTCAGCAGCGTGGATTGCATCGACCTGATATTTACGCAGATTTAAGCCAGTACTAGATGTGAGCAGATCATCGTTCAGGTTGTCGAGTGCCTCCTGCGCAGCTTGTTGATCAGCATCAAGCATTTCGAGAAGACCCTGTGGACTTGGCCATCCAACTAATGCGCGTGGAGAATTTAGTGGGTTACGCACATCCTGAAACCAGACGCCAGATTGAGTCTTGTATTGCTCTATATATGGGCGACCATTCGTTGCAAAGAGGAATGGTACCTTGAAGGCACCCCACTGACCCATCGTAAACTCTACGTGCTCATCTTTAATAAGCCGCCCGTAATCGGCAGCCTGAAAATCCAAAACTGATGGGATTGCAGAGTGCTCTGCCTTTGCTTCAATCACACCAACGAAATTCAAACCTACGAACAAGGCATAGTCAGCTCGGCCTTGCCGCCCTACCGTGGAATCAGTAGGCCACTCAGCAATAGCCTGATTTAGTCCCTCAACAGGGCGTGCGCCCTTGCTGTACCTTAGGTTTTCAGTATCAGCATCCCAACCCACTTGACGAAGCTGCTCATCAATGAGGAGCCTCGTTTCAGCTTCTGTTTTTGGACGCTGATTCATCGCAGCAGTAGAACGCTGGGAACGTTTCGCTTTTGACACCGCTGGTGCCTGTTTAGCCTTTGTGCCATCGTCCTTTGCAAGTGCGGCAGTCTCTTGCTCCAGCCAATCGGTAGCCTGATCAGTTAGGGATTTTTCAACTGGGAGTACATATTTTGATGCCTCCACATTTGGGTCACCATATGTAGCTTCAAACCACCAAGCAAGGGAATGAACCATTGGCAAAAAGCGCTTTGCATCTTCTGTTGTTCCCCAGTCCTTATGTGCCGCCTTGTTTCGGGCTTTGCGAACCAGATTCAAAATATCGACAACTTCGCGAGGCAGCAGGCCTTCACGAGAGAGCATGTCAATCCGCTTGAAAGCTGTGCTTTTATTTGGAGGAGTCAAACGATCGAACTGGAATATCAGCTCTACAATGCTTTCGCATAGAATGCCGAGCTTCATCACAGAGGTACTCGGGTCGGTATAAAGGTATGATTCAGCTAAAGTTCCCAGGTTTTCCAATGAAGGGAAACTATTTTTTAGAAATTCGAAGTTAGTCACTTCCAACCTCCTGGCTATTTCCGATTGTGCAGATATCTGAAATATCGCATTCGAGTGCTTCGAATATTCTTGCGAGTGCTTGTGTTGACACTGTCTCATCCCATCCCATCTTGGTGATAGTGGCGCTTGAGAGGCCGGTTGCTTTACGTAGGTCTTGTTTTGTCATGTCTTTGTCAGTGAGAGTCTTCCAGAGAGGTTTGTAACTGACCACTGGTGTCGTCATTCGAAATCTTCCTCTTCTGCAACGTCTATGACGCCTTTCAGGTAGCCGTAACGGCCGTTTTCGGTGTCTTTGGTAAAATCAATGATATTCCCCATAATGGTGCGGTCAACCCCGGGAACTTCGTCGGTGTTCTCCAGGATGATGATTTGCTGGGTGTATTGCCTCTTGCGTCAGATAGGTGGAGAGTCCCTCACGCATGGATCCTGCTGCTTCTGCACGACCTTGGTCGAAACCTTTAAGTGCAGAGTCGATGACCAGGACTCCTGGGTAGTGCGGTGAGCTCCGTTCCCGAGCGTGTCAAGTTGTTTGTGTGTGGAGCTGGGTTTATAGGTATTTGTCGAAGCGGTCGGGGTAGGCCACGGCCATTTGGTTGATGGCTTGTTTCCAGCCGGAAACTCGGGCTCCTTCCATGAGTCTGCCGGCTGTTCTTGAGACTCGTTTGCCCTGCTTTGCTCTCTTGGCGGCTCGCTTATCTTCAATATTGCAGATCATCAACCACAGTGTTTTAAGCGCTGATTCATCGTTGGTGAACTGCACCCTGTTGCGAGTAGCTTTACGCAGCTCATTGTTAAAAGATTCAATGGAATTCGTCGTATAGATGACCTTCCTGGCTGCTGGTGGGAACTGCAGAAACGGAACAAACCGCTCCCACGCGTCCTGCCAGACCTTGACTGAGCGGGGATACTTCTCACCCAGCTCGGAAGCCTCGAATTCCTCTAAGGCAGCACGTGCCGTCGGCTCGTCCGCAGCAGTATAAATCTTTTTCAACGCGGCTGAAACAGCCCGGCGATCCCCGTAGGCCACCCAACGGTTCGCGGCACGTATCAGGTGCACGATACAGGTTTGTACCATAGAGTTCGGCCAGGCTGCCTCTACTGCCTCGGGTAGGCCTTTCAGCCCGTCACAGCAAACAATAAAAACGTCTTTGACCCCACGGTTGGAAAGTTTGGCGCATACCTGCGCCCAAAAGGAAGCGCCTTCTTCTTTGGCAATCCACAATCCCAAAATGTGCTTAATTCCGTCGAGGTCCACCCCGATTGCCATGTACGCGGACTTGTTGACTACTCGGCCAACATCGCGGACTTTAATACGTAGTGCATCCAGGAAAATGACCGGGTAGAACTCATCTAGCTGGCGGTTTTGCAGGACCATGACTTCATCCAAGACGGTGTCAGTAACCGCAGAAATCGTCTCATGGGAAATATCTACCCGCATCGCAGTTGCCATGTGGTGCTGGATATCCCTTATTGTCATTCCACCGGCGTACAAGTTGACGATCATGTCATCAACGTCAGTCAAGCGTCTCGATCCTTTAGGAACCATGGTCGGCAAGAATGTTCCGGCCCGATCGCGTGGGACATCAACAGTTACCAGACCGTAGTTAGAATCCACGGTTTTCGAGTAGGTGCCGTTACGGTAATTGTCTGTCCCAGCTGCAGCTTTGCCACTCCTATCACCAGACTCGTAGCCAAGGTGGGCATCCATTTCAGCATTCAAACCTCTGGCGATTGAGGCTTGCAGCATGTCCCGAACCAGGTCATTGGCATCCGTTGTGGACGTGCCTAGGTCATCAATTAGTTTCGCGATTTCAGGGTTAGCAAGCAGCTTCTTTTCAATCGCATCAATCTTGGTTTTATCGGCCGGATCTCGTCTTGTCACAGTAGTCATTCTGGTCCGGGCCTGACCCCCGGAAAGTGGACACGTCGGGGGTTAGCTATGCTGCTTTGGTCAGTGTAACTGAAGCCTTGGCTTCAAAGACATCAGGAGCTACGAGATTGCACCAGGAGTGTCGTCTGCGGGTGTTGTAGCGCATGCACCACCGGAAGACTTCCTGACGACAGCTGATTGGATTGTCAAAGACTTTCCGATCACGCAGCACTTCTCGCTTTAAAGTAGCGTTAAACGATTCTGCTAGGGCGGTATCAGCACTCGTTCCTACCGCTCCCATGGACTGGCGTACACCCAGCGACGAGCAGTAATTTCTGAACGCCTGTGAGGTATATACACTGCCATGATCAGAATGGAAAACAGCCTCATCAAGACTGCCACGCACACCGTGTGCGTGGGCTAGAGCATCGATGACCAGTGAGACACGCATGTGGTCTGCGAGTGCATAACCTGCAAGTTTCCGTGAATAGGTGTCAATGACTGTGGCCAAATACATGTTTTTGCCGCCCTTACACGGCAGGTAGGTAATGTCGCCGACATACACACGGTTCGGCTCGTCAGCTGTGAATGTACGGCCTACTAGATCTGGCATGACACGGTGACCAGGCTTGCGCCTAGTGGTGATGCATGGACGCCGTTTGCTAAAACCTTTTAGCCCCATGGATTTCATGATGCGTGCAACCTTCTTATGATTGGTCGGGGTATACGCCGGGTCTTCCTTCAGGCTTGCGGCGATACGTTTAGCACCATAAAGCCCGTGCTCATCATCGAAGATGGTTGCAATTCTTGCACCAATAAGGGCATCGGAACACATCTTTAACCTGCGTTCTTGACGGGTGTGGACCCATTTATAGAACGAGGAACGATTCAGCTTTAAAACGTAGCACATCCGCTTAACCGAGTATTCAGTTCGGTGGTCATAGACAAACTGGAAGCGGATCACCAGCGTGTCTCTTCGGCAAAATATTTCGCGGCCTTGCGCAGGATGTCACGTTCTTCGCGCAACTTTGCGTTTTCTTTTTCCAGCTGGCGGATTCGCTCAAAATCAGTCGTCGCCTGGGCTTGATCGTGCACGGCTTTTATGCGGGTACGTTTGCCGGTGCCGTACTTTTTGATCCAAGAATGCGGCGAGGCTCGATTGATACCGAGCTCTGCTGACGCTGAGTTCAGCGAGAGGTCCTCATTGTTTTCATAGAGGGCCACGGCATCGCGTTTGAACTGTTCGGAGTACCTGGACATGGTGGTAGATTACCTTTCTTCCCAGCTCGACTGGGCTGGATATCAGGTGTCCACCAAATGGGGGGTCAGGCCCTCCATCTTCTTATGCGGGTTAGGTACCTACACACACAAACCATCAGACACTCTCGATTGGCCCATCAACATCCCCTGTTTCAAAGCTCTCACGTACTAAAGGGTCAATCGAAGACCAGCCGCGAAGGCTAAAATATCCCGTTGCAATATCAATTCGGTGATATGACGGAAAACTTTCGAAGACCGAAGCTAAGTTTTGTTTCAGGGGTTTGATTGTCATAGATAGAAGGCGCGGAACCAGTTTACGTATAGGTATCCATGTGCAAAGGCTATTCACCGGAAAGCGCTGGAAATGGAACGTGACCTTCGAATAAAGATCAGGATCCGTAGGGGCATAGGTCTAACCCCTAACTGAATTGGTCGCGTGGTTTAGCGAGTGTTTTAGGACGCACTAGTGTTAGAGAATGAAGCTCGAAAGCACCTTCCCAATCCCAAGGAGACCACATGAACCACCGCGCGGACGAAGGCCTCGAATCGGCAACCGCTTCGGCACCGGAGCCGGAAACTGCAACGGCGCCGTCGGGCGCTGCTCCCGTTCCGCAGGCCGGTAACCAGGAGGCGCGCCGGGCGGACCTGCGGCGGTGGAAGGTGATTGCGCTGTCGCTGCTTTTGCTTGCGGCGGTGATCTTTTTGGGGTGCTCGTGGTGGCAGGCATCGGAAAGCGGGGCGCCGGTGTGGGTCGGCTACGTGCGTGCGGCGGCGGAGGCTGGCATGGTCGGTGGCCTGGCGGACTGGTTTGCGGTGACGGCACTGTTCCGCCGGCCGATGGGCCTGCCCATCCCACACACGGCGCTGATTCCGAATAATAAGGACCGCGTGGGCGATGCCTTGAGTGACTTTGTGGAGGAGAATTTCCTGACCGCGGATGCGCTGAGCGCCAAGGTGCGAGATGCCGAGCTGCCGCTGTGGCTGGCGCGCCAGGGGGCTGAACCCGGCAAGGCGGAGGAGGTCTCCGAATGGATTGGTGAGCGCGCCGCCAGCGTGGTGCAGGACCTCGACCCGGCTGAGGCGGAGCAGTTCATCCGCACCCAGGTCATGGACCGTCTGGCGGAGCCGGAGTGGGGGCCGCCGTTAGGCCGGTTGCTGGAGGGGTACATCGCGGACGGCAAGGCGCGCCCGCTGGAGGATGACCTCATTGACTGGGCGCACAAGAAAATTCTTGGCATGGAGTCAATGGTGGTCACGGCCATCGATGAGCGCATGCCCGGGTGGGCGCCGCGCTTTGCCCGCGAGATGGTGGGGGACAAGGTCTATAGCGAGCTCGTTAATTTCGCCGAAGAGGTCCGCCGCGATGGCAACCACGAGGCCCGCCTGGCCATTCGCCGCAACCTATCCAAGCTGGCTGCGGACCTGCAATGGGATGCGGATATGCGCGAGCGCATCGAGGGCATCAAACAGGAGATGCTCGCCTCTGACCAGGTGCAGCAGGCGCCGGCGGCGATGTGGCGCACGATTTCCACCACGCTGATTGATCAGTGCAATGACCCGGAGTCCTTCCTGCGGCAGAAGATGACGGCCAAGGTGAAGGAATTGGCGCACCGGTTGCTTGAGGATTCCGAGTTCTTGGCCCAGGCCAATGATTTTGTGGACAAGGCCGCGCGCTACGCGGTGGAGAAATTCGCCCCGGAGATCATCGCGATCATCCCGGAGACCATCAAGCGCTGGGATGCGCAGGAAGCCTCCCAGAATATCGAGCTGATGGTGGGCAAGGATCTGCAATTTATTCGCCTTAACGGCACGATCGTCGGTTCCCTGGCAGGATTGGCCATATATGCTGTTAATCATCTCATTTTCGGCGCTTAATGCACCGGACCAAACCAAAACACGGAGGATTTCATGACTGAGAAGAAGAAGCTTTTTGATTCCCTGAAGGAAGCCGGCGCGTCTGCGCTGAATACCGCCAAGGATTTCGGCGGCCGCCTGCAGGAAGAGCGCGAGAACCAGGGCGTGCGGGGCGCAGGTGCACAGGGCCCACTGGGTGAGAAGGACGGCATGCTGGATAAGGCCACCAACACCGCCAAGCAGTGGGGTGCGTCCATCAAGAAGGCCGCGGAGGAAACCCGCGACTCGGAGGCTTTCTCTGCGGCGAAGGACAAGTTCGCGGATGCGTACCAGGAAACCCGCGAGGGCGTGAAGGACGCGTATGGCTATGCCCAGGAGCGCGTGAACGAGAAGAACGCGCCCAAGAACGGTAATTCCGCTGCTGCGGACAAGGACGATAATATTATCGATGGCGAAGTTATCGATACCGACGAACCCACGAATTAATTTGCATGTACGTTTTAATTGATATTGCCAATAAGTTTCCCATCTACTTTTTCCAGGCCCTGACCATTGCTGCCATCATCGGGGCTGTCCTCGCGGCATCTACGCGCGAGGACGCGTTTCGGGCCGGCGACCGCAAGGGTAAATGGGTATGGGTAGGCCTGCTTGCGGGATCGGCGGTTGCGATGGCTACCGGCCTGCAATTCTTGGCATGGATTGGCACGGTCATCACCGGCATCTATTGGTTTGATGTGCGCCCGCAGCTCAAGGCCATCATCAACGGCGACTACAGCTACTAAGCATGAAAAATCTCCTGCACGCTTCCGCCGCTGAGGTCAGGGAGCAGGCCACGGGGCAGCATGTTTTGGTCTCGCCGCACCACGTGACGGTGGCGGCTGCAGCAGAGCCGGCGGGCATTACCGCCGTGGCGGGCTATCCCACCGGCCGGCATCACACACTCATCAAGGCCTCTGAGGCCCGCCTGGCCATCCAGTCCGGCGCGGACGAGGTGTGGGTCAGCGTGGACGCCACGCTTGCCGATGCCACCCCAATCCTCGCCGAGCTCGTCGCCATCCGCGAGGCCTGCCCAGACCCGGCCCGCGTGGGCCTCATCCTGCCGGAGGCGGAACCAGCGCGGTCCCTCGCGGAAACCGCCGCCACCCAGTCCGGTTTTCATAAACTCGTCATAGAAAAAGGCAGCGAGCTGGAAAGCTCGCTGCCCGTCGTAGAATTTCCCACCGCCTAAGTCGCTACCTAGGCCGACGCTTTTAGGCGGCCTTCTTCTGTTCGCCGCTTTCGTCTGAGAAGTGTTCCAAATCCTTCAATGGGACATCGGTGCCCGTAAACGTGAGTGTGACCTTGCCGTCGCCCACATCCACGGATTCGACCTGCAAGTCCTTGGCGATGAGCTCATCGGACATGCCTTCCTGCAGCGCCTCTGAAATGGAACTGGTTGCTTGCTCAGGCAGCGAGAGGCCAAAGATAGCGGCCTCGGTGGCATTGATCTCCAGCTTGCCGTCGCGGGCGGTGGGCTTGAGCGAAAGGCTGGCCAAACCGCCGCCGAATTTCACTTCCAGCTCGTCGCTCTGGTCATTCGCGGTAATTTCAGTGACCACCATATTCCCAACGGTGTCGCTGCCGGATTGGTCTGAGATTCCTTTTTGGAAGCTAGCCAGCAGATAGTCATCTGGGACGGTGGTGGTGGCGCGGAGGGAACCGGCCACTGGGTTATCCGCATCCGTGGACATATCTTCCACGTGGATTTCAGAGGCGGGTTGCCCCTTGATCTGCGAGCCTTCGATCTGCAGGGTCGACGGCGTGGTCATGTCCATCTGGGAAATCGAGCCGCGCATAAGCCCAAAGAGGAGGGGGCTGCCGCCAAAGCTTACCGAGGGATCTTCTGTGACCTCGATGCCTTCTTCTTTGGCGCTATTTTTGAACTCCTCGGTCATCTGGTTACCAATGAACCAGCGCAGGCCAAACTCGGCGATGAGGATGATAATAAGCAGCGCTACGAGGACGCCTACGACAATTTTCCAAGCGAGCGATCCGCCCGATTTCTTTGCAGCCATGACTACCAGTGTGGCGCATGAGGCGGCCGGTGGCAATGTGTGCTGGATATTAGCGGGGCGCGATGCTCTCCCAGCTTACAGTGAGCGTATTATCGCGCAGCCGGCGGCGGGGAGGCTGGAGGTTGAAGGGGGCATCGGCAAGCAGGGCTTGTGCCATGCGCCATCGCACCCGCGGGCCGTGCGGGGCCCACCCGGCGGCGCGATCCCAGGCCCTATCGGCGGCCTGCAGGAGCTCGTGGATGGGCTCGCCGGGCACGTTGCGGTGGATGAGCACCTTGGGCAGGCGCTCGGCCACATCGGAGGGGCGGGCCACGTCGAAGGGATCCCACGCGAGCGTCAGCGTCTTCGGCCCATGCTGATCGAGCAGGACCCACGCCGCGCGCCGGCCCAGCTCATCGCAGGTGCCCTCCACAAAGAACCCGCCAGGTGCCAAGCGCGAGCACACCGTCTGCCAGGCCTCCGCAACCTGGTCCACGTCGTATTGGCGCAGGACATTAAAGGCGCGCACCACCTGCGGCCGGTAGCCCGCGAGCTCAAATCCGCCCAGCTCAAAGCGCACGCCATCGCGCGGCGGCAGCACCCTGTCCGGGTGGATTTCTAGCCCGCGCACATCCACGCGGGGATTGATGCGGCGCAGCCACCGCGCCCACTCCACGGTGGTGGTATGGGAGGCGCCATAGCCCACGTCGAGCGCGAGCGGGGTGCGCACGTGGCGCAGCAGCGCCGAAATCTCCGGGTGGGCCACCATCCACCTATCGCAGCGCCTGAGCCTGTTGTAGTTGGTGGTGCCGCGGGTAATAACGCCAAAAGGCCGACCCGCTGCTGCGCTGGCGCGCAGGTTATGAGCGTGGTCGGCCATGGGAATCGGTGGATGCTAAGTCTGGGATGCCTTAGAGGTTTTCAGAAATCCACTGTTCGGTCAGCTTGCCCTCGTTATCAAAGAGCTCTGCGAGGGATTCGCCCACCTTCGGCTCGATGGCTGCGCCCATCATCGGGATCTTGACGGAGATCTCGTTGGTGTAGGTCAGCTTGGTCATCTCGCCCTCGCCGGCCAGGGAAATCTCGCCCTTGAAGTCCACCGGGGTGCCCTTGACATCGGCGGTGTAATTGACGTCAGCGGCCTGGCCGTTGAGCTCGCCCACGGTGACCACGCGCTTGACCTTGAGGTCCTGCGAGACCATGGCGCGCACAGCCTCTGGCAAGAGGGTGGTCGGCAGGACCTCGTAGAGCGTTGCTACGTTATCGGAGAAATCGTGAACCTGGCCTGCCTCCGGGGAAAGGTTTTCCACGATGTACTCCCAGTATCCCTGGGTAAGCAGCGCCTTGTGAACCATGTCGATAGGCTGATTGATGGTTACGGTGTTTTCACTACGAGTTGACATGCTTAACAGACTACCTTGGTATACGTGCTTGATAAATTTTTGACGCAACAACTCACAGCAATCGACGGCGTAGACGTGGATCCCACGGCGAGCTTTGCCGATCTCACCACCTTGCGCGTGGGGGGAAAGCCGCGGGTCACGTTGCGTTGTTCGCGGCCTGAAGCAGCGGTTGCGGCACTGCGGTACCTCGAGAAAGAAAAAATCCCTTTCATCGTGGTCGGCGGCGGTTCCAACCTGCTGGTTTCTGATGGCGAGGTAGACGTGGTCGCCGTTGTCCTCGACTTTGCCGCGGTGGACATGGATACCGAGACCGGCCTCGTGCGAGCCCAATCCGGTGCGGTATGGGACGAGGTCGTGGCGGAATCCGTGGCACAGTCCCTGGGGGGCATCGAGTGCCTTTCCGGCATTCCCGGCACGGTGGGCGCGGTGCCCGTACAAAACGTGGGCGCCTATGGTGCCGAGATTTCTGAGGTCTTGACCCGCGTGCGCCTGTATAACCTGCGCACCGATGCCGATGAGTGGGTTCCCGTCTCCGACCTTGATTTGGCCTACCGCTATTCCAACCTGAAATTCACCGGCCGCGCGGTGGTGCTCGAGGTCGAATTGCAATTGACCACGGACGGTCTGTCGCGCCCCCTGCGCTTTGGCCAGCTTACCGATAACCCCGGTGAGCGCCGCCCCGTTGCCCAGGTCCGCGAGGAGGTCCTCGCCCTGCGCCGCGGCAAGGGCATGGTGCTCGATGCCGCCGACCACGACACTTGGTCCGCCGGCTCCTTCTTCACCAACCCCGTGGTCGAATCCAGCGTCGCCGACGCCATCCAGGACAAGGTGCGGGCCACGCTTGGCGATGCCCCCGCCGACCGCATGCCCCGCCATCCCGCCACCGCTTCAGCACAGGGCGAACCGTCCCCGCACGAAAAGCTTTCGGCAGCCTGGCTTATCGATAACGCAGGATTCACAAAGGGCTACCCCGGCTCAGGACCGGCAACGCTATCCACCAAGCACACCCTGGCGCTGACTAACCGCGGCACCGCGACCGCCGCCGATATCGTCGCGCTGGCTCGCACTATTCGCGATGGCGTCTGCGAAGCCTTCGGCGTCGAGCTCGTGCCCGAGCCCGTGTGGCTGGGCCTATCCATGGACGAGGACTAGGCCGCGCCTCTCGGCGCGACGGGGCCGCAGACACTAGGTTCGCGCGGGTTTTAGGCCTGCGCTCACATAAAAACGTCCAAAACAACCGCGTTCTTCTAAAATTCGCCCTCATTTGTGGCGAAACGC
Source organism: Corynebacterium tuingiense (assembly GCF_046718165.1). NCBI lineage: Bacteria > Bacillati > Actinomycetota > Actinomycetes > Mycobacteriales > Corynebacteriaceae > Corynebacterium > Corynebacterium tuingiense. Next base: position 257,706 of record NZ_CP177101.1, read on the forward strand.
GGTTGTTTTGGACGGAAGTGTTGCTTGCGGGCTCCTAGGCAGCCATGACCTCGAGCCACTCCGGCTTGGCATCCAAGAACTTGCGGGCTGCATCCTGTGCGCCCTTCAAGCTGTGGTGCGCGCCCCAACCGCACTGCTCTTCGTTGGCGGCGGGAACCTCGGTGGCGGTGAGGATATCGTTGAGCGCACCCTCAACGGCGCGCAGCAATTCATCCTGCTCCATGCCGTTGGTAATGGCGTAGAAGCCGGTGCGGCAGCCCATAGGAGCGAAACCGATGAGCTTATCGGTGTAGTTGCGCATAAAGTTGGCCATCATGTGCTCCACGGAGTGCAGCGCCTCCGTGTCCAAGTGCTCCTTATTAGGCTGGCAGAAGCGCAGGTCATACTTGATAATTTCCACGCCGCCGCCCAAATCGGTGCGGTCAGCCACGCGGATATAAGGCGCGCTGACGAGGCGGTGGTCGAGCTCGAAGGACTTGACGTTAATCTTCTCTTGGTTCTGTTCAGTCATAGTCCCCAGCCTAATCGTTGCGAGTGTCACTTCCCAGAATAGATTCTTAAGCCGCATACGCTGCGTAACTATGAGTGCCTTGGACGATGCCCCCGCAACCGGCAGCAAGCCAGCCCGGAAGCAGGCTGCCCAACAGCAAAAGATCGCGCCAAGCACCGTTACCACCTTGGTCACCGTGGAAAGCCCCGCCGCCGATGTCGATCCTTGGGCGCGCGGCAACCGCCTGCGCAAGGACAGCTGGGGCTTGGTCATGCGGCGCGTGTGGGCCGATTTTTTCCACGATGCCTTAATGGACCGCGCCGCCGCGATGACCTACTTCACCCTCATGGCATTCGCGCCCACCGTCCTGGCGGCCTATTCCATTGCCACGCTGATCTTTTCTTCGCGCCGGGGAGAGGTGGAGGCGCTGACCGCGCAATTCATCGATACCTACGTGCCACGCTCCATGGCGGAGGAGGCCGGCAACATTGTCAGCTCCATTATCGGTTCCACGAGGCAGGGCACGTTTGCGTTGGTGGTCTCTGTAGTGATTTCGCTCTTTGCCGCCTCGGCGTATGTGCGGGCCTTCTCGCGTACCGCCAATACGGTCTACGGCCGGGTGGAAGGACGCGGAACCATTCGCACATGGGCATTGATGTGGGCCATTACCGTGGTCCTAGTCATCGGCGCGGTGGTGGTGCTGTGTGCCAATTTATTGCGCGATACCGTCGTGGACAGCGTCATCGAGCCCGTGGCGCTCCGGCTGGGGCTGCACGGCACCGTGGACTTTATCGGCAGCATTTTTATGCCCGTGTGGAATTGGTTGCGCTTCCCTATAACGGTCGTGGTGGCGCTGGCACTCATTGCCGTGTGGTACCACTTTGCACCCAACGTTCGACCTAGCCGCTTCCGCTGGATCACCTTGGGCTCGGTGGTAGCGCTGCTGACGAACCTGGTGGTGTGGGGCGCATTTTCCCTCTACATCAAGTACCTGGCAGGGGTGAGCATTTACGGGGCATTCGGTACGGTCATGGCGGTATTTATGACCGTCTGGCTGTCCAATACGATGCTGATTTTGGGCATCAAGATCGATGCGGAGGTCCTGCGGGCCAAGGAGCTGCAGCTGGGGCTGCATGCCGAGCGCTATATTCAGGCCCCGCCGCGCTCCGAATTCGCGGCACAACAGCAGGTGCGCGCGAAGCAGAAGCTAGAGGAGCGCTCGGGGCGCATCTTTGCTGGTGCCGCCCGCAGCGCACACCGCACCCGCAGCGAGCACCGCACCCGCGCCGGGAAGTAGTTTCTCCCGCCGCGAGTTAGCGGGAAGCAACCTCTGCCACCAAGATTTCCTGTACCTGGCGGCGGCGCAGCTTGCCTAGCTGATCGGTGGGCAATTCTTCTTGCACCACGAAATGGCGCGGGACCTTATAGCGCGCCAAGAGGCCGCGGCAGTGCTCGCGCAGCGCTTCCGCGTCGAAGGTGGCGCCGGGGCGGAGCACCAGGCAGGCGGCGACATCCTCGGAACCATCGGCGCGCGGGACGCCGGCCACCGCGGCTTGGCTTATCGCGGGGTGGCTCAACAATGCATGTTCCACCTCGCTGGGAAAGACGTTAAAGCCACCGGTGATGATGACCTCTTTAATCCGGCCCACCAGCCGGAAATGGCCATCGGCCTCGCGCACCCCCATATCGCCGGTGCGCAGCCAATCGCCGTGGAATGCCTCCTGCGTGGCGGCGGGATTATTGAGGTAGCCTCCAAAACCTGGGGCCCGCGGGCAAGAATCTCACCGGGGGTTCCATCGGGTTGGCTGCGGTCAAGGTCAGCGGGATCCCCGATGCGCAGGTCGGTATCGGCAAGTGGCTTGCCGATGGTCCCCACGCGCCGACCCTCACCAAGCGGGTTAATGGTCAGCACGGGGGAGGCCTCGGTGAGCCCGTAGCCCTCGACGAGCATGCCGCCGGTGCGGTCCTGCCAGGGCTCGATGATGCGCGCGGGCAGCGATGCCGCCCCGGAAATGGCGTAGCGCACCCCGCCCAGGTCTGCAGCCTGCTCGGCGGCCTGCTCAGCGGCCACCCCGGAGGCAGATTCTGCCGCCAGCTCGCCCATGGCGCGCTCATAAATGGTGGGCACACCCGGCATCCACGTCGGGCGGCGCTGTGCCAAGGCGCTGACCACGGCCGCTGGGCGCGGGGCGGGCAGCAGGATGATCTCGGCGGCGCAGCGCACCGCGAGCAAGACGCTCATGGTCAGCCCATAGGAATGGAACATCGGCAACGTGGCGAGGAAACGCTCGTGGCCGGGGCGCAGATCGGCCTGGGCCTCTAATTGGATGCAGTTAGCTGCGAGGTTGCCGTGCGTGAGCAGCACGCCCTTGGGCTGGCCGGTGGTGCCGGAGGTGTAGAGGATAAGGGCGGCATCGGCAAGCGCGGCCTCGCGGTGGGGCACTGGGGCTCCGGACAGGGGAAGCGGCGCCTCCAAGGACACGGGGATCACCGTGCTGGCCATGCCGTCGACCACGGCGGCGACCTTATCCCAGACCAGGGCGATGCGGGCGCCGTGGTGGGCAAAGAGTGGGGCCAGCTCGTGGGCGGTGTACTGAGGGTTATGTTCGACCACGACCGCGCCTAGGCGCAGCACCGCGAAAAAGGCAATGAGGTGCTGCGGGGAGTTGGGCAAGACCAGCGCTACTCGGTCACCGGGGCGGATTCCCATCTCCCGCAGGGCGCCGGCGGCAGCGGCGATGCGGGTATCCAGCTCCGCGTAGCTTAAGGTCTCGCCGCCGAAATAGGTGGCGGGACGGTGGGGGAAGTTGGCTACGGCGGTGGCGAGGAAATCCGTCAGCGTGGCGTCGTACTCGAGGTCTGACATGGTGGTTAATACTAAGCCTTCTGCTTGAGGAGATCGAGGAGATCCTGCTGTACCATGCGGCGGCGGACCTTGCCCAGCTGGTCCGAAGCCAGCTCCTCAAAGTGGTAGAAGGTGCGCGGAACCTTGTAGCGGGTCAGGCGTTCGCGGCAGTACTCCTTGAGGCCTTCTGGGTCCAGGACGGCGCCATCGCGCAGGATGACGCAGGCGACGACGTCCTCGGAGCCATCCTTGCGCGGGCGTCCCACCACGGCGACCTCCTTGACGTCTGGGTGCTTGCGCACCACTTCTTCGACCTCGGCCGGGTAGACATTAAAACCGCCGGTGATGATGATTTCCTTGATGCGGCTGACCAGCTTGACCCAGCCGTCCTCATCCATGGTGGCCATATCGCCGGTGCGGAACCAACCGTTGTGGAAGGACTCCTCGGTGGCCTTTTCGTTATTGAAATAGCCCTGGAAGATCTGCGGCCCGCGAGCCAGCATCTCTCCCGGCTCGCCATCCGGCTGGGTTTCATCGAGATTATCCGGATTGCCAATGCGCACCTCGGTATCGGGGAAGGGCAGGCCCACATAGCCCGGGCGACGGTTGCCGTTCATGGGGTTGCCAATGAGAACGGGTGAGGTCTCGGTCATGCCGAAGCCCTCCACGAGGCGGCCGCCGGTCATGGATTCCCAGCGCTCCATCACGTCAACCGGCAGGGTAGCGGCGCCGGAGAAGGCGTTGCTGATGCCGGTAAGATCCACGCCTTTTTCCTCGGCGGCGTCCATGATCTTCTCGTATAACGTGGGCACGCCCGGTAGCCAGGTGGGGGTGTGCTTCTTAACGATGTCCATGATGAGCGGCATCTGCGGGGATGGAACCAAGATGAGCTCGGCGCCGAAGTAGATGCTGAGTACGCACAGCGTGGTCATGCCGTAGGCGTGGAAGAGCGGCAAGGCAGCGAGGAAGCGCTGCTCGGTGGCGTCCATATTCGTCAGCCAGGCCTCGCCCTGCACGCAGTTGGAGATGAGGTTGCCGTGCGAAAGCAGCGCGCCCTTGGGCTTGCCTGTGGTGCCGGAGGTGTAGAGGATAAGCGCGATATCGTCCTGCGTGACCTTGGCAATCTCGAGGTCCTTGCCGTCGCCGCCGATGGCAGAACCGATAAGCGTGGACCAGGCCACGGTATTCGGGGCCGCGCCGGTTAGCTGCTCGCGCTTGGCGGCCAGCGGCGGCAGGGGAATCCGGAGCGCGAGGCGCTTGAGCGGTGGCATCGCGTCGATCATGTTGACGGACACGATGGTCTCTAGCGGGGTAGTGGCGCGAAGCTTTTCCAAGGTGGCAGCGGTTTTATCCCAGGCGATGGCCACGCGCGCGCCATGGTCCTGGAAAAGTCCCTCGAGTTCGTGGGCGGTGTAGAGGGGATTGTGCTCCACCGCGGTGGCCCCCAGCAGCTGGATGGCATAAAACGCCACCACGTGTTGGGGGCAGTTGGGCAAGACGATGGCGACCCTATCGCCAGGCCGGATGCCAAAGGCCTTAAGGCCCGCGGCGGCGGCGCGCACCTGGGCGTCTAGCTCCGCGTAGTTCTGCGTATTGCCGAAGAAGTAGGTCGCGGACTTATTCGCATTGATGCGCAGGTTATTGACGTAGTAGTCAACGATGGTTTTATCGCCGTAATCAAGCGTGGCGGGGGTCCAGTCGCTGTAGTGCTTAATCCAGGCCCGGGATTCGTATGCGGACACGCGCTGCCCTTTCGTTTGCTAAAGAAAAATATTACAAAGGGCGAGTATACCCAGAACGTGAGGAAATCCTCTAGTTTTCTTCGAGTGTCAGCAAAAAACGCTTGATATCCAGGCCACCGGCATAGCCGCCGAGCGTTCCATCGCTGCGCAGCACGCGGTGGCAGGGCCGAATAATTGGCAGGGGATTGGCACCGCAGGCGGTGCCGACCGCCCGGGTAGCAGCGGGGCGCCCCACGGCGGCGGCGAGCTCGCCATAGCTTGAGACCTCGCCGTAGCCAATGGAGTCGAGTTGCGCGTGAATTTGCGCGCGGAATTCGGTCGTCGGCACCGGGTTGAGCGGCAGGTCAAACTCACGGCGGCGCCCAGCGAAATACTCCGCGAGCTGCTCTTGCGCCGCATCTAGGATGTCTGCACCGCGCTTGTCGATGCCCCCGTGTACTCCGCCGCTTACCTCGCCGCGAACCTTAATGGTTTCGCGGCGACCCTTGCTTTCCTCGTCGCGACCCGACTGGATCGCGACGAAGTCGACACGGGACAGCCCGTCTGCATCTGCGGTCAGCAGTAGCGGGCCGATGGGGGTATCAATGGTGCGCAGCATGGTGGTGGGAACTCTAGGTGTTTTAGGAGTTCTTCTCTGCTTCGAGGCGGTTGATGAGGTCTTCTTGGACCTCACGGCGGCGGATCTTGCCCATCTGGTCCTTGGCCAGTTCCTCGAAGTGGTAGAAGGTGCGCGGGACCTTGTAGCGGGTCAAGCGCTCACGGCAGTACTCCTTGAGGCCTTCGGGGTCGAGCGCGGCGCCATCGGCAAGATCGAGACAGGCTACGACGTCTTCGGAGCCATCGTCGCGCGGGCGGCCCACCACGGCGGCGTCGTCGACGCTGGGGTGCTCGCGCAGGATTTCTTCGACCTCACCCGGGTAGACGTTGAAACCACCGGTGATGATGATTTCCTTGATGCGGCTGACCAGGCGAATGAAGCCGTCTTCTTCCATGATGCCCATGTCACCGGTGCGGAACCAGTCGCCGTGGAAGGCGGCATCGGTGGCTTCCTGGTTATTGAGGTAGCCCTTGAAAATCTGCGGGCCGCGGGCCAGTACCTCGCCCTCAACGCCGTCCGGCTGGGTCTCGTCCAGGTTATCGGGGTTGGCGATGCGCACCTCGGTATCCGGGAAGGGAATGCCCACGTAGCCGGGGCGGCGGTCGGTGCTCATGGGGTTGCCCACGATGATCGGCGAGCACTCGGTAAGGCCATAGCCCTCCACGAGCAGGCCGCCGGTGGCGTTTTCCCACTTATTGACGGTCTCAGAAGGCAGGGTGGATGCGCCGGAGAAGGCTGCCCGCACGCCCTTGATGGGAACTTCTTGATCCTCGGCGGCCTTGACGATGCGCTCGTACAAGGTAGGAACGCCCGGGACCCAGGTTGGGGTGTGCTTCTTCATCAGCTGCATGATGAGCGGGATCTGCGGCACGGGCAGGATGACCAATTCTCCGCCGATGAGCTGGGCCAAGGTGACGTTCATGGTCAGGCCGTAGGCGTGGAAGAAGGGCAGGGCGGCGAGCATGCGCTCTGGCTTATCGCCTAAGCCTGGCACCCAAGCCTTGCCCTGGAGCAGGTTGGATACGAGGTTGCCGTGCGAGAGCATCGCGCCCTTGGGTGCGCCGGTCGTACCGGAGGTGTACATCACCAGCGCGATGGTGTCCTTATCAATGTCCTCCGGCGTCTTAATATCGCTGCCGTTGCCACCGATGGCATCACCAATCAGCGCCTCCCACGGCACGGTATTTGGTGCCGGGGCAGAAAGCTGCTCGCGCTTGGCCTTGAGCGGGGGAAGCGGCAGGCGCAGCGCGGCGCGCTGCAGGGTGGGCATGGCGTTGATCATGTTGATGGACACGACCGTTTCCAGGTTGGTGGTAGCCCGCAGCTTCTCCAGGGTGGGGGCGGCCTTGTCCCAGGCGATGGCGATGCGCGCGCCGTGGTCTTGGAACAGGCCTTCCAACTCGTGGGCGGTATAAAGCGGGTTGTGTAGCACTACCTGGGCGCCGAGTTTCAAAATGGCGTAAAAGGCCGCGATGTACTGCGGGCTATTGGGGGCGACGATGGCTACGCGGTCACCGGGGCGCACGCCGAAGGCCTTAAGTCCCGCAGCGGCGGCGCGCACTTGGCGGTCCAGCTCGGAATAGTTTTGGGTACGCCCAAAGAAATACGTGGCTGACTTATCGCCATTGACCTCGAGGTTATTGTCATACAGGTCTAACAGGGTGGTGTTGCCGTATTCGAGGCTGTGCGGCGTCCACTCCGGGTAATACTGGAGCCATGCCTTTGATTCATAAGCGGACAATGCGTGACCTTTCGGTAGCGTAGGTTGTTGGCAGGGGCCAGTATAGCGCCGCTAAAATGGGACAACATGCGCATCGCCATGATTTCTATGCATACCTCCCCCATTGAGCAGCCTGGCTCCGGGGATGCCGGCGGAATGAACGTCTACGTTTTAAATATTGCCTGCCAATTAGCCCAGCTTGGCGTCGAGGTGGATGTCTATACCCGCGCTACCCGCCCCAGCCACAAAGAAATCGTGGACGTGGCCCCCAACTTGCGGGTGATTAACATCGTGGCAGGCCCCTTTGAGGGACTAGAAAAGGAAGATCTGCCCACCCAGCTCGCGGCCTTTTCCGGCGGAGTGATGCAATTCGCTAAATGGCAGGGCAAAAAATATGATCTCATTCATTCCCACTACTGGCTTTCCGGCCAGGTGGGGTGGCTGCTGCGCGATCTATGGGGCATCCCCCTTGTTCATACCGCCCACACCTTGGCCGCGGTGAAAAACGCCTACCGCACCGCCGAGGACACCGTGGAATCAGAGGCGCGGCGCATCTGCGAACAGCAACTGGTAGATAATGCCGATCTCCTCGTGGTCAATACCGATCAGGAAGCCCGTGACCTGGCCGAGCACTACGATGCCGAGCGCGACATTATCCGCGTGGTTTCACCAGGCGCGGACGTGGGGCTTTTTACCCCCGGCACCGACCGCAATACGGAGCGTTCCCGCCGTGAGCTGGGTATCCCGTTGCACACTAAGGTCGTGGCCTTTGTGGGGCGCCTGCAGAAATTCAAGGGGCCGGAGGTGCTCATCCGCACCGCCGCGGAGCTCTGCCGCCGTGAGCCCACCCGCGATTTTCGGGTGCTCATCTGCGGTGGACCATCTGGAGCCAATGCCTCACCGGAGGCGTATAGGGAACTGGCGCGGGAGTTGGGCGTCGAAAAGCGCGTGCGCTTTTTAGGCCCCCGCCCGCCCGAAGAGCTGGTGGGCGTGTACCGCGCCGCCGATATTGTGGCGGTGCCCAGCTACAACGAGTCCTTTGGCCTGGTGGCGCTCGAGGCCCAGGCTTCTGGCACGCCGGTCGTCGCTGCGGCCGTGGGTGGGTTGCCCATCGCCGTCGTCGATGGTGAGACCGGCCTGCTGGTACCGTCCCACGACCCGCAGGAGTGGGCGGATTCCTTGAGCCAGCTGCTTGATGATGACGCCCGGCGCATCGCCATGGGCGAGGCCGCCGTCGCGCATGCCGCGCGCTTTAGCTGGACCAACACGGCCCGAGAGTTGACGGAGATTTATGCCGAAGCCCAGCAGATTCCCGTGCCTGACTGCCACCAACGCCGGGCGATGGGAGATTAGCTTCACTGACGCGCCGGGCGGTTTCGTGGCATGCTGGAGGCATGACTAACGGAAAACTGATTCTTCTTCGTCACGGCCAATCCACCTGGAATGAATCCAACCAATTTACCGGTTGGGTCGATGTTGATCTGACAGAAAAGGGCGAGGCAGAGGCCAAGCGCGGCGGCGAGCTGCTCGCGCAAGAAGGCATCCTGCCCAACGTGCTGTACACCTCGTTGCTGCGCCGCGCCATCCGCACCGCCAATATCGCGCTGGACGCGGCCGACCGCCACTGGATCCCGGTCATCCGCAACTGGCGCCTCAATGAGCGCCACTACGGTGCGCTGCAGGGCCTGAACAAGGCTGAGACCAAGGAAGAATATGGCGAGGACCAGTTCATGGCATGGCGCCGTTCCTATGACACGCGCCCGCCCGAGCTTGCCGATGACGCCGAGTACTCCCAGGCCAACGACCCCCGCTACGCGGACTTGGACAAGGTCCCACAGACGGAGTGCCTGAAGGACGTCGTCGAGCGCTTCGTGCCCTACTTCGAGGAAGAGATCCTGCCGCGGGCTAAGAAGGGCGAGTCCGTCATGATCGCAGCGCACGGCAACTCCCTGCGCGCGTTGGTCAAGCACCTCGATGGCATTTCCGATGATGACATCGCCGGGCTGAATATTCCGACCGGTATCCCGCTGGTCTACGAGATTGCGGAGGATGGCTCCGTGGTCAACTCCGGCGGCACCTACCTGGACCCAGAGGCCGCCGAGGCCGGGGCCGCTGCCGTCGCCGCGCAGGGTGGCAAGTAACCTACCGCTGCATATAAGTCCCTGGGGAGGTGCTCCCTGGGGACTTTCTAATGGTTAGGCTTAAAGACGTGGAATTAATTTTTGTCTTTCTCGCGGGGGTGCTCGCCTGCGCGGTGGCGCTGCCATTAATTTCCCGGGTGCGCGAGCGCATGGCACGCCGCCATCGCGCCAGCGATGCCCAGGCAAACCAGGTCACTACCGTGAGCCAAGGCCTGCATCTTGCGGTTCAAGGCTCTCCCACGGCGCTGACGGTGCTCGATAGAAATCAGGAAATCATCCTGTCCAATCCCGCGGCGCACGAGATGTCCGTGGTCCACGATCGCGCCGTTAATCCGGAGATTTGGAAGACCGCGGAGCAGGTCTTTGAGGATAAGGAAACCCGCACCGTGGACCTGGCCATCCCTAAGCGCCGCACCGGGCACCGCGTCACGCAGATCAAGGCCGTTATCAAGCCGCTGACGCTAAACGATGGCCGCTTTATCATCATCTACGGCACCGATGAGAGCGAAAACGTGCGCATGGAATCCGCGCGCCGCGATTTCGTGGCCAACGTCTCCCACGAGCTGAAAACCCCGGTCGGTGGCATCGCGCTGCTGGCAGAGGCCCTGCTCCAGGACCCCGAGGATCCGGAGCACGTGAAGTACTTCGGTACAAAAGTGCAAAAAGAGGCCAACCGCATGGCGGATATGGTCAGCGAGCTCATTTCGCTGTCCAAGTTGCAAGGTGCCGAAGCGCTGCCGGAGATGGAACCGCTCTACGTGGACGATCTCATTGACGAGGCGATCTCGCGCAATCAGCTTGCTGCGGATGCGCGCTCTATAAGGTTGACTCGAGGAGCCTCAGAAGGCGTGCAGGTCAAGGGCGACCACTCCCTCTTGGTAACGGCGCTATCCAACCTGATTTCTAACGCGATTAATTATTCGCCAGAGGAACTGCCGGTCTCCGTCTCGCAGAAAGTGGTGGGAGATGACGTCGTGCTCATCCGCGTCACGGACCGTGGCATCGGCATCCCGCCGGAGCATCAAAAGCGCGTCTTCGAGCGCTTTTTCCGCGTAGACCAAGCCCGGTCGCGGCAGACGGGAGGCACTGGCCTAGGATTGGCAATTGTCAAACACGTGGTGGCCAACCACGGGGGCAATATCAAGCTGTGGTCGCGCCCGGGCACGGGCTCTACTTTTACCATCGAGTTGCCCATATATAAGGAAGAAAAGCCAGCGCACGAGGCTGACTTGCAGGATAATGAAGACAAGGAATCCGTCGATGCGGCGGCTCCTGGGCTCCAGCGTGCGGTAGCACGCGTTGCAGCACGTCGAAAGGATAAAGCACAATGACCACCATTCTCATCGTGGAAGATGAAGAGTCGCTGGCTGATCCGCTGGCATTTTTACTCCGCAAGGAAGGCTTCGAGCCGATTATCGCCCTCGATGGCCCGTCCGCGCTAGAGAAATTCGCCGATAATGACATCGATATCGTGCTGCTTGACCTCATGCTGCCCGGCATGTCTGGCACCGACGTGTGCAAGCAGCTGCGCGCCACCTCCTCTGTGCCGGTCATTATGGTGACCGCGCGCGATGCGGAAATCGATAAGGTCGTGGGCCTAGAGCTGGGTGCGGATGATTACGTCACCAAGCCGTATTCCTCCCGCGAGCTCATCGCCCGCATCCGCGCCGTGCTGCGCCGCGGCAACGATCACTCCTCTCACGCGGACGCTGCGGAGGGTGCCGAGGCAGAAGACGAGCAGATCCTCTCCGGCGGCCGCGTGAAGATGGATGTGGAGCGCCACATCGTCACCGTGGCAGACGAGCCGGTGGCCATGCCGCTCAAGGAGTTTGACCTGCTGGAATACCTCCTGCGCAATGCCGGGCGCGTGCTGACCCGCGGCCAGCTCATCGATCGCATTTGGGGTGCGGATTACGTGGGCGATACCAAGACGCTAGACGTGCACATCAAGCGCCTGCGCACCAAGATTGAAGAGCACCCTTCGCGCCCGAAGCACCTGGTAACGGTGCGCGGGTTGGGCTATAAATTCGAGCTCTAATACCAGCCGGCCTTGATGCTGGCTGGGTGCTGGGTAAGCTGCACGCCGTGCTCGGCGGCCTCCGCGCGGGCCCGGCACTGTGCGGCCAAGATATCGTAGCTTTCGCGCCCCATGAGCGCGACGAGCTCGTCCTCGTGCGATTGCCACATCGGCAGCGGGTTGGCGTGGCAGGCGCCATCGGTAGAGCAGTACCAATCAAAGTCTTCGCCGCCATTGCCCCAACCGCGGCGGTCATATTCGCCGATGGTGGTGCGCAAAATCTCTTGCCCATCGGGGCGTTCTTCATAATCCTCGTAGCGCCGCAGCGGCAGCTGCCAGCACACCTCCGGCTTGACCACGGTCAGCTCCTCGCCGCTATCGACGGCCCATTGGTGCAGCGCGCAGCCGGTCCCGGTTTCCCAACCAGTGCGGTTGGCAAAGATGCAGGCACCATCCACAATGGGCGTTTTTAGCGCCGGTTCCGGTTCGCCGTCCTCGCCATCGAGCTCGTCCCATTCCAGCCAGGGCTCTAACTCATCGGTATTTTCTTGCGCCAGGAACTCATCTACCCCCGCTGGTCGCAGCTGCCAGTAGCGCGCGGGCATGCGGGAGACGGCATCGTAAAGCTGGTCCCGGTCTTGTTCATCGGCCATATATGCACCGTGCACGCAGCAGCCCACATCGGGCTGGCTCTTGTCGATGCCCCGGCACGCCGACGTACCAAATTGGCAGCTGTAGTGCGATTCCACCCACGTCAGATCGATGGAAAAGACGTGGTAAGGGTCATTTGGGTTGGTAAATTCGAACCACTCCCGCGGAAAATCTGGGGCCTCTTCGCGCCCGGCTTTAATCGATGCCGCCGCTGGCGAGCTCGCGGGAAAACCTAGGTAAACGGTGTCAGATTTTGGGCGATTCACACCTAACCACGGTAGACCTACTACGCTATGGGTGTGCGATTAGGTGTATTAGACGTCGGAAGTAATACCGTCCACCTCGTTGCGGTCGATGCCGCAATGGGGGGACGGCCTACGCCGATGAGCGATTGGAAGACCCCACTCCGGCTGGTAGAACAGCTGGATAAGAAGGGAAACATCCACGAAAAGGGCTTGAAAAAGCTCGTTTCCGCCGTGGGTGAGGCAAGCGAGCTGGGTGACAAACTCGGGTGCTCCGAATTTATTGCCTTCGCGACCTCTGCGGTCCGCTCTGCCCCTAACTCTGAAGCGGTACTCGATGAGGTGGAAAAGCAGACCGGCGTGCGCCTGCAGATCCTCTCAGGCGTGGAGGAAGCGCAGCTCACCTTCCTCGCTGCTCGCCGCTGGTACGGCTGGTCCGCAGGACGCATCACCAACCTGGATATCGGCGGCGGCTCCCTAGAGCTATCCACCGGTACCGATGAACACCCTGACTTGGCTTTCTCGCTTGATCTGGGCGCAGGGCGGCTTACCCACAACTGGTTCGATACCGATCCGCCGGAGAAAAAGAAGGTCAGTGCGCTGCGCGATTTCATCGATGCGGAGCTAGAGGATGCCGTCACCCAGATGAAGGCGATGGGGCCTGCCGGCCTAGCCGTGGGAACCTCGAAAACCTTCCGCACGCTGTCGCGGCTTACCGGCGCGGCGCCCTCGTCTGCAGGGCCATATGTCAAGCGCACATTGACCGCACCGGGCCTGCGCCAATTGATTTCATTCATCACGCGCATGACTGCAGCAGACAGAGCGGACCTCGAGGGTGTAAGTTCGAACCGATCGCACCAAATCGTCGCCGGCGCTTTGGTTGCCGAGGCAAGCATGCGAGCTCTGGGAATTGAGAAGTTAGAAATCTGCCCGTGGGCGCTGCGCGAAGGTGTTATTTTGCGCCGGACCGACAAGGGATTGGAATAGGAAGAGATCATGGCTGACGAAAAACAGTTGACCGTGGCCGAGCTGCTGGCACGCAATAAGAAGGACCGCACGGATAAGGACGAGCAGACCTCTCGCCGCCGTCGGCGGAGCCTCGATGAGGGCGGCGTCTCCGTTGCCGAGCTCACCGGCAGCCTGAAGAAGGTAAAGTCCACCCCGCCTGAGGCGAAGCACACCAACGTATCCATCGATGATGACGCCCCTGTCATCCGCGCGCCGAAGTCCAAGGACGAACAGTCTGCGGAGAACAAGGCCGCGGGGAATAAATCCGCTGAGAATAAGGCTGCCGAGAAAAAGACCACGGCGAAGCCGGCCGGCGCCACGCCAGCCGGCACCAAGCCAGCTGGTTCCAAGCCTGCCGGGGCTAAGCCTACTGACACCAAGTCCACTGCGGGCAAGACCGCCGCAGGCAAGCCGGCCGCGGGCAAGCCAGGTGCGGGACAGGCGGGCATCGGCAAGCCTGCGCAAAAGCCATCCCAGCCTAAATCCACTTCCCCTAAGCCGGCCGCCGAGAAGCCTTCCGCTGGTACCCCCACCGCGTCGCCTGCGCCGAAGAAGAACGGGAAGCCGAGTGAGCCGACCGCTTCTCCCAAGCCAGCGGCGGGGTCTGCCTCGCGGCCGACGGCCAAGCCTGCCCCAGGACAGAAGGCAAACGCGCAGGCGGCAAAGAAGCCTGCGCAGTCGGAGCCAGAGGACAAGGCGAGCGCTAAGGACGCTGAGAAGAAGTCTCATCAGCCGTCCGCGGATGACACTGCGGTGATGCAGCGCATCGATAAGTCGCAGTCCTCGCAGGACAAGCGCAAGGACGCTGCTGACGCCGCTGAATCCAGCGCCAAGGACAAGGCGGGCGCAGCTGGCGCTGCCGGGGCAGGTGCTGCTGCAGCGAGCGCAGCGGGAGCGAAGGCCGACGCGAAGAACTCAGCAGGCGCCAAGGATGCTAAGGACACCAAGGACGCTGGAACCAAGGGCAAGTCTGCCGCGCCAACGCAGAAGCCTGCGGCGACCGCGAAGAAATCCGACGATACCGGCGAGCTGTCCCAGGTGCGGGACGAGGAAGTCACCGAAGAGCACGAGAAGCTCAACCCCATGTCCATCGTCATCATGGTGGTTGTGGGGATCGTCTTGGCGGTCGTCATCTTCAAGGGCTTTGAAGTGCTTTGGGATAACTTCCCGCGCGTCGTCGTGGCCATCTTGGCGCTCTGCGTGACCGCAATTATGGCCGGCGTTACGCATGCGCTGCGCACCGCCCGAGATGGCTTCTCCATGTCCCTTGCAGGCATTACCGGCCTCATATTGACCTTTGGACCACTGCTTTTGGTCATGCTCTAATCTAGCGAATTGCTGAGAACCACCCGGCTGCTTCCTTCGTGGAGGTAGCCGGGTGACGTTATTTTTGGCATGGTGGAGGCTATGACAAAGATTGCAATTTTAGGTGGAGGACAAATCGGCGAGGCTTTGACCGCGGGTCTTGTGGAATCGGGCTTTAATGCCTCCGATATCACGGTGACCAACCGCACCGCCTCCCGCGGTGAAGAGCTCAAGAGCAACTATGGCGTTAACGTCACGACGGATAACGCCGAGGCGGTTGACGGTGCGGATTATATCTTCGCCTCCGTCAAGCCTTACGCCATCCTGGACCTGCTGGGCGAGATTAACCCGGCAAAGGACGCCGTGGTGGTCTCTATGGCTGCTGGGCTGACGCTGGAGGCCCTGCAGGCCGCTGCGGGCGAGGGAGTGCCGGTTGTGCGCGTTATGCCCAATACGCCGATGCTGGTGCGCCGCGGTATGTGCACCTGCGCTGCCGGCGAACACGTCACTGAGGCCCAGATGCAGGGCGTCACGGAGCTGCTTGAGGCCGTTGGTGAGGTCGCGGTCATCCCGGAGAAAAACATCGACGCCGCAACAGCCCTGGCTGGTTCCTCGCCGGCGTACTTCTTCCTCGTGGCAGAGGCGCTTGTCGATGCCGGCGTGCAGCTCGGCCTTCCCCGCGATATCGCCGAAAAGCTCGCCGCCCAGGCGGCTGCCGGCTCCGGTGATATGTTGGCCAATTCCGGTCGCTCGGCAACGCAACTGCGCGCCGGAGTGACCTCGCCAGGTGGTACCACCGCCGCGGCCGTGCGCGAGCTGGAAGAGTCCGGCCTGCGCGGCGCTTTCTACCGCGCCGCCGAGGCATGCTCCGATAAGGCTAAGGAATTGGGCTAGGAGCCAGCCTAATGCGGCTCGTTCCCCGTGGTGGGGGTGTAGTTACCTCGCACCACTTGGGGGCCGTGCGGGAGCCATGGGGCGGTTGTTACGCAGCGCTTATGACGGTGAACTGAACAACTGCTGTGAAAAAATTTGGCACTTGGGTCGCATTAGTCACATGTTTCACGATAGGCTGGGACGAGCACGTGCGTGAAGTCCTGTGGGAGGGGAAGCCTACAGCGCGTAACGAGCTGAAGGGTTAGATAATTATGGCAAATGAAGAAAAAGGAACCTTTCTGACGATCGCGGAGGTCGCCGAAATCATGCGCGTCTCTAAGATGACTGTCTACCGTTTGGTTCACGCAGGCGAAATGCCGGCTGTGCGCGTCGGACGCTCTTTCCGCGTTCACGAGTCCGCCGTCAACGAGTACCTCGAAGCCTCCGTTTACGGAGCTTAGGTTCTCGCGCCTTTAAGGCAGCGCCCACTTCTGTTGGCCACTCTTGGTCAGCGGTGGTGGGCGCTGTCGCGTTTTCCCGCGCGCTCCCTTTTGCCGGCGTCGCCATCGGGGTCACTTTTGGAGACGCGCTGGGGACTAGGTAAGATAGACCGCATTCGTGTCGGCTCGCCGTGATGGCCCGCATATGTGCGGCCAAGGTGGCAAAGAGTGCACCTTTGTCGTTTCAGGCGCCGGCAGGTTCACAGTACGTACTAAAAGAAAGTGAGGACGCCTGTTATGGGTTCTGTCATCAAGAAGCGCCGCAAGCGCATGTCCAAGAAGAAGCACCGCAAGATGCTGCGCCGCACCCGCGTGCAGCGTCGTAAGTTGGGTAAGTAAACCCAACAGCCTAGGGATCCTCCGCACCGTGCCTTAGCGCGGCGGCGGAGGCTTTCTGGTTTTAGGACCGGAGCTGCGTCTACGCTGAGAGCACTCCGCCCCGGAAGCCGTTACTTCCGGAAATAGCGCCAGCCGCCATAGGAAAAGGCGGCCGTGACAAGCGCTGGGAGGCCAAAGGCGCGGATGGCGCGGCGGATGGAGCGGTAGTCGCGGACGATCCAGCCGCGCTCCTCTGCGATGCGGCGCAGCTTGCGGTCCGGGTTGATGGCCACGGGGGTGCCCACCATGGTGAGCATGGGTATGTCATTGGCGGAGTCGGAGTAGGCGGTACACCGATCCAAATCGAGGCCCTCGATGGTAGCGAGGGCGGCCACGGCGTGCTTCTTGCCCGGGCCGTGGAGGATATCGCCCACCAAGCGGCCGGTGAATTTGCCGTCTTCTACCTCCGCGACGGTACCGAGGGCGCCGGTAAAACCGAAGCGACGCGCCAAGACCTGCGCGAGCTGGACTGGGGTAGCGGTAACCAGCCACACCTGTTGGCCGGCGGCCAGGTGCATCTCAGCGAGCTGCGTGGTGCCGGGGTACGCGCGGCGGGCGAGCGAGGCTTCGACGATTTCCTCGCAGAGATTGATGAGCTCGTCCACGCTGCGGCCTTTGACAAACTCCAACGCCTGCGCGCGGCCATCGGCAACGTCTTTTGCATTCTCCGCGCCAGAGAGGCGGAATTTTAGTTGTTTCCAGGCCACTGGGAGTATCTCAGAGATGCGGATATAGCGCCGACGGGCGAGCCCAAAGCCGAATTCCACCAAGGAGGAACCCTGAACGAGGGTATTGTCTACGTCGAAAAAGGCGGCGGCGCCGACATCGACGGGGACGTCCGGATCCT
Source organism: Corynebacterium tuingiense (assembly GCF_046718165.1). Taxonomy (NCBI): domain Bacteria; kingdom Bacillati; phylum Actinomycetota; class Actinomycetes; order Mycobacteriales; family Corynebacteriaceae; genus Corynebacterium; species Corynebacterium tuingiense. The sequence goes on from NZ_CP177101.1 coordinate 275,063, forward strand.
GGTCCGTAATGCGCTGGGAACCTGCGGCGTCATAAGAACCGGAGACGGAGGCGATGCCGGAGGCGAAGTCCTCGAGCTCGAGCCCAAACTCCTCCAAAGCTGCGGCAGCGGCCGCTTCACCTGCGGCGCGCTGTTCTTCCTCGCCCAAGGGGGCCAGCGCCTGATTTTCTAAGAAGTTGCGCAGATTACCGCGCGAGGCCGTCCAATTGGCCAAAAAGTCGCGGGGAGATTCGGGGAATCCGGGGGGAGGTATAGCGGACACGAGTGGGATAAACAGCTTTCGCAAACGCGGGGGTGGACTAACATGTCCATAGTAAACGTTTCCCCTGTCTGCGTCCTTATGAGGAGAATCCCGCCCCTATGTCCCAGCATGTAGTCGAGCTCATGGTGCGCCCCACCTGCGGTTCCTGTAAACGGGTAAAAGAGCAGATTACCCCCGTTATCCAGGCGGCCGGTGCCCAGCTTGAAGTGCGCAACGTGGAAGATAGCCGCGAGCTCGAGATGGAATTCGGTGACCGCGTTCCCGTTGTAGTGATAGACGGAGAAGAATTCGCCTGCTGGGAAGTTGATAACGAAGAGTTGGCCGCGGAGCTGCGCTGACGATTCGGGTTCCGCGCCCATGCGGGGTAGTCTTTGGAACCATTGCGGTCAATCAAAAGGTTGAGGAGTGTGGAGCATGAGCGTGCTTGTAGTGGGAATGTCCCACCAATCGGCACCCGTGGCGTTGCTGGAAAAATTGAGCATGGACGATGTGGTGCAGCATTCCGCCTGCGGGCAGTTGGTTGACGCCGAGTCCCTTACTGAGGCGATGATCATTTCCACGTGCAACCGCCTTGAGGTCTATACGGTGACCAATTCCTTCCACACCGGAGTGCAGGACGTCATCCGGGTGCTCAAGGATGTCTCCCACGTCGATGAGGAAGAGCTGCGCAATTACCTCTACGTGCGCTATGCCGATGCCGCCGCAGAGCATCTCATGTCCGTTACCTCCGGCCTGGATTCGATGGTGGTGGGCGAGCAGCAGATCATCGGCCAGGTGCGTTCCGCCTACCAGTCCGCCTCCGAGCAGGGCACGGTCGGCCCACGCATCCACGCTTTGGCGCAGTCCGCGCTGCGTGCCGGCAAGCGCGTGCACTCGGAAACGGAAATCGACAAGGCCGGCGTCTCGATGGTGACTTTCGCCTTTGACCAGGCGCTGCAGCGCCTTAATACGGAGGACCTGCAGGGCAAGTCCGCGCTCGTGCTGGGCGCCGGGGCGATGGCCTCGCTCGCGGCCACCCACGCAGGCCGGCTGGGCATCGGCGAGCTGGTGATTGCCAACCGCACCCGCGAGCGCGCCGAGCGCCTTGCCGGCCACGCTGAGGAGGCCGGGGTCCACACCCGCGTGGTGGATTTTGAGGATCGCGCCGCCGCGCTTGCCGATGTCGACCTCGCCATCTCCGCCACCGGCGCCGAGGGCTTTACCATCACCGCGTCCGACATTCCGCCCGCGCACCCGTTGATGCTCATTGATCTTTCCCTCCCACGCGATATCGATGACGCAGCAACGAAAATCGATGACGTGGACCTGGTGAATATCGAGCGCCTCAGCAAGTCCCTGTCTGCGGCAGCCACCGATGTCGCGGCCGGCACGGACCCGCACGAGCAGGCTCGCACCATTGTGGACGAGGAGCTTGCCGCCTATACCTCCGCCCAGCGCGTGCGCGATGTGGCACCGGCTGTTAGCGCCCTGCACCGCCGCGCGGCGGACCTCGTGGAGTGTGAGGCGGCCCGCCTGCAGCAAAAGCACCCGGAGCTAGAGGGCAAGCAGCTTGCCGATGTCCAAGGTGCCCTCAAGCGCGTCGCCGACAAGCTGCTGCATGAACCGACGGTGCGGGCGAAGAAGCTGGCGGCATCGGATAGCAGCTTTAGCAGCGAAAATGCCCTGCAGGAACTCTTTGGCCTGCAGCTGGAAGGCTCCGGCGTTGCCGTGGCCGTCAATGAATTGCCCACGCTGAACAAGGAGGCGTAAATGTTCCAGATTGGTACCCGAGGCTCCAAGCTCGCCACCACCCAGGCAGGACACGTCCGCGACTGGCTTATCGATGCCGGATTCGATTCCGAGCTCCACATCGTCACCACCGCGGGCGATACCAATATGGCCCCGGTCGAGCGCATCGGCGTGGGCGTATTCACCCAGGCGCTGCGTGAGGCGCTGTACCGCGGCGAATGCGATATCGCCGTGCACTCTTTCAAGGACCTTCCCACGGCCGAGGATGACCGCTTCCGCTTGGTCATTCCGCAGCGCCAGGACAGCCGCGAGGTGCTGGTCGCCCGTGACGGGATGACCTTGATGCAGCTGCCGGAAGGCGCGCGGGTGGGAACCTCGGCGCCGCGCCGCGTCTCCCAGCTGGCCGCCCTGCGCCCGGACCTGGAGATCCGCCCGCTGCGCGGCAATATCGATACCCGCATGTCCAAGGTGACCGACGGCGAGCTTGATGCCGTGGTGCTGGCCTATGCCGGCCTGCTGCGCGGCGGCTACGAGGATCGGGCGAGCGATATCTTCGATCCAGAATTATTCATGCCCGCCCCAGCCCAGGGTGCACTGGCCATCGAGGCCGCCGCCGGCACCGAGGCGGCCGCGGCACTGGACGCCATTGTTGATGATCAAGCCACCTCCGCTTCCCTTGCCGAGCGCGCCGTTCTCGCCCGGCTCGAGGCCGGCTGCACCGCGCCCGTGGCCGCTACGTCCCGCTGGAACGGCGATCAACTCACGGTGCGCGGCGGCGTCTTTGCGCTGGATGGTTCCCGCCAATTGACCGCCACCGCCTCCGGCGCTGCGACGGACGCAGCGGAAGCGGCGGAGTTGGGCACGCGGGTCTCTGATGAGCTTTTCGCCCAAGGCGCGGCCGAACTGCTAGGTCAGTAATTTCTACTTTAAGCGCTAATAATTTAAGGTGTAGATACCATAGATCATTTTTTGCAATGATACCCGGCCCCCTTTAAGGGCATCCCAGGACGTCGCGCCTGGGATTTTGGCCGTTATGACCTTGATACCCACCGACGGCGCGGGGAGAAACACTGCAGGCGATCATGTCCGTGTGCGGTGCCGCGGGCCCAGATCTAGAAAAGAACTTTATGAGCAATGCTGTGTCAGACACCCAGTTGGGCAAGATCGTCTTCGTGGGCGCTGGTCCGGGAAACCCAGACCTGCTGACCGTCCGCGCCCGCGAAGTTCTGGCCAATAACGCTATCGCCGTGGCCGATCCGCAGGTCATGCAGGGCGTGCGCGATGCCGTCGCCACCGCGCTGCCCGTCCCGCAAGAGCTGCTGGACGCCGCGGAAGAGGAATACGCGCAGATGTGCGCAGATGCCAAGGCCAAGGGCGCGCGCCGCAAGCCGCCCCGCCCGCCGGCACCGACCGCCGCGGTGCTCTATACACCGGGCGAGGACATCGTAAGCCAGCTGCGCGAGTGCCTTGCGGAGGCCGATGGCGAGGACGTCATCCGCCTCGTGACCGGCAACCCGCTCAACCGCGAATCCATCAAGACCGAGATCAACGCCGTGGCCTCCGCCGGCCTGGAATTCCAGGTCGTGCCGGGCATGTCCCTGCCCTCAACTGTGCCGTCCTTTGCCGGGCTGGCGCTCGGATCGACGTACACCGAAGCCGATGTCACCGATGGCGCCGACTGGGACGCGCTCGCCAATGCCACCCAGCCCATCGTCTTGCAGGCCACCAAGGAAGATTTGGCGGAGATTTCCACCGAGCTGCAGCAGCGCGGCATGCCGGCAGAAACCGAGGCTTTCGTGACCGTCCACGGCACCACGCGCCTGCAGCGCACGTACGAGACGACGCTGGGGACCATCGCCAAGCTGGACGCGGATTTGTCCGGCCCGTTGGTGGTCACGCTCGGCCGCAGCATCGATGACCGCACCAAGTACTCGTGGTGGGAAAACCGCCCGCTCTACGGCTGGCGCGTGCTGGTGCCGCGCACCAAGGAACAGGCCGGGCCCATGTCCGCGCGCCTGGCCGGCTACGGCGCCATCCCGCAGAACGTGCCGACGATTTCCATCGAGCCGCCGCGCAACCCGGCGCAGATGGACCGCGCCATCAAGGGCATCGTCGAGGGCCGCTACAAGTGGATCGTCTTTACCTCCGTCAACGCCGTGACCGCCGTGTGGGATAAGATTTCCCAGCTCGGCCTGGACGCGCGCGATTTTGCCGGCGTGCATCTTGCCGCCGTGGGCACCAAGACCGCCGATGCCATCCGCGCCAAGGGCATGGTGCCGGAGCTTTTGCCGCACAAGAAGAAGCAAAACGCCGAGGGGCTGCTCGATGTCTTTCCCAATTACGTCGAGGACATCGACGCCGTGAGCCGCGTGCTCCTACCGCGCACCGATATCGCCGCCGATACGCTTGTCGATGGCCTCCAAGCCCTCCAGTGGGACGTCGACGACGTCGTGGCCTACCGCACCGTGCGCGCCGCCCCGCCCTCGGCAGAAATCCGCGACATGATCAAGACTGGTGGCTTCGACGCCGTGGCCTTTACATCCGGTTCCACCGTGCGCAACCTGGTGGGCATCGCCGGCAAGCCGCACCAGCGGACGATCATCGCGTGCATCGGGCCATCGGCAAGCGCAGCAGCAGAAGAGCTGGGCCTGCGCGTCGATGTCGTGCCAGATGTTGCGGACGTGCCCGCGCTTGTCGATGCCCTCGCCAGCCACGTCGCCGCCCTCCGCGCCGCCGGTAACCTGCCCGCGCCCCGCAAGAAGCGTCGCGCGCGCAAGAAGACTACTAAGGTCGAGAAGGCGTAAGTTTTTAGTCTCGCTCTAAGGAGTACCCAATGAGCTCATTTCCTGCCCGCCGCCCCCGCCGCCTGCGCTCCACGCCGCAGATGCGCAACCTCGTCGCCGAAACCACGCTGCGCCCATCGGACTTAATTCTGCCGATGTTCATCGCAGACGGCCTCGATGAGCCGAACGAGATTTCTTCCATGCCCGGCGTGTACCAGCACACCTTTGACTCGCTGCGCCGCGCGACCGAGGAGGCCCTCGAGGCCGGTGTTACCTGCGTGGATCTCTTCGGCGTTCCGCTGGACAAGGACAAGGACGCCACCGGTTCCGTGGCCTGGAATCCCGAGGGCATTTTGAACCGCGGCATTTCCGCCCTGCGCGAGGAATTTGGCGATGACCTCATCATCATGGCCGATACCTGCCTCGACGAGTTCACCTCGCACGGGCACTGCGGTGTCCTCGATGACCAGGGCCGCGTGCTTAACGATGAATCCGTCCAGCTCTACCAAAAAATGGCCCGCTCCCAGGCCGAAGCCGGCGCGCAGATCATTTCGCCGTCTGGCATGATGGACGGCCAGGTTGCCGCCATCCGCGCCGATCTTGATGAAGCCGGGCGCGATGACGTGTCCATCATGGCATACTCCGCGAAGTACGCCTCCGCCTTCTTCGGGCCCTTCCGTGAGGCCGTCGGTTCTTCCCTGGAGGGCGACCGCCGCACCTACCAGCAAGACCCGCGCAACTTCCGCGAATCCCTGCTGGAGGCCGAGCTCGATATCGAAGAAGGCGCGGACTTCGTCATGGTCAAGCCGGGCTTGCCGTATTTGGATGTCTTGTCCGCAGTCGCGGAGACCTCCCCGGTGCCCGTTGCCGTCTACCAAGTCTCTGGCGAGTACGCGATGATCAAGGCCGGTGCCGCCAACGGCTGGGTCGATGGCGAGGCCATCATGCTCGAGTCGCTCACCGCCTTCAAGCGCGCCGGTGCCGACCAGATCCTGACGTACTTCGCCACCGAAGCCGCACGCCTGCTCAAGTAAAGGATTTTTGTGACACAGCCTTCTTCTCGTCCGTCGCCGCAGCCCGCTTCGCCGGAGCCGGGCGATCCGGGGCCGCAGCCTGGGTCGCCGCAGGCAGGGTCGCCTCAGGCCGGGTCGCCGCAGGCCGGCCGCCCGGGGCCACAGCGCGATAAGCAGCGAGAGCCTCAACGAGAATCGCGGCCTAAGCTGCAGCCTGGGCCGCCGCAGCCCGGTGACCCGCGTGACCAGCGCGGCAAGGGCTCGCAGGGCGGCGCCAAGCGCCCCGAGACTGTGGTCTACATGCTGTGGCTCTGGTTGGGCGTCGTCGCCGGCGAGACCGTCCACCAGATCCTCAACGTGGTGCTGACCCTGCTCAACCACGATGTGCTCATGGCGCAGGCCAAGCAGATGGTCGAAAGCACCTCGGGTGGCGAAGACGGCGAGGAAGTATCGGATTCCTTTATCGAAATGGCCGCCTATGGATCGGTGGCTCTGTCGGCCGCCATTGCCGTCGGCGTGTTGGTGCTGCTGCTCTTTTTGCTGAAGTCGCTGGCGGGGCCATCAAAACGCGCGGGCACCTCGCGCCGCATCTGGTTTGCCTTTTCCATTTACTTCGGTTTCCGCATCCTGCTGACCTTCATGGTCACGCCCGCGGGCGCTGACGTCCCCGACTGGCTCTTTGCCGCCGACGGCATGGTGCAAATCTTGGTCGGCGTCGCCGCCGTACTGGGGCTCATATTCTCCGTTAAGCCCGACACCCTCGACTACACCGGCGAGCTGGAGCAGATGCGCGAGCTGGAGAAGGAACTCGAGCAGGCGCGACGGGATAAGGAGCGCGAGAAACGCGAAAAGCAGGAGGCCAAGGAGAAGGGCGGCAGGGACAAGTCCTCCCAGCAATCGCTTGGCGATGACCACAAGGACAACCGATGACCAGCATGTTCCCCGGTCACGGCCGGCGCGATGATGACCAGAACGGCGGTTCTGCGGACAAGAATCATCGCCCAGGGCCTCGCGATTATAACCGCCCCGTGCAGAACACCACCCAGAATCAAGACCTGTCCGTGTGGCCGCGCCCGCTCCAGTGGGCGTACTGGGTACTCGTTGTTGCCGCCGTCATCATGCTGGTCAGCGGCATGGTCGGCATCTTCGGCGGAAGCGGCGAGCAGATGGAGCCTTCGGATTCGCGCATCGCCGAGTATGTGCAGTCGAACCGCCTTTTCGTCTCGGTATTTAATATCATCGGCGCGATCATTCTGGCGCTCTTTTCTGCCCAACTCGCCAACGGATCGAAGTGGGCGCGCCGCATTATCTCCCTCGTCATCGCGATTGCCCTTTTCTTCAACATCGCAGCCTTGGCGCTTGGTATCGGCGGGCTCGGCCTGCTGCTTATCGCCGTGACGCTGCTTATCGCGGTGGTTCTGCTCTTCCGACCCCAGTCCAACCGGTTCATTGCCCACCGCAGCCTCCACGGGCGGGGCTGACGGGCGCTGATCGTACGGTTGACGCGCGAGGGCAAAGGCGCGGCAAATTAGCCCCTGCTCCAACTTTTGATTCATAATGAGGAGTATGTCTCGACTTAACCGCGCCCCCATTATTGATGCCGCGCTCGGCCGCACCCCCTCCCGTCCGCCAGTGTGGTTGATGCGTCAAGCTGGTCGCTCCCTGCCGGAGTACCGCGCCGCCCGCGAGGGCATCAGCATGCTGGATTCTTGCTTCATGCCGGAACTCCTGGCAGAAATCACCCTGCAGCCGGTGCGCCGCCACGACGTGGACGCTGCCATTCTCTTTTCCGATATCGTGGTCCCGCTCAAGGCCGCCGGCGTCAACGTTGACATCGTGCCTGGGCGCGGGCCGGTGATGGAGAAGGCGGTGAGGGAGAAGGGGGACATCGGCAAGCTGCCTATTCTGGAAGCTGACGTGCCCGAAGTTGCCAAAGGCATTGCGGGCATCCTCGGCGAGCTGACCGAAACCCAAGCGCTCATCGGCTTCGTCGGCGCGCCATTTACCCTGGCCAGCTACCTTATCGAGGGCGGGCCATCCAAGAACCACGAGCGCACCAAGGCGCTCATGCACGCCGAGCCCGAGACGTGGCACATGCTCATGCGCCGGCTCGTGCCCACCATTATTAATTTCCTGCGGGTGCAGGTCGATGCCGGCATCGATGCCATGCAGCTTTTCGATTCCTGGGCCGGCTACCTCAACGAGCGCGACTACCGCGAGTTCGTGCTGCCGTATTCGCAGGAAATCCTGGCCAGCGTCGATATTCCGCGTATTCACTTCGGCGTGGGCACCGGCGAGCTGCTACAGGCGATGTCCGAAGCCGGCTCCGAGGTCATGGGCGTGGACTACCGCGTGGCCATGGACGACGCCGCCCAGCGCGTGAACTCGCGAGTGCTGCAGGGCAACCTCGACCCGGCGCTGCTTTTTGCCGGCGACGATGCCGTGCGCCAGGCCGTGCGCACCATCCGCGGCGAGGTCGAGCGCGCCCAGCAGCGCGGAGATATCGACACCCATATCTGGAACCTTGGGCACGGGGTGCTGCCCACCACCGACGCGGAGGCCATTACCCGCGCCGTATCCATCATTCACGAGGAGGGCTAAATGCGTATTGCCATCATCGGTGCCGGTCTCGCCGGCCTTACCGCCGCCTACGAACTGCGCGATCACGACGTCGAGGTTTTCGAGGCCGCCGGGCGCATCGGCGGCAAGCTGTATTCCGTGCCGTTTAATGACGGCCCCACCGACATGGGCGCCGAGGCCTTCCTCGCTCGGCGGCGCGATGCCGTGGAGTTCTTCCACTCCCTCGGCCTTGCCGGGAGTTTAGTTGACCCGTCAGGTTTGCGCTCGTTGGTCTACAGCGGGGAGCTCAAGGCCCTGCCGCAGGGCGGGGTGATGGGCATTCCGTCGCATTCCGCGCCGGTCGCGCACCTGGTTTCGGAGGAGACGGCGCGGCGCATCGATAACGAGCAGCCCTTCGAGTGGACCGTGGGCGGCGACGTTTCGGTCGGTGAGTTGGTGCGTCAACAATACGGCGGCGACCTAGTGGACCGCGTGGTTTCCGCGCTGCTGGGCGGAGTGTACTCATGCACCGCCGATGACCTGGGACTGCGCGCCACCATCCCCACGCTTGCCGATGCCCTCGATACCCTCGCCACCTCCGGTCCCGTCACCCTCTCTGCGGCCGTGCGCTCCCTCGAGGAAGCCCGTGCAGAGAACCCCAGCGCCGGCGGGCCCGTTTTCCAAACCTTCCGCGGCGGCTACGCCGAGGTTTACGAGACCCTGGCGGAAAAATCCGATGCGAAGATTTTCGTTGACACGTTCATTTCTGGCATCACGCGCGATGGCGATAAGTTCCGCCTGACCGGCGCGCCGGGCGATACCGAGCCCTTCGACCGCGTGCTGGTAGCTACCCCGGCACCGACTGCCGCGCGGCTGCTGCCCAAGGTGGCTCCGGACGCGGCGACGCGGTTGAAGGGGGTGAAGCTGGCGGCATCGGCAGTCGTGGGCCTCAAATTTGACTCCGACACCGATCCCTCCGGCACCGCGCTGCCGCAGAACTCCGGCATCCTCGTCGCCACCGACCAGGATGACGTGCATGCAAAGGCGTTTACGTTGTCATCGCGCAAGTGGCCCCACCTGGCAGAGCGCGGCGGGGCGCTGGTGCGTGCCTCGTTCGGCCGGTTCGGCGATGACGCCATCGTCCGCGCCGAGGAAGACGACCTCGTGGACTACGCCCTCGATGACCTGCAACACCTGACTGGCTTTGACGGCCGCGCGGCTGGCGTTGCCGAAATCTTCACCCAGCGCTGGTTCGGCGGCCTGCCGCGCTTTGATGCCACCCACCTCGACACCGTGGCAGCCGTGCGCGATGCCTTGTCCCAGTCCCCAGGTGTCGACGTCACGGGGGCTTGGGCCGGCGGCGTGGGCGTTCCTGCGGTCATCGCGGATGCGCGCGCTGCTGCCGCCCGCATCGCTGGCAGCTAGCTCGCGTGGTTGGCACCCGCATTTAGCATCAGAACCTGGTCTCGGCTGCAACTAGCGCCGGCTGCAACTGGCGTCGGTTGTAGCTAACGCAGTCGGTGGCTGGCGCTACCGGTGATTAAGAATCCCCGGCGGTCCCGTACTTGAACCGTGTCGCGGTCCGGAGCTGGAGCGCGACGGTTTTGGGCATGCCTAAACAGGCAGCAGGGTTACTGCTGCCTGAACAGGCGTTTGCGGCCGATTCCGCGCGTGCGGAAACCTGACATGCGCGCAGATAATTGGCATGTGTGAGGGCCTGTCCCTCGGCCGGGAATGGTGGCGGGACCTGGGCGCGAGGTTCCAGTGCTGGGAACCGGTGCTAAGAACCGGTGCTAGAAACCAGCGCTATGGGGCAGTGCCGGAAGTCCGTGCTGGGGCCTATGCTAGGTGCGAGCACTAGGTTTCGGCGCTCGGGTCGGGCACGGCTTCGGGCACGGTGTCGGCCCAGGGTGGTTGCCACACCACCCGCCCGCGCCTGCGGGCGAGGCGACCGCGGCGCGGCGGTGCATTCGGGTCGTCGTCGTTGACGCCGTTGTGGTACGGGCAGCAGGCTGCAAGGTTGGCCATATTGGTATCGCCGCCGCGCTGCCAGGCTTCCAGGTGGTGGATTTGGCACTTATCCGCGGGATAGTTGCACCGCGGCCACGGGCAGACGGGATTTTCGGCGGCGGCCATGAGCCGCTGTTTCTCGTTGGCCATACGCTCGGTGCGGTAGAGGTTTACCGCGCCCTCGAAGGGATGCACGAGGGTGATAAGGCCGCGCTCGGAAAGGGTGCGCGCGACCAATTCGGCGCCGGTGAGCCGCGCGCCGTTGGTGAGTTGGATGGTGATTTCTTCGCCGTCGCCATCGATGATGCGGTCGAGCTCGTCGAGCGTGATGACCGCATTGGTCGTCACCGTGGGGTGCGGGGCGGCGGAGCCGGAGAAAAGCCCCGCGACGGAGTCTAAGGGTGCATTTTCGTCCAAGTTGGACTCCAAGTCAGCGATGAGGGCGGAGGGCCCGGTAATCGCGAGCGTCCACGGCGCATCCTTGCGGCGGCGAATGCGCACGCCGGGGCGCGGCGGGGTGGGCGGATTAATCTCGCGCAGCTTCTTGCGCGCGAGCTTTTCCATCTCATCGGTATCCGCGGCGGTGCGGCAGAGCTCCACCCGCAGCTGCCATGCCTGGCGCTTGGTCTTGGCGCGAGTGGCGTAGCGCTCGATGACCTCGAGCGTTGGCAGCGCGTGGGCGCGTTCGCGAGCGGCGGCCACGGCGCGGCGTTGTTGCCGGGAAAAGGAGGTGGGGGAGAAGAAGGCATCGGCAAGCGTGAGCAGCGTGCGCGCCGTACGATTCGGCGCACCGGCCGCGCGCAGCTCGCGGGCGGACATGCCTGTGCACCCGGCGACGATGTCGATGCCGGGCGCCAGGGCCGCGAGGTATGCCTGAAGTGCTGTCATGCCCCGCAGCTTAAGGTGATAGCGCAACTAAAGCGCGGCGCGCGAGCGCAGCCTGTGGATAACTCGCCCGAAAAGCGCTAAAAGGCCGCGGTTCGTTGACGCGACATGTGAATAACTAGCCCTTATTGCGGAAAACGAAGATGGACGAGAAGTCCTGATTCCCGTGGCCCATGTCCTGCATCTCGGCGAAGCGCTCGATGGCAGCGGATACGGCGGGCAGGGGCTTATCGGAGGTCTTCTCCATGAGCTTGGCGTCCTTGGCCAGGGCGTCGACGGTGAAATCGCCGGGGTCGGTATTGCGTTCGCCGGTGATGAAGGGGCCTTTCATATTCGACATGAACGACAGGCCGGTGATGTCGAGCATCTGCAGGATGACCTCGGAATCGAGCCCCTCGGATTCGCCGAGCTGCAGGGCCTCGAGCAGGCCTTCGGCGGTCACGGCCAAGGCAAGGTTGGCCAGCAGCTTGCCGATGGCCGCCGTTGCCGCCGTTTCCACCCCAATCAGCTTCTCTTCGCCAGCCCAGGCCTCGGCAAGGCCGAGGGCGACCTCGCGGCGGTCATCGTCGGGCGTGCCGACATAAACGCCCAGGTTGCCCTCGCGCGCCGGGCCCAGCGAGCCCACGACGGGGGAGTGGACGTAGGAGTTGACGGCGGCGGCGAACTCGCGGGCATCGTCAGGCGAGACGGTGGTGGTGTCGATCCAGGTAATGCCCTCGGGGATAAGCTGCGGCTCGATGATCACCTCGCGGATCTGGTCGGGGCCGAAGAGGGAGGTGATGATGACCTCGGCGCCCTCGATGGCCGCGGCAGGGGTATCGGCGCGCGCCGCGCCCTCGTCCACGAGCGGTTGCGCGCGCTCAGCGGTGCGGTTCCACACCGTCAGCTCGTGCTCAGATAGTAGGTGGCGGGCAAGCTCGGTGCCCATGCGTCCGGTTCCTAAAAATGCGATCTTCATACCTCCCCAGTGTGCCATCTCAGCGGGAACGCCGTTTCTATGACGTATCACGGAAACGCGGGAAAGCTTAGTGGGTTGCTGTGAATTCCACCGACATGCACAGTCAAACTTTTGTATGGCGCGCGAGTCGCTAGAATGACAGACATGCCTAATACTTCCCAGTCGCAACAGTGGTTCGAGCGTTCCTCCAAAGTGATCCCGGGTGGGGTGAACTCGCCGGTGCGCGCTTTCGGCTCCGTGGGCGGCCAGGCCCGCGTGATTGAGCGGGGCGAGGGATCGCGCCTGTGGGATGTCGACGGCAATGAGTACGTCGACCTCGTAAGCTCCTACGGCCCGATGATCCACGGCAACGCGCACCCGGAAATCGTCGAGGCCGTGCAGCGGGCTGCCACCGGCGGGCTGAGTTTTGGCACGCCGACAGAGGGTGAGGCGCTGCTGGCGGAGGAAATCGTAAAGCGCACCGCGGCTGATAAGGTGCGCATGGTTAACTCCGGTACGGAGGCGACCATGTCGGCGGTGCGTTTGGCCCGAGGTTACACCGGCCGCGCAAAGGTGCTGAAGTTTGAGGGTTGCTACCACGGGCACGTGGATGCGTTGTTGGCATCGGCGGGCTCGGGCGTGGCGACGTTCGGCCTGCCGGATTCGCCGGGCGTTACGGGTGCGACGGCGAAGGACACCATCGTCGTTCCTTATAACGATCTGGATGCGGTGCGCGAGGCCTTCGCAGAGAACGAGGGCCAGATTGCCTGCATCATTGCGGAGGCCTCTGCCGGCAATATGGGCACCGTGGCCCCGAATGAGGGCTTCAACGCGGCGCTGAAGGAAATCGCGCATGCCGATGGCGCCCTGCTCATCCTCGACGAGGTCATGACCGGCTTCCGCACCTCGTATAAGGGCTGGTACGGCGTCGAGGGCGTGGCGGCGGACCTGGTGACCTTTGGCAAGGTGGTTTCCGGTGGCTTGCCGGCTGCGGCCTTTGGCGGTCGCGCCGAGGTCATGGACTACCTGGCGCCGGATGGTCCGGTCTACCAGGCTGGCACCTTGTCCGGTAATCCGGTGGCGATGGCCTCGGGCCTGAAGTCGCTGCAGCTTGCCGATGAATCCCTCTACCCCCGCCTGCAAGAAAAGGCCGACCAGCTCGGCGCGATGATTTCTTCCGCGCTGGAGGCCGAGGGCGTGGCGCACCACATTCAGCGCGCGGCATCCATGTTCTCCATTCGCTTTGCAGAGGGCGAGGGCCGCAACTTCGCGGACATGCAGGCCGCGGAGAACTTCCGCTTTGCCCCGTTCTTCCACGCGTTGCTTGAAAACGGCATCTACGCGGCACCGAGCGCGTTCGAGACTTGGTTCGTCTCTGATGCTCTTGGCGATGCCGACTTCGAGCGCATCGACGCCGCCCTCAAGCCCGCCGCGAAGGCCGCGGCCGCAGCGCGTCCCGCACAATAAGATCTGCGCAACAAGGTCTGCGCAACTAGGTCTGCACAATTAGGCCTGCTCAACAAGGAGAGACATGACACGCACCATCGTTCACCTCGTGCGCCATGGCGAGGTACACAACCCGGGCAAGATTCTGTACGGGCGCATCCCGGGCTACCACCTATCCTCGCGCGGGCATTCCATGGCCGCGCGGACGGCGGAAAGCTTCCGCGATCATGATGTGACCTATTTGGCGGCCTCGCCGCTGCAGCGCGCGCAGGAAACGGCGCGGCCGATTGCGCAGTTGACGGGGCTAAATGTGGACGTCGATAAGACGCTCATCGAGTCCGGTAACCAATTCGAGGGCCTGCGCACCAAGGGTTTGCGCTCGGCGCTGTGGAACCCGCGGCACTGGCCGAAGATGGTCAACCCGCTGGAGCCGTCGTGGGGTGAGGCGTATGAGGGCATCGCCGAGCGCATGCTCGGTGCGGTCGACCGCGCGCATACCGCGGCAGAAGGCCACGAGGCCGTGCTGGTGAGCCACCAGCTGCCCATCGTGATGGTGCAGCGCACGGTGCTGGGCCAGCGCCTGCCGCATGCGCCGTGGAACCGCGAGTGCGCGTTGGCCTCGGTAACCTCGCTGCTTTTTGAGGATAACCAGGTCACCGATATCTTCTATTCCTCGCCGGCGCAGGAGATTTAATGGCACGCACACGCACCCATGCGGCAACGCGCGTTGTGGCAGCCGCGCTTTCTATAACCGCCCTGACCTTGACCGCCTGTACGCAGGACGCCGACAATGCACAAAACGCGGTGGCTACCGGCGGCGAGTTTGAATTCATCTCCCCGGGTGGGGAGCGGGAAATCCACTACGAGGAAGCCGATAGGAAACCGCTGCGCAGCTTCAGCGGCGCCGATGTCCGCGATACGGATAAGACCATTTCTTTGGACGATTACGAGGGCCAAGTCGTGGTCTTGAATTCTTGGGGCCAGTGGTGCGCGCCGTGCCGCGCTGAGGCCGATGACCTGCAGGCGGTGCACGCAGAGCTGCAAAAACGCGACCTGGGTACGGTCTTAGGCATCAACGTGCGCGACTATAACCCGCAGGTATCCAATGACTTCTTGGACGATAACGGCCTGGAGTACCCCTCCATCTATGACCCGCCGTTTAAGACGGCCGCGGCGCTCGGCGGCGTGCCTACGTCCGTGGTGCCGACCACGATCGTCTTGGATAAGCAACACCGTCCGGCTACCGTTTTCTTGCGGTCCATCACTACCGATGACGTGATGGATGTTGTGGATAAGTTAGAAAAGGAATAAATGGATTACGCAGCAAATATCGGCGGTTCGTTTGCCGAGGCTGCCACCTCCGGCCCGTTGATCCTCGGCATTCTCGCCGCGGCTCTGGCGGGTCTTGTCAGCTTTGCCAGCCCCTGCGTCATCCCGTTGGTGCCCGGCTATATCTCTTACCTCGCCAGCGTGGTTGGCGGTGAGGTGAGCTATGACGAGAGGCTGGGGGTGGGCGTCGGCAAGCGCAGGCAATGGGCCGTCGTACTGGCGGCAGCGCTATTCATCTTGGGCTTTACCGTGGTCTTTGTGCTGGCGACGGTCTCGGTCTTTGGCGCGATTTCCGCGCTCACGCTCAACGCCGATACGCTGATGCGCGTGGGCGGCGGCATCACCATCTTGATGGGCGTGGTCTTCTTGGGCGCGATTCCGGCGCTGCAGAAAGATACCCGCCTGGCGCCAAAGCGCTGGACCACGTGGCTGGGCGCGCCGCTTTTGGGCGGAGTCTTCGCGCTTGGCTGGACGCCGTGCCTGGGACCCACGCTGGCGGCGATTGTGTCCATTTCCGCCGGCACCGAAGGCATGACCGCCGCCCGCGGCGCCTTGCTCATCGTGGGCTATTGCCTGGGCCTTGGCCTACCGTTCCTGCTGGTGGCGCTGGGGTCCGCGCGGGCGATGCGCACCATCTCGTGGGCCCGCAAGCACTCGCGCACCATTCAGATTATCGGCGGCGTGGCGATGATCCTCGTAGGCCTTGCCCTGATTACCGGCCTGTGGGGCGAGTTTATTTCCTATATCCAGAAATGGACCGTGGACTACGGCGCAACCCTCATTTAGGAGAAACGTGAAATATATCCGCAAAGCCTGGCGCTGGCTTACCAGCATGCGCACCGCGCTGGCCCTGCTTTTCCTGCTGGCGCTCGCCGCCATCCCCGGCTCCCTCTTGCCGCAGCGCGATCTGAACGAGCAGAACGTGCAGGAGTTCATCGAATCCAATGGCACCGTGGCGGAAATCTACGATAAGCTGCAGCTTTTTGATGTCTTTTCCTCCATCTGGTTCCAAGCCATCTTTCTGCTGTTGACGGTCTCGCTCATTGGCTGCATCATTCCGCGCTCCATCGATCACTACAAGGCGTGGCGCACGCAGCCCACGCGCGCGCCGAAGTACCTGCACCGCCTACCGCTCAGCGCCGAGGGGCATTCGGGAAAGAGCGAGGAAGAACTCAGCGCGGAGATCCACAAGCGCCTGAAAAAGTGGCGCGTGGCCGAATACACCCCGGATGAGGACCGCGCCGGGGTGCACGCCTTTTCCGCCGAGCGCGGCTACGGCCGCGAGCTGGCCAACCTCATTTTCCACGTCGCGTTGGTGGCGATCCTGGTCACCGTGGCCGCCGGCCGCCTGGTCAACTACGAGGGCCAGGTCATCGTGGTTACAGAGTCCGGTTCGCAGGGCGGCAATACTTCGCTGGAGCAGTCCACGGAGTTTTGTAATACTTCCACCTCGAACTTTGACTCCTTCCGGGCAGGACCGCTTTTCGATGGCACCGGGCTCCACCCCTTCTGCATGACCGCGCACGACTTTACCGCGAAGTACCTGCCCAATGGCCAGGCGGAGATGTTTACCTCCAACGTTTCTTACGCGGAGGGCGACGATATTTATAAGGATTCTTCCGAATGGAAGGACTATGAGCTCAAGGTCAACCACCCGCTGCGGCTGGCGCAAAACCGCGTCTACCTGCAGGGGCATGGCTATGCGCCGACGGTGACGGTGGAGTGGCCGGATGGTGAAAAGCGCACGCAGACCATCCAATTCCAGCCCACTGACACGACCTTCTTCCTGTCTTCGGGCGTGCTGCGCTTTGACCCGCCGGCGGGCATGTACCCGGATCTTTTCGAGCGCCGCCAAAACCAGCTGGCCATCCAAGGCCTCTTCGCCCCGACGGCCGAGTGGAGCGGTGAAAACGGCAAGCTTTTGCAGTCCTCCCACCCGGGCCTGAATGATCCGGCGCTGGCGGTCGATATTTACCGCGGCGATGCCGGCCTCGATACAGGTACCCCGCAGTCGCTCTTTTCGCTGGATTCAAGCCTCGTGCACTCCGGGCAGCTGCAGAAGATCGACCGCGTGAACCTGAGCCAGGGCGATGACGTCACGCTTGATGACGGCACCAAGATCACCTTTAACGGTGCCAATGAGTTTGCCAATTATCAGGTCTCCTATGACCCATTCCAGAAGTGGGTGCTGGTGTCAGCACTTGTCATGCTGGTATCCCTCGTGGCCTCGTTGATGATTAAGCGCCGCCGCGTCTATATTCGCCTGCGGCCGGATTCCGCTGGCGGTACCGCCATCGAGATGGGTGGTCTCGCCCGCACCGACCGCGCCGGCTGGTCCGAGGAATTCCACGAGCTGCACCGCGCGCTCTTGGAGCTTCCGGATCCAGATGAGGTGGAAGAAGACAAACTCTATACTGATGATTGATCCAACTATAGTTGGATCCCGCTGTTTGCATGAGTAAGGTAATCAGCATCATCCCGCACGTGTGAAGGCTAGGTGGACTCCCTTGCAGATCGATCAGCATCTGTCGAACTTCTCGGATCTCGCGGTGCAGACCGCATTCGTGGTGTACTGCGTCGCGCTTCTTATGTCGCTGTTGTACTACGGCCGCATACGTAGCCTCATCGAGGCGCGTCGCGTCAACCGCTCGGAGGCGTCCAAGGTATTGGTCGGCGCCGGGGCCGAGGCTGCCGCGGCTGCTCCCGCCGCCGGGGCTGGCGGCGGCGATACCGGTGCTGACGCTGCAACCGGCACGGGCGCAACGGATGTAGGCACCGACTACGAGGCTGAGGCGGCGTCTGCGGCCGCAACCTTGAGCGAGGAAGAAGTCGCGGAGAAGGAACGCAAGCTGGATAAGCTCGGCGGCATGACCAGCTCACTGATGTGGGTTGGCATTGCCCTGCACGCCGCGGCCATCGTGCTGCGCGGGCTGGCCACGGGCCGTTTCCCGTTTGGCAACCTTTACGAGTACGTGTTGATGGTGTCCTTCGGCGTGCTCTTGGTGGGCAATATCGCCATGCAGCGCAAGGAATGGCGCACGGTCTGGCCGTGGATCCTTACCCCTGTGCTGGCGCTGATGTTTTACGGCTCCACCAAGCTATATGCGGAGTCCGCACCTGTGGTGCCGGCCCTGCAATCGCACTGGCTGCCCATTCACGTCACGGTGGTGTCCTTGGGCGCGTCCATCGGCATCATTTCCGGCATCATCTCGCTATTGACCCTGTTGCGCCAATGGCAGCCAAAAAACGCGGAGCGTGGCATCTTTGGTGCTCTGGCTTATCCGCTGCCATCCGCGGCCAAGATTGACCGCTTGGCGTACCGCTTGGCCGTTATCACCCTGCCCACCTTGGGCCTGGGCATCATCTTGGGCGCCATCTGGGCCGAATCCGCGTGGGGTCGCTTTTGGGGCTGGGATCCGAAGGAAACCATGTCCTTTGCCACCTGGATTCTCTATGCGGCCTACCTGCACGCGCGGGCGACCCCGGCCTTCCGCAAGGCGGCGCCGTGGATCAACGTTTTGGCCATGGCGGCGATGGTATTCAACCTCTTCTTCATCAATATGGTGGTCTCCGGCCTGCACTCCTATGCGGGGCTGAACTAAATGGCCACGAACCATAGCCCGCGCAATAAGCAGGGTAAGCCCGCCGGCGATAACGAGCTCATCCTGGGCTTGGGCGCGCAGATTGCGCAGCGGCGGCGTGAGTTGGGCATCGTCCAGCAGCAGCTTGCCGATGCCGCCCACATCTCCCGCTCCACCCTCCACACCATCGAACACGGTGGGGCAGGCGTGCGGTGGGAAAAGGTTACCGCCGTGGCAGAAGCGCTGGGACTTGAGATGCGTTTCGTGCCAAAGGATTAATCCTGGTTGTCGTTCGGGCCCTTTGAACCATTGTTGCCGTCGGCGTCGCGAGTGCGGCGCTGGCGGCGTTTTCTTCCTCGGCCTCCTGCCTGCGGCGCTGCTTGAAGCGCTCCTTTTCCAGGTTCCACAGGAATTCCTCGTCATCATCGGGGCCCTTGATGGAACGCGGTTGTTCTTCAACCTGGCGGGACTTCCAGGATGATGGCCCAAAGGCCTTCCACACCAGGTAGGCGGCGAGGACAAAAAGCAGTAGGAGGATTAGTCGACCCATGCGGATTATTCTACCTGTACGGCGTACAATCGACCCCCATGACGCACAACCCTGAGCCACCTAAACCAGACCCCGAACTGCGCCGTCGTTCGCGCAAGGCGCTTTGGAAATACGGGCTCGCGCGCGTGGTGCTTTTTATCGCGCTCACCGCGGTCATTGAGCTGCTGGCGGTAGCGATTGGTTTCCCCATCCCCGTCCTCATGGCAGCGCTCCTGGCGCTCTTTGTCGCCCTGCCGCTATCGATGCTGATCTTTAAAAACTGGCGCATCGAGGCCACGCAGACGCTGGCGGAATACTCCGCGCAGCGCAAGGCGCATAAGCAGTGGGTGCAGGCCGAATTGGAAGGCCGCACAGAGGCCTAGGCGCGCAAGCCTAAGCACGGACTAGACCAGGGCGACGGCGATGGCCTCGATCACTGCCCAGATGAGCATGGCGCGCCCGGTCAGCCCCAGCACGGGGATGAGCTCGGCCCCGGTGGCACCGCGATTGACGGTGCGCACAGCGCGGAGTGCAAATGGGAAGTAGACAAGGCCGACGAGCGCGAGCCAGCTGCCGAAGGCAACCGCGATGGTGAGCACGAAGGGCAAGAGCAGCAGGCCGGTAAAAAGCAGGCGGGCGTTCTTATTGCCCAGCCGCACCGCGAGGGTGATCTTGCCGGCCTCGGCATCGGAGGGAATATCGCGGATATTATTGACCAGGTTCACCCCGGAGCTCATGGCGCCGATGCCGATGGCCAGGGCCAGGCCCGTCCAGGAAATGCGGCCGGCTTGGGTAAATTCGGTGCCGAGCACGGCGACGAGGCCGAAGAATATAAAGACGGCGACCTCGCCCAGGCCGCGGTAGCCGTAGGGGTTCTTGCCGCCGGTATAAAACCACGCGCCGGCGATGCACAGCGCACCGATGAGGATGAGCCACCAGGCACCAGCGGCCAGCGACAGGAAGATTCCGGCCAGACCGGCGACGGCAAAGCAGCCAAAGGCGGCGTATTTCACGTGGCGCGGCTGCGCAAGCCCGCTGCCGGTCAGGCGCTGCGGGCCGGTGCGGTCATCATCGGTACCGCGGATACCATCGGAATGGTCATTGGCAAAGTTCACGCCGATGATAAGCGCCCACGCCACGATGAGCGCGAGCACCGCGCGGCCGATATGCCCGCTATTAATGCCGAAGGCCGCGCCCGTACCGGCGATAACGGGTGCGAAGGCATTAGCCCACGTATGCGGGCGGGCGCCATTGATCCAATCCTGTGCGGTAGCGGAATAATTACCGGCTGATGAAGTCATAGCCACCATTGTGCCACTGGGCTGGCAGCGTTTAGCAATCAGGAAGCCGGGGCCGAGGCCGGAGTCGAGGCCGGGGCCCGCGGTGGAGGTTAGGCGCTAAAGAGGGCGGCAACGGCCTGGCGGTCGATCTTGCCGGGGCCGGTGGTGGGAAAGTCCGCGAGGCGCTTTAAGTCCTTAGGCAGCTGCCAGCGGGGAAGTTCGGCGTCTTCGAGGGCTTCGAAGATATCGCCAAGCTCGGCATTACCGGTATAGGCGGCCACGATGGCCTGGCCCAGCCGCGGGTGCGGGATACCGACGACACACGCCTCCTCAACACCCGGCACGCGGAGGATCTCGCGTTCCAAGACCTCTGGGTGCAGCTTGAGCCCACCGGAGTCGATGACATTATCGAGGCGTCCGGTTACGGTGAGGATGCCATCTTCGATGACGCCGGCATCGGAAGTGGCAAACCACCCGTTTCCGGGAAACGCCTCGTGGCTTGGGGCGTTGCGGTAGCCCTGCGCGATGGTGGGCCCGCCGAGTAGGATGCGGCCGTCTTGGACGCGGGCGGTCGTCCCGGGCAGGGGGCGGCCATCGTAGACGCAGCCGCCGGCGGTTTCGGAGGAACCGTAGGTGGTGGTGATAGTGATGCCCCGCTCCGTGGCCGCGGCGTGCAGGCGCGGGTGGATGGCGGCCCCGCCCACCAAGATGGCATCGAAACTCTGGAGCGCGTCGATACCTTCCGGTGTATCCATGGCCTTGGCCAGTTGCAGCGGGGTCAGCGCGGTGTAGGTGCGATCACCGGTGCGGGAGAGCTCCGCGGCGGCGCGGGCGAAGGCGGAGATATTAAAGCCTGCGCTGAGATCGAGGCAGAGCGGATCCACCCCGGCCACCAGGGAACGGACGAGGACTTGGATGCCGGCGATGTGGTGGGCGGGCATCGCCAAGAGCCATTGCCCAGGGCCACCGAGGACCTGGTGGGTGGCATCGGCGCTGGCGACCAGGTTGGCCGGCGTTAGTTGAGCGCCCTTTGGGGTGCCGGTGGACCCTGAGGTGGAGACCACGAGCGCGATGTCCGCGGCGATGGGCTCGCCGGCGCGTTGGGAATTGCGCAGGAGGGTGGCGCGGGTGGCATCGGCAAGCGGCAGCGGCAAAAAGCAGGACCTACCGGCAATGGCTGATTCGAGGTCCGGCAGGATGGCCGCGGGGTCATGCGGATCAACGGGCAAGGGGGCGAGGATAGTCACGGCAGTAGATCTTAAGGCTACGGCGGGACAAAGCCCGGTTGCGGCCGGGGTGAGTCGATGCGGGAATCAGCGGTACGTGTCCTCTTGATCAAAGGGCCGCTCGTTATTGGCCTCGGCTTCTTTAATGCGGCGCAGCATCCACACGCGCGAGCCGAGAACGCCCCCGACGGCGAGGAGCGCAAGCAGGATACAAAATGCGATGAGCACGGTGCGGGGCACTCCTTAGTAGTAATAGGGGAATTCGTCCCAGTTAGGCTCGCGCTTGTCCAGGAAGGACTGCTTGCCCTCGACGGCCTCATCGGTCATATAAGCCAGGCGGGTGGCCTCGCCGGCGAAGACCTGCTGGCCCATCAGGCCATCATCGGTAAGGTTGAATGCGAATTTCAGCATGCGCTGGGCGGTGGGGGATTTCATATTGATTTCCTGGCCCATGCGGATGGCGGTGTCCTCGAGCTCGCCGTGGTCTGCGACCTCATTGACCGCGCCCATCTCATACATGCGCTGGGCATCGTAGGTGCGGCCCAAAAAGAAGATCTCGCGGGCGAATTTCTGGCCCACCATCTTGGCCAGGTAGGCCGAGCCATAGCCCGCATCGAAGGATCCGACGTCCGCATCCGTCTGCTTAAAGCGCGCCTCCTGGCGGGAGGCCACGGTCATATCGCAGACCACGTGCAGCGAGTGCCCGCCGCCGGCGGCCCACCCATTGACCACGGCGATAACCACCTTGGGCATGGTGCGGATAAGCCGCTGGACCTCCAGGATGTGCAGGCGGCCGCCTTCGACCTTGGCGCGGGCCTCGTCGACGCTGGATTCATCCGCCGTCGCATCATCGTGGGCGTGCTCGGTGGCGTAGCGATACCCCGACCGGCCGCGAATGCGCTGGTCACCGCCGGAACAAAACGCCCAGCCGCCATCCTTCTGCGAGGGCCCATTGCCGGTAAGCAGGATCGTGCCCACATCCGGGGTGCGGCGGGCGTGATCCAAGGTGCGATACAGCTCATCCACGGTGTGCGGCCGGAAGGCATTGCGCACCTCCGGCCTGTCGATGGCGATGCGCACGATGCCATTCTTCCGGCCGTCCGCCGCCAGCCGGTGGTAGGTGACGTCCGTGAGATCCCCAAAGCCCTCAACCGGGCGCCACAATTCCTCGCGGAACGGATTTTCGGTGCTGTATTTCTTCTGCTCGCTCATAGCGCCCAGCATAGTGGGCGCGAAAAGTTTAGTCCCCATTCCCAACCCTCACCTCTACGCACTGCCCAGCATGCTGGTAATAATCGATACTCAATAACTGCGAGGGGTTATCCCGCAATGTACCCGTGTACCCTATGCTGGCGCGGTCATCAATACTGTGGGAAGACTCGAACTTCCCCAACCCTTTAACGCCAAAGGGTGCCTAGATGTCCTCGAATTTCCCCTCGAAGGCGGGGGCATACTCGCTGCAAGTGCGTAAAGGCTACCGCCACGCGCGCGGCGTGGCATGACTAAAGCTTCGCTATGGAGTTATCAGTTCCGTATTCCAGTTCAACTGCTGGATCCGGGTATCAAGCTCCCGGTACTGCTTGGACAGGTCATCGACCCGCTTGCGCAGCTCTGCTACCGGCAGCGTTGCCACAAACTTAATCTCCGCACGGGAATAGCGGTCCTGGCGCGCGCCCGCGGCCTGGGCGAGGTCGTGGTAGATGCGGCGGGTGCGCACGAGGCCATCGCGAAGCGCAAGGGCCTGCATCAGGTTCTTCTCGCCATCAAAATCCGTGGCCACGTTCGTGGCATTGATGGCCTGCACGAGCTTGTCGATGCGCCCGGTAATGCCCTCCAACTCGCGCAAAAGCTCGGCCGGATCCTCGTCCGGGGTATCGCCCTCCTGCACGCGTACGACGGAGAGCAGGCGCTCGCGCAGCTCATTGAGCCGGTCCTGCGCCTGGGCGCGCTCTGCTAATGCCTCTGCCAGTAACATGGTTCCTCCTTCAGGGTAGGTAGGAACCAACGTAGCCGGGGTGGGGGCTGGGGTCAATGGGTTGTGGTCCGCAGCGCGAGCGGCGTGCCAGCTACCATGAGCCTATGAACATCGATGACGTTCTCGACCGCGCCCACGTAGTCTCCCTCCCGCTGGCCGTGAAGTTTCGCGGCATCACCACGCGGGAGGCGTTGCTCATTGATGGGCCTGCCGGTTGGGGTGAATTTGCGCCGTTCCTGGAATACGGGCCCGCGGAATCGGCCGCGTGGCTGCGCGCCGGGTTGGAGGCCGCTTACGAGGGTTTTCCAAAGCCCGTCCGCGAGTGGGTAGAGGTCAACGCCACCATTCCCGCCGTTCCCGCCAGCGAGGTACCCGCGATTGTGGATCGCTACCCCGGCTGCCGGACGTTCAAGATCAAGGTGGCGGAGAAGGGGCAGACGCTTGCCGATGACATCGCGCGCGTCCACGCCGTCCGCGAACACGTGAGTGCCCGGGGCGTTATCCCGGTGCTGCGCGTGGATGCCAATGGCGGCTGGAGCGTAGCCGAGGCGGTAGAGGCCGCCCAGGCACTCATGCCGCTGGACTACATGGAACAACCTTGCGCGAGTGCGGAGGAACTGGTGGAGGTGCGCAGACAGCTCATGCGCAACGGGCTTTTTGTGCGCGTGGCCGCGGATGAATCCATTCGCAAGGTGGAGGATCCGTACCGCGTGGCGGATCTGCAGGCGGCCGATGTAGCAGTGGTTAAACCTGCACCGCTGGGCGGGGTGCGCCGCGTCCTCGAGGTGGCACAGCACCTGCGCGAACGGCACATGGATATTACGGTGGCCTCGGCGCTGGATACCTCCATTGGTATCAATATGGGCTTGGCAGCGGTGGCGGCGTTGCCGCAAATCTATGATGACGAGGACATCGACGTCACCCCGGCTGCGGCGGGCCTGGCCACGGGAAGCCTTTTCGAGGAAGACGTCACCGCGCCGCGTCAGCTACACGACGGGCACCTGCGCGCCGAGATCCTCGCCCCTGAACCGGACCGCCTGTCCGCCTTGGCCGCCCCGGCCAACCGCCGCGACTGGTGGTTCGAGCGCCTGCGGGAATCGTGGCAATTCCTGTAGTTACTCCTAAAGCATAAGAAAAGCGCCTGGCACTTGCCAGGCGCTGTTATCTATCTAAACCTTAGACCAACTCGTGGGTGAGGTTGGCCGGGCGGGTGTAGGTATTAACAACCGGGGACCACTTGATGGCGTCGTCCACGATCTTCTGTAGGGTCTCCTTGTCGGCGTCGCCGTCGATGTTGACCTTAACGTTGACGTCGGAAACGCCCGGGCGCTTGTCCTCGCCCAAGTCACCAACGCCCCAGGTTGGGGAGAGGTCGATGTCGCCAACGATGTCGAGCTCCAGCTTGGTCAGGGTAACGCCGCGGTGCTGGGCGATGGCCTGGATACCAACGTTAATGCAGGCGCCAAGACCAGCCTGGGCGACCTCGGTGGGGTTGGGTGCGGAGTCATCGCCAAGCAGCGGCAAAGGCTCGCCCACCTTGATGGTGTGGTCGCGCACGGTGGTGTTATTGCGGAAGAAACCGTCAGCCTCGGTGTGGGTGCGGACGTGCTTCTTAGCGCCCTCAGGGTTGTCGATGTTCTTCTGTGCTAGGTCGTTGAGCTTCTCGCCGTCAATGGGCTCGAGAGCGTCGCCTTCGTTGTGATTCGGGGTGAGATCAGACATTAAATTGCTCCTTGTATCAGATGTTTATTAACTGATGGCGCCATCGTAACGCGAAGGCACATATAAATCTAGAACGAGAGGTCTATTTTGTGGAGAAAGGCAGGTCTAGAGTGAATATAAATGTGTGCACCGCATTTGCTGACCTGTGAATTTAGAAATTGACACCTTGGTACACCTAGCCTAGGTTCATTCTGAACAAACCACTTGGTCTAGTTAAGAAAGAACGTATGGTGCATAACCGGAACCTGTCGCGCCGGCAGATACTGCGCAGCGCGATGGCAATGGGCGGGGTAGCACTCGGCTCGCAGGTGCTATCTGCATGCTCCTCGGCGCGACAGGAGGACAACGCTCAGTCCGGGAAATCCGGGCAGGGCGGGGAATCCCTCACCATCGGATTCGTGCCCATCGCATGCGCGTCACCATTGGTCGCGGCCGATGGCTTGGGCGCCTTTGCAAAGCAGGGCCTCAACGTTGAGCTGCGCAAATTCGCGGGATGGGCGGATCTCTGGACCGCCTATGCCACCGGCGCCTTAGACGTAGCGCACATGCTCTCGCCTATGCCGTTGGCCATCGATGCCGGTGCCACCAATGCCTCCCGGCCTACCGAGTTGGCTTTTACGCAAAACACCAACGGGCAGGCACTGACCTTGTCCACTTCCCACCTGGATACCGTGTCGCGGCCCGCGGATCTCAAGGGCATGGTGCTGGGCATACCCTTTGAATACTCGGTGCATGCCCTCTTGCTGCGCGATTACCTCGTGGCCGGCGGCGTCGATCCGGTTTCCGATGTGGAGCTGCGCCTGTTGCGCCCAGCCGATATGGTGGCGCAACTTTCAGTCGGTACCATCGACGGTTTCATTGGCCCAGAGCCCTTCAACCAGCGCGCCCTGACTACCGGCTCGGGCCGGGCCTTTGTGCCTACCCGCCAGATGTGGGATAACCATCCGTGCTGCTCGGTGGCCGTGGCGAAGGAAGTGGACCGGGGCGTGCGCGACCGCGTGGTTGCGGCGTTGCACGAAGGCGCCCAGTACGTCGATAGCCCGCACCACGTCCACGAATCGGCCTCCATGCTGGCCAAGGAGAAGTACCTGAACCAGAAGGAAGAGCTGATTTCGCGCGCCTTGGCCGGAAACTACACCACCTGGGGCGGCAAGGACATGGTGGATCCACAGATGATCAAGTTCGGCGGCAGCACCTCCGCCACCGCAATTACGTGGATGGCCGCCCAAATGGCCCGCTGGGATCTGGGCGGAAAGGCAATGCCGATGGATGATCAAGCGCTCATAGACGTCACAAAATCCGTTTTGCCGCGCGAGGCCGATCTCACTACGGACCCAGTGGAAATCAACGGCCATACCTTCGATCCCCTGCACCCCACTGCCGGATACCAGCGTTAAGGATTCCCACGCTTATGACCACACTGAAAAATCAGAGCGCTAGCACCAGCACAGCGCACTCCACTGGCACCCACACCGCAGCGCCCCACCGAGGCCGAACCGCCGGCCGGAAGAAACGGCGGGAGAGCCCGTGGAAGGCAATGGGCCTGGGTATTGCGCTTTTTATTGCCTTCATCGCCATATGGCAGGCGGTCGCGGCTGCGGGCTGGCTTTCCGATATCGCCCCCACCCCCGCGCGCACCTGGGATAGGGCCGTAGAGATTCTTTCGGATCCCTTCTACCGGGATGGGCCGGCCTCTGTGGGCATTTTTTGGCATATGGTCGCCTCCCTGCGCCGCGTGCTCATCGGCTTTGCCATCGCCATGGTGATAGCCATTCCGCTGGGCTTTTGGCTGGGGTCTTCTGCTACTTTCCGGCGCGCGACGGATCCCTTTGTCCAGATCCTGCGCCCCGTCTCCCCGCTGGCATGGCTGCCACTAGGATTGGCGCTGCTTCGCGATGCCGAGAATACCGCCGTCTTCGTCATCATCCTCTCCGCTTTATGGCCGACGCTGCTCAATACCATCGAGGCCGTCCGCGGGATTCACCCCACGTATAAGAACCTGGCGGCCACGCTCGGCACGAGCCGGATGCAACAGCTCCTCTATATCGTCGGCCCAGCCGCGCTGCCGGGGATTATCACCGGCATGCGGGAATCGCTATCGACCGCTTGGTTGGTCATCGTGGCCGCGGAAATGCTCGTCGGCGGGCAAGGTGTCGGCTTCTTTGTGTGGAATATGTGGAACCGCCTCGATATTGACGCCATCGTCGTGGTCATCGTGCTGATCGGTGTCATCGGATTGGCCTTGGATTACCTCGTTGCCTCCCTGCAGAAAGTGGTGCGCTATGACTAATGCCCATATCGAATTTGCTGGTATTACCAAAAGCTACGGCCCAACGAAGATCATTGGGGATACCTCAGTATCCATTGGAGAGGGCGAGTTCGTGTCCCTGCTGGGGCCATCGGGCTCCGGCAAATCCACCATGCTGAATATGATCGCGGGCCTGGCATGTCCCTCTACCGGCGAGGTGCGCGCGCGAGGCGAGGCCGTGACCGGCTCAGGCCCAGACCGCGGCGTGGTATTTCAAAACCACGCGCTCCTGCCGTGGATGACGGCGCGCGGGAATATCGAGTTCGGGCTGCGTTCGGCCCGCCCGGAGCTATCCAAGGCTGAGCGAACCCAGATTGCGCAGGACTTCCTTGACGAGGTTAGCCTGGGCCATGCTGCAGATAGGCGCCCGTCGCGGCTATCCGGTGGCATGCAGCAGCGCGTCGGGTTGGCGCGCGCCTTTGCCATCGGCTCGGATATTTTATTGCTCGATGAGCCCTTCGGCGCACTGGATGCGCTCACCCGCCGTCAGCTGCAGTCGCTATTGCTAAGCGTGTGGGAAGAAAACCGCCGCACGGTGGTCATGGTCACCCACGACGTGGATGAGGCGGTATTGCTCTCGGACCGCATCTTGGTGATGTCGCCAGGGCCAGAAGCCACCATCATCGAGGACATCGAGGTGGGGTTGCCGCGCCCGCGCAGCGGCAGCGATGACTCCGCTGTGGTGGAGCGGAAGAATGAGCTGCGCGAGAGGTTACTCGGGCTGCTAGAAAACGGCTAAAGCGGGCAGGCGGTTGCCTACCCGCTTCTTCGCTTTGGACATACGGGCTGCGACCCCCGCCTAGGCCGGGGTTAACCTTACTGCTCGGGCTGCTGGTTCGACAGCCCGAGCGCTACCTGGGCCGCGTGCACGGCGGCCTTATCGGCTTCCTGGATAAACCACGAATCGGTGCCGGGAATCGGCGGGGCCAGGGTGGTATCCGGGTACTCGGCGTGGGCGGGGATTCCCACGAGGTGCAGGCGCTCATCCACGGTGCCGTCGGCGTTGTGGACCTGGCGGGTATCGGGGTCCTCGGCGGGCGAGCCGGTGGGTACCTCGATGCCATCGCTGGCGGTTTCCGTAAAGGCGCGCACGCGCCCGGATTCCACGAGGGAGTGCATGAAGGAATCGTGCGGGGTGCGGCGGATATCGGGCTTGTGCACCCAGGCATCGAGAAGCGTCGTGCCCGGGATGCGCTTGCCGCCGGATGCGCTGGAGCTGATGGTCCATTCGCCGGCTTCGGCATTCGTGCCCAAGACGGGGTTGCCGCCGACGAAGCTGACAATGCCGGCATCGACAAGCGCCAGCAATTGTTGCGTGCGGAAGGGCGGCGGGCCGGAGCACGTGGTCTGGCCTAAGGAAATGGCCTTATCGAACATGTGGTGGCGCGATTCCAGGGTATAGCGGCCCTCGGCGCCCAGAACCTGGGTGGGTTTGCGGGAGAAACCGACCGACCACAAAGCGGCGCGCACCGGGCTATCCGGGCCCTTTTGGGCCTCTGCCAGGTCCTCGCACAGGCTCTGCACTATGTGCTCGGTGAGCTCTTGTTGGCTGGAAAAATCCTCCGTGAGCAGGTGCATCCAGCGCAGCAGGCTGAAATCCTTGGTGGTATAGCGTCGGATGACCTCATCGAGCTGGGCCAGGCCGCTATAGGCCACGCCTGCATCCACCGGGGTGGCATCGAGGGCGGCGATGATCTCCTCGCGGGAGGCGCGCAGGCTCTCCGGCTCGACGCGGGCGAGGGTATCGATATAGGCCTGGTAGGCATCGCGGGCGACCGCAGGCCATACCTCGGTGTCATAGTTGATGGAGCGCGCGCCCGTGCGGTGGGATAGCTCGGCGACGACCTTCTTTAACCGCGGGATCTCCGCGGCCGGTGGGAGGGCGCCTTCATTGGATTGCGGCAGGAAGGGATAGCCGCGCCGGGATGCGGCTGCAAAGGTGGGCTCGGTGCCGGTGGCCTCATAGCGCATGCCCCAAGGCTTGGAGGAATCCTCGACGAACTTGCCTCCGCGGCCCACGGTGGAGAGGATGAGGATATCGAAAAAGCCCATGCCAAGCCCGCGCACGAGGACCTTCTCATTGTCCTTGATGGAGTCAACACCCTGGTCAATGGGGTTATCGGCGCGAATCCAGCGCAGGCTGGGGTTTTCTTCTAAGGTCTTTAAGATCCACCGCTCGTTTTCGGTATAGCCCTGGTTTTGCCAGCCGGTGACCGCCAAGGTGGAGCCGGCCGCAACGGTGGTGTCGTTATTAAGGTGCAAAATATCTGCACCCTCGCGGGATTCAATATCCACCACGCGGGCGTGGTGTTGCTTGACCTCAACCCACTCCGGCACATCCTGCAAGACGGAGCGGAAGACCCACAGGATGTAGTGGCCGTACAGCGCGCGCGGCAAATAGGATTCGGGGCTCAATTTTTCCAGTTCTGCGCGGCCAAATTCCTCAACCACTTGCGGATCGAGTGGGTGGGCGGCGACGTAATCGCGGGCGCCGGGGGACACGTGGGCATCGCCAAGCGTCAGGCGGATCCACTCGTAGATGGTGGGGCCTTCAACCACTGGGGCCTCCACGGTGGAGCCGGGTTCAGAAAACAGCGTCATGCCGTGCGCGAAGGTATTCATGCACAGGTACTTGGGCTGGTTGACATCCCAAATCTTGCCGCCGCCGTGCTGGGCGTCATCGATAAGGTGCAGCGTTAGCTTCTCTGGCGGGTGAGACACGGTATTGAGTTGTGCCACGAGGCGCTCGAGGACGGAAATGCCGCGGGGGCCAAGTCCTATCAGCGCGATGGATGAAGTGTTAGCGGTCAACGCGGAGCCCTACCTTCTAGCTTATAGACCAAGCGGAATCGTCATAATAGACAATGAAGTCTAGCAATAAGCGTGGTGGGAAAATATTCACTGGCAGTGGCTTGGCGCTGGCAGGGCGCGCTCGCCAGCCGGAACGCCCCGAGCAGGTGTGAAATTAATTCTTGGCTAGGCAGATTGGTAGACAGATCGGTAGGCGAAGTGGCGTGTGGAGGGGTGCGGGGGTGTCGGGCTGAGGCGTTGCCTTAGGAAGCTGGTGCGCGGGTAAGATCGCGGACATGACAATCAAGGTTCGCGATGCCCACTTATACAACCTGCGCAATGTCGATGTGGATATGCCGCGCGGCCAACTCGTCGCGGTGACGGGAGTCTCCGGTTCCGGAAAGTCCTCCCTGGCCTTTGGCACCATCCACGGGGAAGGGCAGCGCCGCTACCTGGAATCGGTGGCGCCGTTTGCGCGCCGGCTCATTAGCTCCGCGGTGGACCCGCAGGTAAGCCAGGTGGAGGGGCTGCCGCCCACGGTGGCGCTGCAGCAATCCACCTCTGGTGGCGGGGCGCGCTCCACGGTGGGCACGGTCTCCGCGCTATCTAATAGCGTGCGCCTGTTGTACTCGCGCGCCGGGGATAATCCTGAGGGCCTCTACTCGGATGCCTTTTCCCCAAATACCCCAGAGGGCATGTGCCCGCAGTGCCAGGGCGCGGGCGTGGTGCACGAGCCCACCGAGCAATCGATGGTGCCCGATCCCACCTTGTCCATTGAGGAAGGCGCCATTAAGGCCTGGCCCGGTGCGTGGGCCGGGAAGAATTTCCACGATATCCTCATGAACTTAGGCTATGACCTGGATTCGCCCTGGCAAGACCTGCCGCAGGAAGATCGCGACTGGATCCTATTTACCGAAGAACGCCCCGTGGTCACCGTAAAACCGCTGCGTGGTGCGGACCAGATCCAGCGCAATTATGAGGGCACGTGGCGCTCGGTGGCCAGCTACCTCACCAAGACGCTGCAGGAGACCCAATCGGAATCGCTGCGCAAGCGCACGTTGTCCTTCATGGAATCCCGCGAGTGCGATACCTGCCACGGCCGACGGTTGAACCCGCGGGCGCTCAAGGTGACGTATGCGGGAATGAGCATCGACAAGCTGGGTGCCCTGCCACTGGACCGGGTCTATGAGGTACTCAGCGCGCAGGAACCGGAGGAAAACTCCGCTGAGGATCTGCTGCTCAAGCAGGTGCTGCCGGCGCTGACCTCCGCCCTGGAGCTGGGGCTGGCGCACCTGAGCCTAGACCGGCCCACCCAGAGCCTCTCGGCGGGTGAATTGCAGCGCATCCGGCTCGCCGCCCAACTGCGTTCCGGCCTCTTTGGCGTGGCCTATGTGCTCGATGAGCCGTCCGCCGGCCTGCATCCCGATGAGCGCGGGGCGGTGCTGGAGATGTGCCGCCGGTTTATTGACGCAGGCAATTCGGTGCTGCTGGTAGAACACGATATGGATCTGGTGGCCCAGGCGGATTGGCTCGTGGACGTTGGCCCCTACGCCGGTGAGGGCGGCGGCAAGGTGGTTTATTCCGGGCCGGTCGAGGACTACGACGCCGATACCCCCACCGCCCGCGCCTTGGCGCAGCGTGAGCTCGCGCTTGCCGATGCCCCCCGTACCCCCTCCGACCACCTCCGCCTCCGCGGCATTTCCGCGCGCAGTATAGACGGGCTCGATGTGGACTTTGGCTTGGGGCAATTTACCGCTGTGGCCGGGGTTTCGGGCTCCGGTAAGTCGACGCTGGTAAGCACCGTGCTGGCAGAAACCCTCAAGGAATCTGCCACCGCCGTGGCCGATGAGGATAAAGACGATGCGGACGAGGGCGGCCACGAGTTCTCGCTTGCCGGGGTAGAGGGCCTGGATAAGGTCTCCCGTCTGGTGCAGATTTCCCAAAAGCCCATTGGCCGCACCCCGCGTTCCACGCTGGCCACCTATACCGGTCTTTTCGATAACGTACGCAAGCTCTTTGCCTCCACCCCGGAGGCCAAGGAGCGCAAGTGGACGGTCTCGCGCTTTTCTTACAACGTGAAGCAGGGCCAGTGCCCCACCTGTGGTGGCGCCGGAAAAATCGAGGTAGAGCTGGTCTTTTTGCCGGGTTCCTATACCACCTGCCCGCAATGCGGCGGTGCCCGATTCAACGATGAGACCCTCGAGGTGACCTGGCATGGGCGCAGCATCGCAGAGGTGCTGGAGCTTACCGTGGATGAGGCCGCCGAATTCTTTGCCGAGGAACTAAAGATCCACCGCGCCATCGCCACGCTGCAGGCCGTGGGCCTGGGCTACCTCCGCTTGGGACAAGGCGCGCCGGAGCTTTCCGGCGGTGAGGCGCAGCGCATCAAGCTCGCCACGGAGCTGCAACGCTCCCGCAACTCGCGGCGCGGGCACACGGTCTACATGCTGGATGAGCCCACCACCGGCCTGCACCCGGCCGATGTTGCCTTGCTCAATGCGGAGCTGCACAAGCTTGTCAATTCCGGGCATACCGTGATCGTCATCGAACACGATCTCAACGTTCTGGCGAGCGCGGACCGCATCATTGAGATGGGCCCTGGCGCCGGTGCGGACGGCGGGCAGATCATCGCCGATGCCACCCCAAGCCAGCTGGCCGTAGAAGATACCGCGACCGGTCGGGCGCTGCGGGCGCGGCAGCTGCAGGGCTAGCATTCCCCTCGGTTCAACGCTGGCGTCTGGGAGATTCCCTGGGAACTCACAGGAAAATGATGTACAGCTGGTAGGCATGACAAATAATGGCTTTGGTGAAAACGGTTCCAATGGCCGAAAAGGCTCTCATGATGATGGGCGCGGCACTGACGAGACCCGCCAGTGGTCTGGCCCGGCCGAGGATGCCACGCGCCAGATAGGCCGCGTCCCAGATAACGCGGCCGGTAATGCCCGCAGCCAGCACCCACAGCAGTATTTCCCGGGTGCGCAGCAGCCGCAGAATGAGACGCGGCAATTCGACGCGAACGCCGATTACCAGCAGAATTACCAACAAAACTACCAGCAGCCCGGTGGGCAGTATGGCCAGCAGTACGGTCAACAACAGTATGGCCAGCAACAATACGCCCAGCAGCAGTATGAGCCGGTGCCGTCGGACTATGACCCGGACCAGCGTGGCAGGGGAAAGAAAAACGGCGGGATGGCCGGGGTCTTTGCCGCCATCGCCGTGGTTGCCATCCTGGCGGCGGGCGCCCTGTTCTTCTTGTGGCGCAATGCCGCGAGCGATGCCGATAAGCCCGCGCCAGAACCGGTGACGGAAACCACGACCACGCAGGTGCCCACCACGGTGACCGAAACCGAGGATGCGGGCCCAGACATTTCTGAGCGCCTGCGCAATCTGCCGAACCTGCAAGACGATCTCCCCGAAGATATTCCTACCGAGCTGCCACCGGAAATCCAGGACCGCCTGGAAGAAGGCGATGACCTCGACGTGGAGCGCCTCTTGCGGGATCTCTTTGGCAATAGCGGCGACCAGCAGCAGGGCTAACCAGCGGTACCGGATATAGGCAGGGCGGCGGCGCGGCACGGCAAGGCGCGGCGGGATTGCCATTTGCCGATTGCCGGCCGCTGCGGCGCAGTAGGTAAAATCTGGCAGCATGAATGAATCGATGCAGCTGGCTGAACAGGTGGCCGCCCAATTGGCGCGCCACCTTACCGATGTGGTGCTGTGCCCGGGTTCCCGCAACGCACCGCTGTCGCTCGCGCTCCTCGCGCGCGAGGATATCCGGGTGCATACGCGCATTGATGAGCGCGGCGCTGCGTTTACCGCCTTGGGCATGGCGCGCGTGCAGCACCGCCACGTCGGGGTGGTGATGACCTCCGGCACGGCCGTGGCCAATACGCTGCCCGCGGTGGTTGAGGCGCACTATTCGCATACCCCGCTCGCCATAATCAGCGCGGACCGCCCGGAGCGGTTGATCGGCACCGGCGCTTCCCAAACCATCGTGCAAGATGGCATCTTCGGCGTCTATGCGGATACCACCCAGGTCAATGCGGCAGAGGATATCGCCGCTCTTGCGGAGCGGTTTGAGCGCGATCTCCAGGTGCATATCAATATTGCCTTTGACGCGCCGCTAGTA
Organism: Corynebacterium tuingiense; assembly: GCF_046718165.1. Lineage (NCBI taxonomy): Bacteria > Bacillati > Actinomycetota > Actinomycetes > Mycobacteriales > Corynebacteriaceae > Corynebacterium > Corynebacterium tuingiense. The sequence goes on from NZ_CP177101.1 coordinate 309,555, forward strand.
GGAGATAGCTTGCCGGAACGGGTAGGTGGCGACGGTACCCGCGCGGCCACCCCGCGGTTTTATGACCACGGCGAGGTCGCGGTGGACTTGAGCAAAAATACCCTCGTCATCGCCGGCGATGAGGCCTGGGAGGTTGAGGGCTTAGAAGACGTGCCGACCATCGCGGAGCCCTCCGCGCCGGGGCCGTTCCAACCCGTGCACCCGGCTGCGGCGCATATTTTCCGCAAGGCGCAGGTCTCCGCGAATGACTACGTGGTCAATACCAAGGTCGAGCAGGTCATCGTGGTGGGTCATCCCACGCTGCATCGCGGCGTGCTCGCGCTGATGAATGACCCGGATATCGAGCTGGTGGTGCTCTCGCGCACGGCGGATTTTACCAACCAGCGCGGGGATAACGCGCGCCTTGGCACCACCGTTAAGACCACCGGGGAGCCAAGCCGCGAGTGGCTCAAGATTTGCCAGGGCGCGACCGACATGGCCGGCGAAGCCGTGCGCACAACCCTGGAGGATGAAGAACTCGGGTTCACCGGCCTGCACGTAGCGGCGGCGGTAGGCGATACGCTCGCGGTCAATGACACGGTGATACTCGGCGCCTCGAATCCGGTGCGCGATGCCTCCCTCATCGGTATGCCCTTCGATGGCGTGGATACCTACGCCCCGCGCGGGGTGGCCGGCATCGATGGCACCGTCTCCCAAGCCATCGGCGTCGCCCTGGCCACGCAATCGCTGGATCCCACCAATTGGCGCGCCCCACGCGTGATGGCCCTGGTAGGGGATGTGACCTTTTTGCACGATGCCAATGGGCTGCTGATCCCGGAGGACCAGCCGCGGCCAGAGAACCTCACCATCGTGGTGGCCAATGACAATGGCGGCGGCATCTTCGAGACCCTGGAGCAAGGCGCGCCCGCGCTTCGCGATGCCTTCGAGCCGGCCTTTGGCACGCCGCATGGGGTGGGCATCGGCAAGCTGGCTGAGGCGTATGGCGCCGACTACCGCTTGGTGACCACCCCGCAGGAGCTGCTGGATACCCTGGCAGAGCTCAAGGAATACTCCACGGGCATCACCATCGTGGAGGCGCAGACCACCCGTGCCACGCGCCGGGCGCTGCAGGATAAGCTCACGCAGAAGGTGGGCCAGTAAGTGGCCCCGCGCTATAGGCCCGCGGTTTTTCGGCGCCGGCTGCACCAGCTTGTGCTGGCCATCTATGTGGCGCTGATCGTGGGGTCGGTGGGCCTGGTGGTAGGGCCCTTCCTCAATGATCGCGCCATTTCCGCGCAGCCTAGCCGGGCCTTGGCAACGGTCAAAGACGTTGGCGTGCTGCGCACCACCGTGGATTTTCAAGATAGCGACGGGATCTATCATTCCCCACGGCAAGGATTGCTCTACCCCACGGATCTGGGCGAGGGCCAGCAGGTATGGGTGCAGTATGCTGAAGATAACCCGGACCTGGTAAAGGTAGAAGGCCGCGAGTGGACCTTGGCGGTCATACCGGCGCTATCCGTGGCGGTTGTGTCTACGCTTGCCGCCGTGGGTTTGTGGCGGCTTATTACTGTGACCACCCGCCGGGCTGAAAGTCGCGCTGAAAAATAATTTACCTAGATTTTTCATTGGATTCACCAAAGGCCAAGAAAAATAGGCCATTATGGTGGCATGCGAGTTGCAATCGTGGCCGAATCGTTCCTCCCCAATGTCAATGGCGTGACAAACTCGGTGCTGCGCGTTTTGGAGCACCTGCACGAAACCGGACACGATGCGATTGTCATCGCCCCCGGTGCCCGCGAGGGCCAAGAAGAAATCCCCGATTACTTGGGCTTTCCCATCTACCGCGTGCCCACCGTGCGCGTGCCGCTGGTGGATTCGTTGCCGGTGGGCGTGCCGACCACGGCCGTGGATGATGCGCTGCGGAAGTTTAAGCCTGATATTATCCACCTAGCTAGCCCGTTTGTGCTGGGTGCGGCGGGCGCATTTTCGGCCCGCCAACAGCGCATTCCGGCAGTGGCGCTCTACCAAACCGATGTCGCAGGCTTCGCCACCAAGTACCACGCCTCCGCCTTGGCTTACGCCGTGTGGGAGTGGCTGCGCACGATCCACAACTCCTGCCAGATGACCTTGGCGCCATCCTCGCTGACCATCCGGGATTTGGAAAAACACCACATCAAGCACGTGCGCCACTGGGGCCGCGGCGTCAATGCCGAGCTATTCCATCCCGAAAAACGCTCTGCTGTGCTGCGCCGCAGCTGGGATCGGAGCGGAAAGAAAAACATCGTCGGCTTCGTCGGCCGCTTGGCCGCGGAAAAGGGCGTGCACCGCCTGTCCGCCCTCAATGGTCGCGAGGATATTCAGCTGGTCATCGTCGGTGACGGTCCAGAGCGCCCTCTGCTGGAGGCGCAGCTTCCCAGCGCCGTGTTCACCGGCGCGCTCAGCGGTGAGGAACTGGCCCAGGCCTATGCCTCGCTCGATGTATTTGTGCACGCCGGCGAATTTGAAACCTTCTGCCAGTCCATCCAGGAGGCCCAAGCCTCTGGCGTGCCCACCATCGGCCCGCGGGCAGGCGGGCCCGTGGACCTTATCCAGGAAGGCTATAACGGCCTGCTCTTAGACGTGGATAGCTTTGTCGAGGATCTGCCCAATGCCGTCGATGCGCTTTTAAACCCAGAGATCCATGCGGAGTTGCGGGATAATGCCCGCGCCTCCATTTCTTCTAAGACGTGGACCGCGCTGTGCGAGCAGCTGGTGGGCTACTACGAAGAGGTGTTAGAAGATACCCGCCGGGTGCCGCTGACCATTTTGGGGCAGCGCCCGGAGCTACCGCGGTGGGCGGCTCGTGCCCTCGGCGCACGCGTAGCCTAGACTAGGCATTTGTGTCTAAGGCAGATCTGGATAAAAAGCCCTTCGACGTCGCGCGCATGTTTGACGCCGTCGGCGAAAAATACGACCTCACCAATACCATCCTGTCCTTTGGGCAGGACAAGCGCTGGCGCAAGCGCACCCGCGAGCGCCTTAACCTGCAGCCGGGGGAAAAGGTTCTTGACCTCGCGGCCGGAACCGCGGTGTCTACAGAAGAGCTGTCCAAATCCGGCGCGTGGTGCGTAGCCTGCGATTTTTCGCGCGGCATGCTTGCCGCCGGAAGCGAGCGCGACGTGCCCAAGGTGGCCGGCGATGGCATGAAATTGCCCTTTGCGGATAATACGTTTGACGCCGTCACCATCTCCTATGGCCTGCGCAATATCCACGATTACGAGCTGGGGCTGCGGGAAATGGCGCGCGTGACCAAGCCGGGCGGGCGCCTGGCGGTGGCGGAATTTTCCACGCCCATCGTCCCGGTATTCGGCACCGTGTACAAGGAATACCTCATGCGCCTGCTGCCCCCGGTAGCGCGCGTGGTCTCCTCCAACCCGGATGCCTATATTTACCTCGCGGAATCCATCCGCGCTTGGCCTGGACAAGAGGAGTTGGCGGCGGCCATCAACCGCAACGGCTGGACCGACGCGGGCTGGCAAAACCTCACCTTGGGCATCGTTGCCTTGCACTCGGCAACGAAGCCGCTTGCGGATGCCCCGAAGTAAACCCCTCCTGCAGCCCTCCTAGACCGCCGCGGTGGAGGCCCACAGGGGCGTATCGCGCCGGATGGCGCCTACGCTGCGGCCGGCCGTGCGCCACAGGCGGGCGATAAGGTCGCGGTCCTCCTCCGTGATGAGGTTGCCCATGAGGCGGGCTGCGGCGGGCATCAGCAAGCGGCCCACCGGCCCGCGCAGTGCTAATGGGCCCGCCACGGGCAGGAATTGCGGGTAGGTCAACAGGCGGGCGGCGGTGCGCGCAAGCAGGAAGGATTCGCCGTAGTGCTCGCGCAGGGTAGCTGGCCACGCGAGGGTGAAATCCTTCGGCCCGAGCATGCCCACCGCGAGCGCTGCGGTCTCGAGGCCGTAGTCGATGCCCTCGCCGTTTAAAGGATTCACGCAAGCGGCGGCATCGCCAATGAGCATCCAGTTGGCCCCCGCTACATTAGAGACCGCCCCGCCCATGGGCAGCAGGGCAGAGGTGACGTGTTCGATGTCCCCAAGGCCCCACTCCGCGCGCTGCTGGGCGGCGTAGAACTCCAGCAACTTTTTGGTATTAATCTTGGCCGGCCGCTGCGCGGTCGACAGCGCGCCGACGCCGATATTGACCTGCCCAAGCTCTGCACCCAACGGGAAAATCCACCCGTAGCCGGGCTGGACTGCATCATCTTCATCTTTTAATTCCACGTGCGAGTGCATCCATGGCTCGGTTGCTTGAGGGGAGGCGGCATAGGAGCGCGCGGCGATGCCATAGACCTCATCCCGGTGCCAGGTGCGGCCCAGTTGCTTGCCAAAGGTAGAACGCACGCCATCGGCCACGATGAGCCATTTCGGCTGAATAATCAGCTCGCCAATGCGAAACGAGGTCACCCGGTTGCCCTCCATGACTGGGGCGCTCGCGGGGGTACCAGAGATAAGCGTCGCGCCTGCGGCAGTGGCGGCCTCTGCCAACTGGGCATCGAGCCTAAAGCGCGGCAGGGCAGTGCCCACCTGGGAAGGATAGGTCTGCGGCCACGGGGCGGTAACGTTCCCGCCGTAGCCGTGCAGTTTAAGCCCTCGGGTGCGGTAGAAGGCGTTAACGGTGATGCCGAGCTTGTCTAGCTGGTGCATTGCCCGTGGGGTGAGCCCATCGCCGCAGGTTTTATCGCGGGGGAAGGTGGCTGAATCAATGAGGACAGTCTCATAACCAGCGCGGGCGGCGTGGATGGCCGCGGCACTTCCTGCGGGTCCTGCACCGATAATGGCGACTTCGACAGGGCGGGGGGAATCGATCTGTTCCGACATAGGGACTATCATTGCACTAGTTCAACCCCTCAAGTGTGTTAAGGGGGCTGGTTTGGACTACGGTAGATAAACGATTATCTCTGGCTTTTAATTGCAAGGAACGCTATTTAATGACTCACGGCCACTCGCATGCCACTCACGTGGATCTTGGTGATCCACAGCTTAATGAACGCATTGGCGCGGGCATGGAAGCAGTAGAAGAAAAGCTGCGCAGTGAAACTGACCGCGGCCAGGACTTCTTGAAGGACAAGGTAAGCCATCTGTCCAAGGCAGGCGGCAAGCGCTTCCGCCCGATGATGGCACTGCTTGCCTCTGAGTACGGCGCCAAACCGGGCTGTGAAGAGGTTATTAAGTCTGCCACCGTTGTGGAGATGGTGCACGTTGCCACCCTGTACCACGATGATGTGATGGATGAGGCGGACCGCCGCCGCGGCGTGGAATCCGCCAACTCTCGGTGGAATAACTCCGTAGCCATCCTTGCCGGCGATGCCCTCCTCGCGCACGCCTCTCGTCTGATGAGCCAACTAGATACCCATACCGTGGGCCACTTCGCGGATACCTTTGAAGAGCTGGTGACCGGCCAGATGCGCGAGACCATCGGTGCCGGTGAAGCCAACCCCGTGGACCACTACATGGCCGTTATTCAGGAAAAGACCGCGGTGCTTATCGCCTCGGCCGGCTACCTTGGCGCTTACCACTCCGGCGCTTCGGCCGATCACGCTGCGGCCCTGTACCGCATTGGCGGTGCCATCGGCATGATCTTCCAGATCGTGGACGATGTCATCGATATCTTCTCCGATCCGAAGGACTCCGGAAAGACCCCGGGCACGGACCTGCGCGAGGGCGTGTTTACCCTCCCGGTCCTCTACGCCTTGGAAGAGGACGGGGAAGTGGGCGACCAGCTGCGTGAGCTGCTGACAGGCCCCCTAGAAACCGATGCTGAGGTCGAGCGTGCCATCGAGCTCCTGCGCCAGTCTGGCGGCCGTCAGAGGGCGCTAGAGGACATCAACGCCTACCTACGCACTGTAGAAGAACAGCTTTCCGTACTGCCGGAAAATTCCGCTAGCCAAGCGCTGCGCCAGCTCGCGGACTACACCGTTCGCCGCGTGGGCTAGCTGCTTGCCTGCACCCCTCCTACACACCCCATTTCTCCCCGCTGCGCTGGCGATTTGGAGGTAGGTGGGTGCTTCATAGTAAAGTACATACACGCACCACAGAGTGCATGCCAGGTTGCCCGAGCGGCCAAAGGGAGCGGACTGTAAATCCGCCGGCATTGCCTTCAGAAGTTCGAATCTTCTACCTGGCACAACACAGAGCCCCACAAGCACAAGCTTGTGGGGCTTCTTCGCGGTTAGTGCGATGGAGTGCCTCAGCCTTGGCTTAAACGACAAAATGTGTGTTTAGGCCGCGGTTTAAGCCATCCGGGGCAGGTGCACATAAAAAGAGGCGCTCAACCCATAAGAAGGGGAGCGCCTCTGAAGCTAGAATGGGAGTACAGGCAAAAGAATGTCAATGTACAAAGGTAATGACATATCTTTTACGTGATTCCCATTTGCAACTTTTAGGTTAGCACACCGATGATCATCATCAAACCAGAAAAGCTAGAAGGCATAGTGCCTCGTATGCTTGAATTGACCTCCCGCACCACCCCTTGGCACCGGAGGGATTGGCGCGCTGGCACTCTCGAGTTGGTCGATGAGGCCTTAAACGAATCGAGGATCCCTGGGACCAGCTCAGCAGCATTAAAGGAGCTGCGTGGGCATATGCGTAAGGCTCTTGGAAATGATTTGGGAGTATCCTCTATCCAAAAGAACCTTAATAGCATTGTGGATAATATCGGTTCCGCTAGCAATGCGAATAGTCACGATGTCCAGCTAGCTGAGAAGCACGCACAAGATTTGAAGCAGACCTATCTACAAAATTGGGCAGATGTATTCGAGTCTCCAAGTAAAGCTGGAAATCTAGATGTAGAGGGAACTGCGAAGCGTATCGTGTCGCACTTGCTTTACTGTGGCGTGCCTGCACCAAGCATCTATAGCGTTATACATGACTACAAAACTGCGGATGACCACTGCGAATTCTCCACCCTCCTGCGTGAATTAGACAAGAGGATAAAATATAAGGCTAAGAACTTTAGCTTTGCAGTTCCTGTCGACCGCGCTCCTGACTTTCTTCATTCATCTACGCCACCCTCTGAGTGGCTTAGTGCAAAACAACTGAAGCAGTGGAAACACAAGCACGCTCCTCAGGCAAAGACCGAGCGTCATCATGGCGGTTTCATACTTAATGTGCAAGCACGTGACGTAAACGAAGCTGCCAGTCAAGCACAACAATTACTGTCGCAGCTATCTTTTAAGTTTGAATCTGGATCCGAAAACCGGTTCTCCATTCTTCCTGTCATGTGGTCTAAAGAAAAAGGGAACTCCTTTCCCACTCGGCGGGGAATCCAACCTTTGAAACTCCGTGCATTCCAGAGGGCGGACACTCTCCACCATTTGGAAATCGGAAATAAACCCAGAAATATTCTGGCTATTATAGAACCTCTTCAGACGAACAATCCCCACGTGGCTCTTGTCAATGGATGGGTTGCCATCGAATCCCTTTTAGTGGATTCGGGCGAGGATGATCGAATTGGTGCCGAAAGAATGGCGCGCGTAGTCGCGGCGAGTTATTTTCGTACCGAAATGACGTGGTTAGCTAAGAATTATGCAGATCGTTACAAAGGCGAGTGCTCGGTAGCAGCGCAGATCAAAAATGCGGAAGCTAGCATAGAGAGAGCAAAGCTAATGGAGAGTGTAATCCTAGAGCGGAATGATTTTTATCTTCTCGATCCCGTCGATCAACTAGCTATCGGCAAGATGCAAGAAGCTTTTAATAATCCAAGCGAAATCTTCGAACGCACTTCCGGTATTCTGCAAAGGGAATTTCAGCGTCTATACCGGAAGCGAAATTTGATCGTCCACAGCGGACGGGTTGTAGGTAACGGGATCGAATCCGTCGCGGATAAAGTTATCCCACTTTTAGTAAATGGGATCGATCAATTGCTTATCGCGAGCATCCAACATGACCTGGATCCCAAGAATTTAGCAGCGTCAGTTGCCTTTAAATCTCTTCATCTTGGCCAGGCTGGGAACTCGAGAAACTATTCCATACTGGATTTGTTGGAGGTTGACGAGATCATAGGGCCCAACCTGCATAAGCCAGTGCAGCTGCAATGAAAGTCTGCTTTACAGGCTCGCTGCTGTCCAAGTAGTGGAAACAGCGGGCCTCAATAGGTGCACAGGGCATAACCCGGCTTTGAGGGCTTAGAGCCCGAAGTAATCGCGCAGATCGGCCGCGATGGCATCGAGGCGACCGGCGTCGGGGGACTCCAGGTAGCACTTGAGCTTGGGCTCGGTGCCGGAGGGGCGAACGATAACGCGGTCATCGTTATCGGTGAAGAACTTCGAGCCTTGGGCAAACTTTTCCCCCTTGGACACCGGGGAGCCGGCGAGCTCGGTCGGTGGGGTGGTAGAAACTTTTTCCATTGCTTGGGTAATCAGGCTCAGGTCCTCGACGCGGAAGGTCAGCGGCTGCGTGTGCAGGGCGCCGACCGTGGCGTAGATGTCGTCCAAGCGGCCTAGGAGGCTGCTTCCGGCTGCCTTGCATTCGGCGGCGAGGCTGGCGAGCACCACGGAGGTGGAGATGCCGTCCTTGTCGCGCACTGCGTTGGGATCGGGGCAGAAACCAATGGCTTCTTCATAGCCGAAGGCGAGCTCCGGGGTGCGGGCGATCCACTTGAAACCGGTCAGGGTTTCCTCGTGGCCGAGGCCGTAGTGCGCGGCGATGCGCCCGAGCAGGCGGGACGATACGAGGGAGTTGGCGAAGTTGCCGGTAGCGCCGCGGCGGGCGAGATAATCGCCAAGCAAGGCGCCGGTCTCATCGCCACTGAGCTGGCGCCAGGTGCCATCGGTAGGCACGACGGCGGCGCAGCGATCGGCGTCAGGGTCATAAGCGATAAGGATATCGGCGCCGATTTTCTCGGCATGCTGAATGCCAAGATCCAGCGCGCCGGGCTCCTCCGGGTTGGGGAAGGAGACCGTAGGGAAATCTGGGTCAGGAGCGGCCTGCTCTGACACCAGCGAGACGCTAAAGCCGCAGCGAGACAGCAGTTCCTTGCCCAGTTCGGCACCTACGCCGTGCATGGCGGTCAGCGCGATGGTGATATCGGTATTTTCACCGACCAACGCGGCGGCGCGCTCGAGGTACTCCGCACGGGTATCGACGTCCTCGATGTGATCGGAGGTGAGCGGGATCTCGTCGGCATAGGGGGCTTCAGCAATGGCGGCGGCGATCTCCTTATCGGCTGGGGAGATAAGCTGCACGCCCTCGCCCGGGCCGGTGGCAACGCGGCCGCCCAGGTAGACCTTGTAGCCATTATCGGCAGGCGGGTTGTGGGAGGCGGTGACCATAATGCCGGCATCCGCGCCCAGGGAACGGACCGTGAAAGCGGTCAGTGGGGTAGGGTTCTGCGCGGGCAGGACCAGGGCCTTGCCACCTGCGGCGGAGATGACCTGCGCGGCATCGCGCTGGAATTGCGCGGAGCCGTGACGGGCATCGCAGCCAATGACCACGACTGGGGTATCCACCTGCTGCTTGAGCCAGGTGATAAGCCCGTAGGTGGTGCGAATAACCACCGCGCGGTTCATGCGGGATTCGCCCGCGCCCACGGCAGCGCGCAGGCCTGCGGTACCAAAGTTCAGGGGGCCAGCGAAGGCGGCGGCGAGTTCTTCGGAATTATCTTCCTCGATCCACGTCAGCACCTGGCGGGCGGTGTCCGCATCCGGATCGTGTTCGGCCCAGGTGCGGGCGTAGTCGAAATCGAAGCTCGTATCCACAGACATGGCTTAAAGCTCCTCGAGGATCTTGGCGGAGGAGGACAGCCCCAGGCGGCTGGCGCCGGCCTCGATCATGGCGAGGGCATCCTTGGCGGTGCGGATGCCGCCGGAGGCCTTCACACCCAGCTTGTCGCCTACGGTCTCGCGCATGAGCTTTACCGCGTGGGTGGAGGCGCCGCCGGCGGGGTGGAAGCCGGTGGAGGTCTTGACAAAGTCCGCCTGGGCGGCAGCGGAGGCCTGGCAGGCGAGGACGATGGCGGCATCGGAAAGCGCGGCAGACTCGATGATGACCTTGAGCACCTTGCCTGGGATGGCATCGCGCACGGCCTGGATTTCTGCCTGCAGCTCCTCGGCGCGGCCCTCGATGGCCAGCGGGATGTTGATGACCATGTCTACTTCCTCGGCGCCATCGGCAACCGCGCGGGCGGCCTCAGCGGCCTTGATTTCCGGCTTGACGGCGCCGGAGGGAAAGCCCACGACCGTGGCAACGTGGAGGGACTCCGGGGTCTCGAGCGGCAGGGCGGAAGGGGAGACGCACACGGCGTAGGTACCAAGCTTGGTGGCCTCTTCTACCAGGGCGCGGAATTGCTCCGGGGTGGCCTCCGGCTTGAGCAGGGTGTGATCGATATAGGAAGCAACGTCTGAGCGGGTGAGATTCTGGGAAGTCATGATTTTCTCCTTTAGGAAACTGCGGCGGGTTCGTTTTTAGCCATCTTCAGATCCGAAATGATGTACAGCGCGGAACCGAAGAGGGCGATGACGGTGAGAATGAACAGGGTGGTGGTGTAGCTGGTGGACTCCATCAGCTTGGCGGTGTACGCAATGCCCAGTGGGATGGCGATATTGATGGTGAGGTTATAAAAGCCGATGGCGATACCGGACTTGGCCGCGGTGATATTGCGCAGCGCAGTATTGACCAGTGGTGCGTACATCAGGGAAAAGCCGCTGGCAAAGGCAATGATGGTGATAACAAGCACGGCCACGTGAACCTGTGCAAAGAGCGCGGCAATGAATAAGGAACCTGCAACCAAAGCAAAAGCGGTATAGATGGTGGATCGAGACGAGAGCACCGTGCCGATCTTGCCGGACAAAATACCGACGAGCACGGCGCAGGCATAGCCCGGAATGAGCAACAATGAAGCGCGGTCGAGGCTCATGCCATGCATGTCCTGGGCTGCATAGGGAAGCAAGAAGATAAAGCCCAGCTGAGTGGAATAGACAAAGAGCACCATGACGATGGTCCACACGTAGCGTCCGTTGGTGAAGAATTCCGGGGTGACCACGGGGTTCTTTGCGTTCTTGATGTGCACGATGAAAAGGACCAGGCCAATGGCCGCCAAGACGAGCCAGTACCAGACGTAGTCCTGCATAAACAGGATGAGGGCGCTGGCGAAGATGGCGACAAAGAACAAGCCTATTGCGTCCAGGTGGCCCTCCACAGCCTCATCTTCCGGCACATTTTTAATGATGGTCGGAATGGTGAGCAGGAGGATAAGTGGGATGAGAAACATCGCCGTCCAGGACACGTAGGTGGAGATGAACCCGGAGGTCAGCGCACCAATGAGCAGGCCGGCCTGGAAGGCGGCGGTGGAAAAACCGAGGTAGGTCTTTTGATCATCCTCGCTCAAGTGCTTGGTCACGTAGATGACATAAAGCGTCTCAGCGGCGGCCAAACCGGTGGTTTGAATCAAACGCCCGGTCAGCACCATGGCCCATGAACCGGAGAAGATGAAGGCCAGGATGGAACCCACGGCCACAAACCCGATACCGGTAAGCATGAGCTTCCGAATAGAGATGGAGTCCGCCAAGGCGGCGTAGACGACGGCACCGATACCAATAATGACGCCGGCCAGCGAGGCCTGCAGCGAAGCGGTCTTATCGGAGATCTCCAGCGCTTGCGCGATCGGCATGGTCATCGTCTTGAATCCATTGTCAATGATGAGAGAGAAGACGAAGACGAAAAGAAGGATAGGGACGGCCGCCTTGGGGTTAACCTGGGTGCGATCCTCCGGCATGGCCTTAACTTTTTTCAGCATGGAAGTAGTCCTTTGTGGCAGGAGGAGCTTAGTCGACTGCGTTAAGCGGCAAGGCGAGTTTCATCATGGTGTGGAATGCGCTCTGGCGGTCCTCGGCAGAAAGCTGGGTGCCGTTGACCACATTGTCTGAGACGGTGAATAGACCCAAGGCGTCGACGCCGGCCTCGGCGGCGGTGGCATAGAGCGCGGCGGATTCCATCTCCACGCCAAGCACGCCCATGTGTGCCCAGCGGCCGTTGACGGTCTGGTCCATGTGGTAGAACGTGTCGGTGCTTAGGATATTGCCCACGTGAATCGGGGTCTCCTGGCGCTCGGCCTCATCTACCAGCGCCTTGAGCAGCTTCCAGGATGCGGTGGGGGCGTAGGTACCAGGCAGGTCATACTGTGACAGGAAGTTGGAATCGGTAGAAGCAGAAGCTGCCACGATGACGTCGTGCAATTCGATGTCTTCCTGCATAGCACCGATGGAGCCGACGCGGATGAGCTTCTTCGCACCGAACTTATGGATCAATTCCCAGGAGTAGATACCGATAGAGGGAATTCCCATACCCGTGCCCATAACGGAGATGGGCTTGCCGTTGTAGGTGCCGGTAAAGCCCAGCATGTTGCGGATTTCATTGAATTGGACGACATCTTCCAGGAAGGTATCCGCGATGAATTTGGCGCGGAGGGGATCGCCGGGCAGCAAAACGGTCTCTGCGATGGGGGCGCCATGCGGATTGATGTGCGGGGTGGAAATCTCGGTCTGAGACATGGAGTACTCCTCAACGTTGACTGGTGGACTGTGTCACCAGTCAGTTTAGCCCCCGTGGCACCAATGTCAATGAAATAATTAACAAATGTGCATTAATGGTGAGGAAGGCGCCTCTCTGTAGAGTTCACCAGTTTGTGTGCCGTAGTTCGATCCGTGACTAGGTGGGTGGCAAGGCCCATATCCAAAGCGACCTGTAGTGCCTCGGCCTTATGGGCACCGCCGGCTACTAAGACGCGGGTGGGGCGTGTTGTTAAATCGCTCAGGCTAATGCCAACGGTGCGCTCATCCACCGCCTGACTGGCAACATCGCCTTGGGCGGTGAAAAAGCGCGAGCATACATCTCCCACCGCATTGGTGAGCAATTCTTCCTCTTCGCTTTCGGTGAGATATCCCAAGTTAAGCGCGAGCGATTCTTTTTCCATGGCGCCGACGGTAAATACTGCCACGCTTACTGATGCCCCCATCTGCAAAATCTTGGCAATATGCCTATCGCGGGAGACCCATTCCTTGGCTTCAACGGAATCGAAGATGACCGGGAGGGGAAGCAGGTGTGCCTCGGCATTAAAGGCTTGGGTAAACGCCTGCATAGTCTGCAGATCCTTAGTGGAGCGATCCGAGTGGGAATGCCCGCCCTTGAGCTGGATGATGTCCACGCCATCCAGTGGCCGCTTGCGCAAATGGGAGGCCACCGCGGACATGGTTTCGCCCCAGGAAAGGCCCACCGAGGTGTGATCGGTAATGAGTTCTTCCAGTAGGGCGGCGCCGGCGCTGCCTAGATCTGCAAGCAGGGATCCGCCGGGAGGGGTGGCGGTGACGCGGGCATCGGCAAGCGAAAAGCGCTCGCAGAGTGCAGAAACCAGCTCATCGGACTGCTCGCGGGGATCGGTAATACTCATGGTGACAAAGCCGCGCTCGGCGGCATGGGTGAGCAATTTGGAGACCGTCGGCCGGGAAATCCCCAGGTGTGCCGCCACCTCCGCCTGCGAAAACCCGGAGTTGTAGTAGAGCTTCGCGGCGTCGATAGAAAGACAGTCTTTATGATCCAGCATGCCTTTCATTCAAGCACACCGGGCGGGGAGGGCCAGCATCGAATAAGCCCCAGAAATTTCCTCGCTTATGGGGCGCTGACGTGGCGATTTGTGCAAAGTGGAGGTGCCAGGTTACATTATTGAAGTCCGCAACGGAGAGCACAACGAAATATAGATGTGCTTGATGCTGGGATGTGCCCCCTTAGCTCAGTCGGCAGAGCGTTTCCATGGTAAGGAAAAGGTCGACAGTTCGATTCTGTCAGGGGGCTCCATTCATGTCTGGAGGAAATGTCTTCCTGCAGGATGAAGGTGTTCACCATGGCGGTGTAGCTCAGTGGTAGAGCAAGCGACTCATAATCGCTGTGTCGCGAGTTCAATTCTCGCCATCGCTACCGGGAAAGAAAAGCGCCATTGCGGCGCTTTTTTACTACCGTGCCTATGGCCTTAGCGGCGTACTGGTTTCCGTGCGGAATTAGGGATCTGGTAAGGTCATCGGCGCGTGGCGCTCAAGCGTCACGGATAACAAAATAGGGGCGTGGCGCAATTGGTAGCGCAACGGTCTCCAAAACCGTAGGTTGCAGGTTCGAGTCCTGTCGCCCCTGCAAGGATCCCCGTCATCTGCTTTCCAGATGGCGGGGATATTTTTGTCACAGCGGCGCGCATCCGCCCCGGCGTGCTTTCCTGCCCGTGCACCTTTTGCTAGGGTTGACAAAGTTATGTCTGGGCGGAATATCGCGCTCGGAAAAAGAATTCATTTCCCAAGGAGGGTTAGCTGTGAGCGATGAGCAGCAGCCGAAGGACTCGGCGGCCCCGCGTCCCACCGGTAAGCGCCAGCTTTCTGGTGCGGCTTCCACGACCTCCACGGACTCGGCGAACAAGAACGTCGTCCGCGTTGAGGATAAAAACCGCACCGACAGCCCGGGTGGCGGCGTCGCCGCATTCCCTGGCGAGGTTGTTTCTGAAATGAAGAAGGTGGTGTGGCCCACCCGTGGAGAGATGCTGCAGTACACCCTCATCACGTTCGCCTTCTTGATCGTCATCACCGCCTTGGTCTGGGGCGTTGACACCCTGGCTGGCCTCGGAGTTGAGAAGATTCTGACCAATTAGTTAGAATAACTCCATAAACTTTTATCCCGCTGTTTCCGCACTCCGGAACGGCGGGATACTTTTTGCCCACGCGCGCCGCGGGTAGGCTGGTTCTACAACACGCGCCGATGACATTTTGGAGTACCACTCATGAGCGACGAGAATAACGTCGAAAACCCAGGAACCTCCCTAGAGGAGGCCATGCAGTCCAACGTGCAAGAGCAGGCGGCAGAGCACGCCAGCGCAGTCGAGGACGCCCAAGAGGAGGCCGCAGCGCCTGCTGAGGCTGGCGCAGGTGACGCAGAAGACGCTGCGCTTGCCGATGCCCCCGCAGCAGAGTCCGAGCCCTCGGCAGAGGCCGAGCCCGCCGCAGAAGAGGACGCTGCAGGGGCTTCCGCCGAAACCGAGGAAGAGGCCGAGGACGCCGCTTACCGCAAGCGCTTGCGTGAATTCACCCGCGAGCTGAAGAAGCAGCCAGGCCAGTGGTACATCATCCAGTGCTACTCCGGTTACGAGAACAAGGTGCGCACCAACCTCGACATGCGTGCGCAGACCCTTGAGGTGGAAGATTCCATCTTCGAGGTCGTCGTCCCCATCGAGCAGATCATGGAAAACAAGGACGGCAAGAAAAAGATTGTCAAGCGCAAGCTGCTGCCGGGCTACGTCCTAGTGCGCGCTGAGCTTAACGATGCCGCCTGGTCGGTCATCCGCGAAACCCCAGGCGTTACCTCCTTCGTGGGCAATGAGGGCAACGCGACGCCGGTGAAGACCCGCGACGTGGCCAAGTTCCTCATGCCGAATGAAGCGCCCGCCACCAAGGGCGAGGCCGCTCCAAACGAGCAAGAGGGCGAGCAGGTCGTTGACTTGCCGGAGAAGGAGGTGGCCAAGAAGTACGCCCACGACTTCGAGGTGGGCGAGGCCGTCACTATCCTGTCCGGCCCGTTGGCTGCCGTGTCCGCCACCATTTCTGAAATCGACCCGGAGACAGGCAAGATGCAGGGCTTGGTCTCCATCTTTGGCCGCGAAACCCCAGTGGAATTGTCGCCGACGGAAATCGAGCGCATTTCTTAAAAATGATTTTGTGCAGGGCGCACGGTGTTCTAGACTGGAACGCCGTGCGCCTTTTCTGTGCGCACGCGTAAATCGTTTCATCCTCCGGTGGCCCACTGAGGTGAGCATCCGGACGGGCCGCGTTATTCATCGTGACGCAGGTCCCGGTACCACAGGAAAGAGGTAATTCGATGGCTCCAAAGAAGAAGGTTTCCGGCTTCATCAAGCTGCAGATCGAGGCTGGCGCCGCTAACCCGGCACCGCCAGTTGGCCCGGCACTGGGTGCCCACGGCGTCAACATCATGGAATTCTGCAAGGCTTATAACGCCGCTACCGAAAACCAGCGTGGCAACGTGGTCCCTGTTGAGATCACCGTCTACGAAGACCGCTCCTTCGACTTCAAGCTGAAGACCCCGCCGGCAGCCAAGCTGCTGCTGAAGGCCGCAGGCGTCCAGAAGGGCTCCGGTGTCCCGCACACCGATAAGGTCGGCACTGTCACCTGGGATCAGTGCAAGGAAATTGCACAGACCAAGTTCGAGGACCTCAACGCCCGCGACATCGAGGCCGGCGCACACATCATCGCTGGTACCGCCCGCTCCATGGGCCTTAACATTGATGGCGCACCGGAGAAGTAAAAACTTTATGTGGTAGGGCCAGCTTCGGCCCGCCAAATACCACGCCAATCCAGAAAAGGAATTGTTAAATGAGCACCAAGTCTAAGGCTTATAAGGCCGCTGCGGAACTGGTAGATAAGTCCCGCCTGTACCGTCCGATCGAGGCTGCAAAGCTGGCCAAGGAGACCTCCTCCAAGAACTTTGACGCCACCGTTGATGTCGTCTTCCGCTTGGGCGTTGACCCACGCAAGGCTGATCAGCTGGTGCGCGGCACCGTGTCCCTGCCTAACGGCACCGGTAAGGACGTTCGCGTCGCCGTCTTCGCTGAGGGCGAGAAGGCAACCGCAGCCCAGGAAGCTGGCGCTGACATCGTCGGTACTTCCGAGCTGATCGAGCAGATCAACGAGGGCAACCTGGACTTCGACGTTGCCATCGCTACCCCGGACCAAATGGCCAAGGTTGGCCGCGTCGCCCGCGTCTTGGGCCCACGTGGTCTGATGCCTAACCCGAAGACCGGTACCGTGACCAATGACGTTGCTAAGGCAATTAGCGAGGTTAAGGGCGGTAAGATCTCCTTCCGCGTGGACAAGGCTGCAAACCTGCACGCCATCCTTGGTAAGGCTTCCTTCGATGCTGAGAAGCTCGCTGAGAACTACGGCGCCCTCATGGATGAGATCCAGCGCCTGAAGCCTGCTTCCGCTAAGGGCATCTACATCAAGCGCGCCACCATCTCCACCACCTCCGGCCCAGGCATTCCTGTGGACGGCTCCGTACAGAAGGGCTACACCGACTAAGACGGTGATAGCGCATAGCGCGTGAATGAAGACCCCGAGGATTTTCCTTGGGGTCTTTTGCATCGTTCAACAGGCCTTGCGGTGTGAACGAAAAGTCTAGGTATTGAGCGTTAGTCTGCGCCTTTGACCTCGGCGTAGGCATCTAGGGCCGCCTGGCGCGACTGCCTGAGATCCACGATGGGTGGGGCGGATAGCGTGGGAGCCCAGCGGCGGATATAGGCGCCTTCGGGGTCGAAGCGCTGTGCCTGGGTTTCAGGGTTGAAGATGCGGAAGAAGGGCGCGGCATCATCGCCGCAGCCGGCTACCCATTGCCAGTTAAATGGGTTGGACGCGGCATCGGCATCCACCAGGGTGTCCCAAAACCATTCCTCGCCTAGGCGCCAATGGATTCCCAGGTTCTTGGTGAGAAACGATCCCACCACCATGCGCACGCGATTGTGCATGTATCCGGTTTTCCAGAGTTCGCGCATACCGGCATCGACAAGCGGTATACCCGTCGTCCCGTCCTGCCAATCCCTCAGCCGCGGGTCATCCCAGGACCAGTCGAAGCGGTCGAACTGTTGCCGCACGTTGCGGGTGGCCAGATCGGGCAGGTGGTAGAGCCGGTGCCAGGCAAAGTCGCGCCACAGCAACTCGGAGTGGAACTTCTCCGCGTCGGGTTCCTCGGCGGCGGCCAGCCAAACTTCGCGTGGGGATACCTCGCCAAAGCGCAGGTGCGGCGATAGCAGAGAGGTGGCGTTGTGCGCGGGTATATCGCGTTCTCTGGCATAGTGAGTTAAGTCGAGCTGGGCTAGGCGTTCGCGCGCACCGGCCTCTCCGGGAGTCCAATACTGGGCGAGCGACGCAGCCCACTGCGGTTCATCGGCGCTGGGATCGGGCCAGCTGCTGCTTGCCGATGCCCCCATCTCCCGCCGCGACAGCAATTCCGGCACGGGCAGCGGTTCGTCATCAGCGAGTTGGGACCGCGCGGCGGCCCCAAAGGGAGTAAAGACCTTATAAGGCTTGCCCTGGCCATTAGTGATCTCCCATGGCTCCACGAGGGTGAAACCGGGGTAGGAGGTGGCGTTAATTCCGGAATCTGCGAGCGCTGCTTTTACTGTGGCGTCGACTTCGCGCAGCGGGCCGTGGTAGCGGCGGGTCCAGGTGACGGTATCGGCGCCAATCTCCCGGGCGGTGCGGGGAATGACGGCGCGGGCATCCCCGGTAGCGCGGAGGAGCTTCACCCCGCAGGTTGCGAGGTCCTGCGCAAGGGCATAAAGCGAGCGCTCCCGCCACCAATTGCTGGCACCACCGAGTGGTCGGGTCCCGGGGTAGGCGGGCTCATCGAGAACTATGGCCACTAACTCTGGCTTTGAACCGTCTTTATCATCGGTGGCGGCTTGCGCTGCGCGGGTGAGAGCCTGGTTATCGGATAAGCGCAGGTCATCGCGAAACCACATGAGGGAAGTCATAGTAGATAGCCTACGCGGCTGGGCAATTTGGGAATACGAGGAAAGTACGGTAGTATCGCTTGTGAAGTTTGAACGGCCTTGTGGCCGAGTCAAAGTTCACCGAAGACCGTTGGTCATCCAATAAGGATTGAAAGTTCTCCACCATGGAGGCGGCCCACGCAGGAGACACTTTGCGCATTCCGTGGCATTTCTCATGTCGCACGCCCTGTGCTCTTGCACGGGGCTTTTCTTTTTGGAAGGCCCCGGCGGAAAATAAAAGAGATGTTTTGGAAGGAGGCGAGAGACAATGGCAAACCCAAAGAACACTGCAGACTTGGCAGAGCTGAAGGAGAAGCTGGCCGATTCTAGCTCCGTCGTTTTGACTGAGTACCGCGGCCTGACCGTATCCCAGCTGCAGGAGCTGCGTAACAACCTGGGCTTTGACGTTGACTACTCCGTCGCCAAGAACACCCTCTTCAAGATCGCTGCCAACGAAGCTGGCATCGAAGGTCTTGATGATTTGCTGACTGGCCCGACCGCAATTGCGTTCATCAAGGGCGAGGCAGTAGATGCTGCGAAGGTCATCACCAAGTTTGCTGATGACAACAAGGCACTCGTCATCAAGGGTGGCTACATGGACGGCGACGCATTGTCTGCGGAGCAGGTTCAGGCCATCGCCAAGCTGGACAACCGCGAGACCACCCTCGCAAAGCTGGCTGGCGCTATGAAGGGTTCTATGGCGAAGGCAGCCGCTGTCTTCAACGCTCCTGCAACCAAGGCGGTTCGCACCGTTGTTGCTCTGCAGGACAAGAAGGAAGCAGAAGCTTAAGTCGTCACAACAGACGCACACATAAAACACCGTGCTTGCTACCTCATCACCGGGGAACAAGCACACAACACAGAAAGGACTTGCCATCATGGCTAAGCTCACCAAGGACGAGCTCATTGAAGCTTTCAAGGAAATGACCCTCATCGAACTGTCTGAGTTCGTTAAGGAATTCGAGGACGTCTTCGACGTTGAGGCTGCTGCACCGGTTGCTGCTGCTGCACCGGGCGCTCCGGCTGAGGGCGGCGCTGCCGCTGCTGAGGAGCAGACCGAGTTCGACGTCGTTCTGACCGACGCTGGCGCTAAGAAGATTGGCGTTATTAAGGCTGTCCGCGAGCTCGTCTCCGGCCTGGGCCTGAAGGAAGCTAAGGAAATGGTTGAGGGTGCACCTAAGGCCATCATCGAAGGCGCTTCCAAGGACGACGCTGAGGCGGCTAAGACCAAGCTGGAAGAGGCTGGCGCTTCCGTCGAGCTCAAGTAATTTTACTGAGCTTCACGCTTTCGAAGCCCCCACTCTTACCGCGCTATACGCGGTGGGAGATGGGGGTTTCTCCCGTTTTAGCGGTCGCCGCGATAGACTGTGGTTTCACTATATGAAACTATCGGCTTGAAAATTGAGGAGGGTGAAGCGTTGATGGGTTCCTCTCAGGACTTAGTGGCTTCTTCGGGCAATGTGCCCGTGCCGCACCCAGGTGAGGTATTAAGCGAAGAGTTCTTGGCGCCTTTAGGCATTACTCAATATCGCTTGGCGCAGGACGTTTTTAGTAGCAAGTCCCAGATTTCGAAGCTTGTCCGAGGGCGAATTGGATTGAGCGCGGATATGGCTTTGCGTCTTTCGGCGTATTTTGGCAATTCCGGCGAATTCTGGTTGGGATTGCAAGAAGAATATGACCTTTGGTGTGCTCGGCGCACGACGGATACGAGCGGTATTATCCCGTGGAATAAGCACACGGCGTAGGAATCTTTGGCTTAGTCCGCTCGAGCCCGCCTGTAGAAACTAGGATCTGGGAGTTAGCGCTGTAGAATTAGCCCCCATGCTGCCCAAGTCCCGCATCTTTTCCGTCCTTTTACTAGGTCTCGGCGTAGCGCTGGTGGCCGCCGGAATAGCGGCGCCGGCGTTTTTGGATTTCTCACCGCGGTTGCCGTTGGAACTCAAGAAAACCACGTGGACACTCAAGGATGACTCCGCGGATTCCCAGCTTGTGAACAAGGATGGAACGTCGCCCTATTCTGGGCCGATGACCTATCAGATTAACGCGGGCATCCAAGAGCCTTCGGATGAAGATACCGCGACGCTGCGCATAGGGGAGACGCGCCTGCGCGGCGATGGCCAAGGACTCGATGATTTAAGCCAGGCACAGGTCTGGACCTATCCCATTGACCGCCTGAGCGGTGAGGCAGAGGCAGAGGCCAGCCTGAGCCACACGTTGGCCAGCCCCGAAGATCAGGTGGCCATCGATGGCTACTGGCTGAAATTCCCGGCGGATGCGGAGAAAACGAATTACCCGGTCTTTGACCCCACCCTGCGCAAGGCGGTGGACGCGGTCTTTGAAGAAGAGACTGAAATAGATGGCCGCACGGTGTATCGCTATCACCAGGAAATCGAGCCAACGAACGTAGCGCAACTTTATGCCGCCGATGGCAATACCACCTCTTTTCCCAAGGAAGATGGGGGCCAGGAACCTGGTTATTTGATGCACTCGGGCAGTCGAGACTTCTACGTCGACCAAGCCACGGGCCTAGTGGTGGGCATGGATATGGATATCGATGACTACTACGCGGACCGCGAGGGGGTAGGGCGCGAGCGAGCCTTTGTCTTTAATGGTGCTACCTCAGAGGAGAGCCGTGCGGCACTCATCGCGGAAGCGAAATCGTTCCCACGCAACCACGTGGCGGAGCTTGCGCGCTGGGCCGCCCTAGGCATCGGCATCGTACTTACCTTTATTGGGGTAATTGGGGCGCTTGGAATATGGGACCGTAAAAACAAGCATGTTCGCCGGCGGGGCAAGAAGAACAAAGCCAAAGTTAATAGCGAAAATGCCAGCTAAAGGCCTTAAGCGCGGTTCGGGTTGCGGTGGAATGACTTTTTAGTGGTACGGTGCTTGTGGTTGCCCCGATAGATACGGCGCAACATTTCCGCCGCGTTGGCGCAGCGGCGAGCGAGAGCTTGCCCCCTAGCGCGGAAAGAAAAAGCCTTAAGAGTGGTGTGTCTTTACATACCTGAGTTTTTCCTATACACTAATTCGTTGCGCTGGAATCTGGATCTTCGGTGCACATTTAGCCTTTCGGGTTGGTGATGGCAAAACCGACTTGACAAGGTGATTTTGTGCATTCTGAACCCAGACACTCCACAGCAGACCGAATGCTAAAATTACCAGCGGTTTTGCTGCTCGTCGGCCAGGGCGAGTAGCAATCCGCGTGAGGTGCTGGAAGGACCCATCTTGGCAGTCTCCCGCCAGACCAAGTCAGTGGCCAATATCCCCGGAGCCCCGAAGCGATACTCGTTTGCAAAGATTAGCGAGCCTATCGCCCTGCCGGGCCTCCTTGACGTACAACTCGATTCCTTTGCTTGGCTCGTCGGCTCGCCGGAATGGCGCGAGCGTGAGCAGGCTGAGCGCGGCGATAACGCACGCGTGACGAGTGGCCTTGAGGATATCCTCGAAGAGCTCTCGCCGATTCAGGACTACTCGGGCAATATGTCCCTGTCCTTGTCGGAGCCTCGCTTTGAGCCGGTGAAAAACACCGTCGACGAGTGTAAAGAAAAGGACATCAACTACTCCGCGCCGCTGTACGTGACCGCAGAGTTCATTAATAACGACACCCAAGAGATTAAGTCGCAGACCGTCTTCATCGGTGACTTCCCGATCATGACGGATATGGGTACCTTCATCGTGAACGGTACCGAGCGCGTCATCGTCTCCCAGCTGGTGCGTTCCCCGGGCGTGTACTTCGATCGTTCCATCGATAAGTCCACCGAACGCCCGCTGCACTCCGTGAAGATTATTCCTTCCCGCGGTGCTTGGCTGGAGTTCGACGTGGACAAGCGCGACACCGTCGGCGTGCGCATTGACCGCAAGCGCCGCCAGCCGGTGACCGTCCTGTTGAAGGCCCTGGGCTGGACCGAGGAGCAGATCAGGGAGCGCTTCAGCTTCTCTGAGCTCATGATGTCCACCCTGGAATCTGACGGTGTTTCCAATACCGATGAAGCGCTGCTGGAGATCTACCGCAAGCAGCGCCCGGGCGAGCAGCCTACCCGTGAGCTGGCGCAGTCCCTGTTGGATAATTCCTTCTTCCGCGCTAAGCGCTATGACCTTGCCAAGGTCGGCCGCTACAAGGCCAACCGCAAGCTGGGCCTTGGCGGCGACCACGACGGTCTGATGACCCTGACTGAAGAAGACATCGCCGTCACCCTGGAGTACCTGGTACGCCTGCACGTTGGCGAGCGTGAGATGAAGGCACCAAACGGTGAGATGATCTCGCTGAACACCGACGACATCGACCACTTTGGTAACCGTCGTCTGCGCACCGTGGGTGAGCTCATCCAGAACCAGGTCCGCGTGGGCCTGTCCCGCATGGAGCGCGTCGTGCGCGAGCGCATGACCACCCAGGACGCAGAGTCCATCACTCCGACGTCCCTGATTAACGTGCGTCCGGTTTCCGCTGCTATCCGCGAGTTCTTTGGTACCTCGCAGCTCTCGCAGTTCATGGACCACAACAACTCCCTGTCCGGACTGACCCACAAGCGCCGCCTGTCCGCGCTGGGCCCAGGCGGTTTGTCCCGTGAGCGCGCTGGCATTGAGGTGCGAGACGTGCACGCTTCGCACTACGGCCGCATGTGCCCGATTGAGACCCCTGAGGGTCCGAACATTGGCCTGATTGGTGCGCTGGCGTCCTACGCCCGCGTGAACCCCTTCGGTTTCATCGAGACCCCGTACCGCAAGGTCGTTGACGGCAAGGTTACGGATCAGGTTGAGTACCTCACCGCTGATGAGGAGGACCGCTTCGCCATTGCTCAGGCTGAGGTCGAGCAGGACGAGGAAGGCCGTCTGATCGGTGAGCGCATCGAGGTCCGCCTGAAGGAGGGCGACATCGGAGTGACCGATGCCTCCGGTGTGGACTACGTTGACGTTTCCCCACGCCAGATGGTCTCCGTTGGTACCGCGATGATTCCGTTCTTGGAGCACGACGATGCTAACCGTGCCTTGATGGGTGCGAACATGCAGAAGCAGGCCGTCCCGCTGGTTCGTTCTGAGGCCCCACTGGTGGGTACCGGTATGGAGCAGCGCGCCGCATATGACGCTGGCGACGTGGTCATCACGCCAAAGGCCGGTGTGGTGGAAAACGTCACCGCTGACGTCATCACCATCATGGA
Source organism: Corynebacterium tuingiense (assembly GCF_046718165.1). Taxonomy (NCBI): domain Bacteria; kingdom Bacillati; phylum Actinomycetota; class Actinomycetes; order Mycobacteriales; family Corynebacteriaceae; genus Corynebacterium; species Corynebacterium tuingiense. Next base: position 333,263 of record NZ_CP177101.1, read on the forward strand.
CGATGAGGGCCAGCGCGATACCTACATCCTGCGCAAGTTCGAGCGCACCAACCAGGGCACCAACTACAACCAGACCCCGCTGGTGTCCATGGGTCAGCGCGTAGAGGCCGGCCAGGTTTTGGCCGATGGCCCAGGTACCCACAACGGTGAGATGTCGCTTGGCCGTAACCTGCTGGTTGCGTTTATGCCGTGGGAAGGCCACAACTACGAGGACGCCATCATCCTCAACCAGCGCATCGTGGAAGAGGACATCCTGACCTCCGTCCACATCGAGGAGCACGAGATCGATGCTCGTGACACCAAGCTGGGCGCCGAGGAAATCACCCGCGAGATTCCAAACGTCTCCGAGGACGTCTTGAGCGACCTCGATGAGCGCGGCATCATCCGCATCGGTGCTGACGTTCGCGCCGGCGATATCCTGGTGGGTAAGGTCACCCCGAAGGGTGAGACCGAGCTGACTCCGGAAGAGCGCCTGCTGCGCGCCATCTTCGGTGAGAAGGCCCGCGAGGTGCGCGATACCTCGATGAAGGTTCCGCACGGTGAGGTGGGCAAGGTCATTGGCGTTGCTCGCTTCTCCCGCGATGATGATGACGACCTGGCACCTGGCGTCAACGAGATGATCCGCGTCTACGTTGCGCAAAAGCGCAAGATCCAGGACGGCGATAAGATGGCCGGCCGCCACGGCAACAAGGGTGTTGTGGGCAAGATTCTGCCGCCAGAGGATATGCCGTTCATGGAGGACGGTACCCCGGTGGACATCCTGCTGAACACCCACGGTGTGCCGCGTCGTATGAACATCGGTCAGGTGCTTGAGCTGCACTTGGGTTGGTTGGCTCACGCTGGTTGGAAGGTCGACACTGAGGATCCGGCTAACGCCGAGCTGCTCAAGACCTTGCCGGAAGAGCTTTACGATGTCCCAGCGGACTCCCTGACCGCCACCCCGGTCTTCGATGGTGCTACCAACCACGAGATCGAGCGCCTGTTGGCATCGTCCCGCCCGAACCGCGACGGCGACGTCTTGGTCAACGAGCACGGCAAGGCCACGCTTTTCGATGGCCGCTCGGGCGAGCCGTACAAGTACCCCATCTCCGTGGGCTACATGTACATGCTCAAGCTGCACCACTTGGTTGATGAGAAGATTCACGCTCGTTCCACTGGTCCTTACTCCATGATTACCCAGCAGCCATTGGGTGGTAAGGCTCAATTCGGTGGCCAGCGCTTCGGCGAGATGGAGGTGTGGGCAATGCAGGCCTATGGTGCTGCCTACACCCTGCAGGAACTGCTCACCATCAAGTCCGATGACGTGGTAGGCCGTGTGAAGGTCTACGAGGCCATCGTGAAGGGCGACAACATTCCAGATCCGGGCATCCCTGAGTCCTTCAAGGTGTTGCTCAAGGAGCTGCAGTCCCTGTGCCTGAACGTGGAGGTTCTTTCTACCGACGGCACCCCGATGGAGCTGTCTGGCTCTGATGACGATGACATGGATAGCCCATCGCTTGGCATTAATTTGTCCCGCGATGAAGGTTCTTCCGCTGACATCGCCTAAATAGATTTTCGGTCCACTGCGGCATGCACGGTTCCGGTGTTTATCACCGGGGCTGCCGCGGGCGGGCAATAAAGATTAATTCATTAAAAGCCATCAATTCCTCAGATTACGAGGATGAAAGGGAGACATTACGTGTTTGACGTAAATCTCTTCGACGAGCTCCGCATCGGTCTTGCCACTGCTGACGATATCCGTCGCTGGTCTAAAGGCGAGGTTAAAAAGCCCGAGACCATTAACTACCGCACGCTGAAGCCGGAAAAGGACGGCCTGTTCTGCGAGCGCATTTTCGGACCTACCCGTGACTGGGAGTGTGCTTGTGGTAAGTACAAGCGCGTCCGTTACAAGGGCATTATCTGTGAGCGCTGCGGCGTTGAGGTCACCAAGTCCAAGGTGCGCCGTGAGCGCATGGGCCACATTGAGCTGGCCGCTCCGGTAACCCACATCTGGTACTTCAAGGGTGTTCCTTCCCGCTTGGGCTACCTGCTGGACTTGGCTCCGAAGGATCTTGAGCGCATCATCTACTTCGCAGCCAACATCATCACCTCCGTTGATGAAGAGGCTCGCCACAACGACCAGTCCACTCTGGAAGCAGAAATGCTGCTGGAAAAGAAGGACGTTGAGGACGATACCGAGTCCGAGATCGCAGAGCGCGCTTCCAAGCTCGAGTCCGACTTGGCGGAGCTGGAGGCAGCCGGTGCGCGTGCCGATGCCCGCAAGAAGGTACAAAACGCTGCCGATAAGGAAATGCAGCACATCCGCGAGCGCGGCGAGCGCGAAGTCGCACGCCTGGATGAAATCTGGAACACCTTCCTGAAGCTTGCTCCGAAGCAGATGGTCATCGATGAGACCATCTACGAAGAGCTGGTTGACCGCTACGAGGATTACTTCACCGGTGGCATGGGTGCAGAAGCCATCCAGACCTTGGTACGCAACTTCGACCTCGAGGCAGAGGCCGAGGAGCTGCGTGAGATCATCAACAATGGCAAGGGCCAGAAGAAGATGCGCGCGCTTAAGCGCCTCAAGGTTGTTGCCGCATTCCTGAACTCCGGCAATGACCCGGCAGGCATGGTGCTGGACGCTATTCCGGTTATCCCGCCTGAGCTGCGCCCGATGGTGCAGCTGGACGGTGGCCGTTTCGCCACCTCGGACCTGAATGATCTGTACCGCCGTGTTATCAACCGCAATAACCGCCTTAAGCGCATGATCGACCTGGGCGCTCCAGAGATCATCGTGAATAACGAGAAGCGCATGCTGCAGGAGTCTGTGGACGCGCTCTTCGATAACGGCCGCCGTGGCCGTCCGGTTACCGGCCCGGGCAACCGCCCGTTGAAGTCCCTGTCTGACTTGCTCAAGGGCAAGCAGGGACGTTTCCGCCAGAACCTGCTGGGTAAGCGCGTTGACTACTCCGGTCGTTCCGTTATTATCGTCGGCCCGCAGCTGAAGCTGCACGAGTGTGGTTTGCCGAAGCTGATGGCGCTGGAGCTGTTCAAGCCTTTCGTTATGAAGCGATTGGTCGAAAACGACTACGCCCAGAACATCAAGTCCGCGAAGCGCATGGTGGAGCGCCAGCGCCCAGAGGTGTGGGACGTGCTGGAGCAGGCCATTTCTGAGCATCCAGTGATGCTCAACCGTGCGCCTACGCTGCACCGCCTGGGTATCCAGGCCTTCGAGCCGAAGTTGGTTGAGGGTAAGGCTATTCAGTTGCACCCGCTGGCCTGTGAGGCCTTCAACGCCGACTTCGACGGTGACCAGATGGCAGTTCACCTGCCACTGTCCGCAGAGGCTCAGGCAGAGGCTCGTGTGCTGATGCTGGCTTCCAATAACATTCTGTCCCCGGCATCCGGTAAGCCACTGGCTATGCCGCGCCTGGATATGGTGACCGGCCTGTACTACCTCACCATGGACAAGGCAGAGGACGAGATTGGTGGCAATGGCCGCTACCGCGAGGCTGGCGAGGAGTACCCGGCAACTGGCGTGTACTCCTCCTACGCCGAGGCCCTCATGGCCTACGACCGCGGCACGGTTGGCCTGCAGGCACCGATCAAGGTCCGCATCGATCACCTGCGCCCACCAGAGGACATCGAGGCAGAGCTCTTCCCCGATGGCTGGTCCAAGGGCCAGGCATGGTTGGGCTACACCACCATCGGCCGCATCATGTTCAACGAGCTGTTGCCGTGGAACTACCCGTACCTTGAGGGCATCATGGTCCGCAAAGGCGGCGGCACGGACGGCAAGGTGCTCATTGGTGACGTGGTCAACGACTTGGCCACCAAGTACCCAATGATCACCGTGGCCCAGGTTCTGGACAACATGAAGGACGCTGGCTTCTACTGGGCAACCCGTTCCGGTGTGACCATTACGATGTCTGACGTGCTGGTGCTGCCGAATAAGACCGAGATCCTTGAGTCTTATGAGAAGGAAGCAGAGCGCATCGAGCGTAAGTACTGGGAGCAGGGTGCTCTGACGGAGCGCGAGCGTTATGACCGCCTGGTTGAGCTGTGGAAGGACGCGACCGACACCGTTGGTGAGGCCGTCGAGAACATCTACCCGGATTACAACCCGATTCCAATGATTGTGAAGTCGGGTGCTGCCGGTAACATGCGTCAGATCTGGACGCTGGCCGGTATGAAGGGCATGGTTGTGAACTCGCACGGTGATTACATCACCCGCCCGATTAAGACCTCCTTCCGCGAAGGCCTGTCCGTGCTGGAGTACTTCAACAACTCCCACGGTTCCCGTAAGGGTCTGGCCGATACCGCGCTGCGTACCGCTGACTCCGGCTACCTGACCCGTCGTCTGGTGGACGTCGCTCAGGATGTCATCGTCCGTGAAGAGGACTGTGGCACCCGCCAGGGCGTGCGCGTTCCTATCGGCGAGGTCTCCGGCGACAAGGTCGTCCTCTCCGAGCTGTGGGAGACCTCCGCTTCCGGTCGCGTGCTTGCCACCGACGTCAAGGACGAGAACGGCGAGGTCGTCGCAGAGGCTGGTGCAGACTTGACCGAGGAGCTCACGCAGAAGCTTCTCGATGCCAAGGTCACCGACGTCAAGGTCCGCTCCGTGCTGACCTGCCAGACCCCGGCTGGTGTCTGTGCGAAGTGCTACGGCAAGTCCATGGCATCCGGCCAGTTGGTCGACATCGGCGAGGCCGTCGGCATCGTGGCTGCACAGTCCATTGGTGAGCCTGGTACCCAGCTGACCATGCGTACCTTCCACCAGGGTGGTGTCGGTGGCGACATTACCGGTGGTCTGCCGCGTGTTCAGGAGCTCTTCGAGGCCCGTAACCCGAAGAACCGCGCACCGATTGCCTCCGTGGACGGCACCGTGTCCCTGTCCGATGAGGGCAACTTCTGGACCATGACCATCACCCCGGATGACGGTTCCGATGACGTGGTTTACGAGAAGCTGTCCAAGCGCCAGGGCCTGGCCCAGGTGCGTCGTCCGATGGAGTCCAACCCGGATGCGATGATCGAGCGTTCCTTGAAGGACGGCGACCACGTTGAGACCGGTGACCGCTTGATGCGTGGTGCGGCTGACCCGCACGACGTGCTCGAGGTCCTGGGTCGTCGCGGCGTGGAGCAGCACCTCATCAACGAGGTGCAGGCCGTGTACCGCACCCAGGGTGTGGCCATCCACGACAAGCACATTGAGATCATCATCCGCCAGATGCTGCGCCGCGGTACCGTCATCGACGCCGGTACCACGGAGCTGCTGCCGGGTAACCTGATCGACCTTTCTGAGGCCAAGCAGATGAACGCTGCTCAGGTCGCAGAAGGCGGCGAGCCGGCTCAGCTGCGCTCGGAGATCATGGGTATTACCAAGGCGTCCTTGGCTACCGAGTCCTGGCTATCCGCCGCTTCGTTCCAGGAGACCACGCGTGTGCTTACCGATGCCGCTATTAACAAGCGCTCCGATAAGCTCATCGGCCTCAAGGAGAACGTCATCATCGGTAAGCTGATCCCGGCCGGTACCGGTATCTCCCGTTACCGCAATATCTCCGTCAAGCCGACCGAGGCTGCGCGCAACGCCGCATACTCGATTCCGACTTACGGCGATTCCATCTACGGTGACGATGGCTTCGGTGAATTCACCGGCGCCTCCGTCCCGCTGGATGAGGACTTCACCTTCTAAGTCCTAGGCGCTCGTGCCCCTCGGCACCGCGTCCAGTCAGAGCCCCCGCTTCCGTGTTAAACGGTAACGGGGGCTCTTGCCGTTGGAGTCTGTTGGCGCGGTTGAGCACGCCAATTCGGCCGCCGAATTGGTTGTGGGGACCCGTATGCGTGCCTGCTAGTATGAGTAAAGCCTGTGCCCAGATAAGTAAAATGTGGGCCTTGGGCTATTTGATTTAAACCATTACACGGGAGCTTTCAGAATCTGTGGGCCCGTGGGGCGCACAGGCCGCACCGGCACAGAAATGAAGGCTGAGATACTGCGATATGACGCGGTGAACCGTTGAACCTGATCCGGGTAATTCCGGCGAGAGGGAGAAAATAATGACTGCTAATACTACTGGGGCCGCAGCACCAAAGCGCAGCTTGGACTGGCGCGTGGTGGACATCGTGGTGGCATCAGTCTTGGGTGTTGCCTGTGGTTTCGTGTTCTTGGGCTGGAATGCCGTGGGCTATGCCTGGTACGAGGCCATGGATGCTCTTACGCCGGGTCTTGGTGGCTTGGCCACCGGCATCTGGCTGCTGGGCGGCATCCTGGGTGGCTTGGTTATCCGTAAGCCGGGTGCGGCGGTGTACGTGGAGGTCCTTGCCGCGACGGTATCGGCCGTCTTGGGTTCACAGTGGGGCATTAGCACCCTGTACTCGGGCCTGGCGCAGGGTATTGGTGTGGAGATCATTCTCGCCATCTTCATGTACCGCCAGTTCAACCTTGGGGTGACCATCCTGGCCGGTATGGCAGCAGGCTGGGGCGCCTTTGTCCTAGAGCTGTTTACCTCCGGTAACCTCGCGAAGTCCTTCGAGTTCAATATGATCTACTTGGTCACGTTGACCATTTCCGGTGCTATCTTGGCCGGAGCCCTGGGCTTTTATGTGGTGAAGGCATTGGCAAAGACCGGTGCCCTTGACCGCTTTGCAGTAGGCCGCGAACAGCGCGCTTAGGGCTTAGACCGCTGTGACTGATTTTTCACGCTTAGCAGGAAACGCCACAAAAATTGCGGCCCGCGGCTACGGCTGGACCCACGCTGGGCGCTCCCAACCGGCGCTGCAGGACATAGATCTGGTCATCGAACCCGGTGAGAAAGTCTTGCTGTGCGGGGATTCCGGTTCCGGAAAGTCGACGCTATTGGCGGCGATGGCAGGTGTCTTGGGTTCCGATGAGGAAGGCACGCGCACCGGCGAGATTACCTTGGAGGATTCTGCGGGCACGGTCGAAGAGCCGGGTCGGACCATTCCGGTGGGGTTGGTTCTGCAGGATCCGGATTCGCAGGTCATCTCCGCGCGCGTGGGCGACGATATCGCCTTTGGCTGCGAGAACCTGGCATATCCGCGCGAGGAGATCTGGCGCAGGGTGCAACAGGCTCAGGAGCTGGTTGGCCCCTACGTGGACCTGGATTTTCCTACCGAGCACCTCTCCGGCGGGCAGAAGCAACGCCTGGCGCTTGCCGGGGTCATCGCCATGGGCGCGGGCGTGGTCCTATTGGACGAGCCCACCGCCAACCTGGATCCGGAAGGGGCGCAGGACGTGGTGCGGGCCGTCGGCAAGCTGGTGAAGCACACGGGTGCCACTTTGGTGGTGGTCGAGCATCAGCATGCGGCGTGGGAAAGCGTGCTGGACCGCGCAGTAGAGCTGAAGGATGGGCGCATTATCTCTGATGCCCCCTTTGCTGACGTCGCCCGCAAGCGCCAGGTCACCGGTCTCCCGCAGGCGCGGTCACGGGCAAGCGATGCCCTCGATGAGTCCAACGCGGCGCTGTGGAGCAAGGATTTGGTAACCCGCTATGGGCCGCCGCGATCCATCTCCCTGCCGGCGGGGGCCTCGACCGTCATTACCGGGCGCAATGGCGTGGGAAAATCCACGTGGCTGATGACGATGGCGGGGCTACTTCCGGCCGAGTCCGGGGAAATCGGGGTCGCTGACTTCATCCGCCGCGGTGTGAAGGGCCCTCCTTCCCGGTGGAAATCCCGCGAATTGGCGGACCGCATTGGCTTCGTCTTCCAAAATCCCGAACACCAATTTGTCTCCCGCAGCGTGGAAGAGGAATTGCGGGTCGCGCCCAAGGTCATGCGCGTCGATCCCCCAGAGAAACGCATCGCCCAGTTGGTGGAATCGCTGCGCTTGGGGCACTTGCTCAAGGCCAATCCGTTTACGCTATCCGGCGGCGAAAAGCGCCGGCTTTCGGTAGCAACGGCTCTGGTGACCGCGCCGGAGGTGCTGCTATTGGACGAGCCGACCTTTGGCCAGGATCCCGGCACCTTCGTGGAATTGGTGGGCTTGTTGCGCCAATTGGCCGATGAAGGCACGACGATTGCGTCCATTACCCATGACCCGCTGTTCATGGCGTCCTTGGGCGATTACCAGGTGGAGGTGCGCGGTGCCTAATCTCTTGCGCAACGTCAACCCGCTAACCCGTATCTTCTTGATGTTCGTCTGGGTTACGCCGCTGCTTGCCTCCATCGACTGGGTTTCGGCGGCGATATCGCTAAGCCTGACACTCATCTTGGCGCCGTTATGTGGCGTCTCCTGGGTGCGCTTGTGGAAGGCCGGTTGGTTCTTATTCCTTATCGCCCCGCTATCGGGGATTTCCATGCTGCTCTATGGCGCGCCCGGGGGAGAGGAGTACTTCAGCTGGTGGCTGATTACGGTGACGGAAAATTCGCTCACCTTGGCCATTGCGATCACGCTGCGTGTGCTTGCGGTCGCACTACCAACGGTGGTGCTCGCACGCGATATCGATCCCACCGAGCTTGGCGATGCCCTCTCGCAGATCCTCCGCCTTCCCTCCCGCTTCGTTATCGGCGCCGTGGCCGGCGTGCGGATGATGACGCTCCTGAAATCCGATTGGCAATCGCTCGGCATGGCGCGCAGGGCCCGCGGGCTCACGGATGAAGGGCGCTTCAAGCACTTGCTTACGATGTCCTTTGGTCTGTTGGTCATTGCCCTGCGCCGCGGCGGCAAGCTTGCGACCGCGATGGAAGCACGCGGTTTCGGGCGCACCCCACCCGGAGGAGGGGAGCGGACCTGGGCCCGAGAATCCAGGCTGCACGCCCACGATGGGTGGGTGATGGTCTGCGGCCTCGCCCTTGCTTGTGTACCGGTGGTAACTTCGGTACTTACTGGGGCCTGGAGATTCTTTGGCCTTTAATCCGCGAAAGCAGTGATTCAAGCACTATGGACATTGATGCCGAACAAGAGCGCCTCTTGGAGGACATCGTTAAGCTAGCAGCCTCGCGAAAGCGTGCGTTTAAACCCGTCACGGTGCTTATCGATGGTCCCTCGGGCTCCGGCAAAACCTGGACCTCCGCCGCCTTGGCAGATCGTACCAATTGGCGGGTGGTTCACCTTGATGAATTCTATCCCGGCTGGCATGGCCTGGAAAAGGGCTCCGAGATGGTGGGCGAACAGGTCTTGCGCACCATGAATCCCGGCTATTGGCGCTGGGATTGGGAAGCCAACTGCCCCGGTGACTGGGCCAGCCTCGATGTGCGCGATGATCTCATCGTCGAGGGCGTTGGCTCCGTCACCGCTGACAACATTGCGGCCGCGAAAAAGCGCGGCGCGGTGGTGACCGTGTGCATCGATGGCCCCCGCGAGCAGCGCTATGAGCGCGCGATTGCGCGCGAGCCGGCCTATGAGAAGTGGTTTACCACCTGGGAAGAGCAGGAGAAATCCTACTTTTCCGACAAGGCTGCAGAGCCAGACCTGACGTGGGAGTGGGAGTAACCCTTCCGCGCAGCCGGCAGGATGGCCTAGCTGTTTTGTGTTCGTAGCGCTGGCTTTGCTAGTCTTATCTCTAGTTCACTATGTACCGCGCACCCTGTGTGAATATGGCGCGCAAAGAACATGGTGAAAAGTCTGATCCTTAACAAGGCACCCGCCTTGGGAAGAGTTCTGGACATGCGGCAGCGCCCCGGGAAAGAGCGCCTATTTTTGCATGTTTGGTTCCCTTCTTAAGAAGTGGTGCAATTCGACAGAAAGACTGTTTAATGCCAACTATTCAACAGCTGGTCCGCAAGGGCCGCCAGACCAAGCGCAAAGAGGTCTCTACCGCTGCGCTGAAGGGTTCCCCGCAGCGTCGTGGCGTGTGCACCCGCGTGTACACCACCACCCCGAAGAAGCCGAACTCCGCTCTTCGTAAGGTTGCCCGTGTGCGCCTTACCAGCGGTATCGAGGTTTCGGCCTACATCCCAGGTGAGGGCCACAACCTGCAGGAGCACTCCATGGTCCTCGTTCGCGGCGGCCGTGTGAAGGACCTTCCAGGTGTTCGTTACAAGATCATCCGCGGCTCCCTGGATGCCCAGGGCGTCAAGGACCGTAAGCAGGCTCGTTCCCGTTACGGCGCAAAGAAGGGACAGTAATAAACAATGCGTAAGAATGCTGCTCCGAAGCGTCCTGTAGTAAAGGACCCGGTATACAACTCCGAGCAGGTAACCATGCTCGTCAACAAGATTCTCCAGGATGGCAAGAAGTCCACCGCAGAGCGCATCGTCTACGGCGCGCTTGAGGCTTGCCGTGAGAAGACCGGCACCGACCCGGTTGGCACCCTGGAAAAGGCCCTGGGCAACATCCGCCCGGACCTCGAGGTTCGCTCCCGCCGTGTGGGTGGCGCTACCTACCAGGTGCCGGTTGAGGTCCGCCCAGACCGTGCCAACACCCTGGCACTGCGCTGGATGGTGACCTTCACCCGCCAGCGTCGCGAGAACTCCATGATCGAGCGTCTCTCCAACGAGATCCTGGATGCCTCCAACGGCCTCGGTGCTTCCGTGAAGCGCCGTGAGGATACCCACAAGATGGCTGAGGCTAACCGCGCCTTCGCTCACTACCGCTGGTAATTTTTAAGCACCTTCATCAATGGCCTAAGCAACGAGAAACGAGTTTCGCGCTGATTTCCGGGTTTCCCGGCGGCGAATTAAAACTTCATATCTCTTGCTTAGGCCATTTTGGTGGCGCGTGGTGTGATTTAGTCCAGCACAGCTGGCCCAGTCCAGCGCATTCGCTTTGTGTCCAGTACACTGAAGCGATGGAAGTCTAGGAGCCGCTGGGCACCTAGCACGGCCACACAATGGCAAACTTTTCAAGAACTTATCCATGCAGGCGTCTTAGCCAGGTTTCTGGTCACGGCGTCGACGACTATTAAGTTGGGGTATAAACGTGGCACAAGAAGTGCTCAAGGATCTGAACAAGGTCCGCAACATTGGCATCATGGCCCACATCGATGCTGGTAAGACGACCACCACCGAGCGTATTCTCTTCTACACCGGTATCAACCGTAAGGTGGGCGAGACGCACGACGGTGCATCCACCACTGACTGGATGGCACAGGAAAAGGAACGCGGCATCACCATTACCTCGGCTGCCGTGACCTGTTTCTGGAACAACAACCAGATCAACATCATTGACACCCCGGGTCACGTTGACTTCACCGTTGAGGTTGAGCGCTCCCTGCGCGTCCTCGATGGCGCCGTCGCCGTCTTCGACGGTAAGGAAGGTGTGGAGCCGCAGTCCGAGCAGGTGTGGCGCCAGGCTGCCAAGTATGACGTTCCGCGCATTTGCTTCGTCAACAAGATGGACAAGCTGGGCGCAGACTTCTACTACACCGTTGACACCATCGTTGAGCGCTTGGGTGCTAAGCCGCTCGTTATGCAGCTGCCTATCGGCGCTGAGGATGACTTCGACGGCGTTGTTGACCTGCTGAACATGCAGGCCATCACCTGGCGCGGCAAGGTCGAGACCGGTGCTGAGCCAACCTACGAGGAGATCCCTGAGGACCTCAAGGAAAAGGCTGAGCAGTACCGCGAGCAGCTGGTTGAGGCCGTTGCAGAGTCTGACGAAGAACTCATGGAGAAGTACTTCGGCGGCGAAGAGCTCTCCATTGACGAGCTGAAGGCCGGTATCCGCAAGCTGACCATCAACTCTGAGATTTACCCGGTCTACTGTGGTACCGCTTACCGCAACAAGGGTGTCCAGCCGCTGCTGGATGCTGTTGTGGACTTCCTGCCTAACCCGCTCGACGTGGGCGAGGTTATCGGCCACGCTGTGGGCGATGAGGACCAGCAGCTTACCCGTAAGCCTTCCGTTGAGTCTTCCTTCTCCGCACTGTCCTTCAAGATTGCGGCTCACCCATTCTTCGGTCAGCTCAACTTCGTGCGCGTTTACTCCGGCCAGGTCACCCCTGGTACCGAGGTCATGAACTCCACCAAGGGCAAGAAGGAGCGCATCGGTAAGCTCTTCCAGATGCACGCCAACAAGGAGAATCCGGTGGAGCAGGCTGACGCCGGCAACATCTACGCCGTTGTTGGTCTGAAGGAAACCACCACCGGTGACACCCTGTGTGACAAGAATGACCAGATCATTCTTGAGTCCATGGACTTCCCGGACCCGGTTATCAAGGTCTCCATCGAGCCGAAGACCAAGGCCGACCAGGAGAAGCTGGGTAACGCCATCCAGAAGCTCGCTGCCGAGGACCCAACCTTCACCGTTGAGTTGGACGATGAGACCGGCCAAACCGTTATCGGCGGTATGGGCGAGCTCCACCTCGACGTTCTTGTTGACCGCATGAAGCGCGAGTTCAAGGTCGAGGCGAACATCGGTAACCCACAGGTTGCTTACCGCGAGACCATTCGCCGCAAGGTGGAGTCCATCGACTACACCCACAAGAAGCAGACCGGTGGTTCCGGCCAGTTCGCAAAGGTTATCTGCACCATCGAGCCGTACAACCCGGACCCAGAGACCTTGGAAGAGGGCGAGTCTGCAACCTACGCCTTCGAGAACGCCGTGACCGGTGGCCGCGTGCCGAAGGAATACATCCCTTCCGTCGACGCTGGTATCCAGGACGCCATGCAGTACGGCTACCTGGCAGGCTTCCCGATGGTCAACATCAAGGCAACGCTGGAAGACGGCGCTTACCATGACGTTGACTCCTCTGAGATGGCCTTCAAGCTGGCCGGCTCCCAGGTATTCAAGGAAGCTATGGCCAAGGCAAAGCCGGTTCTGCTGGAGCCAATGATGGCCGTTGAGGTTGTTACCCCTGAGGAGTACATGGGCACCGTTAACGGTGATATCTCCTCCCGTCGTGGCCAGGTCTTCGCCATGGAAGACCGTTCCGGCGCCAAGGTTGTCAAGGCTAAGGTTCCGCTGTCTGAAATGTTCGGCTACATCGGTGACCTGCGTTCTTCCACCGCAGGCCGCGCTAACTTCACCATGGTCTTCGACTCCTACGCTGAGGTTCCTTCCTCCGTGGCACAGGAGATCATCGAAGAGCGCACCGGCGGCGCTAACTAATAACGAGGCCCCCCCATTAAGCGGAGGCTAAGGGCTGGTAGTCTCTGCCAGTAGATGCCAGCCTCACCGCTAAATGCGGCAACTGGGCCGGGTAGCGGCGGGCTGAGTTTGCAGCTAAAACCATTGGTTGTGAATTGAGCCGGCCGTTACCCTCCCAGGATCCTTTATTTGAGACTCTTGTTGAGGGAAATGGCCGCGAAAATACGCGGGGTTACCTCCTATAATGGCGGTTTGAAAAAACCGCGGGATAAATCTAGGATCGTGTAACTGGCACGTAAAGAAAGCGTCATTAGCGCTTTGTCCCAGACAATGGGTCAGGTGCCAATGACAACTGTCAACCACGTGGCTGCGAAGGTCGTAGCCACCATATAGTCCAGGAGGACATACAGTGGCAAAGGAGAAGTTCGAGCGTACGAAGCCGCATGTGAACATCGGCACCATCGGACACGTCGACCACGGCAAGACCACCACCACCGCAGCGATCACCAAGGTTCTGGCTGACCAGTACCCTGAGGAGAACCAGGCATTCGCGTTCGACATGATCGACAAGGCTCCTGAGGAGAAGGAGCGCGGTATTACCATTAACATCTCCCACGTGGAGTACTCCACCCCGAAGCGTCACTACGCACACGTTGACGCCCCGGGCCACGCCGACTACATCAAGAACATGATTACCGGCGCAGCTCAGATGGACGGCGCTATCTTGGTTGTTGCTGCAACCGATGGCCCGATGCCGCAGACCCGCGAGCACGTTCTGCTTGCTCGCCAGGTTGGCGTTCCTTACATCCTCGTTGCACTGAACAAGTGCGACATGGTTGACGATGAGGAAATCATCGAGCTCGTGGAGATGGAAATCTCCGAGCTGCTCGCAGAGCAGGACTACGATGAGGAAGCTCCTATCGTTCACATCTCCGCTCTGAAGGCACTCGAGGGTGACGAGAAGTGGGTGCAGTCCATCGTTGACCTGATGGAGGCCTGCGATAACTCCATCCCAGACCCGGAACGCGCTACCGACCAGCCGTTCCTGATGCCTATCGAGGACATCTTCACCATTACCGGCCGCGGCACCGTTGTTACCGGCCGTGTTGAGCGCGGTCGTCTGAACGTCAACGAGGACGTTGAGATCATCGGTATCCAGGAGAAGTCCCAGAACACCACCGTTACCGGTATCGAGATGTTCCGCAAGATGATGGACTACACCGAGGCTGGCGACAACTGTGGTCTGCTTTTGCGTGGTACCAAGCGTGAGGACGTTGAGCGTGGCCAGGTTGTTATCAAGCCTGGCGCTTACACTCCTCACACCAAGTTCGAGGGTTCCGTCTACGTCCTGAAGAAGGACGAGGGCGGCCGCCACACCCCGTTCATGAACAACTACCGTCCTCAGTTCTACTTCCGCACCACCGACGTTACCGGTGTTGTGAACCTGCCTGAGGGCACCGAGATGGTTATGCCTGGCGACAACGTTGAGATGTCCGTTGAGCTCATCCAGCCTGTTGCTATGGACGAGGGCCTGCGCTTCGCTATCCGCGAGGGTTCCCGCACCGTCGGCGCTGGCCGCGTTACCAAGGTTCTCGACTAATCGAGGCTTCGTAACCGCTCAGTAGAGCTTTAAGAGTCCGCTGCACCGCATGTCGGTGTGGCGGACTTTTTTGATCCCTAGACGCGTTCCCCGCGCGGTGTCAGCCGGCACTCGAGCGGGTGGGTGCTGTAGCTCGAAGCTGGTTGGACCATTTACAACTTGCATTATGCCTTTAAGCCTTCGTCGGTGGCGAGAATGCTGTGCAGGAGACGAGCGAGGTGATAGTTCCAGATCCGGCTCGGTCTGGGCGGTATCTTATGTCGCTTGGCTAACTGGCTTAGTCGGAGGCGAGCCCCAAAACGGAAAAAGCCTTCCGTGCCTGCGGGCAGGGAAGGCCTTTATCTAGTGAGGGAAGTAGTTATTATTTCTCCCAGCCGATGTTTTCCTTAGGAACGACGGCGAATCCGGGGGCGCCCATGTTGGCGATGCCCTTCTTCAGACCGACCATCTGTGGGCCGTTGGCGTACGGAAGCATGCCATACTCTGAGAAAGCCTCGGATTCGAGCTCATTGATGCGCTTGATCTGCTCATCGCGGGTCGGCAGCTTCTGCATCTTTTCGATCTTCTTGTCGAATTCCTCGGTACCAGTGCCGGACTTGTTAAGAGTGGAGTCGCTGGCATAGGTCTGGCCGAAGAATGCCGGGCCGAATGGGTCACTTGCAGCGAAGCCGGAGAGCAAGAGGTCAAAGTCGCGCTCGCTGGCGATCTTGGAGAAGTCAGAGCTTGGGCGCTCCTCAATCTTCAGCTCGATGCCTGCGTCCTTCAGCATCTTCTGGACAGCAGCAGCGGTGGACTTGTCGACCTCGTCATCGCCGATAAGCACGTAGCGAAGCGAAAGCTTCTCGCCGTCCTTGGCGTAGTAACCGTCATCGCCTTGAGAGTAGCCGGCGTCCTCCAGCAGGCTCTTGGCTTCTTCAACGTCGTACTCGAGTACCTCAGAAAGGTTGTCCTTGTAATCTTCCTGGGTTGGGTAAAGCGTCAGGGAGCCAGGCATTTCCTCTTCATAGCCAAGGCCGTTATAACGGATTTCTGCGAGCTGGTCGCGGTCGATGGCTGCAAATACTGCGTGGCGAACATCCTTATCAGCCAACTGTGGGGCCTTGGAGTTCAAAGTGAACAGGATGCTAGCCGGGCGGGTGGCTGCGCGGACGTCGATGGAATCGCCCATGTCTGCGGCGATGGTGAGGTTATTCTTGGTACCCACGCCGGCGGCGTCGATTTCGCCAGCCTGGAAAGCGTTGATGGTTGCCTGGTCCTCCATCACGCGGTAGCTGACCTTGTCCAGCTTCGGCTCATCGCCCCACCACTTCTCGTTAGGAACGAAGGACACGGTGCCGCCGCGGAAATCGGAGTTTTCGACCTTGAATGGGCCCGCACCGTACTGCGGGTTGAGCTTGCCCAGGTACTCCTTGTCAAACTTCTCGGCGGTATCAATCGCGGGGTGCAGGATGTCGTTAAACAGTCCCTGCCACCATGGATATGGACCCTCGAAGGTGACCACGGCTTCCTTATCGTTCTCACCCTTCTCCACGGATTCGATCAGCTCGTAACCGTCGGTGGAGTTGACCTGGACGTCCATGTCCTTGCCATTGTTGAAGCGCCAGGTGTTCTCGAAAGCGGTCCAGTCAATGGGGGTGCCATCGTTGAAGGTGGCGTCATCGTTGATGTCGTAGGTCACGACGGTCTTGTCGCCTTCGGTAGATTCGTCTACCGAATCCAGGTAGGCAGGGTTTGGGGTGTAGTGACCCTCGCCGTCATAGAGCGCCATTTGCGGGTTATACCAGCTCCATACGGTGCTGGTATCCGTGGTCATGTTGGCGTGGAACTGGTTCTGCTGCTCAGTTAGCTCGGAAAGGGAGAGGGTGAGCTCACCGCCGTCCTTAATCTCATCGCGTTCTTTCTCGTTGTAGTCACCGGTGGGCTTGACGTCGATCTCGAGACCGCCGACAGCCTTGTTGGAGGAGTCGCCACCGTCACCAGAACCCGAGCATGCGGTGAGGGCGAGTGCGGTGGCGGAGAGAGTGGCAACCGTTGCTATGCGGAAGCGACCGAACTTTTTCATGGGGATTACTCCTTGCGTGAGGTGAAGACGAAGTTGGCATAGACGGTCGATTTGGTAACCGCCCACTGCAACTATGTGGCGTACTTTACAATATTTATATTTGTGTCCGCAATCACTTTCTGGAAAGGGTGCGGGGCTATGGGAGGGCTATGCTCGGGACTTTTCCCTGCGTGCGCGGGCAACCTTGGGATCCGGATTCGGGATGGCATCCAGAAGCTTCTTGGTGTAGTCATCCTGCGGGTTATCGAAAATCTCATCCGTCGAGCCGGACTCGACGAACTGGCCCTTGTACATCACCGCAACGCGGTCCGAAAGGTGGCGCACGACGGAAAGATCGTGGGCGACGAAGAGATAGGACAGGCCCAGCTTTCGCTTGAGGTCCTCGAGGAGGTTAATGACACCCGCTTGGATGGACACGTCCAAGGCGGAGACTGGCTCATCCAGCACGAGGACCGAAGGGCGCGTGGCTAGGGCGCGTGCCAAGCCGATGCGCTGGCGCTGGCCGCCGGAGAAGTGGCTAGGGAAGCGGTCCAACTGCGAGGAGTCGAGGCCGACTAGGCCCATGAGCTCATTCACGCGGGCATCAACATCGCCATCAAAGCCCAGCGAGTTGAGCGGTTCCGCAATGACCTCGCGCACGGTCAGGCGTGGGTTGAGCGAGCTCATCGGATCCTGGAAGACGATCTGGATGTCTTTGCGGGCCTCGCGGCGCTCGGAGCCGCTCATGCCATTGGCGTCCTTGCCGTTGAGCACAACGGCCCCGTTTTCTGGGTCCAGATCCATGATCTCCAGCAACGTGGTGGTCTTACCACAGCCAGACTCGCCAACGATGGCCATGCACTCGCCCTCCCGGATATCGAAGGTGAGGCCGTCTACGGCCTTCACGGTCCCCACCTTGCGCTTAATTAGAGCGCCCTTGGTTAGCGGGAACTGCTTGCGCAGATCGTTCACGGCGAGGGTGGTCTTGCGATCCTCGCGGGGAACGTCGGCCAAGACGTCATCGGCAAGCTGCGGCGGCTTGAACATCAGCTCACCGTCGATCTTGCGGTTGTGAATTTCCGGCGCACGCAGGCAGGCGCTGCGGTGGGATACGGATTCGTCCTTGAGTGGAAGCAGCTCCGGCTCGCCGGTCAGGCAAGCCTCCTGCGCTACGGGGCAGCGCGGAGCGAATTGGCAGCGATCCTTCAAGTTCACCAAGACCGGAGGGGTGCCCTCGATGGGGGTCAGGGGCTCCGAGGCCGAGGAATCAGGGCGCGGCGTGGAACCGAGCAGGCCTACGGTATAGGGCATGCGGGGGTTAGAAAAAATGGTGTCGACGTCGCCGTGTTCTACCGGTTGGCCGGCGTACATGACCATGACATCATCGGCGGTTTCTGCCACCACGCCCATATCGTGGGTAATCATGATGGTGGCGGCGCCGGTTTCGCGCTGCGCCACCCGGATGACGTCCAGGATTTGGGCCTGGATGGTGACGTCGAGGGCCGTCGTCGGCTCATCGGCGATGAGCACGCGCGGGTTATTTGCAATAGCAATCGCGATGACCACGCGCTGGCGCATACCGCCGGAAAATTCGTGCGGGAAGGACTTTAGGCGCAGGTGCGGCTCGGGGATGCCCACCAGATCTAGTAGCTCGGTGGCTTGCTTCAGGGCCTTTTTCTTGCCGATGTCCTGGTGGGCCTGGATAGCCTCTACCAGCTGGGACCCAATATCGAAGACTGGAGTCAGCGCGGAGAGCGGATCCTGGAAGATCATGCCGATGCCATTGCCGCGGATGCGGGACATTTCCTTATCAGAAAGCCCGAGGAGCTCGCGGCCATCGAATTTCACGGAGCCTTCAACCTTGGCGTATTCCGGCAGCAGACCCATGATGGACATGGAAGTCACGGACTTACCGGAGCCGGATTCGCCGACGATGCCCAGGGTGCGGCCGGGGTGCAGGTCAAAGCTGACACCACGCACCGCAGAGACGGTACCCGCTTCAGAGGGGAAGCTGACGCGTAAGTCATTGACGGACAAGATAGGCGAAGTCATAGTTTACCTCCGGAATTGGAGTTGGGGTCGAGTGCGTCGCGCAGGCCATCGCCAATAAATGCCATGGAGACGGTCAGCAGCGTCAAGGTAGCGGCGGGGAAGTAGAACTGCCACGGGGCCGATTGCAAGGAGGCGGTGCCGCCCTGCAGCAAGGTACCGAGGGAGACATCGGGAAGCTTTACGCCCAAGCCCAGGAAGGACAGTGCGGTCTCAGAGCCCACGGTACCCACCACGCCGAAGACGAACTGGATGATAAGCAGCGAACCAATATTAGGAATGACGTGGCGGACGATGGTACGCATCTTGGATACGCCCATGTAGCTTGCGGCGCGGACATAATCCTGCTCGCGAACGGTAAGAGCCAGGGACCAAATCACGCGGGCCTGGTACATCCAGCCGAAGGCGATAAGGACGATCATCAAAAGCTTCCAGTCACCGCCGGAGTCTGCCACCACAAGGGCGATGAGCAGGAAGGTCGGGATGGAAAGTAGGAAGTGAATAACGGCGAGAACGGCCTTTTCTGCAAAACCGCCCCACAGTGCCGCGCCACAGCCGATGAATGCCGAAATGACCAACGTGGCAAAGGACACCACGATGGCGATAGTCAGGGACCTGCCAAGACCGTGGATGGTTTGGGCATAGAGGTCATTGCCGGAATCGTTGGTACCGAACCAGTGCTCGGAGCTCGGTGGCTCAGACAGGGCGAGGAAGTCCGGTTCCGTGTAGTCCCACTGGGCAAAGAAATTGCCAAAAAGGGCGGCGAAGATGAGAAAGCCCAGGATGAAAACACCGACGGTGGCTAGCTTGTTGCGGAAGAAGCGGCGGACGTACAGCTTGTACCGGGAAGTACCGCGGGGAACCTCCGGCAGCGTGGCCATGCGCTCGGCTTCCTCATTGCTTAAAGGATCCTCGGAGACGACCTCGGTGCGCGTAGAAACCTCGCCACGGGGCTGTTTCTTGGACATCTTTGGTTCTTTGGGATTTGTCATTTAGCTCACCCTTACTCGTGGATCCAAGGCGACAACAACGAGGTCTGCCAAGACGGCGGACACGGCCGTCATTGCGGCACCGAATGCCGCCACGGCTACCGCGCCATTGATGTCGTTCTTACTGATGGTCTGGATGAAGTACTGGCCCATACCGTTCCAGCCGAAGATGCGCTCCGTCATCACGGCACCGGTGAAGATGCCGGGCACAGAGAAGGCGACGGACGTTGCCACCGGAATGATGGAGGTGCGCAGCGCGTGCTTGCGGATGGCCTGCTGGCGGGTAAGTCCCTTTGCACGTGCGGTGCGGACATAATCCGCATCGAGGTTATCGAGCAGCAGCGTGCGCTGAGTCATGTGGTAGCTGGCGTAGCTGATGATCACCAGGGAAATCGTGGGCAAGACGAGGTGCTGCGCGGAGTCCAGGAGCTTGGGGAAGAATCCCTCGACCCCCAAGGACTTAGAGCCGACGACGTAGAAAATCTTCTTGCCGGTCAAATCGTTGATCTCCAGGGCGGCCCAGACGACGGCGATGGAGGCAACAACCACGTGGGTATTCATTGCAATGATGGAAATTCCCTGCCACACGCGGTCACCGGTCTTGTACTGGCGGGAGGCGGTGTATACACCAACGGCCACACCGATGACGATGGACAGGATGGTGGCCAGCAAGAGCAGCTGTGCGGATACCCAGATGCGGTAGCTGATCTCTTCGTTAACCATCTCACCGACCGGAGATTGTCCCCAGTCCCACTTCGTGAGGATATTGGTCAGCCAAGTCCACCAGCGCTCCAGGAGCGGGGTTTCTGGGCTGAGGTTATAGGGCTCGAGGAGGTTATTGATTTCCTCATCTGAAAGTGGTGGACGGCGCTCGGTGTAGTTCGAACGCGGGTCCAAAAACGAGGCCGCCAAGAAATAAGCCAAGTTAGTGGCTAAAAAGATCATGAGTAACCAGCCCAAGATCTTTTTGATCAAATACTTTGTCATGGGGAAATTCTCCGTGCGCGGTTAAGCAGGAAACAGTGCGAATAAATATGAAGCCAACGATGGAGTCGTTGTATGTGACCAATCTAATAAGATATAAGCGAGCGCACAATTCACGTAACCCCGTGATGTACATCGCCAATCAAACGACAGGTATTTTTACAGTGTAGTTGTTTAGGGTCCTAAAAAGAAAAATGGGATTCAGCTGCAAGTTTAAAAACCTGAATTGTTCAAAAGCTATAAGAATTGCTTACCTGAAAATAAGTGACAACGGGGGTAACCAATCAACCAATGCGGGGTGTTCCCCGTGGCTGTATTAGGGCAGAAGGGCTCGGTAGGCTAGTCACTTATGGAAGATCCCACTCGCATTGACCCGACCTTGGCAGCGCTGCGCAAGGCGTGGGAGGGGCAGCCTGATCTGAGCCTGCCTACGCTTTTTGCCTTATTAGCCAACCGGGGCATCGGCTGGGGCGTGAGCGACGCGGAGTTGGTCGCGGAACTTGAGAGGCAGGCCGAAGTTCACCCGCCGTTATTGCCCCTCGAGGAAGGTCGCGTGGGCACAGGTGAGTGGCTCGTGCTTAGCGATGCCCCCATCTGCCGCATCACCGCCGATGCTTCCCGTATCATTGTTCGCCGCGCTAATACGCAGCCGGTGGTGTGGTCATATAGTGCGATTCGGCCAACGGGGCCCGGCCGGCCCTTCGTGGTTACGGACGCTGAAGGCTTTGAACACCGCCTTGGGATCGTCTCCAGCATCATGCGGCTGTCTGAACAGCTACCAGAACTCAGCGGGCTTAAGCGCTACGAGTTGGGAGACTTTGTTTATATCCTCCGTTTCGAGAGTGCGATTGCAGTTCTAGACCACGGACTGCATCTCTTTCAGAAGGAGAATCGGCGGGTGGTTGCCCGCGATTATGCGTGGAAAAGGATAGAAAAATGCCGCCCCGGCGAGGAGCTGGAAGTACTCCTCGAGGGCGGCGATTATGCGCGATTGGGCAAGGTGGTTGAGGTCCTTGTTGCTGAGACCCCAAACCCCTTATTCAGCTAAATCCTTCATCGGCTTAACCTTGGTGAAGTGCAGCTTATAGCTGGTATCCAAGTCAGCGTTTGGGAAAGCCTCCCGGAAGTCGCGTTCATTGGTCTCCACAGCATCAGTCAGTCTCTCCAGCGGGGTATCTGGGTTAGCAACCACCGTGTACTGCAGCGTTGGGCGGGCGCGGTCGTATGCAACCAAGCGGTCTACGCGTTCCACTCCATCGAGCGAGTCCAGATCCTTGGCCACCGCGGTGGCGATGGCGTTCATGGATGCAGAGATTGCTCCTTGTTCATTGGAGGCTGCGGATTCCACATTATTAAAGCGGCGGTGACGAAGGTTCACGACGATGAGCCACAAGCCAATGATGAGCAGCAGGGCAGAGGCGCCAGCCAAGACCCAGACCCACCAATTATTATCGCCCAAAGTGCGCCACGTATCGTGGTCTACCCACTCGGCCAAGTACTCAGCAAATTCCACATTGAAGTTAATGAGGATCGGCCATACACCTAGCGCGATGAGGATAATTCCAAGCAAGCCCAGGAGGATTCGGTCAAAGGTAGCAAGCTTTTTAGACATGATTATCCATCTCCGGAATCTTCTCTACGGCTACGGTGACCTTGGGTGGGTCTGCAAGGACCTCTAAAGCGCGGGTGACAGCCTTTTCCACGCGCCCAGGCAAATCGGCGTCTTGCTCATCGCCATTAACGGTGACCTTCGCGCTCTTGGTATCCGCCGAAGTCTGCGCGGAAGCAACTCCCGGAACACGGCGTGCTGCAGCAGAGCTCAATCGCGCGACATCGACTGGCCGCATCCACATGGAAGCGGACTCGGAAGCGACCTGGGTGTGGGTATTGCGACGGGTCTTTACCGCAGCGAATACAAAGATGAGACCAACCACGATGGAAGCCACGCCAGCCCAGATCATCCACGTCTCTAATTGCTCGGTGGCAATAAGATCAAGGACCGGCTGAACCCACGATTGGGCATTGGCATCTGCTCCGACAAGCCAGGTTTCGCGGACACCCACAATGCCAATGGCAAGCAGAACGAAACCCAGAATTACGGTCCACGTGCGCACTGCAGGAGACGCCTTGGGCCGCTGCCCGAAATGCTCAGGCAAATTCATTTCAGCCATTATTGCCTCCTTGCTCGTGGTACGGGGTAATGGAAATGGCACGCAGCGGCTCAGGCCGTGGCGCATAGACGTGCAACGGGCGCTGGCTAGCTGGCGATACCTCAATGCGCTTTAGCGGTTCCTGACGCGGGGTCTGAACCTTGCGCAGGGACGCGGGCCTAACGGTCCGCACGCGTTGCTCGCTTCGGGAATTGTCGATCTCGATCTTGCGCAGCGGCTGCGGGCGCGGTGGCTGCACCTTGCGCAGGGGAGCCGGGCGGGCAATGCGAACGCGCTTTTTCTGTTCTGAATTGTCGATCTCGATTTTGCGCAAAGGCTGCGGACGGGGAACAGAGACCTTTGCCTTTTTGACAAAGGGGCGTACCTGTCCGCTCGGAAGCAACCTGCCAGGGCGCGGAGCGCGAACGCTGCGTACCTGCTCTGGGCGTGGTTCGACGATGCGACGCGGTTCGTGATCTTCTGGAGCGCTAATTTCTAGCAGCTGGTGGTCTGGAAGAGCAGCGGAAATGCTGCGCACCGATGCTTCTCGCGGCGTATCGACGGAGCGCACTGGCGTGTCACCAGAGGGTGTCGATACTCCGCGAACAGCAACTTCCTTTCCAGAAGAAATTTCGCGGATTTCCGCCTCTTGCGGGGTGTCGACGTTGCGAACCGGGGCTTCTTCCGGAGTCTCGATGCTTCGCACTTCGACCGAGTCCTGAGTAACGGGTTGGGTCACGGTAGAAGGACTGACCTCCGGGGTAAAAGCTGAAGCGGCAGGACGCTGCGCAAGCTGTTCTGCGGTAACCCGGGTATCCGGAACCGACTCACCGACGGTGACATTAACGCGGGTGGTGGAATAGCCGGTATGGGCAGCAATAGCCTCTGAAATGGCGGCACGCGTACTTTCCGCGACTGCGGTAACCGGAGACGGCCACACCACAGCGATGGTCGCGCTCACGGCAGCGACTTCACGCTCTGGATCCATCTGTACCGAAACCCGTGGATAACCGCGTCCGCCAATGCCAGCAAGCTTGGCATCTAAATCTTTTGTGCCAGGCACGCTAGCAATTGCGGCGGTCACGATTCGTTCCATGGTCCGCAGCGAGAAACGCGTGTGGCCCTTAGTGGAACCTTCTGACATTAGCCTTGGCCTTTCTCCTTGCCAATGAGGCCATTCCACACAGCGCTGAGGTCGATGCGGCCATCAAAGTGGGAGCCCAAGAGGCCACCGACGGCAGCAAGCAGCACGGCGAGCAGCGTCCAACCCCAACCTAAGTACAAAAAGAAGGCAAGTAGTAGGCCGATAACAATGCCCAATGTGGTGTAATTCTTCATATCTAATCCTTCGAGGGAGCAGCGGATAAGCCATCTACGGCGTCAGAAAACTCAACGTCGACGCGTTCCAGCTCCGTACATGCCTTGCGGGCGGCCGAGCGGATTTCTTCCGCTAGGCGGTACAGATCAGGCTGCGCACTGATATCAACACGGACGTTGATTTGCAGGTGGCGATCGTCGCGGGGATCGGGCCGGCGCATGCCGGTAACCCTTTCGCCCGGGAAGAGTAGGCTCACCGAGCCGTAGGGTCCGCCGTCAAGGCCCGCGACACCGTTGAGCTTTTGCACCGCTTCCGCAATTGCGTGAGCGTGGCTTACCTCGAGCTCAAATTGTGCTCGGGGTTCAGGCATTGTTCTTATGCCTGGCCCTGGTTCAGTGCAGCCTGCTCTTCAGACTCGGAGTCTTCCTTCGGCAGCTTGACGTTGTGAACAACAACATCAACGCGTTCTACGGTCAGGCCGGTCATGCGCTCGACAGCGTTCATGATGTTGCGGCGGATTGCCTCAGCCAGCTCGTGGATAGCAACACCGTACTCAGCGGTGATGGCGATCTCGATCTTTGCGGAGCCGTTTTCTACCTCTACGTCAACACCCTGGCGTACGTCCTCGGATGCACCGAAGGACTCGCGGATGGTGCCCATCATGCGAGCGCCGCCGCCACCGAGGGAGTCAACCCCGGAAACTTCGCGGGCTGCAATGCCAGCGATCTTGGAAACAACGACGTCATCAATGGTGGTGGTGCCGTACTGAGTCTCCAGGTTGTTGTTTACCTCGCGCTCTTCAGAAGCGGCAACGTTGTTCTCAGAGTGCTTTGCAGGAGTGTTGTTCTCAGACATGGTCTTTAAGGCCTTTCCTTAAATATTGACTTGCATGGTCGCAATATGAAATTGAAGGACCAAGAACCAGCGGTTCAAAATCCTTCCTTGAGCGTACCTACCGCTTAACCACACGTGGGGTCTGGGACAACAATATTTACCAAAACGTGATTATTGGCACTATTGCTGGGATGGTTTGAAAAACACCAGCCCATCGTGCTTAAATACATAGGTTGCTTTAACAGGGCAGCGCGAACCGGTAACGCACCGTCTTAGACACGGTGCATATCGGCGAGACGCTGAGCTGGTAAAGCGAACATGACACCTTCGTTGTCACCGTGGATCAGGATTTTCCTGAAACACAGACTGGAAGGTCATCCGATCGGGCTAGGTCCGCGCTAGAGCAGAGACACCCCGAGACGATGGACCGGAGAAGGGGCATGGCAAATAAACAGCGGCAGTTAGCGAATAGGACACTCTCCACGTGTAATGCGTGAAAACCGTCCTCTTCACAATACTTTGACTACGGGTCTTGTGCCCCGTCAGGAGCACTGCAGACTGGCATTTGCCATGTGCTGTATCTCTTGGTTGTCATGACAGTCAGACCACTGGCGTTGTGTCAGGCCCCAAGCCCGGACAACGTTATAGAGAAATCGAGAAGCAATTTCCCACCGCTTCACGCCCCGGAAACGCCGGGAATGTGAAAGTGGGGAAGCGAGGAAGAGGATAAGCGTGGCGGGACAAAAGATCCGCATTCGGCTGAAGGCCTATGACCACGAGGCAATCGACGCTTCTGCAAAGAAGATCGTCGAGACCGTTACCCGTACGGGTGCTCGTGTAGTTGGCCCAGTGCCGCTCCCAACCGAGAAGAACGTGTACGCAGTTATTCGTTCTCCGCACAAGTACAAGGACTCTCGCGAGCACTTCGAGATGCGCACGCACAAGCGCCTGATCGATATTCTCGACCCGACCCCGAAGACCGTTGATGCTTTGATGCGCATCGATCTTCCGGCAAGCGTCGACGTGAACATCCAGTAAGCGACTTTGGTGGAGAACTAATAATGAGTGAAAACGAGATCAAGGGCATTCTGGGCAAGAAGCTCGGCATGACCCAGGTCTTCGACGACGAAAACCGCGTTGTTCCGGTTACCGTCGTTGAAGCAGGGCCATGCGTTGTCACCCAGATTCGCACCCCCGAAATCGATGGCTACAGCGCCATCCAAATCGCCTTTGGCGAGATTGACCCACGCAAGGCAAACAAGCCTGAGTCTGGTCACTTCAAAAAGGCTGGCGTAACCCCGCGTCGTCACGTTGCGGAAATCCGCATGGACGACACCTCCGCATACGAGGTTGGCCAAGAGGTCAAGGTAGACATCTTCGAAGACATCACTTTCGTTGACGTCACCGGCCAGACTAAGGGCCACGGCTACGCTGGTGCTATGAAGCGCCACGGCTTCCAGGGTCAGGGCGCAGCTCACGGTAACCAGGCCGCTCACCGCCGCGTTGGTGGTATCGGTGGCGCTGCTACCCCGGGCCGCGTCTTCAAGGGCAAGCGCATGGCTGGCCGCATGGGCCACGACCGCGTGACGACCCAAAACCTGAAGATTCAGAAAGTCGATGTCGAGTCCAACCTGCTGCTCATCAAGGGTGCTATCCCTGGTGCGCGCGGTGGCCTCGTCACCGTTAAGACCGCAGTGAAGGGCGGTGCACACGCATGAGCAACCTCAAGCTAGACGTCCACACCTCCGAAGGTAAGACCAATGGCTCCGTGGACCTGCCGGCTGAAATCTTTGACACCGAGGCATCCGTTGCTCTGATGCACCAGGTAGTCAACGCACAGCTTGCTGCTGCTCGTCAGGGCACCCACGCCACCAAGACCCGCGGCGACGTCCGCGGTGGTGGTCGCAAGCCTTTCCGCCAGAAGGGCACCGGTCGTGCGCGCCAGGGTTCCATCCGTGCGCCGCACTACACCGGCGGTGGCACCGTCCACGGCCCGCAGCCACGTAGCTACGCACAGCGCACCCCTAAGAAGATGATCAAGGCTGCTCTCTTCGGTGCGTTGTCTGACCGTGCTCGCAACGAGCGCATCCATGTCATCGAAGAGTTGGTTCCTGGCCAGAAGCCGTCCACCAAGGCGGCCAAGGCTTTCCTCGAGTCCCTGACCGAGCGCGACAACGTGCTGCTGGTTATCGGCCGCGAGGACATCAACGCCCGTCGTAGCGCTAATAACCTGCCGAACGTTCAGATCTTGGACGCCGGTCAGCTCAACACCTACGACGTTCTCTACTCCGATGACGTTGTGTTCTCCGTTGAGGCGCTACACACCTTCATCACTCGCGCTACCGGCGCGGATAAGGAGGAGAACTAATGGCTAAGATTTCTAACCCGCGCGATGTCATCATCGCCCCGGTTGTATCTGAGAAGTCCTACGGTCTGATGGAGCAGAACGTCTACACGTTCTTCGTCTCCCCAGACTCCAACAAGTCCCAGATTAAAGATGCCGTCGAGCAGATCTTTGACGTGAAGGTCGACTCCGTGAATACCGTAAACCGTGCAGGTAAGCGCAAGCGCACCCGCACCGGCTTCGGTCAGCGTAAGTCCACCAAGCGTGCATACGTGACGCTCCGTGAAGGCAGCGACTCCATCGACGTCTTCGGCGCAGGCGCTTAAGCGCCACCGGAGAGCCGAAAGGAAAAGGAAGAATTATGGCTATTCGTAAGTACAAGCCGACAACTCCGGGTCGCCGCGCATCCTCCGTATCTGAGTTCGACGAGATCACTCGCTCGACTCCGGAGAAGTCCCTGCTGCGCCCGCTGAGCAAAACCGGTGGTCGTAATAACTACGGCCGCATCACCACCCGCCACATCGGCGGTGGACACAAGCGCCGTTACCGTCTGATCGACTTCCGTCGTAACGACAAGGACGGCATTCCGGCAAAGGTCGCTCACATCGAGTACGACCCGAACCGCACCGCAAACATTGCATTGCTGCACTACGTAGATGGCGAGAAGCGCTACATCATCGCGCCGAAGGGCCTGAAGCAGGGTGCTGTTGTCGAGTCCGGCGCGAACGCAGATATCAAGGTGGGCAACAACCTGCCGCTGCGCAACATCCCGACCGGTTCGATCATCCACGCCGTTGAGCTCAAGCCGGGCGCTGGCGCTAAGCTGGCTCGTTCTGCTGGTGCTTCCATCCAGCTGCTGGGTAAGGAAGGCAAGTACGCCGTTCTGCGTATGCCGTCTTCTGAAATCCGCCGCGTGGACATCCGTTGCCGCGCAACGGTTGGTGAAGTTGGCAACGCCGAGCAGATGAACATCCGCTGGGGCAAGGCCGGCCGCATGCGTTGGAAGGGCGTTCGCCCGACCGTCCGTGGTGTCGTTATGAACCCGGTTGACCACCCACACGGTGGTGGTGAGGGAAAGACCTCCGGTGGTCGCCACCCAGTGTCCCCATGGGGTCACAAGGAGGGTCGCACCCGCAACCCGAACCGTTACTCCAACAACATGATCGTGCGCCGTCGTCGCCCGAACAAGAAGCGCTAAGAGGAGGTAAACAATGCCACGCAGCCTTAAGAAAGGCCCGTTCGTCGATGAGCACCTCCTCAACAAGGTGGATGCTCAAAACGATGCAGGCACCAAGCAGGTCATCAAGACCTGGTCTCGCCGCTCGACCATTCTCCCCGATTTCATCGGACACACCTTCGCCGTCCACGACGGCCGCAAGCATGTGCCGGTCTTTATCGAGGACTCCATGGTCGGCCACAAGTTGGGCGAGTTTGCACCAACCAAGACCTTTAAGGGTCACGTCAAGGATGACAAGAAGGGACGTCGATAAGCGATGAGTGAGACCATCACCTCCGCATCCGCCACGGCCCGCTACGTCCGCGTTACCCCGATGAAGGCACGTCGTGTGCTCGATCTGGTCCGCGGCAAGTCCGTAAGCGAAGCTTTGGCAATCCTGAAGTACGCACCACAGGGTGCATCCAAGCCAGTTGCAAAGGTCGTTGCTTCCGCAGCCGCTAACGCTGAGAACAACTTCGGCCTCGACCCACGCACCTTGGTCATCTCCGAGGCATACGCCAACGAGGGACCGACCATGCGTCGTTTCCAGCCGCGTGCACAGGGTCGTGCATTCATGATTCGTAAGCGCACCAGCCACATCACCGTGGTTGTCGAAAGCCAGCAGGAAGGGGCCAAGTAATGGGCCAGAAGATCCATCCTCACGGCCTACGTTTGGGCATCACTTCCGACTGGAAGACCCACTGGTTCGCGGATAAGGACTACGCGAACTACGTAGCCGAAGACATCAAGATTCGTAACTACCTCAACAAGGGCCTCGAGCGTGCCGGCATCGCCGACATCGTCATCGAGCGCACCCGTGACCGCGTCCGCGTGGACATTCACACCGCTCGTCCGGGCATCGTGATCGGCCGCCGCGGTGCTGAGGCTGACCGCATCCGCCGCGAGTTGGAAAAGCTCACCGGCAAGATGGTTGCCCTCAACATCCTCGAGGTCAAGCAGGTAGATGCAAACGCAACCCTCGTTGCTCACTCCATCGCGGAGCAGCTGGTTAACCGCGTCGCATTCCGTCGTGCAATGCGCAAGGCTATCCAGTCCGCTATGCGCCAGCCACAGGTTAAGGGCATCAAGATCCTGCTGTCCGGCCGCCTGGGCGGTGCAGAAATGTCCCGCGTTGAGCGCTACCATGAGGGCCGCGTTCCGCTGCACACTCTTCGCGCCGAGATCGACTACGGCACCGCAGAGGCCCACACCACCTTCGGCCGCATCGGCATCAAGGTGTGGATCTACAAGGGTGACGTCGTCGGTGGCGTACGCGAGTCCGAACTGAACGCTCCGGCACAGGGCCGTGGCCGCGGTGACCGCAATGGTCGCTCCCGCCGCGGTGGCCAGCGCCGCCAGCGTGCACAGCAGAAGCAGGAGGGCTAATCCATGCTGATTCCTAAGCGTGTTAAGTACCGCCGTCAGCACCGCCCGAGCCGTCGTGGCGTGTCCAAGGGCGGAAACCGCATTAACTTCGGCGATTACGCAATCCAGGCACTGGAGCCTGCGTACATCACCAACCGTCAGATTGAGGCCGCACGTATTGCCATCAACCGCCACGTTAAGCGCGGTGGCAAGGTGTGGATCAACATCTTCCCGGACCGTCCGTTGACCCAGAAGCCGCTCGGTGTTCGTATGGGTTCCGGTAAGGGTCCGGTTGAGAAGTGGGTGGCTAACGTGAAGCCTGGCCGCGTACTTTTCGAGATGAGCTACCCAACTGAGGCTGTTGCAATCGAGGCTCTGCGCCGCGCTGGCCAGAAGCTTCCTTGCAAGGTCCGCATCATCAAGAAGGAGGACCAGTTCTAATGGCAACCGGTACCCCCGCCCACGAGTTCCGTGAGCTCGACAACGCAGAGCTGGAATCCCGTCTGAAGGATGCGAAGGAAGAACTGTTCAACCTTCGTTTCCAGAAGGCCACCGGCCAGCTGACCAACAACCGCCGCATCGGCACGGTTAAGCGCGACATTGCCCGCATCTACACCGTTCTGCGCGAGCGCGAGCTGGGCCTGTCTGTCGCTCCGGGAGCTGAGGCTTAATCATGAGTGAGGCTAACGTGACTGAATCCAAGAAGGGACCAACTCCGAAGAAGGAGAAGGTCAAGGGTGCTCCTAAGGTCCGCACCGGCTACGTCGTCTCGGACAAGATGTCCAAGACCATCGTCGTCGAGATCGAAGACCGCAAGCAGCACGCTCTGTACGGCAAGATCATGCGCTCTAACAAGAAGGTTAAGGCGCACGATGAGGAAGAAATCGCAGGCGTAGGCGATCTCGTACGTATCGCTGAGACCCGCCCGCTGTCTAAGGACAAGCACTTCCGTCTCGTAAAGATCATCGAGAAGGCTAAGTAAACCCTAGCCAGCGCAGCCCCTGTACCGGACCACATTGTTCGGCGCAGGGGCCTCTCGCTGTTTTAGGGCTCTTAAGGACGGGCCCTTCCATAAAACCAATAGGGCACCCAGGTGACGTCGTCGGTGGGCAAGCCCCAGCCTTTCACCGCGAGGCCGCGGACCTTCTTTGCCAAATCTCCCTCGCCGGAGACCCACACGTACCCTGGCACCGAGTCACCGGCAAAATCTGCTTCCAGCGCGGCAACGACGGAATCCGCCTCCTGGTGCGGCTTGGTGCGAAGGACACGCAGGCTGCGCACGCTGGGCTCCCACCTAGCCGCGAGCCCGGGTTCTACTTCGTCATCGCTGGTCACTACGGTCATAACGTCGGTGCGGCTGAGCATCGCCGGGTTATGGTCCTCTTGGTAGGCCAGGATATGCCACAGGGCCGGCAGGGCGGAGGCATCGGCGACCAATAGTTGTGCTGCTTCGGTTGGCCGCCACAGCTCGTTGCAGGTAAAGAACCCCGCTGTATCGCCGGGTTGCGCGCGCAGAATCCATCGCGAGCCGGGCCCGGAATCGCCGTGGGTGACCACGTCGACGTCGATAGTGGCCTCCTCGGGGTGGAGCGCGCGGATGGTGTACCAGCGCAGGTCCGGCCGCGTCTCCTCGTCTATAGCGGCGACGGCGGCTCGGAGGTTAACGCCGTCGACGGGGAAGGGCGTAAATTCCTGCCCGGTTTGGGGCATGACAAGGCCAAAGAATTCATCGGGGCCGGCAAGGTCATACGTCCGGAACGCCTCGGCATGAAACGTCAGGCGGTGCAGGCGCGGCCGGATCAGTTCATTCGCGGTCAGGGTAACGGGAATCAGTTGGTGTTCAGGCATCGGGGACGATTGTAGGGAACAGCTCATGTATCCAACATACTCGTTCGAAGCTAATCCTTGCCTAATCCTTTGATTGGGGGCTAGGATCGGCAACGTCAATTTCTTCCTTTTTGAAAGGGCCAGCTTCATGAAGATTTTCGGACGCCGCACCATGGGCGTTGTGGCACTGCTGTCAGCCGGAGCCGTCGCATTAGCCGGTTGCTCGCGTGGTGAGGGCGATGAAAGCACGCAGTCCACCGACGCCGCCAGCGAAGAGCGCGTGGCTAGCCTGGGCCTGGGGGATGCCGATACGCTGCTCGCCCTAGGCATTACTCCCGTGACGGTGGCGCCGTGGGGCGCTGAGGGCGATGGCGATCCTTCCGGCGTCGGCCCGTGGTCAAAGAAGCTGCTTGGCGATGCCAAGCCTGAGGTCATCTACAACACCGCGACCGGATTTACCGCAGAGACATTCGAGCAGATCACCGCTGCCGATCCCACCAAGATCATTGCTGTGAACCAGGCGGTGGATGCGCGCACGAAGGAATCCCTGGAGGATATCGCGCCGACCACCGTTAAGCCGGATGATTATGAAGACTGGCAGGTTCCCTGGGAGGACCAGGTTGAGGCCATCGCGGATGCCGTGGATAAGGAAGACGAAGGCGATAAGCTTATCGCTGATACCGAGAAGGCCTTCGAGGAATTCCGCCGCGAGCACACCGAATTGCAGGGCAAGTCCGCAGCCATCGTCATGCCTTATGACGGCAAGATTGGCCTGTACACCGATGAGGATGGGCGCGGCCAGTTCATCGAGGATCTTGGCATGGAAATCCCTGATGAGTTGAAGGGCGATGGCAGCAGCTTCTTCGTTGACATTGCCCCGGAAAACTACGCAAAGCTCAACCAGGTTGATCACCTCTTTGTCCTGGATTACAACGGCTCTGCCGATGTCTTGAAGAAGGATAAGACCTTCCAGGGCCTCGATGTAGTCAAGGATAAGCGCGTGCGCTACCTAGACACGGATACCGGCAACGCCATGAGCATGCCGAACCCGGTGACCATCCCCTGGGCAATAGATAAGTTTGAAGAGAAGCTGTAATTGTCAGCAACCACGAAGGGCGGCCAGAATATTCAGACGGGTTCCGCGGCGGAAAGCCGCACAGCCACACCAGTGATGGCGCGGGGAAAGGGTCGCAAGACGTTCCTTGTTGCCCTCATCCTCGCCAGCCTGGTTCTGGCGGTGGCGTCCTTGGCGCTAGGCTCCCGCTCGATTCCGCCCGATGAGGTCATCGCCGCGCTGCGCGGGGCGGGGGAGCAGGATATCCGCGATATCGTGTGGAACCTGCGCATGCCGCGCACCTTCTTGGCCTATTTCGCCGGCGCGGCTCTTGCCGTCGCCGGTGCCCTGGCGCAATCGTGGACTAGGAACCCGCTGGCGGACCCGGGATTTATTGGCATTACCGCAGGCGCCTCGTTCTTCGTTGCCCTAGGCACGGCCATCGGCATTGCTACCTCCACCGGCATGCGCACCACCCTCGCGCTTGCGGGGGCGGGCATTACCACGCTGCTGGTTTTGGCCGTCTCCCGGCGGTTTCAGGATCCGCTAACGCTCATTTTGGTCGGTGCCGGCGTCTCCGCAGCCTTGGGATCGGGCGCGGTGATAATCGGCCTGTATTCCACGGATGTGCTCGATAGCATGCGGCGGTGGACCATCGGCTCGACCTTTGGGCGCGGCCCAGAAGACGTCGCCATCGCGGGCATTGGCCTGCTCATCGGCCTAGCGTGCGCGGCAATGGCGGCCAGGCCGCTTGATCTTTTGGCGATGGGGGAGGAGTCCTCGCTCGCCTTGGGCGGATCCCCCACTACTGCGCGCGTCGGCGCGGCGCTGAGCGTCGTGGTGCTGGCCGGCAGTGCAACGGCGGCGACGGGGCCCATTGCCTTCGTTGGTTTCGCCATTCCCCACATCGTGCGGCGGGTGGTCGGCCCCAGCGTTGCCACGATGATCCTGCCCTCCGCGCTCTTGGGAGGTTGTGCCGTGCTTGCCGCCGACATCATCGGCCGCCTCATCGTGGGGAACTCGGAGCTGGAGATGTCTATCGTGCTTGCCATAGTGGGCGCGCCCTTCCTCATTTGGGGCGCTCACCGCGGCGTGGGCAGAGCGTGGGGTGATAACGCATGACAACAATAAGCAGTACCCTGCAAGCGCAGCAGCGTCGCAGGTATGTCCGCGTGCTCACCACCACGCTGGTATTTGGCCTTATCGCCCTTGCCGCTTACCTGGTGTTGCTGGGGCAAGGGCCTTTGGAACTGAGCCCGCGGCAGGTCATCGATGTGCTTACCGGCGGCGGCAGCGAGAGCCACATCAGGGTGGTGTGGGACTTGCGTCTGCCGGTCGCCATCGCCACCGTCATCGTGGGCGCCGCCCTCGGCGTGGCCGGCTCATGGACGCAGACCATGGCCCGCAACCCGCTGGCATCGCCAGATATCCTGGGCGTGACCGGCGGCGCATCGGTGCTGGTGGTGCTGGGCACCGTGCATTCGCGCCCCGGTTTCGCGGACGGC
This sequence comes from Corynebacterium tuingiense, assembly GCF_046718165.1. Lineage (NCBI taxonomy): Bacteria > Bacillati > Actinomycetota > Actinomycetes > Mycobacteriales > Corynebacteriaceae > Corynebacterium > Corynebacterium tuingiense. Next base: position 367,509 of record NZ_CP177101.1, read on the forward strand.
ATCCCGGACTTTTGGTGGCGGGCATGCTTGGCGATGATCGGCGCCTTCCTCGTCGTCATCCTCCTCGCCGTCCTGGGCGGCATCGGCACGAGCAACCGCATCGTCATCGTCGGCATTGCCTTATCGCTGATGTTTCAGGCCGTCGTGGCGTATTTGATGCGCAGCGCGCAGATCCAGCGCGCGGCCGAGGCGCAAACGTGGCTGGCGGGCTCGACCGGGTTCGTGCGCATGGAGGTCATTGTGCCTCTACTCGTGGCATTAGCGCCGTTTCTTGCCATAGGCATCTGGTGCGCGCGGGAGCTGCCGCTGCTTGCCCACGATGATTCGTCTGCCATCACCCTGGGCGTAAATATCTCCCGCCAGCGCGCCTTGCTGCTCATCGCGGCAACCGGGATCTGCGCCGTGGTGGTTTCGGTGGTGGGGCCCATTGGGTTTATCGCCCTGCTGGCCCCGCACCTGGCGCGGATGGCGGCGCGCACGCCCACGCCATCGCCGGTGGCATCGGCAGCCGCAGGTGCGGCGCTGTTGACCGTGTGCGCCGTTATCGCCGGCGCGATTCCGGTCAACGCCCCGGTGGGCGCGGTCTCCTCGGTCATCGGCGGCTGCGCTCTGGTGGTCTTGGTGTGGAATGCGGCCCGGCGCAGCTAATCGCTGTGGCGCGCCACAGCGAGGATTGGGCAAACGAGCCACCCAAAAAGTGCTACACACTCGTACGTGGATGAAGGAAAAGATATGACGGATAATCAGCCCACGCGCTCGAAGCGCCGGTGCAGCCTCCAAGCCACCGGCATTCATGCGGGATATAAGGACGGCGAGGATATCCTCGCCGGCGTCGATCTGCATGCACGCGCCGGTGAGGTCACCACGCTCATCGGGCCCAATGGCTGCGGCAAGTCCACGCTGCTCAAGACGCTGTCTAAAATCCTGGCCCCGCGGCAGGGCAGCGTCATGGTCGGGGACGCTGACCTGCATGCGATGAACGCGAAGGAAGCCGCGCAGCAGGTGGCGCTGCTGCCGCAGCACCCCGTGGCCCCTGATGGATTGCGGGTAGGCGAGTTGGTTGTGCGTGGGCGCCACCCCTATCAGGGCAGGATGCGCGGCCTTTCCGCCACGGACCGAGAGATCATCGCCCAGGCCTGCGAGGCCACGGAGATTGTGGACTTCCTCGATCGCGATATCGCTTCCCTATCGGGCGGGCAGCGCCAGCGCGTCTGGCTAGCGCTAGCGTTGGCGCAAGATACGCCGGTGCTGCTTCTCGATGAACCCACGACCTTCCTCGACCCCGCACACGCCATGAGCATGTTGGAGCTGGCTCGCGCACAGGCGCGCGCTGGCAAAACGGTGGTAGTGGTCCTGCACGATCTCATGCTGGCGGGCCACTACTCCGATTCCATGGTGGTGATGAAGGCCGGCGAAATCATTGCTCGCGGGGCCCCGAACCAGGCGCTGGCCCCCAAGGTACTGGCGCAGGCCTATGGCATCGAGGCGGAAGCATGGGACGACCCGCTTGGCGATGCCCCCATTATCGTCCCCCGCCGCGTCCTCCCCAGCGACAGCTAAGCGCTCCCCCGCTAAGCGCGGGGAACGTGTTGCTCAGATCGGTTACTGCCGCGCCAACCGGCGGATATCCAAAACCGAAATAGCGATGATAAAGAGGTTGAGCACGCAGCCCACGCTGAGTAGGAAATTGCCGATGCGGTAGGTTCCTGTGCCGACTGCTGCCATATTGCCGTAGATGTAGATCCAAATTCCCCAGCCCACCAGGAGCACGATGCCGGCGATTCCGGAGAGCAGCTTGAGGCTGCGTGGGGAGGCGGGGGCGAAGAACTTAAAGGCGGCATCGATAAGCGCGCCCGCTGCAAGGACGATGCTTAATCCACCCGAGAGCCACAGTGGGAGCAGGGCTGCGGTGCCAACGACGACGGGGAGGATGAAGGCGAGGAAGGCTAAGAGGAATAACCCCAGGTGTATCCACAGCGTGCGTTTGGTGTAGCTCATAGGGCTGACTCTACTTCCTTGCGCAGTGGGGGATTTGCGCCGGTGCGGGAGACGGTGATGCCGGCCGCAGTAGCGGCAAAGTGGAGGATATCGCGCCACTCTTCGGCGCCAAGTGCTGCGGCCTTGTCCGCATCGAGGCCGCGTTCACCCAGTTGCGTCAAAAGGGCGGCCATGATGGTGTCGCCGGCGCCGATGGTATCGGTGACCTTGACCGCGGCTGCGGGAACATTGAGGGAAGTATCCCCGGCCCTGACGCTAATTCCATCGGCGCCGCGGGTAGTGACCACGATGGGTACCTGGTCGGTGAACTCTTCGCCTAAAAATTCCACCTCTTCATCCGATAGTTTCAGCACAGAGACGTATGGCAGCAAATCCGCCAAGAATTTCTTATGCGCGTCGGTGGCATAAAAGGGCCGGATATTGGGGTCTAAGGCCACGAGTGTTCCCTGCGCGGCGAAGTCCTTGAGCAGCAGCGCGTAGCGGGAAGCGCCCGGTTCCAAGGCCAAGGAAACGGTGCCGAAGCAGGCGATATCTGCCGGAACTAGTGTGGGTTCAACGAAGCGATCCGCAGTGCCTTCCACATAAAAGTTATAGGAGGCCGTGCCATTATCCGCGATGGTGGTCACCGCCAGGGTGGTCGGTTCCTCGCCGCGCTGCACGTGGGCGGTTACCACGCCTTCTTCCTCAAGGCGCCGGAATAATTCCTGGCCAAACCCATCGGTAGAAATCCGCGATTGGAACTCCACGTCCGCGCCCAAGCGTGCCGCGGCGATGGCCACGTTGAAGGGGCCGCCGCCCAACGCCGGGGTGAGGTCATTCAAGCGGCCGGGGGATACCGGAACCAAGTCCACGAGGCCTTCGCCGCACACATGAATAGTCATAGTTCCATAGTATCGGGGACATGAACCACCGACCGAACTTTCACCTCGCCCCACCACTTGGACGCCTCAATGACCCCAATGGCCTTTTTGTGGATGGCGATATTCTGCACGCCTATTACCAGCATGACCCTGCCTTTCCGCACAAGCCCAAGCGGACTGGCTGGGGTCACGCCACCACCACGGTGTCCGCGCCCAATCCGTGGCGGCATTACCCCGATGCGCTCTATCCTGACCTGCCCTATGACAAGGATGGGTGCTACTCCGGCGGGGCCGTGGTTGACGGCACTGACGTGTGGCTTTTTTATACCGGAAACCTGAAAGAAGCCGGGCGCCGCATCCCCTCACAGAATCGCGTGCGGGTCATGGATCCCTCCGGGCCGGAAGGCGGGATTTATGTCCGCGATGCCGCTAACCCGCTTATTGCTGATTCCCCGGAGGGATATACCGGCCACTTCCGCGATCCCCATATTTCCCGCGCTGGGGAGGGATGGCGCATGGTCATTGGTGCGCAAACGGAAGACGAACGCGGAACCATCGTGCTGTATTACTCGCAGGATTTAAAGCAGTGGGATTTACAGGGAGAGCTTGTTTTTGATGATCCCGCGCAGCTTCCCGGTGGCTATATGTGGGAGTGTCCCAACCTGCTGACCTTTGGGGATAAGCACGTGCTCATTTTCTGCCCACAGGATGAAACGGACCGTTGCGGCTACGTCGTCGGGACCTTGGATGGGCTAAATTTTCATGTTGAGCGCGGCTTTACCCTGCTGGATCACGGCACGCAGTTCTATGCGCCGCAGGCGACCGAGGAAAATATCCTGCTGGGCTGGATGGGCATGCCCGCTCATGATGAAACTCCAACGCAGGGGTGGGTGCATACCTTGACTATTCCGCGGCGGCTGTGGCTGGAGGATAACTACCTGCGCCAAGAACCGCTGTGGTCTGCACTGCCGGAAACCGGCGGCAGGGAGGGCTTTGGCTCGACCATTGATGTAACAGGGGAGGGGGCTTATGCGCTTGTCGATGCCACCGGCAAGGAAGCATTCCGCGTGGTGCAAGGCGGTGGCAGCATCTCTTTCAACGGCGGCGAGCCGATCGCGTGCCCCGATGGAGAAATGCGGTTGATTGCTGATGGCTGCGTCGTAGAAGTCTTTGCCGGCGGCGGTCGCATCGCCGCGGCTTTCGCGGTCTTTGGCGATGCTCCCTGGCAGGCATGGGAGCCGCTGGACTAAAACCCTGCGGAACTAGGACCGACAATTTTTTGCTTTGTGGACATTTGGACTTAAACAGACTTAAATTGGAAGGAGGCAATCACATTCGGTCATTTGATGTGACCTAAATTACAAAGGTTGGTCCATGGAGCATAAAGAGGTCGCCGCCCGTACCCTCAAGGCATTAGGCGGCGAAGATAATATTATTGCCCTTGCCCACTGCGCCACGCGCTTGCGCATGGTGTTGGATGATTCGGACAAGGTAGACACCGCAGCGCTAGACAACGATCCAGATCTGAAGGGCACCTTTGAAGCCGGTGGCATGTTCCAGGTCATCGTGGGCCCAGGCGATGTCAATATCGTCTTTCAGGAAATGACCAAGTCCATTTCCAAGGACGTTGCCGTATCCACCGACCGCCTAAAGGATATTGCCGCGGAATCCGGGAACTGGTTCTCCCGTGCGGTCAAGGTCTTGGCGGATATTTTTGTTCCGCTAATCCCAATCCTGCTCGGCGGCGGTCTATTGATGGCATTAAATAATGTGCTGACCGCGCCGGGGCTTTTTGGGGATCAATCCGTCATCGAAATGTATCCCTCGTGGGAAGGGTTTGCCGGACTGGTCAACCTCCTGGCATCTGCGCCCTTTGCCTTCTTACCTATCCTCGTGGGCTTTACTGCTACTAAGCGCTTTGGTGGCAATGAATTCTTGGGCGCGGGCATGGCCATGGCCATGGTCATGCCAGATTTGGTTAGCGGCTATAACGTTGCCGAGGCCATTGACAAAGGCGAGATGCCCTACTGGGATATCTTTGGCTTAGACGTTGCCCAAGCCGGCTACCAGGGCTCTATCTTGCCCATTCTGGTCATCGCCTGGATTTTGGCGACGATTGAAAAGTTCCTACACAAGCACCTCAAGGGCACCGTGGACTTCATGCTCACGCCCCTGCTTACCCTGCTGGTGACCGGCTTTATTACCTTTATGGGGCTGGGTCCAATCTTGCGTACCGCCGGTGAATGGTTGGGCATGGGGCTGGCCAACCTGTATGACTTTGCAGGTCCTGTGGCCGGCTTCCTTTTCGGTCTGGTTTATTCACCGATCGTCATTACCGGCCTCCACCAATCCTTCCCACCCATTGAGACAATGTTGTGGAATGAGGGCGGTTCCTTCATTTTCCCCATTGCCTCGATGGCCAATATTGCCCAGGGTGGCGTGGCCTTGGCCGTGTACTTCCTGGCGCGTTCCGAAAAGCTCAAGGGCTTGGCCGGTGCCTCCGGTATCTCGGCGCTGTTTGGTATTACTGAGCCCGCGATCTTCGGCGTTAACCTGCGCCTGCGTTGGCCGTTTTATATCGGTATGGCGGCATCGGCCATCGCCTCTACGTTCATCGCAATTTTTGGCGTGCTTGCGGATGCCCTCGGTGCCGCCGGCTTCATTGGCTTCGTCTCCGTTCCCCGCTTTGTCCCAACCTTCTTGCTGTCTGGTGTCATCTCCTTCGCCGTAGCCTTCATCGGGGCCTACCTGTACGGGCGCGTGCTCATTCATCGCAATGGCACTATTGATCCGGATGAGGTTAATCCTCCCGCCGCGCAAGCTTTGGCCGCCGAGGCCGCTGAAGAGTCTGCTGACAGCGCTTCCGCCGCCGCAGATGCCGCGACGATCTTTTCCCCGCTAGAGGGAAATGCCGTGCCCCTTTCCAAAGTTGAGGATCCCATGTTTGCCGGGGGCAAGCTGGGTACAGGCGTTGCTATCGAACCGACCGTCGGCAAGCTCGTCGCGCCTGCCGATGGCACCATCACCGTGACCTTCCCTTCCCACCACGCTTACGCCCTGCGCGTCGAAGACCCAGCGGTGGGGCCGATTGACATCCTTATGCACATTGGCTTCGATACGGTAAACCTCAAGGGCGAACACTTCACCTCGCACGTCAATAAGGGCGATACCGTAAGGCAAGGCGAGGTCCTGGCTGAATTCGATATCGAGGCCATCAAGGAAGCGGGCCTGCCGGTAACGACGCCAGTGGTTGTGTCCAATGCTAAGAAGACTGGCCCCGTTATTCCCACCGCGGCTTTCCGCGAGGGCGAGCTCATCGGTTCTGGGACGGACCTATTTACCGTTGATCCAAAGGCTAGGCAGGAGACTGCGGAGACTTCTACGAAGGAAGCTACGTCTTAAGGGCTGGGGTTTCTGATACAAGAAAGGCTGGGGATAAACCCAGCCTTTTACTTGTTGGTGTTCATTAGGCGCCGTTGCGCCGTTGCCCAGGCTTTGGGCGGCTGGTGTCACCACGGTGACAATGGCTACGGTATCGATCCCCTAGAAAACCATAAGAGACCGCCAAGTCGGTCGCTACCAACACCGGCACGGCTAAGTTTTGCTGTGGGCCAATCGCGTGGGAAATTGCCTTAGGGCTACTCAGGAATACGAGTGCTAACGCACACCTACCGTTTAGTGCAAGAGAATTGAACTATGCGAAGAATCTCCGGCGGGCGGTGAACACGCCGCCAAGCATCATTGCTGCAATGCTGAGGGCTGCTAGGAGCCGAGCGACAGTGTTCGAGCCGGTTTCTGCCGCCATGCCACGCGGAGCCTCAACAGCTGCAGGTGCTTCGGCTTCCACCGGTGTTTCGACGGGGGCCTGCTCAGGAGCCGTTTCCTCGATTGCGCCACTTTGAGCGATTACTTCTTCTTTGTCGTTTTTGATCATTTCTTGGGAGGCGGCTTTCTCTTCTGGAGTAGGCTCCAAGTGAGTCCGAGATTGATCTCTGATGTAGGTAATGCCGTTCTTGGCGAGGTACCACGTCACGCCACCGATTACGAGAACTGCTGCTAAGGCAGCAATTCCAATTCCACTTTGCGCCTGAGCGTTTGCTTCCGGCGTAGGGGCGGTGGGTGTGACGCCGAAGGTGAGGGCGCCAGCTAACGCAGTGGCGGTCAGAACTTTAGGTATGCGATTCATTTTTGTCCTTAGGGGGCAGTGGAATAGGGAAGAGCCCGTCTGAGAGATAAACGGATCTAAAGATTAACAGGATTCTTTGTGCTGCATTACCGCTGCGCAAAGAAAAATCGTCCGATTATTAAAACCAGGCACAGCTGTCCTAAATAGGGGGTGCTAGGGCGAAAAGTTGCTTCGCATTCGAAGTTTGGAAAGCGCCACCCCCATATGGTTGAATGTATAGGTTGCGAGAGCTGGTCGGTCCGTAGCGGTGCGTTTCCGAATCGCCGGTCCGAGACCCATCGACGCTTTACGGTGTTCGTTGTAAAGGCTCGAGCACAGCAAGTTTGTAGACCGCGTGTGGCAAGGACGGAAATCTTGTCGCACATCAATCCAGGTCAGGAGACCCATAGTGATTCAGCAAGAATCGCGTCTGCGCGTCGCCGACAACTCTGGTGCACGTGAAATTTTGTGCATCCGCGTTCTCGGTGGCTCTGTCCGACGCTCCGCTGGCATCGGCGACGTAATTGTCGCGACCGTCAAGGACGCTGTTCCAGGCGGCAGCGTAAAAGAAGGCGATGTAATTAAGGCAGTTATCGTCCGTGCGAAGAAGGAGACCCGTCGTCCAGACGGTTCCTACATCCGCTTTGACGAGAATGCTGCAGTTATTCTGAAGGGCGATAGCGAACCTCGCGGTACCCGTATCTTCGGCCCGGTTGCTCGTGAACTTCGTGACAAGCGTTTCATGAAGATCGTTTCTCTAGCACCGGAGGTGATCTAATCTTATGAAGATCCATAAGGGAGATATGGTGATTGTCATTTCGGGCCCAGATAAGGGTGCGAAGGGCAAGGTCATCGAGGCATACCCGAAGCGCGAAAAGGTCCTCGTTGAGGGCGTTAACCGCATCAAGAAGCACGTCGCAAACTCCGCTACCGAGCGTGGCGCCGAGTCCGGCGGAATCGTTACCCAAGAAGCCCCGATCCACGTGTCCAACGTTGCGATCGTTGACTCCGAGGGCAACCCGACCCGCGTGGGCTACCGTTTCGACGAGAACGGCAAAAAGGTCCGTATCGCGCGTAGCAACGGGAAGGACATCTAAAAATGAGCGAGAACTACACCCCGCGTCTGAAGACTCGCTACCGCGAGGAAATCCGCAAGAACCTGAACGAAGAGTTCAAGTACGACAACGTCATGCAGATCCCTGGCGTCACCAAGGTCGTCGTCAACATGGGTGTTGGCGAAGCTGCCCGTGACTCTAAGGTCATCAATGGCGCTCTCGAGGACCTGACCGCTATCACCGGTCAGAAGCCACAGCTGCGTCGCGCAAAGAAGTCCATCGCAAACTTCAAGCTGCGCGAAGGCATGCCTATCGGCGCACGCGTTACCCTGCGCGGCGACCGCATGTGGGAGTTCCTGGACCGTCTGCTGACCATCGCGTTGCCACGTATTCGTGACTTCCGCGGTCTGTCTGACCAGCAGTTCGACGGCCACGGTAACTACACCTTCGGTCTGTCTGAGCAGTCCATGTTCTACGAAATCGACATCGACAAGATCGATCGTCCCCGTGGTATGGACATCACCGTCGTTACCAGCGCTACCAACGACGAAGAAGGCCGTAAGCTCCTGCGCGAGCTCGGCTTCCCGTTCAAGTAAATAGAGCGCTAAAAAATCCCAACTCCATGCAAGGAGTTGGGATTTTTTAGTTTTATTGTCATCCTTGGATTCTAGTGGTCGTTTCAACGGGTTAAGTAGCAGGAAGTGTGTCTCGGTTTCAGCGTAAGCGCTGGTTAGCTTGTTTAAATAGGAGCTGAATAAGCTTCTGGGGCTTATTCGGCCCTGCTTTTTGTTCAATCCACCGGAATGGCACCTGCATGTGGTATGTGGTGAGCTGGTTGAATTTTCCGGTGACTACTAACCGACCACGATGCCCTATTTGTGCAGGGCAGATGAAGAAAAATGGCACAACATCCAAAGGGAAAACCAGATGGCGATGCAAAGACCCCAACTGCGGAAGCTCCCTAACGCGCCAACGAACTGACCATACCCAGTCCCGGGACTTCCGCGCCTTCTACCGCTACGCGGTATCTACAACGTCATTGCCCCAGCTTGCCCAGCAACAAGGAATAAGCCGGTGGACTCTCAACCGCCGGTTTGAACCCTTTTGGCTTATCGATATCCCTAATACCCCGGACCCTCACCGAATCTACGACCAAATCTTCATCGACGGCACCTACACCGCGGCAGGCTGCCTGCTTGTCGCAGCAAGCCATGACCACGTCATTGCCTGGCACTGGGCTAAAAAGGAATCCACCGACGCCTATATTCAATTACTTAAAAACATAGCGCCACCGTTATGCGTCGTACTTGATGGCGGACTCGGCGCCCAATCAGCCATCGCAACATGCTGGCCACACACACCAATCCAGCGCTGCCTAGTCCATGCCCAACGCGTAATCCGCCGATACACCACCAGCCGCCCACGCACCGATGCCGGCAAAGCCATCTATGGCCTAGCACTGCAATTAACCAAAATCAGCACCCTAGACCAAGCACGGGAATGGACGAAGAACCTGCATGACTTCGGCCAGGTCTATAAACACTTCCTTTCCGAGAAAACCCTGACCCCTACACACCGCCGCAGGTCCAACCGCACGTGGGAATGGACCCATTTACGCGTTCGCCAAGCCTATAAATCACTGCGAAACCTTTCGCAGAAACAACATCTATTTACCTACCTCCAGCCACCACCACATGCTCTTATGCCACAGCGTTGGGTAGCAACGACAAACAGCCTCGAAGGCGGAGTTAACGCCCCGCTCAAACGCATCGCTGATGCTCACCGTGGAAGAACAGGAGAACGACAACGCAAAATGCTGGAATGGTACCTGTATTCACAAACACAACTGCCTGACGACCCATTAGAGATCGCCAGGAAGTGCAATTTCGGGCAAGACCAACTCGCCAAAGTCCAAGGCCTTACCCCAGAAGACCACAACACAGCCGACCCGGAAACAGGCCGACCAGCCTTCTACGACAACGCTATCCCAACCGAATACTCACACTCCATAGGAATCAGAAAAGGACCCATGAAATGACAAAAGGCGCCCAGCCGACGACACGCCCACCAGACACACATTTTGCTACTTAACCCGTTTCAACGATGATGGCTGCTTTGGTGTGATACTACCGGTTTGTGTCAGGGATGACTTTGGCTGGGGTGCGCCAGTTGTGTGCTTTGCGTGGCTTGTGGTTGTGAATGTTGGCGATCATCTCTAGGGCCTCGGTGCTGTAGATGGACAGGTCGCTGTTTTGGGAAGGTTTCTCTTGAGACTGCTGTTGGTGTTTTCGTTGCTGCCTCGTTCCCACGGCGATCCTGGATGGCAGAAGCTGGGAATACTAGTGGCCATGGTAAAGGCTTAATGGCCAGCCATTTCACTTCCTTGGTCGGGTTGGTCACGCCTTATTAAGTTTTAAATACATAAGGAATGTCGAAGCTATCATAAGCCCAAGAGCGAATGCATAGTTTGAACCATTCATTAATCCACCAAAAATGGATAGTGCAAACCCGACGATAAATACCCCAGATTCCGATCTTGGGCAAAAATCTCTACGTATAGAGGCGTTGTACAGGGTCATGTATATTACCGCCATAGCAAGAGGAAAAGCCCTTAATTCTCCCCAGAAAAATCCCGCTAGAGAAGTGGATACAAGAATGATTAAAGGAAGTAAAACAGATTTCGATATACGACTAAACAAAGCTAATCACATTTCTCACGGGGGAGCCTTCGTCCATCCATTGGTTATAAATAGCTCAGGTCATCACGTGATCGGCATAGACACAATTTCTCTTAGTGGTCAGTCTATTCTATCACTTATTTGGGTCATCACTGCATACGGGCTCAATTTCCACTGACTTTCCCAAGAACCCGTAAACAGTTAGCTAAATTTATTATGCATAGTTTTTCTTTGTTAAAAGGAATGAATCAGGAAGGTAGGTAGATACCCGGCATATTCCATTGAACTATGTTTAACATGCTGAATGCAGCAGTCCAGGTTAGCTTCCAACCTATTCGGGCAGAGATTAAAGGCTTGGTGCGTAAAAACCACTTTAAAACGCAAAATGAGCCCGGCCCGAGCTAGTAATCGACCATGCTCGGGGCTGAGCTCTGCGTTAGGGGTTGATGCTTCTTGGGTTCTAAGGTCGTGGAGCAGTTCCTCGGTGAGAGTTCGTTGCGGTTGGGCGGTCAACGAACCCCGGAGCTTAAGGGCTACTGACTGCCTTTAGACCGCTTTTTCACCAGTACTATGCCGCCGACAATAAAGAGTGCGGCGAGCACGAGAACCCAACCGATATTGGCACCCGTAGAGGCTAGTGCGCCGTTGTGGGAGCTGGAAGAGCCTCCGCCGGATCTGGAGCTTGGACCAGAGCCACTGCCTGCGCCCTTAGCAGTAGTGGACTTGGTGGAGCCGTCCGACTTCCCAGCGCCATTTCCCATGGATGCCTTAGCGCCCGCATTCGATCCAGATGAGTTAGTTGCCTTGGACTTATCGGACCCCGGCTTATTAGTGCCGGTGCTATTCGAGCCGTTATCTGGCTTGGTAGCGCCTGGCTGCTTAACCTTCGAGGAGTCTGCGGGCTTGTTGTTTTCCTTATCTCTTTCTTTGTCGGTGTCCTTTCCACCGGGCTGGGTGGTTGAATCGCCCACGAGGAAGGTCACGGTGTGCCAGTCGGTGAGTTTGTCGCCGTCGTTGTTGACGGTGCGCATGTCCATTTCGTAGCGGCCTGGTTCGGTAAAAATCCAGTGCGCGTGGACATGGAAAGGACCATCCTCAACGCCTTTGATCGTATGGGTGCCGTTGCTATCGGCTAAGGTGCGTGCCGGCGTGTTTAGGGAGGCAGTGTGGCCGGCCCACCATTTTCCGTCCGTAGGCGCCGACTTAGGGCGAACTTCGATCGCGGCGTCACGGTAGTCTTGCCCCACCTTGATCGTGTCCCACCCCGGCCACACAGCGTCGTGGTCCTGTTGCAATGGTAGGTGGTAGATCGTTGAGCCAGTCTTTACCATTCCGGTAAAAGACAGCGTCTTAGCCAGGGAGTCAGCGACCGTCACGCGGCGGGCATCGTGAATGCGCAGCGCTACGTCTTCAGGCACGTTGTGTTGGTCGTCTTCGTTGACATAGAAGCCGAGCTTGTTGTCCACAACCTTTGGCCCGAAGTCGATGTGGCCCTTGGTAATCTCGCGCTTCTTAGACGGTTCTGCGCTGGGAGCAGGTTCCGTTGTCTCTGGGCTTGGTTCCTTCGACGGTGTGGTGCTTTCCGTGCCGTTGGAGTCGCCTTCAGTGGCACTGTCGTTCCCAGTAGTGGGTGGGGCAGCAGATGATGAATCCTCGGTAGCTACCTTGAAGCGCAGAACAGCCTTTTTCGCAGGCTTACCGTCTTTTTCTGCGACCGTGACACCAACTTCATACGTACCGGGTTTGTTGAATGCCCAGTTGAGGTGCATGTGTTCTGCGGTTTCGGTGGTGTAGGAATGCGTGCCATCGCTGCCGGCAAAGCGCTGGTCCAGCCCGGTCTGATCAGCCTGGTATGCCAACCATTCGCCGTCCTTCGGGGCGCTGACGGGGGTGAAGGTAAAGGTGTAATTCTTCTTGGTGTCCTTGTAAGCATCCTCAGTGCTGAGCCCAGGCCACACTACACCGGTGCGCTGTGTCTCTGGCAGGACGTAGGCAGCGCTGCCTTTCTTTCCAAAGTGCGGAATGTCTTTGTTCAAAGTGGACTTGACCTGCTTTGGAACGGTGAAAAAGACATCGGAAGGCTTACGCCAGATTGCACCAATGTGGTACAGGTTCGTCTCGTCCTTGATGCCTAGGTGCAGTTCACCATCTTCGTGGATCGGGGCGATATCTACGTGACCCCGGTGCAGATTGAGCTCCTTGTGCGGGGTGTCTTTATCCTTCGGGTTCTGCGGCTTGGGTGAGGGGATCTTGGGAACAGAAGGCTTCGAGGTCGTGGAAGGCGAGGGATTCTTGGATGGGGCAGAGCCTTCTGATTCTTCCGAATCCTGCGGCTTCTCTGGGGCGTCGGAGTCTTCTGGCTTCTCCGATCCTTCTGGGTCCTGTGAATCCGTGGAGTCAGAAGCCTCAGCGAACGAGACGGTGGTCTCAGCGATCGGCTCATAAGCATCCTTGTGAGTATGGCTAAATAGCGAGGCGCCGGCGGCATCGGAGCGGGAGTCAGGAACGATGCGCAGCATGAGTTGGTATCCGGGTTGCTTACAACTGTCGATGAGTTGCCTGCTCGTTCTTTGCCCCGGCCCGGAAGTAAAGCCGATTTCGCAATCTGCAATAGCGTTCTGCGGCAGGCTGGTCATCGGTTCGCCATCTACTTTGTAGAAGCCGCCGGTAACGCGCACCGTGGTGCGGTCATCCTCGGGAGCTACGGTGATGTCGATATTACGGTCGCCCTCGCCGTACACTTTACTGGTGGAAACGGTGACATCAGAGCTCGTGATCTCAAGGGGATCGGTCTCAAACGGCTCTATCTCTTCCATCTCTGGGGTAGGAAGCTCGCCGCTTTTCGTTGTATAAGCTTCGGCATCTTCATCGTCCTTTTCCCCATCGGTGCTGGTCCAGAACTTTACGGGTTCGGATACCCAGCGAGGGCTTGGGGAATCATTGTCGGGAATAAAGATGGCTTGGAAGTTGGATTCTTCATCACCAATCATTTCATCCCACGAAGCCTTACCGCCTTCTACCTTGCGCTCGGCAAGGTAGTGGCCGTTGATGGTGAATACGGCGCGGCCGGAGTCTTTGGCATTGCCGGTATCGAGGGAGAGCGTGGTGAGGATGCCTTGCTTCGCGCCCTTTGTATCGGCCTTGGAGGGAGCCATCTTAAATATAGGAGCGTTGGACTCGGCCCCTTCGGAGCCTGAGTATTCAGACTTGGCGTCATTAAAGGCGGTATCAAGGTCGGTGATCGTGCGCTCGGCGGGGTTGGTTCCGCCTACCTGCCAGACCAAGGTTTGTGGCTCGGAGTGGATGAAAGTGCCATCCTTCTTTCGAGCCGAAGCGCGGTAGGTTACTTCGTAGTGGCCAGGACGGGTAAACGTCGTGGCGTTATGCGTGTGCGTGCCTGCATTGACCCAGGTGGTACGGAATCCCGGGTCGTGGGAGGACCAGAGGCGGTTCAGAGGATAGTTCTCGTCGCTGTAGGTAAACAGCTCCATGCGGCCGGGGCCCTTAAAATCAACGATTTCCATGTTGAAGGATTTATCGCGGAATTGATCGGTGGGAAGATCCGCGGCGGCACCGAACCCAGCCCAGATGGGCATGGTGTTTTTCGGGAAGCCTACTGCGGGGCCGCCGTAGTACATGAGCTGGTTTTTCTCGGCATTGAGAAACTCGAAGCGCGGGTCATCGGGAACGCGCCAGGCATAGGCTCCTAGGCCGCCATCGACGCGGCCGTGGCTGACCCAGTTGATCGTGTCCTCGATGGGGACTAGGCCCGCACTATTGGACATGAGTTTGAAGTTTCCGTCCTTCCACACCGCGTGCGGGGAATCTACGTGCGTTTGGGTGCGGACAAGTGGGGCGTCCTCAGCGAGGGCGAAGGGAGCGTGGAATAACGCGAGCGCCAAGGCCACGACTATGGTGGCAAGGCGCGGTAGTGAGGTGCGCAACGGCATAAGGTTCTCCCAAGGTTAGGTGCAGTGAACTTTTATATAGGTTGCGACGAATACTACACTATTGCAAACCGTTATCGTTAGCGTTGTTGAAAATAGTGAACCTTTGCCCGCGAGCTGGGAAAGAAGATATAGAAAGTCCCCACCTCCGGTTGCGGAAGCGGGGACTGTGTAAAGCTGAGGTAAAGGAGCGGATAAGCGGAAGGCGGGCGAGTGACCGCAGTGCTGCTGAGCGGTTAAGATTTGTTGTCTGCGGTGTGGGTGGTGCCCTCGAATTGCCATCCCACGACGGCATTGCGAACGGCTGCCTTGAGGGGGTTAGCGGGTTGAATGCAGCTAATGGTCAGCAGCCTGCCTGGCATCGCCTCGTCTCCCCATACGCTTGAGTCCCCGGCTAGGCCTTGTTTATCGGGGTCGTGGAGATCGGTTGCGGTGTAGGTGAGCCAGTTCTGATCGGAATTCTTGGTCCGTACGTACAGCTTGTCCCCGATGCTTACCTTGTGCTCGTTGGCAGCGCCATCGTAAAGCTTATTAAATACGGCAGGCACGCCGGCGCCTGTGTGGCCGGCGATGACGACGATATCGTCGGCATTTGTTCCAGGCAGGGAGTAGGGGCGGTCATCGGCAGTATAAGTGCAAGCCTTATCCATGGTGTCAGGGTTTATGGCGCCATCGACTACGCGGCACGCGCCATCCTCAAATTGCGCATGGACGTCGATGGAAGGGATATACATTTCTAGTGCCGCCGACGGTTCGATTACGGGAGATGTTTCTCCAGGGACCTCGTTGGTTTCTAGCTCTTTGGGTGGGCTTATGCTTTGCTCAGGCGTATTGCTGCTGTGATCAACCGTGTTGATGACGAGGATCGTTGCAATGATGCCAGCTGAGGCTAGAAGAACTCCGGAAGACGTCCACGCACCTTTAATGCGCTCCCAAGGTGAGGAAGGGCTTTTTCGGTGCCGTGGAAGTGAGCTCTTTTCTACCTTGCGGTTCGGGAAACGGCTTTGGATATGACGCGCGTGATGCTCTGCTTTCCGCCAATCGCGGTCTCTGGAATGGTGCCGGCCAGGGTTCCGCTTGGGCCGGGCATTTTTATCAGCATCGCGTGAAGCATGGGCTCGAGTGCCGTGATTTAAGGATGCAGTGTCGCGTGAGTGGGCTGCGGATGGATGGGTTCCCCTCCTCCGTGGGCGGTCTTGGTGTGCCACTGAGACCTCCGAGGAAAATAGGGACAATAGGGGGGCGGGCATGAACCAAGTCTATAGCAGCAAAATCCGGTACCTGCTTATTGAGGCAGCGGATGCATAACACGCTACGATAATTCGTGGTTCTCTTGTCCGTTTAACCACAGCTAAATAAGGAATATAAGAAAACGGTGTCTCTCAACGAAGCTGCCAAGGTCGCATCCCTGAAAAAGGCTGCCCTGCTCGATAAATCATTTGCACGATTTTCTGTCCGCGCCATCCTCGCCGGTGTGTACTTGTGCATCGGTACCGTCTTTGCCGGCGTCGTAGGCCAAGCGGTAGAGGGCGTTGCCCCGGGCCTTGGGTCCGTGACGTTTGCCCTGTTCTTCGGCTTGGGCCTATTTGCCATCGTTATCCTCGGTGCGGAGCTGGCCACGGGCAATATGATGTACATGGTCTACGGGGCTATGCAGAAGCACCTTTCCTGGGGCAAGGCCTTCTACGTACTGCTTATTACCACGATCTTTAACCTCGTCGGCGCCATCATCTTTGCCGCCGTCATGGGGATGTCCGCCAAGCTCGCGAATATGGATCCCTCGCACCTGTTGGTCACCATCTCTGAAGGCAAGCTGACCAAATCTCCGCAGGGAATGCTCGTAGAGGGTATGGCCGCAAACTTCGTGGTCAATATGGGCATCGTTGGCGCGGTCTTTGCCAAGGAAATCGTGTCGAAGTTCATCGTCATCGTCCCCATCATCGGCATCTTCGTGGGCCTGGGCCTGGAGCACGTGATTGCCAATTTCTGCCTCTTTGCGCTTACCTTCTTCGGCAGCGATCCGCTGCCGGCTGCGCTGACGGTTGGCAATGTTGCTCTTAACTGGGCGCTGGTGTGGATTGGCAATTTCATCGGCGGCGGCCTGCTCATCGGCGGGGTGTACGCCTGGCTCAATAATGGGCCGGAAGACTACCGCGACTAAGCCAGCGTGCCCGAATAAAGGTTAAAGCGATCGGCGCGGGCAAAGCCCACCAGCGCCATTCCGGTCTCGCGCGCGGTCTCTACGGCCAGGGAGGAAGCGGCGCTCACGGTAACGAGCATGCCAAAACCTGCCATGGCAGCTTTTTGCACCAGCTCGAAACTGGCGCGCGAGCTCATGACCAAAATGAGGTCATCGGCGGGCAGGCGCTCTTCCATGAGCAGGTGCCCAATGACCTTATCGGCGGCGTTGTGCCTGCCGATGTCCTCCCGGATGACCACCGGCTCGCCCTCGAGGGTAAAAGCGCCGGCGGCGTGGATTCCGCCGGTCTTGCGGAATTCCTTTTGGGCGGCGCGTAGCTTCTCCGGCAGCTGGACCACCAGCTGTGGGTCCACGGGAATCTGAGGGATAGGGTAGCGCGACTTCTTCGTCAGCGCCTCGATAGACGAGGTGCCACACACGCCGCACGCGGACGTCGTCGTGGTCAGGCGAAGATCGCTCAAGTCCAGTGGCGTGGCCTTCACCAGGTCTAGGTCCAGCAGGTTATAGGTATTCATGCCTTCGACGGTGGCACCGGCGCAGTAGCGGGCAGTGGTGACATCGGAAAGCGCGGCGATATGCCCCTCGGAGTGGAGGAAACCGTGCGCCAGCTCAATATCGTGGCCCGGGGTGCGCATGGTGGTGGTGATGGTCTGCCCACCCACGCGAATCTCAAGCGGCTCCTCGCCGGCGACGGTGTCGGCGCGGGTATCAACCTGCGCGTGCTCGCCCAGGCGGACCTTCGTGACGGCAAAGGTGGCATTCTTGCGTCCAGCCATTACTTCAGCGCCTCCTTGAGGGTTTCGATATTTACCTTGGCTTCTGCCGTGCTTGCCGATGCCAACCCCACCACGAACGCCGTCAACGGTGCTGCCGGCCGCGACTGGGTATGGGCCACGTCCTTGGTTAAATCCAGCAGTTCCCGGGTTAGCGCCGTGGCCTCATGGGGCTCGAGGTTTAATAGCCGTGCGGCTTCTTCAAGCCATTGGTGGGCGGTGCGGATCGGATCTTCGTTCTCGGTACTCATCTCACTACTCCTCATTCATGTGGCGCTGTATCCGACTGTAATGAATGCAGGGGATTTATTTGGAAAACCGCAGGATATGGCGTAAAGTGTTCCGGCGTGCCTGCGCTGCAGCCGGTGCACGCGCAAAGCCTTGCGGGTTTGGCGTGTTGAACTGGCAAAACGCAGAGCCGAAAAAGAATTGAACATCAACTTTGTTGTAGGCCCCTCGCCGTTTATAGCGGACCGTTGTCTGAATCAAAGGGTGGCGAGCGCCTTGCGGTATTGACCGTGAGGAGCGTGAGTAGCCCGAAATCACACGGAAAACGCTTTGGTGAGCACGGGAACCGCAACGAGAAAGGTACACGGTCACTCATATGACTATGACTGATCCTATTGCCGACATGCTGTCGCGTGTGCGTAACGCAAGTAACGCACACCACGACGTCGTGTCGATGCCTACCTCCAAGTTGAAGGCAAATATTGCTGACATCTTGAAGCAGGAAGGCTACATCGCTGACTACACCGTTGAGGGCCACACCCTGTCCCTCGAGCTGAAGTACAACAACCGCGAGCGTTCCCTGTCTGGTTTGCGTCGCGTGTCTAAGCCGGGTCTGCGTGTGTATGCAAAGTCCACCGAACTGCCACAGGTCTTGGGCGGCCTGGGCGTGGCTATCATTTCCACGTCCCACGGTGTGCTGACTGACCGTCAGGCTGAGGAGAAGGGCGTAGGCGGAGAAGTTCTCGCCTACGTCTGGTAAAGGGAGGTTTGACACATGTCTCGAGTCGGTCTAGCACCGATCGCCGTACCAAACGGCGTCGAAATCAACATCAACGGCCAAGACGTTGAGGTCAAGGGCCCTAAGGGTACCCAGAGCGTAAACGTTCCGGATCCGATCACCATCAATGTGGAAGACGGCATCTTGACCGTTTCCCGCCCTGATGATCACCGCAAGCACCGTGCGCTGCACGGCCTGTCCCGCTCGCTGCTTAACAGCGCCGTCATCGGCGTGACCGAGGGCTTCACCATCAAGATGGAAATCTTTGGTGTCGGCTACCGTGTGCAGCAAAAGGGCCAGGACCTGGAATTCAGCCTGGGTTATTCCCACCCGATCCTCATCAAGGCTCCGGAGGGAATCACCTTCGCAGTGGACGGCAACACCAAGCTGTCCATTACCGGTATTGACAAGCAACTAGTCGGACAGATCGCCGCTAATATCCGTCGCCTGCGTAAGGACGATCCTTATAAGGGCAAGGGTATTCGCTACGAAGGCGAGCAGATCCGTCGCAAGGTCGGAAAGACGGGTAAGTAAGCAATGGCAAACACTGAAAACACGAAGCGCACTCCAGTCGGCAAGGACATTTCTTCTCGTCGTCGCGAAGCACGCGCACGCCGCCACTTCCGTATCCGTAAGACCCTGCGTGGCACCCCTGAGTCCCCGCGCTTGGTCCTTCACCGCTCTTCGCGCCACATGCACGTCCAGGTCATCGATGACCTGGCAGGCCACACCCTGGCTTCCGCATCCTCCATGGAAGCGGACATTCGTGCACTCGAGGGCGATAAGAAGGCTAAGGCTGCCAAGGTGGGCGAACTGATTGCTGAGCGCGCCAAGGCCGCTGGCATTGAGCAGGTCGTCTTTGACCGCGCAGGCTACAAGTACCACGGCCGCGTCGCTGCGCTGGCAGACGCCGCACGTGAAGGTGGTCTGAAGTTCTAATGATCATCGTCAACGGAAACATCAACGGAAGGATCGCGTAATGTCGGACCGTGAACAGCGTGACGGCGGACGCTCCGCCGAGAACAACAAGAACAACCGCGGCGGCAACGGCCGTCGCAACGATCGTCGTAACCAGCAGGACAACGAGCGCGATAAGTACATCGAGCGCGTTGTGACCATTAACCGCGTCTCCAAGACCGTTAAGGGTGGCCGCAACATGTCCTTCACCGCTCTCGTCGTCGTTGGTGACGGTCAGGGCCAGGTAGGCGTTGGCTACGGCAAGGCTAAGGAAGTTCCGGCTGCAATCCAGAAGGGTGCAGAAGAGGCTCGCAAGAACTTCTTCCGCGTACCTATGGTTGCCGGCACCATCACCCACCCGGTAGAGGGTCGCGACGCAGCGGGCATCGTCATGATGAAGCCCGCCGCTCCTGGTACTGGTGTCATCGCCGGCGGTGCTGCTCGTCCAGTGCTTGAATGCGCTGGCGTGCAGGACATTCTGTCGAAGTCCCTGGGCTCCGACAATGCACTCAACGTCGTCCGCGCTACCGTGGACGGCCTCAAGCAGCTGGTCCGCCCCGAAGAGGTTGCCGCACGCCGTGGCAAGTCCATCGAAGAGGTCACCCCGGCCCGTATGCTGCGCAAGCGCGCAGGTCAGGAGGCATAAACAATGGCTCTGAAGATTACACAGGTAAAGGGCCTGGTGGGCACCAAGCCGAACCACCGCAAGAACATTGAGGCCTTGGGCCTCAAGCGCATCGGTCAGTCCGTTGTTAAGCAGGACACCCCGATCATCCGCGGTATGGTTCACAAGGTTCGCCACTTGGTCACCGTCGAAGAAGTGGCAGGGGAGTAAACCATGGCTGATATCATCAAGCTGCACGACCTGCGCCCAACCGCAGGAGCAAATAAGCCCAAGACCCGCGTTGGCCGCGGTGAGGCATCCAAAGGTAAGACCGCTGGTCGCGGTACCAAGGGTACCGGCGCTCGTAAGCAGGTTCCCGCTGCTTTCGAGGGTGGACAGATGCCCATCCACATGCGTCTGCCTAAGCTCAAGGGATTCAAGAACCCGAACCACGTTGAGTACCAGGTTGTTAACGTGGCTGACTTGGCTGAGAAGTTTGCCGATGGCGGCGACATCACCGTCGCTGACATCGCAGCTGCTGGCCTCGTCCGCGCTAACCAGCCGGTCAAGGTTCTGGGCAGCGGCGACATCAACGTTAAGTTGAACGTCATCGCAGACAAGTTCTCCAAGTCCGCTGTAGAAAAGATTGAGGCTGCTGGCGGTTCCGCCAACACCAAGTAATCTGGACTAGAGAATAGCCACACCCCCTTTCCTCGCACCTAGCGTGCGGGGCGAGGGGGTGTAGTCGATCTGTCGCAGCTATCCCAGCCGGATAACTCGGAGACCGCGCAGGTGGCCCAGGCGCAGTAATTGCCTGCGCGCGCGGCAGTCACCTGCGCGCGCCGCTGAACCGGCCCGGGAGCTGGGTTAAGCGACAAAAAGGGGTGGAACGCTCGTGAAAGCGTTCCACCCTTCAGTGATTGTGGGAGGCCGTCTTAAGCCTCGTCCACGGTCTTTTCAAAGAGGCCGGGGAAGCGGTCGTCCGGGTCCGTTACCGCTTTGATCGCATCCGGGAGCTTTCCGCCATAGAGGTCCTCGAACCTCTCGCGGGAGTAGAAGGCCTCGGAATACAGCGACTTGTGGCCGCCCAAGTCATTGACCTTTTCTTCAATAACGCGGTTGAAGGCGCCATTGCCGGGGGCGCTGGGATCGACGTGATCGCCATCCACGCCGGACCAAAAACCGACGTTGACCCACGTCTTGCCGGGGCGCAGCGGGTAGAGCGGCCAGGGATCTTGGGACTCGGCGGCAATATCACCGGTGCCTACGAGCTCGCCCACGCCATCGCGCAGGCGGATGGGGCACAGCCACACAGGCTGGATATCGGAGGCCTGGAAGAACCAGTGGAGGAACTCCGGGAGGTTTTCCGGGGTGACCTCGATATCTTGGACAACACGCTCGGCGCGCGGCTTGCCGTGCGGCTTTTTGATGAAGTTGTACTCCAGCTCGTACTTGCGGTCCAAGCGCACCAGCTTCCAGTAGAAGGAGCTGCGGCGCAGCTCGCGCGGCCACACCTTGCGGACCTTGGGGTTCTGGGCGCCAAACGCGCGCGAGCACCAGAACCAGTCAGTATCCCAGCGCCAGATATAGTCGCGGATGGTGAGCCGGTCGCGCCGCATGCCTTGGGCGTGCTGCAGGCTGCGGTAGTAGATCTTATCCCGCGTGTAATCGGAGGTAGGCCCCTCCTCATCGGTAAAGCGGGCGAAGACGAGGTAGGCCTCGTCCTCAGAAAAGACCACGCCGTCCAGCCCATCGACGGTCTCACCTTCGTGGTTGTGGTGAACGGAGACATCGGCAAGCACGCGGCTCGCCTCTTCTACCGAGTGGAAGCGCTGCTCTCGCAGCTCCACGTAGGGACGCACGGGCTCGAGCTCAATCTTGAGGCGTACCGCGTAGCCCAAAGAACCATAGGAATTGGGAAAGAGGCGGAATAGATCGACATTCTGCTCGCGCGAGCAGGTAAGGATCTCGCCGGTGCCGGTCAGGATGTCCATCTCGATAACGGACTCGTGCGGCAGGCCGTTGCGGAAACTGGTGGACTCCACGCCCATACCAGTCACCGCGCCACCTAGGGTGATGGTCTTCAGCTGCGGCACTACAAACGGCATGAGGCCGTGCGCCAGGGTGGCATCGACCAAATCCTCGTAGGTGCACATACCCTGCACATCGGCGGTGCGGGCGAGGGGATCGACCTCGATGACCCCGCCCAATCCGGAGACATCGAGGCCTACCTGATTCTCGCTGCGGCCGCGGAAGAGGTTAGAAGTTTTCTTGGCCAAGCGCACGCGCTTGCCGGCGGGAACCTCGCGGAAGCTGCGCAACAAGGTGTCTACGCTTGCGCGGTGGGCCTGCCAGCCCACGGGCTCGATGCGCACGGCGTCGACTGGGCGCGGCTGCAAAGCAGAAACGCGCTCGCGCAATTGATCCAAAAGGGTCATAGTGGGCTCCTCTTAAAAGCGGCTGTCTTCCCACCACCGGCGCTCAGGCACGCCGGCGCGGGAGCCGGCTTCACCAAGCTTGATGCCCAAGAAGTGGTAGAGGTTAATGATATTGCGCTCGAAGCCCCACTCCGAGCCGGCCATGTAGATGCCGTAGAGGCGGGCGGTGGGTAGGCCGACCAGATCGCAGGCCTCTTCCCAGTTTTCCTTCAAGTTCTCGCACCATTCGTGCAGGGTGCGCATGTAATCAAAGCGCAGGGACTCGGTGTGGAAGACCTCGAAGCCATTATCCTGCATGGCCTTGGTGACGTTGCCTGAGCCGGTGAGCTCGCCATCGGGGAAGATGTAGCGGTCAATGAACCCGCCCTTGGGCGTCTTGTGGTTATCCGGGTAGGTGATGTTGTGGTTCAACATCAACCCGCCGACCTTGAGCTTGCTGTACATGAATTTGAAGAAGTCATCGTAGTTCTGCACACCGATGTGCTCGATGATGCCGATGGCGGAGATGGCATCGAAGCCTTCTTCTGTGACATCGCGGTAGTCCATGAAGCGGACCTCAGCCAGATCTTGTAGGCCTTCTTCCTCGATCTTCTTTTGACCCCACTCGGCCTGCTCTTGCGACAAGGTCACGCCGATGGATTTCACGCCGCGGCGTGCGGCGTAGCGCACCATGCCGCCCCAGCCACAGCCCACATCAAGGTGGGTGTCGCCTTCCTTGAGGCGCAGCTTGTCAAAGATGAGGCGGTACTTGTTTTCCTGCGCTTCCTCCAAGGTGGCATCCGGGGTGGGGAAGTAGGCGCAGGTATAGGTCATGGAATCGCCCAAGAAGAGCTCGTAGAAGTCATTGCCCACGTCGTAGTGGTCCGAAATGACGTCGGCATCGCGCTCCTTGGAGTGCTTGGACAGGCCGTCGTGCAGCTTGCGGCGCAGCCAAGAGGCGCGCTCTACCTCAGGCACCGGCTGGATGTGGAAGGCGCCCATGGAAGCAAGCGAACGAATCACGCGTGCCATATCTTTAGCGCTGGGCTTTTCGAACTTGTCATACATGGCGTGCAGGGCGTTGAAGATGCCGTACGGGTGCGCAGGGTGCTCACCTTCTACAGAGATGCCATCGGTGACATAAGCGCGGGCGAATCCGACGTCGCCTGGGTGGGTGGCGATATAAGCAAGTCCGCCAAGGCTATTGATGGTGACCTTGAATTCGGCATCGGCAGGGCCGGTGGCCGATCCATCAAAGGCCTCCCAGCGGAAGGGATTGGGACTAGGGATGAAGACGTCGATGATCTCAGCAACGGTCATCGGCGTGAATTTTTTGCTCATTCAGACTTCTTTCGCAATGTTGGGTTCACACCAATAACGACCTTGGTGTTTAGGGATCGCAAGGCCGAAATGTTACGGATAGAAAATTGCGCGGGGCAATAATTAACATGGTAAACCCCTAGTGGAATAAGCGCGAAAGAAAAGGCAATCATTGTCACATAATGCGGGTTAGATGTGGCGCGTAGATATTTGGCTGGTAGGGTTATGGGGTCAAAAGTGTTCCACCGTTCCTTTGGGACTCCTAGTCTTTACTTCATAACGCCGTGTGAGAAAGATGTGGAGCCCTGAGGGGGCCAACGAGTGTCCACCTCCGTGTGTTGCTGCAATAAGAATCCTTAAGATTCGCGTGTGGCAGTGACAGCGGTAGGCCAGGAGGATTTTGTAGTGTCCGCCATTTTGCAGGCTTTTAAGGATGCCGACCTACGCAAGAAGATCGTCTTCACCGTCGTGATGATCATTGCGTACCGCATCGGTGCACAGATCCCGTCGCCGGGTGTAGATTACGCGTCAATTGCAGGACGCTTGCGTCAACTGACAGAGGAATCAGGAGACCTGTACTCCGTGATTAACCTGTTTTCTGGTGGCGCCCTATTGCAGCTGTCGATCTTCGCCATCGGCATCATGCCCTACATTACGGCTTCCATCATTGTGCAGTTGCTGACCGTGGTTATCCCGCGCTTTGAGCAGCTGAAGAAGGAAGGTCAATCTGGGCAGGCGAAAATGACCCAGTACACCCGCTACCTCACGCTCGCCTTGGCGCTGCTGCAATCCTCCGGCATCGTCGCGCTGGCGGACCGCGAGCAGCTGCTGGGCCAGGGCGTGCCGGTCTTAGCAGAAGACCGCAACTTCTTCACCCTCATCCTGCTGGTGGTGACGATGACCTCCGGCGCCGTCCTCGTGATGTGGATGGGCGAGCTGATTACGGAAAAGGGCATTGGTAACGGCATGTCCCTGCTCATTTTCGCTGGTATTGCTACGCGCCTGCCTACCGATGGCATGAATATCCTGCAAAACAACGGCGGCATGGTCTTTGCCATGGTGCTGGCCGGCCTTATTGTCTTGGTCGTCGGCATTACCTTCATCGAGCAGGGCCAGCGCCGCATTCCGGTGCAGTACGCCAAGCGCATGGTGGGCCGTCGCCAGTACGGTGGCTCTTCCACCTACTTGCCGCTCAAGGTCAACCAGGCCGGCGTTATCCCAGTCATCTTCGCCTCCTCGCTTATCTATATGCCGGTGCTGATCACGCAGATCGTCAACTCCAGCTCCGTGAACACCCCGGATAACTGGTGGCAGCGCAATGTCATTGCGCACCTGCAGGCGCCGTCGTCCTGGCAGTACATCGTCTTGTACTTCCTGCTGACCATTTTCTTCGCATACTTCTACGTTTCGGTGCAGTACGACCCCGCCGAGCAAGCGGATAACATGAAGAAGTACGGTGGCTTCATCCCAGGCATCCGCCCGGGCCGCCCTACGGCGGAGTACCTCGGCTTTGTTATGAACCGCCTGCTCAGCGTCGGTGCCCTGTACTTGGCGTTGATTGCCATTTTGCCGAATATCCTCCTGGACCTCGGTGTCGGCCACTCTTCTGCTAACGGCACCTCCGCCTTTGGTGGTACGGCCATCTTGATTATGGTCTCCGTTGCGTTGACCACGGTCAAGCAGATTGAATCCCAACTTCTCCAATCCAACTACGAAGGACTATTGAAATAATGCGTCTTGTACTTCTCGGCCCTCCCGGTGCTGGCAAAGGCACCCAGGCAGCAATCCTGAGCGAAAAGCTTGGTGTCCCGCACATCTCCACCGGCGATCTCTTCCGCGCCAATATTGGCGAGGGCACCCCGCTCGGGATTGAGGCGAAATCCTATATTGACGCCGGCAAGCTCGTGCCTACCGATGTCACCGCGCGCATGGTAGAAGAGCGCCTCGGCCAAGACGACGCCAAAAACGGCTTCCTCTTGGACGGTTTCCCGCGCACCACCGAACAGGCAGACATCTTGGAAGAGCTATTGTCCAAGAAGGGCGAAAAGCTCGACGGCGTATTGAACTTCGAGGTGTCTGAAGACGTTGTTGTTGAGCGCATGATGGCCCGTGGCCGCGCCGACGATAATGAAGAAACCATCCGCACCCGCCTCGGCGTTTACCGCGAAGAGACCTTCCCGCTCATCGAGCACTACGGCGATGCCATCATCCCCATTAAGGCAGAAGGCTCCGTCGAAGAGATCAACGCCCGCGCCATGGAAGCACTGGGCAAGTAATGGCTTTTCGGCGCCGCACCAAGCGCATCCCCGCCCGTACCGCAGGCGAGCTGGATGCTATGCAGGCGGCTGGCGAGATCGTCGGCAAGGCGCTGCAAGCAGTCCGCGCTGCGGCGGCGCCGGGGGTGAGCACTCTCGAGCTCGATGCGGTGGCGGAACAGACCATCCGCGATGCCGGTGCCACCCCTACCTTCAAGGGCTACGAGGGCTTTCCGGGCTCCGTTTGTTCCTCCGTCAACGATGTCATCGTGCACGGCATCCCGGATGCTAAGACGGTGCTTGCCGATGCCGACCTCGTCTCCATCGACTGCGGCGCCACCCTCGATGGGTGGGTAGGAGACAGCGCGTGGTCCTTTCCCATCGGCGAACCCGATCCGGACGTTGCGGCATTGAACGCGGCGACCGAATGGGTGCTGATGGAAGGCCTGCAGGCGATGGTCCCGGGCAACCGCCTGACGGATGTCTCCCACGCCCTGGAGCAGGCGACTTACCGCGCCGAAGAAAAGTTCGGCGTATCCCTCTATATCGTGGACGGTTATGGTGGTCATGGAATTGGCCGGACCATGCACGAAGAACCCTACTTGGAAAATGAGGGAAAGCCTGGCCGCGGTCCCCTCATTCAAGAGGGCTCTGTGCTAGCAATCGAGCCGATGCTCACTTTGGGCACCGTCGCTAGTGCGGTGCTGGAAGATGATTGGACGGTGGTCACGCTCGATGGCTCCACTGCCGCCCACTGGGAGCATACGGTAGCCGCGACGGCGGACGGCCCACGCATTCTCACTAGGCGCTCTTGATATACATTCCTAAAAATCGCCTCTTAAACTAGGCGATAATCCCCTGAAAGGTTTATACTCACCACTATGTCTAAATTCAGCCTCCGCAAGTTAAGTGCCACCGTTGCTGCACCAGCAGTGGCTGGTGTCATGGCATTGAGCACCATTGCCGGTGCCCCGGCAGCTTCTGCTCAGCAACTTCCTAATCTTGATCAGCTCACCGCGCAGGCCCAGCAGCAAGTTGATAACTTCCAGGGCCAGACCCGTGACCAGGCATGGCAGACCCGCACTGACATCCTGGATCAGGCTGAGAAGTACGCCCCAGAACTGGCGCCGAATGTACAGTCCGCAGTGGACAGCGCACTGGAATTCCTTTTCCCGGGCCTAGTAGCGCAGAAGAACGAGGAAGCACGCCAGGCTCGCGAGGATGCTGAGCGCGCACACGCACAGCAGGTTGCGGAAGAAAAGGCGAAGGCTGAAGAAGCGGCGCGCCGTGCGGAGGAGCAGCGCCGCGCTAACGAATTCGACCGTGGCTCCTGCCCAGCAGACGCCAAGATTTGCGTCGACCTTGATGGCCGCCGCACCTGGTTGCAGGAAGGCGGCGAGGTTTCCTACATTTCCCCGTCCATGTCCGCTGGCATGGTGGGTGAGGAAACCCCGCGCGGCACCTTCCACGTTAATCGCAAGGTGAAGGACGAGATCTCCCGCGAGTTCAACAACGCGCCGATGCCGTACTCCATCTACTTCACCAACAACGGCCACGCTTTCCACTTGGACAACACAAACGTTGACTCCAACGGTTGCGTCCATCTGCCGTACGATGCAGCAGTTCGCTACTGGAACGATGTCCAGATTGGTGACAAGGTTTACATCTACTAATTCGGTGTAGCTCACCGCGTTAACGCGCCTCGCCCTCGCGCTTGGTTCTGGAATCTGGAACTGAGCGCGAGGGTATCTTTAGTTTTCCTCCGCCGGTTAAGGATTTATAAAAGTGCGTACGGTTTGGAAATCGTGTCGCTGCAGCGTATGCTGGTTTGACGGTGTATAGCGCCAGTAGGTCTGGTTGGCTTGCACCACCGCAGTAGACAACAAACATGCAGGTGACAGGTACTTGTCTGTCGCCAGAAAAGTAGAGGTTATGGCTAAGGAAGGCGCAATTGAGGTAGAGGGTCGCATCGTCGAGCCTCTGCCAAACGCAATGTTCCGTGTCGAGCTCGACAATGGGCACAAGGTTCTTGCACACATTTCCGGTAAGATGCGTCAGCACTACATCCGCATCCTCCCGGAGGATCGCGTCGTCGTAGAGCTGTCTCCTTATGACCTGACCCGCGGACGCATCGTCTACCGCTACAAGTAAACACAGTCAGCCTCCTCACCCAAGGGCGAAGCATGGCTTTGTCCTGTACACCTCAGGCTACGGTGGCCTGAGCCCGCACTGGTAAGCAACCCAAGGATTCCCGGCACGGTCCGGGCGAAGCGTTGCGTGGAGCGGGACGGATGGGGAGAAAACCGCCGTAACAACCCGAAAGGACACGCCTTATGGCACGTCTAGCTGGTGTTGACCTCCCACGCAATAAGCGTATGGAGGTCGCTCTCACCTACATCTACGGCATCGGTCCAACCCGTGCCAAGGAATTGCTAGAAAAGACTGGCATTTCTCCTGACCTGCGCACCGACAACCTGGAAGATGAACAGGTTTCGGCACTGCGTGACGCAATTGAAGGCTCCTGGAAGGTAGAGGGTGACCTCCGCCGCCAGGTTCAGGCTGATATTCGTCGCAAGATTGAAATCGGAAGCTACAAGGGTCTGCGCCACCGTCGCGGTCTGCCGGTACGCGGTCAGCGTACGAAGACCAACGCGCGTACTCGTAAGGGCCCGAAGAAGACGATCGCAGGAAAGAAGAAGTAGTTCATGCCTCCAAAGACTCGTTCCGGCGCACGCCGTTCCGGCCGTCGCGTCGTCAAGAAGAATGTGGCTCTGGGCCACGCATACATCAAGTCCACCTTCAACAACACCATCGTCTCGATCACCGATCAGACCGGTGCTGTTATCTCCTGGGCATCCTCTGGCCACGTTGGCTTCAAGGGTTCCCGTAAGTCCACTCCGTTCGCTGCGCAGATGGCCGCTGAAAGCGCCGCACGCAAGGCAATGGACCACGGCATGAAGAAGGTTGACGTATTCGTTAAGGGTCCGGGCTCCGGCCGCGAGACCGCCATCCGTTCCCTGCAGGCTGCAGGCCTCGAGGTTTCCTCGATCACGGATGCAACTCCACAGCCACACAACGGCTGCCGTCCGACCAAGCGTCGCAAGGTTTAAGGGAAGGAAAGAGGTAAGAAAATGGCTCGTTACACTGGCCCCGCTACCCGCGTATCCCGCCGTCTTCGCGTCGACTTGGTCGGCGGAGACATGGCATTCGAGCGCCGCCCGTACCCTCCGGGACAGGCTGGCCGCAACCGCATCAAGGAATCTGAGTACCTGCTGCAGCTCCAGGAGAAGCAGAAGGCAAAGTACACCTACGGTGTGCTGGAGCGTCAGTTCCGCCGCTACTACACCGAGGCTAACCGCCTCCCAGGCAAGACTGGTGACAACCTAGTCATCCTTCTGGAAACCCGCCTGGACAACGTAGTTTACCGCGCAGGTCTGGCACGCACCCGCCGCCAGGCTCGCCAGCTCGTTTCCCACGGTCACTTCACCGTGAACGGCAAGAACATCAACATCCCGTCCTACCGGGTTACGCAGTACGACATCATCGATGTCCGCCCGCGTTCCCAGAAGATGGAATGGTTCGAAGACGCTCAGGACGCTCTTATCGATGCCAACGTACCGGCATGGTTGCAGGTCGTTCCTGATACGCTGCGCATCCTCGTGCACCAGTTGCCCGAGCGCGCTCAGATCGACATTCCGCTGCAAGAGCAGCTCATCGTCGAGCTTTACTCGAAGTAAACTGTTATACCGCACGGCCCTTCAAGGCCACGCGGTCCATCAGGAATCTTCAACCTCAAGATTTTTACCCCCTCTACCGGCGTCAAATAGCGGTCGCCGAAAAGGAGAATTGCAATGCTCATTTCCCAGCGTCCTCAGCTCACCGAGGAATTCATCGACTCGTCTCGTTCCAAGTTCGTCATCGAACCGCTCGAGCCGGGCTTTGGCTATACCCTCGGTAACTCGCTGCGTCGCACCCTGCTGTCGTCCATCCCAGGCGCAGCGGTAACCTCCATCAAGATTGATGGTGTGCTCCACGAGTTCACCACCATCAACGGTGTGAAGGAAGACGTTTCCGAGATCATCTTGAACATCAAGAGCATGGTCCTGTCCTCCGACTCCGATGAGCCGGTGGTTATGTACCTGAGCAAGGAAGGCCCTGGTGATGTCACCGCGGGCGATATCCAGCCGCCGGCTGGCGTGGAGATCCACAACCCGGATCTGCACATCGCTTCGCTGAATGACACCGCTAAGCTGGACATTGAGCTCGTCGTCGAGCGCGGCCGTGGCTACGTCCCGGCTGCCGCAACCTCTGGGGAAATTGGCCGTATTCCAATCGACCAGATTTACTCCCCAGTGCTGAAGGTCTCCTACAAGGTCGAAGCTACTCGTGTTGAGCAGCGCACCGACTTTGACAAGCTGACCATCGACGTCGAAACCAAGAACTCGATTTCCGCCCGCGACGCCCTGGCTTCCGCCGGCGGCACCTTGGTCGAACTCTTCGGCCTGGCACGCGAGCTGAACAACGCAGCCGAAGGCATCGAGATTGGTCCCTCCCCGCAGGAGACCGAGTACATCGCCGCCTACGGCATGCCTATCGAGGACTTGAACTTCTCCGTTCGCTCCTACAACTGCCTGAAGCGTCAGGAAATCCACACCGTCGGCGAGCTTGCAGAATGCACCGAGTCCGACCTGCTGGATATCCGCAACTTCGGTCAGAAGTCGATTAATGAGGTTAAGATCAAGCTGGCTAACTTGGGCCTTGCTCTGAAGGACACCCCTGAGGACTTCGACCCCACCCAGCTCGAGGGCTACGACGCAGAAACCGGTGACTTCAAGGATCCGGCTGCGGACGATTCCGAGTAAAGAATCACCCTGAACTGCGGCACTCGTTGCCGCGCGCTCAACTTTTACCGCACACGAGGAGTAAACAATGCCTACCCCGAAGAAGGGTGCCCGTCTCGGTGGCTCCGCCAAGCAGCAAGCTCATATGCTGAGCAACTTGGCAGCTAGCCTGATCGAGCACGGCGCCATCAAGACCACCGATGCCAAGGCGAAGGTTCTTCGCCCGTACGTCGAAAAGATCATCACCAAGGCTAAGTCCGGCACAATCGCTGACCGCCGCGCAGTGCTGAAGCTCATCCCGCGTAAGGATGTTGTTTCCCACCTGTTCGACGAGGTTGCACCGAATTTTGAGAACCGTGAGGGTGGCTACACCCGCACCATCAAGCTGGACAACCGCACCGGTGACAACGCCCCGATGTCCCAGATCTCCCTCGTTCTTGAGGAGACCGTGACCTCCGAGGCTAACCGCGCTACCCGCGCTGCCGCTTCCAAGGCCGCTGAGGCTGAAGAGGCTCAGGCAGACGAGGCTGCAGAGACCGAGGCTCCGGCCGAGGACACCGCTGCTGAGGAGTCCGAGGAGAAGTAATTTCTCCTGGCTGCTGAATTCACTCCGGCCCTAACGCCGCGCGTGGATTGCACCGCCTACTCGCAGCAGTAGCGCCCAATCGCCGCCTTCCCATTCTCTTTACGAAGAGACACGGGAAGGCGGCTTTTGTCGTTTTGAACTTGCAACCTCATATACCCGGTCCCGCTCCGTCGTGCGGCTCCATCGCCCGACTCCATCGCGCGGCTTCGCCATGCAGCAGGCCACCCAACGTCCAACGCTCAACCTCCCATGCGCATCCTCCACTGCGATAACTGAGCAAATACGGCCCTCAGATATTGCATTTTCTGCTCAAAACGAACAGGGGAGGTGTAGCAGGAGAGGTTGCACATTTCGGGAACCCGCCGCCGCCTCCGGTAGCATAAGGGCCACCATGACTGAAGCAGCACCGATCGCAGATGAGGGGCCGGCGGAAGGATTCGTTCGGCTCCGGTTAGACCTGGCCTATGACGGCACGGATTTTCACGGGTGGGCCAAGCAAAAGGGCGGACTGCGCACCGTCCAAGGTGTGCTCGAGGAGCAGCTGGCCATGATCGCTCGCACGGAGGTTCCGCTGACGGTGGCTGGCCGTACGGACGCGGGTGTCCATGCCCGCGGGCAGGTGGCGCACGTGGACGTACCGCAGGAGATGCTGGAGCAACGGTCGGTGGCAGGCGATCCGGGCACGTTAGTGCGCAGGCTTGCCAAGCTGTTGCCGGAAGACGTCCGGGTGCACGGCTGCGATTTCGCGCCAGAAGGTTTTGATGCCCGATTTTCCGCGCTGCGCAGGCATTATGTGTACCGGATAACCAATTGCCCTCGGGGCGCGCTGCCGACGCGGGCGCGCGATACGGCCGAATGGTTCAAACCGGTAGATATCGATGCCATGCAGGATGCGGCGACTGCGCTGGTGGGCCTGCACGATTTTGCGGCCTTTTGTAAGGCCAAGCCGAATGCCACCACCATTCGCGAATTACAGGAATTTAGCTGGCAGGATGTCTCGACGCCGGAGGAACCGCAGCTCTTTGAGGCCCGAGTGACCGCGGACGCCTTCTGCTGGTCGATGGTGCGCTCATTGGTTGGTTGTTGCTTAAGTGTTGGGGAAGGCCGCAGGGACGTCGACTTTGTCGCGGCATTGCTGCAGGAAACCAAGCGCTCTTCCCGCATTCCCGTGGCGCCGGCGAAGGGCTTGTCCTTAGTGCAGGTGGATTACCCGGAGCCGGGCGACATGTCCGCGCGGGCTGATGTGACGCGGGAAAAGCGCACGACCTTGTGAATACACGCTACCAAGTGGCAGGGGTGTGGCACCTGCGCTAGCCTGAGGTCTGGGTTTATTTAGACTTTCGGGGAATTTTCGGGGGGAAATTCATGGCACGTCCATTGCCAACGACCAAGGCCCAAGTCTCGGGCCATAAATTTTTACGCCGCCGCGTGGAACACGGGCTCGTGTTGGGGGATACCCGCATGATCCACGATCCGCTGGCCCGCCGCCGCAAGGCGATGATGTTCGGCGGAGTAGGCGTGGCCTTTTTGGCGGTCGGTTCTGGCCTTTTGGCCTGGTTGCAGCCGAGCCCGCAACCAGGGGATGCGCCCATCGTCCGCTCGGAACAGGGGCAGCTTTTCGTGGACGTCAACGATAAGTACCACCCCGTTTACAACCTCTCTTCCGCGCGGATCATCGCCGGCGAGGCGGCCGAGGCGCAGACCATTGGGGACGAGCATTTGCGCGAGGCCTCGTTGGGCACGCCCGTGGGGATTTCGGATGCGCCCGGCTATTTGGCCGCACCGGGCGAGACACCGCAGCGCTCGTGGGCGGCGTGCCTTGCCGGCCACGATGAGCAGCCCGCGGATAATCCCACCAGCATCGATGGCCAACAGGTGGCCCAAGAAGAGGTCATCGTGGTGGCGGATCCGCCGCAGGAGGGCTTTGGGGAGGAGCGCGCCGCGCTCGCAGAAACGGATGGCACGCAGTGGCTGCTCACCGCGGACGGGCGCGTGCGCTTGCCCGATGCGCAGAGCACGGAGGGCCGGGTCATCCGCCGCGGGATTGGCATCGACGGGAGCACCCATGCCTGGCCCGTTCCCGCGGAGTTGCTCAATGCCTTTGCGGAGCAGCCGCCGTTGACGTTTCCCGATCCGCTGCCGGACATCATGGACACCGGGCAGGGCCAGTGGGCCCAAACGGACGACGGCGTCGCCGAGCTTTCCGCCACCCAGGCAGACATGTTGGTTAGCTACGGTGCGACGCGCAAAGAAGCCTCACCGCAAGAGGTAGGCGCGCTTGCCGATGCCCCCTTAAACTTCCGCCTGCCCGCCACCACCTTCGACTTCGTTGGCCCAGATGAGGGCTGGATGTGCGCTGATAGCGATGGTGGGGCAGCGCTGGTGACTGAGAACCCCGGGACGGTAGCGCTCGCCGGAGAGGGTATAGCGGATCGTTTTGGCGGGCTATCGGCAGGAGGAGTTGGTGTGGATACCGGGCATGGCTACCACGTTGTCTCGCCTACGGGGCAGCGCCATGCGGTGGACAATAAGGAACTCTTAGAGGCCCTCGGCACCGGTATTGGGGCGGAGGTTCCGTGGGAAATCATCCGGCTTTTGCCAGAGGCCTCGCGCTTGGACCGGGACGAAGCCCTGCAGGTCAGCCCCTAGGCCGACTTGGCTCGGCGTAGCCCGCGAGCAATCGCCAGGCCGGTTAGCAGCAGGACTAACCCGCCGAGCACCCAGCCGGTTCGGCTCGCAGCCGGGGAGCGTTCGTCTTTGGCGGGCTGGATGGTCAGATCGCGCGCGGGTGCGGCGTACTCGCCATCGATATGCGTCAGGGCGGCGAGCGGATCGATGAAACCGTTGCCGGGCTCGCCGGCGGAAAGCAGCCGTTGACGTATATCGGCGGCGCTGGCGTCTGGGTAGCGCTCGGCTAATAGGGCGGCGGTGCCGCTGACTACCGGTGCCGCGAACGAGGTGCCATGGAACTGTGCCAGGGAATCCTGTTGGTTCTTCCCGTCCGCCCAGCCACCGGCGGGATTAAGCGCTAAAGGGACGAAGCCGTGGGCGGATAATTGTGGGCCATCGGCAGGCGTGAGGGAGTACTCGGCGAGTGCGTGGGCATCCTCTTGGGCGCTAACGGATAAAACGGTTGGTGAATCAGCGGGAAAGACGTGATCGCCTTCTTCACAGGTGCCGGAGGAAATATTGCCGGAGGCTGCGATGACTACCGCGCCGGCATCTTCTGCGTGGCCGAGCGCCTCATCCAAGCGGGAGCTATCGATGCGCTGCGCAGTCTTTTCTGGAACGCAGGACACGACGGAAATATTGATCACCCGGGCGTTGTCCTCCACGGCATGATCGATGGCGCGGGCCAATGTGTCGAGCGAGCCGGTGGTGCTGTCCTCGTCGGACTCACCGGCCGTGCCATCGTAGTGGCGATAATGCGCGCTGGTTTGGCGGATGGCGCGGATCTCAGCGCGCGGGGCGATGCCAATATCGTGCCCAGCAATGATGCCGGCTACAACGGTGCCGTGCAGGTCGCAATCCCGGTGCGGATCCGGTTCTTCCGGAGTGACCAGGTCCGCGCCTGCGGTGAGATTTGGCAACTGATCGTGGTGGGCAACGCCGGTATCGATGACGGCTACCTTTATGCCCTCGCCAGTGGCAAAGGAATGCAGCTGGGAGCGGTAGGCGCGCTGGTCTGCGGAAGGTTCTGGCGCTAGGGGAGAAGGATGCGCGGTGGCGCATTCCCGGTCCGGTTCCCGCGCGCTCGCGATGGGAGCGGTGGGAGCTGCTGTGATGAAGCCGCCGGTACCGGCGAGGACACACGCGGTGAGGACACAAGCAGCAAGCCTTGAACTGCCGTTGAAACCAGGCTGTGCGGAAGAATAACGCGAGCGGGTGTGGTGCATTATCCCAGCCCCCGAATGAGCTCGAAGATCCCGGCGAGGTGCGCGGCAAGCGGCAGGCAGGCGGCGATGGTGAGGGACTCGAGGCGTTCAAACCAGGCGATGGTCGTTGGCTCCACCTCGCTCATTTTGGCCGTCCACAGTGGGGCGCTTAGCATCGCGGCAAGCAGGAGAGCGGCGACCACCGTCGGCGCCCAAGCGCCGGCAAGCCCGTCCGCGGCAATCGCATGCACGGCGCACAGGCAGGCGGTGAGGCAGGCAACCATGGCGACGAGCATGAGCGCCCAGCTGGCAAGCACGCGCCCGTGACGCGCGGCGTGCATGACCACCGTTCCGGCAACAGAGACGCAGAGTGCTTGGACGAAGCCGAGCCCGGTTAAACCGGTTCCGAAAAGCACGGCGATGCGAGAACCGATGGTAGCGGCGGATCCCGCCTCGCCCACGGTCCCGTCCGTGGCCACGAGGGTGCCGGTGCCGGTGAAACTAAGCGCGATGAGGGCCGGTATGAGGCAAAGCGCGATTCCGCAGCAGATGCCCTCGTAGGCATACCCGGCGCGGATGGCGCGATCGTCCACATCGGGCTGGCGCTCATCCGAGACGGCGAGGTCTTGGCCCGCAGTGGGCAATTGCGGCACCTTGAGCCCCGCGGTGGCGATGGTCAGCGCGGGAGCGGTGGCAAGCAAAATGACTCCCGCGATAATGATGCCCGCGGCCGCGGCGGTGCCGTGGCTCGTGCCGATGCCCGAATTGCCACTCAGTCCAGGAAGCAGGTAGCTCACGGACGCAATGAGCACTAGCCCGGCGATGGTGAGCGCGCCGGAGGTCATGCGTACCGTGCTTAACCGGGTGAGGTGGCAGGCTAATAACGCCGCGAGCAGGGTGGCGCTGGTGGTGAGGGCGGCATAGGGGGCATCGGCAAGCGCGGGCGAAATAAGCGCCCAACCGCTCGCCGCCCCTGCCGCTAGGGTGAGCATGACAAGCGATAGCGCCCGCGTCCACAGGGCGAGCACGAAGGCCGCGATGGCGAGCCCGGCGCAGGCCACCGCCGGAAGTGAGAGTACCCACGCGACGGCGAAGGCCGCGGCAAGCCCAGCCCACGCCCAGACGATGGGAATGGCGGAGGTGGTGTCGTCGTGGCTCTGGGCGGCGAGGGATTCGGCGGCGTCGCGGATTACGGGCGCGGGGCGCTCCTCGCGCGGGGCGAGCACCAGGATGGAGCCCTCCGCAAGCGGCGTGGCGGCAAGCGGTGCGGTGAGGTCGATGGTGCGCCCAGAGGCCGTACTGGCGCGCCAGGGTGAGTCGATCGCGGGTGCATCGACAAGGTCAGTAAGTTCTGCCATGAGCTCGCCGAGGCTGGAGCTTAACGGCAATGCCACGTCTGCTTCCTTGTGGAAGGAATCTGCGTGGATGCGGATGGTAAGGCGCAGGTGATGCGCCGTTGGAGCGGTCATAATTCCCCCGAATTGTCTCTTGATTATGGGCGTCCCCCTTGCCCAATGCCACATATTGTGGCTTACTGGTGGCGTCGTGTCCACCGCAGCGCGGGGAATCTTGGCAGGGGGCCAAGAGCGCTAAGCGCGTGGATCGGGGGAGGATTTTACCCATGCTTAGGATCGGGGAAACCCACATCGTGGAACCATTGACCGTGCCGCTCAGGGACGCACCACCGCCGCTTCCCACCGGCACCATCGAGGCAGAGGAAGTGCCGGAAGCGGTGCGCCCACAGCCGGTGCCCTTGGTACGCTTGCTGCTGCCCATCGTGATGATCGCCGCCATGCTGGGCATGGTGGTGCTGATGGTGCTGGGCGCGGGCGACTCGCGGCATATCAGCCCGGTATCCCTGATGTTTCCACTCATGATGCTGGCCAGCATGGCCATGATGTTTGGGCCACAAAATAGCGGGCAGGACCCGGATGAAACCCGGCGGACTTACTTGCGCCACATTAAGGCGCTGCGGGAAAAGGCCCTGGATAATGCCAGTGCGCAGCGTGTGCACGAGTTGTATCGACACCCGGATCCGGCGGGACTGGAACCGCTGGTGGGATCGCGGCGCATGTGGGAGCGCGGGCCTGATGATCCGGATGCCTTGGAGGTGCGCGTGGGCACTGGGCCCACCACGTTGTGCACGCCCATCAACGTGCCTGATTCTGGTGCGACCGAGGACCTGGACCCGGTCTGTGCGGTGAGCATGCGCCAGGCCATCAAGGCGGTGGGCACCGTTCCGGATCTCCCGGTGGTCATCCAATTGCAGGCCTTTAGGTTTTTATCCTTTACCGGCGATAATGCCCGCGATACGGTGCGCGCCCTCGTCATGCAGTTAGCCCTAGCACACGGTCCCGAAACCATCGGTATCGAGGCCATCGGCGGCGAGTGGGAGTGGTTAAAATGGCTGCCGCACACCCGGGAGCCGGACAAGGCGCGGTTTCGCATTGTGCTTGTCGATGCCCTCCTGACCACCGGCACCGAAGACTTCTTCCACGGCGATTCTTATACCACCGTCATTGAGCTAGGTGGTGCGCCGTCGTCTGCGTTGAGCCTGCGCGCGGAACAAGAAGGCCTGTGCCTCGTCGCGGCGGATACCCTGCAGGCGGTCACGGCCGCGGGCGTGGAAGAACTGGGCACACCCGATAGTTTGGGCACTGCCGCGGCCACGATTATGGCCCGCCGAATGGCGGTCTTTCGCCGCCCCGATAGCACCTCTGGGCGCCGGGGCAATGATTTGCTGGGGCTGCTCGGTTACAGTGGCGTGGACGAATTGGTCGCCAGCGGCATGTGGCACGGGCGCGATGGTGCCTCGCGGCTCATGGTGCCCATCGGCATCGATTCCATCGGACAGCCGGTGACCGTGGATCTCAAAGAATCCGCGCACGGCGGAATGGGGCCGCACGGCCTATGCATCGGGGCAACGGGCAGCGGTAAATCTGAGCTCCTGCGCACCTTGGTCACCGCGCTTGCCGCCACGCATAGCCCGGATGAACTCAACCTGGTGTTGGTGGACTTCAAGGGTGGTGCAACGTTTTTAGGCTGTGATCGCCTGCCGCATACCTCCGCGGTCATTACCAACCTTGAAGAGGAATCCACCCTGGTAGAGCGCATGTATGACGCCATTTCCGGGGAGATGAACCGCCGCCAAGAACTCCTGCGCACCGCGGGAAACTTTGCCAATGTAGGCGAGTACAACGCCTCTGCGGATGCCGTGCGGGACTACGGACCCTTGCCGGCGCTGATCATCGTCGTGGACGAATTTTCCGAGCTCTTGGGCCAGCACCCGGACTTCGCCGAGCTCTTCGTTGCCGTGGGGCGCTTGGGGCGCAGCCTCCACGTGCACCTGCTTTTGGCCTCCCAAAGGCTGGAGGAAGGGCGCTTGCGGGGACTGGACTCCCACTTGTCCTACAGAATCGGTCTTAAAACCTTTTCCTCTGCCGAATCCCGCCAGGTCCTTG
The DNA here is from genome assembly GCF_046718165.1 of Corynebacterium tuingiense. Lineage (NCBI taxonomy): Bacteria > Bacillati > Actinomycetota > Actinomycetes > Mycobacteriales > Corynebacteriaceae > Corynebacterium > Corynebacterium tuingiense. Next base: position 406,507 of record NZ_CP177101.1, read on the forward strand.
GCGTGACCGATGCCTACCACCTTCCCGGCCAACCCGGCGCCGGCTACCTGAAATCCGATGCCGAGGATCTCACCCGGTTTCAGGCCTCCTACGTATCAGGGCCGCTCGCGCGCCGGGCTGCGACTAGCACGGGGATGCCCGCGGCCACGGGCCAGGACGGCAACCCCGCGGGCCCGCCGCGCCGGGTGGAGCTTTTTACAGGCTGGGCGCAGGACGATGCCGCTGCACAGAATTCGCCCACGGTGGTGATGGACGAATCTACATCGATGCTTACCGAGTTGGTTCGCGCCGCCGGCGAGGAAGCCGCCGCGCGTGGCCAGGAGGCCCACCGCATTTGGTTGCCACCGCTGCCACCGGTCATCGAGCTTTCGTCCCTCGATAGGGAGGGCGCGGAGTCCACCGCAGCGGAACTGTCCGCGCCGATTGGGATTATCGATAGGCCTTACTACCAGCGCCAAGACCAATTAGTCATCGACTTTCACCAACACGGCGGCCACCTTGCACTGTGCGGGGGACCGCAATCCGGCAAGTCGGGCGCGCTGCGCACGATAGTCTCGTCCCTGGCGCTCAACCGGCGGCCGGAAGATATTCGCTTTTATGTCATCGACTTGGGCGGTGGGCAGCTAGCCGCCCTGGACCGGCTACCGCACGTTGCCGGGGTAGCCGGGCGCGAAGAAGGCGAAAAGATCCGCCGCATCGTCGATGAGGTTGCCGGGTTTATCCGCCGGCCGGAATCGCGCGAGACCTTCTTGATTATCGACGGCTGGCACCACATTGGACCGTCCAATGCGGAGTTTGAGGATTTAGCTGAATCCATTACGGATATCGTTGCAGACGGTGCCTCCGCCAATGTTCACGTCGTTATTGCGACCTCTCGCTGGACCACGATGCGCCCGGCAATTAGGGATCTCATCGCCCACCGCCTCGAGCTGCGCTTGGGTGAGGCGCTCGATTCCCTCATTGACCGCAAGCTGCAACAAAAACTGCCCAGCGCCCCAGGCATGGGGCTGACACAGGCAGGCGAAAATATGTTGCTCGCGCATACGTCGAATCAAGATATTGCCCATATCTGCCGCGTGCATGCTAATGCCGTTCCCGCCCCGCGGCTGAAGATGTTGCCTGCGGTATTGACCCCAGACGCGCTCGCCGTCCAAGGTGAAGCACCCACTGGTGGCATCCCGTGGGGAATTGGCGGGCGCGACCTTTCCACCTTGGCGTGGAACCCGGAGCGCGAACCACACTTGGTAGCCATCGGCGCCCAAGGCTGCGGCAAGTCCAACTTCTTGGCACAGATAATGCGTGGGATTAGCGGCCTGTCGCGCGAGGCGGCGCGTATGGTGGTCATCGATCAGCGCCGCGCTCACCTGGGCACATTGGAACAGGACATGGTGGCGGAGTATGCCGCGACGCAATCCAGTGCCCAAGAGGCAATAGTTAATACCGTGCGCACGCTGGAACAACGCCTGCCGGGGCCGGATATCACCCCAGAGCAACTTGCCGCCCGCGATTGGTGGGACGGGCCAGATATTTACGTGGTGATTGATGATGCAGATTTGGTCAGCGATATCGCCCTTGCACCCTTAATCGATCTCCTGCCGCACGCGCGGGACATCGGTTTGCACATGGTCATCGCCCGAAAATCCGGCGGTATCGGCCGAGCGCTCTTTGGCCAATTCTTTTCCGCGGTACGCGATCTGCAGCCAGCATTTCTGCTTTTCGATGCCGACCGCGACGAAGGCACCATCTTCGGCCTCAAGCCCAGCCACCAGCCGCCCGGGCGCGGGCAGTGGAGCATTCGTGGCGAAAACCTGGGAATTGCCCAGGTGGTCTATGGGGGAGGGGAAGAATAAATGTCTACAGAAACGCCTATCTCCGCGCTGCCGGCAATGATTACGGTGACCGTTATGGATGCGGCCACCATCTTTGAAGGCCCAGAAACCGTGTACCGCTACGATCTAGCCGGAACCGGCATCGTAGAAGGCAAAGCCTTAGGCCACGTCATGGACCAGATCGCGAAGATCGCTGGATCCGCCTGGCCGGACGTGGACGTATCCGTCATCGCGGATCCCTCCGGCACCGCCATCTCTCACGAGGCCGTTACCATTGTGCAGCGCCAGCTCGATATAGCCGGTGCTCGCGTGCGGCAACAGGAACAAGCGCCCGCACCGGAACCGATTCTGGAACGGGACACTGACTCGCTTGCGGGCGAGGCAAAGGAGCGGGAAACAGCGCTGGCATCGGCATCGACACTGCCTGCAAACGTCCCAGAATCCACACCGACCGTGCAGATGGATGAGCCCATGGAACCCGCAGAAGCGGGGTTGGAAGCAGGAACTGGAATTGGCGCGCGAGCGGACGAGGGGAAGCGGACTGGCACGCGGTGGGCCGATAGGCTTCGCGGGTGGATTGGGGCCATCGATATGTTCCACGTTGCCATCGTCGTGGTGATCCTCGCCGTCGTCGGTGCCTCGTGGTGGGCCATGGGCGCGAATGCGTCCAATGACCAGGATAACGAGGCGGCCGGCACCACCGCTGCAAGCGCCACCGATGCCGTGCCGACGGAAGATTCCGGTGGCGGTAGCAGCGATGGCGACGACGGTACGAATAGCGATGACGCGCTCAACCCAGGCGAAAAACGCCTGGATATTGAAGGGCTCTCCGTCGTCCTTCCCACCGGATTTCAGGCCACTGTGGAGGAAGGACTGGTTACCGCCACAGGAGAAGACCCTGATTTAAGGATTCTCCTAGCGGCGGATTCACTCTTTAATGTGCCGGCCAGGGCTCTCTTTGAGGAAATCAAAGCGCAGGTGGATAAGGATCCGGAACTGCGTGATGTATCTGAAGATGCAGGGCGTTTGCACTATATAGAAGACCCCGGCGATGGCTCAGTGGTGGAATGGACCGTGTGGGAAGATACCGGGCACCACATGTCAGTGGGATGCCATACCCGGCATGGTGCCAATGCCGTGCAAAAAGCCGCCTGCCGGATGGCCACCGAATCCCTGAGCAAGAAATAAGCAGAAAAGTTTTTAGCTTCCCGGGAACCATATGGGTCCTAGTTCAGTCCAATAACGGTGAGAAAGCGCAGAAGCTTTTTCGGGGGAAAACACACTCAACATCTCTTCCCGCCCTAAGGAGGGGCGCACTGTTATGTCTCAGACTTTTAAGACACAAGCCGATGTCATGGTCTCCACTGCCGGCCGCGTCGATAACACCAATGACGAAGTCCAAGGCGAGCTCACCCGCCTACAGGGAGTAGTGGATTCTGTCCGCGGCAGCTGGGCCGGCCAGGCGCAGGTTTCATTCGATAATTTGATGCAGCGCTACAACACCTCCGCGCAGCAACTGCGCGAGGCATTGACGTCAATTTCTGAAAACATCCGCAGCAATGCTCACAACTTTGACAACGTCGAAGCCGAAAACACCCAGGCCTTCTCCAACGTTGGCGGCGGCCTCGCCCTGTAACCCAGCCATTTCCACCAGCAACTTCGAAAGGAAGTATTTTCCACATGTCCGAAATCAAGTACCAATTCGGCGCTATCTCTTCTGCCGCAGCTGATATCAACGCCACTTCCGGCCGTATCAACAGCACCTTGGCCGACCTCAAATCCCGTCTCCAACCCATGGTGAGCACGTGGGAAGGAGAATCCGCAGTGGCTTATAATCAGGCGCAGGCCAAGTGGGATAAGGCAGCACAAGAACTCAATACCGTGCTGGCAACCATCTCCAAGACTGTGTCTCAGGGCAATGATGCCATGAGCGATGTCAACCGTCGCGCCGCCGCTAGCTGGGGCTAAAGCACTGTTGGCAGTATCTATTTAGCGTGCTTCCTCAGGCGAAGTAGGAAGGGGACGGGCGGTGCCTGTGCCAGTATCCATACGGCAGGAGGCGAACGCAGCCGTCGTCCCTTAGCGCTAATGACAGACGCTAACCGCAAAAACTGCCACATAGAACCGCTTTTACCGGTGCCTTTTCTTCCTGAGAAGGTGCCGGTTTCGGCGTTTTGGTCTTTTCTGCCGGTAGCAGCTAAAATCGTAGCCCTATGTGTTCGCTCGCCGGCAAGCAGCTGGCGAAGCGCTTCCCGCAGGTCTCCACCGGCCGCTGTTGGGAAGCGAATGGATGCTTAGCGCTGGCCGGCAGTTCCGAGACAGACTTTCAAGGAGTCATTTTGTCTACTTTCCACCCAAAGAGCGGTGACATCACCCGCAAGTGGTACGTCATCGATGCTACTGATGTGGTGCTGGGCAAGCTTGCTTCCACCGTGGCAGACCTGCTGCGCGGCAAGCACAAGCCACAGTTCGCACCCAACGTTGACACCGGTGACCACGTCATCATCATCAACGCTGATAAGATTCACGTTTCTTCCAACAAGCGCGACCGCGAATTGCGCTACCGCCACTCCGGTTACCCGGGCGGCCTGAAGTCCATGACCCTGGGTCAGTCTTTGGACGCCAACCCGGTCCGCGTTATCGAAGAATCTGTTGCCGGCATGATGCCGCACAACAAGCTCTCCCGCGCTTCCATCAAGAAGCTGCACGTCTTCGTAGACGATGAGCACCCGTACGCCGGTCAGAAGCCGGAAACCTTCGAGTTTAAGCAGGTGGCACAGTAATGGCTGAGCAGAACATCGACAACAATGTAGCCGAGGCTGCTGACATCGCTGCAGCAAGCGCCGCTACCGAAGAGTTCACCAACACCATCGGTGATTCGTTGGCTAGCGCCAACGCTGAGACCGAGGCAGAGGTTGAGACCGCCGCTCCGGTCCACGAGGGCCCAATTCAGACCGTCGGTCGCCGTAAGCGCGCCGTCGCTCGCGTTCGCCTCGTTGCTGGCTCCGGTCAGATCGTGGTTAACGGCCGCGAGTTCGGTGAGTACTTCCCGAACAAGCTGCACCAGCAGGACATCCTCACCCCGCTGACCCTGCTGGACCGCGAGAACCAGTTTGACCTGAAGGTCACCGTTAACGGCGGTGGCCCGACCGGTCAGTCCGGCGCCCTGCGCCTGGCTATCGCTCGTGCACTCAACATCTACAACCCGGCTGATCGCTCCACCTTGAAGAAGGCTGGTTTGCTCACCCGTGACGCTCGTGCAGTTGAGCGTAAGAAGGCTGGTCTGCACAAGGCACGTCGCGCACCGCAGTACTCCAAGCGTTAATCTCGCTTCTACTGCGCGCGCAAGCGCCATACACTGCCGCTGCTTCCCATTCTGGGAGGCGGCGGCTTTGTCGTTTTAGGGTTAAGTAGGGGTTAAGTAGCAAAAGGGGATGCGGACATTTTTAGGAATTTCAGAGTAGCTAGCTGGGTAACTAGCTACTCGGAATGGACCACCGCCCCGGCACTCTAGGTGTGAGTGCCGGGGCGGTGGTTTTGTCTTACTATTCGGCTAACCAAAAGCCGCTAAGTCTTTCAATTCTTGCTGCTGCCGGGAGTCAAGTTCTTCAACTTCCCATTTCTTGGTAGCATCCAGCGCCTCAACAACTTGTGCCATTTCAACACTGTCATGAAGTTCATTCATATCTAGTTGCCAGAACGTCTTGGAATCATGCGTTGAGACAATTAGCACACAAAGCTTAATGCCATCAGGGTCACGAACTGGCAAACAAACCGGAACAACTACGTGTTCGGCACCCGCTTTAAAGTGACGGCTAGCCGTTTCTCGAATATTGGACGCTAAGGTATCGCCTAATGCGGGAACAATAACCGGCATGGTCTCAACACCGAGACGTTCCATTAGGCGGGCACGCTCACCATCCTCATTTAGGAAAGAACGGAATGTTTGTGCAACCGCCATACGCGCACGATAGTGTCGCTTCTGCTGCTCGTTCATGGTTTACCTGCCTCCCAACGGTCTAGGTAGTCAAACGGGTCGTACACCAATTGAGCGTAGTGCGTTTTAAACATTCCGGTAACGACATGGCGCGATTTTTCTTCCTGACTACCCCCGGCAAGCTTCTCATGAACTTGTAGTTCGTAGTCATTACAGTCGATAAAATATTGGTGGCTGTGAACAGTGCTGTGCCATGTGTCGGCACGCCTCACCTGCGCAAAGTTAGCTTGATCCCCCTTGAGTTGCTTACATCGTTCATATGCGGCGTGCGCGGAGAGTGTCTGATGGTTTGTGGGGCCCGAACCCCGGAAAGTGGACACGGGGATTTAATCAAGATGCGATAGTAAGTGTAGCTGATCCGGCGGCTTCGAAGGCGTTCGGCGAGCGATAGCCGCACCACGAGTGCAAGCGCTTGGTGTTGTAGTGCGTGCACCACCGGAACACGTCCCGACGACATACGAGCTGGCTTGGGAAAACGGACTCGTCCTGGAGGACTTCCCGTTTCAGCGTGGCGTTGAACGACTCCGCCAACGAGTTGTCCGCGCTCGTCCCGATTGCTCCCATCGACTGGGTGACACCGAATCGTTCACACAGCTTCCGGTATTGCCCAGAGGTATAGACGCTGCCATGGTCGGAGTGGAAAATCGCCCCGTCAAGGTTGCCTCGGACCCCGTGGGCCATTGTGAGAGCTTCTTCGACCAACTCCGTGCGCATGTGGTCGGCGATCGCGAAACCGGTCAACTGCCGCGAATAGCAGTCGATGACGGTGGCCAGGTACATATTCGACCCGTCCGCGATCGGCAGGTACGTGATATCGCCGACGTAGATGGTGTTCGGTTTCTCCGCGGTGAACCGGCGTTTCAGCAGGTCGGGCAACTTCGGAGCCCGTTTCGCAGACACGGTGGTCTTCACCCGGCGTTTTTTGGTGTAGCCGAACAGGCCCATCTGGCGCATCAACCTGGCGGTGCGCTTGTGATTGAAAAGGTCGTCGTTGGCTGGATCGGAATTGATGGCCGCCGTCACGCGTTTCGCCCCGTAACAACCGTTCTCGGCCGTGAACACGGCCTTGATCCTCGCTCCCAGCACCGCGTCGTCAAGGACGCGTCGCCGGCGGGCAGGAGCAGCTGATTTCCATTTGTAATACGAGGACCGGTTGATCTTCAAAACCTCACATAACCGCTTGACCTCGTAGAGGCCTCGGTTGTCATCAACGAACCGGAAGCGGTTCACCAGTTCGTCTCTTCCGCGAAATATTTGGCCGCCTTGCGGAGGATCTCTCGTTCCTCCCGGAGCTTGGCGTTTTCGCGTTCCAGCACGCGGATGCGTTCGGCGTCGGAGAGTCCTTCAGCAGGCGTGCGTGCGCTGTTGGCTGCGGCAATGGGGCTGGCGACTTTTTCACCGTTGGCGTTGGTTTTGGTGCCGGTGCCGAAGGCGTCGAGCCAGGTGCGCAGGGAGTTGCGGTTGACCCCGAGATCGGAGGCGATCGCGTTGAGCGTTGCTCCGGGGGTCGACTCGTACAACGAGACTGCGTCGCGCTTGAACTGCTCGGTGTAGGTCTTGCGTGGCATGGTGGAAAGGTACCTCACTTCCCAGCGAGATGCTGGTTTCAAGGTGTCCACCATCTGGGGGTCAGGTCCGGGCTCAAATAGCGAGGAAATAAGCGGGATACGGCCGCGGCGGTAAGCGGCATAGGCAAGCGCACCGCCAACCAGCGCAAAGATCATCCACGGCAACGTAGCATGGTGAAGAACCGCCTGGGCAAAGGCCGGAAGGATGGCCTCTTGGCTGCCGGATTCGACGTTGGAGAGATACGGCGGGGGAGTCAAGAATAGCGCAAGCGGCTCCATTGGGCCGTAAAAGATCAAGCCGATTCCCATACCGGCGGCAAAGAGCATGGCGATCCACGCGTTCCGGGAGAAATCGGGTTTGGAATCATCGGCACCGAGCTTAATTTTTCCAGTCGGGGCGATTGCGATTGTTAGCAGGAATGCTGTGGTGGCAATCATGATGATCGTGAATAGCCAGCCAAAGTTTTGGACGACCCACGCCCGCATGGTGCTTCCGGTGTTGGCCAGATTATCTGGGGCGATGATGGCCCACAGAATAATGCCAACTGTTGATGCCAAGGCCACCGCAAAGACGGTTTTATTGGTCTTAAAATTTGCGCGGGTATTTTCAACACTTACTCCGGGAATGAGGGCTGGATGAATAGCGCGTTCCCCAGAAGCGGCTTTCGCAATGGCTGACCGTGCCTTCTGCGAGGTAGTTTCAGGTGACTTGTCACCTGAAGATCTAGGTTCGTTCATCGTTGATCCTCTCTAAGGCAAAAGAGTGAAGTATAACCTAGTTAATAATTTCATATGAATGCCGAAAAGTACGACTTAAAGTAAATTTTGTTTCTCATTGCAAGGACATTTTTCGTGATGTTGGTTACCCAACTGGCCTGCTTTCCGATGCCCAAGTATGCAACGGTTGGGACCTACAGGGCATAATTGTGTGCATGACTCGACTATTTGGAACCGATGGAGTCCGCGGCCTCGCGAATAAAAAGCTGACTCCCATTTTGGCGTTGACGCTGGGACAAGCCGCTGCAGAGGTCTTTACTGCGCAGCGCGAATCTTATGAGCGCCGCCCATTGGCAATCATCGGCCGTGACCCCCGTGTATCCGGAGAAATGCTCGATGCCGCTATCGCCGCCGGCTTGGCGTCCCGCGGCGTGGACGTTGTGCGCGTGGGGGTGCTTCCTACCCCGGCTATCGCCTTTTTGACCGATGATTATGGTGCAGATCTCGGCGTGATGATCTCTGCCTCCCATAACCCGATGCCAGATAATGGCATTAAATTCTTCTCCGCCGGCGGCAAGAAATTGCCAGATAGCGTAGAAGATGAGATTCAGGCCGCGATGGATAACCTCGTAGAACAAGGCCCAACGGGCACCAAGCTCGGCCGCATTATCTCGGAGGCGCCCGATGCGCGTGAGCGCTATCTAGAACACCTGAAGGATGTCGTAACCGCAGATTTAAGCGGCATAAAGGTGGTCGTGGATACGGCTAATGGTGCAGCATCGAAAGTCGCTCCGAGCGCCTATGAAGCAGCAGGCGCTGAAGTTATCCCGATCTACCACCGCCCCAATGCCTTTAATATCAATGAAAACTGTGGTTCTACCCATATTGAAAAAGCCCAGGCAGCGGTGCTCGAGCACGGCGCCGATTTGGGTCTTGCCCACGATGGCGACGCGGACCGCTGCCTCGCCGTGGATGCTGAAGGCAATGTGGTCGATGGCGATCAGATCATGGCGCTGCTCGCGGTAGGGATGAAGGAGGATAATGACCTGCGTTTTAATACGCTCGTAGCCACGGTCATGTCCAACCTGGGCCTGACGCTCGCCATGGAAGAACAAGGCATTGAGGTCCGCCATGCGGCGGTGGGTGATCGCTATGTGCTCGAAGAACTCCATCGCGGCGATTTCTCCCTAGGCGGCGAGCAATCTGGGCACGTAGTGCTTCCGGATGACTCCACTACCGGTGATGGCACCCTCACTGGCCTTTCCATCATGGCGCGCATGGCTAAATCCGGGAAAAGCCTGAAGGAATTGGCGTCCGTGATGACCGTATTGCCGCAGGTGCTCATCAACGTTCCGGTATCCAATAAGGCCGCGATCATGGATTCTACCGAGGTCAAGCAAGCCATTGTGGAGGCGGAAGAAGAGCTCGGGGAAACCGGCCGCGTCCTACTGCGCCCCTCGGGCACCGAAGAGCTTTTCCGCGTCATGGTGGAAGCGGCCGAAGAGGAACACGCCCGCAAGGTGGCAGGCAGGCTTTCTGCCGTCGTCGCCTCGGTATAGGCAGGAAAAATAAGAAGTACTGGGAACCATTTGGTATAAACCCCAGTCCAATGAAGGTGAGCACACTTACCGCATATGGATTTGGGGATTTATACCGATGTCTGAGGTTTTTCTTCGCCCCGCAGAGGCGATGTCAGCACTACAACAAGCTATAAGCGCCAACGATGAACAACGCCAAGCCCACCGGGCCGACGTTCCAGACTTTCCTATCGCTGCGGCTGGGCGAAATTTCTCCGGGCACGGGGAACGCATACGCAGCATCCTCGCGCGCATCCATGACAATGGAACGTGGCGCTTAGACAATATCTCTGCCACAGGCCAGGCTGCGCACGATCAGATGCGCGCATTCGCCGCGTACGATGCCGACTTTAGCCGCTCCTTTGCAGGAGAAAGCGGAAAGGCCGTGAACTAGTGAGTACGCTGACTAAATCGCTTTTAGGGGATTATTCCGCCGCCATTTCGCAGTTTCAATTGGCCTGCCTGGGAAGTTACTCTGGCCCCAGCATGCCATTGGGGCTTCTGGGCGAGCTCATCAGTGCAGTAGATGGAATCGCCCCACAAAACATACTGCGCCATACCATCTCCGCGGTGGGAGGAAATCTCCCGCACGGTGGTGGGCAGGGACTTGCGGATTTTTTGCGCACGGATGACTCCAATGTTGCCAACGGCACCTTGCGTGAGCACCTGACGGGCATTCAAAAAGATTTTGATATCCACCGCGATGAAGGCAAGCAGCTTACTGATTCTGCCAAGCAATGCTCGGGCGCTATTTCCGATGTCGTCGATACCTCCGATACCGCACTAACCGAGCTGATTTCTGCGGTAATCCCCCTGCTCAATATCTTGTCCATGGTGGCTACCAGGCACCCGCTGGCCAAGTTCATTATTCCCATCGTCTCCAGCATCGGGGCGAAGATCATCGATGACACCAATGACTCCATCGCTAGCACGTGCCGGGATCGCGATGATGCCATTGAATCCTGTTACGACGAGTTTGAATCCCGCTGCGAATGCGTCTGCGAGCGCCCTTTGCCGGAGGAATGCCCCGAGCCGGCAGAAGCCGAGGAGGATTCCTGCCCACCACCGGTGAAGAAGTGTCCAGATACTCCAGCGCCCACTTCTCCTATGCCCGATGGCGCGGGCGATACCGCCCCCAATCCGCCACAGCCAGCGCAGCCGACGCAACCCGCATCAACCGCTGAGTGCCCACCCAAGCCGGAACCGATGCCAGATCCGAAACCGGAGTCAACGCCAGATCCGAAACCGGCACCGCAGCCACAGCCGCAGCCACAACCGGAATCAAAGCCAGGCCCGGCGCCAAAGCCAGTGCCTGAACCCACACCTGAGCAGCACCCTTCCGGGTGCCAGTGCCAACAGTGCCGCGGTTCCACAAACGTGGAGCCTCAGCACAATGAGTCCACTACCACCCCGGCGCACGCGGATCCGGACCCGGATCCTGAGCCGGAACCCAAACCACAAGACTGCCCACCGGAACAGCAACAACCCGCACCGCAGTCTGAACAGGACCCAGTACCTGAGCCTGTACCGGAAGATTCTGAGTGCGAAGAGGAACCAACAACACCGGCTGGTGTAGAAGAAGATGCGGCCTGTGACATCGAGTCCTCCTGCAGCGGCAGCTTGGGAATCGTCGGTGCAGGAATCGCTTTGGTAGGTGTAGGCCTCATCATTGAAGGCGCTGCGGAGTGCCTGGAAAATATCGCCGATGCAGATTGCCCAGAGCCTGAACCGGAACCTGCGCCTGAGCCGGAACCCGAGCCCGCACCGGAGCCTGAACCAGAACCTTGCCCTGAACCAGAACCAGAACCAGAACCGGAACCGGAGCCGGAGCCGTGCCCAGAACCTGAGCCGCAGCCCGAGCCCGCGCCTGAACCCTGCCCGGAAGACGGAACAATTGAGCCACCTCCGGAGCTTTCTCAGGTGGAAGAGCCGGCCCCGCCTCCAGAAAAGGTGCAGCACCTGCAGGCAGCGGAAGCCGCTGGAGCTGGAGCACCTTCGCCAGAGCCGCAACCTCAACCTGAGCCTGCACCAGCGCCTGCACCGGAACCTGCACAGCCACAGGCCCCAGCCCCGGCACCTGCTCCGGCCCCTGAGCCTGCACCAGAGCCAAGCTCAGATGAACCATCCGTGACTGCACGAAAGGCAGGGCAGTGGTAATGAATAACGATTTTGCAGAATTCGCGCAGGGGTTTCGCGAGCGCACCGCGCGACGCATGTTGGAGTTTGAAAAAAGCCTGGCGAAGGCCCAAGACGAGCTAGAAAAGTCCACGGCCAAGGCCGTCCAACAGGCCAAAAATGAGCAGCATGGGGGAAGGGACGGCGATGCGGTGGGGCATCGGCAAGCAGCTGCTGGAACGTGGCGCCGTGGTGGCAGAAGCGGCCAAAATGGTGCTGCCCCAACGCGTGTCAATGACGCATCGGGGCAGGTGAAATCTGTGCTGCGACGTGGATAGGCCTAGTTCAGCGGGTTAGCTTTTAGTCATCGCGGGCAACGCCGGCGCGCTCGGCCAGGTCATCGCCGGTCAAGCTTTCTACCTTCTTCGCGCTCGCCTCAGGATCCGCAAAGCCGTCATAGGCGGACTCGCCGGCAAGGGTAGAGAGCAAGAAACCGGTGACGAGACCGCGGGCGATTTCGGTGGGGCCGGATTGGAAGGCGCCGGAGCCGATGGCCAATTTGCGGAAGCGATCTTCGCTAAAGCCGGCCTGCGTGCCCTTGTCGATGGCCCGGTACGCTACCTGGCCACGCCAGTTATAGGCCAGCTTGGCGGGATTCCCGGCATTGAAGATGTCATCGCGACCAGAGCCAATGACTAGACCCGGCGTATCGAGGCTGCGGGCAGCCTCAACGGCGGAAGGGGCGGTCACGGCAGGATAAATAGCCGCGACGGCCTTCACCTTCGGGTTATCAACCGCGCTCAAAACCGCAGTGCCGCCGCCCATGCCGTGGCCTACCATGCCGAGCTTGCCCGGCGATACGGTGATATTTCCGGTTCCAAGTTTTACCCCAGCGGCGATCTGCAACGCGGATTCCATGTCTGCAGACAAGTTGCGGTGATCGGGGAACATGCCGGTCTCAGAATTGGGGGCGACCACGACGATGCCCCAGCTGGCCAGGTGGCGCAGCGTGGCGTGGTAATCCTTGATTTTGTGCATCCAATCGTGGCCAATGGCGACGGCGGGCAGGCCTTGGCCTTCCGCAGGGGTATAAACCTTGCCGGTAATACCCGCATAATCGAGGTCGCCAACCAGCACGCGGTTGCGGCCACGCTTCGATAACGTTCCTAAGTGTTTATTCAAATTCGCAGACACGCATTCTAGGATAGATGAAGATCACCCCGTGCTGGTGGCAAGGGGTGGCGAGTGGCACATGCGGGGGATTCGCAGAGGCCAAAAGGGGTACGCGGTGCCGAAGTTATATGGGTTGCCTTACTTGCGTGGCGGCGAGAAATCAGACGAAAATGTGCACTAGGTAACATTCTCTATGCTTCTCTGGGAAGGCAGGCCGCCGCATATGACTACCGGCACCCCTAAGATCGACCAATTATTTCCGCAGGATGGGACGGAGGTAAAGACCGGCATCATCGACAGGTTGGCCTATGCCTCCGATGCCTCGCACTACCTCTACACCCCGAAGGCCGTTATTGAAGCGCGCTCGGCAGAACACGTGGCCGCCATATTCAAAGCGGGGCGGCAGCAGGGCATCCCGGTGACCTTGCGCTCGGGCGGTACCTCCTTGGCCGGCCAGGCCTCCGGCGAGGGCTACCTGGTGGATGTGCGCAAGCATTTCCGGGGCATAGAAGTCCTCGATGACGGCAAGCGGGTGCGCGTGCAGCCAGGGGCGACCGTGCGCCAGGTCAATGCGCGTTTGGGGCTGCGCAACCGCAAGCTCGGCCCGGACCCGGCCAGCGAAGCGGCCTGCACCATCGGCGGCGTGGTGGCGAATAATTCCTCCGGAATGGCCTGCGGCACCGAGTTCAATACCTATAACACCTTGGAATCGCTGACCTTTGTCTTGCCTTCTGGCACGGTGATCAATACTGCGGACGCGGATGCGGACCGGCAATTCCAGGCGCAGGAACCCGAGCTGGTGGATACGCTGATCCGCCTGCAGCGCCGCGTGCGCGATAACCAGGAATCAGTAGATATCATCCGCCGCCACTTCCAGCTGAAAAATACGATGGGCTACGGGCTTAATTCCTTCCTGGATTTTGATAGCCCAGTCAAGCTTTTTGAGCACCTCTTGGTTGGCTCCGAAGGAACACTCGCATTTATCGCGGAAGCGGTCTTTCGCACCGTGTCCATCTCTGCGCTCACGACGACCACCGTGGCGGTCTTTAATAATCTTTTCGCCGCTACGAAGGCGCTGCCTGCGCTCGTGGAGACCGGTGCCGCCACCCTGGAGCTGATGGATTCTGCCTCCATTCGCGTGGGCCAAGGCTTTGATAAGGTCCCGCAGGCCATTACCGGCTTCGATGTGGATTCACAGGCCGCGCTGCTCATTGAGTACCAATCCGATGACAAGGAAGAGCTGCGGGAAAAAGAGAACAAGGGCTCGTCCCTTTTGCGCGAATTGGACCTGCAATCACCGGCGGAGTTTTCTGCCGACATCCCCACCCGCACCGCCGCGTGGAACTTCCGCAAGGGCCTTTATGCCCAGGTGGCAGAGGCTAGGCCCTCAGGAACCACGGCGCTCTTGGAAGACGTTGTGGTGCCAGTGGGGGATTTGGCCGATACCTGTTCCTCCTTGCAGGAGCTTTTTACCCGCTATTCTTACGATGATGCGGTCATTTTTGGCCATGCGAAAGACGGCAATATCCACTTCTTGTTAACGGACCGCTTCGAAGGCGATAGCGCCATTGGCCGCTATAACAACTTCAATGAGGAAATGGTGGACTTGGTGCTTTCGGCGGAGGGAAACCTCAAGGCCGAGCACGGCACCGGACGCGCCATGGCTCCGTATGTCCGCCGCCAGTACGGCGATGAGCTCTACGAGGTCATGCAGCAGCTCAAGCGCGCTTGCGATCCCGCCGGCACGATGAACCCGGGTGTCATCCTGGATGATGACCCAGATGCGCACATTACAAATATCAAGCTCAATCCCACGGTAGAAGAGGAAATAGACCCGTGCGTTGAGTGCGGCTATTGCGAGCCGGTCTGCCCGTCGAGGGATCTCACCTTGACCCCACGCCAGCGCATCGTGGTGCGCCGTGCCCGCCAGCGGGCGCAAGAAAGTGGCGATACACACTTGGTTGCAGAACTCGATGAGGCCTATGAGTACATGGGCATCGATACGTGCGCCGTGGATTCTATGTGTCTAACCGCCTGCCCAGTGGGCATTGATACCGGTAAATTCATCAAGAAGCTGCGCCACGAGAATGCTGGGGCCGCAGAAGAAAAGGTTTGGTCTACCGCCGCCAAGAATTGGCAGGTCACCAGCCGCGGTGCAGCAACGGCGCTAACCGGCGCGCATATGCTGCCGGCGCAGCTGGTCACGAAAGTCACCGACGTGGCCCGCTCGCTCATCGGCCCCGATACCGTGCCGGGATACCAGCCGGAGCTCGGCAAGGGCGGCAAGTCCCGCGAGCGCCTGGCCGGGCGCGTGGGAGATCGCTACGCTGAGACCTCGGGAATCTACCTTCCAGCCTGCGTAAACTCCATGTTCGCCCCGCAAGGCGAGGGCATGGGCGCAACGGTAGCCTTCATCACCGTCTTGGAGCGAGCGGGGATCGCGCTGGAGATGCCTAAGGGCATCGAGAAGCTCTGCTGCGGAACGCCATGGTCCTCAAAGGGCATGCGCAAGGGCCACGACAGTATGGAGCAGCGCGTGCGCGAGAGCATCATGGAGGCCACCGATAACGCCCGCCTGCCCGTGATCGTGGATGCGTCCAGCTGTACCGCGGGCTTTCAGGAGATGCTGGAATCCATTGGCATTACCGTCATCGATGCGCTGAGCTTTACTGCCGATACGCTGCTGCCGCGCCTCGAGACCACCCAGCCGGTGGATTCTATGACGATTCACCCGACCTGTTCGGCGTTCCAGCTCGGCATGATGGGCGATGTTGAAAAGGTCGCCCGGGCCGCAGCTACGGAGGTGCATATCCCCACCGCCTGGAATTGCTGTGGTTATGCCGGCGACCGCGGCATGCTCCACCCAGAGCTCACGGAGTCCGCCACCCGCGCCGAGGCCACCCAGGTCACGGAGCTGGGCGCGCAGTATCACGCTTCGACCAACCGCACGTGTGAGCTGGGCATGTCCCGCGCCACCGGCGAGGATTACCACCACGTCCTGGAGATGCTGGAGCGCGCCACCCGCTAGCGGTCCGGTAGGGAAGGGGCGCGGCTGCTTGCAGATGCCCCTCTTCTCCCACAACCCGGTCAGCTGCAGCCAAGGAGCTTCGTGACCAGCGTGTTCCTGCTGATTTAGCTAAAAGAATTACCTCGACTGAACCCGATTCCCTCATCAAAGTGGGCCGAAGGAAATTATTATGCATTCAAAATTAAAGTTCCGCTTGCAAAGGGGCTAAAATGACGAGGTAATTGATGAAATCAATAATTTAAAAACGTTCCCACTGTGCGTGTGCTTAGTTCGCACGCACTCAGCTGCTAGTGAAGGATTGTGCGCATGGCTGAGACGAAACAACAAAAGGGCGGGGCTCGCGTCGCCGTTCAAAAGTTCGGAACATTCTTATCCTCGATGATTATGCCGAATATCGGCGCTTTCATCGCTTGGGGTATTCTCACCGCTCTATTTATCCCAGACGGGTTCTTCCCGAACGAAAAGATAAATACGATGGTCGGCCCCATGGTGACGTACCTGCTGCCGATTCTTATTGCATTTACCGGCGGTAAATTGGTGCATGAGGTCCGCGGTGGTGTGGTAGGTGCCATCGTTACGATGGGTGTCATCATGGGTACCTCCGCGCCAGAGTGGATTGGCGAAGACGGTCACTCGTCGCCCATGTTCCTAGGCGCCATGATTTGTGGCCCTCTGGCTGCCTGGCTATTCAAGAAGCTTGAGTCCTTGTGGGCTGGAAAAGTTCGCCCTGGATTCGAAATGCTGGTGGACAACTTCTCACTGGGTATTTTCGGTTTCGCTGGTGCTATCGCATCGATGTACCTACTGACTCCAGTGATGAACTTCATCATGGACATTGCTGGGCGGGCAGTGGAGTTCCTAATCTCCAACAACCTCTTGTGGCTGACCTCCGCTCTGATCGAACCTGCGAAGGTATTCTTCCTTAACAACGCCATTAATCACGGTGTTCTTACTCCGTTGGCGACTGACCAATCAGCAGAGACTGGTAAGTCGGTCCTCTACCTCTTGGAAGCTAACCCAGGACCTGGTTTGGGAATCCTGCTTGCCTTCATGGTCTTTGGCGCGGGGTCGGCGCGAGCAACGGCTCCTGGAGCCGCTTTGATCCACTTCTTCGGTGGTATCCATGAGATTTATTTCCCTTACGTACTGATGCGTCCGCAGCTTCTGCTTGCCGCAATTGGTGGCGGAATGGCCGGTGTTGCCATCAACACGATTATGGACGTTGGACTTCGCTCGCCTGCAGCCCCTGGCTCCATCATCGCGATTTACGGAACCGTCGCGTCCGATTCTTATCTCGGGGTAACTATTGCAGTTCTCGCGTCCACTGCAGTGTCCTTTGCTATCGCTGCGTCGATTCTTAAATTCACGAAGGGCACAGACGACTTGGATAAGGCCACCGCAGATATGGAGGCTATGAAGGGGAAGAAATCCTCTGTAGCAGGGGCACTTTCTTCTCAATCTGCAGAAGAGTCCCCTGAGATTCGCAATGTTGTCTTTGCCTGCGATGCCGGAATGGGCTCTTCCGCGATGGGCGCTTCCGTGCTCCGGAATAAAATTAAGGAAGCAGGATTCGGAGACGTAGTCACCGTCACCAATTCGGCAGTCAATAATCTAAAAGATAATTACGAGCTCGTCGTCGTTCACGAGGACTTGGCAGAACGTGCAAAACCAGCAACGCCGTCTGCTATTCACGTAACAGTAGATAACTTCATGGCCTCGCCGCGTTATGACGAAGTGGTAGAGCTAATTCGCGAGCAGCAATCTGGTGAATCTTCCACCACAGCTCCAATTGCAGACGAACAAAATGCTGCAGAAGACCCCGCAGCTTCGGATGCTGTGTCCGAGAATGACTCTGCCGGTACTGACGTACTTCGTCCGGAAACGATTGTCCTCGATGGGCATGCAACTTCCCGTGAAGAAGCAATTGACCAAGCAGGAGCATTGCTAGTGTCTGCAGGGGCGGTTGAGCAAGCTTACGTAGATTCAATGCATGAACGCGAAAAGTCCGTATCCACCTTTATGGGCAATGGTCTGGCAATCCCGCACGGAACAAATGAGGCAAAGGAATCTATCAAAGGATCTGCCATCTCCTTTATCCGTCTGGATGAACCCGTAGACTGGGGCGGCAAGCCCGCCACGTTCATTGTCGGTATCGCTGGTGCAGATGGCTCTCACCTCAAGACATTGTCGAAAATTGCCAAAATCTTTGGCAAAGCAGACACCGTGGAGCAGCTTGAACAGGCCAAAACGAAGGACGAGATTCTCGAAATTTTCGAAAAGGTGAATAAGTAATGGCTACTAAGAAGGCATTGCATTTCGGTGCGGGAAATATTGGTCGTGGATTTGTGGGAGCAATCCTGCATGAAGCCGGCTACGAGCTAAAGTTCGCGGACGTTGCTGAACCATTGATCAACTTATTGAACGATCTTGATTCTTATACCGTGCACGAAGTGGGCGCTGACGCTCGGGACGTAACGGTGACCGGTTTTTCCGGTGTGAACTCCGCAGAAGACGAGGAAGGTCTGTATGCGGAGATAGTTGATGCGGACATGATTACTACTGCAGTAGGTCCCACTGTGCTGGGACTTATCGCGCCTTCAATTGCAGAGGGGTTAAGGCGTCGTGCAGCGGCTGGTAGCGCAAGGGTGCCTGTGATGGCATGCGAAAATGCGATCAACGCCACTGATGGGCTGGTTGATGCCATCCGCAAGGTCTATCCAGAGGTTGATGAGGTGGCATTTTTCCCTAATACTGCTGTCGATCGCATCGTTCCGAACCAAGAGCGTCGGACAGGCGCTGAAGCGCTGGATGTAACTGTTGAGACCTACCATGAATGGGCCGTGGAAGTTGAGCCGTTTGCACAGGCTGGCGTTGACGTTCCCGATATCTCTGGAATTACTTGGGTAGATAACCTCGCGCCGTATATCACCAGGAAGCTCTTTACTGTAAATACGGGCCACGCAGCGACTGCGTACTTTGGAAAGCAGCAAGGAATCTCCGCTATCTCCGATGCTTTGTCGCGCGAGGAAATCCGTGGAAAAGTGGCCGCTGTTTTGGCAGAAACGAAGCAGCTCATTATCGAGAAATTCGACTTCGATCCTGAGGTCCAGCAGGCGTACGTTGATAAGATTCTAAAGCGATTCCAAAATCCAGAGCTTCCCGACACTACCGACCGAGTAGGTCGTGCGCCATTGCGGAAGATTTCTCGTAACGAACGGTTCATCGGACCCGCTGCCGAATTGGCAGAACGAGGGTTTGAAGCTACTTCTTTGGTCGAAGCTGTGAGAGCTGCCTTGGACTTTGATGTTCCTGAGGATGCGGAGTCAGTCGAGCTTCAAAAACGTTTGCAAGACGCTGCGGGCGACCGCGCGGCGACGGATTCCCTGGCAACTGAGCTGACCGGAATAGCTCCGGAACACCCACTATTCCCCGAGCTATCTGAAGCATTTGCCCGTTAATTAATGATGTAGGATCACTTCTTATGTGTGGAATTGTTGGATATATAGGTCTAGCTAACGGTGACCGCGACTACTTCGCTCTGGATGTAGTTCTGGAAGGTCTACGTCGATTGGAATACCGCGGCTATGACTCCGCTGGTGTGGCGATGTACGCCGATGGGGAGATTAGCTGGCGGAAGAAGGCGGGTAAGGTTGCTGCCTTGGACGAGGAGATTGCAGCGCGTCCGCTGAAGGATTCCGTTTTGGGAATCGGGCACACCCGTTGGGCCACCCACGGTGGTCCGACCGATCTCAATGCACACCCGCACGTCGTTGACGGTGGCAAGCTGGCCGTGGTGCACAACGGCATCATCGAAAACTTCGCGGAGCTGCGGACTGAGCTCTTGAACAAGGGCTACAACTTCGTTTCTGAAACCGATACTGAAGTTGCCGCGGCCTTGCTTGGCGATGTTTTTCACAACGACGCCGCCGGTGACCTCACCAAGGCAATGCAGCTGACCGCTAAGCGCCTCGACGGTGCGTTTACCCTGCTGGCCATTCACGCTGACCAGCCGGATCGCATCGTTGCCGCCCGCCGCGATTCGCCCCTGGTCATCGGCTTGGGCGAAGGCGAGAACTTCTTGGGCTCTGACGTCTCGGGCTTTATTGACTACACCAAGTCCGCAGTGGAAATGGACAATGACCAGGTTGTCACCATTACCGCAGACGATGTTGTCATTACTGACTATGACGGTAAGCCCACCGAAGGTAAGGCCTTTGAGATCAAGTGGGACGCGGCCGCTGCTGAAAAGGGCGGCTTTGATTCCTTCATGGAAAAGGAAATACACGATCAGCCCGCCGCTGTGCGCGATACCTTGCTGGGCCGCTTTGATGAGCAGGGCCAGCTGACCTTGGATGATTTGCGCATCGATGAGTCGGTCTTGAAGTCTATCGATAAGATCATCGTGATTGCCTGCGGCACTGCGGCATATGCCGGTCACGTGGCGCGGTATGCCATTGAGCACTGGTGCCGCATTCCTACCGAGGTTGAGCTCGCCCACGAGTTCCGCTACCGCGATCCTATTGTCAACGAGAAGACCTTGGTCGTAGCGTTGTCCCAGTCCGGCGAGACCATGGATACCCTGATGGCCGTGCGCCACGCCCGCCAGCAGGGCGCGAAGGTCATCGCTATTTGCAATACGCAGGGCTCATCCATTCCGCGCGAATCCGATGCGGCGCTCTACACCCACGCGGGGCCCGAAATCGCGGTGGCCTCTACCAAGGCCTTCCTGGCGCAGATTACCGCGACTTATCTGCTGGGCCTGTATCTGGCACAGCTGCGCGGCAATATGTTCTCTGATGAAATTCAGGGAGTTCTTGCTGAGCTGCGCAATATGCCGGACAAGGTGCAAAGCGTCATCGATGAAGAACAGCAGGTAGCCGGCCTGGCCAACTCCATGAAGGATGCAGAATCCGTGCTCTTCTTGGGCCGCCACGTGGGCTTCCCAGTTGCCCTTGAAGGCGCGCTGAAGCTCAAGGAGATCGCCTACCTGCACGCGGAGGGCTTTGCCGCAGGCGAGCTCAAGCACGGCCCGATCGCGCTGATTGAGGAGGGGCAGCCGGTCTTCGTTATCGTGCCGTCCCCGCGCGGGCGCGATTCGCTGCACTCCAAGGTGGTATCCAATATCCAGGAAATCCGCGCCCGCGGTGCCATTACCATCGTGATCGCAGAAGAAGGCGATACCGCGGTAGAGGATTACGCTAACCACGTCATCCGCGTGCCAAAGGCGCCGACGTTGATGCAGCCGCTGCTTGCTACGGTGCCCCTGCAGATCTTTGCCGCACACGTGGCAAAGTCCAAGGGCTATGACGTTGACCAGCCGCGCAACCTGGCCAAGTCCGTGACCGTGGAATAACCTTTCCGGCGCCTCAAGCCCCTTTCTCACCCTTGCTTGCACGGGCGGGGGAGGGGTTTATGCGTATCTGCAGTAAATTCAGCGCGCGGGTGGAAAGTGGCACAATAGTGGCATGCTGAAAACCACAATTGACCTTGCTGCCATCGCGCATAATGTGCGGCTGATTAAGGAGAAGATCGGCCCAGACGTCAAGCTGATGTGCGTGGTGAAGGCGGATGCTTACGGGCACGGCGTAGAAAAGGTCGTGCCCGTGATGCTGGAAGCGGGGGCGGATTCCATTGGCGTCGCCACGCTGACAGAAGCCGTGCAGCTGCGGCGTATCGGAGTGGACTCACCCATCGCGGCATGGATTTGGCAGACGGATCAGGTGCTAGAAGAGGCCCTGGCATGTGGCATCCAGATTGCGGTCAATTCCCCGGCGCAGGCGCACAAGCTGGTAGAAGCGGAAATCCCCGCCGAGGTATACATCAAGGTAGAAACCGGGATGCACCGCTCTGGGGTGGATAAAGCGGAGTGGGATGAGGTCTTTGTGCTACTTCGGGATGCCGCGCATATTAGCGTCCTGGGGCTGATGTCCCATTTTGCCTGCGCGGACGATCCAGACAACGCGCATAATGACGCCCAGGAAGAAGAGTTTCGGCGCGCCCTGGATGTGGCGCGTGCGGCCGGGCTGGAGTGCCCGGTTAATCATTTGGCCAATTCGCCGGCCACGCTCTCGCGCCCATCGGCGCACTTTGAGCAGGTGCGGGTCGGTGTCGCGTGCTACGGGCTGGAGCCTATTACGGGTCGGGATCATGGTCTGCGGCCGGCAATGACCTGGTCTGGAAATGTCTTTGGGCTCAAGCCGATCGATAAGGGTGAAGCCACCAGCTACGGGCGTACTTGGAGCGCGGATAAGCCAGGTTTCCTGGCCACGGTGGATTGTGGCTATGCCGATGGCCTCCCGCGCGCGTACCAGGGCCACCTTCAGGTGGGCATCGGCGGGCGGCTGTATCCCCAGGTAGGCCGGGTGTGCATGGACCAAATAGTGGTGGATCTAGGAGATAACCCGCACGGTATTGCCCCCGGTGATGAGGTGACCATCTTTGGACAGGGTGGCATGTCTGCCACTGAGCTTGCTGATGCCGTGGGCACCATCAACTATGAAGTGGTGTGCCGGCCCACCGGCCGCACCGAACGCGAATATATAGGAGGGGCCGATGCGCAGTAATTTTCCGGAGTCTGGAACCCGCGATCTGGCAACGGTGGAACAGACCCACGCGTGCGGCAAGGAACTGGGCGCCGCGCTGGAAGCCGGCGATGTCGTCATCTTGGATGGCCCATTGGGTGCGGGCAAGACCACCTTCACCCAGGGAATTGCGCAGGGCATGCAGGTCAAGGGGCGGATTACCTCGCCCACGTTCGTCATCGCCCGCGTGCATCGCTCACGGGTTGGGGGGCCGGACCTGGTGCACGTGGACGCGTATCGCCTCTTGGATGAGGGCGGGGCCAATTCCGGCGATCCCTTGGGGGAGCTGGATGCCTTGGATTTGGATACCGAGCTTGCCGATGCCGTCGTTGTCGCCGAATGGGGCGGCGGCCTTATCGAGCAGATTGCAGATAGATACCTCTTTATCAGCATCGACCGCGAACCGGCGGAGTTTGCCGGTGCCGATGAGGACGTGCGCCGCGTTAGCTGGTCGTGGCGCCACAATGATTAGGTAGGTCTCATTAATTTGAAGGTATAAGTGATGGATATCTTAGGACGTCAAGTTGCTTTAGGTATTTAAGGTGCGGGATCCTTAAAGGGTGTTAGATCTCCTAGCCTCTAGTCCTCTGCTCGCCCTTTTTGCCATCATGGCCATTGGTTTGGCCATCGGCAAAATCAAATTCTTTGGCATCTCTCTTGGCGCCGCGGCAGCAATGTTCGTGGCGCTCGGGCTTTCTACCGCCAATCCGGATATCCAGATTCCACCGCTGGTATACCAATTCGGCTTGGCCATCTTTGTCTATGCCATTGGCCTGAACTTCGGGCCGTCGTTCGTCCGCGAATTTGCTACCCGTGGCTGGAAGCTGACCGTCTTTATGATCGGCATGTTGGTCCTGCTCGTGGGCGTAGGTTTTGGGCTCATTCGCGTATTCGGCCTAGAAACCGATGTGGCCGCCGGTATGTTTGCCGGTTCGCTTTCGTCCACCCCAGGTATGGCGGCGGTGGTGGATATGCTGGGCAACTCCACCCCGGTCGTCGGCTATTCGCTGGCTTACCCGGGCGCGGTCATCGGTGCGATCCTAGTCGCCGCCATCGGCGCGAAGATCCTGAAGGTAGACCACGAGGCGGATGCCAAAGAAGAGGGGATGATTCCCGCCCCGCTGGTGGCCAAAGGCGTGCGGCTGACCAAAGACTTCCCGGATACGGCCGGACACCTTTATCAAGTAACCGGACACAGCGTAGTGGCCACCCGCGAGATCTCCGATATGGAGCACCACCGCCTGGCGCACCCGGATATGCCCTTGCGCAAGGGCGAAGCATTCCTTATTAATGGCTCCGAGAAGGACGTCGCCGGTGCTATTGAGGTGCTCGGTGAGGAATATCCCGTCGAGCTCACCCCCGAGGCTGGCTTGCAGTATAAGCGCGTGACCGTGTCCAACCCCAAGGTTGCTGGCAAGCGCATCCGCGATATCGATGCGCTCGAGCACGGTTTTATCATCGCGCGTGTGCGCAAGGGCGATAGCGATGCGGTCCCGCACCCGGATATGGTGTTGAATTACTCCGACCGCGTGCGCGTGGTCTGTAGCTCGCACCACGTGCGCGAAGTGCGCAAGTACTTGGGCGATTCCGAATCGGCGCTTGGCAACGCTGACCTCTTATCCATGTCCATCGGTTTGACCTTGGGTATGTTGCTGGGCCTTATCCCCATCCCCATGCCGGGAGGATCGACCCTGCAGCTGGGCTTTGGCGGCGGCCCCGTCGTGGTCGGCCTATTCCTCGGCTACCTGAACCGCACCGGCCCCATCAATTGGCAGATGCCCTTCCATACCAGGGAAACACTTTCGAACCTGGGGCTGACGCTCTTCCTGGCGGGCGTGGGGACATCGGCAGGCGCATCGTTCCGCGATGCCCTGACGGATCCGTCCTCGCTGACCATCATCGGCGTTGGCTTTATCATTACCTTGGTATCGGCCATCCTCATCGGCGTCATCGGCATGCTGGTGCTGTGCTTGAAGTGGGACGAGGCCATGGGTTGTGCAGCCGGCATGACCACGAACCCAGCAGTATTTGCCTATATCCGGGGCCAAACCGGCACGGAGCTTGCCGGGCGCGGCTGGGCAACGGTGTATCCAACCACCATCATTGGCAAGATTATCGCCGCTCAGGTGCTGCTATTGTTATTGCTTTAGCCCCATATGTCCCGCGCTAATTATTCACCCACTGGGTAAGCCGCCTACACTGGCAGGCACTACCCAGTGGGTGAGTGCTTGTTGGCCGCCGAGTAGCCTCGGAAATAGAACTGACAATCACTTCACCATATGTACATATAGGACCCCCTTGACCCGAGGAGCGTTACTCACCCCATGACTAAATTTGCACGCAACCTGACCACGACCATTATCGCGCTATTTATCATTGTGATGATGGTGCTCGTTGCCGGGGCTACCCTGCGTGATGAGGATTCCCTGGAGGGCAACCTCACCAATACCTTGCAGCATGCCCCGCGGAACCTCGAGGTAATGTCGCTCATCCCGTCTGATGTCTACGGCGCCGACTACAGCGCCATCGGCTTCATCTGCCCAGGCATGGCGGAAGATAAAGTTAAGGAAGCAGCCCCCAACCCCGATGACATCACTTTTGAGGACGGTGTCGTTCCTGAGGGCAAGAGCTACGTCATGGCGCTGGGCCACAACGTTGACCCCTATGTAGAGGAATTGGATTCCTCCGAGGTTGAGGTCTGCGAGATGATCAACACCCAGGTTAAGGCCATGGAGCAGCAGGGCCACGGCCTCGACGGCGGAGTTCCACTGGTTCAGGGCTCCCAGCCGCTGGCCTTCCAGAGTGAAGACGGCGTGTGGAAGCTGGTCGGCTAATGCGCGTCCTGGCCATTGATACGGCGACGACCGCCCTGGTTACCGGGGTAGTCGACACCGAGTCTGGGCAGATAACACAGCGCGTGCTGGCCGATACGCGCGCGCACAATGAACGGCTCATGCCCACCATCCTCGAAGTGATGAGCGAGGCCGGGGTGGAGCTCGGCGCCCTCGACGCCATCGTTGCGGGCATGGGCCCTGGCCCCTTTACCGGCTTGCGCGTTGGTATGGCTACGGCGCAGGCGCTTGCCGATGCCCTCTCCATCCCCCTCCACGGCGTCTGCACCCACGATGCCATCGCGCACGCCGCGCTAGCGGGGGCCGATGCAGCCGATGAAAGGGACGCGGCGGACGCAGCGCTGGTTGCTACCGATGCCCGCCGAAAGGAAATTTATTGGGCTACCTACCGCGCGGGACAACGCGTTGCGGGCCCGGACGTTTCGAAGCCGGGGGAGCTTGACGTGCGAGACGTCGCGCAGGTGGTCATCCCGGAAAAGCTGGCTGAGCAGTTGCCAGAGGAACTTGCTGCGCTGCCACGTAGCGAAGCCGCACTCACCGCAGAGGGCCTGGTGGCCGTCGCGCAGCTCGACGCGGAGCCGGAGCCATTCGTGCCGCTGTACCTGCGCCGTCCCGATGCGGTTCCGCCCAAAAAGCAGCAGCTTTCCGCGGCCATTCCAGAGGTGCGCCTGTGAACCTGCGCGAGCTCACCCCCGCCGATGCCCCGCGCTGCGCTGAGCTGGAAAAGGTGCTTTTTCCTGGTGAAACCCCGTGGACAGAAGCGGTATTTGAGCAAGAAATGGCCCAGCCGTTCAACTTCTACCTCGGGGTGGAAGGCGCCCTAGATCCCGCATCGCCGGAGGACGGCGAGGAGCCGGTCTTATTGGGCTATGCCGGCATCGGCATGATGGGCCCAGCCGCGGACCCCGAGTTTGAAATCCACACCATTGGCGTTGATCCTAAGGCCCAGCGCCGCGGCATCGCGCGCATGATGATGGACAATATTTGCTACATCGCGGACTTAAAAAGCGCGCCCATCTTCTTAGAAGTGCGCGTGGGAAACGATCCCGCCATCGAGCTATACCGGCGCTATGGCTTTAGCATCGAGGGGATTCGCCGCAATTATTATCAGCCCTCCGGCGCGGATGCGCACGTCATGGTGCGCCCCAGCCAGTCGCCACAAACAAGCCAGCGCGAAGCAAAGGAGCAGTAATGAAGGTCATGGGCATCGAGTCCTCCTGCGATGAGACCGGGGTGGGCATTGTCGAGCTGGACCAAGACGGCCACATGGAGATCATCGCCAATGCCGTTGCTTCGTCAATGCAGCAGCACGCGCGCTTTGGCGGCGTCGTGCCCGAAATCGCCTCCCGCGCGCACCTAGAGGCCATGCCGCAGGTGATGCGGGCGGCGCTGGAGGAGGCGGGCATCGATAAGCCCGATGCCATTGCCGCCACCGTGGGCCCGGGCCTGGCCGGAGCCCTGCTCGTGGGTGCTTCCGCAGCCAAGGCTTATGCCGCCGCGTGGGGCGTGCCTTTTTATGGCGTCAACCACCTCGGCGGCCATGTGGCGGTGGCCAACCTTGAGGGCGAGAGCCTGCCGCACTCGGTCGCGCTGCTGGTTTCCGGCGGGCACACGCAGTTGCTCGAAGTCGAGGCCGTGGGAAAGCCCATGCGCGAGTTGGGCTCCACGCTTGACGATGCCGCCGGTGAGGCCTACGACAAACTCTCCCGCCTCCTAGGGCTGGGGTACCCGGGCGGGCCGGTCATTGATAAGCTGGCTGCCCGCGGAAAACCCACCATCGACTTCCCCCGTGGCATGTCGCGCGCCGAAGACCTGCGCGGCGAGCACCGGCATGATTTCTCTTTCTCGGGGCTCAAGACCTCCGTTGCACGCTATGTGGAGCGCGCCGAAAAGGCCGGCGAGACCATCTCCGTGGAGGATGTATGCGCCTCGTTCCAAGAAGCTGTGGCCGATGTGCTCACCGCCAAGGCCATTCGCGCCTGCGAGGATACCGGGGCGAAGGTGCTCCTGCTCGGTGGCGGCGTCGTGGCCAATTCCCGGCTGCGGGAGCTGGCCGCCGAGCGCTGCAACGCCGCGGGTGTCGAGCTGTGCGTGCCGCGGTTTAACCTGTGCACCGATAACGGCGTGATGATTGCTGCACTTGGCGCCCAGCTCATTCATGAGGGGGCTGCGCCGTCGAACCTGGGTATCGGTACCGATACGCAATTGGATGTGGAAGAGCCACAGTTAACCTAAAGTTCTTCTTCCTCGCACTGCAGGGTGGGGGAGTCGGCGGTAACCTTTAACGCGTTCATGCCCTCTCGGCTTTAAAGGAGCTTTCTCTCATGACCGTTGGTTTCCTCGTCAACCCCGATCTCACTCGCCGAAAAATCGAGTTCGAATTAGAACACGCCAACCAGTTTTTGGGCGGCACCACCGAGGGGCGCGTCTCCGTCGTCTTTCAAGATGACGGGACGACCTACGCCGCGCTGTATAACCCAGAAGCTAAGCAGGAAGGCGCCGAGCCCAACCCGGTTGCTTCCCTGGCGCGCAATGCCGCCGACACGGGAAACTCCGCCTTTTTACAAGATCCCATCCGCGCTATCAGCGGCCCAGTTATCTTCGTGGATGCAGAGGGCGAAGAGGACACCATCGATGAGGTCATCGCTTCCGTCGAGCACGGCATCCGTGCGGTGAAAAACTACCGCGAGGATTTCCCGGACGAGTACACGCTCTGGCGCGCTGCGGTCATCAACTCCACGAAGAGCGCGTAAGCACCCATCCTTTAGCGTTCGGTGTGGCGCAGCCACATCAGCACGGCCTTGACCCGGCGATTGGCGTCTTCGGGACGAAACCCGAGTTTTAGAAAAACATTGGACACGTGCTTGCTTACCGCCCCTGCGGTTAATACCAGCGCGTCTTCAATTTCTTGATTGCTCAAGCCTTGTGCCATGAGCCCCAAAACCTCGCGTTCGCGGGCGGTTAATTGGCTCAGCCCCGTGCGCCGCGCGGATAGCAAGGCGGTGACCACTTCTGGGTCGACGACGGTGCCACCACCCGCCACTTCCTCAAGGGTGTGCACGAATTCGTCCACATCGGATACGCGCTCCTTGAGCAGGTAGCCGAATCCGCCGTGCTCTAAGAGCCGGTCCAAGTAGCTCGCCGCCACGTATTGGCTGAGCACCACCACCGGTTGCGACGGGTCCGCCGCACGCACATCGTGCACGGCACGCAAGCCATCATCGCTCATGGTAGGCGGCATGCGAACATCGCTAATGATCAGATCGAAGTCATCGCTGCCCGCGCAGGCGCGCAATTCCTCGGCATCGTTGACAGCGGTCACGCTATGGCCCAGTGCCGTCAAAAGCTGTTCTAGCCCGGCGCGCAAGAGGGCAGAATCCTCTGCCAATAAGAGTTTCATCGGGCCTCCTTTAGCGGTAGTGACATGGTGAAGGTTGCTCCTTGTCCCTTTGTACGGGCAGGGGAGAAGTCGACGGTGCCGCCAAGTGCCGCGGCCCGCTCGCGCAGCCCGGCCAGCCCTGTGCCCGCGGTTGCCCCGGTGGTCTTTGCGCTAGTCGCTTTGCCACCTGTGTCGGCGCTGGTACCAACGCCGGCACGGGAATGCGCGGGGCCGGACGCGCTAGGGCCTCCTCCTGCGGAGAGGCCGCCGACGCCATTATCGCGGACGCTCACGCGGAGATCGTCGCCAAAAGATATGGACACGGTGGCGGCGGTGGCCGCGCCGTGGGTGGACGCGTTGGTTAGTGCTTCTGCTACCGCGTGGTAGGCCAGTAGCGCCGTCGTTTCCCCAATGGAGCGTTCTGCGCCTTCAACGTGCAATTCCGCGTCGAGCCCGCTGTGGGCCAAGAGTTCATCGAGGGCGGGGATGAGGCCGTCATCGAAAAGCACCTGTGGTGCAATGCCGCGCACGGTAGCGCGCAGGGCGGATAGGGCATGGGTGGCGTTATGTTCGGCATCGGCAAGCGCCTGCTGAGCCTCGGGCGGAGACTGGAGTTTGGCCGCTGCCAGGTTGAGCTTGAGCGCGGTCAGGTACTGCTGCGGACCATCGTGGAGCTCGCGCTCGATGCGGCGGCGCTCGCCCGAAAAGGCATCAATAAGCGTGGCGCGCGAGGCCGCCAACTCCTGGGCAGAGGGGCTCAGCGCGAGCCGGGTTAAAGAAATAGAGGCCTTGACCAGCAGGCGGTTGAGCACCACCAGCAAAGCGAGGAGCACTGCGGCCGCGAGCCAGCACACGACAAAAATCAATGGGCGATTATCGGTGGTCCACTCGCCGACGTTGAACTCGGCCTGCGGAATAAACGGTGCGATAACTAATACGCCCGCGACAAAACCGACAAAGACCCAGTTGGTAAAGCAGGCCACGCAAATAAGAAGCTGCAGTAAAAGGTGATAAAACTGCTGCCAATCAAACCAACGATTGGCCCGCCGCGCGGGAATATCAACGCCCATCCACCTCGCACCAAAGCGGCCGATAAACTCCGCGGCGCGGGCTACCAGCGGAATCCACGGCAGCATGAGTACGGAGACCACCAGTCCCGGAAGCGCGAGCACTCCGAGGGCGAGGCTCCACCCATTGGCCTTGACAGTTCGCATATCCGTTCAGCCTAGCCCCCGCGCCGGGGTGGTGGCAGTAGAGCTAGCCCCACCATTTTTCGGGCAGCCTTCCCCATCGCGCGTGCGGGGCACGGCCGGTGGAATGGAGGGCATGTTGAAAGCACAGAATCTGAGCAAGCGCTACGGCAGCCATACCGCACTCGCCGAGGTGGACCTAAGCATCGAGCCGGGGGAATTTGTCGCGATTATGGGGCCATCCGGCAGCGGCAAGACAACGCTGTTGAACCTGCTATCCGGGCTGGATAAGCCCAGCTCCGGTACGGTCAACGCTCCGGGGCGCAAGGAGCGCGCCTTCGTCTTCCAGGACTATAATCTGCTGGAATCGCTGAATGCGCAGCGCAATGCCACGTTGACCGCGCACTTTTCTGGTCGGCGTTGCAGCCGCGACGAGGTGCAGAAAACCTTCGCGTCTTTGGGGCTTGACGGGCTGGAGCGCCGCCTGCCCGGGCAGCTTTCCGGCGGTCAGCAGCAGCGCGTCGCGGTAGCGCGCGCCGTGCTGTCCGGTGCGCCGTATATCTTTGCCGATGAGCCCACGGGCGCGCTTGATGATGCCACTGCCGAACTCGTCCTCACCCATCTGCGTACCGCCGCACGGGGCGGGGCCGCGGTGGTCATGGTGACCCACTCGCACCTCGCCGCGGAAAGCGCCGATCGCATCATTGAGCTCCAGGAGGCCAATCATGCTGGTGTGGCTTAAGGATTTACAAAGCAATTGGCTTTCGTGGCTTGCCGTTGCTTTGACCATGGTGATCTCATCGGCTTCTTGCGCGCTGGCGGTGTCCATGTTGGTGGCCACCTCGGACGCGGACGATGATCCCACGGGGCCTCTCGGCGGCACCGTGCTGGGCATGGCGGTCTGCACCGTTGTGTTGATCACGCTGTCGCAGATGCGGCTGATTATTGAAGAACGCGAACCCGTGTACCGCTCGTGGCGCATGATTGGTATGCCTGGGTGGATGATCAATAGCTTCATCGTGGGGCAGGTGATTGCCGTGAGCGCTATCGCTGCGCTGATAGGGACCTTCGCGGCACCCCTGTTTGTTGACCCCATGGCCGCGGCCTTTCGCAGTGACGGGATCCCCATGCCGGAGTTGGCCATAACCCCGCTAGTCATCCGCATCGCTGTATCCATTTGCGTGGCATCGGCGGTCTGCGGTGCCCTAGTACCACTGCGCCGGGTCTTTCGCCCGCGGGTGGAACCGCGCCGCGTGTGGGTGATGCTGCGCTGCCTTGTGGCTGCCGGTTTGGTGGGCGGTGCCGTGTACGGCTGCCTGCAGATAGAGGAGCCGGCCGATAGCATCGCCGCTTCCATGGGGATGGTCATCCTGGTGGCATTCATGACGCCATGGCTCATGCCCGCCGTGGACCAATGGACGCGACTATGCGGCATCGCCGGGGCCAATGTGCGGGTGCGCCGCCGCTTTTCCGTGCCCCATATCGTCCCGTGGGTGCTGTTTGGTGGCTTGATTGTCGCGGTCGGCTCGGGGATAAGGATGTTCAAAAGTAGTATGGGCGACTTAGACACCTTGTCGTCGGGGCAGGTCTTCGCGGCGTTTCTCGGCCCAGTCGTGGCCCCAAGCATCGTTGGTGCGGTGTTGACTTCACTCATTATGCGCTCGCGCATCGCCAGCGATGTTCGCGGCCTGCGGTTGGCCGGTGCCTCGCCAGCAGCGTGGGTGCGGGTGCAGGTGGGCGAGGCATTTTGCCTGACTGTTACTGCTGCGGCCCTAGTCATCGCCTTGAGCGTGGCGGTGGTCGCGGTGCTCAACGAGCTGTTGTATCCCGATTCTTATTCTGGGATGAGCGCGCTGCGGGAGAGCCTTGCCGGAGTGTGGTGGGAGCCGTTTGGCGCGATTTTTGGTGCAATGTTCCTAGCGCTGTGTGCGGTCAAGCTCATTCTCGCGGGATTCCTGCGCTCAACCGCCCAGATCCGCATAAACTGATGGATGAATCGCCGATATTCTGATGGGTAGAACGCGCTCAAACTGATGGGTGAAACTCTGATATTCTGATGGGTGAAACGCACTCAAACTGATGGATGGGTTTAAAATGACTGGTCAAGAAGGCTATGTTTATCTTTCGCGAGTAGAGGATTCGCGGCTTCATGGAGCCCTGCAGCGATCCGGTGGAGTGTTGATAGAAGGCCCAAAGGGCTGTGGGAAATCCGCGACCGCTCGGCAAATTGCGGGCAGTCTTGTCCAGGTGGATACGGATTTAAACCTCGACATGCAGCTCAGCACCGTCCCGGATTTGGCGTTGGAGGGGGATACGCCGCGAGTTTTTGATGAGTGGCAAGAAAAACCGCAGTTGTGGAACTTGGTGCGGCATGAAATTGACCGCCGGCAAGCGCCTGGGCAGTTCATTCTTACTGGTTCGACTGCGCCAATGGAGGAACAATCCAGGCACTCGGGTGCGGGGCGTATCGCCAGGCTGCGGATGAAGACCTTCAGTTTTTATGAGTCGGGGCATTCTAATGGCGCAGTATCATTAGCCGAATTGGTAGCTCAGGAACCCCCGCAGTCGAATGGGGAAACGGTCGTGAATGTTGCAGGGATTATCGAGCGCATGGCGCACGGAGGCTGGCCCGCAAACCGGAATTATTCCGTTGAGGCGGCGCAGGAGAATCTGCGCAGTTATATCGATACTGTGGCCCACGTGGATATTAAAGCCGCCGATGGTGTGCGAAGGGACCCGGTAAAAGTAACGACACTTATTCGTTCGCTTGCCCGTGGGGTAGCCACAGAACAGCCCATTTCTTCTATTGCTACCGATATTGGTGCGCAAAGGGCTACGGTCAGCGAGTACCTTGCTGCGTTGCAGCGCATCTTCATCGTGGAAGAACAATTGGCATGGTCCTCCCATCTTCGCTCGCGGGCTAGCCTGCGAACGGCACCGAAGAGGCATCTGGCGGATCCGGCGTTGGCGGCTGCTGCCGTGGACGCGTCCCCGGATAAATTACTGCGCAACCTTGCCTTTGCCGGGCAGCTTTTTGAATCCCAAGTAGTCCATGATTTAGCGGTGTTAAGTGGAAAGCGTATTTTTCATGCCCGTGACGCATCTGGGCTGGAAGTAGATGCGGTATTTGAGCTGGCGGGCAGGACCGTTTTCGTAGAAATTAAATTGGGGCAAAGCCAAGAGATCATTGAGAAGGCGGCAAGCAATTTGCAGGCCTTTGCAGAACGCTTCGAATGGGAGGCTCCGCCCGTCTTGATGATCGTGACGGGAGGAAACCTGAGCTTTCGGCATCCGAGCGGAGTACACGTGGTGTCCCTGACGCACTTGGCGCCGTAGCGCGGCCCGGCTGCGGGGGTCGCGTCGTTGTTGAGGGTTAGCAGTCACGAGGGTAGAGTGCTAATCAGGTTGTTTGACCCACAGTTGTTCACCCACGACGACGGCTGTGCTGGACATCCACAACCGGCACGCGCGCGCCATTAAGGTGCGCAAACGAACAATACGGAGGAAACATCATGGCAACTATTAAGCCGCTTGAGGACCGCGTCCTCGTACAGATCGTAGAAGCAGAATCCACCACCGCATCTGGCCTGGTTATCCCGGATTCGGCAAAGGAAAAGCCGCAGGAAGCTACCGTTATTGCCGTCGGCCCGGGCCGTTGGGAAGACGAAGATGACCGCATCCCAATGGATGTTAAGGAAGGCGACACCGTTGTCTTCTCCCGCTACGGCGGCACCGAGCTGAAGTACGACGGTGAAGAGTACTTGCTGCTGAGCCAGCGCGACATCCTCGCCATCATCGAGAAGTAGGAAATACTTATGGCAAAGCTTATTGCATTCGACCAAGAAGCCCGCGAGGGAATTCAGCGCGGCGTCGATACGCTGGCTGATGCCGTCAAGGTCACCCTGGGCCCCCGCGGCCGCAACGTCGTCTTGTCCAAGGCCTTTGGTGGCCCGACCGTCACCAATGACGGCGTGACCATCGCCCGCGATATCGACGTCGAGGAGCCCTTCGAAAACCTCGGCGCGCAGCTGGTGAAGTCCGTTGCGGTCAAGACCAACGACATCGCCGGCGACGGCACCACCACCGCGACTTTGCTGGCCCAGGCGCTCATCTTTGAGGGCCTGCGCAACGTTGCAGCCGGCGCTAACCCGATTGAGCTCAACCGCGGCATCTCCGCGGCGGCGGAAAAGGCCGTCGAGGAGCTCAAGGCACGCGCCACCCCGGTCAACTCCGCTTCTGAAATCGCGCAGGTAGCTACGGTGTCCTCCCGCGATCCGGAGGTCGGCGAGATGGTTGCCGGCGCCATGGAAAAGGTGGGCAAGGACGGCGTCGTCACCGTCGAGGAGTCCCAGACCATGGACTCCACCGTGGATGTCACCGAAGGTATTTCCTTTGACAAGGGCTACCTTTCCCCGTACTTCGCTACGGAGGAAGAGACCAACCACGCCGTGCTTGACGATGCTGCCATTTTGCTCGTCCGCAACAAGATTTCTTCCCTGCCGGATTTCTTGCCGCTGCTGGAAAAGATCGCGGAGACCAACCGCCCGACCCTCATCATCGCGGAAGACGTTGAGGGTGAGCCGCTGCAGGCGCTCGTGGTCAACTCCATCCGCAAGGTCCTGAAGGTCGCCGCCGTAAAGGCACCGTACTTTGGCGAGCGCCGTAAGGGCTTCATGGATGACCTGGCCGTGGTTACCGGCGCCACCGTGGTGGACCCTGAGGTGGGCGTCAACTTGAACGAGGTCGGCCTCGAGGTGCTGGGTTCCGCACGCCGCGTGACCATCACCAAGGAAGACACCGTGCTTGTCGATGGCGGAGGCAGCGCCGCGGCCCTCGATGATCGCCGTGAACAGATCCGCGGCGAAATCGCCCGCACCGATTCCACCTGGGATAAGGAAAAGCTCGAGGAGCGCTTGGCCAAGCTCTCCGGCGGCGTCGCCGTTATCCGCGTCGGTGCCGCAACCGAGACCGAGGTCAACGAGCGCAAGCTGCGCGTCGAGGACGCCATCAACGCCGCCCGCGCGGCCGTAGAAGAAGGCGTCATCGCCGGCGGCGGTTCCGTGTTGGTGCAGATCTCCAAGGAACTCGAGTCCTTCGCCCAGGACTTTGAGGGCGAGGCTAAGGTCGGCGTTCTCGCCGTCGCCCGAGCCCTGACCCGCCCGGCATTCTGGATCGCGGAAAACGCAGGCCTCGATGGCTCCGTCATCGTCTCCCGCGTATCTGAGATGGCCAACGGTGAAGGCTTTAACGCCAACTCCCTGGAGTACGGCAACCTCATCGACAACGGCATCATCGATCCCGTGAAGGTCACCCACTCCGCAGTGGTCAATGCCACCTCCGTTGCCCGCATGGTTCTTACCACCGAGGCATCCGTCGTGGAAAAGCCGCAGGAAGAAGACAACGCTGAGGCCGGTCACGGCCATCATCATCACCACCACCACTAATTCCTGCGCTGCATATAGCCCAGAGCCCGCCGCACCTTCCCCGCCTAGCCAGGGGAGGGCGCGGCGGGCTTTTGGTTTAGACTTGAAGCTCGTGGAGAGCATTATTATTACCGGCGCGCGGGAAAATAACCTGCGCGATGTTTCGGTGGAGATTCCCAAGCGCAAGCTAACCATTTTTACCGGCGTGTCCGGCTCTGGTAAGTCTTCGCTCGTCTTTGATACCGTCGCCGCGGAATCGCAGCGCTTGGTCAATGAGACTTATCCCGGCTTTGTCCAAGGCTTCATGCCCTCGCTGGCCCGCCCGGACGTGGATAGCTTGGCGCACCTTACCGCGGCCATAGTGGTGGGGCAGGAGCCCATGGCGGCATCGTCGCGTTCTACCTTTGGTACCGCCACCGATATCACCGGCCTTCTGCGCGTGCTGTTCGCGCGCGCCGCCTCACCGCGCGCCGGCGGCCCCGCGGCCTATTCTTTCAACGTTCCCTCCGCTTCTGGACAGGGCGCCATCGAGGTCAACGGCACCAAGGAGGTTCGCCGCTTTGAGCGCACCGGCGGCATGTGCCCGAAGTGCGAGGGCACGGGGTAGGTATCCGATATCGATTTATCGTGCTTGGTGGATGAGGAGCTTTCGCTTGCCGATGGCGCCATTATCTACCCCGGCATGAAGCCCGGCTCCTGGATGTGGCGCGGCTATGCCGAATCTGGCTTGTATCCCGATGATATTCCGGTGCGCGAGTTCAGTAAAGAGCAAAAACACAACCTGTATTTCGCCGAGACCAAGACCAAGGTCGGCGGCGTCAACATGAGCTATATGGGCCTTGCCACGCGCTTGCGCACCAACGTATTGAGCAAGCCGGTCGAAAGCCTGCAAAAGCACATGCGCGCCTTCGTCGAGCAGGCCGTAGTCTTCGTTGATTGCCCTGAGTGCGCCGGCACGCGGCTGGCGCGCCATGCCCGCGAGTCCTATATCGCCGGCGCGTCCATCGCGGATGTCTGTGAGATGGAGCTTACGGATCTGCACGGCTGGCTCACCCAGCTCGATCTGCCCGGTGCGCAGCCGCTGGTAGATGCCATTTCTGCCGCCGTTGATACCGCCATCGAGCTGGGCCTTGGCTATCTCACCTTATCGCGCGCCACCGGGACGCTGTCCGGAGGTGAATCCCAACGCACCCGCATGGTGCGCCACATGGGCTCGCCGCTTAGCGATGTCACCTATGTCTTCGACGAGCCCACCGCCGGCCTGCACCCGCACGATTGCGAGCGCATCAATAACCTGCTGCTTCGCCTGCGCGATAAAGGAAATACCATCCTGGTAGTCGAGCACAACCCGTCCACCGTTGCCATCGCGGATCGCGTCGTGGATCTCGGGCCCGGCGCCGGCGCCGAAGGCGGCACCATCGTCTTCGAAGGAACTCCTGCGCAGCTGCGGCAAAGCGGCACCGTAACCGCGCAGTACCTTGCCGATCCCGCCACGCTGAAAGAATCGGTGCGCGAATCCACCAAGGCCCTTTCCATTCGCGGCGCGCAGCGCAATAGTCTCCAGGGAGTCGATGTCGATATTCCGGAGGGAGTACTCACGGCCATCGCCGGGGTGGCCGGTTCCGGCAAGTCTTCGCTGGCCGCGTGCCTGCCAGAGGTAGCAGGAGACAGGCTCCTGCACATCGGGCAAAGTGTCATTAAAGGATCGCGCCGGTCCAATGCCGCAACTTATACCGGCGCCCTCGACCCCATCCGCAAGGCCTTTGCCAAGGCCAATTGCGTAAAACCCGGCCTCTTCTCCGCTAATTCCGAGGGCGCGTGCCCAAAATGCAATGGCGCCGGCGTGGTGTACGTGGAACTCGGGGTCATGGACGGCGTGGACGTTCCCTGCGAAATCTGCCAGGGCCGGCGCTTTTCCGCCGACGTGCTGGAGTACCGCCTGGGCGAGCTCAATATCGCCGATGTCCTCGAGCTTTCCGCCTCCCGCGCCGCCGACTATTTGCGCAGCGTCAAGGTGCCCGCCGCCGCCAAGATTTGTGACACGCTCGTTTCTGCCGGCGTGGGTTATTTAAGCCTTGGCCAGCCACTATCAACGCTGTCTGGTGGCGAGCGCCAGCGCCTTAAATTGGCCGCGCACCTTGCCGATAAAAAGTCGACCGCAGACGTCATCGTGCTAGATGAGCCAACCACGGGCCTGCACCCCGCCGATACCGAACGCACGCTGCAGTTGCTGGATCAGCTTGCCGATGCCGGCAATACCGTCATCTGCATCGACCACAACCTCGCCGTGCTCGCGCACGCCGATCAGGTCATCGAGCTCGGCCCTGGTGCCGGCTCTGCCGGCGGGCACCTCGTCTTTAGCGGCACGCCCCAAGAACTGGCGGGCTTG
Organism: Corynebacterium tuingiense; assembly: GCF_046718165.1. Taxonomy (NCBI): domain Bacteria; kingdom Bacillati; phylum Actinomycetota; class Actinomycetes; order Mycobacteriales; family Corynebacteriaceae; genus Corynebacterium; species Corynebacterium tuingiense. Next base: position 444,325 of record NZ_CP177101.1, read on the forward strand.
ACGGAGTCCCTCACGGGGCGCTATTTGCAGGAAGCGCTAGACGCGGAAGGCTAACTCGAAACGCCGTACTTCCGCGTGTGCTCCCACTCGCACGCGCCTGCTGCGAAAGCGGTGTGAGGGCTTTGCGCCTGGATTAAGCGTTGACCGTCGCGCGACGGCGCTTGCGCAGCGCCACGACGCGCTCGGACTCGCTCATGCCGCCCCATACGCCATACGGTTCTGCCGAACGCAGGGCGTGCTCGCGGCAGAGCTCAATAACTGGGCAGGAATTGCAAATGGCCTTGGCGCGATTTTCGCGCTGGGCGCGGGCGCGGCCACGCTCTCCGTCTGGATGGTAAAACACGTCCGAGTTTTCACCGCGGCACGCACCTTGCAACTGCCAATCCCATACATCTGCAGTAGGTCCGAGAAGAGACTTGGACTGAGACACGTTACTTACGCTCCTTTAACAGGACGAGAATTCTTGCTCTGGCGGCTGGTGGAGAGTCATCCGCGAACCGCAACGATTCGTAGTGTGTCGCGTCTTGGTAAACAAAGGGTTACTAGTGTTTTACTTCCAGGTATTGCTTCCATTTATGTGACTCGTTAACACCCTTTTACCTGCAATAATGGCTAAGGTTAACGAATCATGAATTTTCCTCTTCCTGTGGTGCAAGTGGCATAAACCCTGTTGGAGAGCCACAACACCCGCCGACACAGGCTTCAGTGCGGGGCTTTTCCTAATGGGGCATCGCCAAGCAAGAGCGTTGCTGTGGTTGTCGGGTCGCAGGTTTGCTGGTGTGTACCGTAGTTGTCCCTTTGCGCTCAATACCCCGGAGGAAATATGGTTGAATATCGATTTAAAAGTCTGCAGAGGGTGCACTCGTGAGCGATAAGGATAAAGAGCTAGCGGATCTCGTTCCGCTGGCCGCTGGTGGAAGCCGCCGCGCACTGCAATCTATCCTGCAAATTATTCATCCGCAGGTGCTGCGCTATTGTCGTGCGCGCATCGGTGGCGGGCGCCAGCCCACCGCGGAGGATGTGACCCAAGAAATCTGCCTCGCCGTCGCCACATCTATCGAATCCTATGAAGATAAGGGCCGGCCCTTCATGGCCTATGTCTACGGCATCGCATTTAATAAGGTTACCGATGCCCACCGCGCCATGGGCCGCGATCGCTCCACGCCCGCCGAGGAACTTCCAGAAAACACTGCAAACGAGGCGACTCCCGAGGAATGGGCGCTAGAAAATGATGGTAGTAACAGAATGCGCGCCTTGCTCGATACCCTAAGTGACAAGGCAAAAAACATCGTTATTTTGCGCGTGTTCGTTGGTCTTTCGGCAGAAGAAACCGCCGATATCGTGGGTTCTACCCCGGGGGCGGTTCGCGTCGCACAACACCGAGCTCTCGCACAATTGCGAAAGGCCCTTGGGCAACAACTAGCCACTGAGGGCTAAAGCCACAACCCCCGCTCTAGAGACACGCGTACACCTTAAGAAAGGAAGGAGGGACAGAAACCATCATGGCCTCCAAACACTCCAAAAAGAATAACGATGACCTGACGGAGCAGCTCCAGCCCTTGGTAGATGATGATGCATTCCTCACCGAGCTGTCGCAGGGTAAAGACCCCTCCAACGGCAACGATGAGCTCGCTGGGTTGCTGCTAGGGCTGAAGGGGGACATCGATAAGCAGATGCCGCCAGCCCCGCGCGTGGACGGGGCAGAGGAAGAACCGGAAGTCATCAGCCTCGATAAGGCGCGGTCTCGCCGTCGCAATCGCCCCGTGATGCACGGACTTATCGGCGCGGCCGCCGCCACCGTAATCCTTGCCGGTGCCGGCGGGGTCATGGTTAATTCTGGCATGTTTGATAGGCCGGATGAGACCCGCAACGTGGAGCTGGCCGGCACCTTAGATGAGATGGAATCCCGCGCGGCAGAGGGAGATTTCGATGGCGCGCGCGAGCTTATGAAGGAAGCCCGCTCCAAGCTCGAAGAGGCTGAAGGCAAGGAAGAAAATGCCATCGCCGCCAAGGAGGAAGCCGAAAAGAAGCGCCCTGCCCGCCCGAAGACGAAAACCGTGACAGAAACTGCCACCGAAACCGCGCCGGGCCAAAAGCCACAGGATAACCCCGAGCCAGCGCCAAAAACCGTAACGGAAACGCAGTATGAGACCTCAACCGTGGTGGTAACGGAGCAGGCGCCGGCGAATCCGCAGCCGGAGACGCGCGAGCCCGAAGAAGCACCCACCACAACCATTCAGTTGGGGGCGGGAGCCGAGTAATAACGAGGGCGGTGACTTACACGCCCTAGCGGTTTTCTAGGCCGTCGACGTAGCCCAACGCGTAGTCCCACGGCACGTAGCGGCGCGGGTCGGGCTCCGCCCCCGGCTCGTGCACTGGGGCGAGCTCGCCCGCCAGCGTGGCGCGCATATTGGCGGCCATAATATCCCACTCGTAGAAGTGGTTTTCCTGGCAGTCTTCACACAAGAAGAAGATGCCATCGATCCCGCGCGGGCCGAGCACAGTTGCGAATTTCTCTACCAAGGCGAGATCGTGGATGAGGGCGACGCGGTCTTCATCGGAAAGCGGCATGACCTGCTCGTCCTCCTCCAGGAAGGACGCAGGGTCGTTCGGATCGTCTGCAAAAGGATCGCGGGGCATATTGGCGAAGAAGTTCACGCCTGCGAGCCTATTGAACTTGCCCGCTTAAGGCAATTAACCCCTAGCCTGAATGGTGTCATTGGCCGGGCACGCACTACAGTTGAGGTAGCCGCTGAACCTGTTTAAGGAGATACCTCGATGAGCGATTACCATATTCACACTGGTGGAGATGACCCGAACAAGGTAGCCCTGCGCGGCTTGACCTTCGATGACGTGCTTCTTTTGCCCGCCGAGTCTAATATCGTGCCCTCCGAGGTCGATACCGGCGCGCAATTTACCCGCAACATTCGCCTGGGCGTGCCGCTGGCATCCGCAGCGATGGATACCGTGACCGAGGCCCGCATGGCCATCGCCATGGCGCGCCAGGGCGGCATCGGTGTGCTGCACCGCAACCTTTCTGCGGAGGCGCAGGCCGAGCAGGTAGAAATCGTCAAACGCTCCGAGTCCGGCATGGTCACGGACCCGGTCACCGCCCGCCCCGAGATGACCATTGGTGAGGTCGACGCCCTGTGTGCCCGCTTCCGCATTTCCGGCCTGCCGGTCGTGGATGAGGACGGCACCTTGCTGGGCATTTGCACCAACCGCGATATGCGTTTTGAGCTGGACTTTGACCGCAAAGTCAGCGATGTCATGACCGCGATGCCGCTCGTCGTCGCGAGCGAGGGCGTATCCAAGGACGAGGCCCTGGAGCTTTTGTCGGCCAATAAGGTAGAAAAGCTGCCGATTGTTGATGCCGATAACAAGCTCATTGGCCTTATCACCGTCAAGGACTTCGTAAAATCCGAGCAGTACCCCAACGCCTCCAAGGATGCTTCCGGCCGCCTGTTGGTTGCCGCGGGCATTGGTACCGGCGAGGAGTCCTATCAGCGCGCCGCCGCGCTTGTCGATGCCGGCGTTGACGCCCTCGTCGTCGACTCCGCCCACGCCCACAACAACCGCGTGCTCGAGATGGTCTCCCGCGTGAAGAAGGACTTTGGCGACAAGGTCGATGTCATTGGCGGCAACCTCGCCACCCGCGAGGCCGCCCAGGCGATGATCGACGCCGGCGCAGATGCCATCAAGGTTGGCATCGGCCCGGGCTCCATCTGCACCACCCGCGTCGTCGCTGGCGTCGGTGCGCCGCAGATCACCGCGCTGATGGAAGCCGCAGCCGTCGCTGCCCCCGCGGGCGTGCCGGTCATCGGCGATGGCGGTATGCAGTACTCCGGGGACATCGCCAAGGCGCTGGCCGCCGGTGCCGATACCGTCATGCTGGGCTCCATGTTCGCCGGCACCACCGAAGCGCCTGGCGATATCGTGGTCTACCAGGGCAAGCAGTACAAGCGCTACCGCGGCATGGGGTCCATGGGAGCCATGCAGGGCCGCGGGCTCTCCGGCGAGAAGCGCTCCTACTCCAAGGACCGCTACTTCCAGGCCGACGTGCGCAGCGAAGACAAGCTGGTGCCAGAAGGCGTGGAGGGCCGCGTGCCCTTCCGCGGTGAGATTGATGCCATCGTGCACCAAATCATCGGCGGCCTGCGCGCGGCGATGGGTTATACCGGTTCGGCCACCCTCGATGAGCTCAAAACCAAGCGATTCGTTCAGATCACCGCCGCGGGTCTGAAGGAATCCCACCCGCACCACCTGCAGCAAATCGCCGAAGCCCCGAACTACCGCTAGGACAACCATGCGTGAATACGCCGAAATCGGCATCGGCCGCGAGGCCCGCCGCACCTTTGATCTAGACCAAGTCTCCATCGTTCCCCAGCGCCGCACGCGCTCGTCCAAGGACGTGGATACTACGTGGAATATCGATGCCTATACTTTCGATACTCCCTTCGTATCGCATCCCACCGATGCGCTCGCCACGCCCGAGTTCATCATCGAGATGGGCAAGCAGGGCGGCCTCGGCGTCATCAACGCCGAAGGTCTGTGGGGCCGCCACGAGGACCTCGAAGGTGCGTTGGCGCGCATCTATTCCCAGCCGGGCGATAACTCCACCATTCAGGAGTTGCACGCCGCCCCGCTAGACGATGCCCTCCTCGCCTCCCGCATTGCCCAAGTGCGCGAATCCGGTGTGACCGTCGCTGTGCGCGTCTCGCCCCAAAACGCCCGCGAGATGGCGCCGAAGGCCATCGCCGCCGGGGCCGAGCTGCTGTTCATTCAGGGCACGCTGGTGTCTGCGGAGCACGTCGCCACCGGCGGCGAGCCGCTGAACCTAAAGGAATTTATCGGCTCGCTCGAAGTACCCGTCATCGCCGGTGGCGTGGCCGACTACACCACGGCGCTGCACCTGATGCGCACCGGGGCGGCCGGCGTCATCGTGGGCGCGGGCGTGACGACCAACGCGGAAACCGTCGGCATCGATACCGCCATGGCCACCGCTATTGCTGATGCCGCCGCCGCCCGCCGCGACTACCTCGACGAGACCGAGGGCCGCTACGTGCACATCATTGCGGATGCGGAATTCGATAACTCCGGGACCATCGCCAAGGCTTTTGCCTGCGGCGCCGATAGCGTCGCGCTCGGCCCCCTTCTTGCCCAGGCCCGTGAGGCAGGCGGTAGGGGATGGTACTGGCCGGCTACCGCAGGCCACCCGCGGTTCCCGCGCGGATACGCGCAGTTCGCCGGCGTCGATACCGACCTTGATGTGGATTTCCTCACCGCAGGTAATGCCGCGCTCGTGGCTGCGCCGAGCCTGGAAACCGTGCTGCACGGCCCATCTAGCGAACCATTCGGCCGCACCAACCTTGTGGGTGCGCTGCGGCGTGCCCTCGCAAAGTGTGGCTACACCGACCTGAAGTCCTTCCAGAAGGTCGAGCTCGCGGTTCGCTACTAAGTAGCGCGCGGCGCGCCTCGCACCGTGCGGGCCCGCGCCGCCGCGCCCCGAATCGCTGCGCCCCACGGTCTGAAAGTCACCGCGGTGCCCTGCATGGGCAAGCGCTTCCTAGGCCGCGGGGCCTATGGGTTAGACTATGGGGCGTGACTAAGCCAAATACTACCCCGCGCCCAGTCCTCGTCGTGGACTTTGGCGCTCAGTACGCGCAGCTCATTGCCCGCCGCGTGCGCGAGGCCAAAATCTACTCCGAGGTTGTTTCCAACTCCGCCTCTATCGAGGAAATCAAAGCTAAAGACCCCGCCGCGCTTATTTTGTCCGGCGGCCCGTCGTCCGTCTATGCCGATGGCGCCCCAGCGCTCAAGCCTGAGCTGCTGGAGCTTGGCGTCCCGGTCTTCGGCATTTGCTATGGCTTCCAGGCCATGAACCACATCCTCGGCGGTACCGTATCGTCTACCGGTGAGCGTGAATACGGCCGCACCGATATCGACGTCAAGGGCGGCATCCTGCACAAGGGCCTCGAGCCCACGCACAAGGTATGGATGTCCCACGGCGACGCCGTCTCCGCCGCCCCCGAGGGCTTCGACGTAACCGCAACCTCCGCCGGCGCCCCAGTCGCCGCGATGGAGTGCCCGGCCAAGCAGATGGCCGGCGTGCAGTACCACCCAGAGGTGCTGCACTCGCCCCACGGCCAAGAAGTGCTCACCCGCTTCCTCACGGAGATCGCCGGTCTGGAGCAGAACTGGACCGCCGATAATATCGCCGAGCAGCTCATCGCGGATATCCGCGCTCAAGTAGGCGAGGAGGGCCGCGCTATTTGCGCCCTGTCCGGCGGCGTGGACTCTGCGGTCGCTGCGGCCTTGGTGCAGCGCGCCATTGGCGATCGCCTGACCTGTGTGTTCGTCGATCACGGCCTGCTGCGCGCGGGCGAGCGCGAGCAGGTTGAAACGGATTTCGTGGCCTCGACCGGCGCCAAGCTGGTCACCGCCGACGAGCGTTCGGCCTTCCTCAAAAAGCTGGCGGGTGTTAGCGACCCCGAGGAAAAGCGCAAGGCCATCGGTGCGGAGTTCATCCGCTCCTTCGAGCGCGCCGTGGCCGGCGTGCTTGACGATGCCCCCGCCGGCTCCACCGTCGACTACCTCGTCCAAGGCACCTTGTACCCGGACGTCGTTGAATCCGGCGGCGGCGACGGTACCGCCAATATTAAGTCGCACCATAACGTCGGCGGCCTCCCAGATGACGTCGAGTTCGAGCTCGTCGAGCCGCTGCGTCTACTCTTTAAGGACGAGGTGCGCGCGGTGGGCCGCGAGTTGGGCCTGCCGGAAGAGATCGTCGGCCGCCAGCCCTTCCCAGGCCCCGGCCTGGGCATCCGCATCATTGGTGAGGTTACCGAGGATCGCCTCGAGACCTTGCGCCAGGCGGATCTGATTGCTCGCACCGAGCTGACCAACGCCGGCTTGGACGAGGAGATTTGGCAGTGCCCGGTCGTGCTGCTTGCCGATGTCCGCTCCGTCGGCGTCCAAGGCGATGGCCGCACCTACGGCCACCCCATCGTGCTGCGCCCGGTATCTTCCGAGGATGCCATGACCGCGGACTGGACCCGCTTGCCGTATGACGTGCTAGAGAAGATCTCCACCCGCATCACCAACGAGGTTAAGGACGTCAACCGCGTGGTCTTGGATTGCACCTCCAAGCCACCGGGAACCATCGAGTGGGAGTAAAAACCACAAAACGGCATGCGTAGAAGGCGCTCAGTGCTTGAGCGCCTTTTCGCATACCTGCGGCTAGTTGCGGGGTGTTACAGGTGGCCGCCAGACGATGCGACCGCCCACCCTTTCTAGCCGCCCGCGCCGGGGCGGGGCATTGGGATCGTCGTCGTTGATGCCGTTGTGGTAAGCACAGCACACGACGAGGTTGTTCATATTGGTCTCCCCGCCGCGACTCCAGGCGGTGAGGTGGTGGACCTGGGATAGATCTGCCGGTTGGTTGCACCCGGGCCAGGCGCAGCGTGGATTTTCCGCGGCCGCCATCATTCTTTGTTTATCGGTGGCCACGCGCGCCGTGCGGTAGAGGTTGACCGGCCCTTCTACCGGATGCACGAGGGTGACATAACCCGTTTCGCCGTCACCATTGCCGCTACCGCTGGCGTCGCCGTCGCCGTTGCCGTTGGGGCTGGGGCCGGGGGCAGAATAGCCGGCATCGTTAAGCACGCGGCGCAAGTACTCGGTACCGGACATGGTCGCACCATTGGTGAGATCGAGCTGCACGTCATCGCCGTGGCCATCGCGGATGCGGATGAATTTCTCCAGCGGCACGACGGCGTTGGTAACCACTGTGGAGCGCGCGGCGCTGCCGGCACCGAAGAAGATATCTTCCACCGCCTGCAGCGGCTTTTTATCGGTGGCAGTAATCGCGCCCTGCAGATCCGCGATGAAGCGAGAAGTGCCCGTAATAGCGAGCGTCCAGTAGTCATTGGGCCGCCGGTACGTGCGCACGCCGGGGCTGACCGTGGACTTTTTCATCTCGCGCACCCGGCGCCGGGCGTGTTTGATGATAACGCTCATCTCCGCAGACATCGCACAGCATTCCGCGCGCAGCTCCCACGCCTGTTTCTTGCTGGGCGCGCGGTTAACTACGCGCTCGATGCCGGCGAGGAGGGCAATGGGGTGGGCGTTGGTGCGGGCATCGGCAATGGCGCGGCGTTGCATCCGGCTAAAGGCGGTGCGGCCGTAGTAGCTTTCGCACAAAAGGAGCAGGTCGGCGGCGATGGCATCGGGCGCGCCGCGCTCCATGAGCTCAGACCCAGATAGCCCGCGGCACGCGGCGATGATATCCATGCCGGGCGCGAGGGCGGTGAGGTAGGTCTCGAGTGCGTTCATGCCGCCTACGCTAGGGCGGTGTTAGCCCGCGCTCAATCGCTAGGGCAACCGCAAGTGCGCAATCTGTGGATAACCCGGATCCGCAGCGCGAAAACCAGGGGAAATCCTGTGGATAAGTCCCCGCAGTGTCGCATAGGTTAGACAAAGGCCAGCCGGCGCGTGCCATCCACGTGGGGGAAGGCAATAAAACTGACACAGGAGACCGCAACCCACACCAGCGCCGAGCCCCACGCGGGCAGGCCGAGGATGGGCGCGAGCATGATGAGGAGCCATAGAATCATCAGCGGTACTAGCTGCGCGATGGTGGGGATGAGATCGGCATCGTGCCGGTCGGCGTAGGAGCGCATCTCGCGGCGGTAGGGGTGGGCAAAGACCAAGACGAATGCCGCCACGAGGCAGACCGCGGCCCCAGATAGGGTGGCGAAGAAATGGGTGCGGGTGGTCAGCAGCGCGACGGTGGCACCGAGCAGGATGGAGGATCCGAGGCGCACCCACGGCGGGGTGGGGATGGGGGTTGGATTCTCGCGCATAGCACCGTAGGCCTCGTTCAGGTTCATGCGCTTAAGACTACCATTCGAACATACAGTTGCATGTGTCCGGTTGAGGGTTCATACTGTGTGGGTGAGTCAAACGAACGTTCGCCTAGAAAAAGCGGTGGCAGGGCTGGATAGGTCCGACCGCGTTGCGGTGCTGCGCGCCCGCATGCAGGCGATGGAGCAGGAGGATGAAGACGAGCTGGTAGATACCCTTCCCCAGCTGGCGCGGCTACTTCCCGCAGGTGGGCTCGCCCGGCGGAAGGTGGTCTCGTGTGCGGAGTGTCCCGCGCTCGTGGTGGAGCTCATCTGCCATCTTACGGCCCACGGGGGTCATGTGGGGATAGTGGGGTGGCCGGATCTTTCTCTCGCACAAGTTGCCGAAATGGGGAGGCTCAACAACGTGGTCACCGTCCCCGATCCGGGCCTGGAGGCATGGGCGGTAACTAGCGTACTGGCAGAGGGCATGGACCTTATCATCCACCATGGCCCGCCCGGCGAGCTGAGCCCGGCCAAGGCGCGGCCGGTGTGGGCGAAGATCCGCGGCGGGCAGGCCGCGGTGCTGACCGTGGGCGCGCGGCTGCCGGGCACCGCGGTGCGCATTGGGGCGGAGGTGAGTACGTATCGGGGCATCGGCAAGGGCAGCGGGCGCATCTGCGGCGTGGATATTGATCTTGCGGTGGACTCGAAAAAGGGCACCGCGCGCGGGAGCCTCACCATGGGCGAGCCCCGCAGGTTGGAGGCCGTATGAGGGCGGCCGCGGTGTGGTTTCCGGATTGGCCCATCCAGGCGGTTGGACAGGCGGGGCCGGTGCTGATTGCGCGCAATCATGCGGTGCTGGTCTGCGATAGCGCGGCGCGCCGGGCGGGTATTCGGCGCGGGATGCGCCTGCGCCAGGCCCAGGCGATTTGCCCTGAGGTAAAGGTGGTAGAGGCGAACCCGGATAGGGATGGCGCGGCCTTCGCGGAGATTGCGGCGGGCTTGGACGCCGTGGCCTCGTCCGTGGAGGTGCTGCGGCCTGGCCTGGCCATCGTGGATGCGGGCGCGGCGCTGCGCTATCACGGGCCGGAAGCACTGGAGATGCTTGCCGATGCCATCGCGCACGCCGGTTTTGATTCCACCCTCGGCGTGGCAGACGAGATCGCCACGGCCATCATCGCGGCCCGGCATCGCGGGGTAGGCGCGGTGGTACCGGAGGGCGAGTCGCGGGATTTCTTGGCCACCCAACCCGTGGGCGTTTTAGCCGCGGAGGCCGCGCTGGGGTTTTCTACGGAGTTTGTAGCGCAGCTGCAGAAATTGGGCGTGCGCCGGCTAGGCGATGTGGCGGCGCTGCCATTTAAACAGGTAGTTACCCGGTTTGGGCAGCAGGGCAAACGCGCGCATGAGGTAGCACACGCGCGGGCGGACCGGCGCGTATCCCCGGAAATGGCGCGGCCTGACCTGTCCGTTAGCAGCGAGCAATCCATCGAACGTGTGGATGCGGCGGCGTTCGTGGCCCGGCAATTGGCCGCGCAGCTGCACGTGCGGTTGGCCGAGGCGGAAGTGGTGTGCGTGCGCCTGCGCGTGGTGGCGGAGTTGGCCACTGGCGAAACTGTTGCCCGGGTATGGCGCACGCACGAGGCGCTGACGGAGCAGGCGACCGCGGACCGGGTGCGCTGGCAGCTGGATGGTTGGCTTACGGCGGCGCGGTCGAGTGGCAAGGACGGCGCCGCGATCGTGCGGTTGGTGCTCGAGCCGGTGGAGGTAGCCGCCCCGCAGGCCGATGGCCTCTGGGGCGGGGATACCTCGCAGGAACAGGTCAAGCGGGTGATTTCGCGCGTGCAATCGCAGTTGGGCATAGATCGCGTCTTGCAGCCGCGGGCCGCCGGTGGCCGTGGGGTGGCCGAGCGTATCGAATACGTGCCCTATGGGGAAAAGCGCGATGCCAAACCGCAAGGCAGTTGGCCAGGCAGGATCCCCGCGCCGCTTCCCGCACGCCTAGGCGGTGGGCCGAACCACCCGGCCGCGCGCATTCGGCTTATCGATGCCGCCGCGCGGGACGTCATCGTCACAGCCGAGGCCCTCCTATCGTCTGTGCCCGTGGCGCTCGGGTGGGGCGCGCACCGCTACCGCGTTATCGGCTGGGCTGGGCCGTGGCCGGTGGATACGCAGTGGTGGACCGAACAGCCGCAGCACGCGGCGCGGTTACAAATTGTGGGCCAGGCCGAACGGGAACAACGCCAGCGCGCCTGGCTCTTGGTGTGGTCAGAGGGGCGCTGGCGCGTGGAGGCGACGTATTAGGAGCGAATATCTACCACGAGGCGCGTGGGATTTTCTAACACCTGCACGGAATAAGGCTTGCGCTGGTTCATGCCGATGACAAACTGGCTGCGGCCCTCATAGGTGCGGCCGTTGACCACTTGGGTAATAACGCCACCGGCGGGGGCGTCGACGATGCCGATGCGCGGCTCGTCGATGCCGGCCTCAAAGGGATAGACCACGCCATCGATATTGACATTGAGCGCGGTATCGCCGGCATAGCTAATGGGCTGGCCGGAGCCTTGTTGCTTGGGATTATCGGCGTAATCCACGAACCAGCCTGGGGAGCCCTCACCCTCGAGCTCGAAGACGGCGCGCTCGAAACCATCGTGCTGGCCCACACGTACCTTGGTCACCACGAGCTCCGAAGGGGCTTCAGGGCGCAGCGTTTTCATATTCATATCCGCCTCACCCAGCGGGTTGACGTGCGAGTTTCCCACAGAGGCCGCCATGGTGGTGTCATCCGCTGATTCAGTGCTGCAGCCGGTGAGGAAGGCTGCGGCGGCAAGCAGGAGTGAGAGGCGGGCTTTATACATGACCACTAGAGTATAATTTCCATTAATTACTGCCTAGCGTTGGGGGCAGATCTTGACCGAATTGTTGCCAAATATGTGAGCTGAGTTGCAGACGGGTTAGGCTAGGGTACATGACCGATTTCTGTTCAGATTACCAGGTGGAACCGCTGCCCGGCACGGCGAAAAAAGAGTCCGTGTTTGTCCTCTTTGAGTGGCCCGGTGGCTGGTCGCGCGACGTGCTCGATGGCGATACTTTTGGTCCAGAGCTCACGGCCCAGCTGAAGAAAAAACTCAAGGGCCAGGCCGGGCTGCAATTGATTCGCCGCCCCGGACGCGATGGCCGCCAAATCGGCACCATGCACCGGTGCTACCTGGTGTGGGCTGAGCAGGGCGTGATGGAGTTGGTCCTTTTGACCGGTCCGGAAAAGATTCTGGACCTGGATCTCACCGCGCCGGGCCGCAATGGGGGAGGATCCCTCGATACGCCGTTGGTATTGGTGTGCACCCATGCTAAGCGCGATAAGTGCTGCGCCGTGAAGGGGCGCCCGCTCGCTGCGGAGCTGGTGGAGGAGTACCCGGATATGGTGTGGGAGACCTCGCACACGAAGGGGCACCGCTTCGCGCCCTCGGTCATGCTTATGCCGTGGGGGTATTCCTTTGGCCGGATGAATAAGGAAGCCGCCGCGCAGATGATTGCGGCGGCGGCGGAAGGGAAATATTTCTACCCGGTCAATCGCGGGCGCGGCATTTTCGGCCCGCGCGGCCAGGTGGCGGAGTTGGCGGTAGCGCGCGAGCTTATCGATGCCTCCGAGGACCTCTACTACGGCCAGCTCTACGCAGAAGACGCACAACAGGGCACCGTGGTCACGCATGCCGATGGCCGCCGGTGGAGCGTGGCGCTCGAGCAGCGCGCCGTGGAAGGAGTGGTTTCTTCCTGCGGCGACGCACCCAAGACCGGCAAGGCGCTTGTGGCCACGGATGTGGAGCTTATTAGCGGCGCATAACCTTGGAGGATAGCCAGTTGCCAAAGAACTGCGCGGCCTGCACCAGCACGATGATGATAAGCGTGGCCACGACGGTGACTTCCCACTCGAAGGCGCGGTAGCCGTAGACGATGGCGAAGTCACCCAGTCCGCCGCCGCCGACGTAGCCGGCCATGGCGGACATATCCACGATAGCGATAAACAGGAAGGTATAGCCCAGAATCAGCGGGCCGAGGGCCTCCGGGATGATCACGGAGGTAATAATCTTCCACGGTGAAGCGCCCATAGCGCGGGCGGCCTCGATAACGCCTGGGTCGATGGCCACGAGGTTTTGTTCCACCACGCGCGCTACGGAGAACGTGGCGGCGATGACCATCACGAAGGTGGCCGGTTCGCGGCCGATGGATCCGCCCATCACGGCGACGGTGAGCGGCTGCGCAAACGCCAGCAAAATAATAAACGGGATGGGGCGAATGAAGTTCACCAGCAGGTTGACCACTAGGTAGACGGCCTTATTTTGCAGGATGCCGCCCGGGCGGGCGGTGTAGAGCAAGATGCCGAGCCCCAGGCCCAAAATGCCGGCCACGACGAGGGTGGTCGAGACCATAATGAGGGTGTCGACGATGGCATCGACAAGCGATCCGCCCAAGCGGTCCCAGTCGGCGGCGGCGAGATAGTTGACGTTCATCGTTCAATCTCCTCAATTTGAGTGGTGGCAGATAGGGCGCGGTAGAACTCTTCGATGGCGGCATCGTTACCGCTTAGGCGCACGGTGAGTTTGCCAAAGGAGTGCTGCTGCAAGGTGGTAATACCGCCGTGGACGACGGCGATGGAAACACCCGCATCCTTCAGCTTGGCGGCGGCACCGAAGAAGCCGGATTCCTCGGTCAGGTTGATGGTAAATAGGCGGCCTTCGTGGGCGAGCAGGTCATCGGTTTCCACCACGTCGGGCTCATTGCGCAGCGAGGTGGCGACGAACTTGGCGGCCACGGCGGTCTGGGGATTGGAAAAGACCTGGTAGACGCTGCCTTGTTCGACGACGTGGCCATTTTCCATCACCGCAACCTTATCCGCGATGGAGCGTACGACCTCCATTTCGTGGGTGATGACCACGATGGTAATTCCGAGCTCCTTATTCACCCGGCGCAGCAGGTCGAGGACTTCCTGCGTGGTGGTGGGGTCGAGGGCGGAGGTGGCTTCATCGGCAAGCAGCAGCGAAGGATTCGTGGCCAGGGCGCGCGCGATGCCCACGCGCTGCTTCTGGCCACCGGAAAGCTGCTCAGGGTAGCTTTTTCCCTTATCTCCCAGGCCAACGAAATCCAGCAGCTCCTGCACGCGCTGTTGGCGCTCGCGCTTGCCGATGCCCTGCAGCTGCAGCGGGTATTCAATATTGCCCGCCGCAGTGCGGGAGTTCATGAGGTTAAACTGCTGGAAGATCATGCCGATATTGCGGCGGATGCCGCGCAGCTTCTTTTCGGGCATGCCGACGATATTCTGGCCATCGAGCAGCAGCTCGCCGGAGGTGGGCGTATCCAAACCGTTGATCATGCGGACCAGGGTGGATTTGCCGGCGCCGGAGTAGCCAATGATGCCGATGATCTCGCCGGAATCGACGGTCAAGGAGACATCGTCAAGAGCTTTGACCTCGGCCTTTTTCTGCTGGAAAACCTTGGTGATATTGCGGAACTCAATGCGAGTGCCGCTCTGGGTGGAATCTGCCACGGGTTGCGTCCTTAGCGGGGAAGTGCCAAACCCCGCCGGCGTGAAAACCGGCGGGGTAGAAGGCAAGGGTGATTAGTCCAAATCTGCTTCGAGCTTGTCCAGGATTTCCTGGAGTTCTTCTGGGGTGCGCTCAACCTCGACGGAGGTACCTGCGGAGTCCTCGTCGACGCCCTTTTGTACCGCATCGGAGTGCCACAGCTCGGCGAGCTTCTTGATGTCCTCGTTATCGGCGTCTTCCTCGCGAACGGCGAAGACGTTGATATAAGGCTCAGCCTCTTCGGAGTTCGGGTCATCCTGGAATACGGCGGTGGCCGGGTCGATACCGGCGCGCTCCAGGAAGGAGTTATTGATAATCGCCGGGGTGCCCTCGCCGTGCGCGGATGGGGTCTGGGCTGCATCGACCGGCACGACCTTGACCTTGGACTTCTTCTCATCGATGTCCAGTGGCGTCGGGGTGATAAGCCCGTCCTTCTTCAGGGTGACAAGGCCAGCCTGGACCAGCACGTTGATGGCGCGGCCCTGGTTGGTGGAGTCATTCGGGATGGCAACTTCTTCGCCCTCAATGCCATCGAGGGAGTCGTGGCCCTTCCAGAACAGCGCTAGCGGCACGATTTCGGTGGCGACGATGGGGACCAGGTTGGTGCCGTTGCCGTGGTTGTACTCGGCCAAGAACTTCAGGTGCTGGAAGTTATTGGTATCCAGCTCGCCCTGGTTCAGGGCCTGGTTCGGGGTGTTGTAATCCGAGAAAGACTTGATGTCGATGTCGTAGCCGGCGTCCTTGGCTTCTTGCTCAAAGGCAACCCAGGCCTGCTTTGCATCATCGGTGGTGCCAACAGCGATGGTCTTGTCATCATCTGCGTCGGAGGAGCAGGCCACGAGGCTGGTGGCGGCGACGGTAACGGCGGCGGTAGCGGCCGCTGCGCGACGAATCTGCATGAGGTCCCCTTACATGTAGGAGTTTAAATAAATTGACCGTTTAGCAATCTAGCAATAAGCGAACCGCTTTGTCTATTGAACGCGTCTCATTGCGCCGGGTTGTATAGAACACTAATTCGACATTACCCTGTAAAGGGTGAAATTTAATGGTGGAAAGGCGCTGCCGTGGTCGCGTTTAGAAAGGATACTATCCGGCAAGGACACCGCCGCGCCCGTCGCCGTGCATCACCTCGGCGGCGGCGATGACCCTATCCAGCGCGGGCGCTCCGCCGTGCCCTTTGCGGAGCTGCACGCGGTAAGCTCCTATAGCTTTCTCGACGGCGCCGCCGAGCCGGAAGAGCTGGTCGCCCGCGCCCTAGAGCTTGGACTCGAAGGGTTGGCCGTTGTGGATCGGGATGGCTTCTATGGACTGATGAAATTCGCGGAAGCCGCAGCTAAGGTCGGACTTCCGGCCATGTATGGCGCGGAGCTTTCCCTCGCGGAGGCCCCAGTGACCGTGTTGGCGCGCACCCCGGAAGGTTATCGCCGCCTCTCGCGCCTTATCGCCCGCGCGCGGATGGAAGCCGGTGAGAAGGGAGGCGTTGCATACCCGCCCCTAGACGCCGTGGCGCGCGAGCTAGAAGGGGAGTGCTTTTTCCTGCTGGGGTGGGAGGCCATACAAAAAATCGATCACGTTCTCGAAAGAATAAAAATAGACAGCATAGTTCTCGAATATGCGTGCACAATGTCTCCCGAAGATGCGGATCACCACAGTTTCCTGGACAAGTACAATAATCTCCGCGCCATCGCAACCGCTCGACCTGCGGCAGCAACGCGCGACCAGGTACGGCTCGCCGCCGCCAAACGCGCCTTAGCGCACCGCCAATCCTTAGAGGAAGCCGCACCGGATGCCCACCCGATGGGCGCAGGCTGGATGCGTTCCGGCGAGCAGATGGCCCAGTTGCTTCCAGGCCGGCCCGAGCTTATCGCCGAAACCGTCCGCCTTGCCCGCGAATGCTCCTTTACCTGGGGTGCCCTCGCGCCCAACCTGCCGGACTTTGTCGTGCCAGAGGGGCATACCGAGATGAGCTGGCTTGAGCACGAGGTCTGGCGGCGCGGGAAAAAGCGCTACGCCTCGCGCCCGCCCGAAATACAGGCCAAGGCGAAAAACCAGATGCGGCACGAGCTGGGCATCATCAAGCAGCTGGGCTTTCCGGGCTACTTCCTCATCGTCTGCGACCTGGTGGATTTTTGCCGCCAAGAAAATATCCTGTGCCAGGGGCGCGGGTCCGCGGCCAATTCCGCAGTCTGCTTCGCGCTGGGCATTACCAACGCCGAGCCCATTTCCGCGCAGCTGCTCTTTGAGCGCTTTCTGTCACCGGAACGCGATGGCCCGCCGGATATCGACATCGACATCGAATCCGGCCGGCGCGAGGAGGTCATCCAATACGTCTATCGCACCCACGGCCGCGACCGCGCCGCACAGGTGGCCAACGTCATTACCTACCGCCGCAAGGGTGCTACCCGCGACGCCGCCCGCGCGCTGGGCTACCCGCAGGGCTCTGCCGATGCGTGGTCGAAGGGTATAGCCGAGCCGCCTGCCGATGTCTCCTTGCTCGCCGAGCAATTCCTCGACCAGCCGCGCCACCTCGGCATCCACTCCGGCGGCATGGTCTTATGTGACCGGCCGATTGCGGACGTGGTGCCGATGGAAGGGGCCCGCATGGAAGGCCGCTCCGTGCTGCAGTGGGATAAGGACGATTGCGCCGCCGCTGGGCTGGTGAAATTCGACCTGCTTGGCCTCGGCATGCTGGAGGCGCTGCACCACATGATCGATGCCGTGCGCGCCACCACCGGCCGCGAGGTGCGCCTGTGGGAGCTCGACCTAGCCGAGCCCGCGGTCTATGACATGCTCTGCCGCGCCGATGCCGTCGGCGTCTTCCAGGTGGAATCCCGCGCGCAGCTGGCCACGCTGCCGCGGCTAAAACCGCGCCGCTTCTTCGACCTCGTGGTGGAGGTCGCTCTCATCCGCCCCGGCCCCATCCAGGGCGGCTCCGTGCACCCCTACCTGCGCCGGCGCGATGGCCTCGAGCCCGTGACCTATGACCACCCGGTGCTGGAGAAATCGCTGGGTAAAACCCTGGGCATCCCGCTTTTTCAAGAGCAATTGATGCAGATTGCGGTGGATGCCGCCGGTTTTTCCGGCGCCGAGGCCGATGACCTGCGCCGCGCCATGGGCTCGAAGCGCTCGCCGGCCAAGATGGCCGCGCTGCGCAGCCGCTTTTTCGAGGGCCTGCGCGCCACCAACGGCATCGAGGGTGAGGTCGCGGAGAAGCTCTGGGCCAAGATCACCGCCTTTGCCGCCTACGGTTTCCCGGAATCGCACTCGCAGTCCTTCGCCTCGCTGGTGTATTTCTCCGCGTGGTTCAAACATCACTACCCGGCGGAGTTCTGCGTGGGCTTGCTGCGCGCGCAGCCCATGGGCTTTTATTCGCCGCAGTCGCTCATTCAGGACGCCCGGCGCCACGGCGTGCGCGTGCTGCCAGTGAGCATCAACGACTCCGGCGCGCAGGCCAGGGCGCTGCCCACCGGCGAGATCCGGTTGGGCCTCAACCTCATCAAGGGTCTGGGGGATAAGGCCGCCGAGCGCGTGGAGGCCGCCGCGCCCTTTAGCAGCGTCTCCGACCTGTCGCGCCGGGCGGATCTCAGCGTGGAGCAGGTGGAGGCGCTGGCCACGGCGGGGGCGCTGGAGTGCTTGGGGTTGGAGCGTCGCCAAGCGCTTTGGCAGGCTGGCGTCGCCGCCACCGAGCGCGAGGGCATGTTGCCTGGTACCTCCGCGCTCGCTTCGCCGCACCTGCCCGGCATGTCGGCCTTCGAGCTAATGGCTACCGATGTCGCCGCCACCGGCGTCACCCACGATAAGCAGCCTATGGAATTAGTCAGGGCCGCGCTTGGCGATGTCCTGCCTTCCTCCCACCTTCCCCACGTCCCCGATGGCACCCGCGTGCGCATCGCCGGCATCATTACGCACCGCCAGCGCCCGCGCACCGCCTCCGGCCTGACCTTTTTGGGCGTGGAGGACGAAACCGGCCTGATGAATGTGATGGTCTCGCCCGGGCTGTGGTCCCGGCAGAAGGTGCTCGCCCGCACCGCCCGCGCCCTTATCATCCGCGGCATCGTGCAAAATGCCACCGGTGCGGTAAGCGTGGTCGCGGATAAGCTCGAGCCGCTGGACTTTGGTGATTTCCTCTCGCGCGGCTCCCGGGATTTCCGCTAGTTTTCTCCGCATCGAAGCACAAATGCGGTGGCCAGGACGAAAAACATCGCCGGCCAGTACTAAGCACCTGCGGCGAGTTAGTTAGCCATTAGGAATTCTTCCTATAGATTTCCGTGGACATAGGTCAAAGTGCTGCATAAACCCAACACTCTGACAAGGTTTTCTATTCTACTTCGAAGATATCGCCCGGCTGGCAGTCCAACACCGTACACAGTGTCGCGAGGGTGCTAAAGCGCACGGCCTTGGCGCGATTATTCTTCAGGACAGACAGGTTAACTGGGGTGATACCTACCTCTTTGGCGAGCGCCGCTCCGGTAATACCGCGCTCCTCCATTATTCGGTCGAGGTGGCAGATCACCTGGGGTTCTTGCTCCTTAGACAAGGCCTTCGACCTCCTCTTCGAGCTTGCAGCCGCGCTTGATGGCAGCTGAGAAGAGCTGGAGGGTGCAGACAAAAAGGTAGGGCAGCGCAAGCTCGCCTAGTGAGGATCCGCTCTGGTTGGCCCACCAGTCAATTTCGAGCTGCGAGGAAGCCCAGTTATTGCCCATACCTTCGAGTGGGAAGCGTCCGATAAACCAGATAAGGATTCCGATGGTCATTCCGTTAAGGAAGCGGATGTTTTTCGTGTTGAAAACCTGCCCACGAAGCATCGGTTTGACCAAACGGTAGGCAAAGAACGCGATAATCAAGATTCCTGCAATCTTGACGACGAGCCCCGCAGTGAGCATCCAGAATGGCCCGCCGTCGAGGTTGTGCTTGCTTAGGCCTTCCGGGATGGCCGCACTCAGTGCGGTGGAAAAGCGTCCGGTGACAAGGTCGCGCAGGTAGGTGGGGCCGAGGATGACTATGGTGAACAGGCAGAGGGCGGCCGCCGCAGTAATTTCGCGGCGCTCAGCTTGAGAGGTGGGCTGTGGGGTGGTCATGACAATCCTTTCCGTCGATTCCTTATCGACTTTCGATGTTATCGTTATTCGATAATATCGAATAACGATAAGTTGTACAAGGGCGCGAGTCCGATTGCTACTGTCAGTAGCTATGAGCGAAGAAATGAACCCCGTCTCGCCGCGTTTGGTTAAGGTGCGCTACATCCGCTACCTGAGCTGGACGGTTATTTCTGCCGCGGCGGCCGCAGCGGCAGGGTACTGGTGGACCCCGTGGTTCTACTGGGCGGCGGGACTCTTCGCCGTCCTCTTTTTCTGGCTGCTCTGGCTCATCCCGGCCCAGGTGCGCCGCATGGGCTGGTGCGAAACAGACGATGAGCTGCTCATTACGCGCGGTAAGCTGTGGCATTCTTTCACCGTTGTGCCCTACGGCCGCATCCAGTTCGTGGACGTGACCGCCGGCCCCCTCGAGCGCGCCTTCGGGCTCAAGGAACTGCAGCTGCACACCGCCTCCGCAACCACGGACGCCACGGTGAAGGGTTTGGACGCCCCGCTTGCCGATGCCCTCCGCACCCGCCTCACCCACCACGCCCGCGAACGGATGAGCGGGCTATGAGGTACCACCGCGTCCACCGCTTGACCCCGCTACTGCGGCTGTGGTCGGTCATCCTGGCCGTCATCGCGGCTTTTGCCTTAAACGTCAATATGGAGGCGCTGCGCGGACTTTTTGCCTTCGTTACCGGCGAACACAGCGCCGCGGACCTGCGCGATATTGGCCTCGCGCTGGCCGGGTTTATCGTAGTGTGCGCGGTGGTCTGGCTCGTGTCCGGCGTGTGGTGGCGCCAGATGGGCTACCGGCTGGGCGAGGAAGAACTCACCTTGCGCCGCGGGGTTATTTCGAAGCAGCAGCGCACCGCGCGCTATGACCGCACGCAGGCGGTCGATGTCGTCGAGCCCGTTATCGCCCGCCTTTTCCGGCTCGCGGCCGTGCGCGTGGAAACGGCCGGCGGGCAGTCGTCCGCCATCGAAATCGCCTATCTGAAAAAGCGCGATGCCGAGGCCCTGCGCGCCGAAATCCTCTCCCGCGTCCACGGCGAGCCACGGGCCGAGGGGCCGGCAGAAGAGCGGCCGGCTGAAGAACGGCCGGCTGAAAAACAGTCGGCCGAGGAAGAGGACAATATCCTCATCCCCGAAATCCCCATCGCACGTTCCCTGGTCGCGGCCGCTTTGCACGTGTCCACGATCGTTCTTATTGCAGCCCTCGTATTCCTCGTGGTCACTCCGATGTCCCTGACCATCACGCTGCCCATCCTTTTGGCCACCGTCCCGCGCGCCTGGAACGTGATTGACTCCTCGTGGCGCTATACCGCCAGCCTTGAGGATGGCGTGCTCAATATCACTTACGGCCTTGCCGATCGCCGCCGCCAAAACATCCGCCTCGAGCGCATCCACGCCGTCCAGGTCACCCAGCCCTTCCTGTGGCGGCCCTTCGACTGGTACGAAACGCGCGTGTCGGTCGCCGGTTACGGCGGCATGGCCAGCGGCGAGGGATCGGGATCGACGCGCATCGTGCCCGTCGGCAAGCGCGTCCAGGCCCGGCAATTCCTGCCCGCCGATGCCGCCCCGACCTACGCCTCGCCCGCGCGCGCCAAATGGGTCTCGCCCATCGATTACCGGCAGCAAACCGTCGCGCTGACCGGCGACTATGTCATCGTGCGCGCCGGCCGCTTCAACCGCCGCGTCCAAGCCATCGAGCTGCGCCACATCCAGGAACTCACCCTGCGCCGCGGCCCGATATCCCAGCTGCTCGGCCTAGCCACGGTGGAGCTTGACCTCGTGCAGGGGCCCGTGTCCATGGCGGCGCGCAACCTCGCGCTTGCCGATGCCCACGCGCTGCTCAACCGCCTGCGCTCCCGCGACCTGCCAGAACTTACACCGCTCCCTTAAATCCAAGCTGGCGCCAGGCCTCAAAGACCGCGGTCGATGCGGAGTTGGAGAGGTTCATCGAGCGCCTGGCCGGGACCATCGGAATGCGCACCTGATCGGTGATGCGCGGATGGTTGACGTGTTCATCTGGCAGGCCGGTTGGCTCCGTGCCAAAGAGCAAAACGTCGCCGTCTTGGTACTCCACGTCTGTAAACCACTTATCCGTATGCGTGGTGAATGCGAAAACGCGCGCGCCGGGCAGCGCCTCCATGCACACGTCGAAGTCCTTGTGGATCTGCACATCTGCCAAGTCGTGATAGTCCAGACCGGCGCGCTTTAAGTGCTTATCGTCAAAGTTAAACCCCAGCGGCTCAATCAGGTGCAGGCTCGCGCCCGTCACCGCCGCGGTGCGAATGGCATTGCCGGTATTGGTCGGAATGACGGGATTATCAAAGACGATGTGCAGCTGGCTCATGCCTTCAGTCTAGGATGGGGGCTATGAGCGCTACCAAACTAGATGGCACCTTGTACCGTGACGAGATTTTTGCGGACCTCGCCGAGCGCGTGGCCGCCCTGAAAGACAAGGGGATAACCCCTGGCCTGGCCACCGTTCTGGTGGGTGAGGATCCAGGCTCCCAGTCCTATGTAAAGATGAAGCACCGCGATTGCGAAAAGTTGGGTATTAATTCCATTCGCAAGGACCTGCCGGCGGATATTTCGCAGGAGGAGCTCGAGGCGGTCATCGATGAGCTCAATGCCGATGACGCCTGCACCGGCTACATCGTCCAGCTCCCGCTGCCCAAGCACCTGGATGAGAACGCCATCCTCGAGCGCATCGATCCTGAAAAGGACGCCGATGGCCTCCACCCGGTCAACCTGGGCAAGCTCGTGCTCAACGAGGAAGCCCCGCTGCCGTGCACCCCGAATGGCTGCCTGCACCTGCTGCGCCGCTTTGGCGTGGAGCTGGACGGCGCCAAGACCGTCGTCATCGGCCGCGGCGTGACCGTCGGCCGCCCCATTGGCCTGATGCTGACCCGCCGCAGCGAGAACTCCACCGTTACCCTGTGCCACACCGGTACAAAGGACCTCGCCGCCGAAACCCGCAATGCCGATATCGTCATCGCCGCCGCCGGCCAACCGCACATGCTCACAGCGGACATGATTAAGGAAGGCGCCGCGCTTCTCGATGTCGGCGTGTCCCGCGTCGACGGCAAGCTCACCGGCGATATCGCCCCCGATTGCTGGGATAAGGCTGGGTACGTCTCGCCGAACCCAGGCGGCGTCGGACCGCTCACGCGTGCCTTTTTGGTACGCAACATCGTTGAGCGCGCGGAAAAGCTGGCGTGAATTTAGACAATCCCCACGACGCGCACCTGAAACCGTCCCCGCTGCCTGCCTCCGTGCAGTGGGTGGCCATCGGGCTCTTCATCGCCGGGGTGGCTTTGTCCGGCGGCTACGCCATTTTCGAGTATTGGCGCAGGGCCACCTTCTTGCTCGGGATCGCGCTGCTGTGGCTGACGGTGGTGCGCCTGACGTGCGATTCGCGCCGCGTCGGCGTGCTGGCGGTGCGCTCACGCCGCTTCGATGCCACGTTTACCGGGGTCATCGGTGCGCTGATGGCCTTTCTTGCCTACTCCGTGGACGCGCTGGGCAGCTAGTTATCCACAGGTGATTGTTTCAGTATCACCAATTTGCGGCGTGTCGCTGTGGCTATCCACAGCCGCGGCGCTCTTGGCCTCGCGCCCACCGCTACCCGCGGTTTAGGCTCGGGGTCATGATTTCGGATTACCTCGCAGCGATTAACTCCCCGATGGCGCTCATCGGGGAGTGCGCTGGGCTATCCGAAGCCGAATTGGTAGCCCGCGGCTTTAGCGATAAAGAGGCCGCGGAATTCGCGCGCTTGGCGGATACGTATTTTGGCAAGACATCGTTTAGCGCCAAGCAGCGCGCCGCCCGCACGACCGCGCTCCCGCTCGATGCGCTGAAAATCATTGAGGTGCACGCGCAGAAGCTAAAGACCCAGCGCGCGGCGTGGGCCCTGCGCGAGGAGCTGTGCCGGCTCAACGTTTCTACCAGCGAGATAGAAAAGCGCGCCCGCCGCCGCGTCAAGGAGGAGCGCACCCAGAAGCGCGCGGAGGGCGTGCGGCTTACCCGCCGCACCGATGACCTGTGGACGCTGACCATCACCGCGGAATCGGACCTGGTGGCTGAGATTAATAATCACGTCTCCACCGTGGACGATGCGCGCCGGGTATTTGCAGAGGGCGCTGCCGCCTCCACCATCACTACCAACGTGGTCCTCACGCTGGATGACATGGTGAAGGTGACCCACGGCGACAATGACGTCACCCTGCAGCTGACTAATGGTGCCACCATCACCGGTGCGCAGCTAGCGGAGCGCGCGCTTGCCGATGCCGGCCTCATCACCCTCATCCACCCCGTCACCGGCCCCGTGAACCTGTACCACACGCGCCGGCTGGCCACCTGGAAGCAGCGGCAGATGGCGATGGCCGAAAACCCGGTGTGCCCGTGGCCCGATTGCCATATCCCGGCCGATGAATGCCAGGTTCACCACCTACAACCGTGGCTGCTCGGCGGCGAGACCAACTCCGAGAACCTGACCATCGCCTGCAAGTACCACAACTCCGTGAACGACGATGACCCGAATGCCCCGCCTCGTCGCGGGCGCCTAGAGCGCCGCCCGCATGAAGGCATCGTGTGGCGCCCGCCCTGGGCCCGATAAAAAACATCGCCGAAGCTAGCGCAGTTAAACCTGCGCCGTTTCGGCGATCCTTCTGTATGCCTTCTGTAAGTAGCCCCGGCTAGCCACTCACCGCGCCCCTGCCCATGCACCGGAGCAGAAAACCGCGCGGTATTGCTCACCGCGCCGGCCCTTTCCCTGTTTGCCTCGCGCCGCGTTTCCCGTTCGTGCGCCGGAGCAACCGCGACCGTGTAAGCCACGCGGTATTACGCGCCAGCTCAACGGTCACTTGCACGCCAAATGACGGGAAGCCCGCCAGCCGCACTGGTGCGCCGGGGTCGTGCGTCGAGTCACTAGCGACTGTAAACCGCTGGCGTAGGCGGTGCGGTATTGTGCCCCGCGTTGGCGTGCAGGCTGGGCTGGCTAGATGGCGTAGTCGATTGTGCTGTCCGCGTCCAGCGGGTGCGGTTGGGACAGGGTGAGGAAGTTGCGCAGGATGCGGTCCATCTGGCGCGATTCCGTGAGGAACGCATCGTGGCCGACGGGCGAGACCACCTTCGCCATGGCCAGCAGGTTGCCCAGGTTGCGCGAGAGGTGTTCCTGCTGGTGATAGGGATAAAGGATGTCGGTGTCGACGCCCACGACCATGGTCGGTACCTGCGAAGAACCCAGCGCGCGGTTCAGGCCGCCGCGGCCGCGGCCAATGTCGTGGCGGTTGAGGGCCTCGGTAAGCGTGACATAGGAACCAGCATCAAAATGATCCGCCAGCTTCGAGCCCTGATAATCCAGGTAGGAGTTCACGGCGAAGCGCTGGTCGTGCCGGCGATAGGGCCCGAGGGGTTCTTCGTCGGTTTGGGCCTGAACACCAAAGCGTTCATCGATTTCCTGCTCGCCGCGATACGTCAGGTGCGCGATGCGCCGCGCCGCCGCGAGTCCTTCGCGAGGGCGCTGGGAGGAGGAATAATAGTCGCCGCCGTGCCAGAAGGGATCGCGCTCAATCGCGGAAATCTGCGCCGACTGGATACCAATCTGCCACGCGGAGGCGCGCGCGGAGACGGCGATAACGCACGCAGCGTCGACGGCATCGGGATACATCAGCGTCCATTCCAAGGTGCGCGCACCTCCCATGGAACCGCCGATAATCGCATGCACGCGCGTTATCCCGAGCTCTTCCAGCGCCTTTTTCTCCGCAGCCACCAAATCGCGAATGGATAGCGCCGGAAAACGCGATCCCCAACTGCGGCCATCCGCATGTGGGGAGGAGGGGCCGGTGGAGCCATTGCAGCCACCGAGTGCGTTCATGGCAATAACGCACCACTTCGTCGTATCCAGCGCCTTGCCTGGGCCAATGAGATCGCACCACCACTCGGCTACATCGGCGTTGCCGGTCAGCGCGTGTTCCACCAGGATGACGTTATTTCCGCCATGCGGATCGCCGAGGAAATGGCCGAAGCGGTGGTAGGCGATGTGGGCATCGGAAAGCGTGGCGCCTGCTTCGGTGCGAAAATCGCCGATACTTATACAGCTCATGCCAGTGCGTTAAATCCCAATTCGAGGTCAGCAATGATGTCGTCGATATCTTCAATGCCCACGGACAAACGAATGGTGGACTGGGCGATGCCCGCTGCGGCTAGGGCGGCATCATCGGACTGCGAGTGCGTGGTGGTTGCCGGGTGAACGGCGAGCGAGCGGGTATCGCCGATATTGGCGAGGTTGGAGTGGAGTTTTAGGGCATCGATAAACGCCCATGCTTCCTCGCGCCCGCCCTCAATATCGAAGGACAGCACGGAGCCGGTATAGGAGTAGCCCAGCTTCTCCTTGATCTTCTTATACGGTGAGGAGTCCAGGCCGGCGTAGTTGACCTTCGTCACCTTGGCGTGGCCTTCCAGGTACTCGGCCACGGCTTGGGCGTTGGCATTGTGCTTGTCGATGCGCAGCCCTACCGTCTCAATGCCATTAAGCGTCAGCCATGCATTGAACGGAGAAATGGCGGCGCCGGTATCGCGCAGCAGGCCGGCGCGGGCCTTGAGCGCGAAGGCGGGGGCGCCGAGGTCGGCGTACTTCAGGCCGTGATAAGCCTCGTCTGGGGTAACGAAGTAGGGGAATACTGGCTTGCCGTCGCGCTCGACGGTCCAGTCGAAGGAGCCACCGTCAATAATCGCGCCGCCTACCGCAGAACCATTGCCGGTGTAGAACTTCGTGGTCGAAACCACGACGATGTCCGCGCCTAGGTCGAGCGGGCGGGCCAGCGCCGCGGTGGCGATGGTGTTATCCACGATGAGCGGGACCTGGTTATTGTGCGCGACCTCGGCGATGGCCGGGATATCGAGGACATCGGCTACCGGGTTGCCAAAGGTCTCGCCGTAAAACGCCTTGGTATTAGGTTGCACGGCGTCCTGCCAGGACTGGGGATCGTCCGGGTTTTCCACGAGGGTGACGTCGATGCCGAGGCGCTTGAGCGTGACGGTAAAGAGGGTGGAGGTGCCGCCGTAGAGGCGCGGGGAGGTAACGATGTGATCGCCTGCCGAGGCGAGGTTGAAAATGGCCGCGGTCTCTGCCGCCTGGCCGGAGGCAAAGGCCACGGCGGCCACGCCGCCTTCAAGGGAGGCGAGGCGCTCTTCTAGCGCATCCTGCGTTGGGTTGGTCAGGCGGGTGTAGATGGGGCCTGCATCGGAGAGGTTAAAGCGGTTGGCTGCGTGCTCGGCGTCATTAAAGACATACGAGGTGGTTTGGTAAATCGGCACGTTGCGGGAGTTGTGCGCGCCGTCGAGGTTTTGGCCTGCATGGACGGAGCGGGTTGCGAAGGACCAGTTTGCGTTGGAGTTATCGTATTTCGTCGTCATGCCACGCAAGACTAGACTAAGCGGTATGTAACGTACAGCACCCCGCCGCGAAACCGCAGGGTAGTCAGAGAATAAAAATAGACTAAGCGGTAAATTTCTCGCCCGGGTTTAGCCGCCTATAGCCCTGTACGCCGGCCTTGGTGAGCATGGTGTCGAAGGCGGTGCGGCCGGCATCGGAAAGCACGGCGTCATGGATGGGGACCGTGACCGCGGCGCCGACGCGCTGGGCGTAATCGGCGGCCTCAGCGGCCTTTACCCACGGCCCGGCGATGGGCAGGAGCAGCACGTTTGCCGGGTGTTCGATGTACTGATCGCCCGGGTGGAGTAGGCCGCCCAAGTAGTAGCCCACATTGACTGGGCGCGGAATATTTGGGTGAATCGGCGCGTGCTGGCCGCCGAGTACCTCGATGTCGAGGCCGACGACGGTGATGGTCTCGCCCGGTGAGACCGCGGTACCGCGCCCTAGTTGTTCGCAGGCTTCGGCAGGTGCCCAGAGTGGGGCATCGGGAAGCCGGTCCGGGTCTAGGTGATCCGCATGCGCGTGTGTAATGAGCACCGCATCGGCGTCGGGAATGGTGGGCGTCATGGTGCCGGGATCGATGAGGATACGCCCGCCCGGCGCCGCAACGGCGACGCAGGCGTGGCCAAGCAAGCTAAATTCCATGTTCCCCAGCCTATCTATTGCGGGTCTTTTGTGTCCTTGCGGCGAAATAGGTACCAGATTCCGAGGATCGCGCCGAAGAGCAGGATTGCCGAGGCGATAAAGACCATGGCGACCACCATCGTGCGGTGCGGATCGTTTAAGAAAATCATGCAGACGATGGCGGCGAGGAAAATCGCGGCGAATAACGTGATGAGCCAATTGCGCTTGGTGTGCTCTGCGAATGTCATGCATTAATTGTTACGGAAAAACCGGGGGTAAACAAGCCAGGTGGGGATTTTGGGGGCGGAACCCGGCTATATGGTGCGCCGACTTTCCCAATATTGCCCGTGTGCGGGCTGGCCGATGCGGGCGAATGGGGGTAAGGGCGTTTCGTTCGACTCTTTAACACCGCTTTATCCGTTCATAATGATGTATGTCGAACTCTCTACAACTGTGAAAAGGACACTTTATGGCCACCACCACGACTGGGGTTGAGGACCGGAAGAAACCGGTCCTCAAGGTGAGCAACGTGTGGGTGCAGGGCATCGCCCTCGTCATGATCTTTGGCTTTTTGGTCATGGGATTTTTGGCGTACCGCACCTATGACGCATCCATGCCGTTGCCGGAAAAGATTGTCTCCGAATCCACGGGCGAAACGGTCTTAACCAAGGAAGAGATCACTAACGGCCAGGCGTTGTACCAGGCCCGCGGCCTGCAGCAATACGGCTCCGTGCTGGGCCACGGCGCCTACCTAGGACCGGACTATACGGCGGAGTACCTGCGCCACGCCCTCGATCATGCCCGCGAGGAAAACGACGCGAACGGTATGCCCGATTTCGTTGATTCTTCCGCCACTCCCGAAGAGGCCGTGGTAGAAGAATTCCGCACCAACCGCTATGACGAAGAAACGGGCGTGCTGGAGTGGACCGATAACCAGATTTCGGCATTCGAGGCCAATAAGGACTACTACGCCCAGTACTTTGGCCCCGATTCCCACAACAGTGGCTTGCCGTCGGACTTTATTACCGATGAACAAGACATCAATAACCTCGTAGGTTTCTTCGGCTGGACCGCGTGGGCTTCGGCTGCAGAGCGTCCGGGCCACGACTATTCCTATACCAATAACTGGCCAGCGGAATCGCGCGTGGACAACGGTCCGACCGCGGACCTTGTGGTGTGGTCGGTGCTCTCGCTTATCGCGCTCATCGGCGGTACCGGCCTGATCTTTGCGATTTACGGCCGGTGGTCCAAGTCCATTGGTTGGCATTCGGAAGAAGCGCCGAACCTGGACTTTAAGCAGCCGGGCGAGGTTGGGCTGACCAAGTCGCAGAAGGTAGTGGCCTGGTTCGTCCTGGTCATTGCGCTGCTGTTCTTAATCCAGGCGCTGCTGGGCGCGGCCAGCCAGCACTACCGCACGGAGCTGACCGGATTCTTTGGCATCCCGCTGCAAGAAATCCTGCCCTATAACGTCTCGCGCACCTGGCACGTGCAGCTCTCCCTCCTGTGGACCGCCGGTGGGCTCTTGGCGGCCGGCATCTTCCTGGCCTCGTTCGTGGGCAAGAAGGAACCGAAGAAGCAGGATTGGCTCGTATGGTTCCTGCTCGGCGCCATCGCGGTCGTGGTCTTTGGCTCCATGGCCTTTGAATGGCTTTCCACCATGGGCTACATCGAAGAGGGCACGCTCTTTTCCCAGCAATGGGAATATCTGGACCTACCGCGCTTCTTCCAGGTGCTGCTGACCATCGGCATGTTCGTGTGGATTGGCATCATCTACCGCCAGCTGCGCGGCCGCCTGAAAAACGAGCATAAGTCCAATATGCCGTGGCTCTTCTTCTACGCCGGCCTGGCCATCCCAGCGTTCTACGCAGTGGGCAACCTGGCGGGATCGGAAACCCACATCTCCGTCGCAGAGTTCTGGCGCTTCTGGGTGGTCCACCTGTGGGTAGAGGACTTCCTCGAGCTTTTTACCACCGTGATGGTGGCCTACGTCTTCGTCCTGCTCGGCGTGGTCCGCGAAAAGATCGCCCTGGGCATCATCTTCTTGGACGTCATCCTCTATTCCACCGGTGGCGTGCTGGGCACGATGCACCACCTGTACTTCTCGGGCACCCCGGTCGAGCACATGGCCCTGGGCGCATTCTTCTCGGCCGCAGAGGTCGTGCCGCTGACCCTGTTGACCGTTGAGGCATGGACCTTCATGCAGCTGGGTTCCCGCCAGCGCGCTTCTGGGGAGCGACCCTTCCCGCACCGCTGGGCAGTCATGTTCCTGGTCTCCGTCGGTTTCTGGAACTTCTTGGGCGCAGGTATCTTCGGCTTCCTCGTCAACCTGCCTATCGTCTCCTACTACGAAATCGGCACGGCGCTTACCGCAAACCACGCCCACGGCGCGATGATGGGCGTCTACGGCTTCCTGGCCGTGGGCCTGTCGGTCTTTGCGCTGCGCTACCTCATCCCCAAGGATAAGTGGTCCGATAAGGCCATGGGCTGGGCCTTCTGGCTGCAAAACCTGGGCCTGCTGTGGATGGTGGTCATTTCGCTCCTGCCGCTGGGCATCATGCAGCTCTACGAATCCGTCGGATCGGGCTACGTGGAAGCGCGGTCGCTGGGCTATATTACCCAGCCCGGCAACTTCATCATGGAATGGCTGCGCCTGCCTGGCGATGTCATGTTCCTCCTCGGCGTCCTGCCCTTCCTCTGGATGGCGCTGCGCGGCGTGCTCTACAAGAAGGAGATCCCAACGGTGGAGGAGCACCCAACCAACCCGCTGTTTAGCATCATCACCCCGGACGAGGACGACCACGCGGGCGAGGTTCCCGTGGGTTCCTCGGTGGGGCTGGTTTCGGGTGGCAAGGGGCGCGTCGACAAGCGCAGCTCCACGGGCCGGCGCTACGGGTACATCGATGAGCGCGGTGCCTTCGTTGAGGAGGAAGATCCCGATGCCGAGCGCGGCGATTCCGCCACCGCGCCGCGCCAGGAATTTGAATCGCGCACCAAGTGGGGCGGTACCTACCGCTCGGATAAGAAGGACGACTAATGCCGGGTGCATTTACCGTATTATCCGCGTGCTACGGGCTCTTCTTGCTCGCAGTGGCCTGGGTATTCGACCTGCTCGCGCAGCAAACCGCCAACCGCACCATGTCCAACCAATCCGGCACGTTCCGGTACATGGAAGACCACGATGCTTGGCGATGCCCCGAAGATCACTGGCTCTGGCCCTCCAGCTTCGACCCGGAAAACCGCGTCATGCGCTACCGCGCGAACCCGACCGTGTGCAATACCTGCCCAGTCAAGCAGCAGTGCACGGTCTCGCACCACGGCCGGGAGGTCACACGCCAATTGGACCCGTGGCCGCACTCGGATTCGGGGCGCTTCCACCGTGGCATCGCGCTGGCGGTGGCGGCGATGGGCTACCTGCTGCCTCTGGCCTCGCTGATTAGCTACCATTCGCCCTCTGAAGTGGCGTTGACCCTGGCTACGGTGCTCATCATCACCGGTTTCGGCGTGTACCCGCTGGCCCGCCACCTGTGGAATACTCCCTCGAACGCGCCGCAGCTGGTGGTGCCGGAGATGGATAACCGCGAGGCGGAATTGGCCGCACAGGTCGATCGCTATGGTTCGAAGTACGGAAAATCCACGCGCTACCGCTCGGTGCGTCAAGAACTGGAAGGGGAAATCTAAGTGTCCGCTCCCGTATTCTGGCCGATCGTCATCGGCATCATCCTCGCTCTCATCGGAGTGTTTTTGTCCTACTCGCTCAAGGTGATTAAGCAGTATGAGCGGGGCGTGACCTTCCGCTTTGGCCACCTGCGGCCGATGCTGGAGCCGGGGCTGCATTTCTTGCTGCCGGGCATCGATAAGCTGGAGCGCGTGGATTTGCGCGTGGTGACGCTGACGATTCCGCCGCAGGAAATCATCACTAAGGACAATGTGTCCGTGCGCGTGAATGCGGTGGTCATGTTCGAGGTCACCGATTCGAGCAAGGCGGTCCTCGAGGTGGAAAATTACGCCGTGGCCACCTCGCAGATTGCGCAGACCACCCTGCGTTCGCTCTTGGGGCGGGCGAGCCTCGATGATTTGCTGGCCCACCGCGAGGAGCTCAACGAGGATCTGGCGGCGATCATCAACGGCCAAACCGAACGGTGGGGAGTGCTCACCCGCATCGTGGAAATCAAGGACGTGGAAATCCCAGAGATGATGCAGCGCGCCCTAGCGCGCGAGGCGGAGGCGGAGCGCGAGCGCCGCGCCAAGGTCATTTCGGCCCACGGTGAGCTGCAGTCCTCCCGCGAGCTGCGCGAGGCGGCAGAGGAGCTGGGCAAAGCCCCGGCGGCGCTGCAGCTGCGCTACCTACAAACGGTGCTGGAACTCGGCGCGGACCAAAACTCCACCATCGTCTTCCCGCTGCCCATAGACATCATGGGCGGGTTTATGGAAAACCTGGGCACCTTTAATAAGGGTTTCAAGGAGTTCAGCGAGAACTTTTCGCACGCGGTGAATACGGAAAAGCCTGCGGACTAGGCATTTAAGAATGCGGCCCCTGCCCAGCGGAG
The DNA here is from genome assembly GCF_046718165.1 of Corynebacterium tuingiense. Lineage (NCBI taxonomy): Bacteria > Bacillati > Actinomycetota > Actinomycetes > Mycobacteriales > Corynebacteriaceae > Corynebacterium > Corynebacterium tuingiense. Next base: position 476,443 of record NZ_CP177101.1, read on the forward strand.
GGGCCGTTTTTCTGTGCCTCCAGAAGGTACGCGATGTCCTGCGAATTTTGCTTAATATCGTTGGAATTGCGCGCAACCTGCACGATTAAATAAATGACACCGGCTATAAGTCCGATGTAGATAGCTAGCGGGATGAGTATGAGCAGAAGTTCGAGCGGGCCAAGCGCCATTCCTACGTCTTTCTGTGCGAGGGTATTTAAATTCAGGCTAACATTCGCGCTGGGCGGCGGCGACTGCGCTTAGGCTGCGGCGAAGGTCGTCATCGCTTAAGTGGCCAAAACCTAAAACCACGCCGTCTTCAGCGTCCACGCCGCCCCAGTATTCGCGCAGCGGGGTCAGCTTGATGCCACGGGCGGCGGCGCGCGGGACGATGGCCGGATCGCACAGTAAAACCGCATGTAGACCGCCATTGATGGGTAGCAGGCGCGCGCCGGGGAGAGCGCCCAGGGCATCGGCCACGAGGTCGCGGCGGCGCTTATAGGTCCGGCGCATGCGGCCGGTGTGGCGCCGCAGCGCCCCGCTGGCCAGGTAATGGGCGAGCGCGGCCTGCGGGATGGTGCCAACCGGCTGACCAAAGATTTCGCGCTGCTTGTCGATGCCCCCGCGCAGCCCATCCGGGACCACCACATAGCCACAGGCGATGGACGGCGAAATCACGGTGGAAAAGGTACCGAGCAACACGGTGCGCTCTGGGGCGAGCGCGGCGAGCGCGGGCAGTGGCTGGCCTACGTAGCGCAGCTCGGAATCGAAATCATCCTCGATGAGTAAAGCGCCGTGCTGGCGGGCCCAGGCCACGAGTTCGGCGCGGCGTTCGGCCGGCAGCGACGCGCCATACGGGTACTGGTGGCTTGGGGTGACAATCAGCGCGTCGAGATCGGTGTCGGGAACGGTAACGCCATCGGCATCGGTGGGCACGTTCACCAACTCATGACCGAGTGCCTGCGGGATGCGCCGCAGGCTGGGGTAACCGGGCGATTCGACGCCGACGCGCAGCGCCGTACCGAGCGTGCGCAGCACTAAAGCCAGGCCATCGCGGGCACCGGCGGTAACGACGATGCGGCGCGGATCCACCCGCAGCCCGCGCATGTAGCGCAGGTGGTTGGCGATGTGGTGGGGGAGCGGGGTGGCATCGGAAAGCGGCTGGGCGGCGGCATCGCGCCAGGCTGCGCGCCATTCGGGGGTGATGATGCCGGCGGTATCGGGCAGACCGGGCGTCAGTTCCAGCAGGTTGGGCGCGGGAGCGGACTGCGGTGCGGGCTCGGGGCGCGGCGGCGGGCTGTGGGGCAGGCGGGGATTGATGACGGTGCCTGAACCAACCTCCGCGCTGAGGTAGCCCTCGGCGGTAAGCTGCTCATATGCGGTGACCACGCTGCCGCGGGAGACGCCGAGCTGGGTGGCCAGCGCGCGGGTGGAGGGGACGGGTTCGCCGGGCAGCAGGGCGCCGGAGGTGACATCGGCGCGCACGGCGGCGGCAATTTGCACAGGCAGGGCGCGCGTATCGGCGGGGTCGAGGCGCAGGGGCATAAACACAGTATAAGTGGTACAACCCAACACGCAGGAAATGGTTCTTTACTTGTACCACTTGGGCAGGGCAGTATAGAGCGCATGACCGAAAACATTGCGACCACGCGCGTAAAACGTGGACTAGCTGACATGCTCAAGGGCGGCGTCATCATGGACGTCGTGACCCCAGAACAGGCGCGCATCGCCGAGGATGCGGGCGCCAGCGCCGTCATGGCCCTCGAGCGCGTGCCTGCCGATATCCGCGCCCAGGGCGGCGTGGCCCGCATGTCCGATCCGGAGCTTATCGAGGGCATCGTCGACGCCGTATCCATCCCCGTGATGGCGAAGGCGCGCATCGGCCACTTCGTCGAGGCGCAGATTCTGGGCGAGCTCGGCGTGGACTTCATCGATGAGTCCGAGGTGCTCAGCCCCGCCGATTACGTCAACCACATCAATAAGTGGGACTTCGACGTGCCATTCGTGTGCGGCGCCACCAACCTGGGCGAGGCCCTGCGCCGTATTACCGAGGGTGCGGCCATGATTCGATCCAAGGGCGAGGCCGGCACCGGCGATGTCTCCGAGGCCGTCAAGCACCTGCGCACCATTCGCGCGGAAATCGCCCGCCTGCAGCACCTCGACCGCGACGAGCTGTACGTTGCCGCCAAGGAACTCCAGGCACCGTACGACCTGGTAGCGGAGGTTGCGGAGACCGGCAAGCTGCCGGTCGTCCTCTTCGTTGCCGGCGGCGTGGCCACGCCTGCCGATGCCGCCCTCGTCCGCCAGATGGGTGCCGAAGGCGTCTTCGTGGGCTCCGGCATCTTCAAATCCGGTAACCCGGCGGCGCGCGCGGAGGCCATCGTGAAGGCCGCCACGCTTTACGATGACCCCGCCGAGCTCGCCAAGCTCTCCCGCGGCCTGGGCGAGGCCATGGTCGGCATCAATGTCGGCGATGTGCCTGCACCGCACCGCCTGGCCGAGCGCGGCTGGTAATCGCGTGGTGATGCCACAAGAAGCTAGCGCCACGATCGGGGTGCTCGCGCTGCAAGGCGGCGTGGAAGAGCACCTGCGCATCCTCGAAGGCTTGGGGGCGGACACGCGCCGAGTGCGCGTGCCGCGCGACCTTGAGAGCCTGGATGGGCTGGTGATTCCGGGCGGGGAGTCGAGTGTCATCGACAAGCTCGCCCGCACCTTCGGCGTGGCAGGTCCGCTGCGCGCGGCCGTGGACCACGGCCTTCCCGTGCTCGCCACCTGCGCCGGGCTGATTTATTGCGCCCGCGAGCTGGATAACCCCTCGCCGGGCCAACAGACCCTGGGGCTGCTCGATATCACCGTGCGGCGCAATGCCTTTGGCAACCAGCGCTTTTCCGCCGAGCGCACCGTGCCGGTCGTGGTCGGGGAAGAAACGCTGCCCATCGAGGCGAGCTTCATCCGCGCCCCGCTGGTCACCCGCGTGGGCGAGGGCGTGGAGGTCATCGCGACCGTGCCGCACGACGGCGCGGAGGAGGCGGTCGTGGGCGTGCGCCACGGCGCCGTCACCGCTTTGAGCTTTCACCCGGAAGAAAATGATGAGGCGCGCGTGCACGCCGCCTGGCTGGACAGTATCCGCTAGGCGCCGGATAGGCCGCGGCGCTTGAGCAGGGGCGCGACGTCCTTTTCGCGGCCGCGGAAGTCGCGGTAGGCCGCGCCGAAATCGCGGGAGGCGCCGCGGGAGAGGATGAGGTCCCGGAACTTTTGTCCTGCGGCGCGCAGATCGCTTTGTTCCTTGAACCACTCAAAGCCATCGGCATCGAGCGCCTCCGCCCACAGGTAGGAGTAGTAGCCCGCAGAGTAGCCACCGGCGAAGATGTGGTTGAAGTACGTCGAGCGGTACCGCGGGGCGATGTGCGGGTTATCCAGACCCACCGCGCGCAGGGCCTCCTCCTCGAATGCGTCCACGGCCTCCGGGGTAGCCTCCAGCGCTGCGGCATCCTTGGCGCTGAGCGAATGCCACGCCAAATCGATAATGGAAGCCGCCAAGTACTCCGAGGTGGCAAAGCCCTGGCCAAATTCGGAGGCAGCGGTCACGGCATCGAGCAGCTCATCGGGAATCGGCTCGCCGGTGTCGACGTGGCGCGCATACTGCTTGACCAGCGTCTTATCCAGCGCCCAGTTCTCATTGATCTGCGAGGGGAATTCCACCCAGTCGCGCGGGACGTTGGTGCCGGCGAAGGTGGGATAGTGGACATCGGAAAGCAGCCCGTGCAAGGCGTGGCCGAATTCGTGGAAGAGGGTGTGTACCTCGTCCAAGCTCAGCAGGGGCTGGGAACCATCGGCGGGCTTGGTAATGCCCAGCACGTTGACGATGACCGGCTTGCGCTCCAGCAGGCCCGATTGGCCCACGAACTGGCTCATCCACGCGCCACCGCGCTTGGTGGGGCGGCCGAAGTAATCCGTGAGCAGCAGGCCGATTCCCTTATCTCCGTGCTCGACACCCTTGTCGAGCACCTCCCACACGCGCACACCCTCGGCATAGCCCTCCAGGTCCTCGCGCGGGATAACGGTAATGCCGTACAGGCGCTCGGCGGCGGCGAATACGCCCTGGGTAAGGACCTTGTCCAGGGGGAAGTACTGGCGCAGCTCTTCCTCGTCGAGCGAGAAATCGCGGGCGCGGACCTTGGATTCCCAATAGGGCCAGTCGGCGGCGTGGAAGTTTTGCTCGTTGAGCGTGGCTTCCTCGGCTAGCAGCTTGTGTTCGCCGGCGGCATTGGCCGCGGTGGCGGGGGCGAGGTCTGCGAGCATGTCGCGCGCGGCATCGGCGCTGCCAGCGGTTTCTTCCGCGATGACGTAATCGGCGTGGGAAGCATACCCCAGCAGCTCGGCGCGTTCGGCGCGCAGCTGGACGGCCTCGATAAGCCCTGGAATGTTGTTTTCGGAGCCTCTGCTTGCCGATGCCGCATAGAGCTTCTTCCGCGCCCCCTCCTGAGCCAAGCGGGACTGCTCCGATTGCACGGTGGGCAGCTCGAGCGGGATGACGTAGCCTTCGCGGCCTAGGGCCTTGGCATCCGCCTTGGCCGAGGCGATGCGCTCTGGCGGCAGGCCTTCGAGCTCTTCTTCCGTGAACTCGACGGCGCGCTCGCGCGTGGAGGCCATGAGATTGCGGCCGAATTCCTCCGATAGGGCGGAGAGGCGCTGGTTGATATCGGATAGGCGGGCCTTGCCGGCGGCATCGAGATCCGCTCCTTGGCGTGCGAACGTGCGCAGCAGGTGTTCGTGCAGGCGAGTACCCTCCTCATCGCCGGCGGGTGGGGTGGCGTCCTTGATGCGCTGGTAGAGCTTTTCGTCCTGGTACATCGCGTCGTAGTGGGCGGACAGGCGCGGATAGATATCGGCGGCGATCTCTTCCATCTCATCGGTGACGTCCGTGCCAGACAGGTTGCCAAAGACCGACATCACGCGGTCGAGGTCCTGGCCGGATCGCTCGAGGGCTTCCACGGTGTTTTCCCACGTGGGGGCGGCGGTGTTTTCGGTAATAGTGGCGAGCTCGGCGTCGTGGCGTGCGAGCGCTTCGTCGAAAGCAGGGCGGTAGTGCTCGACCTTAATCTCCGCAAACGGCGGGAGTTGGTAGGGCAACGATGAAGGGTGGAGTAATGGGTTAGTCATAAGCGACCAATGTACCCATTAACTCCACCCTGTGTGATGGTATTCACTAAGATTGCTAGCCCACGGGAACGAGCTCCGCGTCTTCATCCTTTTTCTTTGGCGCGGTGACCTTGCACTTTCCGGCGTTCATCAAGATGATGTCTAGTACGAGGAATGCGGCAAGGGTAATACCCAAAAGCGGCATAAATACACCGACGGTGGCGGTAAAGAGAGCGCCTAGGACGGTGGTAGCCCAGGAGAAGTGCCGCTTGGAGCCAGGGGCGAATTGCGGCCGGCGCTTCCACCACATGTAGTAGCCCAGTACCACCATGGCGGCGATGGCGAGGCCGAGCGCGAACAGGGCAATCTGCAGCGGCAGGCCAAACATGATGCCCATGTGCAGGTAGATGCCCCAGCTGCTGAGCTTGCTAAACAGTGGCAGCTCAGAGAATGGAAGGCGGTCGATGACCTCGCCGGTGGAACCGTTGACAGAGACTTCATCGGAGGTATAGCGCCACTCGACCCAGCGCTCGCTGACCTTCCACCCCGAGTCGGTGTCTGCCGGCGCGTACAGGCGCAGCGGGCCCGTCAGGCCTTCCGCGCGGCCGGCGGCATAGACGCGCTCGGCCTGCTCGGCGATGACCTCCGGCTCCGGCGCTTCGCCCGCAGCTTCCGCATCCCCGCCGTGAGCGCCGTGGGCGCCGTGAGCGCCGTGGCCTTCGTGCCCGGCGTGGGTATCGTGTCCGCCATCGGCGGAGGAATCGGTGGCGAGCGCGGTTTCAACCGGCGTGGCCTTCCAGTTCATCTTTTCCACCACGGAATTGACGTTCTCGCCGGCCAGCTGGGACCAAGTAATGCCGGTGGCGGACAGGCCAATGAGCCCGATGAAAATCCAAGCGCCCATCGTGGAGTGCAGGCGGGTGGCCTTCCAGCGCTTGGAGCGCTGTGGCTGCTTCTTTAGCGGTGCGGCAGCCTTCTTGGGCCGGCGGCGAATCCACCACATGTAAAGGCCGCCGCAGGCTAAGACCCACAGCCAGGAGGCGGCTAGCTCGGAATAGAGCTCGCCCGGCTGGCCTAGGTGGAAGCTTTCATGCAGCGAGGAGATCCAGCGGCGCAGCGGCATTTCGCCCAGGCCGGAATAAGTGGGGTAGTCACCGATGACCTCGCCATCGGCCGGGTTTATAAAGACGGTGCGCTGCAGGCGCTCGTCGATGCCCGGATCCGCCACCAGCACGCGCGTGGAGTCCGTCGCCGATTCTGCCGGCCACACCTGGGAGACCGGCATATCCGGGTGCTCCTTCTGGGCAGCGCTGATTTGGTCCTCCAGGCTTACCGGGTTATTTACTTCCTCGACGGTCATGACGTCGTGGTAAGCAAACTTTTCCAGGGTGGGCGCCAGTGCATAGAGGCAGCCGGTCAATGCCGCGATCAGGATGAAGGGGCCGACGAACATGCCGCCGTAAAAGTGTATGCGTTGGATGAAGGAACGCAGAGTCGTCCGACTCATAAAATAGTTCTCTTTCGTGCTTAGTGGTCAGTTGCATGGGTGCTGATATCAACTGCACTAATAGTCGGAACTTAGGCAACCCTGGTTCCCGGAAGGTGAAAAATTTTTTCAGTTGTGTGAAAACGAGGGGGGCGAAAACGACGACACCGCGCGCCCTGCAAAGGGAACGCGCGGTGAAATCTAGCTGGTGAAGAAAGCTCTTACTTCTTCAGGCCATCGATGATCTCGTTGAACTGTGCGACGGGGCGCATGACAGCGGAGGTCTTCTCGTCGTTGGGCCAGTAGTAGCCGCCGAGGTCGGCGGGCTCACCCTGGGCATCGATAAGAGCCTGGGAGATTTCATCGGCCTTGCCGGAAAGCTCGGAGGCAACGTCCTTGAAGGCGGCCGCGAGATCGGCATCCTCGGTCTGGTTAGCCAGCTCCTCGGCCCAGAAGGTAGCCAGGAAGAAGTGGGAACCGCGGTTGTCGTTCTCGCCCACCTTGCGGGATGGGGACTTGCCCTCATTGAGCAGGCGCTCGGTGGCCTTGTCCAAGGTGGTGGCCAGCACGCCGGCCTTCTCGTTGCCGTTGGTCTGGTTCTCGTGGCGGAAGGACTCGGCCAGCGCCAGGAACTCACCGAGGGAGTCCCAGCGCAGGTGGTTTTCTTCCTGCACCTGCTGGACGTGCTTCGGGGCGGAGCCGCCGGCACCGGTCTCGAAGAGGCCGCCGCCTGCCATCAGCGGAACCACGGACAGCATCTTTGCGGAGGTGCCCAGCTCGAGGATGGGGAAGAGGTCCGTGTTGTAGTCACGCAGCACGTTACCGGTCACGGAGATGGTGTCCTCGCCGCGGCGGATGCGCTCGATGGAGGTCTTGGTAGCGGTGACCGGATCCTGGATCTCAATGTCCAAGCCCTCGGTGTCGTGGTCCTTCAGGTACTTTTCCACCAGGGACTGGATATTGCGGTCGTGGCCGCGCTCTGGGTCGAGCCAGAAGATGGTCTTCATGCCGGACAGGCGGGCGCGGTTGACGGCGAGCTTGACCCAGTCCTGGATCGGCTCGTCCTTGGTCTGGCAGGCGCGCCAGATATCGCCGGCCTCGACGTCGTGCTCGATGAGCACCTCGCCCTTGGAGTTGCGGACCTCAACGGTGCCGGCTGCCGGTACCTTGAAGGTCTTGTTGTGGGAGCCGTACTCCTCGGCCTTCTTGGCCATCAGGCCGACGTTCGGCACGGTACCCATGGTGGTGGGATCAAAGGCGCCGTTTTCCTTGCAGTCCTCGATGACGGCCTGGTACACGCCGGCGTAGGAGGAGTCCGGGATGACGGCGAGGGTGTCCTGCTCCTCGTCGTTCTTATTCCACATGTGGCCGGAGGTGCGGATCATTGCCGGCATGGAGGCGTCAATGATGACATCGGAAGGCACGTGCAGGTTAGTGATGCCCTTGTGGGAGTTGACCATGGCGAGATCGGGGCCATCGGCAAGCGCGGATTCGAAGGCAGCCTTGATCTCCTCGCCATTGTCGAGCTTGTCCAAGCCCTCCAGGATGGAGCCCAAGCCGTTCTCGCCGTTCAGGCCGGCGGAGATGAGCTCGTCGCCGTACTTATCAAAGACATCGGCGAAGTAGGTGCGCACGACGTGGCCGAAGAGGATGGGGTCAGAGACCTTCATCATGGTGGCCTTCAGGTGAGTGGAAAAGAGCACGCCCTCTTCCTTGGCGCGCTTGACCTGCTGGAGCAGGAACTCATCGAGGGCCTTGGCGGACATGAAGGTGCCGTCGATGACCTCGTCCTTAAGTACCGGCAGCTCCGGCAGCAGGGTCTGCTCGCCGTCGGCGGTCTTCAGCACGATGGACAGGGTATCTTCCTCAGGGATGATGACGGACTTCTCGTTGTGGCGGAAGTCGTTATCGTCCATGGTGGCAACGTTGGTCTTGGAATCCTTGGACCATTCACCCATGCGGTGCGGGTGCTTCTTAACAAAGTTCTTTACGGCCTCCGGCGCGCGGCGGTCGGAGTTGCCCTCACGCAGGACGGGGTTAACGGCGGAGCCCTTGACGGAATCGTAGCGGGCCGCGATGTCCTTTTCCTCGTCGGTGGAGGGATTATCCGGGTAATCAGGCAGGTCGTAGCCGGCGGCCTGCAGCTCGGCGATGGCCTTCTTCAGCTGCACCAGGGAAGCCGAGATATTCGGCAGCTTGATGATATTAGCCTCTGGGGTCTTGGCCATCTTGCCCAGCTCAGCCAGGGCGTCTTCCACCTTCTGGTCTTCGGTGAGGCGCTCCGGGAACTGCGCGGCGATGCGGGCAGCCAGGGAAATATCGCGGGTTTCTACGTCAATGCCCGCGGTGGAAGCGAAGGCCTCCACGATGGGCTTGAGGGAATAGGTCGCCAGAAGCGGCGCCTCATCGGTACGGGTCCATGTAATCTTAGCCATGATTCTCCTATTAAATGTGGGAAAATTTCTTCAGATGACCAGATTACCGATTTTGTCCGCTCCATGTGGAGCGCTCGGTACATTCTGGGGCTGGGTGGCATCGGTCACGGGGCCATGCGCTGGGTAAACCTCTTCACCTGTCCACGCCCTGAACATGCTTTATGCCCAGGTGGGGTGTATCGTCGCCCCTCGTGAAAATTATCGATCAGTTGAGCCCGCGCAGCGCCCATGAACATCGCATTCACCGTCGGCCTTTGCCCCGCCAGACGGAGATTTCTACCGCGCGCCGCACCATCGTCATGGTGGCGATGGCCCTTGGCGCGTTTGCTATCGGTACCACCGAGTTCGTCTCGATGGGCCTGCTGCCGCTGATCGCGGAGGACTTCGGGGTTTCTGAAGATACCGCCTCCACGCTGATTACTACCTACGCACTCGGCGTGGTGGTCGGCGCGCCGCTGATTGCGGCGTTTACCGGCAAGCTCCCGCGCCGCCGCCTCATCCTCTTGCTCATCGGCTTTTTGGTGGTGGGCAACCTGCTCTCGGTCCTCGCACCGAATTACTGGGTGCTCATGGTGGCCCGCTTCATCGCCGGCATGCCCCACGGCGCGTATTTCTCCGTGGCTAACCTGTCCGCGGCATCGATGGCCCCTCCCGGCGGGCGGGGCAAGGCCATGGCGTTTGTGGGCATGGGCCTTGCCATCGCCACGGTCATCGGTGTGCCCGCGGCACAGGCCTTAGGCTCCGCGCTGGGCTGGCACGCGGCCTACCTGGTGGTCGTGGTCATTGGCCTTATTACCGCCGTGGCCCTGTTCTTCCTCATGCCGCACATGACGGAGATGAAACAGACCGATATCCGCACCGAGTTCGGCGCCTTTAAAAACAGCCAGGTGTGGCTCACCGTCATCATGGGCGTGGTGGGTTTCGGCGGTATGTTCTCCGTCTACACGTATATTTCCTGGACCATGACCGAGGTCGCTGGCCTGAGCGATAGCCTGATTTGGGTCGTGCTCATGGCCTACGGCATTGGCATGACGATTGGCAATGCCTTTGGTGGCTGGTTGGCAGACCGCAACCTCGAATTTGGCATCATTTTCGCCTTAGCCAGCCTGATCATCATTCTTACGGCCTTCTATTTTCTCTCCAGCCACGCCATCGCCGCCACCATTTGCTTTGGCATGGTGGCATTTATGGGTTCCACGTTGGTGCCGTCGCTGCAGTTGCGCTTGGTCCACGTGGCGGGCGATGCTCAGACCTTATCCGCAGCGCTCAACCAATCCGCGCTCAATATCGCGAACGCGGCCGGTGCGACCATCGGCGGCATCGTCGTCGGTGCGGGCCTAGGCTATTCCGCCCCGGCGCTGGCGGGCGCCGGCTTGGCGGCCGCGGGTTGCGTTGTGTGGGCGATAACAATGTGGGATAAAAAACGCCTTGCAGGCCGCAGCTAGAAGTACCACCGCACACGCCTATATTCTGGAGCACCATGAGCCTTACCATCGCTAGCGTCAACGTCAATGGAATCCGCGCCGCGTGCAAGCAGCGCAACGAAAACAACCCCGGCATGAACGCTTGGCTGGAACAGACTCCGGCCGATATCGTGCTGATGCAAGAGGTCCGCGCCACCCCGGACCAAGCCAGAAAGGCCCTGGCACCTGCCCTGGAGGCCGGCTGGCACTTGGAGCTTGCCGATGCCGCCGCCAAGGGCCGCGCCGGAGTCGGCATCCTCTCGCGCACGCCGCTTGCCGATGTCGAAATCGGTTTCGGCTCCTTCACCGATGCCGGCCGCTGGATTGCCGCGACCACCCGCGATATCCGCGTGGCCTCGCTGTACCTGCCTTCCGGCGATACCGATTCGCCGAAGCTGGATGAAAAGTACCGCTTCCTGGATGAATTCGATGCCGTGCTGGCAGAAAACGCCGATAAGGACATGGTCATCGGCGGCGACTGGAATATCTGCCACCGCGCCCAGGATTTGAAGAATAATAAGGCCAACGAGAAGAAGGCCGGCCACCTGCCGGAAGAGCGCGCCTTTATGGACCATGTCTTTGGCAGCTTCCCGGATGAGGCGCCGCAGGAGAAAAAGAACCTGGGCGAGTGGCTCGGCGTCGTAGACTACGCGGGCACCACGCCGTGGGAGCCGGCCACCGCGCCGCAGTGGTTCGACGTGGCGCGCCGCCTCCACCCAGAGGCCGACGGTCCCTATACCTGGTGGACCTACCGCGGCCAGGCCTTCAATAACGATGCGGGCTGGCGCATTGACTACCAGGCCGCTACCCAGCCGTTGCTCGATCGCGCGCAGCGCACCTGGGTGGATAAGGCCCCGACCGTGGAGCAGCGTTGGTCCGATCACTCGCCGCTGCTGGTGGAATACGCCTGATGTCGCCGCTTTTTAGCGTCCTGTACGTCATCGGCATTACCGCCGAGTCCATGACCGCTGCGCTATCGGCCGGCCGGCAAAAACTCGACCTGTTCGGTGTGACGATGATCGCCTCCATCACGGCACTAGGCGGCGGCACCGTCCGCGATATCGTGCTTGCGGATCCACCGCTGACCTGGGTGGAACACCCCATCTATCTGGTCATCGTCATCGCCGCTGCCATCGTCACGGTGGGCATGTCCTTCCTCATGCACTATTTCCGCCACCTCTTCCTCATCCTCGATGCCTTGGGGCTGGCGGTCTTTTCCGTGCTGGGCACCCAGATTGCCGCCCACTTGGGCTACGGCTTCATCATCGCCTCGGTATCCGCGGTTATCTCCGGCGTTTTCGGCGGCGTGCTGCGCGATCTGCTCTCAGACCGCATTCCGCTGGTATTTTCCGGCGAGTTTTATGCGGCCATCTCGATCCTCGCGGCCGGGCTGTACATGATCCTCTTGCGCGCCGGGCTATCGGAGGAACCCACAGCGATCATCACCGCCCTAGTCTGCTTTAGCGCGCGCCTTGCGGCTATCTACTTTAAGAAGGGCCTGCCCGTCTTCGAGTACCGCGACGGCGAGCAACAGATGGATCCGCGCCTGCGGCTATCGGCGCGCATCGTGCGCGATGGTGCCCGCCGGGCCAAGCGGAAGGCGGGCGCGGCCACCCGCTACGCCAGCCCGATTACCCGGCCGCTGATTCGTAACAAGCGCACCGCAAGCGATTTTTCCTCCCCGCTCAGCCTCGAGGAGCTAAATAGCAACCGGATCGCGCGGCCGACCGCTCACGCATCGATTACCCGCCCCAGTGGGAAGCACTCGCCTGGGGCGAGGGGAGTGGATGTGCAGCAGCAATGGACCTTCAACAAGGAGGATGTGGGCAGGCAAAGGACCCCCAAGCACAAGCAGTAGTGCTAGTATAAACACGTTAAAAATTTCGAAATCTGCAACGGAGAAAGTTCATGGCTCGCGCAATTATTCCTTTTGTCCTTGGCGCCGTAATCCTCGCCCTGAGCATCTGGTGGTGGACCGCTGTCGGACCGTCCTTCGCCTTCCTTGGCCCCATCGTCCTCATGGGCGTCGGCGGTGCCTTCATGGTGTCCGGTTTCGCCGTCTTCATGGACATCGTCAGCCCCACCTCCCGCAAGGTCTAAGGGCGCGGTCTGGCGATGAAAGCTATCGATCTACTCACAGATATGGCGCAGCGCCCGCTCGATGCGCTCGCCGCATTGCCGGATCTGACTAACGAGACCGCCAATGCGCACTTTGGTGATCATCCGAATTCGATCACGTGGCTGCTGTGGCACACCGGCCGCATGGCTGACCTGCAGCTAGCGCAACTGACTGGGGAAGAAGAGCTGTGGCAGCGCTACGACCTCGACCTGCCGGATGCCATGGGCTATGGCCAATCGGCGGAGGAAGCGCGTGCGGTGACCACGCAGGACATCGGCAAGCTCCGCAGCTATACCCAGGAAGCATTGGAGCAGGTCAAGGCGTATGTGACCTCGCTGGAGGATGACAACCTCGATGACGTGATCGATACCTCGTGGACGCCGCACGTTACCCGCGGTGTCCGGCTGGTCTCGATTTTTGATGACGCCGCGCAACATCTTGGGGCGGCCAATCAACAAGCAAAAATGACGGAGTAACATTACCTGACATGACTGATTCCACTGCATCTAATTCTGCGTCCCGCGTACTTTCCGGCATTCAGCCCACCGCTGATTCCTATCACTTGGGAAATTACTTGGGAGCGCTGAAGCAGTGGATCGACCTGCAGGAAGGCTACGATGCCTTTTACTTCATCCCGGATCTGCACGCGATTACCGTGGAGCAGAATTCGGAGGAGCTGCGCAACCGCACCATGGCGGGTGCTGCACAGCTCATCGCGCTGGGCATCGACCCGGAAAAATCCACCCTCTTCGTCCAGTCCCACGTGCCCGCCCATGCGGAGCTGACCTGGGTATTCCAGTGCCTGACCGGCTTCGGCGAGGCCTCCCGCATGACGCAGTTCAAGGATAAATCCGCCAAGCGCGGCGCCGATCGCACCTCGGTGGGTCTTTTTACCTACCCCATCCTGATGGCGGCCGATATCCTGCTGTACTCGCCGGATTACGTGCCGGTGGGCGAGGACCAGCGCCAGCACCTGGAGCTCACCCGCAATCTGGCCGAGCGCTTCAACAATAAGTACGGCGAGACCTTCCACGTGCCGGAGCCGTTCATTCCAGAGGGCGCGGCAAAGATCTATGACCTGCAGGATCCGACGTCCAAGATGTCTAAGTCCGGCCCCAACCCCAAGGGCCTGGTCAACCTGCTTGATGCCCCGAAGACCTCTGCCAAGCGCATCAAATCCGCCGTGACCGATGACCTGGGTACCGTCGCCTTTGACCGGGAAAACCAGCCGGGCGTATCGAACCTGCTGGTCATCCAATCCGCGCTGACTGGCGAGTCCATCGACTCCTTGGTGGAGAAGTACGCCGGCCAGGGCTACGGGCACCTGAAGGTGGATACAGCGGAGGCGCTCGAGGCCTTTACCACCCCGCTCAAGCAGCGCTATGACGAGCTCATGGCGGATCGTGGCGAGCTGGAGCGCATCCTGGAGCGCGGCGCCCAGACCGCACAGGAAGTAGCGCAGCCGCTTGTCGATGCCGTCTATGAAAAAGTCGGCTTCCTTCCTCGCCCGCGCAGGTAGTAGGTACCCCTTAACCTACCCCACCGAGGGACAAGTGGGTGTTTGCCAGCTACGCTATACGGGATAAGCGCTGTGCGAACAAGAAGGGAAGCACGTGTCCACCACCACGCAATCCTCCTCTAAGAAGACGGACCACTACGGCATCGAGCGCGCGAACGCCGATGACCCGGGAGCGATAGATAAGGTACGGCGCAAGTCGCCAATTGTTGACCACCTCATGCGTATGCAGGAGCGCTATGCCGCAGAGGGGGGCAACCAGTTCTCCGCTGGCATTACCTATTACTCGGTTCTGTCTATCTTCCCGTTGGCGATGCTGCTGGTGGCCACCATCGCCGCTGTCCTTGCTAACCGCGAGGACCTGCTCAATGATCTCCAGTCCTATATCACGGACTCCATTGACGGGAAGCTCAGCGAATCGGTCAATGAGATCTTGGATACGGCCATCGACCAGCGCGGTGCCATGTTCGGTATTGGTGGTTTGACCACCCTGTGGTCCGGACTGGGATGGATGAATCACCTGCGCATCGGCATTTCTGCCATGTGGGGCATCGATGCCAATGACGGCGGCTCCTTCCTGAAAAAGAAGTTCTCGGACCTTCTGGGGCTTATCGGCCTGATCATCGCCTTTGTCGTCGCCTTCGGTGTGACCGCTGCTGGTTCCTCCGGCCTTACACAGAAGATCTTTGACCTCTTAGGCATCGATTCCTTCCCGGGCATGGGCTATGTCTTCTTCTTCAGTGGCTTGTTGCTGGGCCTTATCGCCAATTTCATCGTCATGTGGTGGCTGATTATGATCCTGCCACGCACGAAGGTGCCTAAGAAGTCCGGCTTTACCGGCGCCGCCATCGGTGCGGTGGCGTTCGAGGCTATCAAGCAGCTGTCCACAGTGATCATGTCCTCTGCCACCGGCAGTCCGGCCGGCGCGGTCTTTGGTCCGGTCATCGTTTTGATGATTGTCATGTACTTGGTGTGGCGCGTGGTGCTTTATATTTCCGCATGGACTGCGACGACCGCAGAATCCCTGAAGTACGCGCACCCGCCGGTTCCAGAACCTGCCGTTATTCGCGTGCGCAACGAGGTACGTGAGGGCGCACCAGCAGGTGCGGTCTTCGGCGTGGGCGCGGCGCTGGGCGCTGCGGCCGTGGGTGTGGCGAAGCTTTTCCGACGGAAATAAAAATCCTCCCTACGGGTGAGGATCGCTGCGCTCTTTACCTTTAAGATAGGACACTATGAACGCCGATGATATTGCCCCAGACTTCTACGACAAGTGGGACCTCGACCGCAGTGGTGGCGAGGATGAGCTTTCCGTTTTATTGGAAGCAAAAGATATCAAGCTCGGGCAGCAAGGATATAACCCCGATGAGCCGCGGCGTGTACAGCTGCGCATAGCGGCCAGCATCCTGGGTTCGGCGAAAAAGAGGGCCGAATACGATGAAGCATTGCGCACCGGCCTTCGCCCGACGTGGGGCGAGCTCGGCACGCTGAGTTCGGTGGGGCAGTGGTCTCCAGCACCGCGCACGCAGTCAAACTTCCACGATCAATCGCAGGGTGGTCCGAAGCGGGCGCCGGATTTTGCCCAGCCCAGCCCGTATAGTTCCCCGTACGCGCAAGACCCATTCGCTCGGCACGCATCACCGCAGCAACAGGTGTCGCCGTCGTTCGCTGCCCCGCCGGTGCCGTTCCAGCACCAGGCACAGGAACGGCCATCGCAAAGCACGCGCATTGGCATGGGCATCTTGGACTTCTTCTTGGCTGGTGGCATCAGCAGTGCGTTTGGCGCGGTCGTCGACGAGCTCGCGGATGTAGAAGCCCTGTCCTTTGTCGTTTTCTGCATCGTCATGGTGGTCTACGTTCTGGGCAGCGAAGTGTGGTTGGGCGCTAGCCCGGCAAAGATTCTTGCCGGCTATACCGTGCGGGATGTCGATACGAAGGAAAAGCTCAGCCTCAGCCAGTCCGCAAAGCGCCAGTGGTGGCGCCTTATCAACGTGGTCCCGGGAATTGGGCAATTGGTGGGCCTGATGGGCGCGGTGGTGCACACAGTCACCATTAATGAGGAAAATAACCGGCGCGGTTCCCACGACGAGTTCGCAAACGCAGAAGTGGTCAAGAGGAAGCCGCGCAAGTAGAACGCTGGCATGGCGCATCTTGGGGCGGATGCCTACGATGGTGCGCATGCACGATGCACCATTAATTAGCCCAGAAAATAAGGATTCTGCCGAGAGCGTGGTGGAACAACTTCCTAAGGTATCCCTTTGGGAGCCGGTTCGCTCGCAGGCAAGCACCGCGGAGGAATTGAACGCGGATATTCGCGAGCAGTGTGCCCAGCTTGCCGATGACCACGTGGTCTACGCCGAGCTGCAGCTCAACCCCGCGGCTTATTCTTTCGATACGTCCGCAGTCGTGCGCGAGGTGGCCGCGGAACGCTTCGGCGATCTCGAGGTACGTTTTGTCCTCGAGGCGGCAGAGCCGGCGGCTAACGCTTTGGACTCTGCAGGCATTGCTGGCTACACCCTGCCGGAGGGGAGTGCTGCCGCCGCGGCGGAGTTCCGTACGAAGTACCTGCCTACCCAGATCGCGGTGGGCGAGGAATTCTCCGCCACCGAAAGCGCCGCGCAGGCCGGCGTCAACCGCTTGCTGCGACCAGTGAATATGATTGATGATTTCACCGCTGATGTCGATGGAATCCGCCCGGGCAAGGCTTCCGGATGGATCCGCGACCGACACATTCCATTGGTATTCTCGCCCTTGGATGACGTTGAGGAGCTGACGGATCATCCGCTGCCCCTGTTGCAGCAGCTCGGCTTTACCTGTTCTGTCTCTTCCGGAGATTCCACGCTGAGCAGGCAGTTTCTCGCCTTGAGTGAGACCTTTGGGTACGGCTTGGAGGAGTTTTTCGATCTCACCGTGAAGGCGATTGAAAATATTTTCGGCACCGAAGAGACAAGGCAGCGTATCCTTGAGACCGTTGTCCTTCCGGCCTACGAGGACCTCTCCGATCCGGAACTTGCCGGCCCCGATACTGAGGAGTCGCTCCAAGATTCTGGGTTCTCAATGAACCTGAATGACAACGCTTCCGAAGAGTAATAAAGAGTTAATCTACATAAAGGAGGAAGACATGCCTTCCGCACTATTCGTTGTTACCGCCGCAGATAAGTGGACGCTGGCTGATGGCAGCGCCCGCCCTACCGGTTACTGGGCCGAAGAGCTCATCGCTCCGCACCGCGTTTTTAAGAACGCTGGTTGGGATATCGACTTTGCTACGCCGAACGCAAAGGCCCCAGTAGTAGACGAGTACAGCCTCGAGGTATTGTCTGAAGGCGACCGCGCCGAGCAGGAGAACTACCTCGCAGAAATCGGCCCGGACCTAGAAGACCCACTGAACCTGGCCGATGTTAAGGAAGCCGACTACGACCTCGTCTTTTACCCCGGCGGCCACGGCCCGATGGAGGACTTGGCTTATGACCAAGACTCCGCCAAGCTGCTGCAAGAGCGCATCGAGTCCGGTCGCGCCCTGTCCCTGGTTTGCCACGCACCGGCCGCTTTGCTCGCGCTGGACAATGACAACTGGCCACTCAAGGGCTACACCATGACTGGTTTTACCAACGCCGAAGAAGGCGAGGAGACCATCGCCGCTGCCAAGTGGGTTGTTGAGACCCGCCTGCGCGAGCTCGGCGCTGACTTCAAGCAGACCGATCCGATGCAGCCTTATGTTGAGGTTGACCGCAACCTGTACACCGGTCAGAACCCGGCATCGTCTGAGCCTTTGGCACAGCGCATCCTGCGCGACTTTTAATGCGGGCGCTGAAGGCTCTCGCTGCAGGCAGCGCGGTAGTAGGGGCGGCGGCATATATAAAGAGCCGTCGTCCTTATCTGCGCAGCGTTGCACCTGAGCTTCGCAGCCCATTACTGTACCTGCCGCTGCACCTGCTCTCGGGCGATCGATTCGCTCGAACGAGCAGGCTATTTGCCAATATGGACGTGGCCCGTCCGAAGTGGCGTCCGGTGGACATCGAAGAGCTATCTTGTTCTTTTGAAGACCAAGCATTCCGTGCCCGCGTTATTACTCCACGCGGAGATGGAGCGCCGGCCGAGCCACGTCCCGTGGTGATGTGGATTCACGGTGGAGGACACCTGCTCGGTGGTCCGGCGATGCATGATCCCCAAACTTCGCTCATCGCATCGGAGCTGGGGGCCATTGTCATCGCACCGCGCTATCACAAATCCACGCAGAAACCTTTTCCTGCGGATTTAGAAGAGTGTTATGCCGCATTGCGCTGGATGCAGGAAAACGGTGAGCTGCTAGGCGCGGATACTTCGCGCATTGCGGTCGCTGGCGATAGCGCCGGTGGCGGCTTGGCCGCAGGCCTTGCCCAGCGCACGGTGGATGAAGATCATCCCATTCGAGCGCTTGGATTGGTCTATCCAATGCTTGATCACCGCACCATTGTTAAAGAGGGTGCGGTGGGGCAGTTTATTTGTCCGCCGAACTTAAATCGCGGTGCCTGGGATATGTACTTAGGAAAGGACCATTTAGGAACCCCGTTGCCGCCGTATGCATCGCCGGCGACGCGTTCGGATCACTCGGGGATGCCGCCCACGTGGATCGGCGTGGGAGACATCGACCTTTTTCATGATGAATCTGTGGCCTTTGCTACCGCACTGCAGGATGCCGGAGTCGAGACCACACTTGATGTATATGCAGGTGCCTATCACGGCTTCGATCAGGTACGCCCGCGCGCGCCCCAATCGCGCAGAATGCTGGGAGATCTTATCGAGCACCTCGGCTCCCACCTCTAGCCGCACTTGATGCGGAATGAGGTGTAGGTGAAAATGCAGCAACCGCCCCAGTCCACGCTCCACTGTGAGGAGTGGTTGGACTGGGGCGGTCTTCTGTTAGTAACGGCTCCCGGCAGCTGAGGTAGCTAGAGCCGGTAGTCCGCAGGGCAGAGTAAAAACTTAAAAGCGGGAAAAACGCTTAATTAGCATGTTCTCAAGACCCTTCCAGGACTCCGCATGCTCGTTATACGGCTTCGACGGCACGTAGCCTGCGTGCTCGGTGGAACCGAGCATGTAGCCGAGGTAGTCCTGCAAGCGTGGGTTCGCCAGCATATAGGAGTTAATGGAATCGTCCCCGGCCCAGTCCGCGGCATCGGCGCAGACCTCGTAGCAGCGGGCTAGTTGGTCGGAGTCGACCGCTTCCGGTCCCTTTTCAATATCGCGCACGATGCCATTAAAGGAGTACTGGTTATCCGGGTGGACCTGGACCTCGAGTTCACCGGCATTGGCGGCGGTGACAACGTCCTCCCAGGTGGACACGCGCGCCAAGTCGTGGTCATCATTATCGATGAGCCACCGCACCAGCGTCTTGGAGGAATCGAAGGTAAAGATTTCGCCCCACTTGCCTAAGAAGATGGGATTGCCGTCCAAGTAGGTGCGCAGCGTGTAGACGGACTTGGACTGCGCGGTGATTTTAATCGGGTCGATTCCGGCGGCGGCCCAGGGGGACTCGTCATAGGGGTCGGCGGCATCTGCTGCGGCCTTGCGCTTTTCTTCGGCTTCCTTGGCGGCAGCGTCGGCGGCACTCGCTGCCTCGGAGATGCGGGTTTCGGCATCGGAGATAGCGGCGGCGTCGAATTCATCGCTCGGAACCACGCGGACGTGCTTATCCAAATCCGCGATGACTTTTTTCCAGTTGGTCAAGATGACCCGTCCGACGCCGGTCCACTCATTCAGACCCTGCTCGCCGGAATAGTGATCGGCGCCGCGGGAGACGTTGCGCAGGATGGAGTGGGTGGCGAAGAAGATGGTGGTTTGTTCGGCAGCGGCGACATCGGCAAGCGCAGATGCCACTTCGAGGTCGCGCGCCACGGTTGCGACATTGGCGTGGCTGGGGCGGCCGGCGAGGGCTTCTGGCATGCCAATGAGATCGTATTCATCGCGCTTGGCCGGGGTAACGCGGTGCGCTGGGCGGGCGGCAAATTGTTCCCACTGCGGGTGATCTAGCAGGTCATGCTTGGCATCGGACTCCAGGTAGCACAGCAGCTCAGCGGGGGAGTCAAAGACCAAGACGGAGTCATCGTCGCCCAAAAAGGCTTGCCAGTCGGAGCCGCTTTCGCGCCACTTGGGCGCCCAGAGGGTATAAAAATCGCCCTCAGTCAGGGAGAGCTTAATAGGCACAATCGCACGGTTACTCATGGCCTTTTAGTCTACCCAACGCCCCAGCTGCCGCGCGGAATTGCCGGGGCCTTGTCAGGCAGTCGGCCGCCAAAAGCCCTTAAATTGCATGCCCATATTATTCGTGCGCAGCGGGTTGGTCTGCACGGGGTCGCCGGCCTCCACGATCTCGCCATTGCCGGAATACATTGCCACATGGCCATCCCAGACCACCAGATCGCCGGGCTGGAGCTGATCGGCGCTGACCTGCTTGCCGATGGCCTGCTGGTCCGCCGTGCGCGGTATATCCACCCCCGCCTGGGAATAGGCCCATTGGGTAAGCCCCGAGCAGTCAAAGCCACCATTGCCGGTTCCGCCCCAAGTATAAGGTTGGCCCAATTGGCTTTTGGCCGCGGCCACGGCCGCTCGGCCCGCATCCGAGCCGGCTTCGGTACCCGCCGGCGGGTTCGGTGTGGGAGCAGGGTCCAGTTCTGATGGAGGGGCCACGGCCGTGTGCGTCGCCGCGGCAGCTGTTAGCTGCTGGGGCTGGCCCACGGCGGATTCCACCGGGCGCTGGGAGATGGGCAACAGGGCCGAGGCGGCATTGGTGAGCTCGTCTTTCAGGCGGTTGACCCGGGCCATCGCCAAGCCAATATGCTCGTCTATCACGGTGCGAAGAGAAGCAAGTGCTGCGGCGCGAGAGGCGGGATCGAGGGAGATTAATCCCATCGCGGCTGGCGTAGCGGCCTGGATGAGTCGCGTTCCGATGCCGAAGATATCGCCGGCGGCAGCCGCGATAAGGCTGCGCGCTTGGCCAAGTACGGCGGAGACGGTCTCGTTATCGCCGGTGAGGAGGTCCGCGGCGGCGATAAGCTGCGAGGCATCGCCGTGCGCGATATCCGCCAGTGGCTGGGCGGCGGAGAGATCTGGGACGCGGGGAAGTTGGACATCGGGAAGCGGCGAAGGTTGCAGCGCGGCGATATTTTTAATGGCGGTAGCAAGCACTTAGATCGCCGCCCCGAGGGAGTCGCGTAACGCTGCATCGGAGTCTTCCGCCTCGCGCGACATCTGGAAGGAAGACTGCGCGATGTGGTCCATATCGCGGCGCAGCATGGTCATCCGCGCCCCAATATTGTCTAAAGCGGCATGGACCTCCTCATTGAACCCAGTAAAGGCCGAATCTTCGGGTAATGCCGGGTGGGGTGGATTGTCTCCCTGCGCGTTCGCGTGCAGGTCACGGGCTAAATGGCGGGCGTGGGCGGTATCTATCTGAAAAGGTCTCATGCCCTATTGGACTGGCCAATGGCCCAAGTGGTTCCCAAAAAATTTAAAGTAGTGGACATGGATATCCACGTCGTAGACCACCCGCTTGCCGCTTCCCGCCTGACCCTGATGCGCGATGCGCGCAGCGATAACTCCGCTTTTC
The DNA here is from genome assembly GCF_046718165.1 of Corynebacterium tuingiense. NCBI lineage: Bacteria > Bacillati > Actinomycetota > Actinomycetes > Mycobacteriales > Corynebacteriaceae > Corynebacterium > Corynebacterium tuingiense. The sequence continues at coordinate 498,165 of NZ_CP177101.1, forward strand.
GCGCCGCGCTCAATGACCTGGGAACCATGCTCGTATATGAAGCCTCCCGCGATTTGGCGGTAGAAAACTTCGCTTGCGAAACCCCGGTTGCCACAGCACAAGGCACCCGCCTGCAGGATCCGCCCATCATCGTGCCCATCATTCGCGCCGGGCTCGGCATGGTGGATCCTGCCCTGTCGATGATTCCGGATGCCCAGGTCGGATTCATCGGCATGGCGCGCGATGAAGAAACCCACGAGCCCGTGCCGTACTTGGAGGCCCTGCCGCAAGACCTGACCGGGCGCACCGTCTTCGTCGTTGACCCCATGCTGGCCACCGGCGGATCCCTGCTGCACGCCCTGCGCCTCTTAGCCGCCCGCGGCGCTACCGATATCACCGCCATCTGCATGGTCTCGGCCCAAAATGGCGTGGATGCGCTGGAGAAATCGGGCCTTCCTGTCCGCCTCGTCACCGCCGCAATTGACCCCGAACTTAATGCGGATGCCTATATCGTGCCGGGGCTTGGCGATGCCGGCGATCGCCTCTACGGCCCGCGCAATATCGATCTTTAAGCTAGTATTTCTCCCTGAAAGCCCGAAGGTGGCTTTCAAAAGGGGGAAAAGATCGTGAGTTTTATTCAACTAATGTGGTCGAGCTACGGCTACGGATTTTCGCAACAACTGCGCCGCGTGCGCGAGCGGCGCGGGGTATCCCAGCAAGTGCTTGCGGATATTTCGGGGGTATCGCGCAGCCAGATTTCCAATCTGGAACGCAACGAAAATGGCCTACATACCATGGCGGACCCGCAATTGTCCACGGTGTACAAGCTGGCGCTGGCTTTAGAGATCCCGCCGGCGGTCCTCTTGCCGGCCGGTGGGGACGTGGTGGAGGGCCACTTGGCGGATTCCGCCGTGCTCGGGGTAGAAGATGTGGCGCCCTTTCCGCAGGACTACATCAACCAGCGGCGCTTTAGTAATGCGCGGGGCTAACCACCCTGACTTACTGAACCGCATGGTCTAGTTGTAGACTGCCTCCAAGAGATAGTCCAGCAACAGGGAGGCGTGCGCGTGATCTCGGAGTTTATTAGCGAGTGGTTCGATGCTCACCGTGCGGAGGTCATCGCGTGGCGGCGCCATATCCACCGCAATCCGGAAACGGCGAACCAAGAGGTGGAAACCACCAATTACATCGCGAATATCCTTGCGGATTACGGGCTTGAGCCGCAGCGCTTCCCGCACACCGGCCTGATGGTGGACATCGGCCCAAACACGGAGCTTGGCCGCTTGGCCTTCCGCGCCGATATCGATGCGCTGCCCATCACGGAGGTAACAGGGCTGGAGTTTACCTCCGAGAAGCCCGGTACCATGCACGCGTGCGGCCACGACGTGCACACCACCGTGGCGCTCGGCTTGGCGTGCGCGCTGGCGGATTTTCAGCGGGTTAATCAGCTGCAGCTGGGTATTCGCGTCATCTTCCAGCCGGCGGAGGAAGTATGGGTCGGCGGAGCCACCGACGTTATTTCTTGGGGCGCGTTAGAAGGCGTGCATTCCATCTTCGCCATCCACGCCGAGCCGAAGTTGCGCGTGGGGCGCATCGGAATCCGCGCTGGGGCCATTACCTCGGCAACCGACGTAGTGGAACTCAAGATTAAGGGGCCGGGCGGGCATACCTCGCGCCCACACCTATCCGCGGACGTGGTCTATGCGCTGGGCAAGGTTATTACTGAGCTGCCGGCGCTGCTGTCGCGCCGCGTCGACCCGCGCACCGGCACGGTTTTGGTCTTTGGCCAGGTCAATTCCGGCTACGCCCCTAACGCAATCCCGGAAACCGGCATGCTGACCGGCACGATGCGCACCGCGGATATCACCATCTGGCGCCAGATGCAGGAACTCTTCGCGGAGTTAGTGGATCAGATCCTTGCGCCGGTGGGGGTAGAGTACGAATTGTCCTATAACCGCGGCGTGCCGCCGGTGCTTAACGATGACGTCGCAACCGCCATGCTCGCTTCTGCCGCACAGTCCATCGACCCGCAAGCCGTGGTCCAGGCCCCGCAGTCTTCCGGCGGCGAGGACTTTTCCTGGTATTTGGAAAAGGTGCCCGGTTCCATGGCGCGCCTTGGTTGCTGGTCCGGGGAGGGGGAACAGCACGATCTGCACATGGGCGACCTCATCGTGGATGAGCGGGCAATTGGTGTGGGCATTAAGCTTTTCGGTGCCGTTGTCGAGCAATTTATGGGGGAGAATGCGCAGGCGGACTAACGCGCTGGGGTTACCTACGGGTTAGACTCGTAGGCGACTTTAAAAGTGGAGCCTATAAAGGAGCAATTGCGTGTTGAACCAGACCAAGCGAATTGTCATCATCGGCGGTGGCCCGGCGGGCTACGAGGCAGCGCTGGCTGGCGCCAAGTACGGCGCGGAAATCACCATCATCGAAGACCAAGGCATGGGCGGCAATAGCGTGGTCCTGGACTGTGTTCCCTCCAAGTCCTTCATCGCCGGCGCCAATATTAAAACGGACTTGCGCCGCGCGGATGACATGGAGCTGAACGAGGGCATCGGCAAGGCGCAGCTTTCCATCAGCGCGCTGAACCAGCGCGTGCAGGACTTGGCGGCTAAGCAATCCGGTGATATCCGCAATACCATGGATTCCTTGGGTGCCCGCGTTATCGATGGCCGTGCGCACTTCCCGGAGGATCAGCAGGCCGATGCGTTTGGTGGGCACAAGGTCACCGCGGTCTTCAACGAGGATGGCCACGAGGAGACGCTGGATGCGGACCTCGTCTTGGTGGCTACCGGTGCCACCCCACGCATTTTGCCCGGCGCCCAGCCGGATGGCGAGCGCATCCTGACCTGGCAGCAGGTATATAACCTCACCGAGCTGCCGGAGCACCTCATTGTGGTTGGCTCCGGTGTCACCGGTGCCGAGTTTGTATCCGCCTTTGCCGAGCTGGGCGTCAAGGTCACGATGGTGGCTTCGCGCGATCGCATCTTGCCGCATGATGATGCCGATGCCGCCGACGTCCTCGAAACCGTGCTGAGCGAGCGCGGCGTGGAGCTGGAAAAGAACTGCCGCGTGGAAACCGTTAACCGCACCGAGGACGGCAACGTGGTGGTGACCACGCAGGACGGGCGCGAGATTCACGGTTCGCACGTCATCATGTCCATTGGTTCCGTCCCGAATACCAAGGATCTGAAGCTGGAAAACGTGGGCGTGGAAACCGCGAAGTCTGGGCACATCCAGGTGGATCGCGTCTCGCGCACGAATATCGCCGGCATCTACGCCGCCGGTGACTGCTCCGATCTCTTCCCGCTTGCCTCCGTGGCCGCAATGCAGGGCCGCGTGGCGATGTACCACGCGCTTGGTGAAGGCGTCTCGCCGCTGCGCCTGAAGACCGTGGCTAACGCGGTCTTTACCCGCCCGGAGATCGCCGCGGTCGGCTTTACCCAGGCCGAAATCGAGGCCGGTGAGGTCGCCGCCCGCGCCATTACCATGCCGCTGAATACCAACCCGCGTGCAAAGATGCGCTCGCTGCAGCACGGTTTTGTCAAGCTATTCTGCCGTGCTACCTCTGGCCGCGTGATTGGTGGCGTCATCGTCGCACCGACTGCCTCCGAGCTCATCCTGCCGATTGCGATGGCGGTGACCAACCAGCTCACGGTGAACCAGCTGGCCGATTCTTTCGCGGTCTACCCATCGCTTTCCGGCACCATTACCGAGGCCGCCCGCCGCTTGGTGGCCCACGATGACCTGGAGTAAACCTCGTTCCTAGAACGTGGAGTAGGCCTGCTCTGCAGTGCGGTTGAGCTCGATTTTGATCGGCCTATCTGCCTCCGGCAGGGCGCGCTGTGGACAGAATTCGCGGGGGCAGGCGGTACAGCCTGGGCCAATCGGGGTGGCGGCGGAAATGTCCAGGTTCAGGGCATCGGCATAGACGATGCGATCCGCCTGGGCGATATCGCAGCCTAGGCCTACCGCGAATTCCTTGCGCGGGGTACCCCACGACTTGGCCGTTCCCTGCACGAAACGCCCGATCCACAGGTAAGCATGGCCGTCTGGCATGGCGGCTACCTGGCGGGTAATGCGGTTCGGGGTTTCAAAGGCGCGGTGGACCACCCACAGGGGGCAGGAACCACCAGAGCGCGCGAAGTGAAAGGCGGTAGAGGACTGCCGCTTAGAAATATTGCCCGCACGGTCGGTGCGGATGAAGGAAAACGGCACGCCCTTAAGCCCTGGGCGCTGGAGCGTGGCGAGGCGCTGCGCCGTTGTTTCAAACCCGGTTCCAAAGTAGTTACACAGCAGGTCGATATCGTACCGGGTATCCTCTGCCATGGTGAGAAAGCGCTGGTAGGGCATGGTCACAGCCGCCGCGAAATACTGCGCAAGGCCCAAGGTAGCCAGATCCTGGGATTCGCCTTCGGGCAGTTCAGACACGAGGTTGTCACAGATATCGCCGTAGGCCAGCAGGCAGTATTGCAGGGCCATTTCAAAGACCAATTGTGCCTCAGATAATCCATCGCGCAGCGAAAGCTCGCGCGTGTCTGGATCGAAGCTGCGCCGAGGGCCGGGGCGGGAAAAGCGCACCGTAACCCCCAGATCCTCATGCATGCGGGAGGCGAGCCGGCCCCGGCGCAGGACGCGATCGCCCAACTGGCCGGCGAGTTCTTCTGCGAGCACATCGAGCTCGTGGATGTAGTTATGCGCGTCATAAAAGAAGTCCCGCACCACTTCAAAGGGGGAGGGGTCCGCAGCGGGCGCGCGGGAAGCAACATCAACAAACCGCGGCATCAACTCGGGAAAGCGGGAGGCGAGATCCGAAAGCGTTTCTTCAGAGGCATCAGGGAAGATATGGCGGAGCTCGGTAATCGTATGGATATCGCGGTCTTCGGCGAAGTAGCTGGGATCCACGGTAAAGCGCTGGGCTAGCTGCATTAACACGGTCACGGTAAGCGGGCGCTGGTCGTTTTCCAACTGGTTGAGGTAGCTCGTGGATAACCCGAGTTTCTTAGCCATCGCCACCTGAGTGAGTCCGCGCTGCTTGCGCAAAGCGTGAATCCGTGCCCCCGCGTAGTGCTTGGTCATGCGTCCCCGTCCTTTCTTTAAGGCCCATGCGCTGTGAAAATCACAAGTTTTGCAGATTTCACAAAAGAAGTCCGCTAATTTCCACAAACATTACCTATAGCGTGCACCACATGCAAGCATTTACTGTGATGTGCAACGCATTCTTGATAAAGGAGGACGCAACCAGTGAAAAACCATGAGGTACGCACTCATAAATCCGCCGAGGACTTCCCCTACGAGGAGCACTTGGCGTACAAGGTGGCCGAGGTGGCCGCGGACCCCATAGAGGTTCCGGAAGAAACCACCGAGATGATCATCAACCGCATCATCGACAACGCCGCCGTAGCTATGGCCTCCGTTGCCCGTGGCCCCGTCACATCCGCGCGGGTGATGGCAGAAGCCCACCCCGTGGACAAGGGCGGATCCACCATCTTCGGCATCGATGGCACGTATTCCGCGGAGTGGGCAGCACTGGCCAATGGCACTGCGGTCCGCGAGTTGGACTACCACGACACCTTCCTCGCCGCCGAGTATTCCCACCCCGGCGACAATATTCCACCGCTTCTTGCCGCTGCACAGCACAAGGGCCTGAGCGGCCGCGACCTTATCCGCGGCATCGCGACCGGCTATGAAATCCAGGTTAACCTGGTCAAAGGCATGTGCCTACACGAGCACAAGATCGACCACGTGGCGCACTTGGGGCCATCGGTAGCCGCAGGGCTTGGCACCATGTTGGGCCTGGATAGGGACACGATTTACCAGGCCGTCGGCCAGGCGCTGCACACCACCACGGCAACCCGCCAGTCCCGCAAGGGCCTGATTTCTTCGTGGAAGGCCTACGCGCCAGCCTTCGCCGGCAAGATGGCCATCGAGGCCGTCGACCGCACCATGCGCGGCGAGGGCGCCCCGGCGCCGATCTGGGAGGGTGAGGACGGGTTCATCGCCTGGATGCTGCATTCACCAGAGCGCACCTACACCGTGCCCCTGCCAGAAAACGGTGAGGCCAAGACCGCCATCCTGGATACCTACACCAAGGAACACTCCGCGGAATACCAGGCGCAGGCTCCCATCGATATGGCCTTTGCGCTGAAAAAGACGCTGGAGGACAAGGGCCTGAAGACGGCGGATATCGAGTCCATCGTGCTGCACACCTCCCACCACACCCACTACGTCATCGGTACCGGAGCGAACGATCCGCAAAAGATGGATCCATCCGCCTCCCGCGAAACGCTGGACCACTCTGTGATGTACATCTTCGCGGTCGCGCTAGAGGATGGCGTTTGGGACCACGAAACCTCCTATTCCCCTGAGCGCTCCAACCGCCCGGAGACCATCGAGCTCTGGCAGAAGATCTCCACCGTCGAGGATCCCGAGTGGACGCGCCGCTATCACTCCAACGACCTTGAGGAAAAAGCCTTCGGCGGCAAGGCCGTCATCACCTTCAAGGACGGCACCGTCATCGAGGATGAGCGCGCCGTAGCTGACGCCCACCCGCTGGGCGCCCGCCCCTTCGCCCGCGAGCAGTACATTGCCAAGTTCAAAAAGCTTGCCGATGGCGTCGTCGACGAGGCCGAGCAAGAGCGCTTCCTCACCGCCGTGCAAGACCTAGAAAACCTCACCGATTTAACCGAACTCAACGTGCGGGTCAGCGATGAGCACCTCGCCACCGCGCCCGAGAAACCGGAGGGAATCTTCTAATGGCTGGACTATTTGGTTCTACAATCACCAACGCAGAAAAGCGCGCGAATTTCCGCAAATCCATCGAATCCGGATCGATTACTACCCTGCCGGGCGCGTTTAATCCGCTTACCGCCCGCCTTATCCAGGACATCGGCGGCTTCGATGGCGTCTACGTATCCGGCGCGGTGCTGGCTAACGATTTGGGCCTACCCGATATTGGACTTACCACCTTGAAGGAGGTGGCCCAGCGCGCCGGGCAGATTGCGCGCGCTACGGACTTGCCCGTGCTTGTCGATGCCGATACCGGCTTCGGCGAACCCATGTCCGCCGCCCGCACCGTCGCCGCCCTCGAGGATGCCGGGCTGGCCGGCTGCCACCTGGAAGACCAGGTCAACCCGAAGCGCTGCGGGCACCTCGACGGCAAGGAGGTGGTGGACAAGGAGGTCATGGTCCGCCGCATCAGCGCGGCCGTCAACGAGCGCCGCGATCCTAATTTCATCATCTGCGCGCGTACCGATGCCGCCGGTGTCAATGGCATCGATGACGCCATCGACCGCGCTAAGGCCTATGCCGAAGCCGGTGCGGATCTGATTTTCACCGAGGCGCTGTATTCCCCTGCGGACTTTGAAAAGTTCCGCGCCGCCGTGGATACGCCGCTGTTGGCGAATATGACGGAGTTTGGCAAAACCGAGCTGCAATCAGCAAAGACCCTCGACGGGTTGGGATACAACGCTGTGATCTGGCCGGTCTCCAGCTTCCGCGTGGCCATGGGAGCTACCGAAGAATTCCTGCGCGACTTGCAGGAAACCGGTATCCAGACCGAATGGTTAGAGCGCATGCAGCACCGCTCCCGCCTGTACGAGCTGGTCCGCTACCAAGAATACAACGAGTTCGACCAGTCCGTATTCACCTATTCCAAAGACAATTATCAACCCACTTTTGAAAGCTAAGGAGCCAGTGACCATGTCCGATAAGAAAAACGAAACCCCAGAAATCCGCAAGGGCCTTTACGGCGTCGTCGTTGATGAAACTGCCGTTTCCAAGGTTGTTCCTGAGACCAACTCCTTGACCTACCGCGGCTACCCGGTGCAAGAACTCGCCCGCTACTGTTCCTTCGAAGAGGTTGCGTACCTCTTGTGGAATGGCAAGCTGCCGGGCCAAGAATCCCTCATCCGTTTCTCCGCGCGTGAAAAGGCATTGCGTCACCTGGACCGCCATCTCATTGACCTCATCATGTCCATGCCGCAAAGCTGCCACCCCATGGACGTGCTGCGCACGGCGATTTCCTTCATTGGCGCTCAGGATGCGGAGGAATACACCAGGGACTCCGAGCACGTCCGCCGTACCGCGCTCGAACTCATGGCGAAGATCCCCACCATCATCGCGCTCGACATCCGTCGCCGCCGCGGTGAAGGCTACATTGAGCCTTCCCGCAAGAAGGGCTTTGCTGAAAACTTCCTGTGGATGGTCTTCGGCGACGAAGAAGGCTCCCCTGCGCTAAACCGCGCCGATATCGAGGCCTTTGATAAGTCCCTCATCCTTTACGCCGAGCACTCCTTCAATGCCTCCACCTTCTCGGCACGCGTGGTTACCTCTACGATGTCTGATACCTACTCCGCCATCGTCGCCGCCATTGGTGCGCTCAAGGGACCACTGCACGGTGGTGCTAACGAAGCAGTCATGAAGAACTTCCTCGAGGTAGACGATCCTGCCAAGGCAGAGGAGTGGACCAAGAACAAGCTGGCCAATAAGGACCTGGTCATGGGCTTTGGTCACCGCGTGTACAAGAACGGTGACTCCCGCGTTCCCACTATGGAGGCCGCCTTCAAGGAGCTGGCCGAGCAGCACGACCAGACCAAGTGGATCGAGATGTACGACATCATGGCCAAGACCATGGAGGAAAACACCTCGATCAAGATCAAGCCGAACCTAGACTTCCCGGCCGGCCCTGCCTACCACATCCTCGGGTTCGATATTCAGTTCTTCACCCCGATCTTCGTCATGGCCCGCATCACCGGCTGGACCGCGCACATCGTGGAACAAAACGAAAACAACTCGCTGATTCGCCCGCTGTCCGCCTACGTCGGCGAAGACCAGCGCTCCGTTCCACCGAAGTCCTTCTAAACACTCGGCTTCCCGCGCGGTTCGGGCGGTCCGTGTAACCGGGTAGTGAGCCGTCCATGCTCCCCATGCCTGCGTGGGGAGCATTTGCGCATCCTCCTACGCTATATGTGCATCCTTCTACGGTATAACTGAGCGACCCGCGCCCTCAGATGTTGCATTTTCGCCTCAGGTATTGCATAGGAGGATGCGCATGTAGCGGCTGCAGCTCCGGCCCCGACTGCGGCTGCGGATCCAGCTGCGGCTGCGGTACCGGCTGCGAAAAATTTGCCAGATGAAATTTGCAGACTTTGCAAAATTGTTAGGCCTGTTATTACTGGTTGACTGGCAGAAATTGCTTTCGCGGGGTTTAAGTTGCAGGTGAGTGTAGAAAATTCCGTTCAAAAAAGGGATGATAAAAACTATTTTTATCTCTAAACTGAGAGACGGATCACCCCAGTGGGGACATTGCAACGCAGTGTCTTCCAAGTTGAAAGGAACACCCAAGTGGCCAATTCCGCCCTTCCATCGTTCGACAAGATTTTGGTAGCCAACCGCGGTGAAATCGCCGTGCGTGCCTTCCGCGCTGCCTTTGAAACGGGGGCGAAGACCGTCGCCGTCTATCCTCGTGAAGATCGCAACTCTTTCCACCGCGCCTTTGCGGATGAAGCAGTGCGCATTGGTGACGAGGGACAGCCCGTCAAGGCGTACCTCGATATCGAGGAAATCATCCGCGCTGCCAAGAAGTCTGAAGCGGATGCGATCTATCCGGGCTACGGCTTCTTGTCCGAGCGCGCCGATTTGGCCCGTGCTTGCGAGGACAATGGCATTAAGTTCATTGGCCCCACCCCGAGCACGCTAGATCTCACCGGTGATAAATCCGCAGCCGTCAATGCCGCGAAGGAAGCGGGGTTGCCGACGCTGCAGGACTCGAAGCCGACTACGGACATCGATAAGCTGGTAGCAGACGCCGGTGACTTCAGCTTCCCGGTCTTTGTCAAGGCCGTTTCCGGTGGTGGCGGGCGCGGTATGCGCTACGTGGAATCAGAATCTGAGCTGCGCGAACGGGCGGCAGAAGCCTCGCGCGAGGCCGAGGCGGCCTTTGGTGATGGCAGCGTGTACCTCGAGACCGCGGTGATTAATCCGCAACACATTGAGGTGCAGGTGCTCGCGGATGCCCAGGGCAATGTCATTCACCTCTTTGAACGCGATTGCTCCGTGCAGCGCCGCCACCAGAAGGTCGTAGAGATCGCTCCCGCGCCGTCGCTGGATCCGGAGCTGCGCGATCGCATCTGCCAGGATGCCGTGAACTTCTGCGAGCACATTAACTATGAGGGCGCCGGCACGGTGGAATTCCTCGTGGACGAGCGCGGCAACCACGTCTTTATTGAGATGAACCCACGCGTGCAGGTGGAGCACACCGTGACCGAGGAGGTTACCGGTGTGGACATCGTCAAGGCGCAGATGAATATCGCCGCAGGTGCGTCCTTGGAAGACATCAACCTGTCGCAGGAAAATATCACCATTACCGGCTCCGCCCTGCAGTGCCGCATTACTACCGAAGACCCAAATAACGGCTTCCGCCCGGATACGGGTACGTTGACCGCGTACCGCTCGCCGGGCGGCGCTGGTGTGCGCCTGGACGGTGCGACCTCCGTGGGTGCTGAAGTATCGCCCAACTTCGACTCCCTGTTGGTGAAGATGACCTGCCGCGGCACCACTTTCGAGCAGGCCGTCCACCGTGCCCGCCGCGCGCTGAATGAGTTCCATGTGTCCGGAGTGGCGACCAATATCGGCTTCCTGCGCGCGTTGCTCAATGAGTCCGACTTCGTCAATACCCGCGTCGATACCGGATTCATTACCGAGCACCCAGATCTGCTCAAGGCCCCACCAGCTATAGATGAGTCCGGCCGTATCTTGGAGTACATCGCGGATGTCACTGTGAATAAGCCCAATGGCGATAGGCCGACCGCGCTGCGCCCCTTTGATAAGCTGCCGAAGTTTAATGCGGAAGAACCGCTCCCGCGCGGTTCCCGCGATGACCTCTTGGAGCTGGGGCCACAGAAGTACGCGGAAAAGATTCGCGCTCAAGAGCCTTTGATGGTCACGGATACGACGTTCCGCGATGCCCACCAGTCCCTGCTTGCCACCCGCGTGCGCAGCACCGCCTTGGTGTCCGCGGCGGAGGCCGTGGCGCGCCTGACCCCAGACCTCTTCTCCGTGGAGGCGTGGGGCGGTGCTACCTATGACGTGGCCATGCGCTTCCTCCACGAGGATCCTTGGGTGCGCCTGGATCTGCTGCGCGAGGCCATGCCGAATCAGAACATCCAGATGCTCCTGCGCGGGCGCAATACCGTGGGTTATACCCCGTACCCGGATTCGGTCTGCCGCGCCTTCGTGCAGGAAGCGGCCAAGTCCGGTGTGGATGTCTTCCGCATTTTCGATGCGCTTAACGATGTCTCCCAGATGCGCCCGGCCATCGATGCCGTGCTCGAGACGAATACCACCGTGGCCGAGGTGGCCATGGCGTATTCCGGTGACCTTTCTTCGCCGAAGGAAGACCTCTACACCTTGGATTACTACTTGAAGCTCGCCGAGCAGATCGTAGAATCCGGCGCGCACATCTTGGCCGTTAAGGACATGGCGGGCCTATTGCGTCCAGAGGCCGCGCACACCCTGGTGACCGCGCTGCGCAAGGAATTCGACCTGCCGGTCCACGTCCACACGCACGATACCGCCGGTGGCCAGATCGCTACCTACTTCGCGGCGGCGCGCGCCGGCGCCGATATCGTCGATGGCGCCTCGGCGCCGCTGGCCGGCACCACGTCGCAGCCTTCGCTTTCCGCGCTCATCGCTGCATTCTCCAACTCCAAGCGCGATACCGGAATTGACCTGCAAGCAGTCTCGGACTTGGAGCCGTACTGGGAGGCCGTGCGCCAGCTATACGCTCCGTTTGAAAACGGCATCCCTGGCCCGACCGGCCGCGTGTACAAGCACGAGATTCCGGGTGGTCAGCTGTCGAACCTGCGCGCGCAGGCCGTCGCATTGGGCTTGGCGGATCGCTTCGAGGTCATCGAGGATAACTACGCTGCCGTCAACGAGATGCTGGGTCGCCCCACAAAGGTCACCCCGTCCTCCAAGGTGGTGGGTGACTTGGCGCTCCACCTCGTGGGCACCGGCGTTGCTCCGGAAGACTTCGCGGCCAACCCGACGAAGTACGATATCCCGGATTCCGTGGAGCAATTCCTGCGCGGTCAGCTGGGCACCCCTCCGGGTGGCTGGCCGGAGCTGCGCGATAAGGTCCTCGATGGTCGCGCCGAAACCGGTGCGCAGATTAACGATGTCCCGGCAGAGGAGCAGCCGCACCTGGAATCGGATAACTCGGATGAGCGCCGCGCCAGCCTGAACCGCCTGCTTTTCCCCAAGCAGTTCGAGGAATTCAACGAGTTCCGCCGCAAGTATGGCAATACCGAGGCGCTGACGGATACGACCTTCTTCTACGGCCTGACCGAAGGTGAAGAGAAGGTGGTGCACTTCTTCCCAGAAGATTCCACCGATCGCTCCAACCTTAAGCAGATCGTGGTGCGCCTCGACGCCGTGGGCGAGCCGGATGAGAAGGGCATGCGCAATGTCGTGCTCAACGTCAACGGCCAAATCCGTCCGATGAAGGTGCGCGATGAAAACGCCGAGTCCACCGTGGCCACGGTGGAGAAGGCGGATCCGTCCAACGACGGTCACGTGGCGGCCCCGTTCGCCGGTGTGGTCAACCCCACGGCAGAGCCAGGCGACGAGGTCAAGGCCGGCGACCAAGTTGCGGTCATCGAGGCCATGAAGATGGAAGCCTCCATTTCCGCCACCAAGGATGGCGTGGTGGACCGCGTGGCCATTGGCCAGGCCACCAAGGTAGAAGGTGGGGATCTCATCGCTGTGATCAAATAGCGGCGCCATCTAGCGCGGACGCGTAAATCCCCTCCCGGCTTGGATGAATATCCAGCTGGGAGGGGATTTCTATGCTTTAAGTACGGCGCGCTGGTTAGAGAACCATGGGTGCAACGATGACGCCGACGATGGCGGCATTGAGCATATTGGTCAGGAAGCCACCGAAGAGTGCGCGCGGGCCAAGCTTGGCCACCTCACCGCGGCGCTCAGGGACGAGGCCGCCGATGGAACCAATCTGAATACCGATGGAGGACAGGTTGGCAAAACCGGCGAGGGCGAAGGAAGAGATCAAGATGGCCTTATCGCTGAGCTCATCGACGCTTTCACCAAAAGCGGTGTAGCCAACGAACTCGTTGAGGATGGTCTTTTGGCCGATGAAGTTACCCACCTCGAGGGCCTCGTTCCACGGCGTACCGATAAGCCAGGCCACGGGGGCGAAAATGATGCCGAAGAGGCCTTCGAGCGACCAGTTATCCTGGCCGAAGAGGGAGCCGATGCCGCCGAGGATGGAAGAGAGCATCACGATCGAGGCGATGAAGGCGATGAGCAGGCAGGCAACCGAGATGGCGATCTTACCGCCGGCCATGGCGCCGCTACTGATGGCATCGATGATGTTTTTCGATTCGGTATCGCGGACGTCTTTAACGGTGGCGTCGAGATTCGTCTCTTCGGTCTCTGGCATGAGGCCCTTGGCGACGAGCAGGGAACCCGGCGCATTCATGAGCGATGCGGCGAGCAAGTACTCCAGGGGTGCACCCAAGAGCGAATAGCCGATCAACGTGGATCCGGCCACGGAGGCAAAGCCGCCGACCATGCAGGTATAAAGCTCGGATCGGGTGAGCTTGGGCAGGTAGGGCTTAATGACCAGCGGTGCCTCGGATTGCCCGAGGAAGATCACGGTGGTGGCCCAGACCGATTCCACTTTGGAGGTACCCATGAGCCACTTGATGGCGGATCCGACGTATTCTACGAAGTACTGGATAACCCGGAGGTAGTACAGGGCAGCGATGATGGCGCCCAAGAAGATGATGACGGGCAGCACGTTGAGGGCGAAGACGAAGTCATCACCGAAGAGGCCACCGAAGACGAATTGGGTGCCCTCGTTGGTAAATTCCGTGAGCTTAGTCAGCCCATTGGCGACGCCCTTGAGGGCTTTGAATCCAGGATCCCACGCGAGGACCAAGAAACAGAAGACCACCTGTAGGACAAGGCCCACACCAATGGTGCGCCACTTGATATTTTTACGCGAGCTCGACAGGACGTAGATCACTGCAAGAATGGCAATGATGCCGAGCAATCCTTGTAAGCGTTCCATATTTTCTGACCGTTCTTTAAAGGGGCTTTTTAATTAGAGTGACTCTGGGCCAAAGGAATGGGGGAGGATCTCGGCAAAGTCATGGCTACGGGGCTTTCCATCGACGGAAACGATGACGCGCTCGCAGTTAAACTCCCGCAAGACCTGGCGGCAGGCACCGCAAGGGTAGCAAGGTGCAGACTTTAAGCCGATAATAGCGACCGCTTTAATCTGCGGAATGCTGGGCAAGTGGCCATCGGTAGCCGTCACGTCGGCGGTGGTGACCATGTGGGCGGCGGCATTGCGCTCGGCGCAAATGCCTAGTGGGGTGGAGGCGTTTTCGACATTGGAGCCGGTGACAATGCGGCCATCGGCAAGCAGCAAAGCCGCACCGACTGGGAAAGAGGAATAAGGCGCCCAGGCGTGGTGGGCTGCTTCTTCTGCGAGGCTGAGCAATTCGGCATCGGTGGGAGGCGAATCCGGGGTGGCGTTCATTGCGGTATGGACTTTCTTTCTACGGGTGAAGAGAGATTGCGTTAATTCTCTATTAGAACAAAAAGAAAAATACTTATTGACATCTGTTCTATAGGGAATAATAATTGGGCGTGGTGGAGTGTACAACCACTAAATATAGTGTGGTGAATCACATTATGTGCTTGTATGTTTCGGTCTTCAAATCATTACAGGAGGAGTCGTCATGGCAGAGAAATTCGATGCGGTAGATGTTATTCGTACCAAGCGCGACAAGGGGGTGTTTAGCCCGGAGGAAATCGACTGGGTTATCGATGCCTATACGCGTGGGGTCGTGGGCGATGAGCAGATGGCCGCACTCAACATGGGGGCCCGACCCCCGAAAAGTGGACACGTCGGGGGTTAACTATGCTGCTTTGGTCAGTATAGCCGAAGTCTCGGTTTCAAAGACATCAGGAGCTACGAGATTGCACCAGGAGTGGCGCCTGCGGGTGTTGTAGCGCATGCACCACCGGAAGACTTCCTGACGGCAGCTAATTGGGTTGTCAAAGACTTTCCGATTTCGCATCACTTCCCGCTTTAAAGTAGCGTTAAACGATTCTGCCAGGGCGTTATCAGCACTCGTACCTACCGCTCCCATGGACTGGCGTACACCTAACGACGAGCAGTAGTTTCTGAACGCTTGTGAGGTATATACACTGCCGTGATCGGAATGGAAAACAGCCCCGTCAAGACTGCCGCGCACACCGTGTGCGTGGGCTAGGGCATCGATGACCAACGAGACACGCATGTGGTCTGCGAGTGCATAACCTGCAAGTTTCCGTGAATAGGTATCAATGACTGTGGCAAGGTACATGTTTTTGCCTCCCTTACAGGGCAGGTAGGTAATGTCGCCGACATACACACGGTTCGGCTCGTCAGCTGTGAATGTACGGCCTAGTAAATCCGGCATGACGCGGTGACCAGGCTTGCGCCTAGTGGTGGTACATCGACGGCGTTTAGTAAAGCCTTTAAGTCCCATGGCTTTCATGATTCGTGCAACTTTCTTGTGATTGACCGGGGTATACGCCGGGTCTTCCTTGAGGCTTGCAGCGATGCGTTTAGCCCCGTAAAGACCATGCTCATCATCAAAGATGGTTGTGATCCTTGCACCAATAACGGCATCAGAATACATCTTTAACCTGCGTTTTTCGCGGGTTTTGACCCATTTGTAAAACGAGGAGCGATTGAGCTTTAACACGTGGCACATCCGCTTGACCGAGTATTCGGTTCGGTGGTCATAGACAAACTGGAAGCGGATCACCAGTGAGTCTCTTCGGCAAAATATTTCGCAGCCTTACGCAGAATATCGCGTTCTTCGCGCAGCTTAGAAACTTCTTTTTCCAACTGGCGGATTCGCTCAGAATCATTCGTCGCCTGGGCTTTATCATGCACGGCTTTTATGCGGGCACGTTTGCCGGTGCCGTACTTTTTGACCCAAGAATGCAGCGAGGCTCGGTTGATGCCGAGCTCGGCTGATGCTGAGTTCAGCGAGAGGTCCTCATTGTTTTCATAGAGGGCCACGGCATCGCGTTTGAACTGTTCGGAGTACCTGGACATGGTGGTAGATTACCTTTCTTCCCAGCTCGACTGGGCTGGATATCAGGTGTCCACCAACTAGGGGTCAGGTCCATGGCGATCTTCCTCAACGGCATGAACCGCGAGGAAATCTCGCAGTGGACCAAGGCGATGATTGCCTCCGGTGAGACGATGAGCTTTGATTCCCTGTCCAAGAAGACTGCGGACAAGCACTCCACCGGTGGCGTTGGCGATAAGATTACGCTGCCGCTCGCGCCCCTCGTTGCCGCCTTTGGCGTCGCGGTCCCGCAGCTTTCTGGTCGCGGTTTGGGCCACACAGGTGGCACCCTGGACAAGCTGGAAGCCATCCCGGGCTGGCAGGCGGATATTTCCAATGAACGATTGATGGAAATCCTGGAGGATCCCGGTTGCATAATCTGCGCGGCAGGCTCTGGCCTCGCGCCCGCGGATAAGAAGATCTATGCCCTGCGCGATATCACCTCCACCGTTGAGGCTATTCCGCTTATCGCTTCGTCCATCATGTCGAAGAAGATTGCTGAAGGTACCTCGTCGTTGGTCCTCGACGTCAAGGTGGGCTCTGGCGCCTTTATGAAGGACGAGACCTTGGCCCGCGAGCTGGCGCAGACCATGGTGGACTTGGGCAATGACGCCGGCACGGACACCACTGCACTGCTCACGGATATGTCCACCCCATTGGGCCGAAAGGTGGGCAATGCGCTCGAGGTTGAGGAATCCGTCGAGGTTCTGGCCGGCGGCGGGCCAAGCGATGTCGTCGAGCTGACCCTAGCCCTTGCGCGCGAGATGCTGGAAGCGGCCGGCGTGCACAATGCCGACGTGGAAAAGGCGCTCAAGGATGGCCGCGCCATGGATAAGTGGAAGCAAATGATTAAGGCGCAGGGAGGGGACCCAGACGCCAAGCTTCCCGTGGCTACGCATACCCACGATGTCATCGCTGAATCCGATGGCTACCTCACCGAGCTTGATGCCCTGTCCGTCGGCGTGAGCTCCTGGCGCCTAGGCGCGGGCCGCGCGCGGAAGGAAGACCCGGTACAGGCGACCGCGGGCATCGAATTGCACGCGGTCAAGGGTGAGAAGGTAACCAAGGGGCAGAAGCTTTTCACCCTGCACACGGAGACCCCAGAGCGCTTCGAGCGCTCCCTCGAGACTTTGCAGCAGGGCTTTAAGATTACGGATGCCCCGCTGGATAAGGAGCGCCAGATCATCCTGGACCGCATTAGCTAAATCAGGATGAAGGGAAGCGCAATCGACCCGATGATGATGAGCGCCATGACGGCGAGGAAGACCTTCGCCTGCCACGTGGCGTAGTTGAAGGACACTCCGACGCCTAGGCGCTTGTCCACCAGGACCGCTGGGTCATCGGGGTTGTAATACAGGATCCCCCACTTATAATGCTCATCATTATTGGGGGATTCTTTGTCTCCATTCGGAAGTTTCACCCCGCGCAGCTGATCCTCGAGCTGCGATTGGGCGCGCAGTATCATTGCCACGATGGCTATGGTGCCGCTAATGGTCATCACCACCATGGTGATAAAGGAAAAGCCAGCCAGGTCCTGATAGCTCGGTACCGGGCCGGTGACCTGTATAAACGATAGCCCGAGGGGCATGAGAAGCAGCAGGATGCCCATCGCTTCGTTGGAGGCTGCAAGGTTTGCTTGGTTCCGGAGCCGCGCCTTGATGGAGCGCTCCGAGCGTGGACGAACCGCGGTGCGTTGGATAAGCCAGCAGATGCCGGCGAAAAGCAACCACATTCCCAGCGCGATAAACGTGACGAAAAAGACGCTGCCGATGGACTTGTCGCTCCAGCTATCCGGCTCCAAAGATCCATCCCAGTGCACTGGCACGGGATCGGGGATATCGGACCAATGGGCGGCGACGATGAGTGCACCGGCGATGATGACCAGCAAGGAACCCAACATGGTCAGCCAGGGGAAAGACGGCGCCGGCACATCAATATCCTGTATGGCGTCGGCTTCTCGCCTCGCTACCTGGGCGCTGACCGCGGTTTCTACCCCGTCGAACCAGCCGCCGTCCTTCTTGGCCGCGATGATATAGCGGCGCTGGGAGAGGTAAGCCCACGTACTGCCGATAATGACCAGCAGGGAAGACAGGGCCGCCACCCACGAGTGGTTGACGTAGAACAGTGATATAACCGTCGCTGCGATGCCCACAAACCACGTCCGAGTCTTAAATCCAGAAATAGCACCGACCACAACGGGATCAGAAAGGTGGCTTTGGGGAACGCGAACGCCGAGCGGGGCGCCTGGCGCCGCAAGCGCCGGGATTGTGGTCATTATCCACGTTATGACCAGTGTGGTCGCGGCCATCAGGACGGTAAGAATCATGCGAGCTCCTTCAGCGTGGAATCGAGATAGCTGTGGAGCTCCTCGGGGAAAACCCCTGGGCGCGGGCGAGGGTTGCCACGCGGCGCAGGTGTTGCCGAACCTGCTGTTCTTGCGCCGCGGTGTGCGCGCCGGGCCGGACGATCGATCCGGAGCGACCCGCGGTTTCGACGAGGCCATCAGCAACGAGCAAGTCATAGGCGTGCTTTACGGTGGCCGGGTTGATGCCAATATCCGCGGCGACCTGGCGCACGGGATCGAGCTTGTCGCCGTCGAAAAGCTGCCCGCGGGCGATGGCCAGCACGATTTCATCGTGAATCTGCTGGAAGACCGGCGCATCCGCGTCAGGGTTGAGCGTGATGAGCATGAGCTACCTCCTTCCAATAAGTTTTGTGTAACTAATAGTAGCACAGTCTGTATTAGTAGAGGTAATACAAAGCGGAGACTGGGGCCTAGATATGCACCTGCGAAGTGAGGCTGAGCTCTTTGCAGAAACCGTCATCGTGGCTGACCAGCAAGTATGCCCCCTCGTAGGACTCGAGGATCTGCACGAGCCACTTTATGGTGGTGATGTCCAAATTATTGGTGGGCTCATCAAGCAAGAGGAATTGAGGGCTGGGCTCGGCCAAAAGCACTCGGGCAAATTCCGCGCGGAAGCGTTCGCCGCCGGATAGCTGGCCGGTGCGGCGGTGCACCTGGTCATCGCGAAATAACAGCTGCGCCAATTGGTCGCGGATGAGTTGTGGGGGAGCAGTGGGGTTGGCCTCTGTGACCATCTCTAAGATTGTGCGATCTTCCGATAAGGTGATTTTCTGCCGCAAATATCCGCACTCCACGCTGTACTCAACGGCGCCCCGCGCAACGTCATTAAGGAACGTGGTTTTCCCGCTGCCATTAGGTCCCGTAAGGCGTACATGCTCAGGGCCGGTTATATCCACGATGCTGCTGGTGAGCACCCGGGTGCCATTGGGTAGCTGCGTTTCTGGAAGGTCGGGGTGGACGTGTTCGTCCGGGCGGATCTTGTTTTGCGCAGCTTGATAGGCAGCAAATGCTTCCCTCACCGAACCCGATGCCTGAGCCGACCGCTTAGCTGCGGTATTTTGGGCGCGGTTCTTGTCATTTCCCATCGCCATTCCAGGCTTTCGGTGGTTGTGCGAGAAGGATTTGGCGCGGCGATTGTCCCTGGATATGCGCATCTGCATCGCCTCGCGCTCGCGCACTTGCTTGCGGTGTTCGGCCTTAGCCTCGCGCGTTTCTGCTTCGGCAGCGCGCTGTTCGGTTTCTATGGACTCCCGGTAGGCGTGATAATTTCCGGAAAATAACCGCAAACTTCCCGCGTAGAGTTCTGCGATGTGCTCGACATGGGAGAACAGGTCTAGGTCATGGGAGATGACAAGAATGGGCGTAGAAGAGCTGGAAATAAGCTCGGTGACCTTGGATTTTCCTGCTGCGTCCAGGTTATTGGTCGGCTCATCGAGGATGACAAAGTCTGGGTGATCAAAAACGCGGCGTTTAATGCGATGGTGACCGCTTCGCCTCCAGACAGCGTACCGATGGTGCGATCTAGCGGGTAGGGAACGCCTGCGTTATGAAGGCAGGCGTGAATCCTGTCTTCGATATCCCAGTCGTTGCCAATGGTTTTCAGCAGTTCCTCGGAGTAGTTTCCCGCTTCTAGTGCGTGGAGCGCGGCAATCTTTTCCGCCGCGCCGAATACTTCGGCGATGGTTAAGGAATCACGCAAGCCAAGATCTTGGTCCACGTAGGTGACCTCTGGCGCCGTGAATGTGCCCGAGGACGGTGCGATTTGGTGGGAAAGGACCTTAGCAAGGGTCGATTTTCCGGAGCCATTATCGCCGATCATCCCAGTAGCCGAGTCAGGGATCGTTCCGGAAAGCTGGGAAAAGCAGGGTGTGCCGTCTGGCCACGACAGGCTGAGTTGGGAAAAGAAATCGGCATGAAGAGTCCACCTTTAAAGAACGAGTGTGCAAGGGACGTCGTACTAGGCGGAAATCTTCATAGCCCTCAACAGTAGCAACTGTGGTGCAGAACACAAGACCTTCGTCGAAATCTATCTCCTGCAGGTTTTGGACGCCTGCAGGAGATAGGTGCCAGATTAGAAGCGGCGGAAGAATTTACCCTGGGTGAGCTCCTCGAAGCCCGGTAGTGGCGTGGCGGACGCGATGCCGGGGGCGGTTTGCTCGGCCGCAAGGTCTGTAGCGTTGGCAACCAGCAGGTCGTGGGCGCGGGAAGCCTCGTCGCTGGTGGCGTCGGTGCCGTTCGTGGCGACGATGAGTTCTGGGATGTCCTCGGGATCGAAGGGGGTGAGCCAGGTGGCATCGTCAAGCGGGTCAGCGCCTGGATCCCCAAGGAAGGCTGGGCCCTTGGTGGCGGCGGGGTAGTAGCGCAGGAGCGCGGCCCCCACGGGCTCTATGGTTGGGTTCTCGTTGGCGGCAAGGGGCAAGGCGATGACGCCGCCATCGACGATGGGGGACCAGTCCGCGATATGGGAGGGGAAGAGGCCCGCAAGGTAGTCGCGGTCCTCTTCCTTGGCCAAGCGAACACCAAGAGAAGAATCAGTCATTCTTCCAGGTTAGCTGGCACGGTTACTTAATTTCCAGCAGCTGCGCGCCCTTGGTGGTGGACGTGCCAGCCTCGACCGCCAGGCCGGTCACGGTGCCGGATTTGTGGGCCTTGACCGGATTTTCCATCTTCATGGCCTCAAGGACCATGACGATATCGCCTTCTTCTACCTCTTGGCCCTCTTCCACATTGACCTTGATGACCGTGCCCTGCATCGGTGCGGTGACGGCATCGCCGGACACCGCGGCCTTGGAGCCTGCACCCTTGCGCTTTTTCCGCTTGCGCGCGCCGGTAATGCCAAAGGTGGCGGGCAATGCCACCTCGATGCGGCGGCCGTCGATTTCCACGGTGTGGACCTGGGAGGCCTCCGGCGAGCCGGCTTCCGCATCGGTGGAATCTTCATGCGGCGGCAGCTGGTTATCCCAGGCCTCCTCGATCCACTTGGTGTAGACATCGAAGGAACCGTTTTCCGCGGTAAAGGCGGGATCGGCAACGATGGCCCTGTCAAAGGGCAGCACGGTGGGCAGGCCTTCGACCTGGTATTCAGCCAGGGCTCGGGCGGAGCGACGCAGGGCGGTTTCGCGGTCCGGGCCCCAGACAATGAGCTTGGCCAGCATGGAGTCGAATTGCCCGCCGATGACGGAGCCCTCGACGACGCCCGAGTCCACGCGCACGCCCGGCCCAGCGGGCTCGGAGTACTTGACGATGGTCCCCGGGGCGGGCATGAAGCCGGCCGCAGCATCTTCGCCGTTGATGCGGAACTCAAAGGCATGCCCGCGCGGTGCCGGGTCCTCGCCGAGCGAAAGCTTTTCGCCCTGGGCAATCCGGAACTGCTCGCGCACGAGGTCCAGCCCGGTGGTTTCCTCCGAAACGGGGTGCTCCACCTGCAGGCGGGTATTGACCTCGAGGAAGGAAATCAGGCCATCGGCGCCGACCAAATACTCGACGGTGCCGGCACCGCAGTAGTCAGCTTCGCGGCAAATGCGTTTGGCGGACTCGTGGATGGAGGTGCGCTGTTCGTCGCTCAGGAAAGGCGCCGGAGCTTCCTCTACGAGCTTTTGGAAGCGGCGCTGCAGGGAGCAATCGCGCGTGCCGACGACCACCACATTGCCGTGCTTATCCGCCAAGACCTGGGCCTCAACGTGGCGGGCCTTATCGAGGTAGCGCTCGACAAAGCATTCGCCGCGGCCAAAGGCGGTGGTGGCCTCGCGGGTCGCGGATTCAAAAAGCTCCGGAATCTCTTCGGCGGTGTGCGCCACCTTCATGCCGCGGCCGCCGCCACCAAACGCCGCCTTGATGGCCACAGGCAAGCCGTGCTCATCCGCGAAGGCCTTGACCTCATCCGCGTTGGCCACCGGATCCTTGGTACCAGGGGCCATGGGGGCTTCGGCACGCTCGGCGATGTGGCGGGCGGTGACCTTATCGCCCAAAGCGCGGATGGATTGGGGAGGCGGGCCAATCCAGGTCAGGCCGGCATCGATAACGGCCTGAGCAAAATCTGCATTTTCGGACAAGAAACCGTAGCCGGGGTGGATGGCATCCGCGCCGGACTTTGCGGCAGCGTCCAGAATCTTGTCAAAGACAAGATAAGAATCAGCAGAGGTAGAACCACCAAGGGCAAAAGCTTCATCGGCCAGCGTGACGAAGGGTGCCTGCGCGTCCGGCTCGGCATAAACGGCGACGGAGGAGATCCCGGCATCGCGAGCAGCACGAATAACGCGTACGGCGATCTCACCTCGGTTCGCTACGAGAACCTTGGAGATCTTCTTGGTTTCTACTGCCACGGCAGTAACCTCCTGAATACACTTCGTTTACTACGGGATCTATTGTTGCACACCAAAGTATAAAGTCGTCCGTTTGGCAATGATTGTTACGTTTAAACAAAAATAAACCCACATCGCTGCGATGTGGGTAATTATTGGCCGAACGAAAATCTACTTTTCAATCGGCATATTGACCATGTTGCCCCACTCAGACCATGACCCATCGTAGACCTGTGCCTTTTTAAAGCCCAAAAGGTAAGTGAGCACGAACCAAGTGAACGCGGCCTGCGCTCCTAGGTGGGAATACAAAATGGTGTGGGTATCAGGCTCCAGCATGCCGTAGTTGACCTTCAGGTCATCAACGTTGCGGAAACAGGAGTTGGGGTAGGTTGCGCGATCCCATTCCAAGTTGATCGCACCCGGAATGTGCCCGTGGCACATGGTGGTGCCATAAGGCGAGTTTCCATTCGGGTCGAACTCCGTCGCTTCACCTGCGAATTCTTCCGGCGGGCGGGTATCAACTAGGGAACCGGTTGCCTCGCGTACGTCTGCGACAAAGGCACGCAGGAGGGAGTCGTCCCGGGTTACCTCTGGATAGTTGGATTCGAGGAATTCTGGGACCATGAAGGAGGTATCGCGCTCTTCTGACATCCACGCATCGCGTCCGCCATCGAGGAGGCGGACGTCTTTGTGGCCAAAGAGGGTAAATACCCATAGTGCGTAGGCCGCCCACCAATTGGACTTATCGCCGTACAGGACAACGGTATCGTCTTCGTGGATGCCCTTTTCCCGCATCAAGCGGGTAAATTCCTCACCGTTGATAAAGTCGCGCGTGAGCGAGCTTATTAGCTCGGTGCGGAAATTGATCCGCGTCGCCGTGGGAATGTGCCCGATATCGTACAAAAGAGAGTCTTCATCGACCTCGATAACGCGTAACCCTTTAATGCCTAGGCGCGCGGACAGCCACGGAGCGGAAACAAGCCGCTCTGGGTGCGCATATTGCTGGAATGGGGGATAGGGGTCTACGTCTGCCACTGCCCGCCTACCTTTCTAATAAACCTATTTTTTCGCTCCCACTACTTTAACTCGAATTTTCTCGATTTATCACATTGGAATAGTGAAAGTGGTTTTCCATACATAACGTGCGTGGAATGAATTGACTCGGTAGGGGCCGCGACGTTGCGAAGGGGTGAGCCGCGTCAGAGATGGATAAATTTTGGGTTGACGCTGTAACCTGCTTAGTGGCCCCGCGAATTAGTGTCGTGGGACACTTTCCTACCTACCCTGACTACAACTAAAAGGACCAGATAATGGCTGAAAACGACCGCAACTCTGACGCCCCTCAAAGCTTTACACCCCGTGATTTTTCGGAACAACCCCGTCAGAACACTGAAACTCCTGAGTCCGCCGTTCCTAAACCACAGAACGATCAGGCGCAGAAAAATGGTGGACAGGAGCCTCGTGCGCAGGAGGCCAAAGAACCTAGTACGTCTGCTGAGAATGCAGCTTCAACTCCAGGCGGCGATCAGCCTGTAGATGCTGGTTCGGATAAGTCCAGCCCCCAGGCTTCCCAATCGTCCGCAGCAGATGCAGAATCCGCATCGCAGGACCATAAATCTGCTACTGATTCGGAGCCCTCGTCCGCAAACTCGGCAGAAAACAACCGCCGGCCTGCTAATGATGCTGGGCCAGACGCCGGGTGGGGCACGGGACAACAATCACAGGAGGCATCGGCTGCAGGCGGGTACAACCCGGAGGCAGGTTCTCACCCAAATTTTGGTCAACCCCCTCAGGGCACTGAGGCCCCTCAAAGCTATGGGCGAGCAGCTGGACAGAACAAGCGTGGATTCGGTGCAGCTATGAAGGGCCTGGGGAATAAAAAAGGCCTCTTAGGTGGGCTTTGGGAATTTGAATTTAAAGATTTCATGACTCTGACCCATGTGAAGGCGATCTATGTCGACGCTATGGTGCTGGGCGGAGTTTGGTGGGCTCTCCACGTTCTAGTGGCATTTATTCTAGGGACCATCGTCGGTATAGATGGAATTTCGGAGGGCGAGTTTGGATACGTTCTCCTCAGCTTTATCGGATTCATCGTCCTCGTCCTGCTAGCTACTGTGGTTTTTTATGCTGGGATGGTGATCACAAGGCTCGCCTTGGAAGCGTTAGTGGCAAACGTGCGCACAGCGCAAAACACCGGAGACCTATTGGACAAGGAGTCTTAGGATAAAGACTGGGCACTATGAATTGTGCCTGAAACTCCTATAGATAATGACCCCGCGGCAATCCGCGGGGTCATTTTTATGTGGTGTGCGAAGACGAATGGAAGACGGCAACTCCTATGGCCTAGCCATAAGAACCGAGCATGAACGTCATGTGCTCATTCAAAGCCTTATTGAAAAGGTCAATATCGCCAGAGACTGGTTCCACCGAGTCACCATCAACCTGGAGGCGCACTGTGTGATGCGCGGTGATCCCCGCGGACGTAGTAATTGAGCGCTCTCCCCACGTGAAGTCGACTGCATCGTCTGAGACGCGGCTGACCTTATCAACCGAGTCAAACATGGTGACTTCATTCACGGGCTCTCCATGGACGTATAGGGCCAGTGCATGGCCGACCGATGCTGCGTTATTGTTGGGGCCATTTTTGTCCCCCACCTCACCGTTGAAAGTAATCCAACTGATGGGCGCACAGGGATCGTAGGAGTTGTCGATATCCGCGATCCAAAAGTTGAAGTCATCACCTCTATCAGAGGGCATGCGCCCGGGCGCGGTGCCAGATGCATAAGCGTCGCGCGGATCGTTTGGTAGATCCGCGCATTCGGAATCGGTGGAAGAATCCTTGCCCTTATTATCGTTGGGTTGTTCCGGGGCTTCTTTAGTGGGCGTTTCGGTTACCGTGTGGGTCTGCCCCGAGGCTTCTGGGCTGTGGGTAGAAAATTCGGATTGGGACGAAGCTGAATTAGATTCCTGGTCATCCGAGCCGCACGCCGCCAAGCTAAGCGGCAGCGCCGCAGCGAGGAGCGTTATTGCGGCCTTGGAACTTAAGCAGCGGGATATATTTCTAGCAAACATACTTAATCGAGCAGCTGAGAGACGCTATCGGGGTCGGCATCGGAAAGCATCTGGCGAATGCGGTCGTATTCATCGTCCTCGCCGATGGCCTTGGCAGCACGTCCAAGGGCTGCAATGGCGCGCAGGACACCCTGGTTGGGCTCGTGGGAGAAGGGGACCGGGCCCCATCCCTTCCAGCCATTGCCGCGCAGGCGGTCTAAGCTGCGGTGGTAGCCGGTGCGGGCGTAGGCATAAGCGGTGATGTATTCGTTGGGATCCGCGCCCTCTAGCTTGTCGAGCTCCTGCTCCGCGAGCATGGCCCACAGCAACGGGGAATCCGGGTGGTCTACGATGCCGGCCGCAGGTGCGGCCGCGTCCTTGGTGCCGGGATCGGCGGGTAACTTAATAGGTTCTGGAGCAAGCATGTCTTTCATTTCCATAAGACACACTCTAGCGATGCTCGTGCGGGCCTACCAGAAATCAGAAACGTTAAGCCCAAAAGAGTAAAGCGCGCGGCGCACCACCGGCAGGGACAGCCCGATAACAGAAGAGGGATCGCCGTCGATGCTATCGATAAACCAGCCGCCCATGGCCTCCAAGGTAAACGCGCCCGCGCACTCCAAGGGCTCGCCGCTGCGAGCGTAGGCCTCGATATCGGTGGCAGAAGCCTCTGCGAACCGGATGGTCGTGGTAGAGGTTTCCACGTGGCGTTGCGTGCCAAAAATCAGGCAATGGCCGGTAAGCAGCTGCGCGGTGCGCCCAGCCTGTTGGTGCCAACGCCCGATGGTGGCTTCGACAGTGTGCGGCTTGCCCTGCAGTTGGCCATCCAATAGCAGCATGGAATCGCCGCCAATAACCGGCTCGTCGGGGTACTGGGAGGCGACCTTTTCGGCCTTGGCGGTGGCAAGCTTTGCCACGGTATCGGCAGGCGAGTGCCCTGCCAACTGGGCTTCTAGGGAGCGCTCGTCAATATCGGCGGGCTCGAGCACCGGTTCCACCCCGGCCGCGCGCAGGATGGCGGCGCGCGAGGGGGACTGCGAGGCCAAAATGAGGCGCATTAGTAATACCGCACGGTGTGGAAGGCAGAGGGATTAAAGACGCGCTGCGCGCCGTAGTGGTCGAAGCGCTCGCCGGGCCTGCCCCAGTGGTTGCGATCCCCAAAGGCACCGGAGTGGTCCTTTTGCATCTGCTTGAGCACCGTCGAGAGCGCGGCGCGCTCTTCTTCGGTGGGGTTTCCCTTCAGGACTTTGATTTCGGGTTCAGACATCTTTTCCTAAACAGTTCCGTGCTTCTTGGGTACCTGGGCCACAACCTTGCGCTCTAGCAGGCGCAGGCCTTCAACCAGGTAGTGGCGGGTAGCGGAAGGCTCGATGACATTATCGGCCAGGCCGCGCTCAGCGGCGGCGTAGGGGTGCAAGAAAAGCTCGTCCATTTCTTCCTGCTTATCCTCATCGCCGTAGATGGCCAGCGCGGTCTGGGCCGCTTCGGCGACGGCGATTTCCGCGGTCGGCCAGGCATAGACCAAATCCGCGCCCAGGTCCTTGGACCCCATAAACGCGTAGGCCGGGCCAATGGCCTTGCGGGTGACCACCGTAAGCTTGCCGACGCTCGCCTCCGCCTGCGCATACGCAAACCCCGCCGCCCGGCGCAGGAGACCGGCCTTTTCTTCCGCCGGGGTGGCAACGAAACCAGGCGAGTCCACGAACTCAATGATTGGGGTATTAAAGGCATCGCACAGACGCACAAAGCGTGCCGCCTTTTCCGCCGCGGCCGAATCCAGCGCGCCGTCCAGCGCTAGCGGCTGGTTGGCGACGATACCCACGGCGCGGCCATCTACGAAGGCAAAGCCCGTGATGATATTGGGCGCGGCCTCGGCCGAAAGCTCTAAGAAGGAGCCCTTATCGACGACCGCGTTGACCACCTCACGCATGTCATAGGCATCCGCTGCCGAATCCGGGATGACGGAATCCAGATCAAACTCGGCGACCTCGCGCGTATCGATGCGCGTTGCCTCGGCGCGGTTATTGGCCGGCAGGTAAGCCAGTACGTCGCGGACCAAGTCGAGGGCTGCTTGCTCGCTCGGGGCGCTGAGCTGCGCGGTGCCCGACTTCGCGTGGACTGCGGCACCACCAAAGGTTTCCGGTTCCGCTTCGGCGACATCGCTGCCTGCTTGGTGCAGGCTGGTGCCGTGGGTGACAATGAGGACATCGGCAAGCGTGGGCGCAAATGCCGCAATGCCGCTGGTATCCCCGGCCACCACGGAGATCTGCGGGATAAGACCGGAGGCCTCCGTCGCGCGGGCG
This sequence comes from Corynebacterium tuingiense, assembly GCF_046718165.1. Lineage (NCBI taxonomy): Bacteria > Bacillati > Actinomycetota > Actinomycetes > Mycobacteriales > Corynebacteriaceae > Corynebacterium > Corynebacterium tuingiense. Next base: position 526,321 of record NZ_CP177101.1, read on the forward strand.
AGGATGCGGGCGTAGCCAGCAAGCGTGACGACGCCCTCTTGCGCGCGCGGGCCGGTGGAATCATAGATGCCGACGATGGGCACGCCGGTTTTCAGCGCAAGGTCATAGACCTTGGTGAGCTTTTCCGCATAAACCTCACCCATCGTGCCGTCAAAGACGGTGGCATCCTGGCTGAAAATGCACACGCGGCGCCCGTCGATGGTGCCGTAACCGGTCACGATGCCATCGGTGTACGGGCGATCGTGCTCGCGGCCAAAGTCGGTGGAGCGGTGGCGGGCTAGTGCATCGGTTTCTACAAAGGAACCCTCATCGAGCAGCTGATTCACGCGAGTGCGGGCGGCTGGCTCGCCTTCCCCCAACGGCGCGCGGGACTCGGCGAGTTTATTGTCCAGGTCCTCAATCTTGCCAGCGGTGGTCTTCAGGTCAGTCATAGGCGCTGAGTTTACTAGTGGAAGGCCAAAGATGCGGAAATTGTGCGGTTTCGCGCAGGTCGGTTAGTGTTGATATCACTATCGTTGGACAGAATATTTTCCGTGGACAGGGCAAATTACGTAGCAAGGGTTCGAGTGCAGCGAAATACCTTCTTCGTAATTCTGCTCAGGGATTGTAATCTAAAGGCTGGGCTTAGGCGTGCGACTTGATTAGAGACTGGAAATAGGAAGCTCTAGGATTCCTTGGGTATCTTCTTTCCCTTCACAGGGGAATTAGCTTTATGGGGTCAGTGTCGCGCGTAGACGTGCAACGTGTAGGGCAATATATGACAGCTCATTTTGGCTAATTCTGTGGCCAGTTTTCTCGAGATGTTCACTAACTTTGCGAGCTACTTTGACTGCTTCAGGATCATCAGACTCTAGCGCAGAGAGTATCGAGTGAAGGGGTGCTTCTACGGAAGAACTGGGCGAGTAAAGGCGAACGAAAAGATAGCGCAAATGAGTTATGAAGCGTGCAACAGTTGCTTCACCAGGGTTTAATTCGTGCCCTAGCTCGTGGGAAACCAATAATACGACGTTTGAAATTTCTTTCGTGGCGAATTCTGTCCTACCGATTTTTCCGTTCACAAACTGTGCATTGATGAAATGCATTGCTATTGCAGCGGCCTCGTCGCGAGCTAATCGCACACCAGTCATCTTTTCGATGCTATCTAAAGCACGCAGTCCTAGTGAAAACTCCTCAGGATAGAGAGTTGAGACCTCCCATACGAGTGGATATTCAATGCTAATGTCAGAACGTGTTCGTTCTACGGCGAAGCTGATATGGTCGGCTAAACCCAAGATCAGCAACTGAGGTTCTTCTAAAGTTTCACAGCGTGAAGCGAGAGCAGATGCAAGGGATACGCATTCTAGGGGAACTTCTGACAATAGCGCAGTTAAATTACCAATTGGGTGAATGGTACTTGGGCGAAAGAATTGTTCTACTCTGTCCTCATCGATGGAATCTCCGAGCCTTTTACCAAAGCCAATTCCTTTCCCCATGCAAATGGCCTGACCATGGGTGTTTTCAGTGCATAACACTGCGTTATTGTTTAAGACGCGTAAAATTTCCATAATAGTTAAGCTACCGCGTCATCGATCTACGCGGCAGCTCAGTAAGAGAGTGCTAGATTTCCGATCCGTTGCTTTCAATGACTCGCTGATACCAATGGTAAGAGTCCTTTGTGGATCTGTTCATGGTTCCATTTCCCTCATTATCTCGGTCGACGTAGATCATGCCATAGCGTTTTTTCATTTCACCGGTGGTGAAAGAAACTAGATCGATAATCCCCCAGGGGGTGTATCCCATAAGAGCGACGCCGTCCTCGAGCACGGCCTCTTTCATAGCTGCAATATGTTGCCGCAGATACTCAATTCTTCCTGCATCATGAATTTCACCGTCTGTCTCCACGCTATCTACAGCTCCGAATCCATTTTCTACGATAAATAATGGGATTCGGTAACGGTTGTACAAAGTATTAAGGGAATAGCGAAGGCCTTGTGGGTCGATTGCCCAACCCCAGTCGGATACATCGAGGTACGGATTTTCTACCGAGTTTGATAGACCACCGTTCACATTGTTTCCCTGGTCTGTCACAGCATCATGTTTGACCGTATTCGACATGTAATAAGAGATTCCGAGGTAATCTACGGTTCCACTGCGAAGAACCTCTTCGTCACCTTCTTGGACCTTGGGATCAATTCCTTCTCTTTCAAACTGTTTTAGTGCGTATGAGGGGTAGTACCCGTTAATTTGCACATCGGGGAAGAAAAATCTATCTCGATTAGCCACTTCTGCAGCCATGATGTCTGAAGGATTGCAGCTGTAGGGATACACCGGAACCATGGCGATCATGGCGCCGATTTGAAAATCCTTATTAATCTCATGTCCAATCGTGACGGCACGAGCAGAGGCGACTAGGCAGTTATGCGCCGTCTGGTATAAAACCTGCTTGGGGTTTTCACCCTCTTTCACTGTTACTCCCGAATTGGTCCAAAGGAACAAAGGATTTTCCGCGTTCATTTGGTTATTGATTTCGTTAAAGGTCATCCAGTACTTGACTTTATGCTGGTAGCGTTCAAAACAGACGCGTGCAAATTTTTCGAAAAAATCAACGAGCTTGCGGTTCCTGAATCCGCCGTATTCTCGCGCCAGGTGAAGAGGCATTTCGAAGTGGCTTAGTGTGATGACGGGTTCGATTCCGTACTGTAGAAGTTCATCAAAAACTTCGTCGTAGAACTTCAAGCCCTCCTCATTAGGCTCCTCTTCGTCGCCTTGTGGGAAAATTCGTGACCAAGCTATTGAGGTGCGAAAACATTTCAGTCCTAGATCGGCGAATAGTTTAATGTCTTCACGAAAATGTCCGTAGAAGTCGATGGCTTCGTGGTTTGGGTAAAATTCAGTCGGCTCGATACTCTCCGTGATTCGCCGCGCCTTGCCATGCTCGCCTGCTGTGAGAACGTCTACTACCGACGGTCCTTTTCCTCCTTGGTTCCAACCGCCTTCAAATTGGTGAGCAGCAACTGCTCCGCCCCACAAAAAGTCTGGGTTTAGTTGTGGCTTCATATTATTTTTCTCCTTTACTCTCGCGGTTTCCTTGTTCGGTAACGGCTGACATCAGTTCATTACCATGAGTAGTTCTAGTAGATGGGTGAACTACAACTCCGTCGTAGCTCTTAGTGTTGGTGACAATTATGGGTGTAGTTAGGGAGTATCCCGATTCGGTTATGGCTTCAGCATCAAATTCGACGAGTAAATCACCTTCCTCTACAGTTTGGCCTTTCTGAACATGGCTGGTAAACGGCTTTCCCTTTAGGGCTACCGTGTCGAGTCCAATATGGATTAGAACTTCGACACCATCATTAGAAATGATTCCTATTGCGTGTTTAGACGGGAGGACAGTAGCAATTTTTCCGTCGAAAGGAGCGTAGATTTTATTGTCAGTCGGCTCAACAGCTACTCCCTCTCCCATTGTTCCTCGCGAAAATACTGGATCGTCAACCTCGCTCAACTTAAGCACGGTTCCTGTGACCGGGCTGGAAATATGGATGGCAGTCTTTCCATTTAGAGCTTCGTGGTACTCAGCTGCAGCGGCATCTGAGTCTGGATTCTCTTCTGCGAGTGTTGCCTCCGGAACTTCCTTTAGTACGTCATTGAATCCAAGAGTGTAAACACCAACTGCCGCACCGATGAAAGCGATTGAGCAACCAATAATTTCTCCCAAAAGGGAGTTAGTCCCTGGTTCGTAGGCATTGAGAATTGTCAATGGTCCAGGCAGGCCTGCATAAACATATTGTTGAGAATCGAACAGGGAGACTACGATGGCACCTGCAGCGCCAGCGATACAACCTACGATGAATGGTTTCTTGAGTCGAAGAGTTACGCCATAAATTGCAGGTTCAGTAATACCGAATACACCAGTCAATGAAGCAGAACCGGCCACCTTCTTCATTTCAGCACTTTTTGTCTTGAGGAATACGCCGAAAGCGGCGCCAACTTGTGCGATTACTGCTGCGGTTTGGAAGGCCTGGAAAGGGTCGGAACCGTACTGATCAAAGTTTGCCAGAACCATCGGCGTAACTCCCCAGTGGACTCCGAAGATGACGAAGACTTGCCAGAATCCACCTACGATTGCAGCCGCTACAGGTGGTGCAATGTCTACTAACCAATTGAAACCATCCGCGATAAGTATTGCTCCTTGGTTAGACAAAGGGCCGATTATCAGGATGGTGAGTGGAACTGCGATGATGAGGCAAAGAAGCGGGGTAAATAATTGAGTTACAACTTCTGGAAGACGCTCTCGGAAAAATCGCTCTAGATAGGACAAACCCCAGACAATAAATAGCGGCGGAAGCACAGTTGAGGTGTAAGTGGTCTCACTTAACCCAAGACCAAATAGGGTTAGGTGCTCACCTTCGGCTACTCGAGTTGCGATGTCGGTCATCGAAGGAGAAACCAGCGCACCGACAGCTGCCACCGAAATAAAGGTATTAGTTTTGAAAAATTGGGATGCAGTGATCGCAATCAAGATTGGCAGGAACGTGAAGGGAGCCCAAGACAGTAGCGAGAAAACTTCAAAAGTGCCAGACTGCTCAAATGAAGGTGCAAATGCCTTGATAATTATGAGCGCGCCTTGAACCAATCCGGCTGCAGCAAGTACGTAAATGAAAGGCGCAAAAACCGCAGACATCATTGCGATGATGCGGTTTAAGAGGGTTGGTTTATTTGAGTCTTCTTCATCGCCCTGAGCATTTGGATCGATTCCAAGTTCGTCTACGAGAGCCTCGTAGACTTCTCCCACGCGGTTACCGATCACTACTTGGAATTGGCCGCCCTTCTCTACGGTAGTGATAACCCCAGGGAATTCTTGGATGTCAGTATGTGCATTCTCGGGGGTTTGTTTAAGGACAAGGCGGAGACGCGTGGCACATCGAGTTGCGGTAGAAATATTTGATGGTCCCCCGACTACCTCGATAATGTCTCGCGCAAGTTTAGGATAATCACGGATCTGCGTAGCCATGATGCCCTCACTTTCGTTTTAGGTTGGTGGTTATCCCAAGACGAAAGAAACCCGAAAGAGTGAACAAGCCGAGTCCCTAACTAGATGAGTATCCAATCTTGGGATTCCGCTTCAGGTTCTTGCCTCTTTCGAGTTACAGGCCTGATAGCCGATAAAGTAACTATATCACTATAGGCGTGAACCACAAACCGGTAGAGTTGTGAAGCGTGTCACTTCGCTATCTTTAATGTCAACCAGCAGATCGTCACCTACTTAAAGAGGACGGTGCACTAAAAATCCTTGAACCCACAGGCTAAGCCGGTAACCACGCGTATCCGTAAGGTCCGAGCTCGACGGGGCCTAGGTCAACGGAGCGGTCGCTGAAATTGTGCAGGCACAACAGGTCGCCGCGCTGGTAACCCAGCACGTTTTCCTTACCGGTTTCCACTGGCTCGCAGGGTGCCGTTCCCAGGTCGGGGTGCGCGTGGCGCTCTGCAATCATGGTGCGCACGCTGTGCAGTAGGGAAGTGGCATCGTTGAGCTGGGATTCCACGGAGGTACCGCCGACGATGGGCAGCCGCGCCGGGGTGCGGGCGGCTGGCTCGCCTTCCCCCAACGGCACGCGGGACTCGGCGAGCTTGTTGTCCAGGTCCTCAATCTTGCCAGCGGTGGTCTTCAGGTCAGTCATAGGCGCTGAGTTTACTAGTGGAAGGCCAAAGATGCGGAAATTGCTCACTTTGGGCATCGTCATAGAGTCGGTGGCGGCGCGCTATCGGTGAGGCATTAGCGCAACCGGAGTATCTGCCAGGTATTAGGAAATATTAGCTCCCCTTTATAGGGGTGAGGGTGAAATGTGATGTGCGGCTTTCTTTACCGGTAAGGGACGTTTTCCCACCGTATCGACGATAAATGTCAAAAGGAAAGATAGCCGTAACTGTTGAGGAGCTATAACGAAGAACTTAATATCAGCTGTGTCTTCATGAATTTTTTCTCGTATCCTTAAACAACCACAAGGACGGTCTTCTGGTGATTTCAAAGGGACTGCGACTTGTCGCGCCGCTTGCCATCGCGACACTTCTCGCGCCCGCGGCACATGCGCGCGATATTCCCCCGATGCCACAGGCATATCCCATTACCAACCTCTATAAAAGCTGCAGCGCCGCCGGAGATAACACCGAACGCGAATGGCGGTTTGCTGAAACAGGCCGTCGCTACATGAGCGACGGAACCTTGCAATTCAAAAACACCACCGACCAAGAAGTGCCGTACACCGCCGAGGTAGAAACCGGCACCAACCACGAAATTGATGCCAACTCCAAGGCCAAATTGCCCTCTGGTTGGGACACCACCGCCAAATCCGATATTGGCCTAAAAATGGCCAATGGCTGGCGAGACAAAGAAACCTTCGGGCCCGTTAAACTGAAGCCGGGTGAATCCTTCCGCGTGGAATACGGCGTGGTGGAAAAGGACTTTATTTCCATGTTCGTCGGCTGCAATGATGACCGCCTCGAAAACATTCCCGGCGCCAACGTCATCCGCGGTAAAGCCCCAGCAGAGCGCTATGCTTTTGCCTACATCATCAAGGCCGATGGATCCGTATCGGACTTGGCAATGGAAATTCCGTCTCGTTCCGGCAGCACTAACTCTAAGCCCATCGAAGGTAACTACACCGCGGTTTCCGGCCCCAGCTTGGAAAAGATTGCTGATCCTGACAAAGACGAGATCATGCAACCAGCCGCCGAACCCCAACGCGACCCTGCGTGGCCCAAGGAAGACGAAAAGTGCGAGGCCAACGATAACTCTTGGTACCCGCTGGATATCACCGCGGTGAAGCCAACCTTCCGCAAGCCCGGTTATTCCACCGACTTCCTCAATTGGTCTCAGGGCGACTATGAATTCGCACCAGTAACGGACTTCGTAGTTGGCGCCCAGCACGATCCATATACCAATTGGCGAGGCAATAGGGGCGATATTCCGCAGGGCTGGCTCGAGTCCGTCGGCGCCATCAAGCGTGCCTACATGCCAGTCGGTACTGAACTCAAACACGTCAACCTTGCACCCGGAGAGCGCGTTCGCGTGGAGTACGGCACCACCATGACCCGTATCAACTATCGCGAGGTGCACTGCGGAAAATCCGGCAAGTACGACCTCACCTCGGACTATAAACAGACCACCGCCCCGAGCGGTTTCTGGGCCGAAGCCAAAATCACTTCCAAAGACGGCAGTACCCGCACCGTAGACGTCACCCCTGACGAATACCGCGATCTGCCCGTACCCACCCAAACCATCTACTAACTACCTGCTAGGAGTACATCTCATGCGCATTTCCAAGATTGCGTCCACCACCGCGGCTTTGGCCGTTGCCACCGGCGTATTCGCTGCCCCAGCCGCCAACGCATTGCCGCAGCGCGACCTGGGTCCTGCAAACCCCACCACGATTGGTGAGCGCTGCGCCAATCCTGGCGATACCGGCCAGACCGTTGATATTAAGCGCACCTATTTCGACGGTTCCGCCGGCACCTGGACCGTTTCCAACTACAACGATGAGCCGCTTCCAGTGACCCGTTCCATCAAGGAAACCAAGACCAAGTCTTGGGACGTTTCTGCTGGTGTGGACTTCAAGCTGTTGGATCTGATTCACTTCACCTTCTCCTCCAGCTACACCTCCAGCCAGACCTACGAGGTAGGCGAGCAGGTCGGCCCATACGATATCGCTCCGGGTAAGACTGCCGTGCTGAAGGCTGGCTGGGTTGTCTCTGACTTCGAAGGACAAAAGACCGTGTGCGGTTCCGACCACACCTGGCAGGCCAATGGCGGTAAATTTACCGCAACTCTGCCCAAGGAACGCCACGTCGCGGTCTCCACCCGCGATAACAACGATTGGGGTTAAACCTTGAAGGTGAAGTCCATCGCTAGTGCGATCGCAGCGCTGAGCTTGGTGGCCGTTCCAGTGGCCCATGCCTCTGACTTCGGCGGAGACTTTGAACTGCCCCAGCGCTGGAACGATGACTATAAGCCCGGCACGCATTGCGCAACGCCGGGGGAGAATTCCACCTACGTCACCGCGAAGCGCCGCTGGTTCAAGCAAACCGATGCCGCCAGCGTGGCAAACCACAATGCTGAGCCGGTGCCGGTCAAACACACCGTATCCAAAGCGCGGACGGAAACCGTTGAGGTTTCCGGCTCCGTGCAAGGAGAGGGAGATTTGGCCAAGATCCTGACTAAGACCTACGGATTCAACTATGTAAGCGAACAACACTGGAAGATTAACCAGGTAGTTGGGCCATACACCTTGCCTGCAAATTCCCAAGGCAAGTTGGTGTGGGGCTTTACCATGCTGGATACCGATGGCCAGGATGTGCACTGTAACCGAGATCAAGTATGGGAAACGGTAGGAAAACCATATTCTGCCACTGTCCCTGAGGCTCGCTATTCCGAGCTGCGCCTAGAAGACGCTCCGGACTGGAGCTAATTCATTAGAAAATGAGCCCAGCCGCGCCCTGTGAATGGGGTGTGGAGCTGGGCTCTTTTTGGCAGCTACGGTGCCTTATTAGAAGTGCATCCTCTGAAGTGCATCCTCCAAAGTGCAGGGTCCTCTGCAACATTTGAGGAAGATTTGCGATATCTGAGGGCCGGGTTTGCTCAGTTATCGCAGTGGAGGATGCACAAATGGCAAAGCCGGGCCCATCCACCGGCATGGCTGGCTGTGCAGTGGCTATGCAGGGCCGAAGGCGGCCGCTTTAAGCCGGCAACCACGCATACCCGTAAGGCCCGAGCTCGACCGGGCCTAGGTCAACGGAGCGGTCGCTGAAATTGTGCAGGCACAACAGGTCGCCGCGCTGGTAACCCAGTACGCTTTCCTTACCGGTTTCCACTGGCTCGCAGGGTGCCGTTCCCAGGTCGGGGTGCGCGTGGCGCTCTGCAATCATGGTGCGCACGCTGTGCAGCAGGGAAGTGGCATCGTTGAGCTGGGATTCAACGGACGTGCCGCCGACGATGGGCAGCCGCGCTGGGGTGCGGGCGCTAAAGCCCGCGGTCTCGCTATCGTCCCACTGCATAGGGGTGCGAACGGCATAGCGATCCGGCAAAGAGGTGTCATCGAGCATGCCGATTTCATCGCCATAATAAATAAATGGCGCACCCGGCAGGGTCATGAGCAGCGAAAACATCAGCTCCACCTTCCGGCGGTCCCCACCCATTAGCGGCATGAGCCGCCTGGCGATGCCCACATGTGCCCGCATGCCTTCCTCTGGCAGGTAGGTCTGATACATCAGCTCGCGGACGTCATCGTCGACCATTTCCAAGGTCAACTCGTCGTGGTTGCGCAGGAAGGTACCCCACTGGCAGCCCTCGGGCAGTGGCGGTAGCTGGTCGAGGATGTCGTAGACGGGGGTGGCATCGCCAAGCGCGAGCGCTTGGTAGAGCCGCGGCATAACCGGGAAGTTGAAAACCATGTGGAAGCGGTTGCCGGAGCCGTAGAACTCCATGGTCTCCTTGGGCGGCTGGTTGGCCTCCGCAATGAGAACGGCCTCGGGATAGTGGGTATCCATAAAGGAGCGAATCTTTTCCACGAATTCCACTGTCTCTGGCAGGGATTCGCCGCCGAGCTCATCACGTTCGAAGAGGTACGCGATGGCATCGAGGCGCAGGCCATCGAGGCCCTTGTCCATCCAGAAGGACAAAATATTAAAGACCTCGTCCTGCACGTCCGGGTTATCGTAATTGAGATCCGGCTGGTGGGAGTAGAAGCGGTGGAAATAATACTGCTGGCGCTCCTCGTCCCAGGTCCAGTTGGAGGTCTCAACGTCAGTGAAGATGACGCGAATTTCGGGGTAGCGCTCGGGATCATCGCCCCAGACGTAGAAATCCCCGAACGGGCCATCCGGATCGGAGCGCGAAGCCTGGAACCACGGGTGATCAGAGCTGGTGTGGTTGAGCGCTAGGTCCGTCATGATGCGCATATCGCGGCGGTGCAATTCCTCAACCAATTCCTCGAAGTCCGCCATCGTGCCGTAATCGGGGTGGATGGAATAATAATCGGCGATATCGTAGCCGTCATCGCGCAGCGGCGAGGCATAAAACGGCGAGAGCCAGAGGCAGTCCACACCCAGCCACTGGAGGTAATCCAGCTTGTCGATGACCCCGCGCAGCGTACCGATGCCCTTATTCTCGGCCTCGTTATTGCCAGAGTCCTTAAACGAGCCCACCAGGGCTTGATAAAAGACGGCGTTGTGGTACCAGCTCATTGCAGATCCTTTCTTTTTACCCGCCACGCAAGGTACGTCAGTGCGCACAGCACACCGGCTACTAGGCCGGGCCATACGGCGGGGGAGTCTTCAAATAAGTTCACTACGGCTTGGATGACCGCAAGGCACGCGAAGAAGCCGAGGAATCCGAGAAGCGAATCCCACAGCAGGGACCGGCGCATTAGGCCTTTACACCTCCTGCGGTAAGCCCGGCGACGATGCGGTGCTGGAAAATGAGCACCATGATGATAAGCGGAATGGTCACCAATGCACCAGCCGCCATGGTTGCGGCATAAGGGTACTCGAAGGCCGAGGGACCAGAGAAACGGGCGATGGCCACTGTGACCGGCTCGGTCCCCGTCGTGGACAGCTGCTTGGCCAACATGAATTCATTCCACGTGGTGATAAACGCGATGATCGCGGTGGTAAAGAGTGCCGGCGCGGCCAGCGGCAGGAGGATGAGGCGGAAGGCCTGGGCACGTGAAGCGCCATCCACGCGGGCGGCCTCCTCAAGCTCCCACGGCAGCTGCCGGAAGAAGCTGAGCAGGGTATAGACCGTCAGTGGCAGGGCGAAAGAGATATTCGGGATGATCATCGCGCGGTAGGTGCCGATCCATTCCAAGCGGCCAAAGAGTTGGAAGAGCGGGGTAACTAGCGCGATAGCGGGGAACATGGAGGCCGCCAAGATGATGCCGGTGACGATGCCCTTGCCGGGAAAGTCATAGCGGGAGAGCGCATAGGCGGTAAATACGCCGACTAAGACGGCTACCGCGGTGGTCGCGAGCGAGATGAACAGCGAATTGCCCAACGCGCCGAGGAAGTCATTGCCCTTATCCGTCGCGAGGGCATCGCGGAAATTATCGAGCGTGATATGCGTGGGCCAAGGCGTGGTATCAAAGGTGAATTCCTGGCTGCGCAGGGCGGTGACCACCATCCAATAAAAGGGGGCAAGGCCCCAGAACATGATGAAGATAATGCCCGCGTAGTGTCCGAATTTACGCATTATTTTGCACCCTTTCTGCCGGAGACATCCGCGCCGAGGAAGCGGATAAGGATGAAGGCAACGAAGAAGATGAGCAAGAAGATCAGGGTGGATAGCGCCGAGGCGGAATTGAAGTTACCTTGGCGCATATCTTCCACCACCAGCTGGGAAATGGTGGCGGTAGGGGAGTTAGAGGAGCTCGAAATCATGATGACGGGAAGGTCATACATGCGCAGCGCATCCAGGGTGCGGAAGAGCACGGCCACCATCAGGGCTGGGCGCACTAGCGGCAGGGTGATGCGGAAAAAGGTTTGGATGCGGTTAGCGCCATCGACGCGGGCGGCATCGTAGACATCCTTGGGGATCATCTGCAGGCCAGCCAGGATGAGAAGCGCCATAAACGGCGCGGTCTTCCACACGTCTGCGATGATGACGGCAAAGCGCGCATAAAACGGGTCCGTGGTCCAGGCGATATTCGCGCCCAGCAAGGAATTGACTATGCCGTCTGGGGCGAACATGAACTGCCACAACTTGGCCGTCACGGCGGTAGGAATGGCCCAGGGGATAAGTACGGCGGCGCGCACTAAGCCGCGACCGCGGTACTCACCGTTCATGATGATGGCCATGAACATGCCGAGAATGGTCTCCAGGGCGACCGTGACCACGGTGAAAAACAGCGTGATTTTTACGGCAGGCCAAAAGTCGGTGGCAATAACTCCGGGCGGGCACGTCGTGATTTCACCCGCACCGGAAACACAGCGGTTATTGATCCAGTACAGGTAGTTGTCTAAGCCGGCGAAACCGCCTTCTTCAAAGAGACCCGTTTTGGGGTTGAGCTGCCGGTTTCCTTGGAAAGACAGGATGACGGCGCGCACGATGGGATAGCCGATGATAATGCCCAGTACGATGAGCGCCGGGGCGATCAGCGCGGCCGGCCGCCCGAAATTGGCAAACCTGCCGGGACTAGAGGCGCGCTTGGGCTTTTTCGATTGTGGGTGCGTCTGTTGCGTCGGCGAAGTGGTGACCACGGTAACTCGCCTTTCTGATTCAAATGATTTCTAGTGCGCTAGATTCTATCCCCAACTAGGGTGGGAAAACCACAAAGGGTGAGGCAGTGGCATATGCGCCTTCCTCACCCATTTGTGTACTAGCGGTTCGCTATATATTTCTCAGTTTTCAGCATGCTCCCTGCTCTCGGGATACGAGGGGTAGGAAGCGCATCTTTAGCCCTGCGAAGCAGAGTCGATGGCCGCCTTCATATCGGAAGTGGCATCCTCGACGGACTTGCCATCAGTAAGCGCGGCGTAAGCATTGTCCTGAATGGCCTTAGAGATGGCGGAATAGAACGGCGATACCGGACGCGGTGCGGCGTTTTCCAGGGATTCCTTCAGCGCTGGCAAGTAGGGGAATTCCTCCTGCAGCTGCGGGTCATCGTAGATGGAGGAAAGAACCGGCGGGAAGGACTGCTCTGCCAAGGACTTCTGGTTTTCTTCATTAATGATGAAGTTCATGAAGTCTAAGGCGGTGCCCTTGTTCTTGGAATTGATGTTGATGCCGTTATTGTAGCCGCCCAAGGTGGACACGCCAACGCCGTCCTTGCCCAGCGGTGCCTGGACCTCGACATCGATGCCGGCATCTACGGCGTTGGTGTACATGTAGGGCCAGTTCACTGCGAAGGCGGTCTTGCCTTCGGTAAAGGCCATGTTTGTCTCTTCTTCGGTGGCGGCGGTGGAGTCCTTGGAGATGATTTCGTCTTCATACGCATCCACCATGGCCTGCAGGCCTGCCTGGGCTTCCTTGGAGTCGACGGTGGCATTGCCGGCATCGTCAAGCACCGAGCCGCCCCAGCCTTCCATGAAGCCGGCGGTATTCAGAGCCAAGCCCTCGTACTGTTTGAGCTGCGTGGTCAGGCACTTCTTGCCGTCTTCCAATGCCTTGCAGGCGGATTCGAGGTCGGCGAATTTCTCTGGGGTAGCGTCCGCGAGCTCGGTATTGCGGAAGAGGAGCTGGCCATTGGTGTTTTGCGGCAACGCATACAGCACGTCGTTGTAGGTGGCCGATTCCACGGTGGCCGGCAAGAGCTCCGAGGTATCGGTCTCGAAGTCTCCGTCGAGCGGCTGGAGCCACTGGTTGGCGGCGAATTCCGCAGTCCAGACCACGTCGAGGGCCATGACATCGTAGTCATCATTGCCGGCCTGGAGGGATTGCACCAGGGTTTCGCGCTGGGCATCGGCCTCGCCCGCGAGCTCCTTGAGCGTGACCTTTTCATCCGGATTTTCTTCATTCCATTTATCGATGATGGGAGTGATCTTATCCGTGTCGTTCTTGCCCATGGCAAAGGTGATGGGGCCGTGTGAGTCAGCGCCGGAACCGGAACCGGATGCGGAGCCATCCGCGTTATCTGCACCATCGTCAGACGTGGAGCAGCCGGCCAACGCCAGTACTGCCGTGGTGGCGACTGTGGTGCGAATGAAGTACTTCTTCATAGGAATTCACCTTTCAGAAAGCTTGGGTGTACCTTAAAAATAATTTACAAACACCGCGCGCAGAATAGATTTTGATTATTCACCTCTAAATGGGGGGTAATTTAGGAAGTGGAGATGCGTTGCCCAGTTTCTGGATCGAAGCGGTGTGCAGCGCTTTCATCAAAGGTCAATATAACCTCGTCACCGCGCTGCGGCGGGGTGCCTTCACAGCGGGCCACGAACCGTGCGCTACCCACCGTGGCGTAGACAAAGGATTCGGAACCCAATTCTTCAACTAGGTCTACCGTGCCGCGCAGGCCCTCTGCGCCCTCATTGAGGTGCATGTTTTCGGGCCGAACGCCCAGGCGCTCGCCGTTGTGGTCAAAGATATTCATCGCAGGCGAACCAATAAAACCGGCGACGAATTCGTTTGCTGGCTCCGCATAAAGCTCGCGCGGTGGGGCAACCTGCTGCAATTCGCCATCTTTCAGCACCGCTACCCGGTGCCCCAGCGTCATGGCCTCTACCTGATCGTGGGTGACGTAGACCGTGGTGGTCCCAAGCCGCTGTTGCAGGCCCGCGAGTTCCGTACGGGTTTGCACGCGCAGCTTCGCATCCAGGTTAGAGAGCGGCTCATCCATGAGGAAGGCCTTAGGATTGCGCACAATGGCACGGCCCATGGCAACGCGCTGGCGCTGACCGCCCGATAGGTCCTTGGGCTTGCGCTTTAAAAATTCGGCCAAGCCCAGCATCTCTGCTGCATCCTGGACCTTTTGCTTGATTTCAGCCTTGGGGAGCTTGGCCAGCTTGAGCGAAAAGCCCATGTTTTCTTCCACAGAAAGGTGTGGGTAGAGCGCATAATTTTGAAAAACCATCGCAATATCGCGATCACCCGGTTCAAGGCCCGTGACGTCTGCATCATCGATTAAAATCCGGCCACTAGACGTTGGTTCAAGGCCGGCCAACGCGCGCAGCGTCGTGGACTTGCCGCAGCCAGAAGGACCCACCAAAACGAGGAACTCACCGTCAGCGATTTCTAGGTCCAATTCCTTCACGGTGGGCGCCGCCGCGCCGGGGTAAGTGATATTTACCTTTTCAAAAGTGACCTTTGCCATGCGCAACACACTAGCACCACCGGCGGACGGTATCTTGGAATCTATGACTGCACTTGATAAGCACCGCATCCGCACTGCCCTGGCAGAGGATTTCACTACTATCGATTTTGTGGATCAGACCGGTTCCACCAATACCGATCTGATGCAGGCCACCAATGTCACCGATGGCACCGTGCTGCTTGCCGATGAGCAGTTGTCCGGCAAAGGCCGCCTCGGCCGGGCGTGGACGGCGCCGGCCGGATCCCAGGTGATCTTTTCCGTGCTGCTTTTGCCCGATTCCCTCGACTACTTGGGCACGCTTCCGCTGGCTGCGGGCCTGGCCGTGACCGATTCCATCGAGGGCTCCGTGCTGAAGTGGCCGAATGATGTGCATATCGATGGCAATAAGCTGTGCGGCATCCTTGCGGAAGCCGGTCCCGTGGGCCAAGCCTTCAAGTCCGCGCCGAAGACCGAGCTTAACAAAGCAGAACTGAATAAGACTGAGCTGAACAAGGCTGAGGTCAACAAAGCAGAAGTCAATAAAGCCGAGGTAAATAAGGCCGTCGGCGGGCAGGCGCCCTCCGCGCGCGTGGTCGTAGGCATGGGCATTAATGTCACGCTCACCCGCGAGGAATTGCCCATTGAAAAGGCCACCTCGTTGGCTCTGGAAGGCCGCGATACCGACCGCACCGAGCTGGCCATTACCGTGCTGAAAAACCTGCGCCGCCGTATTACGCAGTGGGAGAACCAGGATTCGCAGCTTATGCGGGATTACCGCGCGGTGTGCTCATCCATTGACCAGGAGGTGCGGCTGGAGACCCCGACTGGCGATGTCATCGGCCGCGTCGAGGGCATTGGCGAGGACGGCCGCATTAACGTCGCGGGCGAGTACTACTCCGCCGGTGACGTGACGCATCTGCGCCCGGCACGATAAGCGCGGCGCGATAGGCGCCGCTCGACAGGCATCGCGCGGCGGGCGACGCGCAGCAGGCGCCACGCGATAGGTATCGCGCGGCAGGTGCTGCGGAATCCGCGCAGTCCGAGAAGCACGGCCTCGCACTGGTACTATCCATGGCTATGGGATTGATGAAGATGGGCCAGGGCGAGGTCAAGCGCGCGGACGTATCCGCGCCATTTCGCGCGCTCGTTTTCCCATTTCTGGAGCTCATCCTCATTACTGGCGTGCTGTGGATTGCCATCGGCTGGTGCGATGCCCAGGGAGTAGAACCGATGTTGCGCAATGGCCTCGTAGTCTTGTGGGCCGGGCTGAGCACGTGGCGCTTTCTCATTCCGTTTTATAAGGCTCGCCGCAAGCGGTTCATCGTGACCAATCGCCGCGTCATCGTGCGGGAAGGCCGCCACATCGATTCAATTCCGCTGGAAGATATTCGCGGCGCCCGCAAGCGCCGCGGCGGTATCTCCATTGCGCTCAATGGCTGGGACAGGGCCATGTATTTTCCCACCGTAGCCAAGTCAAAGCAGGTGGCAGAGATTATTAATGATCGCCCTTGGTTTTAACCTCGGTGGAGTGCAATTGCTTATCAAGATCCTCCGGTGCGAGATTAGCGCTGCTGAATTCTTGGGTCAGCGGCAGGCGCAGTTCTAGATCGGAACCGGGGCAGAGCTCGATTTTCGCCTCATCCACGGTGTAATCCAGCACATGTCCGCCGGACTTACGCGCGGCGTCGATAAAGTGCACGTGGCAGCCAGGCACCGAAATCCCGCGCTCGTACACGGGAGTGCGGAAGCCGCCGATGACGCCCTCGACATCGCTAAAGTGCAGCTCTTTATCGCCGCCGACCGCCTTCGTCATTGGGGGATAGGGTTTGGTTTGTTTGACCACGGTGCGCGTAGTGACCTCAGAAAACCTGCCCGTGATGCGGACGGCGTACATGTAGTTCGCGGAAGGTTCCACCTCATCGATGAAGGCGGAAAGTTCGTCGCGGCGCAGGCCCCGTGGGGCATCGACAAGAATGCGCGGCACAAAGTTGGTGGCCACGGCATAAGGGGTTTGCTGGTCCAGGTCCGCAACCCGCGCGGAGCCATCGCCGCGCAGCTGGTAGCAGGTCCCGTCCAAGATGATCATTTCACCATCGAGGCCGTTAAAAGTCCCGATGCCAAAATTGCCCTTTCCTAGCAGCTCAGAGATGGTCATCTCGCCGTCATAAATGCCATCAAGGAGGGCGCTCATGAGGGAGTTCTGGAAGATCGAATGACGGGTAAACATGGTATCCAAGCTAGTATTGTGGGCGTGAGTGTCTCAAAACCTATTGTAACTGTCTGTGGCGATGGTCAGCTGGCGCGCATGATGCAACCTGCCGCCGCGGAACTCGATATTCATCTGCGGATTCTTGCTGGTAGTCCGGATTCTTCTACCGCGCAGGTCACCCCGGACATCGTGGTGGGCGATTACCACAAGTACGAGGACCTGCTCGCGGCGGCCCGCGGCGCGGATGCGGTTACTTTCGAGCATGAGCATGTGCCCAATGAGCATTCCGCTGCGCTTATCGATGCCTCCTTTAACGTCCAGCCCCAGCCCAGCGCCCTGCGCTATGCCCAGGACAAGCTGGACATGCGCGAAAAACTCTCCGCTCTGGGGGCGCCCGTCCCGCGGTTTAGTGCCATCGGATCAGTCGCCGATGCCCGCGCTTTTTTCGATGCCGTAGACGGGCGCGTTTGCCTCAAGGCCCGCCGCGGTGGCTATGACGGCAAGGGCGTGTGGTTTCCTTCGGATGCCGATCTTGATGAGCTCGTCGCCGAGCTTTTAGAGGCCGGCACGCCGCTCGTGGCCGAAGAGAAGGTGGATCTGACCCGCGAGCTATCCATCTTGGTAGCGCGCCGCCCATCCGGTGAAGCCAAGGTCTGGCCCATTACCCAGTCCCGCCAGGCCAACGGCATCTGTGCCGAGGCCATCGCGCCCGCGCCCGATCTCTCGCCCGAGCTGGCCGAACGCGCCTCTGCGCTGGGGCTTGGCATTGCCGAATCCCTCGGCGTGACCGGCGTGCTGGCCGTGGAGCTTTTCGCCTTCAACGGTGAGGGTGGCGAGGACATCTCTGTCAATGAATTGGCCATGCGCCCGCACAATACCGGCCACTGGACCCAGGATGGCTGCGTGACCTCACAGTTCGAACAGCACCTGCGCGCCGTACTGGACCTGCCCTTGGGCGCGGTGGACGCCCTCGCCCCGGTGACCGTTATGGCCAATGTGCTCGGCGCGGATGAAGACCCCAAGATGCCTATGCCGCAGCGCGTGCGCGAGGTTATGGAACGCTTCCCACACGCCAAGATTCACCTGTACGGCAAGGATCACCGCGCTGGCCGCAAGATCGGCCACGTCAATGTCGCTGGTACATCGCTCGATGAGACCCGCGATGCCGCCCGCCAGGCCGCGCACTTTTTGATGCACGCAACGTGGGCATAACTCTTAAAACCTAGAAAGGACATTATGGAACCGCAGGTAGGAATCATCATGGGCTCGGATTCGGATTGGCCCACCGTCGAACCCGCAGCGGAAGTCCTCGCGGACTTCGGCATTCCCTTTGAGGTTGGCGTGGTCAGCGCCCACCGCACCCCGGAAAAGATGTTGGCCTACGCCAAGGGCGCACACTCCCGCGGCCTTAAAGCCATCATCGCCTGTGCCGGTGGCGCCGCCCACCTGCCAGGCATGGTTGCTGCGGCCACGCCGCTGCCCGTTATCGGCATCCCGCGCGCACTCAAGGACCTCGATGGCCTAGACTCCCTGCTTTCTATCGTGCAGATGCCTAGCGGCGTTCCCGTGGCCACCGTCTCCATCGGCGGCGCAAAGAACGCCGGCCTGCTGGCCGCCCGCATCCTGGGCACCGGAGACCCCGCGCTGCAAGACAAGATGGTTGCCTACCAAGAAAAGATGGCAGAGGAAGTCGAGCAGAAGGATAAGAACCTCCGCTCGAAGCTGCTAGGGGAGTAGGGAGGAGCTTCCCTTTCTTTATCGGCTAAAAGAGAGGGAGACTCCAGCCAGCTACCGTTTAGAATTCTTGGAGTCGTCGTGGAACCACTCTTTGATCTGCATCCAGAGCAATCCACCAATAAAAACGACGAAACCTAGTACATAAGAAACCCAGAATTCTTTCGGCACCGAATCCTTGTCATTGAATAGCCATTCAGTGCCGCCAAGGTAAAGAGCAAAAGGTAAGGGGACAAGCAGAAATATCAATAGCGAGATTAAAAAGGCTTTCCATTTTTTAGGCTCGTTCTTGCTGCTCTTTCTCCCATTCTTACTATCTTTTCCAAAGCTCTTATGCATGATGGCTGATGCGACTTTCCATTGGTGTGATTTTAAAGCTGTGCGCTCCTATTTCTGTGTGACCTCTGGCAACCTCGAAGAGGTCGTGGGATAGGATGGCTGGGCGCCGGCGCTGGTGGCGGCGAAGGCACCGACGCGGGCGGCGAAGGTGGCGGCATCGACGAGCGTGGCGCCTTCAAGGAGCTTGGTGCAAAATGCTCCGGCAAAGGCATCGCCGGCGCCGGTGGTATCGACCGCGGTGATCTGTGGGGTGGGGATATCCGTGTTGGATTCGGGCGTTGCCACGTAGGCGCCTTCGGCCCCGAGGGTCAGCACCACCGATTTAAAGCCGGCGGAAACCAGGCGGTGGGCGAGCTCGCGCGGGGTGCCGGTGGAAGAAAGGCCCAGTTGCTCAAGGATGAGGCCAGCCTCGTGCTCGTTGGCCATGAGGGGATCGGCCTGCAGGAGGGCGTCGCGATCCACCTCGATGACAGGGGCGAGGTTGACGACTACGCGTCCTTGGGCGGCATCGACGGCGGCTTTGAAACCGGAGGCGGGGATTTCGCCCTGGAGCAGGACCACGTCCGCATCGGCGATGGTGGATTGGCGGGCGGTGACGAAGGGGGCATCGACAAGAGCGTTCGCTCCGGGGGAGATGACGATGGTGTTTTCGCCATCGGCGGAGACCGTGATGACCGCCAAGCCGGTAGTGGTATCGGACTGTTCCACCGCGCTGAGGTCGATGCCGGAGCTGTGCATGTAGTGCATGGCGGGCTCGGCGTAGGGATCGGAGCCGACCGCGCCGACGAAAGCTACATTGGCGCCCAATTGCGCGGCGGCTACCGCTTGGTTCGCGCCCTTGCCGCCAGCGAGGATCTCGCCGCCGGAGCCCAGCAGGGTTTCGCCGGGGTGCGGGTGGCGTTCGGCGTGGACAATAAGGTCAGCATTAATCGATCCGACGACGGTGAGCTTGCTCATTGGAAATCCTCCTATGAATCGGATTCTACGGTGAATGCGGTGGACATGCGGGGGATATATCGCGTATCGATTATCGATCCTTGAGGCGGGCGCTTATTTTTGATGGCCGCGATGAGTTCTGCGGTGGCTATCTTGCCCATGTGATCGACGTTTTGGTCCACTACGGATATGGGTGCCGGTTGGAAGCGCAGATAAATGAAGTCATCGAAACCGACGAGTGCGACTTCCTCTCCAATGGCCTTGCCGGAATTATGACAGGCTTCTAATGCGCCCGCAGTCATCATCGAGTCAGCGGCGACGATGGCCGTAACCCCTGCATTTAGTAGCTCTATCGCCCCTTTATATCCCTCTCGGTGCCGGAAGCTGCCGTGGTGAATGTGGATATTAAGGTCGCGAGCTGCTTCCTTGAATACAGCGAGGCGCTGCCTGCCAGTAGAGGTTTCTTGGGGGCCGGAAAGGCAGCCAATCGAGGTATGGCCTTTGTCCTTTAGCTGCGCAATTGCCCTGTGCATTCCCGGACTGGGATCAGAGAACACAGCAGGGAAGCCCCCAAGTGTTCGGTCAATCAATAGCAACGGCCGATAAGAGTGGGCCTGGCCAATCGCCTCTTCTGCGCCATCGAGGGGAACGGTAATTATTCCATCGACCTGCCGCTGCGTGAGGGCATCGAGGGCGCGTTTCAAACGCGCAGGATCCTCGCCGCAACTGGTAATCATGGTGGCGAAACCGTGTGCATTAGCCTCTTGCTCAATTGCGGCGGCCATGGCGGCGAAATACGAGTTATCCAGGCTTGGTATGACGAGGCCGATGGCATTGGACCGTGCGTTGCGCAGCGCGCGTGCCTGGGCATTTGGGCGGTAATTGAGCTGTTCAGCTGCCTGTTTTACGCGCGTGCGGGTGGCTGCGGAAATAGCTGGGTTTTCTGCAAGTGCGCGCGAGGCGGTGGAAATGGACACTCCAGCAGCAGCGGCTACGTGCTTGAGGGTGGTTGCGGCCATTTCGGCTCCTAGGGGTAGAGCAGCTTCGACGGGTCGTGCAATCGATTGCATGTTTGTGTGTCAATTTACGGTTCAGTACCTGTGCCTGTCAAGGCTTCGCACCGGTCTAAGCTAATGAGCATGGAAAATTCCCCACGCGATCCGCTCCTTGTTTTGGGCTCCCGTGTTGCCCACGGTCATCCGGGCGCCATGCTGCGGTCGCGTTTGGATAAGACGCTCGAACTCTATTCTGGGCAGACGGTCATCGTCTCTGGCCGCGGGGAAGCGGGCGCGATGGCCGAATACCTAATCCAGCGGGGTGTTGATCCTCGGGATGTGCTCGTGGAACCGGCTGCTACCAGTACAAATGAGAACCTAGAAAACGCGCACAGCCTCGCACCAGATGCCGTATTGCAGGTGGTCACCAACGATTTCCATGCCCTGCGCACCACATTGTGGGCTTGGCATTTGGGCATTGCAATAACCGTTCACTCCGCGCGCACGCCGTGGCTGTCGATGCCGCGCAATTACCTGCGCGAGCTTGCGGCGACCCCGCATTCCGCGGCGCGAATCCTGTGGCGGCGACTGCGGAGGTAACCGAGGCTATACCACTTTGAGTGCCTTACTGATCCCGCTTTGCAGGGTAGGCCGAGATTGCTTCATGGGGTGGGCAATGGCGCGCAGACCCATATACGCAATCTGATCGGCGGCGCGATTGAGCGGATCCCCGGCATGCCCGAGTACCCTGCGGATGTCCACCTCGCAGGTGCCTTCAAGGTCGCCCCAAGCCTGCTGGAATCGGGAGCGCGCACCAGACGATACCCCGCGCCACCTGCGTCCCGGACGCGCCGCCTTGGAGCCCTTCTTGTGCAGGATATGGTTGACCGCGTCCAGTGCCGCGACGGAATCGGATTCGATCACGGCCTTCGTTGCACCTACCTTGAGCAGGTACTTTAACGCGAGCGTGAGCGCTTCAAGCTCCAGTTCGTCCGTGCTAGCTTTCGTCTCGCGGGTGCGCAGGTGGTAGTCACCGTTTCCCGCCACGAAACACATTGAGCCCTTGAACACTGTATCGGAGGAAGCATCGGTGGCAATGCGTACCACCGCGCCCGCCGGCCACGACGTCGTGTGCGAGAAGTTGGGCCACCATTTCGCCTCTGGTGTTTCGACCTGGTTGGTTTCCTTCTTCTTCGGGGCCTCGCCCAGCTTGCGGGCCTTCCGCGCGGTCAGGCCAGCTTGTTTGCGGCGTGCGGAGCTCGCGCTTGCCGATGCCCGATTCTCCCCCGCAAAGCTCCCCGTCACCGTATAGCCGCGCTTCTCGAGCGCCGCTCGCAGCGCATTTTGCCTACGCCCGGTGACAATCCAGGTGCGTCCATCTATTCCGTGCAAGGCCCGCTGTAGCTCGTTTACTGCAACTTTGACGATATCGCCTTTTTTGATCTGGCCTTTGCGTACGAAGCGTGCCTGCGGGGTGTTGACCGCGATGACCCACCCCTCGATGGTTCCATCCTCCGCTGAATCCCAGCGTTCATCCCACAACGCGATCGCCACATGGACCGGCGCAGACATCATGTCCTTGGTGATTTTGCGGGTGCCATAGGTGCGCGATTGCGTGCCGGTGAGTGCTGAGAGCTCGAGGGGTTCCATTGGTACTAGTAAATCACGCCCCATTCCAGCTGTGAGCTGCACGCGCCTGATGTGGGCTCGATTCGTGAAGGTTCGCGATAGTTCTAGTACTCGTTGCGGTCCGGACCGCAACAGTGCCGCAAAGGGCTGTACGGTGGGCTGTTCAAAGGGTCCCTCAGAAGCTCCGCCAAAAGCTGCGCAAAGGCCTCCTCAGGAAGCTTCGCAACCGGATGCCCAAGGGGCTCTCAGGGAGCTTCGCAACCGGCTGCTCAAAGGCTTCCTCAGGAAGCTTCGCAAAATGTGCAGGGTCCTATGCAATATTTGAAGAAGATTTGCGATATTTGAGGCGCCAGTTTGCTCAGTTATTGCAGTGGAGGTTGACCATAGGAGGCTGACCTTCGAACTCTGACCAAAGCGACCGACTTCCGGGCCTTCGCAAAAGGTGCTAGTCGCCCGCCTTGTGGGATTGGCACCCTTTCGGTGCAGGTGTCCAGCAAGGAGCTCAGAATGTGACCATTTGGAGCATCACGCTCAGCAGTTTCTCCAAGAAGCGGCGAAGATAAAGAGCATGTTAAATCATGAGTTAATTAATCTTCGTTATGCAGGTTCAACAAGTCCTTACTATCCAGCGCTTTACTCAGGAGAACTAAAGCGAGTTGCTCCCTGGATTGCAGTGAAAACAATGACCTGGGAAAGCTGGCCATGGCATAAGCAACAGTTGGCCCTGACTTTAGGGGCCGGCCTAAGTGCACACAGGGCATCGTTGGTGGCTAAGTCAGCTGCGCGTATTTGGGGAATTTGGGTGATTCCCCGGAGAAATGAGCTCGTTGAGCTCGCTTCACCGTCAGGAAGTATTCCACCGCACACGCAGTGGCCGCGAAAGTATTACCGCATGGCACGGATAGAGGAAACAACGGTGGAAAGGTCTGGAGTCCGCGTGACGAATCCGGCGCGGACATGCTTGGATATCGCCAGGCTACATGGGTTTGCGGAGGGGCTTGTTGCGGTCGATTCCGCGTTACGTGCGGGCCTGGTTTCGGTAGAAGATCTGAAGGAAACACGGGCAGCAATGGCTCGGATGAAGGGGCCTATCCCCATGAAAATGGTAGTTAAGCATGCGTATGCCGGTTCCGAATCACCGTACGAGTCGCTGTTGCGGGCGTTAATTATTGAAAGGATTCCCGCTGCCACTGTGTACCCTCAATTTCGCGTATTGGGAAAGTACCGGGCTGACTTATGTATCGATGGGTGGCTCATTATCGAGGTCGACGGGGACACTAAGTACGACGGTACTTATGGGAAAGCGCCGGAAACAGTGGTCAAGGAACAGATGCGCAGGCAACGAGAGATTGAAAATCAGCAATTTACGGTATTGAGATTCGGGCCAAAAGAGCTGGTCAATGACCCGAATAGGGTAGTGGAGACAATAGTTGAATACCTGGAGCGAAAGGCGGGAAAAGTAGCGTAGATCACCCCCGCAGCACCCCTTGCCATAAATGTTGTTGAACAACCTCCGGGGTAGCAATTATGATGATGCGAATCACATTTAAGAGAGACCGGCGTCACGAAAGGTGAAACTAGTGAGTGCTGAAAAACAAGCTTCTGCCTCGGCACAGGCGGGGGTGCAGGCGGAAGCGAAGACCCCGCCCAAGGGCATTGGCGCCATGGCGGGCGCCATGTTCCTCATGGCTACCTCGGCTATCGGCCCGGGCTTTTTGACCCAGACTTCGGTCTTTACCGTCCAGATGGGCGCTTCTTTTGCCTTCGCTATTGCGTTGTCCATCTTGGTGGACATTGCCATCCAGCTCAATGTGTGGCGCGTGCTGTGCGTGACGGGAATGCGCGCAAACACCCTGGGCAATACCGTCCTTCCCGGCTTGGGTTGGGTGCTCGCCGGCTTCGTCTTTTTTGGCGGGGCGATTTTTAATATCGGCAATATCGCCGGCGCAGGCTTGGGCCTGAACGCGATGCTCGGCATCGATGCGCGCATCGGTGGCGTCATTGCGGCGGCGATTGCGGTGTTCATCTTCCTCTCCCGCCGCGCCGGAATGGCGCTGGACCGCCTCGTGGCCGCCCTGGGTGCGGTGATGATCCTGCTTATGTTGTACGTGGCCATCGTCAGCCAGCCGCCGGTAGGGGAGGCGCTAAAGAATACCGTCGCGCCGGGTGAAATCGATTTCTTCGTCATCACCACCATCATCGGCGGCACCGTCGGCGGCTATATTACTTTCGCCGGCGCGCACCGACTGATCGATGCGGGCTTATCTGGCGTTGAAAACGTCAAGAACATTACGCGGACCTCCGTTAGCGGCATCATCGTCACCGGTATTATGCGCATGCTGCTCTTCTTGGCGGTATTGGGCGTGGTGGCTACCGGCGTCACGCTAAAAGAAAATAATACTGCCGCCGATGCCTTCTACCACGCGGCCGGTGAATTCGGCCTCCGCGCATTCGGCATGGTGCTCTTTGCTGCGGGCCTATCTTCCGTCATCGGTGCCGCTTATACCTCGGTATCCTTCGTGACCACCCAGAAAACCCCGGCCCGGACCCGCAATATCTTCACCGTCATCTTCATTACGGTCTGTACGGTCATTTTTGTAATAATCAACTCCGCGCCACAAAAGCTCTTGATCTTCGCCGGTGCGATTAACGGGCTCATCCTTCCCATCGGCTTCGCCCTGGTGATGTGGGTGGCTTGGCGCCGCAAGGATCTGCTGCAGGGCTATAAGTACCCAAAGTGGCTGCTTATCCTTGGCGGCCTGGCCTGGCTGCTTACCATTTTCATCGGCCTTCGCGCAGTCTCAGGAATCACAGCGATATGGGCATAATGCACACGCCAGAAGAGGTGCGCGAGTTCGCGCGCACCCACGAGATGACCACCACCGCCGGGCATGCGCGGGGTTACATGCAGGCCAACCTGCTCTCGCTGCCCAGCGCATACGCCTTCGACTTCCTGCTTTTTGCTCAGCGCAACCCCAAGCCGTGCCCCATCGTCGGTGTTCTGGAGGCGGGACAGTACACCTCTGATCTCCTGCCTGGCGGCGATATCCGCACCGATATCCCGGCCTATCGCATCTTTGAGTATGGTGAGCACACGGCCACGCTTGCTGATGCCACCTCCCATTACACCCCCGACATGGTCAGCTTCCTTATCGGATGTTCGTTTACCTTTGAAACGGCGTTGGTGGATGCGGGCATCGAGATCGCGCATATTAAACAGCAACGCAATGTGCCGATGTACCGGACGAATATTCCTACTACTCCTGCGGGCGTATTTTCCGGACCGATGGTGGTATCGATGCGCCCGATTCCGGCATCGCAGGTCTCCGATGCGGTGCGCATTACCTCCCGCTATCCGTCCGTGCATGGTGCGCCGGTGCACGTGGGGGATCCGGCGGCCATCGGTATCGCGGATTTAGCTCATCCAGACTTTGGTGATGCGGTGGATATTCCAGAAGGTTGCCTGCCCGTCTTTTGGGCGTGTGGGGTTACTCCGCAGGCCATCGTGATGGAATCAAAGCCAGAGCTGGCCATTTCCCATGCGCCGGGCAAGATGCTGGTGACCAATGCCCGCGATGCGGAGTACCTCATCCCATAGGCATATACCCCGCCGCTTAATTAGTCCGTGAAGGACAAGATGGTATCGCAAGTTTCTAAGAGGCTATCGCGCAAGTGCGTGGTGGCCTCTTCCCGTTTTCCATCCGCGATGAGCGTGGCCACATCAACGTTGCCTTGAATGTGCTCGGCGTGCAGCTGCGGGTAGCGCGGGATGACCAATAAAAAGGTAAGCCGCATGCGCGCGAGCAGGTTGCTCATCTGCTCATCCAAGGTAGCGGAACCTAGCCCTGCTACCAGTGCTTGGTGGAAGCGCTGGTTGATGGAGGAGACTTCCTGAGGCTTATTGCGCTTCGCGCACTCGAAGGCGGAGGAGGCGAGGGAGATGAGCGAGGGGGCATCGGCAAACGCGCCCCACCGCGCGGCGGACGGCTCGATGGCGGCGCGGGCGGCGAATAAATCGCGGATATAGGCGGAATCTGGGGTGGCGATGAAGACGCCGCGGTGAGGGATGCGCTCGACCAGGCGCTCGGCGGCGAGCGTGGTAAACGCCTCGCGGAGGGTATTGCGGGAGCAACCGAATTGCTCAGCCACCTTTACCTCACTGAGTTGCTCGCCGGGCTGAAAATTGCCGGCCGACATCTCTTGGCGCAAAGCGGTGGCGACGGACTGGGAAAGCATGTCCCTCACCTTACTGAATGGGTGAGGCGTCAACGGCCATTCCGTATGACTTAAAGATCTAAAAGTTCTAAAGAGGCGGCGAAGTTCTAAAGGATCTAAACTAAAGTCATAGTTCTAAAGGATCTAAATGGAAGGTCTGTCAGAGTGATTCCGGATAAGAATCCTTTTCGCCCCAGTTTCGGCGCGTCGCCGGTGCAGTTGGCCGGGCGCGAATTTGAAATCAGCTCGTTTAACTATGGGCTGGTGGGCGGTGTGGGCAGCATGCAGCGCGCCTTGCTAGTCAGCGGTACGCGCGGGGTGGGAAAAACGGTACTTCTCAATGAGTTTGAAGAATCCGCGCGCCGCCTTGGGTGGGTAGTTATCCGCGCCTATGCGGATGCCCAGATGGTGACGCAGTTGCGCGATTCCACGATTCCGGAAGCCATCGAGGAGCTGGACTATACGGAGACTCCTGGCCGCAAGATCACGGGATTCTCGGTGGCGGGCGTGGGATCTGTGACGACGCAATTGCCCCACAACCAGGCCCAGCCCAGCCTGGTCTCGCGGCTGCGCAGCCTCCTGAAGTCCGCGCGTGCCCATGATGCGGGCGTCTTGTTGACGGTTGATGAGGTGCAAGCGGCCAGCGTGGATGAGCTTGCACAGCTCGCAACCGCCATCCAGGATCTCATTCGCGACGAATACGATATCGCCTTCGCCGCCGCGGGATTGACGTTTGGGGTAGAAGAGCTATTGGAGCATGAGGGCACCACCTTTTTGCGTCGCGCTCAAAGGCTGGATTTGGGGCTGCTTGATGATGCCACCGTGGCCGAATCTCTGCAGAGCACCGCTACCGCGGCTGGTCGCGGTTTTAGTGAGCGCGCTTTAAAAGACGCGACCGCATTGGTGCAGGGGTATCCGTACTTATTGCAGCTGGTCGGCGCTTTGGCGTGGACCCGTGCGGTACTCGATGGGGCGGATGCCATCGAGGAGCGTCACGTGTCTTCCATTGCGCGCGAGATTCCAGCGCATATGGGCAACCAGGTGCACAGGATTGCGTTGAAGAATGTTCCTGACGCCCAGCGCGCTTTTCTCAACGCCATGGCGGAGCTGGAAACCGAACACGGGGCTGATATTCCCACCGGTGCCATCGCGGCGCACCTGGGCAAGACTCCCAATGCCATTTCCATGGCCCGCAAGCTGCTATTAGAGCGCGATCTCATCGCTAGCCGCCGCTATGGAACCGTGCGTTTCCTCTTGCCCTACCTTGGCGAGTATTTGCGCGGCCAGGCGCCCAGGTAGGTGCGCGGGCCAACCGGCAGGCAGCACGCGCTAGTCGATGGTCGCAATCACCGTCGCGGAATCCAGGCGGTCGCCCTCTTCAGCAAGGATCTTGATGGTGCCGCCGCGCGGGGCCTTGATGGCAGATTCCATCTTCATGGCCTCGACCGTGGCGATGGAATCTCCTTCGGAGACGCTATCGCCATCGGATACATTCCAGGTCACGAGGTTGGCCTCGAAGGGGGAGGTGACCGCGTTATCGTCGCTGGACTGCGCTCCGGCCGTCGAGGGAGCGGAGGCACCAGAACCATCCGCGCTGCCCGCACCAGCGCCGGCACCGGCGCCTGCGAGGAAGTCCATGGGCACGCCGATATTGACGAGCTTGCCATCGATTTCTACCGCGACCGTCCGGCGCTTGGTATAGATGGCCTCGACCTTGTCTACCTGGTTGGCAGCAGAGGGCCGGTAGTTGTGATCAAGCCAGTCAGTAAAGACTCCGATTTCGCTGGCACCGGCATCGGCCTCAGCGGAAGACGCGGTGCCAATAAGCGCGGGCTCGTCCATCATGTCGCGGTGGAAGGGCAGCACGGTGCGCACGCCGGAGACGTCGAATTCGCGCAGCGCCTGGCGCGAACGGGCGAGGGCTACCTCGCGCGTGGGGCCCCACACGATGAGCTTGGCAATGAGCGAGTCGTAGTACGGCGGGATGATGGAACCCGAGCGGACAGCCGAATCGACGCGGATGCCGGGGCCGGTGGGCGGCTCGAAGGAGACGATGGTGCCGGGGCAGGGGGCAAAGCCGTTGAGGATGTCCTCGGCATTGATGCGGAACTCGAAGGCGTGGCCGGTGGAATCCGGATCCTCAGAGATGGACAGGGGCTCGCCTGCGGCGATGCGGAATTGCTCGGCGATGATATCTGTGCCGGTCACCACCTCGGTTACGGGGTGCTCGACCTGGACGCGGGTATTGACCTCCAAGAAGGAGATGGTGCCGTCCTCGGAAACGATGTATTCCACGGTGCCTGCGCCGGTATAGCCCACGTGGGAACAGATGGAGCGGGCGCCTTCGATGATGCCGTTGCGCTGGGCATCGGAAAGCGCGGGCGCAGGGGCCTCCTCGATGAGCTTTTGGAAGCGGCGCTGGGTGGAGCAATCGCGGGTGCCCAGCACGCGGACGTTGCCGTGGGTATCCGCCAGGACCTGCGCCTCCACGTGGCGCGGGTGCGTCAGGAACTTCTCCACGTAGCACTCGGCGCGGCCGAAGGCCTCCATGGCCTCGCGCCCGGCGGAGTTGAACGCGTCTTCGATCTCATCCATGGAGTCCACGACTTTAAGGCCGCGCCCGCCGCCGCCATAAGCGGCCTTGATGGCAATGGGTAGGCCATGTTCCTCAGCGAAGGCGCGGGCCTCCTGCCAATCATCAATGGGATCGGAGGTGCCCGGAGCCAGGGGCGCGCCGACCTCTTCGGCCACGCGGCGCGCGGCAATCTTATCGCCCAACAGCTCGATGGACTCCGGGGATGGGCCGATCCACACCATGCCGGCATCGGTGACGGTGCGGGCGAAGTCGGCGTTTTCGGAGAGGAAACCGTAGCCCGGGTGGATGGCATCGGCGCCAGCGCGCACGGCGATATCCAGCAGCGCCGGGATATTCATGTAAGTATCGGCGGCGGTATTGCCGGGCAGCGCATAGGCTTCATCGGCAACCTGGGTGTGCAGGGCACCGGCATCGGCCTCGGAATAAATGGCGACGGACTTAATACCCAAGTCGCGGGCTACGCGGGCGATGCGCACGGCGATTTCGCCGCGGTTAGCAATGAGGACGGTTTTAATCTGCATTTTCTTCTCCAGTATTCAAAGTTTGAGGTGTCACGAGGCGAAAGGTCACGCGCGCGCCGGGCGGGAGCTGCGCGGCGATGTCGATATCTTCTTCCAGCACGGTGGCGATGACGGGATAGCCGCCGGTGACGGCGTGGTCGCGCAGGAAGACCACCGGCTTGCCATTCGGCGGGATCTGGATGGAACCGGCCACCATTCCCTCGGAGGGCAGCTCGCCATCCTTGACGCGCTGCACGGTGACATCCCCGTCTTTCGTCCCCAAAAGCCTGAGGCCAACGCGGTTGGAATCAGAGGAGACGACCCATTCGGTATCCAGGAAGGTAGAGATATTATCGCCAAACCAGTCATCGCGCGGGCCCAGCACGCAGCGCAGCGTCGCGCGCGTTTTGCCAGCGGAATCAGCGGATACGCGCAGGGGGTTGACCAATTGCGCATCCGTCATGCCGGTCGAGCGCGGCAGCACACCGATGACATCGCCGGTGGTGACGGGATCGGGGCCGAGGCCAGAAAGGACATCGGTGGCAGAGGACCCGAGCTCGGATTCGGCGATGATGCCGCCGCGAATGGCCACGTAGTTGCGCATACCCACCGTTGCGGCACCGACCGTCACTGTCTGGCCGGCGGTAACGAGCACCGGGCGGGCGAGGTGCACGGGCATCTCACCCAGGCGGACGCGGGCGGTGGCGCCGGTAACGCAGATGACGGTATCGGTCAGCGCGCGCAGCTTAATGCCGCCGATATTTTCTAGCACCGTCGCACCCCGCGGATTGCCCACGGCGACATTCGCGGTTGCCGCGGCGGCGTGGTCGGCGGCACCGGAGGGCGTTACGCCAAGGTCGCCTACGCCGGGGCGGCCAAGGTCTTGAAAAAGCGTGAGCAGGCCGGCATCGAGGACCTCCATGCGGGGCAGGCGGGCCGGCGAGCGCTTGGATTCCGCGCTGCGATCCACCAAGTCCGGCAGCTCGTCCACGGCGCGGTAGCGCACCCGGTCACCGGGCTGCACCAGCGCGGGTGGGTTCGCGTGCGAATCCCACATCGGGGTATTGGTGGTGCCGAGCAGCTGCCATCCACCTGGCGAAACGCGCGGGTAGACCGCGGAGAACTCGCCCGCGATGCCTACGGCGCCAGCCGGAACGGCGGTGCGCGGATCGGAGCGGCGGGGAACGGCCTTGGCCTGGGCAGGATCGGAGGGCGCGCAGTAGGTAAAGCCGGGGGCAAAGCCGCCAAAGGCGGCGGTCCACTCGGTAGAGGTATGCCAGTCAATCAAGGCCTCGCGCGACATGCCGAGGAGATCGGCGGCGGCGTCGACATCCTCGCCATCGTAAAGCACGTCGATGTCTACCGTGCGCGCCTCTTTGGCGGTAGCAGCGGCAGGGGAGAAGCCCGTCAGGAACTCTGCGGCCGCGCGGGCGGAATTCGGCGCCTCAAAGGTAATGAGCAATGTGGTGGCGGCGGCAATGCAATCCACTTGGTTCTTGAGCGGTTTAGCGGACAGCGCCGCATGCCACGCCATGACCTGCTCGAGCCCGTCTAAAGCAATGAGCAGGGCGCGGGTGCCAACGAAGTGAATATGCGGCATTAGATAAAGCTCCGAATGTCGATTCCTTCCGCGCTGAGGCAATCGACCACACCGCGCAGCAATTTCACGGAGCCCGGTGAATCACCGTGGGTGCACACGGATTGGGCATCGACATCGAGCGTGGTGCCGTCGATGGCGGTAATGGATCCGGTTTGGGCGACTTCTAGCACGCGCTTGACGACATCCCCTTCATCCCCCAATACCGCATTGTCCTGCTTGCGTGAGACCAGCGTGCCATCGGGGTTGTAGTTGCGATCCGCGAAGGCCTCGCGGATGACGGTGAGGCCTTGCGATTCTGCAATATCGACTGCGCGGCCGCCCGGCAGCAGCATTACGGGTAGGTCACCGAAGGCCTTAATGCCCGCGATGACACCCTTGGCCTGTGCCTCGTCCTTGACGATGGTGTTGTACATCGCGCCGTGCGGCTTCACATAAGACACCCGCGTGCCATTGGCGCGCGCCAGCGCATCGAGCGCACCGATTTGGTAGGTGACCTCGTCCGCGAGCTCCGCTGCGTTGTAGTCGATGAAGCGGCGGCCAAAACCGGCCGGATCGTTATAACCCACGTGTGCTCCGACCGTTACTCCCGCACACGCCGCGGATTTAAGGGTCTGCGCAATGGAGTGCGGATCACCGGCGTGGAAGCCGGTGGCGACATTGGCGGAGGAGACCATCTCCAGCATCGCGGCATCATCGGCTACCGGGTTGCCGGCGGTGGTTTCACCCAAGTCCGCGTTGAGATCAATGTGGAGCGAAGCCATTCAACACCATCCTTAATTGTTGAACAATGAGTGTGGTTCCAAGTGTAACCCGTGCCACTGCCATTTGTGAAGGCGGTTACTTTTTGGGCGGAGTGGTGTCGGTGGAACAGCTCCTCTCAGGGGCGGCCGAGGGCAGGGCAGAGGACTAAGACTCCACGGCGGCTTGCGGTTCGACCTGGAGGACAGAGGAGATGATCCCTTTTGCCTCTTCGCGGGAGCTGGCCGCGTGCAGCTGGGTGCGAAAATCTTCCCTCATGATGGCGCGGGCGAGGGTGGACAGTAGCTTTAAGTGCTGCTTTCCGGCGTCATCGGGAACGGCGATGAGAAACGCTAAGGTCGTGGGCTCTTCGCGGCTTCCCCAGGTGACACCGCCCTCGGGAAGCCGGGCGAAGGCCAGAGTTGGTGCGGAAACGCCAGCGGAGCGAGCGTGCGGGATGGCCACGCCGTGGCCCACGCCGGTGGAGTGTTGGGCCTCGCGGGCAAGGGCGGCATCGGCAACCGCGGCGGCGTCGTTAATGCGGCCATCGGCGGCGGCGAGGGAAATGAGCGACTTGATGACGTCCTTTGGATCGGAACCGAGCGGTTTATCGAGGCTGATGGTGGAGGCATCGAGAAGCGGGAGCGCGGTGGACTCCGCCGTGGCCTCGTCCGATTCCGGGGAGCGTTGCGTCAGGCGAATGAGCAGGAGCATGAGCGCGGCACACACGGCAACGCCGCAGAGCATAGACAGGAAGAACCACGCCACCTGATCCACCGCGCCGAGGATGGCGACGATGGGGCCGCCGTGCATGACATGGTCTTGGACGCCAAACGCGCCCGCCATGGCACCGGCGACGGCGCCGCCCACCACGTTGGCCGGGATGACCTGCAGGGGGCGCGCCGCGGCTAGGGGAATGGCGCCTTCGGTGATGCCGAAAAATCCCATAAATAGTGCGGCGATACCGGAGTCCTTTTCCGCCTTATTGAACCAACCCCGGCGCAGGAGGGTAACCACGCCCACGGCGAGCGGCGGGACCGCAATCGCGGCGGCGGCCATACCCATCGGAGCAGCATTTCCCGCCGCGATCATGCCGCCGCCAAACAGGAAGGCAGTCTTATTGAACGGCCCGCCCATATCGAAAGCGATCATCGCGCCGATGATTAGACCCAGCACAATCGCGGACGAGCCCTGTAGCCCGCCGAGGTATTCGGTCATGGCCTCGAAAGCGCTGGCAATCGGGGCGCCGATGAAATAGATGAAGGCCAAGCCCACTATCAGCGTGGTGAAAATCGGGATGACGATAATCGGCCAAATCGGCGCGACGAATTTGTGCACCGGAATCTTCTTGATCGCAAGTGCCACGTAGCCGGAGAGAATACCGGTGACGATACCGCCCAAGAATCCGGCTCCGGCCTCGGACCCATACAGCGAGCCGGTTGTGGCGATGAGCCCGGTGATAAGGCCCGGTGCCAACCCTGGCCTATCCGCGATGCCAACGGCAATGTAGCCAGACAAGACCGGCACCATCAGCGAAAATGCCAGGCCGCCGAGCTCATTGAGCGTATTCCAGAAGCTATCTTCAGGAATCGACAGCCCCTCCGGCGTGGGCGTGCCACCCAAGGACAGCGCCACGGCGATGAGCAATCCGCCGGTAACCACGAAGGGAATCATGTGGGAAACACCATTCATGAGCGCCTTGTACATGGTTTGCCCAATACCGCGCAGCCCCGCATCCTCCGCGGCGTCCTCCGCCTCGCTTTCCGATGCCCCCTTATCCTCACCCTTCCACGCTGTCGCCTCCAAGGACTTGGTCAACAGCTGCTCGGGGTGTTTGATGGCCTCGTCCACGCCGGTGGCCACCAAGCGCTTGCCGTGGAATCGGTCCTTTGTGATGACGGTATCGGCACCGATGACAACGGCATCGGCTTCCTCGATGTCTTGTGTACTGAAGCTGCCTTCCACACCGATGGAACCGTGCGTTTCAATCTTGATGCGGTAGCCCAGCTTTTTGGCGGCGGCCTCTAAGTTCTCGGCGGCCATATAAGTATGGGCGATACCCGTTGGGCACGCCGTGATGGCGAGAATGAAAGGCGAAGAATCTGATGTGCTCATACTCTAATTAAAGGCACCCGGTTAAACGAGCACAAGAGAATTGGAAGGTTCTTTGCGCAGGGTCCGTTGTAAGGCTCCTATGCACAACCTCCTCTGTTCAGCGTCCGATGTGCAACGTCCTCTGCGTCAATTGAAGGGGCGATGCGATTTTTGAAGGGCGAGTTTGCTCAAACTGTGCATAGGACCTATAGCATCGCGGAGATCGCACAAGCGTTGACCGGCGGTACCCTAGAACCAGAGCTAGAAGTAGAAACAGAACCGAAACCGCCCGCACTTGGGGAGCACGAATGAATCGTGCCCACTTGAAACGAAGAAAGCCGCATCGTGAGTACAGCATCGCCGGATAATATCCTGCTCTACCTGCCGGAAAAGCAGGAAGAGCAGATTCGGGAGATCTTTGCCGGCCTGGCCGAGCGCGGATTCCCCGTGCAAAAACAGCGCCCGCATATTACGGTGACCTTCGCACCGGAGATGGAACCCCACGTGGTCGAGCTTGCCGCGGAGCTTTTACCACCGGTTATTCCGGCGACGTTTCGGCGCGTGGGAAACGTCATCTTCGGAACGAAGCGGAAACGAACCGTGGCTTGGTTATTAGAGACCAGCGATGAACTCGAAATAGCAGCGCGGAAGATTAGCGCCGCCAATCCCGAGGGCCGCGGACCGCGCTGGACGCCGCATCTGACGATGGGTCTGCGCTTACCGCGCGAGGACGTGGGCGACTATTTAACCGCGATGGATGAGCTGACGTCCTCGCACTTTAAGGAACTTAACGCAGTAGAAGCTGCGTATTGGCGCCCGCGCACGCAAGAAAAGACGGTGCTAGCGGGAGGCTAGCCAACGCGAAATAAAGTTTGCAAGACCGTCACATTAAGCTCCTGAGTTCGAACTCGCGGCGGTACGCCGTATTGATGTATTCCCGTGCCGCCATCAGTTGCAGCGTTCCATACTTGGAATTGGACGGATCTACCAAGAGCTCGCACTTTTGCAGAGCTTCATGCTGCGCCACCGTGTCCGCCGTATCCAGGCACATGAGATCAATGCCGTCACCATAGCGGGCGTAAAACGCCGTGGCAACGTCGAACACGTTGGGACGCTCAGCTTTCGCGCGCGAGAAATCGACCGAATAGGCAAGGTCAACATCATTCGCATTGGCGGCATCTACGTGCGCGCTGCCAAAAAGAACCAGCAGGTCAATGCCGGTATCCAAGCAGAATGACTCCAAGGAGCCGTCATCGGCCTCAGCGCGTAACCGCGCGACAAGCTGTGCTGGAGTACTCATAACCAACGCCGTCAGCAGGCAGAGACGCGCAGAATTGCGGTGTGCTTAAAGCAGTGCCTGAATTTCGCGAGCGACGCGCAAGACGGTGAGATCCTGGCCCGGCTTGCCGATGACCTGCACCGCATCACCCACTCCCGTGGTGTCCCTCGTTCGCAGTGGGATAGTGATCGCCGGCCAACCCAATACATTGAAAGGCTCGGTCCAGCGGCGCAGGCTGGCAGCGGAATCCGCAGTTTTCTCTGCAGTGATGTCGTCCCATTTGATGGGGCCGGCGTCGAGGGTGGGGGTGAGGATGATGGGGGAGGCATCGAAAAGCGTGAGTGCTTTCGTGCGCAGTTCCTCTACCCGCTGCGCTGCAGCATCGTAGTTTGCCTGAGAAATATCCTGCCCACCGAGGACGCGCTCCAAGATGACATCCTGGTACTTTTCCCGCTGGTCAAGGTAGGGCTGGTGGACGTCATAAGCCTCCCTGAGGCGCATCAGCGCGTAGAGCTTCGCAGTGGTAGCGATGGTGGATTCGAGCTGGGCGTAATCGAGGTCCTCCACGGCTGCGAAGGTGGAATCCTGCAGCGCAGACAGCAGACCAGCAAAGCGCTCACCTTTGGTCTTCACTGCAGAGACATCGATGGTGGCCACGTTCTTGGCCGGAGCCGGTGCCTTATCCACCGTGGCTAGCAGAGCCTGTTCTATGAGCTCGATGGAGCTGGCGAAGAATCCGATGCAATCGAAGCTCGGCGCGAAGGGGAAGACGCCATCGAGCGGGATCGCGCCGGTGGTGGGCTTGAATCCAAGAACACCCTGGCTGGCGGCCGGGACCCGTACGGAACCGGCGCTATCAGAACCCACCGTGAGATCGAGTGCTCCGCACGCAACCAGGGCCGCCGACCCAGAACTAGAACCACCGCCGCAGACCTGCGGATCGCGCGGATTGATCACGCGCCCATACGCGGAGGCATCGCCCAAGATGCCATAGGAAAACTCCTGGAGATTGGCCTTGGCAACGGGAATCGCGCCAGCATCTATTAGCCGCTGTGCCACCGTGGCATTCTGCGTCGGGACCGGCCCCATATCGACGTTGGTGCCACAGGTCGTAGGCACCCCGGCGATATCCACGATGTCTTTAAAGGCAATGGGTAATCCGCGCAGCGAAGGCGCGGGATCCACGGCGTCTTCATCAAAAGGAATGGTGGAAATCACCGCGTTAAATTCTTGCTGTGCCTGGGTCAGGCGGTCCGAAATTGAAGGCATGGCGGGGCGAATTCCTTTCCATGGCGTTTATACGGTTTACGGGTGTGTTGCTGCTTTCCAAGGGTACAGCTGGTGAGCTCGGAGGAATTGAAGTTGTGCCACACGATGAAACCGTGGCAGCCTGCCGTGACCAAAAGTAGGCTCGAGACATGACGCGAAAAATTATTCTGGATTGCGATCCCGGCCACGATGACGCGGTGGCTTTGCTCCTGGCCATGGGCAACCCCAACATCGATCTGCTGGGCATTACCACCGTCGGCGGCAACCAGACCTTGGACAAGGTCGCCCGCAATGCCCTGGTGGTCAAGGAGATCGCCGGACACCCAGAGATTCCGGTCTACGCCGGCTGCGATCGCCCGCTCGTGCGTCCCGTCGAAGTTGCCGAGGCGATCCACGGTTCCACCGGCATGGATGTTAGAGGCGTCGAGCTTCCGGAGCCTAGCACCGCGCTTGCCGATGCCCACGCCATCGACTTCATCATCGACACCATCATGGCCCACGAACCCGGCACCATTACCTTGGTCCCAACGGGTCCGTTGACCAATATCGCTATGGCCGCGCGCAAAGAACCACGCATCGTAGAGCGCGTCAAAGAGGTAGTGCTTATGGGCGGTGGCTATCACGAAGGCAATTGGTCCCCAGTCGCCGAATTCAATATCAAGATCGATCCTGAGGCAGCGCATATCGTCTTCGAAGAGCCGTGGCCAGTCACGATGGTGGGATTAGATCTGACCCATCAGGCATTGGCCACCGCCGAGGTCGAAGCCGAAATTAAGGCCTTGAATACACCCGTCTCGGACTTTGTTGTCGGCCTCTTCGGTTTCTTCCGTGAGGCGTATCAGCAAAACCAAGGCTTTACGGATCCTCCGGTTCACGATCCGTGCACGGTGGCTTACCTTATCGATCCGAGCGTCGTGCAAACCCGCAAGGCACCCGTCCACGTCGAGCTCGCCGGCGCACTTACCACCGGCATGACCGTGACTGACCTGCGTGAACCCACCGATGACACCTGCCATACCCAGGTCGCTACCAAGCTGGACCATGCGGGATTCTGGCGGTTGGTTACTGACGCGTTGAAGAACTTAGCTTAAAAGTGAGCCACTTAGCCGCGTTATATCCCTTGTATTGCTAATTTCAGGGCATAAGGCGGCTGTATGGTGCTCTGTAAAAATCCTCGTGCGGCTCTATGAAAGCTCACTCAACCGGTGAACGAGTTTTGCGATTGAGCCGTTAATTATTTCCTGGTGGAGATAACTTCCACCAAGCATTTGAGACACTTTGATGTGCTGAGTGAGTACAGCTAGGACTTGGTCGTCGCTCATCTCAGAGATCGCGGTGGACGAAATGAATTCCGTGAGCTCTTTACCGCCAAATAATGCTTGGGGGTCCGTGACACTAAAGTATTCAAAGTCCTTAACGAACTCACTGCGAAGCGACTCGGTATTCTGGGGCGTACCCTTTAGCTCTTGTGCTTCAACCAGTTGATCATAGAACTTAGTGAGCTCTGCATATTTGCCTGAAGTGTCGCTGCTATCTTGGTCACCTGCCTCGTCTGTCCGATCTGTTTTAGATACAGGGAAGGTGAATACAAGATCTTCAGGATCTAAGTCGAGATATTCGAAAAGACTGCGAAGGAACCAGATTTTGGCAGAAGTGTTGTTTCCAACCTGAACATAGAGGCCTTCATCAATCTTCCGAAAGGACCGAGCTTGTTCGGCCGCAGGCTTTTCAGAGCGAAGGAATTTTGAAGTTTCTGCGAAAGAAAGAATTTCGGTCCGGTGTTCGTGAAGTAAATACTTCAAAACCGCCTCGACCATGTCAGCCCATGACTTAGTGGTCTTTCTAAAGTCGCCGAATTCAAACCCGCTAATTTTTCGTCTACTGAATTCTTCGCTTTCACCCATCGGTTCCTTTGGGAGCACTGCTTCTGGTGGGACGAAGCTGGTTGGCTTAGCTTTCCAGAAGGCTAATGCTTTATCGGTAAGGTCCTCGGTTCTCTTTTCAATCTGAGGTAAGGACCAGCGATCGGATTCCCGTAGGAGCTCATTGAGGCGATACGGCGAGCTGTCGAAACCGTTTTCCATGGTTTTCTTGGCCGTAAACGGAGAGTTTGAGTAGGAAGAGTTGTAGCCGGTGACCGTGAGATTGCCAATTCGGTTTAACCATGACTCGTGGATTTCTTCGGCCCTGTCACCGAGCTCCTGGTGCCAAGCATCCGTAAGGGTCTGGGGCATGATGTGCTCGATAGAAATCCTATTTTCAGCCAGTGCAGTGGAGACGTCACGAATATCATTTGAATCACCATTTTCGAGGCAATCGAAAAGGTACTGCCGCCAGTATGCCCGAATATTGTAGAAGTCCTTGGTGGCAAAGGCTTCCTTGAACTCAGCATCGGTGGGGAAACGACCGCTGCCTGAACGCCTATTGAGTTGGTAGATGACGATTGGTGCAAATGCGGTGCCATCAGAGTGAAGCTTGCTGACCTCCGCATACATAGTCGCGAAGATTTTATTGAGTGAGTTGGTGGGAATGCCTGCAACAAACCGGCGGACGATATATGACTCGATGGTGACCAATACTTCGAGGAAGTCATCAGGCGTCGTCTTGGATTCATGGACGTCGCGAAGAAGCGGCATGAGAAACGGTAGAACCACAGCGCCCATAAATTCATTCATGCGCTTAAGCTGCGTGTCCACTTCAGGGTAACCGGTATCGGATTCGCGTATTTCGCGGAAATACGTGGAATAGGCGTATAAATCATCCAAGAGTTCTGACATGTTTGTCTTGCGCTTGGAAGCGAAAGATTTGAATGCCTCATAAACGTCCTGTTCGCGTGGGGTCTTGGTGGTGTAAGTAGTGAGATACCAGCGAATGAAGGAGTCGGTCTGAAAACTGCAGTTTTCTTCAATCGGATTCCAGCGTTCGTTATACAATCTTTCCTGTTGCGTAGAGTCCAAGCCCATGAGGACATAGTTGCGGACTTTGTCAGCTTCTTTAAGTTCCAAACCGGTGGAGTTTAAGCTTTCGAAGATTCGCTGGGGCTCGTCGTATTCCTCCAAGTCCAAGTGCATCACCTCGAGGCGGCAGATCGCTTCCCAAACCTGGTCGGCGTCCAAAGAGGTAGAGCGTAGCTTTTCGCGGAAGAAGCGGTAGTTAGACGTTACATTCGATGAGTTGATGAACTCATTTTCAGGGCCAAATAATTTCTGATAGGCCTTATCGTCGTCTTTTACAGGCTTAAGTTTGAAACGCGGGTTTTCCTTGTTATGGCCGATTCGCAGGTAATCAGAGATAATTTTCTCGGCAAGCGAAGGATCTTCACTCTGGATTTCGTCATCTCGGAGGGCATGAGCGAAAGCCAGCATGAGGATGCTGACGGTGGTAAGCCTCTGTTGGCCATCGATGACAATCCAATTCCAGGAATCTTGGTTCTTCCCGACTACTGCGCCAAAGAAGTGTTTCTTTCGGTCGCTGAGGATTATTTCCTCGAGATCGTCAAAAAGCCGGGCACATTGCTTGTGCTGCCAGTCGTAATTGCGCTGGTATACGGGGATGAGGAGACGGCGATTATTACCATCATAAAGCGTATAGATTTCACGGATGCTGCCGCGCATGGGAGACCTTTCGCGAGAAGGAAATTAGGAGGACAAGGCTATATTAAATGACACCAATAGCGGCCGAAAGTGCCCGGGGAGAGACGAAAGTTGCTAGGGCTACGCATAAAATCAAAAGGGAAGTACCCCAATCCAACGCCTTGGGACCGTAAGTGTGGCGTAGCTATAGCCCGCAGCAGGGGCTATATCGGTTTGTATGAATACAACTTTCGAGGGTGTTTTTTCGAATCAACTCTTGCCCTTCCCCTGTAAGGAAGTACCTCGCAAAGGCCGCCGATTCTAATCGCATTGAGCCGACGGCCTATCTTGAAAAGCCCTCGCCTGATTTGATGCGGCAGATGTTAAAAGATTTCGTTGACCAAATTTTTCCAACCAAGCAAATGCAATCTGCTGCGCGGACTCTGTCACCGTGTCATCCCAGCACACTAATAAGCGCAACGGCTATCGTTACTATCCGGGACATGGCGTCGATACTGTTGTCCCTAAGTTGAGTAGTGGCCCATTCTTTCCTGGGTGGTTTTAGGGCCACACAGTAGAACCTTGTGAGCCCGTTACTACGACAATTGAAACGTGCTACCTCAAAAGCTTTTCTGCTAGGAGCAGGAAAAATCCCGTTGCTACCTTGGGCATCAAGAGAGTGTCTAATGGTTTGTGTGTGGGAACCTAACCCGCATAAGGAGATGAACCAGAATGACTACTATGGCGAGACGAGATCCGGCTGATAAGGCCAAGATTGATGCGATTGAAAAGAAGCTGCTTGCTAACCCAGAAATCGCGAAACTGATTGATGAGCTAGGCACGTCCACCACGGATGCCAACGACCTAGTTTGAAGCGTCCCAGGTTTTGTTCCGTTTGAGTAGATGGGAAAATCTGGAACATGCCAAGAAAATTTGACCAGGATGCAAAGGACCGTGTGGTCCGTCTCGTGGAAGATCGCATCTTGGCGGAAAATATGTCGATGCAAGCTGCGTGCCAGGCAGTAGCTCCAAAGCTGGGGGTTTCATGGCACACGGCTCGTCAATGGACTCAACAGGCCCGCCGTGCAGGAAACACCCCAGAACCTGTACCTGAAGATTTGGCCGCCGAAAACGCGAGGCTACGCCGTGAAAATCAAGAGCTACGCGACACTAATGAGCTGCTGAAGGCCACGTCAGCTTTTTTCGCGTCGGAACTCGACCCAAAACGTTAAGAAATGATCCGGTTCATCGATAAATACCGGAATTATTTCTCTGTCGAGTTCATCTGTAAGACGTTGAAAAATAACCGGGCTGGTGGGTTTATCACCTCGCGTGGTTATCGCCAGTCCAAAGCCCGTGGGTTAAGTGCTCGTCGACTTCGTGACGGCGTGCTGGTTGAACGCATTAGTGCTGTTCATAGAGATAATTATGGTGTCTACGGTGTGCGGAAAATGTGGCATGCGCTTCGCCGTGAAGGAATCGATATCGGGCGTGAACAAACCGCCCGACTGATGCGCCTGGCTGGCGTTTCTGGCAAAGGCAAAGGCGGATCACCGATTACAACCCGAAAAGCTAACGTGCCTGATTTGCGCCCGGACTTGGTCGAGCGTGAATTCAAAGCCCGGGGCCCGAACAAGCTGTGGGTGGCCGACATTACCTATGTACGGACACGAAAAGGATTCGTCTACACCGCGTTTGTCACCGACGTCTACTCCCGGCGGATCGTCGGATGGGCGCTGTCAGATTCGATGCGGACCGAAGCTTTGCCGCTGCAAGCTCTCAACCAAGCGATTGTGAGCGCGAGGGAAACAACAGGTCTCATTCATCATTCGGATCACGGATCGCAGTACGTCAGCGTTGTCTACAACGAGCGACTTACCCAGCACGGCATTACAGCTTCCACCGGCACTGTTGGTGACTCCTATGATAATGCTCTGGCTGAAAATGTTAACGGCTCCTACAAGAACGAGCTAGTCCATACCCGCAGGTGGGATGACGTTGTAGAGGTAGAAATCGCGACGTTCGAGTGGGTGTCATGGTGGAACGAGGTAAGGCTCCACCAAAGCCTGGGATACCGAACCCCAGCCGAGGTGGAATCCGAATTTTGGAAGAAGACCCCGCAACAGGCAATAATGGAAAACAAGGCAAATGCCTAGGAACAAAACCCGGGGCACTTCAGTTCGGGGCATGTTGCAAGCCTCAATTACCCGGGGTTTGAATGCTGAAATGGATGCCCACCTAGGCTATGAGCCCGGCGATAGAGCAGCTAAAGCTACTGCTGAAACAGACAATCACCGCAACGGCACCTACCCGAAAACCGTGGATTCTAACTACGGGCCAGTAAACATTGATGTTCCACGAGACCGGGCCGGGACGTTTATCCCAACCATGGCCCCTCAAAGGCTCTAGGCGGCTAACAGATGTTGAC
The DNA here is from genome assembly GCF_046718165.1 of Corynebacterium tuingiense. Taxonomy (NCBI): domain Bacteria; kingdom Bacillati; phylum Actinomycetota; class Actinomycetes; order Mycobacteriales; family Corynebacteriaceae; genus Corynebacterium; species Corynebacterium tuingiense. The sequence continues at coordinate 569,210 of NZ_CP177101.1, forward strand.
GATATGATTGTCAGCTTATATGCCGGCGGAATGACCATCCGGGATATCCAGCACCATATGGCAACTGCGATGCGGGTTGATATCTCCCATGAGACGATTTCGGCGGTTACAGACGCAGTCTTGGATGAGGTCATGATCTGGCAAAACCGCCAGGGACCTGACCCCCATTCGGTGGACACCTGATATCCAGCCCAGTCGAGCTGGGAAGAAAGGTAATCTACCACCATGTCCAGGTACTCCGAACAGTTCAAACGCGATGCCGTAGCCCTCTATGAGAACAACGAGGATCTCTCGCTGAACTCAGCATCAGCTGAGCTCGGTATCAACCGTGCCTCGCTACATTCTTGGGTCAAAAAGTACGGCACTGGCAAACGTGCCCGCACGAAGGCCGTGCACGATCAAGCCCAAGCGGCGAATGATTCTGCGCGAATCCGTCAGCTGGAAAAAGAAGTCTCTAAGCTGCGCGAAGAACGCGATATTCTGCGTAAGGCCGCGAAATATTTTGCCGAAGAGACTCACTGGTGATCCGCTTCCAGTTTGTCGATGACCACCGAACCGAGTACTCGGTCAAGCGGATGTGCCACGTGTTAAAGCTCAATCGCTCCTCGTTCTACAAATGGGTCAAAACCCGCGAAAAACGCAGGTTAAAGATGTATTCTGATGCCGTTATTGGTGCAAGGATCACAGCCATCTTTGATGATGAGCATGGTCTTTATGGGGCTAAACGCATCGCTGCAAGCCTTAAGGAGGACACGACGTATACCCCGATCAATCACAAGAAAGTTGCACGCATCATGAAATCCATGGGGCTAAAAGGCTTTACTAAACGGCGTCGATGCATTACTACCAGGCGTAAGCCTGGTCACCGTGTCATGCCAGATCTAGTAGGCCGCAAGTTCACAGCTGACGAGCCAAATCGTGTGTATGTCGGTGACATTACTTACCTGCCGTGTAGGGGAGGCAAAAACATGTACCTTGCCACAGTCATTGACACGTATTCACGCAAACTTGCAGGTTATGCACTCGCAGACCACATGCGGGTCTCACTAGTTATCGATGCTCTAGCCCACGCACATGGTGTGCGTGGCAGTCTTGACGGGACTATTTTCCATTCCGATCACGGCAGCGTGTACACCTCACAAGCCTTTAGGAACTACTGCTCGTCGTTAGGTGTGCGCCAGTCCATGGGCGCGGTTGGAACGAGTGCCGATAATGCCCTGGCAGAATCCTTTAACGCCACCTTAAAGCGGGAAGTGCTGCGTGATAGGAAACTCTTTGAAAGTCCAATCAGCTGCCGCCAGGAAGTCTTCCGGTGGTGCATGCGCTATAACACGCGCCGGCGGCACTCCTGGTGCAATCTCGTAGCTCCTGATGTCTTTGAAGCCGAGACTTCGGCTATACTGACCAAAGCAGCATAGCTAGCCCTCGATGTGTCCACTTTCCGGGGGTCGGGCCCCAGTTAGACGAGTTCTACCCCGTGATATTCCTGGATGCGTTGCGCATTAAAGTCCGCGACGGCGGCCGGGTAGTTAACAAGTCTGCGTACATGGCAATCGGGGTGGACCTCGACGGGATCAAGCATATTTTGGGATTGTGGATTGCCAAAGAAGAAGGTGCTTCCTTTTGGGCACACGTGTGCGCCAACTTATCTAACCGCGGGGTCAAAGACGTCTTTATCGTCTGCTGTGACGGGCTGAAAGGCCTACCAGAGGCAGTGGAGGCAACCTGGCCGAATTCCATGGTACAAACCTGCATCGTGCACCTGATTCGCGCCGCGAATCGGTGGGTGGCCTACGGGGATCGCCGGGCTGTATCAGCCGCGTTGAAGAAGGTTTATACGGCTACTGATGAATCCACGGTAGAAGCAGCGTTGAAGGAATTTTCCGAGTCTGAACTGGGTGTGAAGTATCCTCAGTCGGTCAAGGTCTGGCAGGATGCATGGGATAGATTCGTGCCATTTTTGCAGTTCCCACCAGCAGCAAGGAAGGTCATCTATACAACGAATTCCATTGAATCGTTTAACAACCAGCTGCGTAAAGCCACCCGCAACAGGGTGCAGTTCACTAACGATGAATCCGCGCTCAAGACGCTGTGGTTGATGATCTGCAACATTGAAGACAAACGAGCCGCAAAGAGAGCGAAACAAGGCAAACGAGCCTCGGCTACCGCCAGCAGGCTCGTGGAAGGAGCCCGAGTTTCCGGCTGGAAACAAGCCATCAACCAAATGGCCGTGGCCTTTCCCGCCCGCTTCGACAAATACCTATAAACCTAGCCCCACACACAAACAACTTGACACGCTCGGCATCAACAATCTGTCAAAGTCAAAAGTATCTGGCAAGGCCAAGTAACTCGGCACCATGGTAGAGGATCTCGCACCATCCTCCTAGACCAATACTCGTATTCTGGTTGAGGTTTCTGACACTGTTTACTCACAATGGACATCCTCACCTACCAACAAAAGTTTCGTGAAAATTGGGTGTCCACTAAACGAGGTAATCGCAGCGTGTGGTGATAGTAGTGGCATCCAGCCTGTGGACACTTTTGGTGGCATAAGTCACTCAATTCAGTGCTATAGTAAGAGCGCTATCCAAAAATACGCAATTTTCCGGACGCTTTCAGGATCTGGTTTTCTGTGAGGAGTAGGGGATGTCCCAGCCGTTGAGAAAGAAACAAACTGAAGCTGGTATCAGGGTAAGAGACTATGAAAAATATGGAGAAGTCTTTTATCTTCCGGATAATTTTGAGGTCGAACAGCTTCCTGATTGGCGCATAGCTGTATTTAGTGTGACATTCCCACTGCATGAAGGAATATTTGCAGACTATGAAAACGAATTTTTTGATCCGACTGCAGAATTGAGACGCAGACAAAGCAATGATGGAGCTTTCGGCGACGATCAGCTAACCAAAATCGAGAGGTTAGACGGGGCTTCTTGGAAGCAATTTCGAACTAAGGGGATCCGGCAATTTGTTATGCCTACGCAGGATCCGAAAAAGAAACGTCATGACCTCGCTGATGAACGTTCCAAAGCTTGGTCTGTGCCACAGGTTCAAGAGGACCTGAGAGCCCCAAAAGACGACCTCAACAACGAGGGACAGGAATACCGGCATTATCTAGCATTCGAGCACGGTGACGAAGCGCCAAAGGTATTCTATGAAAGCGCGTCTAGGCGGTATACGGATGTCGTAGGCGGCTCTGTCGGGGCAGAGTGGGCGGACCAAAGTGACCGCAATAAGCAGTCTTCAGAATTCGAAGAAAAACAACGTGCCGCTTTTTACTCGATAGATTTCACGAAAGCGCCCACATTTCGAGGTCAGGCCACTAAGTGGCGGACCTTCGGCTACCAAACAAGTCCGCGGGATAATGACAATCATGAGTGCACGCTGAATTCCGAAGAACTTAAAGAGGAGTTCGGGTCTGTGATGCTGAAGTCACTGGACTTTTCGCAATTTGAAGACCCAGCCCCAATGGATTTTGGAGCCACCGATGAGGACAAAAGCGGGTCTCTAAATAGTTGCAAAAACCAAACGATGATTAATCGTTTCCTTACATTAACGGTAGTAGCGGAAAATGTTGACTCCGATTCATTGAACGCAATTTCTCGTGCGCTTAATAGGCCGCGAAATACCGTATGGCTTGGAAAATCCGATTTTGAAGCTACATCACTCACGATTAATGATAGTGAGTTGCTTCAAGCGTGTATGGAAGTTGTTTATGAAGCTTTTGTGCAAGCCGGGTTAATTACGCCATCTAAAGACAAGAAAAAGAAGCTGATTACCAGGTCCTCAGTAATCGAACTAGGGATTCCACGAACCGGTAGCGCGGCTAATGCACATATTCCTCAAATGCAGCCAATACGTTCTGTGGTTGCCTTGCCTTATATCGATGAACCGCGACTTCCAGACGTGTATAGAAAAATATTTGAGGTAAAAGGTGAGCAGCTTGACTCGCCTTCTAACTCTGATCAGCGCCAACCATCACAAGGGTGGTCTGCTAGGCATATTTGGTCATGGATACTTGCAACTGGCACAGACAACTTTGTCGATGGTGTTCCAGATTTTTATGCCGAGCCACCGGAAGATAAGGTGGGGCACTTTTTATTCTGGGATACTATCTCTGAAGAGACCGGCGTCGCCTTTGTTAGAAAGGTAGCTCAAACGCGCGACGATTTGAAATATTTCGGTTTGGCACATACCCGCTATGTGGATTTGATCATGCTGGTGATGCGGGCACATGTGAGTTTAGCTAAGCTCTCGGGCGCCCTACGAGAAATTGAATTTACTGACGTTATCAATGTTGGTGAGCGTTCAGAGAAAAAATATATGGAAAAACTGAATCTTCAGGTGAAGAAGTTTCAGAGCATTCAAGCACATTTTGTCCGCATAAGAGATCGCCTTTGGGTAGATGCGGTGCCAAAGTACCATACGGATACCCGCGTGATGCGATCGATTAGGAAAGCGACCGATCTCGATATTATTTATCGGGATATTGAAAATGAAATCACGTTAAGGCAAGACATTTATTCCAACATATATGAAGCACGAAGAAATGAGCATCAAGAAAAGGAACATGAGCGTTTTAATTTTTGGACTATTATTTTAGCGTTTCTGGCCGCAGTTTTAGCCGTGCCAGGTTTCTTGGACATTTCTTCAGAAGAGCCCACTTCTCCATGGGGTGCGTTTATATTTTCCCTTACGTTGGGTGTCGCATTAATGGTATTCATGTTCGCCTTGCAATGGTTTTTGCAAAAGCGCTGGCCCAGTTTAAGGAATAAATGGGGAAAGTCTCCCGAGGGCTTTGGTTCGAAACGAGACTAATTTGAGCTGGCATCTCGGCTGGCTCAGCAATCCTTCTCTCGTGTCCAACCGCTTTGCTACGCTTTCGAAGACCACCCGAGAGTGGGGTGGAAGAAGCTAAATTCTGTATCAAAGTTAGGTATTTTCATGTGTGCCAATGTATCGCCAGATGGGATCGATCGATTCCTGTGGATCGACGTAGAAACCACGGGACTAGATGAACTCCGGTGTGAGCTACTTGAAGTCGCTGCGCTAGTTACCGATAGTCAGTTAAGGGAGCTCGACGAAGGAGTAGATATTGTTATCCATCCTCCTCAAAGTTCCTTAGAACAGATGCCTAGGGTTGTGAAAGATATGCATACCACCTCTGGGCTCATCGAAGAAGTTCAGCAGAGCTCAGTATCACTGCGAGAAGCAGAACGAGCAGTGTTGGGTTATATGGATAGGCATTTTGGCTCTGAAGAAAAAGTAATCATGGCCGGTAATTCCATTACCTTAGATAGGAACTTTCTGCGCCGCTTTATGCCGCAAGTAGATGAGCATCTCCATTATCGAATGATTGATGTTTCTACCCTTAAAGAACTAATGCGATTATGGTCTCCAGGAGGCTTCGCCAATGTTCCCCAAAAAGTATTCGCGCACCGTGCGCTAGGAGATATTCGCGAGTCTATTGATGAGCTGCGCTTTTATAGGAAACATTTCCTTACAGTGGAGAGCTGATACAGCAATGGGGTTGCCCGCAAATCGTGGACACGTAGTAGAGCTACCTAGTGATTAGGTAGCGATTTTTCTTCGTTTTTGGTTTGGGTGATGTGGTTCTCGAAGTCGACGCGGCTGACCATCCTGGGTGCTTCAGTGCAGGCGCCGGCGGTTGTAGACCACTTCAATCTGAAGTTACCCTCGTTTAGTGGACACCCGATTAGTGTGGATCTTGTGTCCGTAGGAGAGGATGTTCATTGTGAGTTCGTCAAGGAAGAAGTACACCCCGGAGTACCGGCAGGAGGCCGCCAGACTGGTCATTGAGTCTGGGCGCCCAATCGCTCATGTGGCTAAGGAAATTAGCGTATCAGCCACAATTTTAGGCAGGTGGGTCAAACTTGAGCGGGAACGCCAAGGCTCGGTAGATGGCCGCAGTGATGCCGATATACGAGCCGAAAACGCTCGCCTGCGTCGTGAGTTAGCTGAGGCCAAGATGGATAATGAGTTCTTGTCAAAAGCCACCGCCTTCTTCGCTGCGAAGCAACGCGATCGGAAAAATTTGAGCTAATGCAGCCAGAGCAAGGCGAACTACAGCATAAAAAGAATGAGCAGGTTATTAGAGGTTTCTCGTTCTGGCTACTATAAATGGCAAAAGGCTCAAGCAGTACGGCTTCGTGGTGAAAATCAGCGTCAGAGATTCCTCGACCAGTTAGACAGGAAAATTCATGACATCTGGGAAGATTCTGACGAAGTCTACGGTGCCCCACGGATTACTGCAGAACTCGCCGAGGGTGGGGTCTATGTGAATCGCAAAACCGTGGCCAAACGCATGCGGATGATGGGGATTGAAGGCATCTCACCCAGGGCGTTTGTTCCCGTAACGACGATTCAATCCAAGCGGAAGTCCACGCTTGAAGACCTGGTGAAACGCCTATTTGATCAAGGGCAGCTTAATCGAGTGTGGATGTCGGATATTACCTATCTACGCACGAATGAGGGCTGGCTGTACCTATGCGTTATCCGCGATGGACACTCCCGCCGAGTCCTAGGCTGGTCCATGGATAGTGTGCAGGATTCTTACCTGGTTGAACGTGCACTGCGCATGGCTTACACCCTGCGTGGTGAAGTACCCGACGGCGTGGTCTTCCATGCCGATCGTGGTACCCAGTTCACCAGCGAACAGCTGTGGCAGGTCTGTCAAGAACTAGGGATTGCACAATCGGTCGGCCGTACTGGTGTCTGCTTTGACAATGCGATGGCCGAGTCGTTCTGGTCGACATTGAAGACCGAATTTTACGATCGGAAGGAATGGCGAACCCGCAACGAAGCCCGGAAGGCGGTGGCTCGCTGGATTGAGATTGTCTACAACCGGCGCCGTCGCCACTCGTCCATCGGGATGGTAAGCCCCGTCGATTTCGAAGCCCAGCTCGCTGATCAAAATGGTAATAAGAAGGCCGCTGCTTAACCCCTAAGCAGCTTAACTACGTGTCCACGATTTGCGGGCAACCCCAAATCCAGTACGCCACGGCCAAGTCCGGTGGAGTGGTGTATCTGTCCTTTTTGAATCTGTGAATCGGGGGACAGTGTCAGGGGCGGTGTTGGGGTCCGGCTCGGGGTTGATGTTGGTTCATTAGGAGGCTGCTCCTCGTCGAGGTCTGCATCCGTAAAATCAAAGTTCGGGTCTTGCAACTTGAAGCGGATACACTGAAAAGGAAAAGCCAACTCAAGGAGCCACCATGAACCAGAACAAATTCCGTCATGTCGTCGTCATGGGAGTCTCTGGCTCGGGCAAGACAACGGTGGGGGAAGCCTTGTCACCGCTGGTGGGGCTAGAGTACCGCGACGGCGATGATATGCACCCGCAGTCGAATATTGACAAGATGGCCGCGGGAACGCCGCTGAATGATGAGGACCGGGAGCCGTGGCTAAAACAGATCGGTCAGTGGCTGGCGGATAGGCCAGAAGGCGCGATGGTGGGGTGCAGCGCGCTGAAGCGAAAGTACCGGGATCTGATTAGAAAGTACTGCCCAAGCGTGGCGTTTGTGCACGTACACGGTGACTTTGATGTGTTGTATGAGCGGATGCAACACCGTCCGGGACATTTCATGCCGGCGTCGTTGTTGCAATCGCAATTCGATACCTTGGAGCCCTTGGAAGAAGATGAAACTGGCCGCGTCTTCGATGTGACGCGGCCAGCGGAAGAGATTGCAGAAGACGCTGCGGCTTGGATTAAAACCGGCGCCTAAAAGACTGCGGCCACGCCGTAGAGGACTAGGACGAGTGTGAAACCGATGATGGAGATGAGCATCTGGTTGACGGTCCAAGTCTTCAGAGTTGTCATGGTATCCATACCCATCAGGCGGCCGACGAGCCAGAATCCGGAATCGTTGACGTGAGAGCCAAAGACCGAACCGGCGGCGGTGGCCACGACGATGAGTGCGAGTTGGAGTTCGTTGAACCCGCCAGCCTCCACGGCGGGGACCATGAGGGCAGCAGCAGTGGTGAGTGCGACGGTGGCCGAACCTTGTGCCAAGCGGAGGGCTACGGCGATGAGATAGCAGGCCAGGATGACGGGGATACCGAGACCGGAGAGGGAATCGGCAAGCGCATCGCCAATGCCGGAGGTGCGAAGCACTCCACCGAACATGCCGCCCGCACCGGTAATAAGTACGACGGAACAGATAGGGCCAAGCGAGGAGTCAACGAGTTTTTCCAACGCCGACTTTTCCACGCTGCGGCGCAGGCCCAGAACTACCAATGCGATAAGCACCGTAATCAGCAGTGCGATTGGGGTTTGGCCGAGCATGACGAAGAACCTGACCCACGTGGCATCGGCATCAATGGTGCCGTAGGAAGCTAGAGCGTTGAGCCCAGTATTGAAGAAGATAAGCACCATCGGGATGAGCAGGATGGAAATCACTGTGGTGGCGGACGCAGGTTTTAAGGGTTGTTCTTCCTCATCAAGGACGGGCCCGGCGATGGCGTCAGTGACCTTGAACGGGAATTTCTTTCCGGCCACTAGTCCAAAGCGGTAGCCAGAGATATACCAGGTAGGCAGAGCCAGCAGTAGGCCGACGAGCAGCACCAAGCCAAGATCGGCGCCGTAGAATTCGCTTGCGGCGACAGGACCGGGGTGCGGTGGCAGGTAGACATGCATGACAGAAAATGCGCCAGCGGCCGGCAAGCCAAAGGCAAGGACTGGGCCATTCAAGCGGCGGGCAACAGCAAAGATAACCGGCAGCATCACGATAAGCCCAGCATCAAAGAAGATAGGGAAGCCCATAATCAGCGAGGCGACGCCGAGTGCAAGAGGCGCTTTATTTTCGCCGAAGCGGCGAACCATGGCATCGGCAAGCGATTTCGCACCGCCGGAAGATTCCACGAGCCGGCCGATCATGGCGCCGAGCCCCACCAGTAGCGCAACCGAGCCAAGGGTGGAGCTGAAACTTTCCGTCATCGTAGGGACAATGCCTTCGAGTGGTATGCCTGCCGCGAGTGCCGTCAGAGCGGACACCACCAGCAGCGTGAGAAAAGCATGGAGCTTGAAATATATGACCAGTACCAAAATTACAGCGACCGCAGCAACTGCAATCCCTAGCAACGTACCAGTGGACAATGTGGGCTCCCACGTCTCCATAGGGCAGGCTCCTTTACTTGTGCAAACCTTTGAATATGGGCAACGTTAGCAGCAGCGCTGCTAGCCGATGCCCATATTCGCCCAACGCGGCTTATCCAACACCCCGAAACTGGGCATATAAAAATCCCCTGGCTCCCGTTCAGGACCAGGGGAGAAGCCGAGGCAAGCTTAGTCGAACTGACCTTGGATGATGGCCGCTGCATCAAGCGGGGTTACGTGATAAGAGATTGGATTTTGATTGGAACCTGCCATAAGTGCGCCGGCACAGGAATGCCCCGCGCCCATCATGTGGCCTAGCTCGTGAGCAATGGTGCCTTGGAGCGCCTCAGGGTAGGTGGCGTTGGGCATCTTGATGGAGACCAACTTGTGATCTGGGTAAGCCGACCCCTGGACGTAGCCGCGAGGATCCGGATTGTAGATGATGGAAATGGTGTCATCATCAGCTTCGGAAGGCTTTACTTCCTGAAGGGAAGCCTTCCCCCCGAGAGCCTCATTCCACTCGGCAACGGCGGCGTCCAGCTGCTTGCGGTATGGGAAGTTATCCGCCACTTTGTACTTCAGTACGCCATCGCTGAAATAAGGTTTTACAGAGTCCTCATCGTGGAGGATGGAAGGATCTGGAACCGGCTTGCCCTCGTTAGCTAGCTTGGTGATGGTCTTGCAGGTTCCAGGATCGATGATGGAACGTACTGGGTCGCTCGTTGCGTTCGCTGCCGGCGCGGCGATAGTACCGAGAATGGCGGTGGTGGCAAGGGCAGTGACAGATAGCTTCTTTAGAGAGCGCATCGGCAGTTAGTGACCTTTCGATTGGCTTTATCGTTCGTGGAATGCAGTTGGCCTTAGCAATATCCGCGGGAAACAGAATTGCGTGGATGCCTCAGGCAATCGAGTAACAATGAATTTTTGCTACACCGGGCAAAGTAGAAATTTACATTGTTAACTTCGCTTTGTCGACTTTAGTTTAGACGCTCACCAGTAGAAGAACTAAATAGGTGGATGCGGTCAGGATCTGGGGAAACGCGGAAAGTGTCACCCACCGTGTAATCACGGCGAGCGCTTACTAACATGCCAGTTTGTCCGCCCATTCGGGTCGTCGACTGTAGATTCTCCCCGGATTCTGCCAAGTCGCCATAGAGGTAGGTTTGATTGCCGAGCTCTTCAACGTGCTTAACGGTGAATTCCGCACCTTCCTCTGTGTGCACCCAATCTTCAGGGCGAACGCCAACGGTAATGGATTGCGCACCATCGAAGTCGTAATTGGCCAAGTTGATGCGAGTAGACCCCAGTGAAAGCTGGCTAGAGGTGAGTGCGAGGTTGTAGATATTCATCGCAGGGGAGCCGATAAAGCCGGCAACGAAGACGTTTTGGGGGCGATCGTAGATTTCACGAGTGGTATCTACTTGTTGTAGGACACCGGCGTTAAGAACTGCGACGCGGTCACCCATGGTCATTGCTTCGGTCTGGTCGTGGGTCACGTACACCGTCGTGGTGCCTAGGCGGCGTTGCAAATTTGAAATCTGCGCGCGGGTAGAGACGCGTAGTTTTGCATCCAGGTTGGATAGTGGCTCGTCCATGCAGAATACAGCAGGTTCGCGCACGATGGCGCGGCCCATCGCTACACGCTGACGCTGGCCGCCTGAAAGATTCGCGGGTTTTCGGTCAAGTAAATCCTCCATCTGCAAAATTTTCGCGGCTTCTTGCACACGCGTCTTAATCTGGTCCTTGGGAACTTTCCGGTTCTCCAAGGCAAAGGACATATTCTGCGCGACCGACATATTCGGGTACAGGGCGTAGTTCTGAAAGACCATGGCTACGTCTCGATCTGATGGGCTGACTCCAGTGACGTCTTTTCCGCCGATCCGAATGGAACCTCGGTCCGTTGGCTCAAGGCCAGCGAGCATTCGAAGGCTGGTGGATTTTCCGCAGCCAGAAGGCCCGACGAGGACCAAAAATTCGCCATCGGCAATATCTAGATTGAGTTGGTCAACTGCGGGACGCTCCGCGTCTTTGGAGTAGATGCGGCTTGCTCCATCAAATGTGACAGTAGCCATGGTGTTACCTTTCAGATGTTAAGGAGAATTGGCACGGTTAGCCGTTAATGACGGGCTTTACCTGGTTGTCATAAATGGACTGCAGAGTCTTTTCCAGATCCGTGAGCACCTTGGTGACATCGTCGCGGTTGGTGACGATCTTCTCGAAGGCTCCACCAATCTCCTGATCTGCACCAGGGAGGAATACACGGGCGTTGTCCTGTGGGCGAGTTTCTGGAAGCTGCTTGATAGCAGTCTCGAAATTCGGGTTCTCTTCCATGAATTTCTTTTGTTCCTCGTTGTCGGCAGCAGAAGAGCGGACCGGCATGTAACCCACATTTTGGGACCAGTACGAGGTGTTTTCGTCGTTCGTGATGAAATCAATCAGCTTAATGGCTGCCAACTGGCGGTCCTTGCTAATACCGGAAGGAATGGCAAGACCGGCACCTCCGGTGGGGCAAGCGCCGTCTCCCTTTGGATTGGGAAGGAATGCGGTTCCTAATTCGAAGTCAGCGGTATCAGAGATACCTGCAAGGTCGCCTGTGGATAGGACAGTGGCTGCAGCCCGTCCGGTACCGAATTCCATAGCCATGTCATTGCCCATGTAGGAATAGCCATTCTTGCTATCGGTAACATCCTTGAGCCATTCCACAGCCTCGATGGTTTTGCCATCAGTGAACTTCAAATCCCACTCATCGGAGTAGGCGCCGCCCTTAGACCACAAGGGGCCTTGGAAAATCCATCCCAGGTAGCCAACGGCGTCGCCCCAGCCAAATGGCTTCATTTTGGAATCCGCGCTCGCGAGCTTTTTAGACCACTCATCCATTTCGTCCCAAGACTCCGGTCCGCGGTCCGGCAGGCCAGCCTTCTTCCAAGCGTCCTTGTTATAGAAGAACAGGGGAGTCGACCGAGCAAAGGGAAGCGCGAAGTGGCCGCCGTCGTAGTTGTAGTCCTCATAGAGTGGCTGGACATAGCTTGAAAGGTCAATATCGGCTTCTTTGGCTAGATCATCAACATTGGCAATCTGCCCGTTGATAGCGAAGTTGTACCACCACACATCGGAGAGAACCACGATGTCTGGAAGATCAGAGCCGGTGAGTGCAGCATTAAACTTTTGTGCTGCCTCCTCGTAGTTCTTTCCAGCGTCAACAAGGTTGACCTTAATATCAGGGTTTTCCTTCTCGAAGCGAGAGATGATTTCCTTTTCGATGTCCTTTGAAGAAGCTGGGTGGTTGGACCACCACGTCAATTCCGTGACCTCGCCACCATTGCCACCGTCGCTACTGCCCTGGGAACTCGTAGATGAGGTGCCAGCACAAGCGGCAAGAAATGAAGCGGTAGAAGCAGTGGAAGCTAGTGCGAGAAACTTACGGCGAAGCATGGGTATCTCCTTATATTTAAGTCAAATTGCGAAGAAGTGGGTGAAAACGGCGAGCGCGATGGGGATAGAAACCTTCTAACCTTTTACGGCGCCAGTGGTGAGACCTTGAATCATGTATTTCTGCAGGCCAAGGAAGATGACGACCATCGGAAGAATGGTTAGAACGGTAGCGGCCATTACTGGGCCCCAGTTAGTAACGCCATCATTGTTTTGCAACATGGTCAGGCCCACCTGCAAGGGAGCGACACGTTCCGTATCTGCCATCAGGAAAGGCCACAAGTAGGTATTCCACTCGTTTACTAGTGTGATCACGGAAAACGCTGTCAGCGTTGGCCAAGAAACGGGAAGAAGCACCTTGGTGAGTAAGCGAATGGGGCCGGCACCGTCCATGCGAGCAGCTTCCACAAGTTCATACGGCAAGGAAAGAAAGTGATTACGCATGAGGAAAGTGCCGAAGGCAACACCAGCCAGCGGAACGATGATACCAACAAAGGTATTGCGCCAGCCCAAGGAATTGACCAAGGCATAGTTGGAAATCACCGTGATTTCTGCAGGAACCATCAGGGAAGAAATCACTACGATGAAGACTAGATTGCGTCCTGGGAAGCGAAGGATAGATAAGGCGTAGGCGGAGACGACACCAAGCACAATTTTTATAGCGGATAGTACCGCGGTAATGAAGACCGAGTTGCGCAGGTAGGTCCAGAAGGGAACGCGCGTGGTGGCATCTGCGTAATTTTTCGTTTCCCACGTCGGCGGTAGCCAGTTAACTGGGTCGGTGTAAATGTCACCTCTGGCCTTGAATGAGGTCATCAAAATCCAGAACAACGGCAGTCCCACGAGCAGGAGGACGAGGATAATTCCCACGTAGCCGCCGATGAGCTTGGCGCGCCTAGCTACAGGGGAAGAGTCTGTGACCATGTGAAGATTTGAATCAGCCATTGGGTGGTTAACCTCGCTTATCCATGATGCGGACCTGAATCAGCGTAACGACGAGCAGGATGAGGAATAGGATTGTCGCAGCAGTGGCGCCGTAACCAGCGCGGAAATTGACAAAGGTTTCGTTATAAATCTGAAAAACCAGCGTCTGGGTGCCGTTGCCTTGTGGGCCGCCTCGGGTCATGACGTTGATGATGTCAAAGACCTGCACAGAGTTGAGCAGTACCGTAATGGAAAGGAAGAAGGTGGTATTGCGCAGTTGCGGCATCGTCACGCGCCAGAATTTGCGCCAACGGCCTGTTCCATCAATGGCAGCAGCTTCGTCTAATTCCTTATCTAGGCCCTGTAGGGCAGCCAAGTAGATTACAAACGTATAGCCCAAGTTTTTCCACACGAACGTGAATGTCACCATGAACAACGCCCAGCCAGGCACGGCATAAAAGTTTGGAGAACTTATGCCAAACCACCCAAGGATTTCTTGAATCAATCCGAAGTTGGGGTCGAATACGAATTGGAAGGCGATACCAATCGCGGCACCGGAGATCGCATAAGGCGCGAAGACCACCGAGCGTGCAAAGTTGCGACCCCTGATTTTTTGATTGAGAAGAAGTGCAAGCGCGAGCCCAATCACCATGGAGCCGATGACCGCGAAAAAGGTGAAAATGACGGTATTTAAGACAATCGTCTTTGTGTCATCGCGCGTGAACCACTCCACGTAATTATCAAAGCCAACAAAAGTGGAGCTTGAACTGGAAATATTCCAATTAAAAAAGGAAAGCCGAATATTATCCAGCAGCGGCCGGTAGGTAAAGATAGCCAGCAAGATGAGGTTGGGCGCCAAAAGTACGGCAGCCAGCAACCATTCCTTATGTCGGCTCTTTGTAGCCTTTCGTACGAGCTCCGATGAATTATCGTTGCTCGGGCCAGTGGCCGTGGCAGTCGCGATGCCGTTCTTAGCGTCGGCGTGGTCATCCCTGAGAGTCACCCAGCCAACGTAAACCGCGTAGATTACGGGGTGTTTCACATAATGGAAACTTTTGATGAATTGTAATCGTCGAGTCCGTAAAGGCTAGGGGACTATTGCGAACTCGATGAAAACAACTCCAGCGCCCGGGCCTCAGTAAAGGGCCGCAGGGCGCTGGAGCTGGTTCTCTCTATCTCTCTTGCGTTCTCTCAAACGCTAAGGAAAGTATGGCGCTAGACCCTGTTATAGGCATTGAAAAAAGCTGGAATTTTCCTGAAAGTTAGTGGAGGCTAAGAGGGGACACGGGGTAGGCAGGCGGTGCGCTAGTCTGGAAGGTAGAAGAAACAGCCAAAATGTGGGTGGAAGCTGGGGCAATGGCCGGCGAAAGGCGGCCTGGCCCGCAGCTTTCCCGCGAGGTAGAGGTGAAAGATTTGTCGTCGCAGTATGATCCGAATTTTCACCGGCAGATGGGCGTGGAAGCTGACGTCGTGTTGCGTGTCGGGATGATGCTGATGGGCGCTGGCACATCGGGATATCGCGTGCTGCGCGGTATGAAGCGCAGCGCCCGGGCGCTAGGGTTTGACTACTTGGATGCCAACGTGGGGCTAACGCAGATTACCTGTACCTTTCACCGGGGTGACTCCTTTCGCACCGTGATTGCGCGCACGCATTCGCCGGCCGTTGATGCCTCCCGCATTGAGGCATTGGAGGACCTCACCCATAACCGCCTGTACTCCGGAATTACTGCAGAAGAGCTTTCGGGAATGCTCGATTCCATTGAAAGTGACGTAAAAAAGCGTTGGAATGTGTGGGTTCTATCCACCGCAGCCGCGGTCGCGTGCGCGGCGTTTGCATTCCTGAACTTCTTTCCGGTGCAGGCGGTAGGGCTCGTCGCGCTGGCGGCGTTCGTGGGGCAGTTCGTGCGCTATGAGGTGCTCCACCAGCACGTGCACCAAATTGGCGGGATCATCGCCGGTGGCGCGGCAGCCAGCATCACGTTCTTTATTCTTATCGAGATCCTAGGATTTGCCGGGGTGGTAGAGCCGAGCTCGCTGTCCTCGGGCTATGTCGCGACGGTGCTCTTTTTGATTCCGGGGTTCCCGCTGTTTTCGGCCCTGATCGATATTGCGCGCTTTGACTTTGACGCGGGCATCGCCAGGCTGGGGTATGCGTTTACGGTCATCTTTACCGCTACGTTTACAGTCTCCATGGTCAGTTGGTTGACGGATCTTAGCCCGGATCCGCCGGTCCCCGCGCCGGATACGCGGTGGTACCTGCTGGCTTTTGTCGCCAGCTTCTTCGGCATCGCGGGCTTTGCCTTCCTCTTTAATTCCTCGCGCCGCATGGTCCTAGTTGCCGCAAGCGTGGGAACCGTGGCCAATGCGGTGCGCCTGGGACTCCTTGAACTGGGCACGACCATCTACTTTGCGGCTTTTATTGGCGGGCTGATTATCGGACTCTTGGGAGCGGTGGCCTCGCAAAAGGCGCGGTTGCCGCGCATTACCACGACCGTGCCTGCCGCCGTCATTATGATTCCTGGGGTGACGATGTTCCGCGCGGTTTATTACCTCAACGATGGACAGATGGATCAGGCTGTGGCGAATGTGGCCACCGGTTTGATGGTAGTAGGCGCTATCGGCGCGGGGATGGTATTTGCCCGGCTGCTTACGGACCGCGATTGGGCATTGGGACGGCTCATTGACTTCGATAAGGAAATCCCACGGAAGAAGCCCGCCTAGCGCGGGTGGTTCGGCCTTGCAGCGGGGCCGAGGCGATAGCCAGCGGCGGCAGGCAGAGGCAGCGGGCAAAACGGCGGCGAATAATGTGACTAGTAAAACGCCAGCGGCACCCGGTTCCTGTCGGTTCCGAGTGCCGCTGACGTCTCTCTCTACAAGGTGTTTCCACGTATCGGTTTTCACCGCCCTCTGGAAACTGAGGGGTTCTCTCTATCTCTCTCGTATGCGCTCTCTCAAACGCATGATTTAAGTATGGGGCATGCGGCTGGGCTCGCCATTGAATCTGCCTGAAAGGTTGCTGCTAAGTGCTGTGAGTTGGGTGGGGAAGGGGAGGCATCGGCAAGCAAAGCCTGTAGTAGAGGCAATAAAGGCGTACGAAAGTGATCTAAACCATAGTAAGTTCTGTAGGCTCGTCGCTATGGGCGCAGACTATGCTGCGCCATTTTTGCGAATGAAGCTCAACAGAAACGAGGTGAGGAGCATGGCTCCTCTGATAGCCCCACCGCCAGCGAGCGATGAATCTGCCCCAACGGGTGTGGACGTTCCTGGCACTTCACACGAACAGCGCGTTTCCGCCATCAAGGCCGCTTTCATCGGCACGTTCATTGAGTGGTTCGATTATGCGGCCTATATCTATATGTCCGCGATTATCTCGCGCGTCTTCTTCCCGGAAATGGAAGGCCGCCGCGCGCTAATTTTGACCTTCGCGCTCTTCGCACTGTCATTCCTGGTGCGCCCCATCGGCGGAATAGTCTGGGGCCATATTGGTGATAAGCACGGCCGCATCCACACGCTGACCTATTCCATCGTATTGATGTCGATGGCAACCGCCTGCATCGGCCTATTGCCTGGGTATGCGACCATCGGCTTTGCGGCCACACTCTTGCTCCTGCTGTGCCGCATGGTGCAAGGCTTTTCCGCAGCCGGTGAATACGCCGGCGCCGCCACGCACCTGGCTGAGATTGCCCCACCTGGAAAACGCGGGATTTATGCCGCGGTGGTGCCATCGGCAACCGCATCAGGGTTGCTCTTGGGCTCGCTCATCGCGGCATTTCTTACCGGTGTGCTTGAAGATGATGCCCTGCATTCCTGGGGCTGGCGCGTTCCCTTCCTGGTGGCGCTGCCGCTGGGCTTGTACGGCCTATGGATCCGCCGCCACACGGAGGAATCCTCCCGCTTTGAAAAGCACGCGGACACTGAGCTTTCGCCGCTGCGCCAAGTGCTGAAGTACCCCAAGGCCCTGGCCATTGCTTTTGCCGGCGCGGTGCTCAACGCGATTGGCTTCTACGTCATCTTGACCTACCTGCCCACCTATCTTTCGGAGGAGCTGGGCATGGCAGAAACCCCGGCGTTTGTCGCCTCCTCGGTGGCTTCCGCGTTCTACGTGTGCTTTGCGCTATTGACCGGCCTGCTGTCCGATCGCCTAGGCTGGCGCACCACCATGCTGTGCGCCGCGCTCTTTATGGGCCTTGCCATTATTCCGGCATTCATGCTTCTCGATGGCGCAGGCATTCTGCTCGTCATCATCATCCAGGTGTGCCTGGGTGGGGTGCTGGCGCTTAACGATGGCGTCTTGCCCTCCTTCCTTTCCGAGCAGTTCCCCACGCACGTGCGCCTGTCTGGTTTCGCGCTGACGTTTAATACGGCCAATGCCATCTTCGGTGGTACAGCCCCGATGATCGCGACGTGGCTGATTGATACCACCGGAAATAAACTCGCCCCAGCGTTTTACTTGGTGGCTGCGGCGATCGTGACGGGTACCGCCGTGCTCTTCGCGCCGCGCAAGAACGACCTGGTGGCATAGCCCTTAACCCAGCAAGTAGAACTAGAAAACGCCAGCGGCACCCGGTTCCTTTCGGTTCCGAGTGCCGCTGACGTCTCTCTCTACAAGGGTGTTTCCATGTATCGGTTTTCACCGCCCTCTGGAAACTGAGGGGTTCTCTCTATCTCTCTCGTATGCGCTCTCTCAAACGCATGATTTAAGTATGGGGCATGTGGCTGGAACAGCAATGGAATCTATCTGATAGGTCGCTGAAAATTACTGAAAGTTTCCTGTAAATCCATTTGCGCTGGTAGAGCGGCCAGATGATTAAGCTTCTAGCAGCCCTTCATCGATAAGGAAATCCCGGGCCACGGCGGTGTAGTCCTCACCGTCGACGTCCACGCGGGCATTGAGCTCCTGCATCTTCTCATCCGTCAGGAGCTCCGCTAAGGGAGCGAAGAGATCCTTGATCTCTGGGTGTTCCTCCAGGACCTCCGTGCGCACAACTGGGGCGAGGTTGTATTTGGGGAAGAAGAGCTCAGGATCCTCAAGTACGGTGAGGTTCAGGGATTTAATGCGTCCATCAGTGGCGAAGATTGAACCAAAGGTGCACTCGCCCTTATTCAAGGCGGCATAGACGGCGCCGGAATCCATGATCCGGATGCGGTCGCGCGGTGGTTTTTCAACGCCATAGCTATCCAGCATGGTAAGCAGGCCGTCATTGCGGGCCAAGAACTCGCTATCGGTGCAAAAGGTCTGTTCGTTGGCGGGAACTCCCTTGATATCTGCCAGCGACTCAAGGCCGTACTTTGCGTGGGACTGCTCGCTAATGGCTAGCGCGTACGTATTATTCATTGGCGCTGGGGGCAGCCAGGTAAGCCCGTGGTCCTTGTCGGCTTCCTTCACTGCCTCGTATTGCTCCTGCGAGCCGGGGACAGGGTCGGCATTGCCCAGGTAGGTAATCCAGGCGGTGCCGGTGTATTCAAACATGGAGTCCATATCGCCGACTTCCAGCGCTTGGCGCGCCGAGGTGGAGCCGGGGATATTGGTCAAGTCCTTTACGTTGGCACCGGCGGATTCCAAGAGGATGGCACCAATCTTGCCCAGGATGACCTGCTCGGTGAAGTTCTTGGAACCGATGGAAATATTGGCGCCGTCGAGGTCGATATCGGCAAGGTCGCCCTTTAACTCCCCACTCGGGATGAGGCCACCGGCAGTGCCGAGGCCGCACCCGGTGAGGAAGAACGTGCTTGCGGCGGCAAGCGTTGCGAGGAGGCGTTTCATTTGATCATTCCCTTCGGGGCGAAGACAACCTCAAGAACGCGGCCCACCCATTCGACCGCTAAGGCTAAGGACGCGATGAGGACCGCGCCGGAGATGAGAATAGGGTTGCGGTAGAGGGTGATTCCGGTGGTAATCAGCCCGCCGAGGCCGCCGGCATCAATAAAGGTGGCAAACGCACCAGCACCGACCAAAAGCACCAAGGAGGTGCGGATACCGGTCATGATAACGGGCAGGGCCATGGGCAGCTCGACCTTGGTGAGAACCTGGAAGGGTGACATGCTGAGGCCGTAGGCGGCCTCGACAAGCTGCTTATCCACACCCCGCAATCCCGCAATCACATTGGCGAGCACCGGCAAGAAGGCATAGAACCAGAGGCCGAGGATGGCCACCGGTTCGCCAAAGCCCAACCAGATGGCCAATAAGACGATGACACCGACGACGGGCGCGGCTTGGCCGATATTCGCGATGCTGGTGATGATCGGCGCCATGAACTTGGTGGACTTGCGCGTTAGCACGATGCCCAGTGGCACGGCCGTGGCGATGACCAGCAACGCGGAGATGACCACGAGGACCAAGTGCTCGCGGGTCATGGTGAGTACGGAGCTAATCTGCAGGGTGCGCTCTTCAATATCATCCAGCTCGGCGGTGGCGTGCCAGATGAGCCAACCGCCCACCGTGAGCACCACCAGGATGGGGATGCCGATGATAAGGAGGCGGTCTTCACCGGTGAGGCGCTTAAATTTCTCCACCGGAATCCACCTCCTTTTCATCTAAAGCCTCTTGAGCCGCGGCGTTCATCTGCTGGATATAATCCGTGACCGTTTCGTAGTACAAAACGCCCACGAATTCGCCGCGGCGGGTAACAAGCGCGCCGCTGTGGGAGGAAGCAAGCATGGCAGACATGGCATCGCTTAGCGTAGAGCGCGCATCCACAACGGAGTTGAGCTCGAACTGCGGCTCCGGGATGGTCTCGTAGCGCTCGAGCTGGCGGGCGAAGATCCAGTCGCGGGGATGGCCCTTGTCATCGATGATGACCACCATTTCTTCGCCGGCCTCGCGCAGGCGCGCTAGCGCCTTATCAGTGGATTCACCGATGCGCGCGGTCGCCTGATCCGCAAGCTCCAGCTCGTCCGCGCGGCGCAGGTTGAGCTGCTTTAAGGCAGAGCCGGAACCAATGAAGTCAGCCACGAAGTCATTGGCGGGCGCGGCGAGGATATTGTCGGGCGTATCGTACTGGCTGATCTTTCCGCCTGGCTCAAAGATGAGGATGCGGTGGCCCAGCTTGATGGCCTCATCGATATCGTGCGTGACGCAGATGATGGTCTTTTTCAGCTCGGATTGGATATTGACCAATTCATCCTGCAGACGGGTGCGAGTGATGGGGTCTACTGCGCCGAAGGGCTCGTCCATCAAGACCACCGGCGGATCCGCCGCCAGGCCACGGGCGACGCCGACGCGCTGTTGCTGGCCACCGGATAGCTCGCTGGGGAAGCGATCGCGGTAGGTAGCAGGATCGAGCCCGACCATATCCAAAAGCTCATCGGTACGCTGAGAAATCTTATCGGCCTTCCACTTCTTCAGCTTGGGCACCAGGGCGATATTATCCGCGACGGACATGTGCGGGATGAGCCCGCCGCCTTGGATAACATAGCCAATATCGCGGCGCAGCTGCGTGGGGTTTTTCTTGGTGGCGTCCTCGCCATCGATATAAATGGTGCCGCTGGTCGGCTCCACCAAGCGGTTAATCATCTTCAGCGAGGTGGTTTTGCCGCAACCGGAGGGGCCGACGAATGCGACCAGCTCGCCCGCCGGAATCTCGAAGGAGAGATCCTCGACGGCGGGGGAGTCTTGTCCCGAATAGGCCTTGGTGACGTGATCAAATACGATGCTGGCACCGCTATTGCTTGCGTCCGCAGAGTGTGTGGATGAAGCGTGCGTTGAATCGGACATTCTTAAATACCTTTCGGGGTGGTCAATTTTTGGATTCCTGCGAGAATCGCATCCACAATGAGCGCAATGATGACGACGCCGATGGTGCCCACCAGCGTGAAATTAAGTGCGTTGGTACCGCCGATTTGGCTTAGCCCTGAGTAGATATATCCACCCAGTCCTGGGCCGAGCGCGTAGGCGGCGATGGCGGCAACACCCATAGACATCTGAGTGGAGACGCGGATGCCGGTCATAATCACCGGCCAGGCCAGCGGCAGCCGGATGCGGAAGAGGATGGCCGTCGAGCTCATGCCCTGCCCACGGGCGGATTCGATGACATCGTCGCTGACATTGTGCAAACCGACGATGGCATTGCGCAGGATGGGAAGGACGGCATAAAAGACCACGAGGACAACGGAAGGTATGGTGCCGATGCCAAAGAGCGGGATGGCAAGGCCAAGTAGTGCCAGCGAAGGCAAGGTCAGGCCGATGGAGGTTAAGGCATTAGCGATAGCCGCACCGCGCGGGCGTTGGGCTACAAAAATGGCAATAATCAACGCGATGACTAGGGCCACGGCGACCGATTGGATGACAAGGCTTGCGTGCTGGTAACTGCGGAAAAGGATGTCCTGCCAGCGCGCAGCGATAAATTCGTTCATTTCATCACCTAAAAGAAAGAGAATAGGGCGCAGGGAAAATTAATGGAGGGTACAGACTCTCTGGTCCTTCCTCTGCGCTGATGATGCACTTCTAGCGTACAACCTTTTTTCAGCGCGAAACAATAGCTGGACAGGCTAGAGACAAAACCGGGGGCAGTGATCACAACGCAATACCGGTCTTATAGCCGGCTTAGAAAAACACCACTTGGCCGATAAGGGCAAGGGCGGCGGTAATAGCTACCACCGTGACAATGCGGTTAAGGCGCTTGGTATCGATGAAGTGGTTGAGGTAATTGGCAATGAATAGGCCGATGACCACCAACGGGCTATAGGCCGCGGCGGCATAGACCTGCGGCTGGGTGACCTGGCCGTTAAAGCCCAGGATGATGAGCGACATAACGGTACCGATCACAAAGGTTCCGGCGAGGCTGCCGCGGGTGCGCTGCGGGTCGAAGCGCTTCATGATCAGCGCCATCGGCGGGCCACCGATGGAGGTGGAGGTGCCCAGGAAGCCGGAGGTAAGCCCGGCCAGGACGGTATTGCGCCTGGTAGGCTCGGGGCTCCAGCCGAGGCTGGAGAGGGACATCGCCAAGAGCACGGCGCAGCCGATGAAGATGGAAAGACCGTCGTGCGAGAGAGAAGCGATCGCCCACGCGCCGGCAAACGAGCCCGGAATGCGGGCGATGACGGATATGCCGACCAAGCGCCATGAGGTTTCGCGGTACGTCCGCGCCAGAGTATAGATGGAAATGCACAGCGCAAGGAGCAAGATGAGCGTGGGGACTAAATCCGGGCGCAAGAGCGCGACAATGGGGGTGGCGATGGTGCCGAGCCCAAAGCCGATCGAGCCCTGAGTGATAGTGCCGACCAAAATGAGCACACCAATAAAGATGTAGACCCACGCGTCTGAAGAGATTCCCAAGAACATGATGGAAGGCAAGTATAGGCCACTTGGCCTACAGCCGGGCAGTTACTTTCTCATTCGCTGCAATTTCATCCAGGCGGGACGCGGGGCAGAGTCCAGCGACGATGACGGCAGAGCCACCGGCGGCTAAGGGCTCGAGGACGGCGCGAGTGAAGGAAGCTTTGTCGCTCCACCCAGTAGACAGCAACCGCTCGGCACTCGCGGGCGGGGTCACCAACTCTGGCAGGGGTTGGGTTTCACCGAAGTATTGGTCGCCATAAAAACGGACGGTGGGGCCGAAGTCAATGGCACCGGTGGGCAGATCCCCGCCGGATTCGACGATGCCACGGCCAAAGGGATCATCGCTGATGAGCACGATATCGGCCTGCAGCTGCCGCTCTTGGGCTGAAAGGTAGCGGGAGGGGGAGGTAAAGACGACGTCGGCAAGCGCGGCCGACTCACCGAAATCAAAGGTGGGCCCGGCGGCGAGGGCGCCTAAGGCAATGACGGCGGCCTGCCACGAGGTGGGCACATCGATGGCGATGGTGGAATCCGGCTCCAAGTCGAGCTCTTCTTCCAACATATTGGCGATCTTGGCCACCCAGTTATCTAGGGTCTGCGCGGAAAAATCCATGCGTGCGCCGGTGGATTCGTTATAAACAGTCAGCCGCGGGGTGGCGGCATCGGCGTTTAAAAGATGGGCGAGTAGTTCCATACCCGCCCATCGTAGGCCAGCCTGCTTAGTTCACGCAGCGCGGTCCGTCGCCGCCGGCGTCGATTTCAGGGGAAACCTTGTTGGCGCCGAAGTCATTGCCCGGGGTGCCTACCAGGTCGGTATCTTCCTCGGCCGCGGATTCCTCGGCGCTTGCTTCCTCATCGGAGGGGCCCTGGTAATCATCGGTGGCCACGACGAGCAAGGTATTGTCATCGAGCTGCGGGTTTTCTACCACCGGCAGGCCACCGAGCTTTTCCGCCAGCTTCTTGGCATCTTCGCTATCGGGGTCCGCGGCCACGACCTGGGACTCGGAGTAGATGCCGGGCTGGGCGTTGGCGGAGCGCTCGACGGTATAGCCGGTGTTTTCCAGCCAGGTGCCGATGCCGGCGGCCAAGCCATCGATATTGCCGGCATTGAGGACGTGGACCTCGTTATCGGAGTTGATATCAGCATCATGCTCCGGCGCGTCTTCTGTCTTCTCGTCCTTCTCGGCCGCCTCTTCTTCGGCTTCCTCGTGCGACTTGGCCAGATCCTCCATAAAGCGGTGAACCTCATTGGTATCGATGGTGACGATGGATTCGCCGTAATCGCCGCGGCCATCGATGGAGGTGACCGGGATGGTGGTGAAGGTGACATTGCCGCCGGCCAGGCCGGCCAGCTGGGTGACGAAGCCCATGATGTCCCAGCCATCATCGATGACCACGGAGCGCTCCACGGCCTTAGCAATCTTGGAGAGCTTAGACGGGCTGGTCAGCGTGTCATTATCGAGTACCTTCTTAACCAGCGAGGCCATATACGCCTGCTGGCGCACGATGCGGTCGAGGTCACCGCGCGGCAGGTTATAGCGCTGGCGCACGAAGGTCAGCGCCTTCGCGCCATCGAGGGTCTGGGTCCCCTTGTGGAATTTGGCGCCGGACATCTCGTCCTCAACATCTTCGTTGAGGCACACGTCGACGCCACCGACGGCATCAGTAAGCAGCGTAAAGCCCAGCAAGCCCACCTCGGCGTAGTGGTCAATGGATACGCCGGTCAGGGAGTGCACCATCTTGAGCAGGCCTTCGCGGCCTGCTTCCACGCCGTGCTTTTCGATGTCCTTATCCGAATACGGTTTCTTCTCACCCTGCGCCTCCGCCTCGGCGTTTTCCTGCTGGAGCTCCTGGACTTTGTCGTTTTTGTGCGAGGCGTAGACGGCATTGATCTTCATATTGCCGTAGTCCGGGTCGTTGACATAGGTATCGCGCGGAATGGAGACAGCCGTAGCACGCGAGCCGTCTTCCGGAATGCGCACGAGCATGATGGTGTCGGTATTTTCCTCGCCCTCGGCAACGCCGGCGTGGAGATCCGCCAACTCCTTTTCGGAGAGCGGGTTGCCCTGGGCATCGGTACGCGAGTCCTTGCCCACGAGCAAGATATCGGCGGCGCCGTCCAAGGAAGGATCGGATAAACCATCCTCGCCCAAGGATAGGTCCGAGGCGGAGGACATGCCCGTATCCAAGCGTCCCACCGTGGCATAGCCCACGCCGGAGACAGCTAGGATGAGGGCAGAAATGACGGCCACGATGGTTTTGGTGGCCGTGGAACCCTTTTGCTTAACCGCGCTAGCGGCAGAGGGCGCGGGTTGGATATTGCGCGCCCGGCGAGTGTTCTCAGAAGTCACAAGTGAAGGCTTTCTACTTTCCGGGGATCTGGAGATAGTTTAGGGGAGATCTCGCCAAAATTAAGGATCCGTGACCAGTTTCGCGTGTTTGAAACAGTGTCTGTCTCCTGACGCGGCCTCTGGCATGACTAAGCTTGGGGCCCATTGTGACTACTGAAACTACAGCTCCGCTCGCCGTTATCACTGTGACTTATAATCCCGGTGAGTACTTGGCGCGCTTTATAAGCTCCCTGCCGGACGCCTGCGTTAACGGCACCGAGGTGATACTGGCGGATAATGGTTCGACCGATGGCGTCCCCGAAGCCGCCGCTGCAGAAAAAGAAGACGTACACTTCCTCGATACCGGCGGCAATATTGGTTACGGCGCCGGCATGAATGCCGGCGCGCGGTGGGTGCGCGAGAACCGACGCGTAGATGATGAGTTCTTCCTTATCTCTAACCCGGATGTCACCTTTAGTAAAGGCGCAATTGACCAGATGATTGCGTGCGCGCGCCGCTGGCCGGACGCCGCCGCGGTGGGCCCGCGCATCGTGGAACCGGACGGCAGCAACTATCCGTCCGCTCGGTCGGTGCCGAATATATCCACGGGCATCGGGCACGCGCTGTTTTCCAACCTATGGCCGTCTAATCCATGGACGCGCACGTACCGTAACGATGCCGATATGTCCGTCCAACGCCCCGCCGGGTGGTTATCCGGATCCTGCCTCTTGGTGCGCTGGGATGCCTTCGATGCCATTGGCGGCTTTGATGAGCGTTACTTCATGTACTTGGAGGATGTGGACTTAGGTGATCGCTTCGCCCGCGCCGGGTACCAAAACATTTTCTGCCCAGAAGCCGTCATCAGCCACGCCAAGGGACATTCCACCCAGGCGCACGCCGGGG
This sequence comes from Corynebacterium tuingiense, assembly GCF_046718165.1. Classification (NCBI taxonomy): domain Bacteria; kingdom Bacillati; phylum Actinomycetota; class Actinomycetes; order Mycobacteriales; family Corynebacteriaceae; genus Corynebacterium; species Corynebacterium tuingiense. The sequence goes on from NZ_CP177101.1 coordinate 595,182, forward strand.
CGATGCTGCGCGCGCACCACAGTTCCGCGTACCGCTTCCAGGCGGACCGTCACCCGGCGTGGTGGCAGGCCCCGCTGCGCGCCGCGCTGTGGCTGGGATTGCAGGCGCGGGGAGCGGTGACGGCCGCTCGCGCCAGTACGGCCAAAGATTCGGAGGCCTGAAGCGCGTGCCGTTGACCTGGTTTCTGGCCGCGGCCGCATACACTGACCCTCGAAAAACCTCAGAATAAGATTGTCTGCATACAAAGGATGACTATGACTGAAGCAGCCACCACTCACGGTGCCACCACCGATGCGGTGATTTTGGTGGGCGGGCGCGGTACCCGCCTGCGCCCACTGACCATTGGTACGCCCAAGCCCATGCTGCCGACGGCAAACTACCCGTTCCTGCAGCACCTGCTCGCCCGCATCAAGGCCGCGGGCATTGAGCACGTGGTGATGTCCACCTCGTACAAGGCAGAGGTTTTTGAGGAATACTTTGGCGATGGCTCCGAGCTTGGCCTGGACATTGAATACGTGGTGGAAGAAACCGCGCTGGGCACCGGCGGCGGTATTCGCAACGTCTATGACAAGTTGCGCAATGACACCGTCATGGTTTTCAACGGCGATGTTCTTTCCGGCATGGATCTAGAGGGCATCTTGACCACGCACCACAACAAGGGTGCCGATGTCACCATGCACCTGCTCAACGTGGCGGATCCGCGCGCCTTTGGCTGCGTGCCCACGGATTCTGAGGGCCGGGTCACGGCCTTTTTGGAAAAGACCGAGGATCCACCAACCAACCAGATCAACGCCGGTTGCTACGTCTTTGACCGCTCCGTCATCGAGTCCATCCCGGCAGGCCGCGTAGTTTCGGTCGAGCGCGAGACCTTCCCGGGCTTGCTTGCCGATGCCCGCCTGGTCGTCGGCCACGTCGATAACTCCTACTGGCGCGATATGGGCCGCCCCGATGACTTCACCCGCGGCTCCTCCGATCTGGTGCGCGGCATCGCGCCATCGCCGCTGTTGGAAGGCCGCACCGGTGAATCCCTTGTGGAATCCTCTGCGGGCATTGCCGGCGGCGTGCTGCTGCTATCTGGCACCGCGGTGGGCCGCGGATCCGAGGTGGGAGCCGGCTCCCGCCTCGAGGGAACGGTGGTCTTTGATGGCGTGCGCATCGAACCGGGTGCAATCATCCACAACTCCATCATTGCCTCGGGCGCACACATCGGTGCCAATGCGGTCATCGAAAACTGCGTCATCGGCGAAGGCGCCCACGTTGGTGCCCGCTGTGAGCTTGTGGACGGCATGCGGGTCTTTCCCGGTGTGACCATCCCCGATGCCGGCATTCGCTTTAGCTCCGACGCCTAAAGCGCTCGGCTCCTTCCCTCCGCACCGCCTGCTGCTTGGAAACGCGCGCGGTGCGGAGGGCTTTGTGATCCCTGCCCGGCCGAGGTTTTGGGAGACACGCCGAAAGTTCCTGAAAATTGTTGACAGAAAAACCGGACACCACTATATCTAGTACCCCCTACCTACACCCCCGGATGACACCGGGTGTTACTAATGTGACGGATGGGGATCGTGTGCAGCGTTTTTGCGATAAAGCGCGAGAAAGGCACTAATTCAGGTTGACGATATTTAGTGATCCGGTGTGAAATTACATCAGTGCAAGAAACGGCGACCGACGCACTTGTTTTCACGGATTGGCTCGCGGGTTGACCGCGATTCAGCCGCACTTCAGCCTCGTGTACAGTCGGTTGCACTGATTAGGATTACCCAACCTCGGAGAAAGGAAAAGGCGTGGACAAAATGGCTAATAACAACGCCATTCTCCGTGGCGGTGCTGCTGCAGAGGTATCGCTCGATGAACTCTTCGGTGCCGTCGAGCAGGAGTGGCAGGATCAAGCGTTGTGCGCGCAGACGGATCCAGAGGCATTCTTCCCTGAAAAGGGAGGTTCCACCCGTGAGGCAAAGCGTATCTGCCAAGCCTGCGCGGTGCGCGATGAGTGCCTGGAATACGCGCTGGAGCACGATGAACGCTTCGGAATTTGGGGCGGGCTTTCGGACCGCGAACGCCGCCGCCTCAAACGCGAGATTGGTTAACTAAGTTGTGTGCTCTAGCCCTTGGCTGCGCCCCCTGAGCGGTGCGGTCAAGGGCTAGAGTTTTCTTTGTGGTGAGAAACCTCCCTACCAGCCATAGCGCGGGTCTACCTCCTCTGGAGCGAGGTTTAAGTAATTGGCCACCAGGGCGGTAATGACCGTGCCGAGGAGCTCCGCGCGCTCGGCGGAGGTGACAGCACGCTGCTCAATGGGCATGCGGAAGATAACGAGCCGGGCGCGGGTAGGGGTGCCAGAAGAATCGACACCGGCGGGCACGATGCGACCGAGCGGCACTGGCCCATCGGCAATGATTTCATCCGGCAGCACCGTCATATCGGCAGAAAGGCGCATGCGCGGGATGGTATCTACCGCAAGATCGAGCCCGCGCAATTGCGGGGCGAAGGCGTGTTGAATGGGTGCGTAGGCCTCGAGGACGGCGGCATCGAAAAGCTCGCGGGCGCTGCGGTAGCGCGGGGTTTGCTGCGGTAGCAAGGGCCCGTGCAGCCCGCGCCCGTGGCGGTCGCGGGCGGGGCGAATATGTGGGCGGGGGCGAGCGGCGGTCATGGCGTTGATTCTAAAGCTCTATGGCTGCGCAATAAGTGCAGCCACGCCGGGGAAGTACTATCTAAATCTCAACCAAGGGTTTAGACTATTGCCCGTGACTGAATCTCGCCATTGCTCCCGCCCAGGCTGCGGCCGACCCGCCGTGGCGACGTTGACCTATGCATATGCGGATCAAACCGCAGTGGTTGGACCGCTGGCAGAAGAGGATAACCCGCATAGCTGGGATCTGTGCAGCACCCACCGCGACCGCATCTCTGCGCCGGTGGGGTGGGAGTTGGTGCGCGTAGACCGCATCGAGCTAGATGAGGACGATGACCTTATGGCCCTGGCCCAGGCGGTCAAGGAAGACGGCAGGGTGACCACGGGGCTTGTCGATGACCGCAGTGCCGGCTCCGGGGCAGACCCCATCGATTACGCCGCCACCTTCGATGGTGCTGACCCCGCCAATTCCAATCACCCGGTATTTCGCACTCGTCGCGTGGCCTATGCCAAAAAGGCCCGCCGCGCTCACCTGTCCGTCGTTCCCGATGCGCACAGCGAAGATGATCCTGCCGAGAAGCAGGACACGGACACCGAGTCCGACTAAACCACGGGCGCTGGGCACAGCGCCCGTGAAAGTTTGCGCTAGCTAGCTGCAGACACGGACGGAACACTGCGCTAGTTGCCCGCAGGCGGGGAGTATTATTGCGAGGTATGCGAACTCGTGAGCATCTTGATGCAGTGATTAAGGCCTATGACGTCCGTGGCGTGGTGGGCGAAGATATCGATGAAGACTTCGTGCGCGATACCGGCGCCGCCTTCGCCGCAATCCTGCGCGAAGAAGGCGAAAACACCGTGGCTGTAGGTCACGATATGCGCCCGTCTTCACCCGCACTGGCGCAAGCCTTTGCTGAAGGCGTGGTGAGCCAAGGCCTCCACGTGACGCTTTTGGGGCTTACCTCCACCGATGAGCTCTACTATGCCGCGGGTTCTATGGAGTGCGCGGGTGCTATGTTTACCGCCTCCCACAACCCGGCGAAGTATAACGGCATCAAGCTCTGCCGCGCCGGAGCCGTCCCCGTGGGGCAACAAACTGGGTTAGAAGAGATTAAGCAGATGCTTATCGATGGCACCCCAAACTACGACGGCCCCAATGGTGCCATCGCCGAGCAGGAAATCCTGACCGGCTACGCGGATTTCCTGCGTCACCTCGTGCCGCTGGAAGAATCCAAGCCGCTGGTCGTCGCCGTCGATGCCGCCAATGGCATGGGCGGGCACACGGTCCCGGCCGTTTTCGATGGCCTGCCCTTCGATGTCCGCGATCTTTACTTCGAGCTCGACGGTACCTTCCCCAACCACGAGGCGAACCCGCTGGATCCCAAGAACCTAGAGGATCTGCAGAAATTCACCGTAGAGCAAAAGGCCGATATCGGCCTTGCCTTTGATGGGGACGCGGATCGTTGCTTCGTGGTGGATGAGAAGGGCCAGCCGGTATCGCCGTCTGCCATCTGCGCGCTGGTGGCAAGCCGCTACTTGGATAAATTCCCAGGCGCGACCATCATCCACAACCTAATTACCTCCAAGACGGTGCCGGAGCTCATCGCGGAAAAGGGCGGTACCGCCGTGCGCACGCGCGTGGGCCACTCCTTCATTAAGGCTCAAATGGCCGAGCACAAGGCGGCCTTTGGCGGTGAGCACTCCGCGCACTACTACTTCCAGGAATTCTGGAATGCCGATTCCGGCATGCTGGCCGCCATGCACGTGCTGGCCGCGCTGGGGCAGACGGATAAGCCGCTCAGCGAGCTCATGGCGGAGTACTCCCGCTACGAGGCTTCCGGCGAGATCAACTCCACCGTGGCGGACCAAAAGGCCGCCACCCAGGCCGTACTCGATGAGCTGGCGGATAAGATCGAATCCGTCGATGAGCTCGACGGTGTCACGGTCGAGCTCAAGGGCACGGACGCGTGGTTTAATGTGCGCGCTTCCAATACCGAGCCGCTGCTACGGCTCAACGTTGAGGCGAAGACCTCCGAGGAGGTCCAGCAGATTGTGGACGAGGTCCTCGCCATCATCAGGCGCTAATTACTGGAGTTACTGAATTACTGCGCGCGGGAGTGGGCGACCATGTCTTCCCACTCCACGTACTTCTTTCGCTCGCGGCCTTCGCGCTCGCCCAAAGCGCGCTCAGCGGCATCGAGGCGCTGCCAATCCTGCCAGGTGAGGTAGTCGATGCCCTTATCTGCGAAGGCCTCGGTGATATCGCCGGCGGTGGGGGACGGTAGGGTGCCCGCGGCGGCATCATCAAGCAGCATGCCAATGGTTTCACTGGCATCGGACTTGGTATTGCCAATCAGGCCCACGGGCCCGCGTTTTACCCAGCCGGTGGTGTAGAGGCCAGGCACGATGGCGCCCTCTTCGTCGATGACGTGGCCGCCGTCATTGTTGATGACGTTTTTCTCGCTATTAAATGGCACGCCATCCACTGCGTCCGAACGGTAGCCCGTGGCAAAGTAGACCGCTTGCACCGGCCACGTGGTGAATTTACCCGTCCCACGCACGCTGCCATCGCCGGTCAGCTCTGTGCGCTCCGTTTTAATCCCGCTGACTCGGCCGTTCTCACCGAGGATTTCCACAGGCTGCTCGAAGAGGTGGATCTGCAGCGTATGCGGGGCCTTTTTAGGATCGCGAATGGCATATTGCTCAAGAACCTGGCACACCAAATCCGTGGACTTGCTGGAAGCGCGCGCCTCCAGCGAGGCCTCATCGTAATCAATATCTTCGGGGGAGACGACCACATTGATATTCTCCGAGTGGTCGAGCTCTTTGAGCTCCTGCGGGGTGAACTTGGCTTGGGCGGGCCCGCGACGGCCGAAGACGCGCACGGTCTCTGCTTTATTTTGTGCCAGTGAATCGTAGACATTATCGGCGATTTCGGTCACCTTAAGCTCATCGCCCGTCTTAGCCAAGATGCGCGAGACGTCCAGGCCCACATTGCCTACGCCGATGACGGCGACCTCGCTGGCGGAGAGATCCCACTCGCGCTCAAAGCGTGGATTGCCATCATAGAAGCCCACGAACTCACCGGCGCCGTGCACTCCCTGTAGCTGCGCGCCGGGGATTTCGCGGTGGCGATCGCCTACTGCTCCGGTGGCGAAGATGACGGCATCGTAGTGCTGCTGCAGCTCGTCCACGGTGATATCGCGGCCGATGTGAACGTTGGTAAGCAGGCGAATCTGCTCAGTATCTAAGACGCGGTGCAGGGATTTAATGATTCCTTTAATGCGTGGATGGTCGGGGGCCACGCCGTAGCGGATGAGGCCGAAGGGGGCGGGCATCTGTTCAATGAGATCGATGCGCACGTTTCCGCCGGTCTTTTTTACCAGGATGTCGGAGGCATAAATGCCGGCGGGACCGGCACCGATGACTGCTACGTTTAAGGGTTTATCTGACACGGTAATTCTGCCTTTCTTGTATGCGTATTCTCCCGCGGCAATGTGAAGGGAAACGGGGTTCCTTAACGGATATACACTAATAGACCGATAGGTCTATTAGTGGCGGTTGAGTGCGGGATTTCTCTTAAGAGAGTGAACCGTATGGTCTGTTTGTGCACAAGTGGGATATTTAGATTCTTTATTAGATCTCTTTAAGGTGCTGGTCACGGAATTAATGAAAGTGAAAATAAAACAGACCGCTTTGTCTGTACTCTATAGACGGGTAGGTTTTCCTTCAACGCTTTGAAAGGGAGGTCTACACCACATTATGGCTACCGCAACGACGACCAAACGCAAGCCACGCGCCAATAAGCCCGAAGGCCAGTGGAAAATTGACGGTAAGGAACCGTTGAATAACGATGAGGCCATCAAGCAGGACGATGGTGGCCTTTCTGCCAAGCAGCGCGTGATAGACATCTACTCCAAGCAGGGATTTTCCTCCATCCCGCCGGAGGATTTAGCGCCGCGTTTTAAGTGGTTAGGGCTGTATACGCAGCGCAACCAGAACCTGGGCGGGGAGATGACCGCCAAGTTATCTAACGCGGAATTGCAAGATGAATACTTCATGATGCGCGTGCGCTTCGATGGCGGCCGCGCTGATCCAGCAAAGCTGCGCGCGGTGGGAGAAATCTCGCGCGATTATGCCCGCTCCACCGCGGACTTTACGGACCGCCAGAATATTCAGCTGCACTGGATCCAGATCGAAGACGTGCCCACCATCTGGGACAAACTCGAATCTGTGGGCCTAGGCACCTTGATGGGATGCGGCGATGTGCCGCGCGTTATCTTGGGCTCGCCGGTCGCGGGAGTTGCCGAGGATGAAATCATCGATGCCACCCCAGCCATCGAGGAGATTAAGAATAATTACTTACCGCGCGAGGAGTTCCATAACCTTCCCCGCAAGTTCAAAACCGCTATTTCCGGCAATGCGCGCCAGGACGTTACGCACGAAATTCAAGACGTCGCCTTCGTGGGCGTCAACCACCCGGAATATGGGCCCGGCTTTGACTGCTTCGTGGGCGGGGGACTGTCCACTAACCCGATGCTCTCGCAATCCCTAGGCGCGTGGGTGCCACTCGAGCGCGTGCCGGAGGTGTGGGCCGGAGTAGTCAGCATCTTCCGCGACTACGGCTTCCGCCGCAACCGCAACCGCGCGCGCCTGAAGTTCTTGGTGGCTAAATGGGGCATCGAAAAGTTCCGTCAGGTACTCGAGGAGGAATACCTGGAGAAGCCGCTGGCCGATGGCATCCCGCTCGAGGTCAATCCCGGCAGCCGTGATCACCTGGGCGTGCACAAGCAAAAGGACGGCAAGTTCTACGTCGGCGTGAAACCCACCGTGGGCCACGCGACGGGCGAACAGCTCATCGCCATTGCCGATGTAGCAGAAAAGTTCGGCATTTCGCGCATCCGTACCACCCCGATGAAGGAATTGCTCTTCCTCGATGTGGAGGAAGACGATATTCCGGCGCTCTCGCGCGCGCTAGATGAAACAGGGCTGTATTCCCAGCCCACAGAGTTCCGCCGCGGCGTCATTTCCTGCACCGGGCTGGAATTTTGCAAGTTGGCGCACGTGACCACGAAGGCCCGCGCCATCGAATTGGTAGACATCCTCGAAGACACCCTAGGGGATTTGGATGTGCCCATTTCCATCGCACTCAACGGCTGCCCCAATGCGTGCGCGCGCTCCCAGGTATCCGATATCGGGCTCAAGGGCCAGATCGTCATCGATGCCGATGGCAACCGCGTCGAGGGTTTCCAAGTCCACTTGGGCGGTGCCCTAGGCCTTTCCCCCGACTGGGGCCGCAAGCTCCGCGGGCACAAGGTTGTTGCCGATGAGGTACCGGAATACGTCATTCGGCTGGTCAATAAATATAAGGAACAACGCGAAGAAGGTGAGCAGTTCCGCCACTGGGTACTGCGCGCCGAGGAGGAAGATTTGCAGTGAATTTCCGCCGTAAGCCTAATCCCAATCGCAATCACCCCACCTTTTGCCCCTACTGCGCCGGCACCGATCTCTTCCCGGATGAAGAAGACGATTTTGCCTGGAACTGCCAGGAATGCCTGCGCGTATTTTCGGTCCGCTTCCACGGACAAGACGATGCCCCCGTAGCACCGGCCCCGGCTGTTTCCTCCACCGAAGCCCTGCAGCGCTCCCTAGCCCGCCGCGGACACTCCACGGCTCCAGTGGATTAAGGATGGACCATGACCGCACTCATTACCTTGTCCCACGGCTCGCGCCATCCAGGCGCCGCCGCCGGCATTGAACGGCTCACCCAGGCCGCTGCCGCCGCGATACCAGGCCGACCTGCTTATCGTGCGGCGCACCTGGAGTTCAATACTCCCGATCTCACCGGAGCTACAGTCGATCTCGCTCGTTGCGGGGAGGATACGGCCGTAGTTATTCCATTGCTCTTTACGCAGGGTTACCACCAGCGCGTTGACGTTCCCCGCGTTATTGCGGCGGCCGAACAGGCTTCAGGCCTGCGCTTGGTGCAAGGCGAGTGCTTGGGCGGAGGGCACGGTGAAGGGTACGGCGGAAAAGGCGCCGTACGAGAAGTGGGCAGGCGGGAAGCCGCAGAAGCGGAATTGGCGGCGGTGCTCGCAGCACGCGCCAAGCCCGGAGATACCCACCACGTCATCTACTCCGTTGGTTCCTCTGATGCTGCGGCCAATGACTCCGTCCGCCGGCTTGCCACTCGGGTATCCCGAATCACTGGCGTTCCCGCCACGGCCGCCTTCGCCACTCGCGGTGGCAGCAATGACATCCATGCACTGGCAAGGAGTACTGCGCGAATGCGGGTTATCCCGCTGTTTGTCACCGCAGGATTGCTCCTTAAACCACTGTCATCTACTCCCAGCAATGTCACCGTCGATCCCGTTCTGGGTACCGACCTAGCTGGCATCGTTGCTGCTCACTATCACATCGCCCAGGAGGTCGGTGTCCCATGTTAACCCTTATTTTAATCGCAGTGGCCGGCGCGGCCGCCCAGCTTGTCGATGGCGGCATCGGCATGGGCTTCGGCGTCACCTCAACCACCATCCTTCTCCTCGCGGGCCTTGGACCCGCCCAAGCCTCTGCCGTAGTCCACACCGCCGAGCTGGGAACCACCGCCATGTCTGGCCTCAGCCACGCCCGCTTTGGCAATGTGGACTGGAAAACCGTCTTCCGGCTGGGCGTGCCGGGGGCCATCGCGGCGTTTATCGGCGCCACGGTTCTCTCCAATATCTCCACCGATGCGGCCGCTCCCATTACCGCGCTCATCTTGGTGGCCATCGGCAGCAACCTCATCTGGCGCTTTTCCCGCCCGCGCCGGGCGAAGTTCGTGCAAAAGCGCAGCCACTCCACCCCGTTCTTGATTGGTCTCGGCTCCGTCGGCGGCTTCGTTGACTCCACCGGTGGTGGCGGCTGGGGCCCGGTGTCTACCTCGACGCTTATGGCCATTGGTCGCGAGCAGCCCCGCCGCATCGTCGGCACGGTAAATACCGCCGAATTCCTAGTCACACTGGGTGCTACCCTCGGCTTCGTCGTTGGATTGTGGCAGGATATCGTCGCCAACCTCTCCGCCGTGTTGGCCCTGCTCATCGGTGGTTCCATTGCCGCGCCGATTGCGGCATGGGTAATTTCCCGGATTGAGCCGGTCGTCCTCGGTGGCCTCGTGGGTACGGCCATCGTGGCGCTGAATATCGGCAAGGTCTTAGGCGGGCTAGAAACCTACTTCGGGCTGACGGTGCCGGGCTTCGTCTCCCCGCTACTCATGGTCTTGATCCTCGTTGTGGGTATTTCCGCCACCATCCACGGCGCGCGGGCGACCCGCGCGGCCCGTGCGAGGGAGCTGGAAGCCGAAAACGCCGAGACCAAGGCACACGCGGAATTTCATGCTGCAGGCTTTGCGCACAACGCGGCCGGTGCCTCCAAGGATGTGAACATCGTGGAGGACTCCGCACCGCAGGCGGATAAGGCCTAATCCGCGGCTGGGTCGAGGCCGGCAACCTCGCCAATGACATAAACGGCGGGGGAGGAGACATTGTTATCCTCCATCGTCTGCGCAAGGCGCGCTAACTCACAGCGAAATTCCCGCTGCGTGTCCAAGGTGCCCTCCTGGATAATCGCGCACGGTGTCGAGCCAGCGAGCCCACCGTCTTGCAATGCCCTGGCAATCGCCGGGGCATTTTTCACGCCCATGATGATGGATAAGGTCGCGCCGGACTGGGCCAGGGCATGCCAATCCACCAAGGACTTCTCGTGCCCGGGAGGCAGGTGGCCCGACACAACGGTAAAGCCGTGGACCATTCCTCGCTGGGTGACGGGGATGCCGATGCCCTCGGGCACGGAAATGGCGGAGGTCACCCCCGGGATGACGGTGATGGGGATAGATGCCTGGGTTAGGGCCTGTACCTCTTCAAAGCCGCGGCCGAACACGAAAGGATCGCCGCCTTTAAGTCGCGCTACCTTCCGCCCGGCTTGGGCGTGCTCGATAAGCAGCTCGTTGATCTTGTCCTGGGTGATCGACTTCTTGTAGGGCAGCTTGGAGACATCGATAAGCTCCTTGGCGGAAATATCGCAGAGCTTATCCAATTGTGGGGCCGGGCCCAGGTGATCGGTCAAGATGACCTCGGCTTCCTGTAAGGCGCGCATACCGCGAACCGTAATCAGGTCCCACGCGCCGGGGCCGCCACCTATAAGGGATACGGGATGAATCTGTGCTGACGTCATGCCGCACCATCTTAGTGGGAGCCAGACTATGCTAGAGCGATATGGATAACGGTTTCACTGATGGTTCCGCCTATGACACCGAAACGGTGCGATTTTTTGATGTTGCCCACGAAGGTGCGCAGATTCGTCTGCTCGCCGGGCAAATGGAGCGCTGGGGTGAAATCCTCAACGGGCTCAACCCGCGCTCCCTGGTCATCTTGCCCACCGATGGCATCGCCCGTGAGGCAGCGCACCTCGGCGTCGGCTTAGCCGAGCCGTTGCGCATTCCACTGGTAGTAACGGAATCGCTGCCGCAATACGTGGGTGCGCTCGATATCGTCGTGGCGGTGGGCGAGCCCGCAGAATGCGATTGGTCCTCCCGCGCGCTCATCGCGGCGAGCCAGCGCGGTGCCACCACCATCCTGGTGGGCCCGACAAGCGGCCCCTTGGTAGAGGATTGCCCGGAAGACACCTTGATTGCCCCGTCGCTTCCCACCGCGGAAGGCTGTTCGCCGGCGCGGTTTATCACGGCCCTGTACGCGTTGTGCAGCATCGTGCATACCTCCCCGCATGCGGTGCGCGAGGAATTAGAGGAGATTGCCGCGGCCGTGGACCGCGAGATCGAACAGCTTTCTCCAGAGCGCGATGATGCCATCAATCCGGGCCGGCAGCTGCGCGAATACGCTGAGTGCGCGCGGATTATCCACTCTTGTGTCAACGATCCCTATGCGTATGCTGAGCGCCGTGAGCGCGTGCACATCGATACCCTGGTCGCCCGGATGGCCGCGACCATCTGGGCCGTGCACGGGCTGCCCGGCACCTTTGTCGAGCCCGCTGACCTGCGCGGCGCGCTCGACCGGGATGCCGAATCCAGCACGGCGTCCACGCCTGCCGATGACCTTTTCTACGATCCCTTCATCGACGGTGCTGGCGCGGATGCACCTTTGATACCCTTGAAGGTGATTTTCTGGGGGCAGGAAGAGGCGAACCTGCCCAACTCGCTTGCAGTCCGCAGCATCGACCCGGAACCGGGCCTTGGGCATCTTGCCCGCTCACTGCAGCTTATTACGCGGAGTTTTGCCGCGACCGCCTACGAGATTTCTAAAGGATAGAAATAAATGCAATTACTGGAAGGCGCTACCCGCAACTATTCGTGGGGTTCGCGCACCCTCATCCCTGAGCTGCGGGGCGAAGAAGCCGCAGAAAAGCCGGTGGCTGAACTCTGGTTTGGCTCCCACCCAGGCGATCCCTCCACAGTGGGTGGTCAGTTGCTCAACGAGGTTATTGCGGCGGATCCAGAAGGCCAGTTGGGTACGCGAGTCTACAAAGAATACGGCGATAACCTGCCATTTCTGTTGAAGATCCTCGCCGCCGAAGACCCGCTATCCTTGCAGGCCCACCCGTCCAAGGAGCAGGCCGAAGAGGGTTTCGCCCGCGAAAACGAGGCGGGCATTGCCTTACAGGCCGCAAACCGCAATTACAAGGACGATAACCACAAGCCGGAACTCATCGTGGCGCTGTCGGATTTCTACGCCATGGCGGGTTTCCGTCCCCTGGTACAAACCCGCGAGCTCTTTGCCGCTCTAGAGTGCCCAGAGCTTGAGCGCTACTTGGCCATGCTTGACGATGACCCCGCGGAATCCTCCGAATCCGCCAACCTTCGGGTGCTTTTCACCACGTGGATTACCATCCCTTCGGCCAAGCGCAAGGAGCTCATTAAGGCCATCGTTGCCGCCGGCGAGCGCCTGATTGCTGCCGATCCGACGGATTGGAAGGCGCGGGTCATGGCTACGGTGGTGGACCTTAATGACCGTTATCCTGGCGATATTGGCGTGCTTGGTGCGCTCTTGCTTAACCACATCGAGCTTGCCCCGGGCGAGGCCGTCTACCTCGACGCCGGACAACTCCACGCGTATGTCTCCGGTCTTGGCGTAGAAATCATGGCCAATTCCGATAATGTCTTGCGCGGCGGATTGACCCCGAAATTCGTGGATGTGCCGGAGTTGGTGAAGGTCTTGACCTATGCGGCCGCCAATGAGCCGCGGGTGCAGCAAAAAGATAAGCGGAACCAAGACAACGTCCACGGCGCCGAGGCTTGGTCCTATCCGGTGCCCATCGATGAGTTCTTGCTCGACCGCGCCGAGCTCGGGCCGGATTCTTCCGTCGACCTCGATTATGACGGCCCCACCATCGCCTTGTGCACCGCGGGTTCCCTCAGCCTGCGCAATGCCGCAGGCGAGGAATTGATCCTTGCCCCGGGCCAGGCCGCATGGCTGCCAGCCTCCGATGGAATGGTTACCGCCCAAGCTCACGCTGTAAATGGGGAAAATCCTGAGGGCCGCACGGCGCAACTATTCGTCGCCCGAGTCTAAAGGACCTTATAACTGTGCCCCCCTTGCTGGAAAATCCCAGCAAGGGGGGCCTTTTAGGTCTTGGCCGCGTTTGGCTGAGGCTAACTCCCTGATACCAGTTGTGCTAGCCGCGTAGAGGACTTAACGCGCGGCGGAAGATCCTGCGGCAGAGCTTCCCGTTGCCGGGAGATCCGTGGGCTCCTGGTTGCCGGACTGTTGCGTAGGGGCAGGCTTCCCGGTTGCTGCCGGCTCGGCGTGTGATTTGTTTTTCGCCTGCGGTGCGCTAGAAGGCGCTCCCGCTCCGGCACCGTGCCCCTCTGTGGTGGCGTCAGGAGCCGCTGGGGTGCGCTGCGCGCTCCCCTTTGTATATGACTTTTGTGGAGTCTGCGTCGATGGCGGCTCCGGGGTTTCTGATCCGGCGGGTTCTACCGGTTTTCCGGACTCTCCACCCTGATCGCCTTGACCTGGCTTTTCTTCGCCTGGGGCAGGGGAGGGAGCAGATGAGCTTGGTGCTGGGGAGGACGGCGCTTGGTTATCCGGCTTGCTGGGGGTATCTGGGACTGCCTGCCTAGTGCCGGCGCCGTTACCACTCTGCGGAGCCTGGCCGCCCTGTGTGGACGGGGCGTTATTAGCGGAAGCGTCTGGAGAGTACACATTTCCGGGGCGGTACACCTTGGTAGGGCGGGTGGCCGCGTGGGGATGCGTGACGGCATTGGGCGCCAAGTATGGGTCCGTCGTTTTCGGGTGCTGATGGTCTGATTCATCAGCGCCAGAATTGGACTTTGCTGGGGCGGAGTTTTCCGTCGAAGGCTTTTTATGTGTCGACGATGTCGTCGATTCTTCAGCGGAGGTATTTTTTGGTGCCACAGTAGAGGTCGGGGACTCATTCGCGGCATTGGAGTAATGGGCGCTCGGAGTGCTCATGCGCCACACGCCCACTCCCACGACGACGGCGGCGATAAGGCCGAGCACGATGAATACGTACACGCGGCGTGAATCTGGTTTCATCGTGCCCTCCTTTCTTGGGTGTATAGGGTGGGTAACAAGTTGATAACGAGAGTATCATGCATTGGAATTCCCGCGACAGCCTGCAGATTCTGTGATATGTAAACAACACAGAGATAAGAAATCATATTCCTTATGCAATCCTTTTCATGCCCGATTTTTCTGCGCCGGAAAAGCGTGTATAAATGGCGCTAAACCCCGTCGAAGGAGTGAGAGATGAGCAGCTGGGACGAAGAGATTTTTAGCACCGATCTCAACGTGGATTTTCTAGATGAATTGGCAAACCTCGATGAAGAAGGGGTAATCCGCGCGGTACAAGATGCCTGCGAGGTAGCCCGCAGCAAGAACGATTTAACCGAAGAAGAACAACTCAACGCCCATGCTGCGGCCACGATCGCCGCCATTTGGGCGGGTGCGCCGTTCAGCGCCAGCGAAACCGTCGAGGACTACCCTTATATTAGGGACTTGGTGGGAACCGTTGACGATGCCTTGACCGAAAACGCCCTTGAGATCTTGGACACCGTCGAAGAAGACTACGACGTGGAACCGTTTATCGAGGCACTTTCTTAAAACCCACCTCCCTCGGTGCCGCAGGCGCCGCCTAGGAGCAGAAAGGATTCTGCATATCTCACCATGCTCATAAGCATTGAAGGCATTGACGGCGCCGGAAAAAATACGCTTGCAAACGCCGTGCGGGACGTCCTCCACGTCCCAGTAAAAACCGTTTCCTTTCCGCGCTATGAGACCTCCATCCACGCGCAGCTTGCGCGCGAGGCGCTCTACGGGAACATGGGCGATCTAACGGATTCGGCCTATGCCATGGCCACGCTCTTCGCCCTCGACCGCTTTGGGGTGAAAGAGGAATTGCTGGCGGCCAAGGAAACGCGCGAAGTAGTGATCTTGGACCGCTATGTGGCCTCCAACGCTGCCTATTCCGCGGCTCGGTTGAGCGACGATAGCCTCTTCCAGTGGGTCTATGACCTAGAATTTGGCACCTTGGGCCTGCCGCAAGCAGACCTGCAGGTGTATGTGGATACGGCGGTGGAGGTGGCATCGGCAAGAGCACAATCCCGGGCCGCCAGCGATTCCACCCGCGAGCGCGACCACTATGAACGCGACGGGGGATTGCAGGAGCGCACCGCCGCCGCTTATCGGCGCTTAGTCGAATCTGGGTGGGGCGGGCGCTGGATCGCCACCGCCGATGCGGATACTATTACGGCAGCGATAAATGACCTTGTAGGAGATTAAAACGTGGCGCCAACGATTTTGGTTGTGGATGATGATCCAGCGATCTCGGAAATGCTGACCATTGTCCTTGAATCTGAGGGACTCAATCCGGTCCCCGTCATGGATGGCAACGAGGCCGTTCCTGCCTTCCGCGAGCACGAACCGGATCTCATCCTTTTGGACCTCATGCTGCCGGGCATGAATGGTGTGGATATCTGCCGCACCATCCGGCGCGAATCCGCGGTGCCCATTGTCATGCTCACCGCCAAGACCGATACCGTGGATGTGGTCTTAGGCCTTGAATCTGGCGCGGATGACTACATCACCAAGCCTTTTAAGCCGAAGGAGCTCATCGCCCGCATTCGGGCGCGCCTGCGCCGTACCGATTCCGCGGAGCCAGAAACCCTGGAGGTTGCCGATCTGGTCATCGACGTGCCGGAACACACGGTGCGCCGTACCGATGGCACCGAATTAAACCTGACCCCGCTGGAGTTCGATCTCCTGCTGGAAATGGCGCGCCACCCAGGGCAGGTGCACACCCGCGAATCGCTGCTGGAATCCGTCTGGGGCTACCGCAATGCCTCCGATACTCGTTTGGTCAACGTGCACGTGCAGCGCCTGCGCGCCAAGATCGAACACGATCCGGAAGATCCGCAGATCGTGCTGACCGTGCGTGGCGTGGGGTATAAGACCGGCAAGGCCGGTGCCGGGGAGTAAGGAATCATCAGAATTCTGGACCGCGTGCGGCGCATTCGTGACGCCATAGTAGATACGCTGCGCACCTCATTGCAGGCGCGCGTTATCGGCATGATTGTGGTCGCCTCCTCAGTGGTCATGATCATCTTGGCCTACGCCTTAGTCTCCGTGCTGACCCAGCGGTTGGTATCCCAAAAAGAAGACGTGGCGCTGCAGGAACTCGAGCGCGCCCGCACGGCGGTGGAACAGCAAATCGATGCCACCAGCTCGGCCAATTCGGTGCAGGTGCGCATCAATTCCGCGCGCGCTTCTTTGGATCAGCTCTCTGCGCAACAAGGCGATGCGCAGGCCGTGTATGAACCCGTCATCGTGGTGGAAAACCAGGATGGATCCATCACCACCTCGCCGGAGGATTTCCCGGTACCGGAACAAATGCGAGAGATGGTGGGCCAGGACCAGATTGCGCAGCAGTATTATCCGGTCCCGCGCGGAAATGGCGATTACTATAACGCGCTCATGGTGGGCACGCCCACCGATGCAGAGATTCCGAATTTGCAGGTCTACCTGGCTCTTTCCATGGAATCGGAAGAATCCACGATGGCGCTGATGCGCGGCTTGCTCTCTGCCGCCGGCGTGGTGGTCGTGGTCTTGCTGGTGGGCATTGCCTGGTTGGCTACCCAGCAGGTCATTACCCCGATTAAGTCCGCGTCCCGCATTGCCCAGCGCCTAGCCGCCGGCCATCTTAAGGAGCGCATGGCCGTGGACCGGGACGATGAGATGGGCCGGCTTGCCGCCTCCTTTAATAATATGGCGGATAAATTGTCCTCCCAGATTGCGCAGCTGGAGGAATACGGCGATTTGCAGCGGCAATTTACTTCCGATGTCTCGCACGAGCTGCGCACACCCATTACCACCGTGCGCATGGCTGCAGACCTCATCGAATCCGAGGCTGATAGCCTGCCCGCGGGCGCGCAGCGCGCCTCCAAGCTCATGTCCAGGGAACTAGATCGCTTCGAGGAGCTGCTCGCGGATCTGCTAGAGATTTCCCGCCACGATGCCGGCGTGGCGGACCTATCTACCACGGCCATTGACCTGCGATCCTGCGTGGATGCTGCGTACCGCCAGGTTGAGCACCTGGCACAGAAGCTCGACGTAGAAGTGGTTCGCAATATGCCGGACGAGCGAATTACCATCCAAGCCGATTCGCGCCGCATCGAGCGCATCCTGCGCAACCTCTTGGCCAATGCCATCGATCACTCCGAGGGCAAACCCGTGGTGATCGATATCGCCACCACGGACAAGGCTGTGGGCGTGGCTGTCACGGATCACGGTGTGGGCCTCAAACCCGGGCAAGAAGAGCTAGTATTCAACCGTTTCTGGCGCGCGGATTCTTCCCGCAAGCGCCACTCCGGCGGCACCGGGCTAGGCCTTGCCATTGCCCGCGAGGATGCGGCCCTGCACGGCGGTACGCTCGACGCCTTTGGCGTGTTCGGCTTCGGTTCCCGCTTCCGCCTCATCATCCCGCGCGAGCCGAATGCCGAGATTGGTGAAGAGCCCATCTCCCGCGAGATTCCAGGCGCTCCAGGAACGGGTTCTGACTCTGCGCACGCTGCGCTTGCCGATGCCCCTGCTTCCTCCGACTCCAGCGGCGCAGCTGGCGCCGCGAATGCTGGCACTGCGGATACTAGTACCGAGGATGCTGAGGAAGCGGAAGCTGATGCAGCGGAGGATGGTGCAGCAGAAGATAGGGGCGAGGCGTCCGCCGGTGGGACATCGCCAAGCAATAGCTCAGTGGTAGGCCGCGGAATTGGTATCGACGATGACTCCGCCGACGCAGCCGAGGCCGATGGCGATGGCATCCTGTGGCCCTCCGAACGCGAGCGCAACCGAGGGGCCGCGTCGCCAGAGAGGCGCTCCTATAAGGCGCCGGATTTTAAGGGGGATAAATAATGAATTCGGTCGTACCTAACGGATTGTGGCGGCGGAGCACCGCAGTGGGCGCGGTGGCGGCGCTGTGCTTTGTCACAGCCTGTTCAACCTTGCCGCACGATACGAGCCCCCAAGTCGTAGGCACTTACCACAAACAGGCCGATGGCCCGGAAGAGGTTATTACCCCAGAGGTGGGGGCGGACCCGGACCTTACCCTGCGCGATTTTTACCGCGCTGCGGCCGTTCCAACCAATGATCACGATGCAGCCCGTGGATTCCTCACGGATTCCGCCCGCGGGGCCTGGGATTCCTCGGGTGATGTCATGGTGGTCGATAGCCTGGATATCGTGACCGCGCCCGATAAGAAACAAGATCCAGCGGAGGACGTGCGCTCATTTAATGTGCGGGGCACCATCATCGGACGGCTCAAATCCGGTGGGGCTTATGTACCGGAAAATGAAGGCTACGAAGCTACCATCGATATGAAAATGGTGGATGACCAGTGGCTTATTGATGGGTTGCCGGCCGGATTGGTGATTGAGCGCAATGAGCTGCGCAATCATTACACCCCGCAGTCGCTCTATTTTTATAAACAAACCGATGATGTCCTCGTCCCGGATCGCCGGTGGCTCTATAAAGGCAGCGAAGAATCCGAATCCACGCTGATTACCCTTTTGATGGAAGGCCCATCCAGTAGCATCGCCCCGGCTACCCGCCGAGCAGCGGATGAACAGGTCACCTTTGCTGGCTACGACACTGAAAACGGATACCAGTTCGAGGGTCTGTCAGATTTGGATGAAAATGACCGCACCCGCTTTGCCGCGCAATTGGTCTGGACGCTTTCCGATGCCGGGCATATTGGCCCCTTCAAGGTCAAGGCCGATGGCAGCAATCTGGTAGAAGGCATGGATACCGTCAGCGTGGATGATTTTGCTGACTATAACCCCAAGGTCAATAGTAATTCCCTGTCCACGCTGTACGCCTTGAACGAGGGCAACGTGCTGGAAGTCGATAGTGGGGTAGCCGAGCCTATCAAGGGGGCCTTGGGCTCGAGCGGCAATGTGCAGTCAGTCGATGTCACCGAATCCGGCATGATTGCAGCGGTCAGCCGGAAGCCTAGTGGCGATTTTAAGCTGCAGATGGGCGAAATCGGATCCGCCATGCAGGACTCGGTCGACGGCAAGACGCTGGCGCGGCCCACCTTTGAATTTAATGGGCAAGCCGCCTGGACGGTGGTAGATGGTGACCGCATCGTACGCGTCGTGCGTTCCAAGACCACCGGGCGGATTTCAGAATCCGAGGTCGATGCGCGCAGCATCGACGAGATTGAGGGTGAGATCTCCGTTATCCGCCTCTCCCATAGCGGCGCACGCGCGGCGATGATCATTGATGGCCACGTTTACATCGCCGCGGTGGCCCAATCCAGCAGCGGCGAGAAGCGCATCGTCAATGCCCGCGAGGTGGGCCCAGAGGTTTCCGGATCGGCATTATCGCTGGATTGGAATAACGATGGCTCGCTCATCGTCGGTACGTCGTCTGGGCAGTCGCCGGTATGGCGCATCGAGCAGGATGGCTCTTCGGCCTCTACTATGCCGACGGGTAATATCACCGCCCCGGTAGTCGCGGTGGCGACCTCGCCATCGAAGCTATATATAACGGATTCCCATGCCATGTTGGAGCTTCCCGCCACGGTGGTAGATGAGGTGAACTGGCGCGAGGTGCCTGGCCTGCAGGGTCGGCGTTCTTCGCCTATCGTGTCCGATTAGAAGGCGGTCGCGCTCTAGGCACCGCCGCAAAGGCCTTTCGGGGGAAGGGGTGGCGCTCAGTGAGCGTGCGAGAACTGATATTTCCGCGTGCGTGTGCGGGGTGCCGCGCGCCCGGACATGTCTTGTGTGCGCAGTGCCGGGAGCACCTGCGCCAGGCTCCTTACCTGGTAAGCCGCCCGCGGCTTTTGGGAGCACCGGTATTTGCCTTAGGGCCCTATTCCGATATTCGCCGCAATATCATCATCAGCATGAAAGAACAGGGCAATAGGGAGGTGCGCGATCATATCGGTGCGGTGGTGGCCGCAGGCGTGGCGCACTTGGCTGCCCGCGGCGAGATTCCCCGCGAGCTGTGCCTAGTGCCGGCACCTACTCGTCGCCGCTCAGCGCGCATGCGCGGCGGCGATCCCGTGACGGCCATGTGCCAGGGTGCGGCGCGCCGGCAACGGTCCCTGCAGGTGAGCGAGGCGCTTACCATGGGTGCGGATACGGCGGACCAATCCGAGCTCAATGCGCAGGATAGGTGGGCGAACCTACAGGGGCGAGTGGGGGTTTGTGTCCCGGTGAGCGGTAAGCCGGCGCTGCTTGTCGATGACGTTATAACCACCGGCGCCACCCTCGCGGCCAGTATGGCGGCCCTACGCGCGGCTGGCGCCACGGTCTATGGGGCATTGGCCTTCGCAGATGCTTAAGGTACATCACAGAGTGGGGTGCATGGTGTTACCCCCTAATACCATCAGGTCATAACCACTGGTATTATTAAAGGTGTCACAGAGGAACAGTTACTGTGATTGTTTCTAGTCCCCACTACCAAAGGGAGGCATCTCAATGTCCCAGCCAAATAATGCTCAGGTAACGATTACGGGCCGTAACGTTGAAGTACCGGAACACTTCCAAGAGCGCGTCAATGAAAAGCTGGCCAAGATTGAACGCCTTGATCCCACATTGACCTTCTTCCACGTGGAGTTGCAGCACGAGCCAAACCCACGCCGTGAAGCAGAGTCCGACCGCATCCAGATCACTGCGACCGGCAAGGGCCACATCGCCCGCGCAGAGGCTAAGGAAGACTCTTTCTACGCAGCGCTGGAAACCGCGATGGGGAAGATGGAACGCTCCCTGCGCAAGGTGAAGGTTCGCCGTGAATTCGTCAAGGGCGGCCACCGCGCACAGAAGGGCACCGGCGAAATCGCCGCCGAGATGGTTGCGGAGGCAGAAGCACAACGCGCCAAGGAAGAGCGCCTGGTCGATCCTTATGCCGAGACCGTCGAGGATGTTCGCCCCGGCCAGATCGTGCGCACCAAGGAGCACCCGGCCACCCCGATGAGCGTGGATGATGCCCTGAGCGAAATGGAGCTGGTTGGCCACGATTTCTTCCTCTTTGTTAATGAGGAAAACAATAAGCCATCTGTGGTTTACCGCCGCCACGCTTTCGACTACGGCATCATCTCCTTGTCTGAGGATGCAGAGGGCTAGAACCTCCAGCGCCCGCCTAGAGCGCTAAACCACTTCTCCCTCCTTCCTGCCTATCGGGCTATTGCTCGATGAGGTGGGGAAGGGGGGATTTGTCATGCTGTGAGCTATCCGTTTTCTTAGTGTCCTTAGTGTGAAATCACTATCGTTTAAGGGCGGGTAGAACGCGACAAGGGCAGTGGCGTGAGTACAATTGCGGGAAGTTAACGAATGTGTCGCGATAAGAAGGACTAACGAATAGTGTTTGGACTTTCCAAGCTGCTGCGCGCGGGCGAGGGCCGTACGGTCAAGCGCCTGGGCAAAATTGCAGACGATGTAATTGCACTCGAGGATCAGTACGCGGAGCTTTCGGACGATGAGCTAAAGGCCAAGACTGACGAGTTCAAGACTCGCCTGAAAGATGGCGAAGAAAAGAACGACATCTTGCTCGATGCTTTTGCTACCGTCCGCGAAGCCGCTTGGCGCGTCCTGGGACAAAAGCACTACCCCGTGCAGATCATGGGCGGCGCCGCCCTGCACTTTGGCAATGTGGCTGAGATGCGCACCGGTGAGGGTAAGACCCTGACCTCCCTGTTGCCCGCTTACCTCAACGCTTTGGAGGGCGAGGGCGTTCACATCGTCACGGTCAATGACTACTTGGCCAAGCGTGACGCCGAGATGATGGGTCGTGTTCACCGCTGGTTGGGCCTGTCCGTAGGGGTTATCTTGGCAGAAATGCGCCCGCAAGAGCGCAAGGAAGCCTACGACTGCGACATCACCTACGGCACCAATAATGAGCTGGGCTTTGATTACCTGCGCGATAACATGGTACGTACCCTCAATGATGTAGTTCAGCGCGGCCACAATTTCTGCATCGTGGATGAGGTGGACTCGATTCTTATCGATGAAGCCCGTACCCCACTCATCATTTCCGGCCCGGTTGATGGTTCCTCCCAGTTCTACGGCGTCTTTGCGCAGCTGGCGCCGCGCATGCGCGAGGGAATCCACTACGAAGTGGACCACAAAAAGCGCACCATTGGTGTCTTGGAAGAGGGCGTGGAGTACGTCGAAGATCAGCTCGGCATTGAAAACCTCTACGCGCCGGAGCACTCCCAGTTGGTTTCCTACCTCAATAACGCGTTGAAGGCCAAGGAGCTATTTACCCGCGATAAGGACTACATCGTTCGCAACGGCGAAGTCATGATCGTGGATGGCTTTACCGGCCGCGTTTTGGCGGGACGCCGCTACAACGAAGGCATGCACCAGGCCATTGAGGCCAAGGAGCAGGTGGAGATCAAAAACGAGAACCAGACGCTGGCGACGGTTACCCTGCAGAACTTCTTCCGCCTTTATGAAAAGATTTCCGGCATGACCGGTACCGCGGAAACGGAAGCCGCGGAGCTGCATTCCATCTATGGGCTGGATGTGGTTCCTATTCCTACCAATAAGCCGAATCAGCGCACCGACCACTCGGACCGCATTTACAAGACGCAAGAGGCAAAATTCGCCGCAGTGGTTGATGATATTGCAGAACACGTCGAAAACGGCCAACCGGTGCTAGTTGGTACCACCTCTGTGGAGCGCTCCGAATACCTGTCGCAGTTGCTTTCCAAGCGCGGCGTGCAGCACAACGTGCTCAACGCCAAGCACCACGAAGAAGAGGGCCAGATCATTGCCCGTGCGGGCCGCCCCGGCACCGTGACCGTGGCTACCAACATGGCGGGTCGTGGTACCGATATCGTGCTCGGTGGTAACCCGGAAGTCATCCTCGATGAAAAGCTGCGCGAACGCGGCCTCGACCCCTTCGAGGATGAGGAAAAGTACCAGGAAGCCTGGGAAGCCGAGATCGACGGGGAGAAAGAGCGCTCGAAGCGCTTGGGCGACGAGGTGCGCGAATCGGGCGGACTCTATGTTTTGGGTACCGAGCGCCACGAGTCCCGCCGCATTGATAACCAGCTGCGCGGTCGTACCGGCCGTCAGGGCGACCCAGGCGAGACCCGCTTCTACCTGTCCATGCGCGATGAATTGATGGTGCGCTTTGTGGGCCAGTCCATGGAGCACATGATGAACCGCCTCAACGTGCCCGATGATGTCCCCATCGAGGCCAAGATGGTCTCGAACTCCATTAAGGGCGCCCAGGCGCAGGTGGAGAACCAAAACTTCGAGATGCGCAAGAACGTGCTGAAGTACGATGAGGTGCTCAATGAGCAGCGCAAGGTGGTCTACTCCACGCGCTATTCCATCCTCGATGCTGATGACATCAAGGACGATATCCGCACCATGATCGATGACACAGTCTCTGCCTACGTCGCGGGTGCTACGGCTACCGGTTATGTCGAAGACTGGAACCTCGAGGAACTCTGGAACGCCCTTGAGGCGCTCTACGGCCCCACGATGTCCCCGGAGGAACTCGTAGAAGGCTCCGAGTATGGCTCCCCAGGCGAGCTCACCGCGGAGCAGCTGCGCGATGCCCTCGTCACCGACGCGAACCGGGAGTACGACAAGCTGGAGGAAGCCGTTTCTGCCATCGGCGGCGACAAGCAGATGCGCAATACCGAGCGCATGGTCATCCTGCCGATTATTGACCAGAAATGGCGCGAGCACCTCTATGAGATGGACTACCTCAAGGAGGGCATCGGCCTGCGTGCGATGGCGCAGCGCGACCCGCTGGTGGAATACCAGAAGGAGGGCGGCGATATGTTCAATGCCATGAATGAAGGCGTGAAGGAAGAAACCGTGCGCCAGTTGTTCATGCTGCGCAAGCAGTTCAAGCAGCAGGAAGAAAACCAAGAATCCGGCGGTGACTCGGGCTCTGGCCCTGCAGGCCAAGAAACCGTAGAGGCATAACGCTGCAGCGTCCTTTCGCACCCCCTTCCTCTGCCTCCCCGCCTTCGCGCGGTAAGGAGAGCGGGAGGGGGCGCTGTCAGTTTTAGAGCAGCCGAAACGAGCGCAGCCCCTGGTCCGTGGCGGAGCCGGTAAAAGCGTGGCGGTGGGTGCCGATGACCGCGGAACCGAAGTATTCGCCATTAGGCCGCGCGTGCAGGCTGGTAAGGCGCAGGCTATCGGTGTCATAGGGGCTTTTTCGCCGGTGCACCCAGGAGCCAATATGAAGGCGGATGGAATCCGAAAAGCGCGGGGAATTAAGGTGGGCCAGCGGGCGGTAGCCGGCGGCGACCTCAAGGATAAAGACGACCCAGGCTTGGATATGGTGCTGGGCGGCAACCTCTGCCGTAGTGGGTAGGCGGCCGTAGTGGATGCGGTGCGGGGCGATATATAGCTTGAGATGAGAGTAGCCGGGAATGGGCTCATACATGGTGAAATGAGTGCTCCTGCAAGGAAGGCAGGGAGGCGAACGCGTGATAATTATCTCATGGGGGCGCTGCGCGCGCTATTTCTGGCAGTTTCCTGTATGAGGCGGGCGAGAATATAAGCGCAGTTCGCTATACTTTCGGGAGTTACAAAGAATTCGTGTACTGAAGGATTAAAAATATGCGTGGTCTCATCGTTGACTATGTCGGCGTCCTCGATGGCGCTGAAGAGGACAATCGCCGCTGGAAGGCTCTGCTATCTGCGGCGAAGGCAAATGGCGCCGCAACCGCGATCTTGTCTAATGACCCGGGCGGTTCCGGCGCTGAGCACATTCGCGAGTGGGAATACCGCGGCAACGTCGATGCCGTGGTGTTGTCTGGAGAAATCGGGGCGGAAAAGCCGGAGGCTGCGGCCTTCCAAGCGGCTGCCGATGCCCTCGAGCTGCCCTTGAGCGATTGCGTGATGGTCGATGATTCGATCCTTAATGTGCGCGCCGCCGTCGATGCCGGGATGATCGGTTTCTTGTACACCAGCTTCGACCGCGTGTCCGTAGAAATTCAAGCCGTATTCGATATTGAAGGGGAATTTTAGTGGCTGAAGCCCGCGTCTATATTCCGGCGACCTATGTCATGTTGGCGGAGCTCGCAGAAACTGGTACGCTCGCGGCGCGTTCCGGTTGGGGTTTCATGGTTACCCCGGCCCTGCGAGATTTTTATACCGCAGGAGATGAAGAAGAGATAGCCTACTCCGCCTTCCTTGAGGCCTCTATGGCCTCGCTGCGCCTGTTGACCATTGGGGACGAGGAGAAGTTCCCACACCGGCGCGTGGTTATTTCCATTGACGTTGATGACACTGCAGTTACCCCGCGCCCAGATATGGGCGAGCCGGTGGTAGAGCTCCAACCGGCGCAATTTGGCACCGATAACCTCGCCGCCATTCACGTCGATATTGAAGAATCCGAAGAGGCAACCGCCAAGGCCATTGAGGCCATCGATTCCGCAGACCTGGGAGATGAGGATGCGGAGCTCGCGGTGGGCGATGCCCTGGATAACTTCATGGCCTTCTACCACCCCACGGAGCTGCCCTTCCTCGTGGAATTGCTTTAAGCCGCGCTAGTTTTCCCACTCCACGTTGGAGCGCAGGGCTTGCAGCAGCCCGCGTACCGCATCGCGACGGCGGGCGGTAGCGGTGCCCTCGGGAATGATTTCTGGATCATCGAGCCCGCATTCCGGATCCGCCGGCGGCCCCGCGTGCGTACAGCCACGCGGACACTCCTCAATAGCCGCGGCGAGGTCCTCGAAGACTCCAAGGACGTTATCCGCGTCCACGTGCGCCAGCCCAAAGGAACGAATGCCCGGGGTATCGATGATCCAGCCGCCCTGAGATTCGGTTCCTGTAGCGTCGGTGGGCAAGGGGAGGGCCACCGATTGCGTCGAGGTATGCCGGCCCTTGCCGATACCCGATACTTCCCCCGTTTCCCTTTCCGCTTCTGGAACCAGCCGGTTGACCAGCGTGGACTTGCCCACCCCGGAATGCCCGATGAGCGCGGTAATGTGGCCATCCACCTGCGCGCGCACGGCATCTAGGCCATCCTCGACTCCGGCTTCGACCACCGTGACGTCTAGGTCGGCGAATTCTTCTGCAAACGGCGTCGGGTCCGCGAGATCCGTCTTGGTCAGGCACAGGATGGGGTGCAGGTTGCCCACGAATGCGGCAATCAAGGCACGCTCGACAAAGCCGGAACGCGGGGGAGGGTCTGCCACGGCAGAAACGATCAGCAATTGATCGGCATTGGCCACGACAATGCGCTCATACGGATCCGTGTCATCGGCGGTGCGACGCAGCACGGAGGTGCGATCCGCGAGCTTGACGATGCGCGCCAGCGTGTCCTTGGCACCAGAGGTATCACCAACCACGCCGACGCGGTCACCGACCTCGATGGCGGTGCGGCCCAGCTCGCGGGCGCGCATGGCGGTGACTTGGGGGCCATCGTCAAGCGCAACGCCCCACCGCCCGCGGTCCTTGGTGATTACCATGCCGTATTTGGCATTTTTGTGCTTGGGCCGATCCTTGGTGCGCGGGCGCGAGCCCTTGCCGGGGCGCACGCGCACATCAGATTCATCAAAGGAACCGAAACGTCTAGCCATGTAAATCCTGTTGGTCGGGGTGCAGCATCGTCTCCCACATGCGGGCGAAACCGGGCAGTGTCTTGGAGGTAGTGGAAATATCCTCAATCTGGATATCAGGGACTTTCAAACCCAGAATGGCGCCGGCGGTGGCCATGCGGTGATCGGCATAGCACGGCCAATCGCCGCCGTGGAGTTCGGCGGGTTCGATCACTAGGCCATCGTCAAGCTCGGTGACCCTGCCGCCCAGCGCATTGATATTCGCTGTGAGCGCCTGCAAGCGGTCGGTCTCGTGGCCGTGCAGGTGGGCAATGCCCGTAAGCCGCGACGGCGTTTCCGCAAGCGCGCACAGGGCCGCAACGGTGGGGGTGAGCTCCCCGATATCGCCCATGTTGCGCTCGATGCCCTGCAGCTTTCCCGCCGGGTTGCCCGCTGCGGTCACGCTATTGTGCTCTTGGGTTACCATCACGCCCATATCCAGCAGGATCTGGCGGATGGCATCGCCTGGCTGGGTGGTATTTGCCGGCCAGTTCTTGATGGTCAAGCGCCCGCCGGTTACCGCCGCGGCGGCGAGGAATGGCGTGGCATTGGAGAGATCCGGCTCAATGAACCATTCGCGACCGGCGATGGGGCCGGGGTGCACCGTCCACGTAGTGCCATCCGAATCCACGCGCACGCCCGCCTGGCGCAGCATGCCCACCGTCATTTCCACGTGCGGCATGGATGGCAGCTGGCCGCCCTCGTGGGTGAGTTGGATGCCCTGGGAAAAGCGCGCCCCGCTGAGCAGCAGGCCGGAGACGAATTGGGAAGAACCAGAAGCATCGATGGTAACTTTCCCGCCTTCTGGCACGCCTGTGGAAGATACCGTAAAGGGCAGGCTATCGCCTTCCACCTTAACGCCAAGGCTGCGCAGCGCATCCAGCGTGGTGGACATGGGGCGGTTATAAGCCTGCTTATCGCCATCGACGTGTACGGGGCCATCCGCCAGCGCCGCGACCGGTGGCACAAAGCGCATCACCGTGCCGGCAAGCCCGCAATCCACCGTGGCACCGTGCAGCTTTCCCGGCTGGACGTGGATATCGGCCCCCTCATGGGTGAAGCGAACCCCCATGGCGCTTAGCGTATCCTCCATCAGCTGCGTATCGCGCGAGACCAGCGGGGCGTGCAGGATAGACGGAGAATTAGCCAACGCGGCCAAGATGAAGGCGCGATTGGTAATCGATTTCGATCCAGGCACCTGGTGTTCCCCCGTAACGGGGCTGGTAGCCAGCGGGGCGGTCCAAGGTTGAGACATAGTGTCCATAATAGAGGCCATGTGCGGAAGATTCGTTCTTTTTACCGAGTCCCTCCTCGATGAGGTGGGAAACCTCCCGGGTGTCCGGGAAGTCCACGCCCCACAAGGCACGCCAGGGCCGCGATATAATATTGCCCCCACCCAGCCCATTCCCATCGTGCGCGTGCGCGACGAGCTAGCGGAAGTCGATCCCGCGCGGTGGGCGCTTTTGCCGCAGTGGAAAAAAGACCTAGATGGACCGCCGCTTTTTAATGCCCGGGCGGAAACGGTGGCGAGCAAGCCATCTTTTCGCACCGCATTTAAATCCCAGCGCTGCCTTATCCCCATGAACGGCTATTACGAGTGGCACAAGGATGGCTCCACCAAGACGCCGTATTACGTCCATCCAGATCAGGGCCTGCTGTGGGCCGCGGGGCTTTGGGATACCGGGTTGGACCGACTCTCTGCCACCATCGTGACTACTGCGGCTACCGAAGAGATGGAGTGGCTGCACCACCGGTTGCCGCGATTTTTGGCACCGGAAGAGATGCGCACCTGGCTCGATGGCAGCGCCGACGAAGCCACGGAGCTGCTAGCCCCCACGGGCCTGCGGGGATTTGAGTACCGCGCAGTTGATAAGGCCGTGGGGAGTGTTTCCAATGACTACCCGGAGCTACTCAGCCAGTAGATCAGCAAAGCCGGCCCCACACAGTTGCGCGAGGTCTTCTGCATTGAGCTCGATATCTAAGCCGCGGCGGCCGCCGGAGATAAAGACAGTATCGAAAAGCACTGCAGACTCCTCGATCGCGGTGGGGAGCGCATTCTTTTGGCCGAGCGGAGAAATGCCGCCATGTACATACCCGGAGGATTTCTCGGCATCGTGAACCTGCGCCATGGTGGCCTTAGGCACCCCTAGGGCAGCGGCCGCCTTCTTGAGGCTTAAATGGTGCGTGGTAGGAATCACGCATACCGCCAGCTCGCGGCGAGGGCCCTTGCCCGCGGTGAGATCAATAATGAGCGTTTTTAGTACGCGCTCCGGTTCTACGTCTAAAGCCGCCGCGGCGTGGTCACCAAAGTGATCCTTGCCCGCCTCAAAAGTGGAAACGGAGTGCTTGACTTCGGCATCCTCGATGACTCTCAGGGCTGGGGTAGCGGCATGCGGGGACTTTTTCGGCATATAGGAATTTTAGCGTGAGACGTTAGGATAGATTGTGTGGTTAAAGAAACAGTGAGCGAAAAGGAGCTGCAGCGCCGCTTCGAAAAGGAAGCGCTCCCGCTGCTCGATCAGCTCTATGGCGGCGCGCTGCGCATGACGCGAAACCCGCAAGACGCGGAAGACTTGGTGCAAGAGACCTATCTGAAGGCCTATAAGTCCTTCCATTCCTTTAAGCAGGGAACGAACCTGAAGGCATGGCTTTATCGCATCATGACCAATAACTACATCAACTCTTATCGCAAGGCGAAGCGGCGCCCTACCGAGTCTTCTGCCGATGATCTGAGTGATTTTCAGCTCTATACCACCGCAGGCCACGATTCCACCGGGTTGGAATCCGCCGAGGTGGCAGCGCTTAAAGAGATGCCAGATAGGTCCATCTCGCAGGCCATTAATGACCTGCCGGAGGACTACCGGATGGTGGTCTACTACTCCGATGTGGAGGGCTTAGCGTACAAGGAAATCGCCGAAATCATGGATACTCCATTGGGAACGGTGATGTCCCGCCTACACCGTGGAAGAAAAATGCTCCGGAAGGCGTTGAAGGACGTAGCACGTGAACAAGGAATTGGATTAGAACACCCGGACATGGAGGACAAGTAATGGAAGGCGCAACCGGAAAGAACTGTGGTGCGTGCAGCTCCACTGAGGTACACAACCTATTTTGCGAGCTTCTCGATGAATCCACGACCTACGCACGCGCTTTAGCCATCCGCGAGCACATTGCCCAGTGTGATTATTGCCAGCAACGCCTAGAGCGCGAAGAGCTCGTCCGCTCTCTCGTGCGCAATTGCTGTGCCGGCCAAGCTAAGGCACCGCAATCGTTGCGCCGCCGCATTTCGGTAGAAATTACGGAGATCGAATCCCGCGGGTAAGAAGCGCCCTTCAGAGCTGCGAACGTCTCGCAACAAAAGTCGGGACAGTTCGTACTGCCGTGTTTTCTCATCCAGTTCAGAAGCATACGTACAAACCGTCAGGCGCCCTCTGCCGAAGCGGTGCTGTAGAAAAAATTTTTCCATAGGATCGCACTCGCAGCGGTTAACCCGAGAGTCAAACCCTCCCCACACGCCCTGGGGCGTAATGCGAGTGGATAGGCAAATAGTAGGGGCCTAACCCTGACGTGCATACTTTCTGGGGTCGTGTCCGGCCCCGACTGGTAAATACGCATCCTGCGAATAGTTGAAGAACGGGTTCTATTGTTTGGGCTGGTACCTATCTGGTGGTAGCAGTGCTAGTTTTTCTGAACTCGCTGGCGGTAGTAATCACGATTGTCTTCTTGCATGTGAGCAAATTCCATAAGCACTCCCGGCCAGATGGGATACGTATCGATAAGGTTCTCTGCGATGTTTAGCAACGGTGAAAATGCGATCTCGCCCCATCTGATGCCTATACCTACTCTTTCGGAGTAGGCCGTGCTACTTAAGGGGCCAAGTGCCCACTGACTCCCTGACATCGCATTCATCCATGTGCCGTTGATGGCGAGGATGCGGGATACTTTCTCTTCATAGCTGTGTTTAGAGTTTAAGATTTCGAGTACGATCTCGAAGGGAAACTCTTTTGTGCCATCGGTGACCTGCTTGCGCTGAAGAGGCGTCAACTCTGCAAGTGTCGTGGGGACTGTTGTTGAAAGGAAGTCTTCCAGCCTATTTCCGAATTGTTGATGATATCCGTCAAACCACATTAGGTTCCTTTCGGGTTATGCAGGGCGTATAATCCAAGCCCCTGATCCTTTATTTAAAGTTCTGTCGAAAAGCAGGTTGCGGATCTAGCCCAGTACCCAGTTTTGCTGTCTTCTTAGACGATCGAGTCTATTCCAGCATTCACTTTTCTCCCAGGAAGATTTCGTTGTTGTGTTCTGAGGATTCAAGATTCGGCTCTGTGGAGTGGATCAGAGACGTTGTCGAAGTGAAGAAGGCGAGAATCGCTGCCCCGAGGATAATTATGCGCCTAGATCGGTGTCTGGTGTCAGCAAGATTTAGCATGTCTCTACTCCATCAATTTTGGCGTAGTGAGGGCGATGTTTGTGCGGGTTCCGGCTGCTACCAGTTTGCACGGTGAGTTTCGGGCAAGTCCTGCATACTCGTCGTCCAGTGTCATTCGCTTTGAGGGGGTAGTTGAGGCGAACAGTTTACGGACGATGGGCACCCATATGTAACAAGGGCCATCATCGCCGATCGCTATACCTGCTTAGGGAAGCCGGCAAAAGGAAACCACGAAATGAGTTCAATTAGTGCACTTCGGGGGAAGTTGTGACCGATGCCCCCGATACGGACCAGTAGTACCAAACCAAAATAAGCGCCCTGGTCGCTATTACTCCGAGAGTCGGATTTCTAATAGAAAGATTAAAAACCCGGCCATACGAGTTCTTAAGGTGAACTGGTACGAACCGGGCTTTTAATATGTGCTGTACGTTATGCGCCAGGACGCTTGCCGTGATTAGCGGCCTTCTTGCGGCGATCCTTGCGCTTGCGACCACGCTTGCTCATTGCGCACTCCTTCGTTGAGGGTTTCTGAACTTTATTCAACTGTAGCGGCTAAGGGCGCCGAAACGAAAATTGGGGTGAGTGTTAGGTTCCCCGGGTCCGCGCTATTAGGCGGACACGCGGGAGCGGCCGCGGCCGCGATTGCGGCGACGCTTGAGGGCGCGGCGCTCCTCTTCAGACAGGCCGCCCCAGACGCCGGCGTCGAGGCCGGACTCGAGTGCCCAGTTGAGGCAGGAAGAAGCAACGGGGCAGCGGTTGCAGACCAGCTTGGCCTTAGCGATCTGGGTAAGGGCAGGACCGGAGTTACCTACTGGGAAGAACAGCTCTGGGTCTTCGTCGCGGCAAACGGCTTCGTGGCGCCAATCCATGATTGATATCTCCTAACAAATTTTTGACAGCAGTAAATACGAGCGCAATCCGTGCGAGGCAGGAAAGCACCTTGATTTTTAGGTGGTGTGTGAACTGGTCTGCTAGCAGTGGGGCCCGGTCTCGAGGTCGGGCCAGCGTCGCCGCCGCCTATGGTTCACGGTGTTGTTACCTGAAGTTTCCTCCAGGTTAAGAAGAGGTTTACGCCCTCTTTCTTTTTGCTACTAGAGAATCATGACATGTTTACCCGATCGCCGCTAGGGGTACGGGCTAAATTGTGGTTAACATCACGTAAATAGGCGCGGTGTGGGGGCCATAAATGCCAAAATCAAATTTTAAAGAATCCTGTGAGAATCGCTGTGAGCTGCAGCTATAGGTGCTATGCGGTGAGTGTGGTGAGGAAGAGACCGTCAAATCTCCCAGTTCATCCCCCTGCCCCCGCGCTACTGCAGGCAACATCGAGGCCCCGCCGTGGGTGGCACAGAAAAAATCCGCGCCGCATTAGTAGACTGGGGATTTGTGTCTAAGCAGAACAAACGCCAGGTAAATAAGCAGCAGCGAGATAAGTCGGCAGCGCCAGCGGCAGCACCGGATAGTGCCCCGCAGTCGGTGCTTATAGGCGCAGGCATTGCCACGGTGCAATCCATCGCGGTTATTTGTTTTGGTATTTTCCTCATCGTGCGCGAAGCGGTGGGCGCGGAAAATGACTCGATGGTTTCTGATTCCGGATCGGGAAGCTTTGTGGGGCTTGGCACCGCCATCTTTATCTTCATCGTCTTTGGCTTCGTCATCGCAGGCGCCTGGGCCATGGTGAAAGGAAAGCGATGGGGAAGAGGCGCCGTGGTCCTCGTAGAGCTCATCCTAGGCGCGAGCGCGTTTCAAATGTATAGCGGTGGATCCCCGGTGCTGGGAACTATCACCCTGTTAAGCGCGGTCGCGGTGCTTTATCTCTTGATGTTTAGGCGCGAGTCCTCGGAGTGGGCCGCCTCGAATTTCTAAGGGACCATTCGCGCGGGAGGCGCGAGTGGCACTCGCTTAGTCGCTGCTGAGGCCAACCACGGTATCGCCCCGGGTTTCTACAATGGTCTCGCCCGCCAACGTGAGGTGGACAGGACCACGGTAGCCGCCGCGGTCGACGGCAATTTCGCGCAGTACCTTCCCGGTAGACCAGTCCACCACAGCTATGCCCTTTTCGGTGGGCATCAGCATGCGCCCAGCCACTGAGATTGGGGTGCCGATGGCGCCGTCAATGACGTGATCGACCCGCAAATCACTGGGGGTTAAAAGGTAGAGGCGTTTCCCGTCAAACCACGTCATGTGGTGCGGGAGATCCGCTATGGCTGGGGCGAAAGGGCTTGTACCGGATTCGATGGCGGCGGAAGGCTTTACGGGAGTAGAAGAAAGCTTTTCGCCCTGGTTGTTATAAGACTCGATGTGGGGTTCTGGGCCGGGGATATAGACTGCGGCGGCGTCCTGGCCCACCGCGATAAGCCGCGCCCCATCGCGGGACAAGGAGACATCGGCGTCCATTTCCGGTTCCCGGGAATCCTCCGGGGTGGTGGCTTGAAACCTTAACCAGGTGGTATGTGGGTCCTCCGGGCACGATTCCGTCAGCGCCAGGTTCTCAGTACGCGTCAGCGCCGAAGAAATGGTGCAATCCTCGTGCGGTTGTTTCTGCGATTCTTGCTTGGCTTCCACTTCGCCGTATTCCACGGTGCGCACGAGATCGGAGCGCCACAGATCGATTCGCCCGGCAGAAACGGTACCTACCCGGTCATTGGATTGCACGGGTACAACTTCCGGGGAATTGATAGCGCTGCGGGTGGAGGCATATTCACCCGTCGCTGCTTCAATGGCAACGGTATCCCCGCAGCCCACGCCCGTGCGATAGGTAGCAACCACCTTGCCCCACGCAGTCGATAGCGAGCAAAGCTCAGCATCGCTGCGGGTGTAGGTCCAGGCTGTGGAGCCATCGGCATTAGTGGCGGTAAGCACATCGCCATCATGGCTAATGCTCAAGCCGTGGGCGGAAATGGCGCGGTATTGGCCGGGCACGGCTTGGTTGGGCAGGCTATAGGCGGGGGTGAGCGAGGAGGGGACATCGGCAAGCACGGCCGCATCGCCTTTCCCAGGAACCGCCTCTTGGTGCAGGTCCGCTTGGTGGATATTGGCGGTGGCGACTGCGCCGCCCACCGCAATGGCGCAGACAGCGCCGATGATGCCGGTAGCCTTCCAATCCGCTGCGGTAGCCCGCAAGATGGGGGCCTTAGTCATCGGCGCCCTCCTCGAGGCTTGCCATTACCGCGCCGAGACCGGGACCGAGACTGGGAACGTGGCTTGGGCTGTGCCGCGGACCGTTTACGCGCCGGAAGCTGGCCAATCACGCTGGTGGTCGGCCCCACCTTTTCCTGCACGCCTGCGGGGATGGAAAGCGCCTGGGCAAGCTCCGGGGAGGTGGAAAACCACTGCGGCGGCTCGGGGGTATCAAGCCCTAGTTCATCGTTGATGACCTGCCATTTTTCTAGCTCATCGTAGCCCACCAGGGTGACGGCGGTGCCGGTGTGCCCAGCGCGGCCGGTGCGCCCGATGCGGTGGATAAACGTCATGGGATCATCGGGAACCTGGTAGTTGATGACATGGGTGACATCATCGACATCGATGCCGCGGGCGGCGATATCGGTGGCGACGAGAATATCTACCTCGCCCGAGCGGAAGGCCTGCAGGGACGCCTCCCGGGACTTTTGGCCCAAGTCACCGTGCACGGCGCCGACGTGGAAACCGCGCGCAGCAAGGTCATCGGCCAATTGCGCGGCGGAGCGCTTGGTGCGGGTAAAGATGATGCTGCGACCCCGGCCTTGGGCCTGTAGGATATGCGCGATGACCGGCACCTTATCCATGCGGTGGGCCTGGAAGGTGACCTTGCGGGTGGTTTCGTGCGTGACCTCATCCGCCTCCGATTCGGCCCGGATGTGTACGGGCTTATTCATGAACTGCCGCGATAAGTTCAAAATGGCGCCTGGCATGGTGGCAGAAAACAGCATTGTCTGGTGCGCGTTGCCATCGAGCGCTTCCAAAATGGCCTCTATGGAGGGCAAAAAGCCTAGGTCCAGCATCTCATCGGCCTCATCGAGTACCACGATGGCAACTTGGCGCAGAACCAGATCGCCGCGCTCGTGCAGGTCGAGCAGGCGGCCTGGCGTTCCGATGACCACATCAACGCCGCGCTGGAGGAGCTTAATCTGCTCCTCGTAGGGGCGCCCGCCGTAGATAGAGGCGAGGCGGACCGGCAGGTGCGCGGCCGCGTCCTGCAAATCCGCGGTGACCTGTTGGGCAAGCTCGCGGGTGGGAACGACGATGAGCGCCCGCGGCGTCCCATCCAGTGGGGCAATATCCGCGTCATCAAAAACGCGATCGAGCAGCGGCACGCCAAAGCCAAAGGTCTTGCCCATGCCGGTGCGCGCCTGGCCAATGAGGTCTTGGCCATTGAGCGCAATGGGCAGGGTTAATTCCTGGATTGCAAAGGTTCGCGCGATGCCACGGTCAGCGAGCCCATCGCAGATTTCGGCGGCCACGCCGAGTTCCGCGAAGGTCGGTGGCTGGGGTTTTATGACAGACACACCTTGATAGTAGCCGGGATGGTTATAGTGGGGCCATTGGCATGTAAAACTCTAGTTAGAGGAGGATAATTTTATGGATATCAAGTTTGGTTTTGCAGATACCCCGCGCGAGCTGATCATTAGCACCAGTGGTGAGCAGGCGGAGCTAACGCAAAAGATTAATAGCGCCCTGGCAGAAAACTCCACGTTGGAGCTAGAAGATGACAAGGGCCGCAAGTACCTCGTGCGCACTGAGCGTGTGGTGTACGTCGAGGTTGGTGCCGCTAAGAAGCAGTCCGTCGGATTCGCCGGCGCCTAAGCTTGGGGCGTTCTAAAGGTTTGCTAATTCAGTTTTTGAATAGACAACCGGGTACCCTCAATGCCTATGGAAAGTAGGCAGAATCGCAAGGCTCAGCAGAGCCATGGGCGAATTCCGGATCACCCGAACCCGGTGGTCCGGTTCGCCCGCCGGTACGGCTGGTGGCGTGTGGTGGCTATCCCCGTGATGGTGCTGCTTACCGTCTGGGTGATTGTGGATATCGCGTCTGGCTCTTCGGCCGATGACAACGGCGATGCATCCAGCGCGGAAACCACCGCAGCCACTCCTACCCACGAGGATCTCACGGGCCCCGACCCCGCGAATGCGGAGGCGGTAGAGCGCGAGATCAGTGAGATGCCCCCTGGAAGTGACTTCACCAAAAAGGGCAAGGGCACTTTCCACGGAATCGGC
Organism: Corynebacterium tuingiense; assembly: GCF_046718165.1. Taxonomy (NCBI): domain Bacteria; kingdom Bacillati; phylum Actinomycetota; class Actinomycetes; order Mycobacteriales; family Corynebacteriaceae; genus Corynebacterium; species Corynebacterium tuingiense. The sequence continues at coordinate 631,503 of NZ_CP177101.1, forward strand.
CGCCCCGGCGCTGTAGCCGGCGAGGGTGGCGAGAAAAAGGTGCGCTATTCCATCGAGGTGGAAGATGGGCTCAATACCGCTCCCTATGGCGGAGATGATGCCTTTGCCGCAATGGTGGAGGCAACCCTTGCGGATCCACGCGGGTGGACCGCCCAAGGCGACTTCGAATTCGAGCACGTCGCCTCCGCAGACGATCCCGATACCCGCATCCAGCTGACCTCTCTGACCACGGCCGCTGAGCGTTGTGGCGAGAAGATCGAGACGGAAACCTCCTGCCACACCAAGTTTACCGGCGAATCCACCACCATCATTAATGAAGCGCGGTGGGTGCGCGGGGCCACGCCCTTTGAGGGCGATTTGGGCAATTACCGCCAGTACGTCATCAACCACGAATTGGGCCATGCCATTGGCTATGCCTCCCACCAGCAGTGCGGCGGCGAGGGCAAATTGGCCCCAGTGATGATGCAGCAGACGCTGAGTTTGAACAATAAGCAATTGCATGACCGCAATCCCAAGGAGGTCTATCCTGATGAGGATGTGACCTGCGAGCCTAACCCGTGGCCATATCCCAATCCGGAGCAAAGGGATCCCCACCAACCCCAATAAGGAGTACTGGATGCCGCTTCCCCCAGAGCATGTTTTAAGCGCCTTCCACGCAGAAACCGGTGCGACTGGGTCGCGCCGGGCCCAAGGCGATCAGCTGGGCCCAGTATGGGATAACGGCATCAAGGTGGGCGACGTGGTTTACTCCCAGGCCGGCCCCTTCGCGGCATGGTCTGCCAAGGTGCGCGAAAAACTAAGCGTGCCGGGCGCGCGGGTATCGCGGCCGGTTCTCGCGAGCGACGGCCGCCACACCGCCGCCGGATGGAAGGCGACGCAGTTCCTTCCCGGCGAGGTCGCCGGGCGCATCGATGAAGCAGCGCAGACGGCCTTGCGCTTGGACGATGCCATGGCCAATGCGCCTGCGCCGCCGAGCACGCACCGCGATGATGCCTTCGCCCGCGCGGAGCGCACCGCCTGGGCGGAGACGGGGGAGGCCTACGATAAGGCCGCGCTTGCTGATGTCCCCTTGGTCACCGCCCATACCGCCCTGCTGACCACCACGGTCTTTTATGGGGCGCACCCACCAGGGATTGTGGATATCGTGCCAAGCCAATCCGCGCGCCCGGCCGGGTGGAGCGCCGCGCTCGTGATCGTGGATGGTTTGATCGCGCAAGTGGTAGATGATGATATCTGCCAGCGGTTTGGCCACGTGCCGGGCATGCAAGAGCTTTTGCTGCGGGCGGTGTCTTACCGCCGTCATATCAATGATCTTAATCCACGGTCGCGCTCGAATGTGCGTTCTAATATTGAGAGGGTGGAACAGTTTCTTGTGTCTAGGGGATCTGCGATACTGGGGCGGTGAGTTACAATCCCCATTCCACCGCCCGCGCGGGAGTGGTCTTACCGCCGTCGCCACAGGTACGACTCATCGCCCGCACCCCGTCCGCACATGCCCGTTCCTGGCCCGTTGAACTGCCGGAGACCGGTACCTGGAAGGTAACCGGCACCGCCGGAACCGGCGTATCCAGTTTTCTTATCGATACTGTCATTCATGCCCTCGACCGCGCTCAGGTCACGGGGGCAGATCCCTCTGGCATCCTCGTTGTCGCTGCCTCCAAGGAATCCGGCGCTCGCCTGCGCCGCGAGCTTTCGGAGCGCCTCGAAGATTATGCGGCGCAATCTTCCATGGTCCGCTCCATCCACTCCTTGGCCTTCGCCCTCTTGCGCAGCGCCAGCGACGAGGAATTGCGCCTTATCACCGGCGCGGAACAAGACGCCGTTATCCGGGAATTGCTAGAAGGCCACGCTGAATCCGGCCACGGCGAATGGCCGGAGGAAGTTCGCCCCGCCTTAGAGTATGTAGGTTTTGCCCGCCAATTGCGCGATTTTCTTTTGCGCTCCATCGAACGCGGCCTCAGCCCCGCGGATCTGGAAAACCTTGGCGCCAAGTACGGCCGTGGAATGTGGAGCGCGGCCGGTACATTCCTGCGCGAATACGAACGCGTCCAAGCCCTGTCCGGGGCGCATTCTTATTCCGCGGCAGAGCTAGTCAACCAAGTCTTGCTGCGCCCAGAACTTACGAATTCGCACCCGTGGCACACCATCGTGGTCGATGATGCCCAGCTATTGGATCCCACCGCAGGCAAGCTCATATCCCGCTTGGCCCCGGATGCACAATTGCTGGTCATAGGCGGCGATGCAGATCAATCCGTCTTTGCCTTCCGCGGTGCCAACTCGCAGTTCCTTGAGGAATTTCCCGTGGAACACTCCGTCGAGCTTTCACATCCGCACCGCAGCGGCTCCCCGGCCTGCATTTCCATCGTGGATTCTGAGGGCCGCCTGCGCGATGTGGTGGCCGATACCGTGCGTCGCCGGCATTTGGACGATGGCGTGCAGTGGCGCGATATCGCCGTCATCGTGCGCTCGACGGCGGATATTGGCCAGATGCGCCGCACCTTGCTGGCCGCCGGGGTACCCGTGCATATCAGCCCGACCGATGTCATTTTGGCAGAACAGCGCCTAGTATCTGCCATGCTCCTTGCCCTGCGCGCCTTGGAAGAAGACCTCAGCAATGCGGAACTCGAGGAGTTGCTTACCGGGCCGGTGGGAGGGGCGGATCCCGTCACCTTGCGTCGCCTGATTCGTGGCCTGCGCCGGTGGGCGCCCGATACACGCGGAATGGATAGCCTGCGCGAGCTCTTGCAGGGCGAGCTGCCGGACTTCAACGGGCAACTGACAGAACGCGAATTTTCCATCTTGGAGCGTGTGCGCGCGGTACTTGCCGCGGGCCGGCAGGCTGTACAAGCCCAAGCTTCCGTGGAAGAGGTCTTGTGGGAAGTATGGAGCGCCACCGAGCTGGACATGCGCCTGCAGGCATCAGCTTTGCGCGGCGGAGCCACCGGCTCACAGGCGGACCGTGACCTCGATGCCATGATGGCACTGTTTGATGCCGCCGGTGATTACTCTGAGCGCCGCCCCGGTTCCTCGCTGCAGTCCTTTTTAACCCACATCACCGAACAAGAACTCCCCACCGGCGTGCGTGACCGCCGCACCGCCACCCCGCAGGCCGTGGAGATCATCACCGCCCACGGTGCCGTCGGCCGCGAATGGGACACCGTCATCGTCGCCGGAGCCCAAGAAGGCGCGTGGCCCTCGCTGGGGGAGACCGGATCCATTTTTGGCCAAGAAGATCTCATCGATCTCCTAGACCGCGATATTGACCCCGATACCCCCGTCAGTCACATTGCCTCCCGTCTGGCAGAAGAGCGCCGACTCTTCCACGTTGCCACCACGCGCCACCGAAACCGGTTGCTGATCGCCGCGGTGGAAAACCCCAATGAGGACGCCTTTGCAGAGCCCTCCCGCTTCATCTCGGAATTTGCGGGGCGCGGAGTTGATGTGCCGGGGACGAAGGCGCGCCGGGAAGCCAGCCGCGCCTTGCGCGCCGCCCAATTTCCCCGCGAGCTGGGTTTGGACGTTCCCGAGCCAGCACCCGTGTCCCTGCGCGATGGGCTCGAGGTCGATCCCCTCGACGTGGCGGTGCTTTCTGTGCCCTCCTTTGTGGCGCAATTGCGCCGCGTGGTCACGAACCCAGATGCCGGCGAAGTGGAGCGGCGTCAGGCAGCCCGGCAGCTGGCGCGTTTAGCACAGGCGGGAATCCCAGGCGCCCATCCAGATCAATGGTTCTCCGCACGCTCTGTGGCATCGCATACGCCGCTGCGCGGCAGCAAGAGCCTTTCGCCGTCCCGGGTCGAAGCCCTGCTTAACTGCCCGCTCAAGGCGATTGTGGGAAACCTCGCTGAAGATCCCAGCGGTGCCGAGCACCTCCTGCGCGGCACCATGGCCCACTCCTTCTTGGAGGCCATCGGCCGCGGCATGGATGCGGAAAAGGCCCGCCTGCTCGTCATGGAGGCCTATGAGCTCATCCTGGACGTTCCGCAGTGGCAACTACAGAGCAAGTTGGAAGAATTCTCCCGCCTGTTAGAGCGCACGCAGCAATGGGCACAGCAGTCCGAGGTTAAAAATGAACTCGCCGGGGTGGAAGTACCCGTCTACGTCGAGGTCGCCCCGGATATTCGGGTAGGTGGATTCATGGACCGCTTGATGCAGGATGGAGACGGAAATTACCTGGTCGTGGACCTCAAGACCGGCAAATCTGCAGCGACGCAGGCAGAGGCAGAAGAAAACCGTCAGCTAATGACCTACCAATTGGCCTTGTCCCGGGGCAGCTTCGACGGGCAACGCGTGCGCGATGGCGAAGGTATGCCGCGCGCGGGCGGGGTGCTTGTTTATCCCGGAAAAGATTCCAGCAAAATTACCACCCGCACTCAGAGTCAGCTCACCGCGGAGGCGCTGGAAGAGTTTTCCACATTACTGCCACCCCTGGCAGCGGAACTGCGCGGTCCGCAACTGACCGCGCGCACCAATAAGGATTGCGATAAGTGCCCCATTCGTACCATCTGCCCAGTGCAGGAGGAAGGAAAGATGACCATCCATGCCTAAGCAGGATTTTTTCCCGGAACAAATAGCGAAAGCACTGGGCAAGGACTACCCACCCACTGAGGAACAAGCCCACGTCATCGAGGGTCCTTTTGGCCCCAAGCTTGTGGTGGCCGGCGCGGGTGCCGGTAAGACGGAAACCATGGCCTCCCGCGTGGTCTATTTGGTAGCCAATGGCTACGTGCGCCCAGAGGAAGTGCTGGGGCTGACCTTTACGCGCAAGGCGGCGCAGCAGCTAGAACAGCGCATTCGCCGCCAGCTCATTCAGCTGCGCGATTCCGGCCTCATCGTTCCCGGCAGCCCCGCAGCGGAGGCACTTAACAATATCGCGCCCACCGTGGCCACCTATGACTCTTATGCCGGCGAGCTCGTGCGTGAATACGGCCTTTTGGTCCCAGTAGAGCCCTCAGCGCGAATCATCACGGAGGCAGAGCGCTTCGCTATTGCCTACGACGTGGTGAAAAACTACGGCGGCAAATTATCGGATGAAAAGACCTTGGGTTCCATTACGGAAGTCCTGCTCAAGATCACCTCCGATATGGACAATTCCTTGAAGGATCCGGATGATATCGCCGAATTCGCACGGGATTTCCGCGCCGATATAGACAACCTGGAAAAGGCCCCGAGGACGAAGGGCGAGTATTCCAAGGACCTGCAGAAGTACATCAATGTCCAGGATCTACGCGTGCAGTACGTGCCTTTGATCGAGGAACTCAAGCGCACGCAGGCAGAGCAGCAGGTCATCACTTTTGGCGAGCAGATGTCTGTGGCAGCGCGCCTTGCGCAAGAGCACCCGGCGGTGGGCAAGCAACAGGCGCAGCGCTACCGCGTGGTCATGCTGGATGAATATCAAGATACGTCTTATGCCCAGCGCGTACTCCTGCGCAGCCTCTTTGGTGGGGAACACAAGGACATTTCCGTGACCGCGGTGGGCGATCCCATGCAGGCCATTTATGGCTGGCGCGGGGCTACCTCAGAAAACCTCACCGCGTTTGTGGAGGATTTCCCGCAAGCCGATGGCACGCCTGCTCCCAAGGATCAGCTCACTACCTCGTGGCGCAACCCGTCGGGTGCCTTGGAGCTGGCCAACTCGGTGGCGGCCGGGGTCTTTGGGGGCGGCCCGCGGCCCGTCGATGAGCTGCACGCGGCCCCGCACAAGGGCGAAGGCGAGATTGAGCTGGCCTATTTCGCCAGCGAAGACGAGGAACACGAGTTTATTGCACAGAAATTAAGGCAGCAGTGGGATGCGCGCGAGGGCGAAGGCTTTTGCGCAGCGGTGCTGGTGCGTACCAACCGGCAAACCGCGGCCATTGCAGCAGCCTTGGATGCCGTCGATGTCCCCAATGAAATCAATGGCCTGGGGGGACTGCTGTGGCAACCGGAAATCCAGGACCTCGTAGCGCTGGCGACCATGCTGGTGCGGCCGGAAGACGCGCAAGCGGCCCTCCGCATTTTCGCCGGGCCCATTTGCGGGCTGGGAATGGGCGATATTCAAGCCCTTGCCGCGCGCCAAAAGAACCTGGCGGGGGCAAAACAAGAGCGCCTGCAGTGGGAAGAGGGCATGGATCCAGAGGAATACCTGCGCGCCCAATTAGAGCAACTTACGGCCGAAGGCCCAGACCAGACGGTGGGGCTTGCCGATGCCCTGGCAGATCTCGGCGAGCGCGATCGCTATACCCCGCAGGGCTTGGCGCGTATGGAAGAGGTATCTGCCAAGCTGCGCTACCTGCGCACCTACTGCCTGTCTAAGCCTTTAAGCGATCTCTTCGCAGACATTGAGGCCATCTTCAATATCCGTACCGAGGTTCTTGCCCGCGGCAGCGCTGGCGGAGCCACACACCTAGATAAATTCGCTGATATCGTCGCGGGCTTCCACGGAGACTCCTTGTATGCGCTCCTAGATTATTTGGAGCTAGCCCGCGAGCATGAAGATGGCCTTGGGCTTGGGGAGGTTCCAGCTTCCACGGATCGCGTACAAATCATGACCGCGCATAAGGCCAAAGGCTTGGAGTGGGAGCATGTCTATGTGGTGCACGCGGATTCTTCGAGTTATAAGGCCCAAGCAGAGACCTTTTTGACCAAGATCGAAAAGGTGCCCGGTGAAGATGACTACATTGAAGTTTCGCCAGATGCGGTCAATCGCTCCGAATTCGAAAAGGCCTGCAAGGCATTCCTGGATGATGACCGCGCGCATAACGCGGAGGAGGCAGCCCGCCTCTTTTATGTGGCCTTGACCAGAACCGAGTCCACGCTGACCGTTACCGGCTCCGGCACGAATAACCGGACGGGCAAGGCTAAGAAGGGCCCGTACGAGTACCTCGAAAGGCTAAAAGAAACCTTCCCCCAGTACGTAGGGGAGTGGACGGTGCCCGAAGAGCCGGTGGACACCTCGGCACATGCGGCAGAAAGCGGGCTCTTCCCAGCCCTTGAAGCCGATCCGGATTCCCTAGCCGGCGCGGATGCGGTGCTAGCCGCCATGGAGGACCTTCCTGAGTTAAGCCACGGCGAGACCTTCGAGCTGTGGGAACAGGATGCGGGCGCGCTCATTGAGGAATACAAGTCCCTGCAGCAACCGGTTGTGGATGTGGAACTTCCCAGTGAACTTACCGCTTCTGACATGGTGGCCTTGGGCAGCGATCCGCTACAGTTTGCGCGCCGGCAACGCCGCCCGGTGCCGTTTAAGCCCAATTCCTATGCCAAGCGAGGCACCGCCTTCCACGCGTGGTTGGAAGAGCGCTTTGGCAGCCCCGCGCTGCTAGGGGAAGAGGAATTGCCGGGCATCGATGAGCCGGAGGACTTCGACCTAGAAGAGCTCAAGGAATCCTTCTTGAACTCCGAGTGGGCGCAGCGCCAGCCGGACTTTGTGGAGGCGCCGTTTGAAATCACCATCGGCAGCGCGGTGGTGCGCGGGCGAATGGATGCCGTCTTCCGCTTGGCAGATGGTACCTGGATGGTGGTGGATTGGAAGACTGGTCGGCCGCCGAAGGGTGCGGCCATGGACGCGGCGAAGATTCAGTTGGCGGTCTATGCCGAAGCCTGGCGGCGCATCCACGGTGGCGATAAAATCCGCGCGGCTTTCCATTACGTTCACGATGGTTATACTTTTGAGCCAGATACTTTAGCCCAAGGCGAGGAGCTACGTAGCCTGCTTGAATCGTCAGTAGCAGGCCATTAAGGCTAAGGTATGGGGACGGAACGCGGACGGTGAATGGATAGTTGCGTCCCCGTATAACCGGCGAAATGAAAATTCGATCCAGAAAAGAAGGCTGGGCCAGTGGCCAAAAAACGTGCGAAGGCATTCAAAGGGCGTATTAAACAGCGCTTTTTGCCGCAAGTCGAGTTGTCCTCGCAACCTGATCACGCGCTCCTTGATGTCATCACTGTGCCCAAGGATCACAATGCCAGCCCGTGGCGGCAGTTGGCCAAACGCGCGCTCTGGGCATTTGGCATCCTCATCTTCGTCACCATCGTGGTGTACTTAGACGGCGATGGCTATAGCGAGGACATGTCGCTTTTGGATTCCTCCTACTATGCCGCCGTCACGCTGACCACCGTGGGGTATGGCGATATCGTTCCGGTCACGGAGCAATCGCGGTTTATCAACCTTGTACTTATCACCCCAGCCCGCCTCGTCTTCCTTGTGTTGTTGGTCGGTGCGACGCTATCCGTGCTCACGGATAAGGCCCGCCGCACCTTTGAAATCCAGAACTGGAGAAAGCAATTGCGTAACCACACCGTCGTTATTGGCTATGGAACGAAGGGTGCTGGGGCAGTCGCCGCGCTCTTGGCAGACGACGTACCCACCTCTCAGATCGTGGTCATCGATAACAACCGCGCCTCGCTGGCGCATGCGGAACACCACGGGCTGGTCACCATCTTTGGTTCGGGCACCAAACAGGACGTGCTCAAGGTCGCCGGGGTGGAGCACGCAGACTCCGTGGTGGTCACCCCATCCTCGGACGATACCGCGGTGCTGTGCTGCCTATCCGTGCGCGAGCTTGCCCCGAAGGCCAAGATTGTGGCCTCGGTGCGCGAGTCTGAAAACCGTCACCTCTTGCGCCAATCTGGTGCCGATTCCGTGGTTACCTCTGCAGAGACCGCCGGCCGCCTCCTGGGGCTTGCTACCGTGACCCCCACCGTGGTGGAAATGATGGAGGATCTGCTTTCTCCCAACGAGGGATTTTCGGTATCTGAGCGCGCCGTACGCGAGTTTGAAGTCGGTTCTAACCCGCGCCACTTGGCGGATATCGTGCTCGCGGTGCTGCGCAATAACGAACTCCACCGCGTGGATACGGCCGATGCCTCCGCACTGAAACCGGGCGATCGCCTGCTGTATATCAAGCACGATCTGGAACAACCCGTGGAAGTGCAAGATGAAGACGAGGAGGATTAATTGTATTTGCCCGTAACGGAGACGGGACTAGTGCCTGCTACCGCGAGTGGGGACGCCGCGGTGGTGGAGGAATTGCCGGAAGGCGTGGGAGAACCAGAGATGGTGGACATCGGCGCGCTACACGTTTTTGCCTGCCCGGAAGGTATTGCGCGGCGGATGGGGCAATTGCAACCCGCAACTTTTTTCGCCTCTAATTCCCTGGTTATGCAGGCCATTGCCCTGATCCGCAACCGGTTGGAGCAGCGCTTCGATCCGCGCACGGGCCACCCGTTGGACTACCCAACGCCGGGTATCGTTGGCCGCGATTCGCAGGATTCGCGCCGCTTGGTATTCCCGCGCCTGGACCCAGCCGTCATTGGGCTCATTGAGCTAAAGGGTGAGGAGAAGATTTTGTTGGCCCGCAATCGCAGGCGCAATGGCTTCTTCTCCTTGATCGCTGGTTACGTGGAACCAGGCGAGACCATTGAGGCCGCCTTTGCCCGCGAAACCATGGAGGAAACTGGGCGGCGCATTGAGAATCTTCGTTACTGGGGATCCCAGCCGTGGCCGCCGAGTGGCTCGCTTATGCTGGGCTTTCACGCAGAGACATCGGATGTCCAGGCCACCTGCCATACTGATGGGGAACTGGAAGAAATTCGTTGGGTGACCCGCGCCGAGCTGCCTAAGCTTCCGCTGGCCACCGCGGGTTCTATCGCACACACGATGATTATGGAGTGGTATCACGGTGAATAAGCCGGATTTGTCCTTGCTGGATGAAGATCAACGCCGCGCGGCTACGGCCCCGCGCGGACCGGTGTGCATTTTGGCGGGCGCGGGCACTGGTAAGACCCGCACCATTACCTATCGCATCGCCAACATGGTGGATCAAGGGTTCGTAAACCCACAGCGCGTTTTGGCCGTGACCTTCACCGCGCGTGCGGCAGGAGAGATGCGGGATCGCCTGCGCATGATGGGCGTGGCTGGCGTGCAGGCCCAAACCTTTCACGCAGCCGCGCGGCGCCAGTTGAAGTATTTCTGGCCGCAGGTTGCAGGCGATCTGCCGTGGACGCTATTGGACAATAAATTCCCGCTGGTAGCCCGCGCGGTGCGCTCGGTTGGGCTGGATAATTCCAAAGACATGATCCGGGACGTGCTGGCGGAAATCGAATGGGCGAAATCCGCGCTGGTAAGCGCCGAGGATTATGAGAGCGTGATCGTGGAAACGGATCGCAGTGCCCCGGCAGATGCAGCCAAGGTGGCAGAAGCCTTCCGTCGCTACGAGAAGGCCAAAGCTACCCCGGATATGATGCACTTGGACTTCGATGACCTGCTCATGCACATCGCCGGCGCCATCGAGAACGTCCCTGCCATTGCGGAGACCTTCCGCGAGCAGTACCGCACCTTCGTCGTTGACGAGTACCAGGACGTCACGCCCCTGCAGCAGCGCGTGCTGAATGCTTGGCTGGGTGATCGCGATGATCTCACCGTGGTGGGCGATGCCAACCAGACCATCTATTCCTTCAATGGCGCATCACCGGAGTACCTGCTGAATTTTTCGCGCAGCTATCCGGATGGGACCATCGTCAAGCTGCAGCGCGACTATCGTTCCACGCCGCAGGTAACGGATTTGGCTAACCGGGTCATCGGCAAGGCTACGGGGCGCGCGGCGGGTACTCGCCTGGAGCTGCAGGGCATGCGCGAGCCTGGGCCGGAGCCGACGTTTAAGGCCTACGAGTCTGAGGAAAATGAGGCGCAGGAGGTGGCTGGGCAGGTGCTCACCCTGCTCAACCAGGGCGTGCCGGCCTCAGAGATTGCCATCTTGTACCGCATTAACGCCCAGTCGGAGCAGTTTGAGCAGGCGCTTGCCGATGCCGGAGTGGTCTACCAAGTCCGCGGCGGTGAAGGTTTCTTCCGCCGCCCGGAGATTCTGGAGGCCATTCGCGTGCTCATTGCCGCTACACGCCGCGATGATTTGCCGGAAGACCCGGTGGCGATTGCGCGTGCTGCCTTCGTTGAGCTTGGGCTCAGCGCCACCGAACCGCAGGGCGCGCAGGCCCGCGAGCGCTGGCAATCGCTGAACGCGCTGGTGGGATTGATTGAGAAGATCGTGGAATCCACCCCGGGTATCGATCTCAACGGGGTGCTGGGCGAGCTGCGCCGCCGCTCCACCGATAAGCAAGCCCCCGCTATGGAGGGCGTTACCCTTGCTACGGTGCACGCGGCAAAGGGCTTGGAGTGGGACGCTGTCTTCCTCGTCGGGCTGAGCGAAAAGCTCATGCCCATCAACCACGCCATTAAGGCGGGTAACGAGCAGATCGAGGAAGAACGCCGCCTGTTTTATGTAGGCATTACCCGCGCCCGTGAACACCTAGCCCTGTCGTGGGCATTGGCGAAGACCGCCGGTTCCAGGGCCTCCCGGGAGCGCACCCGCTTCCTCGACGGCATCGCGCCAGGCGTGGAATCGGCTGCGGGAAGTGGCCGCTCCCGTCGCCCGAAACGCTGCCGCGTGTGCAGCGGGGTACTAGAGACCCCGGCGGAAAAGGTCATTGGCCGGCACGAAGACTGCGAGGGCAATGGCGATGACGAGGTCTTTTCCGCCCTGCGTTCGTGGCGCGCGCAGGTTGCCCGGGAAGAAAAGGTTCCGGCCTATGTCATCTTTACGGATTCCACTCTGCAGGCCATCTCGGAAGAGCTGCCGGTAGATGAGGCGGAGCTGCTGTCCATATCTGGAATTGGGCCCAATAAGTTGGAGCGCTACGGCGAGCAAATCCTGGAGGTCATTCGCTCGGTGCGGATGTAGCCAGATTGACCTTGCCGCCGTAACACACCGGGCAGCGCGGATGGGCGATGGCCGTGCGCTGCTGGTGGCGGCCGTAGACGTCTACCTCCCATTGTTGGCCCGGGCGCGGAAATGAGGTTGGCGCGCCTGGCGGGAGGGGGCGCTTGCTTAAGCGGCGGACCACCACCTGTGCTTGGGCCGCTACCGCATCGATGACCAGCTTTTCTGGTTGCCTGCGCACGCTGGTGAGCTGGGAAGCAATGGTGGTCCACTGCGGATCCGCATCCACGCGGTATAAGTGAATGCACAGCGGGCAGGGGCCTTGCCCCTCCACGCGCAGGGGCCCGATGATGCCGCGGTTATCTAGGAGGGAGATGGGGAGCCACGTCGTCGGGGTTCCGGCAAGCGCATTGGCGCAATCGATGGGGCAGTGGAGCTGGTCTATGCCAAGTACTGTAAAAAGCCCATCGAGGTCGTGGATATAGGAAAAGATATTATCCTCATCAAGGGGGATGCGCACCGTATATCCATCTGCTGCCAAGCGGGCGCGCAACTCCAGAGCAAGCGGGGATTCGCCTAGCATGATGATGGTTTCACGCTGCTCGGGATGTGGCGGCTGAGGCCAGAGGATGCCATAGTCCAAGGCATCATCGATGAGGCTGCTGGCGGCGGCGCTATCCAAGCCGGCCGCTTCCAACCGCGCCGCCAATTCCCCGGAATCGACGGGCTGATGGGCCGTGGCAAAGGCGCGAGCCACGCCTTGCGCATTGCCCGTATCCGCCACCGCCACCCGGGTGGCGTCCATCCCAAATTGCACCACGGAATCCTCGCGGCAAAATACGCCACACCCTGGCGCCAATGTCACACGTTGAGCCGTGCCTTGTGAGCCAGTCACTGGTTCTCCCCCTCGAATCCCCTTTTATCACCCCGAATACGGCACATGTGCCGCATGTGCGTCCATTGCACCACAGGTACAATGGCCTGTCATGTCGAGCACGCAACCACCAGGACGTACCCACCCTGAGGTCAAGGTTATCCGCTCTGCGCGGCGGCGAAAGTCGGTGCAGGCGCGCATGGTGGCCGGGGTATTGGAAGTGCGCATTCCGGCCTGGATGTCCGCCCGCGAGGAAAACGAGGCGGTACAGGATATGCTCGCGCGCTTGGAGAAGAAAACCGGTGGTGCGGCGAAGACCGATGCGGCGCTTCTTCAGCGCGCCAAACAGCTCAACGCGCAGTACCTGGAAGGCCGCGCGTGGATTGGGTCCATCCGGTGGGTGAGTAATCAAAATACGCGGTGGGGTAGTTGTACTACCTCCACCGCGGATATCCGGCTGAGCAACCGCCTACAGCAGGTGCCGGATTATGTATTGGATTCGGTCATCATCCATGAGCTCACCCATACCTTCATCCCGCGCCATGGGCGCGAATTCTGGCAGTGGGCCGATAGGGCGCCCCACGCCGAGCGGGCCAAGGGCTACCTTGAGGCCTACCAGCGCTGGGGCGGTTAGAGCGAGCTATTTATCCTCGCCGCCGTTGTCCTTATCGGTGCTCTCGTCGCTGTCGTCACCGTCGTCGCTGCCCTTGGAATCCTGGTCCTCTGCAGAATCTTTGTGCTCTTCGGAATTCTTTTCGGAGTCCTCGCCGTTTTTGAGCATCTCCTCGAGCTTTGCAAATTCTTCCTCGAAGCCCTCATCCGGCTCGTCATCCAAGAGGGAATCGATGAAGGCGGCCGGGTTATCGAGGTGCTCTGCGGTGGGCAGGAAGTCTGGGTGGTCCCAAGCCTTATCGCGCTTCTCTACACCCACGGCTACGGTGGCGCGGCGCCATAGCTCGGCGGCCTCGGTCACCTTGGGGGCGTTGAGCTCGATGCCGACGACCTTGCTGAAGGCCTGCTCGGCAGATCCACCGGTGCTGCGGCGGTGCGCCCAGGCCTCAGTGAGCTTGGAGGTAGAGGGGATGCGCTCGCCCAAGGCCTCGCTTACGACGTGCTCGGCCCAGCCCTCAACCAAGGCCAGCAGGGTTTCCAGCCTGGAGGCGGCGGCGGTGTTCTTGGAGGTAATGCGCGGGGAGAGATCCATTCCCTGCAACTTGCTCATGGCTTCCTGGATGGCCTGCGGGTCGCCGGATTCCAGGTTCAGCTCGCGGGCGAGCTCTTCAATGTGGGAGGTATCAATGACCAAGCCGATGGCGTATTCCTCCACGGAGGAGACGATGCGCTCTACCAGCCACGGCACGTGCTTAAACAGGCGCTGGCGGGCGGCCTCGCGCGCGGCGATGTAGACCAAAACCTCCTGGCCAGGAACGTTGAGCTCGCGCGCGACCTTCTGAATGGTATGCGGCAAAAGCGCCACCGTATTGGCCGGGGCGATGGGCAGGCCAAAGTCGGAGCCGGTTAGTGCCTGGCTGGCCAGATCGCCCAAGGCGTGGCCTAGCTGCATGCCGAAATTCATGCTGGACATTTGGCCCATCATCTTGGTCATTGGACCCATCATTTCACGGGCCTCTTCCGGCATGGACTCCAGCTGGGCATCGTTCATGTGCTGGGCTACCGGGGTGACCATGCGCTTCCAGGCGGGCATGGTTTCTTCCAGCCACTGCTTGGAATTCCACGCCTGCGTGGCGCCGGAAGCGGTGGGGAGAATGGAGGCATCGTCAAGCCACAGCTCCGCTAGGCGCACCGATTCCTCTACTGCCTTGGAATCTTCTGCGCTGATATTTTTTGACTTGGGGATCTGCTGCAGGGCGATGCGCTTGGCCATGTCGTAATTGACCGGCCCGGAGTTCTGGGGCGAGTTCATGGACGAACCCATGCCGGAGAGCATCTGACCGAACTGGTTCAGCATGTCTCCGAGGCCGCCACCATTACCGCCGCCGAATGCGCCGAACGGGTTCTGGTCACGACGGCCGTCATTATCGTCGTCATCGTTATTTGGGAAAGAAAAACCGAATCCGTTGCTCATGTGCTCCAATCTACCGGCACCGTGCGGAAAGTTTCCATGATCACAGCAACGCTGACAGCGAACAGTACGCCAAAGGTTGTAGGCTATTGCTTCGTGAATTCTCCTGCTAGCCGTCGCGTCCGCACCATCGCCTGGGGGGCTATCCCCGTTGTGCTTACCGGTGCGTTGGTATCGCTTGACCATATCCCGGGCACCGATGTCTCGCTGACCGTTCCCTATGCCGCCGAAGGCCCTGGCCCCACCGTGGATACGCTGGGCGAGGTTGATGGCACCCAAGTCGTTGATGTGCAGGCGCCGAAGACCTATGAGCCCAGTGGGCACCTCAATATGACCACCGTGTCCGTGCGCACCAATATGACCTTGGCTCAGGCACTGGGGCGCTGGGCGCTTACCGATGACACCCTGGTGCCCATCGATACCGTCATTCCGCAAAACATGACCGATGAAGAGGTCCAAGAATCCAATAAGCAGGCCTTTACCCAATCGGAGTCTGCGGCCACCATCGCGGCGATGGACTATTTGCAGCTGCCGGTCAAAATCACCGTGGCGGAGGTCATCGAGGACGGCGCCGCTTCGGAGCACCTTAAAAAAGACGATGTCATCACCGCCGTCGATGGCACCGAAGTCACCGAGCCGAGCGAGGTTCAAGACATCATCAAGGACAAAAGCCCCGGCGATAAGGTGAAAGTCAGCGTCACGCGCGGGGATAAAGAGCTCAGCGAAGAAATTGAATTGGGCGAAAACCCGCACGATAAGGGCAAGGCGTTGCTGGGAATCGCCATGCTATCTCAGCCCAAGGACGATATTTCGGTGAACTACAACCTGCAGGATATCGGCGGGCCGTCAGCGGGAATGATGTTTACCCTGGCGGTCATCGACAAGCTCAGCGATGAAGACCTAACCGGTGGCACCTTTGTGGCCGGCACCGGCACCATTCAGGCCGATAGCGAGGTCGGGCCAATTGGTGGCATCGAGCATAAAATCGCCGCTGCGCACGAGGCAGGCGCCGAGCTTTTCTTGGCACCCAAGGACAACTGCGCGGCCGCGGCCGGCAGCGACCACGGTGATATGACCATTGCGCAGGTAGAAGACCTCGACGATGCCGTGGCGGCTATGAAAGACTTTGCGGCGGGCAAAGACGTAAAAGAATGCAGCTAATAAACGCTCATGAGGCCGCGGCCTAGTCCTGGACTAAGCCCAATTCCTTAATCTTTTCTTCCGGATCTACCTGGTCAGAAGAGATCATCTGCTGCATGACCAAGCCTTGCTTATTATCTACCACGGTGATAACCGCAGTGGTGCCCAACGTGGACCAGCCGACGACGCGATCGCCATCATCCTCGATGGCATGGGAGCTGCGCAGCTCCGTAAGGACTTGGGTGGTTTGGGAGGCCTTGGAGTGGGACTTGAAGAATTGGAACTGCCCCACCTTAGGGCCGGAGCAATTGTAGGAAGAATCCCCGCCGGTGGAATCGCAACGCTCAAACTGGGCAAATAGGTCCTTGGGCGCGAGCGACTTATACACGTCATAGACTTTGGCCACTGACTTATCCAACTCGCCGCTAGTACTCGGCTCGCTGGTGGTGTTTTCTTCGGAAGCCTCGTCCGCATCCTTATCTGCCGATTCTGATTCCGTGGAGGACTCGGTGTTAGATGCTGTGGACTCCTCATCGTTTTCAGAGGTTGTGGCGGACGCAGAGGTGGTCTCCACGGGGGCATCGTCAGGCGCATCAGCATCGGAGGAACAACTTGCCGCAGTCACGCTCAGGCCCAGCAGCACCGCCGCGGTAGCGGTACGGGCAGACGATCGGCGGGAAGAAGGAAGGCGTCGCACTGTATAGAACTCCTTGGTTGCGGGCTTAATTGCTACCTAGTCTAGTTCATCCGGGTCCTGGTTAAGGCCATAGCGCAGCGCGGCGATAACACCAGGGGCCACCTGCGGGCCGCCGCGGAGCTGAATATCGTCCTCAGCAAAGGGACCCGCTGCCTCAAGCTCTTCTTCAGTGGGCCGCAGCTGCAGCAAGGTAGTTTCAATTCCTTCCTCGCGCAGGGCACCCGAATACAGGCGCGCCGGGCGAGGGGAGGGGTCCTCGCTAGAAGTATCCCGGAACTTGATCTCCTGGGCCAAGATGGCGCCCGCGACCTCGCGCGGCCAGGCCAAGCGGGAGACGTAATCAGCCAATTCTTCGGACCCCGGCTCGATGTTTTCGGGGACATTGTCTTGGACGATAAGAGTTAGCGGGGACGCGGTGTCCTCATCCATCGCCGCTAGCTGATCCGCCACCAGGTGGGTGGGAACCAGGGCAAAGATGGTGGGGCGGGCGTCCCAACCTTCAGCATGGACGAAATCCACGGCCTCCGTCATAGCGCGGTTTAATGCTGGCTGTGATAATTCGGGGGAACTCATAGGCATCCTTATTCGTTATCTGTGTATTGATTCCTTAAACTGGGAAAAGTCTACATGTTTAATATTCGCACTATTTGATTGGAGCTGGCGTTGTCCCTAGGGTCATCCACACCAGCCGCCCCATTGAAGCGGCCTCCCAAGGTCGCGGCAATTATTGCGGCCATCATTGCCGTCCTCTTGTTCTTCGGCCCCATGCTCGTGGGCATGTACACGGATTGGAGGTGGTTTGGCTCCATTGATTACCGCAGCGTTTTCACTACCGCAATTATTGCGCGCATAGTCCTCTTTATCATCTTCGGGCTCGTCGCTGCCGCGGTAGTGTGGGCAGCCGGGTTCTTTGCTTGGCGCGGCCGCCCCGACTCCCTGGATATGGGGGATTTGAATTCGCCGGTCTATCAGTACCGCCAGTCCATTGAGAAGTCCATGGGTGTGCTGTTCAAGGTCATCCCGGCCATCGTGGGTATCATCGCCGGATTCATCGGCCAGTCCCACTGGCGCGATGTGATGCTATTCCTCAACGGCCAGGACTTTGGCGTGCAGGACCCCCAATTCCACCACGACTTGGGCTTTTATGCCTTTAGCCTGCCCGTATTGCAGATGGTGGTCAGCACCCTGTCCATCCTGCTCGTGCTCGCTTTCCTCATTGCCCTGTTCGGCCACTACATCTTGGGAGGAATCCGCATTGGCAATAAAGCCGCTGGGGTGCGCGGCTCCATCTCTCGCGCGGCACGCCTGCAGCTAGCCATTACGGCTGGTCTGTGGATGGTGGCCCAAGTCGCCGGCTACTGGCTGGAGCGCTACGGGCTGCTGTATTCCGAGCACGACCTATTTACCGGTGGTTCCTACACGGATATCCACGCCTACCTGCCTGCCAAGATCATTTTGATGATCATCGGCGTTTTCGTCGCCATTGCGTTGTTTATGGCCATCGTCATTAAAGACCTGCGCATCCCTGGCCTCGCCGTTGTGTTGATGCTCGCGTCCTCCCTGATTATCGGCCAGGCATGGCCGCTGCTGATGGAGCGCTTCTCGGTACAGCCAAACCGCCAGGCCAAGGAAAACGAGTCCATTGCCCGCAATATTGAGTCCACGCGATTTGCCTATGGGCTTACCGATGACCACGTGACCTACAAGGAAAACTGGGGCGGCGATGACGTATCGGATGACAAGGTTGCCTCCGATAACGCCACCATCAATAACCTGCGCCTGCTGGATCCAGAGATTCTGTCACCGACGTTCACCCAGATGCAGCAGCTGAAGAACTTCTACGGTTTCCCAGAAACGCTGTCCATGGACCGCTACGAAATCGATGGCAAGTTGCGCGACTTTGTCGTTGCGGCCCGCGAGCTGGATCCGAACGAGCTGCGCGAAAACCAGTCCGACTGGATTAACCGCCACACCGTTTATACTCACGGCAATGGCTTCGTAGCTGCGCAGGCCAATACCGTGGATGAGGTCGCCCGCGATGCTGGTTCCGCCCGCGGTGGTTACCCCATCTTCACCGTTTCTGACCTGCAGACCCAAGCCGGCGAGTCCGAGGGTGAGGGCGAGACTCAAGACGCAGAGAAGTCCTTGGGCATTAAGGTAGACCAGCCCCGTATTTACTACGGCCCGGTCATCGCAAGCGCCGCCGATAACCTGGACTACGCCATTACCGGTACCACTGGTGAGAATCCGGTGGAATACGACACCGATAGCACCAACTACACCTATGACGGTGACGGTGGCGTTGAGATTGGCAATATCTTTGACCGCACCATGTACGCCGCCAAGTACCGCGAGCTGAACTTCCTGCTTTCGGATCGCGTGGGCAGCGAATCCAAGCTGCTCTATGACCGCGATCCTCGCGAGCGTGTGGAAAAGGTTGCCCCATGGTTGACCACTGATTCCGCTACCTACCCGGCCGTTATTGATGGCCACCTGAAGTGGATCGTTGATGGCTACACCACCCTGGACTCCCTGCCGTATTCGCAGCGTGCTTCGCTTTCCGATGCCACCCAGGACGCCCTCAACCCCGATGGCACCACCCAGCGCTTGGTCAATGACCAGGTGGGCTATATCCGCAACTCCGTGAAGGCGACCGTGGATGCCTATGACGGCAGCGTGGATCTTTACGAGTTCGATCAGGAAGACCCCGTGCTCAAGGCATGGGAAGGCGTCTTCCCGGATGTGGTCAAGTCGGAATCTGAAATCTCCGATGAGCTACGCGATCACTTCCGTTACCCAGAGGACATGTTCAAGGTGCAGCGCGACCTGCTAGCGCGCTACCACGTCGATGACCCGAACGTCTTCTTCAATAACGACGCCTTCTGGTCCGTGCCGAACGACCCGACCGCGGAGGAATCCCGTGATCTGAACCAGCCGCCGTACTACGTGATGGCTGCTGATCCGGAAACCGGCGATCCGAGCTTCCAGCTGACCACCTCGTACCGTGGTTTGAACCGTGAGTTCCTGTCCGCGCACATGGCGGTATCTTCCGATCCGGATACCTACGGCGATATCACCGTTCGCGTGCTGCCAACCAATACGCAGACCCAGGGTCCGAAGCAGGCGCAGGACGCCATGATGTCTTCTGACCAGGTTGCCCGAGACCGCACCCTGTGGGAGGGCACCAACGACCTGCACAACGGTAACTTGCTTGCCTTGCCGGTCGGTGGCGGCGAGATCCTCTACCTCGAGCCGATTTATTCGCAGCGCAAGGATCAGGCCTCCGCCTTCCCGAAGCTCCTGCGCGTGCTCGTGTCCTACAAGGGCCGCGTGGGGTATGCACCGACTATCGGTGATGCCCTTGAGCAGGTGGGAATCGACGCAAAGTCCGCGCAAGACATCGAAGAGATTGAGGGCGATTCCGGCGACGATGATGCCGATAAATCCGAAGCCTCTACCGATAAGAAGGACGAGAAGAAGGAGTCTTCTGAGGAATCCACTCCGGCTTCGGCCCCTCGTTCCTCCGATGAAGCAGGCGCTATCGATGACATCAACAAGGCCCTGAAGGGCCTGGAAGATGCCCGCGACGGTTCCTTCGAAGAGTACGGCCGCGCCCTAGATGAGTTGGACAAGGCAGTTGAGTCCTACCAGAAGTCCGAGGGCTAAAACCTCCAACTTCTCGCACTCGAAACTCAGGAAATAAGGCACCTACCCAGGGGATTTGGGTAGGTGCCTTCCTGTCTGTATAGTTACAGAAGTCGCCGGGACAGAGCGAATACATTAAGTATTAACGCACTGTTCAAGCGCAGATGATGGAAGTCATCTCGACGCGGGGTGGAGCAGCTCGGTAGCTCGCTGGGCTCATAACCCAGAGGTCGTAGGTTCGAATCCTGCCCCCGCTACCAACTTCCAAGCCCCTACCAGTAGAAACGCTGGTAGGGGCTTTAGTTATTTCTCTTAAGGAGCACGTCCTGGGACTCAAATCGGGACTTTAGCGATGGCATTTTGTCACTTAAGCCGGTTTGGAAGTGATGCTGCCCTGCTGTGGAAGCTTAAAAATAAACGAAGGATCCTTGCTTCCACAGCAGGACAGCATAACCACTCCGGCGCCATCGAAGAACGCAGGAACAAAGACAAAGTTAATAGAGCGCGAAGATGGCAACCAGCTAGTTAGCACTAGTGATGGAGACGCCCCTTTGGAACTTTCTTTTGAGTTCTCAGATTCCTTTCTTGAAAAGCTTCCAAGCGGACACATTCTAGTACGTCCAGCAGAAGGTGAGGAACCTAGCGCATACATTGAACCTGCCTGGGCCAAAGACGTAGATGGAAACCAGGTAAATACTCATTTTTCAGTTGATGGAGATAAGATAATCCAGCACATCTCGTCGAGCCCTGCCGGCAAGCCGGTTATTTCAGATCCCTATATCCGAGACGTTCATGGCTGGGGAAAGAAAATCGGACAAGAGCTAGTCTTTTCCAAGGACGAGACGAGCGGGATCGTCATAGGAACTGCTTACTGCGCCGGTAAATTAGCAGGAGTTGGCCTAGGCTCTTGGCTAGCCAAAGGTGCGTGCGCAGGCGTTTCCGCAGTAGCAGGTCACGCCACTAATACAGGTCGATGCCTTACCATCCGAGCCCTCGGAGGAAAGTACTCCCCAAACATCGTATTCCCGTATGCAACTCGATGCTAGAATCTAGAATCAAGAAATACAGTTGCGCATTTCACCGTAAGTAGACATGGAAAATAGCCGAGTTCTAGTTTTAATTGGAATCACCCTAATTATTTGGTGCGCGCTATACAGGTACAGAAAAACTACCGCTAAATGGGTTTTATTGCAGCCTCTTTAAATACCTGTCTAGCGTTTGTCCTAGGCCTATCAGGATTTTTAGGTCTAGGACATGATTCCATCGATTTGTTGTCTCTAGTAAACGTATTTTTAAACACGTTTATATTGTTGGCCATAGGCCAGTCCCGCAATCGAAGTAAATCGACCCGCATTAAGGATGTATAAATCGATGTCCCCCGATCGCGACATTAACCCGCGCCAATTTTACTAACACACACCTAGCACCTGTTGCCGCCAAGCCAAGGAGATTCTCTGAAAGTATAGGCTTGGATGCAAGTAATATGATCTTTTATAGTTCCTGATTGTGCCCACATAGATTCCGTCCCAAACCTACCGTGTATCGGGCATTGAAGGTGCTATAGGTATACAAATCGTCGTACTGGTGTAAAGTTGGGTGGAGAGCAGTGAAGACTCAGTTTCTCATTCCCTGATGGCCGCTGCGTGTGGGCGTTGTTAGGCCGTCTCGAAGACCTGGTTGACGATCACCGCGTCCGGGTTCGGTTGCCTGTTGGCAAACATCGCGCCTTGCCCTTTCCGCAATGAGTGCATCGCCTCCATCCCTTTCAACGTCCGATATGCAGATGTCCGGTTCTTAAACGCGCCTTTCGGCCCGAGGATCCGCTTCAGCCGACCATGGTCGCCTTCCAGGATGTTGTTGAGGTATTTCACCTACCGGTGTTCCACTGTTGGCGGGCAGATTCCCTCTGACTTCAACTCGGCGATTGCCCTGGCAAGGGAGGGTGCTTTATCGGCGTTGATCACTCTGAGATACCCGGCTGATGCATTGGATCTGACGGCCTTGGCCAGGAAACACTTCGCTGCAGCCACGTTCTGCTTCGAAGAGAGGTAAAACTCCAAGGTCTGGCCACCGGCGGTGATCGCCCGATAGAGGCAGCACCACCTGCCGCCGATCCGGATATAGGTCCCATCCGCCCGCCAGGAACTGGCCTGCCAGTCAGGTACCTGCCGGTACCACCGTGTTTGCTGGTCCAGCTCAGGCGCGCATTTCTGGACCCAGCGGTAGATCCTGGTGTGATCGACCGGCACGCCCCGCTCGGTCCTCATTTCCTCCAGATCGCGGTAGCTCACCCCGTAGCGGCAGTACCACCCACTGCCCACAGAATGATGCCACGGGAAAAATGACAACCGGAGAAGATACCCATGGCTGTGACTATTTCACGTCGCCCTTCCTACTGCCCCAACTTTGCAACAGCACCTTTGTCTTTCGGGGAAAGGCACGGAGCCTGCTAATAGGCAGTTTTCACCCCGAGGATGTGACCGATCTCCCCGGGGCATCAACCTATGCGTGGGAGTTAATCCAATCAAGGGCAAAATTGGCTTGCATGATTGAAGTGCGGGCGTAGCTTGGAATGGCGGTGGTCGGTGCTGCTGCTTCCCCCGCAAATAGAACTCTGTTACCGGCCTGCGCAGTGCCCCAACCATTATTTAAAGGGGCACCGACCCAGCGAGAAGCGTTTGGCTTTATTTGACCAGGGAAAATTCCTTTGTTGTGTTTGATCCATCCGGGGTCCTCATAGCCACAGGCGCAAACTACCGCTTCGACTCGGTGAGAATTACCCGAAGCATCTTTTAGGTCCACAGCGTTTCGAGCTTGTTCCCCTGATCCCTGGCCGCGAGCTAGGACAAGGCTCCCTGCTTGAAAACCTTCTCGTAGGTTTTTCGCGCCTTGCACAGGCATGGCGGTCACGTAACGATGTATCCAATCTGATATCCCATTGAGGAGAGTCTGCCTTAGGGAGACTTTTAGAGGTGACCAGGTCTGATTGGCTAGGTCCACCATGCGACCGATCATTTTTTCCCATACAGAATAACCATTTTCAGCTAATTCATAGTCCAGCAGAAAACGATCAGTGCCATTCCTGGGGAGGGGCTCCCTAAGACGTCCCGGATACCAGCCGAGGGAGGTGGCGTGCTGAATGGCGTATTGTCTAAAATCCTCTACGCTGCGGGAGTGTGCACGGAACTCCTCTGCTGGTATTTCCTTTGGGGCGCTTAACTGAAGCGAAGTACGTACCCCGGGAAGCTGGCCGCTGGGGCTAAGCATAACTGCCTCCACCCCCTCAAATAACGCTAATCGTGCAGCGTCCACGGCAGAGAGGCCAGTCCCTAAAATACCGATGCGGGAAGTGGGATGGTTTTCTAGCCAGTGTGAAAAACTGGGGTCATAGGGGCTGGGGAAAACTGGGACCGTATCACGGTATGACTGGCAAGATGAAGGGACCCGTGCTGTTTTTCGGCCACCTGTGATGATGACGAAATCGGCTTTAAAGAGCCCGTGACGCGCAGTATGAATGAGGACAGGGGGTGCAGAATCTTCTACACAAATGACCGAATCGAGTACGTACTGAAGACGGTCATCGCAGCTGCCGCTCTCAGAGGGTAGAGCCTGTTGCAGGTAAGATCCGTACTTTTTTCTTGAATAGAATACAGAACTGGACTCTCGCCTATTGTATCCCAGGAACTCCGCAAAATCATGTGGTTCCTCGACATCCAGCGACATTACTGAAGTACTTGTGTTACATAGCAAGCGTTTATCAACATGGCCAAAAGCAAGGTGCTTCTGAGGAGGTGTCGCGTCAAAAATAGTGAGTTCAATATGCGGGAAAGTAGAAGATACCCGTCGTGCGACCGCTGCAGCAGCGACCCCTGCGCCGATAACAGCAATTCGGGTCGTCATCACGCATCCTTTCCGGGGACAACAGTAAACAGATCACCATGGGCGTCGAAAGACTCAAGAGATTGAAGATCGGTCTCAACAGCAGCACGGTCAGAAGAGCCAAGAAAACCATGCCAAACGCACCAGTTGTTACCCGATTCGAGTTATCGATATAAGTGCCGATCTTTGGTCGCCGCGAGATTCTCTGAACGGTCGGGCGAGTTTGGACAAGATCCCAGTGGTACTGTTGAAGCACACCGTTTGACTGCGGGGTAGGCATGAGCCAGGCGACACACCCGTCAAGATTTCCGGCGAGTACTTCCTGTTCGGCAGCTTGTAAACCATCCACTAGCATCGTGGCGAGAACGCTGATCTGGCTGAAACCGCGAGTCGGGAAATAGACCTCGTCGGGTACTTCGGGGCCCATACAGCGACCGTTGTATTCAATAA
Organism: Corynebacterium tuingiense; assembly: GCF_046718165.1. NCBI lineage: Bacteria > Bacillati > Actinomycetota > Actinomycetes > Mycobacteriales > Corynebacteriaceae > Corynebacterium > Corynebacterium tuingiense. The sequence continues at coordinate 655,964 of NZ_CP177101.1, forward strand.
GTACCCACTGCCCCTTAGACCACCTCAGTTCCACGTGGGAGGCTCCGAAGTTTACTTCCAGAGCGTCAAGGAGCGATAAGGCATATTCCACGGCACCGGAATAGTGGTTGTCCTCCGGTCCTACTGTGATAGCTGAATATATGTGGGGAGCTCCAGATTCCTCCGTAAGTCCGTATCGGAAAACTTCGGTCACAACATGACGCCCTTCGGCTGTCACCGTGTTCACAAAATATTGAGGTCCGTCTACGTACTCCTGAAGAACCACGGAGGGTGATTTTTCTCCTAGCAAAGTCGTAGAATTTTGAATGGTAGTAATCGCTTGAAGAGTCTCGGGCTCTGTTTTGCAGAAATAGACATGGTCACTGCCCCCGCTTCCCACAGGCTTGACAACACAATCCTTGACCAGGGACGGGTCTAGATAAAGGCTGTCTTGTGCAGAAGCGGGGGATAGGGTAACAGACCTTGGGGCACGCAGTCCATATTGGTGAGCAACTTCAATCATTCCTTGCTTATGGCGACGGTGCCAGATCTTCTCTCTACCGTTATGCGGTAGTCCTAACTCAGCTGAAACCCACTCAGCTATGGATACTCCTGATTCGCTTCCCGGCACAACAAGGTCAAATTTTTCTTGGCTACATTCCCGGAGTAGGGCCAGGGCCCATGGATCGGAAATGCTCCCGTCTTCGTTAGCTGAGATGGCATACGGCGGGTTAGCAGTAGCAACCTCTACGTCCCTTTTTTGGCGCAGGGTTGCCACCAGATCGGCGCCACTTGAAGAATCATCAACTACTAATATTTTCATTTTTCCGTGTTCCCCACATTGCTTGGCTTATGGTTATTGCCACAATGAGCATCAACAAAGTTAACTGAATTGGTTCAACTTGAGAGCCCAATGCTACCTCGGTAGCCATCACCACGGCCGGAAGGGCCGCGATGATCAGTGCCGAGATCAAAGGCGGCGCTAAGGTAATTCCCCACTGCAAGAGCAGGATAGGAAAAGTAATGCACATCACCGATAGCAGGACGATTGACAGAGTAGAGCCTCGAAGCATCTCCGCTTCCACGGAAAAGAAAGCCACGAGACCGCTAATAATCCAAGCTAAGTGAAACCTCACTGCTGCAATCGTGAGAACGCTGTTCCCTTGTTCAGTGGCCCAGCGCGAGGAGTAAAGCACTCCTACCGCAGAAATTCCTGCGCCTACAGCTAGAGCGAAACCCAGATAAGACTGGGGTGAACTGCTTCCCGTTCCTAGGAAGAAAAAACATAGAGCCAGAACCACTACTGCAGTTGCTGACACCAATGAACTGCTGAGCCTTCTGGCCGACCAAGTCATTATTACTGCGACAATAAAAGGGCCGACTCCTGTTTCGATGACACTTGCTGCAGTGGGCTGCATCAAAGTAGTGGACACATAGAATAAGCAGAAAGCGCCCGCAGTAAACAGATTGAGGCTTGCTGCAGTTGTCATTTTCATGGGGGGATGCGGTGTTTCCGTAGCTCGGTATTTTCTACGATAAAACGCTAAATAGACCACTGTGGAGATAATCGCCGCGATAAGAAACGCTGAAAACGTAGTAAAAGTAGATAGCTCTGGGTCTACTTGGGCTCCGACTATCGCAGTGCCGATTCCTTGCCATAGGACAGCTAGGGCTACGATAACCGCCCCTACACCTGCTTTATTGGACTGGATCATAAAACCTTACCCTCAAAATCCGTAAAGTTAACTTAATAGGTACTGTTGCAAAGTTGGGCGGAGAGCAGCGAAGACTCAGTTTCTCATTCCCTGACGGCCGCTGCGTGTGGGCGTTGTTAGGCCGTCTCGAAGACCCGGTTGACGATCACCGCGTCCGGGTTCGGTTGCCCGTACCCTATATTCACAAGTATAGACACGCTTCTAGTGAATGGCAGAGTGTTGCGCCTCGGAGTATCTCTCTCGAGACACAACACTGGTGCAGCTACTTTTCGCGACGCTTCGGCGCTTGAGACAGTGTGCTGCCGGCGGCCTTCTTCGCAGCGGCACTATAGTTTTTGCTGCGCAGTACCTTACTGGCTGCCTTCGCCGCAGACCTGCTGGTCTGCTTGGAGTTACGAGCCATTTTCTCCTCTCGAGTCAATCAGTCCGAGGGGGAAATACTCCGCTACTACCAGAAGGTGCATGGGTTCTGACAGCTCTCAGGACTTGCCGGTGGGGTACCTCGTTGCAGCGAGGCGCCCCTCTTTATACCTGGTTCCACCTTGCGGAACCGGCACATTTAAGATAGCGTACTTCACGCGAAGGGTGATGAGCCTTAGATAAGTAGAGAAGAAAGGGTCACGTCATTTGGGCGCGGCACTAGTGAACTGGACGAGGTGGACTTGGTGCGCATCCTCTTCGAGGACGACGAACTTCAACGAGTGGCCGAGGATGCCTCCTACATCCCCAAACGATGGGGTTCGGACATCATCAAGGCGTATCGCAAGAAGATCCAGATCCTGAAGGGAGCCGTGGATGAACGCGACCTGCGGGCCATGCGGTCGTTACATCTGGAACAACTGAAAGGTGACCGAGCCGGGACCTCTTCGATCCGCCTGAACAAGCAGTTTCGGCTCATCCTCAAATTCGCAACCAACAGCGACGGCCGCGTGGTCATCGTTATTGAAATGGTGGATTACCACTGAGAGAAGGTGAACTCATGAATACTCCAATTGCGGCGGAGCTATTCCCGGCCGGAGAGATCCTCGCTGACGAGCTAGACACACGCGGATGGACCCAGGCCGACTTTGCCGAGGTGCTCGGACGTCCGGCACAGTTTGTCTCGGAGATTATTTCCGGAAAAAAGGAGATCACGCGCGAATCCGCAGCCCAGATCGGTGCCGCCCTGGGCACCTCCGCGGAATTCTGGCTTAACCTCCAGGACTCCTACCTGCTATGGAAGCAGTCCCAGGACGACCAGACACAGAACAACCTCAACATCGTGAAGACCCGCGCACAGTTACGAGAGTTAGCCCCCGTCCCTCTGCTCGTCAAGCGGGGATACATCACCGCCACCGACGTACAAAGTCAGGCATGCGAGGTGCTGAACTTATTTGGCAAGAAATCCTTTGAAGATCCCTTGGGAATAAGCTTCGCCGCCCGCCGTAGTAACTGCGAGGAAAATGTCACCGTCCTGCAGGAAGCGTGGGCAGCTTGCGTTAGAGCAACTGCCAGAGTTCTCGAGACTGCCCCCTACTCCCGGAAGGCACTAGAAGACCTCGCCCGGACGCTGTCGAGTAGAGCATGTGACCCGCAGGCGTTTGCTGAGTTCCAGACTCTGTTCGCCGAGGTAGGGGTGAAACTTGTTTATGTGGAGGCTTTTCCGGGAGGAAAACTCGACGGCTGCGCCATGATGGTCGACGGGCACCCCGTAATTGGCATATCGGGACGAGGGAAACGGCTCGATAAGATACTATTTACCATCCTGCATGAGACAGCCCATATATTATTGGGTCACCTTGTCGACAATGGCGAGGTCATCCTAGATGACCTATCAGATGACAGTGCCAATAATGAAGCCCAGGCAGACCAGCTGGCCAGCGAACTCGTGATCTCTAGCCCTTTACCGGCGGTTCCTGATCGTGTGCACTCATCCTGGATTAAAGAACAAGCCGACCACCTAGGGGTTCATCCCATCACCCTGATTGGAAGGCTTCAAAAAGAGGGTAACCTGTCGTGGAAAACCACTCTCGTGCGCAACGCTCCCACCGTCATCGCTCAGCTTGAAAGCTGGAAATCACCCCTCCCAGCCTGACTGAGATTGGTAGCTTCGTTCATCATCAGCAAGACGTTTGCCTATCGGACACTGAAAGTAACGGAAGCGATGCACTTATTGGGATAAGGCCGCACCCGACCGCTTGGGATAAGGCCGCAGCATTACTGCATTCCTTCTATACTACCCAAAGTCTCCTTGACGGCAATAAGCGGACCGGCTGGGCTGCTTGCTGGTTATTCCTCAGACTGAACTTGGCAGTAGGCCCCTTGCTTGGAGAAGTTGATGCAGACGCCGCTGAACGCCTCGTTTTAAAGATAGCCAACAAAAAGATAGAGATATCAGAAATCGCGGGTACTCTGCGTTCCCTAGTTACTCCCCTCCTGGGTAACGTCGACCATTTACCCCCCAGGATTTGAAGTAACAAATGTCCTAGAAGACTTAGAAGGTGTACTCACGGGAATTGGGGAGCTTCCCGACGGAACACGTCTTGTCTACATGTATTTCACTTCGGATGAAGGCACCCCTGTCGAAACGGTACTTACCCCCCAGCCAAGCACGCGGATTCGCTGAAGAACTACTTCTTTTAGCTGATAATCCTCTCGAACAAAGGAAGCAACTCAAAATTCAAGTACAAGCAATTCAAGCCCACTTAGACCTACATAACCGACCCGACGAGCTATAGCTAACTTAAAACTCATAGCAGTACATGAGGGCCAATGAGGCAATATACATTGCCTAAAGCATCTGCCGCCTAAACGTGCACCAGGCCCAAACGAGACACAGCAGAGAGCCCATTTCTCTCACTCTCTGCTAAGAACATGGATCTATGGTAAAGATAGTAACAGCGCCTTGATTACAGCGGATGTCGAAACCCTCTCACAGGGAACTAACACCATTCCGCCGTCAGGCCAACGTGAAAACTTTACATCCAAAAGCCAACCCCCTATCCAAGCAAGATAGCAAACCGCTAGAAGCGCTCAAAGCACCACCACTGCTCGCTTTTATCCCATGCACATCACACCACATTCACTTGGAAAGGATCTCCAGTGACTCTGTTCGAAAAACCTATCGTTCTTGCGCCTATGGCAGGAGGGCCGTCAACTCCTGAGCTATGCGCAGCAGTAACCAATGCGGGCGGGTTAGGCTTTCTCGCCGGCGGTTACCTCACTCCAGAAAAGCTTGAAGAACAAGTAAGCACTGTTGAGTCTTTAACCACTCAGCCGTTCGGGATCAATCTATTTTACCCTTCCCATCCCAATTCTGACCAGCACGCCGAATACTCTAAGTATCATCAGGCACTGACTAAAAAGTGCGTAAGCTACTCCGATTTTCCTTCACGCCCTAAGTGGTCAGATGATCATTACGATCGAAAGCTCGATATTGCGCTGAAGTCCAACGCTAAGTTCATTTCCTTAACTTTCGGATACCCTGACGCAAATACGCTAAAAACGATTCGTCGAGCAGGCAAGAAAGTAGTTCTCAATGCCACAACTCCACGAGAAATCGATCACATCATCCAGCTCGACTGCGATATTCTGTCTCTTCAAGGAAAGGCTGCTGGCGGTCACCGGGCAACAGTCCTAGACAATAACATAGAGGGATCTTCCTACGATGCAAAAACTCTCCTGCACCATGCAGTAGCGAAGACAGAAAAACCTGTATTTGCCGGCGGGGGCGTAGGTACAGCAGAAGATACACTAGACCTACTCAGATCCGGCGCAACCGCAGTAATCGTAGGGACTCGTTTTCTCACTGCACAGGAAGCAGGCACAAAAGACACACACCGGCATGCACTTCTGGAGCTAACTAACCGAAACACTGTTATTACCCATGCCTTCTCCGGGAAACCGGCTCGAGCAATTTCCAATACATTCACCAAAACATTCACACCACAGGCGCCCTATATCTACCCCGAAATCCACTACTTAACTGCGGGAATGAGAGCTGAGGCCAATAACGCAAAGGATCCCGAATATCTTAACCTTTGGGCAGGCGAAGGATTCGCTAATTGCCGAGAAGCAACCGCCAAACAAATCATTGACGAACTCTTACCATACTCACAAGCGCAAGAATCGTCCAAAGTAAGTTTTTCACATACAGACGTAGCTGTAATCGGTGGTGGACCACGAGGAATGGCCGTCATTGAAAGACTCAGTTCACGCATCAAGGACAAAAACTTAAACAAGCCAATCCATATTGTCTGGTATGACGATAACGGCTTTGGATCGGGTAAAGTTTGGAGCCCCTACCAGTGTCAATTGCTGCTCATGAATACTGTTGCAGCACAATTGTCAGCTTTTCCCGACGAATCTGCGGGACTTTCCGGCCAACATGCCACTGGACCAACATTTTATGACTGGCTTAAATCAAACGATGCTCGAGAATTCTTATCTTCCGACCCCGTACTGCTAGCAGAAGCAAGCTCCGCCACCGAGGATACTTATAGTTCTCGCGCTCTCTATGGTGCTTATCTTCAATGGTCAGTGAATCAACTACTTAAGGACTCAAGGGAATATTCCCCAATCGAACTGGTCGCTAGGCGAGCAGTATCCTTTGAAAAGAGGGAGGATTCACTTCTCATACACGACAGTCTCGGAGGGTGTGTAGAAGCTAAATCTGTAGTGCTGTCTCTAGGCCACACTTCGCAGAATCTCTCCGGAAAGGAAGAGAGCCTTTCTAAAAAAGCTAAGGAATCGACAGTAACTTATCTTCCCAGTGGGGACGCATCTATCCAAAAAGCTGCAAAGCTCCCCACAAGAGAATCAATCATCCTCCGAGGCATGGGCCTCACCTTCTTCGACTATATGATCCTCCTAACGGAAGGAAGAGGTGGGCAATTTAGAGAAAATGCACACGGAAAGCACTACATACCTTCCGGGAAAGAACCACATATCATCGCATGTTCTCGAAAGGGAGCACCCCACCATGCCCGTGGAAAAAACCAAAAACGTCCTGACGAACGATGGGTTCCACGAATCCTAACCGAAGATTACGCTGCTACTCTTTCGAACGCTACATTCTCTGTAGACGTCTGGCCCCGAATCGCTCAGGAAGTTGAACTAGCTTTCACAATTTCGCTCCTCGAAGCAAACAACGCCGATTACGATGAAGAATCTCTTGTTAGCCTTGCAAAGCAAGGAGGCCACAGTCTAGTTGAATGGCGACACAACCAAGGATATACAGAGACCTTGGATTGGGGTGAGCTTTTTCAGGCAAAATGGACCAACTCCCCTGGAGAGAAGCTCCGCGACTACCAGGACACGGTCGCTTCGAAGATTGAAAATGACATCGCCGAGGCAGAAAAGGGAAATAAATCCGGGCCACTCAAAGCTGCACTAGACGTACTTAGAGACATTAGAAACGAGGTTCGCGAATGCGTTCAATACGGGCGTATAACGGGAGAGTCCTTCAAGGAAGAACTCCTAGCTAGGTATAGCCCTACTAACGCTTTCCTTTCTATCGGCCCCCCCGATCCAAAGACTGGAACAAATGCAAGCTCTAATCAAAGCGGGTATCTTAACTGTGCTCCCTGCTGATCCAATCATCTCCCTAGATGAGTCAAACGGAAAAGTTGACTATTTCAATCCATCGATGCCGCAAGAGAAAGGAGAAGCAACGGCTCTAGTGGAAGCAAGATTACCAACATCATCTATTCAAAATACAGCAGATCCGCTCATCGTTTCAGCTGCATCACTTGGCCTTATCAGGCCGCACTATTTTAAAAATACCCCCTGTGTATCCGGGGCAATTGATGTGGATCCACACAGTTTCAGGGTGCAGTCTGATAGCGAACAAAGCGTTTCTCTCTATGCATACGGGACTCCCCTCGAGGGCCTACAGTGGGGAACCGCTGCCACTATACGTCCGTTTGTAAACTCTGTAATTATTCACGATGCAGACGCAATCGCTTCAAGCATTCAGGAGGACCTTCATGAGCGAAAGAAACAATAACGCCGATCAAATCCGTCGACAGGTTCTAGGCGACAACTACGTCAACAATACGCTCAACGGTTGGGAACCCGCACGGCCCGTTCTGGAACTTTTGGAAAATACTCCCTGGGGTTTTCTTTGGCCGCGCGAACAATTGTCTTTGCAATCTCGCAGTCTAATCACAGTAGCTATTCTGGCAGCCCTTGACCGGCATCAAGAGCTAGAAACGCATATTCGCGGAGCTAGAAGAAATGGGTGTAGCTTCGAAGAGATTATCGAAGCGATCCTTCATTCTGGTGTTTATTCAGGAATGCCTACAGCAGTGGAGGGAGCTAAAATTGCCCAACGCATCGCTACGGAAGAGCAACAAGTAACTTCATAAGTAACCGGATTCAGATAGATGAGAGCAACGTCTTCAAGCATTCAAGGCACACTTGGACTTGCAGTGGCAATGGGGATCGGCAGGTTCTTCTATACGCCACTGCTTCCCCTCATGATGGCAGCTTTAAACTGGTCAAGTTCCATCTCGTCCTGGATTGCAGTATCAAATTATCTCGGCTATCTGCTCGGGTCTTTGACCCTTTCTAAAAACTGGCTATCTAAAACGAGAACCCTTTATCGCAGTTCCTTAATATTTTCAACTCTACTGCTTGCTGCAATGGCGTTGACAGATAGTCCAGGAATGCATGTTTTACTACGGTTCTTAGCCGGCATAGCGTCTGCATTCATTTTTGTATGCATCACCCAGTTTGTTACCCAGAATGTACAGTCCTCCTCTCTAGTTGGCTTTGTTTATGGTGGTGTTGGCTTAGGCATTACCGTTTCTGGACTAACGGTGTGGTCACTAGGTCAAACCTTGGCATGGACACACTTGTGGGGTATCGCTACCCTAATCAGTGCGTTATTTAGCATCATCGCCTGGACTTGGCCCATTGGCTCTGAAGAGAAGACTAAGGATCGCAAGGTACTGGCCAGTTCTACGGAACGATCCACCCCAGAACTTCATCAAGCTTTTCGATTACTGAATGCGGGATACTTTTTTCAAGGTTTCGGATACATTATTATTGGCACATATCTCGTTGTGCTGGCCGACCCTGTTTTCGGCTCATCAGCAGCTGCCATCACATGGGCCGTAGCTGGCGTCGCAGCAATCCCCTCTCCCTATTTCTGGTCAGCACTTGCAGAGCGTTTTGGCCGACGTCGTGCATTACTTGGCTGCTATACACTCCAAGTAGCTGGAGCAATTGCCGCCACTTTTGGCAATTCGACTGTTTTACTGATGGTTGCTGCCATTCTTTTTGGTGCTACTTTCATGGGAATTACGATGCTTACTATTTCAACGGGAGTCGCTTATAGAATAAACGGAGGAGCTGCACGTCTAACGACTTGGTATAGCCTAGGACAAGTCGTCGGCCCGGCGGCCATTGGAGTACTGTTATCAAACTCAATCCGCATATCATTTATCATTGCAACCATTGCTATCATCATCGGTATGGCAACAATTAAGGTTTCAAGGTTATAATTCATAGTCAACCTCCCAGGCGCAGCGCAGATATCATCACGCCTTCCAAGGACCAAAAGATATACGAAACCTTCTATTCACTATAGAAGACACATATCACATCCCGAATGAAGTCACAAACAAAGCTAATACTAACTCGACTAATCTACCTTTTTCTTTAGAAGACTATTTTCCTCTTTTAGTTCAGAAAATTCGTTACGTAGCTCAGCTATGTCGTCCCAGTATATTTCAATCTACTCATCGACCTGCTCTTTGTTCCATGAAACTAGGTGCACCAGCGACTATAGGTCATGGTCAGAGGGTGTGAACACTGGTGCCCAGATAGCAGGTCGCTTGCGTCAGGCAATGCGCCGGCGCATTGCCTTATCAGTTTCTCTAATTGAGATAGGAGGACGAGCAGCTAAGGCTGCAGTATCAGGGCAAGGCTTGAAAATTGGTGTACATGCGGATTATCCGCCAGTATACGCAGACTACTGTTAACAAAAGAGGGAATCTTGACAAGACAGAACATTACTTGGCCCAGTATCCTTTCGCTTGCGCTAATCTTAAGCGGATCCGTCCTGTTGTCGAAGTTTCATGAAGAGAGTTCGGCTCTTTCTCCAGAGAACTTCGTTATATGGGCGGCACCTTCCGTCCTTGGGGGATTAGGGCTGATATATTGCACCGTAAAACACGAGGTCGTAACTTCCTACGCCTACGGGATTCTGCTTAGCCTCCTCTCCTTTGGCGCAGCAGTTTGGCATCCAAGTACCTTTACTCGCTGTGTTACAGCAGTTATTTTTTTGATAGTGGCTATAACCGTCGTTCTAAAGCGCCAAAAAATTAATACTCCTAAAAACGCTCACGGCTAGCCGCAGGTGATACAAGTAAGGTGTACCCGGCTGACGCATTGGATTTGAAGGCCTTGGCCAGGAAACGCTTCGCTGCAGCCACGTTCTGCTTCGAAGAGAGGTAAAACTCCAGGGTCTGGCCACCGGCGGTGATCGCCCGATAGAGGTAGCATCATCTGCCGCCGACGCGGATATAGGTCTCATCCACCCGCCAGGAACTGGCCTGCCAGTCAGGTACCTGCCGGTACCACCGTGTTTGCTTGTCCAGCTCAGGCGCGTATTTCTGGACCCAGCGGTAGATCGTGGTGTGATCGACCGGCACGCCCCGCTGAAGTCATCATTTCCTCCACAGCGCGGTAGCTCACCCCGTAGCGGCAGTACCACCGCACTGCCCACAGAATGATGTCACGGGGGAAATGACGACCGGAGAAGATACTCATGGCTGTGATTATTTCACGTCGCTCTTCTTACTGCCCCAACTTTGCAACAGCACCTCTCATCCTGTTCCGACCGGCTTTCGATCGTCCGAAAGGTCACGTCGGTGCCGAAGAACGACTGAAGCCCTCAGGGACGGCTGTCGGGCAATTGAGGGAGATCCCCGCGTCGTTGAGCGCTGCCCGCCCGGCGGGAGTGAGACGCACGGCCCGGGTACGACCCCTGCGGGAAAGCCATTCCTTATCCAGCAGAGTCTTGCAGATTCCCGTGCCGAGAGGGCCGGCGAGGTGGAAGCGGCGTTCGGTGGAGTCCATGCACGACCTGCCCGTGTCGAGCATCTTCAGGGGCACACCCCACTGTATGAATAAGCGATGACCTTGATTAGTGACCTGACAGTGCGAGTCGATGAACTCGTGCTCTTCTAGTTGTTCAGCCAGGCGCACCCCGAGCTTACCGGCGAGGTGCTGATAACAGGTGCGGCCTTCACGTAGGTTCGCATTCGCCCGTGACGCGCTGAGGCTGTGAGGAGTGGGCAGGGGCGAGCGGGCGACCACGCCAAGGCTCTCGACCACTCGTGCGATGTCTTCCCCGGCCAGGCGAATGTAGCGGTGCCGGCCCTGCCGAATGTCGTGGACGAGACCGTGGGTGACGAGCACGTCAACATGCTCGCTCGCCGTCGACCGGGCCAGGCCCGCGTACCTGCCCAGTTCACCAACCGTCCAGGCCCGCCCGTCCATGAGCGCAGCACACATGGCCGCCCGCGACGAGTCAGCCAGAGCCGACGCGACTGTCGAGATATCCGGGACCGCTTCAGGAAACACGCGCGCAACCATGCCTCCAGTATGCACCCGGAACTGTTCGGTGACGACCGAACAATCGCAGGCGTAGTCTGAACTCACCAGATTCATTGCATCAGGAGACGAAGGGAGCGATCGCGATGAACGGGGACCGCCAACGGCTACGCGAGCACTACGATGAGGACTTCTACTGGGAACGCGTTGACCGCAACCTGGGTTGGCTCGGCGACACCACCGAGGAACAGCGTGAACGCCAAGCACGGTTGCGCGATGCCGTGATCGGCATCGTCGGCACCGGGGGCATCGGCGGTGCCGCAGCCGCCCGCCTGGTGCGCATGGGCGCACTCAACCTGAAACTGGCCGATCCCGACCACTTCGACCTGACTAACGTGCAACGCCAGTACGGCGCCGGGCGAGACACGATCGGCCGCAACAAGGCCGAAGTCGTCGCCCAGCAACTCCTCGCGCTCACCGGGGGAGAGACGGCCAGGGAGATCCGGGACATGCACTTCGCCGCGTCCTGGCGCCTGTTCGATCTGGTGCTGCCGACACTGCTGGACCGGTCCTACCGGACCTGGGATCAAGACCTGAGCAAGCGCACCTACTTCGGCCACCCGCCCGCCGAGGCTTCGCTGGAGTCTCGCGTATGACCGCGCATCGGCGCACGGCACTGGTCGCGACCCTCCTCGGTTTCTTCATCGTCATGCTCGATACGACCATCGTCAATGTCGCCCTCGCCGAGATCGGCACTGACCTCGACACGACGGTGAGCTCACTGCAGTGGGTCGTCGACGCTTACACCCTCGTGTTCGCCGCGCTCCTTCTCACAGCTGGGGCCGCATGCGACCGTCTCGGGGCTCGCAGGGTCTACCTCGCTGGCCTGGTGGTCTTTGCTGTGCTCTCGGCCGTGTGCGCCCTCGCTCCCACAGGCGGGTTCCTCGTCGCTGGTCGCGCCGTCCAGGGCGTGGGCGCGGCAGCGATCGTGCCGGGCTCTCTGGCATTGCTGTCGGCTGTGTACGACGATCCGAAGGAACGAGCACGCGCCATCGGGCTGTGGGGCGGCGCAGGAGGTGTTGCCGCCGCGATCGGACCGGTCCTGGGCGGAGCGCTGGTGTCGACGATCGGGTGGCGGGCGGTGTTCTGGGTCAACCTCCCCATCGTCGCTATCGGCTGTCTGCTCACCTTGTGGGCAATTCCCGCGCTCACGGGCAGTCGCGCGAGACGGGTGGACCTACCCGGACAGGTGCTCTCCGTGCTCACGCTGGTGGCAGTAACCTATGCAGTCATCACCGCAGGCGAACACGGATGGTCACCCTGGCAGGTAGCCGTGCTGATCGCCGGGGGCGTCTTCCTCGCCCTGTTCATCATCGCAGAGCGACGACACCCGGACCCGATGCTGCCGATGGCCTTGTTCACTCGTGCCCGGTTCTCCGTGGCCGCAATGGTAGGGCTCGCGCTCAACATCAGCTTCTTCGGACAACTCTTCGTGCTCTCCCTCTTCTTCCAGCAGTACCTGGGATACGAGCCGTGGCTGGCAGGCCTCGCGCTGGCACCACAGGCGTGCAGCGCCGTGGTCGCGTCACCGCTGGGCGGCCGTGCCGTCGCCCGGTGGGGCGCGTTCCCCACCATGCTCACCGGCCTGGTAGTCGGCACGATCGGCTTCAGCAGCCTCGTGCTGCTCACCGCAGAAACTCCTTACGTGGTGGTCGCGGTGTTGACCTTCACGGCTGGATTCGGGATGGCCTTCGCGATGCCGGCCGCGACCTCGGCCGCAGTGGCCTCGGCCCCGCCGGAACATGTCGGCATCGCAGGAGGAGTCATCAATGCCGCCCGCCAGACCGGCAGCGTCGTCGGCGTCGCAGTCCTCGGCGGAATGGTCGCCAGTGGAGCGTTCCTCACAGGCTTCCACACAGCCGTCGCGGTCGCCGGTGGAGTCTTCGGTGCCGCAGCGCTCGTAGTTGCTGCCACCATCATCAGTCACCTACAGGAGCCAGTTACACCTGAAGTTTAGAAGGACCTGACCCCTGTTTGGTAGACACCTGATATCCAGCCCGGTTGGGTTGGGAAGAAAGGTAATCTACCATCATGCCTAGGTACTCCGAACAGTTCAAACGTGATGCTGTGGCCCTCTACGAAAACAATGAGGACCTTTCACTTCACGCGGCTTCAGCAGAGCTTGGAGTCAATCGTTCCTCACTTTATTCCTGGATCAAGCAGTACGGCACCGGCAAACGCGCCCGCACGAAGACCCTGCGTGACAAGGCCCAGGCGACGACTGATTCCGAACGGATCCGCCAGCTAGAAAAAGAAGTCTCTAAGCTGCGCGAAGAACGCGATATCCTGCGCAAGGCCGCGAAATATTTTGCCGAAGAGACACGCTGGTAATCCGCTTCCAGTTTGTCTATGACCACCGAACCGAGTACTCGGCTCACACGGATGTGCCACGTGTTAAAGCTCAATCGATCCTCATTCTACAAATGGCTCAACACCCGCGAAAATCGCAGGTTAAAGACGTGTTCCGATGCTCTTATTGGTGCAAGAATTAAGACCATTTTTGATGATGAGCACGGGCTTTATGGTGCTAAACGCATCGCTGCAAGCCTCAACGACGATACGGGCTTTCCTCCGATCAATCACAAGAAGGTCGCACGCATCATGAAATCCATGGGGCTGAAAGGCTTTACTAAGCGGCGTCGGTGTATCACCACCAGGCGCAAGCCTGGCCACCGCGTCATGCCAGATTTAGTAGGCCGTAAATTCAGCGCTGACAGGCCGAACCACGTGTACGTAGGCGACATTACGTACCTGCCGTGTAAGGGCGGCAAGAATATGTACCTAGCTACGGTCATCGACGTCTACTCGCGCAGACTCGTTGGCCATGCTCTGGCCGATCACATGCGGGTATCGCTGGTTATCGAAGCTTTGTCCCATGCCAGGAAAGTCCGCGGAAGCCTTACAGGGGCAATTTTCCATTCTGATCACGGCAGTGTGTACACCTCACAGGCATTTAGGGACCACTGTGCCCATCTTGGTGTGCGCCAGTCCATGGGAGCAGTGGGTACAAGTGCCGATAATGCCCTGGCAGAATCCTTTAATGCCGCCTTAAAGCGTGAAGTTTTGCGTGATCGGAAAGTCTTTGACAATCCCATTGTCTGCCGCCAAGAAGTCTTCCGGTGGTGTATGCGCTACAACACGCGCAGACGGCACTCCTGGTGCAACCTTCTAGCCCCCGACGACTTCGAAGCACTCACATCGGCTACACTGACCCAAGCAGCATAGCTAACCCCCGACGTGTCTACTTTCCGGGGGTCAGGCCCTGAGCAGGCTAGAAACGGTGGTCTGATCAAAATAAACTGATTGGTAAGGAATTTGTTGTGAAGGAAGGGACGATCATTCCGGGAATACTTTTTGGAATAGTCTTGGGCGTCGCAACTCTTTATGGCGGAGTGCTACTGTCCACATGGCTTCCAATACCCTTCGTTTTCTATGGGCTACCTTTACCTTCATTGGTGGTTTTGGGTGTATTAGCCATGTCTGTCTACATGTTGAAAAAGGATCGGCTTAGCGACCGATCATGGCGTGGTTTTGCCTTCACATTCGCCACGGTTTTTGTCGTATCAGCGTTCTTATGGGTGAGTACCATTTCTGGCTATGGAAACTTCGCATAGCCTAGAGATATAGAACCGTTGTAAGGCCAATTATGGGTAGCCGTCTAGATTGAGGGTTAAGTAGTAAAATGTGTGTCTGGTTGGCGTGTCGTCGGCTGGGCACTTTTTGTCATTTCATGGGTCCTTTTCTGATTCCTATGGAGTGTGAGTATGCGGTTGGGATAGCGTTGTTGTAGAAGGCTGGTCTACTTCCATATTGATGTAAGAAATGCACGTGGAGGCGGCAATATCGAGACGCGTACGAAGTGGCTCAATAGTCGCTTCAGTTATAAAAGCCACATCAAGGCTGACGTCACCCTGCCTTACGCTCTTTTGCCAGGCGAAATTGGAAATGATGAGTTCTAGCAACGCTTGGCGCCCTGAGAACTTGCTGTCATTCGTGCCGATCTTATTGAACCCCTAGAGTGATATCTGGGGCTCATGTTCTTCGGTGAGCGCATCCTTGAGAGGGTCGAGGACGGGTCTGCGGATTCCTTGGAAGCCACCGTATACTGCATCAGCCTTTTCGGCGGGATATAGGTGTATGTGGGACCGATGCGTAAGATTTGTATCCCCCGGCTGGATTTGGGAATCAAAATGAGAATCAAAGTGGGGTACCTTCCCCACCGGAAACTTCCGAGTTTGATACCGCAAGACCCAGAAGTAATAGATTGCGCTTATATTGAAAATAAAATACTCATTCTGGGGTTACGTAAGAAATGTGAGTGAAAATACTAGGGCTTTGAGATAAAAGTAAAAATCCCTGCACCCACTGGGAGAGTTCGCTATAGTGATAGCGGTAATCATAGCCACCGATGGATACCATCTATAAATTGTTTATATCGATGCTGATGACACTTTCAATGTGAGTAGTCATCTATCGGAAGGCTAGAAAAGCAACTCAATATTGATTGAAAGGAAACGCAAATATGCGCCTTGTGAGCAAATACATTGCTGCAGCTTGCGGAGCAGTCATGCTCGCTACTGGTCTTTCCGGTGTCGCGTCAGCCGCACCGACCGGTAATCTCGTCACGCTCGGTGACTCCTACTCCGCCAACCCTGACCAAGTCCGAAATACCTTCCGTGGGGTTCCTGGCGCAACCGATAACTATCCCCAGCGCGAGGGGTGTCTTCAGGCGCCTAATAACTGGCCGCGGAAGCTTGCCGCAAAGACGAATCGACCACTGGCCGATTGGTCCTGCACCGCTCAGACTTCCAACACCATGAATCAACGCTTGGACCGGGCTATTGCCAATGGTGACGTCCGCAATGACTCCACCGTCGTCATCGCTGTAGGAATGAATGACTACGGTCCATTTAACTTCGATGTGTTGAAGAGTTCTCCGGATGTCCCGAAAACGTCCACGACAACTATGTGAACCGTTTGCGGGAAGCTGGCGACAAGATTCACCGCGCAGCACCGGGAGCAAAGATCGTTGTATCGGGCGCGCTGCCCACGGTGGAGCGTGAACACGCAACGTTCTGTGCAGTCAATGTGATTCCGAACCACCCGGGCGGTATTTATGTCCCAATCGTGCGGGATGTCGAAAATTGGAACCGCGCTAACCAAATCGAGGCCGCTAATTCAATTGGGGCAACCTACGTTGACATGATTGATGGCGCTCGCGGCCATGATACGTGTGCTCCAGATGCCCAGCGCTGGGTTGCTGGCTTGATTGATACCACGACGCCGAACTACAACATGAACTTTCATCCGTCGGACGCAGGCTCCGAGTACATGGCCAACACTCTTTTGGCTCACGTATAAGTATTCGAAGCTCCTTTAATTGGGGGTAGTGGTTTACAATTCTGCTCTTGCCGCCAATTTTTAGACCTTCACCCGTGCTTTCCACTGGTGAAGGTCATTTTTTATTCTCACCCTTAACCCACTGGGGGTCTCGGACATGCAAAGAGCGGTGCCGTCACTATGTATTGGCGCCGGAGGGGACAACGAGCGGGCCTCCTGTAACTGGATCTTCAATAACCAAGGCTTTTAAGTTGAATGCGGTGAGAAGTAATTGAGGGGAAATAATCTCCTTGGGAGCCCCAGTTGCAAGAATTCTTCCTTGATTCATTGCAATCAAATGGTCGCTATATCTAATAGCTAAGTTGAGGTCATGTAGAACCATAACGATGGTGCGCCCCAGTCTTGTTCGTAGCGAATGAATGAGCTCGAGAATTTCGATGGACGTCGCCAAATCTAAGTATGTTGTGGGTTCGTCAAGGAACATAACCCCTGTGTCTTGAGCTAGAACCATGGAAATCCACACTCGTTGGCGTTGGCCACCGGAAAGTTCATTAATGAAGCGTTCGGCAAATTGCAGCGAGCCGGTTTGTGCGAGCGCGGAATAAACCTCCTGCTCATCGGATGCTGACCATTGGCGCAGCCACGATTGATGTGGATGGCGCCCGCGAGCGACAAGATCGGATACAAGTAAACCCTCTGGCGCAATAGGGGCCTGCGGCAGCACACTAACTTTTGTGGCCACATCCTTTCGGCGAAGCTCGGTGATATCGCGCTCACCTAACATTACGGTGCCACTTTCTATGGGTAACAGCTTCGCGAGGCTGCGTAAGAGTGTCGATTTTCCGCATCCGTTGGGGCCAACAATCGTAGTGACTTTGCCTTTCGGGAGCTCTACATCAATATTTTCAAGGATCGGAGTATTGCGCGCGTATCCTACAGTGAGGTTTGATGCCGTAATTGCTGTGCGCGAAGTGATTAATGGGTCAGACATTAAGCTGATTGGACCTTCCGATTTTGCTGAACGAGTAAATAGAGTAAAAACAGGCCCCCAATTATCGAAGTAACGATTCCAACAGGAAGCTCGATTCCCAGCAGAACATGTATGATGACGTCTGCACCGAGTAAGAGAATCGCTCCAGTGAAGGTAGAGGCTAGCAGCGGAGGTGTTGAGGTTCGACAAATACGAAGTGCTAATTGAGGAGCAACAAAGGCTACAAAACCAATGGGGCCTGCTGCGGAGACCGCAACGGCAGTTAATGCTACGGCGAGTATGAGTACAGAGAATTGCACCGCATTGAAACGAGAACCGAGTGCTCGTGCCATGTCTGGGCCAAGCGCCGTGGGAAGTAATTGGTAACTAACCCATCCGAGCAATGGTGCAGACATTATTATTGTGATAGCTACTGGGAAAGTAGTAGTCCAATTAGCTCGATCTAGTGAGCCGGTCAGCCAAAATTGGGCGACGGAGGCATCGTGCAATTGCGCACGAATCATAGCGAAGCTGATGTAGCCAGACAACAGCGACGTCAAGACTATGCCCGAAAGCAAGAGCCTGAATGGGTTTGCGCCTCCTTTCCAGGAAAGAACCCACACGACGACGCTTGTACTGACAGCTCCGATAAAAGCGGCTAGTGGGACGCCGATGCCGGCTAACCAACCTATGAAGCCGCTACCCGAGCCGAAGACGATAACCGTAACCGCCATTGCTGAGGCGCCAGCGGTCATGCCTAAAATGTCAGGACTGGCGAGCGGGTTTCTGGTTATCGATTGTGTTAGAGCCCCAGCGAGACCAAGTGCACATCCTACTGTAAACGCAGTGAGAGCACGGGGCATTCGCCATTCGAAGACGACTAGTTTCTCCAGTCGAGTGCCTTGGCCGCTTACAATAACTTCCAGTATTCGACCGAAAGAGATTGGATAATCTCCCAGCATGATAGAAAAAGGCACAAGAAGTAGGGCCAATATAGCGAGGATGAAAGTTGTAGATAGCTGCCACGGGCGCCAAACAGTTGAGAGCTCTAATAGTTTTGTACCAATGCGGAAGGCGGGGCGACCGGGGACAGAATTGCGGTGACTATTCATAGCGCTACTCCCTTCCGCTGGAAGACGAGCATGAAGAATAATGGGGCGCCAATAAAAGCGACGACAATTCCTACTGGTAATTCGCCAGGGCGTGCGATGATCCGGCCAATGACATCAGCTAGCACCAGTAGCGTGGCGCCCAATAGGGCGGAATACGGCAAAATCCACCGATAGTCAGGACCCGTGATGGCACGCACCAAGTGCGGCACTATCAGGCCGATGAACCCTATGGGCCCTGCCATGGCCGTCGCAGCCCCCGCAAGCAGAGCGATCAGGACCATGCCAAAGAGACGAGCCCGATCGGTTTGAGCACCGAGACTTTGAGCCACATCGTCTCCGAGGCTAAGCAAGTTTAACGATGGGGCTGAAGCGAAGGCTAAGACGATGCCCAAGACTAGAAATGGTAGTACTCCCCAAAAGACGTCTAGACCTCGACCCGCTACCGAACCTACTGTCCAAAAACGCATACGGTCCAGATTGGCTTCTTCTGCAAGAATGAGGCCTGTAGTGATTGAATTCAACACAGCGGATAAGGCTGCGCCACTCAGCGTAAGAGTAAGCGGACTAGCATTACCTCCATTGATGCGTCCCATACCGAAGACAATGATGGTTGCACTTATCGCGCCCAAGAAAGCAGCCACAGTGGTGGCAAACATACTGATTGAGCCAAAGAGCGCGAAGCTGGAAACTACGGCTAAGGCGGCGCCAGCATTGACTCCAAGAATGCCTGGATCTGCGAGCGGGTTTCGTGTGTGGCCTTGAATTAAAGCGCCAGCTACTCCGAGAGAAGCACCCACTACGATTGCGATCAACGTCCTCGGCACACGGAGCTCGAAGAGTACTTGCTGTTCAAAGTTTAGAGCAGTTTCACGGTGCGATGGAACTTCTCTGAGGGCAGATATGACGTCGGTCAGTGGAATACTTCTAGCTCCGACAGCGATGCTCAAGAAAATTCCGAGGACGAGCAGTGCCAGACATAGTATGAGTCCAGCAACGCGTCGCGAATAGGTGCGGCTTCGAGGCACTTGGGTGCCGTTAGTGCTGAAACTGGAATGAGTACTCATGGCGGTCAGTCGAGAAGTTCCTGTTCTGTGCGGTAAGACCTGTGTTCTTTAGGGCTGGATAGGCTCAACCAAGAGTCAGGCCCATAAGAATGAGAAATCAGTCGTTTGAGGTGTTTGGCTTGCGGTTGAAGTCTTTCCATCTCCTCAAAGAAAACTCCTGTTCCCACTTGTGGCTTACGCTGAGCTAGCGACTGAATTTGCGCGGTTCAGCGTCATCGACAATCTACGAAGTGTTAGGTGTGGCACAAATATATGCTTTTCAGATTAGGTTAGTCAACCCTAATCCAGGTGGGTAAATTTGATACTAACTTGTCCTGGGGTGGGGAGGGGGGGTAGATGGAGGCTTTCGCCTCTCGATTGCAATCGAGGGAGGGGTGTAATCCTCTCGGGGCGATTTTCGGTCCAGGTGGGGCCAGTTAATGGCATATTCCACAAATATGTATCGGCACACTATTGCAATGTGGTAAAGGTAAAGCTAACCTAACCTAAAAGTTGCTTGCGGGTCTGTGGGAAATCCAATGGAAGGCGTTGAAAAGGCAACTTCAGGAAATCGACTTTAAGGAATAGGGATGTCATTAAAAAGGGGAGCACGGTCATTTATCGCGGCCACTATCTGTGCCGGATTGGTTCTGTCAGGAGGGCCCGAACCCCGGAAAGTGGACACGGGGATTTAATCAAGATGCGATAGTAAGTGTAGCTGATCCGGCGGCTTCGAAGGCGTTCGGCGAGCGATAGCCGCACCACGAGTGCAAGCGCTTGGTGTTGTAGTGCGTGCACCACCGGAACACGTCCCGACGACATACGAGCTGGCTTGGGAAAACGGACTCGTCCTGGAGGACTTCCCGTTTCAGCGTGGCGTTGAACGACTCCGCCAACGAGTTGTCCGCGCTCGTCCCGATTGCTCCCATCGACTGGGTGACACCGAATCGTTCACACAGCTTCCGGTATTGCCCAGAGGTATAGACGCTGCCATGGTCGGAGTGGAAAATCGCCCCGTCAAGGTTGCCTCGGACCCCGTGGGCCATTGTGAGAGCTTCTTCGACCAACTCCGTGCGCATGTGGTCGGCGATCGCGAAACCGGTCAACTGCCGCGAATAGCAGTCGATGACGGTGGCCAGGTACATATTCGACCCGTCCGCGATCGGCAGGTACGTGATATCGCCGACGTAGATGGTGTTCGGTTTCTCCGCGGTGAACCGGCGTTTCAGCAGGTCGGGCAACTTCGGAGCCCGTTTCGCAGACACGGTGGTCTTCACCCGGCGTTTTTTGGTGTAGCCGAACAGGCCCATCTGGCGCATCAACCTGGCGGTGCGCTTGTGATTGAAAAGGTCGTCGTTGGCTGGATCGGAATTGATGGCCGCCGTCACGCGTTTCGCCCCGTAACAACCGTTCTCGGCCGTGAACACGGCCTTGATCCTCGCTCCCAGCACCGCGTCGTCAAGGACGCGTCGCCGGCGGGCAGGAGCAGCTGATTTCCATTTGTAATACGAGGACCGGTTGATCTTCAAAACCTCACATAACCGCTTGACCTCGTAGAGGCCTCGGTTGTCATCAACGAACCGGAAGCGGTTCACCAGTTCGTCTCTTCCGCGAAATATTTGGCCGCCTTGCGGAGGATCTCTCGTTCCTCCCGGAGCTTGGCGTTTTCGCGTTCCAGCACGCGGATGCGTTCGGCGTCGGAGAGTCCTTCAGCAGGCGTGCGTGCGCTGTTGGCTGCGGCAATGGGGCTGGCGACTTTTTCACCGTTGGCGTTGGTTTTGGTGCCGGTGCCGAAGGCGTCGAGCCAGGTGCGCAGGGAGTTGCGGTTGACCCCGAGATCGGAGGCGATCGCGTTGAGCGTTGCTCCGGGGGTCGACTCGTACAACGAGACTGCGTCGCGCTTGAACTGCTCGGTGTAGGTCTTGCGTGGCATGGTGGAAAGGTACCTCACTTCCCAGCGAGATGCTGGTTTCAAGGTGTCCACCATCTGGGGGTCAGGTCCGGATGCTCGTCGAACGATTCAACCGATGAAGCGGCAACTTCCGAAGTTGCAGAAGACGTGACCATTGAGCATGCACGGGGTACAGATACGTATCCGGTCAATCCACAAAACGTGGTTGCCGTGGGGCCTGCAGTTGATAACCTGCTGGAACTTGGAATTAAACCAGCAGCCGTCGTGCAGAATGCAAAGGATAAGAACTCGCCTTGGCGCGAGGGGAAGCTCGATGGTGTCAAGGTGATCGATCAGGCAGATTTCAAAACTCTGCCACAAGAACAAATCGCGGCAATCGAACCCGACTTCATCGTTGGTGACTATTGGACAATATCTGAGGATAATTACAAAGAATTGTCAGCCATCGCACCGACTCTCGGCGGAATCTCCGATACCGGGGAGGGCATTGGCTGGGAAGCACAACTAGAAGCTTTGGGCAAGATATTCAATAAGGAGTCCGAAGCTAAGAAAGCCATTGAAGAGGATCAGAAGCGTTTCGCTGATGTGAAGGAAAAATTGCCAAACCTCTCTGGTAAAACCGGCATTGTTTCCCAATTCGCCCAGGGATCCTTTGGCGCCGTTGCTGACCCTGAGGATCCGGGTGCATCCTTCATCTACGATCTAGGTATGAAGTTCCCGGAGAAACTGACTGACGGTACGGTTCCAGTTGATAAGGGCCGAGTCACGCTTTCTCCGGAAAACGTGTCCTACCTAGCCGCTGATTTTATGGTCATCTATAACCGCACCGGCTCAATCGAAGAAGTTGAAAATACTCCGGGATACAAAGATTTGCCGCAGGTGAAATCCGGTGCGACTCTCGCTGGTGACGAAGCGGTCGTCGCTGGACTCAACAACCCAACGAGCCTGAGCCGAGCTTGGGTGCTGGACAAGACGATGCCGACGCTGGAAAAGGTTGGAAAGTAGTTAAGGTCTGCACAACTCCGACGCCTGCTAGATGGGGCTCACCCCGCTGTTGCAGGTAGTCGCCAACGCCTTCCGATTTATCGGAAGGCGTTGTCTTAAATGGACTGTATCCAATGCAGTGGTGCGTCCATTCCTGCCTTTCCAGCCACGAAAGCTTGGCCCCAAGCTTTCCGCATAGTCACCCATCGGCGCAGAAAGATGACTGCATTAAAGGTATGTAGGTGAGCTGGACAATGCTTGGCGCTGGGAGAGGCGTGCAAAGCGTCAGCAAAACTAAATAAAAATTAGGCCATCGAACAAAGTGAAATAAAAGCCATCAAGACCGAGAGGGGAATGGTCTCAAAATGCCAAGGAACAGCCGGAGCAGGGAAATTTATCCAATTTCCTACCGGGAATTATACGTGGAAAATATCGAAGATATATCGCCATCCATGCGGCGAATTACGTTCAGCGGGGAGCAGCTCCAGGAGCACGAACGCGATGGTATTTCCGTTCCTTCATTATTAAGCCATGGTTTTGATGACGACGTTCGACTCATCTTCCCGGATCCGGAGACTGGAGAGCGACCGCACCCAATCGCCCAAAACGATGGCAACCTCCTGTGGCCAGAAGCCGTTAAGAACTTATTCCGCACATACACGGTTCGCTACTTTGACGCTGTTAATGGGCTATTAGCAATTGATTTCGCGCGCCATGGTGAGGGCTTGGCCGAAAACTGGTCACAGAGTGCTCGCATTGGTGACCCCATTTTTGTGGCAGGCCCGAAGTCGTGTGCACAGTTGCCCACGCATACCGATTGGCTTTTCTTGGCAGGAGACGAGACTGCGCTCCCAGCCATCGGCCGCTGCCTGGAATCGCTCCCATCTGGGCATGATGCGATTGCGGTGGTGGAGGTTCCGACGAACGCTGATATTCAAAAATTAGACATTCCGGATTCAGTACAGATCCACTGGGCGATACGTGACCAGGGCGAGGGCTTCGTTGAAAAGGCTAGTGCGCTCTTTGAAGAGACCGCTGACTCACAATTGCCTAGGGGCGAAGCATATGTATGGGCGGCGGGGGAGGCCTCCCGGCTGAAAACACTGCGGCGTTTGTTTAAGGCTTCCGGAATCGCCCCTGAGCATCAGGAAATTACAGGTTACTGGCGGCGAACTAGCCGGAAAGATGGCAAAGAAAGCGCATCGAGCAGCAATAGTGTTTTGCACAATATTCATGATTTGACTGAGTTGAATTCAGCCTTTGCGCTCCGCACTGCAGTACGTTTAGGGCTATTCCAAGAGATCGACGCGGGTGCCAATACTTTTCCTGCCCTTGCTGCTGCGGCAGACCTTCACGAGGAGGCGTTACGGAGGTTTATCCGTTACCTAGCTGCTCTTGAACTCGTCGAAGTCAGCGAAACCACCCTCACCTTGACTGCAATGGGAATGGAGTTAGCGGACCCAGATTCCAATGTGGTGCGTTGGCTCAGCGGGCCGGCGCATCTTGAGGCGATGGCGCTGATGCGCCTTGAGCATAGCCTTCGTACCGGTGAGGCGGCACCGCAAGGCGAACAGGGATTGCCGTGGTCAGAATATGTGAGCCGTGACCCACAACTCGCGGCCGAGCGCATTGAGCAAAAGAATATGAGCGCTGGCTGGACTGCTCCGTCCGCAGCACAGGCGATGCAGCACTATCTGAATGATACCGCTCGCGTTCTGATCATTGGCCAGGGAGGTGCAGTATATGCAGATGAAATTCTCCGGCGATGTGAGCATGCCCAGAGCAGGGTGATCGCCGATGCTTCCTCGGAAGCAGTGCTACGGGAAATCGCAGGAGCTTCTCGTGAACGGTGCGAAAAGAGTGGCGATGGAACTGGCTTTAATCCCACTGAGGCGGATTATGCGTGGGCAACTGATGTAGTCTTCATTGATCCCTGGAGTGTCTTTGGCAACGCAGAGGTGACTGCCCAATTAGACCGCGCCACTCACGGTGATGCGTTCCATCGGGCTTATATCCTTTCCGAGGTTCTGGAGGAAACCGGCGGCGATGAGCATTCCTATGAAGAGGACTTGGTGAGGCTTTCCATGTTCGGCACCAAGGTGCCGACTCAGGACGATGTCAGCGCTGTTGTTGCTGATAGCCGCGCTCTTATTTCTTCTGCCACGGCTGTTGGCTGGGGCAAACACCTCTTCGTCCTGGAGGCAGAAGCGAATTCCTAAAGAGGAGTCTCGGTGGGCCAAACGCCTCGAGCTTCACCTTTTATTTCCGAACCACGGTCCCGCGCGGGAGCCGGGTGGCCGTGGCTGCCATAAGCGTGGTGAACACGGTGAAGTAGGCTAAGGTTGTCCAGCAGACTCCGTGGGTGAGAGTCATCAGCACCGTGCAGACTGATACGCCTAGTGCGCTGCCGAGTTGGGTCGCTATGCGGCCCGCAGCGCTGGCATGGACGACTTCATCTTTTGCTAAGCCGTGGTAGGTCGCGGACATCGTGAGCACCGTGAGCGCTCCGATGCCGCCGCCGCGCACGAATAGCCCGCAGCCTTGAAGGATGAGCCAGCCTGTCGCCTGGCCGGTGGGAAAGGCGAAAGGTAGCGTTCCGATAATAGTGGCGGCAATGCACATGTAGACAGTCTTACGCGTACCCCATCGGGCGATGAATTTTTTCGATGCCGAGCGGCTGAAATAGGCGCCCACGCTTTGTAGGGCCAGCAGCAGTCCCGCATGCAGTGCGGTGTAGGCATGGTTGCTCTGATAGTGCAGCGGAATGAGGAAGAGCCCGCCATAAAATACGGTGCTTGCAATGGCCAGTGTTGCCCACGCTGAGGAAAAGGAGGCGTGGGTGAATAGGCGGACATCGATAAGCGGCGATGACGCCCGGAGCGCATGCAGCACAAAGTATCCAATCAGCCCCGCGCCGGCGACGAGGAGAATTACGCTTGCCCAAGAACTCATGTGCCCGATGGTGGTAAAGCCATAGACTGCCGCGAGCAAACCTGGGGCGAGCAAGAAGTATCCCGTGCGGTCTAGCTGGGCTGCAGGGTCTGCTGGGGTCCGTTCTAGATAGTGCACGGCAAGGGCAATCGCGGCGATGCCGATGGGGACGTTGATGAGGAAGATGGCGCGCCAGCCGATGGCATCGACAAGCAGCCCGCCCAGTAGTGGGGCAATCGCGGGTGCGATGACCGCCGGTAGCCCGATTGCGGTGATGGCGCGTGTGGCCTGGTCCTTTCCGGCATTGGTGACGATGAGGGTCTGCATCACCGCCACCGAGAAACCCGCCGCGAATCCCTGCAGGATGCGGAAGGCGATGAGCAAGTCGATATGCGTAGACATCGCGCACAGGATTGAAGCGACGGTAAAGACTGCCAGGGCGGTAATCCAGAGATTTTTGGCGCCGAAGCGGCGCGTTGCCCAGCCGCTGAGCGGAATGGCCATGGTGGAGGCCAACCCGTAGCTCGTGATGACCCATTGGGCGAGAACTATCGGTGCGTTGAACGCCTCGCTGATGGAATGAATGGCGACGTTAACGATGCCGATATCTAGCAGCGGCAAAATTGAGCCGAAGACTAGGGCGATGACGATCCGCCTAGTCTGGGGGTCGAGTTTTTCTTTTTCCTGCATGAGGGGCTCCCTTCGGAGTGTGTGCGCAGATGGCGTGGTGAGGTGTGGTCATGATGGAGATAGTGATGGAGGTGTGTGAGTTAGTGGGCGAATGGTCCGTCGTGGGTGAGGGCGGTGAGCATTTCCGCGAATTGTTGTTGCGCGGGCTCCGGCCAGCGGGCGAGGAATTCTTCTAATTGTTGGGCCAGACGTGAGCGCATCACGGCGACGTTGTCTTGGCCCAGTGAGGTTAGCGACAGTTGTATCCACCGCGTGTCGCGGGGATCGGTAGCGCGCGCGATGAGTCCGGCCTTTTCTAGGGCCGAGGCGTGACGGGATACCACTGAGCGGTCCAGGCCGATGACTGTGGCGAGCTCTTTCGGGGTGGAGGGACCACAGCGGTCTAGGCCGCTGAGCACCAAATATGTGGATTCGTTGATTTCTTCACCGAGCCCCTCGGTGAGATGGGCGTACATGCGTCGACGGAGGCTGCGCTGGGAAAGTAGACCCAGTGCGTCGGCGACTTGTTTGCTTGGAGTGTCCATGCCAGCAGAATACATGCATAGTGCACGCATGTCTAGTGCACGAGTGTTTACTGCACGCTAATTTTTGCGGGATGAGCGCGGTGAAGGGGTAGAAAGCGTCCATAGCAACCGCGTTTGTCCATTTTTCGGTCCGATTTTTGGCGAAATGCGGTTGTTTTGGGCAGCCTGACGCTCATCCGTACCTCTATCTGCCGGGGTAGCACCCGAAGAGCACAAAAGAGCCTTCCGGTTTCTCCCAATGCCGGTTCCCGTGCACGCACCTTAACTTTCTGGAACGCTAGGATGGGAAAGAATAGATCTAGTTAAGGAGTACAAAGCAATGGCTAAAGAAACTGCACGCGCCCTAGGTCACGAAGTAGACGTGGACCGCGAGAAATTTACCTACTTGGCATCTACTGATGCCGAGGGCAACAAGATTGAATCCGGCAAGGCTGCGGCAGCGGGAGCCGGCGCAGCGGGAGCTGGTGCCGCAGCTGCCGGTGCCGCTGCAACGGCGAACGCAGACGAGCAGGACGACTCCGCGACCCAGAGCGATTACGAGCCGAAGAACCACGTCGTTACTGGTGCTGAGGAAGAACACGTCGCCGCCGCGTCCGAGCAGCCGGACCTGCAGGAAAAGCTGGATGAGGACAACGCGGACTATGAGCCCTCAGAGCACGTTGTGGGCGAGGCCGAAGAAGAGCACATCGGCACCGCGCCGGAGCAACCGGAAGAGGACGCTGCAGATGATGAACGCGATGACTTCGATGACCTGAAGGACAAGGTCACCGAGGCTGGCAATGTCGTTGAAGAGGCCATCAACCGCGCTAAGGACTTCGTGGAAGACAAGGCGCAGGAATACCAGGAAGAATCCGGTAAGAAGGGCGGTTTCTTTGACCGCGTGAAAGACGTTGTGCGCGAGGCTCGCGATAACCTCGATGAAAAGCGCAAGTAGTTAACTGCGCCTAGGCCGCTGCTTTTCCTAGAGAGGAGGGGCAGCGGCCTTTGTGCTGCCACGCTAGTCCAGCGCGTGCAGGTAGAACCAGCGGATGAGGAGGCGACGGGGGATATCGATAAGCGGGCGCAAGGCGGGAAGGAAGGGCTCGGAGGCGGCATCGATAAGCAGCAGCGTCCGGCCATCGCGCAGGCGCTCCAGGGTGAAGCTTTCCTCGCCGCGCTCGAGGTGGCCGGGCAAGGTGCCGTAGGTAAAGCCGCAGCGGCCATCGTCGGCGAAGGTCTCGACCACGCGGCAGCGGAAATCAAACGGGCCAAGGCCTAAGGTGACCTCGGCGTCTTCTTGTACAACCGGGTGGGTGGGGTGAACGCGGAAAAGGCCGCTGCGCTGGATGCCCCAACGAAAGAGCCGGTGGGCTGCGGTATCGAAATCGGCGTCGATGACCCTGCTCATGTGCAGTTGCGGGAATCCGGCGGTATCGGAATAAGAAAGCGGCTCTGGCATCTTAAGTCTCAGCGCTTATCTGTGGGGACCTCATGGGGTGAAGAATAGGGCATCGAAAAGTTTTTGGGTACGGATTAATAGTGTGATCACCCCCGAAACCTGAAAGAACGGTAACGGCTTGGAAACAGTCACAGGACTTAGCTGCTTTCACACGTCATCCATGTCAGGATTTAGCTAGCACGATTCTGACAACTGAAAGAAGGTACTTTGATGCTTCGCATTCCGCACCTAAAGAAAGTCCTGGTGGGCTCGGCTTTCGCTGGTGCGTTTTTCTTGGGTTCCCCGGCAGCAGGCGCCCAAGAACTGCCCCAACCGGATATTGACTCGGCAGGGTTAATCAACCAAGTGCGCGATGGCCTCGCGGACTTTGGGATTGAGACCCCAGAGGTGGATAAGCAGGTCACCGATACCGTGGATTCCGCGGTGCAGAACGCGCGCGATACGGTGGCGAATAACGTCCAGCAGGGGGCCCAGTACGCGGAGCCGGCCACCAACCCGAATCCCTTCGGGCTGCTGGAGCAAGCCACCCAGGTAGAGCAAAAGCCGCTGGGTAATAATCCCAACTACCAGTGGAAAAATGATGGGTTTTCCAAGGTAGCTGCGGGCAAGCCCGATTCGGACTTTGTTCTGCACCGCGTGCCGGGTTCCTTGTTCGATGCCCCGCGCATTCCTGAAGAATCCGATGTTGCCATGAACCAGGGCAAGTCCCTCTATGGCCCTGGAACTCCCATCTATATCAATGGTGACACCATGTGCACCTTGAGCGTTGCCGGCAATGACGATGCCGGTCGCAAGGTGGGGCTGACCGCGGGGCACTGCGGCAATGAGGGTGATGCCATTACCTCGGCCGATTCCGATCACATTGGCCCGACGGGCACCATCGTGGCCAAGAACGACGAGCTGGATTATTCGGTGATCGAATTCGGCTCTAATGCTGAGGTCACCCGCACCTACAACGGGGTTACCGTTAATTCCCTGGGCGGAACCGTAAACCCGGGTGAGACCGTATGCAAGCAGGGCGTTGCCACCGGCAAGACCTGCGGTATGACCTATCAGCAGGCACAAAGCATCCAGGTCAACCAGGTCTGCGCCATGATGGGCGATTCCGGCGCGCCGCTGCTCGCCGGTGACCGCCTCATCGGTTCCATCTCCGGCGGCTTCCTGCCGGTGAACTTCCCGTGCCGCACCCCGCTGCAGGGTGCGGTTCACAACCCCACCGCCGCTACCAACATGGACACCGTGTTGGCGGATATGAACCGCCGCGGTGGCGTTGGCGCAGGGTTTACCTTGCCCGAAGCATAAACCGCGAAGCAGATAGCGCCCCGTCCGGCTTTAAGAGCCACGCGGGGCGCTTTTTTATGCGCAATTTCTATGTGCGTATAACGCGCATGCGTCCCGCCAAAGTGGGGGAAAGCGCAGGATAGCCTTGCCTGCAACCAAAGACATAAACTAAGGTGAGACTTACCTATTGTCCATTTAGGAATAGTCAATATCTGCTGTGGCTAACGCTTCCACAGCGAAGTTTGAACTGAGGTTTCCCCCATGCACAAAACCCATTCCACCCCACCAGAAACCGGGCCCATGCGCGCGGACCAAGCACCCACTGACGCCGTGGTGGAACTATCCGCTGATTGCCTGCACAACGCGACCGAGACCCAACCGGCACTGGCCGTGCGGCTGCGCGAGCTGGGCTTTAGTCCTGGTACCCGGGTGCAGATCGGCCGCACCGTTGCCGGCGGTGCGCGCGTGGTCAGCGTAGGCACGGCCCGCTATGCGGTGGATGCACACACGCTGCGCCAACTCGAAGTCATTCCGGTGGAGGCATAAGCGATGGCACATAACTCCACGGCCCCAGCAAGCTGCCACAGCACCTCCACCATGCGGATAGCTGCGGAAGGCACGCCGGTGCTCGCACTGGTGGGCGCGCCCAACTGCGGAAAATCCACCCTCTTTAACGCATTGACCGGAGCGAAGGTCCAGACCGGCAACTGGCCGGGCACCTCCGTCGAGGTCAGCCGCGGGCTCTGGAACGCGCAGCCAGAGGCCTTTGACATCATCGACCTACCCGGCGCCTATTCACTTGAGCCCATGAGCCCGGATGAGGCCTTTACCAAGCAGATGCTCATTGACTGCCCGGCAGACGAGCGCCCCGATGTCGTCGTGGTCCTCGTGGACGCAACGGCCCCGGCCCGCGGGCTCAACTTGGCGCTGCAAATTGCCGCCGAGCCATACCGCGTGGTCATCGGCGTGACCAAGGAGGATATGGCCGAGCAGCAGGGCATTAGCATCGATACTGAAGCGCTCTCCCGCGCCACTGGCATGCCAGTGGTCAGCGTCAATGGACGGCGCCGGCGCAACCTCGACGGGCTGGAAACCACCGTGGCACAGGCCATGCGCGTCGAGCCAACCATCATCCGCCAGGATTCCGGCCTGGATCAGCGCTTTGCGGATCTCGATGCCGCCGAAAAAGCTGCGGTCCACCGCGTGGAGGTAGGCGAGACCCTCACCCAGCGCGTGGACCGCGTGGTGCTGCACCCAGTGGTGGGCCCGCTGCTCTTCCTCGCGGTGATGTGGGCGGTCTTCTTCATCACCACCACGGTGGCAGGGCCCATGCAGGACGGCCTCGAAGACCTTGTCACCGGTCCGGTCTCGGACGCGGCCCGCGCCGGGCTCGAAGCCATTGGTCTGGATCACTGGCTGATTTCGGGCTTGCTTGTTGATGGCCTCATTGGCGGCGTCGGCATGGTCCTGACCTTCGCTCCGCTACTGGCGCTGATGTTTCTGTGCTTGGCGGTGCTGGAGGATTCCGGCTACATGGCGCGCGCCGCGGTGGTCACCGATAGGGTGATGCGCTCGATTGGCCTGCCTGGCAAGGCCTTTATCCCCATCGTGGTGGGCTATGGCTGCAACGTGCCGGCGATTTCGGCCACTCGCGTGCTTGGCGATGTCCGCCACCGCATCCTTACCTGCCTGCTCATCCCCTTCACCTCGTGCTCGGCGCGGCTTATCGTCTTTATGATGCTGGCGCAGGTCTTTTTCCCAGATCACGCCGGATCGGCGGTCTTTGGCATGTACGTTCTGTCCATCGCCCTGGTGGTAGCCGTGGGCTTGGCACTGCGCAAAACAGTCTGGCGCGCCATGCCGTCCGAGGCACTCGTTATCGACTTGCCGTCGTATCAGCTGCCCACGTTCAAGCTATCGCTTTCGGTCATGTGGGTGCGCTTAAAGGGATTCCTGCATACCGCCGGCGGCATCATCGTGGCCACGGTAGTGGTCATTTGGCTGCTCATGTCCATCCCGGTTACCGGTGGCCACTCCTTCGACGAGGAAGCCGTCCCGCCGGAGGACTCGGCGTATGGCGCTGTATCCAAGGCGATATCCCCGGCGTTTGCGCCGGCCGGTTTCGATTCGTGGTCCCTAACCGGCCCGCTGGTGACCGGTTTTGTGGCGAAGGAAACGCTGATTTCCACCTGGGCGCAGACCTACGCCGTCGATGACGTCACGGATGCGGATCCTGAGGAACAAGCCGAGTCTTCGCTGGCCGATCACATCCGCAGCGATTTCGATGCCACCTCCGGCGGGCACGGCCTAGCTGCGGTGTGGGCATATATGGTCTTCCTCTTGGCCTATACCCCGTGTGTGGCCACGGTAGCCGCGCAGCGGCGCGAAATTGGCTGGAAGTGGACGCTCATCGGCTTTGCCCTGCAGCTCGTCACGGCTTGGGTCTTGGCCGTCGGCGTCTTCCAAGTGCTGAGGTTATTCCTATGAGCCCTACAGACAAGGTAAAAGAAGCGATCCGCAGCGGTTACTCCACGCCCGCGGACATCGCCCGCGCGACGGGATTAGGGCAGGGGACGGTGGAGGTTATCCTCGCTCACTTGGAGCACAGCGCGCAGCTTGTGCGCGAATCGCTTTCTTCATGCCCCACAGGCGGCTGCGGAAGCTGCTCGCAGAGCGCCGGCTGCTCCGGCGCCGAGGCCGGGCGCCGTGGACCGGTCTTATTGAAGCTTTCGGCCCGACCTTAATCCTGCAGCATCTGCAAAGCGGCCTTGTGCAGGCGGCCATTGGACGCAATGGCCGATCCGCCGTGCGGACCAGGATTGCCGGAAAGATCCGTGAACGTGCCGCCGGCCTCGGTTACGAGAAGGGACGGTGCGGCGAGATCCCAGAGGGAGACCTCCGGCTCAGTGGCGATATCGACGGCGCCTTCTGCCACGAGGCAGTAGGACCAGAAATCGCCGTAGCCGCGCAGACGCCACGTCTTATCCGTGAGGTTGAGGAACTTATCGCGCAACCCACGCTCGGACCAGCCGGTGAGCGAGCTCATGGCCAGGGATGCATGCCCAAGCTTTTCGATCTGGGAGACGTGCAGGCGCTTCGGCTCGCCGCCAAAGACGCGGTAGGCACCGGCGCCTTTCGCCGCGTACCAGCGCCGGCGCAGGGCAGGGGCGGAGACCACGGAGACGACCGGCTCGCCGTCCTCGAGCAGGGAAATAAGCGTGGCCCATACTGGCACGCCGCGCACGAAGTTCTTCGTGCCATCGATGGGATCGATGACCCACTGGCGGCCCTCATAACAGGCCTGGCCGCCGAATTCTTCGCCCAAAATCTCATCGCGCGGGCGGGAGCGCTTCAGGGAATCGCGAATGTGCTTCTCGCAGTTGAGATCCGCATCCGAGACTGGGGTCAGATCCGGTTTTTCCTTGACGGATAGATCGGTGGCCTCAAAACGGTGCATCGTGACCACATCGGCGTGACCGGCTAACTCGAGTGCGAGACCTAAGTCTTCTTTGAATTTACCCACGGAGCCATTCCTCCATTTGTTGAACTACTTGTTTATTTCCGGCCAAGCACCACTCGACGCCACCGGCTTCTACCTTGCGGGCTGCACCACCGGCGGCCTCAATGAGAGCCTTGCCAGGGAACCAATCCCAATCTGCTACCGAGTGCTGCATCCAAGCGCCCCACGTACCTTCTGCCACGGAGGCCAAGTCCACTGAACCGGCACCAAGCATACGGACTGTAGCAAAGTTTTCGGTCACCCGCTGCCACGCAGCACGAATTTCTGGATCCGCCAGCGACGTAGGGTGCAGGTAGGACGAGAGCGAGGTCTCTTCCGCGGGCTTATTTGCCAGCTTGGCGACGTCCTTGCCATCCAGCGAGGTGGGGTAGTCGCGCCCGCCAAACCATGTATAGCCCATGGCGGGGCGGTGGACGGCGCCGAGGGCGACCCCGGAAGCATCGGTAAGCGCGAGCGCCGAACACCAATAATCCGAGCCAGAGGTGAAATTATAGGTGCCATCGACCGGATCGATAACCCAATTGCGCCCAGACTGGGACTCGCGGGCGGTGCCTTCCTCACCCACGAGGCCGTCCTCGGGGCGCACGGCCTCTAGCACGCCGGCGACGAAGCGCTCTGCGGCGCGGTCCGCATCCGTGACCACGTCAGAGATAGAGGTTTTCTGCTCGACCGAGACGCCCATCTCGCGCAAGCGCCAAGCCAAGCGTCCGGCGTTATACACAAGCGCCTGCGCCAAATGGGCATCCCCATCGTCTGCATGCGCGACAATAAACGTTTTGATGACCGCATCGATCATCTCCTGCAAGCTTGGCTTTTGATCCATGCACACCATTGTCACCCTAAATCCAACCAATGGCTAATTCTGTGGGGGAGGTGGGTAAGATTGGGCCCTATGCGTCCCGAAGTAATTACACGGCTCAAGCAATTGGACACCACCCTGACCACCATTGAAAAGGTCATGGATCCGGAAGCCTTGGCTGCGCGCATTCGGGAATTGGAAGCCCAAGCTGGGGATCCCTCGCTATGGGATGACCCCGAGCACGCACAAAAGGTCACCTCTGAGCTGTCTTCAGCACAGGCAAAGGTCCGCAAACTGGAATCCTTGCGCGGGCGTTTAGATGATATGCCGGTGATGTACGAGCTCGCGGAGGAAGAAGGCACCGTCTCGGTAGCCGATGAAGACCTTGCTGATCTGGAAAGCGCCATCGAATCCCTCGAGGTAACCACCATGCTCTCAGGGGAATATGACCCGCGCGAGGCCGTGATCAATATCCGCTCCGGTGCCGGCGGGGTAGACGCGGCCGATTGGGCGGAGATGCTCATGCGCATGTACACCCGCTGGGCGGGAAAGCACGATCACAAGGTGGATATTTACGATATTTCCTATGCCGAGGAGGCGGGCATTAAATCCGCTACCTTTGTGGTGCACGGGGAATACATGTACGGCCAGCTTTCCGTGGAACAGGGCGCGCACCGCCTGGTGCGCCTTTCGCCCTTTGATAACCAGGGCCGGCGCCAAACCTCCTTTGCAGAGGTCGAGGTCCTTCCCGTGGTGGAGCAAACGGACCACATTGATGTGCCAGATAACGAGGTGCGCGTGGATGTGTACCGTTCCTCTGGCCCCGGTGGACAGTCAGTTAACACCACCGATTCCGCGGTGCGCCTGACTCATATCCCCACCGGCATCGTGGTCACTTGCCAGAACGAGAAGTCGCAGATCCAAAATAAGGCCTCTGCCATGCGGGTTTTGCAGGCCAAGCTCTTGGAGCGCAAGCGCCAGGAAGAGCGGGCGGAGCTCGATGCGCTTGGCGCCGGCGGCAATGCCTCTTGGGGCAACCAGATGCGCTCTTATGTTTTGCACCCGTACCAAATGGTCAAGGACCTGCGCACCAATTTTGAAATGGGCGATCCCTCCAAGGTGCTCGATGGGGACATCGATGGATTCTTGGAAGCCGGCATCCGGTGGCGGATGCAACAAGAGCGCGGGGAGGATTAACCTCAACCGCGCTCTGCAGGCTTAAGCCGGGTAGTGCATCGGGGCGCCCGGCCCGAGCGGGATACCCAGCAGGTACCACACGATAAAGAAGATGAACCAGCCAACGATCATGGCGATGGAATACGGCAGCGCCAGTGACATCAGCGTGCCAACGCCCGCCGGCTTGTAGTAGCGCTGCAGGAAGGTCAGTGCGAGGGCGAAGTACGGCGACATCGGTGTGATGATATTTGTCGGCGAGTCACCGATACGGAAGAGCATCTGGGAGACCTCAGGCGAGATGCCCACGTACATCATCATCGGGATGATTACCGGCGCCATCAGTGCCCACTGCGCAGAACCTGAGGTAATGAACAGGTTGAGGACTGCCACCATGGCCACGAGTGCGGCGAACATCAAGACGGGCGGCAGCGACCATGCCTGTAGCAGCTCAGAACCCTTAATCGCGGTCCAGACACCGAGGTTGGACCACTGGAACCACGCCAAGAACTGGGCCACAGCGAAGAAGAGCACCAGCATGGGAACCAAGGTCTTAATGCCTTTAGCCATGAAATCTGGCACGTCGGAGGCGGACTTCAGCGTGCCGGCGTAGATGCCGTAGACGATGCCGCACACCAAGAATGCCAGGGCAATGGGAACCGCAATCGCGCTAATGAGCGGCGACTCCATGAAGCTATCTTCTTGGCTTGCCAGCGGGGAGCCTGGGATAAAGAGCAGAGCAAAGAATCCCGCGAGGAAGATGACTAGCGCGATGCCAGAGGCGGTCAAGCCCTTTTGCTCCTCCGGCTTTACCCGCAGCTCGTCTTCTTCTTCCTCGAAATCAACGTCGCTTTCTTCCTCGTCCGCCTCGTTATCAGCGGCGCCGGCGGCCTGGGAGAAGGAGACTTCCTCGTAATTGATCTTGTCGTGGTTGACCAGATCGCGGGCCTTTTTCACCATGAACCATTCCGTGACGGCGGTGATGATAAGGGACAATACGATGGCGGATGGGATGACGAAGAAGATATTGGCCAGCGGGCTGACCTCATAAGCCTCATCCACGAACTGCGCGGCGGGCGTGGAAATACCGGCCAGCAGGAGGTCAGTAATGTTCAGGATCAGCGAGGCGTTGAAGCCTGCCGAGGACGCTGCAAAGGCCACCATGGCGCCCACGATGGGGGAGCGTCCCACCGAGTGAAAGGCCATTGCGCCTAGTGGGATGAGGATGACATAAATGGCATCGGAGGCCACGGAACCGGTCACGCCGGCTAGCGCGACGATGAAGGTAAGGAGCTTCGGGCTGACCTTGGTCACCATGGCGCGCACGAGTGCGGACAAAAGCCCGGACTGCTCGGCCACGGCCACACCCAGCATCACTGCCAGGATGACGCCCAACGGCGGGAAGCTCGTGAAGTTTTCCACCGCGTCCGTGACCATGCGCGAGATATTTTCGGTGGTCAGGAGGGATTCAACCTCGATGGTATCGCCGGTTTTAGGGTCCTCGGCGCTCATGCCAATCAAGTGGCCAATCCAGGAGGTAATGGCGACGATGATCGCGAGGATAACGAAGAGCCAGAAAGGATCGGGCAGCTTATTGCCAATCTTTTCTACGGTGCCTAAAAAGCCGCTTGCTTTCTCCGGTTTTTCTTTGGTTTTAGTCTCGGCCATAGTATCGGCACTTTCTGTCGATCGGGTCGGGCATCATTGCGCACCAGATTTTGTGTTCTAGACTACACTACTAAATAGCGTTCACAGGTTGCTGTCAACTTTGATTGCTACAGTAGCGGAGTGATTACTTTCGAAAACGTGACTAAGGTGTATTCCGCCCAGTCCCGGCCCGCGCTCGATGGGGTGTCTTTTGACATTGCGGATGGTGAGTTTGCCTTCCTCATCGGACCTTCGGGGTCCGGAAAGTCCACCTTTCTAGAGCTCATGGTGCGCTATAGCAATGTGACCTCGGGCGATATTTACTTCGGTGACTTCCACGTCAATGAGCTAAGCGGCAAGGATATTAACGCCCTGCGCCAATCGATTGGCTACGTATTCCAGGATTTTCGGCTGCTACCCAAGCTCAACGTGTATCAGAATGTGGCGTTTGCCCTGGAGGTCATCGGCAAGAGCAAGCACCGCATCTCCACCGCGGTGCCGCAGGTACTGGAGATGGTGGGTCTGGACAACCGCCACCATGCGATGCCGCACGAGCTTTCCGGCGGTGAGCAGCAGCGCGTGGCCATCGCGCGCGCCCTGGTCAATCGCCCGAAGCTGCTGCTTGCCGATGAACCCACGGGCAACCTCGATCCAGCCACCGCCGACGGGATCATGGACTTGCTGCTGCGCATCAACAAGCGTGGCACCACCGTCGTGATGTCCACGCACAATTCCCGCGCCGTGGATAAGGCGCACAAACGCGTGCTGGAATTGCGCGAAGGCACGCTCGTTCGCGATGAGCACAACGCAGCCTATTCGGCGCAGGAGGAGCAAGCATGAACCTAGGATTCATCTTCCGCGAGGCCACCAAGGGCTTGGGCCGCAACCTGACGATGACCATCGCGATGATCATTACCACGGCCATTTCTGTCGGCGCCGTGGTTGCCGGCATCATGGTCACCAACCTCACCAAGGATACGAAGGATATCTACTTGGACCGCGTGGAGGTCATGGTGCAGCTCAACGAGGATATTTCCGCCACCGATCCAAACTGCTCTACTCCCGCCTGCGCGGATTTAAAGGACCAGCTGGAATCCGATAGTTCCGTGGAATCAGTGGAATTTCGCAACCGAGAGGCCTCCTACGAGCGCTTCCGTGAGCTCTTCCAGGACACGGACCCGGTGATGGTGGAACAAACCTCGCCGGACGCGCTGCCGGCAGCGTTGCACGTGCGCCTCGTTGACCCGGAAGAGGCCTCCGCCATCGATGCTGTGCGGGATAACCCGGCGGTAGAAGAGGTCGTGGACCAGCAAGAAGAGGTGCGCGAGGCTGCAAGCAACCTCGATTCCATCCGCACCGCCACCTTCATCGTGGCCATCGTGATGTCCATTGCGGCCATCTTCCTGGTGGCCAATATGGTGCAAATCGCCGCTTTCCACCGCACCCGCGAGACCGAAATCATGCGCATGGTGGGCGCTTCGCGCTGGATGACGCAGGCGCCGTTCGTGGTAGAAGCCGTGCTCGCTTCCCTCATCGGCGTGATCTTGGGCGGCGCCGGGCTGCTCATCGCGAAATCCCAAGTGATCGATCCTTCCCTGCAGGGCCTGTACGAATCGCAATTGCTGGCGCCGATGAAGTCCAGTGATCTGTGGGTAGCGCTGCCGCTGGTAGGCCTGCTCGCCTTGGCGGTTACCGCTGCCACCGCGCAGATTACCCTACGTTCTTATGTCCGCCGCTAAGCCGTTTGCCGGGTGCGGTAAACGAACAGTACACTGAGGCAATTATGGCTAAAAAGGGCAAGAAGAATAAGAAGGCGGCTTCCGGGGACGCCACGCTTGCGACCAACCGCCGGGCCCGGCACGACTATAAGATCCTCGAAGAATTCGAGTGCGGCATCGTCTTGCTCGGCACGGAGATCAAATCCCTCCGGGAGGGCAAGATCTCGCTCAATGATGCCTTCGCCACCATTGATAATGGCGAGGTGTACCTGCGCAACCTGCACATTCCGGAGTATTCGATGGGGTCGTGGACCAACCACAGTCCGCGGCGCACCCGCAAGCTTTTGCTGCACCGCCGGGAGATCGACAAGCTCTACGGGCAGGTGCGCAATGGCAATAAAACCCTGGTGCCGCTCAAGGTGTACCTCAAAAATGGGTACGCGAAGTTGTCGCTGGCGCTGGCGCAGGGTAAGCAGGATTATGACAAGCGCGAAGACATCAAGCGGCGCGATCAGAACCGCGAAATCACCCGCGAGCTCGGCCGCCGCGTGAAGGGGATTAATGCTTAAGACGGTAAAGGTTCACGACGCAGTCAAGGGCGAGGACTCCATTTCCGGAGCCGGCGTCCTAGTAGACCGCCTGTGGCCGCGGGGCATCGCCAAGGCGGACCTGGACTATGACGAATGGTTCAAGGACGTGGCGCCTAGCCCCGAGCTGCGCAAGTGGTGGAGCCATGACGCGGATTCTTTCCAAGAGTTTTCGCGCCGCTACCGCGCCGAGCTCGATGAGCGGGAATCCGAAGAGCTCACCCAGCTGCTCTCCTTGGCAAAGGAGGGGGACCTCACCCTGCTCTTTGGTGCTGCCGACCGCGAGATTAACCACGCGGTGGTCTTAAAGGACTGGCTGGAAGAGCACTTGGAGAAATAAAAGCGTCTGCGGTAGTGTTGGAATAACCGTAGGGAATGATGCACTATCCCGTCCCTACAGTGCTATGGGGTTGATTTGGTTTCGACTTCGTACACTGCGCCAGGGGAAGCGTGCCGGTGAAGGCTACCGACCACCGTTTAAGCGTCGTAGCAAACAAATAAACGCAGAGAAGAACTCTCAGCGTGACTACGCCCTCGCTGCCTAATTACAGCGACGCGTGTCTGTCAGCCTAGGTTTCGTTCCTGACCTAGAACCTGGCATCGACTAAGGAACTTGCCGTCTGGCTGTGTCATCAGGGCCAGATGGGACTCTTACTGGTGACTGGGCCCATCATCCGGTACGAGTTCGCCCGAACCGGAGGGCCGAGCAGAGATCATGTGCGAACTGCGCACGGAGAAGCCCTGGCAAGGTGACGAAGGACCCGGGTTCAAGTCCCGGCAGCTCCACCGAGAGCCCCAGCTAGATTCAGTTCTAGCTGGGGCTTTTCTCATAAGGTTGCCCGCGCGCGGCTAGGGTGGTGGACATGCAGCGAGTATTCGATTCCCACCTCCACATCATCGATTTTTCCCACCCCATTCAGGAGAATCAGGGTTATACGCCGCCGGAGTTTTTGGTTCCGGCCTATGACGTATGGCGCGAAAAGCTGCGGAGTGAGGGTTTTGATATCACCGCTGGCGCGGTAGTTTCCGGTTCCTTTCAGGGCTTTGACCAGGGGTATCTGGCAGAAGCTCTGGGGGAGTTGGATAACTTCGTAGGCGTGACACAGCTGCCTGCCGATGTCCCCGATGCTGAAATCCGCCGCCTTGATGGCCTAGGCGTGCGGGCGGTGCGCTTCAACTTCCGGCGCGGTGGCAGCGCAGCGCGGGAGGACCTTGAGGAGCTGGCGTGGCGGATTTATGACCTGGCCGGCTGGCACGTGGAGCTCTATGTGGATGCGGCTACGGTGGGCGATATGGCCCCAGTGCTGAAGAAGTTGCCTGCCGTGAGTATCGACCACCTCGGCCTGAGCGCGCAGGGGGTAGATGGTCTCTTAGAGCTTGTCGATGCCGGGGTAAAGGTCAAGGCCACCGGATTCGGGCGAGTGGACCTCGATCCGAGGGAGGTGGTGCGCCGCATTGTCGACGTTGATCCAACCGCGCTCATGGCGGGTACCGATTTGCCCTCGCAGCGGGCGAGCCGGGTGTTTTCGGTGGACGATTTCCGGCTCATCGGGGAGGCGGCGGGGGGTACATGCTGATGACGTTTTCTTCGCCAATGCAGCGCGTTTCTATGGGCTGGACGATGTATTTTAGGAAAGGTTACCCTCACCCTTGATTGGTTAGGGTGACTTAAGATAAGTTTATGGGGCATTTGTTTCTCGTCTATAAGGAAAGCACAATGAAGAAAATTCATCGCGCTCTTTTGTCTGTCGTGGCTGTCGCCTCCTTGGCTCTTACCGCATGTAGCACTGCGGAAGAAGAGGACCAGGGCTCGAATAAGGGGACATCGGAAAGCGCACTGCAGATCGAAGATAATAACGGTACCCATGAGCTGGATGTACCGTTCGAGCGTGTCGCGGTAACGGATAACCGTTCCTTCGAAATCCTCGCGGATTGGGACGTCAACATCGTGGCAGCCCCGCTGGGCATCGTTCCGGATACCCTGTCGGACAAGATCAATGAAGACACGATCGAGGCCAACCTGGGCATGCACCGCGAACCCGACCTGGAGGCGCTGGTTGCCGCAGAGCCGGACATCGTCATCAACGGTCAACGCTTCACCCAGCACCAGGCCGATATCGAGGCTTTGATGGAAGATACCCCGGTCCTGGACTTCTCCCCGCGCGATGACAAGGATATGGCGGAAGAACTCATTCGCCAGACCGAAGCATTGGGCAAGATCTTCGACCACGAAGATGAAGCAAAGAAGCTTGTCGATGACTTCAACAAGGCCCTGGACCGCGCCAAGGATGCCTACGATCCTGAGAAGACCGTCATGGCCGTCAACACCTCCGGTGGCGATATCAACTACATCGCCCCAGGTAAGGGTCGCTTCTTTGGGCCATTCTTTGACCTGCTGGGCATGAAGCCTTCCCTCGAGGTGGAAAACGCCAGCGATGACCACGAGGGCGATGACATCTCCGTCGAGGCAATCGCTGATTCCAACCCTGACTACATCCTCATCATGGACCGTGACGGTGCCGTGGCCAAGGATGAGGCAGGCTACACCCCAGGTAAGAAGCTGGTAGAGGATTCCGCGGCACTCAAGAACGTGACTGCCGTGAAGGAAGGCAAGATCGTTTCCGCTCCGCAGGATACCTACACCAATGAAAACATCATTACCTTCACGGAGACGCTCAACGCGATGGCAGACGCGTTTGAAAAGAACTAGCCACCACTAAAAATCGGAAACCGGAGGGATTTGTGCCCTCCGGTTTTCAGGTGCGTAAAGGATAGTTATGGAAACCACCACCCGCACAAAGGTCTGGGATTGGAAGCTCGGCCTCGGCGTGCTCATCGTCGCCGCGTTGCTCGTTGCCTCCTTGCTGACTGGGCAGTACGACGTTTTTGGTGCCGACGATGGCGCCGCCATGTTCGGCATTACCCGCTTGCCGCGCACCATCGCCTTGGTACTGGCCGGCGCGGCCATGGCTGTAAGCGGCCTGGTCATGCAGCTGCTCACCCAGAATCGCTTCGTCGAACCCTCGACCACCGGAACCACGGAGTGGGCCGGGTTGGGCCTGCTCACCGTCATGGCCGTCGCGCCCACGTCCTCGATTCTGGTCAAGATGATTGGTGCGGTGGTCTTTTCCTTCCTGGGCACCGTCGTATTCTTCCTCTTCCTGCGTCGGGTGACCCTGCGCTCCTCGCTCATTGTGCCTATCATCGGCATCATGCTGGGTGCCGTGGTCTCTGCAATCTCGACGTTTTTCGCCCTGATGACCGATATGCTCCAGCAATTGGGAATCTGGTTCATGGGCTCGTTTACCGCGGTGTACAAGGGCCAATACGAGGTTTTGTGGATCGTGCTTTTGGTGCTGGTGGCGGTGTACATTTACGCCGACCGCCTCACCGTGGTTGGCTTGGGCGAGGACGTGGCCACCAACGTCGGGCTGAACTATAACCGCATGTTGTTGCTGGGAACTGGCCTCATCGCCATTGCTACGGGCGTGGTGACCGTCGTCGTGGGTTCGCTGCCCTTCCTGGGCCTAATCGTGCCGAATATTGTCTCCATGGTGCGCGGCGATGACCTGCGTTCCAACGTGCCTTGGGTCTGCCTGTTGGGCATTGGCATCGTCACGGTGTGTGACCTGGTGGGTCGCGTCATCATCGCCCCATTCGAGATGCCGGTTTCGGTCATCCTTGGCGTCATCGGCGCCATCGTCTTCATCATCATGATTGTGAGGTCGACCCGTGCGAACTAAGATGTCCGCCCCGCCAAAGAAATATTGGATCACGCTGGTCTGCGTATGGGGCCTAGCTGCGGCTTTGGCCTTTGCCTACCTGGCCTATGGCAATCCGATGGAGTTTGGTACGCGCAAGTTTTGGCTCATCGCCCAGCGCCGCGCCGATGCCCTCATCGCCATGGCGATCGTCGCTGTGTGCCAAGCCATGGCGACGGTTTCTTTCCATACCGTGACCAATAACCGCATTTTGACCCCGTCCATCATGGGCTTTGAGTCGCTGTACGTTGCCATCAATACCGCGACCATTTTCTTCCTGGGTGCTAGTGGGCTTAACGATGCCCGCACCTTGCCCACCTTCCTCATGCAAATGGGCGTCATGGTGGGCCTTTCCCTGGTGCTTTATTCGTGGCTGCTAACCAACAGAAAACAGAATATGCACGCCATGCTGCTGGTCGGCGTGGTCATCGGTGGTGGCCTAGGCTCGCTGTCTACCTTTATGCAGCGCATGCTAACCCCCAGCGAGTTCGACGTGCTGACCGCGCGCCTTTTTGGCTCCGTCAATAACGCCGAGACTGAGTACTATCCCATCGCCATTCCCATCGTGGCCATCGCTACCACGCTGTTGGTGCTCAATGCGCGCAAGCTCAACGTGATTTCCTTGGGCGCCGATGTCAGCACCAACTTGGGCGTGAACCATAAAGCGCACGCAATTTACACGCTGGTGTTGGTCTCGTTGTTGATGGCGACGACCACCGCGCTGGTAGGTCCCATGACCTTCCTGGGCTTTTTGGTGGCTACGCTGGCTTATCAATTCGCCGATACCTACGATCACCGCTATATCTTTCCGATGGCGGTGGGCTTAGCATTCTTCGTGCTCATTGCGGCCTACTTCCTCATGCAGCACGTATTTTCCGCCCAAGGTGTGGTGTCCATCATCATTGAGCTGGTAGGTGGCTCCGTGTTCCTGTTTGTCATTATGCGAAAGGGCCGACTGTGATCGAATTAAAGAACGTTTCTAAAACCTATTCCGCCGAGACCGCTATTGGTCCGCTCAACCTGACCATCCCGCAAGGAGGCATCACCGCGCTGGTGGGGCCGAATGGTGCGGGTAAGTCGACGATGCTCACCATGATCGGGCGCCTGCTCGACATGGATGAAGGCAGCATCGAAATCGCCGGCTATGACATTCAATCCAGCAAGTCCGCCGACCTGGCGAAGATTGTGTCTATCTTGCGGCAGGAAAATCACTTCGTCACGAAACTAACTGTGCGCCAGCTCGTGGGCTTTGGCCGCTTTCCCTATACCAAGGGTCGACTTAATAAACACGATGAAGAGGTCATTTCCAAATACATCCACTTCCTGCATTTGGAAGAATTGCAGCACCGCTACCTTGACCAGCTGTCTGGTGGTCAGCGCCAGCGCGCGTACGTAGCCATGGTGCTGTGCCAAGAAACCGATTACGTGTTGCTAGATGAGCCTCTGAATAACCTGGACATTTCGCACTCGGTGGACATGATGCGCCATCTGCGCGAGGCTGCCCAGGAATTGGGGCGCACGGTCATCGTGGTTCTGCATGACATCAACTTTGCCGCGCGCTACGCGGACTATATCTGTGCTTGCAAGGGCGGGCAGATCGTCGAATTCGGTCCGGCCGAGGAGATTATGCGCGACGATATCCTGACGCCCATCTTCAACACTCCGGTGCGCGTTATCGATGGGCCCGATGGAAAGATCGCGTGCTATCACTAAAAACAAACGTTGGCCTGCGAGTTTGCGTTGTGTAGTGGGGTGGTATAAATTTTAGCGAGTCGCCGAGAGGTAGCCGGTTGGTTACTTTTGAGTGACTTTTTGTACTGGCTTGGTCCGAGGATTTGACTTGGTTCAGGTTGTTGGGTAAGTTGGTACGAGCCGCCAACGAGAGGTTAACGTTTGGTGAATTTTCTTGTGGTGTGTGGATGTTGTTTGAGAACTCAATAGTGTGCCAATGTACTTATTTTTTATTTTTGTGTGCATGGTTGTGTGTTGATTGGTCTGTTGGCCGGCGAACCTATGGTGGTTTGTTGGTTGGTGTGTGCCGGTAAGGTGTTGGAATACGCATCTTTTTGAATACTGTTTAGTGTTTCGGCTGCATTGATGGATTGGTTGGCATGTGATTGTGTTCAACTTTTTGTCTCC
This sequence comes from Corynebacterium tuingiense, assembly GCF_046718165.1. NCBI lineage: Bacteria > Bacillati > Actinomycetota > Actinomycetes > Mycobacteriales > Corynebacteriaceae > Corynebacterium > Corynebacterium tuingiense. Next base: position 700,830 of record NZ_CP177101.1, read on the forward strand.
CTTTTTGTGCCCCGTCGGGTTGGGGAGGCAGTGATTTTTTCTTTGTAGTAATTTTTTGGACGCCAGCATGGGCCTGCTTTTGTGGGTTTGTGGTGGTTTGTTCTTTTGGTTAGGTTTGGGCTTTTCACGGCCTATTTTGGAATTTTGTTGTTCTGAAATTTTTCTTTTTGTGGAGAGTTTGATCCTGGCTCAGGACGAACGCTGGCGGCGTGCTTAACACATGCAAGTCGAACGGAAAGGCCCTGCTTGCAGGGTACTCGAGTGGCGAACGGGTGAGTAACACGTGGGTGATCTGCCCTGCACTTCGGGATAAGCTTGGGAAACTGGGTCTAATACCGGATAGGAGCCATCTTTAGTGTGGTGGTTGGAAAGTTTTTTTCGGTGTAGGATGAGCTCGCGGCCTATCAGCTTGTTGGTGGGGTAATGGCCTACCAAGGCGGCGACGGGTAGCCGGCCTGAGAGGGTGTACGGCCACATTGGGACTGAGATACGGCCCAGACTCCTACGGGAGGCAGCAGTGGGGAATATTGCACAATGGGCGCAAGCCTGATGCAGCGACGCCGCGTGGGGGATGAAGGCCTTCGGGTTGTAAACTCCTTTCGCTAGGGACGAAGCTTTGTGTGACGGTACCTAGATAAGAAGCACCGGCTAACTACGTGCCAGCAGCCGCGGTAATACGTAGGGTGCGAGCGTTGTCCGGAATTACTGGGCGTAAAGGGCTCGTAGGTGGTTTGTCGCGTCGTCTGTGAAATTCTGGGGCTTAACTCCGGGCGTGCAGGCGATACGGGCATAACTTGAGTGCTGTAGGGGTAACTGGAATTCCTGGTGTAGCGGTGAAATGCGCAGATATCAGGAGGAACACCGATGGCGAAGGCAGGTTACTGGGCAGTTACTGACGCTGAGGAGCGAAAGCATGGGTAGCGAACAGGATTAGATACCCTGGTAGTCCATGCCGTAAACGGTGGGCGCTAGGTGTGAGGGTCTTTCTACGACTTTCGTGCCGTAGCTAACGCATTAAGCGCCCCGCCTGGGGAGTACGGCCGCAAGGCTAAAACTCAAAGGAATTGACGGGGGCCCGCACAAGCGGCGGAGCATGTGGATTAATTCGATGCAACGCGAAGAACCTTACCTGGGCTTGACATACACTAGATCGCTGCAGAGATGTAGTTTCCCTTTGTGGTTGGTGTACAGGTGGTGCATGGTTGTCGTCAGCTCGTGTCGTGAGATGTTGGGTTAAGTCCCGCAACGAGCGCAACCCTTGTCTTATGTTGCCAGCATTTGGTTGGGGACTCATGAGAGACTGCCGGGGTTAACTCGGAGGAAGGTGGGGATGACGTCAAATCATCATGCCCCTTATGTCCAGGGCTTCACACATGCTACAATGGTCGGTACAACGCGCTGCGACACTGTGAGGTGGAGCGAATCGCTGAAAGCCGGCCTTAGTTCGGATTGGGGTCTGCAACTCGACCCCATGAAGTCGGAGTCGCTAGTAATCGCAGATCAGCAATGCTGCGGTGAATACGTTCCCGGGCCTTGTACACACCGCCCGTCACGTCATGAAAGTTGGTAACACCCGAAGCCGGTGGCCTAAACGTGTTAGGGAGCCGTCGAAGGTGGGATCGGCGATTGGGACGAAGTCGTAACAAGGTACCCGTACCGGAAGGTGCGGGTGGATCACCTCCTTTCTAAGGAGCTTTTTTATTGGGCTGCAGTTGCAGCCATGGCCCACAGTTGTGGGTTGCCCACCGTGTTTGATGGTGGGTTGGTGGTTGAGTGGGCGAGTGTTCTGCTGCCACCGAATTTGGAAATTCCGGGTAGGAGACACACCTTAATCAGCAGTATTAAGTGTTGAGACAGTGCTTTGTGACATGCGTAAAAGTGTCCATGCATACAAAATTAATGTTGAGTGGTAAGTCGTTGGTGCATTGTTGGGTGTCTGGGGCATTATCCCCTTATTGTGTGCCTGACTGGTTGATGGATGCCATTCATTGTGGTGGTGTTTGTTGTCAGTTGGGGTGTTGTGTGAGAACTGTATAGTGGACGCGAGCATCTGCATGATGCCATCTGCTTGTGTGTGGGTGGTGTTGTGTGTGTGATGTGATTTTTCTTTTTGTTTATTTTGTCAAGTTCACTTGTTGCTGCTGCATGTGGGCTGCGTGACCTTTTTGTTGGTTGTGTGGTTTGTGTGTGGTGGTTGGTGTGTTCGTTATTTAGGGCGCATGGTGGATGCCTTGGCATGCTGAGCCGATGAAGGACGTGTAAGGCTGCGTTAAGCCTCGGGGAGTTGTCAATAAAGCGTTGATCCGAGGATGTCCGAATGGGGAAACCTGGCCCTGGTTATGTGGGGTTACCCTTCAGTGAATTCATAGCTGTTGTGGGGGTTACGCGGGGAAGTGAAACATCTCAGTACCCGTAGGAGGAGAAAATAATAATGATTCTGCTAGTAGTGGCGAACGAACGTGGATGAGGCTAAACCGTGTGCATGTGATACCTGGTAGGGGTTGTGTGTGCGGTGTTGTGGGGCCTAGCTGTGTGTCATCTACCAGTGGCACGCCCTGTGCATTGTTGTTAGGTGAAGTGGTTTGGAATGGCCTGCCGGAGTAGGTGAGAGTCCTGTAGCTGAAGATGATGATGTGGGGGTTGTTGGGTTCCCGAGTAGCAACGGGCTCGTGGAATCTGTTGTGAATCTGCCGGGACCACCCGGTAAGCCTAAATACTCAGTGTGACCGATAGTGGATAGTACCGTGAGGGAATGGTGAAAAGTACCCCGGGAGGGGAGTGAAATAGTTCCTGAAACCATGTGCTTACAATCCGTCAGAGCACTTTTTATTGTGTGATGGCGTGCCTTTTGAAGAATGAGCCTGCGAGTCAGCGGCATGTCGCGAGGTTAACCCGTGTGGGGTAGCCGTAGGGAAACCGAATCCTAATGGGGTGATAAGTGGCATGTCCTGGACCCGAAGCGGGGTGATTTACCCATGGCCAGTGTGAAGCAGCTGTAAGAGGTTGTGGAGGCGCGAACCCACGTAGGTTGAAAACTGCGGGGATGAGCTGTGGGTAGGGGTGAAAGGCCAATCAAACTCCGTGATAGCTGGTTCTCCCCGAAATGCATTTAGGTGCAGCGTCGCATTGAGCTTGGTGGAGGTAGAGCGACTGGTTGGTTGAGCGGGACTACAATCTTAGCAATGTCAGCCAAACTCCGAATGCCATCAATTGTGTTGTGCGGCAGTGAGACTGTGGGGGATAAGCTTCATAGTCGAGAGGGAAACAGCCCAGATCGCCGGTTAAGGCCCCTAAGGGTGTACTAAGTGGAAAAGGATGTGGGATCGCGAAGACAGCCAGGAGGTTGGCTTAGAAGCAGCCATCCTTGAAAGAGTGCGTAATAGCTCACTGGTCGAGTGGTTCTGCGCCGACAATGTAGTGGGGCTCAAGTACACCGCCGAAGCCGCGGCAAGCAATAATTTTTTGTTGTTTGGGTAGGGGAGCGTCGTGCATGGGTGGAAGCGTTACCGTGAGGAGGCGTGGACTGTGTGCGAGTGAGAATGCAGGCATGAGTAACGAATTGTAAGGTGAGAATCCTTACCGCCGGATGACTAAGGGTTCCTGGGTCAAGTTCGTCTTCCCAGGGTGAGTCGGGACCTAAGGCGAGGCCGACAGGCGTAGTCGATGGATAACCAGTTGATATTCTGGTACCCGTACATGTGCGCCCATGATGAAGCACTGATACTAACCACTGCGGATACGCTACCTGTTCACTTTTTTGAGTGTTGGTGGTGTTGATGTCGTGGGGCCTGATGTGTGGTTCAAGTGATGGGGTGACGCAGTGAGGTAGCCGCGCCACTTAGTGGATTGGTGGTGTAAGCGTGCAGATCGTGTGGTAGGTAAATCCGCCGCACAGTGTGGTTGAGGCGTGATGCGTAGACCCAAAAGGGTTGATGGTGGTGATCCTGTACTGTCGAGAAAAGCCTCTAGCGAGTGTGTGTATGGCCCGTACCCTAAACCGACACAGGTGGTCAGGTTGAAGATACTAAGGCGTTCGGGTGAACTGTGGTTAAGGAATTCGGCAAAATGCCCCCGTAACTTCGGGAGAAGGGGGGCCCTGTGATGTGAAGACCCTGTGCGGTTGGAGTGTTGTGGGGTCGCAGAGAATAGAGGGAAGCGACTGTTTATCAAAAACACAGGTCCATGCGAAGACGTTAAGTTGATGTATATGGACTGACGCCTGCCCGGTGCTGGAAGGTTAAGAGGACCGGTTAGTAGTCTTTTGGCTGCGAAGCTGAGAATTTAAGCCCCAGTAAACGGCGGTGGTAACTATAACCATCCTAAGGTAGCGAAATTCCTTGTCGGGTAAGTTCCGACCTGCACGAATGGCGTAACGACTTCTCTGCTGTCTCGACCACAGGCCCGGTGAAATTGCATTACGAGTAAAGATGCTCGTTACGCGCGGCAGGACGAAAAGACCCCGGGACCTTCACTATAGCTTGGTATTGGTGTTTGGTTCGGTTTGTGTAGGATAGGTGGGAGACTGTGAAGCTGTCACGCTAGTGGTGGTGGAGTCGTTGTTGAAATACCACTCTGATCGGATTGAGCATCTAACCTTGGCCCATGATCTGGGTTGGGGACAGTGCCTGGTGGGTAGTTTAACTGGGGCGGTTGCCTCCCAAAATGTAACGGAGGCGCCCAAAGGTTCCCTCAGCCTGGTTGGCAATCAGGTGGTGAGTGTAAGTGCACAAGGGAGCTTGACTGTGAGACAGACATGTCGAGCAGGGACGAAAGTCGGGACTAGTGATCCGGCACCTACTTGTGGATGTGGTGTCGCTCAACGGATAAAAGGTACCCCGGGGATAACAGGCTGATCTTCCCCAAGAGTCCATATCGACGGGATGGTTTGGCACCTCGATGTCGGCTCGTCGCATCCTGGGGCTGGAGTAGGTCCCAAGGGTTGGGCTGTTCGCCCATTAAAGCGGCACGCGAGCTGGGTTCAGAACGTCGTGAGACAGTTCGGTCTCTATCCGCCGCGCGCGTTGAAACTTGAAGAAGGCTGTCCCTAGTACGAGAGGACCGGGACGGACGTACCTCTAGTGTGCCAGTTATCCCGCCAGGGGTAGTGCTGGTTGGCTACGTACGGAAGGGATAACCGCTGAAAGCATCTAAGCGGGAAGCCTGTTTTAAGATGAGGTTTCTTTTGAGGTCCCCTAAAGACTATGGGGTAGATAGGCCAGACTTGGAAGCACTGTAAGGTGTGAAGGCTACTGGTACTAATTGACCAAAACAAACACACCACAACAACCCCCAAAACACTATGTGGTTTGAGGTTGGATTGTTGGGTGGACTTGTTAGGCGAGTAAACAAATAAATGAACACATTCTTGTGTGTCGCGTCCACTATGCAGTATCTGACACAACACCACACGCAGTGGTGGGTAGTGTTCTTTTAGGTTTGTCGGTGGTTCATAGCTACAGGGAAACGCCCGGTCCCATTCCGAACCCGGAAGCTAAGCCTGTACACGCTGATGGTACTGCAACCGGGAGGTTGTGGGAGAGTAAGTCACCGCCGACACCAAACAACAAACAACAAAATACTGTTTATACAGAGAGGGGCAAGGTTACCAATTTACTGGTGGCCTTGCTCCTCTTCTTTGTGATCCCATAATTTTGTATACTGAATCCCATGAGAACTCTTGCACAGGCGGTAACCGATCTCGTTCGGACCAATGACCCAGATCTGTACAAGGGTGAACGCGGCGTTTATTACAGCGACCGCATATATGAAGCCGCTGAGCTATTAGAACAAGCAGTAGAGGATCCCGCACAACTTTCTGGCATCGTGCCGCCGAATCCATCCGATATCGTGCTTGTTGCTCTAGATGCAGTAGAAGAGGTCCTCAAGACTATCCCTAGGGTCAATGACTATGCCCATGCTGTAAGGGATGCCGGCGAAGTCTTGGCGCGGGTAGTTCCTACCGCGGCGCAGCGAGCTAGTTATTCCGGTAGCGCTTTGGCTCACTGGTTCATACGAATGAACGAGATTCTTTCGGTGGAAGAAATTGACCTTGACCCAGTCTATTTGGCGCCGGCCCTTGGAGATGAGGGCGTGGCCCGCATCCGCTCGTGGTATGCGGCGGAACAGGGCGGTGGCTATGTGGGGCGTCGGCTAGCGGTGCTTGAAGGCAGTGCTGAAGCCGTTCTTCGGACCCATGGTCTCAAGGGAAGTGCGGCGTTGCGATATGAGGAGATCATTGGCGGCCTTTGTGACATCGGCCGCTATGGTCTTGCCTTCGATTGGTCCGAGAAGGCGGTTAACGAGTGCGCCGTGGAGGAAACCCGAAATATAGCCTCGGGTTGGGCTGTTCTTGCCAGGGAGCATTTTCCCGAACATTCGGAACGCGTCGCCCGAAAAGTATTCGATACGTACCCGGAACTACCGTCCGCTCAGGAACTCTATGCAGTCGCCCCCGACAAGGCGGAATCGGCGGCGCATATACAACACACGTTGGAGGATAAGCCATGGGATTTGGTGATGTTTCAGCACTTGTGCCTTGAAGACCCTGGACTTGCCTGGAGCACCGTCGTTAAGGCGGGAATGGAACGGCCAATGGCGCAACGGTTCCTCGATGACCTCCCGGCGCAGGTCCTTCCTTTCGTTCGCGACAATGTCACAACTTACCTAGATTCGACGAAGGTCGGTCGTGACATGGGCATCGAGCTGCTGCAGACCATGAGAGAAAAGTCGTCGGAGCTGGGAGCGCCCTGGGATGCGGATTTCAACACGCTCTTGACAGATCTACGGTGCCGCTATGCAGAGCGGTATGTCGTCTTAAGGAGACTGGACGAGGTTTCCTTTATCACTTGATTCGGCTACCGAGAAAACGCTCAATTTGTGCCTATGGGTGAGAAGGGAGTCAGCAGTACGACGTGACCACAGCAAAGCGCCGGCAATGCTCACAGGGTGGTGTACAAATCGCTTTACTTGTTGTAAACATGTTTACATGAGCGAGTCAGTAATTCGTTTGCGCGTTAACGCGAAGCAGAAAGAGCGCCTAGATGCGCTTGCTTCGCGGACTGGGCGGACTGGGGCCTTCTATCTTCGCAAGGCCCTAGATTCCTACCTAGATGAACTTGAGTATGTGTATGCGCTTGAAGCCGAAGCCGAAGCAGCACGACGCGGAGAATTGGACACAATCTCCCTGCAGGACTTAGAGGACGAGTGTGGCTTGGTCGATTGAGTTCACCCCGCGTGCGGCAAAGTCGTTTCGGAAGCTCGACAAACCGGTACAGAAACAAATCAGTAAGTTCCTTCGTGAGGTAGCAGAGTTAGACGATCCTCGTGTGCGCGGTAAGGGGCTCGTCGCGGACAAGTCTGGATTGTGGCGATGGAGAGTAGGGGATTATCGGGTGATTGTTTCTATCCTCGATGAAGCTGTGGTCGTCAACGTCATCGATGTAGGACACCGACGCAATATTTACCTTTAACCATTTGGCAAAGGTAAAAGAAAAAGCACCAGAAACAATCTGGTGCTTGAGTGACCTAGCTAGAGGACGAGCAGGTCATAGCGGGTGGCTTTGACATCGGAAAGCCGCTTGCGGGCGCGCTCTAGGCGCTGCCATTGGTCCTGTGGGATGGACTTGCGGGCGATGGTGATGGTTTCAGCATCGGGGGTTCCCCATGCAATAGGCATGGGAGAGATCTGCTGCCAATGCTCCTTATCGGATGAAGAACGTTGGCCGGAAACGGCGGCGACGGGAACCTTGGTGCCCACGGTGCGCTGAACGCCGGGGATGGCAGATACCGTGCGCAGGCACGCGCCCCAACGCGGCGGCAGGGAAGGATCCACGTTGGTATTGACCAAAGCCATGAGGACCATGTCACGCTCGTTGACCTCCGCGATGACGGCGGGAGCCAGCGGATAGGAGTCATAGAGAGATTGCGCCGTTCCCACCTTGCTGGCGGCGGCAACGCCGACAATCGCCACGACAATGCCGAACAGGATAAGCCCTAATCCCAAGGTGATTCCCCAGGAAAAGCTCCACCAGACGGCGGCGCCGGCGATGATCAGGATGAGGCCGAAGATAAGCCCGGATACGCGAAGCCGGTTGGAATCACGCAATAACTCGTTATTGGCCTTGGCAAAGGACTCGTCAACGTCGAACTTAAAGATCTTCATTGGCCTAAGTCTACTGCGTCCATGAGTCGGTAGGCATATCCTTGCTCGGCGAGGAAGCGTTGGCGGTGCATAGCGTAGTCCGCATCTAGGCTGTCGCGGGTGACTAGCGTATAAAAGAGCGCCGCGGTTTCCTTCGGACGCAGCAGGCGGCCGAGGCGTTGTGCTTCCTCTTGGCGGGAACCAAAGGTGCCGGAGACCTGGATGGCCAGTGCTGCTTCGGGCAGATCGATGGAGAAATTGGCCACTTTGGATACGACAAGGATGGCCAGCTCGCCCTCGCGGAATTGCTGGAAGAGCTTTTCGCGCTTGGCGGTAGAGGTGGTGCCATCGATGACGGGGGCATCGAGGTGTTCACCTAATTCGCGCAGTTGATCCACGTATCCGCCGATGATGAGCGCTTGCTGGTCGTGGGAAGCAAGGATCTTATCGACGGCGCGGAGCTTGGCCGAGGCCTGTGCAGCGATGCGGTAGCGGTCGCGCGGCTGCGCGGTGGCATAGAGCATGCGTTCTTCCGGATCCATATCCACGCGGACCTCGATGCACTCCGCGGTGGCGATGTAGCCGGCCATTTCCAGCTCTTTCCACGGCGCATCGTAACGCTTCGGTCCGATGAGGGAGAACACATCGCCTTCACGGCCATCCTCGCGCACGAGGGTGGCGGTAAGCCCAAGCCGGCGCCGCGATTGCAGGTCCGAGGTCATGCGGAATACGGGTGCGGGAAGCAGGTGGACCTCGTCGTAGATAATAAGGCCCCAGTCGCGGGAATCGAAGAGCTCGAGGGCGCGGTATTCACCCTTGGTTTTCCGCGTGACCACTTGATAGGTGGCGATGGTAATCGGCTTGATTTCCTTCTTCTCGCCGGAGTATTCGCCGATATCGTTTGGAGAAAGCGTGGTGCGGCGCAGGAGTTCGTCGCGCCACTGGCGGCCGGCGACGGTATTGGTAACCAAGATGAGGGTGGTGGATTGCGCCTTTGCCATGGCGGCGGCACCGACGATGGTTTTGCCGGCACCGCAGGGCAGCACGACGACGCCAGACCCGCCGGACCAGAAGGCGTCGGTGGCGTATTCCTGGTAATCACGCAGGTGCCAGCCGTCCTCGTTGAGCGCGATGGGGTGAGATTCGCCGTCGATATAGCCGGCAAGGTCTTCGGCGGGCCAGCCGGCCTTGAGGAGTTCTTGCTTGAGGCGGCCGCGTTCTGAAGGAGCCACGGCGATGGTGTTGTCATCGATGCGCGAACCCAGCAGTTTTCCTACCTTGCCGCGGGAGAGCTCGGTGAGGATAGCGGGCTCTTCGGATTCGAGGATGAGCCCGTGGGCGGGGTGCGCCTGGAGGCGGACTCGGCCGTAGCGTGACATGGTCTCGGCGACATCGACAAGCAGCGATTGCGGGACCGGGAACCGGGAGTAGGTTTCTAGGACATCGACGACCTGCTCGGCGTCGTGCCCGGCGGCGCGGGCATTCCAGAGTGCCAGGGAAGTAATGCGGTAGGTATGCACGTGCTCTGGGGCGCGCTCCAGCTCCGCGAACGGCGCGAGGGCGGTGCGTGCAGCGGCGGAATCTGGATGATCGACTTCCAGCAAGACGGTCTTGTCCGACTGCACAATCAGTGGTCCGTTCATGCGTCTAGGGTAACGGAGGTGATGCGGTGCAAGGGAAACCGGATGGTGGAGCCATCGGCGGCGCGGGCATCGATTTGGCCACCGGCGACGGTCAGTGGGGTGACGGTGCGGGTCTTGGTATTGCCATTTTTATCGGCGTAGCCAATGGTGATGGGGCGTGCGGTGCGCGCGGCGGCGTGGACCAGATCCAGGTTGGGCAGGCTCGGGGCCTCGCCGGTGGTGAGGTTGCGCAGCGCACGCGCGATATCCGGCGGCGCGGCCTGGGCGCGAGGGCTGGGTGTGGGAAGCGTTGCGGGCTCGGGCGCGATGGACAGGCTAGCGCCGTTTTCGTCCTCGGCAGCGGGGGAAAGGCCGTTTTCGCGCAGGCGCTCCAACAGCTCGCTGACGCGCAGCTGGGAAATCGCGACCGTGGGGGCCAGCAGGCGCAGCGGGGCGGACTTCGCGGCGATCTGCAAGAGGGCTGGGTCCTCGCTGCGCAGGTAGGACAGGGCAGGGCCGGAGCGCAAGGTGCCGTGGCGCTTGGCGATGTCCTCGATGTGGAATTCCAGCGTATGCGGGACATCGCCATGCGCGGCGAAGAAGTCGCGGATTTCTGTGCCCGTCATCCCACGGTCGAGGCCGCGGCGAAGAGAGGCATCGCTGATGCGGTAGACGCTGGCTAAACCGGGCGATTCTAGGTCCGCGAGGGACTCTAGAGTGTGATGGGCGGCAGGCTCGAGGGGCCCAGGCACGAGCACGGTCATATCCGCTTGAATCAGGAAATAATCGATGGTGTCTGGGGTTAAGGCATCGGCCGCAGCAAAGCCATCGATGAGCACGCTGGTAGCTCGCCCGAGCGCGATGGCACCTATCCATTCCGCCTCGTGGTGCAGCTCCTCGATGGTCTCCGGGGAGGTGTGCGTGGCGAAAAGGGGAAAGTAAAAATGCAGATCTTCGCGAAAATCCTCCGTGGAAAGAGGCTCTGCGGAATTGAGGCAGACATCGAGGATATGCCGGCGGAACTTGGGCAGACGATCGGTGCTGGTAGAAAGCACCCGGCCCGATTCCCACGGGGTCCACGGAGAATGTTGCCAGGCCGCGAGGAGCACTCGCCACTGCGCGGCTAGTCCTGCATCGAGCCACTCTTGGGCGGATTCAGTGGGCGCGAGGAAGTTTCCCTCGTACCCGGACGGTTCGCCGCGGTTGATAAGGCGCGCAGACAGGCCGAGCGTGATGAGGCGGCGCAGTTCTGGTTCCGCGATGTCGAGCTGCTTGCTGAGCTGGGCAAGGGGGCGCACGCCGACGGTTTTATCCTTGAGCAGCTCGATCGGCCGGGCACCCAGGGCAGAAATGAGCTGTTGCATGCCGCGCACCACGGACAGGCCCGCGGCGGTGCCGGCGTCATCGGCCTTGCGGTCAGCGGTGGGCTCGCCGCGCCGCGCAGAGGGCTCGGTGGGAATATGCGGGACGGTGTGCCCCTTCATCGCGCGGTGCACCTCGCGCGGCAGGCGAACGGTCTGGGAGTCAACGCGCTGTAAGAGCTGCTTGGCAATCAAACGCGGCACCGGGTGGGACGGATTGGTCTCGCGGGTGGTACCGATGCCATTGGAGCGCGCCAGGGTGGCAAGGACGTGGCGTTCGTCTTCAGCAAGGGCATCGATTGTCGCGGGTGATACATCGAGTTGATTAAGCAGTGACCAGCCCGTGGGGAGTGCGGGCATGACCTCTGGCGGGATTTGCACCGCGCCAAAGGCGAGGCCGCGTTCCTTGAGCTCGCGGGTGATGGCGGGGTTGTGGTCTTCTACCTCTGCAAGCTCCCCGCCGCGCTTGGCGATGTCCTCCAGCACCGCCAACTGCTGCGCGTTACACTCCGCTAGCGCTCGGGCGATGGAGGTGCGCAAGAGCAATCGCGTGGCCAGTGCCGCGATGGAGGGTGGCAGCGGGGTTAAAACGTCGGGGCGGTGGCGAAGGATGGTGGCCAGTTCCTCTTCAGTGAGGGAATTAAGCCAGGTGCGAAAATGTGGGAGGTGGGAGGACTGAGTCATGATAAATCACAATTTTAGCGCCGGATTGAGTTACGTTTTCGCCCGAGGTTTGAAATAATAAGGCTATGTCGAATGAAAAAAATGGCTTTGTTTCCCCGGCTTGGCCGGACAATGAACACCGCGAGCATGCAATTACGGAAATTTCTGCGCCTTTTGCTGGTGCTTCCAGCCCCTACGGCGACGATCTGGTGCTGCCGATGCCGGCAGAGAAGTTGAACTACGTTCACCCTTATACCCGCATCAATCGCTAAAAAATTCCCCTTGCCGCGGACGGCGAGGGGAATTTTTATGTGCTTATTTAGCGGCTGAAGTTCTCAACCAGCTGCGCAACCGGGTCGATGACGTTGCGGTTCGCGGAGTAGAACGCGTTAAAGTCGTGGCGGTTTGCGTGGTAGAAGTCGGTGAACTGCGCCGGCAGCTGCAGGCCGTAAGCATTAGCGGTGTCCTTAACAAGGTTGTAGACGGCGTCTACGGCGAGCTCATCGGACTTGTTTTCTACTGCCTGCTGCACTGGCTGCGGTGCCTCAGCGGGTGCGGAAGGTGCGGTGCGCTCGGTCGCCGCGGAGTTCAGGCCAAGGGAGGCCGAGCATGCGGGCCATGCGCCCCAGCCCTGGTTAGCCAGGGTGCGCTCAGCGATGACAATCTGCTGCTCGCGGGTTGCCTGGTTAGCGGTAGGGGCGAATTCACCGCCGCCGTATGCTTGCCAGGTCTGCGCGTTGAACTGCAGGCCGCCGTGGTAGCCATTGCCGGTGTTGATGTGCCAGTCGCCGCCGGACTCGCACTGTGCGAGGCGGTCCCAGTCGGAGTCAGGGGCAGCGGCGGCGTTCGGTGCCATGATGGCGGCGGCTGCACCCAAGGCAACGGTGCCTGCGGTGAACTTAGCGGCAAAGTGGTTAGTCTTAGCGGAGTGGCGTCCCATAAAAGTAGTCCTTTCCGTGGTGCCCGTTTTCGTGGAAATGTTTTGCGCCTAGAAGAAAGGATGGGCGGGGAAACCTTCTTTGCGGCGACACTGAGGGCCAGCGTAGTGGTTTATAACGAAATAGTCACGTTCTGGGTACTAAACGGGAAAGAATTGAGACTATTGTGGTTCCGTCAGCAAAGTTTCCGCAGGTAATTGCGGCGTTGTAAACTATGTCACACGACACGTGGAACTTCTGTTCTGTATAACTTCCAGCTAAACTTAAGAATTTACCCAAGAGAAGAGGTGGATACCTATGCCCATTGGCAAAGTGAAGTGGTATGACGCCGAGAAAGGTTTCGGTTTCGTTAGCAACCCGGGCGATGAAGACGTCTACGTCGGCCGGAATGTCCTGCCCAAGGGAGTAGAAGAAATCTTTCCGGGCCAGCGCATCGAATTCGATTTCGCGGCGGGGCGCCGCGGGCCGCAGGCGCTGCGGGTGCGCGTGCTGGATAAGCCGCGCCGCCGCACGCCGTCGCGCAAGCCGGAAGAGCTCGGCAGCATGGTCTCTGATGTCATGACCCTGCTGGAATCCCAGGTGCAGCCGGTGCTGAACTCGGGGCGCTACCCCGAGCGCAAGACCGGGCGCCAAGTAGCAGAAATCCTCCGCGCGATCGCGAAGGATTTAGATAGTTAATCATCCATGGTGGATAGGGACCACACGGTGGCGAGGGGGGTTTCTTCGCCATCGTCGTCGGTGCCAATCATGAGGGAGGAGACCTCCACCACCATGAGCCGGGGGCGCTCGCCAGTCGATGCCTCGATGGGGTCTACCGAACCGGGGATATCCACCTCGGTCGTTTCATTCGCACCGTGAGAGGTCTCGTCATTGGCGGCGGGATCATCATAAATGGACAGTACCTTCCATTCGTGATTAGAAATCTCTTCGGGGATGTCCAGATGCAAGGTGTCATCTTCGCCCACGGTTAGCTGGGGAACATCGCCTTCAGGGCAATCGGTTCCCGGCTCGCACACGAGGTAGGGCGTGACCTCCTTGGTGTTATCCCCCACGGAGGCGGTAATCGCAATTTCGCTCGGCTCAGGGCCTGGGCGCGAATTGCGCCAGCTTTGAAAGATCACCACGGAGGCGACGATGACCGCCACGACCACGATGAGCGCGAGGATCTGCAGCAGCGACTTTTTCCTTGCTTCCTTACGGGTTGCCATGGACCATTACTTTACTCGAACGCGGTAGAGCTCATCCCACCGCTTGCCGGTAAGCCAGAATTCATCGGTGCCCTCGATATGGGCGATGCCGTTTAAGACATCATCGGGATCGGTATATTTCGATTTATCTATGGCATCGGTAGAAATCACTGCGGTCACCTCGCCGGAGGAGGGATCTATGCGGTAGATATCTTCACTGCCCCACACGTTGGCGTAGACATCACCGTCCACGCATTCCAGCTCGTTAAGATTTTCTACCGGCGAGCCCTCAAGGGTGACTTCCGTGGTGGAGCGCTCCGCAAAGGTTTCTGGATCCATGTGCCGCAGGGCAGAGGTGCCATCGGACATGATGAGCTCGTCCTGGTTGGCGCATAGCCCCCAGCCTTCGCCGGCATAGGTGGCGGTGTCAATGTGCTGGAAGTCGCCGTCATAGCGCAGCGCCTGCCCGCGCTTCCAGGTCAACTGCCAGATGGAGTCGCCATATTGGGTAATGCCTTCCCCAAAAAGCGATTCATCCAGGGCGTGGTCTTGGAGGACCTCGCCGGTCTCAGGGGAGAAGCGGATGAGTTTAGATTCGCCCCATTGCCCAGTGCCGAGCAGGAGGTTGCCCTCGCCGTCTTCTTCGAGGCCTTGCGTAAAGGAGTTCTCTGGCAGCGGCGCGGTATCGAGGACTTCCACTGATAGGTGCTCGGGGGAGGAAGATTCAGAAGCATCAGAAGAGCAGGCGGTCAAGGCGCAGCAGGGCACGGCAATGAGCGCGGCGCGGCGGAGAAACGACATGCACCATATGTACCACTGTTGGCGGGCCATCATGAATAATGAGGGGCGTGAGTAAGCGAAAAGCAAATCCGTTGATCGATTCCCGCGCCGTACGCATTGCGCGTGAGGCATTGGAAGAGGTGGGGGAAGGGGGCATCGGCAAGCATAGGGGCGTAGCCGGAATGGGCCGCAACGTGGTTACTCATCGCTTTGAAGCGGATATGCCGGGCTACCCAGGCTGGGAATGGCAGGCCGTGCTCGCGTGCGCGGATGGCTCGCGCTACGTCACCGTCAACGAGGTGGCGCTGGTACCGGGCGGGGAAGCGCTGCAGGCCCCGGAATGGGTGCCGTATGAGGACCGCGTGCTGCCGGGGGATTTGGGCCCGGGGGATCTTATGCCGCCGGCCGTCGATGATGAGCGCCTAGATGGAAATGAGCTTTCCGCCAAGGGCCTAGCGGATGCCAAGCAGCGCTGGCAAGAAGAATATGGCCCAACCTCGGAGATGGCGGCCAAGGCGCATCTGCAGTGCCGCACGTGCGCGTTTTATATGCAGCTGATGGATAACTTTGGGGTATGCGCCAATGAGTATTCCGCCGATGGCCGCGTGGTGCATGCGCGCTACGGGTGTGGTGCGCATTCGCAGACGCGGGTGAGTGAGGAGAAGGCGCCGGCCGCGGCCTTCGATGACGAAAAGCCCATTTACCAAGATTTTGAATTTGGGGATTAAAGCAGCACACTTAGGGCGTAAAAATACCGCTCTACGTGAAAGGGCACGGCGTGAAAGCCACTCTCGATCGCTATTTCCAGATTTCTGAACGCGGTTCCACCATTGGAACTGAGCTACGCGCGGGAACGGTCTCGTTCTTCGCCATGGCATATATTATTTTGCTCAACCCGCTGATCCTGGGCACGAGCCCGGATGCGGAGGGCTATACCTTAGGCGTGCCGCAGGTCGCGGCAGCTACGGCGCTGGTCGCCGGCGTCATGTCCATCGCCTTCGGCGCGATTGCGAAGTACCCCTTCGCCATGGCCGCGGGACTGGGCATGAATACCTTCGTCGCCATCAGCATGGTCGCCACCAGCGGGCTGACCTGGCAAGAAGCCATGGGCCTAGTGGTAATCGAGGGCCTTATTATCGTCCTGCTCGCCGTGTCCGGTTTCCGCACCGCAGTATTTGACGCCATCCCGCAGCCCATGAAGGCCGCGATGGGCGTGGGCATTGGCATGTTCATCGCCATGATCGGTTTCGTGGACGGCGGGTTTGTCACCCGCGTGCCCGATGCCGCACAGACCACCGTGCCGGTGGGCCTGGGAATTAATGGATCGATTGCCACCTGGCCGGCGGTGGTCTTTGTCATTGGCCTTATCATTTGTGCCTTCATGGTCATCCGCAATGTCCCGGGTGGGCTATTTATTGCCATCATCCTCAACACGGTGATCGCCTTTATTGTCCAGGCATTCACCGACTCGGAGGACTGGGGCATGGCCGCCCCAGAGGCCCCAGATGCGCTGGGTGGCATACCGGACCTTTCCATCGTGGGCGATGTGAACCTGGTGGGCGCCTTTGCCAATATCGGCGTGATTTCCACGGTCCTGCTCATCTTTACCTTGCTGCTGACCAACTTCTTTGATGCCATGGGCACCATGACCGGGCTGGGTAAGCAGGCCAAGCTCGTGGATGAAAACGGCAACCTGCCGGGCATGAAGAAGGCTCTGGTTGTGGAAGGCACCGGTGCGGTCGCCGGTGGTTTGGGCTCGGCATCCTCGAATACCGTCTTCGCGGATTCCTCTGCCGGCATTGCCGATGGCGCGCGCACCGGCCTGGCCAATATCATGACCGGCCTGCTGTTTATCGCCGCCATGTTTTTCACCCCGCTCTATGAGATCGTGCCCATCGAGGCCGCCGCGCCCGTCCTGGTCATCGTGGGCGTGATGATGGCTGCGCAGCTCACGGATATCCCGTGGACGCGCATGGAAGTGGCCATCCCGGCCTTCCTTACCATCGTGGTCATGCCGTTTACCTATTCGATTGCCAACGGCATCGGCGTGGGCTTTATTACCTTTGCGCTCATGTCCACCTTTGCTGGTAAGGCCAAGCAGGTGCACTGGATCATGTGGCTGCTTGCTGGCTTGTTCGTCATTTACTTTGGCATCGATCCGATTTCGGAGGCCATCGGCTAGCCTGGAAGGCATGCATATTTCTGATCCCCGTGACCCTCGCCTGGATGATATTCGGAACCTCAACAAATCCGATAAATCCGGCGAGGGTTTGGTCATTGCAGAAGGCCCCTTGGTGGCAGCCCGCCTGATGGAATCGCGGTTTCCCATGCGGTGCCTGGTGGGCTTTCCCCAGAAGCTGGAGGCCTTCTTTGCAGAGTACGGAGAGCCAGAGTGCCCCGTCTACGAAGTATCGCGTGAGACCCTCGCGGAGGTCGCAGGGTTCGATATGCACCGCGGGTTGGTTGCCGCCGCAAACCGCGCCCCAGAGCCGGAGGTGGGCGAGATTCTGGAGCAGGCCCGCACCATCGCCGTGCTGGAGGGCGTGGGGGATCATGAAAATATCGGCGCCATTTTCCGCCATGCGGCCGGCATGAACGTGGATGCGGTATTGCTGGGCTCAGGTGCTGCGGATCCGCTCTATCGACGCTCGGTGCGCGTATCCATGGGCCACGTGCTCCGCGTGCCCTTTGCCCATTTGGAGGGCGGTTTCACCACGTGGCAGCGTTCCTTGCAGGCGCTTGCCGATGCCTCCTTCACCCTCATTTCCTTAACCCCCAACCCCCAAGCGGTGCACCTGGCAGAGGCCATGCACGGGCAGGACAAGGTGGCCATGCTGGTAGGTGCGGAGGGTCCCGGGCTTACCGAGCACGCGATGAAGGCCACCGATATCCGCGCGCGGATACCGATGGCCCCAGGTACCGATTCCCTTAATGTGGCAACCGCCGCCGCCATTTCCTTTTATGAGCGCCAGCGATCCTTAAGTGACTTAAACGTCTGACGCAGCCAGTTGCCAATTAGCGAGCCGAGGTGCTTGGCGGTGGAAAGGAGCTCATCGCCGGTGGAATCCGGCTCGGCATCGTGGTCCTCGTAGTCGTCATAATCATTAAGGCCCAGCTTATTCGCGGATTGAGCGGCGAACTCGCTGACCGGCTGCTTCGGCTTCGGCGGATCGATCTTGGGTTCTGGGCGCCCGTCGACGGCATAGCCCACGACGTCCAGGTCCGGGCCTTCCTGTCCCACGGTGATGCCCAACCAGTGTTTTTGGGCGGCCTCCATGATGCTGTGGGGGCGAAACGGCAGGGAAATGCCGCCGAGGGATTCGTCCTTTTCGCCGGCCCAGAACGGCGCCTCGAAGGGCTCGGGCAGGCCGGTGTCCTCGTAGAGACGGTCGCGGGAGGCACACAGGCAGCGCTTGAGCTCGCCGCCTTCCCACAGCGCGAAGCCCGCATAGTCCTCGTCCGCGTTGCTGACCAGGGCGATAACCCGCTGGGCGGGAACCGCGTTCAAGAGGTCTTGCGGCAGCTGGGAAAGCAGGACGGAATCGCCCTCGCAGACCGTTTGCACCACGGTAATGCCCGGGTAGCCGCCGATGTAGTACTCATTCGGATCCGTCTGCGCGGAACGGTTCAGGGGGAATTGCCCAATCGGGGTGACCGGGAAATTCGGGTTGAGTTGGGCTAGGAACTTGCGGCCGAACCCGCGGTCCGCCTTGGGCTCGGTCTTGAGTACTTCTTCGGCGCCTGGCTTGGAGATGTACCACAGCGTGAGAACGGCATGAGAGATGTCCACTGTTTAGTCCCTTGGGCGCTTGGTATTGGAGCGAACGCCCAAGAGTACGTCCTCCCAGTGTGGGGTGACGGCTTTGCGGCGGCGCTTCGAGGGCTTGGACTCGGAGGAAGGATTCTGCAGGAATTCCTCTTCTTCCGTCTCCTCGTTGGAACCGGAAATATCGGTGACATTGGCGGGCTGATCGCCATCAATGGCCTCGTCGTAGCGGCCGCTGCCCAAGGAGGTTAGCGAGCGCACCGGTTGTACGAAGTCCGGGTCCGTAAGGTCTGCCGCGACCGAGTTGCGGGCCTCGACCGTAGCGGGGGAGGACATGGACTGCTTAAAGGTCCATTCCGCCTCGTTTTCAGAAAGGCCCGCCTTCCAGGTCACGCGTACAACCCACGGCTCACCCTGGTGGCGGTAGGCGTCCCACGTGGACTCCGAAAGGGAGTGGCCGCGGGCGGCAAAAGAGCTGGCCAGCACCTCCCACAGGGTGAGCTTGGCAGGGCCATCCTCGCGCATTGGGTGGGCCTGCTTGGCCACCTCAGAAATGCGATTGCGCTCCAGCATGACTGGGTAGGCGAAGGGCTCGATGCGTGATTCATCGACGTGCATTTCTTCCGCTAGCTCTGCCGTGGAAGCACCGGCGCGGATGCGGTTTTGGATCTCGGCCGGCCGGATCTGCTTTTCTTCCTCTTCGTGGGAGGGCTTGGGCATCGGCGCTAGCTTCGGCGGCTCTGGCTTGCTAGCGGTGGGCGTGAGGGCGGAACGCAGCTCATCGGTGATGGGAAGGGAAAACTCTTCGCCTTCTTCGGTGCGTAGCACCAATGAGTCTTCGCTCGATTCGCTGTCAACGAGAAACAGCTCGCGCATAGTGTGGCGCTCCTTTGCCTATCGACGGAAGGACGGATCTGTGATGCAGTCAACTATAACGCGAAAACGCCCCGCGCCATGCGAGGCGGCGGGGCATGTTGATGACTTAGTTGGCATCCAGCACGTAGTCGATGCACTGCGTGAGCTTGGCGATGTCCTCGGTTTCAATCGCCGGGAACATGCCCACGCGCAGCTGGTTGCGGCCGAGCTTGCGGTACGGCTCGACATCGAGGATGCCGTTGGCGCGCAGGGTGGCGGCAAGTTGTGCGGCATCCACGGATTCGTCGAAATCGATGGTGCCCACGACCAGCGAGCGCGCTGCCGGGTCGCTGACGAATGGGGTGGCCTCCGGGCGAGATTCGGCCCAGTTGTACAGCGTGGAGGAGGACTCGGTGGTGCGCTTGACCATGCCGTCGAGCCCGCCATTGTCATTCATCCACTTAATCTGGTTATCCAGCATGAGCAGGGTGGCAATCGCCGGGGTGTTATAGGTCTGGTTCTTGCGGGAGTTAGTAACCGCAGTCTGCAGGTTCAAAAACTCCGGGATGAAGCGATCGGAGTTATTGATCTTTTCGATGCGCTCCAGGGCAGCCGGGGACATCGCGGCGAGCCAAAGGCCGCCGTCGGAAGCAAAGCACTTCTGCGGCGAAAAGTAGTACACGTCGGTCTCTGCGATATTGACGGGGAGGCCGCCGGCGCCAGAGGTGGCATCGACAAGCACGAGCTGCTGGTCGTTGTGGGGGTGGGGGCGAACGACTTCCGTCATTGCGCCGGTCGAGGTCTCATTGTGGGCCCAAGCGGCGACATCGGCATTGGCCGCGAGCTCGCGCGGATCCGGTGCGGTGCCGGCGGGAGATTCGGTCAGGGCCGGGGCATCAAGCCATGGAGCCTTGGAGGAGGCTTTGGCAAACTTGGTGGAGAACTCACCAAAGGTAAGGTGAGCCGACTGGCGCTCGATGAGGCCGAAGGTAGCCGCATCCCAAAAAGCCGTGGCGCCGCCCAAGGACAGGACGATTTCGTATCCCTCCGGAAGAGAAAAGAGATCGCTTAAGCCCTCGCGCACGGAACCGACGAGGTTTTTCACCGCCGGCTGGCGGTGCGAGGTGCCCACGATAGCGGGGTCAATAGCCTCGATCTGGGCGGGGCGCACCTTGGAGGGTCCGCAGCCAAATCGGCCATCGGAAGGCAAGAGATCTGCTGGCAGTGTGATTTCTGGAGTACTCATGCCGCTAGTGTAGAACAGTTCCGGTTGAATGGCAGGTATTTTGATGCCCGTAAACATGTTGGCAGTATCACAAAGTTTGCTAGAGTGTGAATAGGTATAAGGCTGACTTGTGTAAGTTAGCGCCTTAAAGAACTCTTTAACAGGGAAAGGAAATTCCGTGTCTACTGAAGAAAACAAGGTAGTACTCAAGCACGCTGGCAACGAGTACGAGATGGATATCAAGCAGTCCACTGAGGGCGATTCCGGCTTCGATATCTCCAAGCTCCGCAAGGAAACCGGGCTTGTTACCTTCGACCCCGGCTACACCTCCACCGGCTCCACCGAGTCCAAGATTACCTTTATTAACGGTGAGGAGGGCATCCTTCGTTACCGTGGCTACGATATCGCTGAATTGGCAAATAACGCCACCTTCAATGAGGTTTCCTACCTGCTGATTAAGGGTCACCTGCCGGATGAGCAGGAACTGTCGGAGTTCAATAACGCCATCCGCCACCACACCCTCTTGGATGAGGACTTTAAGGCGCAGTTCAACATCTTCCCGCGCGATGCACACCCGATGGCCGTGCTTGCGTCCTCCGTGAACATTCTCTCCAGCTACTACCAGGACCAGCTGGACCCACTGGATGAGGAGCAGCTGGACAAGGCTACCGTTCGCCTGCTGGCTAAGGTGCCGATGCTGGCCGCTTACGCTTACCGCGCGTCCCAGGGCAAGCCTTATATGTACCCGGATAACAACCTGAATGCGCGCGAGAACTTCCTGCGCATGATGTTCGGTTACCCCACCGAGGAGTACGAGGTTGACCCGGTTGTCTCCAAGGCACTGGACAAGTTGCTCATTCTGCACGCTGACCACGAGCAGAACTGCTCCACCTCCACCGTCCGCATGATTGGTTCTGCACAGGCCAACATGTTCGTCTCCATCGCCGGCGGCATCAACGCCCTGTCCGGCCCGCTGCACGGTGGCGCTAACCAGGCCGTGCTGGAGATGCTCGAGGACATCGAGAAGAACAACGGCGGCGACGCTACCGACTTCATGAACCGCGTGAAGAACAAGGAAAAGGGCGTTCGCCTGATGGGCTTCGGCCACCGCGTGTACAAGAACTACGACCCACGCGCGGCCATCGTCAAGGAAACCGCACACGAGATCATCGATCACCTGGGCGGCGACCCGATGCTGGATCTGGCCATGAAGCTGGAAGAGATTGCGTTGAACGACGATTACTTCGTGTCCCGCAAGCTCTACCCGAACGTGGACTTCTACACCGGCCTCATCTACCGCGCCATGGGCTTCCCGACGGACTTCTTCACCGTCCTCTTCGCCATCGGCCGCCTGCCGGGCTGGATCGCTCAGTACCGCGAGCAGCTGGAGATGAACACCAAGATTAACCGTCCTCGCCAGATTTACACCGGTGAAACCCTGCGCAAGGTTACCCCTCGCAGCGAGCGCTAATTAGCGCTTTTGGTCGCCCCAATTCAACCGAATCGGGCTTGAGCACTATAATTGGTGCAGCTCGGTTCGGTTTCATTGCGACCGCACGAACAAACTAGATTTCCCAAGGAGAATAATCCCCATGGATAAACCTGTTATTGAAGCCCAGTCTGGCCCAGCGCCGACCGACCTCGTCATCGAGGACATCGTCGTAGGCGATGGCGCTGAAGCTAAGCCTGGCGGCGTAGTGGAGGTCCACTACGTTGGCGCCGAATATGAGACCAACCAAGAATTCGATTCCTCGTGGGACCGTGGCCAGTCCATCGAGTTCCCACTGACCGGTCTCATTGCCGGCTGGCAAGAGGGCATCCCGGGAATGAAGGTAGGCGGTCGCCGTCAACTCATCATCCCGCCGGAAAAGGCCTACGGCCCCGCCGGCGGTGCGCACCCGCTGTCCGGCCGCACCCTGGTCTTTATCATTGACCTTATCCGCGCCGACTAATCTGCGCTAAAAAGCGTTGAACCGGCTCCCCTTAAGGGGAGCCGGTTTTTCGTTGTGTAGGGGCAGTCAGTTGCCGCAAGGGGCCGCATAAGACGACAAACTGGGGCACAATGGGAACTATGACTGTGCCAACTATTTCTTTCAATGATGATCGCGAGATGCCCCAGCTGGGTCTGGGTACCTACAAGCTCAACGACGATGAATGCATTCGCGTAGTCCGCGAAGCCATTGACCTGGGCTACCGCCACTTTGATACGGCAACGCTGTATAAGAACGAAGAGGCATTAGGTACCGCGCTGAACCAAGCCATTGACGCGGGCGACGTCACCCGCGAGGACCTGTTTATTACCTCCAAGGTCTGGCACTCCCATCACGGCGCGCAGAAGGTGGAACAGGCTTTCCAGGAATCCATGGAGAAGCTGAAGCTGGATTACTTGGACCTGTACCTTATCCACTGGCCGTGGCCACAGGGCGGGCTGTACGTGGAGACTTTTGAATCCATTGCCCGCCTGCAGGGCATGGGTCAGATTGCTTCCATCGGTGTCGCTAACTTCTACGAGGAGGTCCTCGAGGATCTCATTGATAAGACCGGCATTACCCCGGTGCTCAACCAAGTAGAGCTGCACCCCGGATTCACCCAGCCGGAGCTGCGCGAATTCCACCACAAGCACGGCATCGTGACCGAGGCTTGGTCGCCGCTGGCACGCGGCGTGGTGCTTAATAACCCGGAGATTGAAAAGATTGCCGCCGCGCACGAGGCTACCGAGGGCCAGGTGGTACTGGCGTACCTGATGGCCAAGGGCATTTCCGTTATTCCGAAGTCCGCCCGCAGTGAGCGTCTCAAGGAGAACCTGGCCGCCGCGGAGCTAGAGCTGGGCAAGGATGAAATCGCCGCGGTTGACTCCTTGGAAGGCCAAGAAGGCTTCGGCCGCATGTTTAATGACCCCCGCGAATTCCCGGGTGCTGAGGGCTAAGAAAGCACTCTCGGGCGAAGGAGCCACCGGCGACGGCGTCGTCGGTGGCTTTTGCTGTGCGTGCCCGTTGGGTGGGGAGTACGTGCTGGTCAAAGCACCAACGACGTTGATAGGTGGTTCCTTTCGTGCGGCCTTTACTCATTAGTTAATGTCTGGTTAACAAAATTTGCGAACCACTTAAATTCAGGGTGAAGGGGGTGATTTGCAAAGAATATTAGCCCAGTTCATCGGAACCTATCAAGCTAAAAGGGGGGAGTTTTTATGGGGCGTATTGGCAATATTTACTGCTTTGCAAAAAATGTTCTGTATCTTACATATCAACGCAGGTAGTGATGAACAACACATCTCGCCTCGTTTGTACAGAACCTCTCTCACCCAAGGAGACAACCCTTCTATGAGTGATACAACTGCTTCCGTCGAGCGCCGTGAGCTTACGGCAGCCGACTACATAGAAATGCGCGATAGCGAAGAGTTTGGCGAGCTGCGCAGCGCTTATCGTAGTTTCACTTTTCCCATGACCGTCGCGTTTTTCGTGTGGTACATCGTCTACGTGCTCACTGCCGTGTTTGCGCCTGGTTTTATGGCCATTGAGCTTGGCGATGGCGGCTGGAATATTGGCCTCGTCTTCGGCCTAGCCCAGTTCCTCACCACGTTCATCATTACCTGGGTTTACGTGAAGTACGCCAATAAGAATATTCAGCCTAAATCGGTTGCTATTCGCGAGAAGTTGGAGGCCAAGTAAATGACTACCACTTACCTTGCACAAGAAACTTCTGCCGGTAACCCGATTCTGAATATCTCCATTTTCGGCATCTTCCTCGTGGTTACCATGGCCGTCGTGTTACGCGCCGGCAAGTCCACGAAGAAGGCGTCTGACTTCTATACCGGTGGTGGCTCGTTCTCCGGCCGCCAGAATGGCTTGGCCATTTCTGGTGACTACCTTTCTGCGGCGTCCTTCCTCGGTATCGTCGGTGCGGTGGCGCTCAACGGCTATGACGGGTTCTTGTACTCCGTTGGCTTCTTCGTCGCCTGGCTCGTGGCCCTGATGCTCGTGGCCGAGCCGATGCGTAACGTGGGCCGTTTTACCATGGCGGACGTTTTGTCCTTCCGCCTGAAGCAAAAGCCGGTGCGCGTGGCCGCGTCCATCGCCACGCTCTTCGTGACGCTGTTCTACCTCATTGCCCAGATGGCCGGCGCCGGTTCGCTGGTGGCCGTGCTGCTGAACATCCATGACTTCAAGTGGCAGGCAGTTGTCGTCGGCATCGTCGGCGTGCTGATGATCCTCTACGTTCTGGTTGGCGGCATGAAGGGCACTACCTACGTGCAGATGATTAAGGCCGTCCTGCTAGTGACCGGTGTGGTCATCATGTGCATCATGGTGTTTGTCTCCCTGCGGGGTGGCTTCAGTAACATGTTCAGCACAGCGATTGATATGCACGCGTCCTCCGACTACCTCCATGAAAAGGGCTATGAGGCCAAGGAAATCATGGAGCCGGGCCTGAAGTACGGTGGCTCTACCGCCGCAAAGTTGGACTTCATCTCCTTGGGCATGTCCCTGGTGCTGGGCGTGGGCGGCTTGCCACACGTGCTCATGCGCTTCTACACCGTGCCGACAGCCGTTGAGGCTCGCCGCTCCGTGACCTGGGCTATCGTTATCATCGGCTCCTTCTACCTGATGACCCTAATTCTGGGCTACGGTGCAGCCGCACTGGTTGGTCCGGACCGCATCCTGAACGCACCGGGTGGCGCGAATGCCGCGGCACCGCTGCTGGCACTGGAAATCGGTGGCTCCATCTTCATGGCGATTATTTCCGCCGTGGCCTTTGCTACCGTGCTCGCCGTGGTGGCGGGCCTGGCGATTACCGCCTCCGCCTCCATCGCGCACGATATCTACCACGCCGTTATCCGCAACGGTGAGTCCACCGAGGCAGAGCAGGTGCGCGTCTCGCAGGCCACCGTGGTGGTCCTGGGTATTGTCTCCATCATCTTGGGCATCTTGGCGATGACCCAGAACGTGGCCTTCCTAGTCTCCCTGGCCTTCGCAGTGGCGGCATCGGCTAACCTGCCGACCATCCTGTACTCGCTGTACTGGCGCCGCTTCAACACCGCGGGTGCCGTGGCCTCCATGTACACCGGTGTTGTCTCCTGCTTGGTCCTCATCTTCTTCTCCCCAGCGGTATCCGGCACCGAAAGCGCCATGTTCCCGAACGCGGACTGGGCTATCTTCCCGCTGACCTCGCCGGGTCTGGTCAGCATCCCGCTGTCCTTCTTCGTTGGTTGGTTCGTCTCCATCGTGACCAAGCCAGATAACTTGGACGAGCTGGCGGCAGAGATGGAAGTTCGTTCCCTGACTGGTGTGGGCGTCGAGGCCCCAGTCCAGCACTAATTGCCCGAAAAGGAGCAATTACCGGTAATATGGTTCGACGTGTTTAAACCGTCCTCTCTCAACGCGGCGGCATCAGTAAAGGCTGGTGCCGCCCTTGCCGTGTGCATGCTTGCCTGCTCTACGGTTGCTGGGTGCAGCAATAGCGAGCGAGACAGCACCGCCAAAGCCGAAGACACCACGATTACTGCGCATAGGGCAGCAAAGGTGCCCCCGCGGATCAATGAGTTCCTCAAGGGGGATGAGGACCATTCCATTAGCTATATTCGCCTGCACGATGGCATGTATATGGGCTCTGCGGCAGAACACGATCCCCGCCCGGCGCTCAGCCTTATCAAGCTCTATATCGCTACCTACGTCATTGAGCAGGGCGAGTACGAGGACAAATACGAGGCGCTCGGTATGATCGCCAGCTCTTCTGATAAGAGCGCCGAGGAGCTGTTTAAGAAGTACCCGGATTCCATCGATAAGATTGCCAAGGAATACGATCTGGAATCCACCAAGGCGGGCGAGACTTGGGGCTATTCGGAAACCTCCACCTATGACGTGGCCAGCTTCATCTCTCAGCTCATCAAGCGCGATGAAACCCACCCCGTGCTGGTGGCGATGTCGCATGCGGATCCCGTCTCAGAAGATGGCTATGACCAAGACTATGGCACCGCGAAGCTCTCAAATGTGGTGGGCAGCAAGTGGGGCTGGTCTAATGACAAGTCCATCAATTCCTCGGTGTCCTTTGGCAAGAACTTCGTCGCCGCGGCCTCCATTAATGGTTCTGCCGATGACCTCACGGACTACGTCAAGAGCGAAATCACCGGCGAGAACCTGGGTAAGGCTACCGAGCGGTTCCTGAAGTACAAGGACGGCGAGGACGTCCCGCCCATCGAGACGACCTCGGAGAAGCCGTCCTCGAGCGAGAAGAAGGACGAGGACAAGAAGGACGAAAAGAAGTCCTCCGAGCCCAAGGGGAAATAGGCCTACTTAATGGCCTTGGCGATGTCCTGGGCGGCATCGGCAAGCCCGCGGATTTGCTCGTTGCTTAGCGATGACCCCTTAAAGCTCACCCCATCCGCGTTGAGCTGCGGCAGCTCCGGCATATTCGGGATGGCCTTGTCCAGGGTGGAGCTGAGATCCTGGATTCCTGGCTGCTTGGAGCCGGGCGTCCATTGGCCCCAGTCGCTGGCATAGACCTCGTTGACATCGACGATGACGTTCTCGATGGTCTGCTGGCGCGACTGCGGTAGCTGGTGAATGGTGGTCTTGGGGTGAATTTTCCCGTTGGAGCCCCAATCGTGCATCCAGTAAAACGTGCCAATCCCATTCTGGCTGGCCCACTCGATGGTGTTGTAGTTGCCGTAGACACCGGTCTGGTAGCCGGCCACGGATAGGGCCTTGGAAAACGCTTGCAGGTACGGCCGGATGAACTGGGTGTAGTGCTCGCGGGTGGGGTTATCGTCGATGGCGATATAAATGGGGCGGTGCGTGGGTCCACCGGCGGCCTTGTGCAGCGAAATGGCCTGCGGGGCGTGGATGGCGGCGCCGGCCGCGCCCTGCTTCCAATCGGCGGTTTCGGCGCGGCCGAATTGATAGACCGAGGCCGTGGGCAGGCCAGCCGCGGCATTGGCGGCAGCCTCTTGCAAAGTGACCGGCTTGCCGGTCATCCAAGCCGCGCCGGGGCGCTTATTGGAGACGTAGCGAATAGCGCCGATATGGCCCGCGCGCTTGATGGCGGCGGGGGAGGGGATACCGGAGGAAAAGTCGATGATGGTGCCGCGCACCGGGCCGAGGGCGGCGGCCGAGGGTGCGGCCGCACCAATGGCCCCGGCGGTAAGGGCAAGGGCGCTTGCCTTCAAGAGGCCGCGACGAGACAGAGACGGTGACATGAAAAGCTCCTGCAGTGATCGCATTAGTCACAATAGTTAACAAATGCACCATAGCAGGAGATGGTGGGTGGATCGTGTTTATTTTGACACGTTGCTAAATTCCACGTTCGTGGCGTGTTCCACGGTGCGCGATACCGTGCAGTCCTTCTCGTGGGAAATGCGAATCAGGTTATCTACCAGTGCGCGGGCCTTTTCGCCGTCCGGGGTGGAAGGGAATGCGAGGTCGAAGGCGACGCGGACATCGGAAAGCCGCGAGGCGCCATCCTCATCCACGCGGTCGCCCTCGGCGCGCACATGGAAAGACTCCGGCTCGGTGCGCCGAGAGGTCACGACATCCACGTCCACCGCGGTGCACCCGGCGACGGCGGCCAGCAGGAGCTCTACCGGCGATAACAGGCCCTCCCCGCGGCCGAACTCGATGCTGGCGCCTTCCGCATTGGTGGCCCGGTACACCGAATTTTCTACGCGGTTAAGGTCAACGGAATACTGCTTCGTGATTTCACTCATGGCCTAAAGCTTAAGCCAGGCTCGGGATATAGGCCACGCTGCCGCCTAAGGACATCGTGATAAAGATGGGCGCGATAACCAGGGGCCCGAGCCAGACGCGGCCGGTATTGGCATAAAACATCTTGTTCAAGATGGGCAGCAGGATCATCATGGGCAAGATGGACTGCAGCATATTGACATACAGCCAGTCATCGGTCCAGTGCACCGTGCCGGTGGCGGCGAAGACGGAATATTGGATAACGAAGATCATCGCCAAGCCGACGGAGTTGGCCAGCGCCGCAATGAGGTAGGTCTGCCACTTGGGCGTATCGCTATAGCGCGTGCCCACACCGGCGCGAATGGAGTTGGCCAGGTAGAAGATGAACATCGCCGGCACGTACATGAGAGCCACAAGGAACCAGCGCAGTGTTAGCGGGCGGGAGGCTACGACCAAGAAGCGGTAATCATTGTGGAAAGCGAGATACACAATGGATAGCACGGAGAAATACACGAAGAGCAAGATGAAGGCCAGCAGTAGCGTGCGCCCAAAGGTGCGCCAGCTCATCGTGATGCCCCAGGAACGGGCGCGCTCGCCACGGGCGTAGGTGGACTTATCCCGGGTGATATAGAACAAGATAAGCCCGACTATGCCGTTGACGATGGCCCACAAGACCACCGAGTTGACCATGCGCGCCGGGAAGAACCAGGTACTGACCTTATTCGCGGCATCGTAAAAGACATCTTGCGATAGGTTTGCCAGCGGCATGAACGTGAAGAACGCGATGGCCGCCGTAAGCACGAAGAACGCCCAAAACTTCGCGGCCTCTTTGCCCCGTGGGCGCTTCGGCACCGTTGGAAGCGCCTGCGCCACTGGTGCGAAGTAGCGGGTGCGCAATAGCATGCGGGTCAGCGGGAAGAGCATGGCAATGCCGCCGATGAGGGACAGGAGGTTAAAGACCTCCTTGAGCCACCACGTCTGATTGCCGGAATCCATCTTCACTGGGGCATCCAGGGTGTCATCGAAGAACTCGAGGATACTGCCGATGGCACTGGGCGTAAGCGGCTGCAGCGGGTGCAGCGTTTCATCGTTATAGGCAATGCGGTAGGTGCCCTTGTCGACGTCCCCGTACCCATGGCCAATCTCAATGCGGTCCACCTGGTCTTGTTTCTTGAGCCCAGAGTTGACCATGGACAGGGCCTCCGGCGCATCGCGCAGATCACCATCTCCATTGATATTGCGGTAGCCGCCCTCATCGTAGCGTGCATAGCCCAGCGCCATATTGGAGTGCACGTGGGCGAACTTTTTATCGTTCAAGTTCTGTAGCCAGCCGGAGATAAAGACCGCGGAGATCTTATCCAGATCTTCGGCGCGCTTGCGCTCGCCATCCGTGATGGTGGTGCCGCCTTCGCTATCCGGATCCTTGGCGGCTTCGAGCGCATCATCGACCTTCTTGCCGTATTTATTGGCCGCGGTGCGCACCGCGGTACCACCGGCGGAGTGGCCGGTAATGCCGATTCGATCCTCATCGACGTAATTGAACGTATCCAGGTGGTCTGTGACGTAATCAATGGCGGTCACAATGGCGGAATCGCTATCATCCGGGTGCTGCGAGCTCGATTCGCCCTGGTTATATGGGTCAACTACCAGGGTGACAAAGCCGCGCCGGGCCAATTCCAGCGAGTTGGAGACCTGAGTTTCCTTGGTGCGCTGGAAACCGGGCGAGACGATGACCATTGGCGCTTTATTCTCCGGCGTCGCGTCCTTCGGGCGGAAGAGATCCGCGGTGACCGTAGCGCCGTGCTTGCCGGCGATCTTTAGATCGGTGACCTGAACATTGCCGCCATCGGTTTGCACTAGGGATGAGCCCAATCCGCCGATGAGCACGATGGCAATGCATACAAAGAGCTTCCAGCCATCGCTAAAGCGGCGCTTTTTGGATACTTCAACAGGCATCTGCTCTGCCTGATGTTCCGGCGAAAGGGACGACTGTTCTTCCACAGGAGTGGAGGAGGGGGATGCGGAGTCGGACATATACGCGTTCCTTGCAGGTGGTACTTAATTGAAACGAGTGGGCTGAAAGTCCGATAATGGAAAACTTAAAGTCCAGCGTGGAAGCATATTAGGCCCGCCCGAAAGCGGGTGCAACCGTTGCGGTAAATGGGGGTGCAGTGCAAGCGCTGAACTGGCCAAAGTTCGCGCGATGCGGTGAATTAATAAATCAAGGGCGGCGAGAAGCGAATACGCACCGATTGTCCAAGCTCTGATTTATTATCTGCGGTAGTCCGGAAAGTGACCCCAGATTCATGGGAGGCGGTAACGGAGTAGTGCCCGGCTTCGAAAATGGCGGAGTCAACTACCGCTGGAACCGTGGCGCCTGGATCGTTTTCCTCCACGATTGTTGCGTGGTGTGGCAAGATGGCGGCCTTAGTGCCTTCTCCTCGCACGGTCACGTCACTCAACGGCCAAGAGATACCAAGAGCGGGGCACTCGACGCGGCCTCCTGAAATAGTGGTCTGGACAATAGTGGCATCTGCAATAAATCCCGCGACCAGCGGGCTAGCGGGATTTTCCAGTAGCTTTTGCGGGGTAGCAATCTGCTGGATTTCGCCGCCGTCTAGAACCACGACTCTATCTGCTATTGCCAGCGCCTCGGCGCGATCGTGGGTGACGTGCACCGTGGTTAGGCGTTGCTTTTGCGTCAGGGCTACCAGCTCTCGGCGCAAATTATCGCGCAATGGTTCATCGAGCGCCGACAGGGCCTCATCCAGCAATAAAACCTTGGGGTTAGCGACGATCGCCCGGGCCAGGGCAACGCGCTGGCGCTGCCCACCAGAAAGGCTATCCGGAGTACGGTCCTCGAATCCTGGCAGGCCCACGAGAGCTAAAGTCTCAGAAATGCGCTCTTCGCGCTCGGCCTTTGCTACTTTCGCCTGGCGCAACGGGTAGCCAACATTGTCTCTAACGGACATGTGCGGCCAGATTGCGTGCTGTTGGAAGACCATGCCAATGCCGCGTTTCTCGGGAGGAATAGCAGTCATCTGCCGGCCGTCTATGTAAAGCTCACCCGACGATGGAGAAATAAAACCAGCGATGGTGCGCAGGAGCGTGGTTTTACCGGAGCCTGACGGGCCAACGAGTGCAATGAGTTCCCCAGGCTCGATGGAGAGGTTGATATCGCGCAGGCCGGTGGTTCCATCCGGAAAAGTGACCGTGAGGTGGGAAGCTGCAATTTTCGCCATTATTAAGTCCTTACCTTAGGAGCACGAATAGTCAGTGCGAGGGCAATGATGCCAAGCAGCGCAAAGAGCAAAGCGAGTGCTGATGCTTGGTTATAATTTCCTGCCTGCTGCAGGTTGAAGACTTGGACACCCAGTGTTGTGGTTCCGGGTGCGACGAGGAGTACGGAAATAGTAAGTTCTCGAATCGCGGTCACCGCGACGAGCACCGCACCGGAGATCGCCGCCGGAATGGTCATCGCGCCGGTGGTAGTAAATAGCGCCTTAAGCGGCGTGGCACCAGAAATGCGCGCTGCTTCTTCCACGGTGACCGGGGTGCTTATTAGCGGGGCACGCACGGATTGGACAACGAGTGCGGTAAAAGCGCAGACGTAGGCGATAAGGATTATCCAAATGGTGTTATATAGCCCGGTATAGCGTCCGGCAATCAGCCAGGCGACGCCGATGATGAGCCCAGGCAGCGCGCTCGGTAGCAGCGCAGACAGTGTTAAAAGCGTATTTCCCCGCGCCTGGGTCCGGGTCACTAGAATTCCGATGACCCAGCCAAGAATCCCGCAGATTATCGCGGCGGTTATTGATAGAAATGCGGAATTGGTGAGGCCGTCGATAACGCGCGGGTTGGATAAAGCGCTGCTGAAGTTCGCCAGCGAGATGGTTTCTAAGGTAAACGGAACCCCGGGAGCCGGCAGCAATGCGCGGTAGGCCAAACCAAGAATTGGGCCAATGGAAATGGCGAGTCCGCACACCCACATGATGATCGTGACCGGCCAACGCGCTGAATGCAGTGCAAAGCGCGCCGGGCTTCCAGACTCATGGGTAGAAGATGAGTTTTTCAGGGAGGTGAGGTAGTCCATGATGACTGCGCCGATTCCCAAAAATAAGAGGACGACGCCGATGGTCGAGACCACCTGTAAGGGGTTGGATATGGTGCCGGAATCAATGAACCGGTAAATCATCGTCGCGAGCGTTTCGAATCGAGCCGGCGAGCCGATAATGGCGGGAATTCCGAAATCCGCCAGATTAGCAATTGCCGTGAGGGTAAATGCGGATAATAACGCGGGGCGCAAGAGCGGAAGGGTGACCGTGCGCAGAACTGTCATCACGGAAGCGCCAGATACTCGGGCGGCTAGCTCAAAATCGGGGGAGATGGAGCGCAGGCTCGAAGAAATGATGACGTATGCTGTGGGAAAAGAGTGGATGGTCATCAGCGCAATGACCCCGTCTGCGCCGTAGATATTCCATATTTCGAACCCAAAGAGCTTATTCAAGCCCTGATTCGGGCCGAAGAGTTGAATCCAGGCGATCGCTCCGATAAATGGGGGAACCAAGAGTGGCGAGAGCAGGAATAGGCGCAGTACCGAAGAGCCGTAGATATCCGTGCGGTCTAGCGCGATGGCAATAACGGTGCCGATGATGACAGCGGCGAGCGCCGAAAGCGCCGTGGTGAAAAGCGAATTCCATGTAGCAATACCGAGCCCTTGCTCTAGCAAGACGGGAATTTGGTTCCCGCCCAATGCAAGGGAGACAACAAGGGCCAAGGGCGCGATGAACAGGCCAATGGCAATGAGCCACACGCCAACGCGCAGCGCGGATACAGAGGGATTTTTCAACAAACGAGCCATCAAGAACTAGGAAGACACTGCCTTTTGGAATACCTCGACGGCGGCGTCTTTATCCTTGGTGATTTTCTCCAGGTCCTGGTCCATGAGCTCAATGTCTGCGAGTTCAGGGGTGTCCGCTGGAGTTCCCACGTCCTCACGTACTGGGAGGTACGACTGCTCGACGGCGATTTCTTGAGCCTTCTTCGAAAGCAGGAAGTTGATGTACTTCTGTGCTGCTTCTTGTTCCTTGGAGCCTTTGAATACGCCCGCGGGCTCAGAAATATACGGTGATCCCTCGCTAGGGTAGGCGAGGGCAACTGGGGATCCCTTATCCGCTAGGTCGCGGACTAAGTAATCGACGACCACGCCCACGGGCCTGGAGCCGGAGGCGATTTCTTGGGAAGTAGGACCATTGGACTCTGCGATCATCGGGGAATTCTTGCCCAAGTCTTCGATCCATGCTTCACCGAGGTCTGGATTGTTCTTCCATGCTGAGGCGTTGAATGCTGCCGCACCAGAGACCGCCGGGTTAGGCATGACGAGTTTGTCCTTGTACTTCGGATCGGTGAGATCCGCCCACGTGGTCGGGGCATCGCCTTCTGCGATTTCGTCGGTGTTATAAGCAATGACCGTGGGGATAATGCGCGTGCCTACATAAAAATTCTCGTCGTCCTTGGCCTCATCGATGACGTCATCGGAATCGACATCGGCAAGCTCGATGAGATCGCCATCCTCGGCGTAATTTTCAAAGGTAGGTGCATCGGCCGCCCAGAAAACATCCGCTTCGATATCGCCAGATTGCTTCTCCGAAGAAATGCGCGCGTTCAAATCGCCGGTACCGGCGCGATATACCTTTACCTCGATATCGGGGTTTTCTTCATTGAAGGCCGCATTGATTTCATCGACCTTTTCTTCTGGCTCAGACGTATAGACGGTAATAGAGGTTGAATCGTTTGCAGCCTGCGTATCTTCATTGTCGGTCGCAGGCTCACCGCACGAACTAAGAAGAGCGGTTGAAGCAAGGGCTAGGGCAGCGAGAGATGAGTGCTTCGGCTTCATTGGGGGAGTTCCTCCAGAGAGAGTAGTGATCAGGAACGTCAATCTAACTGCGCCGAAGTTAAGGCAACTTGGGATCGGTGTGAACGCACAGTAAATTCTTTGAGCTCTTGAGCGAGTGTTGTGGAGGGTGGGATCGCCAAGGAGCCTCGCTCGAATGGGTAGCCTTTTAGCGGTGAATAGCGGGAAACGAGGAGTTGACAAGCTCAAGGTAACCCCACATGGGGGATTAATCTATAGGCCAATAGATATTTATATACCTGTAGTACTACCGTTATGAAAAGCAATGAAGGAACCCTACAAGGAGAAATAATGGATTCGGTGATCGCAGGCAATGCGAGCTGGATGCTCATGAGCGCGGCTCTCGTGCTGCTCATGACCCCAGCCTTGGCACTTTTTTACGGAGGCATGACAGAGCGCCGCGGCGTGCTCAATATGATGTTGATGTCCTTTGGCTCACTAGCGGTAGTCAGCATCATTTACATCCTCTGGGGCTGGTCAATGAGCTACGGCACGGAGTCCTGGGGCGGCATCGTTGCCAATCCCTTCGAGTTCTTCGGGCTCAAGGATTCCATCTTTGATGCCAATGGTGAATACCTCGAAGGTGCGGAAGGCTACGCCAATATCATTGATATCGGATTCCAGCTCACCTTCGCCGTTATTTCCACCGCGATTATCTCCGGTGCACTCGCCGGCCGTGTGAAGTTTGGTACCTGGATGCTTTTCAGTGGCCTGTGGGCAACCTTTGTCTACTTCCCGCTGGCCCACATGGTCTGGGGCGGCGGCATCCTGGGTGAGGGCGAAAGCAGCGTCACCAGCTGGATCTTTGGCAGCGAAGGCGGGGAAGCGCTTGTGGCCCCCATTGACTTTGCCGGTGGTACCGTCGTCCACATTTCCGCCGGTACGGCCGCACTGGTCCTGGCGATTGTCGTGGGCAAGCGCCAGGGCTTCCCGAAGAGCGTGCAGCGCCCCCACAACCTGCCCATGGTCATGCTCGGTGCCGGCCTGCTGTGGTTTGGTTGGTTCGGTTTCAACGGCGGTTCCGCCTTCGCAGCCGATGGCCTCGCCGGCCTGGCCTGGGTCAACACTACCGCCGCAACGGCTGCGGCAATCCTGGGCTGGTTGCTCGTGGAAAAACTGCGCGATAACTACTGCACCTCCCTGGGTGCTGCCTCCGGTGTGGTCGCAGGACTTGTCACCATTACCCCTGCCGCGGGCGACCTGAACCCGGTGACCTCGCTCATCATGGGCGCCCTCGGCGGCATGCTGGGCTGCCTGGGCGTGGGTCTGAAGTTCCGCTTCGGCTTCGATGACTCCCTCGACGTCGTGGGCGTCCACCTGGTCGCCGGCCTGTGGGGCACCGTGGCGGTTGCTTTCTTTGCCAATGACCGCGGCATTTTCACCGGTGGCGGCGCCGAAGGCTGGAAGCTGCTCATCGTACAGATCCTCATCGCCGCAATCGCCGTGGTCTTCGCCGCAGTCATTACCGCCATCATCGCGGTGATTTTGAAGGCGACGATTGGCTGGCGCGTGACCGACCAGATTGAAACCGACGGCATTGACTTTGGTGGTCACCGTGAGACCGGCTATGACATTGGCGGCCGTGCCATGCGCGGTACCACCAGCCGCAACTAAAACGCCCAGCGATACCTAGGAGCAACAATGAAACTCGTAACAGCCGTGGTCAAGCCCTTTACGCTTGATGATATCCAGCAAGCCCTACAAAAGCTCGGCTCACCGGGCATGACGGTGACTGAAATCGAAGGCTTTGGCCAGCAACGCGGTAACAAGGAAATCTACCGCGGCGCCCAATTCGCCACTTCCTTTGTGCCCAAGGCCAAAATCGAGCTCATCGTGGCAGACGATGACGCCGAAGCGATTGTCGATGCCATCGTCGATGCCGCCTGCACCGGCGAAATCGGCGACGGCAAGATTTGGATAGCTTCCGTCGAAGACGTCATCCGCGTCCGCACCGGCGAGCGAGGCGAGAAAGCTATTTAAGCATCCAACACACCAGCGCCCTAGGCCCCCACAGAAGAGTGGAGGGCTGGGGCTTTATGCGGCGGTGTGTGAACCTGGGATTTTAGCTTTCTAGCTGGCCAGTTTCTTTTGCGGAGGCCATAATATTGGCCAAGGCATCCACCAAGCTATCCAGCACGTTTTTAT
Organism: Corynebacterium tuingiense; assembly: GCF_046718165.1. Classification (NCBI taxonomy): domain Bacteria; kingdom Bacillati; phylum Actinomycetota; class Actinomycetes; order Mycobacteriales; family Corynebacteriaceae; genus Corynebacterium; species Corynebacterium tuingiense. The sequence goes on from NZ_CP177101.1 coordinate 737,102, forward strand.
CGCTGGACACTAGAGCATCGCGCTGCTTGCGCTGTTCGATGCCGCTAAAAATTGCCCGCGTTGCTTCTGCCTTGAACCGCTTAGAGCGCTTGAGCTGCTCCTTGGAGTTTTCTTGGCCGAGTTTCACTGCCGCGGGCTGACTCGAGAGCGTACCCCATGCAGCAACGATCATCTGAGCGGTATCATCGCTGTCAACGTCAACTCCCGCGAGCGAGAAAAGATCGTTGACCTTTTCTACTGCCTCATCAAAGGCACTACGCAGGGGTGTCTGCGGCTCGCCTAGTCGGACCGTGAACTCTGGCACTTGCAATGCCTCGGATTCGCTGCCGCTAACGCTATGGTCTTCTTCAACTTCACCCTGGGCAATTGCGACGCCAGCCAGTGTGACACCGGTGAGGAAGTCTTCGCTGTCATCCAGTTCGGTGATATGCAGGTTTGGCTCTAGGACGTTGCACAGCATTGCACGCTTCGATACGTCAGCATCGGCATAAGCAATGATCTGGGATAAAAACTCGTAGGCGTGGCGATATTTCAGCACGTGGGCCTTGAAATCCTTGGCGTGCTCGAGAGCGCTTTTATCGGCGGAGTTACGGTCTGCACGCCAACGGCTAAGGATCGCGTCTGCTGCACCGCGTAGGCGTTCGGAGTCCTCGCCGGCCATGTAGGCTTCTGCCACCGCGTTCATTTCATCGGGGTCATAGTATCCGGCGGTATCTAGCTCGTCTGCAAGTGTGTGTAGCGAGTTCGGATCTACGTCCGTATCGATGGATGCGCCCTGGTAGTAGCGCTGAAAGTCGACCACAATTAGCGCGGGATCGTTGACAAAATCCACCACCATAGGTGCGGGTTTATCCGGATGAATCCTATTGAGACGCGATAAAGTTTGCACCGTGGCTACGCCGGAGAGGTGCTTATCCACATACATGGCGCATAGGCGCGGCTCGTTGAACCCCGTCTGGAACTTGTTGGCCACGATGAGCACGCGATAGGAAAGATCGTCGTCTTTGAATGCCCGCTCCACATCGGACTCGCCGTTGAGACTTACTTCGGTGACCGGCTCCGGTTCATCTTCCATGCGCACCGCGTCAGAAAACGCCACGAGTGAGTGGAAACCGTATCCCTTCTCGGTGATGTAGCGGTTCATCTCGCGTGCCCAATGCACCGCCGCTTTGCGCGAGGAAGTCACCACCATGGCTCGCGCCTGACCATCCAAGTGGTGCGCGACGTTACGGCGATAATGCTCAACAACGACCTCGACTTTTTGGGCAATGGAAGTCGGGTGCAGACGCACAAACCGCACCATATCGGTGACAGCCGCAGACTGGTCTACCTCTTCGGTTCGTCCCAACTCATCACGGACTTCGGCCCACATGGAATACGTGGAGTAGTTGGTCAACACGTCCATGATGAAGCCCTCAGCAATTGCCTGACCCATGGGATAGGTATCAAAAGCTACGTAGTGACCGTCTTTGGTCTGCGAACCAAATAGACGCAGCGTCTTGGCCTTAGGAGTGGCGGTCAAAGCCACAAAGGTCATATTCGACGCATTAGCCACCGCTTCTTGGCGCAGCTCTAGCAGGTCATCAGCGGTGTATTCTTCGTCCTCATCTACGTCAACGTCGGACAACAACTCGCGCAACGCCGATGCTGATGAGCCAGTCTGGGACGAGTGCGCTTCATCAGCAATAACGCACCAGGTCCGTCCTTGAATTTCTGGGTTATTATCCAATAAGGAGAGTACGTGCGGGAACGTCTGCAACGTACAAGTAATAATGTGTCCACCCTCGACCAGTGCCTTGTGCAGTTGCGGTGACTTTGAACCAGAGTTTTCACCCACTGATACCACCAGACCACGTGATGCGGCCAATGCCTGCATGTCCTGGCGGATATTGGTATCGAGCGCGGTGCGATCAGTGACGACAATGACCGAGTCAAACGTCTTCGTACCATCCTCGGCTACCTGTCTAATGAGCCGGTGGGCAAGCCACGCGATCGTTTTGGTCTTGCCTGAGCCAGCCGAGTGCTCAATCAAATAGCGCCCGCCAGCACCGCGTTCGGCCACGTCAGTGGTGACTCGCTCCACCGCGCGCAATTGGTGGAAACGCGGGAAAATCAACGTGCCGTTGGCACCACGCTTGGACTTTTTATCCGGTTCCCACACGGCGAAGTCGCTCAAGATACGCAGCAACAACTGTGGCTGTAGTACCTGCTCCCACAGGTACGAGGTCGCAGACTTGCCCGCAACTGGCGGGTTGCCGCCTGCGCCGTCATGTCCCTGATTAAATGGTAGGAACCTAGTTTCGCTGCCTTTGAGCGCCGTGGTCATGTACGCCTCATCGTTCGATACTGCGAAGTGAACGAGTGCGCGACCTGGCAGCAGGACGCGCCGGTTCTTCGACGGCACACGATCCTCGCGATACTGCTTCATTGCCTTCTTTACGGACTGCGTGTTATCCGTCTTTAGCTCGAACGTGGCAACCGGAATGCCGTTGACTGTAGCAACGAGATCCAGCGTCTCATTGCTGTCGTCGTCGAAATGTACCTGTCGAATGATGCGCAGCCGATTAGCTTCGGCGCGCTTGGCCGCGGTTACGCTCAGCGGATTCGCCGGTGGGAATGCCACCATAGGGCCAAAGGTCGCCGAGCGTGCGTTAGTCTGCGCGTATTTAAAGCCCTCGCGCAGCGTTCCCAACAGACCACCCCGGATACGTCCGGTTTGTGCGTCCTTGCGCGTCGCGGACTCTAGTCGCTTGGCAACATATTCCAGAAGCAGACTCTGCGCATTCTCGCGGGTGGTATCCGGTGCGTCCTGCGGCACAGCTTTGGCGTAGTTCTCTGGGTACTGGGTCTCCAGCCAGTGCAGCACGTCAGCCGGAAACAGGCCGAGCCGTGCATCCCAGCCAGTGTCTTTCATACCCGGTTCATAAATCCAGCCGTTAGCTTGTAAGGATTCGCAGATCGTTTCTTCCAAGCGTTCTTCGCGCATGATGTCACGTTTAGGCATGAGATTCGTCCTTGGTAGTAGGGGAGGCAGGAATATCTATCTGGCCGGTTACCGCCGCAGAAATCACCGCTGCGCGACGCTCAGCAAGCAAATTCCGCAACTTTTTAATGTCCTCCAACATCAAGTTAATCTCGGAGGTCTCTCGGTTAATTTCGCCCGCGATACGACGTTGTTCGGCGAGGGGCGGGAGAGGGATCTGCAAATCCTCCAACATGTGCATACGAAGAGACGGAACGGTTGAGGAAGCACCCCCGTAAAGCACTTCTTTTGGCAGCAGGTAGGAAAATGCGTGGAAGAAATACATGGGGTCTACGTCGCGAAAACCATGGATACAGTAGACACGCTGGTGAACCTTGAACTTTCCCTCTGCGTAGTGAAATATCTTTCCTACCCCCGCACCGTCGCCTGCAGTAAGAACGGCGGGGCCGTTAAACTCCCATTGGTTTGAAGACAACACAGTGTCGGAACGGACGTAAAAAGGATACTGGCCGTCTTCGATGGCATCTTGTGTATCACCGCTGCCTGTATTAATAGTTGCGACGTACTTCACTTTTACGGCTGTATATGATGTCGAAGATTCGAAATATTTGGCCTTGATAGCTTGTCGACGCTCCGTCATCAGCCGTTCCATTTTGTCTAAATCGGTGCGCATATCGTCGAGCTCGGCGGTCTCGCGGTCGAGGTAGTCAGCGATGGCGCGTTGGGCGGGAAGCGGTGGGAGGGGAAGAGAGAATAAAGCCAGCCGTGAAAAATTAATCGTCTGACCGTCGCGGAGTTGGTCAGTAAAATTAGCTAGGCCTTCGATAAAACGTGATGATTTGAAAAGGTAGCTGTAGTATTTACCCTCAATTTCACGTCGCGGCTTAAGCACAGTGTAGGCATTACTAACTTTTCCCGGAACGGTCGAATGCTCTAATCCACCTTGGAAGCTGCGCAGGTGACTGATGAAGTCGCCCGGCAGTACACGCTTCATGTTGTCTGTTCCGAGGCGATTTTTAACCACCTGCGCACCAGTCTTTTCTATATACTGCTTTTGGGGAATCACGCCCAACTTTTGTGAAGGAGTCAGATGTACGTCCTCGTCAGATGACTTCTCGCTACGTTCTCCGAAAATAACGCTAGTGGGAACGATTTTCCAATTGGGCGATGTCTGTATCCATTTGGTGAAGCCCATTACTTCCTCACCTGCCCGAACTTGTCCATCAGGCGAGCCATGACTTCGGCTACATCGGCATCAATGTCAGCCAACGGGCGCACGGGTTCGGGCTTGTAGAACACACGCTTAAAAGGGATCTCGTAACCGGTGACGGCTTTGTCGGCATCCCAGGTGACATCGGGTGCGAATGGGATTACTTCGCGTTGCATGTGCTCGCCAATGTCTTCGGTAAGTGGCACTCGCTCGGTCATGGTGAACGACGGGTCGAGCACTGGGTTGCCCTTGCGGTCAACCGCTGGTCCCGCATCTGGGTCGTTGACCGCAATGGCTTTGGAAATGGCATCGATAAGCGTGGCGGGCATCTTCACGCCGTGTTCCTTGGCTGTGGTTTTAAGCTCGTCCGGCAGGTCGTTGTAGGTGGTGCCAGCTACCGCGCGCATTACGTCGGCATGTCCGTTTACGGCTTGCTTGTGCGCTAGTACCTCGGCAATAGCGTCCTCGGTGACTTTTACCGCCAGGCGTGCCTGCTTGGTGACTTTAACGTCTCGGAAGCCCAAGTCGTCCGGAGTGAGAACTTTGGACATGTCACTATCGGCGAAGGCGCTGTAGGTTTGCAGCACTTTGTCTCGGTCGGCCTCGCGCATTTCGCGGCGCTTGTCGCCTAATCCCTTATCCGGGACAGACCAGCATTCGGAGGCGTCGATAAGTTGTACATAGCCCTTGCGGTGGTCTTCCTTGTTTGTGTCAAGAATCCATACGTAGGTGGAAATGCCGGTGCCGTAGAACATGTTGGTAGGCAGCTGGATAATTGCGTCCACGAGGTCATTCTCTAGTAGCCACGCGCGGATCTGATCAGGGCCTGAACCGGGGCCACCTGTAAACAACGGTGAGCCGTTGGATACCACCGCGCCACGTCCTCCGGAACCGTTCTCGCCTGCAGGCATGAGCTTGGAAGCAACGTGGGCAAGGAACAGCATCTGGCCGTCGCCCTTATTGGGCAGGCCATGGCTAAAGCGGGAACCAGGAACCTTGGCCTGCTCCTTGACCGACGATTGCTGCACCGACCAGTCGGAGCCGAACGGCGGGTTGGACAAGATGTACTCGAATTGCTCGCCCTCATATAGGTCCGTCAGCAGAGTGTCACCGTGGCGAATCGCGTCTGGCTCACCGCCTTGAATAAGGAGGTCAGCTTTGCCAATGGCGTAGCCGGTGGGCATGAGTTCTTGGCCGGCGAGGTTAACTTCAATGTCGGGATTAAGTTCTTTTAATGCGCGTGCTGCAACCAACAGCATTCCGCCCGTACCAGCGGTGGGATCGTAAACGGTACGTGAAGCGCCAGAGGAGGTAAGCCCAGTGTCATCGGAAGCGAACAGAATGTCCACCATGAGACGGATCGCGTCGCGCGGGGTATAGAATGCACCTGCAGCTTTGCCTTTGGTATTGAATGCGCGGTACATGACGTTCTCGAAAAGGTCACCCATCTGTGCATCGGGAAGAGCTTCGAGAGACATGTCAATAGTGGAGAAGTGCTTGACCACTGGCCACAAACGGCCTGCTTGGTCGAGTGTTCGCATTTTGACTGAAAAGTCGAACGCATCCCAGATGTCCCGGACAGATTGTGAGAATGCGCCCACATAGTCCATCAATGAGTCGTAGACGTGGTCATCAGTTTCAGCGATGCGAGTGAGGTCCAGCCGCGAAGAGTTATAGAAAGAAAGCCCAAACTGGGACTGCACTTCCCAGTCCATATAGGCCTCGCTGACCCCGTCTGCGTGCAACGAGCTGACCAGCTCAAGCACCTGGTCCTTGGTCGGCGCCAAAATGCATTCGAGGCGACGGAGAACTGTTAGCGGCAGGATGTAGTCGCCGTAATCTTCGGGTTCCACGATGGACCGAAGGTACTTATCAGCGGTATTCCAGACAACAGACTGGTTGAGGTTAGCGGTGCTCAATCTGGGAGGTCTTTCTAGCAAAGCGTGGGGCAGTACCTTTGTAACCTTAGTGCTCTGGGGTAGAGAAGTGGTGGAAGCTAGGCCACAGAATACAGTGGGACGAAAGGAGGTAATGCGGCCAGCAACGAACGCGCCTGAGCTCAGGCTATTATTAGCTGTATATACTTACGGGATGTTTCTAAATTTTCTTTCGAACGTGGTAACAGGCATATTTTCCGGAATAGTTGTTGCAGTTGCGCTTTGGTTCTTTAGTTCTTTGCGGAAGCCGACTCTAGAGCTCTTTTATGTCGGCCCACAGCGCGCCGTAATCAGAAATAATCGATTCCGTGCCGTGCTACTAGCAGGAGCCTGGGAAATTGGAAATGGAGAGGTTTTCTTCCGCCCCGATGGTTTTAGAGGTGGAAATGGAAGTTTTTATATACCGCGGTATGGGGAAATAATCGTAGGAACGTCTTACTTTGCTCCAGGGCAAACTGCGGACGCCGCGTATAAGCATGTTAAGAATACGCGGAAAGTAAGTAAGCAGATATCTCTAGAAGAAGAAAATAAGGTCGACGTTTCGCAAGTAGTAGTTTCCCCAGAACAATTTCCGAAGTGGAAACTTATTACGTTAAGTTTTAAATCAGGAATTTGATGGCGAGTCTCTAGCACGTAAGGCTTCTTTTGATTAGCAGCACGGCAATCAAATTAGAATGCTAGTGGGCTCGTTATTCAAGGAGATAAACTTAATGCCTTGGGTAAAGCGAATGGCGAACTTTGTGAGAGGAGACGCCAGCTCCTTAGCTTGAGCCTGCACATGCATTTTGACTGGCAGCGGAGGTAGCCTGAGAACCATGAGAAGCTTGTGGAATCATTTCCGGCCATTTTGCGTGTCAGCCTTGATAGCCATCGTGCTCGGGGTTCTGTTTAATGACTATCACCGGACACTTGCTTTAGTGGTCACAATTTTGCTCATAGGTGTCGTTTTATCGCTGGCGGATTATGCTTCCGAACGGCGTCGAAAGAATGAGGATAAGTGATGAATCGGAAATTGCAGTTGTCGTTGGCTACCGGATTTCTCGGTGTGGTTTTGGTCATCGCGGCGCCTATTTTAATTAGCGCCGGAATTGATGCTGCCGATGCTGGGCAGCAATCAGGTAATGCTGTTGTTCCATTGCTTTCAGCGACTATCGGAACCGTGCTAGTGATCCTCGCGCTGGCCCGTTCCGGTCCTGTATTTGAAAAGAAAAATGTAAAAGCCGAGCGCTAGAAGTGCTAGTTTTCTGGGGCACACTCCTTGCGGGAATGAAGAGGACACGAGGGAAACAAGCCTCCAATCAACCTACTGGTTGATTGAAGTTTCAACCGCCTCTGCGATTCAAAGCCGGACAAGTCGGGGCAAGATATGTATTTAGAGAACTTGATCCCCTCGGCTATCCAGTCACAGCGATGACTGGGAAGGAGTAATGATATGAAGGCTTTGTACAGGGCAGCGATTTTCTACCTCGTCTTGGGCTTGGTCGCCGGCTTGTTTTATCGGGAGTTTACGAAGCTACAAGATTTCCCGGAAGGCGAATATACGCAGCTAAGCGTGGCTCACACCCACTTGCTGGCGCTAGGCTTCATGCTATTCCTTATCTTCTTGGCGTTGGAAAAGGTCTTTGCACTGTCGCGGCACCACCAGCTGTTCAACTCGTTCTTCTGGCTCTACAACGTAGGCGTGGTGCTCACCGTCGGCATGCAAATTTCACACGGCATATTGACGGTGCTGGGCGAGGAATCCAATGAGATGATTTCCGGCATCGCTGGTTTGGGCCACATCTTCATCACGGTGGGGCTGACGGTCTTCCTCGTGAATTTGGGCCGGGCGATCAAGGAACCAGATGAGGGCACCACCAAAGCTTCGGTGAACGCCTAACTATGAGCGAGCACAACGCTCAAGAACGCTCAAGAAAACGTCACGGCGCCTACTCGCCGCGATTGGATAAGCCTGCCGGTTCTTTCCATCGGGTTGGGCATCATTGTTCTAGATGGCACTATCGTCGGCGTGGCATTGCCTCGATTATCACTGACCTGCAGCTTAACTTGACGCAGGCGCAGTGGGTCAATAGCCTCTATGCGGTGCTATTAGCTGCGCTGCTGCTATCAACGGGCAAGATTGCTGATACCTGGGTGCCTTCCTCACCGGCCTGACAATATTTGTGGCAGGCAGCGTATTGGCGGGATTTTCTACCTCCGCCGCCACTTCGATCTCCGCGCGCGCAGTACAGGCTATCGGCGCCGTGTTCATCATTGCCGTCCACGCTTTCCACGGTTAATGCCGTATTCCGCGGCAAGTACCGCGCCGCAGCCTTTGGCGTGTAGGGCGCGGTGATTTCCAGCGCGGTAGCGGTCGGACCGCTTGCCGGTGGTGCGCTGACGGAATGGGTGTCCTGGTATTCGCGATTATTGAGGGCCCCGACCTAGGCTGGTGGGAATCCCAATCCTCATTCAGCATCTTCAGCTGAACGTGGTCAGAAAACGCGCCCATCTCACCGGTGCCGGTGACGCTCGCGATTTCGGCCGTGGGCTTCGCGCTGTCAGCCATGGCAATCGGTGCATTCTCTCCGGTGCGGCAGCCCGTCACGTTGCGGCGCGTTTCGGGGCACCTGGCACCGTGCTCATCGGGCTCGGCTTGGAAGTCGTCGGTGTTCTTGTCCTCGTCCTGCTTATGAGGCCGGATACGAATGGTTGGATCATCGCCGCACCGCTGCCCCTGTACGGCTTTGGCCTGGGGCTCGCCTCCGCAACGCAGAGCACCGTGCGCTTGGGACAGTGGTGCAGGCCTTAAGCGAGGGCATGCCAACGCCGCGCAATGGTCGCTCGTCGCCGATACCGCGTTCCTCGCTCTGGGCTTTGTTGGTGCACTTAGGGTGCGCCGTGCTGCGGGGGAGAAGGGTGCCCTCCGCAAACAATGTCGATCTCGGTGCCCGCGTTAATCGCGTCCCGAACTGATTTTCCACCCGCGTGCTGCTTTGCGTTGCTGCCAGAAGTGACGGTAGATACCGGGGACATCGGAAAGCTCAGAATGCGTGCCCAGCTGGCTGACGTGCCCGTGTTCATCCAAGACTACGATTTGATCAGCAGATTTGATTGTATCCAGCTTATGGGCGATGACGATGAAAGTAGACTTCTCCCGTAGCTCGTCCATTGCGGCAAGGATATTTGCCTCATTTTCTGCATCGAGCGCGGAAGTTGCTTCATCAAAGAGGACAATCGGCGCTTGTTTGAGCAGCGCACGAGCTACAGATACTCGCTGGCGTTCACCACCGGAGAGAAGCCGCCCGCCTTCACCAACAGGAGTATGCCACCCTAGGCGGTTGGCAATAGAAGTCACGCCTGAAAGATTAGCTGCGCGGAAGACTTCCTCATCGGAGGCGTCGGGACGACCAACGCGGATATTAGCGATTAACGAGTCGTCGAAGAGGTAGACGTCCTGAAAGACCATGGACAGTCTGGACATTAACTGTTCGGTTCCAAGCTCGCGGATATCTACGCCGTCAACCATCACCGCCCCGGAATCTACATCCCAAAATCGCGAAATAAGGCGCGCAATTGTGGTCTTTCCGGAGCCAGAAGGACCGACAATGGCGGTAACGGTGCCCGGTTGGGCGTGGAAGGCGACATTGACCAATACCGGCTTATCTCCGTACCCAAACGTGACATTGCGCAGCTCAACACTGCCCGAACCGTCTCCTGTACGCGGAGTAGTGGGTTCTGGCAGGGAAGGGGCATCGGTGATGAGCTCGGTTTCTGCGAGCGCGATACGGCCTGCGTCTAAACCGACGAAACAAGAGCCCAGCTGCTCAAGCGTGCGGGTAAACCTCAAGCTGATTCCGATGATCGCAATTGTTTCTAGTGGCGATAGGGCGCCTTCAACGGCAAGATTCGCGGAGACCATAATGAGAGCCACGATGAAGATCTGCACTACTATGCCGTTGAGTAGCAAAGCTAATGTGGATACCCATAGCTCGCGTATCCGTGCTTTATGATCGATTTCTAATGCTTGCTCAAGTGGCGCAAACCCTTGTGATTTTCCCGCCGCGCGCAAGGCCGGCTGGCGGTTAGCAAATTCTACGATGCGCTGGGAGAGCTCTTTACTCGGCCTGAGTGCGCGGTTCGATGCTTTCTCACGAATCCATGCAGCCAACTGCATCACCACGAGCGCCAATGGTGCGATGATTAGAAAGACCAATCCCAACCGCGGATTCCAGAAACACGCTCCAACCAACAGGGTCATAAGTGCTGCACCATCGCGGTACACCATGCCTTGAGTATGTGCAAGAGTCTCGGCCGCCACCATAAAACGATCTGAGACGAGACGAGATAGCCCGCCGGTATTAGCCGGTATGAACCAGCCGAGCGGTAGCGTTGCCAATTTATCGCCCACAGTCGTGTGCGCGGTTCGGATGAAATCCAAGGCCGTGTGGTAAGAGGCCATGGTTGCGAAAAATCGTAGCGCAAAAGCTACGAGCGCAATTGCCAAAAGCGTCCACATCCATGGTGCGATCGTCGTATCCCCATCGAGTGCCTTTGTAAGTGGCACGAGCGTGAGAACGGCGAGGCCGTCAAGCACGCCAACGATAAGCGATAGAGAAGCATGCCTTTTATTGAGCTTATGACCTACAGGACTTTGCAGCTTTTTGACACTGCGAGTAAGTAACGGATCACGAAGCCGCGAACTAGCAGGCGTGGTGGCATTAGACATGAGAATTATCCTTCACAGGCTTGAGGCGGATTATTTGGTCTGTGCCTTGGATTGACTCCGGTTTGTGGGCTATGACCAAGACGGTCTTGTCTCTTACGAGTGTGGCCAGAGCCGCTTGAATTTCTGCTTCACAGTCAGGATCAGTTGCCGCAGTAGCTTCATCCAGGATCAATATTGGGGCATTGGTAATAATTGCCCGGGCAATAGAAATGCGTTGCTGTTGTCCACCGGATAAAGAGATGTTCTCACCAACAACGGTGTCGAGCCCAGCTGGTAAAGCGCGAATATCAGCAGCTATGTGCGCGGCCTCTGCTGCTTGCCAGATCTCTTCATCGCGAGCTTCTGGGCGTGCAAGGCGAATGTTTTCCCGAATACTCATGCGCAGTAAGTGAGGATCTTGTAAGACGAAAGCCACAGTGCGGTACAAACTGTCGAAAGTGAGATCACGGATATCCACGTTGTTGATAGTGATTGTGCCCGAATCTGGATCCTGGAAACGCGCCAGCATCGTTGCTGCTGTGGATTTGCCAGACCCGGAGGGGCCAATCAATGCCGTGACAGTGCCTGCGTTTAATTGCGCAGAAAAGTCTTGGAGGACTGGTGTGTCTGGGGCGTAGCTAAAGCTGACCTTGTGGAATTCCACCTCCATGTCTTGACTACTGGCATCGAGGCTCTTTGAGCCTTCATTCACGTGGGAAATTGTCATGACTTCATCGAGGCGCAACGCCGCATTGCCAGCGAGCTGGTAAGACCACATCATGCGGCCGACGGTTTGAATCGTGCCTGGGATCACCAGTGCAATCAACGTTGTGGCGATGACTTCAGCAACCGTGACATAGTCCCCGGCTATTAGCAGGGAACCGACTCCTACATTGATAAGGATGAGCACGGGAACCGCCACCACGGATTCTGAAATTGCGCTAACGCGAAGAAGCGGACGTACCCACTCGTAATAGAATTCCGCGAATTTTTGGGCAGCTTCGCGGTACCGCGCGTGAGCTTTACCAACGGTGCCAAAAGCCTTGACGACGGAAATACCTTCGGAGAACTCCACCGCAGTCGCGGAGACCTCACCCAGGTAATTATCCATTTCCGCAGTTTTTGTGCCCATATCTTTCATTGAATACGCTTGGATTGCTAGGAAAATGGGCACAGTGGCAATAGAAAGTAGACCAAGGCGCCAATCCAAGATAAAGGCATAAATCAGAAGCGCAAGGGGTGTAAAGATCGCGGCGACCTGCTCTACAGGAGCGTGGGCTGTCAGGGTGTGCAGAGTTAGCGTATCGTCCTCGACGGCTTTGCGGACTTTGCCGGAATTAGTTTGGCTAAACCACGAGAGTGGTGCTTTCGCAATAGCGGTAATAATTCGGTGCCGGTTAATCCCCACCAGCTTTGCATCAGCGAAGTGGGTGATCGTAAGGGCAAGGAAATAGAAGAATAGCTGGCCCAAAAATGCTGCAAGGAGCCATTTCACAATGGACGCGACGTCATCAGTATTTCCGTTGATTAGAGCATTTCCCAGTGCCACCAAAGCGACGTAGGGTGCTACGGCGAGTACCGAGGATATAAGCGCGAGAAACTGTGCGAAGTAGATGGTTGTTTGCACTGGGGCCAGTAGCTTTTTTAGAGCGACCTGGCCGGCTTTTTGTTTTGCGCGAGCCTCTTCTTCCGGTGACGCACCGTGTGATTCTGGTGGGTGGGTTCCGCTTGGTTCTGTGGAACTTTGTTTTACCTCAGGCATTTCTTTCTCAATTCTTGTTGATGTCAGTCATATCGATGATTCTGGTGACTGATTCTTGGATGAATTCGTGGTCATGGGTGATGACGATGACCATTGCTCCGCTTGCTGCAAGAGATCGAAGCAGCGCAGAGATGGATTGCAGTTGGCGCCAGCCCACTCCAGAGGTAGGTTCATCGAAGATGTAGACCTCTGCTTGCTCGGCTTGGGCTGAAGCTATGGCTAAGCGTTGCCGTTGCCCACCGGACAGAGACTGCGGATGCCGTTGGGCCATCTCTTCCAGATCGAGGCGATGGAGAATCTCGTTGACATCGATGTGGTCCCGCTTCTTCTTTGCCAGTCCGAGCGTGACCTCTTCTTCGGTGGTGGCAGCGAATAGCTGGCGGCCAACATCCTGCATCACCATGTACGCGCTGCGCCTCCGAGCTGCTGCTCCTACTCGTTTGCTGTTCAAACGGAGGCTACCGCCGCGTTTGGGAGAGGCAAGACCACAAATGATTCTGGCGAGGGTGGTTTTGCCAACCCCGTTGGGCCCGATTAAGGCGGTGACTTCGCCGCTGGGGAAAAATGCGTGGTCAATGTTTAGTACCTTATGCGTGCCATAAGAAAAACGGATATTGTTTAACTCGAGTCCGCTCCGCTGGGGATCGGCGTCTTCGGGCGTGGGTGGTACCTGCGCGCTCGCGGTCAGGGGAACGTGGTGTAAGCTGCGTAGCCCCAATTGTTTGCGTTCGGGTTCGTCTAAGGCATAAAACTCCTGAGCGTAGAAACTCCGCGTTATTTTTCCCTGAGTCAAGTAAATAACTTGGTCAGCGATATCTTTTAAGAAAAAGAGGCGGTGATCAGCGATAATGATCGTTGTGCCTAATTCCTTCAAGCGGTGTAGCACGCGTGCAAGAATATCGATGCTTTCCATGGAGAGATTGGACGTGGGTTCATCGAGAAGCACGAGACTGCCTGGGGACACAAGCGCGCATGCGCATGCCACGGTTTGTAACTGTCCACCGGATAATTCTTTGAATCGCCGGCCCCGAAGATCGTTAATGCCTAGTAGCTCGACCGCTGATTGAATCCTAGATTCAATTTCTGCGGGATCCATACCAAGGTTTTCTAGCCCGAAGGCTAATTCTGCATTGACGCTTTCAGTGAAAAACTGCGTCCGTGGATTCTGGAAAACTGAGGCGCTGAACTCGATGGCGCGGGAGAGCGGTTCCTGCGCAGGGTTAAAAGCCTGGTCATCCTTTGTAATAGTGATGGTGCCTAGTAGCTCTCCTGGATTGAAATGGGGGATGAGTCCGTTGATCAACTTGAGCACCGTGGACTTTCCCGATCCGGAATCACCGGTAATCAGTAGGCACTGTCCTGGCGAGACAGAAAAAGACACATCAGATACACCTTGAATGCCTGGCCGAGAGCCCAATGGATATGTAAAAGAAACGTTATGGGCGTTTACACTGGTTGCGATACTGCGTTCGTTCATAAGCGGACCTCCGTAGGAAGCCAGACAGAGGCAACAACGAGGCCCAACCCAGCTATTGCAGTTGCATCGACAAACTTGAAGGAAAGATCGGCGGTGGTGGTTGGGCGTGTGGGTCCTCCCAATCCGCGGACAAGAGCAGAGGCAGCGAGCTCATCACCAGCGCGGACGACGGCGCCTAACAAGGGGATGATCAGCATCGCGGACGATTGTGTGGGCCGTGTGAACCAGCTTTTCGCTCCAGGCTGGAGACCCCGAAGGACCATGGCATCGCGGATGGCTTTGGCTTCTGCCACGATGATCGGCAAAACGCGCAGGAATACCGCCGGTGGAATGGTGGCCCAGCCTGGTAAACGCAGGTCCCGCAGTGCTGAGGTCAATGCGGATGGTGTGAGAGTGAGCAAGCCGAATGCGCCGATGGACATGCTGATGACGAAACGGCTTAGCCACGAAAAAATTGCCGCCGAAAAAGCGAAAAATGTGGAGCCAGGAAGCTGTAAAAGGCCCCAATACCCTAGATAGGATAATGCAAAAGCGCACAGGCAAATAAGACCATAGTGTGGCTTTACTGTAGCTAGTGCGATGGAGCTGAAGGCGATAGAAATCAGCAGTGTCGGTAGGTGGCCGTGGCTGAGAGCTACCGCATTGATTACTAGAACAGAAAGCAGCACGGTCCGTGGATCGATCGAAGCTCGACGAAGCACGCCCTGTTTTTGCAGGCTCACAGGAGACCAGCGCTTTCAAAGTGTTTGCGGCTGACCCGAACACCGACCTTTCCTCCGATAAAGCCAACGATGAGCGCACAAATGGCCAGTACTCCAATGGTCCAAGGTTGGAAGATATCCGACATAGCATCGGCGTATTCTTGGCCCATTTGGTCTGCGATATCGACGTAGTATGAGTCCGTATCCAGAATTAGCGGGATAAAAGGCAAAGAAACCCAGGCACAGAAGACGCCATAGGCAATAGGGAAGGACTTGGCAATCCCGAGGTGGCTTTTTGTGATAATCAAATCCGCGATAAACCCAAGAATTATGCTTCCCAGCAGGGTCCAGAAGTAGTGTCCGGTGAGCATGAATGCTAGTCCGTTAATACCACCGACGAGGGTGAAAGCACCCATTTTGGGCGTGCGGGCGGCATAAAGCGCTAACACGATTCCATTTGCGATTGCCGCGATGAACCATCCAATAAACATGAATTGTGGTCCCGCGAATCCGACCATCCCGGTTACAAAGGTGATTACAAAGTAAAGTGCAGCAAAGATGCCAGCGTTGATGAGATCTCTGGTGTTTAAACGTGCCGTCGACCCACTGGATGAGCTTGTATTCCGTGCGGGCGTAGAGGAGTGTTGGGTCATAGTAAACCTCGATTCAAGAACAGTAGGAAAAGTAAGGCTTACCTAAAACGTATAATACTTTTTAAAAGGTATTTCTAGGTTGATCTCAAGATTCACCCTTAATGGGGGCGAATGCAGATAAGCGGTTCTTTTATGGATCATAAAATAACTACTTATCGATATGAGGAAACTAAAGTGTACCGCCTCTGCATGGGGTTGCCCGCAAATCGTGGACACGTAGTCAAGCTACCTAGTGGTTAGGCAGCTATTTCTTCTTCGTTTCTGGTTTGGGTGGTGTGGTTTTCGAAATCGACGGGGCTGACCATCCCGAGGGCGGAGTGCCGGCGTCGACGGTTGTAGACCACTTCAATCCAGTAAGCCACAGCCTGACGCGCAGTATCGCGGGTTGGCCAGCGCTTCCGGTCGTAGAACTTAAGTTTTAAGCGTCGACCAGAACGACTCGGCCATCGCATTATCGAAGCACACTCCGGTACGCCCCACAGACTGAGCAACGCCCAGGTTACGGCACACCTCCCAGAGCTTCTCACTGGGGAATTGTGTTCCCCGGTCGGCGTGAAACACCAGCCCGTCAGGAACGTCACCGCGCAGTGCATGTGCCATCCGAAGTGCTCGTTCGACCAGGTATGTATCTTGCACGCTATCCATAGCCCAGCCCAGTACCCTGCGGGAATGGCCATCGCGGACCGCACATAAGTACAACCAGCCCTCGCCGGTGCGCAGGTAGGTAATGTCCGACATCCATACCCGGTTGAGTTCGCCGGTATCAAACATGCGCTTTACCAGGTCAGGAAGAGCAGATTTACGTTTAGATTGAATCGTTGTTACCGGCACAAAAGCACGCGGTGACATCCCTTCAATGCCTATCAGACGCATCCGCTTAGCCACAGTCTTACGATTTACACTGATCTGGTAGCGCTCACCTAGCTCTGCGGTAATCCGCGAGGCACCATAGACCTCGTCGGAGCCTTTCCAGATCTGATGAATCTTACGATCAACATCATCGTAAAATACTGCACGATTATCTTTACCGGATAAGCGTTGCTGCTGCATACGAGCCCATGTGTAGTATCCAAACCGAGATACCTTCAACAAACGTGCCATGCGCTTGATACTGAAATGCGCCTTGCACTGGCTGCATTAATTCGAACTTTTCTTCTCGCGTTGCCTTAAAGCGAAGAAGGCTGTCGCTTTTGACAAAAACTCGTTATCCATCTTGGCTTCTGCCAATTCACGACGCAGACGAGCATTCTCAGCACGAAGATCCGCCTCGCTTAACCCATCAGAGGATCCTTAGGCGTTGACGCTCATTTTTTACCCACCGACCTAAAAGGCCTGGTGCGACGCCAATCTCCTTAGCCACATGAGCAATCGGGCATTCTGACTCGATTACTAGGTTTGCGGCTTCACGCCGGTACTCCGTCGTGTACTTCTTGCGCTGTTGACTCACAATGAACATCCTCTCTTACGGACACAAAATCCGCACTAATTGGGTGTCCACTAAACGAGGGTAACCTCAGAATGAATTGGTGTTGCAAATGTTTGGTCCAAAAGCGATCTTGTCGCGCCTTGCCTTCAGTGCATTTCTGCAGGACAAGATGTTACCCAAGCCTGCCGACTTTCGTCTAGACTAAAATTAAAATTTATTGCAGATCAGCTTCCTTCTAATGTATAGACGGGGCCTAACCCCCGACGTGTCCACTTTCCGAGGGTCAGGCCCCTCAACCTGACGCAGGCGCAGTGGGGCAACAGCCTCTATGCGGTTTTGTTGGCGGCGCTGCTGCTGTCGACGGGCAAGATTGTTGATACCTAGGTCTGCAAGCGCGCCTTCCTGCGGTCCTAACAATATTTGTGGGCGGCAGTGTATTGGCGGGATTTTCTACCTCCACCGCCACTCTGATCTCCGCGCGCGCCGTGCGGGCAATCGGTGCTGCGTTCATCATGCCATCGACGCTTTCCGCGGTTAATGCCGTATTCCGTGGAAAGTATCGTGCAGCAGCGTTTGGCGTGTGGGGTGCGGTGATTTCGGGTGCGGCAGCGGTCGGGCCGCTTGCCGGTGGTGCGCTGACGGAGTGGGTGTCCTAGTCTTCGCGATTATCGAGGGCCCGCCCTAAGCTGGTGGGAGCCCCAAATCCTCATTCAGTTTCTTTGGCTGGACGTGGTCAGAAAATGCGGCTATTTCACCGGTGCCGGTGGAGCTCGTGATTTCGGCCGTGGGCTTTGCGCTGTTTATTCGGTGGGAAAAGCACCGCGAGCGGGGTCACCGCTCGGCGCTGTTGGATCTTGAATTCTTTTCTTATTCCACGTTCTCGTGGGGAAATATCACTGCTGGTGCGGTAGCTATCGGTGAGTTCGCTATCATTTTTGTGCTCCCGCTGTATTTGATTAATGCGTTGGATCTCAGCACGATGTCGGCAGGCCTGGTGCTGGCCGCCATGGCAATCGGTGCATTCTTCTCCGGTGCGGCAGCCCGCCACGTCGCGGCGCGTTTCGGGGCGCCTGGCACCGTGCTTATCGGGCTCGGCTTGGAAGTCGTCGGTGTTCTTATACTCGTCCTGCTTATGGGTCCGAATACGAATGGGTGGATCATCGCCGCGCCGTTGACCTTGTATGGCTTGGGTCTTGGACTCGCCTCCGCGCAGCTGACCGGTACGGTGCTGCGAGATATTCCCGTCGATGACTCCGGACAAGCCTCCGCAACGCAGAGCACCGTGCGCCAGATTGGTTCCTCGCTGGGTACAGCGGTGTCTGGTTCGGTCTTGTCGGCTGCTCTAGCTCTTACGTTGCCGAAGGCGCTTGACGATGCCGCAATCACCGGACCCAGCGCCGACAGCATTGCCGAAGCAACCCGTCAATCCGCAGGCTCGAGCATCGCGCAGCTGCGTGAACAGGGTGGTAACGGTCCATTCGGTGAGCCGACTGGGGCAGTGGTGCAGGCCTTAAGCGAAGGCATGACCGACGCCGCGCAGTGGTCGCTCGTTGCCGCTACCGCATTCCTTGCGCTGGGCTTTATCGGTGCACTTCGGGTGCGCAGTGCTGCAGCACAGAACGGCAACGAAACAGAGGATAAAGCCCCTGCTAGGCAGTAGAGGCAGACGGTTTAGAGAACTGCAGTGACTTCATAACCCTTCTCGGTGAGCAACTTGGACACGGCTTCAAATGTCGCCCTATCGCTTTCCGGGTTGTAGGTTTCGGGGTCCAAAGCAATATGCGCAAATTCTCCGTCGTAGCGCACAGTAATGAATTCGTAGCCGGCTTGGTCTTGGGCATCATCGATAAGCGCCTGCACGTCAGAAGTATCGCTATCAGGAGTAGCCGTGGCCGCGTGTTCTTGGTGCTGGGCTGCGGGGGACGCTTCTGCGGTTGGAGTGCTGGGGCCGGTTAAACCAGTGCTTGCAGCCAATAGCCCAGCAAGAATAGTGGTAATCATCTGAATACCTTTCTGTACGGCGGATGGTGTGAGTGAGCGTGGTGTAAAACACTCGCTCACCTGCAAAATTAACGGTGATAACTTTAGCTTAATTTTGGATCAGCTCAAAAATATGCCGACGAGGGGTCGTTTGTTTTCCAGGCTCCTTGACATGGCAGCCTCGATTGAGCATGGCTCCAAAAAGTCGTCATTTCTCATTTTTAGGACCCTGAGCCGAGCTTTTCGTTGAAATTATCCCAGTTGGTGCATGCACCTGAGGAGGCCCGTGCGTATACAGAGCTAGTTGATAGGTTTCGTTAGGTCGCAACGGTTCATCGGAGAAATCCCCGGAAATGACCATCGAAAATAGGTCTCCGCCAACGTTTTTGGCTAGCTTTTTGAATTTGTGTTTATTCGTCAGGTGCGCAACCGCGATTGCTGATCCTTGCGCATGGATGCCAGCGATTGACACAAATGTTTGCCGGGAACCTGGACGCCGTGGAGCGCGTGCTACATAAGCCGTGTCGCTTTCCGCTTCACCGCGGTCAAGCAGGGACTGGAACTCTTGGGAGCCTTGCCTTTCGCTGATCTTCCAATGTCCTTCGCTTTCGTGAAAGCGAAGGGAAGGATCGTGGTCCATTGCTTTCGCGACTAAGGAAGAATTTTTGGGTCCGCAGATAACGACCAATCCTTCGGTGGACAGATCGATGGAACCGTCTGGATTGACGTAGTCGAATGTCACATCAATTTTTGCCGCTTTTAAAAACTCGGCTAGAAGGGAAGCGGCTACAAAATCGGGCTCTGCAATTACTCTCCGCTTTTCCAAAAGCCTCATGGGAATGACGATCGTGATATTAGAGCCGCCGAAGAACTTCTGCACCCTTTTGCGAGAACTAAAACGCGTTAGCCACTGATAACCTGCGGTAGCAATTGAGGAAAGCGCAATAAGGTGGGATAACCAAGTTAGAGCAACGTTAGCTGTCGCGAATCCAATCATTTCACTCGGTCATACGTGGTCGGAAGATTTACTGTGATAACGGTAGCATCATCAATCTTCCCAGATTGTGGGAGTAACGCATCAGTCATTTCCGCAAGCTTATGTGGGAGTCCCTCAGCTCTGCGGACCTGTGAAAAAAGTACGGATGGTGTAGCGAGCCCTACAAACCCGTCGGTTCCAAGAACCACTGGGTACCGGGCACCCTCGATTCGTCCCTGGAGAGCGTGACATGCCGCATTTGGTTCCGTTTCGGCTACCCAGAACCCTCCTGTGGTGTTGCGCAGCTTAGATTCGGCTTCAACAAGAGCGAGATGAGCCTTATCAATATCGCTCTGGGCAGCGCCTGCTTTTAAAAGCTCGCGGTATCGTTGCCGTTCCACAACGGCGCATTCTTGTAGGCGTGTGTCTTGGAACAATTTGATGTCCGAATCAGCATTCATAAAAACGATTCCAGCATCGCCAAGGACTAGATAATCGAAGTTATCTTCATTGAATCGGCATAGCGCCACGGTTGCACTTGCACGAACATTTTCAGTTTGTGCTGTCGCGGAGATGGATGCTGCGAGGATGGTAGCTAAAGAAGCATGAGGATTGTTAGCGGCACAATTTTTGAGTTGGGTATTGAGAGCATTGACAAAGCTAACGACCTCGCCAGAGGTGGTTTTGGGATTCGATGCTCCATCGATGACCCATACTAAATTTTTGAAGCTGCCCCACGAATCTTCGTTTGTTGCATGGCTATTTCCTTTTTGGGAATGCGCGGTGATTTCCACACTGGGAAAGCATGTACTCATAGGGGCATTTCTCCAAAATTGGGACCACGCGTTGAAGCAATTTGTCTACCCTGGCGGGGTGCAGACCGGCCTGACACCATGGCTTAAAGAGTCGATACCAATAGTGCTGGCTACCTTAAAAGCAGATCGCTTCGTGCCCCAGAGAAGATTCGAACTTCCGACACCGGCTTTAGGAGAGCCGTGCTCTATCCCCTGAGCTACTGGGGCGGGGATGTTGCTCATGCAACTCGGATCATCATAGCAGTGGGGCGCGAGTGCGCCCCAAAAGGCTGCGTGCGCGGCTGATTGTATGGGGTGGGTGGATGAGCCCGAGCCGGACAGGCAGCCTTCGCTATGAGGTTTAGGCGCCTGCCAGCTCTTCCTGCTTGTTGCGCACGGAGGATGCGGACGGGTTGGTTTCGTGGGTGCCGTCGGAATACAAGACGGTGGGGATGATGCGGTTGCCGTCGTTGACGGACTTGATCCACTCGTTGATGTCATCGGCGTTATCGCCTTCTACGTCCACGAGCTCGTATGGGGTTTCGGTGCGGTCCAAGTTCTTGATGAGCTTGGCGCAAAATGGGCACCAGTCGGCGTAGAAGATGGTGACATCGGCGTTGGTTTCGGGTGCTTGTACAGTCATTATGCTGCGTCCTTTCTATCGTAAGTTAAAAAGCGGTATTTCATGGGGAGCTCGCTGGCCGGCTGCTCGGGAAGTTCTAAATGCCCTTTGTCAGAGGTAAGCCAGTCCGTGCTGTAGGCCAAGCCGAACGTATCGGGGATATCCGGGGCAAAGACGGCATCCTCGCCATAAATATCGCCGATGTTTACGCCCATGAGAGTGACCTCGATGCGGTCCACCTGGTCCAAGGCGGCGGTGTAGATTTGGCCGCCGCCGATAACCCAGGCATCGGCAAGCGCGGGCATCGTTCTGCCCACCGTAGCACCGGTTGACCACGTGCCGGGTGCGCGCGAGGAGAGCACGTAATTCTCCCGGCCGGGCAGGGGGCGGAACTTGGGGTTGAGGGATTCCCAAGTCTTGCGGCCCATGATGACCGGCGCGCCCATGGTGACGTCCTTGAAGTGCTTGAGATCCTCCGGCACGTGCCAGGGCATCTGCGCGCCATCGCCGATGATGCCGTCTAGGGACTGCGCCCAAATCGCGCCGAGCATTAGACCGACACCTGTCCCTTGATGGTCGGGTGCGGGTCGTAGCCCTGCACCTCAAAATCGGCGAAGTCATAGGAGAAGAGGTCCTTCGCCTTGTTGAGTTTAAGCTGCGGGTACTCGCGCGGCTCGCGGGACAGCTGCTGCTGTACCTGCTCTACGTGGTTGTTGTAGATGTGGCAATCGCCGCCGGTCCAGATGAGATCGCCCACCTTGAGGCCGGCCTGCTGGGCAAACATGTGGGTCAGCGCAGCATAGGAGGCGATATTGAAGGGCACGCCCAGGAACATATCTGCTGAGCGCTGGTATACCTGCAGCGACAGCGTGTCATTGGCCACATAGAGCTGGAAGAGCAGGTGGCAGGGCATAAGCGCCATCTGGTCGAGCTCCGATACATTCCACGCGGAGACCAGGTTGCGGCGCGAGTCCGGGTTATTCTTCAAAGTGTCGAGTGCCTGCTGGATTTGGTCGATGTGGCTGCCATCCGGGGTGGGCCAGGAGCGCCACTGCACGCCGTAGACCGGGCCCAAATCGCCATTCTCATCGGCCCACTCGTTCCAAATGCGAACGTTATTATCCTGCAGGAATTTCACATTGGAATCGCCGCGCAGGAACCACAGCAGCTCGCCGATGATCCCGCGAAAGTAGACCTTCTTCGTGGTCAGCAGAGGGAAGGATTCCGCCAGGTTATAGCGCAGCTGTGCGCCGAAAATGGAGCGCGTGCCGGTGCCGGTGCGATCGCCTTTGGCCGTGCCTTCTTCGAGGACGCGGCGGAGGAGATCCTCATAAGGAGTCTCAATCATAGGCACCAGTTTAGAAGCCGCCATTCTCCTCGGCAAAGGCCGCTGCGTGCTCTAGAATCTCGTCTTTGAGCTCGGGGCGGCAGATGAGCAGATCGGGGATGAAGGTGTCCTCGTTATTGAAGGTAATGGGGCTGCCATCGAGGCGGGAGCAGTGCAGGCCGGCTGCCATGGCAACGCCGACCGGGGCGGCCTGGTCCCATTCGTATTGGCCGCCGGCGTGAATATAACCGTCATAATCACCAAGCAACACGTGCATGGCCTTAGCACCGGCAGAGCCTATGCCCTCGGTCTCGTAGCCCATCTTGTCTGCGATATAGCCGGCCACCTTGGGCGGGCGATTGCGGGAGATGACGAATTTCTTGGACAGAGGGCCGTCGACGGCGCGCACATCGGAAGACTTGAAGGTCACGCCGTAGTCCGGCAAGCCCACCGCGGCGTGGACTGGGGTGCCGTCCTCAATGAGCGCGATGTGTACCGCCCAGTCCTGGCGGCCGGTGGCAAATTCCTTGGTGCCGTCAAGCGGGTCCACGATCCAAACGCGCTTCTTTTTTAGCCGGGCAAGATCATCGGAGGCTTCCTCAGAGAGCACGCCATCGCCGGGCCGGTGCTGTTCTAATACGCGGGCGATCCATTCTTGGGCGGCGTCATCGCCGGCATCGCCAAGCGAAAGGCCCCGCAGCAGGCCACCATTGCGCACGCCCTTTAAAATCTCGCCGCAGCCTTGGGCGAGCGAATTGGTCAGGCGGGAATCAGAAATCTCGACGGTCATGGTGCCCACATTACAACGGGGACTAGAGTGTGGTCATGCCAGAAAACATCCTCGAGCGCTTTCGCCCCCAAGTGGCGCAGTGGTTCCAGGACGTTTTTGCCGCTCCCACCGCGGTACAAGCCCAAGCCTGGGACAAGATTTCCCGCGGGGATCACGCACTGATGGTTGCTCCCACGGGTTCTGGTAAGACACTCGCGGCGTTTTTGTGGGCGCTGAATAACCTGGTGGAGCGCGAAGGACAACTGGTCCTGCCGGTAGGAAACGCCGCAGGCTCCGCCACCGGCGTGCGGGTGCTGTATGTCTCGCCGCTGAAAGCGCTGGGCGTGGATGTGGAAAATAACCTGCGGGCGCCGCTGACCGGCATTGCGCGCACCGCGGAAAAGCTGGGGCTGGAGGCACCGAATATTTCCGTGGGCGTGCGTTCGGGCGATACGCCCTCGGCAGAGCGCTCCCGGCAGGTGCGCAAGCCGCCGGATATCCTCATTACCACCCCGGAATCGGCATATTTGATGCTGACCTCAAAGGCGGCGGGGATTTTGAAAACCGTCGATACCGTCATCATCGATGAAATCCACGCGCTGGCCGGCACCAAGCGCGGCGCGCACCTCGCCCTGACGCTGGAGCGCCTGCAAGAAATTGCGGGGGATTTTCAACGCATTGGGCTTTCTGCCACGGTGCGCCCGCTTTCGGCCGTCTCGGATTTCTTGGGCGGCAACCGCCCGGTGGAAATCGTGGCGCCGGAAGCGCACAAGAAGTGGGACTTGGATGTGCGCGTGCCGGTCGAGGATATGTCGGATCTTCCCACGCCGGAGGCGGGCTCGACCATTGGGGAGCTCACCGTCGATGATGCGATTGGCATTACCGGCGGGCCGGAAGGCAGCGGCGACGGCGGGGAAGAAGACACCGCGCTGCCCACCGCGAATTCCATCTGGCCGTTTATTACCCAAGACCTCTACGCGGATATCATGGCGCATCGCTCCACGCTGGTCTTTGTGAACTCGCGGCGCAGCGCTGAGCGCCTGACCAGCCGGCTTAACGAGCTTTACGCGCAGGAATATGACCCGGATTCGCTTTCCCCCGAGACCCGGCGCGATCCCGCCCAGTTGATGGCGCACTCGCATGTGGCGGGCAAGGCGCCGGCGGTGATCGCGCGGGCGCACCACGGTTCGGTGTCCAAGGACGAGCGCGCCATGACGGAAACGATGTTGAAGGAAGGCACGCTGAAAGCCGTGGTGGCCACGAGCTCGCTGGAGCTGGGCATCGACATGGGCGCGGTGGATTTGGTGGTGCAGGTGGAATCGCCGCCCTCAGTGGCCTCGGGCCTGCAGCGCGTGGGCCGCGCCGGGCACCATGTGGGCGCGGTATCGCACGGCGCGTTTTATCCCAAGCACCGCGCGGACCTGGTGCAATCCACGCTAACGGTTGCGCGCATGCGCGGCGGGATGATCGAGAAGATGCATACCCCGCGCAACCCGCTGGACGTGCTCGCACAGCAGACCGTGGCGGCGGTGGCCGCAGCGGGCGAGGAGGGCTTAAGCGCGGATGACTGGTATGACATCGTCAAGCGCAGCCATCCTTACCGCGAACTGGCCCGCGAGGTCTATGATTCCGTGATCGATCTGGTCAGCGGCGTGTACCCATCCACGGATTTTGCGTTGCTAAAACCCCGCGTGGTTTATGACCGCGTATCCGGTGTGATGACCCCTCGGCCGGGGGCGCAGCGCGTGGCCGTGACCAGTGGTGGCACCATCCCGGATAGGGGAATGTTTGGCGTCTTCCTCTATAGCGGTGGGGAATCCGGGAAGGCCCCGCGCCGGGTGGGCGAGCTCGATGAGGAGATGGTTTATGAATCCCGCGTGGGCGATGTCTTCACCCTGGGCGCGACCAGCTGGCGCATCGAGGAGATCACTCGCGATCAAGTTCTGGTCACGCCCGCGCCGGGGTATACGGGCCGGCTGCCGTTTTGGAATGGCGATGGCGCCGGGCGCCCCTATGAGCTGGGCCAGGCCTTGGGCGAGTACCGCCGCGAGGTAAATACGGACCCGAGCATTATCGCGGATGCCGATGAGAATGCTCGCACAAATATCCTGAACTACCTGCGCGAACAGCAGGAGGCCACCGGCATCATTCCGGATGAAAAGACGCTCGTGCTCGAGCGCTTCAAGGATGAGCTGGGGGACTGGCGCGTGGTGTTGCACACCCCCTTTGGCCGGCCGGTAAACTCCGCCTGGGCCCTGGCGGTGGGCGCGCGGGTGGGGGAGCGCACCGGCATGGACCCGCAGGCGGTGGCCGGCGATGATGGCATCGTGCTGCGCCTGCCCGAGGGCGAGGCCGATCCCGATGGCACGATTTTTGCCTTCGACGCCGACGATATTGCCGATGTCGTGGCCGAGCAGGTGGGTAATTCCGCCCTTTTTGCCTCCCGCTTCCGCGAGTGCGCGGCCCGCGCGCTACTTTTACCCCGGCGCAATCCCGGTAAGCGCGCCCCGCTGTGGCAGCAGCGCCAGCGCGCCGAGCAGCTTTTGGACGTCGCCCGCAAGTACCCGTCCTTTCCCATCATTTTGGAAACGGTGCGCGAGTGCGTGCAGGACGTCTACGATGTTCCGGCGCTGCAGGAGGTCATGCGCGATCTGGGGCACCGCCGCGTGCGCATCGCGGAGGTCACCACGGATCAGCCTTCGCCCTTTGCCTCGTCGCTGCTCTTTAATTACACCGGTGCTTTCATGTACGAGGGCGATTCCCCGCTGGCGGAAAAGCGGGCGGCGGCCCTCGCCCTTGACCCGGCGCTTTTGGCCAAGCTGCTCGGCACGGTGGAGCTGCGCGAGCTCTTGGATCCCGCGATCATCGATGAGATCCATACCCAGCTGCAGCGCACCGCACCCTCGCGCCGGGCGCGCACCACCGAGGAAGTCGCGGATCTCCTCCGCGTGCTTGGCCCCATCCCGCTCGAGGAGCTGGGTGAGCACACGGACGTTCCCTTAGCCGCCCTGGATAACCTGGGCTCGCGGATTATGCGGGTGCGCATCGGCGGGCGCGAGCACCTTGCCCAGTCCCAGGATGCGGCGCTGCTTCGCGATGCCCTCGGCGTCCCCATTCCTCCCGGCATCCCCGCCCAGGTCGCCACGCTTGCCGATGCCCTCCCACAGCTCATCAGCCGCTGGGCGCGCACCCGCGGCCCGTTCGTGCTCGCGGACTTAACAGCTGCCTTCGGCATTTCCGTCTCCGCTGCACACACCACCCTGGCTGGCCTGGATTCGATCGTGGAGGGCCACTACCGGCAGGGAATAGAGAACCAGGAGTACTGCGCCGCCGAGGTATTAAAGACCATTCGCTCGCGCTCGCTTGCGGCTGCGCGCGCGGATACCGAGCCGGTCTCCGGCGCCACCTTCGCCCGCTTCCTTCCGGAATGGCACGGCATCGCGCCCGCCGGGAAGCGGCCGGCACTCCGCGGTGCCGATGGCGTATTTTCCGCTATCGAGCAGCTCGCCGGGGTGCGCCTGCCGGCTTCTGCCTGGGAATCCATCATTTTGCCCGCCCGCGTGGGGGATTATTCGCCCCGCATGCTAGATGAGCTAACCGCCAATGGCGAGGTGATGATCGTCGGCGCCGGAAAGGCCGGGGCAGCCGACCCGTGGGTGATGCTGCTGCCTACCGATTACGCCGCCCAGCTCGCCCCCGAAACCGATCCGGAGGGCGTAAGCATGCTGCAGCGCGCCATTTTAGGCGTGCTCGAGCGCGGCGGCGGCTTCCTCTTTTCCGATATCGCCGCCGAGGTCCCCGGTACCGCCGAGGAGACTCGTGAGGCCCTCTGGGGCCTGGTGGAAATGGGCCTGGCCAGCCCGGATTCCTTCGCGCCCATCCGCACGCGCTTATCGTCAGGCGGGCGAGGGGCCTCCCGTGCCGGCCGCGGCTCTACCGCCCACCGCTCCAAGCGGCGCCCCACGCGCTCGCGGCTGCGCATGGGACGCACCTCGTTCGCCCAGACCCAAAACGCCAACGGAAGCGCTGGCCAGACCCCACCCGATATGCTCGGCCGCTGGTCGCTGGCGGTGCCCGCAGCCCAAGATGCCACCTCGCGGTCCGTGGCGCACGGCGAGGCCTGGCTGGATCGCTACGGCGTGGTCACCCGCGGCTCCGTGGTGGCAGAAGACGTCCTCGGCGGCTTCGCGCTGGCCTATAAGGTCCTGTCCGGCTTCGAGGAATCCGGCAAGGCCATGCGCGGCTATGTCATCGAGGACCTCGGCGCCGCGCAATTTTCCACCCCGGCCATCATCGATCGCCTCCGCGGCCTAGCGGATTCCCCCGATGTCACCGGCTGGCCGTCCGGCACCACCGATCCAGAGACCTTCGTGCTCGCCGCCGTGGATCCCGCCAACCCCTACGGCGCGGCGCTGCCTTGGCCGCAGCGCGACGAAGCCGATGGCAAAGCTACCGGTGGCCCCGCCCGCTCCGCCGGGGCACTGGTCGTGCTGTGCGATGGCCTCCCCATAGCCCACCTCACCCGCGGCGGCAAGACCTTGACCACGTTTATCGATGCGTTGCCCGATGGAATCGAGACCACCGACGTCTACGCCCGCCTCCTATCCGCGCTCACAGAACTCATCGCCGCCGGGCACATGTCGCCGCTGGTGATTGAAAAGTGCAATGGCAACCCCATCCACCACACCCCGGCCGCTAGCATCCTGCGCTCGCTGGGGGCCGGAATCACGCCGAAGGGCGTGCGCATTGCCAGGCGGGCCGCGCCGCCGCGGGTCCCGCGTCACGGGGCGCGGGACGGCTCACCGGAGGGCCCACGCGATGGCCTGCGCGGCGGCAGGCGCGCGTCCGAGGCCATCGAGGAGCTCAGCTTCGACGATCCACCTCCGTCACCTCGCAACTCCGGTGGCTTCCGCCCGCGCGGCGGGTACCGCCGCTAGCGCTACTTGCCTGCAGGTGTATTTTGGTGGAGCCACAGAGTTTGAGGCCCACGGAAGGAGGCCAGTCCCATGCCCGAGGGGGATTCAGTCCTGCAGCTTTCGCGCCGCCTGCAGTTTATGACTGGGCGCGAGGTCACCGGCTGTTCCGTCCGCGTGCCGCAGCACGCCACCGTAAACCTCACCGGCACCATCTGCGAGCGCGTGTGGCCCTATGGCAAGCACCTCTTCATGCAATTCGACCAGACCATCGTGCATACCCACCTAAAGATGGAGGGCACCTGGGCCATCCACTACGCCGGCGACCGCTGGCGCAAGCCCGGCCATAGCGCGCGCATCGTGCTGCAACTGGCTCATTCCCCGCGCGATATTGAACTCGTAGGCCACTGGTTGGGCTTTGTCGATATCTTCGACGCGGATCAATACTTTAGCCGCATCGCGCACCTTGGCCCGGATATCTTGGACCCCGACTGGGACCGCGAGGAGGCGGTGCGCCGTCTGCGCGCGCGACCCGAGCGCAGCATCGGCACGGCGTTATTGGACCAGAAGGTCGTAGCAGGCATTGGTAATGAATACCGCGCCGAAATCTGCTTCCTCGCCGGCGTTCACCCGGCCACCCCGGTGGCAGAAGTGGATGTGGAACAGGTATTGGACATCGGCAAGCGCATCATGTGGGCCAACCGGAACTCGCCCATCCGCGTGACGACCGGCGTGCGCCGGGCCGGGGAGACCACCTATGTCTTTGGGCGCAACCGCAAGCGCTGCCGGCGCTGTGGCACCATCATCCAGAAGGATTCCTTGGGCGGCGTTGACCGCGGTGGAGACGAGGGCGAATTAGAGCGCATCATCTGGTTCTGCCCGCACTGCCAGCCGCTCTAAGGTTTCTTTACGCTTTTCGCGCTAAGCTGGCGGGCATGCGATCACTACTAAATCTTGTATTCAATATCATCTGGCTACTCTCCGGCGGCATCGTTCTTGCGCTGGGCTACTTCCTCTTCGGCATCATCGCCTGCATCTTCATCGTGACGATTCCTGCGGGCGTTGCCTCGTTCCGCATGGGCCAGTTCGCCCTGTGGCCGTTCGGTCGCTCCGTGGTTGAACCACGCAAGGGTACCGGCGGAATGTCTGCCATCTCCAATGTCATCTGGTTCGTCATCGCTGGCCTGTGGCTGTCCATTGGCCACGTCGTTACCGCCGTTATCCAGGCGATTACCATCATCGGTATCCCCGTTGCCTGGGCCAACCTCAAGATGATTCCAGTGACCTGCTTCCCGTTCGGCCGCAAGGTCGTCAGCTCGAAGAGCATCCCGGCCGGTTGGCAGCCCATGGTGAAGCTGTAAATTCACCTAGCCTGAAAGCGCCTAGCCCGAAGCGATTTCTCGTTTCGCGGCTGGGCGCTTTAGTGATCTGTGGCGCTTAGGCACGAAAATGTCCCCAACAACCGCGTTTACCAGAACCTGGATTGTAGGTACGATCTGAATCGAGGAAGCACTGGCGCTCAGACAGTGCCACCTATTCTGAACGAATAAGTACGCAAGAACGCATTGCGAAAGCCCTGGGCAGAGCCCGCAATGCCTTTGCTGGCACTTCCCAGTACCAGCCGGTGTTCATTTGCCAGCGGAGGCGCATCACCTGCTCCTTCAGCTCTCTTAGCACCGCCGGGAGCATCGACATCTTTAGGTCGATGTCGTTTCCACTTCTTCTTACGCTCGAAGTGCTCCCAGAACTCGCGCTCGCCTCCCCAGATCCGTTATTGCGATCGATCGCCCGACTTTGTTCGAAACGCGTGGGCATGAGGGCCGCTTAGGAAGCACCGCCTGGAAGCCCCTCGAACACCACGAAAGGTTCACGCTACTATTTCCTGGCCGATGCTCTCTTCGGCCTCATTCCTGCGGATCAAGCTTTTCCACGACCTTCCAGAATAGGCTCGGATCCTTGGCCCCCTGACTACCCGCAGTACTATCCCACCTACAAACGTTGCCGGGCGTAAAGGCTGGAGACTGTTTGTTAGATGCAATGATCAACCGCTCACCGTGTTCGAACAACTTAGGAGTGAGACTTCTCCATGCGGTGACCGACCTCGTCAAGAAAATGCTAGCACCACCGGCGAGCGCCTGTTCAAGAAGGTACGCTGTGTACTCTTGGCTAGGCAGGTTTGAATTTTCGATCTTTCCGGTATCCGCCTTGTCGGAATGGTAGGGAAAATATTCAAGCACAGCAAACTTTTTTCTTAGAATTCCGTAGGCACGGTCAAGACTCGAAGGAAAATTCTCACCTTCGGCAGCCAGAACAACTTTATGAAAGTTCTCGATCGAGGGATCTTTGAGTTTTCTCAGCTCGCTTCGAGCCTGCTGAGAGGACAGCGCAAGTAGCAGGAGCTGAAAGCGGGAACGCCGCGCAAATCGGTACTCCCATCCAGATTTCGTTTCGATTTCGGCACCGAAGTACCAAGTGTGAGGCGCACTATAGAGTTCTTTGCCACTCTCACCGAGATTCGGAGTGGGTTCAGCCCAATACATTTCCCTTCTCTCGCCGGAAAGATTGGCGAGAATATCTTCGTGCTTTGGTTTGAAAGCCCTGTAGTCGCTAGAGATTTCCTTTTCATAATCGTCCGAAAGTGCGCCGCCAGGATTCAGCTGCAGCGCTACAAAAGAGGCGGTGGCAGGATCCCCAATGAATGGCTCAGGTAGAACTTTTAGCTGAAGCTTCCTCTTATCGTCTGTAATTTCATCAAACGAACCAAGGCACCCCTTATCACAATCCGCCACGTACTCGCCATCACCGTTGATAGCTAGATCTTTCCACGAGTTTCTCATGAGCCCATGCTAGCATTGCCGCGCCCCAGAGGCTCGGGAGATTAACCGTGGAAGCGCCACCCTCCACTGCGACGCACCTCCACAAGCTGGAAGAAATTACCGATCTCGGCGTCGCCGCTAGGGCGACGAAGCGGTAGGCCCTTGAAGAAGGCCCCTTCCGCTCCACCACTTCGAAGTGGCGTACCGAGTTAGCCGAGAAGACCTCGACGCCTACCCTACTGCTACCCGCCGCCGCTCCACAGCTTCATCAAAGTGGTCGTAAATGCGACACGCCGCCTTGTTGAAGAGCCGCGCGTGCAATTCGTTTTGATGCTGGCCGGTGCGGATTGTCTGAATTTGAGGGCAGATTTTTCAAGAACGCGGTTGTTGTGGACACTTTTACGTGCCTTGGGCGCATGACCCGGTCGCGGGCCGAAACTAACGGTTGGCGCGGTACCAGCCGATGAGCTTATCGGTGGACTGGTCGCCGGAATCTACCTCTTGGCTGCCGGAGACGGCAGGGGCCAAGTCATTGGCCTGCTGCTTGCCCAGCTCCACGCCCCATTGGTCGAAGGAGTTGATATCCCAGATGATGCCCTGGGTAAAGACGATGTGCTCGTAGAGCGCGATGAGCGCGCCCAGGGTGGAGGGGGTAAGCTCCTCGGCCATAATCGTGGTGGTGGGGCGGTTGCCCGGCATCACCTTGTGCGGAAAGAGGTCTTTGTCAACGCCCTCAGCGGCGATTTCTTCTGCGGTCTTGCCGAAGGCTAGCACCTTGGTTTGCGCGAAGAAATTGCCCATGAGCAGGTCATGCATCGAGCCGGTGCCGTCCGCGGTGGGGAAGTCCTCCTTGGGACGGGCAAAGCCGATGAAGTCCGCCGGGATGAGGCGGGTGCCCTGGTGTATGAGCTGGTAGAAGGCGTGCTGGCCGTTGGTACCCGGCTCGCCCCAGTAGATCTCGCCGGTATTTCCAGTGGTGACCGCGGTGCCATCGCGGCGCACGGACTTGCCGTTAGATTCCATGGTCAGCTGTTGCAGGTAGGCCGGGAAGCGGCCGAGGTCCTGCGAGTAGGGCAGGACAGCGTGGGTTTGGGCGCCAAAGAAATTGGTGTACCAGATGCCCAGCAGGCCCATGAGTACGGGCACATTGCGCTCTAGCGGGGTGGTGCGGAAGTGCTCATCCATGGCGTGGAAGCCTTCCAACAAGCGCATGAAGTCCATCGGGCCAATGGTGCACATCAGGGACAGGCCAATGGCGGAATCGAGGGAGTATCGCCCGCCCACCCAATTCCAGAACGGGAACATATTGTCCGTGTCGATGCCGAATTTCTCCACCTGCTCCGCATTGGTGGATACGGCCACGAAGTGCTTGGCGACTGCGGATTCATCGCCACCGAATTGATCGATGAGCCAGCGGCGGGCCGCGTGCGCATTGGTCAGGGTTTCCTGCGTAGTAAAGGACTTGGAGGAAACGATAAAGAGGGTGGAGCCGGCATCGAGTCCGTCCAAGGTAGCGGCCATATCGGAAGGATCCACGTTGGAGACGAACTCCGCGGAAATGCCGGCCACCTCATAGGAGCGCAGGGCCTGTGCGGCCATGGCCGGGCCGAGATCGGACCCGCCGATGCCGATATTGACCACCTTTTTGATGGTGTGGCCGGTATGCCCCAACCAAGATCCGGAGCGCAGGGCGGTGGCGAAATCGCGCATGCGTCCCAAGACCTCGTGGACATCGGCGGCGACATCTTGGCCATCGACGTGCAAGTCATCTTCTACCGGCAACCGCAGGGCGGTGTGCAGCACGGCGCGATCTTCGGTGTTGTTGAGATGCTCGCCTGCAAACATGGCATCGCGGCGGCCTTCCACATCGGCGGCGCGGGCTACCTCGACCAGGTGCTGGAGGACGTCTTCATCGATGAGGTTTTTGGATAAATCCACGTGCAGGCCGGCGGCATCAAAGGTGTAGTTCTCGGCGCGGTTTGCGTCAGTGGCGAAGAGCTCGCGCAGGCGCATGTCCTGCTTTTCTTCATAAACCTTGACCAGGTCTTTCCACTGGGACGATGCGGTGATATCCATGGCAATTGGCCTTTCTGGCGACGAGCGCATTGGCAATGTGTACCCCTCCCACCGTAGTCGAGAATGAGTGCCAACGGCACCGCGAAGAGTGTGGTATTTAAAGGATGAGGGCGCCTATCCAGCCGGCGATAAGTAGTGGAATATTGAAGTGGATAAAGGTGGGGATGACGGAGTCACGGATGTGATCGTGTTGGCCATCGGCGCCGAGGCCGGCGGTGGGGCCGAGGGTGGAATCGGAGGCGGGGGAGCCGGCATCGCCAAGCGCGCCTGCCGTACCAATGAGCGCTACCGTGGCTGCAGGGCTAAAGCCGAGCGAGGCGCACAGGGGAACGTAGATAACGGAGATGATGGGCAGGGTGGAAAAGGACGAGCCGATGCCCATGGTGACCACCAGGCCGACTAAGAGCATGGCGCCTGCGGAGAGGAACTTATGGGTACCAAAGAGGTTGGCGGTGGCATCGACAAGCGGGCCGACTTCCTCCGTCGCCGTCATGACGGAGGCAAAGCCCTGCGCGGTGATCATGATAAAGCCGATAAGAGCCATCATTTTCATGCCGTTGGTAAATACGTCATCGGCGTGCTTCCAATCCACCGCGCCGGAAATGAGCAAGATGCCCAGGCCGGTCAAAGCACCGACGAGCAGGCCATCGGATTCGAAATCGAGCGCCTGCATGATGATTTGCACGGCGAAGGTGGCAATAATCGCCAGGATGGAGACCCAGATTTTATACCGCGAGGGCGTTTCCTGGTGCTCTTCGGCGGCAATGGGACGATCCTCGTACTCGCGCGGTGCGCGGTAACTGATAAAGATGGCGATGAGTAGGCCGGCGAGCATGCCCAGGGCGGGGATGGCCATGACCTGCATAATATTGATATTGGAGGTATCCAGGCCGGCCTCTTCGATATTAAAGAGCAAAATATCGTTCAAATAAATGGATCCGAAGCCCACCGGAATGAACATGTAGGTGGTGATAAGGCCGAAGGTCAGGCACGTGGTGATAAGGCGTCGATCCAGCTTGAGCTTATTCATCACCGCCAATAGCGGCGGGACGAGTAGCGGGATGAAGGCGATGTGGACGGGGATGAGGTTCTGGCTCATCACGGCCATGGCGATAAGGCCAATAACGAGCATCCACTTGGTGGTGGCCGCGGCCTTGGGATCTAATTCGCCGGTGCCGCCGAGCTTGGCGATGAGAAAGTTAGCCAGGATCTGCGGCAGCCCGGCGGAGGCAACACCCATCGCAAAGGCGCCCAAGAGGGCATAGCTCAGGGCAATCTTGGCGCCGCCACCGAGCCCGTCCTGGAAGGCGAGCATGGTGGCATCGAGGCCCATGCCGGATAGCAGGCCGCCGACGATTGCGCCGATGAAAAGCGCCACCACTACGTGCACGCGCAGGAGGGCGAGCGCGAGCATGACGATGACGGCGATGAGTACTGCGTTCATGCCCCGAAAGCGTACTGCATAGTATGGGTGAGCTCGTAATTAATCCGAGGGGTTGAGTGGTGGGTTTAGCCTAGGCGTCCGCGGCCCATGCGCAGCAAAGCAGAGGCGATGGTGGGGCCTTCCTCGCCAAGCTCCGCGCGAAACTCATTGAGGATGGCGATCTCGCGGGTGTGTACCAAGCGCGTGCCTCCGGAGCTCATGCGGGTGCGGCCCACCGCGCGGGAGACCTCGGTGCGGCGCTTGACCGCATCCAAGATGATCTGGTCAAGGCGGTTGATTTCCTCGCGATACTGCTGGATTTCCGCATCAGATAGGGGATCATCCGTGCCGGTGGGCGTGCGGATATCCAAGCCATTGTCAACGATGGATTCATTATCTTCAGCGGTCATGGTCCCTTATTGTGCCACTTGGTCAGGTATTTAGAAAGCGCAGTGTATGCCGCAAATACCGGCCATGTCCGGTGGGACTAGTAGGTTGGTAGGCATTATGACGAATAACTCTCCATTTAGCCCTTCTTCCACCCCGCGCGAACCCGCATCCGGCACTACCTCCCGCGGCGGCTTTGCCCCTAGCCAGCCCGAACAGCAGAACCCTTTTGGTAGCACGCCCAGGCCCGCGGAGTCCGATCCTTTAACCCAAGGTTTGAACCCGCAGCAATTAGAGGCGGTCACCCATACCGACAGGCCCCTGCTTATCGTCGCCGGTGCGGGTTCCGGTAAGACGGCGGTGCTTACCCGCCGCATCGCGTACCTCATGCGTCACCGCGGGGTTAACCCGTGGGAAATCCTCGCCATTACCTTTACCAATAAGGCCGCCGCAGAGATGAAAGAACGCGTGGGCTCTTTGGTAGGACCGGTGGCTGAGCGCATGTGGGTATCTACCTTCCACTCCATCTGCGTGCGTATTTTGCGCCAGAACGCGCAGCTCGTACCGGGGCTTAATACCAACTTCACCATTTATGATGGCGATGATGCCCGCCGGCTTCTATCCATGATTGCCAAGGACATGCAGCTGGATTTGAAGAAGTACACCCCGCGAGTGCTGGCGAACCAAATCTCCAACCAAAAGAACGAGCTCGTGGGCCCGGATGAAGCGGCCGAAAAAGCGCAGCAGACCAAGAATCCGTTTGAGACAACCGTGGCGGATGTCTACGCCGAGTACCAGCGCCGCCTGCGGGCAGCCAATGCGGTGGACTTCGACGATCTCATCGGGGAAGTAGTACGCATTTTCACCGAGCACCGCCAGGTGGTGGAGTTTTACCGCCGCCGGTTTAAGCACGTGCTAATTGATGAGTACCAGGACACCAACCACGCCCAATATGCGCTGGTAGCAGCGTTGGTGGGCAAGGGTGAGCTGGGCCCCGATGCCCCAGAGCTGTGCGTGGTGGGTGATTCCGATCAGTCCATTTATGCCTTCCGTGGCGCCACCATCCGCAATATCGAGGAATTCGAGCGCGATTACCCGCAAGCACACACCATCTTATTGGAGCAGAACTATCGCTCCACGCAGACCATTTTGAACGCGGCCAATGCCGTGATTGCGAAAAATGAGAACCGTCGGGAGAAAAACCTGTGGACCGCGCATGGCGATGGCGAATCCATCGTGGGGTATGTGGCGGATAATGAGCACGATGAAGCCCGCTTTATCGCCGCGGAGATTGATGCGCTGGCGGATAAGGGCCATAGTTACTCCGATATCGCCGTGATGTACCGGACGAATAATGCCTCCCGCGCGCTGGAGGATATCTTCATTCGATCCGGCATCCCCTATAAGGTCGTTGGCGGAACCCGCTTTTATGAGCGCCGCGAAATCCGCGATATGGTGGCCTACCTGCGCATTATGGATAACCCGGACGATACGGTGAGCCTGCGCCGCATCATCAACGTTCCCAAGCGCGCCATCGGCGATAAGGCCCAGGGCCAGATTGCCCTGCACGCGGAGAACCAGGGGATAAGCTTTGGCAAGGCGCTTGCCGATGTCCCCCGGGGCGTCGTCCCCGGTCTTGGCACCCGCGCTGTCAATGCCGTTACCAAGTTCAACGACATGATGGATGGCATCCGCGCACAAATCCCAGGCATGCGCGATGAGGTGACCGGCCAGCCCGATTTGGGCGAATTGCTCACCGCCATCCTGGATGCCACCGGTTACAAGGCGGAGTTAGAAAACTCCAACGATCCGCAGGACGGTGCGCGCCTCGATAACCTCAATGAGTTGGTCTCTGTGGCCCGCGAATTTACCTCGGAGGCCGCCAACCAGATGGCCGCCGCTGGTGCGGATGCCGTCGATCCCAATGAGCTTTTAGAAGAAGGCGAAGCCGCGCCGGGCTCGTTGCAAGCCTTTTTGGAGAAGGTCTCCCTAGTCGCGGATGCGGATCAGATTCCGGATTCTGAGACCGGGGTAGTAACCATGATGACCCTGCATACGGCGAAGGGCTTGGAGTTTCCCGTCGTCTTTGTCGCCGGTTGGGAGGACGGCCAATTCCCGCACATGCGCTCGCTGGGTAACCCGAAGGAATTGAGCGAAGAGCGCCGCCTGGCGTATGTGGGTATCACTCGCGCCCGCGAAAAGTTGTACCTCACGCGCGCCATCTTGCGCTCTGCGTGGGGCAGTCCGGTAACCAATCCCGCCAGTCGCTTCCTCGCCGAGATCCCAGAGGATCTCATCGACTGGCGGCGAGAGGATTCCGATAGTGACCTCACCGGTTCCTGGGGAGCCGATGACTATCAGTATGGCCGGAGCTATCGCCGCGGTTCTAGCGGCGGCTATTCCGGTGGTGGGGGTGCTGGGTTTGGCCAGCGCGCTACGTCTTCCCCTTCGCAACGCACTCGCCAGCCTGCAGCTAATTCCATGCCGAAGAATAAGAACCTCAACCTCGCGGTAGGAGACCGTGTCAACCACGCGAAGTACGGGCTTGGAACCGTGATTGAAACGGCCGGTTCCGGTGCCCGCGCCACGGTGACCGTGGACTTTGGTTCCTCCGGCAAGGTGCGGCTCATGCTCATCGGCGGTGTGCCGATGGAAAAGCTCTAGACCGAAATCCCGCGTTCGTCGAACCAGCCCACTGGGTCAACGGCTGCGCCGCCGCCTGGGTGAATTTCGAAGTGCAGGTGCGGGCCGGTGGAGTGGCCCTCACTGCCGATATCCGCAATGTGGTCGCCGGCCGAAACGTGGTCGCCCGCGTTGACGCGCAGCGAGTTGGCGGGCATGTGGCCGTAGACAGAGATGCTGCCATCGACGTGCTGGATGCGAATCCAGTTGCCAAAGCCTTGTGCCGGGCCGGAGTTAATGACTGTGCCGTCCATGACGGAGTGGATCGGTGTGCCGACTGGGTTAGCTACGTCGATGCCGTTGTGCATCGCGCCCCAGCGCATGCCGAAGCCTGAAGTCAACGTGCCGGAGGTGGGGAAGACCACCGTATTACCAGATGCGTCCTTGCCACGCTCAGGGGTGAGGCCGGAGCGGTCTCCCTCGGGAGCGAAGGCCTCTCCAAGGCCAGGAACGGAGGAAGGGTCTAAGACGATGTTGACCCCGCCGGAGTCATTCTGGCTAAGTTTCGGGGTGGCATCGCCGTTGAGCACACCAACGGCGGTATTTGCGAGGCCGACGGCGGCGTCGATAACGCCCGCGTTGTCGACGTTGGTGGCTTGGGGCTCAGAGGAGCCATTGGAAACGTCCACGCTGGCCACTGGATCAGCAGCAAAAGCGGAGGTGCCGGTAGCAAAAACGGTGCCAAGCGTGATGATGCTTAGCGCTACATTCCTGCGTGCACGGTTCATGCGCTTCATAAGTTTTAGTCCTTTTCATGGCTGTGCATGGTCTCGAGGCGTGCAAACCTTAAAGGTTTGGCGTCTTTCAACTGCCCCCTGCGACACGCCGGGGAATGGAAATACCCCATTTGGCGTTCGCTTGTGGCAACGAGTTAAAAGTTAGCCTGCCCATGGGTGCCGCGCAATCTGGAAAAATGCTGGTAGAAACCACGATCATTCGAAAAGTTTCGAACATGCCAGCTTGTTGCGCGTGTTACGAAAGTGGCTAAAGTTGCAGGTTTGAAGTACTGGTTTAAGCTCTGGGGGTAGCTATCGGGGGGGTAGGGTGGTTTGAGCGCTGGGGAAGGACCGTAAAAAGCCGTCTACCTGCGACAAGGCCCTGTACTGGACTCGGCTGAAAGCGTCTTGTGGCCCCGTCGGGCGGGGCCATCCCTAAGGGCGCTAGAAAGGGAGCTGACTGCTAAATTTCTGCAGTTGCTGTTGAATTTGTGGGCCGAAAGCGTTGACCGCACCGATTCCTATACCGATGGCCAGTGCGCCCGCAAGGGCACCGATGATCCCCCAGAACTGCGGCTTGGAAGAGAGGGAATCAGCAACCGGTGGCTGGTGATCTGTCGCGTCTTCAGCGTCTATGAGGTGGGCTTGAGAGTGATCTGAGGTGGAGCCTAAGGGCAAGCAATCTGCCAGCTCTTCGATAGTATAAAAAGTTGAGTCGGCGGTAATGGGCTCACAGCCATCGTGGAATGGGATTTCCTTTTCGTTGTAGAGCATCCGCACGAGGGTCTCTCCGCGATCATTTTGGAATGCATCCCATTGAATATTCGCTCCCATCGGCGAGACGGCATCACCGCGCCAAGCGGAGTTATCCCAGCTGTATAAATCATCTTCTGGGACACCCTGCTCGGAACCGGGCAGCTTCAGTAACGCGGCAAGCGGCATGATTGTCTCAGCGTGGCCGAAGCGATA
Organism: Corynebacterium tuingiense; assembly: GCF_046718165.1. Taxonomy (NCBI): domain Bacteria; kingdom Bacillati; phylum Actinomycetota; class Actinomycetes; order Mycobacteriales; family Corynebacteriaceae; genus Corynebacterium; species Corynebacterium tuingiense. The sequence goes on from NZ_CP177101.1 coordinate 776,388, forward strand.
ATTGGCGGCTACCTCGCCGCCAGCAGCGCGGTCCTCAACGTTTCTAATCATCTCTTCGAGCAGTGGTTCATAGTTGTCGTAGGCAACTGTCTGGCCCTGGATAGCTGGGCCTTTCTCGTAGAAGTCTTCTACGTCAAGCAGGTACGCGAAGGTCGGTCCGTTAGTATCGTCCATGTACTCATCAAAGATCCACCCCTCCGCCGGGGCCTTTTCCTCGTGCTCCAAAGCTGGAGCGATGATGTATAGGTTGTAAAACTGCAAGGCCGCATCGACGATGCCTTCAACGGATTTATCGTCCTTTTCTCGGGCGGAAAAGTGAATGGAACCATCTGCTAAAGCATTGATAAATTCCGGCGCAAAAATCTTAGCCAGTAAGCTGCGTGCAGCCTGTTGTGACTCTGGCTTGGCGTAGGCCTGTTGTACCTTTTCCTGTAAAACCTGAGAGTCCTTCCACTCCGTATGGCGCTGATAGGATGCAGCGTTTTTATCCTTGTGTGCGTACATCAGGTCAGGGCGTGCGGCGATGTTGACGTGGCCGTCTGTCATTTCATCATCCAAGTGCTCAGCCAGTGCGGGAGACTGTTCCAGTAGACCTTCCCCGAAGTTCCACCCAGAGTCATTGGCGCGGTCCTCTCCTGAGGAAGTAAAGCTCACCTTGAGGTCTTCGGCAGCAATCGATTCCAGTAGCTCCGCATTGCGCTGTGCATTGCGCTTGCCGATGCCCCCGAGCTCTTCTCGTCCCACTTCCGTCAGGTTTCCATAACCGGCTTCTTGGCCAGGGCCACCGGATAGCTCTTGGTTTACCGTTATCATGGCCTCCACTTGCGGGATGAGCTTTGTGCCGAGCTCGGTGAGCTGACCGCGTTGTTGGGCATACTCCAGCATCTGCTGTGCGAGGTCGTCGTATTTAAAGCTTGATAGCCCGCGGGATCCGTGGCGATCTACCGTTGAGGTGTAAATCTGGTGAAACCCACTGGGGGCTTCGGCGTAGCTTGATCCCTGTGGCTGGTAATGCTGCTTGGTGGAGTAGTAGGTGGTGCCTTCGGAAGCCAGAGCTGGTGTGGGCGCGAGGGCACAGCTAAGGGCAGTGATGAGGGAGAGAGTGCGTGTCCGCATATGAGTATTCCTTGTGGAGGGCTGGATAAAAAGACAGCTGACAGCTTAAGGGCCGCATCTTGCAAACACATGGCATGTAGGTAAATTGCGGGAATACTTTTCGGCCCTAGGCGGTGTGTACGACGCGTTGGCGAACGGGGATTGATTTTTGCGGTTGCGAGCGAGCGGAGGTGGAAGGGTGCCGCTAGGTATAGCAAAAGCGCCGCAGGGGATATCTGCGGCGCTTTAACAAGAAGGAAAGAAGGCTCTTAGAGCTGGATGCCTCGCTCGGCCAGCCATGCCTGTGGGTCAACGGCGTCACCGGAGTTCGGGTGAACCTCGAAGTGGAGGTGGGAACCGGTGGAGAAGCCCATGGAACCCATGCCAGCGATCTTCTGGCCTGCGTGCACGTGTTCGCCCACGGCAACGTCGAGGGTCTGCATGTGGCCGTATACGGTCATGGTGCCGTCATCGTGGAGGATGCGGATCCACTGGCCGTAGCCGGAGGCTGGGCCGGAATCGATAACGGTGCCGTCCATGATGGAAAGGATGGGGGTTCCGATGGCGTTGGCGATGTCAACGCCGGAGTGGAACGAACCCCAGCGCGGGCCGAAGCCAGAGGTGAAGGCGCCTTCAGCGGGGCGGGCAATGGAAGGGGCGCGAGCTGCAAGGTCCTCGGCGGCGCGGTCAGCGGAAGCCTGGATGGACTTGCTCAGCTGGTCAACCAGGTTGGTGACCGGCTTTGCCTCAGCCACGTTGAGGATCTGCGGCGCAGCATCGGAGGAACCGGCTGGGGCGTCATTAACCTCGGAAGTATCAGCGGCAAGCTTGTAGTCGACAGACTGCGTCGTGGTGGTGGTAGATGCAGTGTTGTCGGACTCAACGTTTGCGGCAGCTGCGCCGCCTACGCCGGCGGTGGACACGGCACCGGCTGCAACGGTCATGACAGCGATACGACCCTTTGTGGTCTGCGAGGTGACAATCTTGCGATGGCGGCCGGCGCCACGCTGAACTTTGCTTCGCATTAAATCTTCTTTCGTGTCTTTCACAATCTTCAAAAAGAGCGTTACATCGTCTCTGGGTTAGTTACGAGATTGTGACCTTCTTGTTACCAACGAGATGTAACAGTAGCGTCTCAAAAAGATAACAGCAAGCCAAAAGTGAATATTTTCTCGCGCTGGTCTGGAATAAGCCTACATGCAGGCAACTTCTGGAGAATTTTACGCATAGTGCGATATAAATCTCTTAAAACCAAGCCCCCGTGGTAGCCCCGAAGCTGTAACAGTGCGCCTTCGGAGCCGGTTGCGGAGGCGCCGTGGCGTGAAATTACTGTGGCCAGTGGGGGATAAGGGGGAAAACTTCATTCCTTATATATATGTCTACAGTAGTTACTGAAGAACTCCACGGTGATTTTGGAAGTGCCTCGTCGCGCCACCCCGCTACCGCGCGCAAAAGGTGGCAAAGTGGACGCCGATGAACAAAAACACCAGCCCCCAATCTCGGTCAACGCCCCGCCCGCGTAGCCAGGCGCGGGGCCGGACAGTGCAGACAGAGCGCGCCCCTCGTGCGCCCCACGCCACAGCGACGCAAAAGCCGCACAATTCCGCAGAACGCGTCGCGCGCAAAGCTGGGTCGAAGGCGAAGGCCCGTCGCACTCCGGCCCCGCTGACGAAAGCGGGGCGCATCCGCCAATTATTCATGTCGGCGGCTCTGCCGAATATTATTGTTGTCCTTATTATTGTGGCGCTCGCTTTTGGCGCGCTCTTGCTCTTTGGATCGCCCCTCGCATGGTTGCCCACCATCGTGGCGGAAGCGTGGATGGTCTTTAACCTCGCGCCGGTATCGGCGGCCGGGGTGGACCTGTCGTTCTTGCCTGCCTTGCCCGCCCTCATCCTCGCCACGGTGGTGGCGGTGCGCGTGCGCGCCGCGGTAAAACACAAAGTCAGCGTGAAGGACCTAGCCATACTCGTCGCCTGCGTGGTTGGCGTCCCCGTGGTGTTGACCTGCATTGCCTGGGTGATGCTGTGGGATGCCGGCAAGGTCTTTGACGTTTCCCCGCCCAACCTTGCTGCCGCGCTGGCCCGGGTTATCGTGGTGCACTTGACCGCGATGGCAGCGGGCATGGGTACCCGCTTGTGGCGCGCCTTGGCTAAGCGCTATGGCGCCCCGCCGCTGCTTGTCGATGCCGCCCTTATTGCCCTGCGCTACCTCGCCTACCTCGCCATTGGCGCGGCAGTAGTCTTCGTGCTGGTCTTCATCGTCAACTTCTCGCGCCAAGGGGAGATGATGGATGAGTACCCTTCCATATCCGGGCTGGGAATTTTCACCCTCATCTTGTTGAGTCTGCTGTATATTCCTAATGCCATCGTCAGCACCGGAGCAGTGCTGGTGGGGTCGGAGTTTTCGGCAGGAGAAGCGCAGGTAAGCCTTTTTAGCACCCACCTTGTTCCGCTGCCGCCGCTGCCGATTACCGGTGGCATTCCGGCCTCCTCGCCGGGGTGGGCGGTTGTGTTCATGGTGGTTCCCCTCATCGCGGCGACGCTGTCCTTGTATAAGAAGCGCCCATCCTTCCAGAAGGTGCTTGCAGCTACGGTGGCTACCGCGGTCATCATGTTCTTCGCGTGCTACCTGGTCAGCGGCACGCTGGGCTATTACGGCCACACCGGCCCGCACCTGTGGACCGCTGCCGGCCTTGCCGCGCTGTGGTTCGCCGTCGTCGGTTTGGCCGTCGCGGCAGCCTTTGCGTTCATGACTTGGCGGGACGCTCGTGCAGCCGAGGCGGAGGCTACCGAAGAGGATTCAGACGGTACCGAAGAGTCGGCAGAAGATTCGGCTGCAGAGGACACCGCTGACGCAGAGAGGTCTGATGTGGACACGGACGATGCAGAAAATGCTGAAGCCGACGATGCTGATGCCGAATCTGGGGAAAGCGAATCCGACGAGGATGAATCGGAGTCGAGTGACGGCGATGCCGCTGAGTCCGCTGCGGAAGAAACAGAGGATGCAGCCGACGACGATGACGCTGCCGCAGAATCCAAGGGCAGCGCAGACAGCACCGACGAGGTCATCGAAGGGGAGGTCGTTGAAGACAGCGACGACGACGATGACGCGGAAAGTACCGCGGGCGATGGTGGGGAAGAAGGGGCATCGGAAAGCAGCGAGCGCGAAGCGGCTGAAGACCCCGAGATCCTGGAAGGCGAGCTCGTGGAAGAGGACGCAGATGAGGGCAACCCTGACGCGGCAGATTCTACTGAAAGCGGTAGGAGGGACTAGGCTATAGCGCGTGACTTCACCGATGCCACCACGCGCTACTGCTGCCACTGATCGCCTACGAGTTGTCGTGCTTGTCTCTGGGACGGGCTCGCTTTTGCAAGCCATCTTGGATGCCCAAGATGGGCGCTACCGTGTGGTGAAAGTGGTGGCGGATAAGCCGTGTCGAGGTATTGACCGCGCCCGAGAACGCGATATCGATACCGAGATCGTGGAAATGGGCGCGGACCGTGCCGAATGGAATACATGTCTGGCTGATGCAGTAGCTGCTGCGCAGCCAGACATTGTTGTTTCTGCAGGCTTTATGAAGATTTTGGGGGAGGGCTTCCTCCGCCGCTTCGAAGGTCGCACCATCAATACCCACCCGGCGTTATTGCCCGCGTTTAAGGGCGCGCACGGGGTGCGCGATGCGTTGGAATACGGCGTGAAGGTCACAGGCTCTACTGTCCATTTCGTGGACGCGGGAGTGGATACCGGCTCCATCATTGCGCAGCGGCCGGTGGCCGTTCGAGCAGACGATGATGAAAGTAGTCTTCACGAACGCATTAAAAAGGTAGAGCGCGAACTCATCGTCGATGTGCTGCGCGCGGCGCAGTCCCGCGGCGAGGAACTTTTTATTCAACTCGCAGACTAAGACTTTTCGAAAGGCTTAATCCTCCTCATGAGCGAAGACCGCAAGCAGGTAAAGCGCGCACTCATTAGCGTGTACGACAAGACGGGGCTGGAGGATCTGGCCCGCGCACTTGATAAGGCAGGCGTAGAGATCGTCTCTACCGGTTCCACCGCCAAGAAGATTGCAGACCTGGGAATCGAGGTCACCCCGGTAGAAAAGCTCACCGGCTTCCCCGAGTGCCTGGAAGGTCGCGTCAAGACGCTCCACCCGCGCGTGCATGCCGGGATCTTGGCAGATACCCGCAAGGAAGACCACTTGGCGCAGCTCAATGATCTTGAGGTAGAGCCCTTCCAGCTCGTCGTGGTCAACCTGTACCCCTTCCAGGAAACCGTAGCCTCCGGCGCGGACTTCGATGGATGCGTGGAGCAGATCGACATCGGTGGGCCTTCCATGGTGCGCGCGGCGGCCAAGAATCACCCGTCCGTTGCCGTGGTCGTGGATCCGGCGCGCTATGGCGAGGTAACCCAGGCCGTTGAAGAGGGTGGATTTAGCCTTGACCAGCGCCGAGGGCTTGCCCGCGATGCCTTCCTCCACACCGCTAACTACGATGCGGCGGTTTCCGCATGGTTCGTTGACCAGCTCAGCGAAGGCGAGGAGACCACCTCGCTGCGCTACGGCGAGAACTCCCACCAGGCCGCCACCGTGACCCGGATTGGCACCAAGGGTCTGGCTAACGCCAAGCAGCTCAACGGCAAGGAAATGAGCTACAATAACTACCAGGACGCCGATGCTGCGTGGCGCGCGGCCTGGGACCACGAGCGGCCCTGCGTCGCGATCATCAAGCACACCAACCCGTGCGGCATTGCCGTATCGGACGAGTCCATCGCTGCAGCCCACCGCGCGGCGCATGCCTGCGACCCAATGTCCGCATTCGGCGGCGTCATCGCCGTCAACCGCGAGGTCAGCGTAGAGATGGCCGAGCAGGTCAAGGGCATTTTCACCGAGGTCATCGTCGCACCCGCCTATGAGGATAAGGCGCTGGAAATCCTGCAGAGCAAGAAGAACCTGCGCGTGCTTTTGGCCGAGCCAGAGGAACAGGGCGAGGAGCGCAAGTACATCTCCGGCGGCGTGCTGCGCCAAGAACCGGATACCTACCAGGCCGAGGGCGATAAGCCCGAAAATTGGACCCTGGCAGCGGGCGAGGCCTTGAGTGACGAGGATTTGGCCCAGCTCGAATTCGCCTGGCGCACGGTGCGCGCGGTCAAGTCCAATGCGATTTTGCTGGCTAAGGACAATGCGACCGTGGGCGTGGGCATGGGCCAGGTCAACCGCGTGGATTCCGCCAAGCTTGCGGTCGAGCGCGCCAATACGCTTGCCGATGCCACCAACCGCACCCAAGGCTCCTTCGCCGCCTCCGATGCCTTCTTCCCCTTCGCCGATGGCTTGCAGGTGCTTCTCGATGCCGGCGTCAAAGCCGTTGTCCAGCCCGGCGGCTCCATCCGCGATGAAGAAGTTATCGAGGCAGCTAAGGCCGCTGGTGTTACGATGTATCTCACTGGAACGCGCCACTTCGCTCACTAGCGATAGCGCCCGAGACCTAAGGAGCCTGGCCATGTTCGCACCAACCCACACCGCACCGAGGCGTACTACACCGAGACGCATGGCGCTCGGCGGCCTAATGATCGCCGGGGCGCTGTGTCTTAGCGCGTGCGGGCAGGGCGAGCAGGAGCCGGAATCAGAGCCGGGCATCGCCAAGCAGGCGACGTCGCGCTCTACGGAGAGCGCGGCGGATAGGGCGGCGGATAGGGCGGATAGCCCTCGCGATGCCGCAGCGCAGGATGAGGCTGCGCCGGCTGATGCCCAATCCGATGCCGCGAAAGCTGCCGAAGATGGTGGGCCGGCTGTGGCTGGTGACCTGCAGCGCGAGCTCGACCGCATTGCCGCCAACTACGGGAATGTAGGCATCGCGGTATCGGATGGAACCACTACCGTTGCCGCCGGGCGCACCGCGCCCGAAACCGCCTGGTCCACCTCCAAGGTGCCGGTGCTCATCGCGGCCCATCGCGCAGGGCTCATCGGCCCCGACGTGGTGACATCTGCGATTACCTATTCCAATAATGAAGCGGCGCAATCTGCCTGGGACGCCCTTGGCGGCGGAGCGCAAGCCGCCCAGGCCGCGCAACAAGTGCTTGCCGAGGCCGGCGATACCACCACCCAGGTACAAAGCCAGGTCACCCGCCCGGAATTTAGCGCCTTCGGGCAAACGCAGTGGAGCGTGGGCGACCAAGCCGCATTCATGGCGAAGCTGCGCTGCGTCAACGGTGCGGAGCCCATCCTCAGCGCGATGTCTACGCCCGACCCCGCCCAAAGCTATGGCCTACGCAATCTAGAGGGTGCTGCCCTTAAAGGTGGCTGGGGCCCAGATACCGCCGGCGGCTATGATGTGCGGCAGATGGGTCTTGCCACCATCGGCGGCCGCGAGGTTGCGGTAGCACTCATCGCCTCGGCCCCCGATGGTCAATACGCCTCCGCCCAACCAATACTTTCGGGCATGGCGGTCGATCTTTCCAAGGCCGACGTTGCTTGGCCGACCCCAGCTTGTTAGCCCTCACCCCGGCTTGTGAGAAAGGACTTATCATGCCGCACTTTAATCTAACTTCAGGTTTGCGTTGGGGACTGCGCCTCGGCGCGGTAGCGACTGCGGGCATCGTTTTAAGCGCCTGCAGCAATGGAACGGATGGGGAGCAGCCCGAATTTTCTGGTGACAGCGGCATGACCACCGTAGAGGGCACGACGGATACCTCCGCAGAAGAAACCTCGACGACCGAGTCCCCGGAAACCGAGGAGAAAGAACCACCCGTGGTGACGGTGACCGAAACCGAAAAGGAACAGGCACAGGCACAGCCACCGAAAAACAATAATGGCGGCGGAGGTGACCTCATCGATGGCCTGGGTGAGTACGGCTGGACCGATATTAATACCTACGCCAATTGCCACCGTTTTGAGCGCGTCGTCTTCGCAGGCAAAGGTCCAGACGGCAGAGCGATTGTCTGCGAAAACACGGGAGGAACGCTGACCTACCGGTCGACCATCTTCGGCGGCGAGTTTACCGGGCCAATCATTGGCCAAGATAGTGGCAACTACTACGTGGATGCCACGCCCTCGACCATTGTCGTAACCCCCAGCGGGATTAGCGTGCGCGAAGGCGGCGGACTGGCCGCCACCGCGGACTTTACTCAATCCTGGCAACGTTAACCACTGGTAAGTGGTTAACGACGACGCAAGGAAGAGGTTAACGGGACTTTTTCTTCTTTCGATCAGCAGCGGCCGCCGCAGCCGCAGAAATCGAGTCATTGCGGTTCTTCAGTAGCTCAAGCGTCATGGCTTCGGCGTCCTCGGGGACTGTGGCGCCGAGGACGGCAAGGGCGGCATCGGCAAGCATGGCGGCAGTCTCCGGAACCGACTGGGCCGCGGCATAGGGAGGCGTGCCATCATTGGGGCGCATCTCGATGACAGACAGCGCGACGTGGAAGGGCAATTCGATGCGCGGATCCGCATCGCCCACAATCGCGGCGGCGGTGGTACGGAAGTGGTTCTCCAGCCGCTCGCGGGAGCTGTGATACTCCGAGAATTCAGGCGAATTGGCCACCGGCAGTTGGTACAACCGGCCGACGTTCCAACCGCTGGTGAGCAAAAGGCGCGATTCCGCAGCGACCAGCGACCACAGGCGCTGCTCGGGTTCGGCATCGGAATCTACCAGCTCATCGGCAAGCTCCAGCGAGGGCTCGATGGTGGAATTAAGCAGTGCGAGGAAAATCTCCGTCTTGGAGGGAAAATGGTAATACAGCGATGCCTGCCGGATGCCCACCGCGTCCGCGATTTGGTGGGTCGACGTCGTGGCAAAGCCCTGGGTGGTAAATAACTCTGAGGAGGCGTCCAGAATTTCTTCCCGGGCGCTATTGCCTCTGCGGCGGGGGCTATGTTTACGCGGCCTACCGACGTTTCCTGACATGCGGCGGACGCCTCCTTTCTCTCAGCAGAAAATGCTTTTACTCAACAACTCTACAGCCCCGCAGCCAGACGGCGCGGAGCGCATGCATGGCCACAGCATTTTGTGGCGATTTTAATGTGCGCCATCCGCGGCGCGTTGGGAGATGGATTCGAAGGTCGCAGACACCATGCGGCAAGCTGTGCCATAGGCCGTGCGCTCCAGCGGCGGGAGATCCTGCAGCGTGGATTCGCGGCCGTGCACATTGTCGAACCAGCGTCGCATTTCTACCGAATACCCTGTGCGCCACGCAAGATCCAAGGTCTCTGCGTCCTCCGCTGTGAGCATTCCGCGTTCTTGACCAATGGCGAGGCGATCGACCGTAGGTCGTGGCCCCGGTGCCGCCCACCGCGCAATGGCGGCGATGGGGGATAACAGCATGGATTTAATATCCACGGCCGCGCTGCGATCGGGCAAACCGCCAACGCGCTGGAGCAATGGCGGACGCTGGGCCAACGCCTCCTCCAACAACGCCTGCTCGCCGCCGTGGCCTAAAGGCAGGCCAGCATCGACGCGCGCTGCCATGGAATCGGCTGCTTGGTGCACCTCTAGGCCAACATCGCGAAAAACAGACTCCAAGTCGCTGTCTTCTCCCATCCACTCGATGGGCATGCTGGGCAGCTGATCCCCGCGCGCCGCCGCGCCGGTTAACCGGACATCCGCGTCCACGCCTGGGGCGCGCACGATGTCTGTCAGTAGCCGCGAAAACCAGGAGGCTAATTCAATCTCATCATCCTGGTGCGCTACCGCATTGCGCAAGACATCTTGTGCCTCCGCCAACAAGCCGCGAGCGGTTGCCCGGGATTGGCAATGGGGAGCAAGCTCCGAAAGATCGAGAAGGGATTGGTGCAGGGCCATACAGTCACTGCCTTTCACTCATTACAAAGCGGTGCGCTTCTAAAAGTTGTGCGGCGCAGGATTGCTATAAATGTAACACTTATGTGAAAGCGCAGTAGCGCTTGGGGGAGTGTGCAGCGGGTTCGTCGCGTCCGTGGCAGTGGGCGTTCGTGGACGAGTTTTGCGGCTGGTGTTGCCGCGGCGTGTGGCGTTTGCGGCGTAGCGAGACCCTAAAACGACTTTCGCCGCCTCACCTCGAAAGGCGGGGCGGCGAAAGTTTATGGTTCTTTTACCGTGTCACACTTGCCAGCGGCAAAAGTGCGCTGTTGATACCCAGCTACTGTTTAGCGGGTGGTGAACGGCAGGAGAGCCATTTCGCGTGCGTTCTTGACTGCGGTAGCAACCTGACGCTGCTGCTGCGGGTTCAAGCCGGTGACGCGACGGGAACGGATCTTGTGGCGATCCGAGATGAATAGACGCAGAGTCTTGGTGTCCTTGTAGTCCACCTTCTCAATGCCCTCAGCCTTCAAAGGGTTCTTCTTCGGGCGACGGCTCTGCTCCATACGGAACTTCTTTTGGTTATTGCGCTTATTAGCCATTGTGCAATTACCCCTTTACCAGCTGGACTTGCGAACGCCCGGCAGCTCACCACGGTGAGCCATGCCGCGCATACGGACACGGGACAGGCCGAACTTGCGGAGGTAACCGCGTGGGCGGCCATCGGCTGCGTCGCGGTTACGAACGCGGGCTGGGGAAGCGTCACGAGGCTGGCGGTTCAGTTCGAATTGAGCCTCCAAACGCTCCTCATCCGGGGTGTTCGGGTTCTTGATGATCTTCTTGAGCTCAGCGCGACGCTCCGCGTAGCGGGCGACGATTTCCTTGCGCTGCTCGTTCTTAGCGATCTTGGACTTCTTAGCCATGAATTATCGCTCCTCGCGGAATTCGACGTGCTTGCGGGCGATCGGATCGAACTTCTTCAGGGAGATGCGATCCGGGTTATTGCGCTTGTTCTTACGGGTCACGTAGGTGTAACCGGTGCCCGCAGTGGACTTCAGCTTGATGATTGGGCGAATATCGTTACGTGCCATACTTAAATCTTCTCCCCACGTGCGCGGATCTTGGCAACAACGGACTCGATGCCGTCGCGGTCAATGATCTTCATACCCTTGGTGGAAACATTCAGAGTAATGGTACGGCCCTCAGAGGGCAGGTAGTAGCGACGACGCTGCACGTTGGGGTTCCAACGGCGCGAAGTGCGGCGGTGCGAGTGCGAGACCTGCTTGCCGAATTCCGGCTTGCGGCCCGTTACCTGGCAAATAGCCGACATGGGTCTTCTTTCTCCTAGCCGCCCACATCGTGGCTATAAACGACTACGTGCCGACTGCCGTGTGAGGGTGGCAGTGCTCAAAAAGTGAGGTGTGAGCAGGTGCGGCATCGTCGTCAAAAACCAGTAGACGGGGCGTAATACGTATATTTTGACAACAGCAAGAGCAAATCTTACAGCCTTACTCGCGATATACCTAATCGCTACCGCAATCGCCCCGTACTTAATGTTGTTCGCGTTGTGTTGGAGATCGAGCAACTGTAACCAAGGCATTGGGGGAGGTTCGAGGCCTTACTATAACGAATGAGGCGCATATGCGCGCCTGTGGCGACTGTGGTTGCCGCAGGTGAGCAATTTCGTATATATGGCCGTGGAATGTAGGATAATTCAGGTTATCGGTCGGCGCGCATTGTGGCGCCGGGCGAGCTGTAACTGTACATCCCAACTCGGGCACGATCCGTACCGGCATAGCAGCCCAGTGTGCGGAACCGACCCGTAGTCCAACCCTGAGGGAATATATATGAAGAAAGACATCCACCCGGATTACCACCCAGTGGTCTTCCGCGATGCTGGTACCGGTCACTCCTTTTTGACCAAGTCCACCGCTACCTCTTCTCGCACCGTTGAGTGGGAAGACGGCAACGAGTACCCGCTCATCGTCGTTGACGTTACTGCTGAGTCCCACCCGTTCTGGACTGGTGCACAGCGCGTTATGGATACCGCTGGCCGTGTCGAGCGCTTCAACCAGCGCTTCGGTGCCATGGCTCGCCGCAAGAAGAAGAACGCGTAAGGAGAAGAAAAGAAAATGGCAACTCCTAAGTTTAAGAAGTCCCGTGCGAACACCCACGCACGTCGTTCCCAGTGGAAGGCTGACAACGTCGCCCTCCAGGAAGTCACCATCGACGGTCAGAACGTGCGCATCCCGCGCCGTCTGGTCAAGGCCGCTAAGCTCGGCCTGGTTGACGTAGAGCAGTTCTAAGCCTGCATTCAATCCCACCCCCTCCTGGTTGCTTTTAGTGACTGCGAGGGGGTTGCGATGTTTTAGGCTCCTAGGTGGGGTATTAAAAAGCGCCTTTCGGCCAGGGTGGCGCTAGGCCGTGGGGGAGGACTTGAGCCGTGACAGTGCTGTCTACTCCTTGGGCCTTAAAGACTTAGCGAAATCCACTTCAAATTAAAGCAAGGCTAGCCATAAAGTAAATATAAAAGTGCGCTAATCTGATGGTGGATCAGTCTTATTCCTCTGTGATTGTGTTCACGGCGGCTCGGGCACCAGAATGAAAAATGCTTAGTGGGGCGATGGTGGAGGCGTGTGCGAGCATGAAGGAGGCGACGGGTGCGGCGAGTTTAACCAGCTTATTGCCTACAGTAACTTCACAGGAACTTCTAGTACGTTGGCAGAGTAGTTTAAGTTGTGACTAAGCGAAGCGAGGCATAGTGTTCCTATGAACATGAGGAATGATGACAACCGCGGCAATAATGGCCAGTCGCACGGTGTCCCGCAGGAACCCTACGATACGAACAATGGGCAAACGCCGTATAGCCAGCCGCGCGGTGGGCAGCAGGATTCTGGATCCGCTTATTCCAATGGAACCTATTCCCAGGGCTGGAACCAGCCGCGCATCAACGAGCAGGAGGCACGAGCTTCCGCACACGGGCAGCACACCCCGCCCAGCAATCGCCTTTTTGGTGGCGCTCAGCAGAGTGGTACCCGCGGGCAGGATGAAACATCTAGCTTCGCTAGCCAGTACAGCGAGTACTCCCAGCAGGGGCCTGCAAATAACCAACCCGGTCAGCCGCCTGTGCCTGGGGTAACGCCGTTGCCGCCGCAGCCAAAGGAGAAAAAGAAGATCGGGCTTGGCGTGGCGACGGCAATCGCTGCCGTAGCGGCAATCGCAGCAGGCTCCATTACCGGTGTGGTCGTGGGCAAGAACCAATCCAGCAGCGGCACGTCCGTGGTTAACGAGGCTCTTCATAGTCAACCGGCCGCCAATAGCATGGGTAAGGAGCCAGAGGAAGGTTCGGTGGAAGCGGTTTCCGCCAAGGTTTTGCCGGCCGTGGTATCCATTCAGACCGCCACTCGGACCTCGGCTGCCGAAGGTTCTGGCTCGATCATTTCTCCCGATGGTTACGTGTTAACCAACCACCACGTCATCGCCGGTGCGGAACAGGGCGGCATCATGCAGGTGACCTTGAACGATGGCAGCAAGCACGAAGCTGATCTCGTGGCTTCCGATGCCAATACGGATGTCGCCGTCATCAAAATCAAGGACGTGCAAGACCTACCGCACTTGCAATTCGGTAACTCGGATGCGGTAGCGGTCGGCCAAGAGGTAGTCGCCGTCGGTTCGCCGCTCGGCCTCAATGCCACGGTGACTTCTGGCATCGTATCCGCAAAGAACCGTCCGGTGCGTGCGTCCCAGGAGGGTGGCGAGTCTTCGCTTATCGATGCCATCCAGACTGACGCCGCCGTTAACCCCGGCAATTCCGGCGGCCCCTTGGTGGATATGGACGGCAATATCGTCGGTATGAATTCGATGATTGCCTCGTTGTCTGATAAAGCCACGGGCGAGGGCGGATCTATCGGCCTTGGATTTGCCATCCCTTCCAACTTTGCCAAGCGCATGGCGGATGAGCTCATCAATAAAGGCCAGGTAACTCACCCCACCTTGGGGGTTAAGGTCTTGGCGCGCGATGACGGTAATGGCGCGCGCATTGCCGAGGTCGAGCCGGGCAGCCCAGCGGAACAAGCAGGATTGAAGCAGGGCGATATCGTCACCCGCGTCAATGACCGGCTGATTGAAAACGCCGATGCGCTTATCGCGGCCGCTCGTTCCCAGGACTTCGGTGCGACCGTCACCTTGGAAGTATCCGATGGAAATTCGGATGATACTCGTCAGGTAGAGGTAACCCTGACGGGCGAGTAGATTAAAAGCCAGCCCGCGCCGTGTCCGCATTGCGCCCCCGACGTTTCTTTGAAGGAGAAAAATGGCAGACTCTCAGCAAGACTTGACCGATTCGACCAGGTTGGAGGATTCGGCTTCCACAGACGCTTTGCGGGATGTGGCGGAGCCGGATGATGCTTACCTCTTGGCCAGTGAGAAGGAGGACCGAGTGGCGGCGCCGCGCCGCGCGCTCGTTGTGATCGTCACGGATCACCCCGGCGAAAATTCAGATAGCACCTCCAAACTGGTTACTGAACTTTTAGCAGAGGCGGATTTCCGCATCGATGGTTCGGTGGTCGTGCGCTCGAAGAAATCCAAGATCCGGCAGGCTATTGAAACCGGCGTCGTCGGCGGTGTGGATCTCGTGCTCACCGTCGGCGGCACTGGCGTGGGCCCGCGTGATAAGACCCCGGAAGCTACCACTGGGGTCATCGATAAGATGGTGCCGGGCGTGGCCCAGGCATTGCGCTCTTCTGGTCAGGCCTGCGGCGCGGTCGATGCGTGTGCATCCCGCGGTATTTCGGGCGTTTCTGGTTCCACCGTCGTGGTCAACCTCGCACCGTCGCGCGCTGCCGTGCGCGATGGAATGGCTACATTGACCCCGCTGGTCCACCACCTCGTGGATCAATTGCAAGAATCCAGCGTGCAATAGCGCCAAGGAAAGGGGTGGAGATACTGCCATGACCTCTCAACCACGCCGCCAGCGCAGGCGCGTATTCAGGCAATCAGATGCGTCGGAATATGACCGCAGCGCGGACCGCCCAGTAGAGCAGGAATTAGCTAGTGGAGAAGGTGCCGATGCACAGCGCATCGTCACTCTCGATGATGCCGCGGCGGAAGGCGACGGTGCTCAAGCAGCCGAGCGCGGCGAAGAGTTTTACCGCGAGAACCAGCCGCCGCACCACGGCTAATAGTCTGCGCATCCTTGTCCCGAGCCAGGAAATGCTGAAACAGTCATAACAAAAGCCCGTGGCCTCCTTCATTGCGAAGGTGGACACGGGCTTAACTGCTTCTTAGCAAGGATTAGTCGTCGTGGCGGCTGTGCTTGCCCTCAGAAGTTGTGGAGTTATCGGTGTCCTCGGCTGCAGTGGCATCCCCAAGTGCCTTATCTGCGGCGGTGACAGCCTCAGCGTTCTGGGCCTGCAGAAGATCGCGGATTTCTGCCAAGAGTTCTTCCGAGGTCGGTGCCGGCGCCTCTGGGTCCACACCCTGGCGGCGCTTAGCGGCTTCAGTGAGCTTGTTCAGCGGCATCACAATGAGGAAGTACACCACTGCGGCGATGATCAGGAAGTTAATCGCGGCGGTAATGACGGCGCCAAAGTCTACGAGGGTGGACTTATTATCGGTGATTTGGAAGCCTAAACCATCGACCTCGGCGGAGCCGAGGGAGTTAATGATCGGCTGAATGATGGAATCCGTCACGGAAGTGACGATTGCCGTGAACGCGGAACCGATGATGACTGCGGTGGCAAGCTCAACCACGTTGCCGCGCATAATGAAGTCTTTAAAGCCCTTAAGCATGGGAGAAGACGAACCTTTCTGGGGGTAGATAAGGATGGGCGTGAACCATGAGCAAGCAGGGAGTTTAGTTCAAGCTAAAAGTATTCACAACTTGGAGGGATGGAGGCTGCAATATTGTTGCTTAGTTAACTAATGCACACCGGTTGCGGTATAGGTATTTGGTGTTAGTGTGAAAGCGGAATATAAAAAATATTGTTTGTCAAAATAACAGTATTCTAATGCGTGGGCAGAAGGGATCCCAGCATGAATATCGCACTTGCTCTATTTGCCTTGGCAGTCACCATTGGTGCAGGCTACCTCCTTGTTAAAGGTCATAAGCCGGTCATCATTTTATTGCTTGCCGGGTTTATTCTCATTGCAGTTTCTACCGCGGCCAAAGCTGGCTACGGAGTTTTAGATGAGGAAGACTCCACCGGATCTCGGTGGCTAGACATCATTGGCATATTCGAACAAGTTGCTGGTAGCCAATTAACAGGCGTCGGCCTAATCATTATGGCGGCCGGCGGCTTTTCGGCATATATGAACAAGATCGGCGCTTCACAGGCACTGGTCGAGGTGCTTGCCGCCCCAATCGCAAAGTTCAAACACCCCTACATCACGCTAATCCTCACGTATTTCCTCGGCGTGGTGCTTTTTATGTTTATCCCCAGCGCTGCTGGGCTCGCTATTTTGCTTCTAGTGCTATTGCTTCCAGTGCTGAAGGCGGTAGGGGTAAGCCCCGCAGCAGCAGGCGCGGTCATCGTGTCAGCCTCTGCATTGCCTATGGGGCCGGCATCGGGAACCTCGGTGCTGTCGGCGCGAACCATTGATTTATCCCCAGTCGTCTACTTTGTTCAGTACCAGCTGATCGTGGCCATTCCTACTGCTATTGCAATTGCTATCACTCACTATTTCGTGCAGCAGCATTACGATAAGCGGGATTTGGAAGACTACAAGGAAACCGACACCATGGGCGATGGTTCTGGCGAAGCAGGCCCGAAGTGGTATGGCTTATTTCTCGCACTGCCCATTATCTTGTTGATAATCTTCAGTCCCTTGGTCAATGACAGCATCGAGCTGAGCACAGTGGGAGCATTCGTAATTGTCTGGCTATTGGCCATGCTGTGCGAAATCATCCGCCATCGTTCTTTTGCTACCGCAACTGAACAAGCCACATCCTTTTTTACGGGTATGGGAAAGATGTTTGGTGGCATCGTCGCATTGATTATCGCAGCGCAAATCTTCGCCACCGGGTTGACGGCTACGGGCGCCATTTCCATGCTCATCGATGGAGGCCAGCAACTCGGTGCCGGCGCTATCGTCATCACCCTCATGTTCACCTTGATCGTGGGCCTAGTGACGTTCCTGACCGGTTCCGGTGTCGGCGCATTTTCTTCCTTTGCCAGCCTGGTGCCTGATGTCAGCCGTGGGCTCGGTGCTTCGGCAGCGGCAGTGATTACCCCAATGGAATTTGCCAGTGGTTTATTCCGCGCGGTTTCTCCGGTCTCCGGGGTAATCATTTCCGTCGCCGGTGGCGTAGGGATTTCTACCACCGAGCTTATTCGCCGCACCCTCCTTCCAATGGGGGTTGGCTTTGTCGTGATGATCGTATCCAGCCTGATCTTGCTCTAAGCACGTTCTGGGGTCACAACCTACATCTGAAAAAGTAAGGAATTTATCATGGGAATCGGCGCACTGAACTCGTCTTTTCAGAAGAAAGGCTATGTCACAGCGGACATGGAAGCCCACTGGGAAGAAGCACAACTTATCCGGAAGATTTTCGCTGTTGAAGCGGCAATGGCGCGGACGCAGGGACACATGGGAATCATCCCGCAGGAGGCTGCCGAGGCGATCTCAGATAATGCAGTCGCCAGTGATGAGCTGATTGAAAAAGCCCAAAGCGGCGGGGTTGGCAATCCTTCGGTCGCTGTCCTAGATGCGCTGCGGGAGGCGGTTCCGGAAGACCAACGCGGTTGGGTCCATTTCGGGGCGACGACTCAAGATATTTTGGATACCGCGCGGGCCCTGCAGATCAAGGCAGCGACTGACCTAATACTGGAACGCCTGAACGCTGTGATTGCAGCTACCGCCAAACTTGCTCACGAGCATGCCACGACGTTAATGGTTGCGCGCACCAATGGGCAGTATGCATTGCCGACGACACTGGGTACGCGCTTCGCGCGGTGGAATGCGGAACTGCGCCGGAGCAGGGAACGCTTGGAAGCGATGCGCGAGCGCACGGAACAGATTCAATTTACCGGTGCTGTAGGCACGCTGGCGTCCTTTGGAGAACAAGGCCCTGAGTTAAGTCGGCGCCTTGCCAAAGAATTGGAACTGGTTTATCAACCGGTTTCTTGGCATGCGAGCTCGGATACAATGACAGAGCTTGTGACGACCGTGGCTACCTTGGGGCAAAGTCTGGCCAAGATTGCAGAGGATCTCTTCGCTATGCAGCAATCCGATTTGGTCGAGGCCCGCGAGGAGATGGATGCACATACTTCCGGTTCGTCCACCATGCCGCAAAAACTTAATCCCTTTGCCACAATGAAAATTTCCGTGGGAGCCAGCATGGCTTGTGGCATGGCGGCAAACATGCTCACGCAAGCGCCGGCCACCTTTGAACGCGACCACCGCCAATCCGAGATCCACCGCAACCTGATTCCACAAATCTTTGTTGCCGTCGATGGAGCGCTGGAAAAGTTGGGCCAGCTCTTTCCTCGCTTGCGTTTTGATGCACAAGCATTAGAAGACAATGTAAAAAGCGCGGGTGTCTCATTGATGACTGAAGGGATCATGATGGAGTTGGCTCCGCATATTGGTCATAGTGCCGCACACGACGCTCTTCAGGAATTCGCCCGAGAAAATAGAGAGAACGGTACCAGCCTGGAAGAGTTTTGCGCGGCCCACTCTAAGCTTGCAGGTGTTTCGGAAAAGCTGGACTTTGATGCCTTGACAAACCCAGCCAATTACATCGGCCAAGCTGTTGAAATCGCGAAATCGGCGAAGAAATAGATCAGGAATAAGTACTGCAAAGACCACCACTACGCAAAAGGTTCAGGCTGTCTTTAAGTAGCAGCATCTGCGTCATCGACGGCTTGGGGCTGGGCGCGATCGCCCACGATGACCACGGTCAGCGGTTGGTT
Organism: Corynebacterium tuingiense; assembly: GCF_046718165.1. NCBI lineage: Bacteria > Bacillati > Actinomycetota > Actinomycetes > Mycobacteriales > Corynebacteriaceae > Corynebacterium > Corynebacterium tuingiense. Next base: position 795,160 of record NZ_CP177101.1, read on the forward strand.
TAAAGAGGCCGCGGCCACGTCATTGGCATGCTCATTAGGAAGTGCGAGCAAGACGGTGGCAGAAGAAACTTCGCCCTCCGCGGTGGTGGTGGAGACCACCCGGGCGCCGGAGGCGATGACGCGGGCGGTCGCGGGCTGGGAATCGGTGGCATTGCTTGCCGTGACGATGTCGACGGTATCGCCGTGCTGTAGGTGGGGAATGATGTCTGGATCGGCAAGTTTTACAGGGATCATGCGGCCAGAGCTGCCTCCCGCAGAATCCTCCGATCCCGAGTTCGCGACGAGGCTAGACACCAACTCTTGGCCTAGGAGCCGCTTGCTGGTGACTACCTCACCCTTGCCCGCGGCGGCGGTGATGATGCGGCCGGCGAGGTCGGAGGGGGCATCGGCAAGCGCGCTGCTAGGTATGGAAGAAGAAGGCAGGCGCTCGAGGGAAACATCGGAGGCGGAAAGCTCCGCGCCGGCGGGCAGATCGTGGCTAAAGACCAGCACCTGCGGCAGTTCCTTCGCCCTGGAAATCGCGGAAACCAGCGCGGCAACGAGCAGGACCAGCGCGATGACGCGGCGCACGAGCACGCCGCGGCGGTGGCCAGGGGTGCGAAGAGTGCGAAAGAATTGAGAGATTCGCGGTGACGGAGAATGAGCCATGCACAATTAGACTGCGCTACCGCCTGCGTGGTTCCCCGCGTTTAGGAAGAAAAGCGGTGGATTCCTGCGGCGGTGGCCACGGCCTCGACGCGGCGATCGCGGGCTGTAGCCGGGATAGAGTCAAGAAACTCGGTAGGGTAGACCATGGCGAGTACCGCGGGGTGGTTGCGCGGCACCAAGGAAAGCGCGCGGTCGTAGTAGCCGCCGCCCTTGCCCAGGCGGTTTCCGGCCGCATCGATGGCCATGGCGGGGGCCAAAATCAGATCGCAACCGCACAGCACTCGGCTATCAAAACGCGGACCAGCCGGCTCGGAAATGCCCAACTGACCAGGCTGCATGCTGTGCGGGCCCTTGTAATCTGCCCAGTTCAAAACGCCATTGCCGCAGGTGATGGGCAATAATACGCGGTCGACGCGGCGGGAAAGCCACGGGATGAAATCCGCCCCGCCTGGCTCTGCGCCCAGCGGCCAATAGGCAGCGACGCTCGATACGCCGGAAAGCTCGGGCTCTAACTGCTCGCGCAGGGCAGTGGTCCATTCCGCGCGCTCATCGGCGGTGAGGCTGCGGCGCTTGCGAAGCAGGCGGGTGCGCAGTTGCTCTTTGATATCGCTGGAAGAAGGCATAAATAAATAATAGCGTCCGTGGCGTAGCGCTACACAGGAAAATCGTGCGCCGTTGTACCCTAAGATCCATGGCTAATGAACGCGAAGATTCCGCCTCCGGAATCACCACGGTTGTAGTTCCAGCGGCTGGCATGGGCACCCGCTTTCTGCCCGCCACGAAAACCGTCCCCAAAGAATTGCTGCCCGTTGTGGATACTCCCGGCATTGAATTGATTGCTGAGGAAGCAGCTTCAGTGGGCGCGCGCCGGCTTGCGGTCATTACCGCACCCGAAAAGCAAGAAGTAATGCGCCATTTTGCGGAATTTCCGGATCTGGTAGAAACCTTAGATTCCCGCGGCAAGGATGAGCAGGTGGCCAAGGTCAACCGCGCTCACCAGCTCATTGAGCCCATCGCGGTAGAGCAAGAAAAGCCCTTGGGCTTGGGCCATGCCGTGGGGCTGGCGGAAGAAGTCTTGGCGGATGACGAGGACTCTTTTGCCGTTATGCTGCCGGATGACATCGTATTGCCGGCCACCGTTATGGCGGATATGGCGCGCGTTCGTGCTGATCTTGGCGGCAGCGTGCTGTGCGCGTTTGCGGTGCCGCAGGAGCAGACGTTTAATTACGGCGTTTTTGATGTAGAAGATACTGACGCGCCGGGCGTGAAAAAGGTCGTTGGCATGGTGGAAAAGCCGGACCCAGAGGACGCACCGTCTAACTTGGTTGCTACCGGGCGCTATCTTTTGGACCGCAAGATCTTTGATGCGCTGCGCCGGATCGAACCGGGCAAGGGTAGTGAATTGCAGCTGACCGATGCCATCGAGCTGCTCATTGAAGAAGGCGAGCCCGTTCACGTGGTGGTCCACGAGGGTAAACGCCACGATTTGGGCAACCCCGGCGGCTATATCCCGGCCAACGTGGACTTTGGCCTGCGCGATGAAAAATACGGCCCAGCGCTGTATAAAGCTATTAAACAAATCATGTCCGATTTCGAGGCGGAACAAGGCCTTAACTAATTACCTTGCACCGCGCGCAGGTGCGTTGAGGGCAGCAAGGTAAAAGGGCAATAAGAAAGGGCGGGCAGAGACCGTATGCGTTCAGTTGATGACCAGTTGGCGCTGGTTACTGATGCGGCGACGACCCCGGAGCCGGTGCGGATGAGCATTTCTAATGCACTGGGGTTAATGTGCGCCGAGCAGGTGCAGGCCAATCAGCCTTTACCGGGCTTTCCCCAGGCGGCCATCGATGGGTATGCGGTTCGCGCCGTTGATATCGGTGGCGAGCGCGGGTTGAAGGTTCGGCGCCCGAAGAATCAGGACCAAGAAGGCAGCGAGGGTGAGGATGCCCCCGAGCAGGCCGATGACGCCGCCGCGCAGCCCGCCCCACCAGAGGTTGAGCGTTCCTTGCCCGTGGTGGGCGAGGTGCCGGCCGGCTCGAAGCAGCCGTTGCGTTTGCAGCCCAAGCAAGCCGTGCGGGTCTATACGGGCGCGCCCTTGCCCACGCTTGCCGATGCCGTCCTACCCCTCGAGTGGACCGACCGCGGCCGCAAGCGCATCACGGCGCACAGGACGGTGCGCTCGGGCGACTTCGTCCGCCGCGTGGGCGATGATATCCAGCCCGGCGATGTCGCTGTGTCCTCCGGCACCGTCCTTGGCCCAGCGCAGATTGGCTTATTGGCCGCGGTGGGCCGCTCCAAAGTGCTGGTCTATCCGCGCCCGCGCGTGACCATCGTGTCCTTTGGCCGCGAGCTCGTCGATGTGGACAAGGAACCGGGCCTGGGCCAAGTCTTTGACGTGAACTCCTACTCCTTGGCCGCCGCCGCAAAAGAAGCGGGGGCGGACGTGGTCCGCGTGGGCATTGCCGAAGGCGAACCCCGCCGCATCCGGGAAGTGCTAGAAACCCACATCACGCGCAGCGAGGCGCTCGTCATCACCGGTGCCGTTGGTGGTGCCGGTGCCGAACAGATCCGGGAGATCCTGGCAGAAATCGGCGATATCGATACTTCCCGCGTGGCCATGCACCCAGGATCCGTGCAAGGCTTTGGGCTGGTAGGAGATGAGCGCATCCCTACGTTCCTCCTTCCCTCGAACCCGGTATCGTCGCTGGTTATTTTCGAAATATACATTCGCCCCTTGATTCGCCTGGCCCTGGGCAAGCGCAATGCCCACCGCCGGGTGGTCCGGGCCCGCGCACTGAACCACATTGATTCCCGCCCTGGGCGCCGTGGTTTCATCCGCGCCCGCTTGATGCGCGATGCCGAAACCGCCGATTACCTGGTCGAGGGCCTTGGCGGAGCGACCGGCGCGCCGGCCCACCTTCTGGCAGGACTCTCTGAGGCCAATGCAATGATTCGAGTGCCAGAGGAAGTCACCGAGATCCGCCCGGGTGACGTTGTTGACGTCTTATTCCTCACCCAGCGCAGCTAATGCTTGACCCTTTCGGTACCGCCGCGGCGAAGCTGCGCCATCCAGTTACCGGGCCCACTGATGATCTGCACCCCGGTTGGCCGGAGGCGACGCCGACGGTGCAGCTTCCTTCCTCAGGGGCACTGCCGTCTGGCGGCCGGTTGCGGCTGCGACCATTGCTGCGCTCGGATGGCCCCGAGTGGCGGCGCCAGCGCATTGAGGACGAACCATTGCTCCGGCCGGTGGAACCGACCCAAGCGACCACCTGGGCAGAAGCGCACAGCTCGCAGGCCTGGTGGAATTACCTCATTTTTCTGCGCAACTCCGCGCGCGATGCGCAGGTGATCCCCCTGGCCATTGAGCTCGAGGGAAAGTTCGCCGGCCAGGTAACACTCGGCAATATCCAGCACGGCAGCATCCAGGACTGTTGGATTGGCTATTGGGTTTATTCCGCCGTGCAGGGCGCGGGCGTTGCCACCGCGGCCACGGCCTTGGGCGTGGACCATGCCTTTGGGCGGGTAGGCCTGCACCGAGTGACCGCAACCTACTTGGAACAAAACCCCGCCTCCGGGCGCGTGCTGGAGGCCAACGGTTTTCGCTCCGAGGGATTTTTGCGCCGCAACCTGCATATCGATGGCGCCTGGCGGGATCACCATTTCGTGGCCTTAGTCAAGGAAGATTTTGCATCCACAGCGGTTGAGCGGCTGCGCCAAGCTGGGCGTTTGGTGTGAAAAGCATCCTTAATTCCGGGGAATGCTTTCTCAGTTTTCACATAAGTAACAACATTGTAATTTACGGCTTCTGTGGCCCCTAAAGTGCGGTTTTAGCGATTACAGTGGAGTAATCATATGCACCCCAAGGGAAGGTCCTTAAGTCGTGTCCACAGCTGTGCCAGTTATTGCAATCATCGTGGTGTGGCTCTTCGTGCTCGCGCCGTGGCTATTGGGCAGGAGCAATCGCCCGATGAGCCATACCGGAGAGGCCTTTGAGGATACCCGCGTGCTCTTTTCCGGCGATTCCGGCAATGTCGCCGGCCGCCGCCGCCCGCGCCTGCGCGCCGATGATATCCACCGCAGTGCGTCGGATGAGGATCAAGACTACGAGGTCGTATCCGCTTCCACGGAGGACTCGGACCGCGAGGCAGACGTCGATGACGTGCTGATCGAGGAAGAAGTAGAGGACCGCGCTTCCCGCGCACAGTCGCGGACCATCGCCGGTGCTGCCCGCCGCGCCCGGGCGCAACCCTTCGGCGTTGGTGGCCGCGCATTCCGCTCCGCCGCCGATGAGAACGAAGCGGACGCGCGCAATGGGCACGCCACCCCAACTGAGGAGACGGCAGAGACCATCGAGGGTGAAGTCATTGAGGAATCCGCGGTTCCAGCCGCTGCCGCTGATACCACCGATGCGACCAATGCCACCACTCCCGCCGATAGCGCGCGTACGTCTAGGGACTCCGACGATGCAGATGTGAACACGGACGATGTCGATGATGTCTTGCTCGATGATGACGAGCGCGCCGGCGAGGAAGCAGGCGGTGCAAAGCGCAAGGGCCGCCGCGGCGATGTGGTTGCCAATTCCACCGAGTCCTTCACCGCGCCGGTGGCAGCGGACATTGCAGAAGACGCGTATGACTATGACGAGACCTATACCTCCCCGGTTGACCTGATGTATCCGGGCGCGGTGGACCCCGCCCCAGTCATTGATGCAGAACAACCGGACTCCGCAGAAACCGACTCCGCAGAGTCTGAATCCGAAGGCGCAGCAGAGGAATCGGCGGAAGCAGATGAGTACAGTGCCCAGGGTGCTGAGGACGCGGCGTTGAATACGGACCTTTCCGAGGACGAGGTGGCATTTGCTCAGCGGCGCCTTGGCCGCGGTGGTTGGGACCCAGTAGCGGAAAAGGAGAAGTCCGCTACCCGCTACCAGCGCCGCCAGCGCACGCTCATCGGCCTAGCCATCGCAGTGGTCCTCACCGTGGCCCTGGGCATTGTGGCCGGTGGATGGACTTGGTGGCTGGCAGGCATCGTCGGCATCCTGACTGGGACCTACCTGGTGGCGCTGCGCGCGCAAGTCCGGCAAGAACAAGCACTTTTGCGCCGCCGGGTAAAGCACCTGCGCCGGGCGCGGTTGGGCGTTCACAATACCGATGATGAGGCATTGAAGATCCCCCGCAACCTGCGCCGCCCGGGTGCGGTCGTCGTCGAAATCGATGATGAAAGCCCCGACTTTGAGCACCTTCCCTTAAGCTACAGCGATGATGAAGATGGCGACTTTGATGGCCCGCACGCCGGGCCCAGTGGGGTAGGGCGCCGCGATGACCTAGCCGCTCGCCGCGCAGGTTAATTAGCCGGCTGCGCCCTCGCTTCCGTGGAGCTTTTCGGTTTCCTCCGGCCATACACCGGAGGTAGCCCGGCGGTGGGAGCCCAAGAGATGGGTATCGACCATCCCTATTGCCTCCATGAGCGCAAAGCAGGTCACCGGCCCCACGAACTTAAAACCGGCCTTTTTCAATTCCCGCGACATGGCCTGCGATTCTGGGCTCTTGTTCGGAATATCCTCCATGACCTCGGGGTAGATATTTTCTGTGGGCTGAAAGCTCCAAATGAAATCCGCTAAGCCACCCTCTTCGCGCAGTTTAATGGTGGCCTTCGCATTATTAATGGTGGCGCGGATCTTGGTTTCGTTGCGGATAATGGTGGCATCGGCAAGCAAGTGCTCCACCTCGGCCTCGCCGAATTCCGCGACCTTTTCCGGATCGAAGTGGCAAAAGGCCTTGCGGAAGGCGGGGCGCTTTTTTAATACCACGGCCCAAGACAGCCCAGACTGGAAGGACTCCAGGCTCAGGCGCTCAAATAGGCCGGCCTCGTCCCTAATGGGAAGGCCCCATTCGGTGTCGTAATAATCCGTCAATAGCGACGACGTCACGGCCCACGGCGTGCGGGCTACTCCGTGCTCGTCATAGGCCAGCGGGGTGCGTTCTTCGGTGGTGGTGTCAGTGTCCATGGATGGTTCTCCTATTGGTGTGTTGTGCCTATTTTCCTTGTCTTTCTCCATTGAAGCAGCGATTGCGGGTGGGATGCAGTGTGTACCTCGCCAGATGGTGAAATTGCGAGCTCAGGGCGTGGGGCGGCGGTGTCTTCGCGTTGGGGTGGGCATTCGATGTAGTCTATTGACCATGAATAGACCTGCCGTTCGTGATGCCGCGTTGCTGCTTTTTCGGTTGGTCCTCGGGCTCATCTTTATTGCGCACGGCGTGGACAAGATGTTCATGGACGGAATGGATGAGACGGTTGGGCAGTTTTCTGCCCTCGGCATCCCGCAGCCACAGATAGCCGGTTATGCCGCCGCAATCGGGGAGATGGTGGGTGGCGCCTTCCTCGTCATTGGTTTGTTAACCACCTTTGCCGCTGCGGCGCTGGCCGTGGACATGGTGGGCGCGCTGTACTTCGTGCACTGGGGAAATGGCCTCTTTGCCGGCGACGGTGGCATCGAGTACCCCTTGGTGCTGTGCATGTCCCTCATAATGATCGTTATTTTTGGTTCTGGCCGGGCGAGCTTGGATAGGGCGTTAAGCAATGTTGACGCATAGCCAAGTGCAAGCGGCGATTTCCGCCCAGCTGGATGGCGAAGAAGCGGAGCTTTCCGCAGACGTCATCGACGCCCACCTAGAACACTGCGCGGAGTGCCGAGCGTTTCGCGATAAGGCAGCGGCGCTATCGCGTTCCTTAAGTTTCGTGGAACCGGCGGATTCCGGCATGTCGCCGCCGACGGATCTTTCTGAGGTGATCCTCGCCGGGGTAGAACCGGAGTGGAAGCGGGCATCGAGCGCCAGGCAGGCCAACCTCACGGTGGCACGCAGTGCCTTGGTAGTCATGGGACTCGTTTTTGCGGTGTGGGCCATCGTACAAGTGGTGCGCGCTTCCGGCCTCGTGCCGCTGGGCACAGAGGGTTCGGTGCTGGATCCTTCGGCCGATCCAGACCGCGCCAACCTGCTGATGGAAGGCGCGGCCGTGCGCTTTGGCATGGCGTGTGGCCTGCTGTGGAGCGCCTGGCGCCCAGCCTCTGTGACCGGGCTTTTCCCGGTATCCGCCACGATGTTTGCATTTCTTTTTGGCTTTGGCGTGCGCGATATTGCGCTCGGCACCGTCACCATGGAACAGGTCTATTTGCTCATCGCTACCGCGCTGTCGACCATTAGTCTGGCCTGGGCGTGGGCTGCCGAGAAGGGCTACCTGGTGCGCGCGTGGTGGAAATCCCTAAACGCGCAGCCGCACTAAGGCGAACGAGGTTCTGCGAGCTATTTCCAGCTGGGCAACCACATCATGGATTGGTACCACGATTCCGGGATGATGAAGCCGTACAAGATGGGCGCGAAGTAGAAGAACATCGCGACCACCAGCGCGAGGTAGCAGGCGGCGGCAAATGTTCCCCGCCGCATCGGCCCGCCAGCGATGCGCGTTATCCACTGCCACTTGATGGGCTTACCGCGTCCGACCATTTGGCCTAGCGTGAGGGCGAGAAGCACGATGACAAACGGGATAAACGCGGTGGCATAAAAGAAGTACATCTGCCGGTCAAAGGCCGCCAGCCATGGCAGGAATCCGGCCGCGAAGCCCACGAGGGGAATGAGGAAGGCGCGGTTGCGGCGGATGATAAGGGACCACAGCCCCCAAAGCACTGCGGGGACCACCAGCCACCAGATCGCCGGGGTGCCAAAGAGGTAGAGCATCTTGCGGCATTCGCCACCGCCGCTGCATTCCAGATCCGTGCTGGAGTAGTACAAAATGGGCCGGGCCCCGGCCAGCCATGCCCACGGCTTGGAATCCCACGGGTGGTGGTGGCCACCGGAAGAGGTCAAGCTGGCGTGAAAATCTAATACGGATAAGTGGTAATAAAACCAGCCGGCCACGGATTCTGGTAAGTGCATGAGCCAGGAGTCTTCCCCGATGGTCCCATCCACTTTGGCGTGCCGGTAGACCGCGGTTTCTGAGGCGAACCACGCCCGCCAGCTCCACACATAAATCATTACTGGCACGGCCACCAGGGAGGCCAGTGCCGCGGGCGTATCGCGAATGAGCGTGCCCACGATGTAGCGGCGGATTCCGTACTTGCGGCGCAATGCGAGGTCACTAAAGACGCAGAGCAGGCCGAAGAACATGATGTAGTACAGCCCAGACCACTTCACGGCGAGCGACAGTCCTAAGAAGACGCCGGCGGTAAAGCGCCACCACCGGAAGCCAAAACGCGGCCCGAAGGGGGAGGTGCCCATCCCGTCGCTCAGCAGGGCGTTGTGCAGACGCTCGCGCATTTGTTGATGATCGCGGGCCAGTGCCCAGGCTGCGGCGACGATGAAAAAGACCTGGAAGATATCCAGCATGCCAAACTTCGCGGAGACCAAGAGGACGCCATCGCAGACGGCCAAAATGCCGGCAAAGGTGGCCACCTGCCAGGAAAAGGACAGCCGGCGGGCCAGAGCCATGGTCATCAGGACGGTGGCGACGCCGAAGAGGGCCGTCATCAAGCGCCAGCCCAGCGGGGTATAACCAAAGACCCATTCTGAAATGGCAATGATCTGTTTGCCCAGCGGCGGGTGAACCACGAGCCCAAAGCCTGGGTTGGTCTCGATGCCGCCGATGAATAAGTTATCCCAGCTTTTGACCATGTCCCAGGCCTGGGGGACATAGTGCTTTTCATCGAAGACGGGCGTGCCTTGGGATACCGGCGCGGTAAGCCCCACAAACCGGGTAATCAGCGCGAGAACGGCGATGATGCCGGTGCTAATCCAATCGGCCTTGCCCCACGTATAGGTACGCGGTGCCGGCGGGATCACGCGGTTATGCGGGGTGCGCGGTGAGCTAGCGGGGGCAGCGGTAGCAATAGTCACGAAGAAGAGTTTAGGCCACGAGCCTTCGCGCGGGCGCATAGGAGAATGTGGAATGCTAGAGGCATGTCAGCTTTAGGTCTGGAACCACTTCCGCGCGGCGTTATCCTCGCCGCCACGCCCTTGGGGAATGTCGGTGATGCCTCTGCGCGCCTGATGCAGGCATTGGCGCATGCGGATGTCATCGCCGCCGAAGATACCCGCCGCGTGCGCAACCTGGCGCAGGCCCTGGGCATCGAAATTTCCGGCTCTGTGGTGTCCAACTTCGACCACAATGAGCAGGCGCGTGCGCAGCAGCTTATCGATGCCGCCCAGCACGGCACCGTCCTCGTGGTCACCGATGCCGGCATGCCAATCATCTCCGATCCCGGTCTGTCACTGGTGGCCGCGGCCGCCGAGCGCGATATCCCCGTGACGTGTTTTCCGGGTCCTTCGGCGGTGCCCACGGCGCTTGCCTTGTCTGGCTTGGGCGTGGGCCACTTCCTCTTCGATGCATTCCCGCCGCGCAAGCCCGGCCCGCGAAAGGCGTGGCTGGAATCGCTGCGCAATGAAAAGCGCGCCATCGTATTTTTTGAATCTCCCCACCGCATCGCCGATACGCTTGCCGATGCCGCCCAGGTCCTCGGCGCCGATCGCCCCGCCGCGGTATGCCGCGAGCTGACCAAGACGTACGAGGAGGTGCGCCGCGGTTGCCTAGCAGAGCTGGCCGAATGGGCAAGCGAGGGCGTGAAGGGCGAAATTACCGTGGTCATCGAAGGCGGAACCGCCGCTGCTGTGACCGCCGCAGACTTGGTCCCGCAAGCCTTGGAGCTTGCCGAGGCCGGCATGCGCTTGAAAGACGCCTGCAAGCAGGCTGCCAAGGGGACTGGGGTGTCCAATCGGGAGCTTTATGATGCCGCGTTGGATGCCCGCTGAGCGCCCGCTATTTGAGCTCTTGTTGAGCCGTCCGCAGGTTATTTCTATGCGCTGTATAAACGGTCACAATTGGCCGTGCTAGAAGGAGGTTTCACGCTTCTATATATGTTATCAAATCGTTATCTTGCTCGGGCGTGTGGCGCTTAAAGGCCATCTACGTGGGGATATGCGGCTTATAAGTGTGCAGGAAGCATTAAGGAAATGCTCAAAAATGTGCATAAGCTGGGGTTTTGTTAACAAAAAGGTTTGAAAAATTGGGGGCGTAACACCACTGTAGAGAGCATGACTAATACTGAAAATAACGGCACTGGCGTGCCCGAAGAAGGGAAGGGGCCCGGCGAAGCGCCTGCTGGGACCACTTCTACTGCTTCGAGCGATCAGCCGATTGAGGATTATCAAACGGTAGAAGAGGCGCTGGACGAACAGACGGCGACGAGCCAGATCCAGGACATGATCAACTCTGAGGGGTTCCACCCCGAAGAGTATGACGACCCAGAAATCGAAGTTGCTGCGGACCGCGATAATATCCCGATTGACTGGACCATCATGGGTATTGCGGGTGTTCTCGTTGCCGCCATCGTTATCTGGGGCCTTGCCGCCCCGGATAACTTCGCGGACTTTTCTTCCGCGGCACTGACGTGGGTCGTCGATAAGTTCGGTTGGGCTTACGTGCTCTTTGGCACCGTCTTCGTGGCCTTCGTCATCTTTATCGCTTCCTCTAAGTTTGGCTCCATCAAGTTGGGCCACATTAACGAGGAACCGGAGTTTTCCACGCCTTCGTGGATCGCCATGATGTTCGCTGCGGGTATGGGCATTGGCCTCATGTTCTACGGTGCTTCCGAGCCGCTGGCGAACTACCGCGACGGTACGCCCGGCCAAGGAACGGAAAACGTGGGCTCGTCCATGGCCTACGCCATGTTCCACTGGACGCTGCACCCCTGGGCTGTTTACGCCATTGTTGGTTTGGCCATCGCGTACTCGACCTACCGCATCGGCCGCAAGCAGCTGCTAAGCCAGACCTTCGTGCCACTCATCGGTGAGCGCCGCGCCAACGGCGGATTGGGCAAGTTCATTGACATCCTGTCCATCTTCGCCACCGTCTTCGGTACCGCTTGCTCCCTGGGTCTGGGCGCGCTGCAGATTCAGGCAGGCCTGGAAGCTTCCGGCATCATCGATAACCCAACCCAGTCCGTGGTTATCGGCATTGTCTTGGTCTTGACCCTGGCCTTCTTGCTGTCCGCACTTTCCGGTGTGGGCAAGGGTATTCAGTACGTGTCCAACGCCAACATGGTCTTGGCTGCGGTGCTGGCCATCTTCGTGTTCATCTTGGGCCCAACCGTGACCATCCTGAACCAGATTCCGGGTTCCATTGGTAACTACTTCAACTACTTCACCGAGATGATCGGCCGTACCGCAGAGTCCGAGAACGGCACCGCCGGTGAGTGGCTGTCTGGCTACACCATCTTCTACTGGGCATGGTGGGTCTCCTGGTCCCCATTCGTGGGTATGTTCTTGGCGCGCATTTCCCGTGGCCGTTCCGTCCGCGAGTTCTGCTTGGGCGTCCTGCTCATCCCAGCCGGCGTTTCTACCCTGTGGTTCGCTATCTTCGGCGGCACCGCAATCCACATGGAGCAAAACGGCGAATCCATTACCGGCGAATCTGCCGAGGTAGAGCTGTTTAACCTCCTGCACAACCTGCCCGGTGGCTTCATTGCCGGCGTCGTCGCAGTCATCTTGCTGTCCACCTTCTTCATTACCTCAGCAGACTCCGCCTCCACCGTGATGGGTTCGATGACCCAGAATGGTGCCGCAACCGCGAAGCCGTGGCTATCTGCCCTGTGGGGTGCTCTGACCGCAGCCGTTGGTTTGACCCTGCTCTTGGTTAATGAGGATGCACTGTCCAACCTGCAGAACGTCACCATTGTGGCGGCGCTGCCGTTCTTGTTCATTGTCATTGGCTTGATGTTCGCCATCTACAAGGACTTGAGCCAGGACATCATTTACCTTGAGTACCGCGAGGCGCAACAGTTCCAGCGCAAGATGGCCCGCGAGCGCCGTTTGCACCGCGACTACCAGCGCACGCAGGAGCTCAAGAAGCGCCGCAACGAGCGTTTGAAGAACCCGATGAAGCGCAAGTAGATAAAGTATCTACCGCCTTCGGTAGCAGCGCCCGCCGCTTTCCCAGAGATGGGAAGGAGGCGGGCGCTTTTCGGTGGTTGGGGTAATGTGCCCTCAACGTGTGTTCGTGCAGGTGCTTCGATAAACTGGACTCCATGACTGAGTCTTTAGTAGTAAATGTTGCCTGGCCATATGCCAATGGCCCGCGCCACATCGGTCACGTGGCTGGCTTTGGCGTTCCCTCTGACGTATTCGCCCGCTTCCAGCGAATGCGCGGCCGCAACGTACTCATGGTCTCCGGTACGGACGAGCACGGCACCCCGTTGCTGGTCCAAGCCGATAAGGAGGGCGTATCCGTCCGCGAACTCGCAGACCGCTATAACCGCCAGATCGTCAACGATCTGGCCAACCTCGGCCTGTCCTATGACCTTTTTACCCGCACTACCACCCGCAACCACTATTCGGTGGTGCAGGAGCTGTTCAAGGGTCTCAATGAGAACGGCTACATGCTAAAAGAGACCACAAAGGGGGCAATCTCTCCGTCCACCGGCCGCACGCTGCCGGACCGCTATATCGAAGGCACGTGCCCCATTTGTGGTGCCGATGGCGCCCGCGGTGACCAGTGCGATAACTGCGGCAACCAGCTGGACCCGGTAGACCTGATTGACCCAGTGTCCAAGATCAACGGCGAAACGCCGCAGTTCGTGGAGACCGAGCACTTTTTGCTGGATCTGCCGTCCCTAAAGGACGAGCTGCAAAAGTGGCTTTCCACCCGCGAGGATTGGCGCCCGAACGTGCTAAAGTTCTCCCTCAACCTGCTGGAGGACATGCGCCCGCGCACCATGACCCGCGATATTGACTGGGGCATTCCCATTCCGGTGGAAGGCTGGCAGGACAATAACGCGAAGAAACTATACGTGTGGTTCGACGCCGTCGTGGGCTACCTGTCCGCCTCCATCGAGTGGGCGCACCGCACCGGCCAGCCGGAGGCGTGGAAGGAATTCTGGCAGGACCCAGAAACCCGTCATTACTACTTCCAGGGCAAGGACAATATCACCTTCCACTCGCAGATCTGGCCGGCGGAATTGCTGGGCTATGCGGGCAAAGGCTCGAAGGGCGGCGAGCTGCACCAGTACGGCGAGCTGGACCTGCCCACGGAAATCGTCTCCTCGGAATACTTGACGATGTCCGGCTCCAAGTTCTCCTCCTCCAAGGGCGTGGTGATCTACGTTAAAGACTTCCTGGCGGAGTTTGGCCCGGATCCGCTGCGCTACTTCATCGCCGTGGCTGGTCCCGAAAACAACGACGCGGACTTTACATGGGATGAATTCGTGCGCCGCGTCAATAATGAGTTGGCCAATGGCTGGGGCAACCTGGTCAACCGCACCGTGTCCATGGCGCACAAGAACTTTGGAGAGGTTCCGGTCCCGGCGGCCCTAGAGGAGCGCGACGAGGCCATTTTGCAGCTGGCGGAGGAGACCTTTACCACCGCCGGTAACCTGCTGGAGCAATCCAAGTTTAAGCAGGCCATCGTCTCCATCATGCACGTGGTGGGCGAGGCGAATGCGTATATCGCCTCCCAGGAGCCGTGGAAGTTGGCCAAGGATGAAACCCAGCGCGAACGCCTGGCCACCGTTTTGTGGACCGCTCTGCAGGTCGTGTCTGACTGCAACGTCATGCTCACCCCGTTCCTGCCGTTTACCGCGCAGAAGGTGCACGAGACCTTGGGCCGCACCGGCGAATGGGCCGCGCAGCCTGAGGTGCGCGAGGTCAAGGACGATATCCCGGTTGAGCTCGTGGGCGCGGGGCTTCCCCCAGAAAACCACGAATATCCTGTCATTATGGGTGACTACACCCAGCAGCAGGCCAAGTGGGAGCGCATCCAGGTGGCACCAGGTACTACCTTGGCAAAACCGAAGCCGCTGATTTCCAAGCTGGATCCAGAGCTCGGCGAAACCGGCCCGGAATGGGCGCCGGTGATGAACTAGCGCGGTAACGTCCCGCTAGATACACACAGCGCGGTGGCCAGTCCCAATGAAAAGGGAAGGCCACCGCGCTTTTGCTATGCCTTAAAGGTTCTGCCTAGTGCTGGAAATCGCGCTGCAGGTGAACCAGGCCTAGGCGCACGCCGTCCTTGGTGTGGATATTGGGCATGCGGCCAGTTTCTGTGAACCCAAATTTCTTGTGCAGCGCAATGGAACCGGCATTGGTATCCACGATGTAGGTAATCATGGTTTCGATATAGGGATCGTCGGCGGCAATGTCCATGAGGGCATCGAGAAGCTCAGAGCCTACGCCCTTGCCCTGGGCGACGGGGGAGATGTATACGGAATCTTCGACGGTGCCGTAATAGATGGCGGGCGTGACGAATTGAAAGTAGGCGGCCCAGCCGATGATTTCATCATCGTCTACGGCAACGAGCACGGGCGAGCCCGCCTTGGACATGTCCTTCAGCCAATCTTCGCGGTCAGAGACCTCTTCTTGCCAGGTAATGAGGTTATTCGCCGGTTTAGCGGCGGAGGCAGCATTGTAGATGGCGGAAATGGAGGGGGCATCGGCAAGCTCGGCGGGGCGAATATGCATCAAAAGTCCTTTACACCAGAAGTTCTAAGTGGGTGAGGCTAAGCCAGTGATCGAATTTGTAGGTTACCTCTTTGAGAGTTCCCACGTTTTCAAACCCGAACTTTTCATGCAACTTTAATGATGCCGTATTAGTAGACACGATCAAGGCGAGCAGCGAATGCACCTTGTCATCCGCCCGGGCGCGGTCTACCAGCTCGCGCATAAGGGCGGTGCCCACGCCTTGGCCCTGGGCATTGGGGGAAAGGTAAATCGTGGTTTCATAGCAGCCCTGCCAGATGCAGGGATCGCGGTAGGGGTGATAGAGCGCCCAGCCCAAGTATTCGCCCTCGTCGGTTTCGGCAACGAGGAAGGGACAGTCCAGTTCCTGGATGTGGCGCAGGTGTTCTTCGCGTTCAGCCACGGTGACTGGGGTGGAATCAAAGATGACATCGGTGTGCTCGATGGCCCAGTTGAGGGTATCGGTTATGGCGGGGACATCGCTCAGGTCCGCTGGTCTGATCAACATAGCTGCCAATATTACAATTGCGGGTATGTCTAAAAAGAAGCCACGTCCTACTCCCATTCCGGCCCCAGGGCTCAGCGGGCTCAGTGATGCGCATACCCACCTTTTCTCGCATAAAGATACCGATGCGGTGCTGGTCAATCGCGCCCGCGCAGCCGGGGTATCCCGCCTGGTAACGGTAGGCGATGACCGCCGCGAATCCGAAGCGGCTCTTGCCACCGCGCGCGCATTTCCCAATGTCTACGCCGCCTGCGCCATCCACCCGGTGCGGGCGAATGAGCTAGACGCGCCCACCAAAGCCGCGTTGGAGGAGATGGTGGCGGATCCGCGGTGCGTGGCGGTGGGAGAGACCGGCATGGACGCCTATTGGGTCCACCACGAACCGGAGACCACCGCGAGCTTGGTCCAGCAGGAAGAATCCCTACGCTGGCATATCGATCTGGCGGTGCGCACCGGCAAGACGCTCATGATCCATAACCGCGAGGCGGATCAAGACTTGCTGCGCATTCTTGCCGATGCCCCCACGCCTGAGACCGTCATGCTCCACTGCTTCTCTTCGCCGCTGCGGGTGGCAGAAGAAGCATTAGAGCGCGGCTACGTTTTGTCCTTTGCTGGCAATGTCACCTTCAAGCGGAATGCGGAACTGCGCCAGGCAGCCGCGCTGGCCCCGGCCGGGCAGTTGCTTGTAGAAACCGATGCGCCGTTTATGACTCCAGAGCCGTTCCGCGGGCAGCGCAATGAGCCGTCCCTCATCGGGCACACCTATGACTGCATTGCACGGGCCCGCCACCAAACCACTCAGGCATTGGCGGCGGAGGTCAATGAGACTTTTGACCGTGTGTATGGAATTAGCATGACAGGAAAGTGAGGATTGTCATAAAATTAAATCCGCTGGTCGCTGGTGGTATGGGTGCTGGATGTGACAACTGTTTTCGCCCGTTATAACTGTGGCGCACCGCTTCTCGACTTTCCCTACTCGTTATCGTATTGTTATTGATTGTTCGTTGAGGCTTTACGCCTCTACCTTCCCGCCGCGCCGGTTCACAGTGGAGCAGCGCGGCATCGCCGCTGGTTTTCCCTAGCCAGCGGCAACAATTGTGATACTGGATAGACAGCACTACCGGAGATTAACTACACATGGCACCTCACCACATTAAGCGCATTAATAATTCACGTTCCCTGCCGCTGCGCCTGGCAACGGGTGGCGTATTGAGCACCCTCGCTGTAGGCGGTGTCGTGGCGATTGCTGCGCAGAAAGACCTGGTCGTAGACGTCAACGGCGACAAGGTAGAGCTGGCCACCTTTGCCAAAGACGTGGACGGCGCCCTCCAGGCGGCCGGCGTCCAGGTGGGCGAAGAGGACATCGTCTCGCCCGCACCATCTGAGTCCGTGGCCGATGGCGATGAGATCTCCGTGCGCACCGCCAAGCCGGTCGCCGTATCCATCGATGGTGAACAGCAGCAGCTTTCTACTACCGATCTCACCGTGTCTGATCTGCTCAATAACCTGCAGGGCGTAAACCCGGGAGCTGCCGTGAAGTCTGGCGAGGATGACGTGGATAAAGATACCCAGCTGAAAGATGGCATGGATCTAGAGGTCGTTTCCCCCAAAATCATCAAGATCAACGATGGGGGCAAGAACACCTACACCAAGATTGCCGCCAAGACCGTGGGCGATGTGCTCAAGGAGCGCGGTATCAAGCTCGATGAGGATGACCGCGTCTTCCCAGCCAAGGAAGAAAAGGTCACCGAGGGCATGTCTATCAAGGTTGAGCGGATAGACATTCAGACCGAGGATGTCACCGAGGAATTCGACGCCGAGCCGCATTTCGTGGATGACCCTGAGCTGGAAGCTGGCGCCGAAGAGGTGCGCGAGCAGGGTGAAAAGGGCAAGCGCGAGATCACCCGCAAGGTAACCCTGAAGAATGGCAAGAAGGAATCCGAAGAGGTCATCAAGGACGAGGTCGTTGTAGGGCCAAAGCCTGCGACCATCGCCCGCGGCACCAAGCAGGCGGAGCCGGAGCCGCAAGGCGGTAACTCGGGTGCGTCAGCCCCCGCCGTGGCCGATGGCTCCGTATGGGATTCCATCGCGCAGTGCGAGTCCACCGGTAACTGGTCCATCAATACCGGAAATGGTTTCTCCGGCGGCCTGCAATTCACGCCTTCCACGTGGGCTGGCTTTGGGGGCACCGAATACGCGCCCGAGGCATGGCAGGCCACCCGCGAGCAGCAGATCGCCGTGGCACAGAAGGTACAGGCTTCCCAGGGCTGGGGCGCATGGCCTGCATGTACCTCTAAGTTGGGCCTGCGCTAAAAACATAAAAAGCACCCGCAGCACCGCGCATTTTGCACCGCACCCCGCGTCACCACGGCGCGGGGTGCGACTTTCTGCATTCTTCAACTAGGTTAGAGAGCATGACTGATTCCCCGGGCGCCGCGCTTTTAGGCCCAGTAGAAATCCGAGCTTTAGCAGAGAAACTGGATATCACGCCCACCAAGAAATTGGGGCAGAATTTCCTCCACGATCCCAATACCATTCGCCGCATCATCGCGGCCTCGGACCTGGATCCCGCAGACCGCGTCGTGGAGATCGGCCCCGGGTTGGGGTCGCTGACCTTAGGGCTGGTGGAATCCGTTGAGGATCTCACCGCGGTGGAAATCGATCCGCGCCTGGCGGCGCAGCTGCCGGCAACGGTGAGTGAGCGCGCGGCGGACTACGCTAAGCGCCTGCGCGTGGTGGAAAAGGACGCGCTGCGCGTGACCAGCGAAGATGTCGCGGCACCTACGGCGCTGGTGGCCAACCTGCCCTATAACGTGGCAGTGCCGGTGCTCTTGCACTTTTTGGAGACCTTTCCCTCCATCCGCCGCGTGCTCGTCATGGTGCAGCTGGAGGTGGCGCAGCGCCTCGCTGCGGAGCCCGGCAGTAAAATTTACGGCGTGCCTTCCGTGAAGGCCGGATTTTATGGCACGGTGAGCCAGGCTGGGACCATAGGCAAGAATGTCTTTTGGCCCGCGCCCAATATCGCCTCCGGTTTGGTGCGCCTCGATGTCTTCGATACCCCGCCTTGGCCGGTTGACGATGCCGCGCGCGCTGCGGTCTGGCCGCTTGTCGATGCCGCCTTTGCCCAACGCCGCAAAACCCTCCGCGCCGCGCTATCGGGCCACTACGGCTCCGGCGCGGCCGCCGAAGAGGCACTGCGCGAGGCCGGAATCGACCCGAAGCAGCGCGGGGAGAAGCTCGCTGTTGCAGACTTTGTACGATTGGCAGGACTACAGTGAGCGCACCACACGGAAGCGAGCCGATAACCTATACCGCGCATGCGCACGCCAAGGTCAACCTGCACCTTGGCGTGGCGGAGCCGCGGGAGGATGGCTTTCACGAGCTGGTCACGGTCTTTCAGTCCCTGAGCCTGCACGATACGGTAACGCTGACTGACTTAGGCAACGCCGAAGTGGATAAGCCCCGCGTGCAGTACCTCAAGGTATCCGGTCCGCACGCGGCGAGCGTGCCCGAGGATGACACGAACCTGGCTTGGACCGCGGTGGACCGCATCATGCAGCATCTGTATGTCACCCGCGGTGGCATCAAGATTCCGGAGGTGGGCCTTGAGATTAACAAGGCAATTCCCACCGCCGGCGGCATGGCGGGCGGCTCTGCGGATGCCGCGGCGGCGCTGCGGCTTGCCGAGCGCTGCTACGGCCGTTATTACGGGATTGATTCGGTAGGAGATCACATTCTGGATGCCTTGGGCGCCGCCCTTGGCTCCGACGTACCGTTTACCCTGCTGGGCGGCACGGCGCTTGGTACCGGGCGCGGGGAGCAGCTGACCTCCATGATGACCAGGGGCACCTATCACTGGGCGCTGATCGCTTCTGACCGTGGGCTGTCGACGCCAAGCGTGTTCCGCAAGCTCGATGAATTGCGCGATGCGGGGCGGGTCACCGCGCCAGCGCTTGATACGACGGAGATTTCCCAAGCGCTAATTTCCGGCGATGCCCAGCGCGTGGCGGCGCACCTGCACAATGATCTGCAACCCGCCGCGCTATCCCTGCGCCCAGATCTCCGTAAGACCTTGGAGGCGGGCATGGACGCGGGCGCGCTCAACGGCATCGTCTCCGGCAGCGGTCCCACCTGCGCGTTCTTATGCGCTACCCGCAAAGACGCGGAGGAAGTTGCAGCACAGGTAAGCATAGAAATACCGGGCACCAAGGGCGTTGTTGCCCAGGGCCCGGCTGCGGGTGCAGAAGTGCTCTAGCTTGGGGCGATGGGGAGGGGGGGGGCATCGCCAAGCACGAGCACTAGAGCGCTGGAGACTTAGAGCACGGCCATTTCGGTGGGCTCGAAGTCCAGCTCGTAGCGGTCGGTTTCCTTACCGCGCAGGAGGTCGATGACGACGAGTTCCTTCTTCTGCACATCCGTGATGTAGGCATAGCCATTCGCGGCCTTCAGGATTGGGCCAGGCTGCTGCCATTCCTCGTTTTCCTTCCACTTGGAAATCGCGTCGATCTTCTTGGTGATTTCCCCGGAGTCTGGGTCGATGACATTGAGCTTGCCGTCGGTGGTCAGCACCAGAGCCTCGCCCATAGGTCCGCGCGCCAGGGAGCGGAACCAGTAGGAACCGTCCAAGTCCACCTCCTTGGCGGAGTAGTCCTCGGTATTGATCAGGGACACCGAGGTGGGGCGCTCAAAATCTGCGTCCTTTTCAGTCTTATTATCGGCCAAGATGACATTGGATTCCTCGGATCCCGCGGAGTTTCCGGAGCGCTGGTAGCCATCGGCACCGGCATAGTCGGAAACGTCCACCTTGTGGAACTTGGAGCCGTCAAAGACTACGGGGCCGTCTTCACAACCGAAGAAGAGCTTGCCATTTCCAGCGGCGGCTTCGCCGTGGACGCCGGGGCACTCGGTGGTCTCATCCAAGACCTTGCCGTCCTTATCCAAGTGCTGGATGGTGTGGCGCTCGTCCTCGGTGCCCTTGGTGATGACCACGGAGCCATCCTCCAGCGGGACGGCCACGCCGTGGTGCCCCTCGCCCGTCTTGACGGTGTTAACGGGCTTGGCATCCTTGGATCCGATGTCCTCGGTCTTATAAATCTTGGCTACGCCATCCCCATCAGAAAATAGGGCGGTAAAACCATCGTGGTGGACCACGTGGCCAGCGTGGGGCGCCTTAATCTTGTCATCGCCTAGCTCTGGATCTGCGGTGTAGTAGTGATTGTGGTCGCCGTGAGCCTTGGTGATGCGGCCGGTGTCGTAGGTGAGGAAGTTATCGCCCTTGGTCACCATGACGTGGCGGTCATCGCCGGCGTCATTGAGGCGGAGGAAGGCATTCATCTTCTCTTTATCGAGGACGTCTCCGGATTTGGCATCGTAGGTGGTCAGGCCATCGGCGTGGGAGAAGACGATGCGCGTGGGAAGCTGGGCTACCTCGGTCTGTCCTTCTTCGGCTTCCATGCCGTCGTGGGAGTGGCCCTCGTGATCATGATCGTGGTCATGTTCGTGTTCGTGTTCGTGGCTTTCCGCGGTGGTGGCTTCGTTGGTGTTTTGGGCGTCGCTGTCTTCTTCCGGCGCCGAGCAGGAAGCGATGGTGAGCGCTGAGGCAGAGAGGATAGTGCAGAGGGTAAGTGTGTGCTTCTTCATACACACGCAGAGTATTGCAAGTGAAATTCGGTAGCAACATGTTTGGGAATGCGGGGGTGGAGGTAGGGAGGTATTAAGATGAGTCCCTGTTATGGCAAACCTGATTAACCTCGAGCAAGTCACCAAGTCCTATGGCTTAAAAACTCTCCTTGATGGGGTATCCCTCGGCGTACAAACCGGGGACCGCATCGGCATCGTGGGCGTCAACGGCGGCGGCAAGACCACCCTGCTGGAGGTGCTCACCGGCATCGAGCCGCCAGATTCCGGCCGCGTTTCCCACACCTCGGATCTGCGCATGGCCGTGGTGACGCAGCGCTTTGATCTGCCCGAAGAGCTCACCATCGCTCAGGCGATCATTGAACCCCTCGAGCTCGAGACCTACGAATGGGCCTCCAATGCCAAGGTGCGCGATGTGCTCGGTGGACTCGGCATCGTGGACCTAGGGCTGGATACTCCCGTGAGCTCCCTGTCCGGTGGCGAGCGCCGCCGCGTGAACCTCGCGGCCGCGTTGGTGCAGGATTTAGACCTGGTGGTGCTCGATGAGCCCACGAACCACCTTGACGTGGAAGGTGTGCAGTGGCTGGCGGATCACCTGCTCAAGCGCAACCTTGCCGTCATCGTGGTCACCCACGATCGCTGGTTCCTCGATACCATTGCCACGTGGACGTGGGAGGTCCACGACGGCACGGTCGATGCATATGAGGGCGGATACAACGACTGGACGTTCGCCCGCGCCGAGCGCGCCCGCCAGGCCGATGCGATGGAGCAACGCCGCAAAAACTTAGCCCGCAAGGAATTGGCGTGGTTGCGCCGCGGGGCACCGGCGCGTACCTCGAAACCGCGCTACCGGATTGAGGCTGCGGAAGCGCTGATTTCTGATGTCCCCGAGCCGCGCAACAAGGTCGAGCTCATGTCCTTTTCCAAGCAGCGTCAGGGCCGCGTGGTCATCGAGCTAGAAGATGCCACCGTGAAGTCCCCGGATGGCCGCACCTTGGTCGATCACCTCACTTGGCGCCTGGCCCCAGGCGAGCGCATCGGCCTCGTGGGTGTTAATGGCTCCGGAAAGACCACGCTGCTGCGCACACTGGCTGGCGGATACGAGCTCGCAGCCGGAAAGCGCATCGAGGGCCAAACCGTGCGCTTAGGTTGGCTGCGCCAGGAACTCGATGACTTGGATCCGCAGCGGCGGCTTCTCGATGCCGTCGAGGATGTTGCCACCTACGTGCAGCTAGGCAAAAAGGAGCTCAGCGCCTCTCAGCTGGCCGAGCGCCTCGGCTTTTCCGCCAAGCGCCAGCGCACCCCGGTCGGGGATCTTTCCGGTGGCGAGCGCCGCCGCCTCCAGCTCACCCGCGTGCTCATGGCAGAACCCAATGTTTTACTCCTCGATGAGCCCACCAACGACCTGGATATCGATACGCTCCAGGAACTGGAATCCCTACTCGATTCGTGGCCGGGTACCCTGGTGGTCATTTCGCACGATCGCTACCTGATCGAGCGCATTGCGGATAATACGTATGCGCTCTTTGGGGATGGCAACCTGACGAACCTTCCCGGTGGCATCGACGAGTACCTGCGCAAGCGCGAAGAAATCGAGGCCGGCAAGAACACAGGGGTTATAAACCTGGGAGAAAAGAAGACGGGCGCGCCGGCGCCGAAGCCGGAAAAGAAGCTTTCTTCCCAGCAAGAGCGCGAAATCACCAAGAAGATGAACGCGCTTGAGCGGAAGATGCAGAAGCTGGAAAAATCCGCCGCGCAGATCAATGAGAAATTGGCCGCGGCGGCAGAAAAAGTCGATACCGAAGCGATGACTCGCCTCGATACGGAATTAAAGGACAATCGCAGCGCCTATGAGGATTTGGAGATGGAATGGCTGGAGTTAGGGGAGAAGCTCGAGCAGTAGAAGCTCGCATCGCCGATATTGTCCGCCACCTCGATCCGTGGGGCATTATCGGCGCCGCCATTTTGTCTACGCTGGGCCTTACTCCGTCCATTTTGCCCCGCGATTGGCCCTATCAAGGCCTGATTTCGGGCCTTGCCGCCGGGTTCGGCTATGTGGTGGGCATCGGCGTGAAGCTGGTGTGGTACCGCTTCGTCGTGAGCAAATGGGCGGATAAGTATCCCTGGCTTGCCGCCTCCGCATGGGAGCCAAAACACTACCGGCTGCTCGCGCGCATCGCCACAGGTGCGTTCATAGCTTGGCTGGTCGGTTTCGTCATTATCGCCGTGCGCTGGCAGCACGAGCTCGCGAGCGTATATTCCGTGCCCGCGCCGTCTATGTCCAGCTACCTGCTGGTAGTGCCCCTGGCGCTGGCGGTATTTACCGTCTTCCTGCTCATCCTGCGCTCCATTATCTTTCTGGTGCGCTGGTTAGCGCGGCGCTTCCCGCAGCGGTTCCGCTCCACATACCGCCGCCTCGGGGCAGTACTCATCGTTGCGGTCATCGCTATCTACACCGTTGAAAACATCATTCCCGGTGCCATCGTGGGCTTGGGCGATAGGGTATTTACCGCCCAGAACGCCGACCCCGATCCGGACACTCAGCGCCCCACCCTGAGTGAGCGCTCCGGATCGCCTACTTCCGATGTCGATTGGCACGGCGTCGGCCTGCAAGGCTCCCGGTTCCTAAGCTCCGGCGCGCATAAGGCCGAGCTAGAACAGGTGACCGGGAAACCCGCCAAGGAACCCATCCGCGCCTACGCCGGCCTGGGTAACCGCGACTCCAATGAGGGGCGGGCGCAGCTGCTTATCGATGAACTCGAGCGCACCCACGCCCAAGACCGCAAGGCCCTCCTGTTGACCATGACTACCGGCACCGGCTGGGTATCGTCCTATTCCGCGCAAGCCTTCGAACTACTCTATGGTGGGGATACCGCCATTGCCGCGGCGCAGTATTCCGCCATGCCGTCTGTATTCCACTTCCTTGGCGGCGGCGGCCAAGTAGAGCGCGCCGGGGAAGAGTTCATCAACCCCATCGTGGACTGGTGGAATTCACTGCCAGAAGATGACCGGCCCAAGCTCTACCTCTACGGCGAGTCCTTAGGCACAACCGGCATCGAGGCCGCCTTTTCCGGGGTGCGCGATATTGCCAATTCCGTCGATGGCATCTTATTGACTGGCCCGCCGCACTTTAACCAGTTGCGCTCGCAGTTTGTGGAGCGCCGTGATCCCGGGTCCACAGAAATCTCGCCGGTCTACGCCGGCGGCCTCGTGGTTCGCTTTGCCAACGACGTGGACCAGGTTCGCCGCTGGGGACGCGTTCCGGAAGAGGAGTGGGGCAGGACCCGCATGCTGTATATTCAGCATCCTTCCGATCCGGTGAGCTGGTGGTCGCCCGAATTGGCCTTCAAAGAGCCGGATTGGATGAAAGAAGATACCCCCTATTCCCGTGAACGCGTGATGCAGTGGATGCCTATTATTACCTACCTGCAAGTTGCCGCGGATCTACCCGGAGCCAAGGATGTTCCCGATGGTGTGGGCCATAATTACGGGAACTCTGTCCTCGATGGCTTTGCGGCCATCGCCGGGCCCGATGTTGCCCGCTCCATTGATTCGGAGGAGCTGCAGCGGCAATTCGATGAACTCGATGTAGGTATTTATTAGGCCTCCTGGAGGCTTCTTCACTACCGCGAGGTAGCCGAGAACTCACAGAGCGCCGTTTCTATAACAAAGCCATATCGAAGTGCGGTGGAACCGGCGATATGCTTTCGCCCTCTGAAAAGTTATGACAGGCTGAAAATTATGAAGCCGATTCGAAGCGCCACCGCAGCAGTCCTGACCACCGTACTCGCCCTGTCCGGCACCACGGCAGTGGCTTCTGCGGAGCTTAACGCGGTCCCGCAGGTTCAGCAGGTGTCTACCTTTGCTGAAAAATACAACGTTACTTTGCCGAGCGTTCTAAAGGCCGCACCCGAAGCTGAACCAGAAGTAGCAGTGGAAGAAGCGCCTACGGCTGAAGCCGCACCGGAGCCTGAGGCCTTCGAAGCCCCGCAGGTTGCCGCTGACTTGCAGGTAGCCACCGCTGATCACCTAGCCCAGGCTGGCCACCACCCGGATGAGACCGCAAGCGCTATCGCGCAGGAATGGGCAAACCAGGGTGCAAACGGTGAGCTAAAGTACTACGGCGATGTGGCAAGCGGCGTGACCCACACTGAAGAAGGGCAGGGCAATGTTTACCGTCTGTCCGAAGAGCAAGCCCAGGAGCGCCTCAACTGGTTTAACCGGGGCCTCGAGGTAACCCCCGGACCTGAGTACGGTTATGGCGTCGCCACCGCCTTTGACGGCGAGTTCATCTACATCGCGGAGTACTTCCTCAACTAGTTCTTAGCTTCCGCGGAACCTGCCCCCGATTCTTCCGAGGTCCGCGTGCATGGCAGAGCAGCCATGACGTAGTGGACACATCATTGGTAGAATCGGGGGCATGATTTTGATTAACGTACAGTTCCACGTAAAGCCTGAATACGCCGATACCTTCCTTGATGAGATCAACTGGTACACCGAGGCTTGCAACGCCGAGCCTGGATGCATCGACTTCAAGTGGTACCGCGATCCGGAAGACTCTCAGCGCTTCCTGCTGCTCGAGTCCTACGCAGATGGCAAGGACGTAGAGCACGTTCAGGGCGAGCACTTCAAGCGCGCCTGCGACGAATTTCCTAAGTACCTCGTAGAGACCCCAGACATCATCAACGTCCACATCGATGGACGCACCGGGTGGGACAAGATGGGCGAGTTCGCCGTCGATTAATTACGCTGCCTTATACTAAAGACCGCACTCATGTGAACCATGGGTGCGGTCTTCATTTATGCGTTCACCTACGAGTCGGAGCTTATAACCCCGCCCTTCGCGGTCACGGGCGGGGAACCCGCCCGGTGAGATCGAACCACCCCGCGAGCGCGAAGGGGCGGGCGAGGGTGGGGCCAAGGTAGGAAGCCGGCGCACATGCGCTAACTGCCTACCGCCGCGCTCTCCGTTAAGCCTGGCATTGTGAGGACACGCTCTTGTCGTATTTGGAATATTGCTTCAGAGCGTCGTAGAAGGCGTCGGAATAGCCGGTGGCGCCTTCGGGAAGCGGGTGGACGCCATCGGAGTAGAGCATGTCCGGATTATTTTCGGCGTAGCCACACCAGTCAGCGATATAGGCATTGTCGTATTCCTTGGCGGCGTCGATGACGTCCTGCTGGGACTGCGCCATCCACTCGCGGTCACCGTAGGGAACCACCATTACCACGGTATGGTCTTTGCCGATGATGTCCATGGCCTGGCTGATTTGATTTGGCTGGGCGGCGCCGTTGGTACCGAATCCCAAGAATACGGTATCGCGCAACGTACCGGCATCCTTCATTTGCTGAAGGATTTGGATACCCACCGTGTAGTGGCGGGATTCCTGGGCGTCGATATAAATGCCAGGGAACCGTTGGCTGAGGGCATCACTAGCCGCCAGCATCACCGAATCACCGATCGCGGTAATGTCCGTTCCCTTCGGGATGGGGCGGGTCTTGGCGTCGTCCTTTTCCTTCGCCCCGTCTTTATCGTCTTCAGTCGATGCTGTCGATGGCGCGGATGCCTCCGGTGGAGGTGGGTTATTGCTTTCGTTTTGCTGCTGGAGCTGGTCGAGCTGCTGCTCCAACTCGGTCTTGTCGCTGGAATTGACCACGCCGTAGACAACACCAACCAGAGAGGCGACAACCAAGAATGGAACCACTGGCCACATGGCCTTGCCAAAACCATCCTTGAGTTCGCTGAAGCTTGGGCGCGAGGCCCAGTAGTTCTTCCACGTCTTCTTGTACCCGCCGCGGCGGAAAGGGTTCTCGATGAATTGATAAGAGATCTCTGAGAGGATCAGGGAGATGGGGATGGCGATCAAGCCTAGAATCCAGGAGTCCTCAGAGTTCTGATTGCCGTGGAATAGCGCCTGCAAAATCATGATGACCGGCCAGTGCCAGAGGTACAGCGAGAAGGAACGCTGACCGAACCATCGCATGACTTTGGTTCTAAATAGCGGCGTCATCGGGCCGTACTCGTGAATGACACCCCACACCATGAGGGCACCAAGGATGCTGGTGAGGAAGAGTCCGCCGCGGTAGGTAAATTCGGCATCGTCAGGCATGAGGAATAGTTGCGCAACGTAGCCGATAAGTGCCAAGAAGCCAATGATGCCGGCGGCGCGGGTTTCTACCTTGCCGGTGGTGGCCCAGGAATCCGCGTTGGGATCGGACTTCGTAGAAGTCATTAACAAGGAGAGGACTGCACCGGTCAACAAGCCGAATGCGTGGGTATCCGTGCCGTAGTAGACGCGGGTGGGATCTTCGCCTGGGGTGAAGATAAACCACATGGCCGCGAAGGAGGCAAGCCCCAGCACGCTGGCGACCACGACTGGAAGGCGGCGCGGCTGGCGCGATGAGATGCGGAAAATACCCAGCATGAGCAGCGGCCAAATGAGGTAGAACTGCTCTTCTACGGCGAGTGACCAGTAGTGGGCGAATACCTGGATCTCGTTATCAGCAAAATAGGATTGCGAGGTGGCAATCTGTGTCCAGTTATTGACAAAGAACAGAGTGCCGAAGAATTGCTGACGCAGGCCGACGGCCAAATCTCCGCCAATCCACGCAACGATTGCCGTACAGAAAACGAGCACGGCGACGGCGGCCGGCAGGATGCGCCTAAAGCGTCGGACCCAAAAGTCCTTCAGGCTAATCGTCCCGGATGTGCGGTATTCGCGCACGAGGAGCGATGTAATAAGGAAGCCGGAGAGGACGAAGAACATGTCCACGCCCAAGTAGCCGCCGGGTAGGGCGTCACCGAAAAAGTGGTATAAGACCACAGCGACAACGGCTAGGCCGCGCAGGCCATCAAGGCCCTTGACTTGGCGTAGCCGCGCGTGCCGCTTCTTGCGCACGTTTTTATCCTCTGGCGGTATTGCTAGTACTTCAGAGTCGTTTTGTTGATTCTGCAAGGCATATTTCGATTTATTGGCGCCCTGCTTGCCCTGCGAAGATGACTTCTCTGCAGAGTGATCGGTTGCAGGCTGTTGTTCTCGCGCGTTCTCTTCGGCAGGAATGCGCTGAGGCTGAGCGGCCCTCGTGGGTGCGGTCTTTTCTCCACCCGGGTTCCTAGTCTTTTGTTCTTGCGCAGAGGCAGGCTCCTGGACAGAGGCGGGCCCTTGGGCAGCGGCAGATTCTTGTGCGGTTTGGCGCTGCTCTGGTCGCTGCCGACTAGATGCGCGCTGTTCAGGCTTGTGCTGTTTGGGCTTAGCTTGCTCAGGCGTGTGTTGCTTGGGCTTTTGGGCGGGCCAAGACTGCTGGGTGGGAAATTCAGGGGTTCCCTGTGCGGCGTTCGCCGAATCATCGGCAGGCTTTGCAGGGCCAGAAGGCTTAGCCGTACCCGAAGGCCGAGCGGCGTCGGAAGACCGAGTAGCACCGGAAGACTGGGATGCGCTAGCGGAGTTTTTAGGGCGGGAAGTACTAGGACTGCTGGACGTACCGGCGGGGCTCGCTGGGAAGTCCTTCGTCTCGGCCGCGGGTTGCTGCGGTTTCTTAGATCCTTTGGCCGTGGCTGGCTTTATCGGTTGGCGCTTTTTCGCTTCGGCTTTTTTCTGCGCGGAACCGTTCTGTTTGTTTTGGGTAGTGCCCTTAGTCGGAGCGGATTTGGCAGCCTTCGCATTTTGAGCGCGGGTAGCCTGCTTTTGTTGCGGCGTGGGCGTACCTATCTGGCGCGACTGGCGCGCGAGACCACGGTCGATGTCCGTAGGCTTTGTTTGTGCAGCTTTCTTACTGTCCTGTTTGCCTTTGGACTGTGGTGTTGACTTGCTGTTTTGCCCACTCGAGCGGGGAGCCTGTTGTTGCTTCCGCGCGCCATTATCAGTGTGGCTTTCCGCATTCGGTTCGGCCGGTGCGCTGGAATTAGGTGTGGAAGCCTCAGTGGAGGAATCACCTGTAGGCCCATCTTTTTGCCGCGTCGGCGGCGGCGTGGCCTCATTACGCTCGGAATCTTTCTTCCCCAGCAGCGAGCGCAGAAAACGATTCACATGAACTCCCATTGCACTACGAAAATGTACTAATCGGCCAATTTTAGACCGCGAGCAGTGCCATTACTCAAAGTAGAGAGCACGGCGTGGCGCGGGAAATTGGCAAAATTTAACGGATAGATGGTGAAAGAAAAGAGTCTAATCCTGTTCGCTGGCAAAAAGCTGATTAAGCACTGTCAGCACCCCATACTCGGTATTGGGCGGCGCGATGGTATCTGCGATGGCCTTGAGTTTAGGGTGCGCATTGTCCATCGCAATGGCGGTTCCAGCGGCCTGGAGTAGTTCGAAATCGTTGAGGAAGTCTCCAAACGCCGCGGTGCGGGATTGGGGGATACCTAGCAGCGACGCCATGGTTTCTAGCGCCACGCCCTTATTGACCCCGGCCGCCATCACATCGAGCCACACCGCCCCAGATACCGCAATATTATGTTCGGGTACAGCCTCGCGCAGCGGATCGTGGAGGTGTTTCTCGCTACCATCGGCGCAGAAGGCCGCGATTTTGATAATTTCTTCATCGAGCGGATCGTGCAGGTCATCCACCCAGGTGATGGATTTATAGTATTTAGAGATCTCGGCGGAGGCTTGCTTGTCGATGCCCCTTTCCACAAACGCCGTAGCCGGCGTGCACAGCACCACGGTGTGGGGTTGGGCTACCGCGTCGAGCGCGGTTACCGCAGCGTGGACGGCCGATGACGGCAGGGGCGTGGTGCTCAGTAGCTCGTTATTGTGCACAACCACGGAGCCATTTTCTGCAATAAAGGTCTCTTCATGGGGAAACATCTCTTGCAGGGTGGCGAGCTGGCGCCCCGATGCCGGAACGAGGGTGACGTCAAGCTCGGTTGCACGCTCGCTGGTCGCCGCGAATCCTGGCGGCAAGTCGCCGTTTCCATCGAGTAGGGTGCCGTCCATGTCTAGGGCGATAAGCTGTGGAAGCAAGATTAAGACCTATCTGTGAAGTCGCAAACGGTAGCTAGGTACATGAGTTGTGTGTCACAATAGAGGATATGACTAATGATGCACCTATCGTGTCCTCAATCCGCAACCATACCGGAGTCATTGAGCTCAACCGCCCAAAGGCTCTCAACTCCCTGAGCCCAGAAATGATCGATCTCATCGCCGCTGCCTTGGATAAGTGGCGGGGTGATGACGAGGTAGAGCAGGTCCTTTTGACCTCTACCAACCCCAAGGCCTATTGCGCGGGCGGCGATGTCCGCCTGGCCCGCGATGGCATCGTCGACGGCAACTACGACGA
Source organism: Corynebacterium tuingiense (assembly GCF_046718165.1). Lineage (NCBI taxonomy): Bacteria > Bacillati > Actinomycetota > Actinomycetes > Mycobacteriales > Corynebacteriaceae > Corynebacterium > Corynebacterium tuingiense. The sequence goes on from NZ_CP177101.1 coordinate 825,727, forward strand.
GGTGGATGACTTCTTTGCCTCGGAATACACCCTCAACGGGGATATTGCGGAATACCCCAAGCCGGTCATCGCGCTGGTCGATGGCATCGCTATGGGCGGCGGGCTGGGTGTGTCCGCGCACGGCTCGCACTGCGTGGTCACGGATAAGACCTTCGCCTCCATGCCGGAGATGAATATCGGCTACGTCACGGATGTGGGCATGGCCTATGCCTCCCAAAATGCCGTGGGCACGCGCGGCAAGGCTTCGCCAGAGCTCGCGAAGTTCTGGGGCATTACCGGCTACCGCATGTACGCCGCAGACCTCGTATGGAGCGGGCTGGCCACGGACTACGTCAAAGACGGCGATGCCTTTGCCAACGACGTCATTGACAAAGGCATTGATGCCGCGCTGGAACAGCACTCCGTGCAGCCGGAAGACGAGGCCCCGCTTGCGGAGCTCATCGGGGGAATCGAGGCTAGCTTCCGCCACGATTCCTGGCAGGACATCACCGCGGCCGCAGAGGAATACCCGGAACTAAAGGAGCTGGTAGAAAAGCTCACCGTGCAGGCCTGCCCAACCTCCATCGTGGCCGCGCTGGAGCTCTACCGGGCAGAGGCGCAGTGCTCGAGCATTCGCGATGCCCTCGAGCTGGAAAAGAAACTCGGCGCTTATATGTATCGCCGCGATGACTTTTCCGATGGCGTGCGCGCGGTATTGGTGGATAAATCCAATGACGCGGCATTTAACCCCGCAAGCGTCGCGGAGGTGGATGTAGACGCTATCCGTGACGTATTAGTTAAAGGCTAATCCCGCGGAAAGAGGCGTAGGCCGATCGGGCCTGCGCCTCATTGATCTCTCGGGGTGGGGTAGCCGCCAGCGTGGCCTCCGTGGCCGCGGAGGTAGGTTGCGGTAAATGCAGGGCTTCGGAATCGAGGAGGACGAGGCCGACGCGGCCATCGGCAAGCGTGGTGCCCACCAGCGTCCACATGCCCAGGATGGGCAGGGCTAGCTGCGGTACCTGCCGGGCGCGCGCGTAGTCCAAGGGCAGCGCGGGCCTGATCAAGGCTGGGACTTGGTGATCGATGCCGAAGCGGTACAGGTTCGCGGCGGCCTGCGCGGCCGCGGTGTCCTTGACCGCGGGATCGGCCCACGCCCACAGGAATTGTTCCTCCGAAATGGTGGCGATGAGTACCGCCATGGCCTCGGATTTCCCGCCGGAATAGCGGATTTCCGCCGTAGCCTCGTCCGCATTGAGGTGCACCGTGGACTCGGGGAAATTGCCCTGGAAGTACATCTGGTGCTCCATACCGTAATAAAAGGCATCCTCGATGATGCGGGTATCCTTCATGCCCGGCTCGATGGCCGTGATTTGGGGAGCGCCCAACGCGCTAGAAAAATGCAGCGTCGTTCCTTCGGAGAAATGCTCGGCGGTCTCCGTAGCAGCATCCGCGGCAGATTCCGCGACCGTAATGCCCAAGTGGTGGGCGAGTTCGTGCACCGCGCGCCGTTCATCAGTATCTGGCGAGCTGCGGCGAAGCCCCGCGGCAATGCTGGTGGGAAAGTCAAGCCGCGGATGGAAATCCACGGCGATGATCGCCTCGTGATCGCCTTGCCGCGCCCGCAGCACCGGGGCATTGCCGGCCAAGAGGCGGGCGAGGGGGATAAACTTCGCCGGGTCATCCCCGCCCTGTGGCAGATCGGTTTCCGCCTGCATTGCCCACCGCCAGGTGGGCGAATCGGCGCGATCGATGACGGCGATGCGCGTGCCCCGGAAGTCTTTGACGCTGGAGGACGAGCTGCAGCGGATTTCTACGGGCTGATTGCGGGTGAGACGGCCCTCGGCATCCGTCGAGGGGGTGAGGAAATTAAATTCCACGTCGGTGGTATCGCCCAGGCGGGCCCGGAAGGCGGCATCAAGGCCCGCCTGAATAAAGCAGGCATCGCGGGTGGCCTGGGCAAGCGAATTCGAAGTATCCATAATTGCTTACGAGGATACTGAAACCTCAGGCAAGGCCGCGCAGGGTGGCAAAGGCGTGGTGCACCAACTCGTCGCGTTCCTGCTTGCTAGGGGGATTGCCGCCTTCGCAGCGCCTTTTCAGCTCTTGCTGGCAGGCATTGCCGGTGCTGCCGCACGCGTTCAAGATGACGGTGAGCTCAAAGGCCGAATATTCGGGGTAGCGATCTTGAAAGGCAACGATGACACGGTGTGTCACGCGATCGAATTTCTTCTTTTCCTCGGCGGTGTGGCTGAGGTTTTCCATCGCCTCACCAATTTTGAACAGGCTGTGCAGCGAGCGCAGCTCCATGTATTCGTTGTCGAGGGCATCAATGAGCGTTAATTCCAAGACCGAAGAGATGGACTCGCCGGGAAATGCGGTGGGGATATCCTCAGCGAATGCCTCGAGGACATCCGCGGTGTAGTGCAAGAGGGAATCCGCCACGGATGAAAAATAATTGTGGAATGTGCGCGGGGAGACCCCGACGGCGCTGGTAATACCCGAGACCGTGACCGCCTCAGCGCCGCCGTCCAAGGCGAGGCGGGCCGCGGCATCAGACATGGCCTGGCGCGTTGCTCGCTTCTTGGATTCGCGCAAACTAGTCACGATGAACCTTTCCTACCTTGTCGTGCTGAAAGCGCATGAGTGTCTCGCGCTCCTTGTGCAGGGCTTCGCCCTCGATATCCATATTAGGCACGATCTTATTCAACCACTTGGGGGAACCACCACGCTTTGTCTCCTAAGAGGAACATGGTGGCGGGGATGACCATCATGCGGATAATAAAGGCATCGATAAGCACGCCCATAGCCAGGGCAAAGCCCATGGTCTTAATAAATGGCTCGTCCATCAAGATGAAGGCTGCGAAGACCGAAATCATGATGAGTGCTGCTGCCGTGACCACGCGCGCGCCGTGCTTAAAGCCATTCGAGGTCGCGTTGGCGGCGGTCTTACCGCTGACGTAGCCCTCGCGCATGCGGGTGACCAGGAAGACCTGGTAGTCCATGGCCAGGCCAAAGGTCAGGCCGATGAGCATGATGGGCAGGAAGGATAGCAGCGGCTGCGGGTCGTTGACGAGGCCGAACATGCCCTCTTGCCAGATGCCAACGGTGATGCCGAAGGTGGCGGCTACGGAAAGCCCGTAGCCCGCGGCCGCAATGAGTGGAACCCAAATGGAGCGGAATACCAGCATCAAGACAATGAAGGCAAGGCCCAAGACGATGGCAACATACGGCACGAGCACGCTACTCAGGCGCTCAGAAATATCGTCAAAGATCGGGGTGATGCCGGTAATGCCGTAGGAGCCGCCGTCCTTAGAAAACTCGCCCTGGTACTCGCGCAGGCGCTCCAAGGTTTCGGTGGTTTTCTCATCGGTTGCGCCGGTGGTCGGCGTGATCATGATCTGGGCGGCATCGCCATTGTCCGTGGTCTGGATGATTTGGGCGTTTTCTACACCCTCGGTGTCGTTGAACTTGTGGAGGAGATCCTGGAAGGCCGGCATGCGGTCTTGTTCGGAGACGTCTTCCACATTGACAAAGGCGATCATCGGGGCATTGCGGCCTGGGCCAAAGGCCTCCTCGGACATCTCGTAGGCCTCGCGCTGTGGGGTGCCGGGTTTAGCGGAGCCATCGGTAGGCATGGCCAGGCGCATATTCGCAAACGGGATGGCCAGGATGGCAAGCACGATGACGCCTACGCCGAGGTGCAGCCACGGGTGGGCGCGCACGCGGCGGACCCAACGCAGGCCCATGGTTGGCTTCTCGTCCTCGGGGTCCGGAACCTTGGGGCCGGGCACGCGACCGGCGAAGATCTTGGTGCCCAGCAGGCCCAGCACGGCGGGGATAAAGGTATTGGCCACTAGCACGGCGATTACCACGGTGCCCGCGGCGGCGATAGCCATGGTGGACAGGAATGGGATGCCGATAATGGTCAGGGCTGCTAGGGCGATGACCACCGTGGTACCGGCGAAGACGACGGAGCCGCCGGCGGTGCCCAGCGCCATGCCCATGGCGTGAGCGCGGGTGCCTTTATCCATCTTCTTCAGCTCCTTGGCCAGTTCCTTTGGCGTCAGGTTATTCAGGCCCGAGGAAGTGATGAGCTCATTGCGGAAGCGGTTGACAATGAACAGGGCGTAGTCGATGCCCACGGCGAGGCCGATCATGGAGGCCAGCGTCGGGGTCATATCGGAGACGGTATCGGTAAAAATGGTGGCCAGCTGCACGCCGAGAATGCCGATGCCCACGCCGATGACGGCGGAAATCAGCGGCATGCCGGCAGCTACGAAGGAACCGAAGGTCACCAGCAACACGATGGCGGCAACCACCATGCCGATAAGTTCGGCGCTGCCATTCATGCCGGCCTCGGCCATCGCAAAGGCATTGCCCTGGTACTTAACGGAGAGGCCTTCGCCGTCATGCTCGTGCAGGACATCCGTTACCGCAGTCATATCGTCATCGTTGATGTCCATGACATCAGCGGCATCGAAGGCGATGGTGACGGTGCCGGTGGTCTTATCCTCGCTCAGCGGAGAAAGCTGCTGCAGGTTCTTCGCAACCTGCTCTTCGGGCATGCCTTGGGCCCGCATCTGCTCGCCCATTTGCTTTTCCATGCCAGCGGCGGCGAGGACCGGGCTGACCAACTCATCCTCGTTCTTCAGCGCACCGGTGTCCTTGAGATCTTGGAGCAGCTTGTCGATGTCCCCGGCAACGACATCATCGCTTAGCTCCTTGCCCGCAGGGGCCTGGATGACCACGGTGCCCTCTGGGGCGCTCATGGCATCGGTATCTTGATCGAAGTGCTCCATCATCTCTTCTTGAGTGGTGGTGGAGTCCATCTCCGGCATGGCGAAGTTGGGGTTCGGGGTTTTGGCAAAGCCGGCGGTGAGGCCGACCATCGCCACCAAGACGATGAGCCAGAAAGCGAGGAAGGGCCATACCGTGCGGTATGACCAGCTTCCCAGCCGGTAGAGGAATCTGGACATGGGGTGAGCTCCTTAATGAGTGAGAGAGTGGGCGCTGCTTCTAAATTCGTGCATAGTCTATGCAATCTTGCGGAAATGGTGCAAAGTAAGGTGCAGGTGGGCATAGTGTCGTAATAATGTGACCTATAACCCAGGCCTGCCCAGAGTGCACAGGGTGGCGCGAAGGATAGGTAGACTATCGCGCATGATTCACGCGGTAAGTTTCGCCCTCTTGGATTCGGTCAATGCTTTGCTCATTGGCATCCTTGTAGCCATCGGCATCATGCTCCCGCGCGGGAAGTACCGCTGGATTGCCGGCCTAGTCATCCTGGGAGATTGGTTGGGAGTTCTTACCGCCGCGGCCGTGGTCATGTTCGTGCTTTTGGGCGTGCGCGAACAGATAGCGGCCATCTTGGAGTCACCAATTGCCGGCGGCATCCTCATCATCGTCGGTATCGCCCTGGCCTTCGCCGCCTGGCATTCCCAAGGAAAACCCAATGCCTTGATCGGGCGCATGCTGCAACCACTGCGCAGGCCTTCCATCACCACCGTGCTTATCGGGTTTGTGATGGGCGTAGTGCAATCGCTGACCTCCGTGCCGTTTTATTTCGGCCTCATGTTCTTGGCCACCGAGGATTTGTCGCTCGCCGGCCAATACGGCGGCCTCTTGTGGTACGCCACCCTGGCGCTTTCCCTGCCGGTGGTGTGCGGCCTCTTCATCGCCGTGGTGCGCGCCCACCCAGACTCAGCTGCTGGTCGTGTCTTTGCAGCGGCGCGCGAAAACAGCACGCGGGTTGCGCTCATCAGCGGCTATGTCGTTGCCGCCTTCCTCATCATTATGGGCGTCGTGAACCTATAGGGATGCGCTAGTCAAAGTAGACATCATCAAGCGCGAGCTCAGAGCCAGACTGCTGCTGTGCAAGTTCCACGTAGCGCGCGGCGTGCGGGATAAACGCCGCGGACTGCTCGGCGGAAAGCTCGCGGCGCACGGTGGCCGGGACGCCGGCGGCCAAGGAACGCGCCGGGATATCCGCACCCTCGCGCACCAGTGCGCCGGCTGCGATGAGCGAACCGGGCCCGATGGTGGAGCGAGATAGCAGGGTAGCGGACATGCCCACCAGGCTGCCAGCGCCCACATGGGTGCCGTGGAGCATGGCCATGTGGCCTACCGTGACATCGTCTTCAAGGATGCACGGCGCCTCCCGCTCCACGTGGATAACGCTATTGTCCTGAACATTGCACCGGCTGCCAATGCGGATTGGGCCGACATCCCCGCGCAGCACGCAGCCATAAAAGACGGAAGAATCCGAGCCGATTTCCACATCACCAATGATGGTGGCATTCGGTGCGATCCAAGCGCTGCGGTGGATGCGCGGTCGCTTGCCCTGGAAAGGATAAATAGGCATTATTCCACCACCACCGCGAGGCTGGGGGAAAGCTCGTACTCGCCGGAGATGGGGGCATCGGCAAGCGGAGCACCTGCAATCTCTGCCTGAGAAAGCGCGCTCGCCAGCGACGGCGTGATGGGGATGATCCAGCCGTGTTTGGGGTCTTTGACCGGCAGCGCATCCTTCGTTAAGGCGGGAAAATGCGCCGTGGTGGTGGGGGAGATAAGGGTTGCGGACTCGCGCGAGCCGGCGAGTTCGGCAAGGGCCCGCGCGCCCTGCTGACCGGTGATAATGATGATCAGCTGGTCGGCGGTCCTAATATCCAACCGGTCCACCTGCATGGTCGTCGCCGCGGAATCGGGCCGCGCCAAGTGCGGCGCCCCATTCCCGGTGAGCTTGGCAAGAGCGTCCAATAGTCCCATAACCCTTTAGTTTAGCCGCGTAGCTAGGAAGCGGGGTTGACCGCAGTAACATCGCCGCGCGTATTATGGGAGACCATGATTGATGCCAGCAATACCGCCCTTGTTATCGAAGGCGGCGGAATGCGCAATTCCTATACCGCCGCCTGCATAGTCAAACTCATCCAAGAAAACGTCACCTTTGGATGGGTAGGCGGGGTATCTGCCGGCGCCTCCCACACAGTCAATTACCTCTCGCACGATGCCAAGCGCGCGGAGGAATCCTTCACGGATTTTGTCAATAACCCCAGCTTCGGTGGCGTGGGCTCGCTGGTGCGCGGCAATGGCTATTTCAATGCGGAATATATTTATGAGCGTTCCGCGGATAAGGATATGCCTTTTGACTGGGAAGCGTACCGCAAGCATCCAGCGGATATGGTACTCGCCGCCGCCCGGGCCGATACCGGCGAATCCGTGTTTTGGACCCGCGATGAAGTGAAAGAACCGGAAGACTTGTATGTGCGGGTGCGCGCCTCCTCTACGCTGCCGCTGCTTATGCCCATCCGCATCATCGATGGCTCGCCCTATGTGGACGGCGCCTTGGGCTCGTCCGGTGGCATTACCATCGAGCAGGCGGAAGAGGCTGGCTACGAAAAATTCCTTTTCATCGGCTCCAAGCCGCGCGGGTATGTCCGCCCTGAGGTAGCGCGCCCGGCGATTACCCGCCGCATCTTCCGCAAGTACCCCGCTATTGCCGATGCCCTCATTGGCCGCCCACCCATTTATAACGCGGCCAAGGACCGGCTCCTCGAGCTAGAGCGACAGGGCAAGGCGCAGCTGTTTTTCCCAGAAGACATGCAGGTGACCTCCACCGAGCGCAACGTGGATAAGCTGCGCGCGAATTACCAAGCCGGCAAGGCGCAAACCCATGCCGAGTGGCCAAAGTGGAAGGAATTCCTGCTGGATTAGCTCACCTCTGGGCCGTGGTGTGAGATCGCCCTCCTGATTCTTGGCGGTGACAGAAGGAATAATAGCGTGCGCTGCACTAATGGCGGTATTCGGTGCAAGGTGCCAAGCCTTCTCAGCTAGCTAAATCGCGTTTAGCTCCTAAGATTGCACAGAGTGTTAGCTATTTTTGATGGCCATATTTGGCTGAGCATTTTCTTCATGATCGTGCTCGGCACGCTATTTGGCATGATTCCCTTTGGTCCGCTGCGCTTCGGCGCGGCGGGTACCCTTTTTGTTGGCTTAGCCTTCGGCTCCTTTATTGATCTGGATGACAATATCCTCAGTTCCTTGCAGGAGCTGGGCTTGGGCCTCTTTATCTATATGCAGGGGCTTTCTGCCGGCGAGGCCTTCTTCAAGGGCTTTTCCACCCAGTTAAAGCACATGCTGCTCGCCACGGTGGCGGTAATAGCCGCAGCGGCCGCGGCGCTGGGCATAGGCAGCCTCATGGGGCTATCGCCGCTGGCGGTGACCGGCGTATTCTCCGGCGCGACGACGTCGACGGCATCGCTGGCCGTGGCCCAGCAGCAATCCGGCGAGGAGCTGCCCGCCGTGGGTTATTCATTGGCCTATCCGGTCGGCGTGGCCGTGGCCATCCTCCTCGTGGCATTCATCCTGCGGCATAGCTGGCCAGCGCAGAAGGACCAAGACCACTCGGCGGAAAAGATTTTCCGCTCGCGAACGATTAAGGTCACCCGCGATATTTCCTATGCCGAGCTGCGCGAGAAATTCGCGGATCATTTCGTCATCGCCACCATCCGCCGCGGCCGCGATATCGACGTGCCGGGCGATAACCCGGAATTGCACCGCGGCGATGTCCTGCGTGTGCTGGTGACCAAGGCAAAAGCTAAGGAGCTCACCGATGCCCTGGGAAAGCGCCAGCCCCAAACCCCGTTTGTGGATAAGCGCCTGGTCAATGAGACCGTGGCCATTTCCAATGAGGATATTGAGGGCCGCAAGGTTAAGGAGCTAAACCTCTTTTCGCGCTACGGCGCGCGGATTGTGCGGGTGCGCCGCGGCGATGAGGAATTCCTTGCCACCAATGAAACCCACCTGGAATCCGGCGATGACCTAGAAATCGTGGTCAAGCATGACCGCCTGGGCGATGTCCGCGATTACTTTGGCGATTCCGTGACGGCATACTCGCAGCTTAACTGGGTGGCACTCGGCGGTGGGCTGACCATTGGCTACCTGATTTCCCTCATCGTCGTTCCGCTGCCGGGTGGTGCGTCCTTCGAGCTCGGGTTCGCGCTGGGCCCACTGATCACTGGCCTGGTCTTGGGTGCCCTGCACCGTACCAGCCGCATTCCGTGGCAGATTCCGTCCCCGATTAATACTGCATTTCAGCAGTGGGGCCTTGCCATCTTCTTGGCCTCGGTGGGCCTGTCCTCCGGCGAGGCCTTTGTGTCCACCGCTTTCTCTTGGATGGGGCTGAAATCCATGGTGCTGGCCGCGATCATCGCCGTAATCATCATCGGGATTTTCGCGGTGGCCAGCCGCTTTATGGGGCAATCCGAAACCCGCACCTCCGGCGGAATTTCCGGCCTCTTTGGCCAGCCCGCGGTGGTCAATTACGCCACGGGCGCCAGCTCGGATTCGCGAATACTTACCGGCTATACCTCTACCATCGTGGTGGCGCAGTTCATGAAGATCGTGGTCATCCCCGTCATGCTGCTCTGACGGGCGGCCGCGGTATTAATCCGCGACCAAGGTCTCCATGGTGAGCTCGGGGTGTTCCTTTTCAATGAAGGCGAGCTTCCACTTATCGCCAAATAGGGCGATGAGCTCGCCGTCCTGGCGGGTGAAGATCTCCACGCCGCGCTGGCGGCCGAGTTCCGGTGCGGATTCGGCATCGGTGCGCCGCGCCACGGAGTAGGGGATGGGCTCGGTGACGGTTTCGACGTTGTACTCGAATTCCATGCGGGCTTGCATGACCTCGAACTGCATGGGGCCGACCGCAGCCATGACCGGGGAGGCATCGCCGCGCGCATCGTTGCGCAGGATCTGCACCACGCCCTCGGCCGAGAGCTGTTCCAAGCCCTTGCGGAAGGCCTTGTACTTGCCCAGCGACTTCGCCCGCAGGATGCGGAAGGCCTCCGGGGCGAATTGGGGCATGGGCTTGAACTGGACCTTTTTGCCGGAGTAGATGGTGTCGCCCGGTGCCAGCGCGCCCGCGTTGACGAGGCCCACGATATCGCCAGGGTAAGCGGTATCCACGGTATCGCGGGTGCGGCCAAAGACCGTCAGCGCATACTTGGTGGAAAAGCTGCGGCCGGATTGGGCGTGGTTGACCTGCATGCCGCGCTCGAATTCGCCGGAAACCACGCGCATAAACGCCAGGTTATCGCGGTGCTTTTGGTCCATGCCCGCCTGCACCTTGAAAACGACGCCGGAAAAGTCATCGGCTACCTCGCGCACCTCATCGATGGCGCTGGTGGCCGCCTCCACGGCCTTGGGATCGGATTCGCGGGAGTGCGGGGCTGGGGCGATGGCGCACAAGGTATCCAGGATCTGGTGGACGCCGAAGTTCAGCATGGCCGAGGCGAAGATGAGCGGGGAGGTCACGCACTGCTCAAAGAGCTCTTGATCGTGCAGGGCGCCATCGGCGGCAAGGAGCTCGGCTTCTTCCACCGCGGTCTCCCACACATCCTCTTCCTTTTCTTCTGCGGCCGCCGGATCGTAGTGCTCCTCCGGTGCGATGGTGGAACCACCGGCGGTGCGGATGAAGTGGATGTAATTATCGGCCTCGCCGTCATCATTGATGTGAGCTAGGCCGCGGAAATCGCCCGCGATGCCCACCGGCCAGTAGAGAGGGGTGGGCTGCAGCTGGATTTCGTTCACGATCTCATCGACGAGCTCGAGTGGCTCGCGGCCCACGCGGTCCCACTTGTTGATCACCGTGACGATGGGCAGGCCGCGTGCCTTACAGACGCGGAAGAGCTTGAGGGTCTGCGGCTCGAGGCCCTTGGCGGCATCGATAAGCATCACTGCGGCATCTACCGCGGTGAGCACGCGGTAGGTATCCTCCGAAAAGTCCGCGTGACCTGGGGTATCGACCAGGTTGATCATATAAGGCTCGCCCTCGTGTCCCTCCGGGGCGTATTCAAACTGCAGCGCAGACGAAGCCACGGAGATACCGCGGTTTTTCTCCATATCCATCCAGTCAGACACGGTGGACTTGCGGTTGCCCTTGCCGTGGACCGCGCCGGCCTCATTAATCACGTGCGCATGCAGCGCCAGCGCCTCCGTCAGCGTGGACTTACCGGCATCCGGGTGGGCGATAACGGCGAACGTGCGGCGGCGCGAGGCCTCAAAAGCGACAGAACTCATGCGCCATAGTCTAATGCTTGAGCGCTACCACTCCACATTGAGGCGGCGGCCCAGATCCTCAAAGACGCGGTGGGCCACGGAGGTATTCTTCGCAATCGGGCGCTGCACGCCCAGCGTGCGCCTATTATTGTAATACTCCCCGGACTGGAAATGGATGCCCTCGGTGCCGGTAAGGAAGTAGGCCAAGTTCTCGCCGCCGGCCTCTGCGGTGCCAAAGGCCTTGCCGATGACCCCGGAGTACAACTTGCCCGTAAGCCCCGTGGAGGACTTGCCAAACTCGGTAGCTAAAACGCCCGGGTGAAAGGACACCGCGTTGATGCCGTGGGCATCGATAAAGCGGGCGAGCAAGATATCCGCCAGCTTGGCATTGCCGTAGGCGCGCTCTGGGCTGAAATGCTCCAGCGTATTGGGATCTGCCGGATCGAAATTCGACATCACCATATTGGCCAACGACGCCGTGTTGACCACGGTGGCGTTACTCTCGCGCAGCTTGTCTTGTAGCAGGGACGTCAACAGGAACGGCGCGACCACGTTGACCTGCCACGTGCGCTCGAATCCATCGGCGGTCATGGTGGGTCCATCGAAAATACCGCCGGCATTATTGCCCAAGGCATCGATGCGCTCTAGCTGCTGCAGGTCATCGGCCAGCTGGCGGACCTGAGCCAGTGACTCGAAATCGGCGAGGAAATACTGCCCGCCTACCTCTTGAGCAACGGCCTTAGTCTTGTCCGGATTGCGGCCAATGATGACGAGGTTATCCTGCGGGCGGGTGCGGTGAATCTGCCGGGCGGCCGCGGCACCAATGCCTGACGAAGCCCCGGTAATCACGATTGTCCTAGCTGCTGAGTACGGCGAAGTCATGGGCCTGATTCTAGCCGCGGCCGTGACATCCGTCCGCGATATCCTTCCGTGATATTTATCCGCGGCATCCCGCCGTGCAGTTCCGCTTGGGTCTGGACAGGTCTATACTTCCGGCTTGTGAAGCGCCTGCTTTTTCTGCGGCAGTGGGGACCAGCGCGGCTAACCGCCACCGGGTTTCTACTGCTCATCCTGATAGGAACGGTATTGTTATTGCTGCCGTTCGCCGAGGCCGGAGATTCCCGCGCCTCGTTTTTATCCGCCCTTTTCACCGCGACCTCCGCGGTCTCATTGACCGGGCTGGTCGTGGTCGATACCGGCAGTTTCTGGAGCCCAGCCGGGCAAGTGGTCATCTTGGCCCTTATCCAACTGGGCGGTTTGGGCATTATGTCGCTGGCCTCGCTATCCGGCCTGCTTTTAACCGGCCGGATTAGCTTTAAGGCGCGCAAGACCGGCGCCTATGAAAGCCGGCCTATCCTCGCCGGTGGCATTCGCCGCACCCTGATTTTCACCTTCGCCTTTACCGCGGTGGTAGAAAGCATTATCGCCACGGCGGTCACCGCGCGGCTTATGGTGGGCTACGGGCATTCCTTCCCGCGGGCGCTATGGGAGGGCATCTTCCACGCCATTTCGGCCTTTAATAACGCTGGGTTTAGCACCAATAGCGATAACCTCGTGCCCTTTGTGGGCGATGCCTGGATCCTCTTGCCGCTGGCCGGGGCGGTCATCGGTGGTGGGCTGGGTTTTCCGGTCTGGGCGGAATTGGTACGCCACGTGCGGCGCGGTTCGGAGGCGACGCGTCGCATCTCAATTACCGCGCGGATGACGCTGGCGGCCACCGGCGTGCTCATTGCGGCAGGCACGATATTTTTTGCCTTGACGGAGTGGAATGGCGTGCTGGCGCCGATGTCGTGGGGCGAGAAAATTCTCAACGCGTTCTTTGCCAGCGTCTCCCCGCGCACGGCCGGATTTAATACCTTCGACTACGGTGAGGTTCACCCGGTAACGCTCATGGGCACCGATACCTTGATGTTCATCGGCGGCGGCTCGGCCGGTACTGCTGGCGGCATCAAGGTCACCACCGCGTGCGTGCTATTGGCCGCCATGGCGGCGGAGTTTTTGGGCAAGGAAAAGACCTCCATCTACCACCGCAGCCTTCCCCACAGTGTTACCCGGCAGGCGCTAGCATTGAGCTTTGCCGGCGTGCTGGTGGTGACCCTCGGCGTGGCGGCGCTGCGCTTTTTCGACCCGCAATTTAGCGGCGATCAGGTTTCCTTCGAGGTCATGTCCGCCTTTGCCACCGTGGGCCTATCCACCGGGATTACCGCCAGTTTGTCCGCGCCCTCACAAATCGTGCTGTGCTTCATCATGTACCTGGGCCGCGTTGGCCCAACCACCCTGGTAGCAGCGTTGGCAGCAAAGAATTTAAGCCGCCGCTACAGCTACCCCGAAGAAAGGCCCTTCATTGGCTAGCATTTTTAAGGCGTTGGGCCACTCCCGCGCCACCCTCGACATCGCCCCGGTCGTCGTCATTGGCTTGGGGCGGTTTGGTTGCTCCCTGGCAAGCGAACTAATGGGCCATGGGGTAGAGGTCCTTGGAATCGATTCCGATGAAAAGATCGTGCGCGAACGAGCACCGCACTTAACCGAGGCCATTTCCGCGGATACCACCGATCCGGCGGCGCTCCGCCAACTAGGCATCGACGAGGTGGAGCGGGTCATCGTGGGCATCGGCTCGCACCTGGAGGCGTCCATCCTCACCGTCTCCAACCTGGTGGAGCTGGGCGTCAAGGATATTTGGGCTAAGGCCAATTCGGAGGCCCACGAGCGCATCCTGCGCCAGATTGGCGCCCACCACGTCATCCGCCCGGAGCGCGATACCGGCCGCCGCGTGGCCTACCTCTTGGGCGGGCGCTTCCGCGACTTTGCTGAGATCGCCCCGTATTACGGAGTGACGCAGATGGCCGCGCCCTCTTCGGTTACAGGGCGTCCGCTCGATCTGGGCGAGGTTTGGCGCACCCACCACGTGCAATTGGTCTCGGTCTGCCAGGCGGAGGGTGCTTGGGCCCCGCTTGCCGATGCCACCCAGCTCGCCCCCACCGACTTCATCGTCGCCGCCGGCAGCCCGCAGGCGCTGGAGAAATTTTCCCAGTCCTAGCGCGAGTGAATGCGGTTTTGGGCTTGTACGAGCCCTTGCGTTGCGATGAGTTGGGCGGCTTCGGCGGCGGTGGCGATGGCGGTATCGAAGCCGGGGCCGGCATCGACAGGCGCTAAGACATAATTCGGAATCGACGAGCCCTTGGGCGGGCGCGCAATGCCAATGCGTACGCGCAGGTAGTCCCGCGTGCCCAGGTTGTGCGTGAGCGATTTCAGCCCGTTGTGCCCATTTTCATTGCCACCTTGCTTTAGCCGAATCTTATTGGCAGGCAGGTCTAGCTCATCGTGAATGACGATGATGTGGTCTGCCGCAACACCCAAAGCCCGCGCCAGCGGGGCAATCGGATCGCCAGAGAGATTCATAAACGTTATCGTGCGCACCGCCAGTACGCGGGTATCGCCCCAGTTAAGTGGGGCTACCTCGAGATCCATCCCGCGCACCGGTTCGAGCACGTCACCGTCTTGGGCTAGCACATCGTCGATGGCCATATAGCCCACGTTATGGCGCGTGGCGGCGTACTTCGCGCCGGGATTGCCGAGGCCCACGATGAGCCAGTCTGCTTTTAGCTCGGCCGGGTCCAGGCCCTGCTGGGCTTGCGGGGGCCCGCCGAAAATCCGGGCGAGAAGATCTGTCAAAGCTGCCACGAATGCGCCTTTCTAGCTCGGTACAATAGATGCCTATGAGCCAGGTTATTAAATCTTTGCGCCGAACCGTAATGCCCGCGCCCATGGCGGGCGGGCCCACCACCGTGGAACTTGTCCGCGCAGCGCATGCGGCTGGCTCCTTTGGCACCTTAGGGCTCGGTTCCGCCAGCGTGGATTCTGCCCGCAGCCAGATCGCCGACTGCGCAGGCATTGACTTCGGGGTAAACCTGTTTTGCCCGCAGGATCCGTTAACACCCGAGCAGTTGGCCGCCGCCGCGGAATTGGCTGCGGCCGAAGGTGCCACGCTGCCGGATCCCGATTATTCCTTCGGCTTCCATGACAAGCTCGAGCTGGCGCTCCAGGGCGGCGCCTGCGTGGTGTGGTCTATGTTCGGCGCCTTTGACTCTGAGCAGCTTGCCCGCATCCACGCCGCTGGTGCCGAAGCTTGGACCACCGTCACCACGCCCGACGAGGCCCGC
Source organism: Corynebacterium tuingiense (assembly GCF_046718165.1). Lineage (NCBI taxonomy): Bacteria > Bacillati > Actinomycetota > Actinomycetes > Mycobacteriales > Corynebacteriaceae > Corynebacterium > Corynebacterium tuingiense. The sequence goes on from NZ_CP177101.1 coordinate 840,921, forward strand.
GCCGCCGCCACGCTGGGAGTGGACGCGCTGTGCGTACAAGGGCCCGCTGCCGGTGGGCACCGCGGCACGTGGGACCGCACCGCGCTTCCCGATGATCGACCCCTGGCAGAGCTCATTGCCGCCGTCCACGAAGCCGTCCACGCGGTCGCACCAAACATCCCGCTGATTGCCGCAGGTGGGCTGCGCACGGCAAGCGACGTAACCCAGGTTTTAAGCCTGCCCAGCGTGGCCGCCGCATCGTGCGGCTCTGCCTTTTTGCTGAGTAAAGAAGCCGGAACCAGTGACTACAACCGCAAGCTTCTCCGGCGCGGCGGGGCCACCGTCTCCACCCGCGCCTTTTCCGGGCGGCATGCGCGCGGCTTGGAGACCGACTACACCCGCGCCCACCCGGATTTACCCCCGATATATCCCATGCTTAATTCCGTGCTCAAGGAACGCCGAGCGCAGCACGATGACGCCGTAGCCTACTGCCTCGTAGGTGAGCCGGCCGCCAAAATCCGCGGGGGTAGTGTCGCAGACATTCTGGACTCCCTATGCCAAAACAAACACTGATACACGCTAAAATTTGGGGCGAAGATTTCTAGCCACCCCCGAAATAGAAATGGATGGAGCCTCGTGACTGCGAACGCACATATTGGACATGATGACTGGAACGAGCGCCTCGAATTGGCGCAACAGATGATTCCCCTCATCCACCAACTGCACCGCAATAACAACGTCGTCGCCACCATCTTCGGCCGCCCGCTGGTGGGGCAGACCGATATCGACATCATCAAGTCCCACCGCTACGGACGCCGCATTGCCCAGCGCCAGCTCTCCACGGCAGAAACCCTGCCCATCTTGTCCGAGTTAGCGGATATGAACCTAAGCTCCGCGTCCATCGACGTTGGACGCCTCCTTTTGGGCTTTGAAGAGTCGGGCGAAGATGACCTGCGCCGCTACCTCGAAGATGAACTCACGGAAATCGTCGGTGCCGGCGAGGACATCGACCCAACCGATGTCGTGCTCTACGGTTTTGGCCGCATCGGCCGCCTCCTTGCCCGCATCCTCGTCGCTCGCGAAGCCGCTTACGGCGGCGTGCGCCTGCGCGCGATTGTGGTGCGCAATAAGGGCGAAGGGGACATCATCAAGCGCGCCAGCCTCCTGCGCCGCGATTCCGTCCACGGCGCCTTCAACGGCACCATCAGCGTGGACGAGGAAGAGCAGGTTATCTGGGCCAATGGCACGAAGATCCAGATGATCTACGCCAACGACCCGGCCACGATCGATTACACCGAGTACGGCATCAACAACGCCGTGCTGGTGGATAACACCGGTGTCTGGCGCGATAAGGAAGGCCTGTCCCAGCACCTGGAGGCCAAGGGCGTGGCCCGCGTGCTGCTGACCGCGCCGGGCAAGGGCGATATTAAAAACATCGTCTTTGGCATCAACGATTCCGCCATTACCGATGACGATAAGATCCTCTCCGCCGCATCGTGCACCACCAACGGCATCACCCCGGTGCTCAAGGTCATCAATGACCGCTACGGCGTGGCCCACGGCCACGTGGAAACCGCACACTCGTTTACCAATGACCAAAACCTCATTGATAACTACCACAAGGGCGAGCGCCGCGGCCGCGCCGCCGGCTTGAACATGGTGCTTGCTGCCACCGGTGCCGCTAAGGCCGTGGCCAAGGCCCTGCCGGAGTTCGAAGGCAAGCTGACCGGCAACGCCATCCGCGTTCCTACCCCGGATGTGTCCATGGCGGTGCTTAACTTGGAGCTGGAGCAAGAAGTCGATCGCGATGAGGTCAATGACTTCCTGCGCAACGTCTCCCTGCACTCGGATCTGCGCCAGCAGATTTCCTACATCGCCTCCCCAGAGGTCGTCTCTAGCGACTTCGTGGGCAATACCAATGCCGGCATCGTCGATGGCATCGCCACCATCGCTTCCGGCAAGCACCTGGTGCTCTATGTCTGGTACGACAACGAGTTTGGCTACTCCAACCAGGTCATCCGCGTGGTGGAAGGGCTTTCTAATGCCCGCCCGGTGGTCCTGCCCAAGCGCGTATCTCCCTCTGAGCTTTAAGCTCGCATAGTTTAAGGCCCGCGGAGTCCCCGCGGGCCTTAGTTATTTAATCGGTAGGGCGAAGTGCCCGTGTGCGCAGCAACCGCCTGGCGGCCCACGAAGTAATGGCGGCGAAAAGCAGGGTCATTATCGCAGCACAGGCGTAGCGGCCAGGAGAATCCGCATTCATCGGCCAGGCGGGGAAAGCAACGAGCCAGAGGACGGTCTTTGCAAGGACATCGCCGCCTACCGTCACGGAGACAATGGTGCCGACGATTGTCAGTGCAAGTGAGCTCCAGATACCAAAGCGGATGACGACGATGAGCGAGACCACCGCGAGCACGTACCCGACGCCGATGGCTAGCGGCAGTTGGGCGAGCACAGCTAGGGTGGCTTCACCCGCGAAGATAACTGCGACCGAAGCACACGTGCACACCGCTGCGATGATGCCCAGTAACCACAGGAGAAGGGCAGTAGAGCAGTGGCGAGATTCTGTATAAACAATCGGCCACGCACCTGAGAACCCCGGCCAGACCAGTACAGGAAGTACACCGGCACCCACGGGGAGAAGCAGAAATACGAAGAATCCCTGTACATAGCGTGGTGGGTAGTAAAGGGCAATAAAGATCAGCGCTAAGGCGCTTAATACCAAGCACGTAATGACCGCTGGCGTCATTATGGCCCGGTGAAAGCCCCGGAGCGCATCGGAAAGGCGGGAGCAGGCAGCGGTACGAGAGGCACTCGCAGGCTGCCACCCTTGAGCTGGCGTGGCGGCGGTACTGGTCGTGGGTATCGCTACGCGCCGGCGTCGGGAAAGCGGACGTACTCGCCGAGGCGTCATGGTCGCGGTCAAAGAGCCTGCTACAGCGAGGATGAGGCATAACGCCAGTGCAGGAAGAGGGCTTTCCTGCAGGAGTGGATCGCCAGGCTCGAGCGGAACCGAATTTTGGTGGATACGCAGCGCAGGTAACAGTAACCGCAGCGGCCAGGCGGGTGGGAAGGCCCACCATAGCTGCCCCTCGACAACGCGAGGAAGCACGCTAATGACCTGCCAGATAACCGCGAGGATAAGTGTGACGGCAAGGCCCAGCCTGCGGGCGCATGCGGTCGCAAGCCCCGCGATGCCGATGGCTCCGAGGAAAGAATAAACCCCAGCGATGAGAAGCAGCTGGTGGTCTGCACGCCCTTGCGCTGCAACCGCCGCCCAGGACAGACCGAAATTAAGAAGGTGAAAAACTGCGAGGCTTACCACGACGAAGAGGAACCGGGACGCGTGCTCGTAGCGAGGATGAAGCCGGCGCCATAGGGTGCCGCCGCCGCGGCTGAGCACCTCGCGGCGCTCTGGAACGCCAGCAAAAAGCGCTATGAGTGGAGCGTACATGCCGGTGATAAACATGGACTGCCAGCCAAGAACCCCGGTAGCGTCCTCGGCGGAGGAGGCGAAGGCTGAAAAGAATACCGTCATTACCACCAGAGGCAGGGCGAGCAAGGGTAACCACTGCAGGGCGCTGCCGCGGCTGCGCAGTAGTTCCGCTGAGAGATACCGTCGATACTGGTTACTCATCGGTCTCACCATCTGCAGAAGTCAGGCGGAAGAATTCGGCTTCCAATTCACCGCTGGGGGCCAGTTCTTGTAGGGAGCCGGAGTACCGGATAGTGCCTTGGGACAAAATAGTGATGTCGTGGGCTAGGTGAAGGACCTCACCGAGTTGATGGGAGCTGACCACGACTGTGTGCCCAGCGGCGGCGAGCTGCTGGAGGAGTTTGCGGAGCTCCGCGATGCCCTGTGGATCGAGTCCATTTTGCGGTTCATCGAGCAATAAGATTTCTGGATCACCGAGTAGGGCTTGGGCTAAGGCCAAGCGGGCTTTCATTCCGGTGGAAAAAGACTTTGCCTTCTTAGAACCAGCCCCGGCTAGACCAGCAATGTGCAAGACACGGTCGATTTCAGTATCGGGCAACCCGAGCAGGCGGGTATGCACGCGGAGGTTATCCGTAGCAGAAAGGTGGCCATAGAAAGCCGGCCCGTTAACCGAGGCGCCGACATGGTCGAGAACCTCGCGCGACCATGGTTTTCCAGCCACGCGCACCGTTCCCGAATCGGCGGGTAGCAAACCGAGGAAAATGGAAAACAAGGTGGACTTGCCGGCGCCATTTCTCCCGAGCACAGCGTGTACGCGGCCAGGCGAAATATGAAAACTTATATCCCGCAGCACTGCCTGGGAGCCGAAAGACTTTGTGATGTGTTCGAAGGAAACCTCATAGCTCATACGAAAAGTATGAGCCGCGCTACTGCCTTAATCTTCAGCCCTCGAGACGGTCTTCGCGCCGGGGTAGTCCTACCACAGTAGGAGACTAGGCAATGCCAGCTTTGTGCGCCAGCAGCACCAAAGCCACGCGGTCGCGTGCAGCTAGCTTGGACATCAGCGCGGAGACATGCGTTTTTACCGTGGTATCTGCGATAGACATGTGGCCGGCAATCTCGCTATTTGTAGCACCGCGCGCGATGAGCGTGAGCACCTCCATCTCGCGCCGAGTAACTAGGCTCAGTCCTTGGCGCTCGTGCGGACTGAGCTGGCTGTGCGTTAGCACCTTGCGGTAGCCCTCTAAAACAGGGCCCGTTACCTGGGCGGCGAGGACAGACTCGCCCCTGGCAACGTCGCGTACGGCTTCTACCAGAACCTCTGGGTCGGCGTCTTTTAGCAAGAATCCATGCGCACCGGCGGCAATAGATTGCGATACCAGATCCTCTTCATTGAACGTGGTGAGCATGATAATCCGGCAGTTAGGGGTGCGGGAAAGAATGGCTTGGGCCGCGGCGATTCCATCCATGCCAGGCATTCGTATATCCAAAATGGCCACATCAATGCGGTGGCGAAGTGCCAAGGAAACGGCGTCGCCTCCGGAGGTTGCGGTAGCCACCACCTCAATATCTTCCTGCGCGTTCAAGATGGTCGATAAGGCAGCGACGAGCATTGCTTGATCGTCTGCAAGCATGACGCGAATCTTAGGCATGGTTGTCCTTGTGTAGTGGTAGTTCCGCAGTCAGTGTAAATTTCTGGGCATCACCATTGCTGGTTAAGTGTCCGCCTAACGCTTGGGCGCGTTCCTTAACTCCCACCAAACCCACGCCGCTGCCGGATACCTCACTGGGCGTAGGCGACGTAGCGGTGGAGGTGAGGGTGACTCGTGCGGCATCGGAAAGCGTAAGTTTTAGCTGCACATGCGTGCCGGGGCCTTGATGGCGCAAGGCATTGGTCAGCCCTTCAGAAATGATGCGCACCAGGGCTAGCTGAGTCAGCGCGGAAACCTCGAAGGAGGAAGGCAATTCCGCGTCAATCTCCAGACCAGCGGTGCGAAAGCCATCGATGATGCCCTGTACATGCTCGAGCTGCTGCGCGGGTTCCAAAGCCGTCGGCCCCGTACTGCGTAGTGCCGTGACGATGCCGCGCACTTCCTCCAGCGCGGAATTCGCACCATCGCGAATACTCTTCAAGGTGTCCTCTGCGGCGGTCGAATCCGTTCGCGCGGCGATAATCCCGGCATTTGCCTGAACCTTGATCAAGGTGAGGGAATGGGCCAAGACATCGTGCAATTCCCGGGCGACGAGTAAGCGCTCTTCCTCCTGCGCTTGGTGGAATCGTTCTTGGGCTAAGCGCTCGCGTTGCCTATCCAGGTCAAAATAGCGTGCGGCGATGAAATAGGCGCTGCCGAGCACTGCCCAATGCACCACCAGCAAGGTGATGTAGCGGCGATCGAGCTGGAAAGATAATAAAAAGGACTCGGGGTCAATGCGCCACATAGCAGGCGATACAAAGGAACCCAAGAGCGCGGCGATAAGCACCGCGCGGGGAATTGAGCGGCGTTCCACGTAGCGGGAAGTGGCGTAGACGGCCATCGGCGCGGTCAATGCCCATGGGGTAACCCCGAGGTTGGCTGGTAGCTGGCTTATCCACGCCGCGGACCACGCACCAAGGAGGACGATAAAGCCAGCTGCACTGAGTACCGGTTTGGTACGCCAGACCCAGATGAAGGGCAAAAATAAAAGCGAAAGCGCTGCTTGGATGAGCTCGATCGCTCCTGGAGCCGCCCAAGCCCCGATGAGATAAAACAGCGCAATGAGCGCTGCCACCGCGGTGAGGATTTTATCCCCTAAGCGTGCTTTGGCGACGGTGTCAGTGCTCATAGTCGGACATAGTAGTACGGCTTCGGGGGACTACTTCTTTTTGTCCTTCTTCTTACCTTTCTTCTTATCTTTCTTTGTGGGTGAGGCCTCCAGCTTGGCAGCTACATCCGGCACATAACGGAACTCTTCGCGGTCTGGGCGCTTGTAGGTCTTGCCATCGGAATCGGGACGGTGCGGGATCTCCGGCAACTCGCGCTCGATCTTCTCGTAGGGGATGGTATTGAGCAAGTGCGAAATGACATTGATGCGCGAGCGCTTTTTATCCTCGGACTCCACGGTGTACCACGGTGCGGTCGGGGTATCGGTGTGGATGAACATGGCGTCTTTGGCGCGGGAATAGTCCTCCCAGCGAGTAATGGATTGGAGATCCATGGGGGAGAGCTTCCAGCGGCGCAGCGGATCATTGCGGCGGGATTCAAAGCGCTTAATCTGCTCTTCATCAGAGACAGAGAACCAGTATTTGCGCAGGATAATGCCGTCTTCCACAAGCATCTGCTCAAAGGTGGGAGCCTGGTGCAAGAAGCGGACGTATTCTTGGTCGGTGCAAAAGCCCATGACGCGCTCAACGCCAGCGCGGTTGTACCAGGAGCGGTCAAAGATGACGATTTCGCCCTTGGTGGGCAGCTTTTCCACGTAGCGCTGGAAATACCACTGGCCCTGTTCGCGCGAGTTTGGGGCCGGAAGGGCCTCGATGCGGCAGGTGCGGGGGTTGAGGTACTGCGTGATGCGCTTAATCGCAGAACCCTTGCCGGCGGCGTCGCGGCCTTCCATGATGATGACCACGCGGGCGCCGGTTTCAACAACCCACTGCTGCATATCGACGAGCTCTGCTTGCAACCTCTCGAGCTCTTTTTCGTAGGCCTTCTTATTCAGCTTCTTAGGGGATTTGCTGCTTTTGGTGCTCATTCCTCCAGCTTAACGGCTTGGTGGCCCTATCTAGAAAACTGGTGTGCCCTCGTTGGAGTGAGAACCCAGCCACAGCTTGTGTGGGGTATGTGCAGCCGGCTTAGAGGCCGGGCTCGCCGTAGCGGGTGGTATTAGAAATATGGCCGAGCCCTTCGACGTTGATGGCGACCGTATCGCCGTCTTGGAGGAATTGCTGCGGGTCGCGGGCAAACCCAACGCCTTTGGGCGTACCGGTGACGATGACATCACCGGGGTTGAGGGGATAGAGCTGCGAGCAAAATTCGATGAGCTCAGCGATGGAAAAGATGAGGTCATCGGTATTGTCCTGCTGGCGCACCTCGCCATTAACCGTGGTGGTCAGCCGCGCGCTACTGCCCGGCGCCCATTCATCAGGGGTAGTGAGCCAAGGCCCAAAGCCTGCGGTGCGATAAAAAGACTTGCCTGCGTGGAATTGGCTGGTCTGGCGCTGAAAATCGCGCAGGGTGTAGTCGTTCATGATGGCATACCCCGCCACGTAATCCAGTGCATCCGCGCGGGTTACGCGGTGCGCGCGCTCGCCGATGACCACCGCAAGCTCACCCTCATAGTCCAGCTTCTGGGTAGCGTATTCGGGGATATAGACGTCATCGAAGGGGCCGGTAAGCGCATCGGCGAACTTGATAAACAGCGTGGGGTGCTCGGGAAATTCACGGCCCATTTCCCGGATATGCTTGGCGTAATTAAGGCCTACGCAGATGATCTTCCCCGGCGTTGGGACGATTGCTTCTAAATCATGCTGGTCATAGACTATTGGCTCGCCGGATAGCTGTGCGGCCTTGCGCCAATCTTCGCTGCGCAGCAGCGCGCCTACGTCTTCGTAGTCCAGCTCCACTCCCACATTATCGCCTTCAATGCGGATTGCGGAGTTGCCGAACGCGGTGCGAAGAGTAGCCAGTTTCATGCCAGCTAGTCTAGCGCACTCCTTATTTCTGCTAGCGCGTCAGCGCAGAGGATGGGGATTTCTACCTTTTCTTGTTTGGACCACGGCTTGAGCACAAACGATGCCGGATCCATCCGGCCTGGCGGCCTTCCGATGCCGATGGAAAGGCGCTGATAGTCCTTAGTACCGAGCGACTTTGTGGTAGAGCGCAGACCATTATGCCCGTGATCGCCACCGCCTTGGCGTAATTTCACGGTCCCAAAGTCGAGCTCTAATTCATCGTGCACCACCACAATATCCGTGGGTGTTAGATGGAAGTACTGGGCGAGTGCCTTGATCGGGCCGCCAGACAGGTTCATAAAAGATCGCGGTTTAGCGCAGATGACCTTGCGGCCGGATAGCATTCCTTCCGCGACCTCGGTATTCGTCTTCTTATGCACCGAAAAGCTGCTCATTAATTCACCGGCGAGTTCATCGGCAACATCGAAGCCGATATTGTGCCGCGTGCCGGAATACTTCGGGCCAGGATTGCCAAGGCCTACTACGAGTAGTGGAGTCACTGCATTATTGTCGCATAGATTGAAATTCTATTGGAAATACAATTCCATGCTCCATAGAATATGCCGCCGTGTATCACTGCGGCTCGGGTGCTAAAAATACCTCTTACAGCAGTGGACTTGGGGAAGTATCGTAGTGATTAAGGAGGTGCGCCCCATGCCCGAAAAACTACCTGAAGTTGATCGCGAAACCAAGAATGTTCCTAGTAGCAAAGTTGCTGCTGCGCGGCTCATTATCAAGCGCGCTAAGGAAGGCAAGGGCAAGATCGAAATCACGCCTACAATTCGTGAACTTGCCGGACAAGATTTATAAAACCACGATATCGCCGTGAGCATTGCTGCTCACGGCGATATGCGTTTGGGGGAGTGGGAAATTACTCCTCGGAGTCGTCAGACTCGGAGGACCCGCCTTCGCCCTCTTCGTCGACGGAGTCGGCACCAGCGTCGGCGCCGCCTTCCTCAGCAGCCTCAGCGGCCTCTTCGAGCTCCTCGTCAACCTCAGGCAAGGAGATGGAGAGGATAACGGTCTCTGGGTCTGCTACCAGGGTGGTGCCTTCCGGCATAGTGACGTCGGCAGCGGTGATGACCTCGCCGTCCTCGAGGTCCTCGATGGACAGCTCGATCTCTTCCGGAATGCTCAGTACGTCAGCCTCAACCATGAGGACGTCTGCATCCTGGATGTGCATGGTGCCCGGTGCGGACTCGCCGGTTAGGGTAATCGGAACCTCAACCTCGACCTTCTCACCGCGCTTAATCAGCAGCAGGTCAACGTGGTCGATGTCCATGGTGAGCACGTTCTGGTCAACGTTTTTGACCATGGTCAGGTACTGCTCGCCCTCGATCTCGAGCTCCAGAACGGCGTTGACACCGTTGTTCCGAACGAGGGACTGGATGTCCAGCAGCGGCACTGCGAAGTGTACGGGCTCCTGGTCGCTACCGTAGATTACGCCGGGAACCTTCCAGTCGCGGCGCAGGCGGCGGGCGTAGCCCTTACCAAAGACGGTACGTGGTTCTGCTTTAATGATTGGGCGCTCTGCCATGATGCAATCTCCTTTGTCGGTGTAGTGCGGCGAGGCTATCGAAGTTATAAAAACGACGAAAGCCTGCCGATGAACGTCTTGGACGAGTCATCGCAGGCGTCAATAAAAGCAACATGCTCTAACTTCAATCGCGTCGATAACGGCTTCCCAATTTTTGAGTCGCCCTCGCCGAGACTGGGTTAGATTAGCATCTCTCAGCCGACGAAACCAAAACCCACCCCGTTAATCTTTCTTCGCCACCTTCCTTCTCGTTGCACCCTTCGCGCTCACCGGCAGCGCTAATGTCTGTAGCTCAGGCTACGCGGTGAGCGCGAAAGGAGGGCGGGAGAACGGCAGGCGGTAGTGCTTGCGGTGTACCTGCGACGCCCTTGGCGCTCACGGGGATGGAAAACACCGGCACCCCGCCGTTCACGGTGAGCGCGAAGGGCGGGGTGTGAGGCGTAGTGCGACCGGCGAAACGCTTAGGCCCGATCGAAAAGGGTAGTCACGGAACCGTTTTCGAAGATCTCGTGGATGGTCCGAGCCAGCAGTGGGGCGATGGACAGGACCTTGAGGTTGGACCAGCCTTCGGTGGACTGCGGCAGGGTATCGGTGGTGATGACTTCCTCGGCACCGCACTCGGACAGGCGCTCGCGGGCGGGGTCGGAGAATACGCCGTGGGTGCACGCGATGATGACCTTCTTTGCGCCCGCTTCCTTGAGCACGCGCACGGCGCCGGCGATGGTGCCGCCGGTGTCAATCATGTCATCGAGAAGCACGCAGTCCTTGCCCTCAACTTCACCCACCACGCGGTTGGAGACCGTCTTATTGGCCTCGGTATTAGAGCGGGTCTTGTGCACGAAGGCCAGCGGGGCATCGCCCAGGTCGTGGGCCCACTTTTCGGCGACCTTCACGCGGCCGGCATCGGGGGAGACGACGGCGATGTTATCGGTGGCGTACTTGGACTTGATGTAGTCCGTCAAGATGGGCTGGGCGTGCATGTGGTCCACCGGACCGTCGAAGAAACCCTGAATCTGGTCCGTGTGCAGGTCCACCGAGACGATGCGGTCCGCGCCGGCTGCCTGCAGGAGATCTGCGACCAGGCGGGCGGAGATGGGCTCGCGGCCCAAGTGTTTTTTATCCTGACGCGCGTATGGGTAGAACGGCAAAATCGCGGTGATGCGCTTGGCGGAACCACGCTTCAGTGCATCGATCATGATGAGCTGTTCCATCAACCACTTATTGAGCGGCTGGGAGTGCGATTGCATGACGAAGCAGTCAGCGCCGCGCACGGACTCTTCGAAGCGGATAAAAATCTCGCCATTGGCGAAGTCCCGGGCGGTGGTAGGAACCAGATCGGTCTTGAGTTCCTTTGCCACTGCCTCAGCCAATTCTGGGTGTGCGCGCCCAGAAAAGAGCTTCATGTTCTTGCTACTACCAGTTACCTTGCCAGTCATAGGAGAATATGCCCCTTTACTTCTCGTTGTCCTGTGCACGGGCTGCGGCTTCTGCCGCTGGGGTGCCCGGACGCTTCTTTTCAACCCAGCCTTCGATATTGCGCTGTTTGCCACCGGAGACTACGAGTGCTCCCGCGGGAACATCGTCTTTAATTACTGTACCCGCACCGGAGTACGCGCCATCACCGACATTGACCGGAGCGATAAACATCGTATCCGAACCGGTGCGCACGTGGCTGCCAATGGTGGTGTGGTGCTTGTCCACACCGTCGTAATTGACGAAGACCGAGGACGCACCGATATTGGATTCCTCGCCCACGGTGGCATCACCAATATAGGTAAGGTGCGGCACCTTGGTACCGCGGCCGAGCTCGGCATTTTTCGCTTCCACGAAGCCGCCGAGCTTGCCATCTTCGCCCACGATGGTATTCGGGCGAATAAAGGTAAACGGCCCGATCTTGGCGTTGACGCCGATGACGGAATCGCTACCGTGCGTGCGGACTACGGACGCGCCGGTACCGATCTGCATATTCGTCAACGTGGAATCCGGGCCGACCTCGGCATTATCGGCAATGCTCGTCGCCCCCCACAGCTGGGTGCCGGGGTGGATGGTGACATCGGTGCCGATGGTGACATTGACACCAATCCAAGTGGTTTCCGGATCGATGATGGTGGCGCCGCCGCGCATGGCCTTTTCCACCATGCGGCGGTTGAGCTCGCGGCCGGCGGCAGCTAGCTGCACCCGGTCATTGACGCCGGCGAGTTCCTGTGGATCTGCGGCGACGTGCGCACCCACGCCATGGCCGGCGGTGCGGGCGATTTCGAGGACATCGGTAATGTAGAGCTCGCCCTGCGCATTATTGGTATCAAGCTTGGTCAGGGCATCCCGCAATGCTGCCGCATCGAAAGCGAAAACGCCGGAGTTGACCTCACTAACCAGGCGCTGTTCTTCGGTGGCATCCTTGTGCTCCACGATGGCGGACACAGACCCGTCCGTGTCGCGAATGATGCGGCCATAACCGGTGGGATCTGCAAGGCGCATGGATAATACCGTGACCGCATTGCCTTGAGCGGTGTGGGTATCGCGCAACCCCTCGATGGTTTCTGGGGTCAAAAGCGGCACGTCACCGTTGGTGACAATGATGGTGCCTTCGAAATCAGAAATCGGAGAAATCCCGCAGGACACGGCATGGCCGGTACCGCGCTGGTCTTCCTGCACGGCCTGCACGACCTCGCGGTCCAGCTCATTTGAAATCTTTTCTACGACGGGCGAGACCTGCTCGCGCTGGTGGCCCACGACGGTAACGAGGTGATCCGGGTTAATACCCGCCGCGGCGTGCAGAGCATGTCCAAGCAGCGTGCGACCGCCGATTTCGTGCAAAGTCTTTTGCTTTGTGGATTTCATGCGCGTGCCGGCGCCCGCAGCGAGGACGACGACGGCACTTGGGGTAGTTGCTTCCACGGTCAACAAAACTCCTGGGGGTTGAGTTTGATTAGTTCTTCGGGCTTTATTTTATAGTCCATATTTAAACTATGTGCGAGAAACCTCCTTAAGGCTGCCCGCGCGCCACACTCCAACAAAGCCGACGAGCGCCAAGAAAATCAACGCTGCCTCTGGCCCCGCGAGAGCGATGACGGAAGAAATGCCACCCATGATGAGCAAAATAATGCCCATCATGGTGTTAGCCGCACCCACGTATTGCGTCCTTTTATCCCCACCGGCCATATCCACCACGTAGGTCTTTCGCGCCACGCGAACTGCCGTATGCGCGAGATTGACGGCAAAGAAGCCGAGCGGCATGACCCAAGCATTCACAGCGTCTGAGGCCCAGTGGGAACTAGCCACGATGAGCAGGATGATAACGGAGGAGGCGGCAGCACCAGCCGCCATGGTGTTCTTGGAAGACTTATCCGAAAATACGCCAGAAACTCGCCCACCGATAAGCGAGGCCAAACCAGAGGCAATCACGAAGCCGAAGACACCAGAAAGGTCATCGTGCAGCAGCACGATAAATGCGGTAGAAAGCGCCGAGACCAGCAGCAGAGCGCGAACGATGACGAAGTTGCGGAATTGGGCATCGTCAGTGAAAAGCTTCCACGTATCTGACCACCAGCTCTTATCGATGCCCTCTTGCTTACCCTCCGGCACCGGCTCTTCCACGTGCGAAAATACCCACGTGGCAATGGCCCAGGTAGAAGCGCCGACCAATAAAACGATGCCCATAGTAGAGATCGTGAGATCTCCTAAGAGGAATAAGATGACACCGACTAGCAGGGTGGCGCCGCCGCCCAAGGCCGTTGCGGATCCAGTCACCCGGCCGCGCTGTCCCTTGGAAATCGTGCGCGCCTGCACGTCCTTGCCGGCGATGGAACACAACGCGCGGAACAGGGAAAGCGCAGCCAAGGCGAGAAGCACGACCACACCCAACCATGCGCCGCGTATAAAGAATGCTGCAAGGGCAATCACGGCGGCGGAGATGGCTTGGCCGGTCGAGCCGATCATCCACAAGCGCTTGCGGGCGCGGTGCGTGGTCACCCAAGGGGTAAGAGCGGCCTGCGGCAGCATGGAGCCAGATTCCCGGATAGGGGTAAGCAGACCGGTGAAGAAGGCAGGGACGCCTGCCGCATTAAAGAGCGCCGGCAGCACCGTTTTGGACGCAACGATCTGGTCGCCTAAATTTTGTAGGCCATTGGACCAGATGAAGTACCTGGCATTTGAGTTAGACATGAAAGAACTTTCGAGATAACCGAGACAAAGCGGGATAACACTGTAATCCGGTCAGAAGAGACCGTCTATCAACTTTACTCGCTTCCTACCCCTGGAAAGGGCGAAACCGCTGCGATCGGCTATGTTCAGTAGTTGTTATGCACGACGTGGATCCCCTCATCAATACGATGTACCAGGCCTTCGATCTGATCGGAGTGGCCTTGAACGGCATCATCGGCGGCACGATCGCCCGCCGCCGCGAATTCGACATCGTGGGTTTTATTTTCCTCGCCTTATTTTCCGGCCTGGCTGGCGGCATGATCCGCGACATGCTTATCGATGACGGCCCCGCAGCCGCCATCTCAGATCCCTGGTACTTGGGCCTTGCCTGCGCCGGGGCGCTGACGGCCTTCCTTATGGAACTGAAGGGAAAGGCGTGGGAGATTTTCCGCGAGCACGGCGATGCCATCATTTTGGGTATGTGGTCTACCACCGGTTGCGTGAAGGCACTGGCTGCAGGCATGCCCATGATCCCGTGCGTGTTTTTAGGTGTCTTAACCGCCGTCGGCGGGGGAATGGTCCGTGATGTCGCCTCTGGACAAATCCCGTCCATTTTCGGCGGCAGCCCCCTCTACGCAGTGCCGTCTATCGTCACAGGCATTGTCATGGTGACCTTTGCATCCTATGACCAATTTGCCATGGGCATGGTGGTTTCCCCGATCGTCGGCAGTGGCATGGCCATCATTTCCTACTGGCGGGGCTGGGTCCTGCCCCGCGCTGGGGTCGCGCCAGTGAACTACACCGCGGCACAGGTGGCCGCGATTGCCAAGAAGGCGGAGATAAAAGGCTTCCGCCGCGGCCGGCGCAAGCGCTAGCGGCTTAAACGGCGCATAGGGCCGTACCGCAGCCAGCTTTAAGGCAGGTTGGTGACGATGGCGATGATAGTAAGGATAATCAGGACAAGAACGCTCCACCTGAGGAAAGGATCCTTGGTCAGGGGCAATGGCTCCCGGGAGTCGTCATCATCAGGTTCCGGGGAAGACGTGGAGTGTGGAGCGGTCATGGCAGGAATCCTTTCGAGTGCAACGCTGCTGCAATGCTAGTGAGGGCGACTATAAGCATCGCCCTCGAGCAAGAGCAAGGCACCTCGACGGCACTGCGTGAGTGCCTTGTGGAGGACGACTACAGATTATCCACTGCGTACTGTGCTTCTTCTGCGGTGAACTTTTCACCGTATTCGCTAACGAGCTGGTCATAGATAGCATTGGGCGACATGCTCATCATTTCTTCGTAATCGCGGGCCGTTTGAAGCGCATTATCGTGGTAGTCCGCTTCCAAATTATCAATTGCGTACTGGGCGGCTTCCGGGCTGAATTGTTCACCGTACTCGCTGCTGAGCTGGTCGTACAATCCCTGCTTGGACATGTGCATGGTATCTGAGTACACCTTGGCACTCTTCAAAGCATTCTTGAATTCGCGCGGAACATCCTGGTCTTCGCTTCGTTCTTCTGGTTGATCGTCTTGCTCATCGCGAGCATCGTCGTCTGGGTTTATTTCCTGGGCATCTTCCGCCGGGGTGGCCTCTACAGTGCCTTGCTGGGTGGTCTGGTCTGTGGAGCTTTCGCTGGTTTCATCATCGCTGCCGCCCAAATTGGCAATGATGCCGATAACGATGAGGACACCGATGATGATTGCGCCCCACTTAAGGCAGCCGCCCTTTTTCTTTTGGGGCTGCTCAGGAGCCGGCTGTCCAGCTGCTGGTTGACCAGCCGGTTGGGAATTATCGGAATAGGGGGATGGAGAGGTCATGGTGTGGATACCTTTCAAGGTGAGTGAGAGAGGAAAAGGGGAAAGTTTTCCGACATTGGCTGCAAGTTCGCAGCAGTGGTCGAGAACGATTAGCGCAGCGGATCTTTGGCAACGTGGACGGTACTGTCTTGAATATCGCCCAAATCAACGACAATGTTGCAGGAATAGAATTCTCGGACTGGAGTGCCAAATCCATTGGGGAAATCAACGTGGCCAAAGGCGTAGTACCTACGCGGCGAATCAGTGATTGAATCTGACGACTGAATGTCAATGTCTTCTGGAAAACTGACTCCACCGGGACACTTGGCACGGCTGGTTACCTGCTCACGGCATGCATCCAAAGCAGCTTTTGTATCTTCGGTTTCGCTTATTTTCAAAATGGCAAGATCAAAGAATATTAATGCTACGAGGGCGGATCCAACGAGCAATAGCCAGAACCACCACCGCTTTACAAGCGGCTTTTCCACATGTGCTGAAGGAAGTGGCGTCGCATTTTCAAGGGAGGGAGACGGGTGAGGAGAGGTGTCCAACGCATTGGTCTTTCGGAAGAGAGAAAATGAGTGATTATTGCCGGTGCACACCCCGGCATCGAGCTGTGGTGTGAAGTAGCAATGGTTTAACTAAATCAACCGGTCTGGACATAAGCATGCGGGCAAGGAAGGAAAATCGCCTATGTGTACGAAAGTTGTAGATTGCCTCGACTTTCCTTGGCTTAAAGTGGAGTAAGAAGTAGATTAAGGTATTTGCGATTATTGATGGCTCAGTAGTGGGGTAGAGAAAGGCTTATTTCTATGAAGGCGGACGTAGTAATCGTTGGCGGTGGATTTGCGGGCACTTCTGCAGCTATTACCTTGGCCCGCGCGAATCGGACTGTCGCATTAGTGGACTCAAATCAGCCACGAAATAGGTTTAGCGAGCATTCCCACGGAGTTTTAGGATTTGATTCAGCTTCGCCTATTCAAATGCTTGAAAGCGGACGCCGTGAATTTCAGTCGTTCGGCGGAGAGGTTATTTCTCAAATGGCGAAGTCGCTTGCTCTTGCTGATGGCGACACTCGTGGGTGGAAAACCGAATTGGAAAGCGGCGACGCCGTTTACTCGCGCCATGTAATCGTAGCTACAGGTATCACTGACAAATTGCCAGACATCCCCGGAGTAGCGCAGCTGTGGGGCAACCGGGTCTTTCACTGCCCTTATTGCCATGGTTATGAGGTAAAAAATAAAAACCTGGTCGTTATTGGTGGGAAGAACCCTCCATTTACTTTCCGTATAACGAAGTTGCTCACTAAATGGACGGATCGAGTGACTTTCTATCCAAATGGCTTGGATCTTTCCCAGGAAGAAAAACGCCTTATGGAATCGCTAGGAATCACAATTGAACCTAATTTGGTGCAAGGGGTTAGAGAATCTGAACGCTTTGATGGCGGCGTAGTACTTGACGTTGGGCAGGAAAAGAAAGAATACGAAGCTTGTTTTACCGGTCCGGAATTTGTTCCCAATGACTCAATACTTAAACAAGCCGGATGCGCTGTAGAACACGGTTGGGTTAAAGCGGACTCTGGGATGACGTCGCTGGAGGGCATTTGGGCTGCAGGAAATGTCATAAGCTCCCCAGACCAAATGCCGCAAGCCATGGGTGCTGGAGCCGCCGTTGCCATTAAGGTGGATCAGAAGATGTTTGACGAGGATATCTCCTACTAAAGGATTTACACTTTCATTGCTCATACCGGAGATTGGATAGTGGTGGCTTCCCCACAATGAGCTAATAAAGTCGTACCGAGACGCATTGGGAGTTCTTGCTACCCGATTTTTCGAGGGGCTATCTTGTGTGGGCCATTTTTCGCTAGCATGTGATGATGCGCTTTTCCTACCTGACTGTCCCTACTGTGACAGCGTGTTTATTGTTGGCGGCCTGCTCGAACCCAGATAGTGGTGACACGAATCAGGCTGCGAATGATTCCGAATCTGCGTCGGCCTCCAGTGCTGCCGCGCAGTCAAAGGCGGCGAGCGAACAGCACACGGAGATTCCGACCGCAGATAGCGATGCGTCGCAGCTTTTGGCGGGGATGACGATGAGCAATCTCGTCGATAAGCAATCGCAAGAGGTGGCCCGCACCGCGCTTGCCGATGCCGGAATGCCACAAGAAAGTATCGACGGCTTTTTTGAATTGGTAGACGAATACAACACTGCTGTACCGACGGACAGCATGGTGGCCGAAGGCTTCGCGGATTACGGGACGCAGGATCCGGACTACGATGTGGAGGCCATTTCAAAGGCGTGGAATGACCACCATGCGGACTATGTGGGTACCAATTGCCGCATTAATACCTTTACCCTGGCGGATTCGCTCTTTTCCGTTGATGACCAGGACAATCCCAATGATTCCTTGTTATTCCTAGATCAACAGTCCCTAGATAATGCGCCGGAGCAAATCTTTGATGAAGCCGAGCGCGCCAAGTTCGAGGCCTTCTATGGGAATGTGGAAACCACCATGGAGCAAGATCCAGGGCAGCACATCGCCGATATCAAGGCTTATTTTAAAGACCGCGGAATCGAGTTCGCGGATACGGATGCTCGGGTGGTGTCGGTATTCTCGCACGATACCTTGACGGAACCGGCCACGCTTTTTATCGGACATACCGGCGTTGCCGTGCCGTATGAGGATGGCTATCTATTCTTGGAGAAGCTTGCCTTCGATATGCCTTATCAGGCGGTGACGGTGAAGGATATGCAGCAGCTCAATGATTACTTGATGCATAAATACGATGACGGCCCCGATTTGGAATATGGCCAACCCGTCATCTTTGACAATGATGACGTGATAGAAGGCATGCGCTACGCCAAGAAGTAAAAGGGCAGTTTAACCCTGTGTGACAATAATGAACTGCTTCCTGCCAGGAGGCGCGTGGCCTTTAATAGCCAAACCACGGCGGAATAGTTTGAACATTCGCGACGGGGAGTAATTTCCCGCCAATCCTAACATTTGCTGAATGTTCAGGGGCCAGTGGGTGATAGAAGAACCCTGGCAACTCGATTCCTCTTTGTAAGCGATGCGCGGTCTAAACGGAGCGTGTCGTTGCGGCTGCATCGTTACGGGAAACAAGCCATCAACCAAATGGCCGTGGCTTACCCTGTTAGCTCTGACTGATACCTGTAATCCCGATTTCCCGAATAAACCACGTGACTCGCTCTTAGCGCATTCGGCAGGGACACCCGGTTTCGAAGGGTTGCCTAATTCCTTTAAGGCAAGCATAACCATCGTAACACCGTATGCTACTGTGATATATACCTCACATTTTAGGGCTAGGATAGGTAATCTATATGTCGCTATAGGTATACTCACTAACCGTGTCGAGCTGGAGTTCTCAGAGGCTGGACACCGCCTCCCCAGCAAACGTTGGGAAAACTCACAAGACTCATAAGAAGGGTTGAAGACATGAAATCGAATAATTTCCGCCGCGTTTCCATCGCAGCTGCGACTGCCGCTCTGGGCCTGACCCTGGCAGCCTGCAGCGATGATGGCAGCTCCGCCCCGGTGACCGTCACTGAGACCGCTACACCAGCGGAACAGAGCAACCAGAATAACCAGGATGATGGCAAGGAAACCGTCACCGTCACCTCTGGTGCAGACGCTAACGCGAATGGTGGCAATGCCGGTCAGGGCGGTGGCAACGCTGCCACCAACGACCTGCCCACCGAAATTACCGGTTACTCCGGTGAAGCAGAGCGTGACCTGAACGAAGAGGGTCTGACTAAGGATGAAGTGACTCAGGTTTTGCAGCGTGCCCACAACGGCGAAGGCAAGGTCAAGTGGGACAATGATGGCTACTGGGAAGTCGAAGTTGGTGGCGTTGACGTCGATATCGACAGGAACGGCCTAGTCCTTGACGTCGACCGCTAAATAGGTCACCCCGCTTCTGTATTGGCTTTATGACTATACAGAGCACTCAATAATTGGTTCTTTTGGGAACCCAGCGAGACCGTCCAATGCGCGCGTAGTGCACTGGACGGTTTTCTTATGGCCGGATTCCTTTAATCTCGGAGGTGTTTGCTCCAAAGAGGGGTTAGCTCGGTCAAATGGAGAAAAGAGAAATGCTCTGGGTGGTTGGAATACACCCAGAGCATTAGTGGAATTGTGGAGATCGTTGAAGTTAGGCGAGCTTAGCGGAGATCTCGATGATCTTTTCAACGACCTTCAGCGCGTCTTGAATTTTGCTGAAGTCAATGTTCTTGATGAACTTTTCGGCCTTTGCGTTGAAGTCATCAGTTTTGCTGGAGAGCTCGTCGAGCTTGGCGTGGAAGTTTTCCTTGTGCTCTTTGTGCTTGGCGTCGAGATCCTGCTTGTCGTCTTGGTGCTTGCTGGAAAGCTCGTCCAGCTTGTTGTGGATATCCTCCTTGTTGAGCTTGGAGGAACCGTTGTCGTCCTGCTCTGGGGTGGTCTCGGTGGTGGTTTCTACCGCTGCGGTGGTCTCGGCTGCAGTGGTTTCGGGAGTGGTTTCTTCGGCGAGTGCCGGTGCCACTGCGGTGGTGGTGGCGATGGCCAAGGTAGTAAGTCCGATGGATGCTTTGCGCAGCATGGTTCCTCCTTAGTGGAATTATGTTTTCAAAAGGTGGGTGTTTACACCGGAAACATACTAATGCTTATTCATAAAATATTCAGCTTTTGTGTCGGAACACACAGGAATACGTCAGGTGTGTATCAATTTTTGCTGGAGATTTGGGTGCACCCGCCTGCGTATCTTGGGGCGTACGGGGGTATACATGCGTAGAGGGATTGCATCGATGAGTCTTTGCGTTGCCCTATGCCGCCGGTAGCTCGAATGGTCCTAGGGAGAGGGAAGGGAAGCGCTAATTTGTCACCGTTGAACGTGATCGCTGAATACAGCGGGCCCCGAGGTTGGTAGATTTTCGCGGTCGGGCGATTCTCTTAGTGACTGCTTTCTGTGACCGCAGGAATGGGAAAACTAAACAATCCCTCTCGCCGGCGTTTATGCCTTTAGAGAGGGGGTATAAAAATGCTTCCCCACCAGGACTCGAACCTAGAATGGCGGTACCAAAAACCGCAGTGTTGCCGATTACACCATGGGGAACCACAGCGATTGCTGTAGCTATAGCGTACCTGACGCCCCCGGGTAAATAACAAATTACTAGGTAGGGGTGGGGCAAAGGATATGGTAGAAGGCATGGTTCGACAGAGAATGACCGGACGTGAGCGCCGCGAGCAATTGATTTCCATTGGGCGCGCCGCTTTTGCGGAATTGGGGTTTGAAGGCACCAGCGTCGAAGAGATTGCGTCCCGCGCCGGCGTATCGAAGCCGGTGGTCTACGAGCATTTTGGGGGCAAAGAAGGCCTGTATGCGGTGGTCGTAGATCGGGAGATGCTGGCGCTAGAAAGAGTCATCAGGGATTCTTTAGAAGAAGGCAGCTGGCGCGAGCGCATTGAGCAGGCCGTGATGGCGCTGCTGAATTACGTCGAGGAAGAAACCGATGGTTTCATCATTCTGGTACGCGATTCGAAGCCGGGCGAGGAGCGCAGTTTTTCTACGCTGCTCAATGCCGCGGTGGGGCAGGTGGCCTATATCTTGGGCGAAGCTTTTGAGCACCGCGGTATCAATCCGGAGTTAGCCAATATTTATGGGCAGGCCCTCGTTGGCATGGTCTCTACCACGGCGCAGTGGTGGTTGGATGAGCGCAGCCCGGATAAACCGGATAAGGAAGTCGTCGCTACGCATATAGTCAATCTATGCTGGAATGGTTTGTCCGGTATGGAAATTAAGCCCAAGCTAGGAGGCAGGAAGTAAATGGCGACGCCAATGCTGGCAGGTCTGCTTAAGGTCGCGGCCACGGACCCGAAGCTCAAGGGGCTTGTGGCCAATGTGGGCCAGGACCTGCACATTACGGGTATCGATCAGGCGCGCCCTTGGGCTCTTGGCACCCTGGCCCACCACGCGCCGGTGCTGGCGGTCATGGCCACCAGCCGCGAGGCTGAGGATCTCACCGCGGAGCTTACCGCCATGATGGGCGACAAGGTCGCAATGTTTCCTTCTTGGGAGACGCTGCCGCACGAGCGGCTGAGCCCGGGCGTGGATATCATCGGCAAGCGCGCGCAGGTGCTGCACAACATTGATGACCTGCGCATTATCGTTACGGCCGCGCGCGGGCTCTCCCAGCCCATCCTGCAAGAAATCGAGGGCCGCGCCCCGGTGCACCTGGAAGAAGAGCACGAGTACAACTTCGACGATGTGGTGCGCAGCCTGGAATTTAGGGCCTATAAGCACGTGGACATGGTGGCCAAGCGCGGTGAGTTTGCCACCCGCGGTGGCATTATCGATGTCTTTCCCACCACATTGGATTACCCGGTGCGCGTGGAATTTTGGGGCGATGAGGTCACCGATATTCGTCAGTTCTCTGTTGCTGACCAGCGCACCATCCCAGAAATCGAGGTCGGCCGCGTCGATATCTTCACCGCCCGCGAACTGCCGATTACGGATGCGGTAGCGCAGCGTGCGGCCACATTGGCGGCGACGCATACCGGAAACCCGGCGCTGGTGGAGCTTTTGACCAAGGTCAGCGAACACATTCCGGCTGAGGGCATGGAGGCGGTTTTGCCCGTGCTTTCCGATGCCCCACTGATCACCCTTTCCGAGTTTCTCCCTGCCGACACGCACGTGGTAATGGTGGCGCCGGAAAAGATCAGGCGTCGCGTGGAGGACCTAGAAAAGACCGACGCGGAATTCCTTGCCGCAGGCTGGGAGGCCGCCGCCATGGGTGCGGATGGCCCCTTGTCCACGGAAGGGCTTGATACCGAAGGATCGAGCTACCGCTCCTTTGAGTCTTTGGAGGTCTCCATTCGCGAGGCCGGCCAGCCGCTGTGGACATTTTCCCCACCGGGCATGTTGGCCGGACCAGAGGAGGAAACCCTGCCGCTCGAGTTTGAGCCTGGGCCCACCCCGCGCGGCGATATCAAGGAAATCGACGCCATGATGGCCCAGCTGCTGGCGCATACCAATGCTGGCGGGCGCGCGGCGTTTATCGCGCCTGCCCAAGGTGCCATCAAGCGCATGGTGGAGCGTTTTGCCGAGCAGGGCATTCGCACTAAGGTGGCCACCCCCGGCTGGGAACCCAGCGCGGGCGAGGTCACCTTGTATCAGGCACTCAGCCATGCGGGCTTGGTCTTTCCTAAGGTGCGCAAGCTCAAAGACGCCGAGGCGCTGCCGCTCGTCGTGGTCACGGAAACGGACCTGACTGGTAACCGCGTTGGCGATATTGCAGACGCCAAGCGGCGTCCGGCCAAGCGCCGCAACAAGGTGGACCCGCTGGCGCTCAAGCAGGGAGATTTTGTGGTGCATGAAACGCACGGCATCGGCAAGTTTTTAAAGATGGCCGAGCGCACCATCCAATCCGGCGATGAGACCAGCCGGCGCGAATACATCGTGCTGGAATATGCGCCCTCCAAACGCGGGCAGCCGGCGGACCAGCTGTGGGTGCCGATGGATTCGCTGGACCTGCTCAGCAAGTACACCGGCGGCGAATCGCCCCACCTATCCAAAATGGGCGGCTCGGACTGGAAGAACACTAAGAAAAAGGCGCGCGCCGCCGTGCGCGAGATCGCTGGCGAATTGGTGGATCTCTACGCCAAGCGCCAGGCCGCACCGGGCCACCAGTTCGCCCCCGATAACCCTTGGCAGGCGGAGATGGAGGATAATTTCCCCTTCGTCGAAACCGAGGACCAGATGCTGGCCATCGACGCGGTGAAAGAGGACATGGAATCCACGGTGCCGATGGACCGCGTGGTCGTCGGCGATGTGGGCTATGGCAAGACCGAGGTCGCCATTCGCGCCGCCTTCAAGGCGGTCCAAGATGGCACCCAGGTCGCCGTGCTGGTGCCGACCACGCTGCTGGCGCAGCAGCACTACGATACCTTTAGCGAGCGTATGGCCGGTTTCCCGGTCAAGATGGCGGTGCTATCGCGCTTTACCTCAAAGAAGGAAGCCACGGAGATCTTTAAGGGGCTTGCCGATGGCTCCATTGACATCGTTGTCGGCACGCACCGCCTGCTGCAAACCGGTGTGCACTGGAAGAATTTGGGCCTCATCGTGGTGGATGAGGAGCAGCGCTTCGGCGTGGAACACAAGGAACACATCAAGGCACTCAAAGCCAGTGTCGACGTGCTCACCATGTCCGCGACGCCGATTCCCCGCACGCTGGAGATGTCCATGGCTGGCATCCGCGAAATGTCGACCATCCTCACCCCGCCAGAAGATCGCCACCCGGTGTTGACCTATGTCGGTGCCTACGAGGACAAGCAGGTCGCAGCGGCCATTCGGCGCGAGCTTTTGCGCGATGGCCAGACCTTCTTTATCCACAATAAGGTTTCCGATATTGAAAAGAAGGCGCGCGAGCTGCGCGACTTGGTGCCAGAAGCACGCATCGTCGTTGCCCACGGCCAGATGAACGAGGACGTGCTGGAAAAGACCGTCCAGGGATTCTGGGACCGCGAGTATGACGTTCTGGTCTGTACCACGATCGTGGAAACCGGCCTGGATATCGCCAATGCCAATACGCTCATCGTGGAAAATGCCCACCACATGGGCTTGTCGCAGCTGCACCAGCTGCGCGGGCGCGTAGGCCGTTCCCGCGAGCGCGGCTACGCCTACTTCCTGTATCCCAAGGGCGCCACGCTGACCGAGACCTCCTATGACCGCCTAGCCACCATCGCCCAGAACAACGATCTGGGTGCAGGCATGGCCGTGGCCATGAAGGACCTGGAGATGCGCGGTGCCGGCAACGTGCTGGGCGCGCAGCAATCTGGCCACATCGCTGGCGTGGGTTTTGACCTCTACGTGCGCTTGGTGGGCGAGGCCGTCGAGGCCTTCAAGTCCCTGGCCCGCGGCGAGGCACCTGCGGTGACGGACGAGGGCCCGAAGGAAATCCGCATCGATCTCCCCGTGGATGCCCACATTCCAGAGTCCTATATCGATTCCGAGCGTCTGCGCCTAGAGGTCTACCGGAAGCTCGCGGCCTCGCAGGATAATAAGGATCTCGCGGCGGCGCGGGAAGAAATGGAAGACCGCTTCGGCCCCTTGCCCAAGGAAGTCGAGCGCTTGCTTGCTGTGGCGCGCCTGCGCCACCAAGCCCGGCGCGCCGGGGTGGCAGACATTACCGTGCAGGGCACCCGCGTGAAATTCCACCCGGTCGAGCTGCCGGATTCCAAGCAGGTGCGCTTGAAGCGCCTCTACCCGGGCTCAAGCTTCCGGGCCGCGGCGAAGGCCATCAACGTGCCTTTCCCCAAGGCTGGGCGCAATGTCACCTCGCCCAAGCTGCGCGATGAGGAGCTCATCCAGTGGGCGGCGGACTTCTTGAGCGCGCTTTTTGATGTGCAACCCATCAACGTGTCCGGCGAGGAAGCCGGCGCCGGATCGGTCATCAGCGTAGGCGAGTAGCCGGTTGGCCTATAGCCCCTCGGCGCTTAGGAGAAGTCCAAGCCGATATCCAGCACGCGCACCGAGTGGGTGAGGGCGCCGACGGCGATATAGTCCACGCCTGAGATGCCGTACTCGCCGGCGTTTTCAAGCTGCAACCCGCCGGAGGCTTCTAGCGCCGTGGTTGGGCTGAGCGCTTGGCGGCGGTGGACGGCGGTGTGGACATCGGCAAGCGCGAAGTTATCCAGCAGCACCATATCCGGGTGCAGCGGGAGGACCTCCTCGAGCTGGTCCAAGGTATCGACCTCGACCTCGCAGGGGATATCCGGGGCATGCTTGCGCACGCGGCGCAGGGCCGTGGACACGCTGCCGCCCACGGCGAGCACGTGATTGTCCTTAATCATGGCGGCATCGCCCAAGCCCATGCGGTGGTTTGCCCCGCCGCCGGCGCGCACGGCGTATTTCTGCAGCGCGCGCAGGCCAGGCAGGGTCTTGCGGGTATCGCGTACCTTTGCCTGCTTAATGCTATCCGGAGTCCCCGTTTCCTCCGCCGTTGCCGCGATGGCATCGACCCAACGCCGGGTCTGCGTCGCGATGGCGCTTGCGTGCGAGACCATATTGAGCATGGTGCGCTCAGCGGCGAGCACCAAGAGGGTAGGGGCCTGCACCGTGGCGATGACCTGGCCTGGGGCAACGCGGTCGCCGTCGGTGGAGCGGAGTGTGATGGTGGGGGTCGGGGCATCGGCAAGCGCGGCGCCTGTATCCACGCCCCACTGGCTTAAACGCTGGGCGGTCGCGTCAAAGACCTGCTCGATAAGGCCCAAGCCTGCGATGGTGCCGGCCTCGCGCGCGGTGAACTCCGCCGTGCAGCGGGCCTTACCCGGCACCGTGGCCAGGGAGGTGTAATCCGGCCCGTAAGCGAAATCCTCATCCAAGGCCGTGGCAA
Source organism: Corynebacterium tuingiense (assembly GCF_046718165.1). Lineage (NCBI taxonomy): Bacteria > Bacillati > Actinomycetota > Actinomycetes > Mycobacteriales > Corynebacteriaceae > Corynebacterium > Corynebacterium tuingiense. The sequence goes on from NZ_CP177101.1 coordinate 866,898, forward strand.
TGAGCGCAGAGCAATCCGGCAGGCGCAGGTTGTCCATTTATTCGCCCCCGCCGGGGTTGCCAATGGAAATCATGGCCTCGAGGGACTTGCGCGCCGCGTTCGCGATGTCTTCTGGCACCGTAACCTCATCGGTCTCTTCTATCAGGCAGCGCTCCAGGGCCTCTGGGGTGATCATCTTCATGTACTTGCACTCGGCGTGGTCATTGACGGCCTGGAAATCGATGTCCGGCGCGGCCTGGCGTAGCTGGTGCAGCATGCCGGTCTCAGTAGCAACGAGCACCTTGTTCTGCGGCTGCTTCTGGGATTGGGTAATCATCTGTCCGGTAGAGAGCATGTGCACGCGCTCTTGCGGCACCAAGCCCTCGTTGGCTAGGTACAACGCGGAATTGGAGCAGCCGCACTCCGGGTGGATATACAGGTCCGCGTCCGGGTTATCTTGGGTTTGTTGGGTTAGCTGCTGGGCGCTAATGCCGGCGTGCACGTGGCACTCACCAGCCCAAATGCGGATATTTTCCCGGCCGGTCTCGCGCTTGACGTAGGCGCCCAAAAACTGGTCGGGGCAAAAGAGGATTTCTTTATCCGCCGGCAGCGAATTGACCACGTCGACGGCATTGGAGGACGTACAGCAGACATCGGTCAGCGCCTTGACCTCGGCGGTGGTGTTGACGTAGCTGACCACCAGGGCATCGGGGTGCTCGGCCTTCCACTGGCGCAGCTCATCTGCGGTGATGGAATCTGCCAGGGAACACCCAGCGCGCTCATCGGGGATGAGAACCTTCTTATTCGGCGACAGGATCTTGGCGGATTCCGCCATGAAGTGCACGCCGCAAAAGACGATGATATCTGCATCGGTTTCTGCCGCCTTGCGGGACAGCGCCAGGGAATCGCCGGTGTGGTGGGCAACGTCCTGGATCTCCGGGATCTGGTAATTATGCGCCAGGATCACCGCATTGCGCTGTTCCGCCAACTCTTTAATCCGCTCCGCCCAGGCCTTGTCTACCGCGGGGTCTGAACCAGCAGGAGTGGCAGAGGGCATAACGCTCGCATTGGTTTGAGTCACAAGTGCTCCAAAAGTGATATTCACAAGAATTAGTGGGGTGTAATTACCGTACTAAACTGTCTGTGTCCAAGACCACTTGCGATGGCGGGCGAGCGCGCCGATGTAGCCCTTTTTGGTGGGGCAGGGAGACTAGAGTTCCAGTGATCCTTGGGTGAGGCCGACCGCGGCGATGATAGCGGCAACCAGCACAACGATGACGATTGACCACTCAAATCCATTGAAAAGCTTCTCGCGGCGCGAGAGGCGGGTGAGCACATACGGGATAAGGCCCGGCACGACGGCGAGGGCGCCAAAGAGAATATAAACCGGGTCGGCGGCGTAAATCAGCCACAGAGAGTACACGAAGGCCACTAGCGCGATGCCAAAGTGGCGCCGGTTTTCGCGCCTGGGAATATCCGGCCCGGACAGATCGAATCGCGTTCCGGCGTGCGGGTGGGTAACCCCCTTGCCCCGCATCGCCAGCAGCAAAAGGTACAGCGAGGAAAAGATATAGGGCAGGAGGTACATGATGGTGGCCAGTTGCACCATTGCGGCATAGGACGCCTCGTTGACGTAGAAGACGACGATGAAGATCTGGATCGCGGAGGTGGAAATCAGCTGTGCTACCCACGGGGCGCCGGCCACATTGATGGTGCCGATGCGGCGGGGGATAAGGCCATCGATGGCCATCATGACGATGGGCTCAGCACACAGCATTTGCCAGGAAACGTAAGCGCCGAGGACCGAGAGGCACAGGCCGATGGAAATCAGCGCGCCGCCCCAGGGGCCGACGACCTCCGTAAGCACCGAAGCCATGGAGTTATCCGGCAGCGCGGCCAGCTCCTCTTTGCTCATCACACCAAAGCTCAAGGTGGATACGGAGACCAAGAGTGCCAGCACGGAGAAGAAGCCAATGACGGTGGCACGGCCGACATCGGTGCGCTTAGCGGCCTGCTTGGAATAGACGGAGGCACCCTCTACGCCGATAAAGACCCAGACAGTAAAGAGCATGATGCCTTGGACCTGCTCAAAGACGCTGGCATTGGAATTTCGCCCCCAGAAATCCAGGGTGAATTTATCCCAGCTAAAGCCGATGAACGCGACCAAGACGATGAAGGCCAGGATGGGCACGATCTTGGCAATCGTCGTCACCAGGTTCATGAATGCGGCCTGCTGCACCCCGCGGGCCAAAACGGCGAAGATTCCCCACGATAGAAGGGAGACGGCGATGGCGGACGCCCACTGGTGGTCGGCATCGAAAAGCGGCAGGTAATGCCCAATCGTATTGAAAAACAGCGTGGCATAACCCACCTGCGCCATCACCGAGCCCAGCCAGTAGCCCCAGCCTGAGGTAAAGCCGATGAAATCACCCAGGCCAGCGCGCACATAAGAATAGACGCCGGAATCAAGGTGGGGTTTTCGGTACGCCAAAATCTGGAAGACGAAGGCAACGGACAGCATGCCGATACCCGCCACCAACCAACCGATGAGCATGGCACCTGGGCCTGCCACGGAGGAAATATTTTGGGGTAGCGAAAATATGCCCGCGCCGACGGTGGATCCGATAATCAGCGCGACAAGCGTCCACAATGACACCGAGTGGGACTTATTTTGGCTGGAGGTCATTGGCCTAAAGTACCGCGCCTGCCCCGTTAAAGGGAACTTGAGAAAACACACGGGATAGACTTTGTAGCTATGACAGTCCTGTTGCTCGATGAACGCTGGCCCACCATGATCCCCATGCGCGCCTATGGCAGGTTATATGGACCCGTTCAGTTCACCGGGGAAGTACCGGTATCAGTGCGGTGGAACTTCTCGGATCTCTTAAGCGGCGATGATTTAACCGGCACCTTGGTCACCACCGATGAACACGATCCAGAAACCCAGGCGCGCATTGCCACCGGGGAACAGGTGATTAGGGCCGAGTCGCTTGACGATGCCGTGATGCAAGCGCGCAGCGCTATGGCAACGGCCCGCCGTATCGGCGAATGGGAGCGCGAGCAGACCCACGAATCGCTCCTGCCGTACCTAGAAGAGGAGGCGGGGGAATTTGCAGCGGCCGTGCGCCAGCACGCACCCGAGGAGGATTTGCTCAAAGAGCTTGGGGATGTTTTCCTGCAGGTGCTTTTTCACGCCGAGATTTCTACCTTCTCGCTTGACGATGTCGCCACAAGTTTCGTGCGCAAGATGCGCTCCCGCGCGCCGTATCTCTTTGATGGCACGGCGGAAATAGTGGGCGTAGAAGAACAAAACCGCCTCTGGGCGGAGGGGAAATCGCGGGAGTAAAAGTGGGGTGAAAGTCGCAGGGACTTTTACGCGCGGCGGGCGCGTGTAGTTATCCGGCGGGGTGAATTTCACTTAGTAGGATGGCTACTCATGAACAGGCTGCTGCGAACAATCGGGGGCTGCGGGCTAGCCGTAGTAATCATCATTGCGCTGGTAATGGGGCTAATTGTATCCAATTCCACCGATGATTCTTCGGTCCCGGATGCCACCCCGCCCGTAGGTGGAAAAGAGGTGGCCAATATCGATGTCAACGCGCCGGGCCGCACGGCCGATAAGCTCACCCACTGGGCATCGGATCTGGCAGAAGCTACCGATATCCCGCCGCAGGCGCTGCGCGCCTATGGCAACGCCGAACTTATCGCCCGGCAGCAGCACCCGGGCTGCAATTTGCGGTGGAATACCCTGGCAGGCTTGGGCTTTGTAGAGACTCGGCACGGTACCTATAACGGCAACTGGTTTAAGTCCTCCAAGCTGGATGACAACGGCTACCCGCAGCCGCCGATCGTCGGCATCACCCTGGATGGCTCGAATAACACCGCGCACACCCCGGATACCGATAACGGCGAAATCGACGGGGATACGGAATTTGACCGCGCGGTGGGTCCCTTGCAGTTCATCCCTACCTCGTGGGAGTCCGCCGGCGGCGACGCCAATGGCGATGGCAAGGCCGACCCGAACCAGATTGACGATGCCGCCCTGGGCGCGGCGAACCTCTTGTGCTTTGGTGATAGGGATCTCAATGACCCGGATCAGTGGGAAGAGGCCATCTTAAATTACAACCAGTCCAGGGAATATCTGGACAAGGTAGCCCATGCGGCCAATGCCTACTCGGTCCCGCAACCGGCTCGCTAGCCTCACGCGTGGCGGTTTTCTGGAACAATTGGGCATGTAACTGAACTAACTGGCTCAGCGACGAACATCATCTATAAGGAGTGAGTTACAGCATGGCTGGTATCATCCACGCATTTGGACGCGAAATATTGGATTCCCGCGGTAACCCGACCGTAGAGGCCGAGGTCTTCTTGGACGACGGCGCCCACGGCGTTGCCGGCGTTCCCTCCGGCGCATCTACCGGTGTGCACGAGGCACACGAGCTGCGCGACGGCGGCGACCGCTACCTAGGCAAGGGCGTGCAGAAGGCCGTAGAGAACATCAACGAGGAAATCGGCGATGAAATCGCTGGCCTCGAGGCTGATGACCAGCGCCTCATTGACCAGGCGCTCATCAAGCTGGACGGCACGGATAACAAGTCCCGCCTTGGCGCCAATGCCATTCTCGGTGTGTCCATCGCTACCGCTAAGGCTGCCGCCGAGTCCGCCGCGCTGCCGCTCTACCGCTACATTGGCGGCCCGAACGCTCACGTTCTTCCCGTTCCCATGATGAACATCCTGAACGGCGGTTCCCACGCTGACTCCGGCGTGGACGTGCAGGAATTCATGATTGCTCCCATCGGCGCAGAGACCTTCACCGAGGCCCTCAGCATCGGTGCTGGCGTGTACCACTCCCTGAAGGCCGTCCTGAAGGACAAGGGCCTGTCCACCGGCTTGGGCGATGAGGGCGGCTTTGCTCCTTCCGTCGATTCCACCCGCGCTGCGCTCGACGTCATCGTTGAGGCCATTAAGAAGGCCGGCTTCGAGCCGGGCAAGGACGTCGCCTTGGCCCTCGACGTCGCTTCCTCCGAGTTCTACGAGGACGGCAAGTACCACTTCGAAGGCGGCGAGCACACCGCCGAGGAGATGTCCAAGGTCTACGAGGAGCTCATCAACGAGTACCCCATCGTGTCCATCGAGGACCCACTGCAGGAAGACGACTGGGAAGGCTACACCACCCTGACCGCCGCTATTGGCGATAAGGTCCAGATCGTCGGCGATGACTTCTTCGTCACCAACCCGGCTCGCCTGCAGGAGGGCATCGATAAGAAGGCAGCCAACGCGCTGCTGGTAAAGGTCAACCAGATTGGTACCTTGACCGAGACCTTCGATGCCGTAGAGCTTGCACACCGCAATGGCTACCGCACCATGATGTCCCACCGCTCCGGCGAGACCGAGGACACCACCATTGCGGACTTGGCCGTCGCCCTCAACTGCGGCCAGATCAAGACCGGTGCCCCGGCCCGCTCCGAGCGCGTGGCTAAGTACAACCAGCTGCTGCGCATTGAGCAGGAGCTTGGCGATGCCGCTGTGTACGCCGGCCGCTCCGCCTTCCCGCGTTTCAACGCTTAAGGCCTAGCGGTCTAGTCTAGAAGCTAGACGCCGCTAGGAATATAGCCCCCGCTGTGCCCCGAAAAGGTGCGGCGGGGGCTTGCTCGTTCTGAGCATCTCGAGCGCCTGAGAAAGTTGGTAAATTTCCGCGCGTGCCACGCCTGTGTTACTGGTGTGGCGGCGCTAGGATAGTAACCCTATGGCACGTGAGAAGAAGACGGAGCGCCGCCGGAGCCGCACTAGGGTTCCGGTGGCCTCGCGTGCTGCGGATATCCGCAAATCCCAGCGGGCGCAGGAAAAGAAGAACCGCAAGCCCGATCGCATGAGCATCGTTGGCATGACCGTCATCGTTGTTTTTGTGTTGGTGGTGCTCGTCATCATCGCGGTGCCGCTGCGCAATTACTACCACGGCCGCTCCGAAATCGCTCGGCTGAATGAATCGATTGCGGCGAAGCAGGATGAAAAAGATGCTCTATTAGAAGAGATCGATAAATATAAATCAGAGGACTTTATCAAGCAGGAAGCCCGGCGGCGCTTCGGCGTGGTAGAGCAGGGTGAGACCGCGTACCGCATCCTCGATCCGAATATCCAGCCCGATAACCAGGTGACGACAAATAGCAAGGAGCAGGAAGATTCGCGCCCGTGGTTTGAGGTGCTGTGGGATTCGGTGGCGCAGCCGCCGGAAGAAGAGGCCCCAGCGGGCGAGTCGCAGCATCTGCCGATTGAGCCAGCGCCTGAGGAAAGCGGCGATGTGCGATAATTGTTCGCATGACCGTCACTGATGCAGATTTAGCCATCGTCTCCGAGCAATTGGGCCGTACCCCACGCGGCGTGCTGGAGGTATCTTACCGTACGCCGGACGGCCAACCGGCCGTGATCAAGACCTCTCCTAAGCTGCCGGATGGCACCCCGTTTCCCACGCTGTATTACCTCACCGATCCCCGATTGACCGCGGAGGCCTCCCGGTTGGAGGTCGCCCACGTAATGAAGTGGATGGAGTCCCGCCTAGCCGAGGACAAGGAGCTCGCCGCGGACTATCACCAGGCCCACGAGCATTTCTTGGCCAAGCGCAACGAGATTGAGGACTTGGGCACTGATTTCTCTGGTGGCGGCATGCCGGAGCGGGTGAAGTGCCTGCACGTGCTCATTGCCTATGCGCTTGCCGAAGGCCCCCAACACTTCCGCCTCGGCACCGAAGCGGTGGCCATGGCAGCCGACCACGGTAAGCTGCGCGGTACGGCGATTCCGCAGGATTGGCCCACGGTGGAAGAGCTGGGCATTGACTTGGCGGAGTTCGATTTTTCCAACGCTGAATAGGAGTACGACATGACTCGCGTGGCAGCCATTGACTGCGGTACCAATTCCATTCGCCTGTTAATTTCTGAGATCGATGAAGACGGCAAGGTGCGCGATATTACCCGCACCATGGAAATCATTCGCCTGGGCCAAGGCGTGGATGCAACGGGTGAAATCGCGCCCGATGCCTTAGAGCGCGCCCGCGTGGCCTTGGAGGGCTATGTGCGCCAGATGAAGTTCGAGAAGGTTACCCGCGTGCGCATGGTGGCAACCAGTGCCACCCGCGATGCGAAGAACCAGCAGGAGTTTTTCGATATGACTGCTGAGCTTCTGGGCCAGATCGAATCCGGCGCCAAGGCGGAGGTTATCTCCGGCGAAGAAGAAGCGCTTCTATCCTTTAACGGCGCGGTGGCCGATATGGAGCCGGATCGCGGCCCCTTCTGCGTCATTGACTTGGGCGGCGGTTCCACCGAATTCGTCGTGGGCACCGCCGATGAAGAGATTCTAGGTTCGCACTCTGCATACATGGGCTGTGTGCGTTTGACAGAACGCATCATGCGCACCGATCCGCCCACGGAATCAGAAATCGAGATCGCCTCCGAATACGTGGCAGAGCGTATGGGCGAGGTGGAAAAGATCGTCCCCATGTCCAAGGCGCGCACCATTGTGGGTTGTGCAGGCACATTTACCACGCTATCCGCCTTGGCCCAGGGGCTAGAGCGCTATGACCCCGATGCGATCCACGGCTCGGAGCTGCGTTTCGACGCCCTGCGGGTGCTGCTCAAGCAACTCGTCAGCATTCCTTCGGAGGAGCGCGCCCTCAATCCGGTCATTCACCCCGGCCGCGCCGATGTCATCGGCGGTGGGGCAGTGGCAGTTGAGGGAATCATGCAGCTCATCGAGCGCACCAGCGATGCACGTAGCTTCTTCATCAGCGAAAAAGACATCCTGGACGGCATCATTGCTGGTCTGGTTAGTGAATCGACCCCTCATTAACTCTTTTTAGGAATAGTGTCCTACACTATTCCTTGCGCCCCGCCCCCATAGCCCAATCGGCAGAGGCAGTCGACTTAAAATCGATTCAGTGTGGGTTCGAGTCCCACTGGGGGCACGCTGTGAAGTCTCGAGACATCGTTCCTATGGTGTCTCGAGATTTTTCGTATGGCTGAGCCTAGCGTTTTAACTGGCTGGGAGGGCCCGGCCTAGTCGCGTGCCATTCGCCCACCACATCCGCGAGCCAAAGACGCGTGCGGCCCAATCCTCGCCGGTTCACGGCCCTTTGCCTGTATCTACGTCAGTGATATTAGGCTGCACTGTTTTTCCGGTTGTTGCTGTCGATGGCAATTCCGACTGCAATGAATGCAGGGATGAAAAATGCGCTAGCTCCCGCCAGCGTCATGATGATTGCTGTGGCAGTGGAAATGAGTGTAAATCGCAAGATGTTCCTTAACTCTTGGCCGAATTATGACTGTCTAGGCACTTGAGGATCAGCTCATGAAGAAGGTACCTCTTCTAAGATTATATCGAAGCTACGGATAGCAAATCCTCGGCTCACCCGACAGGAGAGCAAGTTCCTAGCAGCATAGCTCGGGATACGTCAGCGGAGGCAACGGTCCAGTAATAAATTTCTTGGGATCTTGAGCAAATTATTCTAAATGAGGAACTTTATGGGGCGTGGTGACGTTGATCTACATGAGAAAGCTGATTTGTACATCACTGAGAAAGGACAACCGTGCGTTCAAGCAATCCGGTTATGACCTCGCTAACTGAAAGTAGCCAGCAGCAGAACCCCGGCTACGCGGGCGAAGCCCCTCGCCCTATGACCGTGGATGACGTCGTCACCAAGACGGGAATTACCCTCGGCATTATTATCGTGGTCGCTGCCATCAACTTCTACTTGGGCACCATGAACCCAGGCACAGCCATGATGCTTATGCTCGTCGGTGGCATTGGCGGATTCATCACCGTACTCGTGGCCTCCTTTGGCCGTAAGTGGGGCTCGCCGGCCGCGACCCTCACCTACGCAGTATTCGAGGGCCTTTTCGTTGGTGGCTTCTCCTTCGTATTCGCGAACAGTACCATCGGTGGTTCTAATGGCATGGCGCTGATTGGCCAGGCAATCGTCGGTACCATCGGCGTGTTCATCGGCATGCTTATTGTCTACAAGACCGGTGCAGTAAAGGTCACCCCAAAGTTCACCAAGATTTTGGTCGGCCTCATCGCAGGTGTTGCGGTCATGGCTCTCGCTAACTTCTTGGGTGCCATCTTCTTCGACTTCAACCCACTGCGGGATGGTGGCCCCCTCGCCATCATCTTCTCCTTGGTCTGCATTGTCTTGGCTGCTCTGTCCTTCCTGACTGACTTTGACCAAGCAGACCGCCTTATCCGCGCCGGTGCTCCTGCTAAGCAGGCATGGGGCGTAGCTCTCGGCTTGGCCGTAACCTTGGTCTGGCTCTACACCGAAATTCTTCGCCTGTTGAGCTACGTTCAGCGCAACTAAGCCTTTTCGCGCTTTCGGCCCGCACTACGGTGCGGGCCATTTTTGTGTCCGCGTTTGGATTACGGGCGTGTAATTATTGGGGTAATTGAGGGGGTATTAAGTCGTTCTTTAGCCTTTAAGCGGGTAGGAGAGCGCATTCAGGTTTAAGACAGCTAATGAGCAGCAAATTTCACCATGTGGAAAGTTATAAATGTGGCGTATGGGATAACTGAAATAGTTAAATAGTGACTAATTTGCGGGCTCGACAAGAAATTTTTGCACGATTCATGCATGCTATGTGGCGGGAACGGGAAACCGGAAGGTAGAGAGTTCTCTCCTCTATTTTCTTCTCGTTCCAGCTCGTCTAAAAGAGGTAACCGAAGGATTGTTGTGAAACGTCAGGCAACCGTAGCAGCGCTGGTAGTCAGTTCGGTCGCGCTGAGTGGCTGCGCTGCGGAAGTCGGCTCGAGGAGCGCATCAGAAGATGCCGCGATGTCGGCAGAAGCTGATGGCACTAGTTCGGCCGATGGCGCGGGTGAGGCCAACGGGAACCAGGGGGATGACGTGGAAGATAATCTGGGGGATTCGGGACACTCCGGAGACGAGAATTCGGGGGCTGGCGCCGGTCTTCGGGGGGGAGACCGGCGCCAAGGCAGATGGGGATTCCGGAGTACTACCGCCACCGGGAGAATTTGATCCTGCAGATCCAGATTTCGAGCTATTCGATCCATGTACGGAGATTCCGCCGGACAGTCTAAAAGCTGCCGGGATCGGGTCTCCTATTGGGAATACTCGGAGAATCTCCGGTTCCGTCATATGTACCTTTGAGTTTCAAGGTGGCCAAAAACGAGGAGGAGTGGTTGGATTATCTGGAATGATTAGTTCCACCCCGTTTGATGATTCAATGTATCGGGAAGAAAATTCAAAAGAAAACTCTTCACAGTTCGGGGGCGTTGAAGAAAATGAACTTTTTGGAGATATGTTTTGCACTGTAATCCAAGAAACCGTTCGAGGGGTTATACGAGTCAATTACTCAGGATTCAGTCCTGACGAAAGTTACGAAGAAAAGTGTTCAATTGCTAGCGGAGTACTAGCGAATCTTTAGGATAGAAAATCGGGGGAATGATGAAGATCAGTAGTGAAAGTCTACTAAACACAGCCATGGAAACAGAATTTCTAGGAACGGAACTTATGGGTGCGGTTGGGAACGCTCAGTCACCGTTGGATTCGGCGTTTTCACCTGTCAGTGGAATCGACCATGTAGGGGCGATCCATCAGCGAATCCTTGAAACAGATCCCGGTTCCGCAAGTAACTCTTTAAGAGCTTTCTCAGAGCAATTGAAATGGCTCTACGACAGTCTTGCTCGTGAAGCCCGAGGCTTTGAAGCCCAAGAAGCTGCAAATAGTAGGGCGATGGATATCGCGGACGCTGGCGGCGAGATTGGCGTTGAATCGATGCCGGTTATGGACCAGCCGGAGCCGGGGTATAGCCCGTTTATGTTTACGCCGCCTGTAGTTAACGTCGGCACATCGATTACCAAGCTGGCTACGGACTTGATGTCCACGCAGATTTGGAGCGTCTCCGAGGCCAATGCGCGGTGGAGCTCTTTAGGTTCCGAGGTTCGGGAGATCGTGAGTGGGCTTGAACAAGCCGCTGGCTCCTTGGAAAGTGAGAATGACAGCGAAACGACGTCGCGGGCGGCAACGAAGATCCGTGAGGTAGCGGCCTCGGGGAAGCACTTTGTGGCCAATGCTGAAGCAATGGGAGAAAAGCTCACTGGTTTCCACTCGCGGTTGATGATGATTCAGCCGTCGGCAATGGCAATGGCGATGGAGATTATGAAGATCCCTGACCCGACGGAGCGAAAAGCTGCAGAGACTGCGGCGTTGGCAAAGCTCCAGCCGGATCTTCAAAGGTTGGCCATTGACGCAATGCCAAATCAGCATGCGTTGATGGAACAGTCGCCGGCCTCCGGAGGAGGCGGCGTTGACGCCGGTTTGTCTGGTGTGAATGGCGATGGCCAGAAATACAATACCGACAATGTCGTGTGGCCGCGCGCGATCCAAGACGCTATTGCCCGCGGCGATGTAGGGCCGGGAAACTTCGACGTTGCAAATGGTACAGTCCACGATTTGGAATCCGTCGGAATGGCTCCAGAGGAGACCGCCGCATTCCAGGAGCAATTGCATGCAGACGGTAGAAAGGCTCTTTCCCAACTAGGGGTGGGCGATGGAATAGATATCAGCGGTCGCGATGTCGCAACCAGTGGAGCCTCACTCCCTGGGACGACGCCGCATAGTCAGTTAGGTTCTATGTCAATGTCTGGCGGTGGGCCCGGTGCTATGGGGATAGGCACTGGGTCTGGGTTAGGTACCGGAACTGGAATCGCAAACGCCGCGGGTGCTCCTAACTTAGGCGGGAGAGCCGGAAGCGGGAATCCTGGCGCTCTCCGCGGTGGCGGATTCAATCCACTGGCCGGGATCGGCAGCGGGGCCTTGGGTACGGGTGGAAGGCTTGGTTCTGGAATAGGCGGACATATGGGCGCAGTCGTAAATTCCGCTCCTGGATTGGGTGCTGGCGGAACCGGTGCGCGTGGCGCAGCAGCTCTGCGTGGTGGTTCCGGTGAGAGCGTCGGAGCTCGCGGCGTGGGAGGTGCGCTTCCTCGCGCGGCAGGTGAAGCTGCTGGCAATAGCAGCGGTGGTAACGGTAGCCGAGGACCCCTGGAAAGGGGCGCTGCACGTGAAGCCGTGGTGCGCGGGGGAGGCGCCACCACTGGCGCCGGTACCAAATCTGTTGCCGCGAGGCCGGCCGCAGGCATGCGAGCCTTTGCACCAATGATGGGAGCCCGGGGTCAGGGAAATGACAAGAATCGGGTGAAGGCGGTAACGACTCAAGTTGAGCGCGATCCGAATAAACGGGATCTGTTGGGCGAGCCACCGGCGGTCGTGCCTGGGGTCATCGGCAATTGGGCGCGAGAATCCTAGACAGTAAATTGGGGGGAAAGAAAAAGGGCTGAAGGAAATAATCCTTCAGCCCACTTCTTTTATTGCGGCAGTTGCGTCGCGGTGGCGTTTGGCTGCTGCTCAGGTTCCTCGACCCCGTTGTGCAGGCCCTCCGGATCCACTCCGGGTTCGGTAGTAGCAGCAGATGAAGACGTCTCGGCATTCTTCTGCGCCGGTGCCTCGCCGGTGAAGGTCGATGCGTTTTCGATCTTGCCGGATTCAGAATCCTGCTGGTTCGGCGGGTGGCATGCGGCCAAGGAAAGACCGGCGGTAAAAACTAATCCAGCGGTAGCGAAACGGGAGAATTTCTTCATGGGGATGTGCTCTTTCTCCAGAGTAGTGAAGGCGGTAGTGGGGCGGAAGGAGGAAATTAGGACTCGCGCGGGGTGGCGGCCTTGGCGGAATCGTATGGGGCAGCCGATTCGATGGTTACCGAAATGGTCTTACCATTTGGTGCGGAGTACTCGCGGGTTTCACCCTCCTGCGCACCGATGATGGCGGCGCCCAGCGGGGACTGCTCGGAGTAGGTCTCTAGGTCCTTGTTATCGGTCGCAGCGGCGCGGGTACCGATGAGGAAGGTTTCCTTATCGTTCTTGTCGCCGTTGTAGTACACGTGGACAACGCTGCCGGTGTAGGCAACGCCTTCCTGCATGGTGCCACGCTCGGTGGTGGAGTTAGCCAGCAGCTCAGAAATCTGCTTGATGCGGGCTTCTTCCTGGTCCTGCATCTCGCGGGCGGCGTCGTAGCCGGCGTTTTCTTTCAGGTCGCCCTCTTCGCGGCGTTCATTGATTTCCGCCGCAACCTCTGGGCGGTGATCGATGAGTTCCTGCAGCTCGGTCTCGAGCTTTGCCTTGGTTTCTGGGGTGATGTACTGCTTTTGCTGCTCAGCCATTCTAAAACCTTCCGTGCTGTGGAATAGTGGTCAAAGTCCTGCGATGATGGCGGGACCGAAGTTAAGTATGCAACCAGGCAATTGCCCAGTTCTAGGCTGTACAAATCCTAGCACATGGGGCTAGCGACTTTCCGCGTAGTCGGGATTGTCCATATCCAGGTAATCCGGGATATTGCCGGAGCAGCCGTAGGCGCCACCGGCGACGGCACGGGCATTGGTGGGGACATCGACGGCAATGCGATGCGTCTCATTTCCGCCAGCGGGAACGGCAAATTCGCGACGGCCTACCTCGGATTTGGAGTAATCGTAAGCCTGCACGATGCAGTAAGCATCCTCATCGGTGTGATTTCGGGTCACATCGACCCACACGCGGGTGGTGTCATCGCTCAGAACCTCTTGGGTGACCATCGAAATCTGCGCATTGACGGATTCTTTTTCCCGAAAATACTGGAAGCCGTAGTAGAGAAGGGTGACGAGCATGGCTGCAAAAATCAACACCAGCGCCTTATTGGTCCAGCTACCAGAGTTCTTTTTTGATTTATCGCGCGAGCCGTAGCGCGCGGCGGAGCGAGAATTTCCGGCGGAAGTCATAGCCCTACTTTAACCGAGGAGTACCATTTTCCCATTATCTACTAAGATAGTGATCTGTTCTAAAAGCTAGATTTAAAGGGGATGGATTTTCAGTGAGCGACTTTCGCCTCCTAGCAATCCACGCACACCCGGACGATGAATCCTCCAAGGGTGCCGCGACTACGGCCCGTTACGCTGCAGAAGGTGCGGATGTAATGGTGCTGACCTGCACCGGTGGTGAACGCGGTGACATTATTAACCCGGCCATGGACCGCCCTGGCGTTAAGGAAAACATGGCTGAGGTACGCCGCGAGGAAATGGCTAAGGCAGCCCGCGCGCTTGGGGTCCAACACCAGTGGTTAGGCCACGTTGATTCCGGCCTGCCAGATCCTGAGGAAGGCAAGAGCATGGAAGAGCTCTTGCCGGAAGGCTGCTTTGCCCTGATGGGCGATGATGCAGCGGCCCAGGAAATGGTGCGCGTTATCCGCTCATTCCGCCCGCAGGTCATCATTACCTATGACGAAAATGGCGGCTACCCGCACCCAGACCACCTCATGGTTCACCGAGCCTCCATGATCGCGTGGGAAAAGGCGGGTGACCCTTCCTACCACCCCGAATTGGGCGAGCCCTTCGAGCCGCTGAAGCTGTACTACTCGCATGGCTTTGTGTACCAGCGCATGAAGATGTTCCACGATCTTCTCCTTGAGGAAGGAAAGCCCAGCCCGTATGGTCCCATGCTGGCGCGTTGGGATACGGCGTTTGGCGATATCATGGCTCGCGTTACCACGCAGGTGGAGTGTGCCGATTACTTCCAAAATCGCGATGATGCGCTGCGGGCGCATGCGACGCAGATAGATCCGGCCGGGGCCTTCTTGGCCACCTCCGTGGAGGTCCAACAGCGGCTGTGGCCAACGGAGGAGTTTGAGTTAGCCAAGACTCGGGTATCGACCTCTCTGCCGGAAAATGATTTATTTGCGGGCATTGAAAAGAACGAGGAGACTTAAGATATGAGCGTCTATGACTCCCTTTTCCTGGCTGCGCACGATGTCACTTTCCTTGCGCAAGGCACAGAAGGTGCAGAAGGCGGACCGATGGGGCCAGAGTTTGGTAAGGCCTCGCCCATCGGGCTGCTTATCTTAGCCATTTTGGGTGTTGCCGTGCTGGTAGCGGGGTGGAATTTTCACCGTCGCTATTCGCGTTTCCGTCGGCGCACCATGTTCGCTGAAGACCACGGGATCGATCCATTCGACGAAGAGGCAGTGGATGCGGCGCTCAAGGAAGCTGGCCTATACGATAACCGCAAGAAGTCGATTTTCTAGCCGGCTGGAGTAATCAACGTGACATTCCTCAAGCGGCTGATGTACCCCTTATATGAAGCACGACTTGTGCGGCTTATCAAGGGCAGACCGCAGCCGAAGCACGTGGCGATCATGGCTGACGGCAACCGCCGCTGGGCGCGGGAAGCCGGGTTTACGGATATCAGCCACGGCCACCGCCAGGGGGCGAAGAAAATTGGAGAGATGATCGCGTGGTGCCGCGATACCGATATTGAGGTAGTCACCATCTACCTCTTATCCACGGAGAACTTGAAGCGCAGCCAGCAGGAAGTACAGCTGCTTTTTGACATCATCTCTGATGTGGTCACGCATTTGTCCCAGGGGGATCTGGATTGCCAGGTGCGCCTTGTGGGTAACTTAGATTTATTGCCCGCGTCGGTAACCCAGCGCATGGTTGACGCCGCTGAGGAAACCAAGGATAACCAAGGCGTCATCGTCAATGTGGCCGTGGGCTACGGTGGGCGCCAAGAAATCGTCGATGCCGTACAGAAGCTGGTGCGCAGCGAGGCCGAAAAGGGCACCAGCGCGGCCGAGATGGCGGACCGAGTCACCGCAGACTCAATCACGGAACACCTATATACCAAGGGCCTGCCGGACCCGGACTTGGTGATTCGCACCTCCGGCGAGCAGCGGCTTTCCGGATTCCTGCTGTGGCAAGCAGCCTATTCAGAAATCTGGTTCACCGATACCTATTGGCCGGCGTTCCGGAAGGTAGATTTCCTGCGCGCGCTGCGTGATTATTCGCAGCGTTCGCGCCGCTTTGGTAAGTAGCGGCTAGATTTTTCGCATGCGGACCTGTTCAACCAGGTGATGCGATCCCTTCTTCAATACCAGCGATGCACGAACGCGGGTGGGTAGGATATTTTCCACTAAGTTTGGCAGGTTAATGGATTGCCAAATCTCGCGGGCTTGGGCGCGCGCCTGCTCATCGTTCATATCGGCATAAGCAGCGAAGTGGGCATTGGGCCGGCGGAATTCGGTGTGGCGCAGCGTGAGGAAGCGGTCGATGTACCACTGTTCAATATCGTCCGTGCGGGCGTCGACGTAGACGGAGAAATCAAAAAGATCCGCAATGGTTAAGGTGGGGCTGGTCTGGAGGACGTTGAGGCCTTCCAGAATCAAGATATCCGGCTGGTTGACCTCTTGATAGCGATCTTTGACGATGTCATAGGTGATGTGCGAGTACAGCGGCGCTTTGACCACGGGCTTTCCAGATTTGACGTCGGTAACAAAGCGCATAAGTGCGCGGCGGTCGTAGGATTCGGGGAAACCCTTGCGCTTCATCAATCCACGTTCTTTAAGCGTTTGGGTGGGAAAGAGAAACCCGTCCGTGGTCACTAGGTCCACCTTCGGGTGAGAGTCCCATCGCTGTAGGAGCACTTGGAGGAGGCGGGCAGTGGTGGATTTACCCACGGCCACGGAACCGCCCACGCCGATGACGAAGGGCACGTGCGTGGGTGGGTTGCCCAAGAAGGCCTCGGTGGCGGCGGTGAGTTGTTGCCGGGCGGTGACCTGCATGTGGATAAGACGGGAGAGGGGGAGGTAGACATCTGCGACCTCGTCCAAATCAATGCGGTCGCCGATGCCCCGTAGTTCTTCTAGCTCGTTTTCTGTCAGCACCTGTGGCATGGATTTGCGGAGTTCACGCCAGGTTTCACGGTCAAAGTCGAGGTAGGGGCTTGAATCCAAGTTGCGCGCCATAGCCTAATTGTCGCACGCGGTGATAAGGGGATGAAAAATTTGCCCCCTGTAAGGTAGCCGAAAGGTTATGATATGTAATGGCTCATACTGCTTCCTACCGAGAAGAGGACTAGTCTTATATGGCTTCTTTTAATACTGACCTGCGCGATCTTGACCCGGATGTTTTCGGCGCTATCCAGGGAGAAATTTCCCGTCAGCGCGAAACGCTGGAAATGATTGCTTCTGAGAACTTCGTGCCGCGCGCCGTCCTGCAGGCACAGGGTTCTGTCTTGACCAATAAGTACGCCGAGGGCTACCCGGGGCGTCGTTACTACGGCGGCTGTGAGCACGTCGATGTTGTTGAGGATCTGGCCCGCGACCGTGCGAAGGCGCTCTTCAACGCGGAATTTGCTAACGTGCAGCCGCACTCTGGTGCGCAGGCCAATGCCGCAGTCCTGTCCAGCATCGCGGAGCCGGGCGATAAGATCCTCGGCCTGTCCTTGGCCCACGGTGGGCACTTGACCCACGGTATGAAGTTGAACTTCTCCGGTAAGCTTTACGATGTCGCAGCTTATGGCGTAGACCCAGAGACCATGCGCGTGGATATGGACAAGCTGCGTGAGCAGGCGCTGAAGGAGAAGCCAAAGGTCATCATCGGCGGTTGGTCCGCCTACCCGCGCACCCTGGATTTCGCGGCCTTCCGCGAGATCGCCGATGAGGTGGGCGCTTACCTGTGGGTAGATATGGCCCACTTCGCGGGTCTGGTTGCCGCAGGCCTGCACCCGAACCCAGTCGAGCACGCCGATATCGTCTCCACCACCGTGCACAAGACCTTGGGTGGTCCACGCTCTGGCATGATCTTGGCCAAGCAGGAGTACGCAAAGAAGCTGAACTCCAATGTCTTCCCCGGCCAGCAGGGCGGACCGCTGATGCACGCGGTAGCGGCAAAGGCCATTTCTATGAAGATTGCGGCCAGCGAGGAATTCAAGGAGCGTCAAGAGCGCACCCTCGAGGGCGCCCGCATTCTGGCAGATCGCCTCTTGGCGGAAGATACGCAGGCAGCTGGCGTGGACGTCGTCTCCGGCGGCACCGATGTCCACCTCGTCCTGGTTGATTTGCGCAATTCGCAGCTCGATGGTCAGCAGGCAGAAGACCTCCTGCACCAGGTAGGAATCACCGTCAACCGCAATGCGGTCCCGAACGATCCTCGTCCGCCGATGGTCACCTCGGGCCTGCGCATCGGCACCTCCGCCCTGGCCACCCGTGGCCTTGATGCGGAAGCCTTCACCGAGGTTGCCGATGTCATCGGTACCGCTTTGGCACAGGGTAATAACGCCGATGTCGAGGCCCTTCGCCGGCGCGTCGATAAGATTGCCGAGCACTACCCGCTGTATGAAGGCCTCGAGGACTGGAAGCTAGTTTAGTCCTTATCCTCTGCGGCGTCCTCGTGGACGTCGTGGCCGCGAGCCTGCGCCAGCGTGGCGCGGGCTTGCTGCAGCCACTCAGGCTGCTTTTCTAAAAGCTCGCTGATCTCCGCGGTGGTCAGCGGCTTATCCATATCATTTTTCTTTAATGCGGTGACAGAAATACCCAGCTTGTGGGCAACTTCCTGCCGGGGGTGGGGGCCTTCGCGGCGCAGCGTTTGCAGCCACTGCGGGGGATTGTGCTGCAATTCGCGCAGTTCTTCGTGGCTTACTGCGCTATTTTGAAATTCCTCGGGCGCGGCGGGCAGGTAGATATTCAGCTTCTTAGCGGCGGTCTGCGCGCGCATCGCGGTACCGGACGGTTGCTGTTGGTTATGTTGTTCACTCACGGTTTAACCGTAGCACTTTCAGTAGACTGTGCTCCATGCTGCGCTTAGCCTTTGTCACCGGTACACAACCTGGAAAATGGTTTCAGAGATTTCAGGACAATACCGCGCACGGCGGTTTATCTACCGTCGATGCGGATGACAGCATGGCGCAATTGCTCGCCGGCCACGCGGATCTGGCGCTGACCCGCCTGCCGGATGCGCGCGTGGATGACTCCTTCCACGTGGTCCGCCTTTATGAGGAGGCCCCCGGCATCGCGGTTCCAAAAGACTCCGTCTATGCGGAGGTGGGTGAGGAGCTGGCGCTTGCCGATGTCTCCGATGAACACCTCAACTACCGCCTCACCGATGCCGGTGAGGTCGATATCGCCGCCGTACGCGAAGCCCTGCAGGTGGTCGCAGCCAATGTGGGAATCGCTATTGCACCGCTGCCGCTGCTAAAAATCCTCAGCAAGAAACAGGTAGTCCCGCTCGCTCTGAAGGGCAGCGACGTGCCGATTACCGAAATCGCGTTGGTCTGGAGAAAGGCAGAGGATAGTGAGGACATTCAGGATTTTGTGGGCATCGCTAAGGGCCGCACTGCCCGTTCCTCTAGGCAGGAAAAGCCGAAACGAACGGCTCGCGAAAAGGCTAAAGCTAAACAGTCTCGGAAGATTGTTAACAATCCGTTACAGAAACAAAAGAAGCGCCCTAAGCAGCGCAAACGGCGGTGAACTGAAAGCTGATCTGCGCTATTCTCGGTGCACACAGTGGCACGATAGTGCAGTTCGCGTATACGGTTGGCTGCGCTCGCCACAATGGCGGCTGAAAACTACAGTGAACTAATTTTTCGGCTGAAAAATCGAAAGGTAGATCTAGAAATGCGCAAGATGACTCGTCGTATTGCAGGTGGCTTCGCGGCCGCAACCCTTTCCGTTGCACTCGTTGCATGCTCGGACGCAGAGGATGCCGCCGATGACGCCAAGGATACCGCTGGCTCTGTAGCCGCAGACGCCTCGGATTCTGCCGGCTCTGCCGCATCCGATGCCACCGACGCCGCAGGTTCCGCCGCTGCAGAGGCAACCGGCTCCAAGGACGAAAATGGAGAGGGCGGTACCCAGACCATCACCACCGCTGGCGGCGAGGAAGAAGTTCCCGCTGACCTTGCAACCGCCATCGAGGAAAAGCGGGCAGAGTGGGGCGACGTGCAGAACGTAGAGTCCTCCGATAAGGGCACCCTGGCTACCTTCGAGGGCGGCAAGTACTTGGCCTACTCTGAGGAGACTGGTGCACAGCCGGTCATCGGCAAGATTGCTGAAACCTGGGTAAACGAGGGCGGCCTCGACTCCTCCGTTGGCCTGCCTACCAACCCTGAGGCTGACGCAACCGACGCAAAAGGCTGGACCCAGGAGTTTAGCAACGGCAGCATCTCCTGGACGCAGGGTGAAGACGGCCAATTCAAGGCTGATGTCGAGGCCTAAAGGCTGAACTCGGCGCTTGCCCACGCGGTACGCCGATCACCTCTCATCACTTTCCCTGCGGGTTTTCCCGCAGGGATTTGTCGTTTTCTTAAAGTTCATCTTCCACCCATGTGATTTCAACCTTGGGAGTTTAGGTTGGGTGGCAGCCCCCAAGAGATCGCAGCATCAGCGGTCCGGGGGATAGACAAGGAAGAACAGCTTTCTACCGTTTCACAAAGGAAGATTCCTGCCACCATGACTCGCCCCTCTGTACTTTCTACTCCACTAGGCACCACCGATAATGACGTCGCCACCAAGACCTATGTTCTCGATACTTCGGTCTTATTATCTGACCCGTGGGCGTTGCGAAAATTCGCTGAACACGAGGTCGTCCTTCCCGTCGTGGTTATCTCTGAATTAGAAGGAAAACGTCATCATCCGGAGCTTGGCTGGTTCGCCCGCCAAGCTCTTCGCTTTTTGGAAGAGCTGCGCGCTACCTATGAGGCGCTCGACCAACCCGTTCCGGTCAACGTGGCTGGCGGTACCTTGCGGGTAGAACTCAACCACCAAGACCAGTCGCTCTTGCCGGCCGCATTCCGCGGGCCGGAAGGGGATCATCGCATCTTGGCCTGCGCCTTGAACCTGGCGCACGAAGGCAAGGACACGGTCCTAGTTACCAAGGATGTGCCGCTGCGCGTCAAGGCCGGCGCCGTGGGCGTGCAGGCCGATGAATATCACGCCCAGGACGTCATTTTGACCGGGTATTCCGGAATGGCTACCGCTTATACCACCGCAGATGTCATCGACGCGCTCTACAGCGATGGGGAAGTGCTGCTAGACGGGGCTGTGACGGACGATGACACCCCAGTGGAAGACTTGCCGGTGCACTGCGGCATCACCTTGGTTGCCGGCGCGCAATCTGCCCTGGGCCGCATTATGCCGGACGGGGCGGTGCGTTTGGTGCGCGGTGATCGCAATGCCTTTGGCGTGCAGGGGCGTTCGGCGGAACAGCGCATCGCCCTTGATCTCCTGTTGGACCCAGAGGTTGGCATCATGTCCATCGGCGGTAGGGCAGGCACCGGCAAATCCGCGCTGGCCTTATGCGCCGGCTTGGAGGCGGTCTTAGAGCGCGGTGAGCACCGCCGCATTGTGGTCTTCCGGCCCATGTATGCCGTCGGCGGTCAGTCGCTGGGGTACCTGCCGGGCTCTGAATCAGAGAAGATGAACCCATGGGCTCAAGCGGTCTATGACACCTTGGAAGGCCTAGTCTCTGACAACGTCCTAGAAGAGATTCACGAGCGTGGGCTCATCGAGGTCCTGCCACTGACCCATATCCGCGGCCGGTCCCTGCACGATGCCTTCGTCATCGTGGACGAGGCGCAGTCATTGGAGCGCAATGTTTTGCTCACCGTGCTCTCGCGCTTGGGGGAAGGCTCGCGAGTAGTGCTCACCCACGACGTTGCCCAGCGCGATAACCTGCGGGTGGGCCGCCACGATGGGGTACAGGCGGTCATCGAAAAGCTCAAGGGCCACGAGCTCTTCTCGCACATTACCCTTAAGCGTTCGGAGCGCTCCGCCATTGCGGAACTGGTAACCGATCTATTAGAAGGCAACGACTAAGTGAGGGCCGGATGAAAGCGATTTCGCAGACAGCGAATTTAATGAATTCTTTATAGAAAAATCACGCAAGACCAGTAATAATGGTGCTTATGAGCGAGAACGCCAAGAAGACGTCTGCGGACGATAAGAAAAAGGATTTCCGTATTCGGCCCTTCACTTCGGCCGATTACCCGCAGATGCGGGAAATCTACGAGCAGGGCCTGCAAACCGGCCATGCCACCTATGAAACCCGATCCTTGACCTACGAGGAGTTTACGAGCTCCAAGATCATGGCCTCGGTGCACGTAGCCGTTGAGGCGGACGATGATTCCAAGGTATTGGGGTGGGTATCGGCCGCCCCGATTTCCTCGCGCACCGTCTTCCACGGCGTCGTGGAGGATTCCATTTACTTGGGATCTGATGCCCAAGGCCGTGGCATTGCAGGGGCCTTGCTCGATTGCCTCATTGAAGTGTGCAAGGACCTGCACAAGTGGGCCATCCACTCTTGGATCTTCCCGGAAAATGAAGGTTCTGCGGGCCTTCACAAGTCCCGCGGTTTTGAAAAGGTCGGCACCTACTCACACATGGCCAAGATGACCTATGGTGAGTTGGCCGGTCAGTGGCGCGATACCGATGTCTACGAGCTCCTGCTTCCCAAGCCGGAGGAAAAGAACAGTTAAAGGGCACTCAGCCTTTTCGTCACGAAGGCCGTAGCGCTGCCGGGGGAATAAATCATCCTGGCGGCGCTACGGCCTTTATTTGTTGTCCCAAGCTAGGCGATCAACCAGTTGGGGAGAATAGAGCGCTCCTAGACTGCGGGTACCTCCCAGCGCCCAAACCACTTCTGTGCCTGTGGGCGCATGAAATCGCTCAGGCGGCTAAACGGCGGCACCTCGATGCCTTGGCGCTCTGCCAAGGCCACGAGGTAATCGCGGGTGCGCCATACCTCGATGGGGCTTGCCTCAATATCGAGCACCTCCGCGAGGCCGCCGGGTTGGTAGCCGAGGGCGGACTCGATGGGGGCATCGGCAAGCAGCAGGCTATCGCGCAATGCATGCAACTCCCTGCTGGTAGCGGCGGTTTCTGCGGGGTTGAGAGACATTAATCGATCGTCTCCTTAAGGCGGTCCTCGCGCAGGGGAAGCAGGACCAGGAGGGCGACGATGACGAGCGGCACCATCAGCGCGATAACCGGGGTCAGGCCGTCGTTATAGGAATTTAATACTGCCTGCTCGAGCGGCTCTGGTAGGGAAGACACCAAATCCGGCGTGAGGCTATTGGCATTGCCATCAGCGTTACTGAACTTTTCGGCATAGGCCGCGCCCTCAGGGCCGAGCTGCTGGATGGCCTGCGGCAGGCGGTTGGCCATCTCATCCTGCATGTTATTGATGAACATGGAACCGACCAGGGAAGCGCCCAGGGCAGAGCCGATCTGGCGGAAAAAGTTATTCGCCGCGGTAGCGGTGCCCACCTGGGAGAGCGGGAAGGAGTTCTGGACGATGAGGACCAGCACCTGCATGACCATGCCCAGGCCGATGCCGAAAGCGAGGAACTCGAATCCCAGTTGAGTGAGGGATGTGTCTACCGACAGGCGGGACATCCAGAAGAGTGCACCGGCGGTAATGGCGAGGCCGATGAGGGGGTAGATCTTGTAGCGGCCGGTGCGGGCGATGATGAAGCCGACACCGGTGGAGGTGCCGATAAGGCCAACCATCATCGGAATCATCATCAGGCCAGCTTTGGTGGGTGATAGGGTGTGGACCATTTGCAGGTAGGTGGGCATATAGCCCAGCACGCCGAACATGGCTAGGCCCAAAATGACGCCGGACAGGGTGGTCAGGGCCATGTTGCGGTTCTTGAAGAGGCGAACCGGGATAAGCGGTTCGGCAGCGCGCAATTCCACGATGGTGGTAATAATGGCGCCGACGAGGGTGATGGCGCCGAGGGTGAGGATCATGGAGGAATCCCAGTCGTACTCGGTGCCGCCCCAGGTGGTCATGAGGATAAGGGAAGCGGTGGTAATGGCGATGAAGGTGGCGCCAAGCCAGTCAAAGCGCTTCATATCGGCCTGGCCCACGCGCAGGTTGAGCACCAAGATGCAGACCACCATGGCCAGCAGGCCGAGTGGGATGTTCATCCACATGCCCCAACGCCAGCCGGGGCCATCAGTAAACCAGCCGCCCAAGACGGGCCCGAGGACAGAGGACAGGCCGAAGACGCCGCCCATGATGCCCATGAACTTGCCGCGCTCGCGCGAGGAGGTGACCTCGGCGATGATGGACTGTGAGGAAATCATCATGAACCCAGCGCCAAAGCCTTGCACGGCGCGGGCGACGATGAGGACCGTCATGGAATCGGCAAAACCACCGACGGCGGATCCGACGACGAAGACGGCGATGCCGCCAATGTAGAGCCACTTGCGGCCCAGCATGTCACCCAGCTTGCCGGAAATCGGCATGGCAATGGTCATGGTGACAAGGAATGCGGAGATGACCCAGCTCATGTGGTCAACGCCGCCAAGCTCACCAACAATCGTTGGCAAAGCGGAAGAGAAAATCATCTGGCCCAGCGAGCTCATCAACATGGTGAGCACGAGCGCAGAGAAAATGAGCCCCAGGTTATCCGCCCGCGACTGGCCCTGCGCAGGAGCCTTTTCGGCTGTATCTACCATCGGATTCCTTTCATAAAATCATTAATCAACATCAGTGAATCATTCAGACGCGACCTCAGGGCGTCGCTGCAATCGCTATCGGGGGCGGCAATGGAAAGCCAGAGGGCCTCGCGGACCACACCGGCGATGACCATGGCCTCCGTTGCCGTGGACTGGCCCTCGAGAATGCGCAGTTCCGGTTCCCGGTCAAGGCGCTCTTCGATGAGCCCAATAAGCTCGATGGATTTCGCCCGCTTGCGGCTAATGGAGGCGGCGGCCGCCTCTGGGTCATTAGCAATGCGCTTGCGTCGCTCCCGAATGGTGGGATTAACGTGATGGCCCTCCATATGCTGTTCCACCAGGTTAAGGACTAGTTCCATGATGTTGGTGGTGGGTTCGTGGAGGAAATACTCGCGCATTTCCTCGGTGAAGTCAGCACTTGGCGCCCCAAGCACGGCGGATTCCTTCGAATCGAAATAGTTAAAAAACGTGCGCCGAGAAATACCGGCTAGTTCGCAGATCTCTTCAATAGTGACCTCGCCAAAGGAATGCTTGTCCACCAATTCGGTGGCGGCATCCTCAATGCGTAGCCGCGTTTCTAGGCGTTTCTGCTCGCGTAGTGATAGTTCTTCTTGCACAGAATGCAACTTTACACTCGGTGCAAACTTGCACCAAGTGCAAAATGGGTGATTTTGTAGATGTATACGCCGAATTTATGTTGTAGTTCACAGCCTGCGCTTGCCGATGCCCCCTTCCTCCCCTTACTTACCTGCGCTTCCTGTGCTCGGGAAGCGCCTTCAGGCATGTGAAAACCCCCGCTCAGGAGTGATTTCCGAGCGGGGGTGTTAGCGCTAAAAGTGGCTTAGATTAGATATTGTCGCGCTCGCGGTTGGTCATGCTCAATACGTTCAAGCGCTTGTCCAGCTCTTCCTCGGTGAGGTTCTCGCCGTCAACAAAGCCTAGGTCAATGACGGCCTGGCGGACGGTGATCTTCTCATTGAGGGCGTGTTTTGCGGCCTTTGCGGCGTTCTCGTAGCCGATGGCGGAGTTCAGCGGGGTCACGATGGACGTGGAGGACTCCGCGAAGTGCTTCATGCGCTCCTCGTTGGCCTCGATGTGGTCGACGCACTTCTCAGCAAAGACGCGGGCGGAGTTGGCCAGCAGGCGAGCGGACTCGAGCACGTTGCGCGCCATCATCGGGATGAAGACGTTGAGCTCGAACTGGCCTTGCGCACCGCCAAAGGCAACGGCTGCGTCATTGCCCACAACCTGGCCGGCCACCATGGTGACCGCCTCAGGGATAACCGGGTTGACCTTGCCCGGCATGATGGAAGAACCAGGCTGCAGGTCCTTCAGGTGGATTTCTGCCAGGCCGGTCAGTGGGCCTGAGCCCAGCATGCGCAGGTCGTTGGCAATCTTGTTGAAGGATACGGCCACCGAGCGCATGGCGCCGGAGAACTCTACGAGGCCATCGCGGTTAGCCTGTGCCTCGAAGTGGTTTTCTGCTTCCTTGAGGTTCTCAACGCCGGTGAGCTTCTTGAGCTCCTCGGTCACCTTGCCGCCGAACTCGGCGGAGGTATTCAGACCGGTACCGGTGGCGGTACCGCCGATGGCGAGCTCTCCCAAGCGCGGGAGGGTAGCCTCGATGCGCTCGATGCCGAGCTCCACCTGGCGGGCGTAGCCGCTGAACTCCTGGCCCAGGGTGATGGGGGTGGCGTCCATGAGGTGGGTGCGGCCGGCCTTGACGACGTCCGCGAATTCCTTCGCCTTCTTGGTCAAGGACTCGTGCAGGACCTTCAGGCCCGGAATGAGGTCATTGACGGCAGCTTCCGTAGCCGCCACGTGGGTAGCGGTGGGGAAGGTGTCATTGGAGGACTGGCCCATGTTGACGTCATCGTTCGGGTGGACCTCGACGCCCTGCTTATGTGCCAAGGAAGCGATGACCTCGTTGGTGTTCATATTGGACGAGGTACCGGAGCCGGTCTGGAAGACGTCAATGGGGAAGGCATCGTTGTGCTTGCCTTCTGCGATTTCCTTCGCGGCGGCGATAATCGCATCAGCCTTTTCTGCATCCAGGCTGCCGGAATCCTTGTTGACCTGTGCGCATGCAGCCTTGAGCAGGCCGAGCGCGCGGATCTGCGCATCTTCCAAGCCGCGGCCGGAGATGGGGAAGTTGTCTACCGCGCGCTGGGTTTGTGCGCGCCACAGGGCATCGGCGGGAACTTTAACCTCGCCCATAGTGTCATGTTCGGTACGGTATTCGGTCATGAAAATCACCTCGGTTAATTGATTGTGTGCGTCTACCCCCAGTATGGCGAAAAGCTAAAAGTGAGAGGGCGAAAAGCCCGAGCCTGCCCCGCCATTTGGGGGTGAGGTTTAGTTCTTGGTGGGGTCCGAGTAGTCCACGACGGAGTATTCCTGCAGCTTAGCCAGCTTGTGGAAGGAATCGACGTAGCGAATGGTGCCGGACTTGGAACGCATGACCAGCGAACGGGTGGAGGCGCCATTATTGCGGTAGGAAACACCGCGCAGCATGTCACCGTTGGTCACGCCGGTGGCGGCGAAGTAGCAGTTCTTGGAGGAGACCAAGTCATTGGTGCCCAAGACCTTATCCAAGTCGTGGCCTGCGGCGCGGGCCTTTTCCGCTTCCTCTTCATCCTTTGGCCACAGCTTGCCCTGGATTTCGCCGCCCATACACCGCATGGCGCAGGCGGTGATGATGCCCTCAGGGGTACCGCCAATGCCCATCATCATGTCGATGGAGTTGGAATCCTGGCAGGTAGCGATGGCACCTGCCACATCGCCATCCATAATGAGGCGTACCTTGGCTCCTGCCTCGCGGATCTCCTGGATGAGCTTTTCGTGGCGCGGGCGGTCCAATACCACCACGGTGATATCGGCGGTGCGCAGGCCCTTTGCCTTGGCCACGGACTCGATATTCCATTGCACGGACTGGTTGATATCGATGGATCCGACGGCTTCTGGGCCCACGGCGATCTTTTCCATGTAGAAAACCGCAGATGGGTCATACATGGTGCCGCGCTCTGCGGCGGCGATCACCGAAATGGCATTGGGGCGGCCTTCAGCCATCAATCGCGTGCCATCTACCGGGTCCACGGCAATGTCCATCGCCGCACCTTCGCCCGTGCCGACCTCTTCACCGTTGAAGAGCATCGGGGCCTCATCCTTTTCGCCCTCACCAATGACGACAACGCCCTTCATCGCCACGGAGTTAATCAGTTTGCGCATGGCATCGACTGCCGCGCCATCGCCCTCATTCTTCATGCCACGACCAACCCAGCGGCCAGAGGCCAAGGCGGCGGCTTCGGTCACGCGCACCAGCTCCATGGCCAAGTTACGGTCGGGCAAATAAGAAGTATTTTCGGACATGTGTAGTGGTTGCCTTCCATGTTTTCTCACCGTGGGGGTAATTCCCACGCGATTAGTGTTCTACTTGTCCTATTCTGGCACTTTTTGGCGTCAATAGGTCCGATTTGGGGCCCCTTTTGCGGGGTTTTTCCTTTCTCTAGGCAGCATTATCGGCGCGAATGTGCGCACGCGGGAGGCATGTGGCACTTTCACGGTGGCTCATGCGATACTAAGGCGCGTGGCTGCAGAACAAAGACCGAAGATTTTCGAAGGCGCTCGCGACATCATTTTGTCCCTTTCCGTAGTGGTGGTCATGATGTTGCTCGTGGTGGGCGCGACGGGGCTTTGCTCGGTGAATCCGGAAACAGAGCAAGGCCCAGTTCAAGAGGTAGACGAGGAGACCTTCCTAGATACGCAGGCTCGCGCCGGTATTGGTGCTATCCGAGATCCCCAGATGCCCGAAGGCTGGCAGGCCAATGCGGCCCGCCGTTCGCAGCTAGGCGGCGACACAGTCACCGTCGTCAGCTGGCTTACCGCGGATGGAAACTACGTGGAATCCACCCAAACCCAGGTTTCTGCAGAAGAGGCGGGCGAAAAATACGACGCTAACTATCGCGGGCTGAACTCAATGCGCGAGGTAGCCGGCCATCAGGTGCGCGTGCTGGCAAGTGACGACGATTCTGTGCGCCGCTTGTGGATCGCCGACTTGGGCGATGCCCGCCTCATCATCTCCGGTGCAGCCCCCGATGAAGAATTCGCTGCAGCCACCGAGGCCTTCATCAAGGCCGAACCTATAAGCGGAAAGTAACCTCGCTGAGCCCCTCGGCGTCCGCTTCCACTGTGATTCCCTCAGTGTCACCGGTGGCTTCGTCCAAGGCAGCGGCATCCAGCCCGCTCAAACGCGTCTTTTCTAGGTAGACGTCCACGCGCTCGCGCTGGGAACGGCGCGGGTAGATGGAGACTTGGACCACTTTGGCATCGGCAAGCAGCAGCACGATGGACCGGGAAAAGTAACTCAATTCCTCTTCTGTGGCCGAAACCTGGGTGCTGGTATGCGCCGGCCCGAAAAATTCCTCTACCAGCGCGCGGGAATCGCCGCCCATGATGGAGCCTGCCGATGCCGATTTGGAGACGAAATCAATCCGCCTTCCCGGGTAACCATAAATCTGCATTACTCTTCACCCTCCTCAGCCTGCTGCTCGCTGTGTTCCGCCTTTTCAAGGGCATCCTCCACCCGCTTGGAGGCGCCATCCAAGTGGGACTCGCACGTGCGAGCAAGCGCCTCGCCGCGCTCCCAGTATTTCAGGGACTCGTCCAAGCCCATCTGGCCGAGCTCTAAAATCTTAACGGTTTCAATGAGCTCATCGCGCGCCTGTTCGTAGCTCAATTCCTCTACGGGAGTAAAGGCATCCTGGCCCGGCTGGCCGGAACCAATAGTTTCATCTGACATCAGCAATTCTCCTACTATTTCTGGCTAATCGGCGGCCTTGGAGGCCATGGACACGGCAGTGATGGAACCATCGCCCACGCGAATGCGCAATTGCGCGCCGGGCGGTGATTGTTCATAAGAGCTAACTACCTCCGGATCGCTGCCGTCTTTGGGCAATACCTGGACAATAGAATACCCACGGGCGAGCGTGGCTGAGGGCCCCAAAGCAGAAACCCGTGCGCGCAGGGACTCCACGTGCCGAGTCTCGCGGTCCAAGAGCACCCGCAGCTCGCGGCGCATACTCGTGCGCATGCGCTCGACCTCTTCGCGCCGGGCGCGGATCGGTGTCATCGGATCGGCCAATACCGGCCGGGAGCGGATATTATCCAGTCCACGGCGCTCGCGTTCGACCCAGCCGCGCAACGCCGCCGCCATGCGGGAACGCGCCTCTGCAATAATCGCTCGTTCTTCTGCCACGGAAGGCACCACGCGCTTGGCGGCATCCGTGGGCGTGGCCGCGCGCAAATCTGCGACATTATCCAGCACCGGGCTGTCTGGCTCGTGGCCAATCGCGGAGACCACCGGGGTGCTGGCAGCCACGACGGCGCGTTGCAGGGCTTCTTCAGAAAAGGGCAATAGATCTTCCACGGAACCGCCGCCGCGGGCGATGATGATGACATCAATCTCCGCATCGGCGTCCAGCTCCTGCAGGGCCGAAATCACCTCGGGGACGGTATTGGCCCCCTGAACCGGAGTATTAATGACCCGGAATTGCACGGCCGGCCACCGGTCGCGGGCGACTGCCATGACATCGCGCTCGGCGGCAGAACCGCGGCCGGTAATTAGGCCAATCTTCTGCGGGAGGTAGGGAAGCGGGCGCTTGCGCGCGGGATCAAAGAGGCCCTCTGCGGCGAGCTGCGCGCGCAGTTTTTCGATGCGCGCCAATAGATCGCCGATGCCCACGTGCCGGATCTCCGTGGTCCACAAGGAAAAGGACCCGCGGCCGGCATAAAAGGCGGGCTTGCCGTGCACGATGACGCGATCGCCATCCTTCAGCGGCGTGGGCAGGTTGTGCAGCATTGAGGAAGAGCAGGTCAATTGCACCGACTTTTCCTGCTGCACATCGCGCAGGGTGAGATAAGACAGCTTCCAGGTGGGCTTGTAATTGATCTGCGTTAATTGGCCTTCCACCCACAGATATCCAAGGCGCTCGATCCACCCCTTCACCTGGTCATTGACCTGGCCCACAGGCCAGGGGGTCTCTGGAGTATTTGCCGGTTGGTTCACGCAGCCACCCTTTCCTTCTACAGCGCCCTACGGTGCCCTTTAGTCTAGGTGCTCCAGACAAGTACCGCCCCGCTTGGGTGGCCTAGATCGGCGCTTTTGCTGCTGGATAGGCCTTACTATTGTTTTGCTTTACCTTTCGATACTCTGGGAGGCATGACTGATGGTAAAAATGTTCTCCTCGCGGCACCGCGCGGTTACTGCGCTGGAGTGGACCGCGCCGTCGAGACCGTAGAAAAGGCGCTAGAAAAATACGGCGCACCCATTTATGTACGCAAGCAAATCGTCCACAACCGTTATGTCGTTGAATCTTTGGCCAAGCGCGGCGTCATCTTCGTTGAAGAGGCAGCCGAGGCCCCGGAGGGTGCTCACCTCGTCTTCTCCGCTCATGGCATCTCCCCGGCGGTGCGCAATCAGGCGCAAGAGCGCAAGCAATTGACCCTGGATGCCACGTGCCCCTTGGTTACCAAGGTGCACAAGGAAGCCCAGCGCTTCGAGCGCGATGGTTACCACATCCTCCTCGTGGGCCACGAAGGCCACGAAGAAGTAGAAGGCACCGCGGGTGAGGCTCCCGATGTCACGCACCTGGTCGATGGCGTTGACGGCGTGGACAAGCTGCCGGACTACCTCCAGGATGAAAAGCTCATCTGGCTCTCACAGACCACGCTTTCGGTGGATGAGACCGTCGTCATCGTCAATAAGCTGCGCGAGCGTTTCCCGCACCTGGAAAACCCGCCGTCAGATGATATTTGCTACGCCACCCAAAACCGGCAAGAGTCCGTCAAGGCCATCGCGCCGAAGTGCGATCTGATGATCGTGGTCGGGTCAAAGAACTCGTCCAACTCGGTGCGCCTCGTAGAGGTCGCGCTCGAAGCAGGCGCGCGCGACTCCCACTTGGTGGACTTCGCCGCAGAAATCGATGAATCGTGGTTAGACGGCGTAGAGACCGTTGGCGTGACCTGTGGCGCCTCCGTGCCGGAACTCTTGGTGCGCGAGGTGCTCGAGTACTTGGATGATCGCGGCTTTAATGACGTGGAGCAAGTAACCACCTCTACGGAATCCATTACCTTCGCGCTTCCGCGCGATCTACGCCCCGCCCGTACCTAGCGCTGCAGCACTTAGAAGCAAAGAAAAACCGTGAGCCTGGCGGCCTCTTAAAGAGTGCCGACGGCTCACGGTTTAGTTTATTCATAGAGGTTGTCGTCCCAACGCTGCTTGTTGGCAGTGTCTTTTGTTGAAGAAGAGGGACCTGGTTCGGGGGCCGGTGGTATCACGTCCCCCGCGCGCCGGTTCGGATCCGGCTGCAGGCGATTTTCGCGTTCTGCCTGTTGCTCGCGGCGGCGCTCTTCCCGGTCGCGGCCGCGGATGCGGTCTTGCGGTTTCTGCGGCGGCCGCGCTTGTGCATGCGATCTACGGCGGGAGGAGCGTAGGGATGAGGCCTGCGGGTTTTCGGATCTATCGCGGGCCATAAGCTCCGCCACGGAAAGCCGTTCAGTGCGGTTCTGACGGTCTCGCTTCATGTCCGCGCGCCGCGAGGCCTTTTGTTGATTCACGGCACGCTGGGCGGCCTTGCGGAAGCGCATCCAGCGCAGAATGCCGATTGCGGTCGCGCCGAGAACCGCGATAAGCAACCACAGGAAGTTCTGGACCAACGGATACACGGAGGTCAGCAGCGACGTTTTAGAAAAACTGCTACCTTCTGGAGCATTGGACTTGGTGATGAAGACTCCTGCCGTCACCACGGTTACCGCGTACAAAATGGGGATGGACGCGATGGACAGGAATAATCCCCGCTCCTCAACGATGAGCGCTATGAGCAGCGAGCTGATGATGAGAAAGGCAAAGTACATCCAGCCTATGGAGCCAGCCAGAATGGAAATCAATGCGCCGGTGAGCAAAAGTGCTGCCAGTAGCCCAAGGCCCTTCAGCAGCGAGATGCTCGGCATGCTCAGGCTTTGCGCGGCGGTAGGCTTTCGTTGTTTGGCTAGTGACACGTCGCAAAATCCTACCGTCTGGCGCGGGCCAATGGCTATATCCACGCAGTAAAACTGCCTAGATTTTAGGAAGAATTTGTCCCGCGCGGCCACGTATCAATGGGGGAAGGCTCCCGCGGTGCCCTGTTCGTGTGGCCGGGAATCTCCATTTCGTGCAGTTTGCGGGCGGTCACGCCCACGCGTGAATCCAGCGAGGAGAGCGTGGAATTATAGGCTTCTACTGCCTTTTCGAGGTTCTGGCCCACCTTGCCGTAGTGCTCCGAGAGGGTATTGAGCCGCGAATAGAGCTCGCGTCCCAAGCGTTTGACTTCCTTTGCCTTGGCGGAAATATCTTCCTGGTGCCACCCCATAGCCACCGTGCGCAAGAGCGCGAAGAGTGAGCTCGGGGTGGCGATGACGACGTTGCGCTCAAACCCGAACTCGATGAGCTCAGGATCGACCGATAGAGCCGCATCGAGGAAGGGATCCGCGGGCACGAAGAGCACCACGAATTCCGGGGTCGGTTGGAAGGCCTCAATATAGTCTTTGTGGGACAACGCCTGGATGTGGCTGCGCAGCTGATGCGCGTGGCGGCGCAGGTAGCCTGCGTGTTCTTCTGGATCCTCGGTCTCCAGCGCATCGAGGTAAGAAGAAAACGGGACCTTGGCATCGACGATGATATGCCTGCCACCGGCCAAGTTGATGAGCATATCTGGGCGCACGATGCGGCCGTTTAAGGGGGCAGAGACTTGGGAATCGAAGTCCACGTGCCGTTTCATGCCGCCGAGTTCGACGACTCGCTCTAGCTGAATCTCGCCCCACCGCCCGCGCACGTTGGGCGAGCGGAGGGCCGTAACGAGCTGATCTGTGCGCTCTGTTAGCCGGGACGAGGTGCGGGTCACCGCCTGCACTTGGCTGGAGAGGGAGGCCAAGTGGGCGGTGCGATCTTCTTCCAATTCTTGGAGCTGGAATCCGAGCCTATCCATGGCCTTTTCCAGCGGTTGCAGCTCGGCCTGGCGGCGCTGGAATTCTTGCAGGGCCCGGTGCTCCTCACTCGGCGCGGAGCGGGAAGCGGAATGAGAGTGGGCCAGCCATCCCAGAACGGCACCCAATAGGAGACCGATAAACAGCAGCAGCACGGGCAAAGTGGATGTCATGGAATCCACTATGACACGTGCTGCCGACACGGCACACTATTTATTCGAATCTCCGTTCAAAAGATTTTCAAAGGCATCCCGCGCCCGGCGCAGGTTGGAGCGCATGCTCGGCTGGTCATAGTCCTCCGGGGTGGAATCGACATCGACGGAGTCATCGAGTGTGGTGGAGTCGCCCTCGGAAGCCGCATCGGCGCTGGCGATATCGGGGGAGGCGTGTTCTGGAACCTTGCGCCACTGCTCGCGCTTGTATTGCGCCTGCTCTTCGGTATAGCGGCCGATGAGATAGCCCGCGACGGTGGAGTAGTTGAGCTCGGAGGAGTGCTTTTCTCCGGACTGTAGCTTCATCATGTCCTGCACGTAACGATAGGCAACCGCGATCATCGCAGCGGTCGGTACGGCCAGGAATCCACCGATGAGTCCAAAGAGTGCGGAGCCGACGATGACGGAGACCAAAACAATAACTGGGTGCAGGTTCATGGCCTTTGCCTGCAGCCACGGCGAAAGGACATTGCCTTCAAGCTGCTGGACCAAAATAACGAGGCCCAAGACCAACAGTGCTTGGGTAAAGCCCAAAGACACCAAGGCGATAACCACTGCGAGCGCGCCGGAGACGATGGCGCCGACGAACGGGATGAAGCCGGCGATGAAGGTGATGATCGCCAGGGCCATCGCCAAGGGCACGCCGATAAGCACGAGGCCGAGGCCGATAAAGATGGCATCGATAAGCGAGACAACCGCCTGTGCCCGAATGAACCCGCCCAGGGTATTCCAGGCGCGCGTGAGCAATTCCGTGAGATGCCAGCCGGCGCGCCGGCCGGTGGCATCGCGCAGCCACGGCAGGAATTTGGTGCCGTCTTTCAGGAAGAAGAAGGTGAGCACCAAGACGATGAACACCGTGACGAAAAATGAGGTGGCATTGCCGATGCCCGTAAATACAGACCCGGCGATAACGCCCGCACGTTCCTGCAACCAGCCTGCGGCCTCGTCGATATAGGTGCTCATATCGTCGCTATCGAGGTTCAGGGGTGGGCCCTGGGCCCAAACTTGGAGCTGCTGGATGCCGGAGACCGTTTGCAGGTAGAGCGACTGGGATTGCCGCATGAAGTCCGGCGCCACCGAGGCGATAAGCCCACCGACGGCGGCCGAGGAGAGCAGGATCGTCACAATCGCCGCCAGGCCTGCGGGCAGTCCTTTTGTTCGCATCCAACGCGCCATGGGGTGAAGCACGGTACAGATAATAAGAGCCAAGAGCACCGGCAGGATGCCCTGCCAGAAGCTACCCAAGACGTGATAGATCGCAAAAAGGAAAACGCCAATTATCAGCAGGCGCACGGCCCACAGGGAGGTCGATTTCACCATTTCGCCCGCAATGACGGAGCGATCGACCTGATTGCCCGGGGGGTGTGGCGATACGTCGTCCAATTGGCTGGTGTCGAAGTCACCGTCCATTTTATCGCCCGGGCTCGCCTGCGGCTTTTCGGGTGTTGGTTGCTTATCAGAACTCACCCCACCATCTTGCCTCATAACGCGGTAGGTGCGTTAGGATTAGCCCCGTGAGTCTTACACTAGGAATCGTCGGCTTGCCCAATGTGGGCAAGTCCACTTTGTTTAATGCCCTGACCCGTTCCGAAATCTTGGCGGCTAATTACCCTTTCGCCACCATCGAGCCCAACGTCGGCTTGGTGGAGCTGCCGGATCCCCGTTTGGACACCCTCGCTAAGATGTTCAACTCCGAGCGCATCTTGCCAGCGACCGTGTCCTTTGTGGATATTGCCGGCATCGTCGCAGGTGCCTCGCAGGGCGAGGGTATGGGTAACGCCTTCCTAGCCAATATCCGCGAGGCCGACGCTATCTGCCAGGTGGTCCGCGCCTTTTCTGATGACAACGTCATCCACGTTGATGGCCAGGTAGATCCCGGCAATGACATTTCCGTTATTAATACAGAGCTGATTCTGGCGGATCTGCAGACCATCGAGAAGGCCCTGCCGCGCCTAGAAAAAGATGCCCGGAAGAATAAGGACTTGGCCCCGGTGGTGGAGGCCACCAAGAAGGCGCAGGAAATCCTGGAGGATGACCGCACCCTCTTCGCCGCCGCCAAGTCCGGCGAGATTGATCTTTCCCTCGTGCGCGAGCTGCACCTGATGACGGCTAAGCCTTTCCTCTATGTCTTTAACTCGGACGAGGCTGTGCTTACCGATGTCGCCAAGAAGGACGAACTGCGCCAGCTCGTCGCCCCAGCAGATTGCGTCTTCCTCGATGCACAAACCGAGTCCGAGCTCTTGGAGCTGGATGAGGACGAGGCAAGCGAGCTGCTCGAGGCAGTAGGCCAAGAAGAGCCCGGCTTGGCTACCTTGGCCAAGGCCGGTTTCTCCACCTTGGGACTGCAGACCTACCTCACCGCTGGTGAAAAGGAAGCCCGCGCGTGGACCATTAAGCAAGGCGCTGCTGCGCCCCAGGCTGCCGGCGTTATTCACACCGACTTTGAAAAGAAGTTCATCAAGGCCGAAATCGTCTCCTTCGATGATCTTGTTGCCGCCGGCTCCATGGCCGAGGCGCGCGCCAACGGCAAGGTCCGCCAAGAAGGCAAGGACTACATCATGCACGATGGCGACGTGTGTGACTTTAAGATCGGCGGCTAAATCCTAGCCTGTTGCAGGTCGCGGTAGGGAACGTGGCGAGCGCGCGAATTTAGAGTTACCCTATCTGCGTACCCAACAACAATAAGGAGGTCATAATAATGGCTGAGCTAGATAACAAGACGATCGCAATCATTGCTACGAATGACTTTGAAGACTCTGAGCTGACCTCTCCGCTAGAGGCCGTGCAAAAGGCAGGCGCTACCGTAAAGGTTTTGGCGCCTAAGGCCGGCACCATTACGGGCAAGAACGGTACCGAGATCAACGTTGATGCTACGACCAAGGACTCCGAGGGTGAGACCTTCGACGGCATCATCCTGCCTGGCGGCACCAATAACGCCGACCTCATCCGCCTAGACGAGGCAGCCGTTAGCATCGTGCGCAAGCACATGGGCGAGGACCGCCCCATAGGCGCTATCTGCCACGGCGGCTGGATTCTAGCCGATGCAGAGGCACTCAAGGGCCGTACCTTGACGTCCTTCCCGTCCTTGCAGACCGATCTCCGCAATGCAGGTGCTACCTGGGTTGACGAAGAAGTCCACTGCGACCAGGGCTTGGTCTCCTCCCGTACCCCGGATGACCTGCCTGCATTCAACGCTAAGTTGGTCGAAGAGTTCGCAGAGGGTCAGCACTAAATTAGGCTAAAGCCTTAATTACTCCCTACGAGCCAGAGCGCGAGAAACCCTCTGGCTCGTAGGGAGATTTTTCGTCTATATGGGCTCCTTGCGTTCCCTAGGGCGGATCATGGATTTGGTTGAATGTTTAAGGATTCTCGCCGTCTGCTAACCTATGAACCCAGAAGGGGAGTAGTTCCTACGGCGCCCGTGTGCGCCGCGATGACTGGTCGACACACTGGCTTAAAAGCCCGGCCACTCAGCATCGAGGCATCGATGCGAACGAGACCTTCGGACTGATTCTGGTTGCCGAAGGGAGAGTAGTAGACCTTGTCTTCTTTAAGTACTGAGCAGCGTATTTTAGAGCGCTTTATGATGTTGTCCATCGCCGCGGCGGTGGCGACAATTGTCCTGAAATCTCTGGCAGCATGGCTGACGGGCTCGGTTGGTTTCTTCTCTGATGCCCTCGAATCCCTCGTGAACCTCGTGGCAGCCATTGCGGGTTATTGTGCCTTGCGCATTGCCGCCAAGCCTGCCGATGATAATCACCACTTTGGCCACGGCAAGGCGGAGTATATTTCCGCGTTGGTAGAAGGGGCAATGATTTTCCTCGCAGCAGGGGCCATCATCTACACCGCAGTCCAACGCCTCTTTACTCCCCAGCCCGTTGAGGAAGGCGGTTGGGGCTTAGCGCTGTCGCTATTGTCCTCGATACTTAATCTGGGCGTCGGTTTGGCCCTGATTAAGGCGGGCAAGCGCTACCGGTCTGCGACGCTAAATGCGGATGGGCACCATCTGATTACGGATGTGTGGACCTCCGCCGGCGTTCTCGTCGGCATGGCTGCGGTGTATCTCACCGGCTGGCTGTGGCTCGATGCGCTAGTGGCCTTGGCCGTTGGCATTAATATTTTGTGGACCGGATTTAAGATTCTGCGCGATTCCGTCAGCAGCCTGCTTTCTGAGGCCCTTCCGCAAGAGGAGCAAGATCAAATTTGGGATCTTTTAGCTGAACTGGAAAATGAAAAGTCCGTGACCTTCACGGATCGGCGCACGGTAGCCTCCGGCAGGCAAAGAATGGTCTACCTGACCATGGAGGTGCCGGCGGACTGGAGCGTGCTTTACTCGCACGAGATTGCCGATGACGTTGAAGTCGCCCTCGACGAGCTCTTCCCCGGATGCAGCGTATTTATCCACGTGGAGCCGGCCGGAGTTGCACATCGCCGCCCACTTCCATTCCGGCAATAAATAAAGGCCCAAGGCGTTGTGCCCTGGGCCTTTATTTTCGTTTTATTAAGCCTTGACGCTTACTTCCTCGTCGGAGTCTTCCTCCATGATGTGCTTGACGCCATTCTCGGCTTCATCCCAGACCTCTTGGTTCTGGATGCCCGCGCGCTTGGCGACGACCGTCGCGCACAATGCCTGACCCGTGACGTTGAGCGCCGTGCGGCCCATATCAATGATGGGCTCAATGGCCAGCAGCAAACCGACGCCGGCCAATGGCAGGCCCAACGTGGAAAGGGTCAGCGTGAGCATAACCGTTGCGCCAGTGGTACCGGCGGTAGCCGCAGAACCAATAACGGAGACGAAGATGATGAGTAGGTACTGCGTGAAGTCTAGGTCCACGCCATAGAATTGCGCGACGAAAATCGCAGCAACAGCAGGGTAGACGGAGGCGCAGCCATCCATCTTCGTAGTAGCACCGAGTGGCACTGCGAAGGACGCGTACTCGGTGGGAACGCCCAGGGCACGTTCGCTGAAGCGTTGCGTCGCGGGCATAACACCCATAGAGGAGCGGGTGACAAAGCCCAAGGACGTTACCGGCCAAATGCGCTTGTAGAAACCCGTGACCGGAATATTGTTGAACTTCAGTACTGCTGGGTAAACCACGGCGAAGACGATTG
This sequence comes from Corynebacterium tuingiense, assembly GCF_046718165.1. Classification (NCBI taxonomy): domain Bacteria; kingdom Bacillati; phylum Actinomycetota; class Actinomycetes; order Mycobacteriales; family Corynebacteriaceae; genus Corynebacterium; species Corynebacterium tuingiense. The sequence continues at coordinate 905,541 of NZ_CP177101.1, forward strand.
CCAGGCCCACATACATTGCCAAGACGAATTTGCCCAGAGAGCCAAGTGCGTCCCAGCCGTAGGTAGCAACGGCCTTACCAATAAGCGCTGCGGTACCAATCGGCGCCAGGCGGATAATCCACCACAGGACCTTCTGGATGACCTTGAGGAAGGACTCCGTAAAGTGCAGGAACGGATCGGCTGCCTTACCGGTCTGTACGGCGGCAATACCAATGGCCAAGGAAATAACTAGCAGCTGAAGCGCACCGAAGTTCAGCGATATTTCGCCATCGCTGGCAGAGGCCGTAAGACCGATGAAGTTTTGTGGCAGGAGCTGCTCAAAGAAGGCAGTCCACGAACCAACGCTTGACGGATCCTCTGCAGCGGATGCATCGACGCTCGTGCCAGCACCGGGCTTCATGACTAATGCCACGACGATGCCCACGATGACGGAGAAGAACGCCGTAATGGCGAACCACACCAACGTAGAAATGGCCAAGGATGCGGCATTGGCAACCTTGCGCAGGTTAGCCACAGAGGTGACCACCGCGGCGAAGATAAGCGGCGGAACCATGACCTTCAATAGCTGGACATAGGCACCACCGACACCGCTGAGCAGGTTGGTCAACCACCCTGGGTTGTCAGGATCGGTATTCATCCCAGATGCGATCAGTCCCAGGATGAGGCCGATAATAAGGCCCGCAATGACTTGCGCGCCAAACCCCGTTGCCCAGCTAGGAAGTTTGGAGCGAGAGGAAACTTTTTGTGTCATAGAACGTCCTTTAGAAATAAAATGAACAGGTCTGACTATTTGTTGAGTACGGTGCTGTTCAACTTTGACCAGTCTTACTTTATTCCACGCGTCAAACCATGAAGAAAAAGGGACCCGTTTGCAGCAGGAGATTTGTTATGACCGCTTTGTAGACAAAGCAGTTCAGTATCTACTCATGCTTTCGCTCACACCGCGCTCTATAACCCGCGCGCTTCAATCCTCATCCTGCAACCCCGCCCTTCGCGCTCACCGCGAGAATCATCTCGGTTGGCTCGCCTATCTCCCGTGAGCGCGAAGGGGAAGGGTATGGGGAAATGCATCTTAACTTTCGATTTAGTGTGCTGCTCGTCCGCTCGAATTCGTCCTCTTTACCTTCGCGCTCACCGCGAGCCCAGGGCCCTGGTAAAAAGCCGCCTCCGGTGAGCGGCAAGGGCGGGTACTATGCGCAAACTAAAAGGACAGCTCTGAATCGAAGCAGCGGAGCACCGTCATCTGCCATACTGAAATGATGAAGATTCTGGTAACTGCATTTGATGCCTTTGGTGGCGAAGAAATTAACCCTACGGAACGCGCGCTCGATAAGCTGCCGGATGAAATCGGCGGCGCGCAGATTATCAAGCACCCTGTGCCCACGGTGTTCGGTGAAGCACTGAAGCAGGCAATTGCTGTGGCCGAGAAAGAAGGGGTAGACGCGGTGGTCTGCCTGGGGCAAGCCGCCGGGCGCAGCCATATCACTCCGGAGCGAGTAGGCATCAACTTAGCGGATGCTTCCATACCGGATAATGCGGGCAACCAGCCAATCGATGAACCAGTGGTTGAAGGCGGCCCGGCCGCATACTTTTCCACCCTGCCGGTTAAGGCAATGGTCGCAGCGATTCAGGAGGCTGAGATTCCGGCACGGGTCTCGACCACCGCGGGAACGTTTGTGTGCAACCACCTGCTCTATGGCCTGTTGCACCATTTCAAAGATACGCAGGTAAAAGCAGGCTTTATCCACGTACCGTTTATTAAGGAGCAGAATAAAGAAAACAGCCCGATACTGGAGCTTACGGACGTCGTACAGGGTGTGGAATGCGCGATCAGCGCAGTTGCGAAAAACGCTTAGGGTCACCTTGCTAGAGAATTTTTTCCGCCCAAATATAGATTTAAAGTCATGTCTCGCTTAAGTCCTCTCAACTGGCCGGTGGTGCGCCAGCTGCGTAGCGGCGATCCCTTTGGCAGGGATATCAATACGCAATCAACCAAGAGCAAGGAAAAGCACGGGCGCACGGTCGAAGCTGACCGCGTGGTGCAATCCGTGTGCCCATATTGCGCGGTTGGTTGCGCCCAGCGCGTGTACGTCAAAGATGACCGGGTCATCCAGATTGAGGGCGATCCGGATTCACCGATTTCGCGCGGGCGTTTGTGCCCGAAGGGCTCAGCGTCGGAGCAGTTGGTCAACTCCGCAACGCGATTGACCAAGATTAAGTACCGCGCACCGCACTCCACCGAGTGGCAGGAGCTGGATGAAGACACCGCGATGGACATGATCGCGGATCGTTTCTTGGAAGCGCGCCGGAATGGCTGGCAAGACAGCGATGATGCTGGGCGGACGCTCAACCGCACGATGGGTGTCGCTGGCCTTGGTGGCGCGACCTTGGATAATGAGGAAAACTACCTCATCAAGAAGCTTTTTACCGCTGCCGGTGCGGTGCAGCTCGAAAACCAGGCGCGCATATGACACTCCGCCACAGTTCCTAGTTTAGGAACTTCGTTTGGCCGCGGCGGCGCAACCCAACCGCTGCAGGATATGGCGAATGCTGATTGCATCGTCATCGAGGGTTCGAATATGGCCGAGTGTCACCCGGTGGGATTCCAGTGGGTCGTAGAAGCCAAAAAGCGTGGCGCCCGGATTATTCACGTGGATCCGCGGTATACGCGTACCTCTGCGTTCTCCAATCGCCACATTGGCATTCGCGGCGGTACCGACGTGGTGCTGCTGGGCGCGGTCATTAACTACATGCTCCAGAATGAGCTGTACTTCCGCGATTATGTCGTCGCATATACCAATGCGCCGATGATCATCTCGGAGGATTACCAGGACACCGAGGAACTGGACGGACTGTTTTCTGGCTATGACCCAGAAACCGGCACGTACGTGACCGATTCGTGGCAGTACGTGCAAAAGCCGGAAGGTTCTTCCTGGAATGTGGAGCGCGATGACACTCTGGAGCACCCGAATTCGGTCTTCCAGATTCTCAAGCGCCACTATGCGCGCTATACCCCTGAGCTGGTAGAAGAAACCTGCGGCATCGCGCAGGAAGACTTCTACTACCTGGCGGATTCCATTGCGCAGAATTCCGATCCGGAACACACCACGTGTTTCGCTTATGCCTTGGGCTTTACCCAGCACACCTTGGGCGCTCAGTTCATCCGTACCGCTGCCATTTTGCAGCTCTTGATGGGCAATGTGGGCCGCCCAGGCTCGGGAATCATGGCCTTGCGCGGGCACGCCTCCATTCAGGGATCCACGGATATTCCGACGCTCTTCCACTCCCTGCCCGGCTACCTGCCCATGCCGAGCGTGGAAAAGCAGACGTGGCCGGAATTTGTGGATGAGATCCGGGATGAGTCCCAAAAGGGCTTCTGGCAGATCGGCGAAAATTACGCCGTGTCCTTGATGAAGTCTTATTGGGGAGACGCGGCGACCAAGGAAAATAACTGGGGCTATGACCTCATGCCGCGCATTTCCGGCGCGCATTCTACTTACGAAACCCTGCAGGCCATGCTTAATGGTCAGGTGGAAGGCTATTTCGTCTTTGGTCAGAACCCGGCGGTGGCGCAGTCCAATGGTGGCATGCAGCGCCGCGGTCTGGCATCGCTGAAGTGGCTAGTGGTGCGCGATTTCCAAGAAATCGAAACCGCATCGTTTTGGAAGGATGCGCCGGAGATTAAAAACGGCGAGCTGAAGACCGAAGACATCGAAACCGAGGTCTTCCTAATGCCCGCGGCCACCCACGTGGAAAAGGCCGGCACCTTTACTCAGACCCAGCGCATGCTGCAGTGGCGTTTCCAGGCGGCACCGCCGCCAGGCGATGCCAAGAGCGAGCTGTGGTTCTTCTACCAGCTGGGCAAGAAGCTCAAGGAACGCCTGCGCGATTCCACTGATCCGCGCGATCTCCCGCTCCAGAATGTGACGTGGGATTACGCGGAAAATGAGGAAGGCGAGCCGAACTCGGAGGACGTCCTCAAAGAGATCAACGGCTACTACCTGGATGGGCCCAAGAAGGGTGAGCTCTTGCCCACCTTCGTGGAGATGAAAAATGACGGCACGACCTCTGGCGGCTGCTGGATCTATACCGGCGTGTACAAGGACGGCGTTAACCAGTCCGCGCGCAAGGTCCCGGGTTCGGAGCAGAATGAGGTCGCGCCCGAGTGGGGTTGGGTCTGGCCTGCTAACCGCCGCGTTTTGTACAACCGCGCTTCGGCTAAGCCGGATGGCACCCCATGGTCCGAGCGCAAGAAGTATGTGTGGTGGGACGAGGCCCAGGGCAAGTGGGTAGGCGATGACGTCCCTGACTTCCCGGTAACGAAGTCGCCGGAGTACAAGGCTCCTGCCGATGCCGTCGGCCCGGACGCCCTCGATGGCACGGACGCCTTCATCATGCAGGCGGACGGTCGCGGTTGGCTCTTTGCGCCTTCTGGGCTTTCCGATGGCCCCTTGCCCACCCACTATGAGCCGCAGGAGTCTCCGGTGACCAACGTGCTGTATAAGCAGCAGCAATCGCCGACGCGCTTGACCATCAAGCGCCCGGATAACCTGCAGCGTCCAGAACCGGGCATGCCCGGCGCAGAGGTTTTCCCGTTCGTATTTTCTACCTACCGCTTAACGGAGATGTACACCTCGGGTGCGATGTCGCGCCGCCTGCCTTATCTGGCGGAGTTGCAGCCGGGCCTATTCTGCGAGGTGGATAAGGACTTGGCTGCAAAGCGTGGCTTGGAAAATGGCGAGTGGGCGACGATTATCTCGCCGCGCGGTGTGATTGAGGCGCAGGTCTTGGTCACCGATCGCATGCAGATGCTGAAGATCAATGGGGAAGAATTCCACCAGATTGGCCTGCCCTTCCACTACGGCGAGTCCGAGACCACCGCTGTGGCCGGTGACGGTGCTAACGATCTCTTGGGTCTTACGCTCGAGCCGAATGTGTTCATTCAGAACTCAAAGATCGGCGCCTGCGATATCCAGCCGGGCCGCCGTCCGAGGGGAGAAGGCCGCTTGAAGCTGCTCAAGCAGTATCAGGAGCGGGCGCAGTTGAGCGTGGATTCCGGCAATGATTTGTTGTCGGTTCCTGACTCGTTTACCTATAACCCGGAGCCCGAAAAGCACAGTCAATCTGGCGCGGATAGTAGTGATGATGAGACGGCAAGCGATGGCGAAGAAGGTAAGTAAATGACTAATCTACTGACCGAGGACGCGGGCAGGCACGGCTATGATTCCTACCGCCGCATGGCCTTTTTCACCGATACCTCCGTGTGCATCGGCTGCAAGGCCTGCGAGGTGGCGTGCAAGGAATGGAACCGCAACCCGGTAGAGGGATATGACGTTACCGGTAATTCCTATGACAACACCGGCGCTTTGGGTGCAAATACGTGGCGGCACGTGGCCTTTGTGGAACAAAACAATGACCGCATCGAAAAGGCTCGTGAAGAGGGAAAACAGCTTATTTCCCTTGGCATGCCCACCATCGGTGGAAAGCCGGACGAAGTCGATACCACTCCGCCGGATACGGATACGTTTCGGTGGCTGATGTCCTCGGACGTCTGCAAGCACTGCACCCATGCAGGGTGTTTGGACGTCTGCCCAACCGGTGCGCTTTTCCGCACCGAGTTTGGCACCGTGGTGGTCCAAGATGATGTGTGCAATGGCTGCGGAACCTGCGTGGCGGGTTGCCCTTTCGGCGTCATCGAACGCCGCGATGATGGCGGGGTGTCGTTGAAATACGATAAGACCGCGACTGTGGATTATCAGGATAATTCGCACGCCGGCATCAACGTGCTCAAAAAGCTCAAGCAGCGCAAGCCCCAAGGCACTGACCATACGCCGGGCGAGGCGATGCCGATTAAGAATGTGGGCGTCGCCCAGAAGTGCACCATGTGCTATGACCGCCTGAAACAGGGCGAGCAGCCGGCGTGTTCCAAGACGTGTCCTACCGATTCCATCCAGTTCGGTACCTATGAGGACATGCTGTCCGCGGCGAAGGATCGCGTGCGCGTCCTGCACGAACAGGGCATAACGGAGGCGCGGCTCTATGGCGCCAATGACAACGATGGCGTGGGCGGAACCGGCTCTATCTTTTTGTTGCTGGATTCGCCAGAGGTTTATGGCCTGCCGCCGGACCCGCGCGTGCCCACCGCGGATCTGCCGAGCATGTATAAAACCGCAGCCAAGGCCATCGGCGGGATGGTTTTTGATTGGAGGGCGCAAATGAGCGGTTTTGATGAGTACCGGCCACCGCAGCCGGAGCGGCCGAATCGCTACCGCAATTTCGATGGGCCGAAGCGCAAGAAGAAGCGCAAGCGCCCGGGCGCGGGTGCGCAGGATGGCTCCAAAGAGGAGCGGATGGCAGAAGACTTTGAGTTTTCTTCCTACTACGGCAGGCCCGTGGTTAAGGCCCCGCCGTGGGAGTGGCCCATCGGTGGGTATTTCTTCTTGGGCGGTATAGCCGGCGGATCGGGCCTTTTGGCTACCGGTGCACAGGCCGCAGGCAACGCGCCTTTGCGCCGGACCACGCGGGTAGCGGCCTTTGGCGCGGCGGCCGCAGGATCGGTCTTTTTGATTTTGGACCTAGGCCGGCCGGAGCGCGCGTTGAATATGTTCCGCGTCTTCAAGGTGACCTCGCCGATGTCTCTCGGATCGTGGCTGCTTGCGGGCTTTTCCACCGCGGCGGCCATTCCAGCCGCGGTAGAGGTGGATAATGCGACCAAGCGAAAGCTGCCGCTGCCGAAGTGGCTGCGCGCGGGCCTTGGCAAGGCCGCGACTCCGGCCGGGGTGATAACCGGCGTGCTCGGTGGCCCACTGGCCGGATATACGGCGGTATTGCTGTCTAATACGTCCAACCCGGTGTGGAATGACATGAAGCGGCACCTGCCCTATGTCTTCGTATCCTCTGCCTCGGCAGCGGCCTCCGGCCTGGCCATGGTCACCACCCCGGTGAAATACGCCGGGCCTGCCCGGGCCTTGGGCATGGCGGCTGCGGCCAGCGATATCGCGGCGACGAAGGTGCTTGAAAGCAATATGGAGCCGGAGCCGCGCGAGGAATTGCATCACGGAACGCCGGGAAAGCTCATGCGCGCCTCGGAATACCTGATTGCTGCCGGCGGGGTGGGCAGTGCGGTGGCTGCGGCAACGAAGTCCCGCGCCGTGTCTGTGGCCGCGGGCCTATCATTGCTTGCCGGTTCTGCGTGCACGCGCTTTGGCGTTCTCAACGCGGGCTTGGAGGCGGTCAAGAACCCGGCCACCACGATGGGGCCGCAAAACGCCGCGCGGAGCGGCGCCGGCGCGAGCAGGGGCTTGCCACCGACGTGCTCAGCGCAGGTTAGTGCTGGGCAGCCAGGTTTAGTCGAGGTTGGCGAAGGAATCGGCGAGCTCTTCGCCGATCTCCTGCATGCGCGATTGCTCCGCCTCTAAGGACTCGGAATCGCGGTGGAGGTAATAATTCACCGCCGCGTCATGCACCGTGGTCACGCAGGTGGTCGAAATGGCATCCTCGACTTCCCAGGCGGAGCAATAAAAATGCTGGTCCGCCGCGGTGAAATCGAACGGCTGATATTCATTTCCCGCGCGGCCTTGGGCGGCATTTTGCTTGTCGATGTCCTCATTCACCAGCTCCAAGTAGCGCTCTGCCGCCGCATCTGGGTCATCGGGGCACACGGCCTCATTATCGGACTCGTATTTCGTGCCCAGCACGCTAACCTTCTCCGGTGAATTGCCGCCATAGAGCACGGAAAAGGAGTCATCCTCATCGCTGGTGGAATCGGGATCCTGGTTAGCGCCGATGAGAGTGTCTGGCAGGGATGTGCGCAGCTCCGATAATTCGATGGGCGAGCAGCCGCGGTTGGTGCTTCCGTCGGCGCAGGCGACAAGGCCCGCGCCGAGGGCGAGGGTGGCAAGGGGTAGGCTAAAAATGCGGTGGTTCATCTTAGGAAATGGTGATGTAGGAATCGTTAGAAAGCGGTGTCGTGCGACCAATAACGGGGTAGCCCGGGGCCTCGCCGATGATGAGGAGGCCGCCGGAGGTTTGGGCATCGGCAAGCAGCACTAGCTCTTCCTCCGTAAGGGAGGAGGGCTGCAGGTGTGGGCGCACCCAATCCAGGTTGCGGCGCGATCCGCCCGGGATAAAGCCCTCCGCGAGGGCGTCGGTGGCACCGTCCACGGTGGGGATCGCAGAAAAGTCCAGCTCAGCCGATACGCCAGAAGCGCGGCACATCTTGTACAGGTGTCCCAGCAGCCCGAACCCAGTGACATCGGTGGCCGCTCGCGCACCGGTGGCAACGGCGTCCTGGGCGGCCTGGCGGTTGAGCGCGGTCATGGAATCGATGGCGGCCTGGGATACCTCGCCGGTGGCCTTGTGCTTATTATTCAAAATGCCCACGCCGATGGGCTTGGTCAGCGTAATGGGCAGGCCGGCCTCGGCGGCATCGTTGCGCATGAGCTTATCGGGATCGCCGATGCCCGTCGCCGCCATGCCGTACAACGGTTCTGGGGCGGTGATGGAGTGGCCGCCGGTAATGGAAATGCCCGCCTCGGTGGCTTTATCCATGCCGCCGCGCAGCACCTCGCGCAGGACGTCCAAGCCAAGCTTTTCATTGGGCCAGCCCACGAGGTTGATGGCGGTAATGGGGGTGCCACCCATAGCGTAGACATCAGAAAGCGCATTGGCTGCGGCAATCTGGCCCCAGGTATAGGGGTCATTGACCATGGGGGTGAAAAAGTCCGCGGTAGAAATCACGGCGACGCCGTTGTCGATCTTGACCGCTGCGGCATCATCGCCATCGTCGAGGCCGACCAAGACATTAGGATCGGCCTTGCCGATGAGCCCTTCTACCGCCGATTCCAATTCCCCGGCGGGAATCTTGCAGGCGCAGCCGCCACCGGCGGCGAAAGAGGTTAGATTAATCTGCTCCGTCATGGTGGTCATTTTACCCGCCGGAAAGTGGTGGGGCGGCGGCGGTGGGCCGCGCGCGGGATCTGTAAAGTAGCCAGGCGGAGGCGTACGTGTCCTGGTGGGCGCCCCGGTCTTCAAAACCGGTGAGGCCGAGCATCTCGGTCTGGCAGGTTCGATTCCTGTCCGTCTCCGCCAAAAGCGTGCAAGGAGGAAAACGAGTGCCGAGCCATAACGCTGGTCGCCCCGCGAATAATGCCCGTGATCCCCGCCGGAATTTACCCCGCATGGATGAGCTCTTGCGGCTCCCCGTGGTAGAAAGCGCGCGGCAGACACTCGCCGAACACGCCATCCGCGCCACGATTCAAGGCGTGCTCTCCGCCGCCCGCCGCGGGGAGGTGCCCGTTGCCGGCGTGGAGGAAGAAATAGTGCAAAGGCTGGCAGACCACAGCACCCATTCCTTGCAGCCGGTCATCAACGCCACCGGCGTGATTATCCATACGAACTTGGGCCGCGCCCCGCTGCCCGCAGCCGCGATCGACGCGTTGCAGGACGCGGCCGGATATACCGACGTGGAAATGGACCTAGACACCGGGCGGCGCTCGTCCCGGCGCGGTGCCGGTGCCACCCAGGCGCTTTTGGCGGCCTGCCCCGGCGCGGAGGACGCGCTGGTGGTCAATAACGGTGCGGCGGCCTTATTGCTGGCCACGGCCGCGCTGGCCCCGGACAAAGAGGTCATCATCTCGCGTGGCGAGCTGATAGAAATCGGCGCGGGGTTCCGCCTGCCGGAGCTTATTGAATCCACCGCGACGCGCCTGCGCGAGGTGGGTGCGACCAACCGGACGCACCTGCACGATTATGAAGGCGCGCTGGGGGAGGAGACCGGCGCGATATTGAAGGTGCACCCGTCCAATTTTCGGATAGAGGGGTTTAGCTCGTCGGTGGGCGTGGGCGAGCTGGCGCAGCTGGCGAAGAAGCAGGGTACACACCTCATCGTGGATCTCGGCTCGGGCTTGCTCACCCACGATCCGGTGCTGCCAGACGAGCCCGATATTCACGCGCAGCTGAAGGCCGGGGCGGATATCGTCATCGCTTCTGGCGATAAGCTTTTGGGCGGGCCGCAGGCCGGCATCTTATTGGGCACTAAGGACGCGATTGCGGCGGTAAAAAAGCACCCGTTGGCGCGGGCGGTGCGCATTGATAAGCTGCGGCTTAATGCCCTGGAGGCGGCTATCACGACGCCCGCCAATGCGGTGCAGCAGGCCCTCCACCTTGACCCGGCGCGCCACCGCGCGCGCACCGAGGCCATCGCCGCGGCGGTGGGTGGCGAGGTTGTTGACCACGCTGGCCGCGTGGGCGGGGGAGGAGCCCCCGAGTACCCGTTGCCCGGCGTCGCGGTATCCCTGCCGGAGGAACTTGCGCCAAAGCTGCGACGGCACACCCCGCCGGTGGTGGCGCGCCAGCACCAAGGCCGCTGCCTCATTGACGTGCGCTGCGTGCCTGAAGCTCAGGACGAGGTGCTCATCGCGGCTATCCGGGCGGTGATGTAGGTGTACGTCATCGCGACCGCCGGCCACGTCGACCACGGCAAATCCAGCCTGGTGCGCGCCTTAACGGACATGGATCCGGATAGGTGGGCCGAGGAAAAGCGCCGCGGGCTGACCATTGACTTAGGCTTTGTGTGGACGTCGCTGCCTTCCGGTGCGGACGTGGCCTTTGTCGATGTCCCCGGCCACGAAAAGTTCTTTGGCAATATGCTCGCCGGGGTGGGGCCTGCCTCCGTGGTGCTCTTCGTGGTTGCCGCGGACGAGGGCTGGCAGGCCCAATCCACCGACCACCGCGACGCGCTGCACGCGCTGGGCATCGAGCACGGCAGTATCGCCCTGACCCGCAGCGACCGCGCCGATGAAAAGCGCCGCGCGGAGGTCACCGCCCAGGTGCGCACGCAGTTTTCTGCCACGCCGCTTGCCGATGCCCCCATTATCCCCGTCTCCTCCCACACCGGCGAGGGCCTAGCGGAACTGGGTGGGGCGCTCGATGACTTGGTGGCCCGCGTGCCCGCACCCGACACAGACGCCCCGGTGCGCCTGTGGATCGACCGCGCCTTTAGCGTCAAGGGCGCGGGAACCGTGGTGACCGGGACGCTGAGTGCTGGCACGCTGCGCACCGGCGATGCCCTGGTGCTCTCCACCGCGGCAGGGGACAAGCGCGTGGAGATCCGCGGCCTGCATAGCGAAAATACCGAGCAGGAATCCTTGGGCCCCGTAACACGTGCCGCGGTCAACCTGCGCGGGGTCGATGCCGCCGATATCCACCGCGGTGACCTGCTGCTTAGCCCCGATGCATGGCGCGGCGTCGATACCGTCGACGTCCACCGCACCTTTGGCGCCGCACTTGATGAGCTGCCCGATAACCTCGTGGTCCACTGCGGTACCGCCGGGGTAGAAGCGCACCTGCGGCCGCTGTCAGCGGATTTTGCCCGCCTGCGCCTATCGCGCGCTCTGCCGCTTGTCATCTTGGATCGCCTAGTTGTCCGCAGCCCCGGTGGCCGACATGTCAGCGCCGGCGTGGAGGTCATCGACGTGCGCCCGCCGGAGCTAGACCGCCGCGGTGCCGCCCGCAAGCGTGCCGTGGCATTGGCGGAGCACACCTCCTTCCGCAATCCTTCTTCCTACTTACAGCGCGTGGGTTATGCCCGGCGCGCGGACCTTGCGCTCGATGGTTATGACACCGATGCCACGCCGTCGGGTATCATTAACTTTCAACAGTGGTGGATTGCCGCCAGCCAGGTAACGCGCTGGAAGGAAGCGCTGACTACCGCACTGCAGGAGCACGCCGCGGCAAATCCGCTCGCACCGGGCATGCCGCGCAAGGCGGCACTCGATGCCTTGGGACTTAAGGAAGAGAGGCTGCTGCGCCTAGCGGTGGCCGCTGCCCACGCGGAAGAATCCGAAGGCCTTATCCGCCTGCCTGGCCACACCGTGGATCTTGGCGCCGCCGAGCCTGGCGTGGCTAAATTGGAGCGCAGGTTAGAAACTGAACCCTTTGCCGCACCGGAGGCATACGATCTTAAAGAGCTGGGACTGAGCGAGAAAGAACTGGCCGCCGCCGAGCGGGCCGGGCGCCTATTACGCCTGAAAGACGGGATCATCCTCTTACCGGTCGCGCCGGGCAAGGCGCGGGAGCGCCTCTCACAACTCGAGCAGCCCTTCACCCTGTCCGCCGCCCGCCAAGCGCTAGGGACCACCCGCCGGGTGGCCATCCCGCTGCTGGAATACCTCGATGCCCACAGCATCACCCGCCGGGGCGAGGGCGGTAAGCGCACGCTGCGCTAAGCACATGCGGCCTACTATTTGCGGTGATTTCCGCCGCGTGGGCGGGACTGCTCGCGCGCCACGCGCCGGGCACGCACGCGGGCGGATTCGGAAGAAAAGCGGCCCGGTTCCTCAGACACGGGAAGAGCGCGCCAGCTTAAATTCTGCGAACCAGGCATGGACGAGACCAGGTCGGCCAAGCCGCTGCTAGCAGGTGGTGCCGCAGCCTCGTCTTCTTTGCGTTCCTTGGTGTTTTCCTCCGGGGCAGCGCTGGGTGTTACGGGTGAGGTTGTGGCAGGGGCTGGCTCCTGGGTGGTGCTCGGGCTGACCGGGCGACGCGAGCCGGTAGGGAGATCGCCGATAATGTCGCTTGACTCCAGCGCGAACTCCCATTCCTCGGGTGGGGCTGGGGTGGTTGGGCGTGATGTGGAGCCACCGGGAAGCGCGGTGCGGCCAGATGGCACGCGCAAAGGCGGTACGGCCGCGGCGAATAATTCGGTATCTGTGGCATCCACTGCAGGGACATCGACCGCGATCATCCCACCGCCGCTATACGCACGGGCGGCCAATGCTGTACCGGACTCTTGCGCCGCCGCATACGCGGTGCGCAGGCCCGGCAACTGGCTCAATGCCCCGCATGGGCCCAACACAGTATCGCCACACGAGGCCACGACCGCATCATCGATGACCTTGAGCGTGACAAAAAACTGCTGGGTATCAAGGTGAGATAGCTGCGAATCCGTCAGGTCTCCCGCCGCAGGATCAACGACCGCGCCGTGGCCGCCGTTAAGAAGCGCCGATTCGGGCGGCTGGTCATTGACCGGTAGCAGCCAAGGCCACAGCCCGAGGGAGAGAGCAACCTCGAGTTCGCCATCAACAATGCCGACCGTGGCCACCGTCTGCGGGGTCGCCTGTGAGGGCTTCAACCGGTGCAGATCCGGGTATTCGGCTGCTTCTACCGCATCGAGAAAACCGATAAAACCAAAGTCCGAACGCACCCGCCAGCCATTGGAATAGGTATCGGGCTCTAAAGAGACATCGATAAGAGCAGGCTTATTACCCACGCCAGGAATGCTCAGCACCGTGCCGGAGATGACATGTTCCAAAATGGCGACGTGTTCGACGCCGAAGTAACTGGTAGCAAGCGGGTAGGGCACCATAGGCAGACAGTAACTCCAAAGCTTTAAAGCGGGCGTAACGTACGGAGTTCATTTTACGCATGTGGGGGGTAAAACATCGCTTAGTCGGTGGTTTGAGGCAATGTTCGTTAACGTATTAATGATTCCCACAAGTTGAATAGCGAATAATAAAATAGGAGTAGGGCTTTGTCATCAAATTCATCGCGCCGGCCCGATAGCGCAACCACCAGTGGGCTGGAAAACGTTAATAATACGGAAGAAAGCCAAAAGCGCGTGCGCGGAGCCAAGCGCATCCTGCACGACATCATGTATCCGCACAATATTCACCCCGCCCTGGTCCCAGGCGTGTCCATTGAAGACCAGAAGGTTAAATACAGTGTGGATAAGACCATCTTGGGCGTCGTCGGCGGCCTCGTCATCGCCTTCGTGGTCTGGGGCGTGCTCGCCCCCGAACAGGTTTTTAATACCTCTTCCACGGTCCTTGACTGGGTCATGCGGAACCTAGGCTGGATCTTTACGGCACTGGCCACCTTCCTGATGTTTCTGCTGCTGATTCTAGCTTTTTCCAAGTACGGGAAAATCCCACTCGGCGTGGATGGTGAAAAGCCGGAGTTTTCCACGATTAGTTGGGCCGCCATGCTCTTTGGCGCGGGCATCGGCATCGGGCTTATCTTCTTCGGACCCTACGAACCGCTTACCCATTATCTCTCGCCGCGCCCTGGTGCCTATGAGGCCGCCACCGATGAAGCGGTGCTAGGCGCGCTGGCCCAATCGGCCATGCACTGGGGCCTTAATGCGTGGGCCATCTACGCCATCGTTGGGCTGTGCGTGGCCTATGTATCCTTCCGTCGTGGCCGCGTGCCCCTGATGAGCTCTATCTTGATGCCGCTTTTTGGCAACCGTTCCACCGATTCCACACCGGCGCGCACTATCGATGGCCTGGCTATCATCGCCACCCTCTTTGGTACCGCGGCTACTTTGGGCATTGGCGCGCTGCAGATCGGCCGCGGCGTGGAAATCGTCAGCGGCTGGTCCACCGCCGGCAATACCGCGGCGTTGGTCATCATCGTCGTGCTGTCCATCGGCACCATCTTTTCCGCCGTATCCGGCGTGGCCAAGGGTGTGCGATGGCTATCCAATATCAACCTGGCATTGGCACTGGGGCTGGCCATTTTCTTCTTCGTGATTGGACCCACCGCGTTGATTGCCAACATGCTGCCTGCGGTAGTCATCGAGTACCTTGATAAAACCCCCGAAATGCTTTCCGCCAACATGGGAGAAAGCGAGGACATGGTGTCCTTCCTTTCCTCATGGACTACGTTCTACTGGGCCTGGTGGGTATCGTGGTCGCCGTTTGTGGGCGTGTTTGTGGCCAAGATTTCGCGCGGGCGCACCATCCGCCAGTTCGTCCTTGGCGTGCTGCTCATTCCTTCTGCCATTGTCATTGCGGCGTTTACTATCTTGGGCGGCACGACCATTTGGCTACAGCGCCGCGACGGCGATATCGCCCCCGATGGCACCATCGACTCCATGCCGGCCGCCGAGGATATTTTCTTCAACGTGCTAGACCATTTCCCAGGCGCTGACTGGATGGCTCCGCTCATCATCCTCATGCTGGTCGTATTTTTCATCACCACCGCGGACTCAGCCTCGCTGGTTAATTCCCAGCTCACCCAGCGCGGTAACCCGCAGCCGAAGCCCATGGTCACCGTCTTTTGGGTGATCTGCATGGCGGGCATCGCGGTGGTCATCCTCATGTCCGGTGGTGAAAACGCGCTGCGAGGCCTGCAAAACCTGATCACCATTACGGCGCTTCCCTTTGCCGTCATCATCGTGTTGATGTGCATTGCCCTCATTAGGGAATTGCGCCACGATCCGGCCTCCATCCGCCACTATTACGAGCACCAGGCCGTCTCCAACGCGGTCATCCACGGCGTGCGCGATTATGGCGATAACTTTGCTCTGTCGGTCGAGCCCACCGAGGGAGACTCTGATTACGCCACCGGTGGCGAATTTGATTCCACCGCCGCCGAGGTCACCGAGTGGTACGCCCGCACCGATGAGGAAGGCCACGCCGTGGGTTACGACTACTCGGCCGGCCGCTACGTGGACGATGATCCTTCGGTGGCTGATGGTGAGTTCGTATCCGGCTCCGCCGAAGACGATTCACAGACCCCGCCCGCTCATTAAGAGATCGAAATTTAAGTCAGGTACAGTCACAGACCATGACCTTGTCCACGTTCGCCTTTGCCTTTGGATTGGTCCTGCTGTCGGGTCTGTCCACCTCCATAGGCGGGGCGCTGGCGGTGGGAAAGCGCCAGCCAGGGCCCGCCTTTATGGCCGGCGCCTTGGGACTTTCGGCGGGTGTGATGCTCTATGTTTCCTTCATGGAAATCCTGCCGGAGGGCATAGATCAGCTTGGCGATGCCCTCGGAGGCGAAAAAGCCGGCACTTGGGCCGCGGTAGGGGCCTTCTTCGCCGGCATTGCGGTTATCGCGATCATTGACCGGATAGTGCCAGAAGAGATCAACCCGCATGAACCGGGCACAACGGAAGAAGACGCCCGCCGCGGCAGGCTAATGAAGACGGGCGTATTTACCGCAGTCGCGCTGGGCCTACACAATTTCCCGGAGGGCTTTGCCACCTTTTTATCGGGGCTCGAGTCCAAGGAGATTGCGGTGCCGGTGGCCGTGGCGATTGCCATTCACAATATCCCGGAAGGCATCGCCGTCGCGGTGCCACTGCGGGAGGCGACGGGCTCGCGCAAGAAGGCCTTTTGGTGGGCCACGCTTTCTGGCCTGGCAGAACCAGTCGGTGCGCTCATCGGCTTTGGCCTGCTCCTACCGGTATTGGGGTCGGCCACGATGGGCATTAGCTTTGCCGCCGTAGCCGGCATTATGGTGTTTATTTCCCTCGATGAGCTGCTTCCCACCGCGGAAGAAACCGGCGAGCACCACTACGCCATTTACGGCCTTATCGCCGGCATGGCCATTATGGCGGTTTCGCTCATGTTGTTTATGTAAGTTAGCTCTGCGCCGTTGAGGTGGCAGAAGGCGAGCCCACAGAGGCCTTGACGGCCATGACGATGCTGGCGATGACAAGGCCGAGGATGAGTCCGCACACCATGGACAGGCCGGTTTCAGCCAGCCAGCTCAGCGCGCCATTGTGGATGTGTTCAGTAGCGGCCTCAATAAGCCCGTGCGGCTGGTCCACCCCGAATTCGTGCAGACCGGTGGTGACGATATGCCCGCCTACCCACAACATGGCGGCGGTACCGATGATGCCGATGATATCGAGCACGATGGGCATGCCCTTGACCAAAGCATTGCCTAGCGGGGAGTTGCCCGCGCGGCGCTGGGTGAGGGCCAGGCCGATGTCATCCATTTTGACCAGCAATCCCACGGCACCGTAGACACCGAGGGTCAAGATGATGCCGACGGCGATGAGCGCGCCGAGGCGCAGCCAGAAGGGTTGGTCGATGACCTCATTTAAAGAGATGACCATGATCTCGGCAGACAGGATGAGGTCGGTCGTGATGGCGGATTTCACCAATGAGTCTTCGGCTTCGGGGCCCTGGTTTTGTACGGTCTCGGATTTCTCCTCGTGGCTGGGCAGCAGGTGGGAGAGTATCTTTTCTGCGCCTTCGAAGCACAGGTAGGTTCCACCGCACATCAAGATGGGCGTAAGAGCCCACGGCGCGATCCAGGACAGGATCATCGCGATGGGCAAGATGATGACGAGCTTGTTGATGAGCGAGCCCTTGGTGATGCGCCAGATCATCGGCAGCTCGCGCTGGGGCTTGATGCCCTCGACATATTGCGGGGTCACCGCGGCATCATCGACGACGACGCCGATAGCCTTCATGGATGTCTTGCCGCCTAAGGCGGCCACATCGTCGACGCTGGAGGCGGCGGCGCGGGCTATCACGGAGACATCGTCAAGCAGAGCAAAAAGGCCACCGGCCATGGCTTATCCTTCGGGGCTCAGGGTTATATCATCAGACCAAGACAAGTCTATGCCGTGGTGGGCAAGCCAGGCCATAGCATCGTCGCCGTGGCGGGTAATGCCTTCGACCGCGTTCAGGGTGGTGTCGATGGCGAGCTCGGCGTCCTCGGCGGAAATGAGGCCCGCGGAGGTGGCTGCAGAAAGCTCGTCGATATCGAGCACAGTGACGGGGTCGCCGGTAGTGGTCACCAGGTCGACGTAGAGATCGCGGGTGATCCACTCGGTGCCCTGGCGCTGGATCTCGGCGACGTCGATATAAAAGTCCTGCTCCACCTCGATGCCGGGGCGGAAGTGGAAGATATTCGCGCGCAGGTTCAGGCTGGGCAGCAGCCAGGATTCGAGGTACCCAAAGCGCGGGTGATCGGCGCCGCGTGCCATATACAGGCCAAACTCGGTTTCGGTATAGGTATCGACTTGGCGCAGGTAGCCCTTGGGATCGGTATTGGTGAAGGCCGCAGTATTAAAGGTCTCCTGTTTGACTGGGTGGAGATCAACGGCCATTACTTCACCTCTAGGAAGGCGGCGGTGGGGACGAAATCGCAGCGTGCCTCGGTGGTATTAACGGAACCGGAAAGCAGGGCAACGACCAGGCCCTTGCCTGTGTGGGCCGTGCCAGAAAGCGTTGTGGGCCCATCCTGGTTGATGCCGTTATTGTGCAGCGGGGTAATGCCGCTTTGCAGGGTATTGATATTAAACCACTGCACATTCATGCCTCCTTGGTCCGGTGCTGCCGGTGGGGTGCCCAAGGCGGTAAAGAGGAATACGGTTTCGCCCTCGCCGGCGCCGGGGGCAGGAATTTCCGTAGGGCCAGGTACCGCGATGGCAGAGCCTGTGGCGGCGTTGGTGCCACCGATGCAGTGCGCCGAGACGGTAGGCCAATAAAACTGCCGGAAGTGTGGATTATCGCCCTGCGGCATAGCGACACCGCCACTACCGTCGCCGTTGCCGGCAAAGAAGTCCAAGGCAGACAAGATAGCATTGCGGGCCTCTTCGGGGATCCACGGCTGCGCGGCAAAGGCGCGCACGCGGT
The DNA here is from genome assembly GCF_046718165.1 of Corynebacterium tuingiense. Taxonomy (NCBI): domain Bacteria; kingdom Bacillati; phylum Actinomycetota; class Actinomycetes; order Mycobacteriales; family Corynebacteriaceae; genus Corynebacterium; species Corynebacterium tuingiense. The sequence continues at coordinate 923,921 of NZ_CP177101.1, forward strand.
CTTGGGCCTCCTGAGTGGGGCGGCCGAGCTCATCCAACGGGCTGGCAGGCATGTGCTGTTGTGCCAGGGAGGAGAGATCCGGGGCGAAGGCCTGCGCGGGCGCTACCAGGGGAGAAGCGAGGCCAATAAGTGCGGCGGTGGCAGCGGCGATGTAACCGGTGCGCCCGCTTAGGCGCCAAGAAGTTTGGGCGTGGCTCACGGTATCAGGTCCTTATTGTCTCGCGGGGAAAGTAGTATAGCCCCATTGGTCACAGCAGTAACAGTAATAACTCTAGTAACGATAGTGATCCGCTGGGAAGTGTCAAGTAGTAGGTCGTTTCAGGCGCGCGTGACGTTACGGGGTTGCCTGGGTCGCGTCTTGGCTCCCCAATGCTGCACTATGCCCTGTTAGGGGGTATCGTAGGACGTCGTTCAAGAACATTTCTCGCGCACCAGCGCTTGTAGATCCTCCGAAGGAGAACCCAACTAGTGAGTAATACCGAGTTCCGTAATGTTGCCATTGTCGCGCACGTTGACCATGGCAAGACCACGTTGGTCAACGGCATGCTGGAGCAGTCCGGCGCCTTTGGCGAACACGGTGAGCACACGGACCGCGTCATGGACTCCAACGATCAGGAGCGCGAGCGCGGCATTACCATTTTGGCCAAGAACACGGCCATCCGCCGCCAGGGTCTGGGCAAAGACGGCGCAGACCTCATCATTAACGTCATCGACACCCCGGGCCACGCCGACTTCGGCGGCGAGGTCGAGCGCGGCATTTCCATGGTGGACGGCGTCGTGCTGCTTGTCGATGCCTCTGAGGGCCCCCTCCCACAGACCCGTTTCGTCCTGACCAAGGCGCTAGAGGCCAAACTGCCGGTCATCGTCTGCGTGAACAAGACCGACCGCCCCGATGCCCGCATCGACGAGGTTGTCACCGAGTCCCAGGACCTGCTGCTGGAAATCGCAGCTGGCCTCGAGGACGAGGAAGCCGCAGCCGCCGCTGAAGAGCTGCTCGATCTCCCGGTTCTGTACGCCTCCGGCCGCGCCGGCGTTGCCTCCACCGAGAACCCGGGCGATGGCAACGTCCCCGATAGCGAGGACTTGCAGGCGCTTTTCGATGTCATCTACAACGTCCTGCCCGAGCCTTCCGCTACCGTCGATGCCCCGCTGCAGGCGCACGTCACCAACCTTGACGCCTCCGACTTCCTCGGCCGTATCGCGCTGCTGCGCATCTACGCCGGCCGCATCAAGAAGGGCCAGCAGGTGGCCTGGATCCACTACGATGATGAGGGCAACCAGCACACCAAGACCGTCAAGGTTGCCGAACTACTGCGCACCGTCGGCTTCGAGCGCCAGCCGGCCGAAGAGGCCATCGCCGGCGATATCGTCGCCATCTCTGGTATTTCCGATGTCATGATTGGTGACACCATCGCAGATCCGGAAAACCCAGAGGCTCTGCCGCGCATCACCGTTGACGAGCCGGCCATCTCCATGACCATCGGTGTGAACACCTCGCCGATGGCAGGCCGCGGGGGCGGCACCAAGTTGACCGCCCGCATGGTCAAGGCCCGCTTGGAGCAGGAGCTTATCGGTAACGTCTCCCTGCGCGTGCTGCCCACAGAGCGCCCAGATACCTGGGAGGTTCAGGGTCGCGGCGAGATGGCTCTGTCCGTGCTCATCGAGTCCATGCGCCGCGAGGGCTTCGAGCTGACCATCGGTAAGCCGCAGGTTGTTACCCAGCAGATCGATGGCAAGACCTACGAGCCTTACGAGATCCTCACCATCGACTCCCCGTCGGAGCACCAAGGCGCCATCACCCAGCTGCTGGCTTCCCGCAAGGGCCAGATGCAGTCCATGGACGTGCGCGAGGGCGACTGGGTGCGCATGATCTTCCGCGTTCCCGCCCGTGGCCTCATCGGCTTCCGTACCCAGTTCATGACCGAAACCCGTGGCGCCGGCATCGCCAACTCCATCTCCGATGGCATCGATGTCTGGGCCGGCGAAATCAAGTCCCGCGCAACCGGCTCCTTGGTGGCTGACCGCACCGGCCAGATCACCCAGTACGCACTGATGCAGCTGGCTGACCGCGGCAACTTCTTCGTCGAGCCAGGTGCTGAGGCCTACGAAGGCATGGTGGTGGGTGCCAATAACCGCGATGAGGATATTGACATCAACATCACCAAGGAAAAGAAGCTGACCAATATGCGCTCTGCCACCGCAGACGCCACGGTCACCCTGGCTAAGGCCCACACGCTCTCGCTGGAAGAAGCGCTGGAATTCTGTGGTAACGACGAGTGCGTCGAGGTTGCTCCAGACGTGCTGCGCGTGCGCAAGCTCGAGCTTTCCGCCACCGACCGCAAGCGCGCCGCTTCCCGCGCTAAGCAGATGAAGAAGTAATCTGCCTCGGTCTAAGTGGTGGCTGCGGTTGATGCCGCAGCCGCCGCGATAATCGCCGTCGTCTCCTGCAGTATGGTTTTTACCGCAGAGGCGGCGGCATCGTCGTAATCCACCTGTTGTTTTAATTCTTTGATGCGGTTGCGCATCTCTCGGCGTTTCATTTCGGGCGCGTCCTCCTTGAGCAGGGGATAGGCCCCTTTAACCTCGCGGAGAATATCCAAGATAATCATGTCTTTGACGCTTGGGTTTTGGGTGCCATCAAGCACCGCGGCGAGCCTCTCGCGCACCTCATCTTCTAGCGCCGTGTCCGTCATGATGTAGCGGTCGCCACCCAGCTGCCACCACGCGGCATCCTCAATCTCCAATTGGCCGTGGTCCCTAAAATCCTGGGCAATCTTCTCGCGCGGGGAGAACCACCTCGCCTGCAGTAGCGTCTTGACCGAGCTGGTCCGGCGCTCGTGCAGGCCATCCCACGCCCAAGCAAGCACTGGGTGCTCTGGCTTTTTATCCGTGGCGTGCACCTTATTCTTTGCACTTATGCCAACCGCGTCATGCATGAGTAAATCGCTAAAAAGGCCGGCGCTCAAGGCGGTCTCGTTATTGGTCACTGCCTCCTTTTTACCGTTGTCCTTGGTCAGCAGGAGGAACATTTCTTGGCAGATAAGCATGGTGGGGTAATCCCTTCAACAGTGATTTTGTCCGAGTTTAGCGCGCAGAATCTTCGTGTGGCGGGAAGAAGGTACTAAAGTAGTCCGCGATGAAAAATAGTCTCAAGGCTCGTGCACTTGCTGCCACTGCCGCCATCGGCCTCGCGTTTGTCAGCGGGTGTTCGGCCAATCCTGGCCCACCGCCGGTGGTAGAAGATTCGGACGACCAGGAATCTACCGTCCAAGAAACGGAATCAACCACGGCCGCGACGGACGATGGTCCGCCGCGCGCGGAGGAAGACGAGTCGCGGCCCACCATTTCCATCGGCGTCGATCCCCTGCGTGCTGGGCTCAACCCACACCTGGTGGCCAATAATTCCGAGCTCGTGGATCAGATCGCCGAGCTGGTCTTGCCCTCGACGTTCCACTGGGGCCGCATGGATACGGACGTTTTGGAATCTGCCACGGAGGTCACCGCGCCGGAGGGCGTAGCCCAGCGGGTGCGCTACGTCATCGCCACTCCCGCGCAGTGGTCCGATGGCACCCCGATTTCCGGGGCGGATTTCAACTACCTGTGGAAGAAGATGACCACCACCGCAGGCGTCAAGGACCCGGCCGGCTACCGCGCCATTTCCGCGGTGACCACCTCCGATGGCGGGCGCGTGGTCACGGTGGATTTTGCAGAGCGGGTTAAAGATTGGAAGCAGCTATTCAACCAGCTCCTGCCCTCGCATCTGTTGCAAAATTCCGATTTTGACTCGGCGCTGGCCAATGACATCCCCGCCTCCGCCGGCCGTTTCTCGGTCGATAGCGTGGACCGCAGCCGCGGGGTTATCACCCTCAACCGCAATGACCGCTTCTGGGGCGCCGACCCCGCCCACATCGACGTCGTCCAGCTGCGCGAGGTGCGCGATAGCACCCAGGCGCTGAATATGCTGCGCTCTGGTCAGATTGGGTTCGCGGACTTTACCCCGGATCAAACCTCACAGGAAGCGCTCGGCCTGCTGGGGCACGTGAGCGATAAGACGGTTACCCGCCCGCGCCAGCTGCGCTTGCACATGTCCACCGAGCAGGGTGCGTTAGAGGATGCGGCTGCGCGGCGCGGTCTGGCCTCGCTTATCGATACCGGGCAGGTTGCCCGGCTCGCCACCGGCCGCGCCTCTAACCTGAAGGCCGGGCATAATCCGGTCTCCGGGGAGGCAAACCTGACGGCGCTGCGCGAGCGCGCCAGTAAGAAGCCCATCCGCTTTGCCGTCGATCCGACCAGCCCCACGGCCTTGGCTGCGGCAAATACGCTTTATGATGTCCTCGAGGCCCACGGCATCCCCGCCGAGGTCACCACCGATAGACTTACCACCATTACCTCTAAGCTGCTTCCTGAAGGCAAGGTGGATGCGGTGGTGACCTGGGAGGATACCACCTTAACCTCGCTCTCTGCGGCGAGTATCTTCAATTGCGCCGAAGACCAGCCGCTCGCCGGGGACCTCTCCGGATTCTGCCCCGACAACGCCGCCGAGACGCGCATGGACATTCTCTCCGGAAAAATCAGCCCCTCAACCGCGCTGGGCCGAATCCGCGAGATCAATGCCCAGGACGTGTTGTACGTCCCGCTCTTAGATGAAACGCGTGTGCACGCGCTAGGGGAGGGTATTGTAGGCCCCGGCCAAAGTATTGATGATTGGGATAAAGGGCTGGTCACAGCGCCGGTTTGGAGGAAAGATGAGGACTAAGGACTTGGCGGGCTACCGCGTTGTTGCAGTGCACGCGCACCCTGATGATGAGACGCTTTTTACCGGCGGCACCCTTGCCACCCTGGCCGCGCGAGGTGCGCAGGTCACGGTCATCACCCTTACCCTTGGCGAGGACGGCGAGGTCATCGGAGCGCCTTATCAAGGCCTGGCCGAGCACCACCAGCTCGGTGGCTTCCGTGCCCGCGAATTGGCCTGTGCCCTCTCCGCCCTAGGAGTAGAAGGCATACAGCTGGGCGGATTCGGCCACTTCCACGATTCCGGCATGGTGGGTTCTCCTTCTCATGACAACCCCCGCGCGCTGGTCAATCGCCTGGATGAGGCCGTAGACCTGCTCCGCGCGGAATTAGATGTACTCAAGCCGCACGCCATATTGACCTATGGGCCAGACGGCGGCTATAACCACCCAGACCACGTTGCGGTGCATAGGGTGGTGGAAAAGGCGGCATCGGCAAGCACGCGCATCTGGTGGGCCATTTTTGACCGCGCCGCTAATTACGCTGGCCTAGAGACCCTCGACGCGCCCGCGGGCTGGCGCAAACCTGATGCCGCGTACCTAGATAATTTCACCACCGCCGGCGCGGATCTGACCTTCGCGCTTGACGATGCCGCCCTCCACGCCAAACGCGCCGCCATGCGCGCCCACGCCACGCAAATCTGGCTGGCCGATGGCAGCACCACCGCCACCAACCCCGAGGCCGCCGTGGCCGCCGTCCACGACCCAGCAGCGGTGCCCGGGGCCTACTGCCTGTCCAATAGATTGCTCATGCCCTTGCTGCGTGCCGAATACTTCCAACTCGGCAGGGGCGAGCCCGCAACCGACCTCCTAGGGGATCTGTAATGCGCACTGATTTTAGCCGCGGCGAGCAGGTCACAGGCCTTATCTGGCTTTCCCTCGGCGCCCTGCTATCGCTGTTTTTAGAGGTCATTTACCTCACCGCACGGATCCCGCTGGCTGATGGTGCGAGCATAGCGTTTCCCATCACCATCCTCATCGCCGCCGCATTCAATGTGGTGCTAACCCGCACCGCGCGGCTGTGGAGTGATCGTACTTACATCGCGGCCATCCCCACCATCGTCTGGGGCCTGGGATTTTTCGCGCTTATGCTGCTGGTTCCAATTACCGGTGATGTCATCGTGGGCAATAATATTCTCAGCTTGCTCCTGCTTTTGGCCGGAATCGGCGGCGGCGTTTGGCCTTTCCTAAAGCAGAAGTGACATACTATATTTCATCCCCAAACCCATGAAATCAGGAAGATTCAAGGATTCTCCATGACTTATACAATCGCTCAACCTTGCGTTGATGTAATGGACCGCGGCTGTGTTGAGGAATGCCCCGTCGATTGCATTTACGAAGGCAAGCGCATGCTCTACATCCACCCAGATGAGTGCGTGGACTGTGGCGCGTGCGAGCCCGCATGCCCGGTAGAAGCCATCTTCTACGAGGATGACGTTCCCGATGAGTGGATCGATTACAACGATGCCAACGCAGCATTCTTCGATGACTTGGGCTCTCCCGGTGGAGCGGCAGCCCTCGGCCCGCAAGATTTCGACGCGTCAATGGTAGCCGCGCTGCCCCCACAGAATCAGGAGTAAATCATGGCCCGCACACCGCTAGGACAATCGCTTCCGGATTTTCCCTGGAACTCGCTGGCTGGCGCCAAAAAGAAGGCCCAGGCGCATCCAGATGGAATCGTTGACCTTTCGGTGGGCAACCCCGTAGATCCGGTCGCCCCCGGCGTGCAGCTGGCGCTGTCCTCTGCCGCCGAGGCCCCCGGCTACCCGCAAACGCAGGGCACGCCCGAGCTGCGCGAAGCCATCGCCTCCGCCCTCCGGCGCCGCTACCATATGGACGTGGATCGCGTCCTGCCCGTAGTGGGCACGAAGGAGGCCATCGCGTGGCTGCCCACCCTGTTGGGCATGCGCGGCGAGACCGTCGCCTTTCCCTCGGTGGCCTATCCCACCTACGAGGTCGGCGCCCTCCTCGCTGGGGCTACGCCACTGCGCGCCGACGACGACTTTCAGGACGCCTCCCTGGTATTCATCAACTCCCCGTCCAATCCCACTGGCCGCGTTGCCGGGGTAGAGGAGCTGCGCCGCATCGTGGCTTGGGCCCGCTCGACGGGCGCCATCATCGCCTCCGATGAGTGCTACATGGGCTTGGGCTGGAACGATGACAACCCGCCGGTATCCATCCTGGATCCGCGCGTGACCGACGGCGATAATACCGGCCTCATTGCCATGCATTCGCTGTCCAAGTCCGCGAATATGGCCTCCTACCGCGCCGGATTCTTCGCCGGCGATAACGACCTCATTGCGGAGCTCTTGGAGTTGCGCAAGCACGCCGGGCTCATCGTGCCCGGTCCGATTCAGGCGGCGATGGTTGCCGCGCTTGACGATGACCCCACCGAAGCCCTCCAGTGCCAGCGCTACGCCGCGCGCCGCGCCGAATTAATGCAGGCGCTTATCAAGGCTGGCTTTACCATCGACCACTCCGATGCCGGCCTGTACCTCTGGGCCACCCGCGGTGAAGACTGCCGCGAGACCATCGACTGGTTGGCTTCCTTGGGCATCCTCGCCGCACCTGGCGATTTTTATGGCCCCTCGGGTGCACAACACGTGCGCATTGGCTTAAACGGCACCGACGAGCGGGTGCGCGCCGCCGTCGATCGCCTCGCTAGTGCCTAACTCGCCTCGCGCGTTTCGCCCGCCTGCGCGGGAGGGGATTTCTCCCCGCAAGGTGGTCCTGCGCGAACGCGTTCCGCTAGAAGGCGAATACTGGGCCGCCCGCGCGGGCGATTCGCCCTTTCCGGAGGGAACGCTCCTTCCCGCGGGTGCGGCTCTTCCCCGGCCGGTTCCCGCGTGGTATCACCTCTCCGTTCCGCCGGAGGAGCCGATTCCCTTTGACTACTGCGTAGTCCACGCGGATGAAGACATCATCGTTGCCGATAAACCGCACTTTCTTCCCACCACCACGAATGGCCGCTTGCAGCGCGAGACTCTGCAAACCCGCCTGCGCGTGGACTTCGGCGAAGACGATATCGTGCCGCTCCACCGCCTCGATCGCCTCACCGCCGGCCTCGTCATCTGCTCGCGCAATCCCGCCACCCGGGCCGCCTACCAGCGCATTTTCCTGGAGGGGAGCGCGGTGAAGAGGTATAGGGGCATCGTCAAGCAGCCGCTTTTCCTTGATGAGGAAATCCAGCTGCCCATGTACAAGCCGCGGGGCGGCAGGCAGGTGCGCGTGGCTGATGATGGCACGCCTACCTCGACGTATGTTCGCGCTGCCGGGCGAGAGGTGACCATGTGGCCGCGGGCTGGGCATACGCACCAGCTGCGGGTGCTGCTGAATCATCTTGGGCATCCGCTTATTGGTGATAACACCTATCCCAAGCCGCGCCCGCTCGACCTCTACGACTTTTCCCGCCCGCTTTACTTGCTGCATGAAACTATATCTTTTATAGATCCTTCATCACATTCGGAGCGTCAGTTTTTCAGTTCGCGGGGCTTAGGAACTACAATCAGGTAATTACTAATCTCCGGCAAGAAAGGCGGCCCATGGCAGACCTCAGCGTTGCGCGCTTTGCGTCCAGTTTTGGGCAATTCCTCAAGTTCGGTCTTGTCGGCGGCTCTGGCACCGCGGTCAACCTTTTCGTGTATTTTCTTGCGCAGAAGCTTTTTGGTGCGGCGGATATCTTTGCCGAGGATCCCTTCATGAACCTCTTTGGTTCTGCATTCCACATCCGCTGGTACCACGTCTTTGCCACCATTTCTTTCCTCGTAGCCAATACCTGGAACTACCAGCTCAACCGCATGTGGACCTTCCGTACCGTATCCAAGGTTTCCTGGATTCGCGGTTTCTTCCCGTTCCTTTTGGCGGGAATCGGGGCGTTTATCGTCAGCCAGGTCATCCTGACGCTGCTCATGAACCCCAATTCGCCCGTGGGCCTGCCAACCGATGTCTTCGATAACTCCACCGGATTGCGCACCAAGTCCTATTGGGCGCAGGCCATTTCCATCGTTGTCGCCATGCCCATCAACTTCATCATCAACAAGCTCTGGACGTTCCGCTCCAAGCCGAATAAACCAGTCGTCGTTGACGAGGTCGCGCCGGTCTAACGGCCCCCGGCCGCGCCTCACCCCCGCCACGCCTCACCGCCCCCGTGCCTCCGCCGCCCTTCGCGCTCACCAGCGCCGGCCGCGGGGCTCTTTTCTGTCTGCCGGTGAGTGCGAGGGAGGGGCATCGGCAAGCGCGGCACCCTTCGCGCTCACGGTGAGTACTGTCCGAGGCATTTGTAGGCTTCCCGTGAGCGCTAGGGGAGGCTCGACCCCTCGCGCTCACCAGGAGTAGAAAACGCGTGGCACCCACCGTCCGCGGTGAGCGCGAAGGGTGGGTGTGGCAAGTGGGGAGGCGCTAGTCCTCGAGCTCGGCGTCGAGGCGGGACTGATCGCGGCGATGCTGTGTACGGCGGAGGACGGGGGCGAGAAGGATGGCGGTGATCGCCCCGATAATGCTCCCGATGAGGTAGGGCGTAGGGTTGCTGCCCTCAGGTGAGTAGGCGTGATAAGAAATGCCGGCGAAGGCGATGAACATGGGGATGAGATAGAGAACTGTCGCAGCCCAGTTGGAGCGGATATTTGGGGTCGCGATGTGCTTGCGCATCCACGCCGAGCCAAGGGATGTGCCGACGATGGAGGGGACGATGGCGAGGAGGGCGAGGAGGCTGAGCCGGCCGGGGAGCGACCATGCGAGGATAGCGGCGACGATTAATTCGAGGAAGGCGATAGGGCTGAGCGCGATGGCCGAGGACTTGGTGATGATATCGCGCTCGAACTCGTCGCTGGAGGCGCGCTCGATTTGTTGAAGGGAAAAGTTGGCGATGGCGTTAATCATGTTGTTCAGCTCCAAAGATTTCTTCGACGGTTTTATCTAATTCATGGCAGATGTCCAGTGCGAGGTGCACGGACGGGGAGTAGTTGCCGCGTTCGATATTTGCGATGGTTTGTCGGGAGACGCCGACGCGTTGAGCCAGTTCGCCTTGTGACCATTCGCGCCAGCGCCGCCATTTGCGGACCATATTGGGATGTTCTGCCACTTAATCACCTCCATTGCCGTGTTTACATGACTAAATGTAAAGGAAAGTTGACACAATGGCAAGGGTTATATACATAAATGCCACTCCCAGTACGGCTGCGTTGCCGAATAAGGCAGCTGTGGTTTGCGGTTTTTCAGCAGCTCAAGGGTGGCTTTGATAAGGAGAATGACTTGATCGAAGTGATGTGTGACGTCATCGGCAGTAAAACGCAAAACCGTGTACCCGTGGGCGGTCGCGGCGTTTTGCTTGGTGCGGTCAGCCTGAAATGCCTGGCTGTGGCTGTGATAAGTCCAGCCGTCAATCTCCACGATGAGCTTGCCAATCAATAGATCAAACCGGTACCCACACACGCGAGCGTTGTGGACGGGGAAAATGCCTTCGGCGCGCAGGGCGCGGCTGACCTTTCGCTCCGGAGGGCTATCCGCACCGATGGGAGAGTTGCGAATCGCTTCCTTCAGCTGCCGCGGCACTCGCCCCATCCGCTTACGGTCTCTTTCCAACCGGCCGCGGCCTTTATCGCCGCTATACACGTTCTCCAACAGCGGTCTGCACGCCTGTGCGCTTCTCCGTGCCGCCCATAACGCTTGCACCACTGGAAGCCCTTCAACGAAGCAGGTTGCCCGCAGCCGGGAGTGTGACACGCGAAAATTCTTGCCTCGCAGCGTGCGCGGTCCTTCCGCCTCCAGCGGAAAGGTCAGCGGCCGACCAAGATGAATCTCCTGCGCAGTCTTGCCCGTGAAATAAATGCGGCTAAGCCCGTGCGCGAGCGCCTTGGCCACGGCCAGCGGCGTCCACTCATCGGTATAAATCCCCCGATGCACGCGGTACAGTTTACCCGCGCGTATCCGCCTTCGAATCGCGTCCTTGCCCAGCCCCTGTTTGCGCAATTGCGCGGTAGTCCATGCCCCCATAGCTTCAACCTAAAGAGCCGGGTACACCCCGTCCAGACGATCATGGCCGGCCTGTGGATAACTGGGCTTTGGGGCGGGACTACGGCGGTCTCATTCCGTGGCCCTGTGGATAAACTCTTCCGAGCCTCCCTTCGCGCTCACCGTTGGCTATGAAATTGCGCCTTAATGGCCGCTGGTGAGCGCGAGGGGAGGGTGCCGACAACCAACGCGTCCTTGGCGCTCACCGTGCGCGCTATCCGATGCCCGATCCACCTCACCGTGACCGCGAAGAGCGGCCCACACCCCGCCGCGCTCACGGGGAGGCGAAAACATAGCCCCTGCCCAGCGCTGGTGAGCGCGAAGGGTGGGGGTGGCGGCACGTGGCGTGCTCAGGAGGGAGGCTAAGACGGGAGGCTAGGTCACGGGCAGGGTAGAGGTTGGGTCGATGCCGCGAGCCTTGGAATTGAGCACGCCCGCGATGGCGAGTACCGCGAACATGGCGGCGGCGGAGAGGAGTTGGGTGCGGGCGGTGGCATCGGTAAGCATGAGCACGGCGATGGCCGCGAAGAGGGCAAGCGCGAACCAGGTCAGGTAAGGAAAAGCCCACATGCGGATGGGTAGGGGGTGCAAGGCCTCGAGCTGGCGGCGCAGGCGTAATTGGCTCACGGCAATAAAGACCCACACGATGAGGAGGGAAGCACCGGCGGCATTGAGCATGAAGCTAAGCAACCAGCCGGTATCGGCATAGTTCAAGACCACCATAAGCGCGGATAGGGCCACGGAAAGGGCGATGGCGGTGGTGGGCACACCGTCGTTGTTGGTAGCGGTGAATATGCGTGGCGCCTCGCCGCGGGAAGCCAGCGAGTGCATCATGCGCGAGGAAGCGAAGATTTGCGCGTTGAAGGCAGAAAGCAACGCGAGGACGATGACGACCTCCATAATGCCGGCCGCACCTGGGATACCGGCGCGGTCGAGGACCATGGTAAACGGTGATTCCGCGGCGGTGGAGGCGGCGTCCAAGCTGGAATAGGGCAGGAGGAAGGTGATGACGAGAACGGAGCCCAGGTAGAACACGGAAATGCGCAAGATGGTGGAGCGCACGGCGTTGACCAAGGACTTCTCGGGATCTTCGGATTCGGCGGAAGCGATGGCGACGACCTCAATGCCGCCGAAGGCAAAGGCTACGGCCAGCAGGCCAGCTGCTACACCGCCCCAGCCATTGGGCATGAAACCGTCTGCCAGAAAAATGGAGGTGCCTATATAACTATGGCCAGGAAGCAGCCCAAAGATGAGGAGGACGCCGATAATGAGGAAGGCGACGATGACGACGACCTTGATGAGTGCGAACCAGTACTCGAACTCGCCGAAGTTGCGCACGCGCAATAAATTAATGAGGCCGAAGATGGCCACGCAGATGGCGGCGGGAATCCACGGCGCAACGTTAAACCACGAGCCGATAAAACCTGCGGCACCGGTGATTTCGGCGCCCAAGACTGCGACGGTGGCGCACCAATAAATCCACCCCTGGGTAAAGCCCGCCCAGCGGCCGATGCCGTGCTCGGCGTATTCGGAAAAAGAGCCGGAGGCGGGGATGACCGTTCCCATCTCTCCGAGCATTTGCATCACGAGGATGGCGAGGAAGCCGGCGATCGCGTAGGCGATAAGGACCGCTGGGCCGGCGGCGGAGATGCCGACACCTGTGCCGAGGAAGAGCCCCGCGCCGATGGTGGAGCCAAGCCCCATCATGGTCAGGTGGCGGACCTTCAGGCCAGAACCGAGGGGAGAAGAATTATTAGACACCTCTCCATGGTATTTCTCGGTTCTGGGGCGCCGAGATTAGGGGTGCTAATTCTTATGCAGGTCCTCATTGAGGGCGACGGCCTCGGAATTCCACTCCACGGCTTCGACGGCACCGGAGACGGAATTGCGGCGCAGCAGCAGGCCAGAGGCGCCAGAAAGCTGGGAGCCCTTGACGGCCTCGCCATCGTTGACACCCAGCGCCTCGGCCACCTTGCCGAATACGGCGACCTTGGTGCCGGCGGTGACGTAGAGGCCGGCTTCGACGACGGCGTCATCGCCAAGCGAAATGCCGATGCCGGAGTTGGCGCCGAGTAGGCAGCGCTCGCCGATGGAAATAACTTCCTTGCCGCCGCCGGACAGGGTACCCATGATGGAGGCACCGCCGCCGATATCGGAGCCATCGCCCACGACGACGCCCGCGGAAATGCGGCCCTCGACCATGGATGCGCCCAAGGTGCCGGCGTTGAAGTTTACAAAACCTTCGTGCATGACCGTGGTGCCCTCGGCCAAGTGGGCGCCCAAGCGCACGCGGTCTGCGTCGCCGATGCGCACGCCGGAGGGTACGACGTAGTCCACCATGCGGGGGAACTTATCCACGGAGTACACCACAACGGGGCCGCGGGAGGCGAGGCGGCCGCGCACCATCTGGAAATCAGAGACGGCGCAGGGGCCGTAGTTGGTCCAGACCACGTTGTTGAGGTGGCGGAAGATACCGTCCATGTTGAGCCCGTGGGGCTTGACCTCACGGTGGGACAGCAGGTGGAGGCGCAGGTAGGCGTCGTAGGTATCGGCGGGAGCCTCGTCGAGGTCCGCGATGGTGGTTTCTACCGCCACGCGGGCCACGCCGCGTTCCTCGTCGGGGCCGACGAGCGCGGAGAACTGCTGCGGCGTTTCCTCCAGACGCGTCGTGCCGGTGGTGTCTACTGGCTTATCGGTATGAACTGCTGGGAACCAAACGTCCAAGACGGTGCCGTCGTGGGTAATGGTTGCCAGGCCACGTGCGGATGCAGAAGTCATGGTGGCTAGCTTAGCAATTACTGCCGGACTTGTTGGCGCTTGCCCGCGGGTACCACGAAAGACAAGGCGACGAGGGCGGCGAAGAGAATAATAACGGCGATCACTTGGTTGCGGGCAGAGGGATCAAAGAGCATAAATATCGTTAGCCCGGCTAGTGCGGCGGCGGTGATCCACGGCAGCCACGGGTAGGCGGGGACGCGGATCTCGGTAAGCTCGCCATTCGCCTTGAGCTGCGGGTGCAGCTTGATGTAGGAGGCCACGATGAAGGCCCAGACCACCAAGAGGCAGCCGCCGACGGCATTAAAGAGGAAGGCAATCAGTCCCGGCGGGTTCCAAAACTGCAGGCCCACCGAGGCGAAGGCGAAGATCATGGACAAAATAACGGCATTGATGGGGGAGCCGGAGTTATTGGTCTTGAGGAAGAACTTTGGCGCGCAGTGGTCCTTGGCCATATCAAAGACTAGGCGAGAGGTGGCGTAGATCTGCGCGTTGAAGGCGGACAGGAGGGCCAGCGCGATGATGGCCTCCATGAAGCCGGCGGCGAAAGGAATCTTGGCGGCCTCGAGTACCAAGGTGAACGGTGAATTGGCGGCGGCGTCGGCATCTTGGATCTGGCTAAACGGCAGGGCCATGGTGATAACCACGATGGAGCCGATGTAGAAGATCATGATGCGCACGATGATGGCGCGCACCGCAGTCGCCACGTTGCGGGCTGGGTCTTCGGACTCGGCGGCGGCGATGGTCACCAGCTCGATTCCACCGAAGGCGAAGGCCACGGCCAGCAGGCCGGCGGCGAAGCCCGGCATGCCATTGGGCAGGAAGTTCTCGGTGAAGTTGGTTCCGGCCCGGGAGAGATCCATGCCAGGCAGGATACCCAGTGCCATGAGGATGCCTATGGCGAGGAAGGCGATGATGACGGCGACCTTGATGATGGCAAACCAGAACTCGAATTCACCAAAACCGCGCACGGCGGCGAAATTCACTATGGCGAAGAAGGCCACCGCGATAAGCGCGGGAATCCACGGTGCAATATCGAACCAATTGCCGATGATTGCTGCGGCACCGGTGATTTCCGCGCCCATGACCATGATGAGCATGAACCAGTAGATCCAGCCCATCGTAAAGCGCGCCCAGTGGCCGAAGGCCTGGCCGGCGTAGGTGGAAAAGGAACCCAGCGAGGGACGTGCCGCGGCTATTTCCCCGAGCATCCACATGATGAGCGCGATGAGGATGCCGGCGACGGCATAAGAGATGAGCACCGAGGTGCCGGAGATTTGGATTCCCAATCCGACGCCCAAGAAGAGACCGGCACCCACCGCGGAGCCAAGGCCCATCATGGTGAGGTGTCGCGATTTCAATTGTGTGGCTTCGGCCATAATTACCACCTTGTGAGAGGTTATTTTTTGCAGTGAAGTGAACATTACACAATGCAACGGATCCAGTGGGGCGCTACCATGGCGGCTTGTGACTTTAGATCTATATGCCGACCCCATTGAAGTGACCAAGGCGCTCGTCGATATCCCAAGCCCCTCCCACCACGAGGAGGCCATCGCGGATGCGGTGGAAGAAGCCTTGCGTGGTCTAGACGTGGAGGTTGCCCGCTTTGGCAATACCGTGTGCGCGCGCACGAACCGCGGGATGGATTCCCGCGTGGTTCTTGCAGGCCACATCGATACCGTTCCATTGGCAGATAACGTACCGCATCACATGGACACCGCCGAAGATGGTGCCGAGATCATGTTCGGCTGCGGCACCGTGGACATGAAATCCGGCATGGCCGTATACCTCAACGCGTTTGCTCACCTGCATGAATCGGAAGAGCTCCAGCATGACCTGACCGTCATCGCCTATGAGGGCGAAGAGGTATCCACTGAATTTAATGGGCTGGGCCACTTGCAAAAGGATCATCCCGAGTGGTTGCAGGGCGATTTTGCGCTCCTCGGCGAGCCCTCCGGCGCTATGGTCGAGGCCGGCTGCCAGGGTACGATTCGCCTGCGCGTGACGGCGCATGGCACCCGCGCGCACTCGGCCCGCGCCTGGCTGGGCTCCAACGCCGCGCACAAGCTCGCCCCCGTCATGACGCGCATTGCGGACTACGAGCCGCGCGAGGTCACCATCGATGGCTGCACTTACCGCGAGGGCCTGAACATCGTTCACCTGGAGGCTGGCGTGGCCACCAATACCTTGCCGGACGAGGCCTGGATGTTCGTCAACTTCCGCTTCGCCCCAGACCGCAGCACGGAGGAGGCGTTGGAGTACATGAAGGGGGTCATCGGCAAGCATGAGGATGTCACCATAGAGATCGACGACACCGCTGGTGCCGCCCTGCCTGGCTTGGGGCAGCCTGCGGCACGTGCGCTTGTCGATGCCGTCGGTGGCAACGTCCGCGCCAAGTTCGGCTGGACCGATGTCTCGCGCTTTGCTGAGATGGGCATTCCTGCCGTGAATTTCGGTGCCGGTGACCCGGGCTTTGCGCATAAGAAGGACGAGCAGGTGCCCACGGCGCAGATCACTGAAGTTTCCACCGCACTGCTTAATTACTTGAAGGGATAAAAATGACCCCTGACCAAATGCGTACCCTGCGCGGCCCGCTCTTGCTGCGCAGCGAAGGAGAACAAGGCTCCACCTTTGACCAGCGCCTGCTGGAATCCGGCGCGGACCACGAATGGCAACACGCCGACCCGTGGCGCGTGCTGCGCATCCAAGGAGAATTCGTGGCCGGCTTCGATGCGCTGGCCAAACTGCCTAAAGCCGTAACGGTCTTTGGTTCCGCGCGCACCAAGCCTGAGGATGCGAGCTATCAGATGGCCGAAGAACTCGGCCGCAAGCTTGCCGAATGCGCCTACGCCGTCATTACCGGCGGCGGCCCCGGCATCATGGAGGCGGCAAATAAGGGCGCGCACGAGGGCGATGGCCTCTCGGTGGGACTCGGCATCGAATTGCCGCACGAGCAGGGCCTCAACGAGTACGTGGACTTGGGCCTGAACTTCCGCTACTTCTTTGCCCGCAAGACCATGTTCTTGAAGTACTCCCAGGCCTTCGTCTGCCTGCCCGGCGGCATGGGCACCATGGATGAGTTCTTCGAGGTCCTTTGCATGGTCCAAACCGGTAAGGTCACCAACTATCCCATCGTGCTCATGGGTACCGAGTACTGGTCTGGCCTGCTGGAGTGGATAAAAAATACCCTCGCCGCCGGCGGGTATATCAACGAAGACGACCAAGAGCTTTTCCTGCTTACCGATGACCCCGATGAGGCCGTCGCCCACATCATCGACCGCCACAAGGTCATGAGCGATAAGCGCATTAGGGAGCCGCGTTGAGCCTCGCGCGCGTGATGGCGATAGTCAATCGCACCCCAGATTCCTTTTATGACAAGGGGGCCACCTTTGACATGGACCCCGCCCTCAAGCGCTGTGATGAAGCCATTGCGGCGGGGGCCTCCATCATCGATATCGGCGGGGTCAAGGCCGGGCCGGGCGAAGAGGTCGATAGCGCGGAAGAAATTGATCGCGTCGTGCCCACCATCGCCCGCGTGCACGAGCGCCACCCGGAGGTACTTATTTCCGTAGACACCTGGCGCAGTGAGGTCGCCGAGGCAGCGATCGCTGCCGGGGCAGGGCTGGTCAATGACACCTGGGCCGGCTGGGATCCGCAGCTTATCGAGGTCGCCGGCCACCACCGCGTGGGTTACGTGTGCTCGCATACCGGCGGGATTACCCCGCGCACACGCCCGCACCGCGTGCACTTTGATGATGTCGTCGCTGACGTCATTGCTGAGACTACTGCCCTGGCGGAAAAGGCCGCAGGGCTCGGCTGCCCGGAAGAGCTCACCTTCATCGATCCCACGCACGACTTTGGCAAAAACACCTATCACGGCCTAGAACTCCTGCGGCGCATCGACGAGATCGTCGATACCGGCTGGCCCGTACTCATGGCGCTATCCAATAAGGACTTCGTGGGCGAGACCCTCGCGCGCGGGGTGGGAGACCGCGTCGCCGGAACGCTCGCTGCCACCGCCTGGGCCGCAGCCCACGGGGTGGCCGCCTTCCGCGTCCACGAGGTCGCCGAGACCGTCGACGTCATCCGTATGATCGCCGCCATCCAGGGCACGGCCGCGCCCCTTGATACCACGCGCGGGCTCGCATGAGCGTTTCTGTCATCATCCCGGCGCTCAACGAGGCTTCCACCGTGGCCGGCGTTATCCGCGCCTGCCTTGCCGATGACCCCCTCGAAGTGCTCGTCATCGATGCCGACTCCACCGACGAGACTGCCGCAGTCGCGCGCGCCGCTGGCGCCGATGTGCGCAACTGGCGCGATATCCTGCCCGAGCCACCGCGCCCCGGCAAGGGCGAGTCTCTGTGGCGCGGGGTCGCCGCCGCGCGCGGTGACGTCGTCGTCTTCATCGACGCCGACCTAGAATCCGCCGCGCCCGGCATGGTCACAGCACTCGCGGCGCCCTTTGAGGATCCCGGCGTGAATATGGTCAAGGCCCGCTATCGGCGCAGCCTCAACGGCCAACCCACCGGCGGCGGGCGCGTGACCGAATTGACCGCAAAGCCACTCATCCGGCAGTTCTTCCCAGAGCTAGCCCACATTGACCAGCCCCTAGGCGGCGAATACGCTCTTCGCCGCTCGGCCGCGCTAGAGGTGCCCTTCGTGGAAGGCTATGGGGTGGAAGCGGGGCTGCTGGTGGACATCGGCAAGCGCGGCGGGCTGACAGAAGTCGACCTAGGCACCCGAGTCCACCGCAACCGGCCGCTTCATGAGCTGGCGCCAATGGCGGATATCGTGGCGCGTACGCTGCTCTCGCGCGCCGGGGTGAGTGCGCCGATTGCTCAGCGCCCGCCACTGCTAGGTAGGATTTAAGCCATGCTGTCCTGGATTGTGCTCATCGTGGTGCTCATTGCGTTCATTGTGATCGGAACGTGGGTGTGGGGTTCGATTTTTGGGCCCGGGACCGTGATGGACCCACCCGATGAGCCGCAGAAGGTGCTGGAAAATAACCGCGCCGCCGCAGCTCAGGGCCGTTTTGATGACGTGCAATTCGAGGTCGTCCCGCGCGGATACCGCCAGGATCAGGTCGATGATCTGCTCGCGCAGCTGGAGCAGGAATTGGAGGCAGCGCGGAAAAGCGGGCAAAAAGAGACTAGGCTGGAAAGAAACGAAGATAGTTAAGGAGCCCTACTATGGCAGCAATGAAGCCACGTACCACTGGCGGAGAAATGGAAGCGGTGGTGGAATCCCGCAAGATCGTTATGCGCATCCCATCCGACGGCGGCGGGCGCATCGTTATCGAGCTGAACAAAGAAGAGGCCGCGGAGCTCGGTTCTTTGTTGACCGAGGTTTCTAGCTAGTCTGGATACATGCTTTCTCATATCGTCGATATTCTGGCCGATCCCAACGACGGCACGGCGCTTTCCGGCGCCGATGATTTTTCCCGCCTCGTTTCGGAGTCCGGCCATTCCTTTGATGTGGCCAAGCAAGGGTATGTGACCTTAGCGGCCGGTGCCGGCCTCAAGCACAAGGGTGATGACATGGACATGGTCAACGCCCGCGAGGCGTACCTAGCCACCGGCCATTTCGCGCCCTTCGTCGAGTCTGTGACCGGCGCTGTGCAAGACGCGCTGGATGCTAGCTCGTTGTCTGCATCTACGCCCGCCTCGCTCCTCGAGGTCGGTGCCGGAACCGGCTACTATCTGGCCCATACGCTTGACTCCATCGACGGCGCGCGCGGCGTCGGCCTCGATATTTCTCCGCACGCGGCCAAGCACCTGGCCAAGTGCCACCCGCGCGTGGGCGCCGTGGTTGCCGATGTCTGGCAGCAACTTCCCATCCGCGATGAATCCATCGATGCCATTTCCGTGGTCTTCGCCCCGCGCAACCCATCCGAATTCCAGCGCGTCCTCGCCCCCGGCGGCCAGGTCATCGTCCTGACCCCGGGCGCCGGGCACCTCGATGAGCTGCGCGAACCCCTCGGCATCCTTGGCGTGGAAGAGGGCAAGGTCGAGCGCATGTATGAGCAGGCGGAGGGCAACCTCGAGCAAGCGGCCGATCCGGTCGATATTTCCTTCCCCATCCACCTGGATAAAGCGGCCATCGCCGCACAGGTAGGAATGAGCCCGTCCGCCCGGCACATCAGCGCCGACGAGCTCGCCGAGCGCATGGCCGCCCTTCCACCCACGCTGACGGTCACCGCCCGCGCCCGTCTGGACCGCCTCCGCGCGGTCTAATAACCGCAGGTTCGCCTCGCGGTACCCCGCCTCCGGCGTACATACCGCCCTTCGCGCTCACCAGCAGCGCGTGGGGCGGTTCTTTTTCGCTTCCGGTGAGCGCGAAGGGCGGGTTGGTGCTCAGCCGGAAACCGTACCTTCCCTTGGCGCTCACAGGGAGCTGCTTGCCGATGCCTCGCAGCCTCGCCGGTGAGCGCGAAGGGCGGGTGAGCGGTTGGCCGGAAGGCGAGAGGAGCAAAGGCGAGTGCTCGAAGGGTGGTTCCCGAAGGGCGGGCGGCCGGGAAGGAGGGTAGCAGTATTAGAGCTTGGAGCCGGAGCGCTGCCAGTCCTGTTCGATGACTGCTTCACCGGTGGTCTCGACGTCCATGCCGGAGCAGCCTCCGTCGAAATAAACGCGGGAGGCCATGGCGATGAGGCCGCCGTCGACGAATACCTCTACCGTGGAGCCGTCTTGGATGATGGTGAGGGTGTCGGAGTCGCCATCGGCAAGCGTGGCTGTGGCGGGAGCGGAATCGGAGAAGAAGTGGTCGAAGGCCTTGTTCATGGAACGATCGAGGCTGATTTCCTCGCCGGAGTGACAGATGGCGGCGGCGGGGTCGCCGTTGCCATCGCGAAGGGTGATGGTGACGCTGGAGCCGGTGGGAACCTCCATGACGCCGGTCCAGGAGCGCGCGTAATCCGAAAGCTTGACCGCCTCGGGCAGGCCGGTGGCCGGTGCTTGGTACAAGACGCCGCCCTCGAGCGTGACCTGGCGCGGCAGGGAGAGGGCATTCGACCAGCCTTCGGCATCCCAAGAGGCGTGTTGGGTGGCGTCGTCGCCGCGGCCATTGCCGTTGAGAAGGCCGAGGATGACGGCGCGCTCGTAGCGCCTTTCTTCAGGGATCGTGCCTGCGGTGGCATTCGTATTGCGCGGGCGGGAGAAATCGTGGCCGAAGTCCACGCGGCGGAAACCGGAGACCACCGTGAAGGTGGTGTCTTCCAGCTGGCCCACGAGGTAGCCGGAGACATCGCGGCCGTCGCGCTCGAGGGTGACAAAGAGGACGTCGTAGATTTCTTCGTCGATTTCATCGCGCAGGCGCACGATGCGCGGGGAAACCACCGGAGGAATGGGGGAGTCGGCGGGCACTTCGCCGTCGAGGAAGCCGGGGTCACCTTCGAAGGTAAGGCCGCCGCGCAGGGACCATGAGATGCCATCGTGGCTTTCTAGGAGAACCGGCTGCGGGGTTTCGGTACGGCCGGATAGCGCCAGCATGAGCCAGCCCTTGTGGCCGTCTTCGCGGTCATCGGTGGCCCAATCGGGCACGACGGAAGGTGAGCGGAACCGGGTGTGGTCGGTGGTATTGCCGGCCACCTCGCCGAAGCGGACGACGTTGGGGTCGAGAGCCGAGGAATCATCGGACACCTCGCAGACGTCGTCGATGCCGGAAAAGCGCGCGAGGCGAATGGAGGTGCCGGTCGCGGTCACGGAGGTGAAATACAGGTTGGTAGCGTCCTCACCTTGGGCCACGGACCCCGCGCGAAGAGCGAGCTCGCCGCCGACGGGGGCAAGGACGTCATCGCAGTCCAGCCAGTTAAACGGCGCTTCCTCCGAGTACGTGTGTCCCCAGCGGGCGGGGGCATCGGGAGTGGGGCGATATTGGTAGAACATGTGCCACGTATCGCCATCGCGAAGGACGCCGGCGGGCGCGTCTAGGATGCCGGCATCGGGGATGAAGTGGAGTTCGGGGCGGTGAGTCGTCACGGCATTCCTCTCTTAAATCAGGTGCGGGTTACAAGCTTGGGTTGGGGTGGCAGCCACGCCGGGGAGGAAACTCGTTGACCTGCCACGCGGTAGTTTCGCCGCCGTGCGCGGGCGGGGACTTTATGGGGCAGTGTCCGGCTGTCATGTACACCCAGAGTACGGATATCTTTTAGCGCGTGCAGGGCCCTCGCTTGCCGATGCCCCCCCTTTTTAAAGCTTTGTTACCAATGTCAGCCCCGAACCCAGTGGGAGCCGGGTTACGGTGGCGCCTTCGAGTTCGCGGAGGTATTCATCGGCCTCGCGGGCGGCGGCGGTATCGCGGTCGGTGCGGGAGGTGTCGGCGACGGTGCCATCGAGAAGCGCATTGGCAAGCACGAGCGTGCCGTGCTGGTGCAGCAGGGGCCAGGCTGCCTTGATGAGGGCGGGGAGGTCGAGGGCGGCGACGTCCGCGTAAATGACCTGGTAGGCCTCGGTGGCCAAGCGCCCGAGTACGTCGAGGGGGCGCGAGGGGAGGAAGCGGCCGCGGGTGGAAGCGTAGCCGGCCTCGCGGAAGGCGGCCTTGGCGCTGCGCTGGTGCTCGGCCTCAGGGTCGATGCAGGTGAGGATGCCGTTATCTGGCATGCCCGCGAACAGGTAGAGACCGACGACGGAGGCGGCGGGGGTAATCGCCACGGCCTGGGGACGGTCTACCACACCGGAGGAAGTTGCCGTCAGCGTGGTGAGAAGCTGGCCGGTGGATTCATCCGGGACGGGCAGGCCGTATTCCTCGGCGTGGTCGCGGGCGCCGCGGAGAGCCGCCGAAGGCTCACTGGTGGAATCGATATAGGAGCGCAGTGCGTCATATGCGGTAGTAGTCACGATTAAGACAATAGGTAAAGTTGCGCGAAAGGGTGGCAAAAACGCGCGCAGCCAGCGAAATTGTGATCTGTGGGAAGTATGTGACGGACTCACAGGATATTATCAGCGCAGTGGCTGGAGTTTCCGCGCTGAGTGTAGAAAAATGACACCCATGACAGAAACGAAGCGCGATGCCGAGTCCGTTGCCTCCACCGATGCGAACGTGGAGTTGACCGGTACCGCGGCGTTCGATGCTGGGGAAGCCACGATGCCTTCGTGGGCCGAATTGGTGGCAGAGCACGCCGATGGCGTGTACCGCCTAGCCTACCGCTTGTCCGGTGACCAGCAGGATGCCGAGGATCTCACCCAAGAGACCTTCATGCGTGTCTTCCGCTCCTTGGATAAATACCAACCGGGTACCTTTGGCGGCTGGCTGCACCGCATCACCACGAACCTCTTTTTGGATATGGTGCGCCACCGCTCCAAGATACGCATGGAGTCCCTGCCTGAGGATTATGAGCGTGTTCCGGGTACGGACATGACCCCGGAGCAGGCCTATACCGTGGCCAACCTGGACCCCGTGTTGCAGTCCGCGCTGGATAGTCTGGCGCCGGATTTTCGCGTCGCCGTGGTTCTGTGTGATGTCGAAGGCATGAGCTATGACGAAATTGCCGAAACCCTCGGCGTGAAGATGGGTACGGTGCGCTCGCGCATCCACCGCGGCCGCTCCCAACTGCGCGCGGCGCTAGAAAAAGAGGCACAGACCAATGCGGAAGCGCGCATCTTGTTGCGCACGCGCTAGAATCGAATCGTTAGCTCCCCTGCCGCGCGGCAGGGGAGGATTAAGTGTGATTAATCCGGCTGTGGCATGAACGTGAGGAGGGCGTCGATGGACTCACTGCGCGGACGCCGCACCCTCTCCAGGCTCAGCGTGCGGGGCGACTTTACCCCCGCGCAGGCAAAGGCTCGGGATAAGGCAAAGGCGCGGGCGCGGCGCAGCGATTCCATCGGCCACCTCGGCCCAGAGGCCGTCGTCGCCTTCGTAGATGGGGAGATGGAGCCCAAAGCCATGCACCGCGTGCGCATCCATCTAGTCCACTGCGTGGAGTGCCGCGCCGACGTGCACCACCAACGCCATGCCTCCGAGTGGGTGCGTCACTGCAGCGATGATTCCGCGGTGAAGGCCCCACAGTCCTTATTAGCCAAGCTGGCGGGAATGGCTACGGAAGGCGTGGCCCCGGGGCCCGATGCGTCAACCCCGGCGCACCGGCCGGAGCAGGATTTCCTGGATAAAGTCGAGACGGTGGTACGCGCGATTAAACACAATCAGCGCGGACAGAACTAAACGGAGGGCGAGGATTTAACCGTGTTTTCTTCGATTGGCTGGCCCGAGATTATTGTCATTGTCCTCCTCGGCATCGTCATCATCGGCCCAGAGCGCATGCCCGAGGTCATTAAGGACGTGCGCGCGGCCATCTATGCCGCCCGCAAGGCCATCAATAATGCGAAGGCCGAGCTCAACGGCGAGATGGGGTCCATCTCTGCGGAATTCGATGATATTCGCGGCCCGCTCAATCAGGCGGCGCAGTGGACGCGGCTGGGCCCAAAGGGCGCTATTACCAAGGCGCTTTTCGATGGCGATGATTCCGCCTGGGACGACTTCAATCCCAAGAAGATGGCGGAAGACATTAAAACCGGAACCGCGCCGAAAGAACCCGAGCAGCGCGCGCAGGACAACAATGGCCCCGCCCGGCCTAGCTTTAACTATGCCGAGGTATATGGCGATACCACCGAGACCACCCAGCAGCCACCACAGCAACAACAAAAGCCGCAGCGCGGTGGGGAAGATTCCACCGGCAGCGGCTCTGAGTGGAGCGACGTTACTTAATACGACGCGCTTTTAGTTCACGCCCAAGTTGAGGCTCTTGCCCACGAGGGAATCGGAGCGAATGGCGAGCTTATCAGCAACCGCCCTGATTTCCTTCGCGGCAGGGGAGTCGGGAGCCTCGAGTACGATGGGCGTGCCGGCATCGCTATTCGAGCGCAGGGACGGATCCAGCGGCACGGAGGCCAGCAGCGGCACCTCGTGGCCAAGAATGACGCCGAGGCGGTCTGCGACGATCTGGCCGCCGCCTTCACCGAAGACGTCCATGGTGGAGCCATCCGGCATGACCATGGCGCTCATGTTCTCAATCACGCCGGCCACGCGCTGGCGCGTTTGCTGGGAGATGGAACCGGCGCGCTCGGCCACCTCGGCCGCAGCGGCCTGCGGCGTGGTGACGATGAGCAGCTCCGCATTCGGGATGAGCTGCGCAACGGACAGCGCTACATCGCCGGTGCCCGGTGGCAGGTCCAGGAGGAGAACATCGAGATCGCCCCAGAATACGTCTGCCAAGAACTGCTGCAGCGCGCGGTGGAGCATGGGCCCGCGCCAGACGACGGGCGCGTTACCCTCCACAAACTGCCCAATCGAGATGTGCTTAATGCCGTGGGAGATGGGCGGCAGCAGCATTTCATCATCAAGCACGGTGGGGCCGTCGGTCGAGCCGAGCAGGTTGGGTACGGAGTGGCCATAGATATCGGCATCGACAATGCCTACCTTCAGGCCCTTATCCACAAGCGCTGCGGCAAGGTTGACGGTCATCGAGGACTTGCCGACGCCACCCTTACCCGACGCCACCGCAAATACGCGGGTCGTCGAATCGGGCTTCGCAAAGGGAATCTCGGGCTCGGCCTGGCCGCCGCGCAGCTTCTGCTTCAGCTCGCGGCGTTGTTCATCGCTCATCGCGTCCATGGTCACGGTAACCTTGCCAACGCCGTCGATGTCCTCGACCGCGGCGCGGGTATTGGTCTCGATGGTGGACTTCATGGGGCAGCCCGCGATGGTCAGATAAACGCCAACGGTGACGTCGTTTCCTTCGATATCGACCGATTTCACCATATTGAGTTCGGTGATGGGGCGGCCGATTTCTGGATCCTGTACGTGGGAAAGAGCCTCGCGTACGGCTGATTCGGTAATAGAGCTAGACATAACTCTTGCCATCTTAGTCACGGCGCTACCTCAGGTAAACACGCCTGCACGGTAGACTCTGTGGGACACTTAAATCCATCCGTTTGTATCGGTGACCTAGCAGAATCAGAAGGAGCACACTCAGTGAAGCGCAGCCCCGCACGTCGATATGCCCGCGCTACTGTCGCCGCGGTGGTAGGCGCTGCGCTGCTTGCTGGGTGTTCAGACAAGGTCGATACTAGCCCCGCTGCGGCACAATCCGCACCGGAACGGGTGCAGATCGTCGTTGACCCTGCAGAAACAGATCAGCTCATCTTGGGCGAGGTATTCCGGCAGTCGCTCTTAGAAGAAGGACGCACCGCCGAGTTGAAGGAAGAAGAAACCTTCAAAACGTATGGTGGCAAGGGCAGTTCCCTGAACCCGGAAGGCAACTTTTACGTCGGCTGCACCGGCAGCTTTTTAAGCCACTTTAATCCCGGTGAGGCGCGCGATATCTCGGCGGAATATAAAAAGGCAGAAGAAGACAGTGAGCCGGGCGGGGAAGACTTCCTAGCCCGCACCCATATTGCACTCATGTCCACCTTGCCCACCCAACTTGCCACCGTCGAGCCCTCCGGTGCTCACGGTTGTGAGGATGCGCAACCAGAGTTGCCAGAAAACTTCGTAGTCATCTATAACGACAGCCTCTTTGACCGCGAAGAAGAAAAATCCGTCGCCGCGGTCACCAAATTCATCACGCAAAAAGACATCTCTGACATGGTAGAGGCGTTAGAGGATGGCGAAGAACTGAAGAAGGTCGTCCACGAATGGATGGAAGCCTCCGGACTGGACATTGTCAATGAAGAAAGCGATTCAGGCTCCTCCGGCGGCTCCGATCTGAGTAGTTCTTAAGTAATCTCTGCGCTCCGTGCTACCTACCTCCCGCCCTTTGCGCTCACCGGCAGGCGCGCATTAGCGTGCGTTGGTCCTCTTCGTGATCGCGAAGGGTGGGGTGGGCGAACTGGCGAATCCGCTCGTCGAACTATTACTGCGATACCTGCACCGCACCCTTGGCGCTCACTGGCAGTGCTTGCCGATGCCTTAACCGCCTCGCCGGTGAGCGCGAAGGGCGGGTAGGCGGCTTGCGGGAAGTGAAGCTCGGGAGGCGAAGGCAGCGAGGCGAGGGAAGAAACGCGAGGCGAAGGCAACAGCGCCCATGCAATAGCAGTAAGCATGAAAATGCCCCAGTGAGGAAATAACCTCACTGGGGCATTCAGCGCTGTAGCGCGCTAGGTGCTGCTTCGGCGATTAAAAGCGATTACACGTCGAAGGCCTCTTCAAGCAGGTTCTTCTGCTCAATCTGGTGCACCTTGGCGTTACCCGTAGCCGTAGAGGACTGGGCGCGGCGGGAGACGCGAACCATTTCCGGCATATCCGGAATGAGCTCGCGCAGGTGCTCGTTGTAGAACGGCCATGGGCCCTGGTTGGCGGGCTCGTCCTGCACGAACCGGACCTGGGTGGCATTCGGGTACATCTTGAATGCCTCGCTCAGGCGGTTGAACGGAATCGGGTGGAGCATTTCCACGCGGACGATGGCGATGTCATCGCGGCCGTCGGCCTCGCGCTTCTTTTCCAAGTCCCAGTAGAGCTTGCCGGAGACCAGCATGATGGTCTTGACCTTGTCCGTGTCGCCGACCTTCTTGTTATTGACGTCCACGTAGTGGGGGTCATTGATAACGGAGCGGAACTTCTTGACCTCGGTGAACTCCTCAACGGAGGAGGTGGCGGCCTTGTTGCGCAGCATGGACTTCGGGGTGAAGACGACCAGCGGGCGCTTCATCTCGCCCAAAGCCTGGCGGCGCAGCAAGTGGAAGTGGTTAGCCGGGGTGGACGGCTGGGCCACGGTCATGGAACCTTCCGCGCACAGCTGCAGGTAGCGCTCGATACGGGCGGAGGAGTGGTCCGGGCCCTGGCCCTCGTAGCCGTGCGGCAGGAGGAGAACCAGGCTGGACAGCTGGCCCCACTTGGCCTCACCGGAAGACAGGTACTCATCGATGATGGTCTGGGCGCCGTTTGCGAAGTCACCGAACTGAGCCTCCCATGCCACGAGGGCGTCGGGGTTACCCACGGTGTAGCCGTATTCGAAGCCCATGCCGGCGAACTCGGTCAGCGCGGAGTTGTAGACCATGAACTTGCCGCCGTTGTCCTTGGACACTGCCAGGGAGTTGAGCGGGTTGTACTCGTTGCTATTGCGGGGGTCGAAGGTCACGGCGTGGCGCTGGGTGAAGGTACCGCGGCGGGAATCCTCACCGGCCAGGCGCACGACCTTGCCCTGGTTAGCCAGGGAACCGAAAGCGAGTAGCTCGCCCCAGCCCCAGTCGATGCCGCCTTCGCGGACAGACTTCGCACGGTCCTTGGCCACCTTGGCCACGCGCTTGTGGTACTCGAAGTCCTCGGGTGGGTTGCCGTAGGCATCGCCAAGCTCGACCATCTCTTCAGCGGTGATGGAGGTATCCAGACCGTGGGTGAGCTCCTGCGAGGAGGTAATACCGGTCTGTTCCTTCGGGCCGGCCTTTTCGGCTTCCTTGTGCTCGGTGAACACGGACTCCATCTGATCGTGGAAGTCGCGTGCGGCTGCCTCGGCGTCCTCGGCAGACAGGTCGCCACGGCCAATGAGCTCGTTGGTGTAGTGCTCGCGCACCGGCTCGTGGTTCTCAATGACCGAGTACAGCTGCGGCTGGGTCATGGATGGGTCATCGGCCTCGTTGTGGCCGCGCAGGCGGTAGACCACGAGGTCAATGAAGACGTCCTTGCCAAACTGGCGGCGGTATTCTGCGGCCATCTGGCCAACCCAGACAACGGCCTCTGGGTCATCACCATTGACGTGGAAGACCGGGCAGTCAAAGCCCTTGGCCAAGTCGGTGACGTAGTGGGTGGAACGGCCGGAATCCGGGGTGGTGGTAAAACCGACCTGGTTGTTGACCACGATGTGGATGGTGCCGCCGTTGGTAAAGCCACGCAGCTGGGAGAGGTTGATGGTCTCCTGCACGACGCCGAGGCCGGTGAAGGATGCATCGCCGTGGAGCATGACGGGAACGACGGAGTAGCCGTCCTTGCCCTTGTCCAAGATGTCTTGCTTGGCGCGGGCGATGCCCTCCATGACTGGGTCCACAGCCTCAAGGTGGGACGGGTTGGCGGCAAGGGTGACCTTGATTTCGCCATCGCCGAACATCTGCAGGTGCTCGCCCTCGGAGCCCAAGTGGTACTTCACGTCGCCAGAGCCGCCGAGCTGGCCGCCCTTGTAGTTGCCGTCGAACTCGCCGAAGATATCTGCCAGCGGCTTGCCAACGATGTTGAACAGCACGTTCAAGCGGCCGCGGTGCGGCATGCCCATGACGACCTCGTCGAGGCCCTGGCCCGCAGCCGTATCGATGATGGAATCCAGCAGCGGGATAAGGGTCTCGGCGCCCTCAAGGGAGAAGCGCTTCTGGCCCACGTACTTGGTCTGCAGGAAGTTCTCGAATGCCTCGGCGGCGTTGACCTTCTGCAGGATGTACTTCTGCTCGGCATTGGTCGGCTTAGGCATGCCGGCCTCGAGGCGGTCCTGCATCCAGCTGCGCTCGTCGCGGTCCAGGATGTGGGTGTATTCGGAGCCGACCTTCAGGGTATAGGCGGCGCGCAGGCGGGAAAGTACCTCGCGCAAGGTCATCTGTTCCTTGCCGCCAAAGCCACCGACGTTGAAGACGCGGTCCAGATCCCAGATGGTCAGGCCGTGCGTAGCGATGTCGAGGTCGCGGTGATCCGGGCTAGGCAGGCCGGGCTGGGACCAGCCGAGCGGGTTGACATCGGCAAGCAAGTGCCCGCGGGAGCGGTAGGACTCGATGAGCTGCATGACGCGGGTGTTCTTGTCCACGCCGGAGTTGGGGATGTCCTGTGCCCAGCGGAAGGGCTCATAAGGAACGCCCATGGACTCGAAGAGCTCGTCCCAGAAGGCGTCATCAACAATGAGCTGGCCGATGGTGCGCAGGAACTCGCCGGACTCTGCACCCTGGATGACGCGGTGGTCATAGGTGGAGGTCAGCGTGACCAAGCGGCCGACGCCCAGGTCAGCCAGGCGGTCAGCAGAGGCGCCGGCGAATTCTGCCGGGTAGTCCATGGAACCAACGCCGATAATGGAGCCTGCGCCCTTGGTCAGGCGGGCAATGGAGTGGCGGGTGCCGATGCCGCCCGGGTTGGTCAGGTTAATGTTGACCCCGGAGAAGTCATCCATGGTGAGCTTATTCTTACGGGAACGGGTAACGATGTCCTCGTAAGCCTCAATGAACTCGGCGAAGGACTTGGTCTCGCACTCCTTGATGGCGGCGACCACGAGGGCGCGGGAGCCATCCTTCTGCGGGAGGTCAATGGCAAGGCCCAAGTTGATGTGCTCAGGCTGGACGACGAAGGGCTTGCCGTCCTTTTCCTCGTAGCGCACGTTCATGCCAGGGTGCAGCTGCACGGCCTTGACCATGGCGTAGCCAATAATGTGGGTAAAGGAGATCTTGCCACCGCGGGTGCGCTTCAGGTGGTCATTGATCATGGAGCGGTTTTCCCACATGAGCTTGACCGGCATGTCGCGCACGGTGGTAGCGGTAGGAATCTCGAGGGATTCTTCCATGTTCTTAGCAATCGCCTTGAACATGCCCTTGAGCTGACGCTCGTCGCCGCCCTTATAATCTTCCAGGTTATCCAGCGGAGACTGCGCATTCTTGCCTGCAGAATGCTTAGCCTTCGCGGACTTTTCCTTGGCCTTAGATACAGACTCTTTCACGTTGGTATCGCGGGCCTCTTGCTTGCGGGCGGTGGTAGTGCCTTCGGTCTTCTTAGCCGAAGACGTGGACTCTGCCTTTGCCTTCTTTGGTTGTGGCTTAGATGCTTTAGAAGGAGATTCAGCTTCTGGCTGCGCCTTGGGCGCGCCGTTTGCTTCGAAATAGTCGCGCCACTCCTTGTCTACGGAGCTAGGATCCTTGGAGTACTGCTGGAACTGCTCGTCTATCAGCCACGCATTCGGGCCGAAGATGCTCGATGTGCTCACGGCAGGTTTTCGCCTCATTTCTCTGCTTTAAAATGGTCGTTTATTCGACTTTAGTCCGGACTTTGTACGAGCGCATTTCTCACCCGCCAAAGTGTCTGCCTATATGATACGGGCCAATCCCTCACCTTCACTATGTCAGGGGTACTGAATTCGCTCTAAACGATCATTGGGTCCCCGGCTCAGTGTGGGAAAGAGGGGAGAGCTGCTGGCGGGCGTGTTCGATGACCTGATTGGCCAGTTTGCGATTGGCCTTCGTGCCAATGACCGCGCCGATGCCCATGGGCATGAGTTTGCCCACCCAGGCCCACTTCATGCGCTTGGTGATCTGCTTGGTAAATACCTTGGTCAACCGGCCATTGATGCCAGATAGCGTGGGCCCGGAAAAGCGGGAGAGGGAGGCCACGGAACGCGCCCCCGTGACCGTGCCGAGGTCACCGACAAAGGTATCGACCACCGCAGAGCCCTTCGAGCCCGTCAATACCACCAGCACTAGGGCGCGGCGGCGCTCGGGCGAGGAGATGTCATCGCCGCGCAAGTACGCTGACGCCAGGATGTACCACGCGGCGGCTTCAAGAAAGACCACGGATTCCGCACCGATGGTGGCCGCACCCGTAAAGAGCCCGATGCCGGGCACGGATGCGGAGGCACCGGCGGCCGCGCCCGTGCCGGTAGTGATGTTGATGAAATGCTTGTTAATAAAGCCCTGTAGCTCTTGGTAAGTGGCATCTGGGTGGTGCTTCTTTAGGTCCTTGACGTATTTGGAAATAACACCAGATTGCACGGATACCGCGCGGTCCAGGGAGCTCAGCAGCGCCCTAGTAAACCGCCCGCTGTGCTCCGGATCGATGTCATACGTGTCGCTAGCTGCTTTATCCGGGGTGGACTTTTTAAATATGGACATGCCTTTTCCCACACCAATCCTTAAGTTCGTTGGGGCAGTGGTATTAATTGAATTTTTACCTAGCATAGCCCTGACCTTGAAATAAGGTGGGCGCGCATGTGCGATTCGGATCGCCACCGGCGTGCAACCTACCTAAGGTAGGGAGTATGCCTTACCCGCAGGAAAATCAACGTGACACTGGGGACTTTTATTCCGAAGAGTCCACCGCTGCCGCGCGCTTGCGGGCCATGCGCGCACACGAGCGCGCCCGTAAGGCCCACGAACAGGCACAGAACGCCTACGCGGATGAACTGACCGTGCGCACGACCTCCGGCTGGGTGCGCGGGGTCATCGAAGAAGACCTGCGAGTAGATCGCCCCATCAGCGCCGGGCCGGTGCGGACGTGGCGCGGCATCCCCTTCGGTGCCTCTACAGCCGGCGACAACCGCTTCCGCGCCCCACGCCCGACACCGCGTTGGGAGGGCGTGCGCGATTGCAGCCAATTCGGGCCAATCGCCCCACAGCCCACGTACTCCTGGACCGACCGCATCGTCGGCTCCGAGGATTGCCTGTACCTCGACATCGTGCGCCCCCGCACGGAGGAAAAGCTGCCCGTCGTGGTGTACTTGCACGGCGGCAGCTTCATCATGGGTTCGTCCCACATGCTCATGCTGCGCGGGTTTGAGCTCGCCACCCGCATGAACGTGGTCTACGTATCCATCAACTTCCGCCTCAACGCCCTGGGATACCTCGATCTGCGCAGCCTCGGCGGCGAGTGCAGCGCCAACCCCGCCGTGGCGGATCAGATTCTGGCCTTGAAATGGGTTCGCGACAATATCGCTGCCTTTGGCGGTGACCCAGACTCGGTCACTCTCATGGGCGAATCCGCGGGTGGTGCCGCGGTGCTGGCGCTGATGACCAGCCCGCCGGCCGAGGGGCTCTTCCACCGTGCCATTGCCCAGTCCCCACCTATTGCGCTGGTGCATTCCCGTGCCCAATCCACCTTGTGGGCCCGCGAACTTGCGCGCCGGGTGGGCCTGCCGCGCCGGGTGAGCGTGGATGACCTGCGCCAGGAGGACTGCGCGGATGTGGTGCGCTCCGGCCAATCCATGATGTGGCGCGCCGGCGAGCTACTGCACTTAAACTCCTGCTACGCGCCCACGGTGGACGGCGAGCTTCTGCCCGAGCACCCCATCACCGCCTTTGAGCAGGGCCACCAGCACAAAATCCCGCTGCTGATAGGCACGAATTCGGACGAAGCCAGCTTTGGCAAGTTCCTCTTTCAACGCCAAAGCGCCCGAGAACGCGCCGCCCTGCGGCTCTTGGCATCCTACGATCCCCACCACGCCCCTGAGGTCGTCGCCGCCTATCGCGGTGCGGTCCGCCGGGAAGATTTTGCGCACTTGCTTGCCGATGCCCTCTTCTGGGCACCTTCCACCCGCATCGCCAGCGCCCACTCTGAAGTGGCCGATACGTGGATGTACCGCTTCGACTTCGCCTCTGCCGTCTTGAAGTGGCTGGGCTTAGGCGCCATGCACTCGATGGAATTGGGCAATGTCTTTGGCGATCCCCAATCCTCGCGCGCCTCCCTGTTAACCGGCTGGGGCTCGCGCGCTGAGATGGAGGAATTGACCTCCACCATGCAAGATCACTGGGCCGCGTTCATTCACGGCGGCAGCCCCAAGGAGCAGTGGCCGCGCTATGACGGCGGGGAGCGGGCGACCATGATCTTTGATGAACAGGCCTATATCGTGCACGCCCCTAATGATGGACGCCGCCAGGCGTGGGAGGATTACCACATGGCGGAGTGGGGAAGTGGGCGCCCAGAGCTGGTGCGCTCCCTTGGTTTTCAACCACACCGGCGGGATTAGCGGTAGACTCCACAGTGACCGCGGGCGGCGTCTTGCCCACCGCGGGGACCTCTGCTTCCGAAGGATGGATTTTTAAACCACCATGAGCTTTTTCGAAGATATCGCTTCCGCATTGGACGCCGAGGGCATCGAGTCCCGCGTCAACGAAGACGTCATGTTCGTTCCAATCACCTCTGATTTGGAAATCCAGTTTGTTGAAATCGATCCTCTCTTGCCTGCTGCCAACGTGTACATCGCTGCGGCGGATGTAGATGAAGACGATGAAGAATTCGAGGCCGTCTTAGTCTCCGTTGCCTTTTCCGTCGAAGACGCCGTAGAAGCCGTCTCCCGCCACATCGCCACCGACCAGGTTGTTACCGTCCTCCGGGATCTCCTGGAAGGCACCGATGAGCGCATCGCGGAGTTGGAGTTTGACCAAGACGAGCTCAACCCGCACCTGGTGGTTGCGGAAGTAGGCAACGATTCAGAGCTGCGCGTATTAGTAGAAACCATCGACGGCGTGCCCTCTGCCATCGTGCGCTTCCTGGCCTTCGACTTCGATGAAGAAGACATGGAAGAGCTCGAAGATGAGGCCGTCACGGAGCTATGGCAGGTGGATGAGGAAGGCGAAGACCTCGATGAAAACGAGCGCCTTGCCCTCTTTGACAACACCGATTCTGATGACATTCCCATCGTAGAAGTCCCCGCTGAGGCCCTAGAACTTGGTACCTACACCGATTTCGACCGCCTCTTTGACGTGCTCGGCTTGGTCTCGGAACAAGCCCTTGATTGGGAGGCCCAGCTCGTCAACTTTGATGAGGATGACTTCGAGGAACCAGACGTCTACGACATTTTCTGCGAAGATGCCGATGATGACGATGACGAGGACCTTGAGTTCTTCGACACCTTCACCGAAGACGACGACGCTGACGCTGACGACGAAGAAGGCAACAATAACTAAGCCCTAGGCCGCTTGTTGGAATCCCGCGAACAGGGATTCCGGCGAACGGACGGGCTTAAAGGCGCTATCCACCAGCCACACGTAGGTGGCATTCGGCCCGCGAGAGATCTCGTGGACGGCGCCAGCTAATTCTGCGGGGACAAGCGTGCGCACCCATCCTTCCGCCGTGGCGGGATCGACGACCTGCCCAAAGTTGTCGGTGATGCGAATCGTAATGAGATAGGCGGGGATGCGGCTTTCGCCGAACCCGCGGATCCGCGCCTTTACTCGTGCTCCCACGCGGTGGCGGGTAATGCTCATGCTGTAGTCCGCGCCGCCTGGTGTGGGTGGCAGTTGCTTTATGGGCGGGCGCCACGTCGGGGTGGGGCGAGCCAAGGACCGTGGGTGGTGCATGATGGCAGAAATAGAGCTGACGGTCTCATAGTGGTGGTAGGCCAAGTCAGCGGCGATTTCCGTAGCCGTGGCATTGGGTTGACTGGGGACTGTGTGCGAATAGTTCTTATCTACGTTGTGCATGGCACTCACTCTAAGCCGCAGGGCTGACACGAGTTCGAATAATTCAAACATGTGTGCGAACAAGTGGGCTAAATAGCTTTCAGACCTTCAAAGGCATAAGGTTGCACGTGCTATGAAGAGTGCTAATGCCGAACCGGCGCCCTACGAAAAGCCCAAGGTGCCGCGGGAAATCTGGGTAATGGTAACGGCGGCGTTTATTATCGCCTTAGGTTATGGCCTGATCGCCCCGCTTTTGCCGCAGTTCGTGGTCAGCTTCGATGTATCGATGGCCGCCGCTGGCCTGGTGGTATCCATCTTCGCTGCCTCCCGGCTGATCTTTGCACCGGTGTCTGGTTCGTTGGTGGATCGCGTCGGCTCGCGCCGCGTCTATCTGGCGGGACTGATGACCGTTGCCGTGACCACCGGCTTAGTCGCCATTGCCCAAGAGTATTGGCACATCGTGGTGCTGCGTGCTTTGGCGGGCCTTGGTTCGACCATGTTTACCGTGTCCGCGATGGGCCTTATCGTGCGCCTTTCCCCGCCGGCAATTCGTGGTAAGTGTTCCGCTACCTATGCCACAGCATTCCTGCTAGGCAATGTCGCCGGGCCTGTCCTTGGCGCCAGTTTGTCCTTCCTGGGCTTTCGCTGGCCCTTTTTTATCTACGGCATCGGCGTGATGCTTGCTGCTTTCGTTGTCTGGTGGCAGATGCCGCAGATCAACCATTCCCAAACCTCTAGCTCGGAACTTCCGCCCATGCGCCTGCAGGAGGCGTGGGGCGATACTGCCTTCCGTGCGGTGCTGACCTCGAACTTCGCCCATGGTTGGATCAATATGGGCGTGCGTGTTTCTGTCCTGCCACTTTTCGCCGCCGCCATTTTCCATAATGGCGCCGCAGCCTCGGGTCTCGCGCTCGCGGCCTTCGCCGCAGGCAATGCGATCATCCTCCAATTCTCCGGCCGGTGGTCCGATCTCCACGGCCGCAAGCCGCTTATCCTGATTGGCTTGGTGGGCTCCGCAATCTTCATGGTGCTCATGGGCCTGGCCACCAGCGTGTGGTTCCTCTTGCTCGTATCCGCGCTTGCGGGCGCAGCGTCTGGCCTTATCAATCCTTCCCAGACCGCCGCGGTGGCAGACATCGTGGGTAACGAGCGCTCTGGCGGCAAGGTATTGTCCGCCTTCCAGATGGCAGGAGACTTCGGCCAAATCGTGGGTCCCATGCTCATCGGGCTGCTTGCCGATGTCTATGGCTTCCCCACAGCCTTCACCGTCTGCGGTGCCATAGCCATTTTCGGCATCATCGCCTGGCTCTTCGGCCGCGAGCCGCGCGAAGAGGCCAAGGTGGAAGTAGAGCGCATGCCGAAAAATAGTTGACGGAAACCGCTTTGTGCCGGTGAATCCTGCCCCAAGCGGTGCAGAGCTTTGAGGACTACGAGTTACAGGGCTAGAAGAGCCCCGCGACCTGGGACACGCACAGGTAGACAAAGGCCGCGGAAATAATGCCCATCAAGGTGTTGATGAACCAACCATTGCGCCATTCCTTCGGGGTGTGCTTGGTATTAAGCAGTACCAAGAGCGTAAGTCCCAGGAAGGGCATGAAGAATGCGCCCAGAACGCCGTAGCCAATGATCAATCCGGTGGGCTTGCCCAGCAGTAGGAGAAGCATTGGTGGGAAGGTCAACCAGATGAGGTAAGCACGGTAGTACTTACCGCCCGTGCTGGTGCTGGGGTGGCCCTGTGGGAGGTTCTTCAGGTGGCCGACATAGTCAGCGAACATGAGGGATACACCGTTCCACACGCCCAGGCAGGAAGAGAATGCCGCAGAGAAGAATCCAACGATGAACCATTTAGAAATAAAGGCTCCGTAGCGGGCCTCCAGCACGTCCGCCATGTCCACCAGGCCCTGGTCATTATCGGAGACCGCGACATTAGCGCTGTACAAGAGCTCGGCACCAAGGACAAGTGTAGCCAGCACGAAGATACCGGTGACGGCATAGGCCACCGAGTTATCCATGCGCATGACCTTCATCCATTTGGGCGTGAACCACTTCTTTTCGCGCAGCCAGTAGCCGTAGGCGGCAAGGGTAATGGTGCCGCCGACACCGCCGGCGATGGAGAGCACGTAAACGAATGACCCATCCGGGATGGTGGGGACAAGGCCGCGCAGAATCTCAGGCAAATTAGGCGCGGTAATTGCGGCGATGCCCACCACAGTGACGAACATGATGCCAACCAAGATGGCGGCCAGTTTTTCAAAGAGTTGGTATTGCCCCAGCCACGTAAGGACAAAGCACAACACACCGGTCAGGATGGCCCACATGGTCAAGCTAGTACCGGGGAAGAGTGCGCTTAACGCCAAGCCGGTGCCGGACATGGCCGCGGCGCCATAGACCAATCCCCAGATGACAATGTAAGGCGCGAAGTACCACGAGGTCCAGCGTCCTAGCTCCCGCCAGCCGTGGAACATGGTGTTTCCAGTAGCCAAGCTGTAGCGGCCGACGCCTTCTACCAGCACGATTTTCATAATCGTACCGACGATGACGGCCCACAACAGTGCATAGCCGTAGCGTTGGCCGGCAATCATGGTTGCCACCAAGTCGGCGGCACCGACGCCGGTGGCTGCGGCAACCAAACCCGGACCAACGAGGGTCCATTTCACCTTTGCTTGTGGCTCAGAGCTGTGTGTCTGTTGGCCTTCGGCGGATGTAGCGCCAGTGTGGTTATCTGATTGGCTCATGACACTTCCTTAAGTGGCTGTGGTGCGAATCACTTAAAGGAAATGTATCACTATTGATCGGTAGAGTGCAGCAGAATTATTCAATCACGCGTGCTAAGCGACGGTCCGACCGGCAGCGTACAGCGCCTTTGGCATGGTTCTTCGCAGCTTCCATTGGAACCGAATAGGCTTCTCGCCGTGGTGGGAAACATAATCCACAGCGCCTAAAAATGTATAAGCGCTCGCAGTTCCCACCGAGTTCTTCTTAGTGAAGCGAGAGGCGATAAGAATCTTCCCGCCGAGCTCATCATGCTGAATATATCGGCGCGCAGCTTGCGATTTTAAGGATGTAGTAGATTGCGATTCCCAGTGGAGAAGATCCGGTGAAATCGGGTAATCACGGTAATTCGTAGTGGCGCTAACTTGATCGTCCTTTTGGAAGGTCACCAGGAACAAATCCATGTTCGTATCGGGGAAGTATTTCACTCCCTCGCGCGGAAGGCTTACGAGTTTTTCTAGTTCGCCTGTTTGCAAGGCACCGACTAACTCTGCCAGTGAGTAATCGGCGTGGGTTTCTAGAACAGAGTCCTCGCTTGGCTGCGGGATAATGCGCGAAGCATCGTTTTGTAGCCGCATAACCTGTTCGAGTTCCCAAATAACTCGTGGGTGCTTTCTCAATATCGCCAGTGCCTCGTCAAAAGATGACGGGCTGGGTGCATTGGAATTAGCCCAAAAGCCCAAGACCAGCATCCGTGC
Organism: Corynebacterium tuingiense; assembly: GCF_046718165.1. NCBI lineage: Bacteria > Bacillati > Actinomycetota > Actinomycetes > Mycobacteriales > Corynebacteriaceae > Corynebacterium > Corynebacterium tuingiense. The sequence goes on from NZ_CP177101.1 coordinate 962,025, forward strand.
GAAGGCTTGATCGGTGAGCGTCATATCCTCGAATTGCGAGGTAGAGGATTTTAGGATTCGAAGATAGGCCTCAATGCGCGTCGCATCATTGACATGGAGGAAAACTTTAATCCGATTGAGCAAGAAGCTTTCCATCTCATCGTCACGTGGCTCGAGGAGGTTTTCCTCCCGCAGAAGACGGGTCCACGAGTACTTATTCGGCCGGTAAATATCCTCCAATTCGAGGTTTGCCTCGTCAAGAAACTTTTTGAGATCGGTAGTTCGTATTTCCGCTACCAGCGCACGCACTTTCCGCAAATTGCTCCGTGCCGTCTTCTTAACGTTGCTCAGGACCTGTTCCGTCGTCGACTCATCGAATTGGATGTGCGTTCCCGGTGGTGTGGTGGGAAAGCCCTGCTCTATTTCGGTGAGTAATCGTTTACCACGTTTTCTTGTTAGGGCGTTGAATTTACGCTCAAAATCGTATTCAACATGTTGTTGGCCAATGAAATCGAATACGGTACAAGAATCTTTGCCGGGAGCAAGGCGAAGACCGCGGCCAAGTTGTTGCAGGAAGATAACCGGGCTTTGGGTCGGCCGGAGTAGGAGCAGCGTATTAACCGCAGGAATGTCGACGCCCTCATTGAAAATATCAACGGAGAAGAGAGCCTTAATGGCGCCGGTTTCTAATTGTTTAATGGCTTCCGCGCGTTCAGAGGAAGTTAGTTTACTGGTCACCGCTTGGGCTGGAATGCCAAAATGCTGAAATTGCTGCGCCATATACTCTGCGTGGGCGATGGAAACACAAAAGCCGATCGCCTTCATCTCAGAGAGATCGAAAATCCGTTTGTCCAGTTCATTCAGAATAAATCGCGTCCGCTTTTCACCAGACTTGATATAGAACTCTGATAGCTCGGTGGTGTTGTAATCCTTCTTTCCTCTGTTCCACGTGAGCGAGGAAAGATCCGTGCCGTCTGCGATTCCGTAATAGTGCATGGGGACCAACAGCTGCAGGCGCAAGGCATCCCAGAGGCGTAGTTCATGGGCAATGCGGTAGTCGAAATATTGCTGCACATTTTTGCCATCACCGCGCTCTGGTGTTGCGGTCAGTCCAAGTAATTCGTCTGGTTCAAAATGACTTAGAAGTGCGTTATAAGTTGGTGCTTCGGCATGGTGAAATTCATCGATTACTACGACATCGAATTGATCGGGCGCGAGCTTTTCCATTCGGGTGGAATTAAGCGACTGGACGCTCGCAAATACGAAGTCCCAGTGCCGTGGCTCGACGCCATCGACAAGCAACTCGCCAAAGTCGGCATCCTTAAGCACCTCGCGGTACGTACGCCGCGCTTGGTGGAGAATTTCCTTGCGGTGTGCGACGAAGAGTAAGCGGGGCCGGCGCTTCCACTGTCGGCAAAGATTAAGGTAATCCAGGGCGGCGACCACGGTCTTGCCAGTGCCTGTGGCTGCAACGAGTAGGTTTTTGTGGCGATCCTTTACCTCACGTTCGGACCGCAGTGCCTCGAGCATTTCTTCTTGATAAGGATAGGGAGTAACTTCCAGGCCAGAAAGCTCTAATTGACGCAACGCTTGTGGGGACTCCGTGCCTTTGGCGATGTGCAGGGATTCCTGCAGGCGATCCATGTCACGCGCCGGATCAAAAGTTTTGAAGTGGCTATCGTGCCAGTAGCTGTCGAAGGTCTTAATAAACTTTTCAATGACCTCAGGTGTCGCCGTAGCAGAGCCGCGTACGTTCCACTCCCAGCCATCGATAAGAGCAGACCGCGAAAGGTTCGAGCTTCCAATAAAAGCAGTGTCGAAGCCAGAATTCCGGCGGAAGAGCCACGCTTTGGCGTGGAGGCGTGTGGATTTATGCTCATAACAAATCTTCACATCGGCGCGATATTTTTCTACCAGGCGTTTAAGCGCCGCCGCATCGGAAGCACCACAGTAAGTGGAGGTCAATAGGCGGAACGGAATCTGGTTGTCGCGCAGGTACTGTAGGTGCTGGTCAAGAACACTGATTCCGGAGCTTTTGATGAAGGCACACAGCAAGTCGACAGAATCAGCCGTCTTTATTTCCCGCTCAATCTCACTGGTCAAGCTGGCCTCGCCCTGGGCATTAGTAAAAAGCGCGCTCTTAGTCAGCGATACATCCGGTAGCAGCGGAGGTTCGGCTAAAGAAGTGTTGTAGACGGCGTAGAGGAGTTGCTCGGTATCAATATCTTCGTCCTCGCCAAGTAACCCAGCGATTGTATTGATAAGGGCTACTCGGTCTGCTGAGGATTTAAGCCCCATGAGGCGTTGCTCTAGTAAATCGCCAATGTGTTGAGACATGGCCGAGGTATAGCGCCCGCGAGCGCTATCATCTGTGCCGTTTCCTACCCCGAATCCCGCCGATGGGTGTCGACTTTGCGTTTCCTCCATTCGCTCACGGATGCGTGAGGTCACCGGGGTTTCGTAAACGCCGAAGGGGAGCGAGGAATCCAAGGAATGGCTCATAGCTACAAGATTCTAAGGGCAAAGTTTTTCGACGGCTGGAATATCCGCTGGCGCCCAGGTCAGTTCCATAGCTTCTGCGGGGGTAACCCACCTGGTTGCGTCATGATCGCTGAGGCGAAGTTCGCCGCTGATAAGCGTGCAATAAAAGGTGGTTAGTTCGATGGTGGCAAAGTCATATTCGTAGGTGGTCGTCGTGAGTTTGCTGCCTACGTGCGCGATGAGGTTGAGTTCCTCACGAATTTCGCGGGCTAAAGCCTGTTCGGGTGATTCTCCTGGTTCGATTTTTCCGCCTGGAAATTCCCAATGTCCTTCTAGGGGTTTTCCGGGCTTCTTGCGGCAGGCGAGGAATCGGTTGCCATCGTGAAAGACGGCACCGACGACGCGGATGGGGTTAGACATGGTTCCATTGTGCCTTGAGCCAGAAAACACTAGACAACAAGATGTAATTTAGCTAACATACTCGCAATGTTCGCGTCAGGCTGTCGCGCGGGCTTGATCATCATGCAAGCTTGAGGAGCGGTCTATCGTGACTTCTACTGATTCAGTTAATTCCTCCATCCAGAGCCATGACGGGGAAGTCCTGCGGCCTGGGGGACGGTGGAAACTCTTTGTTTATAGCGCCATTGGCGCGTTCGTGTTCTTCTTTCCTGTGACGTATAAGGAAAAGAACTCCATTCCTTTGGACCACATGGTTACCATCGTGCGCGATAGCATTCCGGCGGTGGTGCCGTGGCTAATTTTTGCGCTCGCAGTGTATGGAACGGTGCGTAGATTTAGTACTGGGGCGTATAAGGAAAGCGCGCTGCAGGCGGTCTTTGCGGTTCTCAATATCGCCGGTGCGGTCATATCCTTTCTCATGGTCATTGACGCGCTGCCGTGGGTTTTAGGCGATGAGGATTTGGTTCCCTTCTTGTGGAACTCCATTGCCACTCCGGTGGGTCTTATCGTGCCCATCGGCGGTACCTTCCTGGCATTTCTTATTGGCTTTGGGCTCCTGGAATTTGTTGGGGTGCTGATGCAGCCCATCATGCGCCCGCTGTGGAAGACGCCAGGGCGCTCCGCCATCGATGCGGTGGCATCCTTTGTCGGATCGTATTCGCTGGGTATTTTGGTCACGGACCGCGTCTATCAAAAGGGCGGTTATACCGGCAGGGAAGCTGCCGTTATTGCTACGGGGTTCTCCACGGTATCGGCAGCGTTTATGGTCATCGTGGCCAAGCAACTGGATTTGATGAATATCTGGGGGACGTACTTCGTCGTCACGCTGGTGGTGACGTTTTTGGTTACGGCCATTACCGTGCGCATCCCGCCGCTGCGGACGATTCCGGATGAATACTGTGAGGGTGCAGAGCCAGACCCGGAGAAGCCGGTGGAAGGATCGCGCTTTAAGAATGCGTGGCGCGAGGCGATGCTGGCTTTGCAGCGCGCGCCGTCGCTGCCACAAGCTATTTGGGATAATCTGCGCGATGGCGTGCGCATGGCCGCGGCCATCGTGCCATCCATTATGTCGGTGGGCCTCATCGGCCTATTGCTCGCGCGCTTTACCCCGATCTTCGAATGGATTGGGTACCTGTTTTATCCCTTTGCCTGGATAGTGCGGCTGCCGGAGCCAGCACTTGGCGGCAAGGCTGCGGCCATGGGCATTGCGGAGATGTTCCTGCCCGCTACCGCTGTGGCAGGCAGCGACAGCATGGTGCTGAAATTCGTCATCGGGGTCGTGGCAGTCTCTGCCATCATCTTCTTCTCCGCCTTGGTGCCGTGCATTTTGGCCACCAAGATTCCGGTGAAGCTATCTCACCTGGTCATTATTTGGTTTGAGCGCGTCGCGCTGACCATCGTGATTGCGACCCCGATCGCGCACCTGCTGTTCTGAGTCTGACTATCCGCTTACCGCTGTGAGATGAGTGGTGACGATGTCATCGATAAGCCGCGCCGCCGCCTTGGCGGTGCGGTTGTCTATGTCGAAGGTGGGGTTGAGCTCGACGACATCGACAAGCGCGAGCTTGCCCGTCGCCGCGATGGCGACCGCCAGGGCACGGATGCGCTCGTAGGCAACGCCGAGGCTGGCCGGGGCGGATACGCCCGGCGCGGTGGGGGCGGGAAGCACATCCAAGTCGATGGAAAGGTGCACCTTGTCCGCGGCGGCGGTGGCCTGGGCGGCGAGCGCGCCGCATTCGGCCGGGGTGAGGTTCACCAGCTTCTCATCCAGGGTGTAGTTGACGCCGAGCTTATCAGCATCGTTGAAGAGCACCGCGGTGTTATTGGGGCGGGAGATGCCGAAGACGGTGTAATCAAAGTCATCGGTGAGCTGGGAAATCTGGGTAAAGGGCGTGCCCGAGGTGGCGTGGTCCGCGTGGCGGAGATCGAAGTGGGCGTCCAGGTTGATGATGGGGGTGGCACCGCGCGCGCGGAAGAGGCCGCGGTGGGAGCCGAAGGCGGTTTCGTGCCCGCCGCCCAAGATGATGGGCAGGGTATCGCTGCTAACGAGTTCTTCGACCTTGTCAGATAGCGCGTCGTGGGCGCCGTCGAGATCATCGGCTTGGGTGGTAATGGTTCCGGCATCGGCAAGCGCATGGCCGTGGTGGACCGCCAGGGAGCCAAGGGCTGTGCGCAGGGCGGCGGGGCCGGCGGCGGCACCCTGGCGGCCGCCATTGCGCAGCACGCCTTCATCAGAGGCAAAACCCAGCAGGGTCACGGGCGCGGATTCGGCCTGGTTGATAACGCTATGCCAGCGCGCGTGCTCGGCGCCGGGGCCATCGGAGCGGCCGGACCATTCGGGGGCGGGAGTAAAAAGCGGGGCTGATTCGGTATTCATAGTGCCGATACTAGAAGCGTGCGATGAATTTGTCTGGCAGTAGCGGAATATAATTGGCCGTTGTGAGTGCTAACCGAGTCCCCGCCGCGCGCCATGCCCTAGACATCCTCAAGCTGCTATCTACTATCGATGTCCCGATTTCCGCCGCCCGAATCCAAGGCGAGCTCGGCCTGCCGCGCTCGACCACGTACCACCTGCTCGCGGAGATGGTCGATGCCGGGTTCGTCGCCCACCTGCCCGAGCACAAGACCTACGGCCTGGGGCTGGCCGCGTACTCGATGGCCTCTGCTTATGTAACCCAGCAACCGTTGGTACGCATGGCCACGCGCGGCCTGGAGGAATGCGCACGGCTGGTGGGCGGATCCGGGCACCTTTCGCGCATGGCGGGATCGGAGATTTTATACCTGCAGGAAGTCCGCGCGCCGGGTGCGACCTCCTTGGTCACGGAGGTGGGGGTGCGCCTGCAGGCGCATAAGACTGCCTCGGGCAGGGTGATGCTGGCGCACCTGCCGGAATGGGAGGTCAAGGCCGCCTTCGATACTGCGGGCGGGGAAAATTTTGGTTTCCTTAAAAAGCAGCTGGACCGGGCCCTTGCGCGCGGATGGGACCAAGAGGTGGAAGAAATCTCGCGGGGGCAGGCCTCGGTGGCGGTGCCCATCCTGGACCACCTGGAGCGGCCCGCGGCGGCCATTGCGGTGACCTATCCCGTGTCCACGCCGGGCGATAGGGTGGAGGCGCTCATCGCGGCGCTGGGCCAGGCCGCGGAGAAAGTTGCGGGGAAAATGTATCGCCAGCGCGAAAAGTGAGGTACCATGCGGGCTAGCGCGTTAGGCTGTGACGTGAGCTATATTTTGCTGCCCTAAAGACACTAGGAGTCATCATGCCTAATGCATACCCATCCACCGTTACCGTCGGCGTCGGAGCGCTGACCATTGAGGAAGTCGTGGCCGTTGCCCGTTACGGCGCCACGGTAGAAATCTCCGCCGAGGCCCTGGACGAGGTCGCCTCCACGCGCGACCGAGTCGAAGAACTGGCCCAGGACCCCACGCCGGTCTACGGCATCTCCACCGGTTTCGGCGCGCTTGCCCGCCGCCACATCCCAGAAGAGATGCGCGCGCAACTGCAGCTATCCCTGGTGCGCTCCCACGCGGCCGGCACCGGTCCTGAGGTGGAAGAAGAAGTCATCCGCGCGCTCATGCTGCTGCGCCTATCCACCTTGTGCACCGGCCGTACTGGCGTGCGCCCCGTGGTGGTAGAAACCTACGCCAAGGCCCTTAACGCCGGCATCGTGCCGGTGGTGCGCGAATACGGTTCGTTGGGCTGCTCCGGCGACTTGGCCCCGCTGGCCCACTGCGCCCTAGCGCTCCTGGGCGAGGGCGAGGTGCGCGTGGGCGGCGAGCTCAAGGACGCCGGCGAGGCCCTTGCTGCCGCCGGCATCGAGCCGCTGGAGCTGCGCGAGAAGGAGGGCCTTGCCCTTATCAACGGCACCGATGGCATGCTGGGCCAGCTCTGCCTGGCCATCACTGACCTGCGCGCGGCCGCCAAGACCGCCGATATCGCCACCGCCATGACGGTAGAAGGCCTGCTTGGCACCCTCGTGGTCTTTGCCGATGACCTGCAGCAGCTGCGCCCGCACCCAGGCCAGGCCGATTCTGCCGCCAATATCCGCCAGGTGGCAGACGGCTCCGAAATCCTCGCCGCAGCTCTGGAGGAGTTCAAGAAGAACCAGGTCCAGGATGCGTACTCCGTGCGTTGCGCGCCGCAGGTGGCCGGCGGTTTCCGCGATACCTTGGCACACACCGCGCAGGTAGCAGAGCGCGAGCTCGCCGCCGCCGTTGATAATCCGGTGGTGGCCAAGGACGGCCGCGTGGTCTCCAACGGCAATTTCCACGGCGCGCCGGTGGCCTATGCGCTCGATTTCCTCTCCATCGTCACCGCGGATCTGGCGTCCATCTCTGAGCGCCGCACCGACCGCTTCCTGGATCCGGCCCGCAACCGCGGTTTGAATGCCTTTCTTGCCGATGACCCCGGTGTCGACTCCGGCCACATGATCGCCCAATACGCCCAAGCGGGCATCGTCAGCGAATTAAAGCGCCTGGCCACACCGGCCTCGGCCGATTCCATTCCTTCTTCTGCCATGCAGGAAGACCACGTGTCCATGGGCTGGTCCGCCGCCCGCAAGCTGCGCAAGGCCGTCGATGGCCTGCAGCGCGTGCTCGCCGTGGAGATCCTCACCGCGGCGCGCGCCATCGACATGCGCGAGGGCACGCCCGCTGGCGGCACCGGCGCGGTCATCTCCGCCCTGCGCGAGACCATTCCTGGTCCCGGCACCGACCGCTACCTCTCGCCAGAAATCGAGGAGACCGTGCGCCTAGTCAAGTCTGGCGCGCTGATCGATGCCGTCGAGGCCGCTACTGGAAAGCTGCGTGGTTAATATGTCTTCCTTAAAGTGGAACCCGCAGTCCGAGCCGAACCCGTTGCCGTATTCGCCGTTTAAGTCCAGCACGGTGCCGCGCCCCATTGGGTGGTTGTCCAGTGTTGATAGCGAGGGCCGAGAAAATATCGCCCCGTATAGCCAGTGGCAAAACCTCACTTTTGACCCACCCATGGTGATGTTTTCTGCCAACCAATACCCGGATGGTCGGCGAAAGGACACTGTGCTCAATGCGGAGGAAACCGGCTGGTTTGTGTGGAATATGGCAACCTATGACCTGCGTGAAGAGGTTAATAAGTCCGCGCAGGTGCTCGAGCACGGCGATAGCGAATGGGAGCGCTTGAATGTCACCAAGGAATACGCGGAGAACTACCGCATACCCATGGTGAAAGAATCCCCAGTGAAGTTTGAGTGCGAATATAAGACCACGCTGCGCCTGCCGGGAAATTCCAAGGTCGGCACAATAGACCTCGTGGTTGCAGATGTTAAGACCATCCACATCGATGAATCCGTTGTTGATGAGGATGGCAAGCTCGATATCGTCCGGATTAAACCCATTGCACGCATGGGCTATTTCGACTACACGGTGGTTACCGAAAAGTTTGAGATGCGCGTTCCCGGATCGGACGACGCCGCCCGCGCCGGGCTAGAGGGCTCTGCCTAACGCCTCGGCCATCGCCGCCTGGCCCGCGTGGGTGGGGTGCATGGGGAAGGAATCGGTATCCTGCCCCGTAAAGTCCACCCACGGCTCATCCGAGCAGGCGGAGTGCTGCGGGGCATCGTCAGGCAGCACGTAGGTGGCGCCATTGCGTTCGGCGGCTTCGCGCACCGCTTTGTTGATGCGCTGGATGGTATCTGCCAACCACTCCCGGTCTGTGGCCGGGATTTTTTCTATGAAGGGGCAACTCTCGCCTGGATTGATGAGGGGTATATAGCCGGTGGCAATGACCTTCGCCTCAGGTGAGCGGTGGGCGATTTCCCCGTAGACCTTGTCTAGGCGTTGGGGCAGATCGTGCAGCTCCAGTTCTATCTGCGGGCCGGATTCGTCCTGGCATATATCGTCCGTTGCGCATTGGGTCAGACGCACAAAGCTGGCATCGTTGCCGCCGATGCTCAAGGAGACAAGGGACGTATCCGCGGCCAGTGCGTCCACCTGGGCGGGGTGCTCGCCCGCGGAGGATAAAACATCGAGTGTGCTCGCGCCCTGGCAGGCGACGTTGCGGAAAGAGCTCGTGGCGATGTCCTGCGCAGCGATCTCCGGATAGGAGTCTTGTGCTCTGGCGCAGGAATCGGGCGGATCGAGCGGGAGCGTCGTCGAGCCCATCGCCGCGTAGGAATCCCCGAGGGCCACATAGTTTTCTGGGTCTTCTGTAGCATCTGGAGCTTCTTGCGGCTGGTTGGAGCATCCTGCCAGCAGGCAGGCGGCGGCGAGGGCGGGCAATACGTGGCGCATGGATGCCATCGTAGCCGCAGAGTCTGAAATGCCAGACAGTTGGTGACTGTGCAAGCTCTAAATACGTTGTGCATCACACTAAATTGATATCTGTGACGCTCGCCAAGCCCCCGGGAGACAGCCCCGGGAAACCGGCCTTGGGGTAGGGCACGGCGTCGATAAGCACAAGCGAAAGGAAGCCATGTCTGAACCACGCGAAGTCCGCGCACCCCGCGGCACCGAACTCAACGCAAAATCCTGGCAAACCGAAGCGCCACTGCGCATGCTGATGAATAACCTCGACCCAGAGGTGGCAGAGCGCCCCGAGGACCTCGTGGTCTACGGCGGCACCGGCCGCGCAGCCCGCAGCTGGGAGGCCTTCGATGCCATTGTGGAATCGCTGAAGGACCTAGAAAGCGATGAAACCCTCCTCGTCCAATCCGGCAAGCCGGTGGGCATCTGGAAGACCAATGAATGGGCGCCGCGCGTGCTCATCGCCAACTCCAACCTGGTGGGCGACTGGGCCAACTGGGAGCACTTCCGCAAGCTCGAGGACGAGGGTCTGATGATGTACGGCCAGATGACGGCCGGTTCCTGGATCTACATCGCCACCCAGGGCATCCTCCAAGGCACCTATGAGACCTTCGCGGCCGTGGCCAAGAAGCGCTTCGAGGGCAGCCTGGCCGGCACCCTGACCCTGACCGGTGGGTGCGGCGGCATGGGCGGTGCCCAACCGCTCGCCGTGACGCTTAACGGGGGAGCAGTGCTCATCGTGGACGTGGACGAGCACCGCCTGCGCCGCCGCCAGCACAAGCGCTACCTCGATGAAGTAGTCACCGATTTGGACGAGGCTCTGCGCTTGGTGCTCGATGCCAAGGAAAACAAGAAGGCCCTTTCCGTCGGCCTCGTGGGCAACGCCGCCGAGGTATTCCCAGAGGTGCTGCGCCGCCAGCGCGCCGGGGAGTTCAAGGTAGACATCGTCACCGACCAGACCTCCGCGCACGACCCACTGTCCTACCTGCCCACCGAAATTACCGTGGATGACTGGCAGTCCGAGGCCAAGGCCGATCCCACGACCTTTACCAAAAAGGCCCGCGAATCCATGGCCGCACAGGTCCAGGCGATGGTGGAATTCCAGGACGAGGGCGCTGAGGTCTTTGACTACGGCAACTCCATCCGCGATGAGGCCCGCCACGCCGGCTACCAGCGCGCATTCGAGTTCCCAGGCTTCGTTCCCGCCTATATCCGCCCGCTCTTCTGCGAAGGAATGGGCCCGTTCCGCTGGGCAGCGCTGTCCGGCGATCCAGAAGACATTAAGGTCACCGACCAAGCCCTGAAGGAACTATTCCCGGAGAACGAGCACCTGCACAACTGGCTGGACGCCGCCGAGGAATACGTCGAGTTCGAAGGCCTGCCCGCCCGCATCTGCTGGCTCGGCTACAACGAGCGCCACAAGGCCGGCCTGCTCTTCAATGACCTCGTGCGCGAGGGCAAGATCAAGGCCCCCATCGTCATCGGCCGCGACCACCTCGACTCCGGCTCGGTTGCATCCCCGTACCGCGAGACCGAAGCCATGCTCGATGGCACCGACGCCGTCGCTGACTGGCCGCTGCTTAATGCCATGACCGCCGTATCTTCCGGCGCGACTTGGGTTTCCCTCCACCACGGCGGCGGAGTGGGCATGGGCCGCTCCATCCACGCCGGCCAGGTCACGGTTGCCGATGGCACCGATCTCGCCGCCGCCAAGCTGCGCGCCGTGCTGACCAATGACCCAGGCATGGGCGTTATCCGCCACGTCGATGCCGGGTACTCTCGCGCAGAGGAAGTAGCCAAAGAACGCGGCGTTCGCGTACCCATGGAATTTAAGGCAAGGGATTAAATGAGCACACTTTTTACCGGAATTTCAGAGCTCCGCACGGTCAGCGAGCACGGCACGCTTAACGATGCCGCCCTCATCGCCGACCACGGCACCATCGCCTGGATTGGCCCCGCCTCCCAGGCGCCTGCCGCCGATGACCAGGTGGACCTGGGCGGGCGCGCCGTCCTGCCCGGTTGGGTGGATTCGCACACCCACATGGTCTTTGACGGTGATCGCTCCGCCGAGTTTGAAGCCCGCATGTCCGGCGGCTCCTACGAGGCAGGCGGCATCGCTGTGACCATGGACGCCACCCGGGAGGCGGGGGCGGAGCGCTTGGATAAGCTCGTCGCCGAGCGCGTGGCCGCTGGCCGCCGCGGTGGCACCACCACCTTCGAGACCAAGACCGGCTATGGCCTCAACACGGAATCTGAAGTGGAAGCCGCCCGCGTAGCATCCCAGCACGTCGACGACGTGACCTTCCTCGGCGCCCACCTCGTGCCGCCGGGAGCGGATGCGGAAGACTACCTCGATGAGGTCGTCGGCCCAATGCTGGACGGCGTTGCCGAATATGTCCAGTGGATCGACGTCTTCTGCGAGCGCGGCGCGTTCAATGAAGAGCAGTCGCGCCGGGTTTTAGAAGCCGGTAAAAAGTTGGGCCTTGGCCTGCGCGTGCACGGCAACCAGCTTGGCGAGGGCCCGGGTGTTAGCCTCGCGGTCGATCTCGGCGCCGCCTCGGTGGACCACGTGAATTACCTGAGCGATAGTGACATCGAAAAGCTCGCCGCATCCGAGACCGTAGCGACCATGCTCCCGGCCTGCGATCTTTCCACGCGCGAGCCCTTAGCGCCTGGCCGTGCGCTTCTCGATGCCGGCGCCACCCTCTCCATCGCCTCCAACCTCAACCCAGGTACCTCCTATACTTCGTCGATGAACTACTGCGTGACCACGGCCGTCCTGCAGCAGCACCTATCCGTCGACGAGGCCATCCACGCCGCCACTACCGGCGGTGCCACGGCGCTGCGCCGCCATAATGTGGGCAACGGACTCGACCCGCAGGGCCGCCCCGCGAAGGGCACCCTGGTGGAAGGAGCTGCCGCTGACCTGCACGTGCTCGATGCTCCCAGCGCGGTGCACTTGGCCTACCGGCCGGGCATGCCGCTGAGCTACCGCACGTTCGTGGCGGGGGTATAGCGAGGAATGGAGTTTGCCGCCGGTATCGCGTAGGGTTGGACGAGCAATGAGCATTACCGATAACGCCACCGGCGGCGTAAACGAGCCGGAAGATTTTAATAAGTCGGAATCTCAGGACAACTCGCAAGGTGTCAACCAGGACACCAGGGCTGCGAATACTTCTGAGGGCACCGGCGCTGAGTCCAAGGACTCGGCCAACGACAACTCCCAGGGGTTCGAGCACGTCGGCCTGCCAGATAAAATTCTGCAAGCCGTTGCGAAAGTAGGCTTTACCACGCCGTCCCCCATCCAAGCAGAAACCATCCCGATCCTGATGGAAGGCCGCGACGTCGTGGGCCTTGCACAGACCGGTACCGGCAAAACCGCAGCCTTCGCGCTGCCGGTCTTGTCCCAGCTTGACCCGCAAGCGCGCCACCCGCAGGCACTCGTCCTCGCACCAACCCGCGAGCTCGCCCTGCAGGTTGCAGACGCCTTCCAATCTTTCGCGGAAACCCTCAAGGGCATCGAGGTTCTTCCCATCTACGGTGGCCAGGCCTACGGCATCCAGCTGTCTGGTCTGCGCCGCGGAGCCCAGGTCATCGTGGGTACCCCGGGTCGCGTCATCGACCACCTGGAAAAGGGCTCGCTTGACCTGTCCCAGCTGCAGTTCCTCGTCCTCGATGAGGCCGATGAGATGCTGAACATGGGCTTCCAGGAAGACGTCGAGCGCATCCTGGAAAGCACGCCGGACCGCAAGCAGGTGGCGCTTTTCTCCGCCACCATGCCTAATGCCATCCGCCGCCTGTCCAAGCAGTACCTGCACAACCCGGCGGAAGTAACCGTTAAGTCCGAGCGCCGCACCAATGACAACATTAAGCAGCGCTTCCTGCTGATTCCGCACCGCGCAAAGATGGATGCCTTCACCCGCATCCTCGAAGTCATTACCTATGACGCCATCATCGTCTTCTGCCGCACCAAGCACGAGACCGAAGAGGTGGCCGAGGCCTTGCGCGATCGCGGCTACAGCGCCGCTGCCATTAACGGCGACATCGCCCAGGCGCAGCGCGAGCGCACCGTCGACCAGCTCAAGGATGGCCGCCTAGACATCCTCGTCGCTACCGACGTCGCCGCGCGTGGCCTCGACGTGGAGCGCATCACCCACGTGGTGAACTTCGATATCCCGAACGACACCGAGTCTTACGTGCACCGCATTGGCCGCACCGGCCGTGCCGGTCGCTCCGGTGAGGCAATCCTGTTCGTCACCCCGCGCGAGCGCCGTATGCTGCGTTCCATCGAGCGCGTGACCAACGCCCGCCTCGAAGAGATGGACCTGCCCTCCGTCGATGAGGTTAATGAGAAGCGCAAGGAAAAGTTTGCGCAGGCCATTACCCAGTCCATGGACAACAAGCAGGCCTATTTCTTCCGTAACTTGGTACGCAAGTACTCGGAAGACAACGATGTTGCCATGGATGACATCGCCGCTGCGTTGGCCGTCATGCACCAGGGTGGCAAGAACTTCCTCTTGGAAGACAAGCCTTTGCCCAAGCCAAAGAAGGACCGCCGCGATCGCGATGACCGCAAGCGCGACCGCGACTTCAAGGGCGGCGGCAAGAACCGCGGTGGCTCCAAGCGGCCAGATGGTGACTTTGAGACGTACCGGTTGGACGTCGGCAAGCGCCAGAATGTCCGCCCAGGTGCCATCGTCGGCGCAATCGCCAACGAAGGTGGCCTGTCCGCCAAGGACTTTGGCCGCATCACCATTGCGGTGGGGCACACCCTCGTGGACCTGCCGAAGAACATGGACCCAGCTGTGCTGGACCGTCTGAAGGATACCCGGATTTCTGGGCAGCTCATCAAGATTCAGAAGGATACTGGTCGCCCGCCTCGCCGTGATGGCGGCGGCGGTGGACGCAAACATGGTGGTCGCTTCCGCGACTAATTAAACCTCCAAAGGGCCTCTTTTAGAGGCCCTTTTTTCATGCCCTGTGACCTGCGCTTTTACTATAAATGGGGGTAGTGTGTCAAGGCGGTTTTGTATGGTGTATGGCGAAAGCATGTGCTAGTAAATCTCTCGAAAGAAAGTCCATGAATGCGCCATATTATGCCAATACCAATCCGGAAAATTCTACCTCCCGTGCAGCTACAGAGATTAGGAAAGCGGAATACCAGTTCTGGGAGAGGCTTCACCCTGACCCGGATGATGATATCGAAATTATTAGCCAATCCCTTTCTGACTTAACTGGGGCGCGTCAGTCCCGAATTAGAAATATTATCTTCGCCTTCGAGCGATTAAAGGAGCTGCCGCGGCTGCGCGCCCGGCAAGAACAGCATTTCCATTTAGATTTAGACCGCCTGATTACGATTGATCAAACCCTAGCCAAGCTCGGCGCCATTGATGCGGAGAAGAAGTTCACTATCGATGACGCCCTGACCAACTACTTAACCCCAACCCGCCCCAATCAAAAGCTGCCCTCGCACCGCAATCTCCGCCGCAAGTTGCGCGAGCTCATTGTGCGCCTGGATCCCTCTATTGCCGCGCGGGATCCGCGCCGCAAGCAAGCCTATAGCGTTGAACCTACAGGCGGGGAGTGGGCCGCGGTCTGTCTGGACGTCGGGTTAGAGACCGCGGAGATCATCGACCGCAATATTCGGGATATCGCTACGGACAAGGACCTCACGATGGCTGAGGCCGCAGTGGAGTTGCTGACCGGAAAGGCGCAGGCAAAGGCCAAGGTCGTGTTGAATATGTATCGCTGCGACCTGCCGGATGCACCCGCGTTTGTACAGAACTTAGGCTGGGTATCGTCGGAGACCGCGGATGACCTACAGGCTCGGGCGACTACGACAAGGGATATGGAGAAGGCCGGTCAGGCGGAGAGCCCTAACTATGTGACGCCGCCAGATATCCGGGCGTTTGTAGAGGGGTTGGATGGCACGTGCCGGTGGCCAGGCTGCACGCGGCCGGCGGTGGCTTCTCAGATGGACCATCGGCACGACTTTGCAGATGGTGGGCCGACCTCGGCGGCAAACCTCACTTGCCTGTGCCAGCACCATCACAACATAAAGACCGATGGGAGGGCGTTTTATATCAAGGACCCGATAAGCGGGGACATCATCTGGCTTTTCGATGACTCTACGTGGGTCTACGACTCCGCGAGCGGACCGCTGGCACCGAAGAACCGCAGGTGGGCGCAGACGGTGGCGCAGGCCACGCAGAAGCGGCGGGAGAATGCGCACGCAGATGCGCAGCAACTAAAAGAAGAGCTTAGGGAGGAATCCACGCATGAAAAAGGGGACAGCGATGACACTGTCCCCGAAAAATAAATGGCTTCCTAGAGGTACATCAGGATAAGGCAGATGATCCACAGGAGGTTGAAGACGCCGCCGAAAGCGGACAGCGACTTCTTAATGGAGCCCAGATTGGCGGTATCGCCGGACTCTAGGGCTGCCTGCGCCGTACGCTGCTTAGGAAGGATGAGGAAGAAGAGCAGGCACCACGCGATGATGGCCACAAGGATGGCGATGTGGAAGTTGACCTGGCTCTTGAAGGTTTCGATATCAGACAGGAACACAGCAAGACCAAGGACCGGCACGAGGGCGGAAATATAGCCGTAAGTGTTGGTGATGTTGTGCAAGTTGCGGGCGGCTCCGAGGGCCGTCTTATCGCCCTGCGCTGCGCCCTGCAGCTGGGTCTGGTAAATGGAGGTGGAAATGCACACGGGGCCAAGCAGGACGATGGCCGCTGCCACGTGCAGGAAAATGAAAAAAGTAGTCATGGAGGATGCCCTTCAGTTAAGAAAAGTTGCCTTGTTCACCCTAATCAATTTCCCTGCTAGAAATCGAACCGACATTGCCTTCTCATTGCACGGACGTCCGCACGGGGCAACGGTAACTCGTACTTTCGCGCGATTTCTGCGAGGCGCCGCGAATAGTCGCATCGGTTGGCGGGCGGCAGCCACTCAGAGGGGAGGGAATCGGACTTTTCCTGATTGAGCTTACGGCTGGTCGCCACTAAATTGAGGGGGTCGTTGGCAAAACGCCTCTTGGTGTCTTGGTCCCATTCTGCGGCACCCATGTCAAAGGCGGCAGAAAGAGGGAAGATGTGGTCGACCTCAATGGGGGAGGTGGCTGAAATCGTCTCGCCCGCGTAGGGGTCATAGATCGTGCCGGATTGCGGCCGGCAGTCAGCGAAGGCCTCGCTGGCCTGGTTCTCCATGATGGCCTCCCGCGTGGTGCAGGCGCCGTTGGGCTGCCAGCCGCCAAACTCGTCGCGGTCGTAGCCCTGCAATTCCGCGCGGGATGGCACGGTGGAGACATCAAAACGCGGAAAAGGCCACGCATACCATGCGATAACGAGAGCGGTTATGCATGATAGCGCGGCCAGATAATAGGACTTCATGTCCTATTGGACTCCGCGAGATGCGGAAAGGTTCCTACTTGTTATCGGAAACCTTTTCTGCTGCTTCCTCGAAGTCCAGGGAGTCGTCCTTCTCAACGAGCTTGGCAAGCTTCTCGGCTTCCTCGAACTCGTCCAAGACTTCCTGGTCTGGCTGCTTGGTAGCCAAGGTGACCAGAACGGTGACGATGAGTGCGGAGAAGAAGCCCGGAACCATCTCGTAGAGGGAATCGCCGAGCGGGGACATGCCCCAACCGATGGCGACGACTGCACCGGTGACCATACCGGCGATTGCACCGGTTGCGTTGAGGCGCTTCCAGTACAGAGCCAGGATGACCAGCGGACCGAATGCGGAACCGAAACCAGCCCATGCGAAGCCGACCAGGCCAAGAATGGAGTCGGACGGGTTGATGGCCAGGATTGCGGCGATAACCGCAATGGCCACAACGGCGGTACGGGACAGGTTAATCAGGATTCGCTCGGCAGGCTTGCGCTTTGCGATGATGAGGTAGAGGTCCTCGATCAGGGAAGAGGAAACCACGAGCATCTGGGAGGACATGGTGGACATGATCGCTGCCAAGACTGCGGTCAAGACGAAACCAGCAGGCAATGGGTGCATCATGGCCTGAGCCATATCCAAGAAGATGGTCTCGAAGTTCTCTTGGTCAGTGATGGTCTCACCGAACTGGGTGAAGTACACGGTACCGGTAAGCGCAACGAAGATGGCGCCGATGACGGAAAGGCCCATCCAGGTGATGCCGTAGAAACGGCCCTGCTTAGCGTCGGAAGGCTTACGCAGCGCCATGAACCGCACGATGATGTGCGGCTGACCAAAGTAGCCAAGGCCCCAAGCGGCGTTACCAACGATAACACCAGCGGAAACGCCAGCGAAGAGAGAGAAGTAGTTATCGTTTGGCTCTAGTGCGCCGTCGGTAGCGTAGTTGTTTTCGGTAGCGAAGGAGAAGATCGCGCCGGCATCGTCAAGAGCGAAAAGCGCCATGATTGGCACGATCAGCAGGGCGACGAACATGAGCATGCCCTGCATAGCATCGGTGTAGGACACTGCCAAGAAGCCACCGATGAAGGTGTAGAAAATGGTCACTGCGGCGATGACCAACATACCGGTGATGTAGTCGCCACCGAAGGTGGACTCGAAGTAACGACCACCGGAGACCATGCCGGAAGAGACGTAGAAGGTAAAGAAGAAGATAATGATAACTGCGGAGATAATACGCAGCAGGCGTGACTTATCGCGCAAACGGTTCTCGAAGAAGGAGGGAACCGTAATGGAATCGCCCGCAACCTCCGAGTAAGCGCGAAGACGCGGCGCAATCCACTTCCAGTTAGCCCATGCACCGATAAGGAGGCCGATAGGCATCCACAGCTCGGAAAAACCGGAAAGGAAGAGCGCGCCAGGCAGACCCATAAGCAGCCAGCCGGACATATCTGATGCGCCGGCGGAGAGAGCAGCTACGAATGGGTGCAGGCCACGGCCGCCCAAAACATAATCGTCATATTCGTCGGTTTGTTTGTAGCTCCAGTAGCCAATGGCTGCCATTACGAGGAAGTACACAATCATCGCAATGACGTACCAAGTTGATTCTTGCACGTTTCACTCCTTGTAGTGATTTATCGGACATATACACGTTAACGGTGACTTAAGGTTCACCCAAGCTAAAATACAGCTGTGGCGTAGATCTCTGGTGATGTTTTTCACCATTTAACTGCGCAAAGACGTGAATATAACGAGCTTGTAACAAAACTAAACCGGGCTGCTATGCTGGCCGTTATGGCTTCTTACCTTGTGCATGGCCTTTGGCTGCCGGTCTCGGGGCTTGGTCTATGGATTGAGCAGGTAGAAGGGCACAAGATTGTTATGCCTTCGGCCGTCCCAGAGGGGACGTTCCCACAGGCAGTCGATGCCATCTTGGCTAAGAAATCTTTCCGGAACCGGGCGCGGGTATCGCTGCGGACCCCGAAGGGCAAAGACGTCTCGCTCATGGTGCCCATGGCCATGTTTGCCCCGGAAGAAGCGGTAGAAACCCTTGCCCAGCTGGAATACCTGGATCATCATCCACCGGCATCGATTGCGCCGGATCTGCACTGGCTCATCCACGCATATAGCGGGCTGAGCAAGTTTGTCCGCGCGGGCAGGGTGACGTTCCGGCTGGCGTACCAGGCCAACGAGTGGTTTCCCATGTGGCAGCTTGCCTCGGGTTTGGGCGAGCGCGGTTGGCTCGCAGAGATGATGGCTGCGGCACCGGGGATTCTCCACATAAATAATAGAGCCCTTTCGGATGACCTAGCGGATGAACTGACGCATTGGATTGCCAACCGGGAATTGCAGCCGCTACTTAATGAACCACGGCCCATGCCTTGGCATGACTTCGCCCGCGCATTGCTGACGACGGCCCCCATCCGCTGCGGTCGTGCGCAACTGCTGCGTGGCCTCAATGAATGGAAAAATTCCATTTACCAGGTGGAACTCCAGCTCGTCTACATCGTGGAGGAACCGGCAGAACAGGATCCAGGAGATGCAGCGTGGCCGATTCGGGTGCGCGTGCGCTCTGGAACGGATTCGCCGCGGCCGGTATTGGCGGATGAGTTGGATAGGGCGAGCATCGAGAAGCTGCGCGAAAACCACCGTAAGGCCGTGCATGCGGCGCCGAG
This sequence comes from Corynebacterium tuingiense, assembly GCF_046718165.1. Classification (NCBI taxonomy): domain Bacteria; kingdom Bacillati; phylum Actinomycetota; class Actinomycetes; order Mycobacteriales; family Corynebacteriaceae; genus Corynebacterium; species Corynebacterium tuingiense. The sequence goes on from NZ_CP177101.1 coordinate 981,281, forward strand.
CCTGGGCCAGAGTACGCAAATGCCCCAGCCTGGCGACGGCGATTGGGATGTCTACCTGGACACGGAGCAGCTCACGCAGTTTATTGCACACGAGGTGCCCGAGCTGAAAAAGCGGGGCATTACCGTCATGCTGCCCAAATCGTGGGCGCAGATGGATACGAAGGCCAAGCTGGAAACCCGCGAGGCCAGGGATCCGGCAGAGGCCGCCACGAAGAAGCACATCGGCATGAATCAGCTGGTGGACTATAACTGGCGCATGTCCGTGGGCGATGTGGAGCTTACCGAAGCCGAGATGGACGAGCTGGTCAATTCCAAGTCCGGGCTCATTCAGCTGCGCGGCAAGTGGGTCATGGCCGATACCCAGGTCGTGTCCAAGGTTTCTTCTTATATGGAGGAGCTTGCGGATAAGTCCCGCGAGCGCGCCAAGAAGGAGCTCGAGCAGCTGGCTGCATCGGCGGAGATGGCCAAGAAACTAGGTGAGCCGGGCTGGCAGCAGCTCATGGCGGAGGTCGAGCGTCGCCGCGCGGAGTTCAATGAGAAGAGCGAGCACCAGGTCACGGTGGCGGAGCTGCGGGAGCTGGCGCTCGAGTCTATGGCCCAAGAGCCGATCGAATTTACCGGCAGCACGTGGCATACCGCGTTGCTTGGCGGTATGGATACGGTCGCACCTAAGCGGGTGGACATCCCGGAGACCGTCCACGCGGAGCTGCGCGAGTATCAGCGCACGGGCGTGGACTGGCTGTATTGGATGTCGCGCAATAATATTGGCGCCGTGCTTGCCGATGACATGGGGCTCGGCAAAACACTCCAACTACTGTCCCTTTTGGCGGTGGAGAAGGAGCGCGGTGAACAGACCGGGCCCACCTTGGTCGTTGCACCCACCTCCGTGGTGGGCAATTGGGCCCGCGAGGCCCGTCGCTTCGTGCCGGATTTTAAGGTCATGGTGCAACACGGCGCGGGGCGTCCGGGCGGGGAGAAGTTCCTCGAGGCCGCCGCGAAAGCAGATCTGGTCATTACGACGTACGGCACCGTGAGCCGGGATTTCAACCTCTTGGGCGAGGTGTCCTGGCAGCGTGTGGTCCTCGATGAAGCGCAGGCTATTAAGAACTCGGCCACGCGTTCCTCCAAGGCGGTGCGTTCGCTGCCGTCTGAGCACCGCGTGGCGCTGACCGGTACTCCGGTGGAAAACCGGCTATCGGAGATGCGCTCCATCTTGGACTTTTGCAACCCAGGGATCCTGGGCACGGCGTCGTTCTTCCGCAATCACTTTGCCAAGGCCATCGAGCGCAATAACGATGAGGAGATGTCTGAGCGCCTGCGCGCGCTGACCGCACCTCTCATCCTGCGCCGCGTCAAGACCGATCCCAATATCATCGATGACCTGCCGGAAAAATCCGAGCAGATTTTTACCGTATCCATGACCACCGAGCAGGCGGCTTTGTATAAGGCACTGGTCAATGAGGTGAAGAAGAGCTTGGAGGATGCTACGGGCATCAGCAAGCGCGGCATCGTCTTGGCCTCTTTGACCCGCATTAAACAGATCTGCAATCACCCAGCGCACTACCTGGGGGATGATTCGCCGGTGGTTATCAAGGGCAAGCACCGCTCGGGCAAGGTGAAGGAGCTGATGCGGATTGTCGATGCCGCCACCGAATCCGGCGAACGCCTGCTGATCTTTACTCAGTACAAGGCCTTCGGTGATATCTTGCAACCCTACCTGAGCGGGCAACTGGGCCATGAGATTCCCTTCCTACACGGCGGGGTGACCAAGAATAAACGCGACCAGATGGTGGAGGACTTCCAGGCCGATGATGGCCCACAGGCGATGATCCTTTCGCTCAAAGCAGGCGGCACGGGCCTGAACCTAACCGCGGCATCGATCGTGGTGCACATGGACCGCTGGTGGAATCCCGCGGTGGAAAACCAGGCCACGGACCGCGCCTTCCGCATTGGTCAGCGCCGCAACGTGCAGGTGTATAAGATGATTACCGCTGGCACGTTGGAAGAATCCATTCAAGACATTTTGGATGGAAAGACGCAGCTGGCTGGTGCCGTCGTCGGCGAAGGCGAAGGTTGGCTCACGGAACTGGAGCCGGACCAGCTGGCAGAGCTCATGAGTTACCGGGGAAAGGAGTAAGCGGATGGCCGTCAAGGGTGATGACAATGTCATCTACGCAAACTTTGGTACCCGCAAGCGCGTGAGCACCCCGGATGAGGTCAACCATGTTGACCGCAGCGGGCGTCTGTTGTCCAAGACCGCTGCTCGGATTTCTTCCTTTACCAGCCATGACGCGGACCGGGGGCGGATTACCCGCGGGCGCCAGTACGCAGAAGGCGGTCACGTCGTGGGATTGGAGATCCGTAACGGTGCCATCCATGGGCGCGTGGCCGGTTCCCAGAATGAGCCGTTTTCCGTACTCATCCAGCTGCCGTACCGCGATAATGACGATATCGCGGCACTCGCCGGGCAATTCGCGCGCACGCCCAATTCCGTAGCGAATGCGCGCAAGGGCCTGCTGTCTGAGGACGCGCTGGATACCTTGTTCGCCAGCGACGCCGAAGATCTGCGTCTTTCCTGCACGTGCCCGGATTCGGCCTATACGTGCAAGCACATCGTGGCGGTGGGAGATAGGCTCGCCACCCGCGCGGATGCGGATCCCGCCGTGATTTTCAATATGCGCGGGTTGGATTTTGCGCGCCTGGAAAAGGCCGTCATGGAGCAATCGCAGCAGGTCTCCCGCGAAAGCTTCGGGGCCAGCGATCTATCCGCGGAAGAAAAGAACGACGTGTTCTGGAATGGCCGCGAGATGCCTAAGCTGCCGCACCCCAAGGTGGCCCCAGCATTGGAAGATTCCGATCCTGACCTCTTGCGCAAGGCCCTTCGAGCCGTATCGCATACCAATATTGATCTCTTGCGCGCCGTGTCCGATATTGAAGACCTCTACTACCACTTAACGCACTGATTATGACTGCAACGACCTTTATCCACACGTCCGACTTCCAGCTGGGAATGACCCGCTGGTTCTTGAAGGGGGAAGCGCAAGGTCGTTTCAACGATGACCGCGAGTCCGCCATCATGCACCTAGGCCAGCTCGCGGAGGAGGTTGGCGCGCAGTTCATCGTCGTTGCGGGCGATGTATTTGAACACAATGCGCTCTCCCGGGAAATCTTGGCGCGTGCCACCGAGATGTTTAAGCGCTTGCCCGTGCCGGTATATGTGCTGCCGGGAAACCACGATCCGCTGGTCGCGGACTCGGTATTTTATCGTACCAGCGCAGATAATGTGCACGTCATCGCGGATTCAGAGCCCATCGAGGTGGGCAAGGGCGTGGAATTGGTGGGCGCGCCGTACCTGTCTAAGCGCGCCAACCACGATTTGGTGCGCCAGGCCTTGGAGCCGCTTGAACCCACGGAAGGAATCCGAATTGCCGTGGGCCATGGCCAGGTGGATTCGCGCTCTAGCGGGGGAGATGCCGATACCATCGACCTGGAATTCGTAGAGCAGTGCTTGGAGCGCGGGGTGATCGATTATTTGGCGCTGGGCGATACCCACTCGACGGCCAGCCTGGGAAAGACCGGCCGCGTCTGGTTCTCTGGCAGCCCGGAGACTACGGACTTTAAGGAATGTTCCACCGGTGGCGGCGAGGCCGATTCCGGGAATGCGCTGGTGGTAAGGATTGAGGGGGAGGTCATAGACATCGATAAGCGCAGCATCGGGCGCTGGACGTTTGAAGCCCTCGATGCCTCCGTCAATTCCACCGAGGACGTCGAGCGCTTCCTGCGCAGCCTGGAGGAGTACCCGGATAAGGTGCGCACGGCGATTAAATACAGCCTGCAGGGGACCCTCGGTATTGCGGCGCACGCCCGGCTGCAGCGCGGGCTGGATGAGTTGGAGGCGGTCTTCGCCTCGCTGCGCCCGCGCGAGCGGACCATGGACCTGTTCTTGGAACCGAGCGAAGACGAACTAGCCAACCTGGATATTTCCGGCTATGCCGCCGATGCCCTGCAGGAGCTGCTGGATAACCACGAGGATCCGGTGGCCCGCGACGCCGCCAACCTGCTATTTCGCCTGGAAGGATAAACCACATGCGCATCCACAGCTTAGAGATTAAAAACGTTCGCGGCATCGAGCACCTGGTTCTAGATGACCTGCCAGAAACCGGGGTGGTGGTCATCCACGGCGAGAACGAGGCCGGTAAATCCACCATCGTGGAGGCCCTTGATGTGGTGTTGACGGAAAAGCACACGGCGCGCCCCAGCGGCATCCGGGACCTGCAGCCTGTGGGCAAGGACGTATCGCCGGAGGTCATTGCGGATATTTCCGTGGGGGAGTACCGCTTTCGCATTGCCAAGCGCTGGTTGCAGAAGAAGTATTGTGAACTGGCCATATCGTCCCCGCGCCACGCGCAGTATACCGGCCGCCAGGCCGATGATGAGCTGGAACAGATCTTGAGTGAGAACATGGATCGCCAGCTTCTCGATGTCCTCTTTATGCGCCAGGATGACTCCAATGACGCTATCTCCGCGGTGGGCATTCCCTCGTTAACGCAGGCCCTCGAGCAGGAGTCCGGCCTGGCTGAGGACGAGGTATCCGGCGATGATTCCCAGCTCTTGGGCAAGGTAGATAAGGAATATAAGCGCTACTACACGGAAAAGACGGGCAAGCCGGCCGGCGAGTATAAAAAGGCCCAAGAGACTTTGGAGCGTGCCGAGCAGGAGCTGGAGGAAGCAACCGCTGCGGTGCGCGGGCTCGATTCCGTGGTGGAGCGCTACGAGCACCTGGAACACCAGCAAGAAGAAGCCGAAGCGCAGCTTCCCGCAGCCCGCAAGGATCTCGCAGAGAAGCAGTCCGCCGCGGACGAGGCCGTGCAGGCTCAGCACCAGGTGGATGTGCACAAGGCGGAGCTCACCCGCGCCAAGGAGGATTTCCAACGCGCGAAGGACGCGCAGTCTAAGCGCCAGGAGATGGCCGAGGCACTCGAGACCGCCGGTACCGCAAAGTCGAGCGCTGCGGATAAGCTCACATCCGCCCGCGAGAAGGCCGCAGAGGAAAACGAGAAGAAAGAGGCGGTGGAAAAGAAGCTTGCCACCGCGAAGGAGGACTACGCCACCGCGCGCGTAACGCTCAAACAGGCGCGGGCTTATCAGGACAAGGAGACCTTTCAGCGCCTGGATAAGCGCCTGCTTAAGGTGGAGGAATTGGCGCAGGGTGTGGAGAAGGCCCAAGCGGAGATAGCCCAGCGCGGGCGAGAGATGACGGCCGCGGATGTCGAGGAACTCCGCAAGGCGGATGCCGATTTGTCGTTGGCCAAACGCCTGCACGATGCCACCGCCGCTAAGGTGGAATTTTCCGGTCCGGAGGGCGCGGAGATTGGGGTGGATGGGACGCAGGTGGACATCGGCAAGCAGCCCGCAATTGAGCTTGTCGATGGCCGCGAGATCACCATCGGCGATATCACCGCCCGCTTCGTGGCCGGCGCGTACTCTTCCGATAAGACCCAGCGCGAGGTGGATCAGGCCGAGGCGCGCCTGCAGGAGCTTTTCGATGCCACCGGCGTGGCATCCATCGCCGCCGCAGAGAACCTGCACAAGGTGCACGGCGAGCAGAATGCCGCCTTGGATGTGGCAACGCGCAAGCTCGAGAGCGAGTTGGGGCCGGATGATTTAGGTGAATTGCGCGCCCAACACGCGGCGCTCAAGGAGAAGGTTGCCGGGCTCGATGATGCCCCAGCCAAGGATTTATCCGCTGCGGAGGAGGCGGAGGAAGAGGCGCGCGAGCTTGTCGATGCCCTCGACCGCGAGCTTATTCCCTTCCGCGATAGCCGCATCGCCCACGACGTGGTGCGCCTGGAAGCCGAGCTCGAGGCCGCCACCGAGAAGGCGGAGCGCGCCGAGCGCGAGCTGGCTGAAGCGCGGGAGAAAACTTCCGATGCCGGCTTGGCAGAAGAAGCGGAGCGGTTGGGTGCGCTGGTGACCCGGCTGCAGGAACAGCTATCTGAGATGGAGGCCGTGGACCTGGCCACCGCTCAGAGCTTGGTGGAGGGTGCGCAATCGCACCTAGAGTACCTGCAGAACCAGGTGCAAGATACCAAGGTGGAGCTGGGCAAGCTGTCGAGTGAAATTAATTATCACTCCGGCGCGGCAGAGCGCGAGCAGCAGGCGCAAGCGGAAGCAGAAATGGCGCAGGCGGTGCTAGAAAGCGTGGAAAAGCGCGCGCTGGCGGCGCGTTACCTGCGCGAGCTGCTACTCAAACACCGCGATGCCGCGCGCCAGCGCTATGCCGAGCCATTCGTGGCGGCACTCGCCCAGCTGGCCCGCACCATCTATGGCGGGGACATCAGCTTTGAATTGGCAGACGACCTTTCCGTCACCGCCCGCACCCGCGATAATGAAACGGTGGCCATGACCAGTCTGTCCGGCGGCGCGCGCGAGCAGTTGGCCATCCTTACCCGCTTTGCCATAGCGCGCTTGGTGGCGGGGGAGGAAACCGTGCCGGTCATTGTCGATGACGCACTGGGCTCCACCGACGCCCACCGTCTGCAATTGATGTCCACACTGTTCTCACAGGTAGGCCGCGACAACCAGGTTTTGGTCTTTACCTGCATGCCGCAGCGCTATTCGCGGGTGCCTGGGCGTAGCGAGCGCGACATCGCCATGCTGAAGGGGGTAATCTAGTCTTTATGTCTGAACAAACCCGCTGGTTAAACGATGATGAACAGGAGCTATGGCGCCTATTATTGGCTGCGACCCGCAAGATAGATAGGGGCATGGACGAGACCCTTAAGGCGGGCGGGGAGATCTCCGTGTCCGAATTCGCAGTCTTGGTATCCCTTTCGGAAGCCCCAGATCAGCACCTGCGACTGCGCGATCTGTGCACGGAACTGGCTTGGGATCGCTCGCGCGCCTCCCACCAGGTCACCCGCATGGAAAAGCGTGGGCTCTTGGTCAAGGAAAAGACCACCGATGATGGCCGCGGGGTCAACGTGCACATCACGGAGGCTGGGCTCCACCACCTCGAGCGCGCGGCCCCCGAACACGTGGAATCCGTCCGCCGCTTGGTATTCGATCATCTCCACGAGGATGACGTTCCCGCGCTCAAGCGCTTTTTCCACGGGGTATTGCAGGTCAATAACATCCCCGGCTATTCGGGATTCGTCCCGGATTCTTTATTAAATGGAGGAAAATAATACCGCCATGATGGGACAAGAACTTTTCGAGCACCCTAAAAAGCAGCATAAAACGTATGGCTTAACGGCCTTGGGTGAGCTGGGCCAGCGCATTGGTGACCCAGAGGCTTTTGCCGAGGACCGTGCCGATGCCGATCAGCTTGCCGCGATGGAGGAAGCCCTGGAAACCTATCCCGATTCCGCGGTGACCTTTGATGAGGATGCCGATGCCTGGATCGTGGGCGCGGAAGAGGATATCGAGAAAATGTTCGCGGACCGCGAGGCATTCCTTGAGGCTTTATTAAATGACGAAGATCCGGGGATCTAATGCCACCGCGGAGACCATAAACTGTTAAAATACTTTTAGTTAATCTTCGGTGAAGCGAGAGGTTTTATCATTATGAACGAGCGCGAGGCTCAAGAACAACGCGAGGCGGCAGCCCGCCAACAATCCGAGGGCTGGGTTTCCGTTTTCGTCCAGTGGATTCCCTGCATGCTGCTGGCCCTAGTGCTGCTCGGTGCCATGTTCTTTGGCATGTACTACATCGAACACGGCACCCTGGATATCACCCAGCCGATCACCAACGAATTCATCGTTGAGTAATTCTGCGCAATAGAAAAATCCGGCCTCCCTTAGAAAGTGGGAGGCCGGATTTATTTTTATTTCTTGAGCACCTGGCGCCAGGTCATCTTCTTGCCATTATTCAAGATGGCGCGGCGGTAGATGCGCGCGACAACGATGAGGATCAGCGCGGTAACTACAGCGAGGACCGCGTAGCTTCCCGCCAAGCCCAGCCAGCTCATATTGCCGCTCGCGACTTGGAGGGGAGCGACCAACATGGAGACCGGCGGCACCCAACCCATGACCTGCATCCAGGTGGCATCCAAGTTGGTCCATCCAAACATGGTGATATACATGGTGGCAAAGACGAGGAGCAGGATGGGCGTCTGCGTCGATTGCAGATCCTCGGTGCGCTGCACCATGGAACCGGCTGCGGCATAGAGGCTGCCGAAGAAGAAGAGACCGAGGATTTCTCCGACGAGCAGGGCTGCAATTAGGCCATAGTCGAGCTGGATTTCGCTCGCTGCGCCAGTAAATGCCAGGGAAGCCACGCCGCCGGCCAGGATGAGGAAGGTGCCGAGCAGCCCGATGATGGTATTGCCAATCACCTTGCCGGCCAAGAAATCCACCGGGCGCACCGTGGAAAGGATGATTTCGACCACGCGCGAAGACTTCTCTTCTGTAACGCGCCCACCGATGAGCCCTGCGAAGGTCATGATGGAAAAGACCACAACCATTGAGGCGATAAGGACGATGGCAACATGCCCCATCGCTTCTTCGGAGGCCTCATCTGTTTCCAGATCAACCGCGGTCACTTCGGCTGATGGGGTGGCGGCGGCAAGCTCTTGGGGATCAATATTCAGCGTATTCAAGGCTTCTGCCTGTGCCTGCGCCGTAACCACTTGATTGACCGTAGAGGAGATCGTGGCGGAGACGGTGCCGTTGGCCAAAAGCTCCCACCCCTCGTCGTCGGCGGGCACGAGGGCGGCGTCGACGTCGCCGTCATCGATAAGCTGCACCGCGCTATCCCGGTCATCTGCGGCCTGCGTCTCCAGTCCGGAATCAGCGAATGCGTCTGCCTCCAGGCCCACCACGGCGACGGAATCTGGTTCATCGTCACCACCGGACAGCAAGTCAATGATGATGGGGGTGGCGATGGCACCAATGATAAGCAGCAGCATCATGATGACAACGGATTTGGTCTTAAGGGCAACCGCCATCTCGCGCTTGGCGACGGTCCCTATGGTCTTCATTGCCGAATACTGCATGGGCTAGGCCTCCTCGGTGCTGGTGGTGCTGGTGACGACGTCTTGGAAAAGCTCGGTAAGGTCTGGGACCTTGAGGCCGAAGGAGTGGACGGGGCCAGCGGCCATGGCAGCGCGCAAGATGGCTTGGTCATCGGTGCCATCATCGGCCTCGAGCACTACGCCGTGGTCAGTTTCCTCTACTAGGTGAGTGCCCTCCGGGTACCAACCGCGAGCAGGGGTTTCCACCGCATAGCGCGAGGCTCCCTGGGTGCGCAGCTCATCTACAGTGCCTTCTGCCACCATGCGGCCTTGCGTGACGATGCCCACGTGGTCGCACAAGCGCTGCACCAAGTCCAGTTGGTGGGAAGAAAAGATGACCGGCACCCCGCGCGCGGCGCGCTCTCGCAGCATGTCTGACATGACATTGACCGCGACGGGGTCCAAGCCGGAAAAGGGCTCATCCAGAATCAACATATCGGGGTCATGGATGAGGGAGGCGGCCAGCTGCACGCGCTGCTGGTTGCCCAAGGACAAATCATCCAGCTTGTCGTCCTGGCGCTCACCCAGCCCCAGCTGCTCCAGGAGTTCCGAACCGGATTTCTGGGCGGCCTGCTTGCTCATGCCGTGCAGGGTGCCCAGAAACGTCAGCTGGCTAAGCAGCGGTTCCTTGCCGTAGAGGCCGCGCTCTTCTGGCATATAACCAATGCGGCGGCGGTTGTCGTCATTAATGGGGGAGCCATCGAAATATACCTCCCCGGAGTCTTTCGCGAGCACACCCAGCGCGATGCGCATGGTGGTGGACTTGCCCGCGCCATTGGAACCGACGAAGCCGAAGATCTCGCCCTCCTGCACGCTAAAGGTCATATCCCGCAGCGCTCGGACACTGCTAAAAGATTTATTGAGATGGTCGATTTCTAAGGTGGGCAAGGGGTGTCCTCCATGGCTCGCCTATACTGCATAACTTTCGTGGTTCTAGATACCTTAGTATTTCATAAACCTAACAGTTTGGCTATGGAATCCATTGAAAGCCAGGTTGCATGGGTCAAACCCCTACCGAGTTGGTCGGAATAGAAAGTGCTATCTAGGTGCTCTACCGTTAAGAACAAGCAGGAAGGAGGTGCACAATGAAGCAATTCACTGCCCGCCAAATCGCAGAATGGCTAGTAGCTTGGGCTGAAGAAACCGAAGAAGCCGAGCTGACACCACTGAAACTTCAAAAGCTCCTCTACTATGCAAAGGGTCTTTACATGCGAGCCTCCGCAGGGGTGCCACTCTTCAATGAACGGATGGAAGCATGGGCCCACGGACCTGTCGTTGTAGACATCTACCGCGAACTTAAAAAGTACGGTAAGAGCCTCATCGACCCCGATACGTTTATTTCTGATGACTTCAACTGGGACGATTACCGGCCTGTGGAAGATACCTTGATTGAAGTATGGAATAAGTACGGGCCCTATTCCGCATGGGTTTTACGTAATAAAACCCACACGGAGTCGCCTTGGAAGAAAAACTTCGTTGAAGAAGAACGGGGCTCGAGATTTCTGATGCAGACCTCAAAGAGTACTTCGACTAGATATGGGAAAGAAAAGTAAGAGACGTAGCACTCGGCCTGCCTCAAAGAGTCAAAGTGGTGCCGATACAAGCGTCTTGAGTGCCATAAGAGCAGCATTAAACGAATACCCGCTCCTGTCCACTAGGTTTTTGCAGAGCGGATGGGGATTCGGGCAAATGACCGATAGAATGCGCAGGGAATTCCTCGACAATTGGCACAAACGGTCACTAATTTCTTGGACAGAGCTTGTTAATCACCATAGGCACGGCCTCGGCTCAGAATTTATCCCGAAAAGGAAATCAAAGCTCAAATCCCTAGGCAGTTCCAAGAGCTAACCAAATTCCGCGAGATCCTTGGCGTGTTACGCTCTAGCGAGCTAGGCTGCGACCTCTGCCATGCCCTGGCCCTAGTCCGGCTTATTTCTTCCACACTTTCTTGTAGGTGGCACAGCCAAGTGCAGCCACCGCTACGACGGTGAGGATGGTGCTCGCGGTAGTGAACCCGTTGATGAAGCTGATAATTAGAGACATGGCCAGTAGGGCCAGGGCGATGAAGTAGAGAGTTCGTGTGGTCATGATTCTATCCTTTCGTTTAGTATTGGAGGGGTAGCCTCGGGGTTCAGGATGGTTTGGGCTTCCTGAACCCTCGGTGGCTACTCAATCCGAAAACTGGGCGCATAGTGAACCCCCTCGCTTGCAAAAGCGAGGGGGTTAAAAATTTTGTGTCCCCGACAGGGATCGAACCTGCGACCTTCGGTACCGGAAACCGATGCTCTAATCCGCTGAGCTACGGAGACATCGCTGGGAAAATTCCCAACGATGTGATTCTAGCGCATTGGCTGCCGCGGAACTAAATCAGGCCCGGTGCGTCAGAGGTGGTTACCTCACCGGTGCGTAGATAGTGCACGCCAATTTCATCGACGGCCTTATTGCCCAGCGCAAAGTGCCCGTGGCCGGGACCGTGGACGGTGACGACGCGCGATTGCATGGGCTGAGAGAGCGCAGTGTGGTACTGGTACGGGGTCTGCGGATCGCCCGTGCCTTGGAGTTGCAGGGGCTTGGTGGCAAGGTGCGAGCCATCGAGTGGTGCCCCGCCGGTAACGGGTTCGCGGCCGCCGCAGCCGGCGCCAGATCCATACATGGAATTAACCAGGGAGAAAATATCGCCGGTGACAAAGTTGGACCACAGGTAGGTGGGGAAGAGCCACGGGTTACCGGCGACGGTGTTCTCGTTGCAGACGATGAGATTCTGCATATTCATCATCTGGATAACTTGCTGTTGCACCGCGCGGGCAAGCTCCGGATCGTCGACGACATTGAATGGCTTACTGCCGTTTAAGTGCTTGGCAAAGTCATCCCAGTGCGCAGGCATGGGAACGACCTCGCGGGTCTTGCCCAAAGTCACCGATGCTCGCTGGTCTGCCTGTGGGTTAAGTGCCTTGTCGGCGAGGAATTCTGCCTGCACGCGCAGCTCACCCGTGGCGGTCATGATATCCGCGCCCGGTTGGCCGGCGAACTCGAGCCCTGGGGGAAGGTCACCGATTTTCGCGTCCGGTGGCAAGACCGTGGGGCGGGCGCCGGCTTCCATGGCGACTTTCTGCGACCACTTTTCATAGACCTGGAGCGGAGTAGTGCCCAAGTGGTAGGTGGCGTCATTATCCGCAATGAACTGGAAAAGATCGTGCAGCGCATTTTCATACCCTTGTTGCTGCGAGGTGAAGATGCCGTTCCATGCCAGTTGCGGGCTCATGCCGGAATCGAGCAGCACCTTGCCCGTGTGCTGCGGATACTTGGTGGCGTAGGCGGAACCAAGATAGGTGCCGTAGGAAATGCCGGCGATATCGATGACGTCCTCTCCCAGCGCTTTGCGCACCATCTCCCAGTCTTGGGCAGTATTGGCGGTGGTCAAAGAGTTGGTATAGCCAGGGGTGTTCTGCTCACAGGCATCTCGGGTGGCTTTGCCAATCTGTGTGGTGGCCTCGATGGGATTGAAATTTGGGGTGGCAGCACAGTCCACCGGAGTGGAACCGGGTAGGCCGCGCGGCTGGACGCCAATCAGATCCCATTCGTTGCGAATTTCTTCGGGCCATTCGACGGCATCGTTGCCGGCCCAAGAATAGGCGTCACCGCCTGGGCCGCCTGGGTTGGTAAAGAGCGCGCCGCGGCGCGCGTCTGGTTGTGTCGCAGGTACGCGAACAAAACCAACGCTAATGGTGCCGGCCTCAGGGTTATCGTAGTAGGTAGGTACCTCTATCCGGCCGCACTCGGCGCCATCCAGGTTGACCTGTGCGGGGCAATCCTCCCAGGTGATTTCTGGATCCGCCGCGGCGGCGGTGGGGGCTGCTACTCCCAGTGCGAGGACGCTAGCGCACACTACGGTAGAAATTTTTCGAGAAAAAGAAAGCATAAGCTAAAGCTCCGACTCATATAACGTTTGTCAGAGTTAGCTTATGCTTCTTTCAGGTTCGTGGCAGGAATTTCCACGTGGCGGGTGCCCTAACTCGGCACCCCAGCCTCGCTACTTCACAATAATCACGATGAGATCGCGCGGGCCGTGCACGCCCTCGACACGCGAGAGCTCGATATCGGAGGTCGCAGAAGGGCCAGAAATCCACGTGGCGGGCTTGTCTGGGTTCATCCGGGAAATGACCTCAGGGATGCCGTAGACAACCTCGTCGCGGCGGACGATGCAGATGTGGCGGTCCGGAACCAGCGTCAAGGCGCGGCGGCCGCAGCGGGAATCGGACTGCAACACGATGGTGCCGGTCTGTGCGGAAGACACAAGGGACTCGGTGACAACGGCATCGGCATCGTCAAGCTCGCGCGGATCCGCGTCCTCGTCGTCCGGGCGGGCCGAAAGGCCATCAAAAAGATCGGTACTCATGCCCGGGGCGTAGCGGATGTCCTTACAGTTGCGATCGCTGACGATGGAATCCAGCGTCTTTTTGAGATCGCTTTCCTCCGTGACGTGGACTTCCGCCTTGTAATCCTCGAGGCGATCGACCAGCATCTCGCGCAGCTCATCATCATTCAGCGTGCCTTCGCGCTGGTATTCGCGGGGCACATCGACGTGATCTGGGAGCCCAGCCTGCTTCTGTGCCGAACGAATGCGGTTTAGGATGTCTTGCTTTGCGCTCACTTGGAGGCCTCCTTACGGGCATTGGACAGCAACTCTTTGCCTTCTTCGGAGTCGAACCATTGGCGGAAGGATTTCTTCGGCGGAATCGCGGTATCGCGGCCATCGGACCAACCGGACATGAACAACGGCAGCGACTCGATGGTGCCGTTGAATCCGCCCATTACGCGGCCAAGCGCCACGAGGTGGGTGACCTTATCCCACATCTTCGGGTTGTCCCAGAGCAGCTGCACCGTCTTGAAGAGCTTCGGCTCGATCGGGGAGGCAGCGTGGGTGACCTTCTGATGGCGGTTTTCCAAGATGACATCAGAAAGCGGAATCTTGACTGGGCACACGTCGTCGCAGCGCCCGCACAGTGAGCAGGCATACGGCAGGCTAGCCGATGGATCGTTGTGGTCCTTCATGCCAGTTAGCTGCGGGGTCAGCGAGATACCGATGGGGCCCGGGTACACGGAACCGTAGGCGTGTCCGCCGGCGCGCTCATAGACCGGGCAGACATTGAGGCAGGCCGAGCAACGGATGCACTTCAGTGCCTGGTGCCCAACGGGCGAAGACAGCGCTGCGGTGCGTCCGTTATCCAGCAAGACGATGTGGAAGTTCTGCGGGCCATCGCCCTCTGTCACACCAGACCACATGGAGGTATAAGGGTTCATGCGCTCCGCCGTGGAGGAACGAGGCAGCAGCTGCAGGAAGACTTCCAGGTCCTGGAAGGTAGGCACGAGCTTTTCGATGCCCATGACGGTAATCAGCGTTTCCGGCAACGTCACGCACATGCGCCCATTGCCCTCAGATTCCACTACGTTAACCGTGCCGGTCTCAGCCACACCGAAGTTGGCGCCGGAAATGGCGACCTTGGCCTTCATGAACTGCTGGCGAAGGAACTGACGGGATGCCTCGGCCAACTCGGCGGGCTCAGCCTTCAGCGAGTCATCGGTATTGGGCATCTTATCGACGAAGATATCGCGAATTTCCGCGCGGTTGCGGTGAATTGCGGGCACCAAAATGTGCGATGGCATATCGTCGCCAAGCTGTACGATGAGCTCTGCCAAGTCGGTTTCCTGAGCGTGGATTCCGGCCTCTTCGAGGTGCTCGTTCAAGCCGATTTCCTGGGTAGCCATGGACTTAACCTTGACTACGTCAGTCTCACCCGTTTCGCGGATGAGACCTTCAATGATCTCGTTGGCCTCCTTGGCGTCGCGGGCCCAGTGGACGATGCCGCCGCGGTCCGACACGGCCTTTTCAAATTGCTCGAGCAGTTCCGGCATGCGGGCGGTGACGTCCTCTTTGAGGGCAGAACCGGCGTTGCGGAGCAGCTCCCAGTCATCCACTTCCTGCACGGTGTTGGCGCGTTTTTCGCGGATGGTGGTGGTCGCGTGCTGCAGGTTGTGGCGCTGGGTAGCGTTATTCAGCCCGACGTGCGCGAGCGGGACGAAGGCCTTGCTGCCGCGCAGGTTGCCGGAGCATTCAGGGGCGCGTGGTGGGGTGGTGTCGAGGAAAGAGGTCATTAGAGCATCGTCTCCTTGGAGTATGCGGCGGAGTCTGGCTGCCATGGGTGTTCCTTGGTGGAAGCCAAAATCTCAGCCATGTGTAGGGCGCGAATGCCGGAGCGCTGGCGGTGGAGCGCGCCGCCGATATTCATCAGGCACGACGAGTCACCAGCGGTAACGTACTCGGCCTTGGTGTCCTTAATGTGGCGGGTTTTATCGGAGACCATTGCCTGGGACACCTCCGCATTCTTCAGGGCAAACGTGCCGCCGAAGCCGCAGCACTCTTCGCTATTGGCTAGCGGTGCCAAGTCGATGCCCTCGACTTCTTGCAAAAGCTTGTAGGGGCGGTCTTCCAACTTGAGGAAGCGTAGGCCGTGGCAGGCAGAGTGGTAGGTCACCCGGTGTGGGAAGAAAGCGCCGACATTGGTCACGCCTTCAATATCGACCAAAAATTCCGTGAGATCGTAGGTCTTCTGTGCGGTCTTTTGCGCGCCATCGACATCGGCGGAAGTGCCGAAGCGGTCGGCAATGCTTTCGTGGCGGTCGCGAACTGCTGCAACGCAGGAACCGGAGGCGGCCACGACGTAGTCAATGGAAGGATCTGCGAAGGCATCCGCATAAGAGCGGATCATCCCCAGAGTTTCCTTTTGGTAGCCGGTGTTGATGTGCATCTGGCCGCAGCAGGTTTGCTCCTCCGGAAGGACAACTTCGTGACCTAACCGGGAGAGAACCAATGCCGTCGCCTTTTGGACGTCCGGGAAAAGGGTGTCACCAATGCAAGTAGAAAAAAGCGCAATGCGCATACGGTGCTCCTTATTAGTTTTTAAGTCATGGAGGTGTCATTAACACTACACATTCACTGCGTGGAATGTAGTGTGAATCACGTTCTACCAGCATATATTTTGTAATATATATCGCAATATAGGTTTGCCTAAGAGGTCTATTAAATGAGCGATCTCCGCCCGCGGAAATGTTAGCCAGTGCTTCTTTTCGCACGTGTCGGGGCAGTGAACTAGACTCTTGCCACATGACTCCAGCTGATTTGGCCACCTTAGTTAAAGAATCCGCCACCGAGGTCATGGCAGAACATGACCTAGACGCGTCCGTATTGCCGGAATCTGTCACGGTAGAGCGCCCCCGCAACCCAGAACACGGTGACTACGCCACCAACCTTGCACTGCAGGTGGCCAAGAAAGCCGGCGCGAATCCGCGCGAATTTGGTGGCTGGTTAGCGCAAAAATTAGCCCAGCACGATGCCATTGCGGAAGCCGATATTGCCGGGCCTGGATTTATTAATATCCGCTTAGCCGCCGCTGCCCAGGGTGAGATTGTCGCCCAGATTCTGCAGGCAGGCGCGGACTACGGTTCGAATGACTCCTTTGCAGGCAAGAAGATTAACCTGGAATTTGTGTCTGCCAACCCCACGGGCCCGATTCACCTGGGCGGGACGCGGTGGGCCGCCGTCGGCGATTCGCTAGGCAGGGTACTCACGGCTTCCGGTGCAGAAGTCACCCGCGAGTACTACTTCAATGATCACGGCGGCCAGATCGATCGCTTCTCGCGCTCCCTTGTTGCCGCAGCTAAAGGCGAGCCCACGCCGGAGGACGGCTACGGCGGAGATTATATTCGCGACATCGCAAACGCGGTTGTGGAAAAGAACCCCAACGCGCTCGAGGGCGATGCTGCGCAGGTGCAGGAGGCTTTCCGCGCCGATGGCGTAGAGATGATGTTTGCCCAGATCAAGCAGTCCCTGCATGAATTTGGCGTGGATTTTGATGTCTACTTCCACGAAAATTCGCTGTTTGAGTCTGGGGCGGTAGATAAGGCCCTTGAGACCCTGAAGTCTGAAGGCCACCTTTATGAGGCGGATAACGCGTGGTGGCTGAAATCTACCGACTATGGCGATTCTAAGGATCGCGTCGTGGTGAAATCGGACGGCAATGCGGCGTACATCGCCGGCGATATCGCCTACGTGGCCGATAAATTCGACCGCGGTCACGATCTTAATATCTACATGTTGGGCGCTGACCACCACGGTTACGTCCCGCGCTTGAAGGCGGCGGCAGCTGCCTTGGGCTATGACGCCGATGGCGTCGAGGTGCTCATTGGCCAGATGGTCAACCTGTTGCGCGACGGCAAGCCGGTGCGCATGTCTAAGCGCGCGGGCACCGTAATCACCATCGAGGATTTGGTCGCCGCCATTGGTGTCGATGCATCGCGTTATTCGCTGGTGCGCTCTTCCGTGGACCAGTCCATCGATATCGACCTGGGCCTGTGGGAGTCGCAGTCCTCGGATAATCCGGTCTACTACGTGCAATACGGTCACGCCCGGTTGTGCTCGATTGGACGCAAGGCAGCGGAGCTGGGGGTTAGCTCCGAAGCCGCGGACCTGTCGCTGCTGGAGCATGAGCGCGAGGGCGACCTTATCCGCACTTTGGGTGAGTTCCCTGCCGTAGTGGCAGATGCCGCGGAACTGCGCGAGCCGCACCGCGTGGCGCGCTATGCCGAAGAGTTGGCTGGCGTATTCCACCGTTTCTATGACACCTGCCAGGTTTTGCCCAAGGCAGGGGAGGAACAGCAGCCCATTCACAGCGCACGCCTCGCATTGGCGGAAGCATCCCGCGTCGTCCTGTCCAATGCCTTGACTATGGTTGGCGTGAGCGCACCGGAGAAGATGTAAATGGCTGATTTCAATGAGCTTCCCGCCCACGTGTGGCCGCGGAATGCGAGCCGCCAGGAAGACGGCGTCGTTACCGTAGCGGAAGTGCCCTTGCCGGATTTGGCAGAGGAATTCCAGACCCCGCTCTACGTCTTTGATGAGGACGACTTCCGCTCGCGCTGCCAGGACATGGCGCGTGCCTTCGGCGGGCCGGATCACGTGCACTATGCCTCCAAGGCGTTCATTTCCAAAAAGGTGGTGCAGTGGGTCAACGAAGAAGGCCTGTGTCTCGATGCTGCCGCGCTCAATGAGCTAAAGATCGCGCTCGCCGCAGAGTTCCCGGCCGCGCGCATTACGGCGCACGGCAATAATAAGGACGAGGAATACTTGCGCCTGTGCGTGGACGCGGGCGTGGGCCACGTGGTCATCGATAATGAACAGGAGCTCGAAGAGCTCAACCGCATCGCCGGCGAGGCAGGCGTGGTGCAGCCGGTAATGATTCGCGTCAAGCCGGGTGTGGACGCGCATACCCACGAGTTCGTGGCCACCTCGCACGAGGACCAGAAATTCGGTATTTCCCTGGCCACGGGCGCGGCATTCTCCGCCGCGAAGCGTTGCCTTGAGGTGAATAACCTCCACTTGAGCGGCCTGCACTGCCACGTGGGTTCCCAGGTTTTCAATGCCGAGGGTTTCAAACTCGCCGCCGAGCGCGTGCTGGAGCTCTACCGTCAGATCCACACCGAGCTGGGCGTTGACCTGGCCGAGCTGGACTTGGGCGGTGGCTTTGGTATTCCGTATATGCCTTATGAGGAAGCCCTGAATATTGACCGCGTGGCCCAGGACATGCTGCGCGCCGTGGACCAGACCGCGGAAGAGCTCGATATTAAGGCGCCGTTCCTCCTCGTGGAGCCGGGGCGTTCCTTGGTGGCAGGGTCTGCCGTGACCGTCTACCGCGTGGGTACGGTCAAGGACGTGGAAACCGGCAAGGCCGATTTGCCGGTGCGTCGGTATATCTCCATCGATGGGGGAATGTCCGATAATATCCGCCCAGCCCTCTACGGTTCCGAATACGATGTGCGCCTGGTGAACCGCTTTAGCGATGGCGAGATGGTGCCCTCGCGCATCGTGGGTTTCCACTGCGAATCCGGCGATATCCTGCTGGAGGAAGGCGAATTGCCCAATGACATCCAGCCGGGGGACTTGCTCGCTTTCGCGGCCACCGGCGGGTATCAGTACATGATGTCCTCTCGGTACAACGGCGCGGTGCGCCCAGCCGTGGTTGCAACGCGCATGGGAAATACCAAGCCCATGTTGCGGCGCGAAACCATCGAGGATCTTTTGTCCTTGGAAGTGGATTAAGCCAGTACTACCCCCGCAACGCAGGGGCCACATTCGGCCCGTGCGGCGGGGGTTTTCTGTAGCTAAACGAATATTATCCCCCGCATGTCGCAATATAGACAGCTCGTTCTGTATAGTGACCTGTAGCCGCGTAAAGCGGGAGATATTTTCCACCACTAAATCGAGATGGAGACGGACTATGGATGCTTCAAACAGTGAGCTACAGCTACATTCGCGTACCGGCAAGGGTGAAGGCGAAACCGTTGGCATCGCGCTGCTTGGATTCGGCACCGTGGGCGCGGAAGTTTTCCGCCTCTTAGATGAGAATGCGGATGCCTTTGCTCATCGCATCGGTGGGCCAGCAGAGATCCGTGGCATCGCCATCCAGAATAAGAATAAGCTGCGCCCGGGCGTGCCCAGTGAATTGTTGACCGATGATGCCAAGGCCCTGATCTCCCGCGATGATATTGACTTGGTGGTGGAGGTCATCGGCGGGATCGATTTCCCGCGCGAGTTGGTGTTGACCGCGCTTAATTCCGGCAAGTCCGTGGTGACGGCGAATAAGGCGCTCGTTGCTGCGCATGCTGATGAATTGGCCGAGGCAGCGGAACGCTCCGGCGTTGACCTCTACTTTGAGGCCGCCGTGGCCGCCGCCATCCCCGTCGTGGGTATGCTGCGTCGCTCCCTGGCAGGTGACCAGATTGAGCGCATCTCTGGCATCGTCAATGGCACGACCAACTACATCTTGGACGCGATGGAATCCACCGGCGCCACCTATGACGAGGCCCTAGCGGAAGCTACCCGCCTGGGCTATGCCGAGGCGGATCCCACCGCGGACGTGGAGGGGCATGACGCCGCATCGAAGGCCGCCATCATGGCCTCCATCGGCTTCCACACCCGCGTGAAGTTCGAGGACGTGCACTGCGAGGGCATTACCGATATCACCGCAGACGATATTGCCGCGGCAAACGATGCCGGCTATTCCATCAAGCTGCTCGCCATTTGTGAGCGCCTGCGCCGCGAGGATGGATCCGAAGTGGTCAACGCGCGCGTGCACCCGACCCTGGTGGCTAAGGATCACCCGCTGGCTTCTGTCAGCGAGTCCTATAACGCAATTTTCGTTGAGGCTGAGGCCGCCGGGTCGCTCATGTTCTACGGCAATGGTGCCGGCGGCAACCCTACCGCCTCGGCAGTGCTTGGCGATGTCGTCGGTGCCGCCCGCAATATCGTGCACGGCGGTCGCGCGCCTGGCGAGAATACCTACGCCAACCTGCCCATTGCAGACTTTGGCGAGGTCGATACCCGCTTCCACATCGATATGGAAGTCCAGGACCGCGCCGGCGTCTTGGAAGTCATTTCGGCGCTCTTCGCACAGCATGGGGTATCCCTGCGCACCGTGCGCCAAGAAGACGGCGAGGACACCGCGCGCCTTATCGTGGTCACCCACGCCGCCAAAGAAGCAACCCTGGAAAACATCGTCTCCGCCTTGGGCGAGCTCGATGAGGTCAAGGCCGTTCATTCGGTCATCCGCTTGGGCAGCTAAACCGGTTCGATATATTAGTCACCATGAGCATCGAAGTTGAAGTCGGCACCAAGGCGATAGTCACCGTTCCTGCCTCCACGGCGAACCTGGGGCCGGGATATGACACCCTGGGCATGTCTCTGAGCATGTATGATACCGCCGAGGTGGAGGTTATTCCCTCCAGCCTCGAGGTGGAGATTTTTGGTGAGGGGGCAGAAGACCTCCCGCGCGATGGATCGCACCTTATGGTCAAGGCCATCCGCTCCGCGCTATCTGCTGCCGGCGCTACGGTGCCGGGGTTGCGCGTGGTTTCGCATAATACGATTCCCCAATCGCGCGGCCTGGGTTCTTCGGCGTCTACGGCGGTCGCCGGCGTGGCAGCCGGCAATGCCTTGGCGGGCAACCCACTCACCCAAGATCAGCTCGTGCAATTGTCTTCGGCGTTTGAGGGCCACCCGGATAATGCCGCGGCCTCGGTACTGGGCAGTGCTGTGGTCTCGTGGACGACGGTTCCTGTCGATGGCCGCTCCCTGCCGGAATACAAGGCCGCCACCATCAACGTACACCCCGATATTCGGGCGACCGCGCTGGTGCCGGATTCCCACGCCTCCACCCAGGCGGTGCGTCGCGTGCTGCCTTCGCATGTGACGCATTCCGATGCCGCCTTTAACGTCTCCCGCACCGCCGTCCAAGTAGCCGCGTTGCAGAACTACCCAGAACTTTTGTGGGAAGGCACCCGCGACCGTTTGCATCAGCCGTATCGCGCCGGCGTGCTGCCGGTGACCGCGGAGTGGGTGAACCGCCTGCGCAACCGCGGATACGCCGCCTATCTTTCTGGGGCGGGGCCGACGGTGATGGTGCTGCACACGGAGGACATCGACGAGAGCGTACTTGATGATGCCCGCGAGCAGGGCCTGCGCGTCTTCGATCTCAAGGTCGCGGGCCCGGTCCGCGTGGAAGTTACACAGGCTTAATCTCGATTTGGCAGACTTCGGGGCGCTGCATCGGTGTTAAGGCGATGTCCGCGTCCGTACCGCTGGCTTCTTGTAAAAATCCAGCGTGTATGGCGCAGACAAAGGGGCTCGGGGTGGTTCCGGAGGAGACGAATGGGCAGGCGTTCAACTCGATCTCGGATGAATCCGCGCCTTGCGAAGGATCAAAACCCATATCGCGCAGGGTGGCAAAGAGGGTATCGAGCGCCCCGCTCTGGATATCCGCGCCCGTAGCGCGCGCCCACTGGCGCCCCAATTCTCGGGCCTGCGGGGAAGAGAAATCTTCCAGCTCTTCCTTGCCGGCGAGCATGGTGGTTAGCACGCTAATGAGGCTGACATATTCGTCTGCGATGGCGCGGTTATCCGGCACGCGCGCCTGGAAAATCAGGGACGGGCGCCCGCGCCCGGTGCTGTGCTCTGGAACGGCGGTCACGGCACCGACATGAATGAGCTCATCAATATGCCCGCGCGCGGTATTGACGTGCATGCCTAAATCTTTTGCTACCTCCGTTGCGCGAGCTCCGCGCGGGTAGTGCTGGAGCTGCGTGAGCACCTCGCGCTGCTTAGGGGATAGCTTGAGCGCTTCTGGGAAAAGTTCGGTGCTGGGGCGGGGGAGCGAATTAGGCATGCGATTAACTTCGTATCTCTGAGTGCTGATAAGGGGCTTGATTAACAGAAATCTTATCTTTAGCCACGCTATATGATACGGTATCGCCCGTATCAATACCTAAAGCTACCTGCCTACTCACCGGCACAGTAATGGTGTGCCCGCCCATATTCAGGCTCAACCGAGCATCCGCCATGCTGGCAGCTTCCACCGCGATGACCTTGGTGGTCCAGTGATTGACTTCGGTCGCCTCGTCAGACATCAGGTGCACGTCACTAGGCTTAAAGGTGACCGCTACCTTATTGCCGGCGCGGAGATCGGCGGGCCCGCCGGTGATGGTGGTATTCCCGCAGGCAACGATGGTCTCGGTAGCAGTCGCCTCTGTGACGGTGCCTTCCACACGGTTGAGCCCTGCGATATTAGCCACGAAGCCGGTAGGTGGCACATCGAGGAGGTCTGCCGCTGGGCCGTGGGCGGTGACGCGGCCGGAATTCATGACCACCATGTCATCGGCAAGCCCGGCAATATCCAACGCATTATGGGTCACCAGCAAGGTAGTCCGATCGCGGCGGGTGGCGCGCAGGAAGCGGCGCCACTTGCTGGCGGATTCCACGTCGATGGCTGCCAAAGGCTCATCCAAAATCAGAATGGTAGGCCGCGCAGCGAGCGCGCGGACGAGGGCCACTTGGGCGGCCTGGCCGCCGGAGAGGGCGGGCACGGGGACATCGTTAAGCTCCCGCAAGCCTGCTGCCTCCAGCAATTCCGTGGCGCGCTGCTTATCGCGGGTGACCATAGCGATGGCCTGGTTTGCGGTAGCCCGCGGCGGCAAACCGGGGCGCTGGGTAAGCAGGACGATCTCATTCTGGTCGGCGGTGATTTCCGCGCCGGTCAGCCGCCCAGCGATGCGCCCCATCAGGGTACTCTTGCCGGAGCCATTGGAACCGACGATGGCCGTAATCGCGCGCGGGGTAAATTCCGTGGTCTCCCCGTCCGCCGTGACGGATAGGGTGGGGGCCTTACCCGGGGCCGTCAGGGAGCTGAGTTTCTCGTAGTCCATGCTGTGCAGCTCGCGGGCCTGCGCTCGGTAGGAACGCTGGAGGAGCGAGGGAAGCCCGGCGAGGGCGAGGCAGAGGATAGCCATCGCAATGAGGATGGCGGAAAGCACATAGGCACCATCGGTATCGACCTCGCGCTCCAGGTAAATGCCAAGCGGCATCGTGCGGGTCACACCCGGCTGGGAGCCAGCAAAGGTCAGCGTGGTGCCGAATTCGCCGAGCGAACGCGCGAAAGCAAGGCCGGCGCCTGTAGCCAGGGCGGGAGCGATGGAGGGGATGGTGATTTTGCGCAGTACCTCCCAGCGGGATAGTCCCACGCTGGCGGCAGAGGCCAAAATCTCTTGATCCAGTTGGCGCAGGGCGGAATCGACCGCCACCACGACGAAGGGCAGGGCGACGAAGCACTGCGCGGCGATGACGCCGGGAAAAGCAAAAGCAAAGTGGAAATCTATGGCGTCAAGAAACGGGGCCAAATAGCCCCTGCGGCCGATTGCGGCAGTGAGCGCCAGGCCGCCCACCACGGGTGGCATGGCCAAGGGCAAATAAACCAGGAGGCGTACCACGCCGCTGCCCCGTCCGAGCTGTTGGACCCACAGGGCAAGGCCGGTCCCCAGCACCATCGCCAGCAGCATTGATTGGAATGCCGCGGTAAGGGACAGCTTGAGCATGTCCCAAATCTCCGGTTTGGCGAGGTATTCGCCGATGCGGTCCCACGGTACGCGCAGACCCAGCGAGGCTACGGGAACGAGGATAACAACGACCGCGATGAGGCCGATAAGGCCGATAACGAGGGGAGACTGAAGACGAATGGGCTGGGGAGGGGTCATTGATTAATCTGCTGGGTTAAAGCCGTACTCTTCCCAGGTCTTATCAAAGTCATCGGCCAACAGGTCGAGGACCTTTTGTGCCTCTTCTGGGTGCTCAGCCTCGGCGGAGACTGCGCCCAGGATCTGGTTGGCAAACTTATCAGCATCCGGGATCTCGATGACCTCTACATCATCGCCAGCGGCCGCAGCGTCGGTGGAGTAGACCCAGCCGGCATTGGCCTCACCGGAGACAACCTTGCCCAGCACGTCAGCGACCTGCTGCTCCTGGGAGGCGGGCTTTACGTCCAGGTTGTTTTCTTCGATGATCTGGGAAGAGATATCGCCGCATGGAACCTGCGGGTCACAAAGGACGAAGCGGTCTTCGTTCTGCAGATCCTCGATGGAGTGGATATTGCCCGGGTTTCCCTTCGGCACAACCATCACCATGACGTTGGTGGCAAGCACCTTCGGGTCCTTTACGGTGCCCTCGCTGATGGCCTTGTCCATGGTCTTTTTGGACGCGGTGACCAGCAGGTCAGCGGGGGCGCCCTCGCTCAACTTATTGACTAGGTCGGAAGAACCGCCATTCTGGAATTCGAGGTCAACCGGGGTGTCGAGCTCGGAGGCGCGCTTTTCCAGCTCATCGTTGATGACGCGGGTGGACGATGCAGCCAAGAGGTTCAAGCTGGTCTCCTCTGCATCGGAGTTGGTGGAGGTATCGGGAGAGCAGGCAGAAAGCGCCAAGCCGGTCGCGGCCACGGCGGCTGCGGCAAATTTCTTATTCATAGTGAATGCTCCGTGTTATGTAGGCAACAATGTACGAGAGATGGAGTTATCAGCGCATAGCCTATCGATTGTTACGGAAATATACTACGAAATTCGCGTGAATTTGATGTGATAGTCGTTTTCCTCTTCCTTGAGGTAGGACAGCTCAAATTCCTCCGCGCGCTCTTCTACTTCCTTGAGTAGGGGGATGGGGTTGTGTGGGGCGATGAGGATCATGGCTTGGCCCACGTTCAACGTACCCAAAGCCCCGTGAATGGCGCCGTGGCGCACGGCGTGGGGGATTTCGGAGGCGTTGAGGGTGGGAATGGAGTTCTGCTGGGAGGTATCAGTGATGGGAAGTTCCATGGGAAGCGTCATCCTTTCGGAGGTGGGGTGAGGTTTTACCTTGCCACCAATATTAGTACGATTAAAACCGTGATAAATAATAGGCTCGCGCACCGATTCTTCTTCCTTGCCTGCGCGGGGCTGTCCTTGCTTGTTGGGCTCGCCGCGGGGGCATCCCTGCTCGGCGTGGGGTTCTCGCCGGCAGCGTCTCTAGCTGCCGATCATGGCCCCTTGATGGTCTTTGGTTTTGTTGGCGGCGCCATCGGGCTGGAGCGCGCCGTCGCCGTGCGCACGCGGTGGGCCTGGGTAGGACCCATCTTCCACGTCGCCGGGTTCGTGGGCATCATGGCGGGCTTACCGCGGCAGGTCCCGGCTTTGTGCTTCGCAGCAGGCTTCATAGTGCTCGGATTTATCTATGCCACCATCCACCGGCGCCAGCCCGCCCTGTCCATCATCGTGCAGGCCACCGGCGTCATCGGCGGGGTAGCGGCGGCCCTGCTGTGGGCCATGGAACCGGCGTTTTCTACCGCGATGCCGCTGTGCGTGCTCTACGTGGTAGCGACGATCATCGGCGAGCGCATGGAGCTTGCCCGCATCACCATGGCCGGCACTCAGGCGGATAAGCGGATTACGCTGTGGGTTTTGGGGTTGGCGGCGCTGAGCGTGGTTTATATCCTTTCCCCGGCAGTGGGCTATCGCGCGATGGGCGTGGCGCTTATCGGCGTTGCGGTTTCTACCGTGCGCGTGGATGTGGCGAAGAACCTGGTGCACTCGCGCGGGCTGCCGCGCTATTCCGCCGCGTGCATGCTTGCCGGGTATTTTTGGTTGGCCCTCGGCGGCTATTTCTGGCTGCTCTATGGCGAGAGCTCCGGCTTTGCCTACGACGCCTCTGTACACGCCATCTTTTTGGGCTTTGTCATGTCCATGATTTTTGCCCATGCCCCCATCATCATTACCTCCGTCATCCGCCGCCGCTTGGCCTACCACCCGGTGCTTTTCCTTCCCGTGGCGGTCCTGCATGGCGGGCTGGCGCTGCGCATGCTTGCCGATGTCGCCCGCCACACCGTCGCCTACCAGGTAGGTGGGCTGACGACCCTCGCCGCCGTCTTGGTTTTCCTCGGCTGCGGCATTACTTTGACGGTGAAGGAGGCCCGCCGTGCACATTAATGACATCTCCCTGGCCGCCCGCAGCCGCTGGCACATCCTGACCGCTGCGCTTATCGGCGCGTGGGTACTCATCGGCATCGGCATCAACGTGGCGGGCCACCTGGGCGCGCCCGTGGTGTGGTGGGATCTCATCCACCCGCTGACCATCGGCGCGCTGACCACCGCCATCATCGTATTTTCCACCCACTTCACCGAGGCTCTTACCCGCACCGCCAATAACGGATACCGGGGAGTAGGCGCGCGCGTGGCGCTCATCCAGGTGGGCCTTATCCTGCTCATTATCGATCGCACGGGGTATGACTGGGGCCTGCTTGCCGATGCCGCCTCCCTCCTCATCATCGCCGCCTTAGCCTGGCAGCTCGTTTTTATCTACACGCGTTTGCGCGGATCGCTTTCTGGATCGTTTGCGGTGACGGTGCCGTTTTATGCAGCCGCCTCCATCTTCATGATCGCCTCTGTAATCCTCGTGATTTTAAGCGGCAATGGCGTGGGCAACTATTCCTTCCTCGTGGCCGCCCACTCGCGCGGCATGGTCTGGGGGTTTGCATGGCTGACCATAGTGGGCACCATCGTGACGCTGCTTCCCACCTTGTCTAATACCGCGATTTCGCCTACCGCGCGGATGCGGTGCACACGCGGGCTCATCGTCCACTGCACCGGGCTAATACTGACCATGGTCTGTGGCGCGGTGGGGTGGACGCGCGCGGCGGGCATCGCCCAGCTGCTTGTCGTGCTAGCTGCAATTATGATCATCCAACCGGTACTGGCCACTGTGCTGGGGTGCAACCCCCGGCTCACCACAGCATCGGTATCCGTTATCGCAGGACTGCTGTGGATGGTGGCCCTGTGCGCCGGCGATGCCGTCGCCGCAGCGCTCGGCGCTTACCCGCGCGTCATCACGCTGTTTGTGGTTCCGGCCTTCATCGGCGGCGGCATTTTGCAGCTGGTCACCGGCGTCTTGCACCATCTCTTGCCCACGCTGGTGGGAGGCGGTCCTGCCAAGGTGCACCACGGCCGGGATACCGCGGACCGCGCCGGTTTTGCCCGACTCGTCCTCATCAACCTCGGCGCCCTGCTGAGCCTTGTCAACGCCCTTTCTGCTGGGCTTATCCTCATGGGGATAGGCTTAGCATTAAACGTGCTTGCCGTGGGACGCGCCGTCTACCAACAACAGAATCTGGAGAATTAAATGCTTAGTGTTTCTTCCCCACAGCCACAGGATAAGCCGCCGGAGTCCGGTAACTCCCAATGGGCCTCGTGGTTACTTATCGGTATCGCGCTGGCCGCGGTGATCGCGCTCGCCCTAGTCAATACCACCTCTAAGGACTCTCAACCGGCGGGCTCTGTTGCCG
Source organism: Corynebacterium tuingiense (assembly GCF_046718165.1). Lineage (NCBI taxonomy): Bacteria > Bacillati > Actinomycetota > Actinomycetes > Mycobacteriales > Corynebacteriaceae > Corynebacterium > Corynebacterium tuingiense. Next base: position 1,009,038 of record NZ_CP177101.1, read on the forward strand.
AAGGTGAAACCCACACCATTGACGTAGAAGTCGATGGTATGGCCTTCGTCCCCAACCACGTTGATATCGATCCCGGCACCCACTTGGTGGTTAACTTCACCAATACCGGGGACCAAGTCCACGATCTAAAGATTGGTGATGCCGAAACCGGCCGCGTCGATCCCGGCGATACCGTGCAGCTCGATGCCGGTGTCATCGAATCCAGCATCGAAGGCTACTGCACCATTGCCGGTCACCGCCTGCAAGGTATGACCTTTGACGTCAACGTGGACGATTCCGCGCCAAGCACCGGCGGGCACGATCACCACCACGCCGTGGCAGGGGCATCCAACCCGCACGTTGATGTTCCGAGCGCCGCCGAACTCGGTGCCTCCCGCGAAGGTTTTAGCGCCTATGACGCCTCCCTGGCGCCGGCGGCTAATACCACCACGCACGAAGAAACCTGGTCGATGACCGAGGAAATCGTTGAGGTAGCCCCAGGAGTTAAGCAGATGCAATGGCTTTTTAATGGCCAGGCGCCAGGGCCGACGCTGCGCGGCAAGGTGGGCGATAAGTTCAAGATCACCATCAAGAACGAGGGCAGCATGGCCCATTCCATCGACTTCCACGCCGGTGAGGTCAACCCGGATGAAAACATGAAGTCCATCCAGCCCGGGGAAGAACTAACCTACGAATTCACCGCGAATCGCTCCGGCATTTGGATGTATCACTGCTCAACCGCCCCGATGTCCCTGCACATCGCCAACGGCATGGCCGGTAACGTCATCATCGATCCACCAGATCTCAAGGACGTAGATGCCGAGTACAACTTCATCGCCAACGATGTATTCCTCGGTGAGGAAAAGACCGGCGCCGACGCCCAGCGCGTGGCCGATGGCGACTTCGACCTCATGGCCTTTAATTACTACCCCAGCCAGTACGACGTCGACCCCATCAAGGCCAAGGTGGGCGATACCGTCCGCCTGTGGATCATGAACGTAGGCCCCGACCAGCCGCTTAGCTTCCACGTGGTGGGCGAGCAATTCGATACCGCCTATAAGGAAGGCGCCTACCTCATCAAGGACGAGGATAAGACCGGCTCGCAGGCCTTCGACCTGCTTCCCGCGCAAGGCGGGTTCGTCGAGATGACCTTTAACGAGCCCGGAACGTATTCCTTTGTCAATCACATTATGACCAACGCCGAGAAGGGACAGCACGGCAAGTTCGTCGTCACCGAATAGCGCGTTTCCAACCCCGCACCTCGCCCTTCGCGCTCACCAGGGCACTGCCGAGAGGTAGTTCCATCTCTTACTGTGAGCGCGAAGGGCGGGGGTTCTTTATTGGCCACCTCCCTTGGCGCTCACAGGGGGCTAGTGATTGCGGGCGTGCCGCTCTGCCGGTGAGCGCGAAGGGCGCGTGAGGCGCATGGTGGGCGCATGGGCAGCGCAGGAGCAGTTGTAGACAAAAGGGAACCGCCGCGGGCCATTCACATAGTGGACAGCGCGCGGCGGTAAAGAGGAGCGGGGAAACTACTTAGGCACCGTGGCCCGGGGTTTCTCCTTCCAATTGCTTCCGGTTGGAGCGGATAGGCTCCCACGCGGTATTGGAGCGCATCGGGGTGGTGCGCTCGTCTCGGGAGCGGTAGACCACGTACGGGCGGGTAACGTAGCCGACCGGCGCCGAGAATGCGTGGACGAGGCGGGTAAAGGGCCACACGGCGATGATGGTGAAACCGCAGAGGACGTGGACCTTAAATTGCCATGGGGCACTGGCCATGAGGTCGGGCTGGATGTTGAAGATCAACAGCTGGCGCAGCCACGGGGAGATGGTTTCGCGGTAGTCGTACCCACCGGTGCCGGCGAGGTCAAAAAGCTGCAGGGTAAAGGTGGCAAAGGAACCCGATACCAGCGCGAGGCCGAGCAGCGCGTACATGACCTTGTCCGAGGTGGATGTGGACAAGAACACGGAGCGGTTCTTTAGCCTGCGGTACAGCAAACCGGCAAAGCCCAGCAGAACCGCCAGCGCGGCAATGGAGCCTGGAATGGTGGCCAGGAGGTGGTAGGCGTGATCGCTGATGCCAACGGCCTGGGTCCAAGACTTGGGGAATGCCAAGCCCATCAGGTGGCCGATGACGACGAAGACCATGCCCCAGTGGAAGAGCGGCGAGGATAAACGCAGCAGCTTGGATTCATAGATTTGGGAGGAGTGGGTGGTCCAACCGAATTGGTCGGAACGCCACCGCCAGAAGATGCCCACGAAGAACGCCGCGATGGCTAACCACGGGAAGGCACCCCAGAGGAAGTTATCAAACATAATGTGGCTCCTAGACGAGGTCTGGTTGGGTAGTGGGGAAGGGAAGGTCTGCAATGCCGACCATCTCGGCGGGTGGGCCGGTGCGGATGAGATCGACGTACTTTTGCGCGGTATCAGAATCGACTTCTGGAAGGGCCTTGCACAGCGCGACGATCAAGCTGACATACGGCGAACGCTCGCGAGCGAGGGCCGCGCGCAGCACCTCGATTCCTTCGCGGTAGCTGGCCACCAATTCAACGGCGCGCTCGTGGGTTTCCCCCTCGCTCATGGCGAGGGCTTCGAGGACCACGCAGAGGTGATCGGGTAGTTCTTCATCCGAAATCTCGAAGCCGAGCGACTCCAATTGCTGGCGGAAGGACAAAATGGCCATTCCGCGCTGGCGGGTATCGCCGACGGCGAAGTAGGACAGGTACAGCGCGCAGCGTCGGCGCTGGTCAAAGGTCTCGACGTAGTGCTCTTCCAAGCCGCGCGGGCCGATGCTGCGGGCCCATTCGGCGAAGTTGATGAAGTCGGTGGCAATGGCCAGCGGCAGGTCATCTACTTGGTCTTCGACCACGGAGAGGCGGTCAAAGATGTCTTCGCCTGGGTAATTAAGCAGCACGGACACGGCCATGGCGACTATCCGCCGCTGGTCTTCGGTGACCTCGACAGGCGTGACGAATTCGCGCGGGACTTTTCCGGTGTGGGTGCGCAGCGTCTTTTCGACGTCCTTGGCACCGCCCATGGAACCGATGCCGGCGGGAGTTCCGAACCCGGCCACGGGGGCATCGGCACCCTGCGGGGCAGATTGCCGCTGCAGAGATTCCTGGCGCTTGCGGAGTTTATCGAAGATATTCACGGCTTCACCTACTTCCGCGGCGGGAACATGGCATCGGGGCGGTCGCCGCTCCAGGAGAGCAGCGAGACCTTACCTTGCGGTTCGGCGCCGTGGGTGCAAGCTTCGGGCGCGCCCATGCCAAGGTCGTGGAAGACGTCCTCGGAGGCCTTGGCCGGGTCCACATCGCCGAACGGATCCAAATCGGTAATGCCGCGCGGGGATTCCGGCGAGGCGGTGGGGATGACGTAGCGGTCATCGTATTTAGCGATGGACAACAGGCGGTACATGCCTTCCATATCCCTGCCCGTCATGCCGACTGCCTGGGCGATTTCCTCCTGCGGCTCGTTGCCCAGGTTGATATCGCGCATATACGAACGCATGGCGACGAGCCGGCGCAGCGACTTTTCCACCGGGACGGTATCGCCGGCGGTAAATAGGCCCGCCAAGTATTCCAGCGGAATGCGCATATTCGATAGCGCCGAGAAAAGGATCTTGTGGTCCTCACCGTCGTTGCCGGTTGCGGTCACCTTGTCAACGATGGGCGACAGCGGCGGGATGTACCAGACCATCGGTAGCGTGCGGTACTCCGGGTGCAGCGGCAGAGCGACGCCGTACTTGAAAATGAGGTCATAGATCGGTGACTGCTGCGCGGCATCGATCCAGGAGTGCGGGATGCCCTCCGCCTGGGCCGCGCGGACTACCTCTGGGTCGTGGGAGTCGAGCATGATCGACTTTTGGGCCTCGAAAAGGTCCTGCTCATTCTCGGTGGAGGCGGCCTCGGCGACGCGGTCGGCATCGTAGAGGATGACGCCCAAGTAGCGCAGGCGTCCCACGCAGGTCTCGGAACAGACGGTGGGCTGGCCCACCTCGAGGCGCGGGTAGCACAGCGTGCACTTTTCGGCCTTGCCGGTCTTGTGGTTGAAGTAGACCTTCTTATACGGGCAGCCGGATACGCACATGCGCCAGCCGCGGCAGCGGTCCTGGTCCACCAAGACGATGCCGTCTTCGGTGCGCTTGTACATCGCACCGGAGGGGCAGGAGGATACGCAGGTCGGGTTCATGCAGTGCTCGCAAATGCGCGGCAGGTAGAACATGAACGAGTCCTCGATTTCCTTCTTGACCTCGAGGTTCATGTTGTGGAGAACGGGGTCATCGTCAAGCGTGGCAGTAGAGCCGCCCAGGTTATCGTCCCAGTTGGAAGACCATTCAATCTTGCCGATGTCCCGTCCGTCGATCTGGGAGACCGGCTTGGCGGTCGGCTGGGTCTTCTGGCCCGCCTCGGCGCCCATCAGGTCCTCGTACTGGTAGGTCCAGGGCTCGTAGTAATCCTGGATGGTGGGCAGGTTGGGGTTGTGAAAGAGGGTGGCTAGCTTCTTGAGGCGGCCGCCGGCCTTGGGCTTGATCTTGCCGGACGCCGTGCGCTCCCAGCCGCCCTTCCACTTTTCCTGGTCCTCCCAGGTGCGCGGGTAGCCGAGGCCGGGGCGGGTTTCGACGTTATTGAACCAGATGTACTCGGTGCCTTCGCGGTTGGTCCATGCCTGTTTACAGGTAACTGAACAGGTGTGGCAGCCAATGCACTTGTCCAAGTTCATGATCATGGAGATTTGGGCCATGACTTTCATTAGTAGGATACCTCCTGGGAACGGCGGCGTACGCGGGTGACTTCATCGCGGTTATTGCCGGTAGGGCCGATGTAGTTGAAGTGGTAGGTCAGCTGGCCATAGCCGCCAGCGATGTGCACCGGTTTGATGGAAATGCGGGTCAGCGAGTTGTGCGTGCCGCCGCGGCGGCCGGTGTGCTCGTTGATCGGCGTGCCCACGGTGCGCTCCTGTGCGTGGTTGCACAGCATGGTTCCCTCCGGAATGCGGTGGGAGACGATGGCGCGGGCGGAGACGACGCCGTTGCGGTTATATACCTCAACCCAGTCGTTGTCCGTGACGCCGATTTTCTCGGCGTCCTTATTGGACATCCAGACCACCTGGCCACCGCGCGAGATGGACAGCACGTGCAGGTTGTCGAAGTACTGCGAGTGGATGGACCACTTATTGTGCGTGGTCAAGTAACGCAGCGTGACTTCAGCCTCGCCGCGGTCATTGGTCAATTCCGTGCCCGGCGCGAATTCGCCGTGCATGTGGACGTGATCGAGCGGCGGGCGGAAAATCGGCAGCGATTCGCCGTAATCCATGAACCAGTCGTGGTCGATGTAGTACTGCATGCGGCCGGTCAGCGTGTGCCAGGGCTTATCAAACTCGACGTTGATGGAAAAGGCGGTGTAGCGGCGCTTATTACGCTTATCGGCGGTCCACTCCGGGGAGGTGATGACCTCCTTCGGGCGTTCCTTGATATCGTCCCACGTGATGCGTACGTCTTCATCGGGAGCGCCCAGCGGGGTGAGATCCTTGCCGGTGCGCGAGGACAGGAACTCAAATCCCTGCTTGGCTAGCTCGCCGTTGGAGACACCGGAAAGGTGCAGGATGGCGTCGATGACCTTGGTGTCCTTGGACAGATCCACCAGCTCGCCCATCGAGGTCTCCGTGGTGCCACAGATGAGCTCGAGTTCTTTGACCTGCTTTTCCACGTTGAACTTGGTGCCGTGCACGCCGGTGCCGGCCTTGGCGGGAAGCGGGCCCAGGTGCGCCCACTTTTCGTAGACCTTGGTGTAATCGCGCTCGACAACGTGCAGCTTTGGCATCGTGACCCCAGGGATAAGGCCCTGTTCTTCGGGGTCGGGGACGATGCCGTTGGGCATGCCAAGCTCGTCCGGGCTGTCGTGGTGGCTCGGCTGGGTAATGACATCGCGTTGCACGCCCAGCCACTTGGTGGCTTTATCAGAGAGGGCTGCGGCCAAGTCCCGGAAGACCTCGTAGTCCGAGCGGGCCTCCCACGGCGGGTTAATCGCCGCGTTAAATGAGTGCAGGTACGGGTGCATGTCAGTAGAGGACATGTCGTGCTTTTCGTACCAGGTTGCGGCCGGGAAGATGAGGTCCGAAACCAGCGTGGTGGAGGTATTGCGGAAGTCCGTGGTCATCATCAGATCCAGCTTGCCCTCCGGTGCCTTATCCACCCACTTGATGCTGCGCGGGCGGTCTTCAGGGGCGAGTTCTTCCGCGGTAGCGTCCGAGTCGATGCCCAAGAGGTGGCGCAGGAAGAACTCGGTGCCCTTGGCGGACGAGCCGAGCAGGTTGGTGCGCCAGTTGAGCAGGATGCGCGGCCAGTTCTCCTCAGCAGACGGGTTGTCATAGGAGAACTCTAGGCGGCCGCTTTCTAGCTCTTGGACCACGTAGTCATTGATGTCCATGCCGGCCCCATCGGCTTCATCGGCAAGGAAGAGGGAGTTGCGGTTGAACTGTGGGTAGGCCGGCATCCAGCCGCGGCGCATGGATTCTGCCATGGTATCGGAGACCATCTTGTCCCCGATGGAACCGTGGCTAGCCAGCGGCGAGCCCAAGTGGGACGCGCGCGAATTATCGTAGCGGTACTGCTCTGTGGCGAAGTAGTAGAAGCCGGTGGAAATCATGTGGCGCGGCGGGCGTTGCCAGTCGGCGGCCATGGCCCACTGGGTCCAGCCGTTGATGGGGCGCAGCTTTTCCTGGCCCACGTAGTGTGCCCAACCGCCGCCATTGACGCCCTGGGTGCCGCACATGGAGGTTAGCGCCAAGAAGGTGCGGTAGATATTATCGGCGTGGAAGTAGTGATTGACGCCCGCGCCCATGATGATCTGCGAGCGGCCCTTGGAATCCGCGGCGTTTTGTGCAAATTCGCGGCCGATGCGGATAGCGGTATCGGCAGCCACGCCCGTGAGCTCTTCCTGCCAGGCGGGGGTGCCGACCTCGCTGGCATCGTGGAAGTCCTTCGGCCAGCTACCCGGCAGGTGGAGATCCTCGCGGTCGACGCCGTAGTGGGCGAGCATGATGTCAAAGACGGTGGTAACCAGCTTGCCGTCGACCTCGCGGACGGGGACGCCGCGGTGGACGATGCCCGCGCCAATGGGCTTGTCGGTCCCCACGTCCTCTGGGTTGGTATCCAGGTCAAAGCGGGGGAAGAGCACCTCGGCGGTGTCAAAGCTATCGGTTTCTGCGATGGACATGACCGGATCGGCGTTGTCCAATGCTAGGTTCCACTTGGCGCTTTCGTTATCCCAGCGGTCTGCCACGGTGCCGCCTGGGTCAACGATGCGCCCGTCTTCTTCCATCACCAGGCCACGGTGGGTGGCGTTGGGGGAGGAATTCAAGGTGGCATCGGCAAGCTGCGAGGCGGTGAGGAACTTACCTGGGGTATATGCGCCGTCGCCGTGGTCTTCCAGGGATACCAGGAAGGGCGAGTCGGTGTATTTGCGCATGTAGTTCAGGAAGTACGGTTCCTGGCGGTCCACGTGGAAGGTCTTCAAGATGACATGCCCCATGGCAAAGGCGAGCGCGGCGTCCGTGCCCGGCTCGATGCGGGCCCACTCATCGGCGAACTTGGTGTTATCCGCAAAGTCGGGCGAGACCACGACGACTTTGGTGCCCTTGTAGCGCGACTCCACCATGAAGTGGGCGTCCGGGGTGCGGGTGACCGGGATATTCGAGCCCCACATCATGAGGTAAGAAGAGTTGTACCAGTCGCCGGATTCCGGGACGTCGGTCTGGTCGCCGAAGGTCTGCGGCGATGCCGGCGGTAGGTCGGCGTACCAGTCGTAGAAGGAGAGCGCGACGCCGCCGATGGTCTGCAGGAAGCGCATGCCCGCGCCATAGGAGATCTGGGACATGGCCGGGATCACGGTAAAGCCGTTGATGCGGTCCGGCCCGTACTTGCGGATGGTGTAGACGTGCGCGGCCGAGGCGATATCGATGGCCTCTTCATAGGAGATGCGGATAAGCCCGCCCTTGCCGCGCTGGGAGATATACGCCTTGCGCTTTTCTGGGTCCTCCTGGATGGCGCGCCATGCCAGGACGGAATCGCCGTGCTTTGCCTTTTCCTCGCGGAACATATCAACCAGCACGCCGCGTGCATACGGGTAGCGCACGCGGGTAGGAGAGTAGGTGTACCAGGAAAAGGAGGCACCACGGGGGCAGCCGCGGGGCTCGTACTCCGGCATGTCATTGCCGGTGGTGGGGTAATCCACCGCCTGGGATTCCCATGTGATGACGCCGTCTTTGACGTAGACCTTCCACGAACACGAACCGGTGCAGTTCACGCCGTGGGTGGAGCGCACCATCTTGTCGAAGGCCCAGCGGTTGCGGTAGAAGACGTCTGCCTGGCGGCCGCCCTTTAAGAAAAGCTGCTGGCCGGAATCGGTAGCTTCGCCTTTGCGTAGGTAGGCGCCGAGCTTAAAGAGTGGATTTGAGTTGCCTTGTTCGGGCGCGAAGTATGCAGTCATGGGGAATGAAAGCTCCTAATTATCCGGGGAATGGGGCGTTGGGGCGGGCGTAGTAGATCCACACCAACACCGTGGTGATGGCAAAGTACACGGCGCAGCCCCAGAAGAACGTCGGTGCAGACATCATGGAGAGCAAGACACCTGCGACAAACGGGCCGAAGGCGCCGATGGCACCGGTCCAACCGATAACGCCGCCTGCTTGGCGCTTGGGCAAAATCATGGGCATCTGCTTAAACGTGCCGGCATTGCCCAGGCCAGTGAAGAAGAAGAAAATGAGCATGGTGCCCAGGAACCACCAGACCTCATCCGGCTCGTCCGGGGTGAGGAAGAAGGTGGCCACGACGGTAAAGATGGTCATGCCCAGGCAGCCAATGAAGGTCCAGATGGCGCCGCCGAACTTGTCGCACAGCGGGCCCCACAGCGCGCGGACGAGCGCGCCGATGAGTGGTCCCAGGAAGGCGTAGCTCGCGCCGGCAGGTAGGTTGTCGTAGGTGCCGGCAAATTCGGAACCTTCGCCGAAGATCTGGTTAATAAGCAGCGCGGTTTGCGCCGCGAAGCCGGAAAATGCGCCAAAGGTCATGAAGTAGACGACGGTAAGAATCCAGGTGTTCTTATTGCCAAAGATGTCCATCTGCTGGCGGAAATTCGCCTTCACGGGAACGTCCTTGAGCAGGGTCCACGCGAGGAATGCGCCGACGATGGCCCACGGCACCAGGAAGATGGCGGGGTTGTGGACAAAGATTTCGCCGTCATCGGTGCGCTGCGGGGCGACAAAGCCCACGCCCAGCAGGGTAAAGCCCATGAGCCATGGGGCGACCAGCTGGATAAAGGAGATGCCGAAGTTACCGATGCCAGCCTGGATGCCCAGCGCGGTACCGGACAGGCGCTTGGGGAAGAAGTAGCCGGTCGAGGGCATGAATCCGGAGAACACGCCGCCACCGATGCCGGAGAGGAAGGCGAGGGTCAGCAGCCACCAGTATGGGGTGGAGGAGTCTTGCACCGCGAAGAACCAGCCCAGCATGGGGATGATAAAAAGCAGCGAGGAGCTGAAGACGAGCTTGCGTGTGCCAAGGATGGGCGGCAAGAACATGAAAATGAGGCGGAAGATGCCGCAGGCCAAACCGGGGATGGCGGTCAGCCAGTAGAGCTGGCTGCGGGTTAAGTCGAAGCCAATCTGGTTCAATTGCGGGGCAATTGCCGATACGAGGTACCAGGTGGCAAAGCCAATGATTAGAACAAACGTGGAGATCCACAGCGTGCGCCAGGCAATTTTGGAATCCCAGTGGTCGGAATCTTCTGGATCCCAACCTTGGATGACTTTGCCTGAGGTATCAAGAGCAGTCATGATGTCCTCACAGGTAGTAGGTCGTTCAACTCCTTAATCTACCGGCGACTATGCTCGAACAGGTAAATAAAAACGGTAAACTCCGTATCTAATTACGGCATGCAAATGTTGCGTAATTCTTGATCGATTCCGATGCCGCAGGTTAACCCCGTGTCCCAAGTATGTTGGTATCGAAAACGGAATGATGTGATATTGAACACACTGCACAGTGGGGAAGGAATGAGACTTATGTCCCAAAGAATGGCGCAGATAATCGTCAGCTCGGACCGCATTTTGGCCGGGGAAAAGCCGAACCGCGCTGGGGAGAAAGCGGTAGAAATCCTGCGTTCGCACGATATCGATGTGGCACCACCCAGTATCGTGCCAGAGGGCTATGCGCCAATCGATGACGCGCTGCGCACCGCCGTGGAGGCCTGCACCGATATCGTCGTGGTCATCGGCGGCACCGGTATCGGGGCGACGAACCTGACCCCCGAGGTCACCGAGCGCTACATCAAGGCCCGCCTCTACGGTCTGGAGACCCAGGTGCTCCTGCGCGGGCTCGAATCCTCGCCCAAGGCGTGTCTGTCCCGCGGGATCATCGGCATGACCGAGCACGGCGGCGGCAGCCTCATTATCAATTGCGCCTCATCCACCGGGGCCGTGGCAGATGCCCTTGGGGTTATTGCGCCGCTGCTTGCCGATGTCTTCCGCTCCCGCGGCGAATAATTCTCCCTCACCCTCCCTTCGCGCTCACGGAGTGGGCGGACTGTGGCTGCTTTAGCCGCGCCGGTGAGCGCGAAGGGCGGGGTGGGGCGGAATATCCTGCAATTCGGCAGGGGTATCGTAATCGTGCTCGGCACCGGTGCCGGCCACCTCGACGAAATCGGCGCCGCAGATAAGCCTGCGCACGGAGACATTGCGTGTTGACTGCAGCGCGCCCAAGCGTTCAAAGAGCGCAGCGGTATGCCATAGCGAACACAGGGGTTGTAAATACCCATCCGCGGCGCGGGTAATCGCGGCGCCGGCGGTGGGCGCGGCATGCAACGCGCCATTAAGGCGCGGCAGCAGTTGCGGCGAATCGGGCGCATCGACCGCGAAGAGCGCTAGGCGGTCGCAATGCGACAAAGCGCGCGCACCGGCCTCGATACCGGCTACGGGGCCGCCGAAAAGCGGCGACTCGCACACCTGCGGCAGGCCGAGGTAGTGCGGGGAAATAACGATAGACGGCATGCCATAGGGAAGCTGGCGCAGCAGGCGGTCCACCAGGCGCAGGCCAAAGGCACGCACCTGCGCCTTATCGGCCCCGCCCATGCGGCGCGATTGTCCACCGGCCAAAATGATCGCGCCGTCCATTAAGCCTCCGGGAGGGTCCTGGACCAATCGCCGGAGCGCCCACCCGATTTCGCCACGATGCCACAGCGGCGGATAAAAGCAGAACGATCGACGCCCTTGACCATGTCAATGAGCGCCAAGGCGGCAACGTTAACCGCGGTCAGCGCCTCCATTTCCACGCCGGTGCGGTCGGCGGTGCGCACGGTGGCGGTGATCTTCACGTGGGCATCGGCAAGCTCGAGATCCACCGCGCACCCATGCACGCCGATGGTGTGGGCGAGCGGCAAAAGCTCTGGGACCTTCTTCGCCGCGGAAATGCCGGCGATGCGTGCGACCGCCAGCACGTCACCCTTGGGCACGGTGCCCTCGCGCAGCGCGGTCATGACCTCCGGGGAGCAGGCGACCTCGCCCTCGGCGGTGGCGGTGCGCACGGTCGGCTGCTTCTCGGTCACATCGACCATGTAGGCGGTGCCGGCGGAATTGAGGTGGGTAAACTCCATGAAAAATTCTCCTCGTTAGTACAGATAGACGGTGGTTTCTTCGCCCGCGGCGGGGGCGGGGCCTTCGATGATGCAATACCCATTGGTACCGGCCAGCGAGACCACGCGGTGGCTGCCGCGGCTTAGCGCGCCAGTAATCCTGGGCTTTCCCGCAAAGCTTACGGTCACAGGAACGATGACGGGGCGCTTGCTTGCCGATGGCAGCGGCACCTCCACCTTCGCACGCAGCTGCACGGTCTCCCGCGGGTGCGGCTGACCCGATAATGCGGCGATAAGTGGGCGGGCATAAAGCTGGAAACCAACGAATGCCGCCACCGGATTGCCCGGCAGTGCGAGCACCGGAGCGCCCTGCCAGGTGCCGATGCCCTGCGGCGCGCCGGGCCGCTGATGAACGTGTCCGAACCACGAATTATCGCCCGCACCCAGCACCCCGTGCACCACATCGAAAGCGCCGGCCGATACCCCGCCGGAGGTAATGATGAGGTCGTGGGATGCGCTGAGCTCATCAAGCAACCTGGATAACTCCGCAGGATCGTCGCCGACGTGCGAGTAGGACTCCGTGTGGGCGAGGGAGGCGAGCATCGGCCCATTGGAATCCGGCAGGAGCCCTGGGACAAGTTCATCCGGATAGGCGGATAGCTCATTGCCGGAAGAAATCACCGCGATGCGCGGGCGCTGGTAAGCCTTTACGGAATAGATACCGGTGGAAATAAGCGCTGCGATAACGGCGGCATTGGCGGTGGTGCCGGCAGTAGCAACGACGGTGCCGCGTTGTATATCTTCTCCAGCGGGGCGGATGTGCGTTTTTGCAGGCGCGGCGGTGATGGTGACCTCGCGCGGCAACTCCGTGGGACCAGGCGGGACGGTGGTGTTTTCTACTGGGACGACGATGAGGCCAGTGGCATCGCCCACCGGCGCTCCGGTCATGATGCGCACCGCATGGCCTGCGGGAACTTCCTGGGCGGTAGCTCCGGCGGGGACATCGCCTGCAACCGGCAGCGTCCACGGACCTGGGCCCGCGCCCGAAATATCTGCGGCGCGGACGAGGAAGCCATCCATGGCGGAATTGGCAAACGGCGGGACGGGAAAGCGCGCTGTGGCATCTTCCGCTAATACCCGGCTTTGCAGCGCGGGGCCAACGGGAACGGCCTCCGCGCGCGGTGCCGGAGCTAGTGCCAGAACCGCGGAAAGGTGCTCAGAAATGGAACGCGATGCGGACATAAATAATTAGATTAGCCGCCAATGGCAGACATGGGACGATCCGGCTGCAAAAAGCCCTCATCATCAATGCCGTGGCCTGGTTTCTTCGTCCACATTTCCCCGGCCCATGCCTCCATCAACTCCTTGTCGCTGGCGCCAGAGCGCATGAGATCTCGCAACTGGGTTTCGGAATTGCCAAACAGGCAGTTGCGCACGGCACCATCGGTGGTAAGCCGCGTGCGGTCGCAGTCGCCGCAGAAGGGGTGGGTTACCGAGGCGATGATGCCGAGCTTGCCGGCGGTGCCGTCGGGGGCGATGGCATCCCACAAAGCGGCCGGGGCCGATCCGCGCGGCTCGCGCGCCGGGCGCATGGAAAAGTGGCGTTGTAGCCGGTGCAAGATGTCATCTGCGGTGACCATGTCTTCGCGGCGCCACTTTTCCCGCGGGCCGAGCGGCATCTGCTCAATAAAGCGCAGCTGGGCGCCCTGGTGCAGCGCATAGTCCGCCAGCGGGACGATATCTTCTTCATTGACGCCGGGCATGACCACGGCATTGATCTTGACGGGATTCAATCCGGCCTCGGCCGCAGCGGCGGTGGCCTCGAGCACGTGGGAGAGACGGTCGCGGCGGGTGAGTGCGGCATAGCGCTGTGGATCGATGGTATCCAGCGAGATATTGATGCGGTCGAGGCCTGCTGCGGCAAGCTTTGCGGCGCGCTTTTCCAAGCCCAAGCCGTTGGTGGTCAGCGCCGTCGACGGCGCGATGCCTTCATCCGTGGTGAGTTCCTTGGTAGCGGCGATGATTTTTTCCAAGGATTTGCGCAGCAGCGGCTCGCCGCCGGTAAAGCGCACCTGGCGGATGCCGAGCTTTTCCACGCCGAGGCGGATGAGTCGGATGGTCTCATCATCGGACAGCGTTTGCTGCGTGGGCATCCACTCTAAGCCTTCGGCTGGCATGCAGTACGTGCAGCGCAGGTTGCAGCGATCCGTCAACGATACGCGCAGGTCGCGTGCCCTGCGGCCGTAGCGGTCAACCAAGGCGCGGGTGCCGTCGCTTGCTGCGGCGGGTAAATCCTCCGGCGGCTGCGTCCGGCCCACGGTGGGCAGGGGCAGGGACACCGCTGAAGAAGAAGGCGTTGGTGAAGTCATTGCTGCCAGTCTAAGAGTGGGGAACTAAGTACACCAAGCTACAACCCTGCCTGGCCGTTGATTATTCCTCGTTTTCCCGGTTAAATTCGCTTTCGTTGATTTCGTCAAGGCGCTGGGCTTCACCTGGACCCTTGAGGCGGATGATGTTGTATTCACCTTCTGCCAAGTGGGTGCGCAGATCCTTCTTATCGAACTTGCCCACTGAGGTTTTATCGATCGACTTCACGAAGGTCCAGTACTCCGGCAGCATCCAGCTGGGCAATTCCTTGCGCAGGCTCTGGCGCAATTTTTCGGCTGTTTCGATGGTGGGAGAGGCCTGATCATCCAAGACAGTTACGGCGAGGGGGCGTTCCACCCACTGTTTATCCGGGTAGCCAATCACCGCGGCCTCTACCACATCGGAATTGGCCATGATGAGGTTTTCCAACTGCACCGAATAAATCCACTCGCCGCCCGAGCGGATGACATCGCGGGCGCGGTCCTCAACGGTGAGGAAGCCGTCCTTCGTTACGGAGCCGACATCGCCTGTGCGCAACCAGCCATCCGCGGTGAACTTGGATTCTGCGGCCTCGACCGGCTTGCCGCGGAACTCGGAGGCCACTTCGCCAGGCTCGGCGGTGGGGGAATGATAATAAGAACCGGTCACGAGATTGCCACGCACCTGGAGCTCACCGGCATTGCGGTCGGTCTTCGATACCACTTGGCCGTCATTGACCACGCGGTACTGCAGCGAGGCGGCGATCTTTCCCTGGGAGATGCGATAAGCCCACCGGGTATCACCGGAAGCTCCCTGTGGCGGGCGGGCAACGCTGCCGACCGTCGAGGTTTCCACCATGCCCCAGACGTGCACGACGTCGACGCCGTAATGCTCCTCCCACATCTTGATAAGCTGCGGCGGCACAGGGGAGCCACCGGCGAAAATCTCCGTCAGTGTCATGCGCTCAGGAGGATTTTGCATGTAGTGCACGAAGAGCTGGATCCAGATGGTGGGCACGCCGTGAGCCACGCGCGGCGACGTGGCCGCGATGACCTTGGCGAGGGTGGGGGCGGAGACATCCGCATCGGGAAGCACGAGCGGGGTGCCCGTCATGAAACACGTAAAGGGAACGCCCCAGCTCAGCACGTGGTAAATGGGGATGCAGCACAGGAAGGTCTCGCCGTGGGTAATGCACAGCGAATCCGAGGAACGCAGCTGCATGGCCTCGAGGTAGAGCGAGCGGTGGGAGTATAAAACGCCCTTCGGCGCGCCAGTGGTGCCGGTGGAATAACACAATGCGGCGGCGGTGCGCTCATCGAGCTCGGGCCAATCGTAGATGGTAGAGCGGCCATCCAGCAGAGCTTCGTAGGAATAAAACTCGATGCCGCGCGGGAAATGGTGGGCAAAACGCTGCGGCGATTGGGAACCGGTGAAAATGACCGAATGCACAGAAGGCGCGCCATTTAAAACCGCACCCAACTGCGGGGCGAGCCGGGGATCGCACACGATGACGGAAACCTCGGCGTGGCTGATGATGTGCCGGATCTGGTCATTCATCAGCTGCTTATTGAGTGGGGTAAAAACCGCGCCCTTGCAGGCGGTGCCAAACATGACCTCGAGGTGCTCGGCGCAATTCCACATGAAGCTGCCCACGCGCTGATCGCCGGTAATGCCAAGGTCATCGTGTAAAACATGGGCAAAGGCCGCCGCGCGGGCAGCGATATCGCGGAAGGTGACCTTCTCTGCGGGGCCAAACTCGGATCCGGTGCCCTCACCGTGCCAGGTGGTAACAGTGGTATTGCCATGCACCGACGCGCCGTATTCCAAAATACGGGTTAAAGACAGGGGAATATCCATCATCGTGGAAAGCATGCTTCCACTGTAGCGGTGTCCAAGTACTCACCGCGAAGCGAATGCGCTATAATTGCGTTCGACTGATAGGAACGCGGGAAAATCTTCCCAATCCTATGCAATCGGGCCCAGTGACAGGTCCCATCGTTATACATTGCCCACAGTCGTTTCTTGAATTCTTCCGCCCCCGCGTACTAGCTACAAGGGGGAATTCCCATAAGGTAACCGGAAGAGGCCCCATGCTTATTGCCCGGCCGGGTGCGCTAGCGCCTTGGCACGAGGGCGAAAAGATAAGAAAAATACACATCGGCTTCCAGAGCACCCGCCCAAGCTTCCCTGAAGTGGGGGAGGGCGGATCCCAATTATGGACCTGGTCAAGCAACGAAAGGATATCCGTGAGCGATACGGACAACACCGCGGCACAGGATCTCGCATCCCTGAAGCTGCCGGAATTGCGCAAAATGGCCGCTGAGCGCGGCCTTCGCGGCGTTTCTGCCCTGCGCAAAGGGGATCTCATTACCGCCATTAAGACCGGTCAGGTTCCCGCCAAGGCGAAGGCAAAAATAGAGCAGGCAGAAAAGGCTGAGAAAGCTGAGAAACCAGCAAAAGATGCGGCGTCTGCCCAGCAGAAAGATAAGCCGTCCAAGAAGGATGACCGCGGCGAGAGCGATAACGGCAAGTCCGGCGAACAGCAGGACAACCGCGGCAATGACCGCAAGGACAACGGCGACGACCAGCGCTATGAGTCGCGGTCGCAGGCCCGCCGCGCGCGCCGCAATCGCGCCCGCCGCCAGGAGCGCCAAGAGCAGGACGACAATAACCGCGGCGACAACAATAGGGGCGACGCGCAGAACCAGAACCAAAATCGCCACCAGGACCGCCGCGATGACTCCCAGGACGGCTCCGATAACCAGGGAGACAAGCAGGGCGAAAAGAACGGCGATAATAATCACCGCAATAATCGCAATGACGATAATAATTTTGACCGCGGTAACCGCCGGGGCCGTCGCAACCGCCGGAACCGCCGAGGTGGCCGGGGCAATAATGATAACCACGGCGGCGGCAATGACCTGCAGGTACGCGAAGGTGATGAGCTGCAGGCCGTCGGCGGCATCTTGGATGTCGTAGACAATAACGTCTCCTTCCTGCGCACCACCGGGTACCGCGCGGGCGATGCGGACGTCTTTGTTAATAAAAACATCGTGCGCCGGCTGGGCCTGCGCTCTGGCGATGCCATTACCGGTCAGGTGAAGGTGGCTGGTCCTACCCACACCCACGGCAATGGCCGCAACCGCCGCAAGTACAACCAGTTGGTGCAGGTCGATACCGTCAATGGAATCGATCCGGAAGAGGCCAAGCAGCGCCCGCACTTTAATAAGCTCACGCCGCTGTATCCCAACCAGCGCCTGCGCTTGGAAACGGATCCAAAGATCCTGACCACCCGCGTTATCGACCTGATCATGCCGATTGGTAAGGGCCAGCGCGCGCTCATCGTCTCGCCGCCGAAGGCCGGTAAGACCACCATCTTGCAAAATATCGCGAATGCGATTGCTACCAATAACCCCGAGTGCTACCTCATGGTGGTGCTGGTGGACGAGCGCCCTGAAGAGGTCACGGACATGCAGCGCTCCGTGAAGGGTGAGGTCATTTCTTCGACCTTTGACCGCCCGCCATCAGAGCACACCTCCGTCTCCGAGCTGGCCATCGAGCGCGCAAAGCGCCTGGTGGAGCAGGGCAAGGATGTCGTGGTGTTGCTGGATTCCATCACCCGCTTGGGCCGCGCCTACAACAACTCCTCCCCGGCATCGGGCCGCATCCTGTCCGGTGGTGTGGATTCCAATGCGCTCTACCCACCAAAGCGCTTCTTGGGCGCTGCCCGCAATATTGAAGAGGGCGGTTCGCTGACCATCATCGCCACCGCGATGGTGGAGACCGGTTCTACCGGCGATACCGTCATCTTCGAGGAATTCAAGGGCACGGGCAACGCAGAGCTGAAGCTGGACCGCGGGATCTCGGAACGCCGCGTATTCCCAGCTGTGGATGTCAACCCCTCCGGTACCCGCAAGGACGAGCTCCTGCTGGTGCCTGAAGAGGCGCGCATCATGACGAAACTGCGCCGCATCCTGTCGGCTCTGGACTCCCACCAGGCAATTGACCTGTTGATCAAGCAGCTTAAGAAGACCCGCTCGAATGGCGAGTTCCTCATGCAGGTGGCTTCTTCGGCACCGATGGCTGCGGATAAGGACGAGGAAGACTATGTCTAATCAAGTTTCCATGGTTGATGACATTGTGTCGGAATACCAGGGCATTGAAATGCAGATGGGCGATCCAGAAATCGCCGGCGATCAGCAGGCTTTTCGCAAGCTGTCCAAGCGGTACGCGGAGTTGCGCCCCATCATCATGGTTAACGATGAACTGACCCAGGCGCGCGAGGATCTCGCGGACGCCAAGGAGATGGCTTACGAAGACCACGACTTCCAGGAAGAAGCAGACCGCCTAGCAGAGTCTGTGGAAGAGCTGGAAGAAAAGCTGGCTGACCTGCTCGCGCCGCGCGATGAGCAGGACTCGGAAGACATCATCATGGAGATCAAGGCCGGTGCCGGCGGCGAAGAGGCCGCGCTCTTTGCCGGCGACTTGGCCCGCATGTACGAGCGTTTTGCCGATAAGATTGACTTTAAGTGGGAGGTCTTGGGCCTTAACGAATCCGACTTGGGCGGCGTAAAGGATATGACTATCTCCTTCCGCGCTAAATCCCCGACGCGCGATGGCGCATGGTCCGTCTTCAAATTCGAAGGCGGCGTGCACCGCGTGCAGCGCGTGCCGGTTACGGAATCGCAGGGACGCATCCAGACTTCTGCTGCTGGCGTTCTGGTGTACCCAGAGCCCGAAGAAGTGGAATCGGTCAATATCGATGACAAGGATATTCGCGTCGATGTCTACCGTTCCTCCGGTAAGGGCGGCCAGGGCGTGAACACCACCGACTCCGCAGTGCGCATTACCCACCTGCCCACGGGGTTGATTGTTACCTGCCAGAAGGAACGTTCGCAGATCCAGAACAAGGCCCGCGCCCTGCAGGTGCTGCAGGCTCGCCTGGACCAGATGGAGCGCGAGGCCCGCGAGGCCGAGGCTGGCGAGCAGCGCGCTTCCCAGGTCCGCACCATGGACCGCTCCGAGCGCGTGCGCACCTATAACTGGCCGGAAAACCGCATTACGGATCACCGCATTGGCTACAAGGCCAATAACCTGGATTCCGTGTTGAACGGCGATATGCAGGATCTCATCAAGGCCCTGCAGGACCAGGAGCGCGCCGAGCGCCTTGAGGCTGAGGGATAAGAGCGGTCGATGGATTCGTACGGTGAGGCGCTGCGCCATGGGGTGCAGCGCCTTCGCGTTGCTGGAGTAGGAAGCCCCGAATGGGATACGCGCATCCTCATCTCGCACCTCATTCACTGCGGGCATTTGGATATTCCGCTGCATGAGCCACCCATGCCCGGCTTCCAGGTTGCCTTCGAGGCGCTTTTGCGCAGGCGGGAACAGCGCGAGCCGCTGCAATACGTGCTGGGCACGGCGTGGTTTGGGCCCCTAGATCTAAAGGTGGGCCCAGGCGTGTTCATTCCGCGCCCGGAAACGGAGGTGATGGCGGACTGGGCGGTCCACCACGCACCAGGCCGGCGCATGGTGGATTTGTGCTCAGGTTCGGGCGCGCTGGCGCTCTACCTGCAGCATTACGTACCGCAGGCGGAAGTGAGGGCGGTCGAGCTTTCCGATGCCGCCCTCGAATTCACCCGCGCCAATGCCCACGGCACTCGGGTAGAGGTGGTGCAAGCGGACGCGACCGACAGTCAGACTCTGGCGGACTGGAATGGCATGGTCGATCTCATAGTGAGCAACCCGCCTTATGTACCGGAAGATCCGAACTTGCAACCGGAGGTGTATCACGATCCGCACGTGGCCGTCTTCGGTGGCGATGACGGCATGGGAGTAATCCGCGGGTTGATTCCCACCATCGCCAGGCTTTTGCGGCCTGGTGGGGTCATGGCGATTGAACACGACGATACGACTGGCGATGCAGTGCGCGATGCGGTGCGTGACCACGGTGGCTTTTCCCATATCGCGCCGCTTAGGGACCTAACAGGCACGCCGCGCTTTATTACCGCGCGGCGCGCGGTAGACTAAGGCATCACCGTCGGGCAAGAAGGGGACTATTGATGCAAGGAAAAATTTATAATTGCGCCGATGACGCCGAGCGTGAGGAAGGCGTGAGCATCGCCACCAAGGCCGCCAAGTCTGGGCGGCTTGTGGTCATGCCCACCGATACGCTGTACGGTTTGGGCTGCGATGCCTTCGACAATGACGCGGTAGCTAATCTGCTTGCCACCAAGCAGCGTGGGCCGGATATGCCGGTTCCCGTGCTCGTCGGCTCCTGGAACACCGTTCGCGGCCTCGTCGCCTCGTACCCCGATTCCACCCGTGACCTCGTCGAAGCCTTTTGGCCAGGCGGACTATCCATCGTGGTGCCGCAGGCGCCGTCCCTGCCGTGGAACTTGGGAGATACCCGCGGTACCGTCATGCTGCGGATGCCCCTTCACCCGATTGCCATCGAGCTGCTGCGCGAGGTGGGGCCGATGGCGGTTTCTTCTGCGAATATCTCTGGACACCAACCACCAACCACGGCGCAAATGGCCAAGGGCCAATTGGGCAAGGCCGTCACCGTGTATTTGGACGGGGGAGAGACGGCCATCGGCAAGCCCTCCACCATCATCGACCTTTCCGGTGACCATCCATTCCTGCTGCGCGAAGGTGCATTATCCGCGGAGGAGATTGGCGAGGTCCTCGGCGTCTCTGCTGACTCGTTGCGCACCCGGCCCCAAGGATAGAAGGAGCATTTCGCGTGAGCGGCACTGGCGTACCGCTGCGCGAGTTGGCCTTGGTCATCCTCGTTGCAGCGACATTTACCTACCTGACCACCGGAGTGGTGCGATCCTTTTTGGTCCGCACGGGCCGGGTGGCAGAAATTCGCCTGCGCGATTCCCACTCCCAGCCGACGCCCCGCATGGGTGGGCTCGCCATGTTTACCGGTTTTGGCGCGGCGATATTCCTCGCCGCCCAGCTTCCAGCCTTGACTCGCGGGTTTATGCCGGTGACCCCAGAGATGAGTGCGGTGTTGTGGGCGGCGCTGGCCATCGTGCTTTTGGGTATTGCCGATGACTACTTGGAACTCGGGGCCCTCATCAAGCTTTTTGGGCAGCTCTTTGCCGCCGCCCTTATGAGTGGTCTGGGTCTGACGTGGACGCTGCTCTTTATCCCCTTCGGTGGCGGCACCACGGTAGTGCTCGACCAGATTCAAAGCACCCTCCTTACCGCTTTCTTCACGGTCCTACTCATCAACGCCATCAACTTCGTTGACGGCCTCGATGGCCTAGCCGCAGGCCTTGGGCTCATCGCGGGCGGCGCCATTCTAATATTCTCGCTGACCGTCCTGCATGACCAAGGCGGAGCGGTATCGGCGTATCCACCTGCTATTATCAGCGCCGCTTTGGTGGGAATGTGTGCAGGCTTTTTGCCCCATAACTTTGAACCCTCCCGAATTTTCATGGGCGATTCCGGCTCTATGCTTATTGGACTCTTGCTCGCTGCGGCCTCCACCTCCGCGTCCGGCAAGATCAACATGTCCCTCTACGGCACCGTGGACATGGTGGCGCTTATGTCACCTATCCTCGTGGTGATCGCTGCGGTGTTTATTCCAGTCTTAGACCTTGTCTGGGCGGTAATTCGCCGTCTATCCCAGGGGCGCTCGCCGTTTTCAGCGGATAAGGCGCATATTCACCACCGCCTTTTGTCTCTGGGGCATACGCACCGGCGCACCGTGCTGGTGTTGTACCTCTGGGTTTCCGCGGTGGCCTTTGGAGCGGTGTCGTTTTCCATCGTGCCAGCCCCGGTGGCGATCGGCCTGTCCATCATGGCGTTATTAGTTGCCTTTGGCGCGACGCTGATTCCACTGCGGCAGGGCAAGATTGGTCTCAGGTCGTCGGATGATTGCGTAGTGCGTGACTCACCGAGCGCGTGAGGTAGGGTGAATGTCCGTGAGTGACACAACGGAAAATGCTAATTTCGATGACCCACGCCTGCCGCTGCAGCGTGCCGTAAAGAAAGGGTCTACCGCCCTTGGCATCTTTACCATCATTTCTCTCGCCGTCTGGGGTGGGGCACAGGGTGTCGCCGGGCTCTGGGGCGTTATCGTCGGCGCTGCCCTCGGCGGTGGCTTTGTCTTGTTTACCGCGCTCTCAGTGCTTTTTACCGCCCACTCGACGCCCTCAACCACCATCGCGGTGGTATTGGGCGGTTGGCTTATTAAGTTGATCGTGCTTATCGGAGTTCTGGCCATTATCCGGGACATGGATTTCTATGACACGTGGGCGCTATTTCTTACCGTCGTCGTAGCACTCATCGTTACCTTAGGTACCGAGGTCTGGGCCGTGGTCACTTCTAGGGTTACCTACGTGTCTTAACTGGGAAAGAGATGGCTAAGCCGTCGCGTGCTGGGCTGGTGCGCGGCGGTCTTTTTGTGCCCGCATGCTGGCATTAATGGAAGTTGTCCACCCCCGAGGGGGTGTGTTGGTCCGAGGGTGTGATCAACTGCACGTTTGTGAATTGGGCAGGAATAGCGCGGTTTTGTATGGTAAAAGGTGGAAATGGCGCTATCGGGTGTGGCCTATGGGGCCCCCACGTGCAAAAACTGTTGATCCAGCTGATACGATTTGCAACGGGTTACCGCGGGGTTAAGTGTTGCGCTTGAATCCTGCACGGTAAATCCCTGTCTTGTTCACGCTGATGTGCGACGGAGTCCGTGTTCAAGGCAGAGAGTTTGAGACGTCCATCGCACCACAGAGGCCAGCTATTGGCTGTGTGGCCCGAACACGGGAGAGAACGCTGAGCGTTACAACATTGGCTATGAAAGGGCACTTCCATACGCCCGATCTAGGTGAAGAATTCTTCCCGGGGCAAATTGATGCCGACCATCTGTTTTTCGGTGACTTCGCCGACGGATGGTTCGCGCTTGATCGCCTGATGCTGATTCGCATTTTGATGACGCTAATTGTGGTGATCCTTTTCTGGGCTGCCTTTAAGAACCCTAAGTTGGTTCCTTCTGGCATTCAGAATGTAGGCGAGAACGCGGTCGACTTCGTCCGCGTCCACATCGCCGAGGACATTTTGGGTAAGAAGGAGGGAAAGCGATTCCTGCCAATTATCGCTAGCATCTTCTTCGCGGTTCTGTTTATGAACGTCGCGACCGTTATCCCGGGACTTAACGTCTCGCCCAACGGTCGTATTGGTATGCCAATTGTGTTGGCAGCCGTTTCGTACATCGTCATGATTTACGCCGGCGCCAAGCGCTACGGCTTGGGCAAGTTCATTCGCTCCTCCGTAGTGATTCCGAACTTGCCACCGGCATTGCACCTTTTGGTGGTACCGATTGAGTTCTTCTCTACGTTCATTCTGCGACCGGTTACCCTTGCAATTCGTCTCATGGCGAACTTCCTTGCTGGACACATCATCCTGGTTCTTCTCTTCTCTGCTACGAACTTCTTCTTCTGGCAGCTAAATGGTTGGACCGTCCTGTCTGGACTGACCGTGGTCTTGGGCTTGGCTATGAGCCTGTTCGAGATTCTGGTTATCTTCTTGCAGGCGTACATCTTCGCCCTGTTGACGGCGGTGTACATTGAGTTGTCCTTGCACGCTGATTCGCACTAAGGACGAGGTCGACGAGCGCGACCGAGTAATCCACCTAATTACACAACACTGACATTCGGTCCGGTTCGGACTGAAGATTTTTACGAAAGGGAACGACTTTCACCATGAACGAAATCATTCTGGCACAGGATGCTGCTACGACGTTCGAAGGCTTCGGCACCATCGGTTACGGCTTGGCTGCTATCGGCCCTGGTATCGGTATCGGCATCGTCGCCGGCAAGACCGTTGAGGCTATGGCACGCCAGCCGGAGATGGCCGGCCAGCTGCGTACCACCATGTTCCTGGGTATCGCCTTCACCGAGGCCCTGGCCCTTATCGGCCTCGTTGCCGGCTTCCTGTTCTAAAAGTACGAGTTTTCCAAACCGAAACTTTTAAGACGGGAGACCTATGAATAACGTCGTTTATTTGCTTGCAGCAGAGGGCGAGGAGAACCCAGGTTCGGGTAGCTTCTCCGTTCTTCTGCCCAAGAACTATGACATTTTCTGGTCTTTGCTGTGCTTCATCGTAATTCTCTGGTTGTTCTGGAAGTTCGTACTTCCTCGTTACACCAAGTTGCTCGAAGAGCGTGAAGACCGGATTGAGGGCGGCATGAAGCGCGCTGAGGCCCAGCAGGCCGAGGCCAAGGCTGCTCTAGAAAAGTACAATGCTCAGCTGGCTGATGCCCGCGCAGAGGCAGCCGAGATCCGCGAGCAGGCGCGCGAGCGCGGCAAGCAGATCGAGGCTGACGCGAAGAGCCAAGCGGAAGAGGAATCCCGCCGCATCGTCGCCAATGGCGAAAAGCAGTTGGAAGCTTCTCGTGCGCAGGTTGTTTCTGAGCTGCGTTCCGAAATGGGACAGAACTCCATCAACTTGGCAGAAAAGATTCTGGGCGGCGAGCTTTCTGACGCCTCCAAGAAGTCCTCTACCATCGATGGCTTTTTGTCCGAGCTCGACTCTGTGGCACCGGCCGGAAAGTAGGCAACTATGAAGGCAGCTAGCCGCGAAGCACTCGCGAACTCACAGTCCCGTGTGGATGAAATCCTCGCTGGCGATAAGAACGTCGCTAGTGCAGTCCAAGCGGGCCTAGACATTTTCGAGGTCGTCGACGTCTTGGATGGGGACCGCGAATTGCGCGTGTCCTTCATTGACGTCGCAGCCCCGGCCGAAGCGCGCAAGTCCTTGGCCGAGAATCTCTTTGGCTCCAAGGTTTCTGCCGGTGCGCTAAGCATCTTGCAGGAAGCTGCGGCGAACCAATGGTCTTCGCCGAAGGACTTTGTCAACGGGCTTGTTTCCTTGGGTCGCCGCGCATTGCTGCGTGCCGCCGAGGCACAGGGCCAGTTGGGCCAGGTCGAAGACGAGCTTTTCCGCTTGGCGCAGATTCTGGACCGCGAGGGCGAGCTTACCCAGCTGCTTTCCGATCGAACTGCTGAATCCGCACGCAAGCGCGGATTGCTGGCAAACGTGCTCTACGGCAAGGTGACGATGTTTACTGAAGCGCTCGCGCTGCAGGGCATCAGCCGCCCAGAGCAGAACCCCATCGATGACATAGCCGGATTGGCCGATACTGCAGCAGCCCTGCAGGATCGCACCATCGCGCGCGTAGTCGCTGCGGGTGAATTGAATGAAGGCCAGCAGGCAGTACTCGCTGAGAAGCTGGGCAAAATTTATGGTCGTGCGATGTCCATTCACTCTGAGGTTGACACCAGCCTCCTCGGTGGCATGCGCATCCGCGTCGGCGATGAAATCATTGACGGCTCGACGGCAGGCAAGATTGCCCGCTTCCGTGCCCAGATGGTGTAGCCGAAACGACAGAAACGATTTAAGTAAGTGCTGGAAGATACTACCGAGAGCAGGAAGAACATGGCGGAGCTGACGATCTCCTCCGACGAGATCCGTAGTGCGATTGCGAACTACACCTCGAGCTACTCCGCGGAGGCCTCCCGTGAGGAGGTCGGCGTGGTCATTTCGGCAGCTGACGGTATTGCGCAGGTTTCTGGCCTGCCATCCGTTATGGCGAATGAGCTGCTCGAGTTCCCCGGCGGCGTAATTGGCGTCGCACAGAACCTTGACACCAACTCCATCGGTGTCGTGGTCCTGGGTAACTACGAGTCCCTCAAGGAGGGCGACGAGGTTAAGAGGACCGGAGAGGTCCTTTCCATCCCCGTGGGCGAGGACTTCCTCGGCCGCGTTATTAACCCACTGGGCCAGCCCATCGACGGCTTGGGCCCAATCGAAAGCGAAGAGGAGCGCGTCCTCGAGTTGCAGGCACCTTCGGTGCTGCAGCGCCAGCCGGTTGAAGAGCCAATGCAGACCGGCATTAAGGCTATCGATGCGATGACCCCGATCGGCCGTGGTCAGCGTCAGCTGATCATTGGCGATCGTAAAACCGGTAAGACCGCGGTGACCATCGATACCATTTTGAACCAGAAGGCCAACTGGGAGTCCGGCGACAAGGACAAGCAGGTCCGTTGTATTTACGTCGCCATCGGCCAGAAGGGCTCGACCATCGCCAGCGTGCGCCGCACCCTTGAGGAGCACGGCGCGCTGGATTACACCACCATCGTGGCGGCCCCAGCTTCTGATTCCGCCGGCTACAAGTGGCTGGCACCGTTCTCCGGTGCCGCATTGGGTCAGCAGTGGATGTACCAGGGCAACCACGTCCTGGTCATCTACGATGACTTGACTAAGCAGGCTGAGGCCTACCGTGCAATTTCGCTGTTGCTGCGCCGGCCACCGGGACGCGAGGCCTACCCAGGTGACGTCTTCTACCTGCACTCCCGCTTGCTGGAGCGCGCTGCAAAGCTTTCCGATGACATGGGTGCCGGTTCTATGACCGCACTGCCCATCATCGAAACGAAGGCTAACGACGTCAGTGCCTTCATTCCGACCAACGTCATTTCCATTACTGACGGTCAGGTATTCTTGGAGTCCGACCTCTTCAACCAGGGCGTGCGCCCGGCTATTAACGTCGGTGTGTCCGTCTCCCGTGTTGGTGGTGCGGCACAGACCAAGGGCATGAAGAAGGTTGCCGGTAACCTCCGTCTTGACCTGGCTGCATACCGTGACCTGCAGGCATTCGCTGCCTTCGCATCCGACCTTGACTCTGCGTCCAAGGCGCAGCTGGAGCGCGGTTCCCGCCTGGTCGAGCTGCTGAAGCAATCCGAATCCTCGCCGCAGCCGGTGGAATACCAGATGGTATCTATCTACCTCGCTGAGGCAGGCATCTTCGACGTCGTTCCCGTCGAAGACGTTCGCCGCTTCGAGGTCGAGGTGCACGAGTACCTCAACGCCAATACTCCAGAGGTCTTTGAGCAGATCGCCGGCGGCAAGGCGCTTAGCGATGAGTCCAAGGAAGCACTCGAGGCCGCAGCCAAGGAGTTCGCTCCTACCTTCCGCACCTCCGAGGGCCACAATTTGGGCACCGAAGAGCCTGTAGATCCTTTGGACGAAAACGACGTGAAAAGCACCGAGCTCAACGTCTCCCGGAAGACGGCTAAGTAGAGTTCAGCTCTCGTAATTAACCGTCTATATGAAAGAAGGGAGGAGAAACGATGGCTAATCTTCGCGAATTACGCGACCGCATCCGGTCCGTGAACTCGACTAAGAAGATCACTAAAGCCCAGGAGCTCATTGCTACCTCGCGCATTACCAAAGCGCAGACTCGGGTGGAAGCCTCTCAGCCGTATGCGATTGAGCTGACCAATGTCATGAACAGGTTGGCTGCAGCGTCGACGCTAGAGCACCCTATGCTGCGCGAGCGTGAAGACGGCAACGTCGCCGCGATTCTCGTAATCACCTCTGACCGAGGCATGTGCGGTGGCTACAACAACAACGTCTTCAAGAAGGCAGCCCAGCTCAAGGCCCTCCTCGAAAGTAAGGGCTACGAGGTAGTTCGCTACGTCACCGGCAGCAAGGGCATCGGCCACTACAACTTCCGCGAGGAAGAGGTAGCGGGCAGCTGGGATGGTTTCTCTCAGGATCCAACCTGGGAGGGCACCCACGATGTGCGTCGCCACATGATCGATGGCTTCGTTGCCGGTTCTAAGGGCACTACCAAGGGCCGCGAGGGCTTGCATGCGGAAGGTGAAGGCGCAGGTGTTACCGGCTTTGACCAGGTGCATGTGGTCTACACCGAGTTTGAGTCCATGCTGACCCAAACTGCGCGTGCGCAGCAGCTTTTGCCTGTTGAGCCGGTAGTGCAGGGCGAGGAGTACGAGATGGGTGACTCCGCACTGGAGGATCCGGAGCCGACGGAAAACATTTCCGCGGACTTCGAGTTCGAGCCGGACGCGGATACCCTGATGGAAGCGCTGCTTCCGCAGTACGTCTCGCGTATCCTGTTTGCTATGTTCTTGGAGGCTTCGGCTTCCGAGTCCGCTGCACGCCGTACAGCTATGAAATCTGCTACTGACAACGCAACCGAGATTGCCAATGACCTATCTCGTGTGGCCAACCAGGCCCGTCAGGCACAGATTACCCAGGAAATTTCAGAGATCGTCGGTGGCGCTGGCGCGCTATCTGACAGCGCAGAAAGTGACTAGATTATGACTACAGCTCTGCAAGAGCAGAATGCACAGTCTTCGGCAGTCGCCGGTCGTGTCGTGCGCGTCATCGGTCCGGTGGTGGACGTGGAATTCCCACGCGAGGCACTTCCGGCCCTGTACAACGCACTCCACGTCGAGATTAAGCTCGAAGCTGTGGCAAAGACCGTCACCCTTGAGGTCGCTCAGCACCTCGGTGACAACCTCGTTCGTACCGTGTCCATGGCACCTACCGATGGCCTTGTCCGTGGCGCCGAGGTAGTCGACTCCGGAGAGCCTATCTCCGTTCCCGTCGGCGACGTCGTCAAGGGCCACGTCTTTAACGCCCTCGGTGACTGCCTCGACGAGCCGGGCCTCGGCCGCGATGGTGAGCAGTGGGGCATCCACCGCGAGCCACCAGCGTTCGACCAGCTCGAGGGCAAGACCGAGATCCTCGAAACCGGTATTAAGGTCATTGACCTGCTGACCCCTTACGTTAAGGGCGGCAAGATTGGCCTCTTCGGTGGTGCAGGTGTGGGTAAGACCGTCCTGATTCAGGAAATGATTACCCGTATTGCCCGCGAGTTCTCCGGTACGTCGGTTTTCGCCGGCGTCGGCGAGCGCACCCGTGAGGGCACCGACCTCTTCCTGGAAATGGAAGAGATGGGCGTTCTGCAAGATACCGCACTTGTCTTCGGCCAGATGGACGAGCCACCAGGAGTTCGTATGCGCGTGGCGCTGTCCGGCCTGACCATGGCGGAGTACTTCCGCGATGTGCAGAACCAGGACGTGCTGCTGTTCATTGACAACATCTTCCGTTTCACCCAGGCCGGCTCCGAGGTTTCCACCCTGCTGGGTCGTATGCCTTCCGCCGTGGGTTACCAGCCAACCCTGGCTGATGAGATGGGTGTGTTGCAGGAGCGCATTACCTCCACCAAGGGTCGTTCCATTACCTCTCTGCAGGCCGTTTACGTGCCTGCCGATGACTACACCGACCCGGCCCCAGCCACGACCTTCGCCCACTTGGATGCGACGACCGAGCTGGACCGTGCCATTGCTTCCAAGGGTATTTACCCAGCAGTGAACCCGCTGACCTCTACCTCTCGTATCCTCGAGCCAGGCATCGTGGGCGAGAAACACTACGAGGTAGCGCAGCGCGTCATCGGTATTCTGCAGAAGAACAAGGAACTGCAGGACATCATCGCCATCCTTGGTATGGACGAGCTGTCTGAAGAAGACAAGGTGACCGTGCAGCGTGCCCGCCGTATCGAGCGCTTCTTGGGTCAGAACTTCTTCGTCGCGCAGAAGTTCACCGGTCTGGAGGGCTCCTACGTGCCGCTGCAGGACACCATCGATGCCTTCGAGCGCATCTGCAACGGTGAGTTTGACCACTACCCAGAGCAGGCCTTCAACGGCTTGGGTGGCTTGGACGACGTCGAAGCTGCATACAAGAAGTTGAACGAGAAGTAGGGAGAGGCACATGGCTGACATCACCGCCGAATTGGTTTCCGTCGAGCGCTCATTGTGGTCTGGTCAGGCCTCCATAGTGACGGCTGAGACCACCGAGGGTGAGATCGGCGTGCTTCCCGGTCACGAGCCTGTGATCGGTCAATTGATCGACAATGGCGTAGTGACCATCCACCCAGTCGATGGCGCGCGGCGCGTTGCCGCCGTCCAGGGTGGCTTCCTCTCCGTTACCCAGGACAAGATTACCGTCCTCGCTGATTGGGCCATCTGGTCCGATGAGGTGGATGAGGCCAAGGCGGAAGAGGATTCCTCTTCGGCTCATGAGCTCACCAAGTCCCGCGGTGAGGCTGCATTGCGTGCACTTCGCCGCGCAGCAAAGGCTGAATAAACCTTGGATTGGTAGGAGAGGGCAGCAATAGCCGCCCTTCCTGCTCTCAGAAAAGCGCACTGGATTTATCCGGTGCGCTTTTTCACGTTTTCTTTGCCTTTTCTTATTGGCGCAGAGGAGGAATCAGGCGCTACAATCCAAATAATTGTTCTTTCACTAACCAAGGATGGCGTGTGGAGCCCATGAATTCGACGGTTATCTCGGTGGTCCTGTGGGCCTTAGCGTTGGTAGTATTGCTAGTTGTTCTGCTGGCGGCCCTGCGATTTTTTACTCTGCGCTCGCGCGGAACCGCAGTGTTGTTGCGCTCAATGCCGGCGAAGGATAGCTTTTCCTGGCGCCATGGCGTGCTGCGTTATACCGGCGAAGTCGTGGAATACTTCAAACTGCGCTCTGTATTTCCGCGCTATAACCTGTGGTTTAATCGCCTCGACATCACCATTTTGAACTCCCGTTCTTTGGATGATGACGAGGCTTCTTTCATGTCTGATGCCACCGAGGTGGTGCACTTTAGCACCGGGGATGCGGAATACGAGCTGGCTTCCGATTCCCGCGGGATCATGGCTTTCGAAGCTTGGGTCGAGGCTGCGCCGTCCAAGCGGCAACAGCGCTTTGATTACAAGCAGTTGCGGGAGCGAGCCACCCGGCAGTCCAAGCGCCAATAGCAACAGGCTAGGGTAGTAGCCATGCGCTTAGTAATCGCCCGTTGTTCAGTTGATTACGTGGGACGGCTCGACGCCCACCTTCCCTTGGCGGACCGCCTGCTCATCGTCAAGGCAGACGGCTCGGTATCGGTGCATGCCGATGACCGCGCGTATAAGCCCCTGAATTGGATGACCCCGCCGTGCACGGTGCAGGAATCCGTCATCGAGGACGTCGATGGCAATGACACCGGTGAAGTTTTATGGCTTGTGGAAAACCCGAAGGGCGAGCAATTGCGCATCACCATTGCGGAAATCCACGAGGACATCTCCTATGACATGGGCGAAGATCCAGGCCTAGTAAAAGACGGTGTGGAGGCGCACCTACAGGAACTTTTGGCCGAAAAGATCGACACATTGGGCTCCGATTTCACCCTCGTGCGACGCGAGTATCCCACGGCCATTGGCCCGGTAGACATCATGGCAAAAGATGCCGATAACCGGAATGTTGCTGTGGAGGTCAAGCGCCGCGGTGGTATCGACGGGGTCGAGCAGCTAACCCGCTACCTCGAGCTGCTGAACCGCGATGAATTAATCGCGCCTGTATTCGGCATCTTTGCGGCGCAAGAGATCAAACCACAGGCCCGAACGCTTGCCGAAGACCGCGGCATCCGCTGCGTGGTCCTGGACTACCAGGAGCTGCGCGGGCTCGAGTCGAAAGAATTGCGGTTGTTTTAATGCCACGGCGAAATAGGCGGAAACCACAAGAATTCCGGCCACTGCCCAAGGACGGCTCCACCTTTTTTGGTTCGCAGACGGTCGAGGGCCCCAGCTGGACGCACGGGGAGCCCTATATCATGCGGCACATCGGTTCCGCGCGGGCGCAAAAGTTCTATATTTGCCCGGGTTGTAACCAAAATATTCCGCCTGGGGTTGCCCACATTGTTGCCTGGCCGCGCGATACCGGAAGGCAGGGCGATGACCGCCGCCATTGGCACCGGCACTGTTGGAAGCGAAGGTAGACTTGCGGGCATGATTGTTGCATTTTCAGTAGCACCTGCAGTGGTGGATAATGACTCCGGCGAGATGGCTGATGCCGTGGCGGAGGCGGTCCGCGTGGTGCGGGAATCCGGCCTGCCCAATGAAACCAACGCCATGTTTACCCTTGTAGAAGGCGAGTGGGACGAGGTTTTCGGCACGATTAAGAAAGCCACCGAAGCGGTGCGTGCGGTATCGCCGCGCACCTCGTTAGTGATCAAGGCCGATATCCGCGAAGGCGTGACGAATCAATTGACAGATAAAGTAGACGCCGTGAATCGTCGTTTAGCTAAGGAGGATTAATGACTTCTGCGAATAATGCTTATGTAGGCGGTGCCCTCGATCTCAGCCAGGTCAAGGCGCGTGCGGAAGCCCGCCAGCAGGCGCAAGAGCAGCCGCAGGCTAGTGGAGTCCAGCCATTTTTTACCGTCACCGAGGCGAATTTCGAGACCGAGGTGGTGCGCCGCTCCACTGAGGTGCCGGTCGTCGTCCTTATCGGCACCCCGCGCTCTACCCAATCCGACCAGCTGAAGCAGGACCTGCAGGAATTAGCCGCGGCGGGAAACCTAAGCTTCCTCGTAGGCTACGTGGATGCGGACGCCACTCCACAGGTCGCGCAGGCCTTCGGCGTGAAAAACCTGCCTACCGTGGTGGCCATTGGCGCCGGCCAACCGCTGACCAATTTCGAGGGAGCCCAGCCGAAGGAGGCCCTTAAGCAGTGGCTGGATAGCTTGGTAGAAAACGTTGGACCGCAGCTTAAGGGGCTCGAGTCTGCACCGGCCGCAGCGGAGGAGGAAGAAGAGGACGACCCTCGCCTGCAAGAGGCAGAATCCTTCCTGAACTCGGGCGATTTCGATGGCGCTATTAAGGTCTACGAATCCATCTTGGAAGCGGAACCGGATAATACCCAGATTAAGCAGGCGCGGGACACAACGAAGCTTCTCAAGCGGCTGGACCCAGCCAATCAATCCGAGGACCCGATTGCTGCCGCGGATGGGGATAAGGGGGACATCGACAAGCAGATGCGTGCCGCTGACGCCGAAGTCGTGGCAGGTGCCCCAGAAAAGGCCTTTGACCGCCTCATCGAGACCATGAAGGTTTCGGCCGGCGATGAGAAGGCCCAGCTCAGGGAACGCCTGCTCGAGCTCTTCGGCCTGTTTGCTGGCAATGATCCGCGTGTCCTTGAGGCGCGCACGAAGCTGGCGAGCGCGCTGTATTAAAGTCGGCGGAGCTGTGTCAATTACTGCGGGCGGTGAATAGATCAGTCACAATGGAAGGCGTGAACGACGTAACCCCAACTGATCAAGACTGGCTCATCGACTTCCGTGGCGTGGAGCTTCGCCGCGACGGCAAGAACTTGGTAGGCCCCG
Source organism: Corynebacterium tuingiense (assembly GCF_046718165.1). NCBI lineage: Bacteria > Bacillati > Actinomycetota > Actinomycetes > Mycobacteriales > Corynebacteriaceae > Corynebacterium > Corynebacterium tuingiense. The sequence continues at coordinate 1,041,993 of NZ_CP177101.1, forward strand.
TGGACTGGCAGGTCGAGCTCGATGAACGCTGGGTCATCATCGGGCCGAACGGTGCCGGAAAGACCTCCTTGGTGCGCATGGCGGCAGCGGAGGAATTTCCCTCCAAGGGCACGGCCTTTTTGATGGGCGAGCAAATTGGCAAGACCGATATGCGTGACCTGCGAGCATTGATAGGTCTGTCCTCTTCCGCCGTGCAATCGCGCATCCCCGCGGATGAGCGGGTTTATGACCTTGTTATTTCCGCCGGTTATGCGGTTTTGGGTCGGTGGCGCGAAGAGTACCAGGACATGGACTTTTCCCGTGCCGATGACATCTTGGCCCAGGTCGGTGCCACCCACTTAAAGGATCGGACGTGGACCACGCTTTCAGAAGGCGAGAAGAAGCGCGTCATCCTCGCCCGCGCCTTGATGTCCAACCCGGAGCTGCTCATCCTCGATGAGCCTTCTGCCGGCATGGACCTCGGCGGGCGCGAGGACCTCGTGGGGTACTTGGGCGATCTCGCGATGGATCCGGATGCCCCTGCCATCGTGATGATAACCCACCACGTGGAAGAAATCCCATACGGCTTTACCCACGCAATGCTCTTGGATGAAGGGAAAGTGGTAGCGAAGGGGCTCATAAACTCCGTGCTGACCTCGGAGAACCTGTCCCAGTCCTTCCACCAGCCCATCCAAGTAGATCGCATTGGGCAGCGGTACTTTGCCCGTCGGATATCTTAATGACCAATCAGATTCATGACCGGCTCGATGCGATCGACGCCAGCGATACCACCGGGTTTAACGGCGGGCGCATGGCGGCGACTGTGCTCCTGCTTCGCGATGGCCCCGAAGGGCTCGAGGCCTGGGTGCAAGAACGCGTAAGCACGATGCGAAACTACCCGGGCCATGCCGTATTCCCCGGCGGTGGGGTAGACCCGCGCGATTTCCCACCGCGTTCGTGGGATTCCGGTGATTTGTGGGCCGGAAAGTCCGTTGTGGCTATGGCTCGGCGGATGGGAGTCACCAAATACAAGGCCCACGCCCTCGTCTTCGCCGCGGCCCGCGAGCTCTTCGAGGAATCCGGTACCTTATTCGCGATTCGGGATGACGGCACGATTTCTAATGCGCGCCGGTATCACCGCGAGCGACGGCTCTTGGAAGACCACACCATCTCCTTTACCGAGTTCCTTAGCAATAACGGTATGCGCGTCGATGCCGATATGCTCCTTCCATGGGCCCGGTGGGTGGGGCAAAGCAAAAACCATTGGTTTGATACTTTTTTCTTCGTCGGCCTGCTACCTAGCGGGCAAGAACCGGACGGGGACACGCATGAGGCCGATGACGCTGGGTGGTTTTCGCCGCAGCTCATCCTGGAAGGCTGGCGTGCCGGACTCGTTCGCCTCGTAGTTCCCACCTGGGCGCAGATGCAACGGTTATGCAAGTACTCCACCGTCCAGGAGGTGCTTGATGATGCCTCCTCGTCCGACCTTCGCCCCGTCATCGGCGACCTCCGCGACGACCCGCAATACGCGGAATATTTCGCCACCACACCTACAGAGCGCATATGAGTTTTAACCTCGATGAAGTCCGTTTCTTAAGCGAACATAACGCCGAACTTGCCAGCTGGGACTTGGAGCTGAGCAAGGCTTCGCAGCTGAAGGATTTAGAAAAGCTGAAAGCAGCCTACGGCGACTATGCGCGCTGCGCCATGGAGCTACTTACAGCCCGGCGGGGCGGAAAGCTGCCTGAGACCTGTCTTATGGATGCTGATTCTGCTCAGCAAGCTACCCCGCTTCCTGTCGCGCGCTATCGCTCAGAATTCCTGCAGCAGCGAGGGATGCGCACCGTCCACGATGTCACGTGTTCTATCGGCACCGAAGGCTATGCATCGCCACTCGACTACTTCGGCTCCGATATTGATGCCTCGCGCCTCGCCATGGCCCGGCATAATTTGGCATCTGACTCGTTCTTTCAAGCAGATGCACTCACTACGACCACCACGGCGGACGTCATTATCGCCGATCCTGCTCGCAGAAAGGCGGGGCGGCGGATTTCCCGCCCGGAGGATTTGCTGCCGCCGCTGCCGGATTTAATCTCCGCGCACAGGAACGCACACCTAGCCATCAAGTGTGCACCCGGTCTTGATTTCAGTGACTGGGACGGATTGGTCACCGTAAGCAGCGTCAATGGAGCGGTTAAGGAGGCGTGCCTTTACACACCTGGTCTCGGAACGGGCAGGCACGCGGTGATGATTCAGGGGGAATCAGTCGACGTTCTCACGGATGAAGAGCACAACCTGCCAGAGGCTGGCGAGATCGGCACGTATCTCATTGACCCCGACGGGGCAGTAGTGTGCGCGGGCCTCGTGCAGCATTATGCGGCGCGCGAGGGATTGTGGCAGATCGATCCGCGGATTGCGTACCTGACGGGGGAGCGCATTCCACAGGGAATGTCGGGATTTCCATTCATAGAAAAGGTCCCCTTAAAGCGCCTAAAATCGGTACTAAAATCTTATGATGCAGGCAGCTTAGAAATCCTTGTGCGCGGCGTAGATGTGGACCCTGACCAGCTAAGAAAGCAGATGAAATTGAAGGGAACGCGGCCTTTCGCGGTCATCATTACGCGAATTGGCTCACAGGGTATCGCGTTGCTTTGCCAACCCCGAGTATTATCGTCCGAAGAGAATTACGCAACATAAATCTATCGGAAAGGTGAGTGCCCCCAATGCCAACGATTGTGGCTCTGGTCAAGCATGTACCGGATACGTGGTCCACCAAATCTCTGGAGGATGACCACACCCTGGATCGCACCTCCGTGGACAACATCATTGATGAGATTAATGAATACTCCGTGGAACAGGCGCTACGCCTGCGCGATGATAATCCGGATGAAAATTACCGTGTTGTCGCTTTAACGATGGGCCCCGCTCAAGCAGATGAAGCCCTCCGCAAGGCCCTTGCGATGGGTGCAGATGATGCGGTCCTCGTATCCGACGACGCACTGGCCGGCGCCGATGCACTGTCTACCGCGTGGACCCTGAACGCAGCGATTAACACGCTAGAGGATGTCCAACTGATCACATTGGGCAATGAGGCTTCCGATGCCTCGACCGGAACGATTGCCGGACTGCTCGCTGAATACCGCCAATTGCCCGCATTGACTGAGCTGCACAAGGTGGAGCTTCAGGGCAGCGCGGTAAAAGGCAGCCGCGAAGACGCCCGCGGAACCTGGGAGCTCGAGGCGGCCCTTCCTGCGATTATTTCCGTCACCGATAAGGCTGATAAACCGCGCTTCCCTAACTTTAAGGGGCTTATGGCCGCAAAGAAGGCAGAGATTACCACTCTGAGCGTGGCGGACTTGGGTATTGATGCCATTGCGCCGACCACGACGGTCACTTCTTCTTCCAAGCGCCCGCCGCGCACGGCAGGCGAGGTTATCTCGGAGCCGCAGCCACAGGATGCTGCGAAGAAGATTGCTGACTTCCTAGCTGCAAAGAACTTGATTTAGGAGTAGAAATGTCTCACGTTTACGTACTTGTTGAACACGATGCAGACAGCATTCTCCCCGTTACCGGTGAGCTCATTACCGCCGCACGCGAATTGGGTACGGTGTCTGCGGTGGTCGTCGGCAAGCAGGCAGATGCCTTCGATGCCGAGCTAGCCGCCCTCGGTGCCGCCCAGGTGGTGCAGGCAACGGCGGAGGATTATGACCAGCGCCTGGTGATTCCTGAGGTTGATGCTTTGCATGCCCTGGGCGCAGCCAATCCAGCGCCCATTGTCCTGGCCGCCAGCCCGACGAATAACGAGATTGCGGGCCGCTTGTCCGCTCGTCTAGCTTCCGGGGCGCTCGTCAATGTGGATTCCATTGAGGCGGATGGCTCTGCAACCATGACCATTTTTGGTGGCACCTACGAGACCACATCGCAGGCCTCTGGTAGCTGCCCGATATATACCCTGCAGCCCGGTTCCGTTGTGGCGGAGCCCCAGCAGGTGGAAACTCAAGCGGCCCCAATGCCACTGCCTGCGGCAACCGAAAAGGATGTCAAGGTTAATTCCTTTACTCCCGCCGAAAAGTCCGCCCGTCCCGAGCTCACCGCAGCCAAGGTTGTGGTTTCCGGCGGCCGCGGCGTCGGCGATAAGTTCGGCGAGGTCGTAGAGCCGCTTGCCGATGCCCTCGGTGGCGCCGTCGGTGCCACCCGCGACGCCGTCGATGAAGGCTTCTACGATGCCACCCACCAGGTGGGCCAGACAGGCGTGACCGTGTCGCCAGATCTCTACATTGGCTTGGGCATCTCCGGTGCCATTCAGCACACCTCGGGCATGCAGACCTCCGGCACCATCGTGGTGATTAACCAGGACCAGGATGAGCCGTTCTTCCAGATCGCGGATCTCGGCGTCGTCGGTGACCTGCACGAGATCGCCCCAGCTTTGACCGAGGAATTGAAGGCGCGCCAGTAATGCCGCACTATTTCGACTACGCAGCAACCCAGCCGATGCGCCAATCCGCCATCGACGCATGGGTTGCCGCCTCCGGATCGCTCAACTCTAGTGCGCAGTACGCCTCTGGCCGCAGGGCCCGCTCTGTGCTTGACGATGCCCGCGAGAAAGTCGCCTCCCTCCTTGGCTGCGAACCTATCGAGGTCATCTTTACTTCCTCCGGCACCGAGGCAGACAATATCGCTATCCAGGGCCTTTATGCGGCGGGAAACACCAACCGCATCATCTCGACGGATATTGAGCACCCAGCCGTGCGCGATACCGTTGGCAAGCTTGCCCAAGCCGGCGCCACCGTGGACCTGCTCCCCGTAGACCGCACCGGGCACATCAGCGACGGGGGCGCCTTCGCGGAGCCTGCCGATCTTGCTACTTGCATGTGGGCCAATAACGAAACCGGTGCGATTCAGCCCATCGAGGAGCTGGCCTCCCTCGCGCAACAATCCGGTATTCCCATGCATGTGGATGCGGTGCAGGTAGCGGGCAAGCTGCCCATCAATTTTGCGGAATTGGGCATCACAACGCTCGCCGCCAGCGCCCACAAGTTTGGCGGCCCGCGCGGTATCGGCGTGCTATTGGCCAAGCGCACCCCAGCGCCGCACCCGATATCCTATGGCGGCGGCCAAGAGCGCGGACTTCGCCCAGGCACGGTGGACGTCGCCAGCGCCTCCGCGCTTGCCGCTGCGTTGGAGGAGTCCATCGCCGAAAGCGCTGCCGAGGGCAAGCGCATCACTGGACTCCGGAACAAGCTGCGGGATGGGATCCTTTCTTCCGTTGACAACGTCGTGGTGAATTCCACCGAACCATGCTTGCCGTCGCACCTACACGTTTCTTTCCCTGGCACTGATGGCGACAGCCTCATCATGCTGCTGGACTCGTTGCAGATTGAGGCATCGACAGGCAGTGCCTGCAGCGCAGGCGTCAACCGCATGTCCCATGTGCTTTCTGCAATGGGCGTCAGCGAGGAAGAAGGAATCGGATCCCTCCGGTTTACCTTGGGGCGCCTTACCTCCGAAGACGATGTGGATTACGTGCTCGCGCACTTGCCGGACGTCGTTGCTCGGGCCCGCACGGTTTAGGTATCAGCCCTTTCTTTGGCAGCATTGCGCCGCGCGGCGATTGCCTGGGCAACGGTGAGCGCCCAGTTCTTATTCTTCGCCGCTAGCGGCCCTTGCGGTTCGTCGTATTCCCACCGCCCGTCTTGGAAGAGTCAGATAATGTCTCCGCTGTGCGGATCCATGATGTAAAAGGCGCTTTTATCCGTTTTTACATTGTGATGGTGCTGGCACAACGAGGCCAAATTTCCCGCCGTTGTTTTTCCTCCCTCTGAGAAATCAATCCTGTGGTCCTTCTGGCACTGGTATGCTGGGCGGTTGCACCCTGGCCAACGACACACACCATCGCGACCTTCCACATAGGCACCGATGAGCGGCGGCGTGGAGTAGGCCGGGCTTACCCTTGTTGCCGCCTGGTCCATATCCCTTGTCGTAGTCGGGGTTAGCCGGTCTGCGGTATCAGGGTGTACCCATCCATAGCCCTGGATAAAACCGGGAGCCGCTTTTATATCGCTGGCGCGGTACATATATAGATGCACCTGAGATTTATCTTCGACGGTTCCGAGGATCAGCTGGGCTAGGGCATCGGCCTTGCTGATTCCGTGTTCTTCCGCCGTGCGCTGAACAACCTCGTCAATGAGGATGAGCGCGTCTTCGTCGAACTCTACGTTTAACCCTGCTCGTCCGCCCGCGGTGGGGTAGATGAAATAGGATTCATTTCGCGCGTCCTCTTCCTCGGGCTCCTTGTCTCCCGTAGAGTCCGGGGATTCCATTGTGATGAGCCCGTTGAGCTTGCGGCGCAAGGCAGCATTTGATGGAAAACTTTGGCCCGGTTTTGTAGGGGTGAGATACTCTTCTAATTCGGCGTCTATGCGTTGAAGGGTGCCGCTGTCTACTTCGCCGAGCTTACTTAAGACGGCGTCGATGGTGATAAGCCGAGAGAAGTCGAGGAAGTAGTAGGTTTCCTGCAGTAGTTGGGTGCGCGGCAACTCTTCTAAGCGGTACAGGGCCATGGTGATATCCCTCGTGCGCCGTTCGCTCAAGCCGGTGCGCCCGGCCAAGGTATGGCACGAAATATCGAAATCGTCTTCTAGGTTGGGTCGAATTTCCTTCCAGAGTAGGTAGTCGGACTTTCTATTGCAGGTGGCACTAACCGCGATGTCATCGTGTGGGTCAGTGATGAGGTAGTAGGGTTCCACGGCGATTATCCCCCGAATTTCGCACTAAGTTTCTAATTTCCATAGATTTACCATAAGGCAACCACTAGACCCGCGCAAGCTGAAAAGCGAATATATGTTCTAGATGGTACATTTCCAGCGATACTGTCTACGCGAGTGAAAAATTTGTCTCCATGATGCGTGTGTTGCACATGTGGTTAGTGTGAATGGTTGTTAGACTCTCGCGCATGACAACTATGAGGGCATTCCGCAAGAGCATCATCGCGATTATCGCTGCAGTTGCAGTCACGGTGAGCGGGACCGCTGCCGCGCAGGCAGCACTGGGAACCAACGCACCGAAAGGCATTGATATTGCTGCCCACCAGCACCCCGGTGGCATGCCTATTGACTGGAATAAGGTGAAATCTGACGGCCAGTCCTTCGCCTTTGTTAAGGCAACCGAGGGTGGAGACTGGATTAACCCGCACTACGTTAAGGATATTCAGGCGGCCAATGTGCACGGCCTGAAGACTGGCGCATACCATTATGCGCGCCCGGCTGGCGATGCGAAGACGCAGGCTGCTAACTTTGCGGCGCAGATTGCGTTGGCGCCGAACCAGACGTTGCCGCCGGTGCTTGATATCGAGGTCTCCGAAGGCAAGTCGGCCTCCCAGCTGGAGAGCTGGATCGAGGAATTTACCTCCGAGCTCAAACATCTGACCAACCGCACCCCAATGATTTATACCTACAAGTACTTCTGGATGGGCGAGATGAATAACTCCCAGAAGTTCTCCAATATGCCACTGTGGTTGGCGGCATACCAGGATGAAGCCCCGGATCCAGTGGGTGGGTGGCAGAACCTGTCCTTCTGGCAGCGATCCGGATCAGGCAAGGTCGCTGGTATTCCCACCGACGTGGACATGAACCTCTTTAATGGCTCGAAGCAGCAGCTAGAGTCTTTTAGCGGCGGCAATTACGTTGATATTGGCGGCGCGCTCGATAGCCTCGTCCTCGACGATGGTGTGGACCTGAGCTCCGATAGCACGCCGCTGATTGGTGCAATCTTCGCCCTTGCGGCTGGTCTCATCGCAATGCCCCAGTTTGCCGATGCCGCCAAAGACGCCGGGCTCGATGCCCAGGCTGCTGAGGGCCTGGCAGATTTTGTGAAGGCTTTGGAAGACGAGGACGCTCTACCTCTCAAGCAACTTGGCAAGATGGCGGTTGGTGACTTCACCGTGGGCGACTTGGCGATGCTGCTAGAAAACGCTGGCCATGTCAATGGCGTCGACAAGGGCGAGGTCTCCGGCGCCCAAGTCGAAGAAGCCAAGGATGCCGCGAAGAAGGCCGGTGCCGATGTCCCCGACTTCGACGCTAATCAGGTGGCCGAGCTGCTCAATCGTGTGCTGAAGTAGCTCCCGCAAAGAATTTTCGGGTCCAGCTTTCATCCTTAAAGTGAGCTGGGACGGCCCCACCTAAGAGTGCCTTTGCCAGCTGAGCGGCTTGTATCGAGCCCTCAGCTGGCAGTTCTGTATCTGAGGCCAGCAAGATGATGTTTCCATACCGGCGTCCCTTGAGCATGGGCGGGTCAGCGATGACGGCGAGGTGGTCGAAGACCTCAGAGAGCCCGGCTAATTCTTGCTTCGCCAGCTGGAGATCCGAGTAGTCGCCGCAGTTGGCCACGTAGAGGCCGCCGGCTGAAAGAGATGACTTCACCGCGCGGAAAAACTCCACCGTAGTCAGGCTTTTCGGGGTTTTATCCCCAGCGAATACATCGCGGATAATGATATCGCGGCTAGCGGGCAGAAAACCTTCGGTCTCTTTTCGGGCATCGCCGGGGCGGATCTTGACGGTGGGGGAACGGGGGACATCGAAAAGCTCGCGGACTAATTCGCCCAGCTTGGCATCGAGCTCGACCACCGTATGGCGGCTGTCCGGCCACAGGTCGGCGAAGTAGCGTGGAAGTGAGCAGCCGGCCCCGCCGAGGTGGGTAACGCGGAGTTTATTGGGCGAGACCGTATTAAGCTGCTCTACCGCAGCTGCGATCCAGCGCATGTATTCAAAGTCGAGTTCCTGCGGCTCGCCCAAGACGATATGGCTGCTAGGAACGCCATTGACGTTAAGGATATAGGCCCCGTCGCGGAATTCATCCGGTATGACCTCGGCGGTGCCGGTGGAGATCTCGTAGGTGCCGGTAATGCTTGACCTGTTCGCGGCTCGCTTTCTACCCATGGGATTCAAGCTTAGGGAATGGAATCGATTTAAGCTGCGTTGGGGCAAGGGAGTACACTTTCGGGCCTGTAGTCGAGGTATTTAAAGGGGAATGCAATGCGAGTATTGGTAGCAATGTCTGGCGGCGTGGACTCATCTGTCGCCGCCGCCCGCGCGGTGGAGGCTGGTCACGATGTCGTCGGCGTGCACCTGGCGCTGCATAAGGACGCGCAGCAAACGCGCGAAAAAGCCCGCGGCTGCTGTTCGCTGGAGGATTCCGCCGATGCCCGCCGCATCTGCGATAAGCTGGGCATTCCGTTTTATGTCTGGGACTTTTCGGAGGAATTCAAGGAAGAGGTCATCACGGACTTCGTGGATTCTTATGCCCGCGGTGAAACCCCGAATCCTTGCCTGCGCTGCAATGAGAAGATTAAATTCCGCGCGCTGCTGCAAAAGGGCATGGCCCTAGGCTTTGATGCCGTTGCGACCGGCCACTACGCCACGCTTGATGATGATGGTTATATGCGCCGCTCAAAGGATGAGAACAAGGACCAGTCTTATGTGCTCGGCGTCATTTCTGCCGAGGAGCTGGAGCACTGCTTTTTCCCCATCGGTGATACCCCCAAGCCGCAGATCCGCGAAGAGGCTGCGGCGCACGGTTTCTCCACGGCGAAGAAGCCGGATTCTTACGACATCTGCTTCATTCCAGACGGCAATACCCAGCAGTTCTTGGGATCGCGTATCGGGCTTCGCCCCGGCATGATTGTGGACCAAGAGGGCACGGAGCTTAAGGAACATGATGGCGCGTGGAACTACACCATCGGCCAGCGCAAGGGCCTGGACATCAAGGCCCCGGCTGCTGATGGCCGCCCGCGCTATGTCACCGATATCGATGCTGCATCGGGCACGGTGACCGTCGGCGCGCGCGAGGACCTAGCGGTCACCGCCATCCGTGCCGATCGCCTGAAGTACCTGCACCCTGGCATGGACGGCGACTTCGAGTGCGAGGTGCAGGTTCGCGCGCACGGTTCAGTAGTGCCGTGCACCGCCCACGTGGACCGCGCCGCCGATTCGATGCGCCTGGAGCTCAAGGAGCCACTGTCTGGCGTTGCCCGTGGACAGGCTGCGGTGCTGTACCTGCCATCCCCGGATGACCTCGGCGATATCGTCATCGGTTCCGGCACCATCTGCGAGACCCTGTAGATGACTGGATTCGCACTCGGGCCCATGCCCGGCACGTCCATGGCGGAGGCAGCGGACATCATCATGGGTGAGACCGAGCTTCCCGCCCTCCCACAGCTGCCGGAACGCGGGTTGGGCTCCGATTCGGTGGGACGCACCGCAAGCATGCTTGAGGCCATCACCATCGATCGCGGCCCCCGGTCGTGGCGCATGACGGCCCGGCCCCAGCTGCTTACCCGCCGCGCGTGGGATCGCCTCGAGCGCGACCTCGATGAGGTACAGCAGGTGTGGGGAGAGACCGTGCCTCGCATCAAGGTGCAGGCTCTCGGCCCATGGTCACTGGCGGCCAGCATTGAGCTTGCCGATGGCCACCGCGTCCTCACCGATTCCGGTGCCTTTGCGGAGCTTTCCGATGCCCTGCTGCACGGCATCCGCACCCACGCCACCGACGTCGCACGCCGCTTCCACGGCGAGGTCGTGGTGCAACTGGATGAGCCGCTGCTTGCCGATGTCATCGCTGGCCGCATTCCAGGAACCACCGACTTTGATTCGATCCCCGCCGTCCCTGACGAGGTGGCACTCGAGACCCTCCTGCGCTTTGAGGCGGATTATCTCTATTCCCCGCCGCTGTGGTCGGTGGCTGGGGCCGCGAAGACATTCCTCGTTGACGCGCGCTACCGCGACCGCCTTTCTACCCCGGAGCATTTCGATGGGATGGGCGAGCACCTGTCCGAAGGCCGCCGCGTCGGTGTCGCACTTTCCGGCAAAGACGCGCGGGCAGAGGCGATTTCACTTGCCCGCCACCTAGACCGCATAGGCATGCCGCGTGAGCTGCTCGTGGATCACTTTGATGTGTTTCCGGTTCGGGCATCGGCAAGCTCATTGCGCTCTGTAACCGAGACCGCCGGAATCCTCACCCGCGATGCGGGCGACCTTTAAGCGGCTGCGGTGAGGAGCGCGCTAGGAAATTAGCGGCCACGCCGTCGAGACATCGGAGGCATCGCGGCCCTTGCCCTCTAGGTACTTCTTGAAGGCGACGCGGTCCTCGTACCACTTGACCGCCTGGAACTCCATGAGCTCGTTTTCGTCCATCTGTGCGAGGTTGGGGTAGTGCTGGCGTACCTGCTTCCAGGCCACGCGGGCGGCAGCGAGGGCATCGGCAGTGGCCTCGTGCGCATTGCCCAATTCCACGCCGTAGTGCTCGCACACCGCGCCAAGGGTGCGCTTGCCCTTGCGCCACTTATCGCTCACGCGATCGATCACGTACGGATCAAAGACAGGGCCGGTGACCGTGAAATCGCCGGTAAGGCTGCGCAGAACGGTAAGGTCGAAGGCCGCGTTATACACAATGAGCGTCAGGCCGTCGTCCCACGCGGACTTGATGGCATCAACCGTGTCTTTGAGGACTTCCTCGTGCGGTCGGCCTTCAGCCTGAGCCTTTTCCGTTGTGATTCCATGCACGTCGGTGGCGGCTTGGGGGATCTCGATGCCGGGATCCGCAAGGTACTCCACCTTCTGGACATCGCGGCCGTCAATGCGGACCAAGGCAGAGGTAACGATACGAGCGTCTTTGGGGTTGGCGGAGGTGGTCTCAAGGTCGAAGGCGAGCATGCGGGAGGCGTCGAAGTTCATGGTCCATACCTTAGTAGCTAGCCCGGACATGGGGGATCGCTAGACTTGGATACCGTGACTAATCCAGCTGATGTGCAACGTGAATGGAACGACCTGGCGCAGGAAGTGCGCCGCCACCGCAACCTGTATTACAACGGTGAACCCGCGATTCCCGATGCCGACTTTGATGCGCTTTTCCAGCGCCTGATGGACCTAGAAAAGCAGCATCCGGAGCTGGCGGTTCCGGATTCGCCCACCCAGCAGGTAGGTGCTGCGCCGAACGCCGGTGAGGACATTGAACACCTCGAGCGCATGATGAGCCTAGACAATGTCTTTAGCGCCGGTGAGATGCAGGACTGGTTGGATAGGACGCCCGCCAAGACCTACCTGACGGAGCTGAAGATCGATGGCCTCTCCATTGACTTGGTCTACCGCAATGGACGTTTGGATACCGCTGCTACCCGTGGCGATGGCACCGTGGGTGAGGAAATTACCGCCAATGCGCGGGTCATTTCTGATATCCCGCACGAACTTACGGGCACCGAAGAGTACCCAGTCCCGGACCTTATTGAAATCCGCGGTGAGGTCTATATGCGTCCCGAAGATTTCGAAGAAATCAATGAGGAGCGCGCGGCAGACGGCAAAGCGCGGTTTGCCAATCCCCGCAACGCTGCGGCCGGCGGGCTGCGCATGAAGGATCCCGCCGAGGTGAAAAAGCGCCGCCTGCGCATGGTGTGTCACGGCCTAGGCGCGCGGGAGGGATTTTCCCCCTCCTCCCAGCACGATGCCTATAAGGCCATCGCCGCATGGGGGCTGCCCGTATCGCCCTATACCAAGCAGGTGCACTCCGCCGCAGAAGTACAAGAGGAAGTATCTTACTGGGCCGAACACCGCCACGATGCGATTTTTGAAATGGATGGGCTCGTGGTCAAGGTGGACGATTTGGGCTCACAGCGCCAGCTCGGGGCCACCTCCCGCGCACCCCGCTGGGCCATTGCCTATAAGTACCCGCCTGAAGAGGTCACGACGAAGCTGAAAAACATCGAGGTCGGTGTGGGGCGTACGGGGCGGGTTACCCCCTTTGCCATCATGGAACCGGTCTTTGTCTCCGGCTCCACGGTGTCCATGGCCACCCTGCACAATCAGTCTGAGGTCAAGCGCAAGGGGGTGCTCATTGGAGATACCATTATTATCCGCAAGGCCGGCGAAATCATTCCTGAGGTATTAGGTCCCGTGCGCGAACAGCGCGATGGCAGCGAATACGAATGGAGCTTCCCCACGCAGTGCCCAGCCTGCGGCACGACGCTCGCCCCACAAAAAGATGGCGATGCTGACTGGCGATGCCCCAATACCCAATCCTGCCCAGCCCAGCTCTCCGCGCGCCTGGAATACCTCGCCTCCCGCAAGGGCCTCGACATTGAGGCGCTGGGGGAGAAGGGGGCCATGGACCTCATTGAGAACGGCATCCTCACCGATGAATCCGAGCTCTTTGAGCTAACGGAAGAAAAACTGCTTGCTTCCGATGTCTATACGGCCAAGCGCGATACGAAGGATAAGCGCAGCAAAAAAGAGGGCAACGCCAAGGTCAATACCGCGGGCAAGAACCTGCTGCAGAACTTAGAAGAGGTCAAAGACCGCGACTTCTGGCGCGTGCTGGTCTCGCTGTCCATTCGCCACGTCGGCCCCATTGCCGCCCGCGCCTTGGCAGCGCGCTACGGCTCCATGGAAAAGCTGCGTGCCGCTAAGACCGAGGATCTTGCAGAGGTAGACGGTGTGGGTGCAGTCATCGCTGAATCCTTCCACGCCTGGTTCGAGGTGGACTGGCACCGCACCATCGTCGAGAAATGGGCAGAAGCCGGCCTAGCCATGGAGGTAGCCGCCGAGGACAGGAAAGAACAGACCCTAGAGGGCCTGACCATCGTTGTCACCGGCAGCCTCGACGACTTCACGCGCGATTCCGCCAAGGAAGCCATCATCAGCCGCGGCGGAAAGGCAACCGGTTCCGTATCGAAGAAAACCTCCTACCTCGTCGCCGGGGCCAATGCCGGCTCCAAGGAGGACAAGGCCCGCGACCTCGGGGTGCGTATCTTGAACGAAGAGCAATTCCACACGCTCTTAAACACCGGGGAGGTGTAGCCGCGCCGCGCCGGGCTTATTTGAGGAAGGCACCCAAAATCGTGCCGATGTGGCCGAGGTGCTCTACCTCGGAGGCCAAGTATTCTGGCCCGCCGGTACGCCCCATGGCGATGACCATCCCGGTATCTCCCAGAGGAGCGGCGGCCAGGGCGGAATCGAGCAGCGCCCAACTTTCTGGCACCCACTCGTCTTTATCGGGGTGCAGGGTGCGCGCGCTGTCGATGTTGAGGTCGACCGGAATCGTATCGTCATCGGCAGGAGCCGCGTTGGAGGAGGCGACGCGGTGAATGGGCTCATTATTGTCAATGACGATGGCCCACGTGGAGGTCGCCGCCTTCGGGATGGCCGCGACGACTTCCTCCATTGCTGCCGTGACGTTTGAGGCATTGGCGGCAACGCGCGCTAATAGTTCGATCTGCCCGCGCCGGTCCACGCGGCCGCTGAAGGGCCGGATGGAATCTACTTCCACGCCTTGGACGGAGGCGGCGGCGGTAATGAGGGCATCGGCCATCGCGTCTGCGGGAAGCTCAATGACAATGTCATCCATGACGGTGCCATCCGGGAAGGTTTCTACGATGTCAACGGATTGGATATTGCCGTCAACCAGCCCGAAGGCCTCCGAAAGCTGGCCCAAACTACCAGGGGTATCGGGAAGCAGGACACGGATTAGGTAAGACATTAAGTCGCACGCTTTCAGTAGCTTGTAGTCCCATTTACGATACCTGGGTCACAGTACGGCGTTCAAGGGGCAATAATTCGGGGTGACTCGGCAACTGCGCGGGTAGGTGCAGTATTATGGAGCCTTAGCAATTTACATAGTACGCGCGGGAAAATAATTTTCACCTGCGCGTCGATTATGGAAAAAGGATGGAGTTCGCGTGTCTGAGATTTCGCGTGATGAGGTAGCCCACCTTGCCAAGCTTTCCCGCCTGGCATTAAGCGATGAAGAGCTAGCCCAATTCGCAAGCCAGATTGATGAAATTGTTGATTCCGTTTCCGCAGTAAGGAACGTGAACACTGAAGGCGTGGAACCGATGAGCCACCCGCACTCCGTGGATGCACCGATGCGCGAAGACGTTATCGTGCGCACCCTTACCGCAGAGCAGGCCTTGGACCAGGCGCCGGCCGTGGAAGATGAGCGATTCGTCGTGCCGCAGATTTTGGGAGGAGAGTAAATGACCAACGTTGTCGTACCTGCGGAGGGACTGACCTCTTTGACCGCCGCCGAGCTCGCGGAGAAGATTCACGCGCGCGAGGTGACCTCCCGCGAGGTTACCCAGGCCTTTTTGGATCGCATTGCAGAAACCAATCCGGAACTTAACTCCTTCCTGCACGTGGGGCAGGAGGAAGCATTGGCGGCTGCCGATGCCGTGGATAAGGCCCTCGACGCCGGCGAAAAGCCCGCATCGGCCTTGGCCGGTGTGCCGTTGGCCTTGAAAGACCTGCTGGTTACTACCGATGCCCCCACTACCGCCGCATCCAAGATGCTTGAAGGCTACATGTCTCCGTACGACGCGACGGTGACCAAGCGCCTGCGCGAGGCCGGCATCCCGATCTTGGGCAAGACGAACCTGGATGAGTTTGCGATGGGTTCGTCCAATGAGAACTCCGCCTTTGGCCCAGTTCACAACCCGTATGACACCGAGCGCACCCCGGGTGGCTCCGGTGGCGGCACGGCGGCAGCACTTGCTTCGGGGCAGGCGCCGCTGGGCATTGGTACCGATACCGGCGGTTCCATCCGCCAGCCGGCGGCGCTAACTAATACCGTGGGCGTAAAACCCACCTACGGCACGGTGTCTCGCTATGGCCTGATTGCGGCCGCGTCCTCGCTGGACCAAGCGGGTCCGTGTGGTCGTACGGTGCTCGATACCGCACTCCTGCATGAGGTTATTGCTGGTCACGATGCGTTCGACGCCACCTCGGTGGATAAGCCGGTTGCCCCCGTGGTGGAGGCAGCCCGCGAAGGCGCGAATGGCGATCTGAGCGGCGTCAAGGTTGGCCTTATTAAGCAATTCGAGCGCGAGGGCTGGCAAGACGGCGTGATGGAGAACTACCACGCCGCAGTGGAACAGCTGCGCGAGCAGGGCGCGGAAATCGTCGAGGTGGACTGCCCGCACTTCGATGAGGCATTGGCCGCCTACTACCTGATTATGCCGTGTGAGGTCTCGTCCAACCTGGCCCGCTTTGATGGCATGCGCTACGGCCTGCGCGCTGGCGATGACGGCTCCCACTCCGCGGAGCAGGTCATGTCCCAGTCCCGCGCAGAGGGATTTGGGCCCGAGGTCAAGCGCCGCATCATGCTGGGCACGTACGCCCTGTCCGTGGGCTACTACGATGCTTACTACCTGCAGGCGCAGCGCGTGCGCACCCTGGTGGCCCAGGACTTTGCCCGCGCCTTTGAGCAGGCTGACGTATTGGTTTCTCCGACCACCCCAACCACCGCGTTTAAGCTGGGGGAGAAGGTCGAAGACCCCATGGCGATGTACAACTTCGACCTGTGCACCTTGCCATTGAACCTCGCCGGTCTGTGCGGCATGTCCGTGCCTTCCGGCATGGCTGCAGATAGCGACCTGCCTACCGGTTTGCAGATCATGGCACCGGCTTTCCAGGATGATCGCCTGTACAAGGTGGGCGCAGCCTATGAAGCGAAGCGCCAAAAATAGCCACGCTATCTAAAATCGTTGTCACTGTGAAATAGCTGCGGATTAGATAACGATTCGTTTACACCCCTGTCGGATGCCCATCCGGCAGGGGTAAATTATTGGGTATGACTTTGAAAAAGATTGCAACCGCGACGATGTCCGCTTCCGCCGCTGCGCTCATGGCCATGGGCGTAGCACACGCTGAGGAACCCGCAGCAACCCCCGAGCCCGCAGAAAACCCCGCACCGGTTGAGCCCGGTACCGAGGTAGTAGACTCCACCGCCAAGAGCGACTTGGTGGAATCCCTGCCGGCAGACGCTGACAAGCTGGTGCCGAACATCGAGGGGCAGACCATCACCGGTGAGCTGCAGTCCGTCAAGGAAGACGGCCAGTTCACCGTGGAGTTCGCCAAGGATCAGTCCTTGGTCCTCGATGATGGATGCAATACCTACACCACCTCCTACGATGTGGATAAGGATGGCACCATTCACGTAGGCGACTTCGCCTCCACCAAGGTGACGTGCGATGACCACACCCAGGCACTTTCTGATTCCCTGCGTGACGTCCTCGAGTCCGAGCCTTCCTTCTATGCCCTGCCTGACGGCCAGGCCGCACTGGGCACTGAAGACAATGCCGTTGTCTTCAACGTCGTCGAGTAAATACTCACAAAACCACTCAGCACCATGATCCTCCTTAGCGGGGGACCATGGTGCTGTTGTTTATGTGGCGGGGTGGACTACTTGGCATCGGAAAGCGCGTAGGCGGCGCCTGCAGAGGCGGCCGTCACGGTGAGGACTGCTGGCCAGGAGCCAATCTTCTTTGCCAATGGGTGGGAGGCGCCGAATGCGCCGACATACAGGGCGGATAGGCCCGCTGTCGTGGCTGGGTTGGTCTTCTTGGCCCAAGAGCGGCCGGCCCACAGGCCCGCTGCGCCGAGGATGACGCCGCCGAGCGGGCGAATGCCGGTCTCGCGGGCGGTGACCCAACCACCGATTAGGCCGAGGGTAACGGTGGTGGCGGTGGATACGTCTTGTGGCTTTTTGATATCAATCATGGACATGGTGGCCAGTCTAGGCCTGATTTGTGTGCCCCGCTAGAATTCCTGCCATGACTGTGGAGACTAACCTGCCATCGGAGCGCCAGGCATGGCTCGCCATGTTCGCCCTATCCCTCGGTTTCTTTGTATCCCTGTTGGACCAATCGATGGTGGCCATCGCCCTGCCGGATATTCAAGCGGATTTGGGCGCCACGGTCAATGAAATCATGTGGGTTTCCGCCGCCTTTTTGCTTGCCGTGGTGGTGCCGCTGCTTTTTACGGGGCGGCTTGGTGATGTCCTCGGCCAGCGCGCCCTGTTTTGCATCGGCGTGGCGCTATTTGGGATCGGCGCAGTAGCGTGTGCGCTGGCGCCATCGATAGAAGTGCTCATCGTCGCACGCATCGTGCAGGGCCTAGGGGCCTCGCTGGAGATGCCACAGACGATGTCCGTTATTAACCGGGTATTCGCCCGCGAGCGGCGTGGGCGCGCGCTCGGGGTGTGGGGGATCATCGGCTCCGTGGCGTCATTGGCTGGGCCGCTGATCGGCGGGTTCCTCGTGGCTTCTTTTGGCTGGCAGGCGGCCTTCTGGGTGCATATTCCATTCGTTATCGCCGCCATCGTGCTGGCCCTGCTGTGGATACCGAAGCTGCCGACGACAGCCCAGGACATCGATAAGCCTTCTGCCGTGGTCTCGCTCATTGCGCTTGGTTCCATCGTCTTTGGTATCCAACAAGGCCCAGAGCTGGATTGGGATTGGCGGGTGCTGGTGGTGCTTGCCATTGGCATAGTTGCAAGCATCGCGTTCGTGCGCCTGCAGGCTAGCGCGCAGGATCGTGGCTCTACGCCGCTCTTTCCGGTGGAGCTCTTCCACAACCGCAATTATGCGGCCGGTTCCGTGGGCATTTTGACCATGGGCTTTATGGCGGCTTCGGTCATGTTGCCGGTGATGTTGTGGTTGCAATCGGTTAAGGGGCTATCCGCCGGGGAGGCCGGCATCATCGTGGCTCCCATGGCGCTGGTCTCTATGCTGATGTCACCTATCGCGGGCATTCTTACGGACGCGGTGAATCCGCGTCTGATGGGGCTGGTGGGATTTAGCCTCATGATCGCCTCGCTGTGTTTGGCTTGGTGGGTCATGCATGCCGATGCCAATCCGTGGTGGCTGGCATTGCCCATCGCAGCCCTAGGAATTGGCCAGTCCTTTATCTGGGGATCCAACGCGGCAACGACGCTGCGCGATATTTCACCTCATCACATGGGTGCCGCGTCCGGAGCGTATAACACCTCCCGCCAGGTGGGATCCGTGGTAGGCGTGGCTTTAGTCTCCGCCGTGATGCAAACGGGTAATCCCACCACGGCGATTATCAATTCGATCCTGGTAATTGTTATCGCGCTGGTGGTGGGGCTTATCTCTTCGCTGCGCTACGTGGACACGCTGCATGGATAAAAATCCTGCGCTAAATTGGGGTTATGCGTCTAGCTGTACTGACTTCCGGTGGCGATTGCCCCGGCCTGAATGCTGTAATCCGTGCGGTTGTGCGAACCGCATCCAACGAATTTGGCGATACCGTCGTGGGCTATGAAGACGGGTGGGTTGGCCTTTTAGAAGACCGTCGGCGCGATCTCTACGACGATGCCAGCATCGACCGGATTCTTCTGCGCGGCGGCACCATCTTGGGCACCGGCCGTCTGCACCCCGATAAGTTCAAGGCCGGCTTGGAGCAGATCAAGACGAATATGCGCGAGGCCGAGGTCGACGCCCTCGTCGCCATCGGCGGCGAAGGCACGCTCAAGGGCGCGAAGTGGCTTAACGATAATGGCATCCCCGTCGTGGGCGTGCCGAAGACCATTGACAATGACGTCAACGCCACCGACTACACCTTCGGTTTCGATACTGCGGTATCGGTGGCAACTGATGCGATCGACCGCCTGCACACGACGGCGGAGTCGCACAACCGCATCCTCATCGTGGAGGTCATGGGCCGCCACGTAGGCTGGATTGCTCTGCATGCCGGCATGGCCGGCGGCGCACACTACACGGTGATCCCAGAAGAGCCCTTCGATATCGCGGAAATCACCAAGGCGATGGAACGCCGCTTCCAGATGGGCGAGAAGTACGGCATCATTTGCGTGGCCGAAGGCGCCCTGCCGAAGGAGGGCACCATGGAGTTCGAAGCCGGCGGCGTCGACCAATTTGGCCACCAAACCTTCAACGGGATTGGCCAGGTCATTGGGGATGAAATCAATAAGCGCACCGGCTATGACGTGCGCACCACCGTCTTGGGGCACATTCAGCGCGGCGGAACGCCCACAGCGTATGACCGCGTTTTGGCCACCCGTTACGGCGTCCACGCAGCCCGCGCGGCGCACCACGGGGATTCGGGAATGTGTGTTGCCCTGCACGGTGAAGATATTGACCTCGTGCCGTTGGAAGAGGCTGTGGGCACGCTAAAGACGGTGCCAGATGCCCGCTACCGCAACGCGCAGGCGCTTTTTGGCTAAGGACTACTAAGCACTACCGTCTCGAATATTAAGATCGCCCTCTCACGTCGTGGGAGGGTATCCTTTTCTCTATGAGTACCGATAGAGCTACAGAAAAACAGGAGGAACGGCAGGCGCTTATCGCGGCGCTCGGCTTTCCCGTGCTCGTTATCATCGGCGGAATTATTGGCTATATCGCTCCCGATACCGCGGCATCCTTTGCACCGCAGGTAACGCCGTTGTTGGGCATCGTCATGTTCGGAATGGGGCTGACCCTCAAGCCGGTAGATTTTGCGCTCGTGGCGCGCAGGCCGCTGCCAGTGGTGCTCGGCGTGGTGGCGCAGTTTGTCATCATGCCGCTTATCGCGCTCGCCGTGGTGGCAGTCATGGACCTGCCAGAAGCGGTTGCGGCTGGAGTGATTTTGGTCGGCTGCGCCCCAGGTGGCACGAGCTCTAACGTGGTGTCCTACTTAGCGCGCGGCGATGTCGCGCTTTCGGTGACCATGACCTCCATATCTACGCTCTTGGCTCCCATCCTCACCCCGCTGTTGACCTTGTGGCTGGCGGGTGAATACATGCCGGTTTCCGCGGCATCGATGGCGTGGTCCATCGTGAAGGTGGTGCTCGTCCCGGTCATCGCGGGCATCGTCATCGGCATGCTGCTTCCCCGGCTCGTGGCAAAGGTTCAAGCGGCTTTGCCGTGGATCTCCGTAACCGCGATTGCCTTGATCGTGTGCATCGTGGTCGGCGGCGCGCATGACAATATCGCCACCGCCGGTGTGCTGGTCTTTGCCGCCGTGGTCATTCACAACGCGTGCGGCTACGGCTTGGGCTACCTCGCGGGCCTATTTACCCGCCAGCCGGTTCCGGTCCGCCGCACCATGGCCGTGGAGGTAGGAATGCAAAATTCCGGGCTGGCCACCAGCCTTGCCTCTTCCTACATGAGCCCACTGGCTGCCTTGCCCGGCGCCGTCTTTTCCGTGTGGCACAACTTGTCCGGCGCGATCCTGGCTGCGCTGTGCCGTTTTAGCGATGCCCGCAAGGCCAAAGTCAGCTAAAAATTAATGGTGACAGCGGGGAAGTTCTGGTCTACGAACCAGGGCTCCTCCGTGATGGTGAGTGGGGCCTGGCCTTCCTCGAAGGCCAAGGTATCGCCGCCTTTGACGGTGGCGCCTTGCAGGATGTGGTTGGCGATATTTGCCAGCTTGTAATAGAGATCCGTGGGATCCATCGAGCTGGTGCGCGCTTGAATTTCCGGGTGGCCTGCCTGGACGAGGCCCATGGAATAGCCGCGGAACTCGCCGCCAGATTGGATAATCCATACCGGCGCAATGTGCATGGGCGCGAGGTTATTGCGTACCGCATCGATAAACTTCGCAGGAGAAATAGAGACGTTTCCGCGCGGGTTGTGGATGATGAGGCAATTGGGGTGCTGGGCTACGGCGGACGTCGCTTGGGATAGCAGCTCTAGGTGCTCGCGGCGCGGCTCGCGGAATTGGTGAGAGAGGTCGTGTTCCTGATTATCCGGAAGGACCGAGACCAGCACTTGGGCTCCCGCGGTGTTGAGGTCGCCGGCATCGGCGCTCAAGATGGGGTGGAGGCCGTAACTATCTGGGGTGGGTGCAGAATCGATGGTCTGGTAGTGCAGGACAAACGCGCCATCGATAGGCACCACTAGGCTGCCCGGGTTCTTGCCGGGAGTAATCTCTCCGGCACGCCCCGAAAAGGTCCCGGTAACGGCCTCTGTGATCTCTTCGGTCGAGGGGGCGGTAGAAAAGACTGCGATGTTAATCAGTGGGGCATCGACAAGCGAGTTGTCTACTGTATGCGGAGTCGTCATGACAGTCACCCTAGGGGCTAGCGCGCGAGAGTGCACGGACGTATTAAGATGGCACGCATGACTGCTGCGATGTATGACCTGATGGACTTCGACGAGGTCCTCGACAAGTATGAACCGGTAATGGGCATGGAAGTCCACGTGGAGCTGGATACGGAAACCAAGATGTTTTCCACCTCCGCCACGAACTTCAGCGCAGCCCCTAATTCCAATACCGATCCGGTATCGCTAGGCCTTCCCGGTGCGCTCCCCGTGGTTAATTCCAAGGGCGTGGAGGGCGCAATCAAGATTGGACTGGCGCTCAATTGCTCCATCGCGGAGTCCTCGCGCTTTGCCCGCAAGAATTATTTCTACCCAGACCAGCCAAAGAACTACCAGATTTCCCAGTACGATGAGCCGATTGCCTATGACGGCTACCTCGACGTCGTGCTGGAAGACGGCACGGAATGGTGCGTGGAGATCGAGCGCGCCCACATGGAAGAAGACACCGGTAAGCTGACCCACCTGGGTGGCGCCGATGGCCGCATCCACGGCGCCACCGCATCCCTGGTGGACTGCAACCGCGCGGGCATTCCGCTCATTGAGATCGTCACCAAGCCCATCATCGGCGCCGGCGAGCGCGCCCCCGAGGTGGCAAAGGCCTATGTCTCGGCGCTGCGCGAGCTCGTCGCCGCATTGGGCGTTTCCGATGCCCGCATGGATCAAGGCTCCATGCGCGTGGACTCCAACCTATCCTTGCGCCCTATCGGCCAAGAAGAATTCGGTACCCGTACCGAGACGAAGAACATCAACTCCATGCGCTCGGTCGAACAGGCTGTGCGCTTTGAGATGCAGCGCCAGGCACAGGTATTGGAAGATGGCGGCAGCATCGAGCAGGAGACCCGCCACTACCAAGAAACCGATGGCTCTACCTCTAAGGGTCGCCCGAAGGAAACCGCTGAAGACTACCGCTACTTCAATGACCCGGATTTGCCGCCGGTCATCGCCCCGCGCGAGTGGGTAGAAGAGCTGCGCGCAACCCTTCCGGAGCTGCCGTGGGTCCGCCGCGCGCGCATCCAAGAGGAGTGGGGCATTAAGGACGAGGAGATGCGCGACCTGGTCAACGCGGGCGCGCTGGATCTCGTCGTGGAGACGGTTGAAGCCGGCGCGAAGCCGGACGAGGCTCGTTCCTGGTGGGTGTCTTATCTTGCAGGTAAGGCCAATGAGCAGGATAAGACCCTGGCCGAGCTGGATATCACCCCAGCCCGCATCGCACGCGTTATCACCCTAGTCAAGGAAGGCAAGTTGACTACCAAGCTGGCGCGCCAAGCTGTCGATGGCGTGCTGGCGGGCGAGGGCGATGTTGATGAGGTCGTCGCCAAGCGCGGTCTCGAGGTCGTGCGCGATGATGGGGCCATCGAAAAGGCTGTGGATGATGCCTTGGCCGCCAACCCGGACATCGTGGAGAAGTACCGCGCCGGTAATAAGAAGGTCACCGGTGCGATCGTCGGTGCCGTGATGAAGGCGACGCAGGGCAAGGCGGATCCGGGTCAGGTTAATAAGCTGATCGCGGAAAAGCTGAGCTAAAGCGCACTTAAGTAAGCCAGTCTTCGTCCCTGCTTCCACAGAGGTCGGAGGCTGGCTTTCGTAGTTTTAAATTGAGCATAATTTTCATTTGGGCAGGTCAGGCCGGTAAAGCGTAGACTATGTGACATGCCAATTAAATCTAAAGTTCTGCAAAAAACGAGTCCGGATGCACCATTTCGCACCGTAGAAATCGAACGGCGCGATCCCCGCGAAGATGACGTCGTCATCGATATCAAGGCGGCAGGCATTTGCCACTCGGATATCCACACTATTCGCAATGAGTGGGGCGAGGCCCACTTCCCGCTGACGGTGGGCCACGAGATCGCTGGCGTGGTCGAAGCAGTAGGGGACAAGGTCACCAAGTTTAAGGTGGGCGACCGCGTGGGGGTCGGCTGTTTGGTCAACTCCTGTGGGGTGTGCGAGCAGTGCCGCAATGGCCAGGAGCAAAACTGCCTGAACGGCTCGGTGGGAACCTATAACTCTGAAGACGTTGATGGAACCATTACCCAGGGCGGCTATGCGCAAAAGGTCGTGGTCAATGAGAATTTTGTGTTGACGATTCCGGAAGGCCTCGACTTTGATGTTGCCGCCCCGCTCTTGTGCGCCGGAATTACCACCTACTCGCCCTTGGCCCGGTGGCAGGTCAAGGAAGGCGATAAGGTAGCCGTCGTT
This sequence comes from Corynebacterium tuingiense, assembly GCF_046718165.1. Classification (NCBI taxonomy): domain Bacteria; kingdom Bacillati; phylum Actinomycetota; class Actinomycetes; order Mycobacteriales; family Corynebacteriaceae; genus Corynebacterium; species Corynebacterium tuingiense. The sequence goes on from NZ_CP177101.1 coordinate 1,066,048, forward strand.
GGCCTTGGCGGTCTGGGCCACATGGGTGTGCAGATCGCCGCCGCCAAGGGCGCTGAGGTCACCGTCATTTCCCGCTCCTTGCGCAAGGAACAAGAAGCCTACAAGCTCGGCGCGCAGCGGGTGTTGGCAACGGGTGAGGCCCCCGACTTCTTTGCCAACCACAAGGGCGAGTTCGACTTGATTTTGTCTACCATTTCCGCCTCCTATTCCCTCAATGACTACCTGCAGCTGTTGAAGCCGCGGGGGATCATGTCTGTGGTCGGCCTGCCGCCGGAGGAACTGGGAATCACGATGGGCAACCTCGTTGGTGGCGGTAAAGTATTGACCGGAAACAATATTGGCGGCATTGCCGAAACCCAAGAGATGCTGGACTTTTGTGCAGAACACGGCATCGGCGCGGTCATCGAAAAGGTGGGCGTTGATGACGTTGACGCAGCCTATGAGCGGGTTGTTGCCGGTGATGTGAAGTTCCGTTTTGTCATCGATACGGAAACTTTCGCGGACTAAGTATGTAAGCTACTTCATCGACAAAAGATGATGTATTGTATTTCACGCACGTGCAAGTAGGATTTCGCTATTGGCTTACGTACCATGTGCACAGGAGCACACTCCTGCGCCGCGCCTCTCCGCACGCGTCGGGGGATAAGGAGGGGGCCTAGGACGCGCGCACTGGTGTGTGAAAATTATCCGCTACAAAAGTTAGGCAACTGTGTCTTATAAAAATATTCTCGCCATGGCTATGTCCTTCGTGGGCCTGCTGGTAGGCGCGGGCTTTGCTACGGGCCAAGAGGTCGTGCAATATTTCACCGCCTTCGGCACCTGGGGTATTGCCGGCATTGTGGTCGCAGCGGCCATTATGACGCTGGCGGGCACCGTGTTCTTGCAATTGGGTAGCTATTTCCACGCCACTGAGCACAACACGGTGTTCCGTAAAGTCACCCACCCAATCGTGTCCAAGCTGTTGGACGTCGCCGTTATCATCACGCTCTTCGCCATCGGCTTTGTGATGCTTGCTGGCGCTGGTTCCAATATGGAGCAGCAATTTGGCTGGCCGGCGTGGATTGGCTCGACGGTGATGCTGGGGCTCGTGATTGCCGTCGGCATGATGGACGTCGATAAGGTGTCCAAGGTCATCGGTATGCTCACCCCGTCCATCATCATTGCCGTCGTTGGTGTGGCCATCTACACCATGTTCAATATGCCTGATGATGTCAGCGCGGCCATGGACGCCTCCAGCCAAATCGATACCCCGATTGGCAACTGGTTGGTCTCCGCGCTGAACTACAACGGTCTGGCTTTGATGCTGGCGGTTTCGATGTCGCTGGTTATCGGTGGCGATAACATTAGCCCGCGTGAAGCTGGCTGGGGCGGCGTCGTAGGCGGCGTTGTCTACTCCATCATGATGGGCCTGGCAGGCTTCTCGCTGTTGATGAATGCCGAGACTATCGGGGACTCTGACATCCCGATGCTGTCCTTGGTCGATGACGTTCACCCAGTGTTGGGCGCGATCATGGCAATCATTATTTACCTGATGATTTTCAATACCGCCATTGGTATGTTCTACGCATTGGGTAAGCGCCTCTCTGCAGGCAACGAGGCTAAGTTCCGCGTTATCTTTATCGCAGGCTGTTTCGCAGGTTTCGGCGTCTCCTTCTTCGGTTTCAAGACCTTGATGCAGTACGTCTACCCGGTCATTGGCTACATGGGCATTGCGATGGTGGCCGTCTTGGTATTCGCGTGGTTCCGCAGCCAGTCCAAGATTCAGGACGAGGCACTGCGCCGCGAGCGTGTGCGTTCGCTGATGCACCTCAAGCTGAATCCGAATAAGGATTATGACGCAGAGCGTTACGACGATGAGATTGGCCAGCACCTCGAGGATTCCAATATGGATAGCGAGGCGCTCTATGAAGAGCTCGTGACCGAGGTGACGGAGAAGCTCGACAGTGATGACAACGTGGACTTTGATAAGGAAGAATTTGAGAAGGAAAACCAGGACGATCACACCTACTACGTCGAGCGCGAAGGCGTAGAGCACGACCGCTCGCCGGAAGAGATTGAACAGTGGATCGAAGAAACCGGTGCTATCGGTGACCCAGAGGAAGACGATGAGTCTTCCGATGCGGAAAGTTCCAAGAAGTAATCTCGCCTTCAGGCAATAATTTTCCCTCCCCAGGATTTCCTGAGGAGGGATTTTTTAGGGTTAAGTAGCAGGAAGTGTGTCTCGGTTTCAGCGTAAGCGCTGGTTAGCTTGTTTAAATAGGAGCTGAATAAGCTTCTGGGGCTTATTCGGCCCTGCTTTTGTTCAATCCACCGGAATGGCACCTGCATGTGGTATGTGGTGAGCTGGTTGAATTTTCCGGTGACTACTAACCGACCACGATGCCCTATTTGTGCAGGGCAGATGAAGAAAAATGGCACAACATCCAAAGGGAAAACCAGATGGCGATGCAAAGACCCCAACTGCGGAAGCTCCCTAACGCGCCAACGAACTGACCATACCCAGTCCCGGGACTTCCGCGCCTTCTACCGCTACGCGGTATCTACAACGTCATTGCCCCAGCTTGCCCAGCAACAAGGAATAAGCCGGTGGACTCTCAACCGCCGGTTTGAACCCTTTTGGCTTATCGATATCCCTAATACCCCGGACCCTCACCGAATCTACGACCAAATCTTCATCGACGGCACCTACACCGCGGCAGGCTGCCTGCTTGTCGCAGCAAGCCATGACCACGTCATTGCCTGGCACTGGGCTAAAAAGGAATCCACCGACGCCTATATTCAATTACTTAAAAACATAGCGCCACCGTTATGCGTCGTACTTGATGGCGGACTCGGCGCCCAATCAGCCATCGCAACATGCTGGCCACACACACCAATCCAGCGCTGCCTAGTCCATGCCCAACGCGTAATCCGCCGATACACCACCAGCCGCCCACGCACCGATGCCGGCAAAGCCATCTATGGCCTAGCACTGCAATTAACCAAAATCAGCACCCTAGACCAAGCACGGGAATGGACGAAGAACCTGCATGACTTCGGCCAGGTCTATAAACACTTCCTTTCCGAGAAAACCCTGACCCCTACACACCGCCGCAGGTCCAACCGCACGTGGGAATGGACCCATTTACGCGTTCGCCAAGCCTATAAATCACTGCGAAACCTTTCGCAGAAACAACATCTATTTACCTACCTTAAGCCACCACCACATGCTCTTATGCCACAGCGTTGGGTAGCAACGACAAACAGCCTCGAAGGCGGAGTTAACGCCCCGCTCAAACGCATCGCTGATGCTCACCGTGGAAGAACAGGAGAACGACAACGCAAAATGCTGGAATGGTACCTGTATTCACAAACACAACTGCCTGACGACCCATTAGAGATCGCCAGGCAGTGCAATTTCGGGCAAGACCAACTCGCCAAAGTCCAAGGCCTTACCCCAGAAGACCACAACACAGCCGACCCGGAAACAGGCCGACCAGCCTTCTACGACAACGCTATCCCAACCGAATACTCACACTCCATAGGAATCAGAAAAGGACCCATGAAATGACAAAAGGCGCCCAGCCGACGACACGCCCACCAGACACACATTTTGCTACTTAACCCTTTTTTATGCTGTGTGCTTGCCGATGCCCCTTCAAACGCTTGGCGCTGGAGCTGGGCTAGGGGATTACAGCAGGAGGAGCTTGAGGGTCAGGCCAATCATGATGACGCCGATGCCCACGTTAATCCAGCGCCAGACTTCGGGGCGGGAGAGGACGTGGGAGAAGCGGGCTGCGCCGAAGCCAATGACGGGAAACCACGTAAAGCTGGCGGCAATGGCACCGCCGGCGAAAAGCCACCGGCCGGGATCGCCATACTGGTTGGCGATGCCGCCGAGCATGACCAATACATCGACATAGGCGCCTGGATTGAGCCAGGTTAGCGCCAGCGTGGTAAGTAGTGGCTTAACCCAGGAGGGAGAGCGCTTAATTTCCTGGCGCTGGGTGGCGGTAGCTGTGGCGACAGAACCGTGCCCGGTGCCGGCCCCACCCGTGGAGTCGCTGTCACCGTCGAAGGTCGCGACTTCCTCGGTGGAATTGGGGGAAGTGGATTCCACGTCGATGGCCTCGCCCTTGGTTTTGAAGGCATCGCGGAAGCAGGTGAAGGTGAAAAAGGCTAGGTACGCCGCGCCGATGTACTTGAGCGCTTCAAGCGCCGTCGGAAAGCGCTCCACCAGGTAGCCGACGCCGGCGGTGCCGGAGGTAATCAGGATGACATCGGAAAGCGCGCATACAACGATGATGAGCCCGATATGATCGCGGCGGATGCCGTATTTCAACAGCATCGCATTTTGGGGGCCGACGGCCACGATGAGGGATAAACCAAGCACAAAACCAGCAAGCACGATGGACATGCCTCTAGTGTGAATCCAAGCGGTAAATAAGTCCAGTTAATCTATCTTCATATGGTTTAGAATAGCTTCATGAACCCGGTACATTTGGAAACCTTGCTGGCCATCGTGGAAGAAGGAAGCTTTGAGGTCGCCGCCTCGGTCCTGGGGATTTCCCCGTCTGCGGTAAGCCAGCGCATTAAGGCGTTGGAGGCGAGCACCGGCCGCGTGCTGGTGCGGCGGGCGAATCCGGTGGGGGCGACGGAAGCCGGCGAGATCTTGGTGCAGGCGGCCCGGCGCATGGCGTTGGTGCAGGCAGAAACCGATGCCCGGTTGGGCCAGCGCCTAGCGCGCGTGCCCCTGTCGGTGGCCATCAACTCCGACTCGCTCGCCACCTGGTTTACGCAGGTATTAAGCGATACCGCGCAGCGGGGAGACGTTGCCCTGCGCATCCGCATTGAGGATGAGGCCCGCACGCTCGCGATGCTGCGGCGCGGCGATGTCTTGGGTGCGGTAACAAGGGAGCATTCGCCGGTATCCGGGTGCGATTCCACGTTCTTGGGGACCATGCGCTATTTCGCCGTTGCCGCCCCACACATCGCGGAAGGCTTTCATTCAGGGCGGTTTACCTGGGAGACGATGCCGCTGGTGGGCTATGGCCCCAATGACCAAGTGCTCGATGATGCCATGCGCGAGCGCTTTATTGACTCCCACGTCGTGCGCGCACGGGTCTCGCAAATTCCCTCTTCGGAAGGCTACCTGGAGGCCGTGCGCGTGGGCCTGGGGTGGGGGCTTTTGCCGCAGGCCCAGGCCCAGCCACTGGTGGAATCGAAAGAGCTGCTGCTTCTCGATGACCACCAGCTCGACATCGACCTCTACTGGCAGCGCTGGCGCCTAGAATCCGAGGTCTTAAGCGATCTGACGAGGTCCGTAATTAACGCGGCTGCGGGGCTGGGAAGAGCTTAAGCTGAAAGTCTTCCGGATTCTTTACTTCCTCGCCGGAGGGAATGGGGCCTGGGAGTCGCACGCCAGGGGCAAAGGGCTGCCCGCCAAAGCGATCGCGGTCGTGCGGCTCTGCTAGCCAGGACATATCCGGTCCCACCGGAACGATGCGGGTGGGGTTGATTTCGGTGTGCGTGGCAAAGTAGTGCTGTTTGATTTCGGTGAAATCGGTGGTATCGCCAAAACCTGGTAGCTGGAATAGTTCTTGCAGGTAGCCGCGCAGGTTGGGCAGTTCCTGGATCTTGTGGCGCGAGCACTTGAAGTGCGAGTAATACACAGGGTCGAAGCGCACGAGGGTGGCAAATAGGTGGATATCGGTCTCGGTAATGTGTTCGCCGACCATATAACGCTGGGTGCCCAGGCGCTCCTCGGCCCAATCGAGCGCCTCCCACAGTTGGTCATAAGCCTCTTCATAGGCTTCTTGTGAACCGGCAAAACCGCAGCGGTAGACGCCATTATTGATGCCGTGGAAGATGTACGCGTTGAGCTTTTCCATCTCCTCGCGGTGCTCTTCTGGGAAGAGATCGGGGGCGCCTTCTGCCTGGAAGTCCGTCCACTGCTCAATAAAATCGCGCACCATAGAGGGATAATCATTGGTGACCACCCGTCCGGTGGATTCTTCTACCAGGGCAGGTACGGTAATCCCGCGGGGATAGTCCGGAAAGCGCTCAAAGTAGGCTTCCTGCAAGCGCTTGTAGCCCAAAACCGGGTCCACTTCGCCCTCATCTAAATCGAATGTCCAGGACCGCGCATCGTGTACGGGGCCGGCGAGGGCTAGGGAAATGGAATCTTCTAATCCTAATAAGCGGCGGGCGATAACCGCGCGGTGCGCCCACGGGCAGGCGCGGGCCGCAACCAGGCGGTAACGGCCAGCCTCCATCGGCCAATAAAAGGTGCCATCGTCCTGCGCGGTTACCTCGGATACCTCTGGTGAAATGCGGTCTTCGATATAGGTGGTATCGCGAATAAACTCGCCATCTGGTGACGCATTGCGGGCATCTCCTGCCCAGTCGGAGTCGTGTGAAGTCATCGATTCACTCCCAATTCTCATGGATTATTGCGGCGGGGAAGTTTCCCGCCAGTAATTAATGTTTATATGTCAACTACATGACATTGTTGATGTTACAACAACGTGCGGGCCAGGGGAAGGGAGGTGTGGGAACAATCGCGGCGCGCCGTTAACGGTACCGCAAAACTGCAGGCAAGTGTCTTAAATTGGTCATATGAGCGATAAGCAGCAACCGGATAAAGCTAATCCTTTAGATGAGGATCTCAACGTCCCAGCCTACGATTCTGTGCAGCGGGATAACCCCGATGTCTTCGCGCGCGCAGGGCGCGCCGAGCCGCAAGAAATTCGGCCACGCAAACAAGAGGCAGCGGAGACGGAAGTTATGCCTAATACCGCCGCTAATGAGGCTGGACAGCAAGGGGGCACGCAATCTACCGGTGGAGACACCGAGGTATCGGATCCCTCGGCGGCGGCGCAGACCGAAGGCTTCGCTGCTGAAGATGCCGGCCTGACCCCAGAAGAGCAGGCGGAACAAGAGCGCAAACTGCAGCAGGAGCAGGAGGATAAGGAAGGCTACAAGCGCTATGGGCGCCGCGGCACCATTGACTTTGGCCTCTTCTTCGTCCGCTTGGCTATGGGCGCCTATCTCATCATTGCCGGCGTAGCCACGTTCTTCTCGCTGGGCGATGGTAGCGGAGTCTCCGGGTTGGAAAGCGATTACTCCCAGTACGCTTGGGGTGATTCGTTTGCCCTTGCAGTTCCTACTGTGCAGCTGATCGCCGGAGCATTCCTCCTATTGGGCCTGATTAGCCCGCTTGCGGCCATGCTTGGCTTGGTCGTTACCGGTTTCACCGCCTTGCACGAACTGGCGGAATCGGGTGCCGGTCTGCAGGTCTTTGACTGGCCGGACTCGGTATGGCTGTCCTTAGTGCTTTTTGTGATCGCGATTGGCCTGCAATTTACCGGCCCCGGTTTCATTTCCTTAGACTTTGGCCGCTCTTGGGCGCGACGCCCACTGGGTACGTCGTGGGTCTTTGTGGTGGTCGGTATCGCCATCTTGGTTGCCGTGTGGTTCTTTGGCGCGGCACTAAACCCTATTGCTTAGGCCGGTACTCGTTACCGAGTGAGTGGATCCCCGTTGCATTGCATGCGGCGGGGATTTTCTTTCCGCCTTGCTTTCCGGTGTGGAAAGTGTCAGAATTGCTATAAAGGAAAGTAAGGAATTCTGGATTTCAGATGGTGATAGAAGATGGATGATGAGCTAAAGAAATCACTTGAGTTTAATGACAGCCTGCAGGATCAAGGTGCGGAGCGCAGGCGTCTCATGCAAAATATCTTTTTCGTTCTCGCAATGGCAGCGTTTTATGTGGGGATGAACCTTTTTGCTGAAAAAATTCACCCCGCAGTGGCGATCATTTTCTACTTCGCCCTTATAGGCATCGTGGTGTGGGCGCTGCTTCATCATCAGAGCAAGGTTCGGCCCAGCTATCGCCAGGATCCATATACACAGCCAAAGGCCGATAAGAAATACTATGCTGGGATGGCAGTAATACTTGCGCCGATCTTTGGCGGTACCATGCTGCGCGAGCACACTTGGATCCATTTAATCGTCATCGCGGTGTGGGGCGTGGCAGCGGTGTGGGTGCTGCAATCCCGAGCCTTGGATCTTCAAGCGCGGCAAGGAGAAAACGACGATGTTAAGTGAGATCGACCCTGTCATCTATCCGCTCAATCGCTTCAAAGTCTGCGCGGTATTAAATGCACGGGGCGCGGTTGAAGGGCAGGTGCGCCGCGAAATGCGCTTCGCTGCGCTGCGGGAAGAGGTGGGGCAATCGGCCGCCACCTTATCCAAACAACTAACCGCCCTGGAAAAGGAAGGCTATATCAGCCGGTTTCGCGAATATGGTTCTTCCCGCGATAAGGACACCGTTTGGGTCATGCTCACTGCTCGTGGCAAGTCCGCATTCGATGCCCACCTCGCGGCTATTGAAGAAATGGCGCGTTAGTTTACATAACCGTCTACCACGCGGACCGCGCCGCGGTCTGCGGAGGTCGCCATCGCGGCATAGGCGCGCAGCGCCTTGGTAATCGGACGGTTGCGGTCCACCGGCGTCCACGGCTTGTCGCGTTGTTCTTGCGCGGCGCGGCGGCGCTCCAGAACATCATCGTCCACGTCGAGCGTGAGCTCGCGCTCGTGGATATTGATGGAAATGGTATCGCCGTTCTCGATGAGCCCGATAAGCCCCTGGTGGGCGGCCTCAGGAGAAATGTGGCCGATGGAGAGCCCGGAGGTGCCGCCGGAAAAGCGGCCGTCGGTAATCAAGGCGCAGGCCTTGCCTAAACCTGCGCCCTTGAGGAAGGACGTCGGGTGGAGCATCTCCTGCATGCCGGGGCCACCGGAGGGGCCCTCGTAGCGAATGACGACGACATCGCCTGGCTGGACTTCTTTATTCAAGATGATGGACACGGCCTGCTCTTGGGACTCCACCACGCGGGCTGGGCCAGAGAAGGTCCACAGCTCTTCTTCCACGCCGGCCGCCTTGACGATGGCCCCGTCTGGCGCCAGGTTGCCGCGCAGGACCACCAGGCCGCCGTCGGAAGAAAAGGCGTGGTCGGCATCGTGAATGCAGCCATTGACCGCGTCAGTATCTAGTTCATCCCACCGGTTGGACTGGGAGAATGGCTCCGTCGTGCGCACGCCACCGGGGGCGGCGTAGTACAGCTCGCGGGCCTGATCAGTTACGCGGGGATTGCGGATATCCCAGTCATCCAGCCACTGTTCGGCGTTATCGTACAGCGCCGTGTGCACTTTGAGGTTGAGATGGCCCGCGCGGCGCAGCTCGCCCAAAATGGCCGGAATGCCGCCGGCGCGGTGCACGTCCTCGATGTGGTACGTGCCGTTGGGTGCGACCTTGGACAAGCAAGGCACGCGGTAGGAGATGTCATTAATATCATCCAACGTGAAGTCCACTTCGCCCTCTTGCGCTGCGGCGAGGGTGTGCAGGATGGTGTTGGTGGATCCGCCCATGGCCATATCGAGGGCCATAGCATTGCTAAAGGCTTCCTTGGTGGCGATATTGCGCGGCAGGACGGACTCGTCTTCCTCGCCGTAGTAGCGGCGGCACATATCCACGATGGTGGAACCGGCCTTTTCAAAGAGATCGCGGCGCGCGCTGTGGGTGGCCAGGGTGGTGCCATTGCCAGGAAGCGCCAAACCGAGAGCCTCGGTCAAGCAGTTCATGGAGTTGGCCGTAAACATGCCGGAGCAGGAACCGCAGGTGGGGCAGGCGGATTCTTCTACCTGGGCCAAGCCAGAGTCGGAAACGCTATCATTCGCGGATGCGGTGATAGCGGTAATCAGGTCGGTCGGCGCATGGGCGACGCCATCGACCACGACGGCCTTACCGGCCTCCATCGGCCCGCCCGAGACAAAGATCGTGGGGATATTCAACCGCATTGCGGCATTGAGCATGCCCGGGGTGATCTTATCGCAGTTGGAGATGCAGACGAGGGCATCGGCAGTATGCGCATTGGCCATGTACTCGATGGAATCGGAGATGATTTCGCGCGAGGGCAAAGAGTACAGCATGCCGCTATGCCCCATGGCAATGCCGTCATCCACGGCAATGGTGTTGAACTCCTTAGGTACGCCACCGGCTTCGCGGACGGCGTCGGCGACGATATCCCCGACGTTTTTCAGGTGCACGTGGCCGGGGACGAACTGCGTATAAGAGTTGGCGATGGCGACAATCGGCTTGCCAAAGTCATTTTCCTTGGTGCCAGTCGCGCGCCACAAGGCACGCGCACCGGAGGCTTGGCGTCCGACGGTAGTTACTTTAGAGCGCAGTGGGAACATGGATTAAGTCACTATTCCTTATGGATTGGTCAAATGGGGGAGAAAGTAGATTTAGTTTTCTGCCGAATCTTTAAGCTCGGGGTGCTTTTCTAGGTATGCAGCATATTCCTCTTTGCTTAAGAGGATCTGCTGCCCGTCGCGGTGCACGATAACGACCTTGTCATCGGCTGCCTCGCGGCCTTGAGTGAGGGCATCGGGAATGCGCCCGCGGGATGCCTGCGCCAGGCGGGGCAGTGAGTTGAAGGTTACGCCAGGCAGGTTGTGTTTCGCACCATTTTTAGTCTGCGCGAAGGCCCGGGCGCGCTGGAAGCCAATCCCGGCGAAATCATCCCATGCGATGGAAACGTTCTTCCGGAACGCATACGAAATGGAAATGCCTTTCTCAGAGACCCGTGTGCGGGCCTTGAGGACCCACCAGAGGCCGATAACGGGGATAATCAGCAGCCACCCCAGGTATTTGGGCGCCCAGCCAATGCTTAATAAGGCGATCGTGGACAGAATTAAAATGCCCAAGATGTGGTCGCGGGAAGGGGTGAAGACCTCTGCCTGGGTGGTGGACTGACGAGGTTGTTTGTCCTGTGCTGGTGGGGTCATAGTCAGCCAGCCTAATTGACCATGTGGTGGGGAAGCGAACCATTTTTTCGCGGAGTTTCATCATGTGAGAAACTTTTCCCAAAAGGGGGTAAAGGCTTCCAGATATAATTCTATCGGTATATAGTTGGAAATATGATCATTATTCGACTTCAGGTGGTACGAGCGCGGCGGTGACCGCGGCGTTTCCTGAACGTCGACGCTTTCGCCCCCGCAGACCACCGGCCGCGGGGGCTTTAGTTGTAACTAGGGCGTTTCCCTCGATGATCAATTTCCCCGACAGACCAACCCAAGGAGCACATACACCGTGGTAACGACACCCTCGCCCACGCCCGCTTCCGCGGCCGCTGCGACTTCTGCTGCGCCCGCGGAGCGAATGAGTGGCGCTCACGCTATTGTCCGCACGCTGGAAGATCTGGGCACCGATCTCGTATTCGGTATTCCCGGCGGTGCCGTGCTTCCGCTCTACGATGCACTACATGGTTCGACCAAGCTTCGCCATGTGCTAACCCGCCATGAACAGGGGGCGGGCCACGCCGCCGAGGGTTATGCGCAGGCATCCGGAAGGGTGGGCGTGTGCATCGCTACCTCCGGCCCTGGTGCGACCAACCTGGTTACCGCGCTTGCCGATGCCAACCTGGACTCCGTTCCCATCGTCGCCATCACCGGCCAGGTGGGCAGCAACCTTTTGGGCACCGATGCCTTCCAAGAGGCCGATATCCGCGGTGTCACCATGCCCATTACCAAGCACAACTACATCGTGACGGATCCCGCCGAGATCCCTTCTGCAATTTCGGCTGCCTTCCACTTGGCTTCCACCGGCCGCCCCGGTCCGGTGCTCGTGGATATCCCGAAGGACGTGCAAAACGGCTTTGTAGATTATCGCTTCCCGGAAACGCTTGACCTGCAGGGATACAAGCCAGTCACCAAGCCACACCACCGGCAGGTGGCCCAGGCCGTGGAATTGATGTCGCAAGCGGAAAAGCCCGTGCTCTACGTCGGCGGCGGAGTCGTTAAAGCTAATGCCTCCCAAGAGTTGCTGGAGTTTGCGGAACTCACGAATATCCCTGTGGTTACCACCTTGATGGCGCTGGGGACCTTTCCGGACTCCCACCCGCTGCACCTGGGAATGCCGGGCATGCACGGCACGGTCCCAGCCGTCGCGGCGATGCAGCGCGCCGATCTCATCATTGCCATCGGTGCCCGCTTCGATGATCGCGTGACCGGCGATACCTCAACATTCGCACCCAATGCGAAGGTCGTCCACGCCGATATTGACCCAGCTGAGATTGGCAAGATCCGGGAAGTTACGGTCCCCATCGTCGGCGATGCCAAAAAGTGCTTGACCGCGTTGAGTAAGGAGTACCGCAAGAAGGATGTACAGCCGGCCGCCGAGGTGAAACAGTGGCATGATTACCTGCGCGGCATGCAGCAGCGTTTCCCGCGCGGTTATGAGCCCACCGATGATGGCCTGCTGAACCCGCAATTCGTCTTGGAAAAGCTCAGTGAGACCGTGGGGCCGGAAGCTATCTACTGTGCGGGCGTGGGCCAGCACCAGATGTGGTCCGCGCAGTTCTTGGACTTTGAACACCCGCGTTCGTGGATCAACTCCGGTGGTGCTGGAACCATGGGCTATGCCGTTCCCGCTGCCTTGGGTGCAAAGGCAGCGCGTCCAGAAAAGGAAGTCTGGGCCATCGATGGTGATGGCTGCTTCCAAATGACCAACCAGGAACTTACCACCGCCGCCGTGGAAGGCTTCCCGTTTAAGGTTGCCGTCATTAATAACGGAAACCTTGGAATGGTCCGGCAATGGCAGACGCTGTTTTATGACCAGCACTATTCGCACACCAAGCTGCGCGAAGAAAACGCCTTCACCCCGGACTTCGTCCGTTTGGCCGAGGCACTCGGTTGTGAAGCCATCCGGGTCACGAGCGAAGAAGAAGTCGTTCCGGCCATTAAGCGCGCGCAGGCAATTAACGATAAGCCAGTTGTCATTGACTTCATCGTCGGCCAAGATGCGCAGGTGTGGCCAATGATCGGTGGAGGTGCCTCCAATGAGGAAATCCAATACGCCCGCGGCCTGCGCCCGCTTTTTGATGAAGCTGAATCCGCCGCGGAAACCCCGGCTGAGATTGACGAAACCATCCAGGAGGCATAAACCATGACGCAAAACGAGGTAACTCGGCATACCTTATCGGTATTAGTTGAGGATGTAGAAAGCATCATCGCCCGCGTGGTGGGAATGTTTAGCCGCCGTGGCTACAGCCTGGTGTCCTTGGTCTCCGCGCACACGGAAACCCCCGGAATTAACCGGCTGACCATCGTTGTGGATGCCTCTGAGGTGATCATTGAGCAGGTAACGAAGCAGCTCAATAAGCTCATTCCGGTTATCAAGGTCGTGGAACTTAAAGAAGATTCCACCGTTGCTCGCGCCATCATGCTGGTGAAGGTATCGGCCGATAATTCCAACCGCGCGCAGGTGGTGGATGCGGTAAATATCTTCCGCGCCCGCGTGGTGGACGTGGCAAAGGAATCGGTTGTCGTGGAGGCTACCGGTACGCCGGGCAAGCTCGCGGCGCTGCTTGAAGTTCTCGAGCCCTTCGGGATTCGTGAACTCGTGCAATCGGGCCACGTAGCCTTGGGGCGCGGCCCGAAGGCGACAGCTCCCAAAAAGTAAATAAAATCTCACGATGTGAACACATTGTCCCGCGCAGTGGTATATACTCTGCGTTAGGACGCTTCATTACAGCTTCTCCTACCAAAGAATTGAGGATTTGAAATGGCTATTGATACCTACTACGACGACGATGCTGACCTGTCGATCATCCAGGGCCGCAAGGTAGCTGTTATCGGCTACGGCTCCCAGGGTCACGCCCACTCCCAGAACCTGCGCGATTCCGGCGTTGAGGTTGTTATCGGTCTGCGCGAGGGCTCTAAGTCCGCAGCCAAGGCGGAAGAGGCTGGCTTCGAAGTCAAGTCCGTCGCGGAGGCATCCAAGTGGGCCGACGTCGTTATGCTCTTGGCGCCGGATACCTCCCAGAAGGAGATCTTCGAAGAGCACATTGCCCCGAACCTGGAAGACGGCAATGCACTGCTATTCGGTCACGGCCTGAATATCCACTTCAAGCTGATTGAGCCGGCTGCGTCCGTCACCGTCGGTATGGTCGCGCCAAAGGGTCCGGGCCACTTGGTCCGCCGCCAGTTCGTTGACGGCAAGGGCGTTCCTTGCTTGATTGCCACCGAGCAGGACCCGAAGAACGAGGGCCATGACCTGACCTTGTCCTATGCCGCTGCGATCGGTGGCGCCCGCGCCGGCGTTATCCCCACCACCTTCGAGGCAGAGACGGTCACCGACCTCTTTGGTGAGCAGGCCGTCCTGTGTGGTGGCGTCGAGTTCCTCATCCGCAATGGCTTTGAGGTCCTCACCGAGGCCGGCTACGAGCCAGAGATGGCTTATTTCGAGGTCCTGCACGAGATGAAGCTCATCGTGGACCTGATGTTCGAGGGCGGCATTGCCAACATGAACTACTCGGTTTCTGATACCGCCGAGTTCGGTGGCTACATCTCCGGCCCGCGCATCATCAACGCTGATACCAAGCAGCGCATGAAGGATGTCCTGTCCGATATTCAGGACGGCACCTTCACCAAGCGGCTGCTCGCCAACGTTGAAGGCGGCAACAAGGAACTGGAAGACCTGCGCGAGGAATTTGCACAGCACGAGATCGAAAAGACCGGCACCAAGCTGCGCGATCTCATGAGCTGGGTAAAGAATCCTTTGGACGCTACTGCCTAGGCAATAGCTGAAGCCAGTGCGGCCCGCGGGAAGTTCCCGGCGGGCCGCTTTTGCGGTTTGGCTACGTGCTATCCCAGCACTTAAGTCCGTGAGGTACCGCAGAGGTGTTGCGGGTAGTATTGGCCCTATGGGTTTTACGACGCCAAGCTATGATCTCAAGGATCTTTTTTCGCGGATTGACCGGGGCGATATCCAGCTTCCAGATTTCCAGCGCAGCTATGCCTGGGATGAAGACCGCATCCGCTCACTTATCGTTACGGTCCTGCGTGGTTATCCCATCGGCGCACTGATGGCCCTGGATACCCGCAATGAAAAGATGCGTTTCCGCCCCCGAGTGTTGGCGGGTGCGCCCGAGGCTGGCGTCGAGCCTGGGCTGCTCCTTTTGGACGGCCAACAGCGCCTTACCTCCCTTTATCACTGCTTTAACGGCGAGGGTTTTGTCAAGACCACCGACTTCCGGAAAAAGAAGGTTCACCGCCGCTTTTTCATTGACGTCCGGGCCGCGGTAAGCGGGGACTTGCTTGCCGATGACGCCATTTTCGCCGTCGACCAGAACGGCGAGATCTGCTCGCACTTCGGCCCCGATATTGACGGGGCTATCACCTGCCGCCAGGATGGCCTGGATAATATGTGCATCCCTGTGGCCTCGCTACTCAGCGAGGAAGGCACCAGCATGCTTTTCGAGCTCGCCGCCACACACGAGCAGTACAGCGCCGAGCTCGCTGCGTTCAATAACCGCATCGTGCGTCCCTTGGCGGGCTATGACATCCCGATGATCCGGCTATCCCGCGAAACGGAGCGGGCCGGAATCGGTTCCATCTTTGCCCAGGCAAATTCCGCAGGCTTACAGATGGATGTCTTCGATCTCTTAACCGCCGTCTTTGCCTCCGAAGATCCGAGCTTCCCCCTTGCTAACGATTGGCAGCAGGTGGAAAAGGATCTGCGGGATTCTCCCGCGCTCGATGGCATCGGGCGCAATGAATTTCTTTCCGCAGTGTCTCTCTTGGTCACAGGGGAGAAGGGCAATGCCGGCGGTCAACGCGAAGACATTTTGAAGCTGTCCCTATCCGAGTACAAGGCGGCCGCGCACGACCTGCGCATCACCTTCCACGAGGTTGCCGAATTCTTGGCGCAGCGCCGAATTCTAAGCCTGGATCAAGTTCCTTATACCGAACAGATCGTGCCGCTGGCGGTCATCATTGCGCGCTTGGCAAAGCGGCCTGGAGCCCTGTCTAGCCAGCAGGCATGGGATCGCATCGACCAGTGGTTCTGGTGCGGCGTTTTCGGTGAGCTCTACGGTTCTTCCGCGGTGCCACTGCGCGCCGCCCGCGATGTGGACGAGGTAACGGAGTGGGTTGCTGGGGCCACCAATGACGTTCCCAAGACGGTCTCGGATGCAGGATTCCGGGAATCCCGCTTGCTGTCGGTCGATGAAAACGATGGCGTATGGCACGGTATTTATGCCCTGCTCATGGCCCGAGGCGCGAAAGATTGGCGGACGGGCAGCGAATTTACTCGCCACACCTTTGAAGAGCTGCAACCAGGGTTTTTCCCGGTATTCCCACTGAATTGGTGCCAGCGCCACGGGGTGGATTCGGTCTTGGCCCATTCGGTCATGAACTACACCCCGATGGGCAAGCGCACAGAGGTCGTCCTCGATGGGTTCGCGCCGAACCGCTACCTGCCACGCGTGCAGTCCAAGTCCATCATGGAAGACGAGGAATTTGATGCCGTCCTGGCATCGCACGACCTCGATGTCGCTAACCTAAGGGAGTCAATGGTTCAGGAATTCTTGGCTGATCGTCGTCATCGCTTCGTGGATCTAGTGGAAGAAACCTTAGGCATTCCCGTCATTCGAGATGTCGATGAAGCAAACCTGGCCGGCGGTGAAGAGGGGCCACATGCGTTTGGCCGCTAAGAGGTATCGGGTGGCTGCAGCGGTTATCGCAGCCTCCCTCGTTCTTGTCGGCTGCGGCGATGCCTTGCAGGAGCCCAAACTGGTGAAACGTGGACTGTCGGATCTCTCCGAGTCCGATGTCGAGCTTGAGCGCGCCAAGTCAGAGAATCAAAACCGCCTTATCGATCCCAAATTCGCTGGCAAGCTAGAAATCATCGATGATCCTAGCGGCATTGACGCTGCCCGGACTTTTTTCGAGGATTCTGACTCGATGGTGCTCTTTGCCTCTGACGATAAATCCATCTTGCGTGCGGCAACGTTGGCGATTAACCAGCACTTGCCGGCCGTGGAATACGATCCTTCGCGGCGCGGTGAAGTCCTCAACCTGATAGGTGACTTGGAAGTTAAACGGCTCGTCATCGTGGGCGATATTCCGTGGACGCAATCCAGTGGTGATTTCACAGTCATCAAGGACCCAGGTACGCATGAAGCGTTGGGAGATTTCACGGCCTTCCAATATGAGTCCAAGGTTGTCGCCTCGCCGAAACAGATGGTCAAAGACATCGCCCGGCTGGATAAAACTCCCTATGTTGAATTGCGCCCCGCCTGGATTCCTTATGAGGGCGAGCCCGAGGACGATGGCAAAAAGTTACAGCCCGTTCCAGCACAGTCGCGGCGCGATGGTCAGATGGCGCCCAATATTGTGGCCACGGCTGATAGTCCAGTAGCCAATGTCATTACGGCTGCAGCCTATGGCGGTTCGGTATTGGTGATGCCGACGGCAGATCCGCTGGAAGATAAGCGGAGTATGGCCATGGTTGCGGGACTGGATGAGGGCGCATTGATCGCCTTGGGCCCAGAATTCGGTCAAGTGAAAGAATTTAAGGAAAAAATAAGGCAGGGCACCCCAAACTGAACTACACTTCCTTCACACGCGGTGATTTTCGCGTAATGCACAACGAAGTGAAACGAAGGATGATATGTCGAAGCCGGTAGTTCTTATCGCCGATAAATTGGCCCAATCCACAGTGACGGCTTTGGGGGATTCCGTCGAGGTGCGCTGGGTAGACGGCCCGAACCGCGAGGAATTGCTCGCCGCAGTTCCTGAGGCAGATGCACTGCTCGTGCGCTCTGCCACCACGGTCGACGCTGAAGTTCTAGAAGCAGCGCCCAAGCTAAAGATTGTGGGCCGTGCGGGTGTGGGCCTAGATAACGTTGATATTGACACCGCCACCAACAAGGGCGTCATGGTGGTTAACGCTCCCACCTCCAATATCCACTCTGCGTGCGAACAGGCGATTGCCTTACTCCTGGCCACTGCCCGCCAGATTCCTGCGGCGGATCAGTCCTTGCGTGAGGGCGAGTGGAAGCGCTCTTCTTTTAAGGGCGTAGAGGTCTACGGCAAGACAATTGGCATCGTTGGTTTCGGCCACATCGGTCAGCTCTTTGCCCAGCGGTTGAGTGCCTTTGAAACCAAGATTATTGCCTACGATCCTTATGCCAATCCGGCGCGTGCAGCAGCGCTCGGCGTGGAATTGGTCGAGCTGGAAGATCTGATGGCGCAGGCAGATTTTGTCACCATTCACCTGCCCAAGACGCCGGAGACCGCCGGTATGTTCAATGCGGAGCTTTTGGCCAAGGCAAAGGAAGGCCAGATACTTATCAACGCCGCCCGCGGCGGCCTCGTAGACGAGCAGGCCTTGGCAGATTCCATTACCTCGGGTCACCACCGCGGTGCGGGTTTTGATGTGTACTCCACGGAGCCGTGCACGGATTCCCCACTCTTTAAGCTCCCGCAGGTCACGGTGTCGCCGCACCTGGGTGCGTCCACTGTGGAGGCACAGGATCGCGCTGGTACCGATGTCGCTGCCTCGGTACTCAAGGCCCTTGCCGGCGAGTTCGTCCCTGATGCGGTCAACGTCTCTGGCGGCACGGTGGGCGAAGAGGTCGCCGGCTGGCTCGACCTTGCCCGCAAGCTGGGCCTTACTGCCGGCCGCCTGCTAGACCAAGCTCCCGTCGCTGTGGAAATTGAGGCCTGCGGCGAGCTATCCACTGAGGACGTGGACGTGCTGGGTCTTTCCGCCGTACGCGGCCTGTTTAGCGGTGTGACCTCGGAGCCGGTTACCTTTGTCAACGCGATGCAGATTGCTGAGAGCCGCGGGGTTGACGTTTCGGTCTCCACCAACCCAGAATCCAAGGGGCACCGTTCTTCCTTGCAGGTCAAGGTCATTAGCGCAGAGGGCGTGACGTCCTCGCTCACCGGTGCGCTCATCGGTATCGATGGCACCGAAAAGTTTGTGCGCATCAATGGCCGTGGCATGGATATGCGGGCCGAGGGCCGCAACCTGTTCTTCCGTTATGCCGATGCCCCAGGCGCGCTGGGTACCGTGGGTACCAAGCTGGGTGCGGCGGGTATCAACATCATCGCTGCAGCCCTGACGCAGGGAAAGCAGGAATCCGATGCCGTGCTCATTTTGCGCGTGGAGTCCGAGGTGCCAGATTCTCTCATCGAGGAGATCAACTCCGCCCTTGGCGCTACGTGCCAGCAATTCGATATGGATGAATAACCTCACCGCAGGCTAGGACGATTAGCCTAACCGCGTACTCATGCCCGCCCATCGCGCAGACTTACTGCGATGGGCGGGTTTTCTTTGGTAGGCTAATGCCTAATCCACTATGTGAGAAAGGAATCCTATCCAATGAAATTAGCGGTTATTGGCGGCGACGGTATTGGGCCGGAAGTAACGGCGGAAGCCCTGAAGGTGTTGCGCGCGGTGCGCAGCGATATTGAAACTACCGACTATGACTTGGGCGCGCGGCGATACCTGCGCAATGGCGAGCTTTTAACGGACGCAGACTTAGCCAGCTTGCGCGAGCACGATGCCATTTTGCTGGGTGCCATCGGCGCGCCAGGCGAGGTTCCTCCAGGCGTTTTGGAGCGCGGCCTGCTATTGAAGATGCGTTTTGCGCTCGATCACCACGTGAACCTGCGCCCTTCCATTTTGTATCCCACGGCCCACTCGCCGTTGGCTAACCCTGGCGAGATTGACTTCGTCGTGGTGCGTGAAGGCACCGAGGGCCTGTACTGCGGCAATGGTGGCACGCTGCGGGAAGGAACGCCGCACGAGGTAGCCAGCGAGGTTTCGCAAAATACCCGCTTCGGGGTAGAGCGCGTGGTGCGCGATGCTTTCGAGCGGGCATCGCAGCGCCGCAAGCACCTGACCCTAGTGCACAAGACCAATGTGCTCGTCAACGCCGGCGATTTGTGGCACCGCACGGTAGAAGAAGTTGCGAGAAAACATCCGGAGGTGGAGGTGGACTACAACCACATCGATGCCGCGACCATCTACATGGTGACGGATCCTGCCCGTTACGATGTCATCGTGACCGATAACCTCTTTGGGGACATCTTAACGGACTTAGCAGGCGCTATTACCGGCGGAATTGGGTTGGCTGCTTCGGGCAATATTGATGCCTCGGGCGAGAACCCCTCCATGTTTGAGCCAGTGCACGGTTCGGCACCCGATATTGCTGGACAAGGCATCGCGGATCCGACTGCGGCTATCTTGTCGGCGGCGATGCTTTTGCGGCAGTTGGGTGATGAAGCCAATGCACAGAAGGTGGAAAAGGCGGTGGCGGAGGACATCGCCAAGCGCGGCGATGCCCCAATCAAGACCGTCGAGGTAGGAGACCGCATCGCGGCGAGCCTGCAAGCTTAAGCGCGAGGAGTCCTTTGTGTGAATGCGGTGTTGGCAGCGAACTGAATAATCTTTGCAAATTAACACTGCAAACTTTGCACACATGTAAAGGCTACCTTTTAGTAGGATGGCCGTTATGCGTTTAGGACGAATTGCACACCCAGAAGGAATTTGCTTTGCCATCATTGACGGGCCACAAGACGCCCCGATGGAGGAGCTTGTAGCTAAAGAGATCTCCGGCACCCCGTTTACCCCGCCGGAGCCCACCGGCCGGGAATGGAAGCTGGGCGAGGTGCGGCTCTTGGCGCCGACCCTGCCCACCAAGGTAGTGGCGCTCGGCCGCAACTATGCCGACCACGTGGCGGAGGTATTTAAGAAGTCCTCCGATAAACTGCCGCCAACCATCTTCTTGAAGCCCTCGACTGCGGTCATCGGCCCTAATGAGGCCATCAAGATTCCGGATTATGCCACCAACGTGGAATTTGAGGGCGAGCTGGCCGTGGTTATTTCCAAGCCATCGAAGAATATCAAGGCTGAGAACTGGAAAGACCACGTGCTCGGCTATACCATCTGCAACGACGTCTCCTCCCGTGACCTGCAGTTCAAGGATGGTCAGTGGGCGCGCGCCAAGGGCATTGATACCTTCTGCCCCTTGGGTCCGTGGATTGAAACGGACCTGGATAGCTTGGATCTTGATGATCAGAAGATCAATGCGTACCTGACCCACGATGGTTCCCGTGAGCAGAAGCAGGATTCCAATACGGATCAGATGATCGTCAAGATGGGCGGCATCTTGGAAGAGATTTCTGCCGCATATACTTTGCTGCCTGGCGATGTCATCACTACCGGATCGCCCGCCGGAACCGCCCCGATGGTGCCAGGCGATACCATTGAAATTGAGATTCCAGGGGTTGGCACTTTGCGCAATACCATCTCTAGGGCGCAGTAGGTTCACCCAAAAGCAGCTGCCGCTGGCGAGGTACTGGTAGAAGGAGAACGGCGTGCCGGAGCATTCGCATCAAGGCCACCACGGGTCTGCGCCCAGCGCACAGGAAATGGAGGAGCGCTATCGGTCTGCTGCGCAGGTGTGGTCGGGGAGTCCGAATGCCACGCTGGTGGACTATGCCAGCGACCTTCCAGTCGGTACCGCGCTCGATATCGGCTGCGGGGAAGGCGCCGATGCCCAGTGGCTGCACGAGCGTGGCTGGCAGGTGCTCGGCATCGACTTTGCCCCGACGGCCGTGGCTCGGACCAAGGCGCGGGGAGTGCCCGCCGAGGTTGCCACCTTTGATGAATTCAGCCACGCCCCATTTGATTTAGTCACCGTGCATTTCGGCAGTGTCCGTGCCACCGCACGGGAAGTAGCACTGCTGGAAAAGCTCGTCGCCAAGGGCGGAACCTTACTCTATGTTCACCATGACATGCAGTCAGAAGAGATTGCCATGCCGGAATGGCTGGCGGAAAACCTGACCGAATTGACGGTGCAGACCTTTCGGCGATCGCCGCGCCGTGTTTCTGGCGGCGCGGGAGCCCACCACACCAGCGATGTAATCCTCGTGGCGAAGCGGCTCTAAGTCGCACCGCTTAAAGGCTCAGCGCCCGTAAGATCGTCTGGAGCTTGGCGGTGGTTTCTTCCAGCTCCGCTTGGGCATTGGAGGCACCCACTACGCCGCCGCCGGCCCAGGCGCGGGCGGAGAGGCCATCGCCGGCAACTTCCGCGCAACGGATAGCTACCATGTATTCACCGTCGCCGGAGCTATCGCACCAGCCGACGGTGCCGGCATAGAAGCCGCGGTCGGTCTCTGCGGTCTCAATAAGCGCCTGCGCAGCTTCCGTCGGCGTGCCACAGATTGCGGGGGTGGGGTGGACAACTTCTGCCAATTCCAGGGCGGTGAGGTCTTTATCCCGCAAGGTACCGGTAACCGGCGTGCCCAAGTGCCACATCTCATTGGTGTGTATGAGCTGCGGGGTATCGGGGATATCGAGGCTGCTGCACAGTGGTTCTAGCACCTTGCGCAGGTGATCTACCACAAAGGAATGCTCGAGCAGATCCTTGGCTGAGTGCAAGAGGTCTTGGCTGGCAATGTGGTCCGCCGCTTTATTGGCCCGGCGCGGGGTAGAGCCGGCGAGCGGGAATGCAGACACGGTCGAGCCTTGGCGCTTGATCAGCACCTCTGGCGAAGAACCGACCAGCATGGCCCCTGGGCGGCCCGCAGGGGAGAGATCCGCAATGAAGCCATCGCGGTTGACGGAGAGATCGATAAGGCGCGCGGCCACCAGCCGCGGATCGATGGGGGAGGTAAATTCGATATCGACCGCGCGGGCTAAAACCACCTTTTCTAGCTTCGAGGTTTCGATGGTGCCGATGGCCGCCTCCACGCGGCGTAGGTGCTCTTCGGGTTCTGGATCAAAGCCCACGACGCGGGACTTGAGCGTTTGATTGCGGTAGAACGCATGTGGCTCTAGCGGGCCGTCTTCCCGGATGATTGATTCTGGCACGGTCAGGGCGGCGGGGGTATCGGAATCAAAGGGGATGGCGCCAACGACCATCTCGGCCTCGCCTCGGTGCAGGGCGTCAACCGCAGCCTCGGCATTGGTAAAGGTGTCCCGCGCACCTTGGGTACGGACAGACCCCGTTGCCCGGGAGAGCAAAAAATCGGGGGCGGTGCTTGGTCTGTCTTCGTGCATGGGGATCTAGCTTAGTGCCTCATTAAAAGTTGGTAGAAATTACCCTCCGCCAAGCGTGTGGATACCCTCTGGCACAACTGATGTAACTATTGTTACTTAAGTGGCTATTGTGACTAAAGTTTTTCTCCGATTTACCTATCTCTTGACCTCACTGCTAGTAATAGGCGCAGCTTTAAGCGTGCCGGCAATGGCGCAGGAACAAGAAGATGTCGGATCACCGGTAGAACCGACGCACCCAGTGCCTGTGCCAGAACAAGACCACCACTCCGGCGAGTCCGTGATTCCAGAACCAGATGGCTCGCATTTGCTTCCAGAAGGCGTCACTGAATCGACGCCCCGCGATGTTGAGGCGCACACGCCTGATGACGGTGAGCCACCAGTTCCGGGTAATTCGGAGCCGGCTCCTCCTGCACCTTCTGCTGATCCCAGCATTAATCCTGATCCGCCCATTGCACCGGGAACTATGGAATCGCTCGAGATGGAGCACGAAGGAAAACAGCGCCGCTACCTCGTGCGTATCCCCGATAATTACTCGCCCGAGAAACCATCCCCGGTGCTTTTTGGATTTGGCGGTTGGGGAGATTCCCCGGAAAACTTCTCCAGTTACGCCCGAATGGGAAATACGTCAGCCACCGATGAGGCCATCATCATTTACCCGGAGGGCTACGAACGCGCTTGGGAAGCAGCGCCATATGCCAAAACTCATGACGGTGAAGATATCCGCTTTATCAAGCGCATCTTGGATGCGGTGGATGCGGACTATCATGTGGATCGCAATCGCGTCTACGCCATGGGAATGTCCAATGGAGGGGGTTTTACCTCGGTCTTGGGCTGTCACGCGCAAGATACTTTTGCTGCGGTTGCCATGGTCTCCGGAGCTTTTTATAACCCCGTTGAAACCAATTGCGGCGATGCGCCAATGCATACACTCATCATGCATGGCACCCACGATCAGATGATGACCTATGAAGGCGGCGACCGGCACGAAGCTGGCTATCTTCCCGTGCGCACAGTCTTGGGAGGCTATCTTAACCGCAATCGCTGCGATATGACCTTCCAAACCCAGGCGGAGGTTGGAGGAGCCGAGCGCCTGAACTTCAACGGTTGCCACAAGGACGTGGAATTGATCAAGGTGCCTGGTGAACACACGTGGTTTTGGCAACCGGATACCCCGAATGTTGTGTGGGACTTCCTTTCCACCAAGACACGTGTGTAGCCCTAGTCATTACTTTTAGAGCTTTTAGTCGACGCGTGGGATCTGCGTCGTGGCATCATCTGCTTGCGGCGCCCTAGGCTGTTCTGGCTGCTCAGGCTGTTCTCCAGCGAGCTTTTTCTTGCGGAAAAACTGCACATATACCAACAGGCCAATTCCTAGCACGAGGGCGAATGCGCCGAGCCCCGCCAAGATGCCCGCCCAAAAGCTGCTCTTGGTCAGCGAGGCGGTGTAGGCGGCACCGGCAAGCGCTTCATTGTTCTGGTTCTTGCCACCTGCAGACGCGTTGGGCGCAGGAGCTGAACTGTGCTTTCCAGACTTTGTTCCTTTTGATTTGCTGTCCTTAGACTTGCTGCTCTTGGACTGCGGGGAGGACTTGCCCGCGGACTTCTGGCCAGAACTTCCGCCGGACTTGGAGTGCGCAGCCTTAGAACCGGAGCGAGAGCCGCTGCTTGCCGATGATCCCTTCGATGAGCCGCCGCCCGAATTGCGCGACGCAGCACCAGAGCCTGCCCCAGAACCGTGGGCTTGGTTAGTCTTGCTCTGGCCAGAACCGCGAGCAGAGCCCTTGGTGGATCCGGACTTCGACCCAGACTTGGAGCCTTGGTTAGATCCCTGCTTCGAACCAGATTTCTTGGCTTCTTTCGAGCCTCCGGATTGGCCCTGCTTCGCTGGTTTATTGCCGGATTGATCCTTGGCGTCTTTGTCTTTCTTTTTATCGCCTTCGAGGAATTTTTGGCCTTCCTTCAGGGTATTTTCCAGCTCCTTGTCCAATCCCGCGATGGCCTTATCTACGCCTTTAATATCCTTGGCCAGCTGTTCTGGGCGGGAGGTCCCGCCTGAAGGGGCACTGGCCTCGGGATCGTCGGATTCTTCGTAGTCGACACCGCACAGCTCTGCTGCATCCGCGTCATCGCCGACGAGGAATCCCGCGTGCAGGTGGTGGCGGGAGCCATCGGGAAGCTCAAAGGTAAAGCTGACGGCGTAGGTGCCCGGCTTGGTAAAAGCGAAGGCAGGGTGAGCGTGGGATCTGCCGGGATAATCCCAGGCGGTGCCGTCCTCGGTATCCATCCGCACCTTAAGCTCGCCGATGCCCTCATTTTGGAAGGCCACAATGCGCCCATCTTCGGGCCCGGACGCGATGGCCATGCTGAGCGTCGCGGTCTGCTTGGATCCGAGGTAGTCCTCGGAGAGTTCCTGGGTATTAAAACCGAGCCACGGAACATCCTCAATCTGGGTTTGCGGCAGCACCCACCCCTCATCAGGCAGGGAAGGGATCTTGAGATCGGAAATACGCTGCTTGTTCTTATCCGCTACCTCGACCGCGAATTCTTCCGACTGGTATTCCTTGCGTGCGTGGTCATCTTTGACCACAAAGTTGATATCCCCACCATCATCTTTCAACGCCATGTCTTGGTGGCCTTCGGTAATACGGATAAAGTCCTCAGCGCTGCAGGTCTCTGCGGCATGCGCGGTGGTTAAAACGGAAGAGGGCAGGCCCACACCGGTGAGGGTTCCCACGCTGAGGAATCCGGCGGTGCCTAGGGCAAGAGCGGTACGGCACAAGGGTTTCATGATTCGATGGTTTCCTTTCGTGGGGAGTTCTCGGAAGCGTTGGCTGGCACGCGAGGAGAAGAGTGGCCAGGTTTGCGGCGGGAGCGCAAGAAGGGATGCAGGGCCCAGACAATGAGGAAGAGGACCGTGAGGGTGAGCACGATGGTCGCGCCCGCGGGGAGATCTATGGCCCATGCCAAATAGATGCCGAAGAAGCTGCACACTGCGCCGATGATGGCGGAGAGGAACATCATCGTGGTCAGGTTGGCCGTGAGCAGGCGCGCCGTAGCAGCCGGGGTAATCAGCAGGGCGAGGACCAAAATATTGCCGATGGTGCTTACGGAAATGACCACCGCGGCGGTCACGCACAGGTAGAGGATGATATCCAGGGCGAAGACCGGCAGGCCCATGGCCCGGGCGGTCTCCCGGTCCAAGCAGGTGGCGTTCAGCTGCGGACCAAAGGCCACGACCACTGCCAGGACCACCAGGCAGACGCTTGCGGCGACGGTGATATCTGAACGCGAAACGCCGGTGAGCGATCCGAAGAGGAAGCTGGTCAGCGATGCGCTATAGCCATCCGTGCGCGAAATAATCACCATGCCCAAAGCAAAGGCGGCGGCAAAAAATATGCCGATGATGGAATCCGCGCGCACGTGGTTGCGTTGCGAAAACGCAGCGATGAGCACCGCGACGACCGCGCCGGCAACCGCCCCGCCCAGCAACACCGAAGTCTGCAGCGCAAAGGCGATGGCCAGGCCAGGGAACACGGCGTGCGAGACGGCATCGCCAATAAAGGCCATGCCACGCAGCACCACATAACAGCCGATGACCCCGCACACGATGGCGGCGATGAGCGAAATGCCCACCGCCCGAGCGAGGAAATCGAGGTGGGGATTGGTCAAATCCCGCAAGAAATCGATAAATGAGATATCAATCATGCAGCTACTCCAATCGCAGCGAGCAACGGGGAAGAGGCACTGACGCCAAACGCGCGGGTCCACGGATCCTTCTTGGCCAAAAGCTCATCGGCGGGACCATCTGCAATAACCGTCCGATTAAAAAGCACCAGGCGCTTGCACGTGTGCGCCGCCTCCGACAGGTTATGGGTAGACATCACGATGGATTTTCCTTGCGCCGCAAGCTCGGCGAAAAGCTCTAATAAGGCCTCGGTATTTGGGGCGTCGAGGCCGGTAAAAGGTTCATCGAGTAACAAGACCTCTGGCTGAATGGCCAGGGCGCGTGCAATCAATACGCGCTGGCGCTGGCCGCCGGAAAGCTCCTCGATGGGACGGGAGGCAAATTCCTCCATATGTACCAAGCGCAGCGCCTCCGCGGCGGCTGCGTGATCCTTTTTCCCAGGGCGCTTAAACCATCCGATGAGCCCGGTGCGCCCGCTGAGTACGGTGCGGTACACGTTGATGGGAAAGCCCCATTCCACCTCGTGGCGTTGCGGAACATAGCCCACAGATCCGGTGACGGTACACGTGCCAGAGGAGGGTATAAGACCCAAAATGGCGCGCATCAGCGTGGTTTTGCCGGCACCATTGGGGCCTAAGAGCCCTATGAATTCACCGGTGCCTACCTCGAGGTTGGCGTCCTCAATAACGGTGCGGCCAGATAGTGCTACCTGCAGTCCGCGCACCTGAATGCACGGCTTAGGCATGGCCATCGCCCCGCTTGCGGGATTTCACGAGCACGGCAACACCGGCGATCAGCACGATGATTCCGCCGCCGACCAAAACATAAACCCAGACCGGAAGGGAAGAATCCTCGGTCGTGGCCTCTGCTGGGTTCCACTCCGCATCCTGGGCGGCCTGGGTATCTGCGCCGTCGCCCACAGCGAAGGTCAGCACGCCGTCGGTACTAAACTCCTCGCCGTTTGTGGTTTCACCCTTAATCCGGATGCCCACCTGGTGGGTGCCCGGCTCAGTAAAAGTCCAGTTGGCGTGGGTGTGCGTATTGAGATCTACCCAGAACTCAGACTCGCTTTTTTCTGCCGTAGACCACAGCAGCTGGGGTGCCTCAAAGCCACCGTTTTGCAAAAAGAGGGAAAAGTCCCCTGGGCCGGAGTGGCCGAGGAATTCCATGGTGACGCCGCGATCGGCGTTATCGACAAGCGAAGGCGCCTGGGTATTCCATCCCAGCCACGGGACGCCGGCCTGCTCAGTCTGCGGGACAACCCAGACATCCTCGCCAGATTGTGCACCGACGAAGCTGAACTCATCGGTATCCGGCAGCGTTTGCTGGGCCGCATCGCCTACTGAGAACACCAGGTCATCAAGGTGGCGCCACACCGGGGAATCGCCTGCATCATCGCGGGCCAATAGCTCGGCATCGGAGCCGTCTAGCAGCGTGCCGATATCAACGTGGCCCGCATCGATGACCTTTTCTTCGCCCTCGGGCGCCACGGTTTCATCCGCGCCGACCACCTGTGCGAGGTCGCCGGCCCAAGCCGGCGTTGCGGATACGGCTAAGCCGGCGGTGACGATGCAGGCCGCCGTGCGAGTGGCCGCGCGGGTAACGGTTCGAGAAGCAAGGTTAAGCATGGTTATCTCCATTCGAAGGATGTAGGCAACGCTGCAGCGAGTCAGCATTAAATTTCATGAGATCGATATAAGTAGGCACGGCATCATCAAGCGTGTCGCCGTAAATGGGGCACAGCTCCACGTTTTGCTGCGCGGCAGCCTCCTTCAGCGTGCTGGCGCTGGCCTGTTCCACTGGCTCCACAAAGACCGCGGGAAGGTGCAGGTTCTCCAGCGTCCGGCGCAGGGCAATGACTTCCCGTGGCGAAGGTTCAATGGCGGGGTTGGGCGTCACGAACCCGGCCACCGACAGGCCATAGCCCTGCTCTAAGTAGGCATAGCCGTGGTGGGTGGTGACCAAGTGCCGGTTGCTCTGCGGGATGGAAGAGATCGCGCGGTCTACGTACCCGTCAAGCTCGCGCAGTTCTGCGATATAGGACTCGGCACGAGCGCGGTAATCGGCGCCGTGGGACGGATCCGCATTCGCCATTTCTTCAGCGATCACATCAACATAGGCAATGGCATTGTCCACGTTGTGCCATAGGTGCGGGTCCACCTCGCCGTGGATGTGTTTACCCAAGACCGCCTGGGGGAGCAGGTACGTATCCGCACCGGGCGTTCCCAAGAAGCGGTAGGCGGGATCCGGCGGAATGGGCTGCAAAACCGAGGAGGGGACCGCCACCGCGGCATCAGCGGGATCAAAATGCTGGTCTTGATCGCGCAGATCAATAGATCCCTCTGCCACGTCAGCGGCAATATCCACGTGGCCGGAATCAATGACATCCATATCCTCCGGCGGGTTCACGCCTACCGCGACGGTGAGATGCTCTACCTCAGTGCCATCTGCCTGAAAGCCCAGCTTATAGATGCCCGGTTCCGAAAAGCCCCATGAGACGTGCGTGTGCGCATTGGCTGGGAGGGTGACCGCATCATCGCTGGCGTCGATGCCATCGGCGCTATTAAACAGCACTTCCGGCGTACCGAAGGTGGAGACCACGTAGGCTGCGACATCGCCTGGCCCCTCGGCAGAGACCATGCGGAAATCCACGCCGGAGTTGCGCTGCTCGGCACCACTAATGCGCAGGCCCAACCAGATGGCATCCAGGGAGACATCTTCTACTAGCGGCACGAGGGTAGCGCCGCGGGTGGAGGCGGAGTCAGCGACTTCCACCACGGGTGCGTCCGTGGATTCGTGCAGCGTATCTATCAGCGATTGCGGTTCCAAGAGGTATCCATTGCTCAAGGCGAGGTCTGCATTGGCCACGTTGCGCACCGTGCGCAGCGTGGGCTCAAAGGTGTGCGGGTCCTTTCCACTCGGGATAAGCCCGGTGACCGAAGCATCCTCGCCTGCGACGTGGCGGGCCATATCCGCCAGAATGGGCGTCGTGGCGACCACGCTGAAGCGATCAGAGGTATCCACCGCTGCCGAGGTCGTGCAGCCTGCCGCGAGGAGGGAGACGCTACAGAGCGCCCCTACGGCCTGCAGCCCGCGCGGTACGAAACGGTAGTGGGACACTGGCATTAATTCTTTGCCCTCGCGACAGCGAGTCGTGCAATGCCCAGGCCAAGGAACAGCATGCCCAAGCCGAGCACACCGATTCCGAGTGGCATGGTGGGGGTCCCAGTATTGGCAAGAGCCGCGTTACCGCCCTTACCGGATGCGTTCGCACCGGAACCGCCAGCGGCATCCTGGCCAGCACCGGAGCCATTAGAGCCCGCGCCGGCTGCGGCGCCAACACCACAGTCGCCGCCATCCGGGTTCACTTCCGCGCCCAGGTCGAAGTGGCCATTATCGAAGGAGCCATCTGGCCTGCCACCGCCGACGACAAAGTGCAGCGTTGCTTGGCCTGCTACTTGCTTGCCGGCAGAGGTCTGGGCCACCTTGCGGATCGTCACGTCATAGGTGCCCTGCTTTTCGAAGACCCAGTTAGGGTGCACGTGGGTATTGGGGGCGATATTGTAGCTGCCTTCCACAGCGCCGTTCGCGCCGCGGAACCATTCATCGCCGACGATCTTGCCCAGGCCACCCTGGCTGTAGACCATCATGGCACCAGGGCCCTTCATATCGACGAGCTCCCAAGTAACATCACCCGGAATGTGCTCGCGCATGGAAGGGCTCTGGGTATTTGCACCGAGCCATGGCACGCCATCGACCTGCGTAGAACCGATCATCCACGCTTGGCCGGCCGATACGGGACCAACATCTTCTGGCAGTTCGACGCTGGAATTATCGGAGAGGTAAAAAGTCGCGCCATCGGCATCGCGCCACTGCGGCGGCGAAACCGTATCGTCTTTAATCTGCGGGATAATACCCGGCCGGCACTCTGGATCCGAGGACTGACCATCGCTTGCGGCGCTGCCGCCCTGTCCACTCTCGGAATTGCCATGTCCGGCTTCATTACCGGAGTTGTCTGCAGCGCCGTTGCCGCCCGCGGAGCGGTGAGTGGAGGTGGCATCGCCGCCTTCGCCCACCTGCCAGGTATAGGTCACCGCGTTACTGGTTTGGCCGTTGGAGGAGGCTTGGACGGTCATCTCATACGTACCGGCCTCGCTGAAAGCCCAGTTGACGTGGCGGTGTGCAGGCTGTGGCTGGTTAATCACCTCGCCGCTGGTGAGCTCCATCGAACCGGAATTGGTCACGGCGCCGACGTTGCCGAAACCAGAGGTTTCAAAGACATAGACCGAGCCCGGCCCAGAAATATTGGTGAATTCGAAGTCAACGTTGGTAAAGCCACCATCGCGCGCCGGCTGAGTATCCCAGCCTGGCCAGATGATATTCGGGTCCTGGGTTTGGGGCAGGAAGTAGGTCGATTCGCCAATCTCGGGAACGCCCTCGGTGGCATCGGACCATGCCGATTCCACGACTTGGAGCAGTACGTCATCGCCAGGGCGCTCGACGTGTGAACCTGTGACATCTTCCTGCATGGATAGGTGCAGCTGGCCGTCCGGCGCAGTGACGTAGAACGCATCGATATGGCCGGAATCAAAGACATCCTCGAAGGCAAAGGCCGGTGAGGCCGGAACGAAAAACGCGATAAGGGCGGTAATCACCGCCGCGATGATGCGGCTGCCAGGCCGGTGGGCTCTGGTGCGCGAAATGGTGTTGGTATCCATGGTTGAGGCTCCTTTAAAGCGCCTGGGGTGGGTTCCCATTTGCTGCGGATTAGTAGTTAGATGCGCCAGCCAAAGCGCTCACGAATGAGGTCTTGGTTGTCGCGGAAGAAGTTGTAGAAGGCCTTGAAAGTGATGCCAAGGACCGCGGGCAAGACCAGGGCCCAAGGATTAAACGAGGACCCTGCTGGAGCCGACGGCTTAGATGGCTCGGATGGCTTGGAAGGCTTAGACGGTTTCGATGGCTTGGACGGCTTTGCCGAGTCCGAAGGTTTCTCGGATGGCTTCTCGGAAGGCTTTTCCGATGGGGCATCGGATGGCGCTGGCGTAGAACAGGACTTCACCGCCTCATCACCAATGGCAAAGGTCAACGTCTGTGGTTTGGATGCAAGTTCTTTGCCATCGGTGGTAGTTGCCGTATAGGTTGCCTCAAACGTGTAGATGCCCGGCTTGGTAAAAGCCCAATGGGTATGCTTGTGCGATGCGAAAGTGGTCTCGATCGTGTGATCGTTTTCGGCGGAATTGGCAAGGACGTCATAGCCGACACCCCTGGCCTTATCGATGTATGCGCCCCACTCAGCGCCCTCTGGCGTGTGCGTGGGCTTGAGGTTCAAATTGACCGTGCCATCTTTCATCTTGGAATAATCCAATTTTTCGGTGTTATACCCCGGCCAGATGATGGCTTGGTTCTGCGTCTGCGGCAGGTGGTAGAAGCGGTCTCCGATATTGCCAAGGAAATCGAACTTTTTATCACCCAGCTGCTGGCCGCGGGGAGTAAGCGCGTTTTTGTGCACGCCGAGCACCACGTCATCCAGCGAGCGGTCTACCGACTCCTTATCTACTTGGCCTGTGTCATCGCGCAGGACAGTGCGGAAACCGTCGTCAGTAGGCAGCGCCTTGATATCGACGTGCCCGCGGTCAAGTACCTGCTTTTCGCTGCAGCGCTGAGCTTCCTCGTCCTTTGGTGGTTGAGATGGTGCCGGCGTATCGCTGGGCGCGGGTGAATCGCCGGACCCAGGCTTTTCACCTGGGGTAGCGGCATTGCCATCGGTGCTGGTAGAAAGCTCGTCTTTCGCTTCGTAGTTTTCACCGAATTCGAAGGGCTCGGCAAGCACCGTGCTGCCGTGGCCGGCCTTGACAGTGGAATGCGGGAAGACGTTTACTTTGGCAATCGTGTCCTTAAAGAGCTCGCCATTGGTAAAAGTAGCCTCTCCGTGCCCGTTGGTAATTGGGGCTTCCACTGGTGCCGTGGGGTCCGCGTCGTTTTTGTCGGCATAGAGACCACCAGTCATCACGCCGCTGAAGTTTTTATCATCCATATCGATGATAATTTTGGTTCCGCCTTTGCCCTGCTGGCGTATCCGCACCTTATAGCCGGTTTCTTGCAGCGT
This sequence comes from Corynebacterium tuingiense, assembly GCF_046718165.1. Taxonomy (NCBI): domain Bacteria; kingdom Bacillati; phylum Actinomycetota; class Actinomycetes; order Mycobacteriales; family Corynebacteriaceae; genus Corynebacterium; species Corynebacterium tuingiense. The sequence goes on from NZ_CP177101.1 coordinate 1,098,745, forward strand.
TACCTCTTCGGTAGGGGCCAGCTGGCGCGGATTCTCGGCTTCTTCCCACTTCTCTTCGGAAGAGGAGGAGTCGGTGTGGGCGGAAGAGCCGGGGGTAAATTTCACCTGTTGCGAAATCCAGCGCGGCGCATCGCCTTCTGGGGTAAAGACGGCCTGGATATTGGACGATTCTGGACCCATGTACTCATCCCACTCGGCGTGGCCGTCGGTGACAGGCAGATCGGTGAGGAAGTAGCCATCGATAAGCAGCGTAAGCGTGCCAGATGCCTTGTTCTTTGCATCGAAGGAAATGGTGGTGAGCTTATCGTCACCGTCCTTTTCCGGATTCTGCTTCTTATCCATGCTCAGGCTGTAGCCAGCAGCGGCCACATCACCGGAGGAGGAGTTCTCGAAACGTTCCTTGAGACTGGGGGTCTTTTCATCCTTTGGCTTTTGCCCGCCCACTTGATAGCTGGTGGTCTGCGGCTTACTGGCCACGAGCTGCCCATCCGCCGTGCGCGCGGTGGTGCGATAGGTCAAGCGATAACGGCCGGGCTTGGTAAAGAGAGTGGCGTTATGAGTGTGGGTACCGGCATTGAGGTATGTGGAGTGCGGTGAGTCTTGGAAGGAGCCCAGCATGCGATGGAGCTCGGCGCCGTCTTCATCGTCCTTGTTGGTAAAAAGCTCCACGTCGCCCGGGCCATCCACGCTTAAAAGGTCGAGGAAGGCGATGTTATCGCGGAAATCTTTCACGGGAAGCCCAGTGTCTGCGCCGAAACCGATCCAGATGGGTTCTTGGTTGGCGGAGGCCTGGTAGGGAGCCGTGTAGTAGGTGGTGCCTGGGTCACCGATGTAGTCCTGCGTGCCGTTTTCAGGCAGGGAATACATAAAGTTCTGGTGGCGCTTACCGTCCTCGTCTTCGCGGGTATAGCCTTTGCCTATCCAAGCAACGGTGTCATCGATAAGCGGAGTTTGGCCGGAAAATTCGGATTTCAGCAGGAAGTTGTCTTCTTCCCAAAAGCTCTTGGGGGAGTCGACGTGGGTTTGGGTTGCGATGTGTTTGCCATCGTCTGGGCCGGCGTAGGCGGTAGCCGGGGTGATCAGCGCGATCGTGCTGAGCGTGGCTATGAAGCGGATACGAGGAGATGCCACCAGCGCGTTACCTTTCTGCAGTTGTCAGTAGTTCACCTCGAAACTATAGAAAATGATTCCCAATACTGAATAATCGATTGAAAACCGTTCCCGTTTACCTGTGGGTTTATAATGAAACTCGTTATCATCTACCCCTTTTTGTGTGTAAGAAAGTAAATGGAGACGCACTTTTGGGTAGTAGAGTGAGGCGCTGGTTTGGCCTGGTGCGGACTGTGTCCCGCGACTCCACTACGATGGTGGCCATGACTGAAGTTCGCGTTAGATTTTGCCCTTCTCCCACTGGTACCCCGCACGTTGGCATGGTGCGCACCGCCCTATTTAACTGGGCCTACGCCCGTCACACCGGCGGAAAGTTGATTTTCCGAATCGAAGATACTGATGCTGCCCGCGACTCGGAAGAGTCCTACCAGGCCATCATTGATTCCTTGACCTGGCTCGGATTGGGCTGGGATGAGGGCGTCAATGTGGGCGGCCCGCATGAACCGTACCGGCAGTCCCAGCGCATGGACATTTATAAAGACGTGCTCAATAAGCTTATCGATGCCGGGCACGTCTACCCCGCCTACTCCACCGCGGAGGAAGTAGAAGAGCGGCACAAGGCAGCCGGGCGCGATCCTAAATTGGGCTATGACAACTACGACCGTGACCTGACGCAGGAACAGATCGAGGCCTTTGAGGCTGAAGGCCGCAAACCTGTCTGGCGCCTGCGCATGCCGGACAAGGATTGGGCCTGGACCGACCTCGTGCGCGGCGAGATGTCCTTCAAGTCTGAAACTCAGCCTGATTACGTGGTGGCGCGCTCCAACGGAGCTCCGCTCTACACCCTGGTAAACCCGGTAGATGACGCGCTGATGCGCATTACCCACGTACTGCGCGGCGAGGATCTTCTCTCATCCACCCCGCGCCAGCTGGCAATGTATGACGTGCTGAAGGAAATCGGCATCGCGGAATTTACTCCGGAGTTTGGTCACCTTCCCTTCGTGATGGGCGAGGGGAAGAAGAAGTTGTCCAAGCGCGACCCGCAGTCCAACCTCTTCAATCACCGCGATAACGGCATCATCCCCGAGGGCATGCTCAACTACCTGTCGCTGTTGGGTTGGTCCCTGTCCGCGGATCAGGACATCTTCAGCATGGATGAGCTGATTGAAAGCTTCGATGTAAACGACGTTCTGGGTAACCCGGCCCGCTTTGACCAGAAGAAGCTCGAGGCCATCAACGCCGACCACATTCGACTTCTCGATCCTGAGGAATTTGCCTTCCGCCTGCGCAATTACCTGACGGAGTACACCGACTTCCCGGCCGATTGTGATGGCGAGAAATTCGCCTTCGCTGCGGACCTGGTGCAAACGCGCATTAAGACGCTTGCCGATGCCTATGGGCTACTCAGCTTCCTTATCACGCCCGATGCAGAGCTCACCTTGGACGAAAAGGCGGCCAAGAAGAACCTGAAGGAAGATGCCGTCCAACCCCTCGAGGTGGGCATTGACACCCTTGAAGCGGTAGAGGAGTGGAAGACCGATGCTATTGAAGCCGCGCTATCCAAGGCGCTCATTGAGGACCTAGAGCTAAAGCCGCGCAAGGCCTACGGTGCGCTGCGCGTAGCCATTTCTGGTGCCCAGGTTTCGCCACCGCTGTTTGAGTCCATGGAGCTTTTGGGCAAGGAGTCCACCTTGGCGCGCCTGCGTGCTGCCCGCGAGGTAACTCCGTACGTTCCTGCGGCCGAGTAAGGCTGGCACCACCAGAAGCATGGTGGGCGCAGCCCGCTAAAGCGGCGGATGAACATCGAACTACACAGATGTCATCTGCCGCTTTAGTTTAGCTCAAGAAAAACGCCTAAAAATGCCGGTTGCGCTGGCGATTTGGCGCATTGGATAACGATCATTATAGTTATAACACGTTGCAGCGAGCAAGGGAGCGTAGCCGATAAGGATGCGATTCCAAGCGAGTGAGCAAATGGCCTATGGTGTAATTGGCAACACAGCGGTTTCTGGTACCGCCATTCTAGGTTCGAGTCCTGGTAGGCCAGCAGTGAAAATGCTTTTAAAGCAGGCTCACTAGTTCTATGCCCCGTTCGTCTAGAGGCCTAGGACGCCGGCCTCTCACGCCGGTAACACGGGTTCGAATCCCGTACGGGGTACAAGTAAAATGATTCCTCCAGCCACCACGGTTGGAGGAATTTTTCATATGCGCCCGCGGCTCAATCGGGACCAAAGTGGGTCTGAACTGGGGGATTTACCGGCGCGAAGTCCCTTACTATCTGCTGATTTGTATTGTGTTTACCCATCGTTTACTGTTTAACGAGTCCGCAGCAAGCAAGTGAGAAAGCAGCACTGCTTTTGATTTGCATGCTACGTGCGAACGAGCCCCGTTCGTCTAGCGGCCTAGGACGCCGGCCTCTCACGCCGGTAACACGGGTTCAAATCCCGTACGGGGTACATATTTTGGCTGCGAGGTTCACCGCTCGCAGCCTTTTCTTTTGCCATTTTTTCTCGCGTCTCCAGGGGGCTAGAGAAGTAGATTAAGTGGCGTTTAAACGGCTCTCTCTGCACCACATGGAGCATCGCGTTGTCGGGGTGCGGTGAGCGAGGGAGGCATCGGAAAGCGCCTGCTATGGCCCCAGAGTCCGCCCTTCGCGCTCACTGGCTATGCGAGAGCTGGGGTGGGTTGTGGGCCTCCGTGAGCGCCAAGGGAGGGTGGTGGCTCGACCACTGCAAGAAAGAACGCCCAGCGAGCCTCTCAGGCTGCACTGGGCGTTGAATGTAGGTGGAAGGCTATGCCATGACCTTCGTCTTCTTAATCGCCTTCTGGAGGCGCTTGTGGTAGTTATCCATGGCGGGACGCAAGAACAGGCCGAGGATGAGTGCCGGGATGGCGAAGAGAAGGAGCATGCCGAGCTCACGGAGGATGTCGGCCTCGTAAATGCCGGCGATGGCGCTGCGGAACGCGTCGATGCCGTAGGTGGCCGGCAGCCACGGGCTGACATTTTGGAACCACTCTGGAAGAAGCGGCAGGGGATAGGCGCCGCCGGAACCGGAGACTTGGATGACCAAAAGCAGAACCGCGAGGGCCTTGCCCGCGCTATCGAATGTGATAACCAGTGAATATATTATCAACATAAACACCAGTGAGATTATCCACGAGGCAAAGAGCATCATGAATGGGTGCTCGGGCTCGATCTCCACGAAGAAAACCAGGCTGAGGACGACGAGGGTGGCTTGGGCGATGCCGATGAGCCCAAAGGTAAGGAAGCGGCCCAGAAAGACTTGGTTCCTGGTGAAGTGATCCTTCTTGTCGAGGCCTTCGTTCTTCTTCAAGTACTTGCGCTCGGCGTTGGTGTGCACCAGCACGCAGGCAAGCAGGGCACCTACCCACAGTGAAAGCGTGAGGTAGAACGGCGTCATACCAACACCGAATGCAGCAACATCGTAGATGGGCTGGCGGTCCACGTTGACCGGCGAAGCGATTCGGGAGGCCAGTAGCTCGGGATCATCGCCAATGAGACCGGCGAGCTGGCTGAGGTCACCGCCGTCGCGGATCTCATCGATCTTTTGGCTGAGCTCGCCAAAGCGGCCCGCCTGCTGCTGCAATGTACCGGATAGGCTTGCGGTTAGATCGCGCACCCGCACGAGGGCATCGTTGTCATTAGAGATGGTATTTCGGATGCCTGCGATATCGCGTTTGACCGCATCAACATCGTTGGCAACCGTACCCACACTATCTCCCAGAGCCGCTAGCTGTGGCTTCAGATTAGAGTTATAGGAGTTGCGGGCGTTTTCGACGGCCTGCTTGGCGCTGGCAATCGCAGCTTGCGTTTGCTGCTTGGACTCTTGGGAATTCCCGCCATTTTCGATGTTATCGGCCGTAGAGGTCAAGGAATCGTGCAGCGCATTGCTCTGGGCGATGCTGGCATCCAGCTGCCCCATCATGGCCGCATAGCCTGCCGCTACCGGGCCTGGGAGATCGACCTTATCGGCTTCTTTCTGGATGCTGTCCTTCACGCCTTGGAAGGCTGCGGTCTGCTGTCCCACGCGGTCCGCGGCAGTGCGGAAGGTTTGGGCGGTCTGCGCGGAGGTGGCGCTGGCATTGTTCAGCAATTCCTCGATTTGTGAGGATAGGACCTCGTAGCTCTGCGTCGTCGCGGCAAGGGACGCATCCAAGGAACCAGTGGACTCATCCAGCGTGGACTTTAAGATATCGATGGGTGATTCGCCGTTGTCATTGGTGGTACTGGAGGCCTGGTTTCCCGCTTCATTCAGGATGTTATTGGCCGCCTGGGTGAGCGGAATGGTGGAATCTACCAGGTTACTCAGCGCCATGACCGTGCCAGAGGCTGCATCGAGGCGCGACTGTACGGTATTGACTCGGTTGTGCACGTTGTTGAGCGCGGCCTGGGTATCGCCCTCATCAAGGTACTGGTCCAGCGAGGAAATGACGCCTAGGCCCACATTGGATACGACGCGGGTAAATGACTCATCGATCTTCTGGATCACACCGGTAGCACTGCGTTGGGTAATCGTGGTCGACAGCGCGTTCTTCTTCTCGTTGGTGTAGAGGTTGAGCTTGCTCGGCTCGGTTCCTTCCACATAGAAGGTGAGGAGGTTGGAGCTAAAATCCTTGGGCAAGACGATGCCGGCGTAGTACTCACCGGATTTGGTGCCTTCTACGGCATCATCGCTGTTGGTGAGGACCCAGTTGATTTCGTCGTTGCGACTGAGCTGGGATAAAACCTCATCGCCTAAGTTGAGCTTAAGCGAAGCGAGGTCGCTTTGGTGTCCCTCATCCTCACTGGCGACGGCGATTTTGAGCTGTTTGGTGTTGGCAAATGGATCCCAGCTGGCGAGCACGTTAAAAGTGGTAAAAAGCAGCGGGATAATGGCGAGGCCGAAAATGATGACGGCGGTCATTACGTTGCTACGGATGGCCTTAAGGTCATCGCGGAGAATGGTCAGGATATTGTTCATGACTTATCTCCCTTTCCGGATTCTTCGCCGTCGTCGGCGGGCTTATCTGTAGTATCGCCCTGCGATTGTGGGGCAGAAGATATTTCGGGGTGTTTATCTGACTGGACATCTTCTAGCCGATATTGATTGGGGTTTTGGCGTTGATGCTCTAGGTGCTGCTGAATTTCTTCATCGCTGAGATCCGCCAAGCGGTTATCGTGCGCGATGCTTTGTTTAACGTATTCCAGCGAACAAATGACCGCGACCGCAATCAGCGCCACGAGGCATGCAATGCCGAAAAGGATCGCTTTCTGGTCCGGCATGAACCGGGAGCAAATCACGAGCGCGAGCACCAAGGCCACCCCGATGGCAATGGTCAGCTTCATCAGCTGCGAATAATTCTTCCGCGCGGTCATCCACTTGGTATCCAAGCTCTTTTGGTATCCCTCGCGGTCTGCGGAGGCATACAGAAGATCGGTGAAGCGGTAGCGGCTGCCAATCAGGTGGACCTGCTCGTTGATAACGAGCCCGCCCTTGGCCAGCTCGTCATTGACCAGCATGGTGACGTTGGACAGGCTGCGCCTTAAGAGTGTGCCCATGAGGTAGGCAACAACCGCCATTCCGGTCAGCGCGGCGATATCGCGGATGTAATGGGTGCCGTAGAACCCGCCCACCGTCTCGCGCATCGCGTCGATGCCGTAGGTAAAGGGCAAGAAGGGGTGGACGGCGCGGAAGAAGTCCGGCGTCATCTCGATGGGGTACAAGCCCGATGCGCCGGGAATCTGAATGAAGGCAAAGACCACCGCTATGCCGCGGCCCACGTGACCGAATGTCGAGACTAGGCCATAGGTAATGCTGAGGTAGCACAGGCTGATGAATACGGAGGTAAGGACATAAGCGGTGGCGCTGACGTGCTCAACGCCGATGACCAAGTTACCGATGGAAACGATCAGCGCCTGGGCAATGGCGAAAAAGCCGAGCAGCAAGAAGCGCGAGAAGTACGCCTTAGTGATGGTCAGATCCCGGCGGCCCTGTGGGTCAACCTCGGCGCGGAAAATGATTAGGAGCATAAACGCGCCGATCCACAGCGTGAGGTTGATAAACAGCGAGGACATGCCGGAGCCGTAGTGCGTGACGGGGAAGACCGCATGGCTTTCCATCTCTGCAGGCGAGGAGAGGAAGGAAGACACGTGGTCCGTATCAAGACCGTTGACGGACTTCAGCACGGTGTTGTTATTGGCCGTGTTGCTTAAGGCAATAACATCGGTGCGCGCGGAGCGAAGGCCTTCTTCGACGCGATCCAGATCAACCGAGAAGCGCTTTACCACTTCTTGGGCGTGGGTTAGCTGCTCGTCGACGCCCCCGAGAAGCCCGTCCGTTTGCCCAACCAGAGCCTTTTGGCTGTTGAGCGAGGCAGATAGGCGTCCGGCGGTAGCTGAGACATCAGACAGCGCAGAATTGAGCTTAGGCAGGCCGTTGGCCACGTCATCGCGCAGTCCGTGGGAATCATCGCGGGCCTGGGACGCCATGGAATTGAGCAATTCCGAGGTTTTATTCAGCGAATCAAGGGTGGCATTGGTATCGCTGTTAAGGGAATCCAGCTCTCCTAACACCGCCCGGTTTTGATTGTTGCGGTCGCGCAGATCAGAGACCGACTGGTTGATCTGCTGGGAGACCTCTGGCGGAAGTGCTGGCAAGGAAGCGACACCGGCTAATTGGTCGATGGCTTTATCCGCCTGGCCGAGGATGCCTTGGGCGCCGTCGGTGGCGGCATCGACGCGGTTGAGAGCGCCGGTTAACCGACCGGTGACAGAACCGATATTGGCATTGGCGTTCGCGGTGCCATCGGCAACCGCAGTCGTGCCTTGGATATAAGCAGCTGTTGCATCGTCGGCGAAGGAAGTTACTTCCTTTTGCACCTCGTCGGTCAAGGAGGTGACCTGGTTTAAGGCCTGCTGCGCGTCATCAATCGTGGTCTGCACGGAGCCTAGCGACGTGCGCGCCTGTGCGATAGTGGGGCGCGCATCGTCGATAGTGGCGTTGACATCCGCCAGGGAATTGCGCGAATTGGCCACGGTATCGGCGGTCTCTGAGAACGAATTCGCGGTATTGCCCGCGGTGCTATTGATCCTATCGCTGAGGTCGCCGCCAGAGTTTCTCAGCTCGGTGGAAACCGATTTCGCGACGTTTTCATTAAAGGTCGCGCTAATCGTGGTTTCGAGGGTAGAAGAACCAGAGTCGGTGACCTTTGGCGCAATGGCATTGATTTTCTCATTTACCTGGTACTCCAAGGTGGGCTGAGAATAAGTGCCTTGGAACAGGCTGACAAAGTCAGAAGAAAAATCTTCCGGCACGATGATGGAGGCAAAAACGTCGCCAGATTTTACGGCGTGTTCAGCTTCGCCGCGGTCCATAAACTGCCAACCGAGCTTGTCATTGTTGTGCAGCTTTTCCATCATTTGCCCGCCGACGTCAATATCGCCGGTGAGATCTGATGAGGCACCCTTGTCCTCGTTCACCACGGCTACCTTGAGGTGTTCGGTATTGCCATAGGGATCCCAAAAACCGGAGACATTGATCCAAGAATATAAGGCAGGGGTAATCATCAAACCGATGAGAATCACCCAGACTTGCGGCGTCCGCCACAGGCGGACGAAGTCTTGGAGAAAAAGCTTCCAACTAGTAATCACTCGAAAGACCGTAGCACCGAAACGGTGTTAACTAATAGTCAAGCGGGCAGATTCCGCGAAATTGACAGTTTGGTTACCTCTTGGCCACCGTGCTCCGCGAACGACTGCGGCTAAGGTTAATAAAAGGTTAATTCACGCTGGGCTAATACGTAGAAAAGCGCCGCCATAATCCATGCATCAAAGCGGTGGATTATCGCGACGCTCAGGCCCTGCAGGGCGCTAGGCGGCGAGGCTTAGTGCTCGTCGTAGTGATCGCCGTGGGCGGCGTGGCGGTGCCCGTCGTGAATGTAGTCAACGTGGTCGCCGTGCGGGACAGCAACGTGGCCGCAGCCCTCACCGTGGGTGTGGTCGCTGTGGGCTTCAGCCTCAATGTGCTCGTTGGTCTCGCATTCGTCCCAGTGGCCTTCGTGCTCGCGGTGGATGTGGCCATCGTGGACGAAGTCGGTGTGGTCCTTGTGTGGGAAAGCAACGTGGCCGCAGCCTTCGCCGTGGGTGTGCTCGTGTTCAGTGTGGGTAGCGTGAGTCATAATCGTGAATCCTTTCTGCGTCTTGGACGGGGAGTGACCTTCTCGTTTTCACTCTGTTTTCATTAAATCATGTTTTCAGTTCGGTTTCAATAGCGTGCGGGAGATTTTTCGGTGTTTTTCACTAGGCCGCAATTGGGGTGGGCTATGCGGAGGTAAAACACGGCAACGCCCTGGGCCGATGGGCGGCGCAGGGCGATGGTTACGGAGATGGGGATGCTAGAGCGACTCTGAAAGCTCTCGGGCAGCGGAGGTAAGGAGGTGGGCGTACTTCTTAGCGGGCGAGGGGCGGAAGCGCTCAGCGGAGCCTGAGATAGACAGCGCTGCGCGAAAAACGCCAGAAGAATCAAAGACGGGGGCGGAAATGGAAGCTAGGCCAGCTTCGCGTTCCTCGATGGATTCTGCGTAGCCTTGGCGGCGGGCAGCTTCCACCTCGGCGGTGCTGAATTGCGCGGCGTCAAGGGGGAAATCCACGTAGCCGGCGATGATGCGTGCTGCAGAACCAGAGGTTAGTGGTAGCTGTCGCCCCACCGGAACCACGTTGTGTAGGCCGGATTTGGGTTCGCGAGTGGCAATGCAGGTGCGGGTGGTTCCCGTGAACTCATAGAGCTGAATGGACTCACCGGTGCGGTTGAGGAGCTGATCCATGATGGGGCCTGCGACTTCTAAGATGTGATCGCGGTTGCCGGGGAGTGCTGGACCTGCCTTCCACTTTCCTTCAGGGGTGCGCACGAGGATACGGTGTGCTTCTAACGCGGTGGCTAGTCGGTGCGTCGTTGCCCGAGGTAGTCCCGTGGTTTCACATAACTCATTAAGGGTCGATGGATGGTTTGCGGCGGCCATCATGATGGCCATTGCACGATCTAGTACCTTAATGCCGGAAACTGCGCTATACTCTCCCATATAATGAAATCTACGTCCCAAATTATGAGATTTCAAGTGTGGAGTGATGTTTATGAACCAGCAGCTGACCTTGGCAGAAAAAGTATGGCGTGACCACGTTGTCCAGCAGGGCGACGCGGGCGCACCAGACCTTATCTATATTGACTTTCAACTTTTGCACGAAGTTACCAGTCCGCAGGCCTTCGATGGGCTGCGCCTGCAAGGCCGCACAATGCGGCACCCGGAATTGCACCTGGCAACCGAGGATCACAACGTGCCAACGGAAGGCATTAAATCCGGCAACCTCTTAGAGATTAAAGATGAGATATCGCGCACCCAAGTTTCTACCTTGCGCAAGAACTGCGAAGAATTTGGCGTGCGGTTGCACTCGATGGGTGATGAGCAGCAAGGAATCGTGCACACCGTTGGCCCACAACTGGGCATTACTCAGCCCGGCATGACTATTGTGTGCGGCGATTCGCATACCTCGACCCACGGTGCGTTCGGCTCCATCGCCATGGGCATCGGCACCTCAGAGGTAGAGCACGTCATGGCTACCCAGACGCTATCTTTGAAGCCATTTAAGACGATGGCCGTCGAAGTCACCGGCGAATTGCAGGAAGGCGTCTCCGCAAAGGACCTCATCCTGGCGATCATCGCCAAGATCGGCACCGGTGGCGGCCAAGGCTACATCATCGAATACCGCGGTGAAGCCATCCGAAAGATGTCCATGGAAGCCCGCATGACCATCTGCAATATGTCCATTGAGGCCGGCGCTCGTGCCGGTATGGTTGCGCCCGATGAAACGACGTTTGAGTACGTCAAGGGTCGCGAGTTCGCTCCTAAGGGCGCCGACTGGGATGCCGCGGTGGAGTACTGGAAGACGCTGCCTACTGACGATGGCGCCGAATTCGATCGCGTCGTAGAAATCGACGGATCAGCGTTGACACCATTTGTGACGTGGGGAACGAACCCGGGCCAAGGCCTGCCGCTGGGCGAAACCGTGCCGGATCCAGAAGATTGCGGCGATGACAATTCCAAGGCCACCGTGAAAAAGGCCTTGGAGTATATGGACCTGCAACCAGGAACCCCACTGCGCGATATCAAGATCGATACCGTCTTCGTGGGATCGTGCACCAATGCTCGCATCGAGGATCTGCGCGCCGCCGCCGAGGTGGTCAAGGGCCGCACCATCGATGCCAATACGCGCATGATCGTGGTTCCTTCCTCCGCGGTGGTTAAAGCCGATGCGGAAAAGGAAGGCCTCGACCAAATCTTCCAGGAGTTCGGTGCAGAGTGGCGCACGGCGGGATGCTCCATGTGTCTGGGCATGAACCCTGATCAACTGAAACCAGGGGAGCGGTCTGCATCCACGTCCAATCGTAACTTTGAAGGCCGGCAGGGCCCTGGCGGGAGAACCCACCTCGTTTCCCCACAGGTTGCTGCCGCTACCGCCGTCACCGGATACCTGTCCAGACCGGCTGACCTGAAATAAGCACGCGAGAAAGGTTGAAATAATGGAGAAATTTATCACCCATACCGGCACCGGAGTCCCGCTTTGGGCATCCAACGTGGATACGGACCAAATCATTCCCGCGCGCTATCTCAAATCGGTCAAGCGTACGGGCTTTGCGGAGGGCCTGTTTTCCAACTGGCGCTCTGATTCCACCTTCGTACTTAACCAAGAGCAGTTCAAGGACGGCTCCGTTCTCTTTGCAGGGCGCGACTTTGGCACCGGTTCCTCTCGCGAGCACGCAGTATGGGCCCTGCGCGAATACGGCTTCAAAGCAGTGTTCTCCTCGCGTTTTGCGGATATCTTCCGTGGCAACTCGGGAAAGTCTGGTCTGCTAACAGGGCTGATGGAACAAGAGGACATCGAGCTTATTTGGAAGCAGTTGGAGGCAGGGGAAACCCAAGTCACGGTCGATCTGGAGGCGCGCACCGTTCAGGTTGGTGAAAACACCTACTCATTCGATATTGATGACTATACGCGCTGGCGCCTGATGGAAGGCCTCGATGACATCGGCATCACCCTGCGCAATGAAGAAGCGATCACGAGCTTCGAGCACTCCCGCGCCAGCTTCAAACCTGCGGTTCACGCGGACTAATCCAGCAGGTGCGCCTCACGCTTTGGCGGGGGCGCACACCACCGTCGCCATGATCCGGGGCAGTGGTGGGGTAACGGTCAAATAACAATACTAACTTTGCAAGCGTGCAGCTGGGTTTATCTATTATTCTCTGCGGTATGACTTCGCCTTATTCCGGATCACGCGACCATGATGGCTACAACCACCACTCCCAACAGCCCTACTCAGGTGGGCAACCGGGATATTTTCGTGAGTCGCCCGGCCCAGGCGATACTGATACCGTCAGCATTATTGGCGATAGTTTCCGCTATTTCGGCCGCAATTGGGTACCGTGGCTTTTTGCCCCGCTGGTGCAAATGGTCGTTCTTTTCGTCGCATACCTCATCATTGCCATCGTCTTTGCCGCCGGTGGCGGTTCCCTTTCCATCGAGGCGGCGACCGAGGGAGCAGCCTTGGACGGTTCCCTCGGCGTCCTGGGCGTGGTGTTACTCGCCCTCGCGGTAATAGCCCTGTTAATTGTCTATCTGTGGGCAAATGCAATCTGGTACCAAGCCGCTAATAAGCAGGTCAATGGCCAGGATTTAACATTCAGGGATTTCTTCACGTTCAAGGGCATGGGTGGCATCATGCTGGCCTACCTCGTTACCAGCGTGGTCATCGGCATCGGCTTAGTCCTGCTGGTAATTCCCGGACTTTTCGCCCTGTTCTTCTGGTGGTGGGTCCCCGCCGTCAAGGCAGTACGCCCTGACCTAGGCCTAGGGGACTGCTTTAAGTTTTCCGCGGAGATCGCAAAGAGGGACGTCGGTACCACCTTGCTGGTCGGAATCGCGCTCATCATCCTCTACATGGCGCTGGGCTCAACCGTGGTGGGCGTCGTCGTGTTGCCGGGACTCATGGCCTTGACCCCCACCCTCTTTGTGCGCCGCAACCTCGGCATGCACGGCTAGGGGCAGGGGCTCGTGCGTCCCGGTCTGACTAGCGCACCGGCAGGGGGCTGGGAAGATAATCGGCGCCAGTTAATTCACCGTTATTGAAGGACAAAACCCACACCGAGGCCTTTTTAAACTTCAATTCCTCCTGCGGCTTCTTGAGGAATTGCGGCGCTAAGTCCTCAATGATGCCGGGGATGGTTTGTCCCTGGCTGATAATGACAGGCACCCCGCCGTCGTTTACAACACGACGGAAAGCTTTCTTGGCGGCCGCCGGGTTCTTTTCCCACACCTCGTCGCCAAAGTCCTTATTAATGGCAATGTCTTTACCCAGCTCATCGGCAAGCGGCGCGGCGGTTTGCTGGCACCGGTGCGGGCGAGCGGAATAGATCGCGGTGGGGTGGTATGCGGCCAGCATAGGCACGAGCATTTCCGCTTGGCGGCGGCCCTTCTTATCCAAAGGTCGCAGGTTGTCATCGCCTTCCCACTTCTTACGGTCATGGGCGTGAGCGTGGCGAACGTACAATACGCGCGTCGTGGGGGCGAGCTGCAGCCGCTTTTGCGCCTTGGCGACGACGTCGGTGTCAACGTCATAAGACAAAAGCTGCTGTGCTTGGTCAATGGGCACCCAACGCAGCTCGTCGGTCTCATCGTTGGGCGTATATGTGCCGTTGAGGTAGAACGCCGCCCAGTAATAGACCACCTTGGTGCGCCCCTGTACAGGGTAGGTAACCTTGCCAATCAACTTGCCAAGGCGCACGTGAAAGCCGGTTTCTTCCTCGATTTCCCGCGCCGCGGTAGTAGGCAGCGATTCGCCTGGGTCCACCTTTCCCTTGGGCAGGGACCAATCGTCATAATGCGGGCGATGGATGAGTGCGATTTCTGGGTTCGCAGGGTCGCCGCGCCAGACGACGGCACCGGCGGCAAGGGTAGTGCGGGGAAACTCCTTGGCGGGATCCACCGGAATTTCTTGATGCCGGCCGGAAATGAATTTTTCGGACTTTTTATCTTTATCAGTCTCGTGCATCTTCTTCGCGCTCGGCATAGCTCTTTGTGCCTTCCTTCGGTAAGTGAAAATTTGGCGTTAACCTCATGGTCATTGTTCCACGGGGGAGATCCCTGCCGCATCCTTGCCACGCCCAGAATGATAAATGCCTTAAGGTGGAAATAATAGGAAAACGTTTGGAGGAAGCCATGGTAAATGTAGCGGTGATGGGTGCTGGTTCCTGGGGTACCACCCTGGCCAAAGTATTTGCGGATGCAGGAAATGATGTCACCCTGTGGGCGCGACGGACCGAATTGGCGGACGCGATTAATAGAACGCACATCAACCCGGATTATTTGCCGGATATTCACCTACCTGCGGCACTGCGCGCCACACACGACGAGGCAGAGGCGCTCTCCGGCGCGGATATCGTGGTCTTCGGCGTGCCATCGCAGTCCTTGCGTGCCAACGTGGAGTGGTGGGCGCCCGCACTGCCTGAAGATTCCACCCTGGTCTCCATTTCCAAGGGCGTAGAGACCAGCACGCTAAAGCGCATGAGCGAAGTCATCGTGGATGCGGCGGGCGTGGATCCCCAGCGCGTGGCGGTACTTTCTGGGCCCAACTTGGCTAAAGAAGTGGCGCAGGGGCAGGTTGCGGCCACGGTCATCGCCTGCACCGACGAAGAGCGTGCCAAGGCGGTGCAGGCGGCCATCGCAGCGCCCTACTTGCGGCCCTACACAAATACCGATGTCATCGGCGCCGAAATCGGTGGTGCTTGCAAAAACGTCATCGCCTTGGCCTGCGGCATGGCCTCAGGCAAGGGGCTGGGCAATAACACCATGGCTACGATGATTACCCGCGGCCTGGCGGAAATTACGCGCCTTGGCATGGCATTGGGCGCGGAGCCTTTCACCTTTTCCGGCTTGGCAGGTTTGGGCGATTTGGTGGCTACGTGTAACTCTACGCTCTCGCGCAACAGAACCTTCGGTTATCGCCTCGGTCAAGGCGGCAGCCTAGAAGAAGCGAAGGCGGCCACCAATGGCCAGGTGGCAGAAGGTGTGTTTTCTTCGGATTCCATCTTCCGCTTAGCCCAGCAGGCTGGTGTAGAGATGCCCATTACGGAAGCCGTCTACGGTGTGTGCCATCAAGGCATGGCGGTAGACGATATGATTATCGCCCTTATGGGTCGCTCCAAGAAGTCGGAGTAGCAGAAAGGTAAAATCATCGCCTATGACTGAAAAGACCCGCGTGGCCGTCCTTTATGGTGGCCGCAGTACCGAGCACTCCGTGTCCTGCGTATCTGCAGGCGCAATTATGAAGCACCTCGATCCGGAAAAATTCGAGGTGGTGCCCATTGGCATTACGCGCGAGGGTACGTGGACGCCCGGTGATACCGAGGGGCTAGAAATCGTCGATGGCGTCATGCCAGAGGTCAAGTACGGCACGGAAATGGCATTGTCTGTCGATCCTTCGCGCAAGGGCGAAATCCGCGCGATTAATGATGGATCGTTGTATGCCCAGGTCGACGTTATTTTCCCCATTCTCCACGGTCCCTATGGTGAAGACGGCACTATGCAGGGGCTTTTTGAGCTTTCCGGTATCCCTTATGTGGGCCCTGGCGTATTGGCGTCTTCGGTGGGGATGGATAAGGAATTTACCAAGAAGATTCTATCCGCAGCGGGCTTGCCGGTGGCACCAGAGGCTATCGTCCAAGGGCGTACGGAATTAACCGCGGAGGAAAAAGACAGCCTCGGTCTCCCGGTCTTCGTCAAACCCGCCCGCGGGGGCTCTTCGATTGGAGTATCCAAGGTGAGCGACTGGGCAGATTTCCCAGAAGCCATACGCATTGCCTTGGAAGACGATGACAAAATTTTGGTCGAGCCAGAAATCGTCGGCCGCGAGGTGGAAGTCGGTGTCCTGCAATACCCGGATGGCGAGCTGATTGCCTCGGTGCCGGCCCTGCTCAAGGGCATTGATGATTCCGATGAGGGTTTCTATGGCTTTGAGACCAAGTACCTAGATAACGTGGTTACGGCCCAGATTCCCGCGCCTTTCCCGGAAGAGCTCACGGAGCAATTGCGCGATATGGCGATTCAGGCCTTTAAGGCGCTCAACTGCGCCGGCCTTTCCCGCGTGGATTTCTTCGTCACCGAAGAAGGCCTGTACATCAATGAGGTCAATACCCTGCCGGGATTTACCCCGATTTCCATGTACCCGCAGGTGCTGGCGGCCTCTGGCGTGGATTATCCCACGCTACTTGAGGTGCTCATCGCCCGCGCCCAAGCACGCACCGCGTAAGCCCGTACCGCGTGACGTAGCGGTACGGCAGTCACGCTGGTTTTACCTTTCTGGAATGTGCTCCGCAGTGATATCGCTGAGGGCCACCAATGCTGCCTGCGCGGAATCCTGCGGGGCGTGCAGTGCCAGGTAATTCTCGCGGCCTAGCGCAAACCAGGTTCCAGCAGTAGTGCCTTGCGCCAAGGTCGTGTCCTCAAACCACGCAATGTCGTTGACCTGTTGGAGCTGCACGCCTGCCTCGTAATTTTCCGGCTGGGCGACGCCACAGCGCGCGACGATGTCCTCGTGCCCCTCAGAGCTCCACACGTAGGTGTCCTTATCGTCTACATCGCGGCGGTGGTAGCCATCCGCAATCTCATCCGGTAGCGCCTTTTCTACTGCGGCGCAGCGGTCATTTTTGGCCGGTTTCAGATCGCGCAACGGGGCAGGGTGGGTCTCCGCTGGCTTATTCTCCAGGGTAGAAACGGCCTCGTTGAGGTCCTTCGGCTCTTCGTCATTAAAAGTCGTTACCGCCACGACGGGAAAGCGCTGGGTCGAATACCAGGTAGAAAGGTTGGAGCCAGAGGTTGCGTCCTTTACCTTGAACCACTGCTCACCATCGATATCTTGCGTGGTGGAGTAATCGGTGTACTGGAAGGGCATGGAAACACCACAGCGCGCCGTTACCTTTTCCTGGGAATTGGCGGCCCAGGCGGCAACGCCGGCGGGTACGGGTTCCGCAACATCGGCGCGCGGTTGACCCATGGCTTCATCGGGAAGCGCGTGCACAAAGTCAGTGCACGCCTGCGAGTTGGCCTCTGGGGAATCCACCGGGGAAACCGCCACGGGGGACTTGGCCGTGTTTGTGAATACGTATTTCGCGCCGAAAAGGACCGCTAGAACCATCACTATGGACAACCCAAGTGAAATGAAGATCGCGGTGCGGTTAAATTGGGATGTCATAGGGGCTCATTTTATCGAAAGGATGCCGGTGAACTTAAGTCAGACTCTCGCGGACGTGGGGGAGCAGGCGGTGATTCGAGAAATTACCGCGGCCGCTCCCAGTAGCTTGAATGGCGATGATGCTGCTGTGCTTTTCGCGGCACCACCTAATTCACGCACGGTGGCCTCTACCGATCTGATGGTAGATGGCCGGCACTTCCTGCGGGAATGGTCCACGCCGCGCGAAATTGGCAAAAAGGCCATTCTGCGCAACTTCGCCGATATCGAAGCCATGGGTGCGCGCCCAGTGGCGGCCCTTTTAGCCATCGCTGCACCGAGCGACACGCCGGTGAGTTTCGTCAGGGGCGTGGCCAAGGGCATCGCCGAGCATTGCTCTTTCTACAATGCTGAGCTGGTGGGCGGGGATATTACGAAATCGGACCTGCTGGTTATCAATATCACCGCCATTGGCTTTTTGGGCGGCAGCCGGGCCGCGTTGACCCTTGATGCGGCGCGGGCGGGCCAGAAGGTCGTGGCCCACGGCGAGATTGGCCACGCCGCAGCAGGCTTGTCCCTGCTGCAGCGATTTGGCCGCGACCTGCCGGCAGAGCATGCGGATTTGTACCCGCTCATTGATGCCCAATGCGCCCCGTGGCTCAGCCCCGGCCGCGGCGTTATCGCCCGCGCCGCTGAGGTTACGGCCATGACCGATAATTCCGATGGCCTCATCCAAGACTGCGGAACCATGGCGCAGCGCTCTGGGGTACACATTGATTTGGATGCCGATGCCATCCAGCCCGATCCACTCCTGCACGCCGCGGCCGCCGTCCTTGACTGCGATCCGTGGCAATGGGTCCTAGCCGGCGGCGAGGACCATACCCTGATTGGAACCACCGCAAAGCAGGCGCCTTCGGGGTTCCGGGAAATCGGCACCGTCTCGCGCGGCAGCGGCATCACCGTAGATGGTCAACGACCCCGTTATGCAGAAGGGTGGGCAGGATTTTAGATATGCACCCGACTTACCATCCCTCGTGGGAACCGGTTCTCGCGCCGGTGCTGGAGCAGCAGTGGCCACGGATTTCTCAGGCGCTGGACAATCAGGATTACCTGCCGCCGGCAGAAGACGTATGCAGGGCATTGCAGATGCCGCTTGACGATGTCCGCGTGCTCATCGTCGGCCAAGATCCCTATCCCACCCCCGGCCACGCGATGGGGATGGCCTTTTCCACCAAGCCAGGGGTTAAACCCCCGCGGTCCTTGGTCAATATTTACCGCGAGCTGTATGACGATGTGGGCGTTCGCGGGCGCGAAGACGGCGATCTGAGCGCCTGGGCCGACCAGGGGGTACTGCTTCTGAACCGGGTGCTGACCGTGGCGCCGGGGCAGGCGGGATCGCACCGGCGCATCGGCTGGGAAGAGGTGACCGAGGCCGCCATTCGCGCCCTTAACCGCACGCCTATGGTGGCCATTTTATGGGGCCGCGATGCCCAAACCTGCGAGCGCTTCCTCCCCGATGTGCCCTGCATTACCTCCCCGCACCCGTCGCCGCTTTCGGCCAGCCGCGGGTTCTTTGGGTCCCGCCCATTTTCCCGGGCAAACGCCCTTTTGCGGGACCAAGGCGCGCGAGAGATCGCGTGGGACTTGTAAACTATTGCGCATGTCATACCCCAGCACGCTGGACGCTCACGGATTGCGCAATTGGGCGCACCGCGCTGTAGGCGAGCTTTCCCATCGGCGCGCCGAAATCAATGCGCTCAACGTTTTTCCGGTGCCGGATTCTGATACCGGCTCGAATATGGCGCACACCATGGAAGCCGCCGTCGCCGAGGTGGAAAAGGGCGGCGGCGACGTTGCGGCCGCGCTAGCCATGGGGGCTGTGCGCGGGGCGCGGGGAAATTCCGGAATGGTCCTCTCGCAGGTCTTGCGCGGGGTCGCGGAGGCCACCGTGGATTCCACCATCGATGGCGCCATCTTTGCGGCTTCGCTTATGCATGCGGTAGAGCTCGTGGACCGAGCCATTGCGGAGCCGGTGGAAGGCACGGTCATTACCGTATTGCGGTGTGCGGCAGAAAAGGCGGAGCACACCGCGCGGCAACCCGAATCTAGTTTTCACGGCGTCGTAGCGGAGACGATTTCGGCAGCCCAGAAAGCCCTTGCGGAAACACCCTCGCAGCTGCCAGAACTGCGTGCAGCCGGGGTCGTGGATGCAGGCGGTGCCGGTTTAGTCATCCTTTTAGAAGCCCTCCTTGCAGAAATCGAGGGCACTACCAGCCACGCAGCCGAATCCATGGAAGAGACCGTCACTGAACTCGAGGTGGTCTTCTTTTTCGAAGGCGATAGCGCGGTACTGAAGGAGAAGATTGCCCCCTTGGGCACGAGCCTGGTCATCGCGCAGGCAGGAGAGGATAGCGCCTCCATCCATATCCATTCCACCCAGGCCGGTGAGGTCATCGAAACCGCCTTTGCCGCAGGATCGGTCAGTAACTTGCGGCTTGAGGCACTTCCGGAGACCTCGGCCCCGCGCGGAGACACTGGCGCCGGTCATACGCGCACCGTCTATGCCGCAGTGCCCGCCGGCCCCGTGGCTGAGCTTGTGCAGTCCGCTGGGGTTACGGTGGTCGAACCAGGAGAAACCATCCACGCGGCTGGCGAGGACATCGTCTTATCCAGCGGGCTAGAAGAACACGCAACTGCAGCGCATACCGTGGACATTTCTTCGCTTGCGGCGGGGCTTGCCGCCATCTCCGTCTATGAGCCGGATAATGCGGATACCGCCGCGGTAGTAGAATCCATGCGCGATGCGGCGCAGTCGATGCGGGTGGCGCACCCAGCGGAAGAATCTGAAGAAGCCATCGCTAAGATGTGCCGCCAGCTGCTCGCCGCAGGCGGGGAGCAGGTCACGGTCATTAGCCCGCTTACTATCTCGCAGGAAGAATTGGCGGCAGAGCTTGGCGTCGACGTTGTGGCCCTGCAGGTGCCGGATATTCCCACTGAGATTGGGGTGGAATAGCGATGCTTGGCTGGCAGGATGACCGACCTTTGACTGATGTACTGGATAAAAAAGACGCTACCAAGATCACCAAAGCGCTGGGATATAAGACCTGCGGGGAACTCTTAGCGCACTATCCGCGCGATTACATTCGCCACAATCAAGACGTGGGGCTTGGCGATGCCGCCGAGGGCGATATCGTCACCGTCACCGGAACCGTAACGGGAATAACGACCCGCGATACGGGCAAGACCACCATCATCAACGTCCAGCTCGATGGTCATATTATCGCCACGTTTTTTAATGCAATGTACGTCTTGCGCATGCTCCATCGCGGGCAGCGGGTTATGATGAGCGGAAAATTGAAATATTTCCGCCAGCAGCCCCAGCTACAACAACCGGATTTCGTAGAAATCGATGCCTTCGGACGCCCAGACGGGGAACTCGCCGCCTACCAGGCGCCTGCGGCGGGAAAGAAGAAGCCCCAAAAGGCAACTGGGTCCCTGCGCAACCTGTCCCAATTCGGCCGACTCGATAAATTATTGCTCGAGCGGGAATGGATCCCGGTATATCCCGCCACGGCAAAGATCACCTCGTGGTACCTCATGGGGGCCATCCACTACGTGCTCTCGCACACCCCAACCATCCGGGAACCATTAGACCAGCAGATGATTATCAGCCTGGACCAAGCGGTGCGCGAAATCCATGAGCCCGGCGCGGCTGGCCCGCAGCGCGCGATCCAGCGCCTCAAGTACAACGAGGCGCTCTCCATTGGCCTGGTCATGGCGCTGCGCCAGCGCGATGCGCACGCGCACACGGCGCCGACGATGCCCGCCATTTTGGGCGGCTTCCGCGAAGAGTTATTGACCCACCTGCCTTTTGAGCTCACACGAGGCCAGCGACGGGTCATCACTGAGATCGATGATGACCTGTCTGGTTCCTTACCCATGATGCGCTTGTTGCAGGGCGAGGTGGGCTCGGGAAAAACCATGGTCGCCACCTGCGCCATGCTGCAGGCCATCGATGCCGGAAGCCAGGCGGCGTTGCTTGCTCCCACCGAAGTCTTGGCCTCCCAGCATGCGGCCTCCATTGGCACGTCGGTGCCAGAAGGCGTCAAGGTTGTGCTCTTAACAGGTTCCATGCGGACCGTCGAGAAGCGCCAAGCCCTCCTGGATATCGTCTCGGGTGAGGCTAATATCGTCATCGGCACGCATGCCATCATTCAAGAATCGGTCGAGTTCTTCGATTTGGGCTTGGTGATCGTGGATGAGCAGCACCGCTTTGGCGTAGAGCAACGCGATAGCCTGCGCTCTAAGACGCGCGAGGGGATAAGCCCCCACGTCTTGGTCATGACGGCAACCCCCATCCCACGCACCATCGCCATGACGATTTTCGGCGATCTCGCCGTATCGACGCTCGCCGAGCTGCCCGGCGGGAGAAAGCCGATCCAGTCCGCAGTGGTGGCGGAGTGGCGGCCCATTTGGGTGGCGCGGGCGCTCGAGCGCATCCGCGAGGAAGTGGCGCATGGCCACCAGGCCTATATCGTCTGCCCGCGCATAGAAGGCGAGGGCGGCGTGCTTGAATTGGCAGAACAGCTTGCCGCCGGCCCGTTTAAGGGGCTGCGGGTAGATATCTTGCACGGCAAGATGCCGAATAAGGATGAGGTCATGACCTCTTTTGCCCGGGGCGAGATCGATATCTTGGTATCCACCACGGTCATCGAGGTGGGCGTCGATGTTCCCAACGCCACGGTCATGCTCATCCGTGAGGCAGAGAATTTCGGCGTGTCCCAGCTACACCAATTGCGCGGGCGCGTGGGCCGCGGTGGCAATGCGTCCATTTGCCTGATGCATACGAAAGCGGAGGATAACTCGGCCTCGTATCGGCGCATTACCCAGATTGCCCAGACCTCGTCCGGGTTTGACCTTGCGGAATTAGACCTTCGGCAACGCCACGAGGGCGATATTCTGGGTGCGGTGCAATCTGGTTCGCACCGGACGCTGCGGTTGCTCAACCTTGCCGATGACCAAGATATTGTTGAGCGCACTCACGCGGATGCGTATGCCATGGTTCAGCGCAATCCACAGTTGGCCGAAGAGCTGACGCGGAATTTGAGCCAAAGCGAGCAGGAATACTTGGAGAAAAACTAAGAGGGGATAGGCTATAGGTATGAAAATCTACGCCCCCTTCGCGGGCATCGTTCGCTGCCATGTCGATGTAGGTGAGAAAATTAGTACTGGTCAGGAGCTCGCTACCGTTGAGGCGACGAAGCTGGAATCGCCCGTCGTGTCTCCTGGTCCGGGGACGATTTCTCGCATAGCGGTGGCAGACTTTAGCGATGTTATTGGCGGGGACTTAATTATGGAGATTGGAGAAGCGTAAATGACGCGGATTATTGCAGGCGAAGCGCGGGGGCGGACTATCAAAGTTCCAGCGGAGGGAACGCGCCCGACCGCCGATCGCGCAAGGGAAGGCCTGTTTTCTTCGTTGAATGCCCGTTGGGGATTCCCAGGCTCCAAGGTGCTTGACCTATTCGCTGGATCCGGCGCCTTGGGGTTGGAAGCATTAAGCCGTGGGGCAGACGAGGCAGTGCTGGTGGAGTCCAACCCTGCGGCGGTGTCCATCATCAAGCACAACATAGGCGTGGTGAAACATCCCGGTGCTCGCGTGGAGGAAAGGAAAGTATCTACGTACCTGGCCAGCGCCCCGCGCGGCTACTTCGACATGGTTTTAGCGGATCCGCCTTATGCGTTTGATGATGTCGCGGGGCTCATCGCCGCAATAGAGCCAGTGCTGACAGATAGCGCGATGGTGGTCATCGAACGCCACGTCGAATCGCCCGAGACCGACTGGCCAGAAGGTTTTGAGCCGACGGGGCAGAAATTAAAGAAGCGTACCTTCGGCATCGCGCGTATGGATATGGCAGTCTATACCCGTCCCGGTACCGACGATGCCGATGACACCTTAGATAACTAGAGAAAGCGATATTTTATGACCACAGCCGTGTGCCCCGGGTCTTTTGATCCCATCACTCTTGGCCACGTCAATATTTTTGAGCGCGCCAGCCAGATGTTTGATGAGGTTACGGTGCTTGTTACTGGCAACCCAGAAAAGCCTTCCGGGTTATTTAGCGTGCACGAGCGCATGGACCTCATCCGCCAGAGCGTGGATTCGCGCATTAACGTGGATTATTGGTCCGGCCTGCTCGTGGACTATACTTCGCAGCACGGCGTTGACGTTTTGGTCAAGGGACTGCGTTCTTCCTTGGACTATGAATACGAACTGCCGATGGCGCAGATGAACCGGCGCTTGTCCGGCATCGATACGGTCTTTTTGCTTACCGATGAAAAGTACGGCTACATCAGCTCCTCGCTGTGCAAGCAGGTCGCGCAATTCGGCGGTGAGGTCACCGGCATGCTTCCTGATCCGGTAGTACAAGCGGTGAAGGAAAAATACCGCCGATGATATTGGCGCTAATTATTTTTGCCGTCGTTGTCGCGGGATCCACCCTGCAACGCGTCTCTGGCATGGGGCTTGGCCTTATTGGCGGGCCGATTCTCATGTTGGTGATGGGCCCGGTAGAAGGCATCCTGGTGATTAACGTCTTGGCGGCGGTCAATGCTCTGCTTACCACGGTGACTGTTCGCCGCAATGTCAGCTGGAGAATGTTTGGGCTCATCGCGCCCGTCATGATTATCGGTTCTCTGGCGGCCGCAGCGTTGATTAGCAAGATCGATACCGCAGGGCTATTGATAGTGGTGGGTGCAGCGCTTCTTATCGCCTTGGCGGTGGTGACTTACGGCGGTAAGATCGTCCCGCCGATGGCAGGCAAAGGACCGGCCATTTCTGCGGGCATCCTTGGCGGTTTTACCAATACCCTGGCGGGAGTGGCAGGCCCGGTTATTACCGTCTACGCCCAGGCGGCCAAATGGCCGCAAGCCATGTATACGGCGACCTTGCAGCCGATTTTTGTGGTGGGTGGAATCTTTTCCGTTATCACCAAGACCGCGCTCGGCGCCGCGACATTCGATGGCCTGCCCTGGATCATTTGGCCCGCAGGCATTGCCGGAATGTTCATCGGCATCTCGCTGGGCTCGCGCATCGCGCATGTAGTCTCCAGGGATATTGCGCGAGCATTGTCGCTATCGGTAGCTAGCCTCGGCGCTCTCAGTGCGCTGATTCGTGGCGTCGTCACCTACGGTGCCTAGGGCGCGGCTGGCACCGCGCGAGGTTTACCTAAAGCAGTGAGGACAAGAACTCCTTGGTGCGCGGCTGCTGTGGATTCTCAAGCACTTCAGCCGGGGTACCGGATTCTAAGACTACGCCGCCATCCATGAAGAAGATTTTATCGGCAACCTCGCGCGCAAAACCCATCTCGTGGGTAACCACGAGCATGGTCATGCCCTGGGCCGCGAGATCCTTCATGACGCGAAGGACCTCGCCAACGAGCTCGGGATCGAGGGCGGAAGTGGGTTCATCGAAAAGCATGAGCTTGGGATCCATCGCCACGGCGCGGGCGATGGCAACGCGCTGCTGCTGGCCGCCGGATAACTGAACCGGGAAGTTATCGGCCTTGGAAGCAAGTCCCACCTCCTCTAAAAGCTCCATGGCACGCTTCCGGGTCTTATCCTCCGGCACCTTCTTGACCTGCATTGGTGCTTCAATGATGTTTTCAATCACCGTGCGGTGGGGAAAGAGATTGAAAGATTGGAATACCATGCCGATATCGGAGCGCTGCTGTGCAGCTTGCTTCTCGCTGATTTCGTACAGGATTCCGTTCTTTTCGCGGTAGCCAATGAGCTCACCATCGACATAAAGGCGGCCCGCCGTGGCCTTATCCAGGTGGTTGACGCAGCGCAGGAAGGTTGATTTACCGGATCCGGAAGGGCCCAATAGGCAGGCAACCTCGCCGGGTTGGACCTCTAAGTCGATGCCCTTGAGCACCTCGAATTGGCCGAAGGATTTGTGCACATTCTGTGCGGAGATCATGGGAGTGTTCATTAGTTTTTACCCTCCTGGATTACGGAGACGTTGCGGGGGATAGTACCTTCGGCATCGGCAAGCGCGGCCAGCTGGCGCCCGGTGAGCTCGCGGGTGGCGCCGCGCTCAAAGTGGCGCTCGAGGAAGTACTGGCCCACCATGAGCAGGGAAGTAATGACCAAGTACCACGAGGCGGCGACCATCAAGAGCGGAATGGGCTGGAAGAGGGCTGCGGAAATGTCCGTGGCGCGGCCGAAGATCTCGTGGGTATAGGGGATGGCGACCACCAGTGACGAGGTCTTGAGCAGGGAAATGAACTCATTGCCTGTTGGCGGGATGATAATGCGCATCGCCTGCGGCAATACGGTGCGCCGCATGGTCATCCACCAAGACATGCCGAGGGCCTTGGAGGCTTCCTTTTGACCTTCCGGAACCGAGGAAATGCCCGAGCGCACGATTTCGGCCATATAGGCGGCCTCATTGAGCCCCAAGCCCATGACCGCCAAGAAGAAGGCATTGGTCAACACACTTTGCAAGGAGACCTCTGCAAAGCCCAAGTTGATGGATTGATAAATCGCGGAGAGCAAGCCCCAGAAGACAAGCTGGACATAAATCGGGGTGCCGCGAAAAATCCACAGGAAGATCCAGGAAATGGCGCGCAGGATGGGATTGGGCGACATGCGCATCACGGCGAGGATGGCGCCGCCTACCACGCCAATGATCATGGACAAGATGGTGATTGCAATCGTGTGCAGGGAGGCGATAGCGATGCGCTGATCAAAGAGATACTGGAAGTACGTATCCCACCCGAAGGCCTCATTGCGCGCGGAGGCAATGACAAACCACAGACCAAGAATGAGCAACACGACCGCGCAGAGCCACCGCCAGGGGTGGCGCAGTGGCCGGGCTTCGATCTTAGCGGGTGCCTCCTGCTGTGCCGTGGGGCCGGCTGCCTCTTTGTGCTCGTTAACCATTGATGGGCCTTTCATTAATCATCGCCTGGTCTACTAATCCATCTTCAATTCCCCAGCGGGCCAAGATCTCCGCGTACTCACCGGTATCGATGAGGTGCTGGAGGGCAGCGGCTGAGGCCTTGGCCAAGTCCGAGTCCTTCGGGACCGCGAAGCCGTAAGGAGAGGCCTGGAACATATCGCCCACAGCGCGCATCTTTCCCTCGGAGCGATTGACCGCCCAAGCCGTTACCGGCGAGTCCGCGGATAAAGCATCGGCGCGGCCCATAAGGACGGCGAGCGCGGCGTTATCCCCGGTGTCATAGGACAAGACGGTGAGATCGCCATCGCAGGCTTCTTGCTTGGGGCGCACATCATCGGTCTCTGACACGGTGGTGCGCTGCACGGCGACGGTCAGACCGCAAGGGTTTTGGGGATCGACCCTATTGGGGCCATCGACAAGCTCTGCCCACTGGATGCCCGCATAGAGGTGGTCCACGAAGTCGAATTCATCGCGGCGATCGGCCGTATCCGTAAACCCAGAGGCACCCATGTCTATCTGTCCCGATTGCACAGCCGGCAAAATCATGGAGAAGTCTTGCTCTAGGGCCTGGAATTTCAGGCCCAGCACGCCTGCGACGGCGCGGGCAAGGTCAAGCTCTACGCCCTGCAGATCGCCGTGGGAGTCCTTGAGCTGAAATGGGGCATAGGGCGGGTTTGTACCTGCCGTGAGCACACCGTCATCGTCGTGGTACATCGCGGCAATTTCGGGAACTTCGCTGGTCTGGGGTTCCTGCCAGCCCTCTGGAGTCGAATCCTCCTCGTTGACCACGCACGCGCTCAAGGGGAGTACGCACGCCATCACGGCGGCCGTTAGTGGTCGATGATTAATCGCCCAGGGCATTAATATTCCGCCGTCCTTTCCTCGATGGCTTGCGCGTTCCTGCGGTCTACATAGATGAAGATGGACACGATAATGGCACCGAGGATGAAGTATCCGATGATGGCGCCCGAAGAAGCGTCCTGGTCAGCACCCCACGGCCACAGGGCGCGCAGGGATCCCAGCATGAAGCCCGCCATGGCGGCCAGGGTGGGCGCGCGGTGGGTGCTCAGCAAATAGTTGAGCAATTTGATGAAGGCGGCGAGGCCACACAGGGCACCCAGCGCAAAGACGCCCATGGTGCTTAATTCACGGTCCGATACTGCGCCAATGATCGGCTGGTAGAGCCCCATAGTCAGCAAGATGAGCGAGCCGGAAATACCCGGCAGGATCAGCGCGCATACGGCGATTGCTGCGGCAAAGAAGACCACGATGAGGCTCGGGTCATCCTGCGGCTCAGAGGTAAAGCCCGTGACGATGAAAATCAGGACGGCAGCAGCGATAAACGCGATGATGGACGAGGGGGCGGTGCGCTCCGCCTTAGACAACATGGAAAGCGGAACGATGATGGAGATGACCACCATGCCTAAAAAGAGGGCGCTGGAGGCAGAGACGTTGTTGTCGACGAAGTTAGACAGGAGCGTGGAAAAGCCGAATACGGCGATTAGCATGCCGACGGCAACTGAGGCTAGAAAGGACCACTCGACCTTTTTAAAGTTGCCGGAGATGAGGTCATTGGCATTGCGGACGGCGCGCTCATAAATCCCCACGATGAGGGCG
The DNA here is from genome assembly GCF_046718165.1 of Corynebacterium tuingiense. Classification (NCBI taxonomy): domain Bacteria; kingdom Bacillati; phylum Actinomycetota; class Actinomycetes; order Mycobacteriales; family Corynebacteriaceae; genus Corynebacterium; species Corynebacterium tuingiense. The sequence continues at coordinate 1,126,711 of NZ_CP177101.1, forward strand.
ACGGTTCCGCCGGAGATGCCGGGAACCAGCTCGGCCATACCGATGAGGGCGCCACGAATGGCGTTCAAAATATAGTGCATAAATTAAAAATCTACCTGGGTATAAGACATGACTGCGGTTGACGGGCCACTCGGGGTGCCAAAAACTCGTTGCTCAAGACCGAACGGCGTGGTGCACCATCGCCCGCGGTGGTTTAAGCTTGCATATCTTTCATTACTTTAACGGTTATCTAACTTATATGAGATGGGCTGCTACTTAAAGTCTCGAGGTAAGAAGGTATTATTTTGCAGCGATCTCGCTCCTCGGGCGTTGTGTAAATATGCAATTCGCGGAAGGATATACGCAGATTCGAAGCGGGAAGATAAGCAAGGCGGCATGACGAAACCCCGCTTCCTCCGTCGATTTTTATCCGGAAGGAAGCGGGGTTGCAATGTGCCCCTGGTGAGACTCGAACTCACACTGGACGGGTTTTGAATCCGTTGCCTCTGCCAATTGGGCTACAGGGGCAATCAAAAGCGTGCGCCTTTGACTGTTGGAAATACTAGCGCAGGGGTTGGCGCAATTCCTAATTGGGGTCCCCTACCCGTAAAAAGCCCTGCTCAATGCGGTGAAGTTGGGTGGGGTATCGCCGTGTCCACGGTGTTGCCTAGTATGGGGCAGGTGACTTCCAATAAGACCCGCCTTTTGCTCATTGACGGCCATTCGATGGCATTTCGTGCCTTTTATGCCCTGCCGGTAGAAAACTTTTCTACCTCCGGCGGCCAGCACACCAACGCGGTGTATGGCTTTTTATCCATGCTGTCCAACATTGTCTCTGAGGAAAAGCCGGATGCTATCGCGGTTGCCTTTGACGTTGGCCGGAAGACTTTCCGCACGGAGATGTTCCCGGATTATAAGGCGCAGCGCGAGGCCGCGCCGGAAGAATTTAAGGGCCAAGTAGATATCATCCGCGATACCTTGGAGACCTTGGGGATAACGACGCTCTCGCGTGAAAATTACGAGGCCGACGATATTTTGGCCACCCTAGCAACACAGGCGCAGGACTACGAGACGCTGATTGTCACCGGTGACCGCGATTACCTGCAGCTGGTTACGGGTTCGACCACGGTGCTCTATCCCATGAAGGGAGTATCCACGCTGCACCGGTTTACCCCGGACGCCGTCGAGGATAAATACGGGCTTACCCCCGCGCAGTATCCCGACTTTGCTGCCCTGCGCGGCGATCCTTCCGATAACCTCCCCGGCATTCCCAAGGTGGGAGAAAAGACCGCCACCAAGTGGATAGTCAAGTATGGAGACTTGGCTTCCTTGGTAGAGCACGCCGAAGAAATCAATGGCGTGGTGGGAAATAACTTCCGCGAACGCATCGAGCAGGTGCAGATGAACCGGAAGCTCACCCAGATGATTACAGATATGGACTTAGATGTTGGCCCAGATGATCTGGCCTTTAAGGAAGCCAAGGTTGCCGATGTTGCCGCGAAGTTCGATGAGCTGGAGTTTGGCACCAACCTGCGCGACCGTGTCCTTTCCGCCATCCCAAATGATGGCGCAGAGGCTGCTGAGCAAGCCGCAGACGCCCCAGACGTCGAGCTCACCATCGATGACGCCTCGCTGAGCGAATGGCTACCTAACCGCGAGCACGTAGCCGTATATGTGCAAGGCGAAGGTACCCCGGGCCAAGGCGATGCCTCTGCCATCGCTTTCGCGGACCGCAACCACCACGGCCTGCAGGTTGAGCTAGGGGAACTTACCGCCGATGAGGAAAAGGCCTTGGTCCAATGGCTAGAATCGCCGGCCCCTAAGTATTTCCACGCCGCGAAGGCTGTGTTCCACATGCTGGCAGGGCGCGGGATTGAGCTCAACGGGCTTGCGCACGATACGGCCTTGGCGGCGTATATCCTGCGCCCAGGCCAGCGCACCTACGAGCTTTCCGATGTCTACCAGCGCCATCTTCAAAAGTCACTCGGCGCCGCCTCGGAGCAGATGTCGCTGCTCGATAGTTCCTCCTTGGTAGATCAGGCGGCGGCAATCATGGAGCTGGCGGAAAAACTCACCGCGGAGCTGCAGGACATCGACTCGTTCGAGTTGTATACCGACCTGGAACTGCCGCTGGTGACCATCCTGGCGCGCATGGAGGCTACGGGTATCGCGGTCGATGTAGACATTTTGGAAACCCAAAAGGATGCCTTTGTGGAGCAGGTGGCGGAGCAAGAACGCTCCGCGCGGGAACTTGCTAGCGATGACAAGCTCAACCTAAATTCTCCTAAGCAGCTACAAAAGGTGCTTTTTGATACCTTCGATATGCCCAAGACGAAAAAGACGAAAACGGGCTATTCCACGGCCGCGAAGGAAATCGAGCAGCTGGCCATCAAGCACCCTCACCCGTTCTTGGACCACCTTTTGGCCCACCGCGAGTACCAAAAGATGAAGACCACGTTGGAGGGCCTCATCAAGACCGTCCAACCGGATGGCCGCATCCACACCACCTTTAATCAGACGGTGACCTCGACGGGGCGATTGTCCTCGACGGAGCCCAATCTGCAAAACATCCCGGTGCGCACGGAGGCCGGCCGCCAGATTCGCTCGGCGTTTATCGTGGGAGAGGGATTTGAGCAGCTAATGACCGCGGACTACTCGCAGATTGAAATGCGCGTTATGGCGCACCTATCTGCTGATCCCGGTCTGATTGAGGCCTATAAGGCCGGCGAGGACCTGCACGATTTCGTCGGTTCTAGGGTCTTCGATGTACCCGTGGACCAGGTGACCCCTGAGCTGCGCCGCCGGGTAAAGGCCATGTCCTATGGCCTTGTCTATGGCCTGTCCGCGTTTGGACTATCGCAGCAGCTGGGAATCCCGGCGGGCGAAGCCAAGTCCATTATGGAAAGTTACTTCGAGCGGTTTGGCGGTGTGAAGAAGTACCTGGATGATGTCGTGGAGCAGGCCCGCAAGGATGGTTATACGGCCACGCTCTTTGGCCGCCGCCGCTACCTGCCAGAGCTTAACTCCGATAACCGGCTGGCCCGCGAAAACGCGGAGCGCGCTGCGTTGAATGCCCCGATCCAGGGAACGGCTGCGGATATCATCAAGGTCGCGATGATTCGCGTGGACCGTGCTTTGCGAGACATGAAATCTCGTGTTTTGCTCCAGGTCCACGATGAACTGGTGGTGGAGGTCGCCCCCGGCGAGGCCGATCAAGTCCGCGAGATTCTTGAGCGCGAGATGGATTCTGCCATCGAGCTGAACGTGCCCCTCGAAGTCTCTGCCGGCGCCGGCACGGATTGGGATGCCGCGGCCCATTAGTTCGATGATGATGCTCAACCGGCGCGAGCGCGCCCGCATGCGCTTGGCCGCCCAGGGGCTGACAACCCAGCGTTGGCACACCGCTGCAGAGGCGGTGCGCGCCTTTGGCGTCATGCAGGGCCAGGACCTGCATTCGGTGCGCCGCTCCTTGGCATTGCGTTCAACAGGTGAATCGGATAAGTCCGCGATCGTGCGCGGCTATGCCATGCGCAACACGCTGTTCGCCGCCTCCGTCAAGGATATGGGCTGGATAACCGAGCTATGCGCGAAGCCTCGCAAGGGCGATGCAGCGGTACGGGAAGCCGTGCTGCAGCTTATCGATGCCCCAATAACGCGCGCAGAATTGAAAGCACGCGCCGCCCGGGCCTTGCCCGAGCTGCCTTTCTGGCACGTGGTACGCATCGCCATGGAAAGCGGGCATGCGTGTTATGTAGGCGAAGAGCAGCTCATTACTCCGGTGGAGCTAGACGGCATCGAGGTACTTTTTAACGGTGACTCGGTGGCCGCCACGACGGAACTGATGACGCGCTATTTCCGCACCCATGGGCCGGCGACTGTGCAGGACTTTGCCTGGTGGTCCAAGCTGCCCCAAAAGCTCATTCGTCCCGCAGCCGAGAAGTTGCCTGATGACCTCATCCGGATAGGTAGGGAAGGCGAGGAGCTGGTCTCTGCAGAGGTGCTGGAGTTGCCAGAGGTAAGAAGAAAGAAATCGGTGCTGCTTTTAGGAGCCTTTGATGAATATATCCTGGGCTACCAGGATCGGCTTTTTGCCATGTCAGCGGATATGCACCACGCGCTCGTTCCCGGAAACCAAGGAATTTTCCGCCGCGCCATCGTTATCGACGGCCAAGTGCGCGGCATGTGGAATAAGCAGGGGATTGAGGACTGGGGCATTCCCGCCTATGCGGCACGCCGCGTGGATCGCCAGTGGAAAGAGTGCTGAGAAGTGCGTGAAGGAGAATAGTATTTTAAAGTAATTTCATGGAGTTTCTCGGAAAACGTATTAGGTGGAAGTCTCGCCCCTTCGTCTTGCGCTTTTTTGAGTCTATGTGGGCAGCCATGGTCGCATACCCGGCGGGACAGATTGCTGAGAGCGGCTTTAAAGAAGCGGTAAGCAGCGATACATTTTACTTCATTTTCTATGCGGTTATGGCTTTTGGGTTATTCCTTTCTGCTGGTAACGCCGCCAGGGAAGGCGAGAACCCGTGGCGCTACCGGGGGCAGGCGGCCGGTGTAATGATCGCGGTAACTGTCATTGCCGTGGCTTTCCCGAATTCGTGGGTATTTCTGCTTATTACTATTGCTGCAGTGGTGTACTACCTCTGGCCGCGCATCGCGGTGGAATCCTCCTGAGGTCGCTTTTCCACCAGGCAGCCGGCCAAGAGGTCAAAGGGCGTTTGGCCGATGGCTAAAACAGAAATGCCTAGAATCGCAAGGGTAATGCCGTCGATGTCCCAGCCGGTGAGCGTCAGGGGCGTGAGCAGTAGCCACGAATTGCGCAGGCACGCGGTGACAAACGGCGAGCGGGCCGGAATGATTTCTAGCTGCATCGACCATTTGCCCAGGGACGTAGACTTCTTCGTTTCCACCCACACGCGGTAGGTATAAAAGACCACGGCGAGAGCGACCGCCTCGTAGATCTCTTCGGGGCGGCCGGATAAGGGGGTACCGGCAAGAGCATTAATCAGCCACCGCACCACGGTGACGATGGCGGCCACGAGAAAGGCGTCGATCCACCAAGCCACGGCGCGGCGCAGGAAAATTCCCAGTCTTTCGGCAATCATGTTCTCTACGTTAGTTGTATGCGCGGCAGATGAAAATCATGCTGCCAGGGAAAATTTCCCCGCGCTGCCTAGACCACTGACCCCAGGTGGTATCTAAGCCTTCGGGCCATTCCGGTTCGATGAGGAATGGTCCGCGACCTTGGAGCGCGCGGAACCAATCGCTGATGGTGCGGTGAAATTCGGCGTAGGTGAGCGTCCCGGCGGAATCGTGTTCCAGATAGGCGCGGTCGAAATAACTTATCTCAGCGGTGAGGCTGGTGGGATCATCGGGGAAGATCCAGCGCATTGGGTGGGTCACGGAGAATACGAAGCGCCCACCTGGGCGCACCACGCGGGCAACCTCCGCGAGCGCGGCATCGAGATCGGCGAGGAAGGGTAATGCGCCGAATGCAGAGAATGCCACGTCAAAGGAATCAGTGGCGTAGGGAAGTGCTAGCGCGTCGGCTTGGATGAGCGCCAACCCGGGATCTGCGTGGGAGAGCATGCCGCGGGAAATATCGCAGCCGGTGACAAAGCGGGCGCGGGTGCTGAGCCACTGGGTGCAGGCAGCAGACCCGCAGCCGATTTCGAGGACAGCGGCAGAGGAGACATCGCCAAGCAACTGCGCATCGGCCTCGTGGAGCATCTCTGGGCACCAATAAAAAGAGGAGAGGTACTCGGGGTGCTCGGAATGGTAGTTGGCCGCATCACCGTCCCAGTGGGATTGATTGGCGCGAGAGGGTGAAGTCACTGGGGTGGGTTACCTTTTCTAGTGGGTGTGCAATATTTGCCGTATAAGCTGGACAGATGTAGGCTCTTACAAGCATGTCTATGCCACGGGTTGTTGCAGGCTATTGTAGGAAAGCTTGGGGCAATCACGCGGCGGGATCGAATGCGGCCTCTATCTCCTGTATTTGTGCAGCGCAGATGGGCTTTTAATTCGAGAGACACGCAGTTGTCCACGAACGATTTCCTACATTTATTCGGAGCATTTTTACAATATGCCATCTTCTACTACCCCTCAGGTTGCGATCAACGATATCGGAACCGCAGAGGACTTCCTCGCAGCTGTAGACGCCACCATCAAGTACTTCAACGATGGTGACATTGTCGGGGGTACCGTCGTCAAGGTTGACCACGACGAGGTACTGCTGGACATCGGATACAAGACCGAAGGCGTTATCCCTTCCCGCGAGCTGTCCATCAAGCACGACGTCAACCCCGACGAAGTTGTCGAGGTTGGCGATGAGGTTGACGCACTTGTCCTGACCAAGGAGGACAAGGAAGGCCGCCTGATCCTGTCCAAGAAGCGCGCACAGTACGAGCGTGCTTGGGGCGCCATCGAAGAGCTGCAGGCCAAGGAAGAGCCGGTTACCGGTACCGTCATCGAGGTTGTCAAGGGCGGCCTCATCCTGGACATCGGCCTGCGCGGCTTCCTGCCTGCTTCCCTCGTTGAGATGCGTCGCGTCCGCGACCTGGAGCCCTACATTGGCCAGGAGCTGGAAGCTAAGATCATCGAGCTGGACAAGCAGCGCAACAACGTTGTTCTGTCCCGCCGTGCATACCTGGAGCAGACCCAGTCTGAGGTCCGTTCCGAGTTCCTGCACCAGCTGCAGAAGGGTCAGGTCCGCAAGGGTGTTGTCTCTTCCATCGTCAACTTCGGCGCCTTCGTCGATCTTGGCGGCGTCGACGGCCTGGTCCACGTGTCCGAGCTGTCCTGGAAGCACATCGACCACCCATCTGAGGTTGTCACCGTTGGTGACGAGGTAACCGTTGAGGTTCTGGACGTTGATCTGGACCGCGAGCGCGTTTCCCTGTCCCTGAAGGCAACCCAGGAAGACCCATGGCGCGTCTTCGCCCGCACCCACGCTGTGGGCCAGATCGTCCCGGGCAAGGTTACCAAGCTCGTTCCGTTCGGTGCGTTCGTTCGCGTCGAGGAAGGCATCGAGGGCCTGGTTCACATCTCCGAGCTGGCTCAGCGCCACGTCGAGGTTCCGGACCAGGTTGTCACCGTTGGCCAGGAAGTTATGGTCAAGGTCATCGACATCGACCTCGAGCGTCGTCGCATCTCCTTGTCTGTCAAGCAGGCTGATGAGGACTACTCCGAAGAGTTCGATCCGTCTAAGTACGGCATGGCTGACTCTTACGACGAGCAGGGCAACTACGTGTTCCCAGAAGGCTTCGACCCGGACACCAACGAGTGGAAGGAAGGCTTCGACGAGCAGCGTCAGGCTTGGGAGGCACGCTACGCAGAGTCCGAGCGCCGCTTCAACCTGCACACCGCTCAGATCGAGCGCAACCGCGCTGCGGCCGCAGAGGCTGCAGAGTCCGCTGAAGCATCCTCCAACTACTCTTCTGACTCCACCGATGCAGCTCCGGCATCGGAGACTCAGGCAGAGTCTGGCGGATCCTTGGCTTCTGACGAGCAGCTCGCCGCACTGCGCGATAAGCTTGCCGGCAACTAAGGCGCCTTTGGAAACTAAGGTGAGATAGTCCCTAGCTTCACACAGCTGCACTGGCCGCGTCCTTCTCCTTTAGGGGAGGAAGGACGCGGCTTTGTGAGTTTTATGACAGTGGATGCAAACGATTGCGTGTTAGTTTTCCATTGTCAGTTCCTTGACCTGTGGCGAATTGATGACGCCTGTAGAAAAGGCAACCATCCCCACTAAAGGCCACTAAATTGGACTTTTGTTTGTGTTGCCTCTCACTTATAATCCGAGTGTGACGTAATAGCCAGTTGAGTACTGACTATTGGTTTGTCTTTATGCAAGGAGTATGAAGTGGCATCTGTCAAGGACACTTCCACACACATCATTGAAAGCTTGGGCGGCGCCGATAACATCACGTCGCTGACGCACTGCGCGACGCGCCTGCGCTTTCAACTCGCTGATGTGGGAAAAGTAGATCAGGAAAAGCTGGAAAGCGATACGGCCGTTCTCGGTTCCGTCACGCAAGGTACGCATGGCTACCAAGTGGTCATGGGTGGCGGCGTGGCGAACTACTACGGCGAAATCATCAAAACCCCGGGGTGCAACCCGCTGACGAGGAGTCCTCCTCATCCAAGAAGAACTACGACGGCGTACGTGGAAAGTACGATTGGATCGACTACTGCTTCGAGTTCCTCTCTGATACCTTCCGCCCGGTTCTGTGGGCACTACTTGGTGCCTCCCTGATTATCACGCTGCTGGTGCTGGCGGATACCGTTGGCATTCAAGACTTCCGCGCACCGATGGAAGAACAGCCCGAGGGCTTCCGCTTGGCCCACGCTATGTTCCAATCGGTCTTCTACTTCCTGCCGGTAATGGTGGGTGCTACCGCTGCGCAGAAGCTCGGCGCGAATATGTGGGTCTCGGCCGCCATTCCGGCCGCTCTGCTGACGCCGGAGTTTATGTCTCTGGGTGAACAGGGCGATACCGTGAACGTATTCGGCCTACCGCTGGTGATTAACTCTTATGGCTCCCAGGTATTCCCACCGATCTTGGCCGCCATTGGCCTGTACTGGGTGGAAAAGGGCTTGAAAAAGATCATCCCAAGCGCGGTACATATGGTCTTCGTGCCATTCTTCTCGCTGTTGATCATGATTCCGGCCACGGCCTTCCTGCTTGGCCCATTCGGCATCGGTGTGGGCAACGGCATCTCCTGGGTACTGTTCCAGATCAATGACTTCTCGCCGTTCATCCTGGCCATTGTCATTCCGCTGCTGTACCCATTCCTGGTGCCCATGGGCCTGCACTGGCCGCTCAACGTGATCATGATTCAAAACATCACGACTTATGGCTACGACTTCATCCAGGGTCCTATGGGTGCGTGGAACTTTGCCTGCTTCGGCGTGACCGGCGCCGTGATGGTCATCGCTATGAAGGAGAAGAACAACTCCATGCGCCAGGTCTCCGTTGGTGCATTCGCAGCCGGTATGCTCGGTGGTATTTCGGAGCCGTCCCTCTACGGCATTTTGCTCCGCTTCCGCCGCACCTACTACCGCTTGCTACCGGGGTGTGCCGTGGGCGGTGCAGTGATGGGGCTTTTCGATGTCCGCGCTAACGCCTTCGTCTTTACCTCCATCTTGACCACCCCCGCCATGTCCCCGAAGCTGGGCTATATCATCGGCATCGCCGTGGCATTTTTCACTTCCTTCTCCCTCACGTTGCTGTTTGGCTACCGCACTGCCGAGGAAAAGCAGGCCGATCTTGAACGCATTGCCCGCGAGAATAACGAGAGCGTCGAAGAGGTTGCTAACCGCTCTGAATCCCGCGTTCTCGGTTCCTCCGATGACGAATCGGCCGACTCCGAAAACGGACAGACTGCAGGTGTTGCGTCTGCCACCGGGATTGCTACCAAGGAAGCAGAAAAGACACGCATCGCATTGGACTCTCCTCTGGAGGGCGAGGCCGTGGACCTGTCAGAGGTACCGGATCCCATCTTCGCTGGGGCAAAGCTTGGGCCAGGCGCTGCAGTGAAACCAACCGGCAGCACCGTCTTTGCGCCTGCTGATGGCACTGTGCTCACCGTCCAAAAGTCCGGCCACGCGATCGGGCTGAACCTGGATAACGGGGTACAGCTGCTCATCCACGTTGGCTTGGATACCGTGGAACTAGCCGGCGAGGGATTCGATGTCCACGTGGAAAAGAAGCAACGAGTATCTGCTGGCGATAAGCTCATCAGCTTCGATGCAGACTTCATCAAATCCAAGGGCTACAACCTGATCACCCCGGTTGTGGTCACCAATGCGAAGAAATTTGGTTCCGTTCGTGGCGCTACCGGTGCGGTTACCCCAAGCGATGAACTCTTGCAGATTCATCCGAAGCCGGAAGAAGAACTCGAGTCCTAGCAAGTACTCTTAAATTCCGCAACAAGGAGCTCAGGCATTCGTGCCGGGCTCCTTTTCGCGTACCCTGGGGTCTTATGAAGCTAATCGGATTAACCGGGGGAATCGGCAGCGGAAAATCTACGGTAGCGGGGATGTGCGCCCAGCGCGGCTGGCGGGTCGTGGATGCAGATCGCATTGCTAAGGACATCGTCGAGCCTGGCCAACCGGCTTTGTCCGAGCTAGCAGAGAAATTTGGCCAGGACATCCTGCAGGAAGATGGCAGTCTCGACCGTAAGGAACTAGCCCGCCGTGCGTTCGTGGATAAGGAACACACCCAGCTCCTGAATTCGATTACACACCCGCGTATCCAAGAAGAGACCCAGCGACAATTTGCTGCTGCGCGCGAAGAGGGCGTTGGTTTTACGGTTTATGATATGCCGCTGCTGGTGGATAATAGGCTCGACGCGGATATGGATTTTGTCATCGTTGTTGACGTGGAACCAGAAGAGCGGGTGCGTCGCCTCGTGGATTTTCGCGGACTTGATGAAGCAGACGCGCGTAAAAGGATTAACGCCCAGATTTCTGATGAGTTGCGTCTAGCGGCAGCAAGCCATGTCATAGACAATAATGGCACACAGGAACAATTGGCCGAACGCGCCGCGGTGGTATGCGATGAGATCGAAGCGGCGTCTTTTTAACTTTAACCCTTTTGGCAAGTAGCGTTAACGTATTTTCCTATAAAAGTTTACTTTTGGCCCCTACGGTACTTGAGCGTGGGAACTTGGGGCACTGGACCATTCGATAATCACGCGGCGCGAGACATACTCGATAGCCTGCGGGATGGTTCTTTTGATCTCCGGCACTTTCAGCGCTCGTGCAGCACCGGAATCCTTGACTCCGATGAAGCTGAAGCAGTCATTGCATTAGGCGCGCTGACGAAGTTGCCTGCCGATGGCCTGCCGGATGGCCTAGCCTCACGTGATTTAGCGTCCCTGAATACCCCGCAATCCAAGGCGTGGCTGCGCCGGCGCATTAACCAAGCCATGTGCTCTGAGTCCTCGTCGGTCTACGCGCTTTGGGAACCGACAGGGGAGCTTGAGCAGTGGTTGCACACCGCCCAGGCCGCGCTGCCGTGAAATGGCTAGCAGGAGCGTACAAGCAGTAGAATAGCGGGCATGGCTTTTGCTGCTGAACATCCCCTTATTCCAAACTCTGAACACCGCGTGGTCGGCGAGGTAGAACGCACCCCCGGCAAATTTCAGGTGGTTTCTGATTATGAACCCGCCGGTGACCAGCCTGCCGCCATCAAGGAACTTGATGAGCGCCTAAACCGCGACGAGCGCGATGTTGTGCTCATGGGTGCAACCGGTACGGGTAAATCCGCGACGGCCGCGTGGCTGATTGAAAAGCAGCAGCGACCCACGCTTGTCATGGCGCCCAATAAGACCTTGGCCGCACAGCTGGCCAATGAGCTGCGCCAATTATTGCCCAATAACGCGGTGGAATACTTCGTCTCCTATTACGACTACTACCAGCCGGAAGCCTATATCGCGCAGACCGATACCTATATTGAAAAAGACTCCTCCATTAATGAGGACGTCGAGCGCCTGCGCCACTCGGCCACCTCTGGATTGCTCTCGCGGCGCGATGTCGTGGTGGTCTCCTCGGTCTCGTGTATCTACGGCCTGGGCACTCCGCAATCCTATTTGGATCGCTCGGTGATTATCGCCGTCGACGAGGAGCTCGACAGGGACCGTTTCCTCCGGCTCTTGGTGGATATCCAATATGAGCGCAACGATGTGGGCTTTACCCGCGGTACCTTCCGCGTCAAGGGTGATACGGTCGATATCATTCCGGCATATGAGGAACGCGCGGTGCGCATCGAGTTCTTCGGCGATGATATTGATTCGCTGTACTATATCCACCCGGTAACCGGTGACGTTATCGAGCAAGTCGATGAAGTGCGCATTTTCCCCGCCACGCACTACGTGGCCGGCCCAGAGCGCATGGAAAAGGCCGTGGCCGATATCAAGGAAGAGTTGGCTGAGCGCCTCGAGGATCTAGAAAACCGCGGCAAGCTCCTAGAAGCGCAACGGCTGCGCATGCGCACGGAATATGACCTAGAGATGATCGAGCAGGTGGGGTTCTGTTCCGGCATTGAGAACTACTCCCGCCACGTGGATGGCCGCCCGGCGGGGTCCGCGCCAGCCACGCTCTTGGACTATTTCCCAGAGGATTTTCTTACCATCATCGACGAGTCCCACGTGACCGTGCCACAGATCGGCGGCATGTACGAAGGCGACATGTCGCGCAAGCGAAACCTGGTGGAGTTTGGCTTCCGCCTTCCCTCCGCGGTGGATAACCGGCCACTGACCTTTGACGAATTCGAAGAGCGCGTTGGCCAGACGGTCTATATGTCCGCCACCCCGGGCGATTTCGAAATGACCTCCTCCGGCGGCGAGTTTGTCGAGCAGGTCATTCGCCCGACTGGTCTGGTCGATCCCAAGGTGACCGTGAAGCCCACCAAGGGCCAGATTGATGACCTCATTGATGAGGTCCGCGGCCGCATTGCCTCTCAGGAGCGCGTATTGGTTACCACCTTGACCAAGCGCATGGCAGAAGACCTGACGGATTATCTCTTGGAGCAGGGGATTAAGGTCCGCTATCTGCACTCGGATATCGATACGCTGCAGCGCGTGGAACTCCTGCGTCAATTGCGCCAGGGTGAATTCGACGTGCTCGTGGGCATTAATCTCTTGCGCGAGGGCTTGGACTTGCCCGAGGTCTCGCTCGTGGCCATCCTTGATGCGGATAAGGAAGGCTTCTTGCGCTCGACAACATCGCTCATCCAGACCATTGGCCGCGCCGCGCGTAACGTATCGGGCGAGGTCATCATGTATGCGGATAAAATCACCGACTCGATGCAAGAAGCCATCGATGAAACGGAGCGCCGCCGCGAGAAGCAGATTGCCTATAACAAGGAACACGGCGTGGATCCGCAGCCCCTGCGCAAGAAGATCGCCGATATCTTGGATCAGGTCTATGAAAACAATGGGGAAGAGGCGGCCGAGTCGGATCCCTCGGCTGTGGTGGAAAAGCGCGACGTGTCCAGCATGGCCACCGATGAGGTTGAGGCGCTCATCAATGACCTGCAGGCACAGATGGGCGCTGCCGCGCGCGAGTTGAAATTCGAGCTAGCCGGCCGGCTGCGCGATGAGATTGCTGATTTGAAGAAGGAGCTGCGCGGCCTAAAGGAAGCCGGAATTTAACGCCGCTCGCAGTGTCTCAGTAACAGGCTCCCCCTAAAAGTGCGCACTACTGCAACGATCGGCTTATTGGTCCGGCGTCCTGACTATACTAGGGGCGACTAAAAGCCGGTTCAATGTGCCGACCTAGTAATTCACCAGCAAGGAGAATCATGCTTACGTATCACACCATCGCCGTCGGTACCGATGGCTCCGAAACTTCCCTGCGCGCCGTGCGCTCGGCTGCATCCATGGCGCGGGCATACGATGCCAAGCTCATCATCGTCTCCGCAGCCTATAACCATTCTGGCTCCATGCTCGGCGCCCCCAGCGGTGAGGGCTCCAGGCTACCGGTGGTCAGCGAAGAAATGGCCGATACCTACCTCACGAATGCGCAGCGGATTGCCGAGTCCGAAGGTGCGGAAAACATTGAAGTGGTCACCACCCCCGGTGACCCTGTCAACGCCTTAATTGAGGTTACGGAGAAATACGATGTGGAGCTCTTGGTCGTGGGCAATCGCGGCGTTAATTCCGTGCGCGGGCGCGTTTTTGGCTCGGTGCCGACGGAACTTACCCATAAATCCAAGGTGGATGTCGTGGTGGTTAATACGAGTGAAAAACGTTAATCACTTTTCATTGTTAGACTTGCAGTAACGCCAAGTTGGCACACTAGAATAGTTAGGGTACACACCCACAAAGAAAGGTCATCATGAGCGACTACAGCACGATTGTTGTCGGTACTGACGGTTCCAAGTCCTCCCTCCTCGCCGTGGAGCGAGCAGCCAAGATTGCCGCTGCATTCGATGCCACGCTGATCATCGGTTGTGCTTACTACGAGAATCAAGAGCAGGCTTCGAAGACCTTGCGTCAGGATTCCGTCACTATTCTTGGTGATGAGAAAGCCGAAGCCAACCTGCAGGCAGGCAAGGAAGAAGCGGAAAAGCACGGGGTTTCCAAGGTAGAAACCGCCGTCCGCCCTGGCACGCCGGTGCAAGCCCTGATGTCCATTGTCAATGACAATGATGCAGACCTGCTCATCGTTGGTAACCGCGGCATTAATTCCCTGACCGGTCGTCTACTCGGCTCTGTGCCAGCGGATGTGGCGCGTCAGTCCGATTGTGACGTCATGATTGTTCACACCGTTAATTAATCTAGGCCTTCGCCTGACCGGCTTTCGCCTTACCCACCGCAGCGAGTCCTTCACTGGAGCCGCGCGGTGGGTTTTGTGATCCCAGTGGGCTAGAGCACGCCGGACGTATCTCCCACTAGGGTCAGCGTTTGCGTGGCCCGGGTGATGCAGACGTACAGATTCTGCAGCCCCTGCGGGGAGGAAGCGACAATCTCTTGGGGGTTAAGCACGATCACGTGGTCGAATTCGAGGCCCTTGACGGCTTCGGCATTCGTGGCGTCAATGACCGCGGTCAGGCGGCCATCGTCTTCGGTGACAACGCCGGGGGTGAAGTCGGCATCGTCAAGCCGGCGCACCGGCTCGCCATCGCGAATGGCAATGGCTGGGGTGGCATCCGGATCAATGGAGGCCAAGAGGCTATTGGCAAGCTCGGTAATGGGCTGAGGCGTGCGGTAATTGACGGTAAGGAGGTGGTGGCGGAAGCGCTGGGCGACGAACGGCTCCAAGGCCTCGCCCCAGTCATCCACGCCGGCTGGGGACCCCGTCTGCGAGGTATCACCCACCAGCGTCATCCACCGCGACGGGCAGCGGCGGAAGAGCATGCGCCATTCCATTGGGGTAAGTTCCTGTGCCTCGTCCACGATGATATGACCAAAGGCCCACGTGTGATCCTCCCGGGCGCGCTGTGCCGTGGTACGCGTATCTCGCACCTCCTGGCGCTGCGCCAGGGTTTCGGCGTCGATCACGTCGTGCGCCGAGAGAATCTCCGCCTCAAACATGTCATCATCGTTATCGGTGGATTCGGAGGAGGATAGGATATCCAGCGCATCTTCTGCATCCGCGATCTGTTCGCGCCACTCGGCATCCTTGGCTGCCTTCTTCTCCTCAGGATTGGGCAAGCCGATGAGGACGGCCAACTCATCCAAAAGCGCGGCATCGGAATCGGTCCAGGCGTAGCCGTCTGCGCGGTACAAGGCGGCTTGGGTCTCCTCATCGTAGCCACGGGCAGCCGAGGCAATGTGTTCGCGGGAAGACAATAAAGCGGCGAGTACCTCAGAGGGATCGAGCTCGGGCCAAAAATCATCGATGCATCCCACCACGGACTCATCAACGGCAAGATCATCGTGGAATTGGTCCACATCCGCGCGGCTTAGGAGGTTTTCCCCGCCCAGGGGATCCGTGCCCACCTTGGTGGCCATCTCTTGGGCGAGATCCTCCACGAAGTGCTCGATGAATGCCTCGCGCGCCTGATTATGCGGCTTGCGTGAGCGGCGAGCGCGGGTGCGCGCCCTCTTCACCATGGACGGCGTGATGGTCAGGGTCAGGCCATCTACGGTGATGTCCTGGGGCTCACTTGGCACCTGCTGATAATCCTTGACGGCGGCGCTCAGGATTTCCGCCATGGCCGCGCTGCCCTTAATTTCGCGGCCCACAAGCCCCTCGGTATGGGTGGGAGTGATGCCGGGGAATAGCCCACCGATGGTGGAGAGCACGACGCCGGTCTCGCCGAGCTCGGGCAGCACGCGGGAAATATAGTCCAAAAAGTTGGTATTGGGTCCAACGATGAGTACACCGGTGGAAGATAGCTGCTCGCGGTGGGTGTAGAGCAGGTAGGCAACGCGGTGTAGCGCGACGGCAGTTTTACCGGTGCCGGGACCGCCTTCTACGACCATGACGCCGCGGGTATTATCCCGGATGATTTCGTCCTGCTCGCGCTGGATGGTTTCCACGATGGACGTCATGTGTCCCGTGCGGGCGCGTTGCATGGCAAAATACAGGGCGGATTCGCTTGCCACGCCTGCTTCTTCCTCGCGCACACCTGGGCCATCTAAGGCCTCGTCATTGACATCAGTGACCGTGCGCCCGGTCATGCGGATCTGGCGGCGAGTGTGTACGCCTTCAGGTTGTGCGGTAGTGGCGAGGTAAAAGGGGCGAGCCATGGGCGCGCGCCAATCCAGCAGCAGGGTGCGGTAGTTTTCTTCGCGCGCATCCAAACCCATGCGGCCGATATAGCGGCGATCGAGTCCTTCTTCCGTCGGGTTATCGCCGGGGGCATCGATATCGATGCGGCCAAAGACGAGCCCCATCTGTGCGACGTTGAGGCGGTCCAATTTGGCCTGCAAGCCGTGGTATTCCGTTTCGCGGCGCACTAAGGCATCAGCATCGGGAGTCGCCGGGTCGACCTCGGCCTGGACCTGATTTAGGCGCGCGTTTGCCGCGGTTACCTCGTCATCGAGGCGGTCAAAGAGGCCATCGACATAGTTCTGCTCGGCTTCGATGGCAGAAATTCCAGCGTTTTCCGCGCGGCTAGATGAAGTTGCATCAGCGGGAGAATGATTGGCTGGAGAATTCTTCGGTGCAGAGTTCACAAGACTCCTCAGAATGAAACACGAAAATATGGGTGGGCGCGCATCCGCGTGCCGCGTAGGGGAGGTTCGAGTTTAGACCTTGCCGTGACAAAGAACAACGGCCCAGCGTAGGGCTGGGCCGTGTGCGAGGGTTAAGGCGAATTACTTAGCGCGCTTTTCAATCTTCTTGATAGCGGCTTCGATCTTCTTATTAGCCTTCTTCTGCAGCTTATCTGCCTGCTTGGAAGCCTTCTTAGCAGCGCGCTTGGAGTCTGCTTTGTCGAGCTTCGAGGCTGCGTCATCGGCACGCTTTTGTGCCTTGTTCGCAGCCTTGACGGCACCCTTGCGGGCGGTCTTAGTGTTGGACTCAGCGGACTTCAGCCATTCCTGCTTGTTGTCGCCAACGTAAGACTTGGCGCTATCTACGGAGTCCTCGATGAATGACTTCGCATTGTCCAAGAAGCCGCGGCCGGAATCCTGCCAGTCTTCCTTGTTGTCATCGACGTAGTCCTTGGCGTCATCAACATAGGACTTTGCGGTATCCAGCAGGCCGCGACCGGTGGACTGCCAGTCATCCTTGTTGTCATCCACGTAGGCCTGCGCCTTCTGAGAGGTTTCGTTGAACCAGTCGCCGGCCTTGTTGGACAGCTCGTTGGCGCGAGCGGAAAGCTCCTCGCGCTTTTCCTGGGACTCAGACTTGGTGGGCAGCGCCTGCTGAATCTTCTTATTGGTGCGCTCACCGGCCTTCTGTGCGCGCCAGCGCAGGGACGGCTTGCCCTCTGTGTCCTGGGTGGTGATAAAGAGCGCGCCGAGCAGGGCGGTATTGGTAATGAAGCCGTTGCGACGGTCTTCCTTGTCCTTCTTATTATCTGCGGCCCAGAAGTTATTCTTGCCCACCAAGTTGGGCAGGGTAGCGGCAGCCAGCACGGCTGCGGAGGTGCGTGGTGCCTTGCCCAGAGCCAAGGTGGTACCTGCACCGATCTTTGCGCCGCCGAGGGCGCGGGTAGCTAGTTCCGGATCGTTGGGAATCAGGTTCTTGTAACCGGAGGGGACGAACTTGCGCAGGGTCTTGAGGAAGCCTTCGGTTTCCTTGGTGTGCTCCGAGGCATTGCGCAGGTCGTCTACACCTTCCCATACAAATACCGATGCCAGCATGGGGCGGGCAAACTTGCGAATCATAGTCCTTTAAGCTCCTTAGCTCGTTGTTCTAGACCAATCGTGTGATTGACCATTATACGCTGAAATAGCCGCCTAGATCACCAACGGCGCTCCCACCAATCACCCAACTTGGGGCGTTCTTCCCCCAAGGTGGTGGGCTTGCCATGACCCGGGCGGATGATGGCGTTATCTGGGAACTCTTCGAAGACACGCTTGGTGACGTCCTTATATAGCCGCACAAAGTCGCCTTCAGAGGTCGTTCGGCCCAATCCACCGGGGAATACGGAATCTCCCACAAAGAGGTTGGTGACACCGTCAACGGTGGCCACAAGCGCGACGCCGCCGGGGGTATGGCCACGCAGGATGATGATCGGCAATTTCATGCCGGCAAAGTCGATGGAATCGCCCTCGCGCAGCTCAACGTCCACGTCTTCTGGAATGGCGGGCGAATCTATAAAGGAGGCGTAGTGTTTTGCGTTGGTTGCCTCCAAAACCTCGCCGAGAGCCCGCACGTGATCCCAGTGGCGATGCGTGGTGAGAACGGCGGTGATATCAACGCCGGCCTCGCGCGCCATGTCGAGGATGGCGGGGGCGTCATCGGCGGCATCGACAAGCAAGCCTTGATCGCCGGCGGTGAGCAGGTAACAGTTATTGTCCATCTCCGAAACGGAGATTTGGTGAAGATGTAGCTCGTTAGTCATACATTCCAGCTTACGGGTACATTCAAGGGGAGATTAAAATCTATGATGTGGAGGCTGGAGCGCAGTGGCAGAACGATTGATTGTGCGAGGCGCACGGGAACACAATCTCAAGGGCGTGGATATCGATATTCCGCGCGATAAAATGGTGGTTTTTACTGGGCTTTCGGGTTCCGGTAAGTCCTCGCTGGCCTTCGATACCATCTTTGCGGAGGGCCAACGCCGCTACGTGGAATCGTTGAGCTCTTATGCCCGGATGTTTTTGGGCCAGATGGATAAACCCAACGTGGAATACATCGGTGGCTTATCGCCGGCGGTGTCCATCGATCAGAAATCCACGAACCATAACCCGCGCTCTACCGTGGGCACGATTACGGAGATCTACGACTACCTCCGCTTGCTCTTCTCGCGCGCCGGCACGCCGCACTGCCCCAAGTGCGATGCCGTCATCGAGCGTCAGACGCCGCAGCAGATCGTCGATTCCGTGCTGGAGCAGGAAGAAAAGCTGAAGTTTCAGGTGCTTGCCCCGGTAGCGCGCAAGCGCAAGGGCGAGTTTGTTGACCTCTTCCAAGACCTTTCGGCACAGGGCTACTCCCGCGTGCGCGTGGATGGAGAGACCCACCAGTTAAGTGATCCGCCAAAGCTGAAGAAGCAGGTTAAGCACACCATCGAGGTGGTGGTGGACCGGTTGCAGGTCAAAGCCTCCCAGAAGCAACGCCTGACCGATTCCGTGGAAACGGCTTTGCGGCTTGCCGATGGCCTCGTCACCATCGAGTTCGTTGATAAAGAGGAACTCACGCATACTTATTCTGAAAAGGCGGCCTGCCCCAATGGCCATGCACTTACCATCGAGGAGTACGAGCCGCGCGCGTTTTCCTTTAACGCCCCCTTTGGCGCCTGCCCGGTCTGCGATGGCTTGGGCACTAAGCTCGAAGTGGACGTGGATCTGCTGATTCCGGATCCGGATGCCCCAGCCGTCGATGCCGTGCAGCCGTGGCATTCGAGCCCGAACTCCCGGTACTTTGTCAAACTCGTGGAAGGTTTGGGCAAGGCCATGGGCTTTGATCCGCAGACCCCCGTCAGCGAGCTGACGAAGGAGCAGCGCGATGCGTTGATTTACGGCACCGAAACCGAGGTGCGGGTGCGCTATAAGAACCGCTATGGCCGCCAGCGCAATTGGACCGCGCCTTTTGAGGGCGCAGTAGGCTTCCTGCACCGCAAATTGGATACCACGGATTCGCAGTCCCAAAAGGATCGCCTGCTGCAATACACCCGCCGGGTGCCGTGTAGCACGTGTAAGGGAACGCGCCTGAAGCCGGAAATCCTCGCCGTGCGCTTGGCGTCGACCTCGCATGGTGAACAGTCCATCGCGGGGCTAAGCGCCCTGTCCATCGAGGATGCCTCAGAGTTTTTGGATTCGCTCGTCTTGGGGCACCGTGAGGAAATTATCGCGGGAGCGGTGCTGAAGGAAACCCAGGCCCGCCTGCGCTTCTTATTGGACGTTGGGCTTAACTACCTCACCTTGGACCGCGGTGCTTCGACCCTGTCCGGCGGCGAGGCCCAGCGTATTCGCCTGGCCACGCAGATTGGATCCGGGCTGGCTGGAGTGCTCTACGTCTTGGACGAGCCGTCTATCGGTTTGCACC
Source organism: Corynebacterium tuingiense (assembly GCF_046718165.1). Lineage (NCBI taxonomy): Bacteria > Bacillati > Actinomycetota > Actinomycetes > Mycobacteriales > Corynebacteriaceae > Corynebacterium > Corynebacterium tuingiense. The sequence continues at coordinate 1,146,805 of NZ_CP177101.1, forward strand.
AGCGCGATAATCACCGCCTGATCTCAACCCTGCAGCGCCTGCGCGATATTGGCAATACGCTCATCGTGGTCGAACACGATGAAGACACCATCCGCTCGTCCGATTGGCTGGTGGATGTGGGCCCGCGCGCCGGTGAATACGGCGGCGAAGTGGTTTACCAAGGCGAGCCCGCCGGCGTGGAGAAGGTAGAGAAGTCCTTAACGGGGCAGTACCTGTCCGGTTCCAAGGTCCTGGCCGTTCCGGATCATCGCCGCGAGATCGATAAAGATCGCACCCTCAAGATAGTCGGCGCACGGGAAAATAACCTCAAGGGGATTAATGTCGAGATTCCGCTCGGCGTGCTGGTGTGTATTACCGGTGTGTCCGGATCCGGCAAATCCACCGTGGTCAATGAGATCCTGGCCAAGACCTTGGCTAATAACCTCAACCGCGCCCGTCAGGTTCCTGGGCGCGCCAAGCGCGTGGAGGGCATCGAGCACCTAGATAAGTTGGTGCAGGTGGATCAAAGCCCGATTGGCCGCACACCGCGTTCTAACCCGGCTACCTATACCGGCGTCTTTGATAAGATTCGCAATCTTTTTGCGGAGACCCAAGAGGCGAAGGTGCGCGGCTACAAGGCCGGACGTTTTTCCTTCAACGTCAAAGGTGGACGCTGCGAGGCTTGCCAGGGCGATGGCACCATCAAGATCGAGATGAACTTCTTGCCGGATGTCTATGTTCCGTGTGAGGTCTGCGAGGGCGCGCGCTATAACCGCGAGACCTTGGAGGTCCACTACAAGGGCAAGAACATTGCGGAAGTGCTGGACATGCCCATCTCAGAGGCGGCGGACTTCTTCGAGCCCATTACCTCCATCCACCGCTACTTGGCCACGCTTGTCGATGTCGGCTTGGGTTACGTGCGCCTCGGCCAAGCCGCCACCACATTGTCCGGCGGTGAGGCCCAGCGCGTGAAGCTTGCCTCGGAGCTGCAAAAGCGCACCAATGGCCGCACCATCTATATCCTGGATGAGCCGACGACCGGTCTGCACTTTGAGGATATTCGCCGGTTAATGTTGGTGATTCAAGGCTTGGTAGATAAGGGCAATTCCGTGCTCATCATTGAGCACAACCTTGACGTTATCAAGGCTGCGGACTGGATTGTGGACATGGGTCCAGAAGGCGGTGCTGGTGGCGGCACCGTGGTCGCGCAGGGAACTCCGGAAAAGGTTGCACAAGTGGAAGGGTCCTATACCGGCGGCTACCTCAAGGAAATGCTGACCTAATCACTAGAGGAATAGTTTCTGCGAAAAATTGCCCTCTTTTTAAAATATGGGCTAGTCTGTGAGGAATGAATCTACGGCGGAAAGTGGGGGCGATACTGGCCACGGTGTCGCTTGCTGCCGTGGCGGCGTGTTCGTCTCCCGAGCAGGCGCCGGATACGGCGGGGGAAGGGGCATCGGCAAGCGCGAGCGATAAAGCCGATGCAACACTCACCAAAGATCTAGACCGCGCTGTTGATACGGTATCCAGGCACTATGACGCCAAGGTCGGCGTGGCCATTTCCGCCGGCGAAGAAAAAATCTCTGCGGGAGACAAAGGCGAAGGGCCAGCTTGGTCCACGATCAAAGTGCCCATCGCCATTACCGCGCTGCAAGACGGCGCCGATCCGTCCTTGGTAGATCTAGCGATCAAGGAATCCGATAATGATGCCGCGTACGCATTGTGGTCCCAGGTGCAGTGGGAAGAAGGCGAGGCTTCGGAGGCGGTGGAAAAGCTCTTGCGCGAGCACGGTTCGAAGGCCTCCATTGAGGCTGACGCTTTTGGTTACTCCACCTGGCCATTGCAGGAGCAAGCAAATTTTGGCGCGCAATTGCCCTGTATCAAAGAAGCCGAATACGTTCATGAGGTATTAAATGACATCGTAGAATGGCAAAGCGTCGGCCTATCGAAACATGCAAGCACCCGGGCCAAAAGCGGCTGGGGGCTTGATGAAAATAGCGATGATTACACTTTCCGCCAATTCGGTGTCCATGAAAAGGACGGCAAAAGGGTAGGAGTAGCACTAAGCGTCGTCGTCGAAGGCGAGGATTATGAAAGTGGCTCCGCCGCGATTGATGATCTTGCCGATGACGTCCTCAAGGTCATCGACAAATCCATTGAAGATAAAAATCTAGAGCCCGATTCCACCTGCGAGGATGCTTAGTTCACCGCGGTTTGCCTTGAGTGGCAGCGGCTGCTAGTCTCATACCTACTACCGCCCAAGGTACCTTTTGCAGGAACCTGGGTCACAAGCGGAGATTCTCCCACCCGATGCCGCGAACTTAAAGCTCGTTGGATAACGGTAAAGGTAACCAGACATTAGTGTCTGGCTCTGTGAGATCTCCCGGCTGCCATTGGCAGACCGGGTTAGATTCGTTTGTGGTCCACGGTAGGTGAACTCATTACCCAAAACCCCTAATCGAGGAGAACCACAATCAGCGCTGAAGCTCGCATTAATGAGCGTATCCGAGTACCCGAGGTCCGTCTTGTCGGACCCGGTGGTGAACAGGTGGGTATCGTCCGCACTGATGATGCCCGCAAGCTTGCCTATGAAGCTGACCTGGATTTGGTCGAGGTTGCTCCAAAGGCTAAGCCCCCAGTTGCCAAAATCATGGACTACGGCAAGTTCAAGTATGAGCAGGCCCAAAAGGCTCGCGAATCTCGTAAGAACCAGCAGCAGACCGTGGTGAAGGAACAGAAGTTCCGTCCGAAGATCGACGATCACGATTATGAGACCAAGAAGAGTAACGTAGTTCGCTTCCTGGAAAAGGGATCCAAGGTCAAGGTGACCATCATGTTCCGCGGCCGCGAGCAATCGCGTCCGGAGCTGGGTTTCCGGCTTTTGGAGCGGTTGGCCGATGACGTCGCTGAGGTTGGCGTAGTTGAGTCCCGCCCCAAGCAGGATGGTCGCAATATGACCATGGTTTTGGGTCCGGTTCGTAAGGGCAAAAAGTAAACCATATTCCACGTAGGATTTAAGGACTTATACTCATGAAGCAGAAGACCCACAAGGGCACCGCAAAGCGCATCAAGGTGACCGGTTCCGGCAAGCTGCGCCGCGAGCAGGCAAACCGCCGCCACTTGCTGGAGGGCAAGCCCTCCAAGCGCACCCGTCGCCTCAAGGGCACCGAGTCCGTCTCCCAGGCAGACACCAAGCGCGTCAAGCGTCTGCTCGGTCGCGCTTAATAGCGCCCAATCAACCCACATCCACCATCTCAACCAGAATTTAAGGAAGTATTATTGTGGCACGAGTAAAGCGCTCAGTTAACGCAAAGAAGAAGCGTCGCGCGATCCTGAAGTCCGCCAAGGGCTACCGTGGTCAGCGTTCCCGCCTGTACCGTAAGGCTAAGGAGCAGTGGCTGCACTCTATGACTTACGCTTACCGCGACCGTCGCGCGCGTAAGTCCGAGTTCCGCAAGCTGTGGATCCAGCGCATCAACGCTGCTGCCCGCATGAACGACATCACTTACAACCGCCTCATCCACGGCCTGCGCTTGGCCGAGATCGAGGTAGACCGCAAGATCCTCGCCTCGCTTGCCGTCAACGACTTCGAGGCTTTCTCCGCACTGTGCGAGACCGCCAAGGCTGCCCTGCCTGAGGACGTCAACGCACCGAAGGCTGCGTAAGCTTTTCAGCTACATAGCTGCTTGCCCACTCCATCACCGGTTAATCCCCGGCGTGGGGTGGGTTTCGTGCTATCTCAACGCCTAATGCTCGTCAAAATCGTGCACGCTGTGTGCTAGATTGATGAGTCTATAAAGCTAGTATTTGCAAGGAGACTGCCAAGCTATGATGAGCCCGTATAACCGTGAGCAACCAGAAGGAAACTCTGGTTCCAACCAATTTCCTGGCCAGAATCAGCCTTATTACTCCCAGGATTTCCAATCCGGTGGTTATGCGCCGCAGGGCTATCCACAGCAACAATATGTAGCTGCAGGCAACCAGAAGTCTTGGGTTGCTACCTTGCTCCTGTGCTTCTTCTTGGGCAGCGTCGGTGCGCATAACTTCTACACCGGCCGCACCACCTATGCCATTGTGCAGTTATCGCTCAATATCATCGGCTGGTTTACCTTCTGGTTCCTGTTGGGCATCCTCTTCTGGGCCGTGCTGGGAATCTGGGTACTCGTTGAGTTCTTCATGATTCTTCTTGGCATGGGTGATTATGACAAGGATGCGCGCGGAGTTCCCCTTCAGAAATAAGCGATTGCGCCAAGGCCCTGCCGGATTTCCGGCAGGGTTTTGTCATGCCTAAGGTGCGAAACGAGAAGTATTGGGGCCAAGGTAGGGTAGAGCCTATGAATTTAGACTTTGAGTCCGCCTTTACCGAACGCACTCCGCGCATTGTTAACGCGGTGAAATTGCACCGCGCTGCTAACCGCAAGAAAGCCAAACAGTTCATTATCGAGGGCGAAAATGCCGTGGACGCAGCGGTGTCTACGGGTGCGGCCACGGATGTATTTGTGACGGAAAAGGCCGCGGAGCGCTTTGCGGACATCGTCACGGCCTGCGGCTATATGGATGTCTACGTCCACCCCATTACAGATAAGGCCGCAAAGCATCTGGCCGATACTGCGACTACGACGGGAATTTTTGCCCTGTGTAGTTCTTCGGTCTTGTGGTCCGCAGGAAAGATTCTTAATGGAAAGCCGAATTTGATTTCGGTGCCGGTGCTTACCTCGGAGCCCGGGAACGCGGGGACGTTGATTAGGACTTCGGACGCGATGGGCGCCGACGGCGTGATCTTCGCCGGCGAGACCGTGGATCCCTTAGGCAGCAAGGTTGCCCGGGCTTCGGCAGGCTCCTTATTCCACGTCCCAGTTGCACGCGATCCAAATATCAAGGACGTACTCGGCCAATTGCGCAAGTCTGGCATGCAAATCGTCGCTACGGCCGCGGATGGGGAAGTAGAGCTTGCCGATGCCGACCTCACCCAACCCACCGCCTGGCTCTTCGGCAATGAAGCCCACGGGCTGGGCGAGCTGCTTGAAGAGGCCGATATGCGGGTACGCATCCCGCTGCGGGGGCGCGCGGAGTCACTCAACCTTGCCACCGCGGCCAGTATTTGTTTGTACGAATCCGCCAAGGCACAGGAACAGAGTTAGGCCGCAATCGCGTTTATCCGCTGTAGCGAATGAAAAAGGGGTCCCTGAGACCGTCCGTGTCCTAGTGACAGAGTATGATTGCACGCGTTAGTTTTCGCGCGAGAAGAAGGTACGAAGTACGTGTCCGATACACCGCAGATCGAATTGACCGAACAGGCCCTCGGGGCCGCGGCCGATAAGGCTATCGCAGCCTTCGAAGCAGCAGAGACGCTAGAGGATCTCACCGCTGCCCGCCGCGAGCACTTAGGCGAAAACGGGTATATCCCGCAAGCCCGCCAATCCCTCGGGCAAATCCCCAAGGATCAACGCAAATCCGCCGGCAAGGCCGTCAATATGGCCCGCGGCAAGATGGAAAAACGTTTTGCGCAGGTCAAGGACGAATTGGAGCAGCAGGCTCGCGAGGCCCAGCTGAAGGCCGAAACCGTTGACGTGACCATTCCTACGACTCGGGCGCAAACGGGTGCGCTGCACCCCATTACCTCCTTATCGGAGCGCATTGCCGATATTTTCGTTGGCATGGGGTGGGAAATCGCCGACGGCCCAGAGATCGAGGCAGAGTACTTTAACTTCGATGCCCTGAACTTCAAGCCGGATCACCCAGCGCGCACCCTGCAGGATACGTTCCACGTGGGCAAGGAAGGCTCCAAGCAAGTTCTCCGCACGCACACCTCGCCGGTGCAGGTGCGCACGATGCTCGAGCGCGATGTGCCCCTGTACATCGCCTGTCCGGGGCGCGTTTTCCGTACGGACGAGCTGGACGCTACTCACACCCCGGTCTTCCACCAGGTGGAGGGGCTCGCCGTGGATAGGGGTTTGACCATGGCTCATCTGCGCGGAACGCTTGAGCACCTGGCCAAAGTGCTCTTCGGCCCCGAAACCACGACGCGCATGCGCGTTAATTACTTCCCGTTCACGGAACCTTCTACCGAGGTAGATGTCTGGTTCCCCAATAAAAAGGGCGGGGCCGGCTGGATTGAATGGGGCGGTTGCGGAATGGTAAACCCCAATGTGCTGCGCGCGGTAGGTGTTGATCCGGAAGAATATACGGGTTTCGCGTTCGGCATGGGCCTTGAGCGCACCCTGCAATTCCGCAATGGACTGACCGATATGCGCGACATGGTCGAAGGCGATGTCCGCTTCACCTTGCCCTTTGGCGTACAGGCTTAAAACCCAGAAAGGATAGATACATCATGCTTATTTCCCAAGACTGGGTTACCCGTATCCTTGGCGCTTCCAATCCGAATTGGAGCGTGTCCGCTGCCGATATGGATTCTGGTTTTGTCCGTGTAGGTTTTGAAACCGAGGGATATGAGCCTATCCCTGAGACTACTGGACCACTGGTCATTGGCCAGGTCGTAGAAATCGAAGAGCTTACGAAATTCAAAAAGCCCATTCGGTATTGCCAGGTCAACGTCGGTCAGGCCAATGGTACCGGTGAATTGCAGGGCATTATCTGCGGCGCGCGTAACTTCCGTTTGCATGACTACGTTGTAGTCTCCCTGCCCGGCGCAGAGCTGCCCGGCGGCTTCAAAATCGCAGCGCGCGAAACCTATGATCACATCTCCAATGGCATGATGTGCTCCGCTGCTGAGCTGGGCCTTGGCGCGCAGGCAAACGGCATCATCGTGCTGGGAGAGGAAGTTGCGGACATGGTGGGCGAAGATGCCCGTCCAGTCATCGGCCTGTCCGATACTGATTTTGACGTCAATATCACCCCAGACCGCGGCTACGCACTATCCGCGCGTGGGTTAAGCCGCGAGATCGCCTCGGCCTTTGATCTGGAGTTTAAGGACGTCGCCGATGATCCAGCGGTAGCTGGAATCGATACCTCTGTTGTGCCAGAGGCCGAAGGATCGCTTCTCAACATCGATCTGCGCGAGGAAACTAAGGCGCAGCGATTTGGCGTGCGCAAGGTGACCGGCATCGATCCGCAGGCACGCACCCCATTTTGGATGGAACGCGAACTCATGCTGTGCGGCCAGCGCAGCGTCAATGTGGCAACGGATGTGACCAACTACGTCATGTTGCTCTTGGGCGCCCCGATGCACGCCTTCGATGCCAATGAAATCGCAGGCGACCTTACGGTGCGCAATGCACACGAAGGCGAGAAGTTTGAGACCCTCGATCACGTCACTCGCGAACTTTCTGGTGAAGACGTGGTCATCTGTGATGACAACGGCATTCAATCTCTAGCCGGCGTTATGGGCGGTACGAGCTCAGAGATTTCTGACCAGACCACCGATGTCTACTTTGAGTCCGCAATCTGGGATCCCATCACCGTGGCCCGCACTTCTCGCCGGCACAAGCTTTCTTCTGAGGCATCGCGCCGGTTTGAGCGCGGCGTCGATCCGGCCATCGTCGAGGTGGCCCTCGATATTGCGTGTGCGTTGTTGCACTCCATCGCGGGCGGAACGATTGACAAGGGTCGCACCCTCGTCGGTGAGGTTGCTCAGCCACAGGCTATTCGTTTGCGTGCGGAAAAGCCGAGCGAATACGCCGGTGTGGAGTACTCCCGCGAGACCGTTATCTCCCGCCTCGAAGAAGTCGGTTGCTCCGTCGAAGCAGAATCGGATTCGGTACTTAAGGTCACACCCGCGACCTGGCGTACCGATATTTCCATGGACGTTGACCTCATCGAGGAGGTCTTGCGCCTAGAAGGCCTAGAAGATATCCCCACCGTTCTGCCTACGCCAGCAGGCGGTCGTGGTTTGCCCCTAGCGCAAAAGCGCCGCCGCGCCATCGGCCACGGTTTGGCCTATGCCGGCTACGCAGAGGTTTTGCCCACGCCGTTTATCGCAAACGACACCTTTGATGTGTGGGGCCTTGCCGCTGACGATGCCCGCCGCACTACCGTGGCAGTGCAGAACCCGTTGGAGTCTGACAAAGCCATCTTGGCCACGACCTTGCTTCCCGCAACGCTTGAGGCTTTGGGCCGCAACGTAGCTCGCGGCCGCAAGGATCTGGCGCTGTATGGCCTGCAGCAGGTGGCATTCAAGCGCGCAGAATCGTCACCGATGCCTTCCGTTGCCCAGCGTCCTGGCGATGAAGTTGTGGAAGAACTCCTGCGCACCCTCCCGGATCAGCCCTTGCACGTGGCAACCGTCGCTACGGGCAAGATGGAACACGAGGGCCCGTGGGGCGAAGGCCGCGATTACACTTATGCGGATGCCATCGAATCCGCACGTCTGGTTGCCCGCGCCGCGGGCCTTGATATCGAGGTCGAAGCCGCGCAACACCTGCCGTGGCACCCAGGCCGGTGCGCCGCCATCAAGGTGCCAGGATCAGATGACATCGTGGGCTACGCCGGCGAATTGCACCCCCAGATTCTTGAGGCGCTCAACTTGCCGCCGCGCACGTGTGCGATGGAGCTTAATATCACGGCGCTGCCGTTGACGGAGCGCTTCCCAGCGCCGGTGCTGTCTGCATTCCCAGCTTTGCACCAAGACATCGCGCTGGTGGTGGATGAGGATATCCCAGCAGAAAAGGTGCGCGCCACGGTAGAAGAGGGAGCTGGCGATCTCATCGAGTCGGTCGACCTCTTCGATATTTTCCGCGGTGAGCAATTGGGCGAGGGCAAAAAATCCTTAGCTTTCCAGCTGCAATTCCGCGCTGCAGACCGTACCTTGACCGATGAGGAGGTCAACGAGCACCGCACTACAGCCGCCGAATTGGCCAAGCAGCGCTTCGGCGCAGAAATGCGAGCATAGGGCAGACCCAGTAGTCCAGCCCTTTGCATTAAACGGCGAAGAACCAGACTTTGGTGGCACATAAGCCACTCGGGTCTTGGGTCTTCGCCGTTATGCTATTTCATGCAGATGTTTATTATTTTCACTCCTTATGAGCTGCGAAAAGTAATCCAATTCACTGAATAACATACAGTGGAGCGTATTTCTTGCTATAGTTCCGGGTATGACGATTTCAGTAGCAGTGGCAGGGGCCACAGGATACGCCGGCGGAGAGATACTGCGCTTGCTGCTATCCCACCCTGCCTATCACTCCGGTGACCTGCGCATTGGTTCCTTGACGGGAAATTCCCAAGTGGGCCAGCGCGTCGAAGAAATTATGCCGCACCTGCCGCAACTGGCAGAGCGCGTTATCGCCGAAACGACACCCGAGGAACTTGCGGGACATGACGTCGTATTCTTGGGCTTGCCGCATGGACACTCGGCGCGGATCGCGGAGCAATTGGGCGATGAGGTAACCATCATCGATTGCGCCGCCGACTTTCGGCTCCGTAAGGAAAGCGATTGGAAAGCCTATTACGGCGGGAACTATGCGGGGCAGTGGCCGTACGGTATCCCGGAAATCCCGGAAAACAGGTCAAACCTTAAAGGCACAAACCGGGTAGCCGTGCCCGGATGTTTCCCCACGGCCATTACCTTGGGGGCACTGCCCGCTATTGCGCGAGGGCTAGTGGAATCCACCCTTTCCGTGATTGCCATCACCGGCGTCTCCGGAGCGGGAAAGAAGGCTTCCGTCGCGCAATTGGGCGCAGAGACCATGGGAAACGTCAAGGCTTATAAACCAGGCGGCACCCACCGGCATACCCCGGAAATCGTGCAGAACTTGCAACCATTTTCCCACGATGAGGTGTCCGTGAGTTTCACCCCGGTGCTTGCGCCCATGCCCCGCGGGATTCTGGCGACGATTACGGCGGAGCTGAAAGGGGGCATCGGCAAGCAGCAGGTGCGCACCGCATTTGAGGAATTCTATGCCGATGAGCCCTTCTGCCTAGTGCTGCCAGAAGGCCAACAACCGGAAACCCAGAACGTGGTGGGCACGAACATGGTGCATATCCAAGCCCACGTCGATGAAAATTCCCACCGCCTCATCATTACCGCGGCGCTAGACAATTTATGCAAGGGTACCGCCGGTGCCGCCGTGCAATGTATGAACCTTGCGCTGGGATGGACAGAAACTTTGGGATTGCCCCAAGCCGCAGTCGCCCCTTAGGGCTGCGCACAATACAGAGGAGGAAATGATGACTACACCAGGAATCACAGGACCCGCCGGATTCAGTGCCGGCGCGGTAAAGGCCGGAATCAAGCCTTCCGGAAAATCGGATTTAGCTTTGATCGTCAATGAGGGCCCGCGCTCGGATGCGGCGGCGGTGTTTACGCGCAACCGCGTGGTGGCTTCCCCAGTAAAGGTCTCCCGCGAGGCGGTAGCGGATGGCCAGTTGCGCGCCGTAGTCATCAACTCCGGCAATGCCAATGCGTGCAATGGCGCGCAAGGCGATGCCGATGCGCGCGCAATGGTGGACGCCGTATCTCATCGCACGGATATCGCTGTGAAGGATATTGCCATCTGTTCTACCGGGCTTATCGGCGAGCCGTTGCCCATGGAGAATGCGCTTGCGGGCATCGCTGACGTCGTGCACCACGTGGGTACGACTCCACAGCACGGCAATGATGCCGCCACAGCCATTATGACCACGGATACCGTCCCCAAGGAATCCGCTTTTGCAGGCGATGGATGGTCCGTGGGCGCTATGGGCAAGGGCGTTGGCATGATGGCGCCGTCGCTAGCCACGATGTTGGTCTGCATTACTACCGATGCCGTCGCTGACGCGGCGGTCCTCCAAAGCTCGCTGGAAAAGGCCTGCGCACAGACTTTTAATACCTTGGACGTGGACGGTTCAACCTCTACCAATGACACCGTGATTGTCATGTCCTCCGGGGCCTCCGGCGTACAGCCCAGCGAAGAAGAGTTGTACCAAGCAATCCTAGAGGTCTGCGCGGATATTGCGGATCAGCTCCAAGCCGATGCTGAGGGAGTGACAAAGCGCGTAAAGATCACCGTTGAAGGCACGGGCTCCGATGAGCAGGCGCTCAATGCCGCTCGCACCCTTGGCCGGGATAATTTATTCAAATGCGCCATGTTTGGCTCCGATCCTAACTGGGGCAGGGTACTGGCCGCCGTCGGCATGGCGGATGCAGACATGGACCCAGACAATATCTCCGTCTATTTCAATGACCAGCCGGTATGCGAGCACTCGACGGGCGCGCCCGGGGCCCGCGATGTGGACTTGAGCGGGGCAGATATCGATGTCCGCGTGGATCTCGGCACCGGCGGTGAAGGTACGGCCTTTGTCCGCACGACGGACCTGTCCTACTCCTACGTTGAGATCAACTCGGCGTATAGCTCCTAGGAGGAGAAATGTTTCCCGGACTGAATAATCAAGAACGCGCTACGGTGCTGGCTGAAGCCCTGCCGTGGTTGCAACACTTCCGCGATAAAATCGTCGTCGTCAAGTATGGCGGCAACGCCATGGTGGATGAGGAACTCAAGGAAGCCTTTGCGGCGGATATGGTGTTTCTGCGCACCATCGGCGCAAAGCCCGTTGTCGTCCACGGCGGCGGCCCGCAGATCAATTCCATGCTGGATAAGCTCGGCATCGAAGGCGAGTTTAAGGGCGGTTTCCGCGTCACCTCGCCCGAAATCATGGATGTGGTGCGCATGGTCCTTTTTGGCCAAGTCGGCCGTGGACTAGTAAACCTCATCAACTCGCACGGGCCCTACGCCGTGGGCACAAGCGGCGAAGACGCTGGACTTTTCCGCGCCACCAAGCGGTTTGTGGAAGTAGAAGGAGAGGCGACCGATATCGGGATGGTGGGCGATATCGTGGAGGTCAACCCGGCAGCCGTCAATGACATCATCGAAGCCGGCCGCATCCCGGTGGTCTCAACCATCGCGCCAGGAGCCGATGGTGAGGTATATAACATCAACGCCGACAGCGCCGCGGGTGCGCTAGCGAGCGCACTGGGAGCAGAACGCCTTGTCATCTTGACCAACGTGGAAGGCCTTTATACCGACTGGCCGAATAAAGACTCCCTAGTCTCCAAAATCGAAAGCGATGAGCTTACTGGGCTGCTTCCCGGCCTGAGCTCCGGCATGATTCCCAAAATGGAGTCCTGCCTCAATGCCGTGCAGAGCGGGGTATCCGCCGCGCACGTCATCGACGGCCGAATAGGCCATTCCGTACTCCTTGAGCTTTTAACCCCAGGCGGCATTGGAACGATGGTCCTGCCCGATGATTACGAAAAGCACGATTATCCCGAAGGCACAGTGTTCAGGAAGGACGATATCGCATGAGCGCACAAGAAACATTAACCGGCCGATGGTCAGAAACGCTGGCCAATACCTACGGTGAGCCGCCACTCGGCTTGGTGTCCGGGGAGGGGGCTACCGTTACCGATGAGAACGGGAAAACCTACATTGACCTGCTGGCCGGCATCGCCGTGAATTCCTTGGGCTATGGCAATGCGGAGGTAGCAGATGCCGTTGCCAAGCAAAGCCGCACCCTTGTGCATACCTCCAATCTTTTTGCCACCCAACCTGTGCTCGACGCTGGGGCAAAGCTCATTGAGCGGGTAGGCGATAGCGACGCGCGCGTGTTTTTCTGCAACTCCGGCTCAGAGGCAAACGAAGCGGCATTCAAGCTCGCGCGGCTCACCGGTAGGCGGCGCATCCTCGCCGCGCACCATGGTTTTCACGGGCGCACAATGGGCTCTTTGGCCATGACTGGGCAGCCCGATAAGCAAAAGGCATTCCGCCCACTGCCAAGTGGCGTGGAATTTTATCCTTACGGCGATATCGACTACCTGCGCCAATTAGTGGAGCAAGACGCCGCGGATACCGCCGCCATCATTTTCGAGCCGATTCAGGGTGAGACCGGAATTATCCCCGCTCCCGCCGGTTTTATGCGGGCCGTTGCTGATTTATGCGATGAACACGGTATTTTGCTCATCGTCGATGAGGTCCAGGCCGGGGCAGGGCGCACGGGGCAATTCTTTGCGCACGAGTTTGAGGGAATTTCCCCCGATGTCGTCACCATGGCCAAGGGCCTCGGCGCCGGATTGCCTATCGGCGCCACTATCACCCGCGGTCGCGCCAAGGATTTATTTCAGCCGGGTTCCCACGGGACCACCTTTGGCGGAAACCCCGTGGCGTGCGCTGCGGCCAATGTAGTACTCGATGCACTCGATGAGAAGTTCTTGAATGAGGTCTCCGCCAAGGGCGAGCACGTAGCGCAGCAAGTAGAAAAGATTTCCGGGGTCAGCGAGGTGCGCGGCCGCGGTCTTATGCTAGGTGTTGTATTAAATGCGCCGGTGGCTCGCGAGGCCGTCAAGCGTGGATTTGAGCAAGGGATAATCCTCAATGCCCCGAGCGAGAACGTTTTGCGCCTTACTCCGCCATTGGTCATTTCCCAGCAGGAAATTGATACTGCCCTAGAAAAGCTACGCACCGTTGTGGAGGAATTAGTATGAGCTTGCGCCATTTCTTAGCCGATGATGACCTTAGCCCGGAGGAACAAAAAGAAGTCCTCGATCTCGCGGTTAAGCTCAAGGCCGATCCATTCGCGCGGCGCCCGTTGGAGGGACCAAAGACGATAGCCGTCCTCTTTGATAAGACGTCCACGCGCACCCGCTTTTCCTTTGAAACCGGAATTGCGCATATGGGCGGCAGCGCCATTACCGTTGATTCTTCGGGCACGCAGATGGGCAAGGGCGAGTCCTACCAGGATACGGGCGCGGTCTTGTCCCGCTACGTGGAGGCCATCGTCTGGCGCACATATGCCCACGACAACCTGGAACAGATGGCGGAGACTTCGACGGTTCCACTGGTCAATGCGCTGTCTGATGACCTGCATCCCTGCCAAATTTTGGCCGATCTTCTGACCTGCCGGGAAAACCTTGGCGATCTTGCTGGCCGCAAGGCGGTCTATCTTGGGGACGGCAATAATAATATGGCTAATTCTTATATGATTGGCTTTGCTACCGCTGGCATGGATATTTCCATCATTTCGCCGGAGGGGTTCCAGCCTCGTCCCGAATTTGTCGAGCGCGCACGGCAGCGCGGTAACGTTACGGTTACCGATGACGTTGCGGAAGTAGCCGGCGCCGATGTAGTCATAACGGATACTTGGGTGTCTATGGGCCAGGAAAACGATGGGCAGGACAGGCGCACGCCGTTTTTGCCTTATCAGGTCTCCGAAGACGTGATGGCAAAGGCGAAGGACGACGCTATTTTCTTGCACTGCCTGCCGGCCTATCGTGGCAACGAGGTGGCAGCAGAGGTCATCGACGGGCCGCAGTCCCGAGTATTCGATGAGGCGGAAAACCGCCTGCATGCCCAAAAGGCACTGCTGGTGTGGCTGCTCGATATTAATAAGGAGAACCGCTAGCGATGAGCACCCCGAGCACTCGAAATGCCCGGCAGGCAAAGATCTTGGAAATTTTGGATCGCAATCGCGTCACGAGCCAGGTGCAATTATCGGAGCTCTTGTTGGCAGAAGGCATCGATATCACGCAGGCCACGCTGTCGCGGGATCTTGATGAGCTGGGAGCGAAGAAGGTCAAGCGAGACGGTGGGCGCTCGTACTATATGGTCGCGGGCGAGCTGGAACAATTCGAAGATCAGGTGGGCGGACCGCGCGAGAAGTTGCGGCGCATGTTGGATGAATTGGTGGTCTCCCACGATTCTTCGATGAATATCGCGATGTTGCGCACGCCGGCGGGCGCAGCGCAGTACCTCGCCAGCTTTATCGATCGCGTGGGCCTGCACGATGTAGTGGGGTGCATCGCCGGTGATGACACCATCTTTGTGCTGGCACGCGAGGGGGTTACCGGTGCGGAATTGGCGGAAAGGCTGAAGGCGCAGAAGATTTAAAGAATAGTGGCATTCTCGCACCCGCTCGTATATTATTTAACTAACCGAATTTTTTTCAATTATTGAAGGAGTCTTAGCATGTCTGCACGCGTAGTCTTGGCCTATTCCGGTGGCCTCGATACCTCGGTAGCCATTCCATACCTGGCAAAGATGACCGGCGGCGACGTTGTTGCCGTCTCCCTTGACTTGGGTCAGGGCGGCGAGGATATGGAGTCCGTACGCCAGCGCGCGCTCGATTGCGGTGCGGTGGAGTCCATCGTTATCGATGCCAAAGATGAGTTTGCGGAGCAATACTGCGTGCCCACCATTAAGGCGAATGGCATGTACATGAAGCAGTACCCGCTGGTATCTGCCATTTCCCGCCCGCTGATTACCAAGCACCTGGTAAAAGCCGCCCAGGAGCACGGCGGAACGCACGTTTCCCACGGTTGTACCGGTAAGGGCAATGACCAGGTGCGCTTTGAGGTGTCCTTCCGCGCCCAGGATCCATCGCTAGAGATCGTCGCCCCAGCGCGCGATTATGCATGGACCCGCGATAAGGCCATCGATTTTGCAGAAGAGATTAACCTGCCCATTGAGCAATCGGCGGCCTCGCCATTTTCCATCGACCAGAACCTGTGGGGCCGTGCGGTAGAAACCGGCTTCCTGGAGGATTTGTGGAACCCGCCGACAAAGGATCTCTACGCATATACGGAAGACCCGGGCCTGGGCAATGCTCCAGATGAGATTATCATTTCCTTTGAGAAGGGTGTTCCAGTTGCGGTCGATGGCAAGAAGCTGACCCCGCTGCAGGTCATCGAAGAGGTCAATCGCCGCGCTGGTGCCCAGGGAATCGGCCGCCTGGACATGGTAGAGGACCGGTTGGTGGGCATTAAGTCCCGCGAGGTCTACGAGGCACCGGGTGCCATGGTGCTCATTCAGGCCCACGAGGCGCTGGAGGATGTCACCGTGGAGCGCGAGCTGGCACGCTACAAGCGCCTGACGGATGCACGGTGGTCCGAGGAGGTTTACGACGGCCTGTGGCACTCGCCGCTCAAGCGTTCTCTGGATGCCTTCATCGAGGAGTCCCAGGAGAACGTCACTGGCGATATCCGCCTGAGCCTGCACGCAGGTACCGCGACCGTCACCGGCCGCCGCTCCGGACAGTCGCTGTACTCCTTCGATTTGGCTACCTACGACACCGGCGATACCTTCGACCAGACCGCTGCAAAGGGCTTTGTCCAGTTGCACGGCTTGTCCACCCAGATTTCCAACCAGCGTGACCGCGAGGGTGGTTTCCCCACCAGCGCAGAAAAATAGGCACCGATGGAACCACACAAGACTAACGAAGGCGCGCTCTGGGGCGGCCGGTTCTCCGGCGGCCCTTCCGAAGCGATGTTCGCCCTCTCGGTTTCCACCCATTTTGACTGGGTGCTTGCCCCTTACGACGTACTCGCCTCGAAGGCGCATGCCAAGGTGCTGCACAAGGCAGGGCTGCTTTCCGATGCCGACCTCGACACCATGCTTTCCGGACTCACCGAGCTCGGGGAAAAGGTAGCTTCGGGCGAATTTGTGCCAGCACCCACCGACGAAGATGTGCACGGCGCCATGGAGCGCGGCCTCATCGACATCGTTGGGCCCGAGGTAGGCGGCCGCCTGCGCGCGGGACGTTCCCGCAATGACCAAGTTGCCACGCTCTTTCGCATGTGGGTGCGCGATGCCATCCGCGATACGACCCTGCAAGTCTCCGAGCTTGTCGATGCCCTAGCGGATCAAGCCGCCGCGCATCCCGAGGCCATCATGCCGGGCAAGACGCACTCCCAGGCCGCGCAGCCCATCTTGCTTGCCCACGAATTGTTGGGTCATGCCCAACCGCTGCTGCGCGATATTCAACGCTTGCAGGACTTGGATAAGCGGCTAGCCGTATCCCCGTATGGCTCGGGTGCGCTCGCAGGTTCCTCCCTGCAGCTTGACCCAGAAGCCATCGCCGTAGAGCTCGGATTTGATTCCGCTGCGGAAAACTCCCTGGATGGCACCGCATCTCGCGATTTTGCCTCGGAAACGGCCTTTGTGCTGGCGCAGATCGCAGTGGACATGTCCCGGCTGGCAGAAGAGATCATCTACTGGTGTACCCCAGAGTACGGCTACGTCACCTTGGATGACGCGTGGTCGACAGGCTCATCCATCATGCCGCAGAAAAAGAACCCGGATATCCCGGAACTTACCCGCGGCAAGACCGGGCGCCTGATTGGCAACCTCACGGGGCTGCTATCCACGCTCAAGGCACAGCCACTGGCTTATAACCGCGACCTGCAAGAGGACAAAGAACCCATCGTGGACTCGGTGGCGCAGCTCAATTTGTTGCTGCCATCGATGACCGGGCTCGTGTCCACCCTGTCCTTTAATGAGGACAGGATGCGCGAGTTGGCACCACGCGGATTCACCTTGGCCACCGACCTAGCAGAGTGGATGGTTCGCCAAGGCGTGCCCTTCCGCGAAGCACACGAAGCTTCCGGCGCGTGCGTACGCATCGCCGAAGAGCGGGGAGTGGACCTGGTGGATCTCACTGACGAGGAACTTAGGGGCGTCGACAAGCGGCTGACCCCAGAGGTGCGCGCGGTCCTGACCATTGATGGTGCGGTCGCTTCCCGCACAACCAAGGGCGGGACCGCCGGCGTTCGCGTTGCTGAACAGCGCGAAACCGTCCGCGAACATGCCGCCGCGGCGCGTGAGTGGGCTACCAAGCCAGTGCGCACGCAGAACTAGAAGGGCGACAGACAAGGTCCCTGGCTTATCTAGCAGATAAAAATGCCCTCATCAATGAGAGGATGGCATTCCATGAGACGTCGCGGGTTGGCCCTTTATGCCGCCTGCGACGTTGTGCAACGTGATGCCGCGCCGTTCGGCATCCTCGGCGAAAGCTGAGATGAAGCTGGCCGAGCGCTTGCCGGAGGCGCAGTACACCCACGCTTCGCTAAGCCCCTCGGCCTGCAGGGAATCGAGGAGGCAGCGCGCTGCCTCTGGATCTTCCAGCCACACGGAGGTTGGTAAGTGGTAATGCTTGGCAGTGGAGTCAAAGAAGAAATCATCGATGGCGGCTTCACTGATTTCGCGCACATCGATGGCCGCGGCGCCATCGCGTAGCTTGTCGAAGATCTCGGCATCGGTATCATCGTCCTCCGGCACGGCACAAGCTCCGCCACCGTAGTCATGCTGCAACTGGGTGGTTAGTTCGCGTGCTGGGTCGCGGGGCACGTGGAAGTGGTCGATGGAGGCGGTTAGGGCATTGTAGATGCTTAGCAGGCCCACCCGGTCGCGGTTCATGCCCGTTGCGAACTGGATCAGCTCGGTGGACATCAGGCCCGCGACCACGCTGGTGGTCACGCCCAGCACGCCGGCGGTGGCGCAATCAGGCACGGAATCGGGGTCGGGTTGCAGGGGATAGAGGTCGCGCATGCCCACGCCCGACTCGGCGCCGGGCCCGGACCACCACACTGCGCAGTCGCCCCGAAAACGCAGCACCGAGCCCCATACCAGCGGGGTGCCCGTGATCTCCGCGGCATCGGCTGCTAGGAACTTGGTGGTAAACGTGTCGGAACCATCCACTAGGATGTCCACCCCGCGGAGGTAGTCCACGGCATTGTCAGCAGTAAGTCGGCCGCGAATCGCATGCACCACGATGCCGGGCTGCAGTTGCTGGAGCTTTTCGGCTGCGACCTCCACCTTGGGCCTTCCCACATCGTGGGCACCGAATAGGATCTGGCGGTGGATATTGCTCAGATCCACCGTGTCGTCGTCGATCACAGAGATCTCACCCACGCCGGCGGCAGCCAGCTGCTGCATCAGGGGACAGCCCAAACCACCAGCGCCGATGACAAAGACGTGGGTGGAGTGCAGCGCCTCTTGCTGGGCGATGCCGAAGCCAGGCAACAGCGTTTGGCGGGCAACCCTGTGCAACTCTTCGCGGGGCAGTTGGCTCATTACAGGACCTTGTCTTCCCAGCTAGCCAAGCCTTCAAACGATGACGATGCTACGGCGTGCTGTCGCTTTGGAATGCGGCCGGCTTGGCGGGCCAACCGGCCGCCTTCCACGGCGTATTTCATTGCAGTGGCCATTGCCAGGGGATCCTGGCAGCGGTTGATGGCACTGGCGAGAAGCACGCCATCGCACCCCAGCTCCATGGCCAGTGCAGCATCGGAGGCCGTGCCCACACCGGCATCCAGCAGCACGGGCACGTGGGTACGCGAACAGATCAGCTCGATATTGTGCGGATTCAGGATGCCCAGGCCCGTGCCGATGGGCGAGCCCAAAGGCATCACCGCATCCACGCCCACGTCTTCTAGCCGCTTGGCGATGACCGGATCGTCGCTCGTGTATGCCAGCACTACGAATCCTTCGGCAACCAGCATCTCGCACGCATCTACGAGCTCCACCACGTCGGGCAAAAGCGTGCGATCATCCGCGATAACCTCCACCTTCACCCAATTGGTGCCCAGTGCCTCGCGGGCTAGCTTGGCTGTAGTTACGGCATCGCGGGCCGTGCGACAACCCGCAGTGTTGGGCAGCACGTCAATGTTCAACCGCTGTAGGAGCTCAAAGATGGATTCCCCACCTGCACTCGTGCCACTGTGCCGACGCATGGCCACGGTGGTCAGCTGCGTACCGCTGGCAACCAGGGATTGTTCCAACATAGCCTGACTGCTGGCACCGCCGGTTCCCATTACTAGGTGCGAATCGAAGTGTTTATCTGCGATCGTAAGCATGGCTAAAGCTCCTAACCGCCCTGCACGGCGGTGAGGATATCGAGTTCATCGCCGTTGGCGACTTCATAAGACCAGTTGCTGGCTGGAACGACATCGCCATTGACGGCAACGGCCACGCCTTTCGGTGCGGCATCGCCAGTTTCTGCTTCTACGATGGCTGCCACGGTGATGTGCTCATCGCTGCTGCGGGGTTCTCCATTAACCGTGTATTCCATGGTGCTTATTCCTTTCTTTTGTGGGTGGCTAGCGGGTGTGGCGTAGTGGATCGCAGGCCGAGATGTCCAACCCCGGGGACGTGCCCAACCCCAACTGGGCACCTACCTTAGCCCCGAAGGCGGACAGGAGGATTCCGTGGCGGAAGTATCCGGTAGAGACCACTAGCCCGTCGCGTACTTTGCCCAGGTAGGGAAGGTCATCGGGGGTGCCAGGCCGGGCTCCAACGATCGCTTCGATGAATTCGCATTCCTCCAGCCCGGGAACCACGCGGATGGCATCTCTAAGAAGCGTGTGCACACCGTCTACGGCGGGCCCCTTGCGGTTATCTTCGCGGCTGGTCGCCCCGACGGCGATGGTGCCATCGGTGCGGGGGATGACATACACCGGCCGGTCCTCCACGAATGCGCGCACCACTCGGGTGAGCGGCTCGCCGCTGGTGTGCACTAGTTCTTCCGGTACCCGCAGTCGCAGCATGTCGCCGTACACCGGCCGAAGTGCCAGGGGATTGGCGCCCTCGAACCAGCCGTCCACCTCCTTGGCCCCCAGTCCGTTGCAGAGGTAGATCATGTCGGCGGTGAGCACCCGGGCATCGGCAAGCTGCACATTTTGGCCGTCGATGCGCGTTGCTGCAATGGACATAAAGCGAACCCCGGCGTGCTGCAGATATTCCAAAAGGCACGCGCTGAACATGCGCGGGTTGATTTGATGATCGCCCGGGATTTCCACCGCGGCCGCCAGCTGGGGACTTAAGCCCGGCTCTAGCTTCCGGGCTTGCCGCAATGGCAGCGCGTGGGCATCCATGCCGTGTTTCTGCTGCAGCGCCAGCAGCTCGCGGATGTGCACGCCATCGGCGCGGTCGGCACCTACCACCAGGGTGGATTCGCTGCGGTGGCCGGTGGGCGCGGTGGTTTTGGCACCTAACCTGGCCAGCAGGTCAGGGAACATCTCGGCCGAAGCCAGCATCAGCGGGTACAGCGGTTCTTGCTGGTATTGCACCTCCGCAACCGGAGCCAGCATGCCACCGGCCACGAACGTGGCACCGCTGATGGGCTGGGGATCTACCACTAGGATTTGCCGCGGGTCCACGCCCGCATTCACCAGCTCGAATGCGGTGGTCAGCCCGATGATTCCCGCGCCGATTATGGCGTGCTCGGTATTATCCATGTGAACCGTTTGCTGCATTCTTGTTCGCCCGATCGAAGGCATCGACAACCGTGGTTGCCAGCGCAGCTGGATCATCGGAGTCCATAAAGGCACGTACGATTGCCACTCCAGCCACACCGGTTTGGGCCAGCGCTTCGGCGTCGGTGGCCTGCACGTCTCCAATCGCCACCACCGGAACTGCCGATGCACTCACGAGTGGGGGATAACCATCCAACCCCAGCGGGGTGCGGCCGGAGGACTTTGTCGGAGTGGGGCGGAACGGGCCGGCTCCGATGTAGTCGATCACATCGGCGTAGTCGTTAGCGCCCTGCACAAGTTCGAGGGTGCCGGTGGTCAGCCCGATAATCGCATCCTCACCAAGGATTTGTCGTGCCAGGCGCGGACCCAAGTCGTCTTGGCCAATGTGCACGCCGTGGATGTGGTGTTCGCCCATGAGCGCGGCGGCTACGTCGACTCGGTCATCGACAAGCACACGCGTCGCCGGATTGGCTTCCTCGACTGCTGCGGCAACGTCGATGGCCAAGGCGGTCAAATCGCGCACGCTGATCGGCTTGCTGCGAACTTGAATCACGCCCGCACCACCTGCCGCTGCTGCTGCGGCCACCTGTACGACCTTTTCCTGCGGTGCGCCCGTCACGTGGTAGCACCGTAGGTCCAGTAGGTTACCGTGCACTGTGTCCCGCAGCTTCCTTTTCCAAGTCTTCGGCTACTTCCTTGGCCTCGCTGCGGTTCAGGTACAGTTTGGAACCCGCGCGGCGGAACTCCTCGGCCATTTCTTCTTCGCCTTCGGCATTAGTGACACCCTCTTCTTCCACGCTCTGGCGGCCGAAGCCAGGCAAGCCGAGGTCCTTGACTAGCGACTGCTCCTGATCGGTGGCCAGAGCCTCATCGATCTTCTCACCGAATGCATCGCGGATGTCCTGGCTGATGCGCATGGAACAGAACTTGGGGCCACACATCGAGCAGAAGTGGGCGGTCTTCGCCGGCTCCGCGGGCAGGGTTTCGTCGTGGTAGGACTGGGCGGTATCCGGGTCCAGGGACAGGGCGAACTGGTCGTGCCAGCGGAACTCGAAGCGCGCCTTGCTCATCGCATCGTCCCACTCGTGGGCACCCGGGTGGCCCTTGGCGACGTCCGCGGCATGCGCCGAGACCTTGTAGGTGATCACGCCGGTCTTCACGTCGTCCTTATTCGGCAGGCCGAGGTGCTCCTTCGGGGTGACGTAGCACAGCATTGCGGTACCACCCATGGCGATATTGGCCGCACCGATGGCGGAGGTGATGTGATCGTAACCGGGAGCAATGTCGGTGACCAGCGGTCCCAGGGTGTAGAACGGTGCACCGCCGCACCATTCCTGCTCCTTTTCGTTGTTGACCTGCACCATGTTTAGCGGCACGTGGCCCGGGCCTTCGACCATCACCTGCACGTCGTATTCCCACGCGCGGTGGGTCAGCTCGCCGATGGTCTTTAGCTCGGCGAACTGGGCTGCGTCGTTGGCGTCGGCGATGGAGCCGGGGCGCAGGCCGTCGCCCAGAGAGAACGCGACGTCGTATTTGGCGAAGATCTCGCACAGCTCGTCGAAGTTCTCATAGAGGAAGGATTCCTTGTGGTGTGCCAGGCACCAGCCGGCCATGATGGAACCGCCGCGGGAGACGATGCCGGTCACGCGCTTGGTGGTCAGCGGCACGAAGGGCAGGCGCACGCCGGCGTGGATCGTCATGTAGTCCACACCCTGCTCACACTGCTCGATCACGGTATCGCGGAAGATTTCCCAGGTCAGATCCTCGGCGACGCCGTCGACCTTCTCGAGTGCTTGGTAGATCGGCACGGTACCAATCGGCACCGGAGAGTTGCGCATGATCCACTCGCGGGTGGTGTGAATGTCGTTACCGGTGGATAGATCCATCACGGTATCTGCGCCCCAGCGGGTAGCCCAGCGCAGCTTGTCTACCTCTTCGCGGATCGAGGAAGTCACGGCGGAGTTACCGATATTGGCGTTGATCTTCGTGTTGAAGGCATTGCCGATGATCATCGGCTCGGACTCTGGGTGGTTGATGTTGTTCGGGATGATCGCTTTACCGGAGGCAACCTGCTCGCGCACCTTTTCTACGTCACAGTGCTCGCGCAGTGCGACGTATTCCATCTCCGGGGTGATAACACCCTGGCGGGCGTAGTGCATCTGGGTTACGCGCTTTCCTTCCTTGGCCCGCAGCGTTTCGCGGCTGACGCCCTTCCACTCGTCGCTGGCCTCGCCACGCTTGAGGGCGCGGTTACCGTCGTCCAGCAAGTTGCGACGACGCCCCTCGTAGGCCTCCACATCTCCGCGGGCTTTGATCCACTCGCTGCGCAGGGCCTCTAGGCCTTCGGTTGGCTCGGCCCACGGACCGCGGGTGCGGTAGAGCTTCTGCGGTGCGTTCGGTCCCGTCGGGGAATCATCCAGCTGCACCTCGGTCTCCGGCACCTGCAGGGTGAAGGTCTTACCGAAGGATTCCACCTGCTTCTCGATGGGGGCGAAGCTGTGCTTCGGGTGGATTTCCGCACCATATTCGTCGTTCGGAATGGTGGTACGGGTGTGTTGGGTAGACGTATCCGTCATAGTTGACTCTCCTCATTCTTCCTTCGCTGGTTCTAACCAGGCAGGTTCTAGCGGTACTCGCGCGGGCATACAGCGCGATCTCAGCTCGATACCTCGAGCGCCCGTGTTCGGTTGCACCTTCCACTGTAACGCACACCACCCGATAGTGAAGTTATGGGCTAGGTGGTTGACCGAGGAGGCATCGGCAAGCAACACCAGGGAGTCACTCGGTGAGATGTCCGGGGCAGGGGCTAAACTAAGCAGCATGATTGATCAGAAGCTCCTAGAGATCCTCGTGTGCCCCATCGACAGGCAACCGCTGGAGGATCACGGTGACTATTTGGTGAACCCCAGGCTGAACAAGGCCTATCCGGTGCAGGATGGCATCCCGGTGCTGCTGGTCGACGAGGCCACGGACTGGCCCGGCGAGTACCACCCATTGGCTGCGGATAAGTAGAACCGCACGCCCTGCAAAGATATAACCCCAAAAAGAACAAATAATAGGGAGCAAAGGGAACACCTTCGTATGAGCAACACCACGAACATCATCGACGAATTGCAATGGCGCGGGCTGATCAACCAGTCCACGGATCTGGAGGCGCTGAGGGAGGCCGCAGAGAATCGGATCAGTTTGTACTGCGGTTTCGATCCGACGGGCAGCTCGCTGCACGCCGGCCACTTGGTGCCGCTGATCATGTTGAAGCGCTTCCAGCAATTCGGCCACCGTCCCATCGCCTTGGCCGGTGGCGCGACGGGAATGATTGGCGATCCACGCGATGTGGGGGAGCGCTCCATGCTCTCAGAAGCGCAGATCGCAGAGAACATGCAGGCCATCAAGACCCAACTTGCGGCTTTCGTGGACTTCACCGATGCAGGGGAAGTTGCCAGCCCGGCGGTAATGGTGAATAACGCGGACTGGACTAGCCAGATAAACGTCATCGAATACCTACGCGATATCGGCAAGAACTTCTCGCTGAACACCATGCTGGACCGCGATACCGTGAAGCGGCGTTTGGAATCCGACGGTATTTCCTACACCGAGTTTTCCTACATGCTGCTGCAAGCCAACGACTTTGTGCACCTGCACAACGAATACGACTGTGTGCTGCAGATTGGAGGTGGCGACCAGTGGGGTAACATCGTTTCCGGTGTGGATCTGAACCGGCGAGTAAACGGTGCGAAGGTGCACGGCCTGACGGTGCCGCTGGTGACAGATGCCGAGGGCAATAAGTTCGGCAAATCCACCGGTGGCGGCAAACTGTGGCTAGATCCGGAGCTGACCAGCCCGTACTCCTGGTACCAGTACTTCATTAACGCCGGTGATGCCGTGGTTATCGATTACCTGCGTTGGTTTACCTTCCTCACCCAGGACGAAATCGTGGAGCTGGAGCGCAAGGTGGAGGAGGAGCCCCACAAGCGTGAGGCGCAACGCGTGTTGGCGCGGGAGATGACCACCCTGGTGCACGGGGCGCAGGCCACCGAAGCAGTGGAGTTGGCTTCCCAGGCGCTGTTCGGCAGGGCAGAACTGCAGGATTTGGACGAGGCCACGTTGTCTTCTGCATTGCAGGAAACCGAGGTGGTTGAGGTCAGCACGCAGGCCACCATCCTAGACTTGTTGGTTGAGTCGGGATTGGAGAAATCCAAGGGTGCCGCGCGCCGCACTGTGGGCGAGGGCGGTGCGTACGTGAATAACCAGCGCATCGAGGACATCGAGTGGTCACCGTCTTCCCAAGACCTGCTGCATGGCTCTTGGCTGGTGTTGCGTAAGGGCAAGAAACGCTTCGCCGGGGCACGGGTTGTGAATCCCTCCTAGTGACGGCGCCCTGGCTGTTAACTGATCCCTTGGTAATTGCGGTTTTACGCTTTTGCCAGGGGATTTGTGTGTTTCTTGGAGTGGGGTGTAGGTTTATCCAAGTCGCCGGGAGGTAGCCGGTTGGTTACTTTTTAGTGACTTTTTGTACTGGCTTGGTTCAAGGATTTGACTTGGTTCAGGTTGTTGGGTAAGTTAGTACGAGCCGCCGATGAGAGGTTAACGTTTGGTTAATTTTCTTGTGGTGTGTGGATGTTGTTTGAGAACTCAATAGTGTGCCAATGTACTTATTTTTTATTTTTGTGTGCATGGTTGTGTGTTGATTGGTCTGTTGGCCAGCAAGTCTAGAGTTGGTTTGTTGGTTGGTGTGTGCCGGTAAGGTATGTGAAGCATGTACCTTTTTGAATACTGTTTAGTGTTTCGGCTGCATTGATGGATTGGTTGGCATGTGATTGTGTTCAACTTTTTGTCTCCCTTTTTGTGCCCCGTCGGGTTGGGGAGGCAGTGATTTTTTCTTTGTAGTAATTTTTTGGACGCCAGCATGGGCCTGCTTTTGTGGGTTTGTGGTGGTTTGTTCTTTTGGTTAGGTTTGGGCTTTTCACGGCCTATTTTGGAATTTTGTTGTTCTGAAATTTTTCTTTTTGTGGAGAGTTTGATCCTGGCTCAGGACGAACGCTGGCGGCGTGCTTAACACATGCAAGTCGAACGGAAAGGCCCTGCTTGCAGGGTACTCGAGTGGCGAACGGGTGAGTAACACGTGGGTGATCTGCCCTGCACTTCGGGATAAGCTTGGGAAACTGGGTCTAATACCGGATAGGAGCCATCTTTAGTGTGGTGGTTGGAAAGTTTTTTCGGTGTAGGATGAGCTCGCGGCCTATCAGCTTGTTGGTGGGGTAATGGCCTACCAAGGCGGCGACGGGTAGCCGGCCTGAGAGGGTGTACGGCCACATTGGGACTGAGATACGGCCCAGACTCCTACGGGAGGCAGCAGTGGGGAATATTGCACAATGGGCGCAAGCCTGATGCAGCGACGCCGCGTGGGGGATGAAGGCCTTCGGGTTGTAAACTCCTTTCGCTAGGGACGAAGCTTTGTGTGACGGTACCTAGATAAGAAGCACCGGCTAACTACGTGCCAGCAGCCGCGGTAATACGTAGGGTGCGAGCGTTGTCCGGAATTACTGGGCGTAAAGGGCTCGTAGGTGGTTTGTCGCGTCGTCTGTGAAATTCTGGGGCTTAACTCCGGGCGTGCAGGCGATACGGGCATAACTTGAGTGCTGTAGGGGTAACTGGAATTCCTGGTGTAGCGGTGAAATGCGCAGATATCAGGAGGAACACCGATGGCGAAGGCAGGTTACTGGGCAGTTACTGACGCTGAGGAGCGAAAGCATGGGTAGCGAACAGGATTAGATACCCTGGTAGTCCATGCCGTAAACGGTGGGCGCTAGGTGTGAGGGTCTTTCTACGACTTTCGTGCCGTAGCTAACGCATTAAGCGCCCCGCCTGGGGAGTACGGCCGCAAGGCTAAAACTCAAAGGAATTGACGGGGGCCCGCACAAGCGGCGGAGCATGTGGATTAATTCGATGCAACGCGAAGAACCTTACCTGGGCTTGACATACACCAGATTGGGCTAGAGATAGTTCGTCCCTTTGTGGTTGGTGTACAGGTGGTGCATGGTTGTCGTCAGCTCGTGTCGTGAGATGTTGGGTTAAGTCCCGCAACGAGCGCAACCCTTGTCTTATGTTGCCAGCATTTGGTTGGGGACTCATGAGAGACTGCCGGGGTTAACTCGGAGGAAGGTGGGGATGACGTCAAATCATCATGCCCCTTATGTCCAGGGCTTCACACATGCTACAATGGTCGGTACAACGCGCTGCGACACTGTGAGGTGGAGCGAATCGCTGAAAGCCGGCCTTAGTTCGGATTGGGGTCTGCAACTCGACCCCATGAAGTCGGAGTCGCTAGTAATCGCAGATCAGCAATGCTGCGGTGAATACGTTCCCGGGCCTTGTACACACCGCCCGTCACGTCATGAAAGTTGGTAACACCCGAAGCCGGTGGCCTAAACGTGTTAGGGAGCCGTCGAAGGTGGGATCGGCGATTGGGACGAAGTCGTAACAAGGTACCCGTACCGGAAGGTGCGGGTGGATCACCTCCTTTCTAAGGAGCTTTTTTATTGGGCTGCAGTTGCAGCCATGGCCCACAGTTGTGGGTTGCCCACCGTGTTTGATGGTGGGTTGGTGGTTGAGTGGGCGAGTGTTCTGCTGCCACCGAATTTGGAAATTCCGGGTAGGAGACACACCTTAATCAGCAGTATCAAGTGTTGAGACAGTGCTTTGTGACATGCGTAAAAGTGTCCATGCATACAAAATTAATGTTGAGTGGTAAGTCGTTGGTGCATTGTTGGGTGTCTGGGGCATTATCCCCTTATTGTGTGCCTGACTGGTTGATGGATGCCATTCATTGTGGTGGTGTTTGTTGTCAGTTGGGGTGTTGTGTGAGAACTGTATAGTGGACGCGAGCATCTGCATGATGCCATCTGCTTGTGTGTGGGTGGTGTTGTGTGTGTGATGTGATTTTTCTTTTTGTTTATTTTGTCAAGTTCACTTGTTGCTGCTGCATGTGGGCTGCGTGACCTTTTTGTTGGTTGTGTGGTTTGTGTGTGGTGGTTGGTGTGTTCGTTATTTAGGGCGCATGGTGGATGCCTTGGCATGCTGAGCCGATGAAGGACGTGTAAGGCTGCGTTAAGCCTCGGGGAGTTGTCAATAAAGCGTTGATCCGAGGATGTCCGAATGGGGAAACCTGGCCCTGGTTATGTGGGGTTACCCTTCAGTGAATTCATAGCTGTTGTGGGGGTTACGCGGGGAAGTGAAACATCTCAGTACCCGTAGGAGGAGAAAATAATAATGATTCTGCTAGTAGTGGCGAACGAACGTGGATGAGGCTAAACCGTGTGCATGTGATACCTGGTAGGGGTTGTGTGTGCGGTGTTGTGGGGCCTAGCTGTGTGTCATCTACCAGTGGCACGCCCTGTGCATTGTTGTTAGGTGAAGTGGTTTGGAATGATCTACCGGAGTAGGTGAGAGTCCTGTAGCTGAAGATGATGATGTGGGGGTTGTTGGGTTCCCGAGTAGCAACGGGCTCGTGGAATCTGTTGTGAATCTGCCGGGACCACCCGGTAAGCCTAAATACTCAGTGTGACCGATAGTGGATAGTACCGTGAGGGAATGGTGAAAAGTACCCCGGGAGGGGAGTGAAATAGTTCCTGAAACCATGTGCTTACAATCCGTCAGAGCACTTTTTATTGTGTGATGGCGTGCCTTTTGAAGAATGAGCCTGCGAGTCAGCGGCATGTCGCGAGGTTAACCCGTGTGGGGTAGCCGTAGGGAAACCGAATCCTAATGGGGTGATAAGTGGCATGTCCTGGACCCGAAGCGGGGTGATTTACCCATGGCCAGTGTGAAGCAGCTGTAAGAGGTTGTGGAGGCGCGAACCCACGTAGGTTGAAAACTGCGGGGATGAGCTGTGGGTAGGGGTGAAAGGCCAATCAAACTCCGTGATAGCTGGTTCTCCCCGAAATGCATTTAGGTGCAGCGTCGCATTGAGCTTGGTGGAGGTAGAGCGACTGGTTGGTTGAGCGGGACTACAATCTTAGCAATGTCAGCCAAACTCCGAATGCCATCAATTGTGTTGTGCGGCAGTGAGACTGTGGGGGATAAGCTTCATAGTCGAGAGGGAAACAGCCCAGATCGCCGGTTAAGGCCCCTAAGGGTGTACTAAGTGGAAAAGGATGTGGGATCGCGAAGACAGCCAGGAGGTTGGCTTAGAAGCAGCCATCCTTGAAAGAGTGCGTAATAGCTCACTGGTCGAGTGGTTCTGCGCCGACAATGTAGTGGGGCTCAAGTACACCGCCGAAGCCGCGGCAAGCAATAATTTTTTGTTGTTTGGGTAGGGGAGCGTCGTGCATGGGTGGAAGCGTTACCGTGAGGAGGCGTGGACTGTGTGCGAGTGAGAATGCAGGCATGAGTAACGAATTGTAAGGTGAGAATCCTTACCGCCGGATGACTAAGGGTTCCTGGGTCAAGTTCGTCTTCCCAGGGTGAGTCGGGACCTAAGGCGAGGCCGACAGGCGTAGTCGATGGATAACCAGTTGATATTCTGGTACCCGTACATGTGCGCCCATGATGAAGCACTGATACTAACCACTGCGGATACGCTACCTGTTCACTTTTTTGAGTGTTGGTGGTGTTGATGTCGTGGGGCCTGATGTGTGGTTCAAGTGATGGGGTGACGCAGTGAGGTAGCCGCGCCACTTAGTGGATTGGTGGTGTAAGCGTGCAGATCGTGTGGTAGGTAAATCCGCCGCACAGTGTGGTTGAGGCGTGATGCGTAGACCCAAAAGGGTTGATGGTGGTGATCCTGTACTGTCGAGAAAAGCCTCTAGCGAGTGTGTGTATGGCCCGTACCCTAAACCGACACAGGTGGTCAGGTTGAAGATACTAAGGCGTTCGGGTGAACTGTGGTTAAGGAATTCGGCAAAATGCCCCCGTAACTTCGGGAGAAGGGGGGCCCTGTGATGTGAAGACCCTGTGCGGTTGGAGTGTTGTGGGGTCGCAGAGAATAGAGGGAAGCGACTGTTTATCAAAAACACAGGTCCATGCGAAGACGTTAAGTTGATGTATATGGACTGACGCCTGCCCGGTGCTGGAAGGTTAAGAGGACCGGTTAGTAGTCTTTTGGCTGCGAAGCTGAGAATTTAAGCCCCAGTAAACGGCGGTGGTAACTATAACCATCCTAAGGTAGCGAAATTCCTTGTCGGGTAAGTTCCGACCTGCACGAATGGCGTAACGACTTCTCTGCTGTCTCGACCACAGGCCCGGTGAAATTGCATTACGAGTAAAGATGCTCGTTACGCGCGGCAGGACGAAAAGACCCCGGGACCTTCACTATAGCTTGGTATTGGTGTTTGGTTCGGTTT
Organism: Corynebacterium tuingiense; assembly: GCF_046718165.1. Lineage (NCBI taxonomy): Bacteria > Bacillati > Actinomycetota > Actinomycetes > Mycobacteriales > Corynebacteriaceae > Corynebacterium > Corynebacterium tuingiense. Next base: position 1,177,078 of record NZ_CP177101.1, read on the forward strand.
GTGTAGGATAGGTGGGAGACTGTGAAGCTGTCACGCTAGTGGTGGTGGAGTCGTTGTTGAAATACCACTCTGATCGGATTGAGCATCTAACCTTGGCCCATGATCTGGGTTGGGGACAGTGCCTGGTGGGTAGTTTAACTGGGGCGGTTGCCTCCCAAAATGTAACGGAGGCGCCCAAAGGTTCCCTCAGCCTGGTTGGCAATCAGGTGGTGAGTGTAAGTGCACAAGGGAGCTTGACTGTGAGACAGACATGTCGAGCAGGGACGAAAGTCGGGACTAGTGATCCGGCACCTACTTGTGGATGTGGTGTCGCTCAACGGATAAAAGGTACCCCGGGGATAACAGGCTGATCTTCCCCAAGAGTCCATATCGACGGGATGGTTTGGCACCTCGATGTCGGCTCGTCGCATCCTGGGGCTGGAGTAGGTCCCAAGGGTTGGGCTGTTCGCCCATTAAAGCGGCACGCGAGCTGGGTTCAGAACGTCGTGAGACAGTTCGGTCTCTATCCGCCGCGCGCGTTGAAACTTGAAGAAGGCTGTCCCTAGTACGAGAGGACCGGGACGGACGTACCTCTAGTGTGCCAGTTATCCCGCCAGGGGTAGTGCTGGTTGGCTACGTACGGAAGGGATAACCGCTGAAAGCATCTAAGCGGGAAGCCTGTTTTAAGATGAGGTTTCTTTTGAGGTCCCCTAAAGACTATGGGGTAGATAGGCCAGACTTGGAAGCATTGTAAGGTGTGAAGGCTACTGGTACTAATTGACCAAAACAAACACACCACAACAAACCCCCAAAACACTATGTGGTTTAAGGGAAGTTGAAGAGTGTTCTTGTTCTAGGCGAGTAAACAAAATGTACACAGTCACGTGTGTCGCGTCCACTATGCAGTATCTGACACAACACCACACACTGGTGGGTAGTGTTCTGATAGGTTTGTCGGTGGTTCATAGCTACAGGGAAACGCCCGGTCCCATTCCGAACCCGGAAGCTAAGCCTGTACACGCTGATGGTACTGCAACCGGGAGGTTGTGGGAGAGTAAGTCACCGCCGACACCAAACACAAAGAATAACTAAATAATGTTTCTGGTAGTCCCCGAAAGACCACCACCCTTAATAATTGTGGGTGGTTGGTTTTCGGGGACTTTCCGTCGTTTTACCCCCGCTAGTGTAGGCGACTTGTACTCTGTCGAGCAGGGGTTATGCGTGGTGGGGTGTGTGGGTTTTACCCCTGGTGTCTTTTCGGGTGGGTAGTCTGATGCCTTGGTAGACGAAAACATATTCGACACATTGAAGGGTGTAGTACACCCCCGGGGGGGATTCGACCACAATGAGTACACCACCACCCACCACAGACCACGCGCACGTAGACGGGCCGGTGCATGACACCACGACGGGCGATACCCGTCTACCCAGCGCTACTTGCGCGGCAGGCGAATCCGAGCGCGCCGATGGTATAGCTGATGCACGCATGATCACTGCCGCTGACGGCGACGAGGCACCTGATACCGACACTGATGCTGAGGCAGGAGAACCGGTAGTCTTTTATGCCACCAATACCCCAAACAATCCTATTGCTGCTGCTGGAGCACAAGCCCGGAAGAACTCCTGGTTTTTCTACCAGTCACTCCTTCCAGACCTGGGCGACGACGGGCCCGACCCCCGGAAAGTGGACACATCGAGGGCTAGCTATGCTGCTTTGGTCAGTATAGCCGAAGTCTCGGCTTCAAAGACATCAGGAGCTACGAGATTGCACCAGGAGTGCCGCCGGCGCGTGTTATAGCGCATGCACCACCGGAAGACTTCCTGGCGGCAGCTGATTGGACTTTCAAAGAGTTTCCTATCACGCAGCACTTCCCGCTTTAAGGTGGCGTTAAAGGATTCTGCCAGGGCATTATCGGCACTCGTTCCAACCGCGCCCATGGACTGGCGCACACCTAACGACGAGCAGTAGTTCCTAAAGGCTTGTGAGGTGTACACGCTGCCGTGATCGGAATGGAAAATAGTCCCGTCAAGACTGCCACGCACACCATGTGCGTGGGCTAGAGCATCGATAACTAGTGAGACCCGCATGTGGTCTGCGAGTGCATAACCTGCAAGTTTGCGTGAATACGTGTCAATGACTGTGGCAAGGTACATGTTTTTGCCTCCCCTACACGGCAGGTAAGTAATGTCACCGACATACACACGATTTGGCTCGTCAGCTGTGAACTTGCGGCCTACTAGATCTGGCATGACACGGTGACCAGGCTTACGCCTGGTAGTAATGCATCGACGCCGTTTAGTAAAGCCTTTTAGCCCCATGGATTTCATGATGCGTGCAACTTTCTTGTGATTGATCGGGGTATACGTCGTGTCCTCCTTAAGGCTTGCAGCGATGCGTTTAGCCCCATAAAGACCATGCTCATCATCAAAGATGGCTGTGATCCTTGCACCAATAACGGCATCAGAATACATCTTTAACCTGCGTTTTTCGCGGGTTTTGACCCATTTGTAGAACGAGGAGCGATTGAGCTTTAACACGTGGCACATCCGCTTGACCGAGTACTCGGTTCGGTGGTCATCGACAAACTGGAAGCGGATCACCAGTGAGTCTCTTCGGCAAAATATTTCGCGGCCTTACGCAGAATATCGCGTTCTTCGCGCAGCTTAGAGACTTCTTTTTCCAGCTGACGGATTCGCGCAGAATCATTCGCCGCTTGGGCTTGATCGTGCACGGCCTTCGTGCGGGCACGTTTGCCAGTGCCGTACTTTTTGACCCAAGAATGTAGCGAGGCACGGTTGATACCGAGCTCAGCTGATGCTGAGTTCAGCGAGAGATCCTCGTTGTTCTCATAGAGGGCTACGGCATCGCGTTTGAACTGTTCGGAGTACCTGGACATGGTGGTAGATTACCTTTCTTCCCAGCTCGACTGGGCTGGATATCAGGTGTCCACCGAATGGGGGTCAGGTCCGACGTCGATCTGACACTGACCAGCCTGGCTAAAGACTTAGGCCTTAGCTATAGCATCTTGTCTGGCATTATTAGGGCGCATTTCCGCATGCAGGAACTCCCCCTGGTAGCAGCGACTAACGTGGAGCAGTGGATCCTGGATACACCACGCTTGCGGGTTATCGATAGGGAAGTAGAACGTATAGGCGACAACCACGAACGCCTGGGCCTGGTCGATGCCGCCCTGGCAGACTATCTGACACCGACAGCACCGAGCCAACATGTACCTAGCGTGGCAGAAATCCGCCGCTTTATCCGCGACTTCATCGACACCCACCACCTGGCAGACGACGACACTGACGAGGTCGAACCCACCCTCAATGTATCTGTACACAATAACCGGGCCACTATCAGTGTGACGTGTGATAAAGTCACTGCCGCCATCATCGCCCGCCACATTGATGCCCAAGCAGACAACAACAAGTGCGGTGCCGGTGAAGCCTTAATCCAACTCATCCTGGATGACACGGAAACTAAAGTCGCGATCAATACCTTCACCACCGACACCAATGCCGCCGACGGTGCCGGTGGTGGTGATACGAAAGTGTATTTCCCCGGCTACGGCTGGTCCACGATGACCAACCTGGAAAACATCGACACTTTCACCCGACACCTTAAACCAAAAGAAACCGAAAGTTACCAACCCACCAGCCACATCCGCGCCTACACACAAGGCAGAGGCCTCACCTGTGAGGTTACCCTCGTTTAGTGGACACCCGATTAGTGTGGATCTTGTGTCCGTAGGAGAGGATGTTCATTGTGAGTTCGTCAAGGAAGAAGTACACCCCGGAGTACCGGCAGGAGGCCGCCAGACTGGTCATTGAGTCTGGGCGCCCAATCGCTCATGTGGCTAAGGAAATTAGCGTATCAGCCACAATTTTAGGCAGGTGGGTCAAACTTGAGCGGGAACGCCAAGGCTCGGTAGATGGCCGCAGTGATGCCGATATACGAGCCGAAAACGCTCGCCTGCGTCGTGAGTTAGCTGAGGCCAAGATGGATAATGAGTTCTTGTCAAAAGCCACCGCCTTCTTCGCTGCGAAGCAACGCGATCGGAAAAATTTGAGCTAATGCAGCCAGAGCAAGGCGAACTACAGCATAAAAAGAATGAGCAGGTTATTAGAGGTTTCTCGTTCTGGCTACTATAAATGGCAAAAGGCTCAAGCAGTACGGCTTCGTGGTGAAAATCAGCGTCAGAGATTCCTCGACCAGTTAGACAGGAAAATTCATGACATCTGGGAAGATTCTGACGAAGTCTACGGTGCCCCACGGATTACTGCAGAACTCGCCGAGGGTGGGGTCTATGTGAATCGCAAAACCGTGGCCAAACGCATGCGGATGATGGGGATTGAAGGCATCTCACCCAGGGCGTTTGTTCCCGTAACGACGATTCAATCCAAGCGGAAGTCCACGCTTGAAGACCTGGTGAAACGCCTATTTGATCAAGGGCAGCTTAATCGAGTGTGGATGTCGGATATTACCTATCTACGCACGAATGAGGGCTGGCTGTACCTATGCGTTATCCGCGATGGACACTCCCGCCGAGTCCTAGGCTGGTCCATGGATAGTGTGCAGGATTCTTACCTGGTTGAACGTGCACTGCGCATGGCTTACACCCTGCGTGGTGAAGTACCCGACGGCGTGGTCTTCCATGCCGATCGTGGTACCCAGTTCACCAGCGAACAGCTGTGGCAGGTCTGTCAAGAACTAGGGATTGCACAATCGGTCGGCCGTACTGGTGTCTGCTTTGACAATGCGATGGCCGAGTCGTTCTGGTCGACATTGAAGACCGAATTTTACGATCGGAAGGAATGGCGAACCCGCAACGAAGCCCGGAAGGCGGTGGCTCGCTGGATTGAGATTGTCTACAACCGGCGCCGTCGCCACTCGTCCATCGGGATGGTAAGCCCCGTCGATTTCGAAGCCCAGCTCGCTGATCAAAATGGTAATAAGAAGGCCGCTGCTTAACCCCTAAGCAGCTTAACTACGTGTCCACGATTTGCGGGCAACCCCAACACCACCACACCAGTGCGCCCAAAAGCAGTGACCGGGTTGATGACACTGCGAGCAATGGACGAGGATATTCTAGATTCTTTGAATGTCGTTTAGCACTGTAGAATGGGTGCGGTATTTCTGTGCGAGTTCCAACCAAGAAAGGGTAGGACTGAATGTCGGAGCGCAACCAGCACGGCCGTATTGGCCGAGGACAAGACCGTCGGGGTCGAAATCCACGCAACTCGGGGGACCGTGATTCTCGCGGAGGGGGAAAGAAGAAATCTTTCTCTCCACAGCGCTCTGGTTATAGGGAAGAGCGAATCAACCGTCGTATGACCGATCCGGACATTCCTGAAGAAATTGATATCAATGATTTGGACCCATTGGTGCTCCAAGACCTGAAATCACTCTCCAAAGAAAACTCGGAGGCCGTCGCCAAGCATATGATCATGGCGGCGACTTGGATGGATGATGATCCTAAGCTGGCGCTGCGGCATGCGCGCGCGGCTAAGGATCGTGCAGGCCGCGTGGCTATCGCCCGAGAAGTTAACGGTATCGCTGCTTACCGCGCCAGCGAGTGGAAAGAGGCGCTATCTGAGCTGCGCGCTGCCCGCCGTATTTCTGGCGGTCCAGGAATGCTTGCGGTTATGGCTGATTGTGAACGCGGATTGGGTCGGCCGGAAAAGGCATTGGAGTTAGGACGCAGCGAGGAGGCCAAGGAGCTAGACAAAGAATCCGCTACCGAATTAGCAATTGTATTGGCAGGCGCTCGCCTTGACCTCGATCAGCCTGAATCAGCGGTGGTTACCATTCAGAGGGCACAACCTGACCGCAACGATCAGGGAGTAAGTGCTTGTAGGCTGTCGTATGCCTATGCAAACGCGCTTCTTGCTGCGGGTCGCAACGATGAAGCACACGAGTGGTTCGAGCACACCATCGCCATTGATGAGGGCGACTGGACCGATGCCGCTGACCGATTGGCGGAATGTAAGTAATGAGTGTTTTGAGCAAACATGACGCCTTATTGTTGGACTTGGATGGAACCGTCTGGGAGGGTGGACGTCCGCTAAGCAACGTCGTAGACGTTATTAATACGTGTGGAGTTCCCGCCGTATATGTAACAAATAATGCGTCGCGGAGCCCAGAAGCCGTTGCCACAATGCTGACGGATATCGGTTTGACTGCGGATTCTGGTGATATCGTCACCTCCGCCCAGGCAGTGTTGCAGTTAGCTGCCGAGGAAATCCCGTCGGGTGCGAAGGTGCTAATTATCGGCGCGGATTCTTTCAGGGACTTGGCCAAGGACATGGGTTTTTCCGTGGTCTCGAGTGCTAATGATAAACCAGCAGCTGTCCTGCAAGGATTTGATAAGTCCGTCGGGTGGGAACAGCTGACGGAGGGCGCGCTGGCTATCCGGGCAGGCGCGAAATTTTTCGCCTCAAATTTGGATACGTCCCTTCCAATTGAGCGGGGGCTAGGCGTTGGCAATGGCTCCCTAGTCGCTGCCGTCGAAAAGGCGACGGGAGTAGAGCCCGTATCTGCCGGCAAACCTGAACCAGCGATGCTCTTCCTCGCAGCCAAAAAGGTCGGGTCGAAAAAGCCATTGGCGGTGGGAGACCGGCTAGATACGGATATTGTTGGAGGTAACGCCGCAGCGATGAATACCTTTCATGTCTTGACCGGCGTATCGGGCGAGCTGGAGCTTATCGAGGCCCCCGTGGAGGCACGGCCTAACTTCATTGGTGCAGGCATGCACGAGCTTTCATTGCCTATTTCGCAGGTGCGACCTGGACCGCAAGGAGATTTTACCGCGCGGTGTGATGGGTATGACGTTCTCTTGCAGGGGGGAAACGAATCCTCTACCTCAGTGCAAGCGCTGCGGACGGTCTTGGAAGTGGCGTGGTCGATGCCAGCACCACCTCGGTATATTCAGCCGCGTAGCGAGTTTGCGGAGAAGGTTGTGTCGAAATGGCGGTAAAGCCACACGATTTTCGGGCCGTGAAAGAGCCCGAAGAAGTAGATTCGGAGATTTCGACAATTCTCGGCGAGGATGCACCGACACTCGCAGAAGAAGTCGACCAACTGGACAGGGCGCATTCCGTGTTGCGGAATGCTTTGCAGGAGAACTAATGCCACCACAACGCCGCAGGCTGGATGCAGAGCTTGTGCGCCGAAAAATTGCGCGATCTCGTGAGCAAGCCCGCGAGATGATCAAGTCTGGCCGTGTGACGGTCGGCGGGTTTAAGGCAGAAAAGCCTGCAACTGTCGTGGATCCTGAAGTCTCCATCAAGGTCGAGGAGTCTGAGGAAGACAAGTGGGCATCTCGTGGCGCGCACAAGCTCCTAGGCGCATTTGCCGCATTCGACGTCGACATGAATGGCCGCATCTTAGATGCAGGGGCATCGACAGGAGGCTTTACGGATGTGTGCTTGGCGTACGGTGCGCGTGAGGTACTCTCCGTTGACGTCGGTTATGGGCAGTTACTGTGGCGGCTGCAAAATGACGAGCGCGTGACCGTCTTGGATAGGACCAATATCCGCACTATTACTCCGGAGATGACCAATGGCCAGTGCGATGGCATGGTCGGGGATTTATCTTTCATTTCCTTAAAACTGGTGCTGCCAGCAATTGTGGAGTGTATGAAGGACGGAGCGTGGCTCCTGCCCATGGTCAAGCCGCAGTTTGAGGTGGGCAAGGAGCGCATCGGCAGCGGCGGGGTGGTTCGTTCTCCGGAGATGCGTACAGAGGTCACGCAGGACGTTGCTGAATTTGCCGTGTCTTTAGGCCTTAGTCTGCACGGTGTTGTGGCTTCACCGTTGCCGGGTCCGAGTGGAAATGTGGAATATTTCCTGTGGCTGAAAAAGGACGGTATGTCCACGAACGTGGCTACAATGAAACAGATGATTGATACTGCCGTTGAAAAAGGTCCGCAGTAATGCGAGAGATATTGTTGGTTCCACATGCCAATCGCGCAGAGAACCTGCAGGCTACCTCCCGTGCAGCCGAGTTATTGCAGGAGGCAGGGATAACGGTTCGCGTTTGTGCAGACGAAACCGTACTGCCGGGGCTACAGCACGTCCCGCATACTGATGACGCGGCGGCGGGATGCGAACTGGTCCTTGTTCTCGGCGGTGATGGAACCTTCCTGCGTGCAGCTGATATGGCACGCGCGGTTGATATTCCTGTCCTCGGAGTGAATCTGGGTCATGTTGGCTTCCTCGCAGAATGGGAAGTGGAGTCATTAGACCGTGCCGTGGCTCGCGTAATAGAGAAGAGCTACCGGGTGGAGGACAGACTGACGGTGGATGTCTCTATTTCGGATGCCAACGGTCACCAACTGGCTAGCAGTTGGGCTTTGAATGAGGCCTCGGTAGAAAACCAGAACAGGTCGGGCGTGTTGGATGCGATTTTGGAGATCGACCGGCGCCCGGTCTCGTCGTTCGGTTGTGACGGCGTGCTGATTTCGACTCCTACGGGATCTACGGCGTATGCATTTTCTGCCGGCGGCCCAGTGCTGTGGCCATCCCTAGATGCAATCTTGGTCGTGCCGAATAATGCCCATGCACTCTTTACTAAACCTTTAGTGGTATCTCCCAACTCTTTGGTAGCGGTGGAATCAACCATGCAAACCACACCGGCCGTGGTTATCTTAGATGGGTGCAGGGAACTTATTATGCCGCCGGGCGCCCGCGTGGAGGTGGTGCGCGGTAAGCGCCCCGTACGCTGGGTGCGGTTGGATGACCAGCCCTTTACGGATCGATTGGTCTCTAAGCTGCGGTTGCCCGTGGAAGGCTGGCGCGGGCCGAAGGAGAAATAGTGCTTGTCGATATTTCTATCAATGATTTAGGAGTCATTCGCCATAGCTCTGCGGAATTATCGGAGGGCCTGACCGTATTAACCGGTGAGACCGGTGCGGGCAAAACCATGGTGGTCACGGGGCTTCGATTGTTGGCCGGCGGGCGTGCCGATGCCTCTAGGGTGCGCGATGGCGCTAAAAAAGCGGCCGTGGAGGGCCATTTTAGTTCCGCGAAGGAGAGCATCAGCCAGCTGGTGGACTCGGTGGGCGGTGAGCCAGATGAAAATGGTGAATTTATTGTCTCGCGCACGGTTTCGGCTGCGGGGCGATCGCGGGCGTATTTGGGAGGGCGAGCCGTACCGGCCGCCACGTTGGGAGATTTTGCGCGCGAGATAATTACCGTGCATGGTCAGAATGACCAATTACGCCTCTTAGCGCCAGAGGAGCAGCTCGCGGCGGTGGACCGTGCGGATCCGAAACTGGCTGGCATTCGGGAAGACTATGCTGAGACCTTCAAAAAGTGGCGTGGTTTAGCCAAGGATTATCGCCGGCGCACGGAATCTCGTAGGGAACTTGCCCAGGAAGTTGACCGCCTGCAATATGCCCTAGAAGAAATCAACGGTGTGGCGCCCGAGCCAGGGGAAGACGCGGAGCTGGTGCAGTTGGTGCAGCGCTTGCAAGACGTCGACGGTCTGCGCGAATCGGCGCATACTGCCTTGGCAGCGATTGATGGAACGGAAGAGATTGATGAGGCTGCTTCTTCGCTGCTCGGGCGCGCGGGATCGGCGTTAGTGGGATCCTCGGATAAGCAGCTGGCGGATTTGGGCGAGCGCATTTCTGAAATCACCTCGCAGCTAGGCGATATTTCAGCTGAGCTCGGTGGATACCTCGCGGGGCTGCCGGCAGATCCGAATCTGCTGGAAAAGTCTCTGCAACGCCAACAGGATCTCCGAGCCTTGACCCGTAAATACGCCAGCGATATCGATGGTGTTTTGGCGTGGCGCGATGAGGCGGAGTCCAAATTGCAGTCGATGGATACCTCCACTGAAGTCCTCGAGGAACTTAAGGCGCAGGTCAAAGAGACCGAGCAGGAGATGAAGCGGAAGGCGGCGAAGCTTACGAAGAGCCGCCGGAAAGCGGCGGAGGCGCTGGGCAAGTTGGTGACTGAAGAGCTGCATGGATTGGCCATGCCCAATTCCACTATGTCGGTTGAGCTTTCCGCGGCAAAGTATTCCAAGACAGGCGCCGATGCTGCGGAGCTGCAGCTCAACGGGAAGCCTTTGGCCACTGCGGCCTCCGGTGGCGAGTTGTCTCGAGTCATGCTTGCCCTTGAGGTTGTGCTCGCCAGCGAGGACGGTGCGACATTGGTCTTCGACGAGGTCGATGCTGGCGTGGGCGGGCGTGCGGCGGTAGAAATTGGGCGTCGGCTAGCACGGCTGGCTGCGCACAATCAGGTTATCGTCGTGACCCACCTGCCGCAGGTAGCGGCGTATGCGGATGCGCATTTGCATGTCTCGAAAGATAAATTTACCTCTGGGGTAGCCGAGCTAACGGAACAGGAGCGCGTGGAAGAATTGGCGCGCATGCTGGCCGGTTTGGATGACACCGAGACGGGGCGCGCGCATGCCCAAGAGCTTTTTGATCGCGCACAAAAAGAAGCTTCCGCGCGCCTTACCCAGCTGGCGGACTAAGCAAGGAACAATGGAGCCCATGGCTCTGTTTTCCCGTACCCCTGATCATCCTGGTGAGCATGCTGCATTGCGCGATTGCACCCCGGGCGCGAAAGGTCTTAAGAAGTTTTCTGAAGGTGATATCGCCGTTATTGATGCGGCGAATATTTCTCGGCCCGAGGCACAAACCCTCGTGGAATTGCAGCCCTCAGCGGTGGTCAACGTCGCCAGGTTTTCTACTGGCTCCATTCCTAATTGCGGTCCGCACATGCTTCTCGATGCCGACATTGACCTCCTCGAAGGCCTCGGCGAGGAATTTATCTCGGAGTTTAAGGATGGCAAGAAGGCACATATTGGGGACGATGGAAAGGTCTACGTCGCGGATAAAGTAGTCGGGACGGGGCAGAAGGTTTCCCGGGAGCGCGCAGACAAGAACTTCAAGGCGGCACAAAGCGCACTCATTGACCACATGGAGTCCTATTTCGCGAGCTCCATCGACTTCATTAATTCTGAAGGCCCGCTGCTTATCGATGGCCTCGGGGTCCCCGCATCCGGTTCCGAGATAGCTGGCCGGAAGGTCATCGTTTTATCTCCCACTGAAGACCACCGCTCCCAGCTGAAAGAATTGCGCAATTTCATCCGGGAGTATGAACCGCTGCTCATTGCGGTTGATGAAGCCGCGGATTCTCTGCTGGAGCAGGGATATAAGCCTGACTTCATCATTGGCGATCCTGCCAAGGTAAGCGATGAGGCGCTGCGTTGCGGCGCGCGCATTGTGGTGCCTGCGGATCCAGAAGGCAGCGTGGAGAGCATTGACCGCATCCAAGAATTGGGCATCGGGGCCATGACGTTTCCGGCGGCTTCGGAATCGGCCACGGATTTAGCGCTGCTCTTTGCGGATTACCACGGTGCGGGCCTTATCGTGCAGTCAGGTGGCGGCTTTGACCTCGATGATGTTTTTGCCAACCGCGTGGCTCCGTCTGCTGTAATGTCTCGGCTGAAGGCCGGAACCAAGGTGGTCGATGCTGAGGCAGTAATCAACCTGTATTCCGCTCCGTCCTCACACCTTGGCTGGCTATGGGCCCTTCTAAGCATCTTGGTGGCGATTGCAGCGATCATCTTGATCGTGGGCTTCGGCGGGAGCCAGGATTTCTTGAGTAATTTAAGCCAGACCTGGTCGAGCCTATTCTAAGCGGGGGGTAAAAATATGGCGAAAGCGCAACTAATTACGGGCCTCGGACTAGGGGCGGCGGTTGGTGTGACCCTCGGTGCCTTGGTGATCGCGCCCAACCTGACCACCAGCGTGGCTGACGATGACCCGATCCGTGCGGAACACCGCAAGGTGGTGCAAGAAAATAAGATCTTGCAAAACCAAAATGAGGCGAGCGATGACATCGTCAGTGATGTAGCTCCAGATCTGGTCTCCGGTACATTATCGCAGCGGCCGGTGCTGGTCATTTCCACCGATGACGCAAATAGCAGCGATCTTTCTGATATCACGAAGCTCTTAGAAGCCTCCGGGGCCACCGCTGCCGGGGAAATCAAGCTAAGTAAAGACTTCCTGCGCGGGGAAAGCAAAGACGATATCGTAAAAATCCTTAAAGATAAGGCCCCGAAAAAGGCAGATCTTAAGGGACTCGATAAAACCGTGGGAAGCTATGGCGGCGAGGTTTTGGGCGCGGCCTTATCCATGGACCCAGAAAGCACAGAGCCGCTCGCTAGCGTAAAGGAGCGATCTGAGCTACTGCGTGCCCTGCGCGATAAGGATTTTATTGATTATAAGGACGGTACTATCCTTCCTGCCCAGTCCATCCTCATTGTTTCTGGCAGCGGGGTGCGCGGATATTATTCCGACACCTTGGCTGAGTTTGCCACCGCCTTGGATGAGGTCAATGGCAGCGTGGTGATGAGCGCGCGGAGCAAGCAGACCCAGGACAATAAGACAGTAGAGCAATTGCGCACCAATGACGTGGATCTTTCTACCGTAGACGGCATTGAGCGCGCGGTAGAGCGCATTGCTGTGATTTCCGGCGCCGAAGAACAGCTTAATGGGGGCAGGGGAGACTACGGATCGGCAGAAAGCGCAGATTCCGCCCTACCGGAAGAGGAGAAATAACAGTGGCCCACGATTTTCAGGTCTTGGATTCAGAGTTAATTTTTGATGCGCCTATCGTCGCCGTACGCCGCGATACCTTGTCCATGCCAGGAGGCAACACGGCGGATAGGGAGATCATCGAGCACCTAGGAGCCGTCGCGGTGGTCGCCTTAGATGAGGATCGGCGGATCGCGATGGTGCATCAGTACCGGCATAGCGTCGGCAAGCGGCTGTGGGAGCTGCCCGCAGGACTGCTCGATGTGAAGGGCGAGGACGAGCTTTCAGGCGCGCAGCGCGAGCTGCAAGAAGAAGCGGGCCTTGCCGCTAAGGACTGGGAAGTTCTCACGGATATGGTGACCTCGCCGGGGTTTTGTGAGGAAGCCGTGCGGATTTTCCTTGCTCGTGACCTTAGTGAGGTTCCCGCGCTGCAGGACACCGGCGATGAAGAAGCCGATATGGATTTTGCCTGGGTGGACCTAGACCAGGCGGTTGACAGGGTGCTGAGGGGTGAGATAGTTAATTCCGTTGCGTGCGCGGGTATTTTATCTGCATATGCCACGGTCATTGGGGGAAAGCCGACGCGTTCGGTGGATGCGCCGTTCGATTTGCGCCCGACCCACATGGCTGCTCGACGCAGCGGACCGGATCTGAAAAAGCAGTGACTGCTGCAGAGGACATCACTCAGACTTGGTTGAATCACCTCGCCGTCGAACGCGGCGTTTCAGCAAATACCCTGAGCAATTACCGGCGGGATATTCGCCGATACGTGGACTGGCTGGCAGCAAATGGGGTCCAGGACCTACGGCAGGTAACTCGACCGATGGTGGAGGCCTATTTAAAGGATCTGCGCGAAAATATGGCGGTATCTTCTGCCAACCGTGCCCTCATCGTGGCGCGCGGGTTGCATAAATTCGCCGTTGCGGAGGGTGAAGTTGATAGCGATGTTGCCGCCGAGGTGAGCCCGCCATCCACGGGGCAACACTTGCCGGAAACCTTGAGCGTGGATGAGGTGGCACGGCTCATCGAATCGACGCCTACGGAAACGCCGGTTGACCTCCGCGATAGGGCGCTTCTAGAAGTGCTTTATGGCACTGGGGCGCGCATCTCTGAGGTAATTTCGCTCAACGTCGATGACGTAGCTACTGCCGATGACGTCCTAGTCCTGCATGGCAAAGGCGATAAGGAGCGGCTTGTACCCCTGGGCTCGCATGCCAGGCAGGCTATCGACGCCTACCTAGTGCGCGCCCGTCCCGTGCTGGGAAAGGGCAAGACTGCCGCGCTGTTTTTGAATACCCGCGGCGGGGCGCTCTCGCGGCAAAGCGCGTGGTCCATCATTAAGACCGCTGCGCAGCGCAGCCAGTTGGATAAATCTATTTCCCCGCACACGCTGCGCCATTCCTTTGCCACGCACCTTCTCGAAGGCGGTGCCGATGTGCGCACCGTGCAGGAGCTCTTAGGACATTCCTCAGTGACTACCACGCAAATCTATACGCACGTTACCGCTGATTCCTTGCGGGAGGTATGGCGCGCGGCGCATCCGAGGGCGTAGCTTCCATTGCTTAAGTCAAAGATAGAGGCTTGATATTTGCAAAGTCTCGGTAGTCATACAGGGGAGCGGGTACGCTATAGTTACAACGTTGTAAGCAACCCTATGCCAAATGTCATGGTCCATGACTTGGCGTCAAGGAAGAAGGTTTGACTGTGAGCGAAGAGGGTCTCTTTTCAGCCTCTGATGTAGAGACGGGGCTAACTGGCCGCCCTGTCCGCGAGCTGCCGGAACCCGCCCCCTTGGAAAAACATGGGCCCGCCACCATCATCTCGATGTGTAACCAAAAGGGTGGCGTGGGAAAGACCACGTCAACCATCAACATGGGGGCCTGCCTCGCAGAGTATGGACGCAAGGTCCTACTGGTTGATTTGGACCCGCAAGGCGCCCTTTCCGCTGGGCTGGGATTAAACCATGATGACATCGAGGACTCGATTTATGACGTGATGCTGGATAGCCATACTTCTATACACTCCGCCATTCATCACACCAGCGTGTCCGGCATGGACCTCGTTCCGGCCAATATTGATCTTTCCGCGGCAGAGATCCAGATAGTCAATGAAGTAGGCCGCGAGCACACCTTGGCGCGCGCCCTGCGTCCGGTGCGCCGTGACTATGACTTCATCATTATTGACTGCCAGCCTTCCTTGGGTCTGCTTACGGTCAACGCCCTAGCTTGTTCCCAGGGCGTCATCATCCCCATGGAATGCGAGTTCTTCTCGCTGCGCGGGCTTGCCTTGCTCACGGACACGGTGGAAAAGGTCTCTGACCGCATCAACTTCGATCTGGAAGTCGTGGGTATTTTGGTCACCATGTTCGATCGGCGCACCAAGCATGCCCGCGAGGTAATGTCCCGCGTGGTGGAATACTTTGGGGACCAAGTATTCGATACCGTCATTACCCGTACCGTGCGCTTCCCAGAAACCTCCGTGGCCGGCGAGCCCATCACCTCGTGGGCTCCAAATTCGCAGGCCGCGCAGCAATACCGCGATCTGGCGAAGGAAGTCATCGAGCGCTCGACCGTTTAAGCTACCGTGACGCAACCAGAGATTACGGGGTTTCGCATTGCCCTGCGGAATTTCGAGGGCCCATTTGATCTGCTTTTGCAGCTCATCCAGGCCAAGAAGATGGATATCACGGATGTGGCCTTGTCTGAGGTGACCGATGAATTTGTGGGCTACACGCGGCAGTTGGGCGAGAACGCGGATTTGGATGAGACGACTGATTTCTTGGTCGTGGCGGCAACGCTGTTGGACTTAAAGGCCGCACGGCTATTGCCGCGGGGCGAGGTCGATGACCTAGAGGACCTGGAGCTGCTGGAATCGCGTGACCTGCTTTTTGCCCGCCTGTTGCAGTACAAGGCCTATAAGCAGGCGGCGGATCAATTTGCCCGCTGGCAGCGGGAGGCGCAGCGCAGTTATCCGCGCGCGGTGAGCATCGAGGAGCAATTTGCGGAGCTTTTACCTCCCGTAACCCTGGGGCATACTCCAGCGAGCTTTGCGGAAATGGCGGCGGGTGTCTTTCGCCCCAAGCCGCCGGAAGAAGTGGCAACGGGCCATATTCATGGCGTTGCCGTCTCCGTACCCGAACAGGCTGGAAAGATCCTCGAAACGCTCAAACTCATGGGCGCTGGGCAGTGGACAAGTTTTTCCTCGCTTACCCGGGATTGCACCACAACCATGCATATCGTCGGCAGGTTCTTGGCGCTCTTGGAACTGTTTAAGGCCAAGGCGGTCGATGCCCAGCAGGAGGAAGCGCTGGGCCAGCTGGACCTTTCCTGGACCGGCTTGGACGTAGATCCCGCGGTCGTTGCAGCAGCAAATTGGGACTAGTGCTAGCACCGCCGTCCGTGGTTGTACTCTAAGGGGCATGGATCTTCCGCTCATTTCGCAATTGCGATCTCGGCTCGAATCGATTTTGCTGGTGCTCGATTCGCCGGCATCCGTAGAGTCCTTGGCGCGGGCGCTTAGCGTGGAACCGGCGGTCATTAGTGACTGCTTGCGGGCCATCCAACGCGAATTCGATAGCCGCGGATCTGGAATTGAGCTGCGCGAAACGCCAGAGGGTTGGCGGTTTTATACGCGCCAGGAAAACGCCAGCGCGGTGGAGGAGTTCTTATTGGATGGGGCACAAACAAAGCTCTCGCGCGCGGCCTTGGAAACCCTCGCCGTCGTGGCCTATCGCCAACCGGTCACGCGCCAGCAGGTCTCTGCGGTCCGCGGTGTCAACGTGGACGGCGTGATGCGCACCCTTAACCTGCGTGGGCTCATCCGGGAGCTCCCGCAGGACGAGTTCGAAGGGGCGTCGCACCGGTATGAAACCACCGAACTTTTCCTTGAACTCCTAGGCATAGACTCGTTGGAACGCCTTCCGGATCTGGCGCCGCTTCTCCCAGATGTCGATGCAATCGACGAAGAGTACTGAGGTGGGGTAGACTCACGCAGGTAATTTCATATCTTCGAGAGAAAAGGACACTTCAGTGACTCCTCCCGCTCGCCGTGACGGCACACCGGATAAGAAGCAGCGAGACAGCGATATCGTTGTCTCCAATGCCAAGCCGGCTCGTAATCAACACGTTTCCAAGAAAAAGCAGAAGGCCACCGCTGAATCGGTGGCGCGCGATTTGGGCGCTGACTGGCTAGTCGATGACGACAAGCCCAAAGGTGAGCGCCTGCAGAAGGTCTTGGCCAAGGCGGGCGTCGCATCGCGCCGCCACGCGGAGATCCTCATTGATGCCGGCCGTGTCGAAGTAAATGGCAATGTCATTCTCAAGCAGGGCGTGAAGGTCAATCCCGCCGTGGACGTCATCCGCGTCGACGGTGTTCGCGTTAACGTCAACGAAGACCAAGAATATTTCATCCTCAATAAACCCCGCGGAATGCAGTCAACGATGTCAGATGACCTCGGCCGCCCCTGCGTGGGTGACGTGGTGTCTGAAAAGGTTGCCTCGGGCCAGCGCCTATTCCATGTGGGCCGCTTGGATGCGGATACGGAAGGCCTGCTCATCCTCACCAACGATGGGGAATTGGCCAACCGCCTGATGCACCCCAAGTATGAGGTGAAGAAAACCTACCTAGCCACGGTATTGGGCGAGGCCGATAATAAGTTGGTGCGCCAGCTTAAAGAGGGCATCGAGCTAGAAGATGGCCTAGCCAAGGCCGATTTCGTGCAGGTAGTGGACAAGAATCAGGGGTTCTCTCTGGTCCGAGTCGAGTTGCACGAAGGCCGCAAGCACATCGTGCGCCGCCTGCTGAAGGAAGCCGGCTATCCCGTACAGCGCCTGGTGCGCACCAAGCTGCACACGGTCCAATTGGGCGATATGAAGCCCGGCGGGCTGCGCGCACTGAATTCCAACGAGTTGACGAGCTTGTACAAGGCGGTGGGGATGTAATGATTTCGAATATGCCTGATGAAGGCCTGATCCTCGCGGTCGATGGCCCTTCCGGAACGGGAAAGTCCACGACATGCCGGGCCCTAGCTAAGCAATTGGATGCAAAATACATCGATACCGGCGCCATGTACCGCGTGGCAACCTTGGCGGTATTGCGCCAAGGCGTGGATCCCGCGGACAAGGAAGCGGTCATTTCCGCGACGGCTAACCTGCCCTTGGAGGTTTCCGATGATCCGGATTCCACGCAGGTGCTTTTCGATGGCGCCGATGTCTCCCGCGTCATCCGGGAAGATGAGGTCACCCAGAACGTCTCCGCAGTATCTGCCATCCCAGAGGTGCGGGAGAACTTGGTGGCATTGCAGCGCACGCTGGCACAGCGCGCCCACCGCGCCATTGTAGAGGGCCGCGATATCGGCACCGTGGTGCTGGCCGATGCCCCTGCGAAGGCCTTTATGACGGCTTCTGCGGAAGTCCGTGCGCAGCGCCGGCACGATCAAAACGAAAAGGCCGGCATTGCCTCCGATTTTGAATCGGTACTGGCGGATGTGCAGCGCCGCGATGCCGCGGATTCTTCCCGCGCCACCTCGCCGCTTCGCCCAGCCGACGATGCCACTATCGTCGATACCTCTGACATGAGCCCGGAGGACGTCGTGCAGGCTCTTATCAACGTGGTTAAGGAGTCCCGCTCATGAGCAATAAAGATTTTGAGTCCCCAGAGGAAGAAGTCACGCAGTTCCATTACCCTGCGGGTAGGTTCGACGAGGAAACGGTCGAGACCTCGTCGGGGTGGGCTACGGACGATTTCGATGCTGAAGAATTTGACTACGACTTTGATGAGTCGGAGTTCGGCGAGGCCGATTACGGGGATGAGGAAGGCCTAGAGCAGCCTTTAAGCGAGGACGAGTGGGAGCAGCTCTCGCAATCGCTAGACTTTGCTGACGCCACCGAAGAAGCCCTGTGCACCGTCGCTATTGTGGGCCGGCCGAATGTGGGCAAGTCTTCGCTGGTTAATCGCTTCCTCGGCCGCCGCGAGGCCGTCGTAGAAGACCACCCTGGCGTTACCCGTGACCGCGTGTCCTACGTGGCGGACTGGAATGGGCAGCGCTTTATCGTGCAGGATACCGGCGGTTGGGATCCCAACGTCAAAGGCATGCACGCCGATATCGCCCGCCAGGCAGAAATGGCGATGGATACCGCCGATGTCATCGTAATGGTGGTAGACACCAAAGTAGGCATTACCGAAACCGATGAGGTTATGGCGCGCCGCCTGCAAAAGTCTCCGGTTCCGGTGATCGTGGTATCGAATAAGTTCGATTCCGATAACCAGTATGCGGATATGGCGCAGTTCTACGCCTTGGGCCTCGGGGACCCGTGGCCGGTGTCCGCACAACACGGACGCGGTGGCGCGGACGTGCTGGATGAGATCCTGCGCAGCTTCCCCGAAGAACCGCGCGAGACCTCGATTACGTCGGGCCCTCGCCGCGTCGCGCTCGTCGGCAGGCCTAATGTGGGCAAGTCCTCGTTGCTCAATAAGCTCACCAGCGAGGAGCGCTCGGTGGTGGATAATGTCGCCGGCACCACGGTAGACCCCGTGGACTCGCTGGTGCAGCTAGATGAGCAGTTGTGGAAGTTCATTGATACCGCGGGCCTGCGCAAAAAGGTCAAGAACGCGCAGGGCCACGAGTATTATGCTTCCTTGCGCACCCGCGGTGTGATCGATGCGGCCGAGGTATGCATCATGCTTATCGATGCCTCCGAGGAGATCTCCGAGCAGGACCAGCGCGTGCTCAATATGGTGCTCGAATCCGGTAAAGCCTTGGTCATTGCGTTCAATAAGTGGGACCTGATGGACGAGGATCGCCGCTATTACCTCGACCGTGAGATTGACGAGCAGCTGCGGCACTTGCCGTGGGCAACGCGCGTTAATATTTCGGCTGAGACCGGTCGCGCCCTGCAGAAACTGGAGCCTGCCATGATTGATGCCCTAGAAAGCTGGGATCAGCGCGTGTCTACCGGTCAGCTCAATAACTGGATGCGTGAGGCGATTGCGGCCAACCCGCCGCCGATGAAGAATAATCGTTTGCCGCGCGTGCTCTTTGCTACGCAGGCATCAACCCAGCCACCGACGATTGTTTTATTTACCACTGGGTTCCTCGACGCATCCTACCGGCGCTACCTTGAGCGCAAATTCCGCGAGCGTTTTGGTTTCCACGGCACTCCCATCCGCATCGCCGTGCGCGTGCGCGAACGCCGAGGCAAGAAGCGGAAATAAGAGTTCACTGCGAAAGCGAGCGAAGCACTCACACTTGTGGGGCTTCGCTTGTTTTTTATCTACCTCATTACGCTCGGTGTCATTGGCAGCTAAGCTTGAAAGACATTAGATCATTGGCTTAGGCCCAGAAAGCAAGAAGGTAAATACGGTGTCACAGAAAATCGAGATCTTGCGCGGGCAAAATATCACTCTCAAGGCGTTGAGCGTGGACCATACCCCTGGACTAGCTGAGGCGGTACAGGACGGGGAGTTATGGAAGCGGTGGTACACCAAGGTTCCATCACCGAGTGAGATGGAAAAAGCCGTGGAAGAACGCATTTCTTGGTATGGCTCGCACGGGTCGCAGCTTTTTACGGTATTTGATTCAGCCGGCGCTACCGTGGGAATGACTGGCTATCAGGCCTTAGATCTGGGTAATAGGCGCGCACAAATCGGTTACACCTGGTACCGGGCTTCGGCGCAGAATACTGCGGTTAATGCAGACTGCAAACTGACACTCATGGGCCATGCATTTGAGCAGCTTGATTGCTTATCCGTGTTTTTCACCACCAACTCCTTTAACCGCGAAAGCCGCCGCGCGTTGGAATCCCTAGGGGCGCATCTGGACGGGATCCTTCGCGGCCACCAGATACTGGATAACGGGTTAGTCAGAGATACCTGCGTGTACAGCGTGCTGCGGCATGAGTGGCCCGCAGTGAAAAATCACTTACAGTACAAGGTCGAATTAAAGTCCGGGAAGGACAAGGCCTGAGGAGTCGACAACTAAGTGCGCAACAGCTTTCGGGGTTGGCACGTGAGGTGTAGTTGAGCTTGTCTCGCCGGCACAGCCGGAGCTCACTGTAGAGGCATCAGGGCGCCTCAAAACTACATAATTTCGCCGGTTAACCCGGTATTTTACCACTTAGGAGAGCAAAAGTGTCACCGACAATGGTGTGACACTTCGCTCTCCTTTTCGCTTCGGTGAAAGCACTATGGCGCCGATAGGATAAAACTTGTCAACCATTTACTTTCTGTTTGAAAGGCATGACATGTTAGCGAATGTGATTGCCCCGGATTCAGTCCTGGCTATCGTGCTTCAAGTCATAATCATTTTAAGTGCTTTGCTTTTGGGCACCCGCTATGGCGGGATCGGCCTAGGATTAATTTCTGGCATCGGCTTGATGCTGATGGTCTTCGTATTTGGCTTGGCACCGGGCGAGCCCCCCGTGTCGGTCATGCTTACGATCATTGCCGTTATCGGCTGCGCAGCCACGCTGCAACAAGCACAAGGTTTGGAAGTGATGATGCAGCATGCGGAGAAGTTCTTGCGTGCTCATCCAGAGCGCATCACCATTTTGGCACCACTGACTACTTGGTTCCTTACCGTACTTTGCGGCACTGGCCACGTGGTCTACACCATGTTTCCGATTATTGAAGACATCGCGCTCAAAAAGGGCATCCGTCCTGAGCGTCCAATGGCAGTGGCCTCGACCTCGGCCCAGATGGGTATTACCGCTTCGCCCGTGTCCGTGGCTACCGTTTCTCTTGCGTCGATCCTTGCGGAAAATGCTGGAGCTATCGACAAGGCTTACTCGATTCCGCAGATTCTTACGGTGGCGCTTCCCGCATCCTTATGCGGTGTTGTTCTCGCTGCGTTATGGTCGCTGCGTCGCGGAAAGGACCTGGACAAGGATCCGGCTTTCCAAGAGCGGATGAAAGACCCAGAGTTTGCCGCCAGCATCAATAAGAGCGCCGATTCGCTCATCGGTAAGGAATTTTCCCGCGAGGCTAAGCGCTCGGTAGTCGTCTTCCTCATCGCTATTGCCTGCGTGGTCCTCCTCGGCGCCTTCGAGTTCCTGCGCCCACTGGTTCCTGGTGATGACGGCGAGCTGAGCCCTGTATCCATGAACCTAGTGATCCAGATGGTCATGCTCGTCGCCGGTGCCATTATCCTTCTTAGCTGCAAGGTGGATACTAAGAAGATTGCATCTACGCCAGTATTCAAAGCCGGCATGACAGCTGTATTTTCCGTCTTTGGTGTTGCGTGGATGGCAGATACGTTCTTCGAATCCCACATCGATGCGCTGGAGACGAACTTGGGCTCCGTCGTTGAGGCGGCCCCTTGGACCTACGCCGTCGTGTTGGTAATTGTATCCAAGTTGGTAAATTCGCAGGCTGCTGCACTGGTAGCGATTGCTCCCATTGGCTTGCAATTGGGCATTGACCCAGCTGTCATCGTTGGTTTCTACGGTGCGGCTTATGGTTACTTCATCTTGCCCACGTATCCTTCCGACTTGGCCTGCATCGGCTTCGATCGCACGGGTACGACGCGAATTGGCAAATACGTCATCAACCACTCGTTCCTTATCCCCGGAGCAATCTCCGTATTTACCTCCTGTGTGGTCGGCTCCCTCTTGGCCCAGGTTCTCCTGTAAGCAATCGCGTAGACTCCGCCTCCCGTACCAGCACGAAAGCATCCGTGCGGTACGGGATGTGCAGTTTTTGGCCGGCAGAAAAGCCCATGTGTTCGTAGAGGTACCAGTTCAGGTTGTGGGTCATGCGCTCGTGGATGTCCTCGTTATTTCTTAGCCAGTATGAACGGGTGTGCATGAGTTGGTGGAGCTGTTCTGGGGTGAGTTCGTGGGTCCAGCTCAGACGGAGCTCGCGGTCTAATGTCCAAGGCGCTCTGTACTCCGGATAGAAGCCGGGCTTATGCACGTCGCCAGAATGCATGATGCGGCTTAACCGGAGGATCCACGGATCCGCGTGTACATCGAGGGTATTCCACACTAAAAGCACGCGCCCGCCCGGCGCGAGGATGCGGTCCAGCTCGGCGGAGGCGGCGGCAACGTCGACCCAGTGCCAGGTTTGGGCGAGGCAGGCGGCGTTGAGGGAGGCATCGGCAAGCGCGGTGTGCTCGGCCGTGGCGCGGATGATGGGAACGTCTAGGCGGCGGTGGAGCACGCGGGCCATATCTGGAGATGGCTCAACCGCGAGCACGCAGGGATTGGTGAGGGACTCGGTAAGTTTGCCGGTGCCGGCGCCGATATCGGCAACGCGGTGGGCTCCGGCGATGAGCTCAGCAACCTCGGGCGGGTAATGGGGGCGAACATCCTGATAGGTGTGGGCTCCGCGGTGGAAGGCGCGCGCTGCCTGGGTGCGCTGGGGATCGGTGCCAAAGGTAGGTTTCTGCTTCGCAGAGGGATTGCGGTAGCTGGGGAAGTGTTGGGGGTTAGGGCGGCGAGTCGACATAGGTTATCTAACCTACCGGGAATTAGAATGGTTTGTTATGTCAACACTTCCAGAACCATCAGATCCGCGGTGGTTGCTGAAGACTGTCTTTTCTAAGCCTGGGATGACCATTCCCGCCGCTGTGTGCATGGCTATCTCCTTCGTTCTCAATGGCACCACACCGGTCATCGTGGGTTATGCCATCGATGAAGCGGTGGTAGAAGGATCTATCGAGCGACTGTGGTGGTGGCTTGCACTCCTGGTCCTGGCCTTCGCGGTTAATGCTATTACCGGGTGGTTTGGCCGCGGGCTTAATGCGCGCAGCATGCTCGTTATCGGCCACGACGTGCGCATGGCAATTACGGATCGGATTATGGATCCCAAGGGGATGGGCGGTCCGAAACGCACGCCAGGAGAGTTATTGGCCATTGCCTCTACCGATGCGACCCGCGTACAAAATGCCGTGATGATGACGGTGTTTCCGGTGGCAGAGATTACGTCCATCATTTATGTTGCGGTGATGACCAGCCGGGCGAATCTGCCGCTAGGAGTGGCCATCTTATGCGGCGGTCCCATCGTGGTGTGGGGATCGCTGCGCTCGGCTGGTCCATTGCGCAAGCGTTCTGGTATCCGGCAAGCGGCATTGGGCCGCGCCAGTGCGACGGCGACGGATATTGTCCATGGCCTGCGCATTATTAAGGGGATCGGTGCGATAGGTACGGTGCGCAAGCGCTATGCGGGTGATTCCGATGCCGCCTACGAGCGAACCGTTGAGGCCAATGCGGCGCAGGCAGGATTGAATGCTTCTACCGAGGCACTGGGCTCGATCTATGTCATCGCCGTCGCCGTTGCTGCTGGCTACCTAGCGCTGAATGGGCAGATGAGCATTGGCGAGCTCATTATGATTATTGGCCTAACCCAATTCATCATTACCCCGATGACCATGCTGGGTCGAAATATCGCTTCCCGGTGGGCCGCGGCGCAGGCGAGTGCGCAGCGAATAGTAGGCCTACTGCGAGCGCCTGGCCTGCCCGAGGACGCTGCGCCACAGGTTCCTGCGCTGCGGCCAGGGGTGACTGCGATCGATGGGCATGCTCCGGAAGAACTACGGGAGCTGCCCCGGGAAAAATTCATCGTCGTGCCACACGAGGTCATGCTGTTTGACGGGACTGTACAAGACAATATCCATCCGGATGCGGATACGGCCGCACGGGCCCTAGAGGTGGCTGCTGGCGCGGATATTCCCGGTGGGCTTGACCGCGCCGTGGGTGAGCGCGGAAACAATCTGTCCGGCGGCCAGCAGCAACGAGTCGCCCTTGCCCGTGCCATTGCAGCGGATCCAGAGGTGCTGATTCTTTCTGATCCCACGACGGCGGTCGATTCCGTTACCGAACAAGAGGTAGCCCACCGCGTTGCGGACTATCGGAAGGATAAGCCCACCATCGTCTATACATCGGCGCCCGCGTGGCATGCAGTGGGGGTGGAGTCCTAATGCGTTTTCCCACCGCCACCTGGCCACAGGTAAGAAAGGTTGTGGCACAGCAGCTTTCGGCCATTCCGCACGCGCGCCGGCGCGCCGTTATTGCCGTGGTGTTCCTGATAGCCGGGGCAGCGGCCAATGTCAGCATTGCGATCCTGCTCGGCAAGATTGTCGATGCCGTGACGACGGGCACCAGCATCGCCCTCCTCGGAGCCCTGCTTATCGGGGTCGCCGCAGTATCTGCTGCACTCTCGGCAGCGGGATTCTATGTACTCTCTCAGCTGACCGAGCGCGTTATTGCGTCCCTGCGCGAGGATATGGTCTCTACGGCACTCGGCCTTCCCACGCACCGCGTCGAGGATGCCGGAACTGGGGACTTGGTATCGCGTTCAACGGATGATGTGGCGGAGCTATCCGCCGCGGTTACAGAAACGGTCCCCGTGCTGGCGAAATCCATTTTTGTCATTGCCTCAACGGCAGTGGCACTACTTACGGTGGACCGGCAATACCTCGTGGTCATTGTTGCCGTGACCCCGCTGTATTTCTTAGCCGGCCGGTATTACTTGCGGCGTGCCCCAGGCAGGTATGCCGCTGAGCGCGCCGCTATGGCGGACCGCGCCCGCCGGCTTTTGGAGGCAATCCACGGCAGGGACACGGTGCGCGCATTCCGCATGGAACATACGATGCGCGATCGGATCGGCGCGGCTTCAACGCGCGTGGTTGAAGAGGGATATAACGCGCGCCGGACGATGATGGTGCTCCAGGCTCACCTCACCGGCATTGAGCTGGTCTTATTGGCCAGCGGTTTGGCAGTGAGCTTCTGGGTGGTGCAGGCCAATGCGCTTACGGTTGGAGCGGTCACCGCAGCGATGTTATTACTCATTCGCTTGCGCGGGCCGCTAATGGGGCTGATGCGCGTGCTAGATACAGTGCAATCTGGGTATGCTTCGCTGGCGCGCATCGTTGGCGTGGTTATCGATCCGCCCGCACCGGTACCGGATAGCGGTGCACCGAGGGGCGATGGCAGCGTGGATATGCGGGATATTTCCTTCCGTTATGGCGATAACTCTTGGGCCATCGAGGGAGTCAACCTAAAGATTAAGCCGGGCGAAACGGTTGCCCTCGTCGGGGCGTCTGGGGCAGGAAAATCCACCGTGGCAGCGTTGCTTGCGGGCTTGCGCGTTCCGGATAAAGGCACCGTGCTTGTCGATGGCGTCGAGGTTGCCCTGCTTTCCGATGCCGAGCGTATCCAACGCCTCGCCCTCGTCTCCCAGGAGGTGCACGTCTTTTCCGGGAGTCTGCGCGAGGATCTTGCGCTCGCGGCGCCGCAGGCTACCGATGCGGAAATGGTGCAGGCGCTGCGCCAAGTCCGGGCCGACTGGTATTTCGATCTGGAGGCAGGCCTCGATACCATCGTGGGCGCGCAAGGAATGCCGCTAGACCCCGTGGCAGCGCAGCAATTGGCGCTTGCCCGAATCGTACTGTTGGATCCGCGTATCATCATATTGGACGAAGCCACGGCGGAAGCAGGCTCGGTGGGTGCTGAATCCTTAGAAGACGCCGCAGAGTCAGTAATGGAGGGCCGAACCGCCTTGGTGGTAGCGCACCGCCTGGACCAGGCCTCGCGTGCCGATGCCATCGTGGTCATGGATAATGGCCGGGTGGTAGAACAGGGTAGTCATGCAGAGCTGCTAAATTATGGGGGCCGCTATAAACAGTTATGGGCCGCTTGGCAGAAGGGACGAAAATCATGAGACGGAGGCCGGTGCGCGCGACGTTGAGCACCGCAGTCTTGTGCTGCGTGGCGGCGCTGGGCGTGTCATGCGCAAATAATGAGGAAGAATCGGACTCGGCGGTACGCAGCGAAAGCACGCAATCGCACGGGTCGGCTGCCTCGCAGCTCGGGATTCCTACCTCTGCGCCGCTCAGTGGTCCAGAACCGGGATCGTATTCGACGATTAACCTGCCGTCCGGGCGCTCATTTATTCTCAGCGTGCCTAAAAGTTATACGGCACAAAAAGAGTGGCCTGTTGTAATGGCTTTTCACGGGTGGGGGCAGTCAGCGGAAAACTTGCGCGACTATTCCCGCCTTGATGCGGCACAAGCCATTACTGTATTTCCCGCGGGAAAAGAGAAAGCGTGGAGCCCCGCGCCATACGCGAAAACCAGCGGGAGCGAAGACAAAAAATTCGTTCTTGACATCCTCGATTCCCTGCGTGCGACCTATAACGTTGATGATTCGCAGCTTTTTGCCACCGGCATGTCCAATGGCGGTGGCTTCGTAGCCTATTTGGCCTGTCAAATGCCCGGCATCTTCCATTCGGTTGCCACTATCTCCGCTGCATATTACGAAGATATTCTGAAAGATTGCGCCCATGAACCGGTAGGGCGCCTCGATATGCACGGCACCGATGATCCCGTCGTGGGCTATTACGGCGGAACTCGGCACAAGACCAAGTATTTCTCCGTTGAATCTGTCCTAGAGCAGGACCGCAAGCGCAATAAATGCTCGGAGAAGGTAGAAACCAACCGCTTGGTCAATAATGCCCTCGACATGCATTGGCGGGGCTGCTCCGCACCGCTGGAGCATATCCGCATCGGCGGCGGGTCCCACGTGTGGCCGGGTGGTCTTGGAGACAAAAATAATGAAGTAGGACAATTCTTCGCCACTGACCGCGTCTTGGACTTCTTCGGCATTCCCGGCAGGCCCGAGGGCACGCGCGAAACCTAGGTCGCGCGGTAGGCCCGGAAAGAGGACCCAGGCACGGATCGCACGCGCTCTACGCAAATATCCGCGACGCTGAGAAAGCCTGCCCGGTGCGCCGCACTGTCGGGGGCAGTGGACTCTGGAATTTGCACCAGGTGAAAGCTGCGCTCGCCCTTATCTTCTCGGTTGAGTTCGATGACCGCCTGCGCCGTGGTGCCCGAGCCTGCGAAAAAGTCGAGCACCCGGGCATTGGCCCCGCCGCCAATGGCGATGAGGTGCTTGATAAGGCGCACCGGCTTGGGGAAATCAAAGATTCCTTCTACACCCATGACGTCCTCTGCGTCGCGGCGTCCGGTGCGCGTTACGCCAAACCTCTGCCCATCGAGGATGGATCGCGGCCGAGCCCCTGCTTTTTGATAGTTCTTGGTGTAGACGAATCCGCGCCGAAAGACCAGCTCATCGTAGCGCTTTTCCACCATATCCTTGCCCCAGCGCCAGCGCGCTACTTGGCTCTGGCCAGCCGGTTGGTCCGGCCAGTGTTGCATGCCATCGGGCGAGGAAATGGGAAAATCAAGCGATGGCAGATACCCCAGAGTCTTAGAATCTAAGCGCACCAAGGAGTATTTGCCGCGTTCATCCTCGTGGTTATATTTGGTGCTCTTATAGCCTTCAGAATCTACATTGAATCCGGGGTTGTCCGGGTTCTTGGCATAGCAGAGGATGTATTCGTGTTCTACCACCGCATACTTGGAATCGTTTTTCCCAGTGCCGGCCTTTTTCCAAATGAATTGCCCGGCATAGCAGCCCTCGCCAAAAACCTCGTCTAAAACCTTGCGGGTATTAGCAGCCTCGTCCTCTCCGATGGAGACGAATATAAAGCCGTTCTCCGCCAGAATTCGCCGGGCCAGGATGAGCCGCGGCAACATCATGGACAGCCACTCGGCGTGCCACTGGGCATAGCTGCCGGAATTTACCTCTCGCCGCGCGCGGTAATTATCGCGATAGACAAAGTCCCGGCCGGTGTTATACGGCGGGTCGATGTAGATGATATCGAAGGTCTCGCCCGTGGAAACCCAGTGCTGTAGAACCGGCAGGTTATCGGCCACGTGGATGCTATTGGGCGAGGTGGTAGAGCTGCTTAACGCAGCATCGAGCTCGAACTCGGCGGCTAGGGGAGTCTCCGCCGCAGCGCGCGCGGCTTGCTTGCCAGGCCATACCAACCCAAAGAATTCCGCGGCGTTGCAGTCTGCACCAGGGCTAGTGTGCGTCATTTTCTGTCTTTTCCGTGCGAGCTGGTCATTGATCTCATTAACGCTATCACTTTAGAACTTTTGGCTATCTTTGGTGGCGAAGTCTCGGCAGTGTCATTATCGTGGGCAGTGTTGCCAAGCACGGCAATGGTTAGATGAAGTAAACAACGAAAGGATTAGCAATGGGTATCTTTGACAAGGCAAAGGAAGCACTGAACTCCGAAAAGGGCGAGGAAGTTACCAAGGAAGGCTTGGACAAGGCCGAGGACTTTGCCAAGGACAAGCTGGGCGAGGACAAGGCAGACCAGGTAGACAAGGCCCGCGACGTCATTGATGACAAGCTCGGCACCAATAACGACGGTGACGACGAGAACAAGTAGTTCTCGCCCTAATTTCTAATTAGGAAAACGAATATCACTGAGCCCCGTTCGTATGCCGAACGGGGCTCAGTCTTTGCCTACACCTGATTTAAATCCAGCCTTGAGTTTGGGCTTTCGTAGCAGCCTCGTAGCGGGTGTTCGCAGCGGTTTTTGTCATGATACTTGACACGACGTTGCGCACACTGCCTGGGCTAAGATGCACTTTGCGCGCCAGTTCTGAGGAAGTCACCCCAGATAATAAAAGCCGCGCGATTTCTCGTTCCCGGGGTGTGAGCGGGTTGTCCGGGGTAAAAAGACTCTCTCGTGCCAGGGCAGGATCGATCACCCGCAGCCCAGCCTTTACTCGGCGAATTGCCTCCGCGAGTTGTTCTGGTGGAGTGTCTTTGACTATGAACCCAGCGATGTTGGCATCAATAGCACGTTTTACATAGCCGCCGCGGCCAAAAGTAGTAACGATGAGACATTTGCATGGGCTGCTGGAGAGTTCTTCAGCTACGTCTAGACCGCTCTTTCCAGGCATTTCAATATCGAGAAGAGCTACCTCCACGTTGTGCTTGGCGACGAGCCCCGCAACCTCGTTGCCCGTTGCGCATTGAGCAACTACCTCGATATCTGGTTCGGCAGCTAGGAGAGCAGCAAGGGCTCCGCGAACCAATGATTGATCCTCTGCGATAAGGATACGGATGGGTGGAGATGTATCAGCCATCGGACTCCACTTCACTGTCTAAGGGTAGTAACTCAGTATCACCATTCATAGTAATCAGCGCTACGGTGCGATCGTCCTTCCTCATAATAATCAACTTTCCGCCGCTGTCCTCTATTCGCTTGTGAAGCCCGTGTAGCCCGCCACTTTGGTACTGCTTTTTCGGATCGAAGCCGCAACCATCATCTACGACTTGGAGCTTATTCTGGGATATGCTTACCCAACAGTGCTCTGCTCCTGAGTGGCGAATAACGTTAGTGGTGAGCTCACGTAATGCCCAGGAAAAGGCGGCGTCATAAAGACCTACGGCTCGGACGTTGGCAGGAAGATGCGCTTGAATCCCTGTAGTATCGAACGCTCGCCGTGCTGCCTGAACTTCTCCCTCGAAGGTCGGCATGCGCATCCGGGTAACTGTGGAGCGGACTTCTGCCAAACTCTTACGGGAAAGGTCACTTATTTCTTGAAGCTCGTTTCGAGCTCGAGTCGGATCTACGTCAACGAGCCGCTGTGCCAACTCAGATTTTAAATTGATGACGGTAAGCGAGTGGCCGAGCAAATCATGGACGTCGGTGGCAATGTCTTCGCGTTGGCGAGCGAGATCGAGTTGATGCTCTAAATCCGTGCGCGAATCTTCTCTTTGAGACATTGTGCCTAGCAACACCAGCAAGATTGGCCAGCCGAATATCACAATGAATGTCCCTAAGAGGTCCTGCGAATCGACGCTCCATAAGGCACCTGTGACTACGAGTCCGGTAAGAAGTACCCATAATAATGCCCGGCGCAGTGGTAATTGAAACCCGAGGACTGCAGCTAGATAGGGCACAAATGTGGTGGCATACACTCCAAAGAAGGGTATGGAGATAAGTGCTATGAGCGCTAAGGCAGACCACCGAGCGGCCAAGCGATAACGTAAGTTCCAGCCCCGCGGGTAGTAAGTCACCGAACCAAAGCTGAAGAAATATAGGGCGCTGAAAGCGATAACACAGGCAGTGGAACCTAGGCGCTGCGTAGCGTCCACACCAGGCTGAGCGAAATTGAGAATTAAGCCGAAGAACAGAAATATAAGCCAAACGCTGGCAAACACCGCATTATTTGTAGCGAATCCCGTAAAGGGCGAGTGGAATGAATTCATTATATTCGTGATTTGTCGCGGTGGAGCAGCGCTGCGCAGGCTCCGACGAAAATTGCGGTCCATACGGCGAAGTTTAGTCCCGCGCTCCACAGGGAATGGTTAACCGTGCCATCGGCATCATTGAGCAGTTGCATCCCTTCTGCCAATGGCCATTGAGCCAACACGACTGGGCCAAAAAGGGGTGTAAAGCGGCCAAACGCCATAAGTGAGGAAGATAGAGGGATAAAGACATTGGCGGCGAACAGCAGGAGGACAATAGAGGAAGAAGCAATGGCCACGGAGTTATCCGTCGGTAAAGCAAGTGCCCATATCATCCCATATAAGCCAAAGGGAATAGAGACAATAGCGCAAGCAAGAAAGGACAAAGCCCACTGGTGGGGCTCCATGTCGGCTTTAGTTAATGCACCGGAGAGAAACACTGCCGTAATGGGTAGTAGAGCTTGCAATGCTATGGATGTGATATTCGCCCAGAGGATTTGGTGAGGGCGCAGCGGAGTAAGCGCTAGTTGGCGTCTCCAACCGGACCGGGCATCAGTGACTGAAGAAGCGGCAGCTCCCACTGCACCGGCGACGCCACCGTACAGTGCCATACTGATCATTTCGAGTGCTGCAAAGTTACCGTTGTGGATGGGAAGGCTGCCAAAGTCCATTAACGTGCCGAAAAGTAGATAGAAAAATACCGGCAAAATGGTGGTGAAAAATAGAGGGGCGAGGTTGCGGCGTAGCCGGAAGAAATTGTACCCAACAAAGCGCATTGTGTTTCTAAACGCGGGTGCAGTGGAACTTTGAGGCATGGTTGAGATCTTTCTTTTGGTGCTGGCGGGAAGAAAAATGGGTTAGCTGTACTCATCGGTGAGTGCGAGGAAAGTATTTTCTAGGCTATGAGCGCTAATCGTGAGGTCATAGGCACATGTATGGTTAAGAAGATGCCGTGCCAGTGCATCCGAATCTGTGGTCGTCATGTAGACGTGATCTCCAGTGCGGGTGACTTCAGTAACGTCCGGTAGCGAACTCACTGGAGGAATACTGCCGTCAAACTGGGCCGTAATTCTTCGAACCTCGCCGCGGCTGCGGATGTCAATTACCTTGTCATCAGCCACAACTTCCCCTTTGTGCAAAAGCACTATCCTCTCGGCAAAATTGTCTGCTTCTTCGAGATAGTGTGTCGCGAAGATGATGGTGCGCCCGAGCTCAGCCTGGTGCTGCATGGACGCCCAAAAATCCCGGCGAGCGCCTGGATCCATACCGGCAGTCGGCTCGTCAAGGATGAGGATCTGCGGGTCACCGAGGAGCGCCAGCGCGAAACGAAGACGTTGTTGCTCGCCACCAGAGCATTTGCCTACCCGTCGAGACAATATCGGATCTAAGTTGGTGTGATGTGCAACCTCGCCAATGTCTAGGGGCTGGGCAAAGGTAGCGGAAATCATCTTTAGCGTATCGCTTACGGTGAGATCGGGGAGAAGACCTCCGGACTGGAGCACCGCTGCTAGCTGTGTGTTGTTGATCGCTTCCTGGGGGCTTTTGCCTTGGACTGTAATAGCGCCGGAAGAAGGTTCGGTAAGGCCCAAGATAAGGTCAATGAGTGTGGACTTTCCAGCGCCGTTGGAACCTAACAACGCTACGATTTCTCCGGTGGCGATGGAGACTGATACGTCATTCAGTGCTCGCACTGAATGCGAGGAGTTCGCTGCGAAGACTTTTTCTACGTCGCGTACCTCAATCGCTGTTGAGGAACCTGAGTTAGGGATACGTGTAGTTTTCATGTCTTGCACTTAACTACGTTTGCGCTTTTAATAGCAGGGGTCGTGTCACGAAGTTTCCATGATAATTGTCATCGGTGGATACGTTAAGCTGATTATGTGATTACTACTCTCGCATCCGCAATCGTCTTATTTATCGTCACCAATATCGACGATATCGTTGTTCTCTCGCTGTTCTTTGCCCGTGGCGCGGGCAGGAAGGGCACGACCAAAGCCATTCTTTTGGGGCAATATCTGGGATTTTTAGGGATCCTCGCGGTCTCTGTAGCACTTGGCCTGGGACTTAGCGCTATTCTTCCGGAAGACTGGATACGCTTTTTCGGGCTTATTCCCTTGGCCATTGGCCTCTGGGCAGCCTGGGAGGCCTTTCGCGGGGAAGAGGACGATGACGTTTCCGGAAAGAAGCTCAGCGTCGCTGCGGTAGCCGGGGTCACCTTTGCCAATGGCGGCGATAATATCGGAGTGTACCTGCCGGTATTTACCACGTCTTCGCCCTCAGACATCGCGGTGTACTGCATCGTATTCCTCGTTTTGGTCGCCGGCCTTGTAGCGGTAGCGAAGTTCGTGGCCACACGGCCAGCCGTAGCAGAAGCGCTAGAGAAGTGGGAGAGCGTGTTATTTCCCACGGTGCTTATCCTATTAGGCCTTGCCATCCTTTTTGCGGTGTAGACGAGGCATACAGAAAATCCCACGGCCGAGGAGTTACTCCATAGCCGTGGGATAATTTGTCGGGCTAACAGGATTTGAACCTGCGACCCCTACACCCCCAGTGTAGTGCGCTACCAAACTGCGCCATAGCCCGGCGTCGCATTATTTGTTGCGACTGCCCTAGATTACATCAGGATAATTCCACAGTGAAATCTAGGCCGTGACCTGCATTAAAGCTCGCCGGTGGAATAGACCCATGCGCCATTAAGGCGCCGGAAAGACGATCGCTCCCGCTGGGAGCCCACTGCCTCGCCCTTGTAGAAGGCCTCAAATTCCACGATGCCTTCATCGTCTACTAGGCCACCGCGCTCGGTATCGAGGATATCGAGGCGGTAGAACCGGATGGGGGAGTCGGCCAAGTCCAATGAGCTCGGCCGAGTCACCGGATCCCAGGTGCGCAGGAGGTAGTCCTCATCGCCGCTGACGAAGGCGCTAAAGCGTGACCGCATGAGGGCCTCCGCCGTGGGAGCTTTGGCACCAGCGTGGTACTTGCCGCAGCATTCGCCAAAGCTCAGCCCGCTCGTGCAGGGGCAGCGGCGGGAATCGGCGATGGGGTTGAGGGCCACCATTAGTTGGCGTCCACGATATCGGTGATGGTGGCGCCGGCGGCCATGCGCTCGATGTCGGTATCGCGCGCGGCTACGCGCAGTGCATCGACCTCGGAATCGTCCAAGGAGCCTTTTAGTTCGATGCGGCGCTCGAAAGAGGTGGAACCGGTCTGGGTGATGGTCACGTGGACATCGTCAAGCGCAAGCTTCTTGCCGGCTTCCTTGATGGCCTGGGTGGAGGCAGCTGCCAAGGCCGACATGAGCAGGCCGGTTGCGGTAAAGCCCTTGCCCTTGCCGCCTTCCTTTTTGGTCCGGTCCGCGGTAACGGAATGATCATTGTGGCGCACCACGACACCGAATTTGGTGCCGATAGCAGGGCTGGCAACGGCGGCATCCGTACCCACTTCCTCGGGTTCATAGTCGGGGACGATAAACTGCCGCGACCATGCACCGATGAGATCAGCGGCGCGGGCCGCCGTACTCTGTTTCGTCAGCAGGTGATCGGCCTTATCCAACGAGACGAGGGACTTGGGATAGCGGGTCATGCGGAAAATATTTTGCGCATTGTCGATGCCCACCGTTTGGTCGATGGGAGAATGCAGGGACAAGAGTGGCTTGCGCAACCGCGGCAGGTATTCCTCTGGGTTGGTTTCTGCCAAATCCTCTAGGAATTTACGCGAAATGGTCAGCGCCCTGCCGCCTAGGACGACCTCGACCTCGCCATTAGCGTCTACCTCGCCGATCTTATCCGCGTAGTGCAGCACGGAGTGCGCCGGATCGAAGGGGGCGCCGATGGTGGCAACGGCCCGAATCTTTTTCATTGCCGTGGCGGCCTTGAGCACCGCTGCGCCGCCCAAGGAGTGACCAATGAGCATCTGTGGTGCGGAATAGTGTTCTTCTAGCCAGTCCGCGGCGGCGCGGATATCGTCGACATTCTGGTTAAACGTGGTGTCCGCGAACTCGCCTTCTGATTGCCCCAAACCGGGAAAATCAAAGCGCAAGGTGGCGATACCGAATTCCGTTAATTGCTTCGAGGTGCGGGCCGCGCCAGGGGTATGGCGCGAGCCGGCAAAGCAATGCGCGAAGACGGCGAAGGCGAGAGGGGGAGCATCAGGAAAGTCGATGGTTCCTGCCATCTCGGTTCCTCGGCTGGACGGCAGCTTAACATTGACGGATTGCATGGCACCTACAATAACGGCCCCATAAGTTCCAAGCCAGATGAGGTTGACTAGAGTCGTAGGAAGCCAGTCCCTAAAGGAGGAATTGTCGTGGGAGCATTCGATTGGTTCTGGAAAGCGATGGGCTCGCAAAGCGAGCGAAACGATAAGAAATCCAAGGCCATCGTGGATGAAGCTCGCTCCGCCGCGGAGAAATTCGCGGAGAGCGACGATGCTGCCGTGGCTCAAGCCGCCCGCGATGCGGTGCGCGGCGGTGAGGTCGCAGACAAGGCGCAATTCCTGGGCGCTTTGGCCGTAGCGTGCGAACGCACCCTGGGCCTGCACCCATTTACCGTCCAATCGCAGGCGGTACTGCGACTGCTTACCGGCGATGTCATTCAAATGGCTACCGGTGAGGGCAAGACGCTCGTCGGCGCGATGGCCGCAACGGGTTTCGCGCTGACTGGGAAGCGCGTCCACGTCGTGACGGTCAATGACTATCTGGCCAGCCGCGATGCCGAATGGATGCGGCCTGTCGTGGAATTTTTTGGGCTGCAGGTAGCCTCCGTGACGGAGGGCATGAGTGCGGATGAGCGCCGCGCGGCCTATGCACAGAATATTATTTACGCCCCCGT
The DNA here is from genome assembly GCF_046718165.1 of Corynebacterium tuingiense. Lineage (NCBI taxonomy): Bacteria > Bacillati > Actinomycetota > Actinomycetes > Mycobacteriales > Corynebacteriaceae > Corynebacterium > Corynebacterium tuingiense. The sequence goes on from NZ_CP177101.1 coordinate 1,212,496, forward strand.
TAATGAATTGGGCTTTGACCTTTTGCGCGATAATCAGATCACCGAACGCGCACAGGCGGTGCAGGCTCCTGGCGATGTCGCCTTGGTGGACGAAGCCGATTCCGTCTTAGTTGACGAGGCCCTTGTACCGCTGGTGCTGGCCGGAAACCGCCCGGGTGAGGCTCCCACGGGGCAAATTACCAATGTGGTCTCTCGGCTGCGGGAGAACCACGAGTACGTCATCTCAGATGATGGGCGCACGGTGCAGCTTACCGATGTCGGCGCAGCCCGCGTAGAGCGAGAGCTCGGCATCGATTCCCTTTATTCCGAAGACAATATCGGCACCGTCCTGGTCAAGGTCAATTTAGCGCTGCACGCAAAGGCGCTGTTGATCCGCGATATTCACTACATCGTGGTGGACGGCAAGCTGCAGCTTATCGATGCCTCCCGTGGCCGCGTCGCCGATCTGCAACGCTGGCCCGACGGGCTGCAGGCAGCGGTAGAGGCCAAAGAGGGCTTGGAAGTCTCAGAGGGCGGGCGCATCCTCGATACGATTACCCTGCAAGAACTCATGCGCCGGTACCCGCTGGTCTGCGGAATGACGGGTACTGCGGTAGAGGCCACCGACCAGCTGCGGCAGTTTTATGACCTGCACGTCTCCGTCATCGATCGGAACAAGCCCTTGCGGCGCTTCGATGAGCAGGATCGGATTTTTGCCACCATAGGAGAAAAGTCGGTGGCAATCGTAGAAGAAATTGCCCGCCTGCACGAGGCCGGTCAACCAGTGCTTGTGGGAACCCAGGACGTTGCGGAATCAGAAAACTTGGCGGAAGCCTTGCGCGATCGCGATATCGAAGTCAACGTGCTTAACGCCAAAAATGACCGCGAAGAGGCACAGATAGTTGCCGAAGCAGGCGATATTGGGCGGGTAACTGTCTCCACACAAATGGCCGGCCGCGGCACCGACATCAAGCTTGGTGGCGCCGATGAGGCCGACCACGATGAGGTGGCCGAGCGCGGCGGCCTTGCCGTGATTGGCACCTCCCGGCACCGCACCGCGCGGCTCGATAATCAGCTGCGCGGGCGTGCAGGGCGCCAAGGAGATCCTGGCCTGGCCCTATTTTTCGTCTCCCTGGAAGATGATGTGGTGCAACAAGGCGGCGCTGGGGAAAAGGTCAGCGCGCAACCTGGCCCTGGCGGGCTCATCGAATCCAAACGGGTGCAGGACTTTGTCGCCCATTGCCAGCGGGTGACAGAGGGCCAGTTGCTAGAGATTCACGCCCAGACCTGGAAGTATAACCAGCTCTTGGCGGATCAGCGCATCATCATCGATAAGCGCCGTGCAACGCTATTGGATACGGACCAAGCCTGGCAGGAACTAGCCGAGCGCGCCCCAGAGCGGGCGAGCGAGCTTGCGGATATCCCGGAGGCGGCGCGCATCCAGGCAGCGCGCGAAATCATGCTGTATCACCTGGACATGGGCTGGGCAGACCACCTCGAGCTGCTCGATGATGTGCGCGAATCCATTCACCTGCGCGCCATCGCGCGCGAGACCCCGATCGATGAATATCACCGCATTGCGGTGCGCGAGTTTAAGGACTTGGCGCAGCGGGCGGTGGATCAGTCAGTAGAGACCTTCAGACAGGTGCCTATTGACTCTGAGGGGGCACACCTTGCAGACTCAGGATTGAACCGTCCAAGCGCAACGTGGACCTATATGGTCTCTGATAACCCCCTTGCGGGGCAGGGAAATTCCGTGTTGAGCGGCATCGGAAACATTTTCCGGTGAAATAATTGCCCACTGAGAGATCACAGACTCGGAAGAGTCGCTATTATTGGTATAAGTAACTCAAAACTAATCCCCGGAGGTAACAATGAGCGAGAACACCGGAACCCCGGAACCACAGGTGGAGACCACCTCTGTATTCCGCGCTGACCTGCTCAAGGAAATGGAAAATGGCACCAAGGGAACCGAGACCTCTGCGGTAGGTACGGAAAACTTGGAGGATGGCCAGGCGTTGCTCGTCGTCAAGCGCGGCTCCAATGCTGGAGCCCGCTTCTTGCTGGATCAAGACACCACTACGGCTGGTCGGCACCCAGAGGCAGATATCTTCCTGGATGATGTCACCGTCTCCCGCCGCCACGCTGAATTCCGCAAGAATGATGAGGGTCAATTCGAGGTAGTAGACGTGGGATCCCTGAACGGTACCTACGTCAACCGCGAGCCGCGCAATTCGCAGGCCCTCGAGGTGGGAGATGAGATTCAGATCGGTAAATTCCGCCTCGTCTTCATCACCAAGCAGGATTAATACTGCAGCAGACAAACCGTTTTGCCGGCCTTGGTTAAAACGGTTTAGTCTCCTTTTATATCCAACGACTACTGAGACACTTTAAAGAGATAGACACAGTGAGCGCAGCAGAATCCGCGGCGGCAACAGCTCGCCGCAAGAGCCCGAACACGAAGAAGGCTAAGACCATGTCCATTGGTGTGGTCTTAGAAACGCTGAATCAGCAATTTCCTGATGTCACTGTGTCTAAAATCCGCTTCCTCGAATCAGAGGGGCTGATTTCTCCCCAGCGCACCGCCTCCGGCTACCGCCGGTTCACGCAGGAAGACGTGGATAGGCTGCGCTACATCTTGACCACCCAGCGGGATAACTATACCCCGCTCAAGGTCATCCGCGAGCAGCTGGAAGCAATGGATTCCGGCCAGGTTACCGCCATTGTTTCTGCTGGCAATGCAGAGACCTTGCTTTCCCCGCAACAGTTCAAGGCTCCCGCGGTAACGCGCCTGACCGATGCCGAGGTAGCAGAGCAAGCCGGCGCATCCGAGGCGGATATTGCCACCTTTATCAAAGATAAACTGATTAAGCCGGATGCCGCGGGCTTTTTCAATACCGACGACGTGGCCATTGCCTCCGCCGCAGTGGCGTTGCAGGCTTTCGGGTTTAGCGCTAGCCAGCTGAAGTCCCTGCGCAATAGCGCCCGCCGCCAGGCGGATTTAATCTCCCAGGTCGCAGCCCCCGTGGCGCACTCGAATTCCGATACCGCGCACCAGCAGGCAGAAGAACTATCCCAGCAGATGACGGCGCTAGTGGTTTCTTTGCATGCCACCTTGGTTAAGACGGATTTGCGCCACGAATTTAACGCCTAACTCACCATGGCCGCCTCCCGTGTGGGAGAGTAATAGCTATGAGTGATGTAACCCTTGAATTTCACGGCATTCACCAGCTTGGGCCAGAAGATGATGTCTGCGCACTGCTGCGTTGGCCCGAAGAAAATCGCCTCATTCCCATCTGGCTCTCAGCCGTAGACGGAATCCAATTGGCAGCAGTTTTTGCTGACCAGCGCCCGAACCGCCCCACGACTCACGATCTTCTCTGTGAGGTCTTGGAGGCTGCAGGTGGCGTCGAGGCCATCGAGATTGTTAACCACCATCAAGGCACATTCATGGTGGATATTCAGACCGCGCAAGGCGAGGTTTTTGATGCTCGTGTAAGTGATGCCTTGGCGGTAGCTGACCACTTTAAGGTACCCATTCTTGCAGAGTCTGCGCTTTTGGCGCAGGTATCCGTTTTCGCCAGCGAGGAGGACATCAAGGAATACTTCGACCTTGAACTTCCTACCCCCACCCAGGACGGGCGAGATAGCGATGCTTCCTCTGCTGAGGAAAGCACCTCTGCATCTGGAAACGCGCAGGCCGATGCCGATTTTGAAGAGATGATGCGCAGCCTTGGCATGGATGAATCCGATTTCCACACGGGGGAAGAAGACGGAAAAAATTAATGACACGCGTGTGACTAATGGTGACAATGTGGTTTTTAAAGTCTAAAGTTGTACTCGAAGGTTAAGCAGCCACCGCTTGACGGGGGTGTGCGCTTGGCATTTAATTGATCTTTAGAGCTTCCAACAAACCCCATTGGAGTAATTACGTGAGCATCACCGAGGACACTCAGTCCGAGTCCCAGTACGTCCAAGAATCCCTCTTTGATGTGGGGCCGGACAAAGAAGTGGGGTACCGCGTGCCCATCGCCTGCCAAGTTGCTGGCATCACCTACCGCCAGTTGGACTACTGGGCACGCACCAACTTGGTCAATCCCTCCATTCGCACCGCCCGCGGCTCGGGCTCGCAGCGCCTATATTCTTTCAAGGACGTTTTGGTCCTCAAGATTGTCAAGCGCCTGCTCGACACCGGTATTTCCCTGCAAAATATCCGCTTGGCCGTGGAATCGTTGCATGACCGCGGCGTCAATGATTTGGCGGAGCTCACCCTCGTCTCTGATGGCACCACCGTGTACGAGTGCCGCTCCAATGATGAGGTCATTGACCTTCTCGCCGGCGGTCAGGGTGTCTTCGGCATCGCAGTGCCGGGAATCTTGAAGGAACTGTCCGGCACAATTACGTCGTTCCCTGCAGAGCGCATCGAGGAATTGCCCGATGACAATGTGGTTGGCCTCGATGAGCTTGCCGCTCGCCGCAACCGCAAGAGCTCCTAAGTCTTCCTAAAAGTTCTCCCTCCAGACCCCAGCTCACGGGGGTGGAGGGAGAACTTTTTGGTTAAACCCCAGCGGCCTTATCCATCGCAGCGTTGAGGTCCTTTTGCGTACCCGCATCGACACTAGTGAAGTTGTCAGCAGCGTCCTTTAGCTGTTCATCGACTTCCCCTGGGCCCACGTGGACAACGGATAGCTCTACGTTGTCTGACTTGGCACCGTCAAGGGAGGCTGCAAACTGGGCATCGTCTATGTCGAGCTTAGTACCGGTCGTAACGAGGACGACCCGTGTCTTTCGGTTGGTGTCAGCGGCTTGATCCGCTGCGGTATTCAGTGCGGCGATTGTAGCGCTGCGCGATTGCGGCACACCACCGGTGCCGAGTGCCGCGAGCGTATCCGGAACCGCAGAGCCATCGCCGAATCCGAGGTTATCGCGGTAGCCTACCGCCGCGGCCTCCGAAATGGGAGAAGAATAGTTCCACAAGGCTACCTGACTATTGTTGTCACTCAATTTTTCCGCAGTGCCAGATAGCGCCTGTTGCGTTGCATCAAACATCGCGGTCATATTCGCAGAAGTATCAACGAGGAGGAGAGTATTGGGTGCCATGTCCACGGTGGAGGAGGAAGCCTCTTTGCCCTCTTCGCCGTCGTCCGACTCCCCAGGAGCGGACGAGGAGTTTCCTGGGCTGCTTTCCACGGGGGATTGGGACGCGGTTTCTGCGGCTGTAGGCTCTCCAGAGTCATCCCCAGCGCGCAACAGAAAAATCAATGGTGTGATGACGGCAATGATTGCGATGATAGTGACCGCAATAACCCAGCCGGCTAGTGCGAATCTGTTTTCCCCGTTTGAGTGCCGTGCCATATAGTGCCTTTCTCCAAAACTCCCGAGCCAGCGCAAGATGCGTTTAATCTAGTGTAACTGGCAATAAGCCCTTTCCATTACTGCGACAAGCCGCTCACGCAGCGGTTGCGCCCGCTGCGCTAGGCCTCGTTGACGATTGACATACGTCGCCTTACCCTCTGGTGTTTCAATAGGAACTACCCCAAGGCCCCAATTACGGCAATCGTACGGAGAGGCCTCCATGTCAAGGATGCGGGCATCGATAGCCAGGTCCAGGCAATCGAGGAAGAGATCTCCTGGGACCAAGGGACCGAGCTTCCACGCCCATTTATAAAGATCCATGGTCACGTGCACGCAGGCTGCCTGGTCGTTGGCCGGTTGATCCTCACGATTGAGCACCGTCAAGTTGAGCGGACGCGCTGGCGGGGTAAAGAAACGGAACGCATCATAATGCGAGCACTTAAGGGAGTGAGTATCAACGACGCGGTTGGTTCCTTCTGCGCCCAAGCGCAGCGGGAGATCGTGGCGCGGGGAATCGGTGTGGTAAACCATCGCCCATTCATGCAGGCCAAAGCAATCAAAGTGCACCGGGTTGGTGGAAGAGCGCCGCAGCAGATCCAAAATATAGTCAACGGAACTGCCGCGGCGTTGCATGTAGGACTCCACGTCCACGGTGATGCCGTCCGCAGTCTCGTGGTAATCGCGCCAGCTAGCCTGCGGCGCGTCACCCTCGAGCGCCGTGTCGATGCCCGGATGCCAGCGCTTTAGATGCGACGGGCGGACAGGGTAGTACTCAAAGAGAAAATCAAACACGGGGTGATAGCTGCCCGGATGGCGAAACCTTTCCAAGCGGTCAGCCGCCCGCCGCTCGTGCTCATTCATGCGGGCTGTCCAATCAGCGGTAGATAAAACCTGCACGCGCGAATCCTCCTTTCTGTTGCGCTAGCGCTTAGCGACGCCGCCCCTTACCCCTCCTGGCTCCACCAACCTGCCGCTTCTGTTGGCGTGGGGGTTGTTTCTTTTGTTGCTGGTCCGAGCCATGAGAACCGTCTTGACCCGGTGGTGGAAGGGCCGGTCCGTGCGGCTTGCGGGCGCCGGTGACCGTGCGCAGCTCGGGCGCGCCGGCGGGGTTATCGCGGTGGGAAATATCGTGTTCGGTAGCGCTCACACCGGCCTTTTTGATGAGTGCAGCTACTTCTGAGCGCTGTTCGTCGGTGACCAGGGTAACCACCGTGCCTGTTGCGCCGCCGCGCGCCGTTCGTCCGGCGCGGTGCAGGTAGGCCTTGTGTTCTGCCGGAGGATCCACGTGGACGACGAGAGAAACGTCTGCAATATCGATGCCGCGGGCCGCAATATCGGTGGCAACGAGGACTGGAATGGAGCCATCGGCAAAGCCAGAAATGGCGCGGGTGCGCGCGCCCTGACCCTTATCTCCGTGCAGTGGATAGGCGTTGATGCCGACGCGCCTTAGCTTTTTCACCTGCCTATCCACGCCGTGCTTGGTACGCATAAACATGATGGTCTTGCCCGCGCGCGCGGCGATGCGCATCACCACCTCGTTGCGCGCAGGGCGATCGCCCACGAAAAACAGGTGGTGCGACATCGATTCCACCGCTGCTGCGACTGGAGCGGTGGAGTGGACCACTGGATCGTGCAGGAATTGCTCGACGAGCTTATTAACGTCCCCATCAAGGGTCGCAGAGAAAAGCAGCCGCTGACCGGTGGGCGGGGTGTAGTTTAAAAGCTTGCGCACCTGGGGAAGAAACCCCATATCGGCCATCTGGTCCGCCTCGTCCAAAGTGGTGATCTGTACCTTGTCGAATGACAGCTTGCCTTGGGCGATGAGATCCTGGGCGCGACCAGGTGTGGCGACCAAGAGATCCACTGGACGCGCAAGAGAGCGGATGTGGTGGTTGATATTGACACCGCCGACCACCGCGAGGACTCGCAGCCCTAATGCCGCGGCGGGTTCATCGAGGCGTTGCTGGATCTGCGTCGCTAACTCGCGGGTGGGGGCGAGAACTACTGCTCGGGGCTGTCCCGGGGTCGAGGCACCCGAGCCAGCCAATCGGGCCAACGTGGGAAGCCCGAAGGTAAAGGTCTTTCCGGAACCGGTAGGACCGCGGCCAAGTACGTCTTTGCCCGCGAGTACATCCGGGATCGCTGCGGCTTGGATGGGAAATGCTTCCGTGATCCCTTGGTCATGTAAAACGTGAACCACGCGCTGAGGTAAGCCGAGTTCGGCAAAAGTAGTCATCGTTGGGCAATTCTAACTGGTGGGTGCGCAAAACCCCGCATCGGACAGCGCACGATTGGCGGGCGACGGAACAAGTGAGAAATGCCATAGCAAAAATAGGGCTCTGCTTTAGGTATTTCACTGGTTATTACCTAACGTGGAAGGTGGTGCTGGGAAGCACGCAAGATTTATTCCTCCACTCACCGGCCCCTTCCAGGGGCACACCGAACTGTTAAGGAGTCCTCCCATGGCTCAAGCACAAGCATCCACGGCCAGTTCTTCTGCCGACCCCTCGCCGCAGGATTCATCAGAGCCCACGAAGAAGGAGAGGTTTCACCTTGACGCCTTGTGGTTCGCGCTGGCCTTCGTGGCCTTAGCGGCCGTCTTACTTATCCCGATTCCGGGGCTCGACTGGCCCGCCAAAGTGGCCCTAGGCATGCTGGCATTCGCGGTGATCATGTGGGTGACCGAGGCCGTGAGCTATCCTGTGAGCGCCTTGCTGATCGTCGGCCTTATCTCCCTGTTGTTGGGCCTCGGGCCGGATCCAGAATCCGATGGCATCTACGGCACCTCCAACGCCCTCAAGGTCGCGATGGCTGGCTTTTCCTCGTCTGCGGTAGCGCTTGTGGCTGCGGCGCTGATCTTGGCCGGAGCGATGCAGGCAACGGGGCTGCACAAACGGATTGCCCTGTACGTGCTGAAGATCGCGGGGGAGAAGACCTCCCACATCGTTATCGGCGCCATCGCGATCGCCATCATCTTGGCCTTCTTCGTTCCCTCTGCCACCGCGCGTGCGGGCGCCGTGGTACCCATCTTGCTCGGTATGGTGGCCGCTTTCGGCCTATCTTATGAGTCGAAGCTGGGCGCCCTACTCGTCATTACCGCAGCGCAGGCCGTCTCAATCTGGAACGTAGGCATTAAAACCGCCGCCGCCCAAAACCTCGTGGCGGTGGGATTTATTGAGGATCAAATGGGGCAGTCGGTCTCCTGGGGGCAGTGGTTTATTTGGGCCGCGCCCTGGTCCATCCTGATGTCCATCGCGCTGTACTTCATCATGCGCGCCGTCATCAAACCGGAAACGGAACGCATTGAGGGAGGAAAGGAGCTCATCGCCAAGCAGCTAGAGGACCTCGGGCCCACCTCGCCCGAAGAGAAAAGGCTAATCGGGTTTTCCCTCCTCCTGCTCTTTTTCTGGGCCACGGAGGGACTACTGCACCCGATTAGCTCGGCCGTCATTACCGCGGTGGCCGTCGCCTTGATGCTGCTGCCCAAGATCGGCGTATTTACCTGGCCAGAGGCGCAAAAGTCCGTGAGCTGGGGTACCCTCATCGTCTTTGCCATCGGCATTTCCCTCGGCTCGTTCCTGCTGGATACGGGCGCCGCAACGTGGCTTTCAGAAAAGACCTTTGGACTGATGGGCTTGGACTCGCTGCCGATTCTGGCAACGATTGCACTAGTATCGCTATTTAATATCCTCATCCACTTGGGCTTTGCCTCGGCTACGTCGCTGGCCTCCGCGCTCATCCCGGTCTTTATTGCCTTGGCCTCCACGCTGGATGTGCCCAACGGCGGCATCGGCTTCGTAGTCATCCAGCAGTTCGTCATCTGCTTCGGATTCTTGCTGCCCGTCTCGGCGCCGCAGAATATGCTGGCCTATGGCACCGGTGCCTTTAGCACCAAGCAATTCCTACGCTCCGGTATCCCGCTGACCATCGTCGGGTACCTGCTCATCCTGCTGCTGTCTGCCACCTATTGGTCGTGGCTGGGCTTGGTCTAAATCCAGGTATCAAAAAGGGGAGGACCTGCACCGTGCAGGTCCTCGCCCTTTATTTGCAGTACTTAGTCCGTCTGCGTCAGGCTGCGGTCGCCGGACCACTCGACGTGGAAGGTGCCGGGCTTATCGGTGCGCTTGAAGGTGTGTGCACCAAAGAAATCGCGCTGACCCTGGATTAGGGCGGCGGGCAGGCGCGTGGCGCGCAGGCTGTCATAGTAGGACAGCGAAGAGGCAAAGACCGGAGCGGGCAGGCCCATCTGGGTTGCCGCGACGACGACGCGGCGCCACGGTTCGATGAGGTCTTCCAGCTCGCCCTTGAAGTAGGGATCCAGGATGAGGGCGGGCAGCTCTGGGTTGTTATCAAATGCCTCGCGGATGCGGTCTAAGAACTTGGCGCGGATGATGCAGCCGCCGCGCCAGATGGTGGCCAGATCGCGCGGATCGACATCCCAGCCGAATTCGGCTGAACCGGCCTTGATCTCATCGAAGCCCTGGGAGTAGGCGATGAGCTTGGCGGCATAGAGGGCGCGGCGAACGTCTTCGATGAAGGCATCCTTGTCGATGTCGAAGTCCGCGTTCGTGCCTGCCGGAAGCTGGCCCTCCTGCGCGGCGGCGCGCTGCTGGCTAGAAGAAGACAGTGCGCGGGCAAAGACGGACTCGGCAATGCCGGTAATCGGCACGCCCAATTCGAGGCCGTTGATGGCGGTCCAGCGGCCGGTGCCTTTCTGGCCGGCGGCGTCCAAGATGACATCGACAAGCGGGGCACCCGTATCCGGATCCTTCTGGGCGAGTACCTCGGCGGTGATCTCAATGAGATAAGAATCCAAGTCGCCGGAGTTCCACTCCTTGAAGATCTCCGCGATTTCGGCCGGCTCCATGCCCGCGCCGTAGCGCAGCAGCTGGTAGGCCTCGCCGATGACCTGCATATCGGCGTACTCGATGCCATTGTGGACCATTTTGACAAAGTGGCCGGCGCCATCCGGGCCGATGTGGGTCACGCACGGGGTGCCATCTACCTCGGCGGCGATGGACTCCAGGATGGGGCCTAAGGTCTCCCAGGACTCAGCAGGCCCACCGGGCATGATGGACGGGCCGTTCAAGGCGCCTTCCTCGCCGCCGGAAATGCCCGCGCCTACGAAGTGCTTGCCGCGCTCGGCCACTTCCTTTTCGCGGCGAATGGTATCCGTAAACAGCGCGTTGCCGCCATCGATGATGATATCGCCGTCATCCATGGCATCGGCAAGCTGATCAATGACCGCATCGGTGGCCTTGCCCGCCTGCACCATGATGATGGCCTTGCGGGGGCGCTCCAGGGAAGCGACGAAATCCGCGATGGATTCGGAAGGGATAAAGTTTCCTTCGTCGCCGTGGGCCTCAATGAGGGCGTGGGTCTTTTCCGGGCTGCGATTATAGACGGCGACGGTATTGCCATTGCGGGCAAAGTTGCGGGCGAGGTTAGAGCCCATTACCGCCAGGCCGACAACACCAATGTGCGCGAGTTCGTTCTTTTCAGTCATGGTGCCTATCCTACGTCACCGCCGCGCTTTCGCCGCGCTGGCGGCTAAGCTTAAAGACTATGTCAGATACCCAGATACTCAATGACTTGCTTCATACCGCACATACGCGCCTGCTCAACGAGGAAGAGCTGGAGGAACTAAATTCGGTCAACGGCGGGCTTGCTGAGTTCATCGGCCTTACCTTCGACCGCGTGGGCCCATCCGAGGCCCGCGCGCGCCTTACCGTGACTCCACAGCATCACCAGCCGTGGGGCGTGGCGAATGGCGGGCTATATTGCACCATCGCGGAAACGGTGGCCTCCCTTGCCAGCGTCGCGGCTGCCGATGCCCCGGCGATGGGGGTCAATAACTCCACGGACTTCATCAGGGCGACGGGGGAGGGCGAGTTAGAAGCTGTGGCCACCCCCATTCAATTGGGCACGCGCACCCACGTGTGGAGCGTAGAAATGCGCCAAGGAGACACACTCATCGCCCGCACCACGCTGCGCACCATGATTCTGAGTGAACGCAGCTAGGGCTAGAGCCAGTGGTTTTTCCGGAACCACGCCCACAGGCCGCCGACGACAGCCACCATGATGATTATTGCCATGGGATAGCCAAAGGCCCAGTGCAGCTCCGGCATGATATCGAAGTTCATGCCGTAAATTCCGGCGACTAGCGTCGGCGCTGCCCACATACCGACGACGGCGGAGATCGTGCGCATATCGGAGTTTTGCTGCATAGTGACCTTGGCCACAGAGGCATCAATAAGCGAGGTCAAGCGTTCATCGAAGCTGGCCACCAAGTCATTGACCACGAGCTCGTGGTCGTAGACATCGCGCAGGTATGACCGGATCTGCTTAGAGATGAGATCCTTGTGATCCGAGACCATCGCCTTTAATGCCGCAGAGAGCGGGTAAATGGCGTGCTTCATCTCCAAGACTTCGCGCTTGAACATATAAATGCGGTCGACGTCGAATTTGAGGTTTGGAGTAAAGATTTCCTCTTCGAGTTCATCGACTTCATCGCTAATCAGGCGGGCGACCTCGGAGTAGCGGTCCACCATCATGTCCAGGATCTTCCAGGCCATGGCGACGGGGCCGAGCTCCACCAAGTCCTGCTCGTCTTCGACCGTGTAGGCCAGATTGGGCAGCTTCGCACCGTGGCGAACGGTGATGATGAAGTTAGAGCCCATAATCATCTGGATTTCGCCTGTAGAAATGATCTGGCGCTTATCTTGCACCTCATCGTGGTCGCGGTAATTCACCGAGCGGGCCACCACAAAGAGCTGGTCATCGTAGCGCTCTAGCTTAGGGCGCTGGTGGGCCATAACGGCGTCTTCCACGATGAGCTCGTGGATGCCAAATTGCGAGGCGATCTTCGTCATCTGAGATTCATAAGGCTCATGCAGGCCCACCCAGACAAACCCGCGGCCATATTCCGCCACGGTTTCCAGGGCGGAATGTGCGGAATACTCGCCGGGTAGGGCCTCACCATCGACGAAGACGCGGCAGTGCTCAATGGCGCGCTCCGCGGGAACCGGCGGGAAGGAGGGCTGACTAGGAGGCGTGGATTTCTTTCGGCCCCTAAAGGGCGTGGGTACGGACGGCATCGTTTCAGCCTCCTTTGCACGGTAGTGCGGATAGTAACGCAATCAAGTAGTAAAACGAGCCACGTTTTACGCAGCGGGTAAAGCTTACACCGACGGTGGGTAATATAATCGAATCTATGCCAACGTGGAAAGAAGTTACCGAAGCCAATCCCGCCCACTCCCATAATTTCGCCCGCAAATGGAAGATGCTGGAGGCGCAGGGCAAAGACATTCATGGGGAGGCCCGGCTTGTCGATGCCATGGTGGAGCGCAATTCCACCATCCTCGACGCCGGCTGTGGAACCGGCCGCGTCGGCGGGGAATTGCTGCGCCGCGGTCACAGCGTGGTGGGCATTGACGTGGACCCCATTTTGATCGAACACGCCGAACATGACTTCCCCGACGGCGAGTGGTTCGTCGGGGACCTGTGCACGGAAGAGGTTCCTGAAGGCCCCTTTGACTTGGCTGTTTCCGCAGGAAACGTCATGGGCTTTTTGGCCGTGGACGGCCGCGAGCAAGCACTGCGAAATATTTTTAACTCGCTGACCCCCGGAGGGCGCTTCGTCACCGGCTTTGGGGAAGGCCGCGGATGGGACTTCCAGGACTTCCTCGATATGGCGCAGAAGGTGGGCTACCGCGTTGACTTCACGTTTTCTTCCTGGGACATGAAGCTATTTTCGGAGCATTCCACCTTCTTGGTCGCCGTGCTATCTAGGCCTGGCGCGGACCTCTTGGCCTAAGGCCTTAAAAGCGCCGGTCCGCTTGGTCGAAGAAATCGACCTCGTGGATGCTGGCGCTGATAAAGGCGCGCTCGGCGCGGGTCCGAGTGGCCTCATCCGCCTTCTCCAGGTTTTCCTCCACAATCTTGATGCTCTCGCGCACCCCGGCGAGGAAATCTTCGCCGCCGTAGACCTCCAACCAAGCATGGTAGGGGTGATCGGGCGAGTCGAATTCCGCCAAATGCAGGCCTACCTCCGCATACAGCCAGTAGCAGGGAAGTACCGCCGCGATGCCGACGGCATAATCTTCCGTGTGCGTGCTGCGAATCAGAAAATCCGTATAAGCGCAGGTGACCCGCGATGGTGCCGTGGTGGCCGAATCCTTCAACCACCCGCGGTGCAGCTCAGCCTCCTCTGCGAGGCATTCGTAGGCGCCCTGCGCCCAGTGCAATTGCTGTGCGGTATCGGGTGCCTGGCTGGCCAAGCGAGCCAAGGCCTTCGAGTAGGACGCCAGGTACTGCGAATCCTGATCAAGGTAGAAACTGAAAGCATCGTTGGCGAGTGCTCCGGACCCGAGCTTCTGCATGAAGGGTAGCGCCTTTACCTGATCCCAGTGCTCCGCTGCGATATTCCACAGGCGCTGCGTGTACGGGCCAGCGGCGGCAACCCGCGGCTGTTCGGGATTTTCTACCTCTTCCAAAGGTCCAGCCAAGTGAGGAAGCGGGACCGAGGATGCAGCCCGCATCAAGCGCTGCGAGCGGTGCAGGTGGTCTACCGGCCCGCTGCCCTTGCCGACGCCCAGCGCATCCGCATTAGCAATCGCCTCGTGCAACCAGTCCGTCGACCACTCAAGGGCGGTGGCGGCATCATCGCCTGCGCCAAGCCGCGTTGCTAGGGCAGAGGAGAGGGAGCAGCCCGTGCCGTGGGTATTCTTGGTCTGCACTCGGGCCGATTCCACGCGGTGAACCTTGCCATCGGGAGTGACCACGGCGTTATCGGCAATCGCCGAGTCAAGGTGCCCGCCCTTGACGATGACCGCCGTATCCGCCTCAGCGGCCCACGCCTTAGCCACCTCGATGGCACGGTCCAAATCCGTGGCTTCCTCCGTCTGCGTCAGCACGGCTAGCTCCTTGAGGTTGGGCGTGATGACATCAGCACGGGAGCACAGCTCGCGCACCGCCTTTTCCGCCTCGGGGGCCAAGAGGCGGTCGCCGCTGGTGGCCACCATGACCGGGTCCAAGACCACGGGGACGGACGGCTCGATCTGGTCGAGGAAGGTGGACACGAGGTCGGTGATGGGGGCATCGGCAAGCATGCCGATCTTAATGGCATCGATGTCTACGTCCTCGCGGACCGAATCCAGCTGCTCTTGGAGGAAATCCAGCGGCGGGACGTGGACACTGCGCACGCCCTGGGTATTTTGGGCCACCAGCGCGGTGACCACGCTCATTCCATACCCGCCCGCGGCGGCGATGGACTTCAGATCGGCCTGGATGCCGGCTCCGCCTGTGGGATCAGTTCCAGCAATCGAGAGAATACGAGGGTAGGTTCCTTTAGCCACGGTAGGCCTCCTTTAGGTTGTGTGCTGCCGCTGCCGGGTCACCAGCAGCCATAACGTCGCTGACCACGCAGATCCCTGCGAAGTCGCTTGCAGAAAGTTCGTGGGCATTGTGCGCCTTGATGCCGCCGATAGCGACGGACTCGATGCCGCGTTCGCGCGCCGCGGTGGCAAGGCGCCTGGCTGCCTCAGCGCCGATTCCCGCTGGCGCATTCTTCTTGGTCGCCGTCGAATAAACCGGGCCGATGCCAATGACATCGGGGGCCTCCTGCGGGTCAATGGCGTCCAACTCTTCCCGTGTGCCCACCGAAAGCCCGATGAGCTTATCGGGGCCGAGCAGCGCGCGTGCTTGGTGTAAATCCATATCGTTTTGGCCAATGTGCAGGTGGCAGCCCACCCTGGCCGCTACCTCGACGCGGTCATTGATAAAAAGCGGTACATCGCCTAAGACCTTCATGAGCTCGCGGGCGGTAGCCTCCACCTCCTCGTCGCTGGCCTCCTTATCGCGCAATTGCACGACGGTAGCCCCGCCTCGCACTGCCTCTTGTACGATGGGAACGACCTTGTCCCGCCCGCCGGCGAGCTCAGGATCTGTGATGAGGTACAGCGTCCAATCGATGCTCATGACAGCACCGCAATGTCTGCGACCTCGGAGGCAGGGATCCGCTTCTTGATTCCATCGGTCGACAGTTCATGCAGCGCATCGAGCCAGGCAACCGCAAAGGAGCCGGGCGCCGAGGATTTCTCCGCGGCAACGCTGCCCGCGGCCCCCACATGCGCATGCGCTGCGATGATCGCTGCGAATGGATCCTCCCACGCTGCCAGGTAAGCCGCGCAGATGGCGCCCAGCGAACAACCCGTGCCGATGACGTTTTGCAGCATCGGGTGCCCGGACTCGAGGCTTACCGCCCTCGGCGATTCGCCTGCCTGCACGATGAGATCCGTGGGGCCAGACACGGCAACAACGGCACCAGTCTCGCGGGACAATTTGAGTGCCGGTTCCAGTGCCGCCTCTACGCCATCGGTGGACTCCACGCCGCGCCCGCCGGCTCCGGTTCCTGCTAGAGCTATGATCTCGGAAGCATTGCCGCGAATCGCCGTCGGGCGCTGCGGCAAGACTTCGTGCATGAACTCGGTGCGCTTGTGCAGACCACCTGCGCCGACGGGATCGAGGACCCACGGGTTTCCAGCCGCGGTCGCACCGGCGATTGCCTCGCGCATGCCGTCGTATTGTTCGGAATTCGGGGTACCGCAATTGATAAGCACGCCACTGGCGATCTTCGCAAAATCTTGCGACTCATCTGGAGTATCTACCATTGCTGGGCTGGCGCCGATGGCCAACAGCGCGTTGGCAGAAATATTGCTGACGACCTTATTGGTCAAGCACTGAATAAGTGGAGCGGTATCGCGCACCGCATCGTGGGCACGGAGAAATGAACAATCCACAACAATCCCTTCGCTAGTTCTAACTGAGAGCAGGTTCAATGGGTATATCTCAGCCACTGCGTGGCACCCCATGTTGTACTGCCCAAGCCTAACAAAAATGGGAAAATAGGAACGAAAACCACAAAAGCCGCCGCCCACAGTCCCGTTGCGGGGTAGTAGGACGGCGGCTGGTGCCGAGGAGAATTTAGTTCTTCTCTTCTTCTGCCTCATCGATGAGGTTGCGGGCGATGCGCTGCTGGGTAGTAATCTCCAGGTTGCCGCGGTTGCGGGAGAGGATATTAGCCGCCCAGTTGACCAATACGGCCAAGCGGCTGCGCAGGCCAACGACGTAGGTCAGGTGCAGGGCCAACCATGCCAACCAGCCCGGGAAGCCTGAGAATTCGGTCTTGCCCAGCTTCACGACGGCATTGAAGCGGGTCACGATGGCCATCGAGCCCTTGTCGAAGTACTCGAATGGCTCCTTTTCATCGGCCGTGGACTCCTCGTCCACCTTGGTCTCGATGAGCTTGGCGACGTGCTCGCCACCCTGAATTGCCACCTGTGCCAAACCCGGCAGGCGGTTCAGGGACATCATGTCACCGATGATGTAGACGTTGTTGAAGTCACCAACGGTCATGTCATCGTTGACGGATACGCGGCCCGCGCGGTCAGCCTCGACGCCAGCTTGATCAGCGACCATCTTGCCCAATGGGGAAGCAGCGACACCGGCGGACCAGATCTTGGTCGCGCCCTCGAGGGTGACCTCTTCCTCGGTCTTCATGTTCTTGTAGGTCACGGAGTCTTCGTTGACATCGGTCACCATGGCGTTCAGGCGAACGTTAACGCCTTCCTTTTCCAGGGTGCGCTGGGCACGGCGGCCGAGGCGCTTGCCAAACGGTGGGAGTACCTGGGGCGCGCCGTCGAGCAGGTAAATCTTTGCGGCGGAGGTGCCGTAGGTGGAGTAGACATCGCTAAGCGTGCGGTTAGCCAACTCAGCGATCTGGCCGGTGAGCTCCACACCGGTTGGGCCGGCACCGACGATGATGAAGGTGAGGAGGCGCTCGCGCTCAGCGGGGTCATCGGTAAGCTCAGCTTTTTCGAAGGCGGAAATGATGCGGGAACGCAGCTCCAGGGCATCATCCAAGGTCTTCATGCCAGGGGCAAACTCGGCGAAGTGGTCATTGCCAAAGTACGACTGGCTGGAACCAGCGGCAACCACGAGGGAGTCGTAGGAGTAGGTGCGCGAAAAGTCATCGAGCTCGGCGGTAACCGTCTGGTCCTCCAGGTTAATGTCGGTCACGTTGCCGTTGACAAAGTCCACATTATCCTGGTTGCGCAGCAGCTGGCGGGTCGAGGGGGCAACCTCACCAGCGGAAATCATGCCGGTAGCCACCTGGTAGAGCATTGGCTGGAACAGGTGGTGGTTCTTCTTATCGATGAGGGTGATCTCAACATCGGCGTTCTTCAACTTCTTCACAGTGTTAAGACCGCCGAATCCACCGCCAACCACGACGACGTGGTGACGGCTTCCGTTTGGACGATAAGGGGTATCAGTCATGGAATTAATGCGACCTTCCTCGAGAAAGCTTATTTAAGTACCCGTATAGTGTAAACGCTCGTTACATAACGTGCATACTTGATACCCATTTACATGCGTTTCGGGTTTCCTTTCATGCGGAGCGCCTTAACCGAAACCGCTCAGAATCTGGCTAAAATAAGCTCAACCGTGACCCTTGCACCCAGGAGCGCTCCCCAAACCATGAGTTTTTCCACCCCCGAGCATCTACGCTCCATCGACGCGGAGGCATGGCCCAATATCGCGACCGTGCCATCGCAGCGCTGGGCGACGCTAAAATCCCGACGGGCCGAGGCAGAATTTGCCAAGGCCTGCGATAATGCCGGTTTGGAGCTGGAACTCGATGCAGCAGGCGGCCCCGATTTGAAGGTGGGCCACGATGCGTTATTCGAGCGAATCGCTGCCACGGGCTGGTTAGGTTTTGCCGAAAGCTATATGGCAGGCGAATGGACCGTCGCATCCTCCACTCAATTGGTGAAGGTTTTAGGCAAGCTCCTGCAGGTGGGGTATCTTCCCAAGCCACAGGGGGTTAGAGTAGGAGATTCAGAGCCAGGGGAGCTGCCTCTCGACCTAGTGCGCCTCTATGCTGGCGATGGGTTAAGCCACGTCGGTGGGATCTTCTCCAGCGGCGTGCCGACGACGATCCGGGAAACGGTCGAAAGCTTTACCCCGAAAGCCGGAAGCCGGGAACCGAAGAGCCACTTCGTTGATGTCACCACGGTGAGCGAACCCACCAATGTGGACCGGGACGACTTAGGTGAGGCGCAGCGTAGGGCAGCAGATTGGCTTCTCGATGCCACCCGCACCGGCGCCGGTACCCACATTCTGGTTTATCCCGCGGCCGGGATGCAGGCCGCGATACGCGCTACCAAGCGCCGCGCCACTGTCGATGTCCTGACCAGCGATGTTGAACAGATCACCCAGATGCGTGAGGCACTTGTCTTTGCTGGAACGGAAGACTCTATCCACATAGAGCGGATTCCGGATCCCGTTCCGAGCCCGAAGCAATGGCGCGGGCACTACGATGCGATCATCAGCGTGGAAAAGTTCGAGCAATTAAGCCCGCGGGAGCGCAAGGCATATATTCGGGTCCTTGACCGATTCCTTACCGCAAACGGTCGGGCGGCTTTTCAATCCATTGTTGCCACCGACGCCATGTCGGAGGCTGCCCGAGCATCCTTGCAGGCCATGCGGGCCTATATCTGGCCAGGACTCGACTATCCGCTGACCATGGACGTGCACCGGCTCGTGGATAAGAACTCGCACTTGCGCATCGTGTCCGAAACGCACGTGGGCAGCCACTATATCGAATCCCTGCGCCAGCAGCGATCCTTTTTTGATGGGCATCTTCGCGAGGCCGCCGCTGCCGGCTTTGATCCGGTTTTCCGCAGGTTATGGACCTTCCAATTCGCGCTTCGTGAGGCGCTCATGAGCCTCGGGATGATAGACTCCGTCCAATTCGGACTGACCCACCGCAATCGCGGCGGGCGCCGCTAGGATTTTTATTGCGGAAGCTCGTCGAATTCGTCTAGCAGGTCAACGCTCGGGACGAAAAAGTTCGTTCCAGTCAGGGCCGTGGAGAAGTCCAGGATCCGGTCATAATTGCCTTCGGGATCGCCGATGAACATATTGCGCAAACGCTCATTAATATCCTCTGGGTCCTTGGCATATCCGATAAAGTAAGTACCCATCTCACCTGCGGCAAAGGAACCGAAGACCATGTTCTCGCGGTAGATGTCCTCCTCGAGGTCATTGAGAGCCACGTGGGAATTTGATGGCTGCGCATCCTCATCGAGCTCCACGTCATCGGCCTTGGTACGCCCGATAACGCGTTCCTGCTCTTCGGTGCTGATACCGCTCCATTTATCGAGGTCATGGGTGTATTTTTGCACTGTGACGTAGGAGCCGCGGGGATAATCGGCGTCATCGGCAAGCAGCACTGTCTCTAGAGCTTCCTCGGGGAGGGGATTGGCGGTGCCATCCACAAAGCCTAAGAGGTCGCGCTGGTCCAAGTACTTGAAACCCTGGGTCTCATCGATGACGGTGGCTGCATCGCCCAGCTGGTGCAATACCTGGCGCGCCATTTCGTGGCAGAGGTCATAGGTATTCGCGCGGAAATGCAGCAGGATATCACCGGGCGTGGAAGGCGCCTTGTACGTTCCCTGGAGCGGCTCGAACTCCTTGAGCTTGTCCGGGCGGGGAGCGCTGGTGAGGCGTGGCCACATGTTGGCGCCGATGCCAACGACCGTGTACAGCTCGCCCTCGTTATGGCGGAAATTGACGGACTTGAAGGTATCGCCAAATGCGGAGAGCATGTCCCGAGTGGCTTGCTCGCCGCCTTCTGCAATGTTCAAAACCAAGAAAAGGGCGGCGCGGGAAGGCTTAGTGACAACGCGTTGAATAGTCATGAAGTCCAGCATATGTGTTGGCCTTGGGCGTTGCACGTTTGGTGTATGTGGTGTGTGGGGTTGGTGTGATGTGCCGGCATGGCTTGCATGCGGGATGCGCTGGCATGGCGTGATGCGTTTTTGCAAATAGCGAGCCGATTTGGGCCTTTTGAGGGGCTCTATTTGTAAATTTGGAACACTTTGCGCCCGGGTGGCTGGACCATTCTTGGATTAAGGGCCGCGGCACGATGGGAGGGACTTCTACGGATCTAAAATGACATAATGTACATTATCGGACAATTATGGGGATCTGCAGGTTAAGCTGAGGGCGGCTTGAGTATAACCCCTTAGGTCCGTGGATTCGGTCCGGGATGTTGGCTGGCCTACCTGTTGCTGCACGCTAGGGTCTTGAGAGCGTCAAAGCTTCTGCGACTTCGGCTCCTCAGTGGCCAGGGTTTAGATTCCTGAAGCGAGCCTGGCTTGAGAAATCGTTTCGGCGAGGCTTGTGTTGAGTGTCTGGCAGGCGGCACGCCACGGCTCCGGACGACTCGGACGTCCGATTGAGTCGAGATTCGCTTCAGGCGGTCCTTTCCTGCCGCTGGACCTTGGCACACTTATACCCCGGCATTTAGTCACAGTGACGTTAAAATAACGCTATTGGTTTTTGTAGGCGCTCCACAGCTGCCAGATGGTTAATACGGCTAGCAATGCTGCAAACGCCGTGACTAGCCACATCTGTTGGACCGCAACGAAAATCGAGAAAGCTATGACGACTACGAGGCGGAACCACAGCACGGAAATTAAGCGTCGAGAATTCACGGTCTAGTCCTTATTCAAGGAGATGCGCAGGTTGATCTCGCCGTCCTCGGCAACTTTGGCCGCCAGCATGTCTGGCGTCTCCACGTTGTAGTCCAAGCGGTTAATCGGAATATCGCCGCCAATGACGATATCGTCGCCGTCGCGCAGGACATCGAACTCATGGGTGATTTCCTGCGTCTTGTCCTTGATCGTGAGGTCACCGGTGAGCTTAACGGAACCGACGGTGCCGTCTTCGGGGACATCGGCAAGTGAGACGGACTTGGTAAGCGTGAAAGACGATTCTGGGAAGTCTGAGGTCTTAAAGAGCTTGGACTTCATATTTTGGTCGCGGACTTTCTTATCCGTGGTCAAGGAATCCATATTCACCGTGATGGTGGCGGATTCCAGCGTGGAATCGGAAATCTCCGCCTGGCCGGTGACCTCCGTGGTCGCCCCAGAGGTGGACGTCCTCTCCGCCGGCAGAACCTCGTCGAAGGTAAAGCCCACCGAGGTGTGGTTATCGGCGCGGCCCTTGGCCACAGACCAGGAACCGTCGACCGGCGTTGAGGCTGCCTTGGCGCCATCGGCAGTCACGGGCTCCGTCTTGACGCCGCCGCTTTTGAAAAGCGAGTACACAATCGGGCCGATCGCTACGGCGGTAAGCACGAGGATTAAAACCACGAAGATGGAAACGACGAGTTTCCGGTTATAAAAAAGCTTTTTCATCTACTATCGAAGTCCTTCTAAACGCCGAGCCAGCGAAATAAGCTCCTCACACAGACTGGAAAGCTCTTCCGCGCTCGCGCCTTCTTTTGCGGCAGTTTGAATGTCTTCTGCGGAACACCGCAATTCAAAAAGGCCGTCGCGCAAGCCTTGCACTTTATCTGGGCTCAAGATTACTGCATCGGCAGGAATATCCGTGCCACTAACATTGTTTCTTTGTTCATAAGCACGCTGTTTGCACGAGGCGCTGCAAAACTTACGTGGTCGTCCCCTACCGCCTTGGTCAATATCCTTTCCACACCATTGGCAGGAACCGACATTGCTTTCACGACTAGCTGTACGGATCACCAGATACACTTTAGTCCATTAATCGGCGGGCTGGGAACAATACCGCGTGGGTGTTCGTTATAATAAATAGCTCTTAGGCGAAACTATCGCCGTCAATCAGGGATCTCTTTGAAAAGGATGATGTTGCATGGCAGATCGCGTACTCCGTGGCAGCCGTATGGGTGCAGTCAGCTACGAAACTGACCGCGACCACGACCTCGCACCGCGCCAGATGGTGAAATACCGCACGGACGATGGTGAGATTTATGAGGTGCCCTTTGCACATGAGGCAGAAATCCCTGAAGAGTGGATGTGCAAGAATGGCAAGCTGGGCCACCTCGTAGAGGGCGAAGGCGTGGAAGCTAAGCCCATCAAGCCACCGCGCACCCACTGGGATATGCTGCGGGAGCGCCGTTCCATCGAGGAACTCGATGAGCTTTTGGAAGAGCGCATTAACCACCTGCGTTCCCGCCGTCGGACCGCTGCTCGCCTCCTCAAGGAGCAAGAACAGCAGAAGAAGTCTTAAAGGCGAAGACGGAATTAATTAAAGCCCGTACCCTGACTGCCATTTTGGCACGGGGTACGGGCTTTAATGCTGCCTAGATTACTTCTTCTTAGTCAGCTGGCCCACCTGGTGCTTGACCAAGTATCCCAGCTCATTGGCCAAATTGGTGGCCCAACCGACACCGTTGCGGGCCTTCTGACCAGCATTGTGAACGGAGCCGTATTTGACCTCGTGGTCCGCCAGCTTGGACATCTCGCCGGCAAAATCCTTCACCTGCTCCGCGCGGTGGGCCACGCCCCACTTGGTTACCTCGAAGAGGGAGTCCTTGACAAAGGAACCATCCAGCTTGGACTCACCGTACTCGCGCTCGGTGAAGGTGATGGGCACCTCGCGGATATCGTATCCAGCCTTGACCGCGCGGAAGGCCAAGTCCACCTGGAAGATATAGCCGGCCTTGGACAGCTCATCAAAGTCGATGTCTTCCAAAAGCTCGCGGCGGAAGGCACGGTAGCCGGCGGTCATATCGGACAGGTCGGTTCCGAGCGCGAAAGAGATATAGAGGTTGCCCAAGCGGGACAGGTACTCGCGGGATGCCGGCCAATTGACGGTCTCGCCGCCCGGCACGTAGCGGGAACCGATGACTAGGTCCGCGCCCTCGTCAATCTCCTCCAACAGCAAGTGCAGCTGTTCTGGGGCGTGGGAGCCATCGGCATCCATCTCACAAAGGACCTGGTAGTCGCGCTCCAGGCCCCATTCGAAGCCGGCGATATAAGCGCCCAAAAGGCCGCCCTTGCCCTCGCGGTGTAGCACGTGAATGTGGTCATCTTCTGCTGCGAAAGCATCGGCCTTCTCGCCGGTGCCGTCGGGGGAATTATCATCCACAACGAGGATGTGAACCTCTGGCAGCGCCTCGCGGACGCGGCCGGTAATCAGGGGAAGGTTTTCAATCTCGTTATACGTTGGGATGATAACCAGCGTCGCAGAATCAAGAGTGCTCACAGTAATTAATGCTCCTACTTTTCTTTAGCGCCGACACCGCGAGGTGTACGACCCAATCGGTTAGTACGCACGGCAATGAGTGCGCAGACGGTACCAATAATAACCATCAGCCACTGCATGAGCGAACCGTAGCGCACCGAAAATGTTTCGCCGGTTTTCAGTGGCAGGCGTTCTACCAGTGCCGCGGGCTCAAAAAGCTCCGTGGATTGGCTCACGCTGCCGTCTGGGTGCACGAGTGCGGACACTCCAGAGGTGGCTGCAACCACGACGGCGCGGTCTGTTTCTAGCGCGCGCAGCCTGCTCATAGCCAGCTGCTGGTACGTCATATCGGAAAAGCCGAATGTTGCGTTATTGGTCGGAGTCGTCAGAATCTGCGCGCCGTTTTTGACGGATTCATGGAAGGCATTATCGAAGGAGACCTCATAACAGGTCGCCACACCTACCGCGACGGAATTCATGGAGACCACACCGGGCCCGTCCCCTGCCTTGAAATCACCGGCGAGGTCAACGTAGTCAGAGAAATGCGCGAAGAAGTCCCGCATGGGCATGGTCTCACCGAACGGCTGCAGGTACTTCTTATGGTGGTGATCGCCCACACCATGGCCAGGGGTAAAGACTTGCATGGTATTGCGCGCGCCTACCTCATCGCGGGTGGCGGTACCGACCAGCACGGGAGCGTCAATGGCATCGACGGCCCCGCTAATGGCTTGGGCTGCTTCCCCATCGCGGAAAGGATCAATATCGGAAGAATTTTCCGGCCAGATCACCAGATCTATATCGTCTTCGCGGCGCGCGAGCTTCTCCGTTTCCTGAACGTGGTTATTTAGTACCGCGCGACGCTGCCCGGCGAAGTCCAGACCGCTGCGCGGCACGTTACCTTGAATGGCCGCCACCTTGGTATCGCCCACCTTGGTATCGGCAGGATCGATGCCGCGCCCGGCCGCGAGTCCCGCAATGAGCGGGAGAATAAGGGCGGCGCCAGCGGCGACCTTTACGCGCCCGCCGCGCAGCAATAAGCCGGCAAGGCCGCAGGCGCACAGCACCGTTGCCACTGTAATCAGGGAGGTCCCGCCCCACGGGGCGAGATTGGCTAAGGGCCCTTCGATTTGTCCCCACGCCAGTTTGACCCAAGGGAAACCACCAAAAGGCACCGAGGAACGCAGGACCTCCACGGCGAGGTACACGAAGGGAAAGACCAGAAATCCATATCGCCACCGCGCCACAGAGGCCCCGAATATCCCTAAAAGGATGGCATATACCGAAAGCCAGATGGCAAGCGCCGCATAGGGCACGGTCCCTACCAACTCGCCAATCCAGGGCAGGCTCAGCAAGTACAGAATCAGCCCGTGCGCCACCGCCAAAAGCGCGCCTGTGGCCCCGCGCACCTGTCGCCCACGCCAAGGCATGAGGCTCACATACAGCAGGGCGATGCCAATGATCGCACCCCACCACCAGCCGCGCGGCTCAAGGGCGGTAAAGGTCAGCGCACCAGATATGCCCGCTATGACGAGGCGGGCGAAAAATATCGCCACTTATTTTCCGTCCTGCGAATTGCCATCGCCGCGGGGACCGAAGTCATCAGGATCCAGGTTTTCGGACCAGTTGCGCAGCTCTTCTTCGTCGATAACTTCGTGGGAATCGCTCTGACCAGACGTTTGCCCAAAAGATTGGCCCGAGGCCTGCCCAAAGGATCCAAAATTGCCATAGCTATCGTGCTGCTGTGCCATGGGCGATGCCTCGTAAATGCGCACACCCATCTTCTCCACCTTGCGGTAGATGGATACGGCCATAAACTTTCGAAACAGCGACCGCGTTGGGGCGAAGATGAGCAAGATACCAATAAAACTGGTCAAAAACCCAGGCAGGGACAGCAACATGCCACCGGCCAAGGTTAGGCCCACATTCCCGGCGGTTTTACCCATGTCGTTATCGCGGACGTAGTAGGTCCCGTCACCAGCCTGTTCTACCTGTTTACCCATCAACCGGCGCACCTCAATACCGGCGATGGACATTCCAAAGAACATGGTGATGAACAGAGCAATGAACGCCCAAAAGAGGCCAATCCACTCGGCGACGGCCCAAAACGCTAGGGTTTCCGCCAGCATATAGAGGACGAGATATAAAAACGGCATAGTTTCCAGTTTAACGAGCAAAGCTGACGATATGCTGGCAACACTCGATCCCAGCGCAGTGCTTCTAACCGGCTACACTGGCAGGTTATGCATTACCCCGAATTTTTCCAGCATCCCGAGTCCGGCACTTCCCTGCGCCTGCACGTTGTGGGCGGTTTTACCAGCCCCAATGATTGGATCCATTTGGGTTATTGCGCGGCGCACTGGGCCGATGGCAGCGTCTACATTAGCCCTAATTCCGCCATCGAGTTGCGGGGAATTACAGACAAGGCCCAGCTTGCGGCGGAGCTGGATAAATTAGAGCTGCAGAGCTTCCACATTCCTGTGCTGGCCTCTCCCCTTTCTGCCGCGGCGAAGCAAGCCGCGCGCCAGCTGACCACGCACCTGAATACCGAACAGCCGGGCTTGGAGTCGCTCGCGATTACTACTCCCGCCGACGATCTGCCGGCCTCTGCCGCGCAGGTTAGTATGCAGCTGCTTGACGATGCCACCTTAAACATCACCCAGTCCCCCGCCACTAACAGCCCGACCGCGGGCCTCTCGCTTGCCGATGCCGCAACCCACCTCCAGCGCCTCGGTGCCTTGCGCACCGAGGCGAGGAGTACCGAAGCAAAAGGCACTGAGGCGAAGGCCACCGGGGCGGCTGGTGCGGAACTCGCCGCAGAACCTGGGCCCATTGGTTGGTTGGATGAGCACCAGGCAGAAGGCGTGGTCAACCTTGGCGCGGGCGTCTATCAAGGCGCCATACCGGCGCAGTTCGCGCAGCTCATCGGCCAGCTCGAGGTGGACATCACGGTCACCCCGTGGGGAGGTCTCGTCTTTCACGACATCGCAGAGGGCGATGCCGAGGTCGTCCTCCGCGTGCTCGCCCCGCGCGGTTTCATCTTCGACATCAACTCGCCCCTGCTGCGGGAGGGCGAGGCCGACTAACGCGGCATGTGCCGCCACACGGGCCGGGGCACGAGCCGCATGACCCAGGCCAAAGCCTGCAGGGCCTTCGGGATCCACAGGGTGTGGCTGCGTGCCTGACCGCGGCGGTCGTCGTTGTCTATGCAAGCAACGACGGCATCGGCGACATCGCCTGGCCGCACCGATAGCGGGGCCGGTTTCATTCCTTGGGTCATAGACCCGATGACGAACCCGGGGCGCGCGGTAATCAACCCAAGCCCACTGCCGTGCAACCTATCCGCAAGGCCCTGACAAAATGCATCCAGGCCAGCCTTGGTGGAACCGTAGACATAATTGGCGCGGCGGGCCCGCCAGCCAGCGATGGAGGAAAAGGCCACGATATGGCCGCGCAGCATCGACTGCGCCGCCACCGTCAGCACGGAGACCTGGGCGGTGTAGTCGATAGTGGCGATTTGTGCTGCCTGGGACGGATCGAGTTCCGCTTTATCTTGATCCCCTAGGATGCCGAAGGCGACCACAGTCAGCTCAATGGCGCCGACGCGTTCCTTGGCCTCGGCAAAGATCTGGCGGTGCTGGGAGAAATCCTCCGCATCGAAGGACAGCTGGTAGACGCTGCGTGCACCTGCGGCCTCTAGCTGAGAGGTTACCTCCTCAAGCCCGTGCGTCCCGCGCGCGGCGAGGACGATGTCGTTGCCGCAGGCCACGCGACGGGCGATTTCACCGCCGATATCGCTGCGCCCGCCTAGGATCAGTACGCCAGCCACTTAGCGCACTTCGCGTTCAACGACGTTGAGGGACTCGTAGCCATCCTTGGTAAGGACCACGATGTCTTCTAGGCGTATGCCCCACTGGCCTTCCAGGTAAATGCCTGGCTCGATGGAAAAGGCCATGCCCTCTTCCAGCGCTAGGTCATTTCCCTCCATGATGAAGGGCTCTTCGTGGGTCGAGAGACCAATTCCGTGGC
Organism: Corynebacterium tuingiense; assembly: GCF_046718165.1. Taxonomy (NCBI): domain Bacteria; kingdom Bacillati; phylum Actinomycetota; class Actinomycetes; order Mycobacteriales; family Corynebacteriaceae; genus Corynebacterium; species Corynebacterium tuingiense. The sequence continues at coordinate 1,239,928 of NZ_CP177101.1, forward strand.
CGGTGCGGTGGACGAATTTATTGCCCCAGCCGGCATCGGCAATAGCCTTCCTAGCAACCGCATCGATTTCCTCGGCAGTGCTGCCGGGTTTGGCGGCGGCGCGGGCGGCCGCTTGGGCATCGTAAAGCACTGCATAAGCGTCCTGGAAGTCCTGCGGTGCCTGGCTAAGATCGCCGCCTACGACGTAGGTGCGGGTGCAATCGGAATGGTAGCCGGAGGGCAAGGTGCCTCCGAGATCCACGACGACGGGCTCGCCCGCAGCCAGCTTCCGGTCAGAGAAGCTGTGGTGCGGATTGGCGCCATTCGGGCCAGAGCCCACGATGACAAAGTCAATGATGGAATGTTCTTCGAGGATGAGCTTTTCCAGTTCGTGCGCCACCTCGGCCTCGGTGCGGCCGGGCTGCAGGAGCCCAGGAACCTGGGCGTGCACGGCGTCGATGGCCTGGCCGGCCCTGCGCAGCTCTGCGATTTCCGCCTCATCCTTGCGGGTAAACAGCTCTGCGAGCGCGTAGGTGGCAAGGACATAATCCGTCTCGGGCACGAGCGCCTGGAACTGCAGGATGTGGTCCGCAGTCAGGGATTGGCCCAGAGCGACCTTCTTGATCGGCGCAGCGCCCTTGAGGGCGAGCTCGTAGGGATTATCGCCGTCATTCCACCCGCGCAGCTCCACATCGAGCTTGCCGACGGGCGCCGATTTAATATCCGTAATATCCGTATTCGGCGAGACAATCCACGGGGTACCGCTCTGCGGAACCGCCAGCACCGTCAGGCGTTCGTGGGACGATACCCACGAACCGGTCAGGTAGGCGAAATCGGGGCCGGTGCCAATCAGCAAAAGGTCAATGCCCTGCTGGGTGGCCGCTTCTTGCGCGGCCGCGAGCCGGCGCGAATACACTTCGGGAGAAAAAGCCTGAGTAGTCATACACCTCAGTCTACTAGCCAGCAGGCCGGGCTAGCTTAAGCCCCGATCGCGACGACCCCGCGCTGGATGGCATCGATTGCGCGGCGCGCGTTGCGCTGAATCTGGCCATCGTAGCCAGTCTTGGCGATTTGCTGCAGGAGGTCCACAACTTGGCGGCACCACCGCACGAAGTCACCGGGGGTAAGCTCCGCGCCCGCCTCATTAGCCGCCGCCATGCAATAGCCCAAGGGCGCACCCGCTGACCATTGGTGAATGGCCAGCGCAAAACCGGCTTCCGGCTCGCGCGTTGGGGGCAGGCGGTGGCGCCGCTCATCCGCGCTGAGTTCGGTATAGATACGCCACGTCGCATTCATGGCATCGGCCATGCGATCCGTTGCGGCCTCCGGCTGGCCCCCAGTGGCCTTCCTATTTTCAAAGCAGCACAGAGATGCAACGCCGGCCAACTCCGCCGGATCCAGCTCATCCCATATGCCTCGCTTCAGGCATTGGGCAACGAGCAGATCGGATTCGCTATGAATCTTGGCTAGGCGTTCGCCTTCCTCAGTGATGACCGGCGTGCGATCGCTGCCGGCACCAGAGAACTCGACATAGTCCATCTCCGCGAGCAGATCCACGATGCGTTCAAAAGTACGGCCCAAAGTATCGGTCGCCTTATTCACCTTGGCCTGCAGCTTTTCGAGGTCGCGCTCGCGGCGCGCCAACTTCTGCGCCACGCCGGCCAGTTGCTCCCTATCGGTGGCGGGCCAGTCGTGCGCAGGGTGCTCGCGAATGGCATCGCGCAACTCGCCTACCCTCTTATTTGGCCGCAGGCGCGGTTTCGACTTCATCCGCTTCGGGCGGTCAAACTTTTCGCGGTGGAAGACATCCTGGATGTACTTGGTATTGCGCCGCGGATTCTTCCGCACCGGCTTCGGGATCTTTATACGGCCCAGCTGAATCGGCGGATTGCTAATCCCGGTGGCATCGATGCGCCCTGACCACCCAGACTCCGTGGTCACCCACGGGCGTGGATCCTCAGTCTGGTTAGCCGGGGTGACCACCGCAGCAAGGGTGGGCCGCTTCTTTCCGGCGATCGCAATGACATCGCCCAATTGCAGGCGCGCTAGCACCGCGACTACTTCCTGGGTGCGTTGGTGTTCCTTATCAACCTTGGATTGCTTTTCTTCCACCGTCAGCTCGCGGCGCAGCCGGATATAATCCATGAGCACCTCGGCGGGATCCTCGCCGTCCTTGGCTGGTGGTGCGAGGGCATCTACGGCATCGTCAAGCTGCTCGCGCAATTCGCGCACGCGATGCTCTGCGCGCTCTAATTCGCGGGTTTCTTCGACCACGGAACCATCGGCTTGGAACTGCGCAAAGGACTTTTCTAGGAGCCGCAGCGAGTCCTCAAAGCCGAGCATGCCCAGCAGGTTGATGGCCATGTTATAGCCTGGCGCAAACGTAGAAATCAGCGGATACGTGCGCGTCGATGCCAAACCCGCGACAAATCGCGGATCCATAGCAGGAGCCCACTGCACGACCGCGTTGCCCAGGGTATCGATTCCGCGCCGGCCCGCGCGCCCAGTCAGCTGCGTGTATTGGCCCGGCGTGAGATCCACGTGCGCTTCGCCATTGAACTTAATCAACTTCTCGAGCACAACCGTGCGCGCTGGCATATTAATGCCCAAGGCAAGGGTTTCGGTAGCAAATACCGCGCGTACCAAACCGCGGACGAAGAGATCTTCTACGATGTGGCGAAAAGCCGGCAACATTCCTGCGTGGTGGGCGGCAAAACCGCGCGAGAGCGCTTCGCGCCACCGCCGGAAATCCAAGACCTGCAGGTCTTCTTCCGGAATGCCCTCAACGCCGGCATCGACGATGGCCTTGATCTCTTCTGCCTCTTCCTGCGTCGTCAGCACCATCCTGCTGCGCAGGCATTGATAGAGCGCGCCATCGCAACCGGCGCGGGAAAAGATGAAGGTAATCGCGGGCAGCATATCTTGCGATTGCAGCACCTTTAGCACCTCTGGGCGCCCTAAGGGGCGGTAGCGATCTTGCGGACGGGAGGAACCGGAACGCCCGCTCGCTTTACCATGAAATTCGCTGCGCCCGCCGCCCTTGTGGCGCGCCCTCGCACGGAAACCCTTGCCGGATTTATAGTCCGCGCGCCCATCGTCGCTATCGCCTGCCTCCAAGCGCTGAATGCGGCGCTCTAGTTCGGAATTGACCTGGCCGCCGGATTCCGGCTCAAAGAGCGGGTAAATCTTGCGGCCCAACATCATCCATTGATCAAGTGGAACCGGACGGTGTTCGGTCACGATCACCGAGGTATCGCCGCGGACTGTGGCGAGCCATTCACCGAATTCCTCAGAATTGGACACAGTGGCAGACAGCCCAATGATGGATACGTGGTCCGCCAAATTCAGGATGACTTCTTCCCAGACCGCGCCGCGGGAGGCATCTGCAAGGAAGTGGATTTCATCCATGACCACGTGTGTAAGCCTATCCAGCGCCGGAGAATCCGCGTAGATCATATTGCGCAGCACCTCAGTGGTCATCACCACGATTTCGGCATCGGCGTTGATAGAGACATCGCCAGTAAGCAGACCGACGGCATCCTCGCCGTGCTCAGCGACGAGGTCGTGGTATTTCTGGTTGCTCAGCGCCTTAATCGGGGTGGTATAAAAGCACTTCGTGCCGCGGCTTAAAGCCAAAGACACGGCGAACTCGCCAACGACGGTTTTACCTGCGCCAGTAGGGGCGCAGACGAGCACCCCTTGGCCATTTTCTACCGCCTCACACCCCTGCACCTGGAACTCATCCAAGGGGTATGGGAGGCCGGCGGCGAAGGTATCCAGGTGAGTTTCAGTCATATTTCACAAGGCTACCCGTGCTTAAAGCACATCGTCGAAAAAGCCGCCTTCATCGGTAGGTCGCTGCGGCCCCTTGCGATCCCCAGCCTGTTGCGAAGTGCTATCCGACGCCCGATTTTCCGTGCGGACGGTCTGCGATGACGCGCTAGGTGCCGTAGGCTTAGGCGAGGCGTATACGCCCGAGGAGCTAACGCTCGATGGGGCATCGACAGGCGCGGGCCCGCCCACGCCTGTGGGGCTTTCGTCTAGCGCAGACGCGGATTCATCATCAAGATCCATCCAGTCAGGACGCTGCCGATTCTGGCGCTTATCGTGAATGCGGCAGAACTGGAAGGCAATCTCAATAAGCAGCATCAGGCTGGCGGACAAGACCACCATCGTGAAGGGATCTTGGCCTGGAGTCACGAAGGCGGCAAAGATCATCACCACGACGATGACGATGCGACGCTTGTCCTTGACGTGGTTATATTCCAAGACGCCAATGAGGTTGAGAGAGACGATTAACAGCGGAATCTCGAAGCTGATACCGAAGATAAGCAAGAGCGCCAAGAGGAAATAGAAGTATCGCTCACCAGTTAATGCTGCGGTTTGGTACTCAGCGCCGATACCAATGAGGAATTCTAGGCCCACGGACAAGATGAAGTAGGCCAAGATGGCGCCAGCCAAGAAGAGGGAGACGGCCACAACGACGAAGCTTAAGGTGTAGCGGCGCTCATTCTTATGCAGGCCTGGGACGATGAATGCCCACACCTGATAGAGCCAGACTGGAGACGAAATCACCGTACCTGCCAATGCACCTACCTTCAGTCGCAAAATGAGCATCTCGAAGGGGCTGGTGGCAAGCAAGCGGCATTCGCCATCGTTGTTGAAGTTGGCTCGCTTATCTTCCGGCAATGAGCAATAAGGCTCGCGGAGAATTTCTCCCAGCGGCGGAATCCGGAAGGGTGCCTGCTGGTACCAAATGAAACCGATGATCGCGCCGATAACCAAGGCCAGCAAGGAGATAATGATCCTTCGCCGCAGCTCTTGCAGGTGCTGTACTAAGGTCATCTCGCCCGTTGGGTTTTTGGGCTTGCGTGAAAAACCTCGACGCTTGCGGCGCACGCGGGATCCTTGTTCACCGACAGGATGGGTCTGTGAGGACATCAATTTGGCTCTTTCAACGCACAAGAGCGAACACTGCCCTGCCCACCTGATTTCTCAGGGTCGCACTCCGGCACGGCCGACGAGTGCATAAGCAGCAGAGGGTGTTCGCGTTTTTAGCAGGCGGGCGTTAATTCTGAGAGGAAGAGTTTCCCTGCTGGTGGCCAGGCTGCATATCTGGGCGGTTCCAGAACTCCTCATCGGACTGCTGGCGCTTCTGGCTCAGTTGAGCTTGGGTCTCAGAGCGCTTGGTGTCCTCCGATTGCATTTCATTGACCTCAGATTTGAAAATGCGCATCGAGCGGCCCATGGAACGAGCAAGATCGGGCAATTTCTTCGCGCCAAATAGCAAGATGATGACGAGAACAATAAGGCCGATTTCCAATGGTCCTAAGGTCATAAGATCCTCTTTCGGTTCTTCTTTGCCTGCGTCAAATGACCGCCGCGCTCCCTGACTTCGCGGGGAATTCGCGAGGCAATTTTAAGACGCATGTGCGTGCAGTAACTGGATTTTAAGTATAGCCCTTCAACGCATCATTTCCGCGTTCCGCAATGAGATTTACAATAGATTCTGGGGCTATAACGCGTAACCTATCGGCCTGCCCGAGGGCAAAACGAACCAGCCAATCCACCGAGCCGACCTGCATTGTTGCAGCTATAGTGCCGTTTTCTAGGCGTTTGCCTAATTGCATATCGTAGTATTCTGCAAGCCAGGTGAATTTTTCATGAATGACTAATTCCACGGAATCCGCCGCACCTAAATTAAAGGGTGCTGCAGCGTCGCAGTCCAGCTGTTTGAGGCGGGGATGAGCAGTCTCCTCGGTCAACTCGGCATGCTTGATGCGGTCAATACGAAAGGTCCTGTGCCCTTGCTTTTCTTCTTCCCACGCCGCGAGATAGGGCTCGGCATCCACGATAAAAATCCGGGCCGGATCAACCACGCGCTCGGTTTCCTTATTAGATGAGGCGCTCCAATAGCGCATCCGGATGCGCCTTTTTTCGTTGAGCCCACGGTTCAAGGTCGCCTGGATGTCGGATTCTTGCGGGTCCACCGTCGATAAGGTGTCATAGATGCTCAGCGTGCGCTCATCCATAATGGAGCGCAATTTCGCCGCGGCAGACTTAATCGCCCGCGCATCCAACAGGCCGGGCATAGCCTCGAGGGATTCTAGGGTAAGCAAGAGCGCGCCGGCCTCGGTTGGGGTAAGCCGCAATGCTTGTCCCAGCCCCTGGTCATTGTAAATGGTGACCCCATCGCGGTAGCTAAAAGAGAGATCGATGAGCTCCTCAGTATTGCGGCCGGTCCCAGAGCAAAATAGCCGGTCCACGGCATCTTTCAGCTCCCCTGGGTCCATGCCCAGATCCGCAGCCGCCTCCATCGGAGTTTTATCCGGATGGTTTTGGAAGTACGGGATGAGGTTCAGCGACCGGACGAGCGCTTGCAGTTTATGAGATCCATCGGCCATTGGTTTACTCAGCTCCGTTGTGGTTGGCGGCTGCGCGCAGAAGGTTAATGATGTCAGTGCGCACCTCGGGGGGATCGAGCACTTTTACTTCTGGGGCATAGCCCGCTGCGGTGCGCACCAACCAATCCTTTTGGACCCCGGTCAGCACTACGGTGCCTTCGGCAGTGCGCTCCCCCGCACTTTCTAGCTCTTGGGCTTGACCTTCAGGAATATGCAGGGTCGCACCCACCTTTTCGCCGCGTTGTAGGGCCTCTTTGACGAGCTTGTCGATGTCCACCGTCGGCTCAGAATGCTCAGCCGGCTGGTGCGACCTTTTGATATCGGAAAGCCGCAGGGCGCGGAAGACGCGCGGGGCGGCGCGGCCAACATCGAAGCCAACGATATAGATGCGGCTCTGGTGGTTGACTACTCCCCAGGGATCCATGGTGCGGCGCACGGTCTCCGCCGCTGGGTGGGGGCGATAGGCAAAAGTAATCCGGATTTTATTCCGCACGGCGGCCAAGACGAAGGTGATCACCTCGGGGGCAAGGCGGGTGATGTCATTGACCGCGGTATAGACGGGTGCGCCCTCCAGGTTCCGGGAGGCACCCGAGGCGGCTATCTTGGTCCACCCGGACAAAGAGAAATCGCTCAATCCACCAGGGGTTCCCACTCCCCCTGCGATGCCAAGCACCATCGCTTCTTCCGGTGAAAATCCCACCGGCGGGAGCTGGTAATTGCTTTGGTCGAGGCGGTACGAGGCGCCGTCTTCCCCACCGGTGTGCACGATGGGGACTCCAGCGCGTTGCAAGGTGGCGATATCGCGCGCCAAGGCCTTGGTAAAAGCTTCGTCGGATTTATCGCTATAGCCTGCGACGTGGCTGCGGATCCAGGCTGCAGAGCGGTCCGGTGAACCACCCGAATTCGCCGCTCCTTGCAGCGCAAAGGACAGGTTGGTGAGCCTTTCTACCGCCGCATCCTGCCGGCTCGGCGTGGATCGTGATGCCACCACGTTGTCTACTCTCCCCTTTGCTCAATGTGCACGCCTTAGGCGTGATTATCGTGCATATAGTCTAGCAATGCCGCGACGCGCGGATCGGTGGACGCGAAAGGATCCAGCAGTTCCTCGGTGCGCGGTTCAGGGCGGTTGACCTTCAGCCGCGTCCAGTCCACGGTCACGTGCGCGCCGCAGTCTTCGGCCGCAGCCAAGAACTGGCCGCGCAAGGCCGCGCGCGTAGTTGGCGGCGCGGTCGATACCGCACGCTCGATGTCTTCATCTTCAATCCAGCGCTCGATCATCCCGCGGCGCAGCAACACGTCGTACAAACCTCGCCCTGGCCGGATATCGTGATAGGTCATATCGATCTGTGTGAGTTTCGGATGCGCCCAGTCACCGCCCAAGCGCGAGCGGTAGCGCTCGAGCAGCTCGAGCTTGATGACCCAATCAATCTCACGGTTCACGCTAGAGAAATCTCCGGTCTCGATGGCGCGCAGGATGCGCTCCCACAGGTCAACGACGCGCTCCAATTCCGCAGTGGGCGTGCCGGCTTCTTCGCGGTGGGCGAGCCAATCGCGCGCCCGTGCGCAGAGCTGCTGTTGGACCTCCAGGGCGGTGATGGTTCCCCCGCTGACGAGCGGCAGCGGTGTGGAGCCGGTCAGATCGCGCGCGATGGAGCGTATGTGGTGGATTGGATCTGCGATCTCGAGTTCGGGCAGCTCGAAGCCTGCCTCCAGCATCTCTAACATGAGCAGGGTGGAGCCGACCTTCAGTGCGATGGTGGGCTCCGCCATATTGGAATCGCCTACGATGATGTGCATGCGGCGAAAGCGCTTGGAATCCCCGTGCGGCTCGTCGCGGGTATTGATGATGGGCCGGGACCGGGTGGTCGCAGACGAGACACCCTCCCAGACCTGGTCGGCGCGCTGGGATAAGAGGAATTGCGCGGGGTGTTCGCCCTTGGCTGGCTGCACCATTCCCGCCCCGCAGATAAGTTGGCGGGTAATCAGGAAGGGCAAGAGCGCTACGCCCAGATCTTTGAGCACCATATGCCGGCTAATGAGGTAATTCTCGTGGCAGCCAAAGGAGTGCCCGGCGGAATCTACGTTGTTCTTAAAAAGGTAGACCGGCCGCTCGTTTCCTTCTGCGGCCAAAGCAGCTTCGGCCTGTAGCGCGAGGCGGCTCATCACGCGGTCACCGGCGCATTCGTAGGCAATGAGCTGGCTGAGGCTATCGCACTCGGCGGTAGCTACCTCAGGATGCGAGCCGACGTCAAGGTACAGGCGGCTCGCATTGGTGGCGAAGATATTGGACGAGGCGTATTTTTCGACGATCGGCCAGAAGAGCACGCGCGCAACTTCATCGGGGCTTAAAGCACGCTGGTCCTTCGGCGTCGCCGTGGACAGGCCATACTCGGTTTCGATGCCCATGATGCGCCGGGCAAAAACGGGACGTGTGGATTCCACGCCTACTGTCCGCCCTTTTGGACGTAGGAGCGGACGAATTCTTCCGCGTTATTTTCTAGCAGGCCATCGATCTCATCAAGCAGGTCATCGGTGCCAGAGGTGTTGATATTGAGCTGGGTTGCGGTAAATTCTTCCTCTGACTCGGGGCCGTTTCCCCCATTATTGCTAGTGACCTGGCGATTCGAATTGGACACGGTGTCATCCTTTCGTCGTGTTAGGCGATCATTACTTACGATACTCGGGCTGGATACCGATGGCAGCAAGGCCTTCCAGCAACTCGTCTACGCTGCTTGCGCCCTCGATGATGTCTTCGCAGTCCGCGCGGGTGAGCCCGCGGGCATCATCCATGGCCACGGTGGCCCAGACTCCGTTTCGGGCGTGTCCGTCCTTATCACCACGGCGCAGGGTGAGGCTTTGCCAGCTGGCAGCGATGATATCTTCGCCGAATTTCTGCGTTATGCGCCCGCGGAAATATGCCCGCGTATCGGCGGGCGGCTCGGCGGCGGCGCGGTGCAGTTTTTCGGCGCTGAAGAGCTGGCGCATCTGGCCCTTGCGCACCAGCGCATGGTGGAGCGACTTCTCGGGATCGATTTCCGCATATTGCAAGTCAATAAGGCGCAGCTTGGGATCATCTGGGGACATGCCGCGGTCCAAGTAGCTCTTGATCAACCGGTACTTGGCCACCCAATCTAGGAGGTGGGCGGCTTTGAGGGGGTCATCGGCAAGCAGCTCTACTGCCTCGTCCCAGGCCGCCAGCACCTTGTGGTCGGCGGAATTCTCTGGCTGCAGGCGGCGGCGGTATTCGGCGAGCAGCTCGAGGGCGGTGAGCTCGCGGCCATCGGCAAGCGTGAGCCGGTGGCGCAATTCGAGGTCGCGGCTTACCAGGGGGACCTCCGCGACGGCATCGGCAAGGCGCAGATCGCTAAAGTCCGTGCCGGCCTCAATGGCATCGAGCACCAGCGAGGTCATGCCCAATTTCAGTAGCGTCGAGGTCTGCGACATATTCGCATCGCCGATGATGACGTGCAGGCGGCCGAAGACATCGTGGATGGCATGGGGCTCGTCGCGGGTATTGATGATGCCGCGGTTGAGGGTGGTTTCCAGGGAAATTTCCTGCTCGATATAGTCCGCGCGCTGGGAAATCTGGAACCCCGGTTCCTCTCCAAACTCCCCGCGCCCCATGCGCCCAGCACCGATGACGACCTGCCGGGCCACGAAGAAGGGAATGAGCGCCTGGGCCATGACCGAAAAATCGGCGCTGCGGGCATACTGATAATTTTCATGCGAACCGTAGCTGGCGCCCTTGCCATCGACGTTATTCTTGTACAACCGCAGCGGCGGGCACGGCTGCCGGTCCGCCAAGACGGACTTTCCCTGTTCCGTCAGCTCAGCGACGGCATCCCTGGCCTGCAGCAGCGTGTGATCGCCGGCGGCGTCATAGAGCGTCGCGTCCCAAGCATTCGTGCATTCCGGCGCCGAGTACTCGGGGTGGGCATGGTCCACATAGAACCGCGCCCCGCTCGGGGTGACAACATTGGCCACACCAACCGCATTGGGGTCTACCACGGGAACCGTATCGTAGCGCTTGAGGTCAAAACCGCGGGAATCTCGCAAGGGATGTTCTTCCGCAAAATCCCAGCGCGAACGCGCGCCCGTGTACAGCGCTGCATAGGCCACCACCGCGTGGGTCGAGGTGATGATTGGGGATTCCTCCGGCGAATCCGGCGTAGAAATGCCGTATTCCGTTTCCGTTCCTAGCACGCGGGCCACGTACAGCTCCTTCCGCTTAAAAGTTCCACACTGGTCACACGCGATCCGCCGTGATCCGCGGAAACAATCTTGCTCCATTCCTCGGGGTTGGTTGAGGTGGGCATGTATTCCGATTCCGCCTGCTCGGCGGCGATGGCGGCACGCAGGTGCTGCTTGCCGATGCCCCCTTTAACGCCCCCATCGCCTTCCTCCGCGGCGCGCTGCGCACCGTGGTCCGATAAAGCCTCCTTGATGGCTAGCTTCTTAGCCCGGGCCAAGATATTGGCAATCATCGCGCCAGAGACGAAATCGCGGTAGTGCAGGACCTGGCGCTGCCCATTGCTAAAGTGCAGCTGGGCAAAAGGCCTATCGCTATAGAGCTCATCTACGGCATCGCCGATGAGCTCGTCAATATCGCCCACGTGTGGAATGGAGGGATCGAAGTGGCGGGCGAAGATCTCGCGCGCGCCGCGCTTGGTGGGGCGATTGATGCGCACCTTCATATCCAGCCTGCCCGGGCGCATGATGGCGGGGTCAATGAGCTCTTCCCTGTTGGTGGCGCCGATGATGACCACATTGCTGAGGCCCTCCACGCCATCGAGCTCCGTCAGCAGCTGGGGAACGACGGTGGTTTCCATATCAGACGAAACCCCGGATCCGCGGGTGCGGAAAATGGATTCCATCTCATCAAAGAAGATGACCACGGGGCGATCCGCGCTGGCCTGGGCGAGCTCGCGGGCGCGCTCAAAGATAAGCCGAATGCGGCGTTCGGTTTCGCCGACGTACTTATTCAGCAGCTCTGGGCCCTTGACATTGAGGAAGTAGCTGGAGCCATTTCCCCCCATCTGGGTAGATAAGGAGTTCGCCACGGCCTTAGCAATGAGCGTCTTTCCGCAGCCGGGTGGGCCATAAAGCAACACACCCTTGGGCGGTTGCAAGCCATACTGCCGGTAGAGCTCGGGGTGGATAAAGGGCAGCTCGACGGAATCGCGGATCTGCGAAATCTGCTCGTCCAGGCCGCCGATGTCCTCGTAGCGCACATCGGGTACCTCTTCCAGCGAAAGCTGGGAAACCTCTGCTTGATCGACCTTTTCCACGGCCACGGAAGCCTTGGTATCTAACAGCACCACCTCGCCCGCGCGCACGCTTTCTTGCAGCGCCTGTGCGAGCAGGACGACGCGGTTATCCCCCGCGGAATTAGCCACGACGGCCCGGCGCTGGTCCAAGCGCTCAACCACGGTGGCAAGTTCGCCAGTGCTCGTGGGAGCGCAGCCTTCGACGACCACGAAGCCATCGCCCAGCCGGACCTGTTGGCCCACCTGCAGGCTGCCCGGCTCCACGTTGGGAGAGACCTTGAGCTGCATGACGCGGCCGTTGGTATAGACCTCCGCGGTGGTGCCTACCTCGCTTTGGTGTGGCGAGTAGGCCAAAAAGACCCCATATGTAGAGGCGGGCTCTGCAAGCGCATTGACCTCAGCAAATAACTGCTCGAGCTCGGCGCGCGATTTCTGTAGTAGCTCCACCAGCTTTTGATTGCGCGCAGCAAGCTGGCTGAGTTGCCGCTTATTATCCGTGGCTTCATCCATGCACACCACTTTAACGCGCGAGAAGGTATGAGCGAGGCCACTTTAGTAATTAATTACACCCGTGTACTTAAAACTGTGCACCTTATTTGCGGGCGCGGCGCTGGGGGCGCGGCGGGGTGACGCCATCGGCAAGCCGCCTGGTCCAAATAAGGAATGCGGTATGCGCGTTCATGCGGTGCTCCGGACGGGTGGCTAGGCCTTCTACCTTCCACTCGCGCACCAAGGATTCCCACGCCTTCGGCTCGGTGAAGCATTGCAGCTCCCGGATGCCCTCCATGACCTTCATCAGCTGTGGAACGGTTGCCACATAGGTCATGAATACGCCGCCGGGGATTAACAGATCGCGTACGGTCTCCAGGTTTTCCCAGGGCTCCAGCATGTCCAAGATGATGCGATCGACGGGGCCGCCGAGGTCCTCAGCGGTGACATCGCCAAGATCGCCTAGGCGCGGCGACCACCACTCGGGGCGGTTGCCAAAGTATTCCTCGACGTTATCGACCGCGTACTCCAAGTGATCGTCGCGGATCTCGTAGGAATAGACGTGGCCTTCGGGTCCCACGGCGCGCAGGAGGGACATCGACAAGGCGCCGGAGCCGGCACCGGCCTCCAGCACGCGGGCGCCCATGAAAATATCGCCCTCGACCAAGATTTGTGCGGCATCCTTGGGATAAATGACGGCGGCACCGCGCGGCATCGAGAGGACGTGATCCACCATGAGGTGGCGGAAGAGCAGGAAGGACGAGCCCAAGGTGGACTCGATGACGGAACCTTCATCCATCCCCACGATGTCATCGTGGTTGATTATGCCTTTATGGGAATGGAACTGGCCTCCTTCTTTCAAAATGACCGTGTAGTGGCGCCGCTTGGCGTCCGTCAGCTGCACGCGGTCGCCATAGGAAAAGGGGCCAGAATAAGCCATGCCGCAAAACTCCTCGAGGTTGTGGGAACTAACCCTTCAAGTATGCCTCAAGAGCCCGCGAGAGCCATATTTGGTCCTGCTCGCCCACCATCTCGCGCGCGGAGTGCATCGACAGCATCGGCACGCCCACATCGACGGTGTCGATACCCAGCCGCGTTGCGGTAATCGGGCCGATGGTCGAGCCGCACGGCACATCGTTATTGCCCACGAAACGCTGCACCGGAACCCCACCCTTGGCACACGCGGTCTCCCACAGAGCAATCGTCTGTGCATCTGAGGCGTAGCGCTGGTTGCCGTTGATCTTGGTCACTGGGCCCTGCCCAATGATCGGCTGGTGGGTGGGGTCGTGCTTATCCGCGTAATTGGGGTGCACCGAGTGCGCGGCATCGGCAGACACGCAGCTGGAGCGAGCGAACATCTGGAATCGCTCTTCCTCATTAGCCCCCAGCGCGCGGGCGGTGCGGGTTAGCACGTCCTGCAGGATCGGTCCGGCGGCACCATAGCGGGAACTCGAGCCCACTTCCTCGTGGTCAAAGGCCATCATGACCAAAATATCGGAGCCGTCATAGTCCTGCGCAGCGGTCTGCATAGCCTCCAGCGAGGCGTGCACCGAAGATAGGTTATCCATGCGGCCAGCCGCGATGAACTTTTCGCCCGCGCCAAAGATGGCACCCCGGGCGGCATCGGCGGTAATCAGGTTGAAGGAAGCAATATTCTGCTTGGCGATGCCCGCCTGCTCCCCCACCACCTGCAGGATCGACGCCTCTTCATCGCCCACCGTCAGCACCGGCTGCATGTGCTTTTGGCGGTCCGGCTTGAACTCATCCTTGCGGTACAAGTGAATGGCCAGCGAAGGAAGGCGCAGGACTGGACCCGTATTCACGAGGTGCTGGCGCCCATCCGTGGTCACCACCTGGCCGGCGACGGTAAGTTCACGATCAAACCACGTGTGCAGCAAGGCACCGCCGTAGATTTCCACCGCGACCTGTTGCCAACCTACAGCCGAAAAATCGGGCGTGGGCTTGAGCGCCAGCCCCGGCGAATCGGTATGCGAGCCAACGATGCGGAAACCGGAGTTCTTATCGGTGCCTTCCGGCACGTACCACGCGGCAACCGCACCGCCGCGGACCATGACGTGCCCGCCTGGTGCGGCCGACCAGTCCTCGCGCTCATCCTGAACCTGGAAGCCAGATTCTTGCAGCTGGCGCGCTACCTCATGCGCGGCGTGGTACGACGACGGCGAGGCCGCCAAGAAATCAAGGAACTTATCGGTATAACTCATGCCTTCTAGCTTGCCACGAAACGATCAGCGATAGGCTAGATACACCATGGCTACTACATCAACTCCCCGCCCCCGTCCCCTTGCCCTGTCGCCCTCGCGCGCCTCCGACTACCAGCAGTGCCCGCTGCTCTACCGTTTCCGGGCCATCGACAAGATTTCCGAGCCCAAGACCATCGCCCAAGTTAAGGGAACCCTGGTCCACGCGGTCCTAGAAGAAACGCATAAGCTCCCGCGTGAAGAGCGCACCTACCCAGCAGCGGTAAAGATGATCAAACCGAGCTGGGCCGCGATGACAGAAGAGGACGCTGAACTGCTCGAGCTCGTGCCCGAAGAAGAGACGTATGACTTCTTCGTCGCCGCCCGCGAGCTGCTCAAGGGCTATTTTCAGATGGAAAACCCGCAGGGCTTCGACTGCCAAGAAACCGAGATGTATGTCAATACAGTCTTGCCCAATGGCGTGCCCGTGCGCGGGTTTATTGACCGCGTGGACCGCGCCCCCACCGGCGAGGTGCGCGTCGTGGATTATAAGACGGGAAAGAAACCAGCACCCCGGTTTTCCCAGAGCGCCCAATTCCAGATGCGCTTTTACGCCCTGGTGTACTGGCGCCTGCTGGGCATCATCCCCCACCAACTGCGGCTGATGTATCTCAAGGTGCTGGACTCGATGTTTTTAGCTCCTACCCAGGAAGAACTCGAATACTTCGAGCGCGATCTAGGCCAACTGTGGGCCAAGATTGAGGCCGATGGGCGCGCCGGGGACTTTCGCCCGAAACGCTCCAAGCTCTGTAATTGGTGCGCGCATCAGGCGATCTGCCCCGAATTTGGCGGCACGCCGCCGGAGTACCCGGGGTGGCCGGGCTCCGCGGCGGATTAGCTCCTTTTAGAACAGTCCGGATACCGTGCCATCGGCGGCGACGTCGATATTATTGGCCGCCGACTTCTTAGGCAGGCCCGGCATGGTCATCACGTTGCCGGTCAGCACCACAATGAACCCGGAACCGGTGCGCGGCAGCAGCTCGCGCACGTGCAGCGTGTGGCCTTCCGGTGCACCCAATGCCGTTGCTTCATCGGAGAAGGAATACTGCGTCTTGGAAATGACTACGGGTAGTTTATCCCAGCCATTGTCCTTGATGTACTGCAAGTCCTTCACGGCCTTGGAGCCGTATTCCACGCGGTCCGCGCGGTAGATCTCGCGGGCGATGGTCTCGATGGAGGCCTCGATGCTTTCTTCCGGATCGTAGAGGTGCTGCGCGCCGCCCTCGAGGTTCTCCAACAAGGTCTCGGCCAGCTTCGTCGCTCCCGCGCCGCCTTCGGCCCAGACGTTGGCCTCTTCTAGGGCCACGCCGAAGTCCTTAGCCCAATCGCGCATGAACTGGCGCTCCGCCTCGGTATCGGACCAGAAGAGGTTCAGCGCGACGACGGGCTTGATCCCAAACTTGCGCAGGTTTTCTACGTGGCGCTCAAGATTGACGATGCCCTTCTGCAGCGCCTCGAGGTTTTCCTCGGTGAGCTTGTCCTTGGCCACGCCCCCGTTGTACTTCTGCGAGCGAATCGTCGCCACGACCACCGCGCCGGCCACGTCCAGGTCACCAAACCGGGACTTGATATCCATAAACTTCTCGCCGCCAAGATCCGCGCCGAAGCCGGCTTCAGACAGCACGATATCGCCAAACTGCAGCGCGGTCTGCGTCGCCAGCAAGGAGTTGCAGCCGTGCGCGATATTGGCGAAAGGACCACCGTGCACGAGTGCGGGAACCCCGCCGAGGGTTTGCACGAGGTTTGGGTTCAAAGCATCGCGCATCAGCGCGGTCAGCGCGCCTTCCGCATCGAGCTCGCGCGCGGTCACTGGGCGTTGGTCATAGGTAAAGCCGACGGTGATATCGCCTAGGCGCTGCTTGAGGTCTTCGAGGCTCGTCGCCAAGCACAAAATGGCCATGATTTCGGAGGCGGCCGTAATGGTAAAGCCAGTTTCTGCCGGTACGCCGTGCGCAGAGCCGCCGAGCCCGGTGACCACATTGCGCAGTGCGCGGTCGTTCACGTCGACGCAGCGCTGCCAAGTGACGCGGCGCGGGTCGATGCCCAGCTGATTGCCCTGGTGGATGTGATTGTCGATGATGGCCGCCAGCGTATTCGTTGCCGCGGCAATGGCGTGGAAGTCACCGGTGAAGTGCAGGTTGATATCCTCCATCGGCACAATCTGGGCGTAACCGCCACCCGCGGCGCCGCCCTTGATGCCCATGACCGGGCCCTGGGATGGCTCGCGCAGGGCCACGATAGCCTTCTTCCCGATCTGATCCAGCGCATCGGTCAAGCCGATAAGCACCGTGGATTTACCTTCGCCAGCAGGTGTTGGGGAGACTCCTGTCACCAGCACGAGCTTGCCGCGCTTGTCTTTGGCGTAGTCCACCTTGGTGATATCCACCTTGGCTTTCGTGGAACCAAAGGGAATTACTGCATCTTCGGGGATGCCTGCTTTGGCTGCGATCTCCCCAATCGGCTGCAGGTTATGGGCTTGTGCGATTTCAACATCGGATGGCTGCGTAGTCATGGCACCTACCCTACCGATTTCTGGCATAAGCCAAGTCGCATGGGGGTATGAAGTGTGAGACGGAACATTTCTTATGGTGGAGCTTCCACATAAAAGTGGCGCCCTCTCCGCGGAGAAGACGCCACTGGGAGTGCAAGCTAGAGGACTCGCTAAATGATTACCGCGCCGAGTGCGTAGCCAAGGAGCACGGAACCGGCGATGCTGACCACGCCAGGGATGAGGAATGGGTGGTTGAATACGGCCTTGCCGATCTTGGTCGTGCCCGTATCATCCATTTCGACTGCTGCCAGCAACGTTGGGTACGTAGGCAAGATGAACAGAGCAGAAACTGCCGGGAATGCGGCCACAGCGGTAACCGGGCTTACTCCCAACGCCAACGCGGCGGGCATGAGCGCCTTGGTGGTAGCAGCCTGCGAGTACAGCAGGGCTGCGGCGAAGAAGAGCACCACTGCCAGCAACCATGGCGAAGCTTCAATGACGTCACCAGCCAAGGCTTGAATATCGTCCAAGTAGTGGTTGATAAGGGTGGTTCCCAACCACGCGACACCCAGCACACAGATGCAGGCGGACATGCCCGATTTAAATACCGGGGTATTGAGGACGTCAGCGGCCGGGATCTTGGTCTTGAGCACGATGATCGTCGCGGCCGAAAGCATGACCGTCATAATCGCCTCATTGCGCGGCAGCGTTGGATCCGTGATGAGCCCAACTTGTTCGGAAGAAATGGTAGCCCATGCCATGACGATAACGATGGCGATAAGGAAGATAACGACGGAAGACTTAGCGCCTTCCTTTGGCTCATATTTGCTAGCACCAATCGGCTCTTTGACCAGGCCCTGCGCCTTGCGCTCTTGGTACACAGGGTCATCTTCCAGCTCCTTACCAAACTTATTGGCCAGCCAAGCTGCGGGGAAGATGGACAAAAAAGTAGCTGGAATCAACACGGCGAGCACTTGGAGGTACCCCACCCCCATGGGCTCAAGCAGACCAGCCAGGATGACAACTGCAGCAGAAATCGGCGAGGCACAAATACCCATCTGCGCGGCGACGACCGCGATAGATAGCGGGCGCGACGGGCGAACCTTGCCTTCCTTGGCCACCTCAACGATGACCGGCAGCGTGGAAAAGGAGGTGTGCCCGGTACCAGCTAAGACCGTCATCAACCAGGTCACGATGGGTGCGTAAAACGTAATCTTCTTGGGGTTTTTGCGCAGGAACTTCTCGGCCACGTGAACCAAATAGTCCATGCCGCCGGCCTTTTGCATCGCGGCGATGGCCGCGATCACCGTCATAATGATGGCGATGACGTCGAACGGAATGTCTTCCCTAGTTACGGGAACTCCCGCAACGCCCAAAAGGAGAACGCCTAGGCCACCGGCCATGCCGATGCCTATGGACCCAATTCTCGCACCTAAGATAATGGCCGCGAGAACGATGACAATATGAATAATAACCATGGATACACTCCACACGTTCTCAACTACACGTGGTGGACACACATCAGCATGCCGGTCGTGGACCACCCTTACATTTCTATTTTGCCTTGAATATGTTGTTTTATTTACGCATTCTGCCCGTTTGTGTTGCTTCCCACATGTGTTCTACCTCGCGTTATCAACCGTTCGGTATATTTCCATGCCGCTGCACTATGGAAACGGGAGACGTTAGCTCAGGCATTCACGAAAGAGACCGCACACACCATGGAGTACTTTTCCGCTTTCCACGGAAAAAACAGCACGGTGTGTGCGGAATGGTGGGCACCACCATGAGGATGGGCATCGCCCACCTCATGCAGCACTCCGGCTCGCGAACTTTACTTAGTTGTCATCGAGGAAAAGCTGACCGCGAAACTCTGGGTGCATCAGGTTTTCTACCGACAGAACCTTGTTCAGCGTTGCCTCATCCAGAAGGCCCTTCTCCAGGACGAGTTCCTTGACACCCTTGCCGGTCTTGAGGGATTCCTTGGCAATCTCGTCACCGTTGTGGTGGCCAATGAATGGGTTCAAGTAGGTGACGATACCAATGGAGTTCTCCACGTACTGGCGGCACACATCGGCGTTAGCGGTAATGCCGGTAACACACTTCTCACGCAGCGCATCTACCGCGTTGCCCATAATGCGGATGGACTGGAACAGTGCCTCACCGATGACCGGCTCCATCACGTTGAGCTGCAACTGGCCTGCCTCTGCAGCCATGGTCACGACGTGGTCGTTGCCGAAGATCTTGAAGCAGGTCTGGTTGACAACCTCTGGGATGA
The DNA here is from genome assembly GCF_046718165.1 of Corynebacterium tuingiense. Lineage (NCBI taxonomy): Bacteria > Bacillati > Actinomycetota > Actinomycetes > Mycobacteriales > Corynebacteriaceae > Corynebacterium > Corynebacterium tuingiense. The sequence continues at coordinate 1,259,094 of NZ_CP177101.1, forward strand.
CTGGGTTGACCTTACCCGGCATGATGGAGGAACCTGCCTGGCGGGCTGGCAGGTTGATCTCGCCAAGGCCAGCGCGCGGACCAGAGGACAGCAGGCGCAGGTCGTTACAGATCTTGGACAGCTTCATGGCAGCGCGCTTGATGGCGGAGTGCAAGAATACGTAGGCACCGCAGTCAGAGGTAGCCTCGATAAGGTCGCTCGCAGTCTTCATCTCCAGGCCAGTGACCTCCGACAATGCGGCGGTTACCTGGTGGCGGTAGCCGGCTGGAGTGTTAACACCGGTACCGATGGCGGTTGCGCCGAGGTTGATCTGCAGCAAGCGGCTCTGTGCATCGCGCAGAACGGCCTGTTCCTCGTTCAGATTATTAGCAAAGCCCTTGAATTCGTCGCCCAAGGTCATGGGGACGGCATCCTGCAGCTGGGTACGGCCCATCTTCAGGATGTCTTGGAACTCATTACCCTTGTCCTGGAATGCGGAACGCAGGCTGTCGATGCGCACGATGAGGTCATCGATGGCAGCGTACAGGCCCAACCGGAAGCCGGTTGGGTAAGCATCGTTGGTGGACTGGGACATGTTGACATCGTCGTTGGGGTTGATGATGTCGTAGGAGCCCTTCTCCTCCCCCAAGTGCTCAAGGGCCAAGTTGGCAACGACCTCATTGGTGTTCATGTTCAACGAGGTGCCGGCACCACCCTGGAATACATCGAGCGGGAACTGGTCCATGCAGCGACCCTCATCCAGGATCTGGTCACAGGCCCACATGATGGCCTCTGCCTTCTTCTTTGGCAGCACGTGCAAGCGACGGTTGGCCATCGCGGCAGCCTTTTTGACCTTCACCATGCCGCGGATGAAGTGCGGAATGGTGTTAATGGTCACGTAGGAAATCTGGAAGTTATCCATCGCGCGGACGGTGTGGACACCAAAGTAAGCATCAGCGGGAATTTCCAAGTCACCGATCAGGTCGGTTTCCGTACGAGTGTTTTTGCTCGACGTCTTTGGCTGCTTCTGCTCAGCTACCTTTTTCTGTGCAGAATGAGTGGTCTTATCCTCCTGCTTATTCTCCGCTTGCTTTGCGGCAGACTTAGTGTCTTTTTCTTCTTTCTTAGACGACTTTGCCATGATGGCGCGGCTCCTTTGCCTGTCGAGAATGATGTCCGAGTGAATAATCTCAAGCGCCAATGGTAGCCACGTTTCGCTCCAGTTGGGACGACCAAGAATTTAATACTCCCCCTAAAAGCGGGCAATGCGGAGATCGGAAGCCAAAATTGCCTCCGCACCGAGTTGGGAAAGTCGATCCATAATCTGGTTGGCTTCTTTTTGCGGAACCATCGCACGCACCGCCACCCAGTCTTGACGCGCCAACGGTGAAACCGTTGGGCCAGTCAGGCCCGGAGTAACACCAGCTGCTTTATCTAGATTTTCTTCTGCAATGTTGTAATCGATCATGAGGTAGGTGCGGGCGTGCAGAATACCTTGGATGCGGCCCAATACAACCTGCTCTTCTGGCGTCACCTCTGCATCGTGGCGTTTAATGACAACAGCTTCCGAGCTCACAATGGGCTCACCAAAGGGCGCCAAACCCTGCTGCCGCAGCGTAGTACCAGTTGACACGACATCAGCAATAACATCGGCTACGCCTAAGTGGATGGATATTTCCACCGCGCCGTCGAGGCGGATCACATCGGCGGAAATCCCCTTCTCCGCCAAGTCTTGTCGGACCAAATTCGGGTACGACGTTGCCACACGCTTGCCCTCCAGGTGAGAGATATCCCACCCCTCTCCTTGGGGTGCGGCGTAGCGGAATGTTGAGTCACCGAAGCCAAGTGAGAGGACCTCTTTAAATTGGGCGTTGGAATCGAGCGCTAAATCGCGCCCCGTAATCCCCAGATCAAGCACACCGCGGGCGACATAGATTGCGATATCCTTCGGGCGGAGGAAGAAAAACTCCACCCCATTGTCCAAATCCACCACGTTCAGCGTTTTGGAGTGGCCGCGCCCCTTATAACCGGCCTCACCAAGGATTTCTAAAGCCGCTTCTGATAGGGAACCTTTATTTGGTACTGCAATTTTGATCATGCTGTTCTCCAGGAAGTCTGCTCCACCGCAGGTGGGCAACAAGTTATAGGTATTTATAAATATCTTCAGGCCGCAGGCCGCGCTTGATCATCATGACCTGCGTCCAATAGATAAGCTGCGACATTTCTTCCGCCAGTTCCTCATCGGACTGGTATTCGGCGGCAATCCATACTTCGCCCGCCTCTTCGATGATCTTTTTGCCAATATGATGGGCGCCTTCTTCCAGCGCCTGGACGGTCCCAGAGCCCTCTGGCTTCTGGTCTGCTTTGTGTAGTAGCTCAGCAAAAAGTGTCTCAAAATCCTTCACAACTACCTATTGTTCCACAGGTAAGCAGTCAATGCGAAGGGTTTTATTTCATTTCCTGGATAGCTCGGAACCACTCGTAGACATCTACATGGCGCGCGCCTGCGAGGTGGCGAGAATCGCGCAGCCGGGAAATCTCCACTACCCCCTCCGGCACTTCCACGCCTTCATCCTCGGGCAAACCGATAACGGTGCATCCCGCGGCCACGGCAGCGCGCATACCTGCCGGGGAATCCTCAAACACAAGGCACTGAGCTGGATCAAGCTGCAGGCGCCGGGCTGCTTCCAAGTACATGTCCGGGGCGGGCTTGCCAGTGGGAACTTCATCGCCGCAAATAGTGTCCACGAAATGCTCGCGGCCTATTACCGCGATGGCAGCGTCCGCGACGTCGCGATCCGTGTTCGTCGTGACCATCATCGGCATGCCGTCTTGGCGAAGCGAGGTTAAAAGCTCAGGGATCCCGGGAAAGATTTCTAGGCGGCCAGCAAAAAGAGTCTTCACATAATCAAACATCTTGTGCCGATAGGCTTCGACGTCGCCTTCGCCCAAGGAAACTCCCGCATTATCAGCGCAAATGCGCAGCGTCGTAGGAAAGGTAGCCCCCACCGTATCCATGCGTTGTCTGGCTGTCAGGCGCTTGCCCAGCACTTCCGAAAGATAGTACGTCGCCTCACCCCACAAGGGCTCCGAGTTGGTCAAGGTGCCATCCATATCCCAGAAAATCGCCGCGGGACGGGACAAAGACTGGGAATCACTCACTGTGGTCATACACACTCCACCGGCTTTTCCGGCATAGAACTAAGGCTCAGCGAGGGGGATATTCGCGCTGCGCGGTGATCGGTCAACTTCACCTTAGGAATCTACCCACGGCGGTCTGGCGCCGTAAAGGGGCCTAGAAGTCCAACTCTGGGATCTGTGACAGCGCCTCATCATCGGCGCCGGTAGCCGCGGAGGCGTTGTACATCAGCTCGGCGATTTCTTCCTTTTCCTCCGGCTCCACCACCGCATCGTGTTGCTTGCGATTGAAGGTGGCGAGTTTTTGCACGGTCTTATTCAGCACCGCGGCGAGCTGGCCGCCATCAGGATCGTCCGGCAGCCCGTCCAACCCATCCAACATCTGCTCGAGGTGGCCTTTGAGTTCTGGTAGGACCGCCGCGTTAAACGGTGCCTCCCAGAATTCTTTTTCCTCGTCCTTGAGGTAATCGCCGGTGGCGAAGGACTTAAGATCAGCAATGAACTCATCAACGGTGGGTTGGAAATCTGCGCGAATGCTCATGCTGTCGATATTGCCCTAAGTTGGCTAGGCCTGCACGCCGAGCAGCGAATTAAGTGCTGTACGCACTAACTCCGCAGCACCTTCCTCGTCTTCACCCCGGTTACTGCCTGCCCAATCGTCGATGACGCGCAGCGCGGTGGGGGTATCGAGGTCATCGGCAAGCGCTAGGCGAAGCCCCGCTACCGCACCTTCCGCAGCCGACAGGGACCCAGGGCTTTCCAGGGCAAAGCGCCACGTGGCCAGGCGGGTCTTGGCTTGGTCGAGCACCTCATCGGACCAGTCCCGCTCAGCGCGGTAGTGGCCGGAGAATACGCCAAGGCGGATGGCGGAGGGATCTTCGCCCTGCTCCACGAGCTTGTGTACGAAGACCAAGTTGCCCAGGGACTTGGACATTTTCACGCCGTCGAGGCCAATCATTCCGGTGTGGACATAGAACTGCGCCATGCGGTCTACGCCCAAGGCGGCCTCTGCATGCGCGGCGGAAAATTCGTGGTGCGGGAACTTTAGATCGCTGCCGCCGCCTTGGATATCAAAAGTGCTACCCAAGTAGTTGGTGGCGATGGCAGAGCACTCGATGTGCCAGCCAGGGCGGCCTGGACCGAAGGGAGACTCCCACGCCGGTTCGCCTTCGCGGTGGGCGCGCCAGATCAGGGCATCCATGGGGTGCTTCTTGCCTGGGCGATCGGGGTCGCCGCCGCGCTCGGCAAAAAATTCCTGCATCTGTTCCATCGAGTAGTTGGATTCGTAGCCAAATTCCTCGGTGGCATCGATGGAGGCATATACATCCGGGTACTCAGGGTCATCGACCACGTAAGCGGCGCCGTTATCCAGCAGCTTTTGCACCATGTCCACGATCTCATCGACCGCTTCCATGGCGCCGATAAAGTGCTGCGGTGGGATGACCGATAAAAGCTCCATATCGGAGCGGAAAAGGTCGATCTGGGAGGTGCCGAGTTCGCGCCAATCAACGCCGTCGCGCTCCGCGCGCTCAAAGAGTGGGTCATCGACGTCGGTGATATTTTGCGCGTAATTGACCTTCTTGCCAGCGTCCAGGAACTGCCGGTAAATCAGATCGAAGGTGAGATAGGTGGCTGCGTGGCCCAAGTGGGTCGAATCATACGGGGTAATGCCGCACACGTACATGGTGGCGGTATCCCCCTTTACCTGCACGGGGGCCTTGGTTTGATTCGCGGAATCGTAGAGATAGAGCTGCGCCGCATCGCCTGGGACGCGACTATAAGAAGGTGTTGGCCAAGAATGCATGGCACCTATCCTAACGCGAACTTATGGGGTGCTTTAAATGGGCTGTAGGGCTCCCAAGGCCAGCAGAATCATCACGAGGATGCCTACTGGGATGCGGTAGGCCGCAAACCATGCAAAGGAGTGGTTGCCCACGAAGTTCAGCAACCAGGCAATCGACGCGTAGCCCAAGGCAAAGGCAATGCCGGTGCCGACGAGCAGCTGCATACCGGAAGCGGCTTGACCGGCCTCTGGCGCGAAGGCATCGGGAAGCGAAAAAAGCCCCGAAGCCAGCACTGCCGGAATGGCCAAGAGGAAGCTAAAGCGCGTGGCCACCTCGCGATCAAGGCCCAAGAAAAGACCACCGGAAATGGTGCCGCCCGAACGCGAAACGCCAGGAACCAGCGCCAAGCACTGGCACAAGCCCATGATGATGGCATCCTTCATCGTGAGCTCGTCATAACCGCGCTTTTTGGAGCCCACGCGCTCTGCGGCGATGAAGACGAAGGAGAAAAGGATCAGCATCGCGGCGGTGATCCACAGGTTGCGCAGCGCCCCGCGGATGGCATCTTCAAAAACCAACCCGATAACGCCGATGGGAATGGATCCGGCGATGACCATCCAGCCCATGCGCCAGTCCTGTCCGCGCGAGGCGGGGTTGGTCCATCCGCGCAGCCATCCGGAGAGGATTTGCCAAATCATTGGAGCAAAATAGACCAGCACGGCAAGCTCGGTGCCGAGCTGGATGACGGCCGTAAAGGAAGCACCGGCATCCTTGCCCCAAAAGAGCTCGGAAACAATGCGCAGGTGCCCCGAGGAGCTTACCGGGAGAAACTCCGTAAGCCCCTGCACAATGGATAAAACGATAACTTGTGCCCAAGAAACTGCTTCGGTCGCGGTATCAGAAATCACCCGCCATACACTACCGCCGCGCACGGCTTCGGGAAATCGCAACGCGCGCTGTTAGGATAAGTATCCGTGAAATCACGATCCCGCTCCACACTCGTACTATCCAGCTTGCTAGCACTCTCCACTGCTGCGCTGGCCGCCTGCGATTCCACCGTGGGCGTAGGCGGTGATCCCGAAACCGCGGTAAAGGGCAACGCTACCCCGGCCGCATCTCCCAGTGACACCGACCCTGCCGGCACGGTCATCGATTTCGATGAAGACATTACGGATCTGGCTGCGGTGAAAGATACGATCGCCGTTCGCACCGAGGACCAGGTGCACATTGGCAGCCAGGACGACTTTGCCGCCAAGAAGGCTAAGAGCATCGATATCGATTCCACCTGCGGCGATTTAAGCTCTTCTGAATCCGGATTCGTCTTGGCTTGCCAGGACAAGGTCCTGCTCATCGATTTTTCAGCGCCGGAATCACCGGAAGAAATCAACATGGATGAGGACTTCCAGGTCACCGCCGCTACCCAGATTTCGACCGGCGAGGTCTTTGTCACCGCTGACGACTCCGCTGTGGTCGGCCGGTACAAGGATGGCACGCGGGACGGCGAAATCTCCGTCGAGGCCGGCTCGGACCAGATGCTCGCCGTTCCCAACGCGGACGGCGACGACGGGATTGTGCGTATTCAACGTTCGGATTCCACCATCCAAAACATCGATTGGCCCAACGATCGCGCCGGCGGGCGGTTGCGCGCTGGCCAGGGTGTCGGCCAAATCGCGGTAGGTGACAACGGCGTCGTGCTCGCCTCCGATACCGAGGGCGACCGGATCGCGGTCTATACCTCCGATGACGTCATCCGCCTGCACCAATACGGCGTGGTAGACGGCACCCCCTGGGCGGTGGCCTGGGATGATTCGCGCGGGCTCGCATGGGTTACCACCACCGATAACAACATCGCCCACGCCTATTCCATTGACAAAGGCGTTCCCGAATCCCGCGGTGACTTTGCCACGCTTGCCGATGCCCAAAATATAACCGCCCTATCCAATGGCACCATCGTGCTTGCCTCCGCATCCGGCCAGGGGCTGCAGTTCGTGGCGGATCCACACCTGACAAAGGCAAAGGAGTCTTAATCCATGGTTTCGACCTTCGATTCGCTGCGCAAAGGCGCCTATCAGCTGGCGCTGCGCGGGATGTTTCGCCTCAGCCCCGAGCGCATCCACGGCATTATCAATTCTGGGCTGCACGGCCTGCACACGGCAGGTCCCGCCAATCGCGCGCTCGGCCGCGTCCTGCCGGTCAACGATCCAGTCTTGAAACAAGACGTGTGCGGGATTACCTTCCCGCGCCCGCTCGGCCTTGCGGCCGGTTTTGATAAGAACGCCGCGGCCGCCGATGCCTGGTCTCCCCTTGGTTTCGGCTACGCCGAACTGGGCACCGTCACGGCACAGGCGCAGCCGGGAAACCCGACTCCCCGCCTCTTCCGCCTCAAAGAAGATGCCGCCATCTTAAACCGGATGGGTTTTAATAATGAGGGTGCGGCCGCCGTGGCAGAGAACCTGCGCAAGCGCCGGTACAACGACGTCATCGGGATTAATATCGGCAAAACCAAGGTCACCCCGGCCGAACGCGCCGTGGATGATTACCGCCGCTCCGCGTCCGTCTTAGGCGGTCTGGCGGACTACCTGGTGGTTAATGTCTCCTCCCCCAATACTCCGGGGTTGCGTGACCTGCAGGCGGTCGAATCGCTGCGCCCCATCCTGCGCGCCGTGCAAGAATCCACCGATGTCCCCGTCATGGTCAAAATCGCGCCGGACCTTTCGGATGCCGATGTCGATGCCGTCGCCGATCTCGCAGTCGAACTGGGCCTTGCCGGCATCGTCGCCACCAATACCACCATCTCCCGCGAGGGGCTTAACACTCCCCGCGCGGAGGTAGAAGCCCTTGGTGCCGGTGGCATTTCCGGCCCACCGGTGGCCGAGCGCTCCTTAGAGGTACTCCGCCGCCTTAACGCGCGCGTGGGCTCGCAGCTTGTCCTTATTTCCGTCGGTGGCATTACGACCCCAGAACAGGCGTGGGAGCGGATTGCCGCCGGTGCCAGCCTCCTCCAGGGCTATACCGGGCTCATCTACGGCGGGCCGGACTGGATTCGGGACATTCACAGGGGAATCGCCAAGCAGATTCGCGCCCACGGCCTAAGCAATATCTCTGAGGCAGTAGGCTCCAACCTGCCGTGGACGGCAATAAACTAGCAGCTCATTAGATAAAGAAAATGCCACGTGTTTCTACACGTGGCATTGCTTATTTATAGGCCCGCTTAGGAGGTCGCCATGACGCTGCGCCGCAAGATCAACGCGCAGATGGCGGACATGCCGGCATAAAAGAGCAGCCAATACTGCTGCTGAATCAAAAGATCGTGCTGCGGCAGAAAGCGGCTAGCAATAATCAAGGCCACCGCAACCGCTAGGGCGATGATCTGCGCGCGGCTTCCGGCATGTTCCTTGCTCATCGTACTGAAGGCACCCACCATCACCGCCGCGATAATGATCGCGAGGTTGCTGTAGGTCCACACAAACGGTGCGCCCCATCCATCGCTAAAGACGGAAATCAGGGCAAAGAGGACCAGCACGAAAGCGACGACCAAAAAAGCGCCGCCCACCCGCAGCGCTGCGGGTGGGGTCACTGGATTTTTAGGAGCGGAACTCGCCATTACTTGGCCTCGTACCAACCCCAGAGGATTGCCCGGCCCAGTGCGTGGAAGTGCAAGTTGAAGCCGAGGACGGTCGGGGAAGAATCCGGATCGATATCGAGGGTTTCTACGTCTACGGCGTGGACCGCGTAGAGGTAGCGGTGCGGCGCGTGGCCGGCCGGCGGGTTGGCACCAAAGTGGGTGCGGTTGCCGGAGTCATTGCGCAGGCTGATAACACCGTCGATGCCAAGGTCCTCTGCCGCACCGGCGTTGGTGGGCAGCTCGGAGACATCGGTGGGGATATTAAAAGCGGCCCAGTGCCAGAAACCGGAAGCGGTCGGTGCGTCCGGGTCAAAGCAGGTTACCGCCAAAGACTTGGTTCCCTCCGGCAGCCCGGACCATGCCAGCTGTGGGGACACGCTTTCCGGCGCGCGGTGCTTTTCTGGGATCTCATCGCCTTCTACCAAGTCGGTAGAAGACAGCCCGAAGCTGGGGAGATCGCGCAGCGGGGCGTAGGGGTCAGGTCCGGGGAATCGAGTGTCATCTGCATAAGAAGTCATGTACCCCTTTGTACCGCAGATCACACGCGCTTGTCGATGCCCTTCCACTCACCCCACCACCGTGTGGCTGGTGTCAGACCGTGCTCCTACCTAGGCGCTGCGGCCGCCCAAGTTACAAGGATGTATTTACCCGCCTTGTGATCGCCTGGTTTATGAGCTTTTACCTGGCGATTTGTATTCCAAAGGCCGAACACGATAAAGTTTCGGGGTGCCCAACCGAGAGGTTGCAAACACCCTGCCCGGGTGGCGGAATGGCAGACGCGCTAGCTTGAGGTGCTAGTGTCCTATTAACGGACGTGGGGGTTCAAGTCCCCCTCCGGGCACACTGTGAAGTCTCGAGACATCGTTCCTACGGTGCCTCGAGATTTTTCTATAAGTACTGCTCTTTTCTAAAAGCACGGCCGCGCCGACTACGATACGAACGCATGACCACTTTCCGGGATTGGATACGCAGCTTTGGCAGCTTCTGCGCTCAACTCGCCCACTCTGCGTGGGGCTCAATTCGCGCGTGGTCACCGCGACGCTGGGCGCTTATCATCGCGCTCGCGCTTGCTGGAGTTGCGCTCTTTATCTGGCTCGACATTCCCGATCTCTCCCAGATGCGGACGGCCGCTGCCCACCTTGGTGCGTGGTTTCCGGTCGCCTTCACGCTAGGTTATGTCATATTTACGCAATTTCCCCTGCCTCGGACCATCTGGACGGTTGCAGCTGGCATCCTTTTCGGCCCCTGGCAGGGTCTTGCCATCTCACTATTCGCGCTCACAATATCGGCCGTAATATCGCTGCTGATTGTGCGCAGACTGCTCGGAGACTGGATTAGGCCACACCTTGCCCACCCCGCGGTTTATACCATCAATGCCCACCTGGAGCGGCGCGGTTGGCTGGCCATCGCTTCCCTGCGCATGGTCGCGGGGGTGCCCTTCAGCCTCCTCAACTACGTCGCTGCGCTTACCCCCATCAGCGTTTCGCACTTTACGGTCGCTACGTTGGTGGGCTCGATTCCCACTACGATCATCGGCGTCTTTTTCGGCGATGCGCTTACGGGCACGGCCAGCCCTGGGATCATCGCTGCTTTTATCGTCTTTGCCCTCGCCGGCATCGGCGGGCTTGTACTCGATTCCCGCCTGCCGACTCCCGTCCAGTCAAGGTTAAGCGGTAGACTGTAACGAACTGCTCGCGATAAAGGAGGATCCTCGTGCTCGCTGTCCATGCCCGCTACCGTGGGCGTTCCGTGCGCCGCGCTGAGCTCGTACAGCGCTCGGCGGCCGCGCTATCCACCCTCGAGGGCGTCGGCGAGTTTCACGTCCTTGGCGTGGAGGATATTTGCGCCGTGGTCGATTCCGCCACCGCAGTGTGTGAGGTCGTCATGGCCTTGCTTGCCGATGGCGACTGGGCCATCGGCATCGGCATCAGCCCCGGCAACCAGGCAGACGAGGACAGCGCGCGCCACGTGGCCACCGCGGCGCTGAAAAATTCCGCCCGCATGGGGCAGGTCTACACCAAACTCAATAAGCGCGGGCGTTCCGCGGAGGCAAGCGATATCGCCGCCGCCTTCGCGCTTATTGGATACGTGCTGAATAAGCGCACCATCGAGGGCCGCGAGGCGACCTCGCTCGTACGGGCGGGGCTCAATCAAAATGAGGCCGCGGAAGAATTGGGAATTTCCAAGCAGGCGATGTCCCAAAGGCTACAGGCTGCGGGCTGGAGCGCCGAGATGGCCGGGTGGCAATTAGCGGTCAACCTCATTGAACGCGCCAATCTAGCCTAGGCCCAGAAAACTCGGCCCGCGGCGGCTTAGACAAGGTCTGATTTGTGCAGCTCCGGCGTGGTCACAAAATCCACCAGCCGCTCGACCGCCCCGATAAGGCTCGAGTCCAAATCCCGGAAAGAATGGACCGCGTTATAAACGTGGCGCCACCCATCGGAGGGATCGGACCACCCCACGCGGCGGCAGATTCCGGTCTTCCAGTCTTCACCGCGCGGTACCTTCGGCCATGCTTGCAGGCCTACACGTTGTGGTTTTACTGCCGCCCAAATATCCACAAAGGGATGGCCTGTGACTAGAACGTGCTCCCCCACTGACTCAGTCATTCGAGTTTCTTTCGACCCTTTGACCAAGTGGTCCGCGAGCACGCCGACCCGGCGGCCGGGGCCAGGCTGAAATTCGGCGAGCCTTTCTTCGAGGTTGTCCAAGCCTTCTAGGTATTCCACAACCACGCCTTCGACGCGCAGATCGTGCCCCCACACCTTTTCCACGATGGCGGCATCGTGGACGCCTTCGACCCAAATGCGCGATGGCGCTGCCACCTTGGCTTCCACGTTTTCTACCCGCCTAGAGCCCGAATTCGATTTGCGGGGTACTTGCTTGGGCACATACCGAGTGAGCGTCACCGGCTGGCCTTCTACTAAGAATCCGCCCTTGATGAGGTTAAATACTCGCTCGACACCGTGGCGGTCTTCTAGCCGCACGACCTCACCAAAGACGGTCTTATCCACGCCTAAAACGGCGCCCACGAAATCATCACCGCGCACTTCCACCACCATGCCCGGCTCTGCCGGCACTTCTGGATACTGGGTGGGCTTGCTGCGCCGGTGCCCAGCAAAAATATCTCCGCCATAAGGATCTAAACTCATGGCCCGATAGTCTATCTACTACACTTGCTCGCCATGGATATGCGCGCCGAAGTGTGGTCCCCTCTCCAAAACTCCGCCATCTGGCTCGCTGCGTGGTTGTGGGGACATGAGACAACAGATGAGCTGCTCGATGCCCTGACAGAGCTGGGCGGGCGCCCCGAATGCTTCGATGAATCCCCCTTCATCGACTTGCTCGCCCTTCTGCGCGCCGAAACGAAGGAGCTCACCTCTCAGCCAGGCGCGGGCGGGGAGCCTCTCCTCCGGCTTATTTTATCCGGCCCGGGTGAAGCGCCGGCGCTTCCCGCGGGCTCAGAGTCTGCCCGTGCGGCCGCGCAAAGTTCAGCGGGCGCCATTGTGGTGCGCACCAATGATCCGGAAGTCTCGCTCGTTCTCATCCCCCATCCCCGTCGAGCCCACACGGCATGGCAGGTGATCCGCGAGGACCAGCCGCTGCCCTCGCCGGCCTGGCTGAGCCCCGGCGAGGCGGACGCATTGTTGACTAAGGCAACGGATGAATCCGCCGATCTCATTACGGCCACCGGCTACCAGTCCACCGCTCTTAATAATCCCCGGCTCACGGTGGGTACCTTGAGCGATTTCTATGACACGCCCGGCCTGCCACCGGCCACCCCGCCACGGGCTGCAAAGCTCTTTGCGCGCGCGGACCGCGTTGCCGCGATCATCGAAACCGTCACGGATAGGATCAACGATCACAGCCTCGATCCGGAGCTTCTCCGCTTATGGCGCCATATCCGGCAGGCGCGAATGACGGGAGTGGCTTATTCTGCAGCGGAATTCGCCCGCTAGAGCGGGGCTCGCCGGCTCCTTAGTGAGCGCGGATATCGCAGCAGCCGGCAGCGCAGGGCGCGCCGTTGGTGGTACACCCCTGGACGGTGACATTCCCGCTGGCCTCCCACGGTTGCCCTTGTTCGAGTTCTTCCACCAGATCCACGATCATGCCGGCAAAACGCTGGGAGGGGCCAGCGGTACGGGCGCGTTCGACCTGTACGCCCATTTCATCGGCAGCGGCTTGCAGCTCAGAATCCAAGTCCCAGATGACCTCCATGTGATCGGAGATAAAACCGATGGGGCATACAACGACGGCGTCTACCCCGTCGCGGTCATGAATTGCGGTGGTGTGGTCCACGATGTCTGGTTCCAGCCACGGCGTCTTCGGGTTGCCGGAACGCGATTGCCAAACCAGGTCATAATCCGAGATTCCGGCGCGCTCGGCCACCAATCGGGAGGCTTCGGCTACTTGCCGGGAGTAGAGGTTCTTGTCCCCATCGGCGCCACCGACATTATCGTGTGCATTCGGCACGGAGTGCGCTGTAAACAGCATGCGCGCGCTGTCCATCTTCTCAGCGGGGATACGCTGCCAAGCCTCGGTGACAGCATCGGCCATCTCCACGATGAACTTGGGGTGATCATAAAATTGTCGAATCTTGGTGAACTCGATTTCTGCCAGACCCTTATCTGCAAGGTGTTGCCGCATCGCAGCAATGTCTTCATCGTATTGCCTGCACGCCGAGTAGCCGCCCCAAGCGGAGGTGGCGAAGACGGCCACCGAGCGGATCCCCTCTTCCGCCATTTTCTCTGCGGTAGCTGTGGCAAAGGGGTGCCAGTTTCGATTGCCAAAATAAACCGGTAGATTATGTCCGCGGTTTTTCAGCTCGCCTTCGACGTTATGGATAATTTCCCGGTTCAGGCCGTTGATCGGGCTTACTCCGTCAAAGTGGTAATAATGCTCGCCCACTACTTCTAAGCGCTCGCGCGGAATTCCGCGGCCCCGCGTAACGTTCTCTAAAAACGGAACGACCTCCTCGTTTCCTTCCGGGCCACCGAAAGAAAGAACGAGGAGGGCGTCGATTTTTTGGGCAGGATGCTGTGCGTCAATCATGCCCTAAATAGTAGCAACCACAAGGCTAAGAATTAGAGAAGGCGCACAACATCCGGGGTCGCACCAGCCCAGCGCACAGGGGAGACCTGTACGTTCTGCCCAGACTGCGGGGCCTCAATCATTTGGTCATTGCCCAAGTAGATCGCAACGTGCTGGCTACCGCCAGCGCCGTAGAAGATGAGATCGCCGCGCTGCAAATTGTCGCGCGAAACCTTATTGCCCATCTGGTACTGCGCGCCGGTGTAGTGCGGAAGGTCCAGGCCCGCTGCGGCGAACGCGTACTTAGTCAATCCAGAGCAATCAAAACCGCTCCGGCCGTAGTCGCCAAAGCTATCGGCGATGCCGCCGTCCCGGAGGCCGCCAGTTGGACCATTGTTGTCGCCACCGCCCCACACGTATGGGGTGCCGATGACAGATTCTGCGCGAGCGATCACAGCCTCAATCTGGCTGCTATTGCCCGGAGCAGGGGTGGATGGCGCTCCGGACCCTTGACCGGTGGCGGAAGGATCAGTGCTTGCCGATGGCGCCGTATTCGGGCTGCCAATCCCCAACAAGTCTGCAGATCCCTCCATCAGTGCTCGCACATCGTCTTGGTCGACGGATGCGGCGAGCTCCCCGGCGACGTCCATAACGTCCGATGCCGAGGATCCGGTGCCAAAGTCCACCGTGTTAAAGGACGGGGTTGCCCCCTGGTTAAGCGCAGTGCCGAACTCCGCCTTCGGGGGCGCCGGATCCGCCTGCTCGTCCGAACCGACGTCGTTATTAGTCGCCTCAGGTAGCGGAGTCTCGTCGGGAACGATTTCGTCGGTAAAGTTTTGAGCCTTGTCTTTATTCAAGTCTTTCGACTTGACGGGAGCATCGGCAAACGCATCGCCATTTACCTTAAAATCAAGGTTATTATCTTGATTTTGCACCTTTGGAAGGTCGCCTTGTTGGGATACCTCCACCGCCTGCTGCTGGTGAGCAAAAGACGCCTCGGCGAAGTTACGGGTGGCATTCATTTGAGCTTCCCGCTGGGCCAAGTTACGGCGGTGCTCTACCATTGCCGATTCGGCTGCGCGCTTATCGGCATAAGCTTGGTCAAGCTCTGCCGCATCGTCCGCAAGCTCAGGATCGGCCGAAAGCTGGGCGATGCGCTCTGTCGCGGCCGCCGCTTGCTCCTCCGCCTGGTCGAGCAGCTGCCGCAGCTGATCTACGTCCCGCTGCTGAGCATCAACGTTTGATACAGCGCGGGCAATGGAGTCATCTGCACCGGCGCTTGGAACTTCTTCAACCGCGCCGGCTTGGGCGGGATCGGGGTGCTCATCTGCTCCTGCGGGAGCGATGGACGTAAGGGGCGATAGCGCTGCGGCACCTGCGACTGCAGCTATAGTTGCGCGAACATGTCGGATGCGCGGTAGACGAATGGTGGCCACTGGAATTCTCCTTGTTTGGACCACCTTCCTGTTAAAGATTGGGACACCATGAACCGCACTTGGGCATAGGAATGCCCGAGACACTGAAGCTTGCGCATTTTCGCACAGCAGCAAGCCCGGAGTCTTCGTTGCGATATTCCGAATCCAATAGCTGCACACCCAAAGGCTTATGGGTATGCGTTATCGCCCTGGCAGCCCTTAGCTCCAGGAGGTAAGCGGCACATGAGCCCGAAAAGTAGAGACTTCACCTAGGGATTGCGCACGTCTATTAAAGCTCTATGCACTGATTCTTGAGCTCAGTAGCCTCACGACTCAATGCCCAACAATCGCTACTATTTCCCCATACCAGCGACATGTATGGTGCACTTTCTCCACGTGTCCTACGCGGTTTACTGTGAGCGTGAGCGCTCTAGCGCTGCAGGGAGCATCTACTACTCTCCCATTGCAGTTCCAATCTAGGATTGGCGCATCTTCATAGAGCTCCAGTTGTGGCGTGCGGTGAATTTGGGTTGCTAAAAGAGTCCAAGCCCCTTCGCACGCTGCGCTTGGCACAGTGAGAACTGCCCTATGATCCTTGGCGCAACTCGCCGCGGCGCAGTGGATGTACAGCTTTATTCGCGTACTCTTCCGTGCGAGGGCAAGCGGCCACAAACCATGAACAGGCCACACGATGCTGGCCCTAGTGTGATTCCGGTTCCCTCATTCTCCCATTCTGCACGTACCCGACTGCGCTCCTCGCGAACCTCGTGCCTGGATTCCGCTTCTCCGGGAATCCAATATCGAAGGGCTCGACAAAGAACAACACCCGCATACCCACACAACGGAGCTCTAGCGAACTCGTCTCACCACTTTTAAGGAAGGTGGGTTGATGTTTATTTTTCGAACATTGTCATCGCTCAAGTGAAAGATTTTCTACTCTCCCGTTCGAGAGTTCGCTCCGTGGTTCATTGACTTCCAAGAACCGCCAATTCCTCGATTCCCGCGAGGCCTGCTTCCCCACATACCCGTGCGAATCTTCAATTGACCGTCAAGGCTAAGCCCATGAACTCAAGAAGATATTCATGTCCCTTGAGTCGACACTCGAACCATACGTCACGACACGCCCTTTTCGCACACATTCCACTTAATTACGTGGAGTCAAGTTAAACCACATGACGCAACAGTCGTACCTAACCTGCAATAATTTTGTTACCATCCCGTTATTGTGATGTTCATCACTTTGGTTTTCGTATTTCGAGGGCCTTGCGCCCCGAGCTGTAGCCAATTCGGAACCATTTCACAGCTCTAGAACCACTCCCCCAACTCAAGTCAACCACTAAGCCTTTACTTTGACCCCTCCCCCGCTCCCCTGACCTTTTAGGCAACCACAGTTTTCTTCATCCGCAGCGACCCGGAGTCGCCCGAGGGGTGCCCGTAAGGAGGCTGATGAATCACGCCAATTCCTGAACATCATTTTCTATAAATCTCAGGGTGGGCACCGCGAGTCCCTTCGGTGTGGTACGCCACGACGCTCATGCGGCCGCAAAATTTAGCTCGATTCGGCGGATGGTTCTGGGGCGCGCCGAGCGCTGAAAAAATGGAATTTTTCTTCTACTTTTTCGAACAAACATAGCTAGAAGTTGGATACGTTTGGACGCCTTGATACGTCCACCCCCCCCGGACCCGCGCCCTCCTGAATGGCAGCTACTTATCCCCGAAGTTCGCGGTGAAGGGAGGCACGCCAATAACTTAAACCGCCGAAAAGTAGGGCGAGTATGGCGACGACGGCGACGACTGCGATCATCGGAAAGCTGCTTTGCTCAAGCCCTGCATAGTACTGCTGCACAAGATCGACTTGGTTAAGTCCCGGTTTTAATTGCGCCTGGGAAGATTCAATATCCGCACGGCTATAGTTCTCGCTAACCGAGGAGACATGGCGCGGGGTCTGCACGATGACAGTGTGCAGATCGGTAGCATCATGGAGCTCTTGTGCAATGTCGCGCGCGTCGGCGGCCTTGGAGACAAAGACATCGACCACGGCAACCCCGTCACCCTCACGCAGTTGCTCTGCGACGTGTGCGTTCAGCTGAGTATCCGATTCCAGGGAGGGTGCGGAATAAGCCACGCCATCCTGCTTGAGCTGCTGAGCCAGCCGCGGGACGTCCACATCACCCGGAACCATCCAATCCTCTTCCCTCTATTTCCCTGTTACGGAGGCTCGTGCACCCGAGATCGGGGGTTATGCACTGCGCATATTCCTCAGTCGTTCTTCATTAAAGATAATGGTTACCGCCGCCGCCCACACAGTAAACGCGCCGAGTGCGACTAAAAGCTTTAAACAGAACGCTTGTCCCGTTACAATTGAAGCAACGGAAGGTTTTTGCCTCTACAATAAATAGGTGAACCATCGCGTTCTTTGCCGTCTTTGGCACTGCGGGCCCCATGGCTTCGTCTCGACCACTATGTGGTCGCGCACCTTTTGCTTATCCCGCAACTCCAGTAGGCGGCGAGTACAAAACAGAACAGACTGTTTATCAACAAGGAATGGAGCTCCCTGTGACTGAAAGCTTGAACTCCTTCGACGCCAAGAAGACCCTTGATGTCAACGGTAAGTCTTACGACTACTTTGACATCAACACGGTTCCTGGCATGGAGAAGTTGCCGTACTCCCTCAAGGTGCTGGCAGAAAACCTGCTGCGCAATGAGGACGGCAAGAATGTAAACGAGGACCACATCAAGGCCCTCGCCAATTGGGACCCAAAGTCCGAACCGGATACTGAAATCCAGTTCACCCCAGCCCGCGTCCTCATGCAGGACTTCACCGGTGTTCCCTGTGTCGTCGACCTCGCAACCATGCGTGAGGCCGTTTCCGCTCTTGGCGGTACGCCAGACCAGGTTAACCCGCTAAACCCGGCCGAGATGGTTATTGACCACTCCGTCATCGTTGAGGCCTTTGGCTCCACCGACGCTCTTGAGAAGAACGTTGAAATCGAGTACCAGCGCAACGAAGAGCGCTACCAGTTCCTGCGTTGGGGTGCTGAGAACTTCTCCAACTTCCGCGTTGTTCCTCCGGGAACCGGTATTGTCCACCAGGTCAACATTGAGTACCTGTCCCGCGTTGTCTTTGACAACGAGGGCTTGGCATACCCGGATACCTGTATCGGTACCGACTCCCACACCACCATGGAAAACGGCCTGGGCATCCTGGGCTGGGGTGTTGGCGGCATCGAGGCAGAGGCTGCCATGCTTGGCCAGCCGGTATCGATGCTCATCCCGAAGGTCGTCGGCTTCAAGCTCACCGGCGAAATCCCGACCGGCGTTACCGCAACCGACGTCGTCTTGACCATTACGGAGATGCTGCGTGAGCACGGCGTTGTCCAGAAGTTCGTAGAGTTCTACGGCAACGGCGTCAAGTCCGTCCCGCTGGCTAACCGCGCCACCATCGGCAACATGTCGCCAGAGTTCGGTTCCACCGCGGCCATCTTCCCCATCGACGAAGAGACCACCAAGTACCTCGAGCTCACCGGTCGCCCGCAAGAGCAGATCGACCGCGTCGAGCAGTACGCCAAGGCCCAGGGCATGTGGCTGGCAGAGGACACTCCGGAACCGGAGTACTCCGAGTACATCGAACTCGACCTGTCCACCGTTGAGCCGTCCATTGCCGGCCCGAAGCGCCCGCAGGACCGCATCCTTCTTTCGGAGGCCAAGGAGCAGTTCCGTAAGGATCTGTCCAACTACACCACCGACGAAGTATGCGTGGATGACTCCTCCGTTGAGGCTAAGCGCATGTCCGGTGAAGGCGGCGCGCTTGGCGATGAGGACGTCACCGGTGGCTTGAACAAGTCGCGCGAGGGCCACGGCGAATCCGCCGCCATTGGCGCCAAGGGACGCCACTCCAACCCGATCACCGTCGAACCTGACAACGGCGGCGAGTACACCCTTGACCACGGCATGGTGGCAATCGCCTCCATCACCTCCTGCACCAACACCTCCAACCCATCCGTCATGGTGGGTGCTGGTCTGATTGCGCGTAAGGCCGCTGAAAAGGGCCTGCGCTCCAAGCCATGGGTCAAGACCATTTGTGCACCTGGTTCCCAGGTTGTCGATGGCTACTTCCAGCGTGCAGACCTCTGGAAGGACCTCGAGGCTATGGGCTTCTACCTGTCCGGCTTCGGCTGCACCACCTGCATTGGTAACTCCGGCCCGCTGCCAGAGGAAGTTTCTGCAGCCATCAACGAGAACGACTTGGCAGCTACCGCAGTTCTGTCCGGTAACCGCAACTTCGAGGGTCGTATCTCCCCGGACGTCAAGATGAACTACTTGGCATCCCCAATCATGGTTATTGCCTACGCTATTGCCGGCACCATGGACTTCGACTTCGACAACCAGCCGCTGGGCCAGGACGAAGACGGCAACGATGTCTTCTTGAAGGACATCTGGCCTACCCCGCAGGAGATCGAGGACACCATCCAGTCCGCTATCTCCCGCGAGATGTACGAGGCTGACTACGCCGACGTATTCAAGGGCGACGACGCATGGCGCAACCTGGACGTCCCAGAGGGCGAGACCTTCGAGTGGGATGAGGACTCCACCTACATCCGCAAGGCTCCGTACTTCGAGGGCATGCCAACCGAGCCGGACCCAGTTGTGGACATCAAGGGCGCTCGCGTTCTTGCGAAGCTGGGCGATTCCGTCACCACCGACCACATCTCCCCTGCTTCTGCCATCAAGCCGGGCACCCCGGCCGCGCAGTACTTGGACGAGAACGGCGTTTCCCGCTCTGACTACAACTCCTTGGGTTCCCGCCGCGGTAACCACGAGGTCATGATGCGCGGTACCTTCGCTAACATCCGCCTGGCCAACCAGCTGGTGGACGAGACCGGTGGATACACCCGCGACTTCACCCAAGAGGGCGCACCGCAGGCATACATCTACGATGCATGCGAGAACTACAAGGAAGCCGGCATCCCACTGGTCGTTATCGCTGGTAAGGAATACGGCACCGGTTCTTCCCGTGACTGGGCTGCAAAGGGCACCAACCTTCTGGGTGTAAAAGCAGTCATCACCGAGTCCTTCGAGCGCATCCACCGCTCGAACCTCATCGGTATGGGCGTTATCCCACTGCAGTTCCCTGATGGCGAGTCCCACGAGTCCTTGGGTCTGGACGGTACGGAGACCTTCGATATCGAAGGCATCACCGAGTTCAATGACGGTTCCATCCCGAAGACCGTTCACGTCACCGCTACCAAGCAGGGCTCCGACGACACTGTCGAGTTCGACGCTAACGTACGTATCGACACCCCGGGTGAAGCAGAGTACTTCCGCCACGGCGGTATCCTGCAGTACGTGCTGCGCCAGATGGTGAAGAACTAAGCACTTAGTGCGACGACAAAGTACTAAACCTCCTTGGGTTTAGTACTCGTCGCTGAGCTGAAGACGCGGGGTCGCACTGCTCTCTCCCGTAGAGGGCTCTGCGGCCCCGCGTTTTTCATGATCGTTGTATGTTCGTTTCAGAACATACTTAACTTGAAGCATTAAACATTCCTAAAAGGAGACGACCTCACCATGCCAATCGTGAGTGAATCTGAGTTAAATCGGCGGCGGCACGAAATTCTCGTTGGGGCGCGGCGTTGCTTTGCCGAACATGGCTATGAGGGTGCGACGGTTCGCCTCTTAGAACAAGCCACCGGGAAATCACGCGGCGCCATTTTTCACCACTTTGGGGACAAGGAATCTCTATTTCTTTCTTTAGCCCGCGAAGATGCCGCGCGCCAAGCAGAAGTAGTGGCTAATAATG
This sequence comes from Corynebacterium tuingiense, assembly GCF_046718165.1. Lineage (NCBI taxonomy): Bacteria > Bacillati > Actinomycetota > Actinomycetes > Mycobacteriales > Corynebacteriaceae > Corynebacterium > Corynebacterium tuingiense. The sequence continues at coordinate 1,279,863 of NZ_CP177101.1, forward strand.
GCCTCGTCGAGGTCATGCGTGAAATGTTGCGTCACCCAGAACGTCACGATTGGCTTGCTACACGTCTGGAGATTACTTCCCTACTGCGCACTGACCCCTCGTTTGCCGCGCGCTGGAAAGAACACCAGTCCATACGTGACGAGGCTATCCGCGCCCGACTCGCATCCAACGCGGAGCAAGGCCGCCTGCGAAGTGATGTGGATATAGATACCCTGGTGAGCTACTTGGAAACCTTCATGGATGGGTTTATTAATAGGCTAGCTTTGGGGGATACGGATGGACTAGATCGAGTTCTCGATCTGGTGGAGCAATCCATCCGGAGTTCTAATTCGCAGTAGCGCTAACCGCACCTGCCTTCGTCGCTCCTTTTACTAAGAGGGAGGCGAAGGCGGCGGCTAAGCGCAGCCGCGATTAGTTGGTGCCTTCTGACATACTGCCGGTACTAGAAAGTTCCACTTCTTGGACGCTGACATACTGCGCGATCTCTGCGACGAATCCTGGGTCATGGCACGTGAGGACGATTGCCGTTCCTGATTCGAGCGCTGCGTGGATCAGATTATGCATCAGCGCACGGTCCCTTAGCGAAAGCAAGCTATCAGGCTCATCCATGAGTAAGATGGCATGATCCATCCCCATCACATGTGCCGTTTGGGCCAGCCTGAGCCGAGAGGCGGAGAGATCTAATGGGTGCGCATCGGAATCAAGCCCTAGCAGCTCCCGTAACACACTATCTGGAACGAAGTCGACCAAGGTGGAATATATTACCTGATCATAAGGGGATTGTAGGACTAATCCCATGGGCTCTACTGGGCGCTGCGCCCCATCAAGGCCGGCGGCGGCGCGCAGGAGTGACGTTTTTCCCGTACCATTTGCCCCGCGTAACCAGGTCACGCCGCCGCCACGAATGGGGATGGTCACTGGCCCGACGCTAAAGGTATTTCCGGAAGGCTTCGCCGATTGCCACCAACGCTTCTTTTCTTCACCGCGGCGCGCCATAAGCGGGCCGAGGTATTCTTGCGATCCAATTGACGAAATCGCTTCCAAGTTTATAGGGGTTGGTTGCGGGATCTCTCCTACGACTTTCCCACCCAATTCGGGCCAATGCATCGATGACACAGCAAGAACGCACGTATTGCGCAGCGAATGCAAAAGTTGCACCATCATGGTCAGCGATGTGGGATCCAGCCCCGCGGTTGGCTCACAAATAATAAGCACCTCGGGCTGGCGGATTGCCACGCACGCAGCAGCGAGCCTCCGAGTCTGACCCCCAGAGAGCTGGGTGGGATTCTTCTCTGCGTAATCACTCAATCCCACCGCCGCGAGCATTTCTTCTCCCTGCACCTGCATGCGTGCTGGGGCTTCGCCTTGATTTTCTAAGCCCAGGACCACTTCTTCGATGCAGGTATCCCGCAAAAAGCTCATCTGGGCCGAGGAGTCAGTGCCAATGATGGCGGACGTACAAAATTTTTCGCCGAGGTCTTGCGCCACGTTTTCTGCGATGGCATCCGAAGGAACAAGTACTTGGACGATGTTTCCTTTACTCAATCGAATATCGTCTATATCCATACAAATACCATGACTCCTATGGTTCCAAGGGGAACGATGTAGCGCAGGATGCGAGACACTGCTGAATCCGGCACTGGCCGCAAAAGGGTTCTAGTCCCCTCTTCATCAAAGCCCACGGCGGCAAGGGCGTGGCCACGCTCGGTGCCTTGAATCAATAGGCGCGAAATCACGGGGATTACCACCCGCGAAATGGTATTGCGCCACGTTATTTTGATTCCTGCCAGCTGGTTGGCATCGCGGACGGTCCGCCATGCTTGCGCGCCTTGAGGTAAAGATTGCAGTGAAGCACCAACGATGTAGGCAATTTTGTGCCCCGCGCGCGAGACTTGAAGCCATTTCGCAATATCGGAAATTCGCAGCACGGACATTGCCACGATGAAGCACACCATTAACGCGAAGAAGCGCAGGGCTAATGTAGCGGCAATGAGCAGGCCATCGCTTGTGACAAGCGGAATCAGTTGGTTATCACCATAGGGGGCGTGGATCACCAACATCGATAAGGCCACCGGGACGCTTAACGCACCGGATGCCAAGACGATCGCAATGGACCTCGTGGCCCACACGCCATAGGCAAGCATTGTGCTTGCCACGAGTGCAGAGACTAGTGGGCTATTGAGCCCGAGGATAAGTAGCCAACCGCACGCAGCAATGGTGAGGACCGTCGACGGGTGAAGGCGATACATTAGCGAGGCTGCAGGGATTCCCGGGTGCGCTTAGGCAAGGATTTCACGGCAGCCCACACGATGAGGAAGACGACAGCCTTATCCAATGGATCGGAGATGAGGGACTGCATCGTGACGGACGCAATCAACGAGTTGCCCAGTTCGCGGAAAAGGGACGTGAGCGCGCCGGTACCGACACCAGCCGTACCGCCGTAGACGAATGCGGCGACGGGGGCGGCCAGCATGCCGCAGATAATGCCAATAATCGCACCGCTGACGATGACTTTCCAGATCTTGGTAAACGCGCCCTTTTGAATGGCCCAGCCGGAAAGGAAGCCGGTAGCAGCGGAAACGGCGGCGAATGGGAGGGCCATCGGGTTGAGCAAGCCCCAGACTACTGAGGACAGCGTACCGGTAGCGAGTCCGGCAATGGGACCGGCGAGCGCGGCCACCAAGATGGTTCCCACGGAGTCGATATACAGCGGAATTCCGCTCGAGCCGATGATTTGGCCCACCACGATATTAAGAACTAAGGCGATGGGGATAATGGCGATGGTACGAGCCGGCAGCGATGGTACCGTGCCGGCAAGCAGCAAGGCTGCACCAATGAGGTAGCCGGCCAAGGTAATCAAGGCTTCGGCGGAGCCCGCTACGGACTCCCAATCGGTCGGGCGGAAAAGCACCAAATAGATCCACGTGGCGACGACTAACGCGGCGCCCGCGATGACCATCCCCCGGCGGGCAGGGGTAAGAGAAAGCTGAGGCATAGAGGTATTCCTAATCCATCAATGTATAAAGGAGAATGAGCACACTGCTCTTTTAAGTCCCAGCCTATGTCACCTCAGCAAGGGAAAATGTGGCGTATGCGCTGCGGATTAGGGTAAAAGATTTATTCGTCTAGAGCAACACGCGCGCCCAAAATGCGAAGTGCCCTGTCGAACTCACGGTGGGCGGCTGGAATGTCCGCGTTGGTCACTAGCGAGGCATTAGCCGGCTTGCCCCAATGATTGCGGAGATCCGCGACGCTGGTACCGCGTAGCAAGGCAGAGTCTGCTTCCACATCGATAGTCGTTTCTACGGCCTCGAACGGTACCCTATTTAACGCAATAATGCAGGTCAAAAGGTCGTGGATCTGGGCTTGGTAGCCTTCTCCTTGCGCGTGATGAAACTCGAAGTAGAACCGCAGAATCTCCGGCAATTTTTTCGTCATCGGGTGTTGACCAAGTAGCGCCTCAATTTCTGCTAGCCGTTCTGGGGTAATCAGAAATTGCTCAGTAACCTCGAGCGAGCACAGCGTACTGGGTGGTGCCGCTGTAGCCCGGAAATGGCGAGCTGCTGCGTGCGGATCTACCCAAAAATTCCATTCCGCCGTCGGCGTCGTATTGCCGCGATAATTAACGGCACCACCCATGATGGTGATCGAGCCGCACCGCGCAACCGCATCGCCATTCTCCCGCTCAAAGTCTGCCAAATTAGTTACTGGCCCAGTAATAATAAGGTGCAGCCCTGGATAGCGGGTAAATACGGTCGACCACAAGTCCTGCCACTGGATATCACCGAAATCGTGCCCAGGCGAAGAAAGATAACCCAAGCCCGACTCACCGTGGGTCTCCGGGGTTGTGGTCAACTCAACTTCGAGCGCAGCCGGCCGCCCTGGGGCGACGGGAACCTCGGGCAATCCACAAAGATCCAGAATCCACCGTGCATTAGCGGCAGTCTGCTCAACCTCGACGTTGCCAGCAGTCGTGCTCACGCCCACCAATTCGATGTCGCCTGCGTGATGCAGCCCCGCCAAGTACATCAAGGCGAGGCAGTCATCTATCCCTGGATCGCAGTCAAGCAATACGGCTGGGCGCGAAACACTCATAGGTAGCCTGGCCAGCTTTTTACTTGATGGAGCTTACTGGCTGGTCACCGTCAACAAAGACGACTGGGGATGCTGGAAGCTCTTCGCGGTTCAATACTTCTACGATGACGTCTGCCACCAAATCACGAGACGATGTCTGGCCCTCCTGCAGCATCTTGTCCGCGACGAATTCCAACCCCTGCGCAGGCTCTTCCGTCAAGCCAGCGGGCTTTAGGATGATGTGTGGGATGGAGCTATCCTCCAAGCGGTTGTCCACTTCCTTCTTGGATTCCACGTAGGCATACCACTTTTCATCGGCTGGGTCCGTCGTCGCGACCTGGGAGCCGACATAAGAAATCATGACGAATTGCGGGACATCCTTGCCCAGCTTTTCTAGGGCCTCGATGGCGGCCAAGGCACCGTCGCGGTCAACCGCCCACGTCAGCTCGGCACCGCCACGGCCACCGTTTCCGGCACCCCACACAACCGCGTCATAATCTGCTAATAGGTCTGCCCACTGGTCAACGGATTGTTCGGTAATATCTGCAATAACCGGCGTAGCCTTGGCCTGCTCAATATCGGCCTTTTGGTCTGGATTACGGATAAGAGAGTGAACCTCATGGCCGGCCGCCGCTAATTTTGGAGCCGCCAGCAGTCCAACCTTGCCGTGTCCGCCAATGTACAAAATCTTTTTCTTAGTATCAGTCATAGCGCCCCATGGTAACAGCGCATTTTTTATGCTGCAGCGGCTGTTTCGCGGCGAAGTTTCTACATACTACGACCGTGGTGCGAGCGTTGCCCACCGAACCAGATAGAATACTGGTTATGTATGCCATTATGACCGTCACCGGTGCCGATAGCACCGGAATCATTGCCGCAGTGACCACGACCCTTGCTGATCTGGACATCAACGTCATTGATGTCTCGCAGACCATTATGGGTGACTATTTCACCATGATCCTCCGCGTCGAATTCGACGCGGATGCCGTATCCATCCAAACCATTAAGGAGAGGATGCGCCCAGTTGCGGAGGAAAAGCAGCAATCCATCCGCATTCAGTCCGAAGACCTCTTTACCGCCATGAACGAGATTTAACATGAGCACGCGTTTTAATACCACCAATATCTTGGACACCATCGAGATGATCGAAAACAATCGTCTCGATATCCGCACCGTGACGATGGGCATTTCCCTGCTGGGATGCACGCGCTCTACCATGGAGGCAACCTGCCAGGCCATCTATGACCGCGTAACGCAGCAAGCGGGCCGCTTGGTTGAGGTATGCGAGGGCATCGAAGGTGAGCTCGGCATCCCGATCGTCAACAAGCGCATCTCCGTCACCCCCATTTCCCTCGTTGTCGCAGGCTTGGACGGCAACCCCGTCGATGCCGCGCGGGCGCTGGATAAGGCCGCGAAGGAAGTGGGCGTTAACTTCGTCGGCGGCTACTCCGCGCTGGTAGAAAAGGGCGCGACGAGCGCAGAACAAAAACTCATTGCCTCGATCCCAGAAGCCTTGGCTGATACGGACGTGGTGTGTTCCTCGGTAAATATCGCCAGCTCTCGCGCCGGCATCAACATGGATGCGACGAAGCAGATGGGCGAGGTCATCAAGGAAGCCGCTGAGCTGACCAAGGATAATTCCGCAATCGCCTGCGCCAAGCTCGTCGTCTTTGCCAATTCCGTGGGCGATAATCCGTTTATGGCCGGTGCTTTCCACGGCATCGAGGAGCCTGACTGCGTTGTTTCCGTCGGTGTCTCGGGCCCCGGCGTGGTGGACCGCGCTCTCGGCTCTTTGGAAGGTGCAACCCTGGATCAGGTTGCAGAGGAAGTGAAAAAGGCCGCCTTCAAGATCACCCGTGCCGGCCAACTCGTGGGCAATATGGCTTCCGAGCGCCTCGGCGTTCCCTTCGGCATCATTGACCTCTCTTTGGCTCCCACGGCAGAACTTGGAGATTCCGTGGCGCACATCCTCGAGCACATGGGCCTCGATCAGGTGGGCACGCACGGCACGACGGCGGCATTGGCGCTGCTTAACGATGCCGTGAAGAAGGGCGGTATGATGGCATGCTCGCGCGTGGGCGGCTTGTCCGGTTCCTTCATCCCCGTCTCTGAGGACAGGGGCATGATCGATGCCGTAAAGTCCGGTTCCATTTCCATGGACAAGTTGGAGGCCATGACCGCGATCTGCTCGGTCGGCTTTGACATGATTGCACTGCCCGGCGATACCTCGGCGGCCACGATCTCCGGCATGATTGCAGATGAAGCCGCAATCGGCGTGATGAATCATAAGACCACGGCCGTGCGCGTCATTCCGGTGCCTGGCGCCAAGGTGGGCGACGAGGTCAGCTTCGGTGGTCTTTTGGGCTATGCCCCTATCATCCCGGTTAATACGGTGGGCAACTCGCAATTCATTAACCGCGGCGGCTTCATCCCTGCACCGGTGCATGGTTTCCGTAACTAGGTGTGGAGTACTCCACACCTAGGGGGGAAACGTGCCTAGGGCAAGCGCGCCAAGGCTCCGCTAGGACTCGGAGTCCTCATTCTCCTCGCCCGGTTTCTCGGATTCTTCCCACCGGGCGAGGTTCGCTTTGAAGTGCTGAAAAGAATCCTCTAGTTGGCGCAGTTCCACCTCGCCACCGACTTGGCGGCCCGCATCGGAGTAGATAGCCTCTGCCGCTTCATCTAGGACATTGCGGCGCTCCACGGTGCACAGCAGTGCCACCACCTTAGCTAGGTTATTGAGCAGGCTGAGATAGATTTCGGCATTATCGGCCGCATCGCGGCGGATTTGGGTGAACATCGCCTCAATGATCTCTTCGTAGCTAAAGGTTTGATAGTCCAAGCGGAACTCGCCATCGATATGCATAATGCCTTGTGGCAGGCGCTTGTCCCCTATGACCACTAAGATTTGCGTGAAGCGATCAATGATATCGATGACCGTATAAGGGTCATTGACGCCGGTGCTCAGGGCACGGGCGGCAATCTCTGCGAGGTGCCGGGCAGTAAACCGCGGGTCGTGCGCAGAGGCATCCTCGCGGTGCTGCGTGACCACGATGTGCTTTTCAATGTTTTCCGGCAGGTGCGGCACGCCGTGGGCAATGACCTCGCCTTCTAGCATGAGATCGCCGGGCGCTACGCCTAGGTGAACCGCACACTCTTTTTCGGCCGCTGCTTGCGCAATGGACTCGTAGTCCACGAATTTCAGGTAACCCGTTTGAGAGCTGCGGGCTGCATCGGCGGATTCATAGAAATCCGAACCCGGGGCCTTTGATACCTTCTCTTCCTCGCCACGCTCAATAAGGCGCCGCATGTGCTCTTCCACATCCTGGGCCACCACGTGCACCACATGCGACATGCTAATGGACTGCGCGATGTGGACGATGAAGTAGATCAAAAAGACCACGCATATAAGCGCCAAGGCAATGTCGACTGCCACATTGAGCGAGGGGACGTGTTCTTGCTTGCCTTCACCACCAGCACGCACGGCACGTAGAGATAGCAGCGAATAGGTAAAGGTCGCCAGGTAGATCCCCAGCGTGGACTGGATGGAACGGTCCTTTAAAAATTCGTGCAATAGACGCGGGCCCATTACCGTCACCACGCCGGAAAGCGCGGTCAGGGTGATAAAGAACAGGGTGCCGGCCAGAGACAGCGTGGCGGTGGCCACTGCGGTGAGCAGGCCTTGGGCACTTTCCGCGCTGCCGTCATAGAGTCGAGAGAGCGCCAGATCGAAGTTGCGGTCGAGCGCCAACATGCCTTCGGCAGCCACGACGGCTACCGCTACCGCTACGGCGGGAATGACCCAAAACTTATCCCGCCAGGCGGGCATCCTCTCGATCAGCGTCTTCATAAGGCTTAAGCCAGCTCGACGATTTCCATGTACTCATCGGACCACAGATCTTCATCGCCGTCCGGCATGATGATCACGCGCTCGGGGTCGAGCGCCTTGACCGCGCCCGGATCGTGGGTCACCAAAACCACCGCGCCCGTGTAGGTATTGAGCGCATCGAGCACCTGCTCGCGGGAGATGGGGTCGAGGTTGTTGGTCGGCTCATCGAGGAGCAGCACGTTTGCGCGGCTGGAGACCAGAGTAGCCAGGGACAGGCGAGTTTTCTCACCGCCGGACAGCGTTCCGGCAGGCTGCTGCAGTTTATCGCCGGAAAACATGAAGGCACCCAGCAGCCCGCGCAGCTCTTGCTGGTCCGCATCGGGGCAGGCCTCGATGGTGTTTTCCCAGACGCTCTTATCCGGATGGATATTGTCGTGCTCCTGGGCAAAGTAACCAATGCGCAAACCGTGGCCACTGACGATGCCCCCTTCGCCGTCGGTGCGCTCCTCCCCCGCCAAAAGCTTGAGCAGGGTGGTCTTACCGGCACCGTTATATCCCAAGACAACGACCCTGGAGCCCTTATCGATGGCCAGGTCCACTCCCGCGAACACCTCCAGCGAACCATACATCTTGGTCAAGCCCTTGGCATTCATGGGTGTCTTGCCGCACGGGGCGGGCTCGGGGAATTTAATATTGGCTACCTTATCCGCAACGCGCACCTCATCGAGGTCATTCATCATGCGCTCGGCTCGGTTCAGCATCTGCTTAGCCGCTGCGGCCTTGGTTGCCTTAGCACCCAATTTGGCGGCCTGCTTTTGCAACGCGGAGGCCTTCTTTTCCGCATTCGCGCGCTCGCGGCGCCGGCGCGCCTCATCGGTAGCACGGGCATCGAGATACTTCTTATAGCCCATGTTGTAGACATCCGCCTCGCCGCGCACCGCGTCAAGGAACCAGACCTTATTACAGACCGCCTCGAGCAACTCGACGTCGTGGGAAATCATGACCAGCCCGCCCTCATGCTTGGACAGGAACTGGCGGAGCCAGACAATGGAGTCCGCATCCAAGTGGTTAGTGGGCTCATCCAGGAGCAACGTGGTCTGGGATTTGCCGGATCCCTCGCTGGCTGCAAACAGGATCTGCGCCAGCTCTACGCGGCGCCGCTGGCCACCGGATAACGTCTTAAGCTTTTGGTCTAAAACGCGCTGCGGCAGGCCCAAGTTATCGCAGATTTGAGCGCACTCGGAGTCGGCCTCGTAACCGCCCAAGGAATCGAATTGTTCTTCCAAGCGGGAGTATTTACGGATGGCTTTGTCGCGGAATTTCTCATCCGTAGCCGTTTCCATCAGCTCTTGCTGCTTGGCCATGCGCCGCTTAATATCGTCCAGCCCGCGGGCAGAAAGCACGCGCTCGCGCGCGGTTTGTTCGATATTGCCTTCACGCGAATCCTGCGGAAGGTAGCCAATCGGACCCGAGCGAGAAACCGCGCCCCCATAAGGCTCGGTCTCACCGGCCAAGATGCGCATGGTCGTGGTCTTTCCCGCACCATTGCGGCCCACTAGTCCGATGCGGTCGCCGGGCTGGACGCGGAGATGCTGTCCGGGGGCATCGAGAAGCGTGCGGGCGCCTACGCGTACCTCAAAATCATTGGTCACAATCACGACAAGTCAGTCTAGCAACCAAAGGCCAAGGCACTAATTCACGCAAAAAAGCGGCGGTAAAACTACCGCCGCCTTTTAGACATTCCGTGGTGATTAAACCGCAAACCCCAGAGCCTGGAGCTGCTCACGGCCTTCTTCGGAAATCATGTGTGGGCCCCAGGGTGGCATCCAGACCCAGTTGATACGCACGCCATCGGCAAGCTTCTTGCCGGTAACAATGTCCTCAACCTGTTCCGCAATGACGTCGGTCAAAGGGCAGGCCGGCGAGGTCAACGTCATGTTGATCATGGCGAGCTCTCTGCCGTCCTCTTCTTCCAGCCACAGGTCATAGACCAAGCCCAAGTCAACGACGTTGATGCCGAGCTCCGGGTCGATGACATCGCGCATGAACTCGGTGATATCAAAGGCCTTCGACAGCTGTTCTTCCGTCTGCTCTGGCCGCTCACCGCCTGCGCTGAAGGACGAATTTTCGTTCTGGTAAGGATCTACGGGATCGGTCATTTACTTCTCCACTTCATTGAGCGCGTCTGCGGTGGCGGCCTGAAAAGCCTTCCACCCTAGCAGCGCGCATTTAACTCGTGCCGGGTATTGAGAAACACCTGCAAAGGCAACACCATCGCCGATGATGTCCTCATCGCCCTCGTCCTGGCCACGCGAGGTGACCATCTTTTCAAACTCGGCAAGCTTCTTATTGGCTTCCTCCAAGGGCAAGCCGACGATCTCTTCCGCCATGACGGACGTCGATGCCTGCGAGATGGAACAACCTTCGGCGTCGTAGGACACATCTTCAACGGTCTTGCCGTCCGCGGAAAGGTTGACGCGCAACGTGAGCTCATCGCCGCACGAGGGGTTCACGTGGTGAACCTCCGCTTGGAATGGCTCGCGCAACCCCGCGTGTTGCGGATTTTTATAGTGATCCAAGATCACGTCTTGATACATCGAATCAAGGTTCATTAGGCAACTCCAAAGAAATCGCGGGCGGCCTTAATGGCTTCTACCAACTTATCTACTTCGGCTTCCGTGTTGTACAGGTAAAAGCTAGCGCGCGCGGTCGACTGCGCACCGCAAGCGCGGTGCAGCGGCCATGCGCAGTGGTGGCCAACGCGAATGGATACTCCTTGGTCATCAAGAACCTGACCCAGATCATGCGGGTGAACGCCCTCCACGGTAAAGGAGATGGCCGCGCCGCGGTTCTCAGCCGTTTCTGGGCCGATGATGCGCAGCCCTGGAATCTCGCGGAGCTGTTCCAAGGCATAAGCGGTGAGCTTCTGCTCGTGGGCATGGATATTGTCCATCCCCACCTCCTCGAGGAACTTCACAGCGGCGCCGAGGCCGACGACCTGGCTGGTCATCTGGGTTCCCGCCTCAAATCGCGTCGGTGGTTCCGCGAAGGTGGTTCCTTCCATCTTCACTACCTCAATCATGGATCCACCCGTGAGGAACGGAGGAAGCTTGCGCAGCAATTCGTCCTTGCCGTAAAGCACTCCCACGCCATTGGGGCCACACATCTTGTGGCCCGAGAACGCAGCGAAATCCACATCCAAGGCATGGAAATCTACCGGCATATGCGGGACGGACTGGCAGGCATCGAGCACCACCATGGCGCCGACCTCGCGAGCACGGCGCACCATTTCCTCGACATCGGAAACCGCGCCAGTGACGTTGGACTGATGGGTAAACGCAACGACCTTGACGGATTCATCGAGCTCGAGCGAATCCAAGTCGATGCGGCCATCGTCAGTCAACGAGTACCACTTCAAGGTGGCACCGGTGCGCTCGCAGAGCTCTTGCCAAGGCACGAGGTTGGCGTGGTGCTCAAGCTCCGTGATGACGACGGTATCGCCCTCTCCTACGTACAGCTCGCCCGCGCGCTCATCGGAAAGCGTATAGGCAACCTCATTGAGCGCCTCGGTGGCGTTTTTCGCAAAGGCAATCTCATCGCGGTCCGCACCAACGAACGCGGCAATGGCCTGCCGGGCCGACTCATAAGCGTTATCCGCCTCTTCGGCCAACTGGTAAGAGCCGCGGTGGACGGGGGCGTTGGTATGGAGAACGAACTCCTCCTCTGCCTTCCACACCGGCAGCGGGCGCTGGGAGGTGGCCCCCGAATCCAAGTACACCAGCGGCTTATCGCCGCGCACGGTGCGCTGCAGGATTGGGAACTGCTCCCTAATTGCGTTTACATCAAATCCAGACATAAAACTTCTTCGATTCATCGAGGATGAACCAGCACTGGGCTGGTCTTTACTGCAGGAACTGGTCGTAGCCGTCAGACTCAAGCTGGTCTGCCAACTCGGCCCCGCCGGTCTTCACAACCTGGCCGTTAGCGAATACGTGCACGAAATCAGGCTGCACGTAGTTCAGGATGCGCTTGTAGTGGGTAATCATCAAGATGCCGCCATTGGTGTCATCCTGGTAGCGGTTGATGCCATCAGAGACGATGCGCAGCGCGTCAACGTCCAAGCCGGAGTCGGTCTCATCCATGACCGCGAACTTGGGCTTTAGGATGTCCAGCTGCATGACCTCGTGGCGCTTCTTCTCGCCACCGGAAAAGCCCTCGTTGACGGAGCGGGAGATGAAGGACTTATCAATCTTCAGGTTCTCGCGAGCCTCAGTAAGTTCCTTATTCCACTCGCGCAGCTTGGGGGCCTCGCCGCGGATGGAGGTCACGGCGGAGCGCATGAACTGCGATACCTTTACGCCCGGCACCTCGGTTGGGTACTGCATGGCCAAAAATAGGCCGGCGCGAGCGCGCTCGTCGACGGGCATGTCGAGGAGGTTTTCGCCATCGAGAAGCACCTCGCCCTCGGTGACCTCGTACTTCGGGTGACCAGCAATGGTGTAGGACAAGGTGGACTTGCCGGAGCCGTTCGGACCCATGATGGCGTGGATCTCGCCGGAGTTAATGGTGAGGTTGACGCCCTTGAGGATTTCCTTGGGCTCGCCGTTTTCTTCGTTCGGCAGAACCTGGGCGTGGAGATTCTTAATTTCCAGAGTAGACATAGTGTGTGGGTTTCCTTCTGTAAGTGCGTTAAGCGGAGATCTTTTCCAGTTCTTCGGAAATGCGGTTTTCCAGTTCCTCGGACAGGGATTGCACCGGGATGCGGTGGATGACCTCATTGAAGAAGCCACGAATGATGAGGCGACGAGCCTCTGCCTCCGGAATGCCGCGCGACATCAGGTAGAACAGCTCGATATCGTCAAAGCGTCCAACCGTTGCGGCGTGGCCGGCGCCGGTGATTTCACCGGTCTCAATCTCCAGGTTCGGGATAGCGTCAGCGCGCGCACCGTCCGTAAGGATGAGGTTATTATTCGTCTCATAAGTATCGGTGCCCTGTGCGTTGGAGCGGATAAGCACGTCTCCTACCCAGCAGGTACGAGCTTCGTTCTTCTTCTCACCCTGCAATGCGCCCTTGTACAGGACATTGGACCGGCAATTCGGAACCGAGTGATCCACGAGCATGCGGTTTTCGAAGTACTGACCAGAATCGGCGAAGTACACACCCAGCAACTCGGCGTCGCCGCCGGGAGCGGTGAAGTTCACGCGCGGGACAATGCGCACGACCTCGCCGCCGAAGATGGCGGAGTTATGGCGCAGCACGGCATCGCGTCCCACCTGTGCTACCTGGTTAGACAGGTGCACCGCGTCGTTTTCCCAGTCGACATCCACGATGACGGTCAGGTGCGCGCCATCGCCGAGGATGAACTCCACGTTATCCGCGTGGGTGCCGGAACCAACGTACTTCAGCACAACGGTGGCTTCTGCATGGTGGCCAACTTCGATGGAAGTGGCACCGAATGAGGTCACGTCCTCGCCCGTGCCCGTATAGGTAATGGTGATGGGATCTTCCACCTGCACCTCAGGGTCAACGGTTACCACTTGACCCTCGGGCATGGAGGTCCATGCCTGGGCAGCCACGCGGTCAGAAGGCTTGCCCACGCGGCCAAGACGCTCATCGTCACGGTCTACAGTCTCCGCAGAAACGCCTGGGTGCTCGCTTACCTTGACGTCCTGGGCAACCGCTTGAGCAAATTCCCCGTTGTGCAGGCCCCGCAGCTTGCGCAGGGAAACAAAGCGCCAGACCTCATCGCGGCCGTGCGGTACCGGGAAATCCTCCACGTTGGTAGAGGTAAAGACGTCACCCTTGGTGATCTTATCCGGATTGAATTCGTTCGAAGCGACCATTTCTTTAGCCGACCGATCCTTCCATTTGCAGTTCGATGAGGCGGTTGAGCTCGAGGGCGTACTCCATCGGCAGCTCCTTAGCAATCGGCTCAACGAAGCCACGCACGATCATTGCCATTGCTTCTTCTTCCGCAATGCCGCGGGACATGAGGTAGAACAGCTGCTCTTCAGAAACCTGTGAAACGGTTGCCTCGTGGCCCAACGTGACATACTCGTTGCGGATGTCGTTATACGGGTATGTGTCCGAACGCGAGATATTGTCCACGAGCAGGGCGTCGCATTCCACGTTGGACGTGGAGTGGTGCGCATTCTGGTTAACCTGCACCAAGCCGCGGTAAGCAGCGCGGCCGCCGGCGCGGGCAACGGACTTGGAGACGATATTGGAGGAGGTGTAGGGCGCCATGTGCGTCATCTTCGCACCGGTGTCCTGGAACTGTCCCTCGCCAGCGAAGGCGACGGAAAGTACCTCACCCTTAGCGTGCGGTCCGGTCATCCACACGGCCGGGTACTTCATGGTGACCTTGGAGCCGATGTTGCCATCGACCCATTCCATGGTGCCGCCTTCTTCCACCTTGGTGCGCTTGGTCACCAGGTTGTAGACGTTGCTGGACCAGTTCTGAATCGTCGTATAGCGGCAGCGGCCGCCCTTCTTCACGATGATCTCAACTACCGCGGAGTGCAGGGAGTCAGACTTGTAGATGGGCGCGGTGCAGCCTTCCACGTAGTGAACGTAGGCATCCTCATCCACGATGATGAGGGTGCGCTCGAACTGGCCCATGTTCTCGGTATTAATACGGAAGTAGGCCTGCAGCGGGATGTCAACGTGCACGCCCTTCGGCACGTAAATGAAGGAGCCGCCGGACCACACTGCGGAGTTGAGCGCGGAGAACTTATTGTCACCGGCAGGAATAACGGTGCCGAAGTGTTCCTTAAAAAGCTCCGGGTAATCGCGCAGCGCGGTATCAGTATCGACGAAGATAACGCCCTGGCTTTCCAGGTCCTCGCGAATCTGGTGGTAGACAACCTCAGACTCGTACTGTGCGGCCACGCCGGCAACCAAGCGCTGCTTTTCCGCCTCAGGGATGCCCAGCTTATCGTAGGTGGCCTTAATATCATCCGGGAGGTCGTCCCAGGTCTGCGCCTGCTCTTCGGTGGACTTGACGTAGTACTTGATCTGGTCAAAGTCGATGCCGGAGAGATCCGCTCCCCAAGAGGGAATAGGCTTCTTATCAAAGATATTCAGAGCCTTGAGACGCTGGTTCAGCATCCACTCGGGCTCGCCCTTCTTTGCGGAAATATCGCGGACAACGTCCTCGTTCAGGCCACGGGCGGCAGAAGCGCCGGCCGAGTCAGAGTCGTGCCAGCCGTACTCATACGCACCAATAGAATCGATGATCTCATCATCGGTCATCTTATTGTCAGGTGCCGATTGTGCCTGGGTCATGACTCGCTCCTTTCAGTATTAGTTTTGACAGGTGTCAAGGGGATATTCGTGGTACAAATTCCGTGGCCATCTGCGATAGACGCCAAAGGTTGTACGTGTTTGCCTAAGAGGGCGGAAAAGACTTCCTGCTCTGCCTCGCACAGTTCGGGATGCTCCGCCGCCACATGGGCAACCGGGCAGTGGTGTTGGCAGATTTGCACTCCCTGGCCAGCGCGGTCCACGGTTGCGGCGTACCCGTGCTGATCCAGGGTTTCAGCCAGTTTGCGCGCTACTTCCTCAACCGATTCTTCCGCGTCCACGAAGGGACGCACATCGGCGATGATGCGCTCAAACCGAGCCTTAGCGAAGTTCTTTACAGCCTCTGAACCGCCCGCAGAGCGCAGCGCGGTCAACGCTTCAGAAGCTAATTCATCATAGGCGTGGCCAAATTGCGCACGCCCACGATCCGTCAGGCGGAAGTGCTTTGCCGGTCGCCCACGACCCGCTCCGGAATGCATCCGCGAACGAGAAACTGGACGGCGCTCGACAACTTCCGTTAGTTCTTCTTCCACCAGAATGTCTAAATGCCGGCGGATCCCGGCGGTCGAAAGACCAAGGCGCTCACCCAGGTAAGAGGCGGTTACAGGGCCATCTTTAAGCAATAGCAGCAGTACCTGGCGGCGGGTATCACCATCCGTGGACCGCGATTCTTTAACCGCCACATGCGCCGCTGCCGCGCGCTGTGAGTTACCCATGCCCTAAAACCTCCCTTCCTTAGGTCAGTTGCCTGCAGCCACCGCGCTCCGTCGCGCCGAAATTGCCGTCGCTACGCAAGCGCCATAACTGCGCTTTCATCATTAGACAACACTAGTGTTCCTTAATTCATTCCGGAATGCCACCATTGCAGTTACCGGGCGTGGCGGCGGGGGTGAATTTCCCACCCCGCGGTCCTCGCGTAAGGTCTAAAGCCATGAAAGGGAAACTACGGGGAGTACTCGATAGCGTTAAGGCAGAATTGCCACGCTTGGGTACCGCAGGTTCTCGTTCCGCGCAGCTGCACGCTGAAGGAACAGGCGCGCAAGCCGGTGATACTCGCTACGATTTCATCACCCAAGCGCCAGAGGTTCTCCAGCACACCACGGTCTCCCAAAAGCGCACCTTTTTCATCTTGCGGTGGGCCGGAACCGTCGGATCCCTCCTCATTGCCTTTGGCGCTTTGGGAGCAGGCGCGCTGCCTGTAGTGGGCAACCCTTATGACAATGTGCCCTTTGGCTCGCTCATGTCACGCATGCTGCAGACCTCGTCTGCCCTTGTCATGGTGGGCGTGGGGCTTTTAGTTACTGCCTGGATTTTCCTAGCCCCATTCGTGGGCACCCCGCTGCGCCAGGCGCGACCCGGCGAGCCCGCCAGCGGTCGCTCCCGCCGGCTCGTGTCCCCGCGCCAGTTGTGGATCACGTGGGCTGGGTGGGTCATCCCCCTCATCTTCACCGCTCCCTTATTTACCCAAGACATCTATTCTTATTTGGCCAATGGCTCCATCGTGGCCCAAGGGATGGATCCCTATTCCGCCGGCCCGGTGCAGCTCTTGGGTGCTGGCAACGAACTCGCGCGTTCCGTTCCGTTTATCTGGGCAAATTCACCGTCGCCCTATGGGCCAGTTGCCCTGGGGCTGGCGGCCATAGTCAGCATCGCCACCGGAAATTCCATTGTCTTAGGCGTCATCGCCCACCGCCTACTTTCCATCGTAGGAATCATCGTGGCCGGCTGGGCCATCACGCAGCTTGCTCAGCGATGCCGCGTCTCCCCTGCCTCCGCACTATGGCTCGGCATCTTGAACCCGCTGACCATCCTTCACCTCGTCGGCGGTATTCATAATGAATCCATCATGCTTGGATTGTCGTTGTTGGGCATGGAGTTTGGATTAAGGGGCATCGATAAGCTGGGGCAGGATAAAAGAGGGGCCTACTTAGCGCTGATAGCCTCGGGAATTTTCCTATCCAGCGCCGGAATGGTCAAGGTCACCGGCTTTATTGGGCTCGGCTTTATCGGCATGGCTTATGCCCGCCACTTGCACGTGCAGGCGCGCGTGCCGCGCTGGAAGGCCTTATTCACGGCCATCGCCGTGCAGGCTGCGGTGCTCATAGCCACCATTGCGCTCATCAGCCTCATCACGGGCATTAACCTCGGATGGATTACCGGGCAAGGCGGCGCCGCCACGATTCGCTCCTGGCTTTCCCTATCCACGGCTGTGGGAGTGGGCGCCGGTTTCCTCGGGATGTTCTTAGGGCTTGGGGACCATACAGACGCCATATTGACCATCACCCGCAGTTTCGGCGTCTTGGTCGCCGTCGCCTTCATGGCCCGCATGCTGTATGCCACCCTGCGCGGATATATCCATCCCGTCGGCGGCTTGGGAATTTCTACCCTGGTGCTCGTCATTTTCTTCCCAGTGGTCCACCCCTGGTACATCCTGTGGGCCGTTTTGCCGTTGGCGGCGTGGGCGAACCGGCACATCTTCCGGTTTAGCGTCGTTGCCTATACCGGTGCGATGAGCTTTTTCGTACTCCCGCGCGGCTTGGGCCTACCTGCGGGAACGGTGCTTTCCATTTATATCGCCGCTGCCTGCGCATTCGCCGTAGTGGCCGGAGTGTGGTGGGTTGCTATGCGCCGAAATGGAATCCGTGTCTTAAACTAGGCACCCGTGAATGTAATTCCAGCCGATAGCCCCGCCCTGTCCTTGGAAGGTGTGGTAAAGAAATTTGGCCCCACGGCAGCCGTCAACGGGCTCAGCCTGAGCGTTGCACATGGCGAAATATTCTGCCTGCTTGGGCCCAATGGTGCTGGCAAATCCACCACCATCGAAATGTCTGAAGGCTTTATCCACCCCACCGCAGGTTCCATTAAGGTATTGGGCCTTGACCCCAGCACCGCACCAGATAAGGTGCGCGAAAAAGTGGGAATCATGCTGCAAGGCGGCGGATCCTACTCAGGTATCCGCGTGCTAGAGATGTTGGAATTGACGGCTCGCTATAACGCCAATCCACTGCCACCGGAATGGCTGCTAGAAACCTTGGGCCTGCAAGGCGTTGCACGCACGTCCTACCGGCGGCTTTCCGGCGGGCAACAACAGCGGCTATCGCTCGCACTCGCGGTCATCGGCAGGCCAGAGCTGGTTTTCCTCGATGAACCCACCGCGGGCATGGACGCCCAATCCCGTCTCGCCGTGTGGGATCTCATCCGCGCCCTCAAGCGCGACGGGGCCACCGTTATATTGACCACCCACCTGATGGATGAGGCTGAATCGCTGGCAGATCACATCGCCATCATGGATCACGGCGCGCTCGTGGCGCAGGGAACCCCGGCAGAACTTACCTCCCAGGGCGAGGGCGCCGGTTTTAGTTTTAGCGCCAACTCCGCAGTTGACTTGGACGCCTTGCAGCGAATTGGGATCCCCACGACCGCCTCGCGGCCGCTGCACTACAGGGTGAGCCAGCCCAGTTCGCCGGAACTGATTTCCGCCCTCGCCGCCGAGCTCGCCCGGCAAGGCGTGCTTTTGCGAAGCCTGGAATCCCACCACCGGAACCTCGAGGAAGTATTCCTCGATCTCACAGGCAGGCACTTGCGCAGTTGATGAAGCCCTGTGTCCTGTCTTCATCCTAGAATCACCAGTACCTACAACCACCACTTTGAATTTTCAAGGAGTAGGCCCCCGATTATGAGCGCAACGTTTTCCCCCGGCACCTTCCGCCCGGCACCCAAGCGGGCGAGTGCAGTCGCCATCATCCTTGCCCAAGGCGGCATGGAGGCCAAGCTCATGCTGCGCCACGGCGAGCAACAATTGCTCAGCATCATTATCCCGCTCGCCATCCTGATTGGGACCGCACACTTGGAATCCACCACCGGCCATGGTCTGCACGAGGTTTTTCCCATGGTGCTTGCGGTGGCGGCGACATCGGCTGGCTTTACCGGGCAAGCCATTTCCCTGGCCTTTGACCGCCGCTACGGGGCCTTAAAGCGCACCGGCGCCTCCGGCGTACCGGCATGGGCGATTATCGGCGGCAAAATCATCGGCGTGTTGACGATGGTGGTATTCCAGATTCTCGTGCTCGGTGCCACGGCCTTTGCCTTGGGCCTGCGCATCAGTGCGCCCGGCATCCTGCTCATGATCGTCTCGCTCATATTTGGCGTCGCTGCCTTTACCGCCATGGGTTTGGTGCTTGGCGGGACCCTCAGCTCTGAGGCCGTACTCGCACTGGCTAACCTCATTTGGTTCATCCTGCTGGCGATCGTCGGATGGGCCCTGTACTCCCAAGGCTTGGGCGATAATGGCCTGCTCAATATCGTTCCTACGGTGGCGCTAGCGGGCGCGCTTGCCGATGCCTCCAATTCCATCTTCCCCGGCATCGAGCTCATTTCCTTGACCGCGTGGCTGGCAGTGGCGTCGTATGCGGCCGTTCGTTGGTTCCGCTTCGACGGCTAAATGTGAGTTATACCCAGTTCCCCGCGAAATAGAGCCAAAGGTTTCGGCTCGCTACACACCCCCTAGTAAGATGCAGCTTGTGAATTACTGGACCAGAACTAAACGCTTTTTTAAAGAAGCCGTCCCTACCGTGGAGCAACAGCGCCTCATCGCGCTGATCCTGATCTTCTGCCAAGGCGGCATCACCGTATCTGGTTCCATCGTCCGCGTCACTGGCTCCGGCCTGGGCTGCCCCACCTGGCCCCAATGCCAGCCTGGTTCCTTGGTGCCGGTCGAAGGCGCAGCCCCGGCAATCCACCAGATCATTGAATTTGGTAACCGCCTACTCACCTTCGTCGATTCCGCCGCCGCCGGCGCGGCAGTCATCGCCATGTATATGGCGTGCCGCCGTCCTGAGCTCAGGGTCTATGCCTGGCTCAACGTGGCCGGCATCGTCCTGCAGGCCGTCATCGGCGGCATCTCCGTGCACTTGGATCTGCGCTGGTGGTCCGTGGCGCTTCACTTCCTGCCCTCCATGGTGCTGGTGTGGCTTGCCTGCATGTTGTACGCCCGCATCAAAGAACCCGATGATGGCACCGCACAGCCGCGCTTCCCACAAGCTATTCGCATCATCGCCGTCATTGCGACCATCGCCCTCTCGATCGTCCTGATTACTGGCACCATGGTGACCGGTTCTGGCGTCCACTCCGGCGACTCCGGAGTGGGAATGGACGGCCGCTTGGATGTAGATACCGAGTCCATGGCCATCGCCCACGCCATGTGCATGTACGTCTACCTCATCTTTACCGCCATTACCGTCTTCCTGCTGTACAAGCACCGCACCCCGCAGGAGACCAAGAGGGCCGGGTGGGTCCTTATCGTCTGCATCCTCATCCAATGGGCGGTGGGCGTCTTGCAGTTCTACCTGGGTGTGCCGCGGTGGACGGTCCCCTTCCACATCGGTATGTCCGCCGTGGTCACCGGCTTTACCGCCCTGCTCTGGGCACACGGGCGCCACCGCGTCGGCGGCACGCCAGACCTCATCTCAGGCTCTCCCGCCGGCGACGATAAATACGCCGTTCGCCAGCACGCATTAAAAGAGGAACGCGCCGCCGTCTAGGACCTAGGCAACACCATTTTTCTGCAGCTACTGGGCTTTGTGGGATAGCATGGCCCTATGCATGCTATCCAGATCACAGAAACGGGCGGGCCGGAAGTCCTGCGCTACGCCGAGGTTCCTGCGCCCACGCCCACTGAGGACGAAGTCTTAGTCGATGTCACCGTGGCGGGCGTGAACTATATCGATACCTACTACCGCGAGGGTATCTATAACGCCCAGACGCCTTTTATCCCTGGCTTTGAGGGAACGGGGCGCGTTGTCCATGATCCCAAGGGAGAAATTGCGGAGGGCACCCTGGTGGCATGGCACCACGCCTTTGGTTCCTATGCCGAGCAGGTCTGCGTCCCCCGGAATGGCCTTGTCGCCGTACCGGATGATTTTCCCACCGAGATCGCTGCCTCCATGCTGCTACAGGGCATGACCGCCCACTTCCTTTCCCACGGCGTGTATGAGCTTGGCAAAGGCGCCACGTGCCTCATCACTGCTGGTGCGGGCGGTGTGGGCCAGCTCTTGACCCAGATGGCGTCCTCTTTGGGCGCAACGGTCTACACGGTCGTCTCCACCGATGAAAAGGAAGAGATCTCGTACAAGTGCGGCGCCGACCACGTCTTCCGTTACAGCGATGGCCTGGGCGAGCAGGTTCGCCGGTTTAACGGCGGCCGCGGCGTCGATGTGGTCTATGACGGCGTGGGGCAATCCACCTTCTTCGAATCGCTCGAGGCCGTTCGTCCGCGCGGCACTGTCGCACTCTTTGGTGCTGCTTCCGGCCCGGTTGAGCCCATCGATCCCCAGCTGCTCAATAAGCATGGCTCTATCTTCTTGACCCGGCCTTCGCTCGGCGCGTGGACGGCGCAAGAGGGCGAATTCCAGATGCGCGCGCAAGCGGTCGTCCAGGCCGTCATGGACGGAGACCTCAAGTTCAACGTATCGGCCTCCTATCCCCTGGAGGAAGCAGAGCAGGCCCACCGCGATCTACAATCGCGCAGCACCACCGGTTCTATTGTCCTGCGGGTAAAGCAGGACTAAAGCAGAAAGAAGCGCGAGCTACAAAGGCTCACGCTTGACCGTGCTGCTGGAATCTAAAACAGGGTGGCGGACCAACCGAGCATCCGGCCGATTGGTTCCCAACCCAAGACGGCATCGATAGACAGGCCAATAAAGAGTACCGATAGGTAATTATTTGAATAGATAAACAGGCGCATGGGTTTTACCTTTGCGCCTTTCTTTACGCCTTGGTGCAGGCGGATGGCTAGCCATAAGAAGACCGCGCCAGAAGTTACGGCGGCGATGAGGTAAATCCACGATGCCGCAGGAACGATAAGCAGCGTGACGATGACCGTGCCGACGGAATACCACACAATCTGGCGGGTTACCTCTTGTTCCGTTGCCACTACCGGCAGCATCGGCACTCCAGCCTTGCGGTAATCTTCCTTATACTTCATGGCCAAGGCCCAAGTGTGTGGCGGGGTCCAGAAAAAGATAATAAGGAATAGGACTATTGCCTGCCACCAGCGGTCGGGCTCGCCTGCTGGCGCGTTATCGCGGATGACTGCCCAACCCACCATGGCCGGCATGCACCCCGCTAAACCGCCCCACACGATGTTTTGGGCATTGCGCATCTTCAAAAACTTGGTGTAGACGAAGACGTAGAAAAAGTTCGTGAGGATGACGAAGAACGCGGCCAACCAAGAATTTGCGAGGATGCCCAGCCAAAGCACCGACACCACGAGCATGATCCAGGCAAAGATCGCCGCATTCCGCTTCGAAATCGTGGCGCGCACTAGCGGCCGCGCGCGGGTGCGTTGCATCTTTTGGTCAATTTCATAATCGACCACATTATTAAAGGTATGGGCGGCCGCAGCGCCCATCCATCCGCCGAAAATGGTGGAAATGATGAGCCAGATATTTTCAGAGACCGCCTCAACGCCCCGTTGCGCTTGGAGCATCGCCGGAATTGCGGCCACGAGGAGGAGTTCAATAATCCTCGGCTTCGTTAGCGCAAAATAGGCCTTGATGGTCTCCAAGGAATTCCTCCACTATCTGAACAGACGTTGATCTACAGCACACACGCTACACAGTGCGGTATGCCCACGGTGTAGTGGTCGCACACCCCGGCACAAAAGTTCCGGAGAATTAATTCACACTATGGCTCACATTTAAAATGCGCTACACATGGATCGTATCAATGCAGCGGAAATGCAGAGAGTAACTAATGCTATGCCATACACCGCTTAGCCATGCCAGCTTACCGGTTCCCCGCAGCTTTCAATAATTCCGCACCACCGTCAAAAAAGTAACTAGACTGTGTGGGAGTTCAGTAATTAACGCCTAGAGTTAAGCGAGGCCTTATACCGTGTCGAAAGATAATTTGTCCCCAGACCTGCAAGCTATGGTCGAGCGCCGTTATCCGGACGACTGGACAGAGACCGATACTCGCGCGGTCGACACCGTGCGCGTGCTTGCTGCCGATGCCGTCCAGAATTGCGGCTCCGGGCACCCAGGCACGGCGATGTCGCTGGCTCCCCTCGCCTACACTCTCTACCAGCGCGTTATCAATCACGACCCCAATGACGTGAATTGGGCAGGCCGCGACCGCTTCGTATTGTCTGTCGGCCACTCTTCCCTGACCCTTTACATCCAGCTCTTCTTGGGTGGATTCGGTTTGGAGATGAAAGATCTCGAGCAGCTGCGCACCTGGGGTTCCCTTACCCCTGGCCACCCTGAGGTGCACCACACCGATGGCGTGGAAATTACCACCGGCCCGCTCGGCCAGGGTCTGGCATCATCGGTAGGCATGGCGATGGCCGCCCGCAAAGAGCGCGGCCTCTTCGATCCTGAGGCACCGGCCGGCCAATCCCCCTTTGATCACTATGTCTATGCCATTGCCTCCGACGGCGACCTGCAGGAAGGCGTTACCGCTGAGGCATCGTCTTTGGCTGGCACCCAGAAGCTGGGCAACCTGATTGTCTTCTGGGATGACAACCGCATTTCCATCGAGGATGACACCAATATCGCCTTCAACGAAGACGTCGCTGCGCGCTATGAGACATACGGCTGGCACGTCCAGACCGTTGAGTCCGGCGAGGACGTCGTTGCCATTGAGGAGGCAGTGCGCAATGCCCAGCAGGAAACGGAGCGCCCCTCCTTCATCCGCGTGAAGACGGTCATTGGCTACCCCGCCCCCACCAAGATGAACACCGGCGGCGTCCACGGTGCCGCGCTTGGCGATGACGAAGTTGCCGCCACCAAGGAAGTCCTCGGCTTCGACCCAGAAAAGACCTTCCACATTGATGATGAGGTCTTGGCCCACACCCGCAAGCTGCGCGAGCGCGGCGCCGAAAAGCACGCGCAGTGGCAAAAGAAGTTCGACGCGTGGGCGGCGGACAACGCCGAGAATAAGGCGCTCTTTGACCGCATGAGCGCCCGCGAATTGCCAGAGAACTTCGATGCCAAGCTCCCCGTATGGGAGCCAGGTGACGCGATTGCCACCCGTAAAGCCTCTGAGGCGACCATCCAGGCGCTGGCCGCCGCCTTGCCGGAAATGTGGGGCGGATCGGCCGACCTGGCGGGGTCCAATAACACCGTGATTAAGGACGCGGATTCCTTCGGCCCTGAAAACATCACCACCAATAAGTGGTCCGCGCAGCCTTATGGCCGCAACCTCCATTTTGGCATCCGCGAGCACGCAATGTCCGCCATCATGAACGGCATTGCCCTTCACGGAAATACCCGCGTATATGGCGGTACATTCCTGATCTTCTCCGAGTATCAGTACCCGGCAGTGCGCCTCGGCTCGCTGATGTCTACCGATACCTACTACGTGTGGACGCACGATTCCATTGGCTTGGGCGAAGACGGCCCTACCCACCAGCCGGTAGAGACCCTGTCGGCCTTGCGCGCCATTCCGAATTTGTCCGTCATCCGGCCTGCCGATGCCAATGAAACCGCGCAAGCTTGGGCTGCGGCGATGGAATACAAGGCAGCGCCAAAGGGCCTTGCGCTCAGCCGCCAGAACCTCCCCATCTTGGAAGGCACCAAGGAAAAGGCACGCGATGGCGTTCGCCGCGGCGCCTACACCTTGGTCGCAGGCTCCAAGGACGAGCCCGATGTCATCTTGCTGGCCACCGGCTCGGAGGTACAGCTAGCCGTCGAGGCCGCCCAGCAGCTCGAAAGCGAGGGTACCGCCGCTCGCGTGGTATCCGCGCCGTGCCTGGAGTGGTTCGACGAGCAGGACGCAGAGTACCGCGAATCGGTTCTGCCCAGCAGCGTGAGGGCCCGTGTTTCCGTCGAAGCCGGCCTCGCTCAGTCCTGGCACAAGTACACCGGTACTTTCGGCCGCAACGTCTCCCTAGAGCACTACGGGGCCTCCGCTCCCGGCGATGAGCTCTTCGAAAAGTTTGGCTTTACCTCTGCTGCGGTTGCCAATGCCGCACGCGAGAGCATCGCCGAAGCCCAAAGCTAAGCCCCACCTCACCGACGCTAAAAGGAATGACTATGAACAACATTTCTGAACTTGCCCAATTGGGCACCTCCACGTGGCTCGATGATCTCTCGCGCCAGCGCTTGGAATCCGGAAACTTGAAGGAGATTATTTCCTCCAAATCCATCGTGGGCGTAACCACCAACCCGGCCATCTTCGCCACCGCCATGACCAGCGGCACGGCCTATGACGAAGACCTGGCGGCCTTGAAGGAGAAGAACGCTTCGGCCGATGAAGCCGTCTACTCCCTGGCGATTACGGACGTGCAAAACGCCTGTGACCTTTTTGCCGATATCTATGCTGAGACCGATGGCCAGGATGGCCGCGTATCCATCGAGGTGGATCCGCGCATCTCCGACGATGCCGCAGCAACCCTCAAGCAGGCCCGCGAACTATGGGACCAGGTGGACCACCCCAATGCGATGATCAAGATCCCGGCTACCAAGGGCTCCCTCCCCGCTATCGAGGATGCCTTGGCAGAGGGAATCAGCGTCAACGTCACCTTGATCTTCTCGGTCTCCCGCTACCGCGAGGTCATCGCCGCATTCCGGGCCGGGCTCAAGCGCGCGGCTGATAACGGCAAGGACGTCACCAAGATTCACTCGGTCGCATCCTTCTTCGTTTCCCGCCTGGATACGGAAGTTGATAAGCGCTTGGAAGCTATCGGTTCCGATGAGGCCCTGTCCCTCCGCGGCAAGGCAGGTGTCGCTAATGCCCAGCGTGCCTACGCTCTCTTCCAGGAGGAGTTGATCGGTGACAATGGCCTCCCAGAAGGCGCGCCCGTGCAGCGTCCGCTGTGGGCTTCCACCGGCGTGAAAAACCCTGAGTACCCAGCAACGCTGTACGTGACCGAACTGGCTGGCCCGCACACGGTAAACACCATGCCGGAAAAGACTATTGATGCGGTCCTGCAGGAGGGTGGTTTCCACGGCGATACCCTCTCCACTGCCGGCGAAGAAGCCGAGAAGGTCTTCTCCCAGCTCGAATCGGTGGGCATCGACCTAGAAGATGTCTTTGCTGTCCTCGAGCGCGAGGGCGTCGATAAGTTCGTCGCCGCGTGGAATGACCTCCTTGATTCCCTCAAACAACGACTCGCGTAAACTACGACCGTGGTCCTAGCCCCGCCGGATAGCCGGCGGGGCATTATGCCGCCACTAGTTGAAAGACTACTTAGCTTTTCCCTCCAGGAAGGATAATCCGTGACGGACTCAGCCGCTTGGGTCAATCCCTTGCGTAATGCCGCCGATAAACGATTGCCACGCATCGCGGGCCCCGCGGGCATGGTCATCTTTGGTGTGACCGGCGATTTAGCTTTCAAAAAGCTCCTGCCGGCCATCTATGACCTTGCCAGCCGCGGTCTCTTGCCCGCTGGCTTCACGCTCGTCGGCTATGGCCGCAGGGACTGGGATAACGCGGACTTCTGCGATTATTTCCGCAGCGCGGTAGAAGCCGGTGCTCGCACTGACTTTAACCACGACGTGTGGGAGCACTTATCCCAAGGAATCGAGTTCGTGCAAGGTTCCTTCGATGATGAAGGCTTCGACCGTCTTTCTGCGCGATTGGCCGAGCTGGATAAGGCCCGCGGCACGGGAAGCAACTGGGCATACTACCTTTCGGTGCCGCCGGAATTCTTCTCCGATATCTGCCACCAATTGGAACGCGTGGGGATGGCCAATTCCATGGAGGATTCGTGGCGCCGCGTGATCATCGAAAAGCCCTTTGGCCACGACCAGGAATCCGCGCGCGAGCTCAATGAAATCGTCAACGCGGTCTTCCCAGAATCGGCCGTCTTCCGCATCGATCACTACCTGGGCAAAGAAACCGTGCAAAACATCATGGCGCTGCGGTTTGCCAACCAGATTTTTGAGCCGATGTGGAATGCACACTATATCGACCACGTGCAAATCACCATGGCCGAAGATATCGGCCTTGGCGGCCGAGCTGGCTATTATGACGGAATAGGTGCGGCGCGGGACGTCATTCAAAACCACCTCCTGCAGCTGCTCGCCCTCGTGGCAATGGAAGAGCCTTCTTCCTTCGAGCCGGAGGCGCTGCGCGCTGAAAAGGTCAAGGTCCTGCGCGCCACGCAGCCGGTCCATCCGCTCAATAAAACCACCGCCCGTGGCCAGTACACCGCCGGTTGGCAGGGCTCGGAATACGTGAAGGGCTTGCGCGAAGAGGAGGGTTTCGATCCCGCCTCCACAACCGAGACCTATGCGGCGTGCACGTTGGAGGTCAATTCGCGGCGTTGGGGAGGCGTGCCTTTCTACCTGCGCACGGGCAAGCGGCTGGGGCGTCGAGTCACCGAGATCGCCTTAGTCTTCAAGGCCGCGCCGAACCAGCCCTTTGTCGATGGCGAAACCGATGCCCTTGGCCAAAACGCCGTGGTCATCCGCGTTCAGCCCGATGAGGGCGTGACCATGCGCTTTGGTTCGAAGGTGCCGGGGTCCACCATGGAAGTCCGCGATGTGAACATGGACTTCGCCTACGCCGAGGCCTTTACCGAGGAGTCCCCCGAGGCATATGAGCGCCTTATCCTAGATGCCCTCCTCGATGAATCATCCCTGTTCCCCACCAATGAGGAAGTCGAACTTTCGTGGTCGATTTTGGATCCGATCCTCGATTATTGGTCCAAGCATGGTGAGCCCGAAGATTATAAGGCGGGCACATGGGGGCCCACCTCAGCCGATAAGATGCTGCGCCGCCGGGGCCATTCCTGGCGCCGCCCATAGAAGGGACGTAGTCAATGATTATTCCATTGCCTAATACCACCACCGGTGAAATTGCCAAAAAGCTTGTCGATGCCCAGGAGCACTACACCCGCACCACGGGCAGGGTGCTCACCCTGATCGTGGAGGCACAAGAAGGCGACGATCTCGAGCAGATCCTTGCCTCTGTGCGCGATGCCTCTCATGAGCACCCCTCCCGCGTGCTCGTCGTGGTTCCCGGCGATCCGAATTCTGATACCCAGCTCGATGCCCAACTCCGCGTCGGTGGCGAGGCCGGTGCGTCCGAGACTGTGGTCATGCAATTGCACGGTGCGCTGGCGGATCAAGCCGAGTCCGTGCTCACTCCGCTCTTGCTGCCGGATACCCCGCTGGTCGCGTGGTGGCCCAACGTGTGCCCACAGGTGCCCTCAAAAAGCCCCGTGGGCAAATTGGCCCAGCGTCGCATCACCAATGTGGCCCATAAAGGTACCGTGGGCGAGCAGGATCTGCGGGCGCTTTCTGATGGCTACTCCCCCGGCGATTCCGATATGTCCTGGGCCTCCATCACGCTGTGGCGCGGGGTCGTCGCATCGGCGCTCGATCACCATCCCCATGAGAAGGTGCTATCGGTAGAGGTCGCCGGCCCCGCCGGGCATCCGGCACCTAACTTCGCGGCGGGTTGGTTGCTTGACCGCCTCAGCGTCCCAGTACAGCGCACGGCTGAGGAAGCTAATAGTGACTATTTCCCGGTTACCCACTTGCGCTTTAACCGGGAGACGACCCACGTGGATGTGGATGTCGTCGATGAGCGCACTGTGCGAGTGCGCGTGCCTGGCACGCCAGACTCTCTGGTCAGCTTGAGCCCGCGCACGCAAACCGAAATCCTCTCTGAGGAATTGCGACACCTCGATGCCGATAAAACTTATGCCCAGGCGCTACGTGCTCTGGGAGAAGTAGACTACAGTAAGCTTTAACAGTGCACTTGGCTCATACCGATTCTTTGCAAAGGATTCTGATACCGAATGGTAACGCTTCACCGCGTCAGCGATGTAGATGACCTTATTTCCCAAGCCGCACTCAAATTTATTGAGACCATCGCCGGTATTCAAGCCGGCAACGGTGGCCTCCATGGTGACGGCGTAGCAAGAATCGTACTAACGGGTGGGGGCGCAGGAATTGGGCTGCTGCACGAGCTCGCACGCTTGGACTTCGCCGCCCAGCAGCAAGGCGAGAACTACCCTGCTCTGCGCATCGATTGGTCCCGCGTGCACATTTTCTTTGGCGATGAGCGCAATGTTCCGGTCAGCGACCCAGATTCCAACGAAGGCCAAGCGCGTTCCGCGCTGCTCGATCACGTCGATATCCCAGATCAGAATATCCACGGATTCGACCTCGGTGCGGTCTCCATGGAGGCGGCCGCCAATGCCTACGAGCCAGAGTTGAAAGACTTCGCACCCTTAGGCTTCGATCTACACCTTTTGGGCATGGGTGCAGAAGGCCACATTAACTCCATGTTCCCCCACTCTCCTGCCATCCGTGAGCAGGAAGAACTCGCGGTACCGGTACACGACTCGCCGAAGCCGCCCAGCGAGCGCATAACCCTCACGCTGTCGGCGGTCAATAGGTCTGAGCGTGTCTGGCTCTTGGTCGCCGGGGAGGAAAAGGCCACTGCCGCAAAAAGCATCGTGGACGGCGTCGACGCTGAAGAGTGCCCGGCCGCTGGTGCGCAAGGGACGAAGGAGACGATCCTCTTCCTTGCAGACGATGCCGCGCAGGAGCTGTAAAGCCAGCAGCGCCATCTCCGCCGCTTAACGCATACAGCGCCGGTACCTCGGTCCTTTCCTTTCTCTGCGAAAGGTTATGGGACTGACGTGCCGGCGCTGGTTTTGCGCGGTTGGCCGCCGCTAGTGGTTAGCGGGGAGCTGCCGCGTGCTTCCTAGGAAGCGTAGGCCTGGATGAGGTTAAGCCCAACGATGCAGGCCAACCAGATAATCACCATGACGACGGTATAGCGGTCTAGGTTCTTTTCCACTACGGTCGAACCGGACAGGTTCGATTGCACGCCACCGCCGAAAAGGCTAGACAGGCCGCCGCCTTTGCCCTTGTGTAAAAGCACAAAGATGGACATCAAAATAGCTGAAATTAGCAAAATGATTTCCAGTGCTAAGACCATGAGGTTCTTCCTTTTCTCAACGTGCGCTCAGTGGCACCTTCGGTGTACTATCGAAGGACACGCTAGCCACCAGCGCGAAGTACTTACCTGCTTTGCCTACGCAAAGCAATCACAAGGGCCTACTGTACACCATGCCGCGGGAAGGGCTCACCCCAACCCGCGGCATACCAGTCACCTTGTGATGGTTGTTAACGCCTGTTAACTAACGGCATTAGCGGCATTGGCAGCCAGCTTGGCAAAGTCCTCTCCTACCAAGGAAGCACCACCGATAAGGCCGCCGTCTACGTCCGGCTTGCTGACGATATCAGCAACGGAGTCAACCTTTACGGAACCGCCGTACAGGATGCGGATGCCGTCGGCAACTTCGTCCCCCGCGAGTTCCTTGACCAGGCCGCGGATAGCGGCGCAGACTTCCTGCGCGTCATCAGCGGAGGCAACCTTGCCGGTACCGATGGCCCACACGGGCTCGTAGGCGATAACGGTTTTGGTTAGTTGCTCGGCGCTGAGTCCCTGCAGGGAATCGCGGGTCTGGTTCACCACGTAGTCAACGTGGGTGCCGGCCTCGCGCACGTCGAGCGGCTCACCCACGCAGACGATGGGGCTGATGCCATTTTCCAAGGCCGCTGCGGCCTTCTCAGCGACCAGCTGGTCGGTTTCGCCGTGGTATTCGCGGCGCTCGGAGTGGCCGACGACTGCCCAGCTGCATCCCAGTTTGTTCAGCATCTGGCCAGATACCTCACCGGTGTAGGCGCCAGACTCGTGCTTGGAGATGTCCTGCGCACCGTAGGTGATCTTCAGCTTATCGCCCTCAACGAGCGTCTGAATCGTGCGGATATCGGTAAATGGAACTATGTAGGCTACATCTACCTTGTCGTAGTAATCCTCCGGCAG
Source organism: Corynebacterium tuingiense (assembly GCF_046718165.1). Lineage (NCBI taxonomy): Bacteria > Bacillati > Actinomycetota > Actinomycetes > Mycobacteriales > Corynebacteriaceae > Corynebacterium > Corynebacterium tuingiense. The sequence continues at coordinate 1,310,864 of NZ_CP177101.1, forward strand.
GGAGAACGCGAACTTTTGAACGGAGCCGATGGCCTCAATGTGATCGAGGTTCATCTTCCAGTTACCAGCAATAAGTGGTGTACGTGCCATAATTAGTCCTTTCTTTGTACGCCTTTAGTTAACTGTTTTAGGCGGTCTATGCTTCGAGCACGGAAACGCCCGGCAGCTCCTTGCCCTCGAGGTATTCGAGGGATGCGCCGCCTCCGGTGGAAATGTGGCTGAAGCCTTCCTCATCGAGGCCCAGGGTGCGTACGGAGGCTGCGGAGTCGCCGCCGCCGACGACGGAGAAGGAACCGTTAGAGGAGGTGGCATCGATAATCGCCTGCGCTACCCCAGCCGTGCCCTTTGAGAAGGCTTCCATTTCGAATACACCCATGGGGCCGTTCCAGAATACGGTCTTGGAGTCTGCCAGTACGGTGGCAAATTTCTCGACGGACTTCGGTCCGATGTCCAAGGACATCCAGCCTTCAGGAATGCCATCGAGCTCAACGACCTTGGTCTCAGCATCTGCGGCGAATTCGCTGGCGGCGGTGAGGTCAACGGGCAGGACAATCTTGTCACCGAAGCGCTCCAGCAGGCTCTTGCAGTTTTCAATCTGGTCCTCTTGCAGCAAGGACTCCCGAACGTTGTAGCCCTTGGCTGCCAGCAGGGTGTAGCACATTCCGCCGCCGATGATGATCTTATCGGCCTTTCCAGCAAGGGCTTCGATAACGCCAAGCTTGTCGGAAACCTTCGCGCCACCCAGCACAACGACATATGGGTGCGCCGGATCCTTTGCCACGGTGGATAATACGTCCAATTCCTTTTCCACCAGCTTACCGGCGTAGGCGGGCAGGCGCTTGGCGACGTCATATACCGAGGTCTGCGCGCGGTGCACAACGCCAAAGCCGTCGGAGACGAAAGCGCCGTTATCGGCAGCCAGGGCAACGAGCTCGTCGGCGAATTCGCCGCGCTCTGCCTCATCCTTAGAGGTTTCACGCGGATCAAAGCGGACATTTTCTACCAGCATGACATCGCCGCTGTTTAGCCCGTTCGCGCGCTCGTGGGCGTCTTCGCCGGTGACGTCGTTGGCCAAGGCAACGTACTGATCCAAAGCTTCAGACAACGCTTCTGCAACCGGGGCCAGGGAGTACTTGGAATTTACCTCACCCTTGGGTCGGCCGAGGTGGGCGGAAAGGATGACCTTCGCGCCACCATCGACCAGCGCCTTAATGGTGGGAAGAGAAGCGGTAATGCGGCCGGGGTCGGTGATATTTCCGTCATCATCCAGCGGCACGTTGAAGTCAGAGCGGACCAGAATGTGGCGGTCCTCTACGCCTTCTTCTAGCAGGTTATCTAGCGTCTTAAAAGCCATGTGTTACTCCTTTTAGAGTGGATTCTGCAGTTGAGGTTGCTACATAAAATGATACCGGCCACAACGTCGTGCCGTCAGGGCGTTCGTTGTGGCCGGTATCGCATTAAGGGCTGCTCTGTATCAGAACTTTAGAGCTTTTCTGCAACTAGGTTGGTCATGCGGACGAGCTGGGAGGTGTAGCCCCACTCGTTGTCGTACCAACCCAGAACCTTGACTAGGTTGCCATTGGAGACCTTGGTCATGCCGGCGTCGAAGATGCAGCCGTGCGGGGAGGTTACGATGTCGGTGGAAACCAGAGGATCCTCGGTGTATGCGAGGGTGTCCTTCAGCTCGCCCTCAGCTGCCTCCTTGAGTGCTGCGTTGATTTCCTCAACGGTGACGTCGCGGGAAGCGGTGAAGGTCAGGTCGGTTGCGGAACCGGTGATGACCGGAACGCGCATAGCGTAGCCGTCCAGCTTGCCTTCCAGCTCAGGCAGAACCAAGGACACGGCCTTAGCTGCACCGGTGGAGGTAGGTACCAGGTTGACGGCTGCGGCGCGGGCGCGGCGCAGGTCCTTGTGGGGAGCGTCCTGCAGGCGCTGGTCACCGGTATAAGCGTGAACGGTGGTCATCAGGCCCTTTTCCACACCGAACTTGTCATTCAAGACCTTGGCCATTGGAGCCAAGCAGTTGGTGGTGCAGGAAGCTGCGGAAATAACGTTGTGCTCAGCTGGGTCGTAGGTGTCGGAGTTAACACCGTAGACGAAGGTTGCGTCAACTTCCTTACCAGGGGCGGAAATGATGACCTTCTTGGCGCCGGCCTCAATGTGAGCCTTTGCGTCGTTACCGTTGGTGAACAGGCCGGTGGACTCGATAACGAGGTCTACGTCCAGTTCGCCCCACTTCAGGTTCTTCGGGTCCTTCTCGTTGAAGACCCGGATGCGGTTGCCATTGACGGTGATGGAGTCATCGTCGTAGGTAATCTCGCCGTCGAAGCGACCCAGTACGGAGTCGTACTTCAACAGGTTAGAGAGAGTCTGGTTGTCGGTCAGGTCGTTGACGGCAACGACCTCAAGGTCATTGTCGGTCCGGTTAACAGCGTGGAAGAAGTTACGACCAATGCGGCCAAAGCCGTTAATGCCTACGCGGGTAGTCACTGTAAATCTCCTCAAAGAGTCGAGTAATTATTTCTATGGGCCTACCGCGGGTCCTTCGAGTACTTTACTGCTCTGGGTGAGTAAGGTGCCCGAGGCTTTGCCCAACAACCGCAATACTACAGAGCCTTTAAACAGCGTGCAGAGGCCTTCACGGCTGGCAGTGCAGTATCTGAAACTTTCCCGATATAGGCGTACAATCTTCCCGAGTTCTTTTGTTTCTTCCGAATGAACCGGCTGTTCAAGCCCGTTTAGGTTGGTTCTTGTGGACTTTACACCGTTAATGTGCGATATATCACTACGCGAAGCATTTTCCCACTTCCTCGCACACCGATCGCCAAAGATGCGGTGCTATAAACTAATTTAACCCAAATCACACCACAGTTTTTATGACGCGATATGCTTACGCTAGCTCACTGTGTTCCAGGTAGCACTCGGGCATTCGCTGGGCGCTAATCTCTCTCCTGAAACGCGTGGGCAACAAATTTACATCCCCCCGCAGACCGAATGCGCCTGCGATAGTACCCCCGTTAGAATCGAGGATACTCAATGTTTGAGATAAACACCTCTGTTGTGGGAGACAGTCTTGGGCTCACCGCGCTCGTGGCGATTCTCCCCCTCGTCGCTTTCTTCATTATGTTGATGGGCTTTAAAGCCCGCGCACATACATCAGGAGCCGTCGCCCTTGCGACCTCCATCATCCTAGCCATAGTTGCCTTTGCGATGCCCGTCGATATGGCATTGTCCTCTGCAGTCCGCGGTGGGCTCTTCGGCCTACTGCCCATTGTCTGGGTCATTATTACGGCAATTTGGTTTTACGAGATCACGGTCGCCTCAGGCCGCTTCGAAGATCTACGTAAGACATTCGATCTCTTAGGCGATGGCGATATCCGCATCCAATCGATGCTCATCGCGTTCTGCTTCGGTGGCCTCCTTGAAGCCCTTGCGGGCTTCGGTGCCCCCGTGGCCATTACCGCCACGATGATTATGGCGCTCGGCGTCAAGCCTCTGCGCGCAGCCACGGTAGTTCTTATTGCGAATACCGCTCCAGTCGCATTCGGCGCAGTTGGTATTCCAGTCACCACCGCCGGTGAGGTCGGCGGACGTACCGCCGAGCAAACCCAAGATATTGCCGGCCTTATTGCCCTGCAGGTCTTGGTCATTGCCGCCATCGTCCCGTTCCTTATCGCATTCATCCTGGACGGCATGCGCGGCGTGAAGGAAACTGCGCCCGCCGCCGCGGTCATCGGTATTTCCTTTGCCGGAGCACAGTGGCTTACCGCAACCTTCTTTGCTTACCAGCTCACCAACGTTATTGCCTGCATTGTGTCCTTGGGGGCCGCCTTCATCTTCCTCCGCGTGTGGAAACCACGGGGCGTTACCCAGCTGCGCGAGCGCATGGAGCTGCCCGCCGCAGAAACCGCGACCGACTTGAACGGCCGCCGCATCTGGATGGCGCTGCTGCCCTACGCCGTCGTTACCGCAGTATTTGCCGTTGCTACCGCAGCACCAGCGATCTTCGGATTCTGGAAGCTGAAGTTCGCGTGGCCGCTGCTTGGTGGCACCGTCATCGGCACTAACGGTGAGGCCATGGACACCAGCTTTAGCTTCAATGTCTTTGGCAACCCGGGTACCTTGCTCTTGCTCTCCGGCGTTATTGTGGCCATCGTTTACCACTTCTGGAACGAAAACGGCCGCTACAAGCTCAGCTTCGCCCAACCCGTGCAGGCCTTTGGTGAAGTTGCCAACCGCATGAAGTTCTCCGGCCTGACCATTGTCTTGGTCCTCGCTTTGGCCTACACGATGAACTACTCGGGTCAGACCATCGCCATCGGTGAATTCGTTTCCTCCGCTGGTTCCATCTTCGCGCTCTTCGCTCCGGTGCTGGGCTGGATTGGTACCGCGGTCACTGGCTCCGATACCTCTGCAAATGCGCTCTTTGGCAACCTGCAGGTCGCCGCCGCTGACCGCATTGGTGTGAACCCTGACCTCATGCTGGCCGCCAATACCGCCGGTGGTGTTGTGGGTAAGATGATTTCGCCACAGTCCCTGGCCATTGCGGCAACCGCCGTATCCATGGAAGGCAAGGAATCCGTCATCCTGAAAAACGTCGTGGGCTACTCCATCGCGTTCTTGGCCGTTGTCTGTGTCATCGTCTTCTTGATGACCAACGTCTTGGGCTTCTTGGTCCCATAAAGCACAAGCCACCGCTAACTAAAAGCACCTCAGCCGCGGCACAACACAAGGCGGGAAGGAAAGCACCTCAATGCATTCCTTCCCGCCTTTCGTGGATCAATGAGCTGAAGTCAATCGTGCCCTGCGATTATGAGTCACCAAAAAGATCGTCCGAGATGGACTCGTTGGTATCGGGGATATCCAATTCTTCGGCCCGCTTATCCGCCATGGATAACAAGCGCCGAATGCGCCCGGCCACGGCATCCTTAGTCATGGGCGGATCCGCGAGCCTGCCAAGCTCCTCCAACGAGGCCTCGCGATGCTGCACGCGCAAGCGGCCGGCATCGGCTAGGTGCTCAGGAACGTCATCACCGAGGATTTCCATCGCCCGATCCACGCGCGCCGCGGCGGTCACGGCGGCCCGTGCCGAGCGGCGCAGGTTGGCATCATCAAAATTATCCAACCGGCGCGAAGTATCGTGCGCCTCACGCTTTACCCGCTTCTTTTCCCAAGACAAGCGGGTCACTTGCGCGCCCATGCGGGTAAGCAGTGCACCGATGGCATCGCCGTCGCGGACAACCACCCGATCTTCGCCGCGGGTCTCTTTAGTCTTCGCGGAAATCCCCAGGCGCCGTGCGCAGCCCACGAGTGCCAACGCGGCCTCTTGGCAGGGGCAGGTTACCTCCAATGCCGAAGAGCGCCCTGGTTCCGTCAGGCTGCCGTGCGCAAGGAAGGCACCGCGCCACGCCGCCTCGCTATCAGCCACGGTGCCGGAAATGACCTGCGGCGGAAGACCCACCACGGCATGACCGGAGCGAGTAATCAGGCCTAGGCGCCGGGTAAGCTCCTTCGCTCCTTTAGTGATGCGCACGATGACGCGCGATTTCTTCACCGTCCCCGCAGGGCCGACAACGTGGCTTTCCGCTTCGATCCCGTAAAGCTCGTCTAATGCCACGAGGATGCGCTGCGCAATTGCCTGGTTATCGAGCTCAAGCTCATAGGCCATGCTCTCGCCAGAGACATCTACTTCTCCCGCAAAGCGCAGGATAGATGCAAGCTCCGCCGCACGCGCGGACTGACGTGTCACGCCAACCGCCGCTAGTTCTTCTTTGACCTGTTCGGTCAACGGTGTGGTCACCTAGTTCGCCCCATTTCTCTGTCACAGTCACGAATGACGCATGTGCAATGCACGGTCCCACGCACACCAACTACTGCGTGGGAAACGGAATTCTCTTATTTTACCGAGTCCCGCGCCCTGAGGACTGGCTGGCCTGACCTTAGCTAGGCCCGCCGGTACTCGTTATAAAGATCCACGATGACAGAAGAAAGTTTGTCTGGATCGTGTTTCATCAATCGCTGTCCATTGTCATCCTGGATACTGACATCCGCAAATACCGCGCGTGCGCCCAAGGCTTGCGCGGCGCGCTGCACATATACCCGTTCGCTTTCATTTGGCAGCGCTGCCGCATCCACGACGATGCGGTCGATGCGCAAATCCGGGGCGTGACGGGCCAGCACATGCACGTGGCGCTCCGCGGAAAAGCCTTGGGTTTCTCCCGGCTCGGCCGACAGGTTGAGCATGACCACGCGCAAAGCATTGGACTCAGAAATGGCCTGGACGATTTCTGGCACCAACGTGTGCGGCAAGACCGAACTAAACCAGGATCCTGGACCGATGGTGATAAGGTCAGCCTGCCTAATGGCCTCCAGCGCGGCGGGATTGGCTTGTGGGGCTTCAGGCAGGATTCGCACGCGCCGCACATGCCCCGGCGTCGATGCCACCGCGACCTGGCCGCGGACCTGGCGCATGACTCGGGGGTCATCGTCAAGCCCTGAGACATCGGCCTCAATCTCTAAGGGGTGCGGAACCACGGGGATGACCCGCCCGTGCGAGTGGGTAAGCTCCGCTACCGCGTCCAAGGCGGCCTGATAATCGCCCAAGACCCCGGTCAAACCCGCGATCATGAGGTTGCCCACGGCGTGGCCAGCCATGGCGCCATTGCCGCCGAAGCGATGCTGAAGGGTTTTGCCCCACAGCTCGCCTACGCGATTGTCATCGGCTAGCGCGGCCAGCGCCATGCGCAGGTCACCGGGCGGAATGATATCCAGTTCCCGGCGCAGGCGCCCCGAGGAACCGCCATCATCGGCAACCGTCACGATGGCAGAAATATCCGCCGCATTACTGCGCCGTGCGGATAAAAGCGTTTGATAAAGGCCATGGCCGCCGCCAAGGCAGACCATATGAGAAGGGTGTTTCATACAGTTATTAATGCTCCTCAGCCCTAATTACGGGCGATGTCCCGGTGCAAAATGCTGACGTCAAGGGTGTCATTAGCGCGCAGGCGCTTGGCGATGTCCTCAGCTACCGCCACCGAGCGGTGATGCCCGCCCGTACAGCCGACGCCCACGGTGATGAAGTTCTTTCCCTCGTGCCGGTATCCCTCCAGCATGGTGGAAAACATGGCGACAAAATTATCCACGAATTTCTGCGCGGCAGGCTGCGACAGGACATAATCGGCCACGGGCGCATCTGTACCGCGGCAGCCGCGCAGCTCCGGAATCCAATAGGGGTTGGGCAAAAAGCGCACGTCAACGACGATATCCGCATCGCGCGGGGAACCATTCTTAAAACCGAACGATTCCACCGTGACGTGCTGATTGGTATTTTGAAATTCGCCAAACGCAGCTTCGATAGCCCGGCGCAAATCATGAATCGACAGGTTCGTGGAATCAATGATGATATCGGAGCGATCCCTAATTTCCGCCACCGCTTGGCGTTCGCGTTGGATACCCACCTTCAAGGTATCGTCGCCTTGCAGCGGGTGGGTGCGACGCACGGAGTCGAAGCGACGGATGAGCACGTCATCGCGAGCATCAAGGAAGAGCACGGTGGGTTTCATGCCCAATGCCGTTAGCTCATCGATGGTCTCCATGAGGGAGCCCGGAAACATGCGAGAGCGCACGTCCGTTACCGCCGCTACCTTTTCAACGGGCGTTTCTTCCTGGTTACACAATTTCCACAGGTCCACGATGGCGCGCGGCGGGATATTATGCGCCACATAGTAGCCCTTATCCTCAAAAACCTTGGCGGCGGAGCTCAACCCGCCGCCGGACATGCCGGTAATCAAGATGGGCGGAGTGTCGAAGTGCGTCATGCACACCAGTCTAGCGTTTTCGCGCTCGGCACTTCTGCCAGAAAGCTGCTTATTTACTGTGCGTCGTGCAACTTATCGTAGACGGTCTGCGCCAGTTTCGGCCCAAAGCCGTTGACCTCGCAAATCTCATCCACCGTGGCCGCCTTGAGCTTTTTGACGGAACCGAAATGCTTGACCAAATCCGTCCGGCGTTGCGGACCAAGCCCCGGAATTGCATCGAGCGCCGAGGAGCGCATGCGCTTAGAGCGTTGTTGCCGGTGATAGGTGATGGCAAATCGGTGTGCCTCATCGCGAATTTGCTGCAGCAAAAACAGAGCCTGGGAATTGCGCGGCAAAATCACCGGTTCATCATCCCCTGGCACCCAGATTTCCTCCAAGCGCTTGGCCAGCCCCACGAGGGTGACATCGACGATGCCCAGCTCATCAAATACCTCTTGCGCCGCAGCCACCTGGGGCGCGCCGCCGTCCACGATGAACAGCTGAGGAGGATAGGCAAAGCGGCGGCCTGCCTCAGCGGATTCTTCTGCCACTTTTTCTTCCGCGAAGGAGGATTCTTCCTTTTCCTCATCCGGGTTCGCCAATTTATCTTGGTTGTGGCGCTTAAACCGGCGCCGCGTGATCTCCGCAATGGAGCCGACGTCATTGGAATGCCCATCGCCGGCTGCCTCCTTGATGCGGTAGCGCCGGTAATCGGACTTCTTCGGGATACCGTCTTCAAAAACCACCAGGGAGGCGACGACATCGGTGCCCTGGATATGCGAAATATCGGTGCACTCGATGCGCAACGGTGCTTGGTCCATCCCCAAGGCATCCTGGATATCCTGCAGCGCCGCGGACCGCGCGGTAAGGTCACCGACGCGTTTGAGCTTATGCTGGCGCAGCTGCTCCTTAGCGTTCTTTTCCACGGTATCCATAAGCGAACGCTTGTCACCCCGTTGCGGTACGCGCAGATCAACCCGCGCGCTACGCAGCTCTTCCAAGAGGGAGACCACTTGTTCGGATTCTTCCGGCATGGCTTGGACCAAAATCTCACGCGGTATGACGTGGACATGGCGCTGTTCCATGTGCGATTCCTGGTCCACGCCGCGTCGTGGCACATCCGCAGCTAAAGCCGCATCCTCACGGGCTTCTTGTTCTTCTCGCTCCACGGCATCGGAGTAAAACTGGATGAGGAAGTTTTGCACCAAGGCGGGCAAGGCCGGATCGGGTTGGCCCTCCTCGATGGGTTCAGAGGTTGCCTGGTCGCCGGCGCGTTCAACAACCCAGCCGCGCTGGCCCCGGATCCTGCCGCCGCGCACGTGAAAAATTTGGACCGCGGCTTCCAATTCATCGGAATTAAACGCAATCAGATCGGCATCGGTGCCATCGGCAAAGACAACCGCCTGCTGCTCCATGATCTTATCGATGGCCCCAAGGTCATCGCGCAACCGCGCGGCACGCTCAAATTCCAGGTTTTCGGCGGCAGCCTCCATGTCTTTAACCAGCTTGCGCCTAACACCAGCCGTATTGCCATTCATGAATGAGACCAACTCATTGACGGTTTCGCGATGTTCTTCTTTGCTCACCCGCCCGATACAGGGCGCATCGCACTTGCCGATGTACCCCAAAAGGCACGGCCGCCCCAGCCGTTCATGCCGGTTATATACGCCTTTAGAACAGGTGCGCATGGGGAAGACGCGGGTGAGCAGGTCGAGGCTTTCCCGCACCGCCCACGCATGGGAATAGGGGCCAAAGTACCGCACTCCCTTGCGCCGAGGACCGCGATAGAAAAAGGCGCGCGGAACCACCTCTCCCACGGAGACGGCAAGCATGGGATACGTCTTGTCGTCGCGGTACATGACGTTAAAGTGCGGATCGAACCGCTTGATCCAGGTATATTCCAGCTGCAGCGCTTCAACTTCGCTGGCAACCACCGTCCACTCCACAGAGCTCGCGGTCAACACCATTTGCCGCGTGCGCGGGTGCAGTTGCGTAATGTCTTGGAAATAATTAGACAGGCGCGCCCGCAGGTTTTTGGCCTTGCCTACGTAAATGACGCGCCCGTTCTCATCGCGGAACTTATATACGCCCGGCTCCGTCGGAATGGTTCCCGGGGCGGGGCGATAGGTCGTTGGATCTGCCAATGCTTAATCCTGCGGCATGTATTTGGCTTCCAGATCGCGGAAGTCACGGACTCTTGTGATCACGGTGTCTTTATCGCCGGACTGTAATGCCCACACGGGGACGGCCTCAAATTCGGGCAGCTCAAGGCGGGCCATGCGCTGGCCGACGGGGAAAGACAGCCCATATATCACCTGCCACGGGTAAAAGCGCGTGCCGATGATATTGCGGACCTCTACCCCGTCTTCATTGGCTCGCAGTCGCGGCCGGTTGAGCGCAATCCACGACAAGATGGAAATGACTACGCCGACACCAGGAAAGGCGAATTTATCGATGGTGGTCACGTGCGCACCGGTAAAGGAAATATCGAGCGTGACACCCATAAAGATATGGATGGCCATGACAAGAATGACCCAACCGATGGCAATCTTTCGCAAGAACGGGGACTTGGCGGTGTATTCCCACGGCTTCGACGTGGTCCGTGCGAAGGGATCCGCGCTGGTATAGGCCAATACCTCCGCATCACTAAGGGTGCGGCGCGGTTGGGGTTCATTCGAGGCTGCGGCCTCATTCATGTGCTTTACTCCTCTGGAAGTCCTGCCTGCCTGTAAGTGGTCAGGATTTCGATTGGCCTTTTATTAATATTCTGTGTTTAGTCTACGCAATTGCAACGCGGTGTCTAAAGCCGCAATCATGGATTCTGCGCCCTTATTTTCCGCCGAGTCAGGGAATCCTGCGCGGTCGATGGCCTGCTGCTGATCATTGACCGTCAAGACCCCATTGCCAATCGGCGTCGATTCATCCAAGGAGATACGCGTTAGGGCTTGGGTGACGGAATCGCAGACATAATCGAAGTGCGGAGTGCCGCCGCGGATGACGCAACCCAAGGCAACGACGGCGTCGAATTTCCGCGCGGCCGCCTGAACAACCACGCCCAATTCCAGGGAACCGACGACGCGGAACTCCGCAACCTCTGCCCCATTAGCACGTGCGGTCTCCACCGCCTGCTGGTGTAACTGATCGCAGACCTCTTCGTTCCAAGTCGCGGTCACGACCGCGACGCGGAGGCCGCGCGCATCTACCTGCGCGATAGCGGGTAATCCTTCTTTACTCATTTGCCTAATTCTCCTTCGTGCTGCGCGTCCCACTGTGCCACCTGCGGAAGATCGTGGCCCATGCGGTCGCGTTTGGTCCGCAGATAACGAATATTATCGGCGTTGGCGGCGATGGTAAGTGGGGTATGTTGGCTGACTTCGATGCCGAATCCGGCGAGCCCTTCCCCCTTGTGCGGGTTATTGGTCAACAGTTGTGCCGATTCCACCCCAAGGTCCTTCAGGATCTGGCCCGCCACGGAATACTCCCGGGCATCTTCTGGCAGCCCCTGTTCCAGGTTGGCATCGACCGTATCCCAGCCCTCGTCCTGGAGCCGGTACGCCTGCAGCTTGTGCACCAACCCGATCCCGCGGCCCTCGTGACCGCGCAGATAAATCACTATCCCGCTGCCGGCTTCCTGCACCTTGCGCAGGGATTCCTGCAATTGGGGGCCGCAATCGCACCGGCGCGAGCCAAAGACGTCTCCGGTCAGGCACTCGGAATGCACGCGCACCACAACATCGCGGGCGCCGCGAAGCTGCGCGGGATCGCCGGCGATCAAGGCGATGTGCTCTTGGCCATCGAGGTCATGGCGGTAACCGAACGCGGTGAATTCGCCGTATTCGGTGGGCAGGCGGGTTTCTACCGCGCGCTGGGTTTGCACCTCATGGTGGCGGCGCCACTCAATAAGCTGCGCGATAGAAATCAGGGCGAGGCCATGCTTATCGGCAAAACGGCGCAGCTCCGGCCCGCGGGCCATATCCGTCGGGTCTTCTTCCGATACGACTTCACACAGCACGCCGGCGGGGCGCAGGCCTGCAAGGCGGGCCAAATCGACGGCGGCTTCCGTGTGCCCATCGCGCTCTAACACTCCGCCGGGTCGCGCGCGCAAGGGGACCACGTGGCCGGGCCGGGTGAAGTCACTGGAGCGAGTCGAAGAATCAGCCAAGCGGCGGATGGTTTCCGCGCGGGAGGCCGCAGAAATTCCGGTAGAACCCGTCGCAGCATCCACGGTGACCGTATACGCGGTCTGGCGCACGTCCTGATTCTGCACCATCATCGGCGGCAAATCGAGCCGCTGGCAATCTTCCGGCAATAATGAGGCACAGACATATCCGGAGGAATACCGCACCATAAACGCGACCAGTTCCGGGGTTGCCAGCTCCGCGGCAAAGATCAGATCCCCTTCGTTTTCCCGTCCTTCATCATCCATGACGATGACCGGCTTGCCGGCGGCAATCTCCGCAATGGCGTGATCGATGGCATCAAAATGGATGCTCTCTTCAGTCGCGAACATAACCTAGCAGTCTAGTCCTTTGCTTGAGCAATTCCGGATTCGGGGTGAAGCATCTTTTCTACATACTTCGCCAGCACATCCACCTCGAGGTTTACGATATCGCCGGGCTGAGATTCGCCGTGCGTCGTCTCCCGCAAGGTGGTGGGAATAAGGGAGGCCTCAAACCAGTCGTCACCTACGGCGCTGACCGTCAAAGACGTGCCATTGACCGCAATAGAGCCCTTTTCCACGACGTACTGGGCAAGCTCGCGGGGCAAGCTAAAACCCAGCACGTCCCAATTCTCCGAATGCTCGCGCGAGACCAACCGTGCCGTGCCATCGACATGGCCCTGCATAATATGCCCACCCAGCCGCGTGGTGGGCAGTAATGCCGCCTCGACATTCACCCGCGCGCCTTCTTCCAGCTGACCGAGTCCCGTCCGGTCCAAAGATTCTCGCATCACATCGGCGCAGAAAATATCCCCATCCAATTCCGCGATGGTAAGGCACACGCCATTGATGGCAATGGAATCCCCTAAGCGCGCGTCACCCACCGTCTGCGGCGCGCGGATGCTCAACCGCAGCGCATCCGCCTGTGGCTCAAGTGCGGCCACCGTGCCTAGCTCTTGTACTAGCCCTGTAAACAATGATTCCCCTTGTATTTATCTCTAAAGTATCTAATCTTTTAACGCTCGTTCCGCGCCTCGTATTCGATGAGGACATCGGGCCCGAGGTTGGTGGTGCGCACGGTGGTAAAACGTGGGGCATCGGCAAGCGTGTGCGCCACCGCATTTGCCAGAACCCCGCGCCCCTGGCCTAGCAAAATAGGGGCAATATACGCAGCAAGCGCGTCCACAACACCGGCCTCGATGAAGCTCTGGGCTAGGCCCGCCCCACCTTCAACCAAGACGTTCCGCGCGCCGCTGGCATACAGCTCCTTCAACGCGCCCTCGATGGTGTCATATTGTTCGAATCCCAGTTGCTGCAGGTGAGAGGCCTTCTCACCGGCGGCCTGGAGCTCGCGCTTGCCGATGACCACCCGGCGCGGCTGGTGCTCCCGCAGGCTCCCATCGCCATTACGTGCAGTAAGCGAGGGGTTATCGGCAAGCGCGGTGCCGGTGCCGATGATGATGGCGTCGCGCCGCGCCCTATCGGCGTGGACCCACTCGCGGGCCTTAGGCCCGGTGATCCACTGGCTCGTGCCATCGGCGGCAGCGGTAAATCCATCTAGGGTCTGCGCAAATTTCAGGGTGACATGCGGGCGTTGTAGCTTCACAGCGCGCAACCATGCAAGCACCGCGTCTTCGACGCCATCTGGTGCGGTGAGCTGGCCCACCTCAACCCCGGCTGCGGCTAAGGCCTGCGCTCCCCCGCCTGCTTGTGGTGTGGGGTCGGCATGCAGGTAGTACACGCGGGCAATTCCGGCATCGATAAGTGCGGTGGCGCAGGGACCCGTCCTGCCCGTATGTGCGCACGGCTCCAGGGTAACCACGGCCGTACCGCCGCGCGCCTTCTCGCCGGCCGCGCGCAGCGCCATGACTTCCGCGTGGGCACCGCCCACCGGCTGGGTCGCACCAATGCCCACAACGGCGCCGGTTGCGGATAAAATCACCGCACCTACCGGTGGATTGGGGCTCGTGGTACCGCGCACCACCGCACCGGCCCGCATGGCCTGAACCAAAGCTCCGGAAACGTTGGTTTCATCCATCGCGCCGGCCATTATGAACGCGCCGCAAGCGCGCGCAGTTCTTCCACCGCCTGCGCTGGATCATCGCTTTTGAATACGGCCGATCCCGCCACGAAGGAATCGCATCCGGCCTCCGCTGCCAAGGCAATAGTATCCGGATCGATGCCGCCATCGATTTCAATGATGGTATCCAGGCCCTGCTGATCAATGCTTTCGCGCAGGGCGCGGACCTTATCCAACATATCGGGCATAAACTTCTGGCCGCCAAAACCTGGTTCTACGGACATGACCAGCACCTCATCGAAGTGATGTAGCTTGTCTAGCCACGGCTCAATGGGCGTATCCGGTTTGATGGAAAAGGCCGCACGCGCACCCAGGTCCCGGATCTTGTGTGCCAAGTCCACCGCGGCTACTTCATCCTCTACCGCCTCCACGTGGAAAATGACGGTGGTGGCACCGGCCTTAATATAGGTCTCCACCCATTTCGCCGGCTCCTCAATCATCAGGTGCACGTCAAGCGGCTTATCCGTGGACCTTCTCACTGTCGCCGTAATATCCGGGCCAAAGGAAAGGTTGGGGACAAAGTGCCCGTCCATGATGTCTACATGGATCCAATCAGCGTTGGAAATGGCCTCTAGTTGTTCACCCAACCGCGCGAAGTCAGCAGCCAAAATTGACGGAGAAATAAGTGGTGCAGGCATACCGTTAATCCTAGCGCCCTTCCTCATCGCCGCGCCGCAATACCGCCATGAACATGGCATCGGTGCCGTGGCGGTGCGGCCACATTTGGACGGATTTTTCTTTGCCCACATTGCCCATATCAGGGATAAATTCCCGCGCATCCAGCTCCTGGGCGCCCAGCTTTTCTACCGCCTGGTCCACGATGGCGCGGGTTTCGCGCAGATCCGGCGAACACGTGGAATACACCACGACCCCGCCCGGCCGCACGAGCTTGAGAGCAGAGGACAATAGCTCGAATTGCAATGTCGAAAGCTCGGCAATATCGGCTTCAGATTTCCGCCAGCGTGCCTCTGGACGGCGCCGCAAAGCGCCCAGCCCCGAACACGGCGCGTCCACTAAGATGCGATCGAAGCCCGAGCCCACCTGCGGGTCGCGGCCATCGGCCACATGGACGGTCACCGGCAACCCCTGCACGGTCTTTTCAATCAGTTTCGCGCGGTGCGGTGATACCTCCACCGCATCAACGTGCGCGGATTCGATGCGCGCTAAGGCCCCCATCAGGGCCGCCTTGCCGCCCGGGCCCGCGCACAGGTCGAGCCAACGTCCCTGATCAGTACCGCTGACGGGCACCTCGCAGACCGCGCGGGCGATAAGCTGCGAGCCCTCATCTTGTACCGCGGCCATTCCCTGCTGAACCGGTTCCAATTGGCCTGGGTCCCCGGAATCCATATACACCGCGTAGGGCGAATAGGTACCTTCTTCATTTCCCGTAATCAGCGCCAATTCCTCGGCGGAAATTTCGCCTGGACGCGCCACTAGGTGCACGCTCGGGCGCTCGGAATCCGCCGCTAGGGCAGCGGGCAATTCCTCGGGGTCTACAACGCGGGCAAAAGACTCTGCAATCCACGTTGGGTGCGCATGCCTAAAGGCCAGGCCTGCGATTTCGCCTTCTGGGGCGAGCCGCTTGAGCCACTCATTCGGTGGCGTGCGGGTAATGGTGCGCAAGATGCCATTGGCGAATCCTTTAGCTTTTTCTTCCCCACCTGCTACAACGAGCCGGACGGAGGTATCTACCGCCGCGTGGGGTTCTACGCGTGTATACAGCACCTGGTAGGTGCCCAAGCGCAGCGCATCGATGACCACCGGCGAGATTGACTCAAGCTCGCGCGAAGAACACTGCGCGATCACCGCATCGAGCACGCCCAGGGTGCGCAGGGTGCCATAGGTAATCTCCGTGGCAAATGCGGCATCGCGGCCAGAAAGCTTCTGCTTGCGCAGTGCCTTGGGCAAGACGAGGTTGGCAAACGCCTCCTCTTCGCTTACCCGGCGCACCACCTCGAAGGCGACAGCGCGGGCCGGATCCACGCCCTGGTCGATGGCTGCCTGCACAAGTGACTTCCCCGCGCCTTTGTTCTTTGCGCCCGCATCCCGAGTACCTCGATTACCTCGGTTATCCCGGTAGTCGCGGTTGCGTTGGCCTTGTGTGCCGCGTCCGCGCTGGGCAGAACTACGCTGACCTTGGCCGCGCTGAGCCTTGCCTCGCTGCCCACCGCCGCGTTGGGGCGCGCCGTTCTTGCCGTGCTGTTTAGACTCCGGCGCCTTGTCGCCAGACTTACTGCGGGAGCGGAATCCACCAGTCACTGGAACCTCACCTCTGCGTTCTTTCCTAATCCACGCGCCCAATCGGCCGCATTCATCATCTTTTTGCCCGGTGGCTGAATCCTATCCAGCTGCACCGGCTGCGTCGCGGTCCCGATATACACCGCGTCCTTGCTAATCAGCGCCTCGCCAGGCTGCAGGAGCTTGTCGATGCCCTCGGTGAGGCGGACCGGGCCTACCTTGAGGCGGGCATCGTCAAGCAGCGTCCACGCGCCCGGGCCCGGGGTGTGGGCGCGGATATGCCGGTCAATGGCAAACGCTGGCTGCGTCCAGTCGATGCGGGCTGCGGCAGTAGAGATTTTCGGCGCATAGGTGGCCTCCCCATTTTGGGCCTGCGGCTCCAGCGTGCCGGCCTCGAGCCCATCCATGGTGGCTACCAGGAGATCCGCGCCGGAATACGCCAGGCGCGTGAGCAGGTCGTCCGCAGTATCTGTCCCGGTTATGGTTTCTGTGACCGTGCCGAAGACCGGGCCCGTATCCAGGCCTTCTTCGATCCGGAAGGTGGACGCGCCGGTAATATCATCGCCCGCCGCGATAGCCGCTTGCACCGGTGCCGCACCCCGCCAGGCGGGAAGAAGGGAAAAGTGCAGGTTGACCCAGCCATGGCGCGCGACATCCAAGAGATCCTTGCTAATGAGATTGCCATAGGCCACCACCGGGATGGCCTCTGGCTGCAGCTCGGCCAAGCGCTGGCGCAGGTTATCGCCATCTTCCGTACCAGGCCGCAGCGTGGCCGGGGTTAGCACCTCGATGCCGTGTTCTTGCGCCAGCGCCTTCACCGGGCTCGGGTGAAGGCTGCGGCCCCTGCCCTTCTTTGCATCGGGCCGGGTAATGACCGCTACCACTTCGTGGCTGGAGGCAAGCAATTTCTCCAATGCCACCACCGCCGGCTCTGGGGTGCCAGCAAAAATAATCCGCATACTGGATGAGTCTCCTCGAGGTCTCGGGTGAAAATTCTAGGGTACAACGACCCCGCCTGCGTTGCCGAAGCTCGCCTAGCCCGCGGTATTAAACCACTCGGCTTCGCGGATGGTGCGCATGGCGGCCTTGCGGTCGTCGTCACCAAGCCGGCGCAGGAATAACACCCCATCAAGGTGATCGGTTTCATGCTGAATGCACCGCGCCAAAAGGCTGGAGGCCACCATTCCCACCGGCCGGCCTTCTACATCGCGCCCAGAGACAAATACCCGATTGTGCCGCGGCGTATCGGCGCGAATCCCAGGAATGGATAGGCAGCCTTCCGGGCCAGTCTGCATGTCCTCTCCCAAAGGCGTCCACACAGGGTTAATCAGAGCCCCGCGCAACCCGGTCTGAGTATGCGAACAGTCATAGACAAAGAAGCGCTTGAGTATGCCCACTTGATTCGCCGCCAGCCCTACCCCACCAGCGGCATCCATGGTCTCCAGCATGTTTTGTGCCAAAGTGCGAAGACCAGAGTCAAAGGTAGTAACCTCTTCTGCCCGCGTACTCAGTACGGGATCCCCGTAGAGCCTGATGTCTAATTCTGCCACTGCTTCTTCCCTTCCTCATGTACTGCCTATTCGCCTAAGTTTATGCGCACTTCTAACCCACGTGAATGGGATCGACCATGATGCGTAGTGGCAATTCATCCTTCCGGGCGCTGCGCGCCGCATTAGCCTTGCGCAATGCGCGCCCAAGCTGCGACCGCGGCCCCAGCGGGGCTCGCACCACTAGACGTTGCGGTGGGCCAAAGCGGTCCGCATCGTATTCCCCGGGGAGGCTGTCCCCTGGCGGGAGCGGAACCGGGCCTAGAACCTCGGCGTGCTCTGGCAGATCCACCAACTGCTCGAAGGAATCCAAAGCGGCGTCCGCCCCGTCAATGGCGGCGAAGTGCACGGCCGGCGGAAAGCGCACCTCGCGCCGGGCACGCAATTCTTCTGCCGCGGCCGCGACCATGTCCCAACTTATGAAGTGGCGAACCACGGGAAGTTCCGGATCCGCAGCGATGATGACGCGCCCGCCCTTAAAATGCGGCCTGACCATGGTGGCCGCCTGCGCCCATTTGGCCAGGCAGTCCTCGGTGGCGCGCAAGTCTTGCCGGTTTAACAAAGTGCCCGCATCCAATAAGAGGGCCGCGCCATAGGCGCCGCCTTTCACCCGCGGCTCAGCGCCCGGGGTGGCAATCACTAATGCCGGGGCATTTTCAATTGAGCCCACAACCTTATTTCCGCCGGAGACCACAACGGATGTATTGGGAAAGGCGCGCCCCAATTCCTCCGCGGTGCGTTCGGAGCCTAAAACTATGGCGCGCAGCCGCGGCGAGCCGCACTCGGTACAGCGGTGATTGGTGGCAATGCGCCCACACCAGCGGCAGGTAGGCATGACCGCCTCCTCGCTTGAGCGCTCGGAGCTCGGAGGCAACCCCAATGGCCCGTTACAGTGGCGGCACCGCGCAGGAGAATGGCACTTTCGACAAGCCAAAATAGGCGCGTAGCCCTTGCGCGGGACCTGCACAAGCACCGGTTCACCGCGGTCGAGGGCCTGCTGTGCTGCCTGAAAGGCCGGCGCTTGCACAGAGGTCGTACCGCCCTCCAAATCCCGGGAAATGGACAGCCCGTAGGCACCAATGGCCAAAATATCGGGCCGGCGCGCTTCTATGGTTGAGGCGCTCGGTATAAGGTCGTGTGCCCACCCAGAGTCCACCAATAATTGGGTTTCTGCCGTGCGCGAATGATTGGCCGCAATGAAACTGCAATTTTCAAAGGCAGAGCGGGTGGTAAGCACCTCCCGGGCGTGGACGTAGGGCTTGATATTGTCCACCAAGTTATCGTTACCGTCATCAAAAATAACAGCTAGCTGGAGGTTGTCCACGGGAGTAAAAGCCGCCGAGCGCGTACCAATGACTATTCGCGCCTGGCCCACCAAGGCCGAAAGATAGCGGCGATAGCGCGCTTGCGGGCCCATACTATTGGTCAGCACCGTGATTTGTTTCGGCCCCACGACAGCGCGCAGGGCGTTTTCCAGGGCATCAACCACCTTTTGGTCTGGGACGACGATAAGTACGCCTCCCCCGCCCAAGGCGACCTTGGCAGCTAAGGCCGCCAGCGCGTCTTCCCATTCATCGCCGGGGGCGATTTGCCACGCGGCGCGGGCTAACTTCCCGCCCAAGATGGAATCAACAAACGTTTCACCATGCTGATAGGCAGACCACCCTGATAAATCGGGCTCGCTGGCTGCGCCGAGAGCTTCCCACGGGGTGTCCAAATCCGCTTCTTCTGCCTTTGCATGGCGCGGCGGAATGGCAGAGCGAATGATATCGGAGCAAATCCCGCCATAGCGATCCGCCAGGGCTTCTACCAGCCGGGACAGCTGCGGTGGGTAGACCTGGAATGGCGAGATGACTCGCTCAATAAAGCGCAGCTGGCCACCGAAGTCGGAATCATGCTTGCGCTCGACGATGATCGCATCCACCAGGCGCCCATTGAACCGGATGCGTACCTTCACCCCGGCTTGGGCACTGTCAGATTCGGCCTCATCTACCAGGTAATCAAATCCCCGATCAAGGTGAGCAACCCCTAAAAGAGGCAACACCCGCGCGACCGGTTTCCGGGCGGCGGGTGTTTTCTTAGGCATAAGCCCATATTCTACAGACCAGCGGCAGCGCGCAATTCCTCCACGCGGTCCAACTGCTCCCAAGGCAGGTCAACGTCGGTGCGACCGAAGTGACCGTAGGCGGCGGTCTGGGCGTAGATAGGACGCAGCAGATCCAATTCGCGGATGATGGCGGCTGGGCGAAGGTCAAAGACCTTATTGACGGCAGCTTGGATGTGCTCATCGGTCAAGTTCTGCTTCGCGGTGCCGAACGTCTCGACGTATAGGCCGACCGGCTTGGCGCGACCGATGGCGTAGGCCACCTGCACCTCTGCGCGGTCTGCCAGGCCTGCGGCGACGATATTCTTAGCCACCCAACGCATGGCGTAGGCCGCAGAGCGGTCCACCTTGCTGGGGTCCTTGCCGGAGAAAGCACCGCCGCCGTGGCGGGCCATGCCACCGTAGGTATCCACGATGATCTTGCGCCCGGTAAGGCCTGCATCGCCCATCGGGCCACCCAAAATGAAGGAGCCGGAAGGGTTGACCAAGAGGTTGGTGTCCTCGGTGTAGTACTTATCAAGGCCGGCGTCCTTGATAACCCATTCCAACACCTCGCTGCGCAGGTGGGTTTCTAGCCACTTGCTATCTACCTCAGGATCGTGCTGGGTAGAAATGACGACCGTATCCAGGTGAGACGGCTCATTGTCCTCGGTATACGCGAAGGTCACCTGGGTCTTGCCATCCGGGCGCAGGTGGTCCACAATGCCCTCTTTGCGCACCTGAGTCAGGCGGCGGGACAGGCGGTGTGCCAAGGCGATGGGCAATGGCATGTACTCCGCAGTTTCATTCGACGCGTAACCAAACATCAGGCCCTGGTCGCCGGCGCCGGCGGTGTCATTTTCTTCGTCATAATCAGCACCCTGATCGCGTGCCTCGGTGGAGGTATCCACGCCCGCACCGATTTCCTGCGACTGCTCGCCGATGGCGATATTAACGCCACAGGTATTGCCGTCGAAGCCCACATCGGAAGAGGTAAAGCCGATGGACTTCAGGGTCTCACGCACCAGAGCCGGGATTTCCACGTAGGCATTGGTGCGAACTTCGCCCACGACGTGTACTTGGCCGGTGGTAACCAGCGTTTCCACGGCGACGCGGGACTCCGGATCCTTATCTAAAAGCGCATCCAGGATGGCATCCGAAATGGCGTCACAGATCTTATCTGGGTGCCCCTCAGTAACGGACTCGCTTGTAAAAAGACGAGCTTCCACTGCAGCGTTATCAGTCACAAAAACTTCCTTTGATTATTACGTATTCGATACCGAGGCATTCTGCCCCTACCCATCATATGGCCACCCTAGACTAAGCGGTCTATAAACGCAATATTTAATTTCCCGGTTCAATCATTCCATTCACGACGCTGAGAATCTGCGCCGCGACGACCTGCTTAGATCCATGCTCTACGCGCTGCGGTTCCTCATTCCGCCGCAGGATCCACCCCTCGCTATTTTCCTGGCCAAAGGTCACACCGCGGCCAACCTCATTGGCCATCAGGACGTCGCACCCCTTGCGCGCAAACTTTTCTTGGGCATACTCCAGTGCCGAGGAATCAGCATCTCCCGTCTCGGCCGCGAAACCAACGATGACGCAATTCTCCGGCACCTCACCCTCCTCGCGGGCTGCCACGAGAGACTTCAAAATATCTGGGTTTTCCACCATCTCCAGTGCGGCAAGCGCATCATCCGCTTTGCCCTTTTTCATCTTGGACTCGGCCACGTTCGCAGGCCGGTAGTCCGCGACCGCCGCGGCCATGATGACGATATCGGCATCGCGGGATTCCTCGCGCATCGCGGTTTCTAGGTCTTGCGCGGACACGATATTCCGGATTGTAGCGCCGCTCGGTACCGGCAACTCCGCCGTATTGCCGGCCACAATCGTGACATCCGCACCCTTGTGCGCGGCCACCTCTGCCAGCGCAAACCCCTGCCGCCCGGAGGAACGGTTTCCTATATAGCGAACCGGATCCAATTCCTCTTGCGTGCCACCGGCGGAGATAACAACCTTTAGCCCCGACCAGCTGTGGTCGATATGAAAGCCAGCGAGTTCGGTGCGTACGATGGCTGCGATCTGTTCTGGGTCTGGCAGCCTTCCTGCGCCCGTGTCCTTACCGGTAAGACGCCCGTGTGCCGGTTCCATGACGGTAATTCCGCGCCGGCGCAGGGTCTTTACGTTGTATTGTGTCGCTGGGTTATTCCACATCTCGGTGTGCATGGCAGGCGCCACAATGATGGGACACGTTGCCACCAGCACTGTCGCGGTCAAGAGATCATCGGCGCGTCCCGCAGCCAAACGCGCAATGAGGTCAGCCGTGGCAGTGGCGATGACCACGGCATCGGCCTGCTGCCCCACAGCTACGTGTTGCACGTCCTCTACGGCCTCGAAAACACTGGTTGAGACGGGGTTTCCGGATAATGCCTCAAATGTTGCGGCGCCGACGAAATTCAAGGCGCTTTCTGTAGGAACGACGCGGACGTTATCGCCGTGTTCTTTAAAATTGCGCACTAGGTGGCAGGCTTTATACGCGGCGATGCCACCGGCAACGCCCAGCACGATATTGCGAGGAGAATTTGAAACAGTCACATCGCACAATCGTACCGTGCAGGCATGACAAGAGCCCCGCCCGGCCACCACGTTAGTTCCACAAAAGTGAAACCATTGGGGATTAGCCGGACGGGGCTGAAATGAGGCACAAGGTGCGCACGCGAAAGCGCGCGCTACTTACTTGCCTTCCTCGTGGTCCAACAGGCCTGCGTCGATTTCGCGCAGCGCGATGGACAGTGGCTTCTCGCCGGGTTCTGGGTTAACCAGCGGGCCCACGAACTCAAAGACGCCTTCATCTTGCTCTTGGTAGTAGCTATTGATCTGGCGCGCACGCTTGGCAGCGAAAATTACCAAGGCGTACTTGGAAGAAACCTTGTCCAACAGCTCATCGATTGGCGGGTCAGTAATACCAATCGGATCATCAAATACCGGTTCCGACTTTGCGGATTCAGTGTTAGAAGGGGTGGTCACGTTAGTCACATGCACCTTTACATTGGTTGAAGATGGTCAAAGGAAGAATCTATCCTCGCAGGATATCACTAATGGCGGCGACTGCCTCATCTAGGTTTTCATTGACCACAACGTGATCAAACTCATCCTGTGCAGCTAGTTCCTCATACGCAGTGTGCAACCTACGATCGATGACGTCTTGTGGTTCGGTACCGCGACCGGTCAGGCGCTCTACCAACACCTCCCAGGAAGGAGGGGCCAGGAATACCAAGTCCGCGTCCGGAAGGGCCTTCCGGACGCTACGCGCACCGGCCAGGTCAACCTCGACGAGAACCGGGCGCCCTGCTTCCAAAGCCTCTTCTACGGGACGGGCAGGTGTTCCAGAACGCTGCAATCCGCCGTGAATATCTGCCCATTCGAGCATCTCACCGGCATCAATGCGTTCTTGAAAAGCCTCAGGGGTGACGAAGAAATAATCCACGCCGTCTTTTTCCCCGGGGCGGGGCTGGCGCGTAGTCATAGACACGCTGAAATACAGCCCCTCGACGTCATGTCGTAGACGCGACACTACGGTGGATTTACCCACTGCGGAGGGACCCGCCAACACGACGAGGCGACCGCGAGCAGTTGCGTCAGCCATGGACGTGATTATTCGTCGTCGTAACCGAAGCGCTCAAGAAGAGCACGACGCTGGCGCTCACCCAGACCGCGCAGGCGGCGGGTCTGTGCAATCTCCAGATCTTCCATGATTTCCTTGGCCTTGACCTTGCCAACCTTAGGCAGAGCCTCGAGAAGTGCAGAAACCTTGGTCTTGCCGATGATCTCATCGGTCTCGGCCTTTTCCAGCACGTCCTTTAGGTCGGTCTCGCCGCGCTTAAGCGCAGCCTTGAGCTCAGCGCGAGCCTTGCGGGCCTCAGCGGCCTTTGCGAGAGCTTCCTTACGCTGCTCATCAGTCAACTTTGGAAGGGCCACGAGTTTCCTCCGATTCATTAGATTGGTTCTATTACTTCTGGCACTGGGTACCAGACTCCGGTTGCCAAACGCGATGTAAATACCGCGGAAAGTTACCCTGAACCTTCGAGCACACCGACTTCTGATTATCCTAGCACCGCTAGTGACACGATGACGATCAACAGCCCAAATGGGCCACTCGTTTTAGCACGTCAACGCACATGCTTAGACCAAAATACCAGGTAAACGGCGCGGCCGTTAATCGACCCCGCCGCGTGTTCTAATCCCGGAATTGGTCTGCGGTATCGATCACCGCTTTACGCAGGTCATCGACCTGAGGACCGCGCTGCAGGACGGCGCGCGAGACATTCGCAAAGCCCAGCTGCGGGCACTCAGACACAATGGCGTGCACCTGCTCGGGGCCCGCCCCCTGGGCACCGACGCCGGGAAGCAGCACCGGGCCATTAAGCGAGTCCAATCCGGGCGGATTATCCACGGTCGCGCCCACCACAACGCCGACGCTTCCAGCAACACCGGCCTCTTTCGCCGAGGCATTGAAGGCGGCGCACTCGTCCACGACCGCCTGGGCAATCGAGTCCGCAGTGCCCGCAGGCACTGCCTGAATGGCGCGTGCCTCCGGATTAGAGGTAGCCGCGAGGACGAATACACCGCGGTTGTTTTCTTGCGCCGTGGCAATGGCCACGCCCAATGCCCCAACACCGAGGTACGGCGAAAGTGTCACCGAGTCAGCGCGCAGGGGCGAGGTCTCCCCTAGCCAGGCATCGCCATAGCCTTCCATGGTGGAGCCGATATCGCCACGCTTGGCATCCGCCACTGTCAGGCATCCTGCCTCGCGCAAACCGGCCAGCGTTTCTTCCAAGACCGCAAAGCCTGCGGCACCGAAGCGCTCAAAGAAGGCCACTTGCGGTTTTACCAAGGCTGCGGAATCCGCGAAGGCCTCGACGCAACGCATGCTGAAGGTGCGCAGGCCTTCTGGTGAATTATCCAGCCCCCATTGCTCTAAGAGGTACGGGTGCGGATCGATGCCTACACACAGGCGACCTCGTTCGCGGCCGGCGTCCTCTAGGCGCTGGCCAAAGGTTTTAGTTGCGTGGTCCATGCTCAAGCTCCTGAAGTGCGCGGACCTGCAAATCACCCTGGCGCAGCGCCTCGATGCCCTGCACCGCCGCCGTCACGCCTTGAACCACCGTGACCAGCGGCAGTCCCATGTGCACCGCTGCAGCGCGGATATCGTAGCCGTCGTGGCGGGAACCGGCGGAACCTGCTGGCGTATTGAGGATCCAATCCACCTCGCCGTTAAGGATCTTGTCCACGATGGACTCTTCGCCATCCTTGGCTTCAGAGACCTTGACGGCGACCTCACACTCGATGCCGTTGCGGCGCAGCATCTGCGCTGTACCCGCAGTAGCGATGATGTTGTAGCCCATCGTGGCCAAGCGCTGGATGGGGAAAATCAGCGTTCGCTTATCCCGGTTGGCTACGGAGACGAAGACCGTGCCTTCAATCGGCGGACGAGCAAACGCGGAGATCTCCGCCTTGGCAAAGGCCGCACCGAAGTTGGTGGCCAAGCCCATGACCTCACCGGTGGACTTCATCTCGGGCGATAGCAAGGAATCGAGCAGGCTGCCATCTGGGCGGCGGAAACGGTTAAAGGGCAAGACCGCTTCCTTGACCGCAATCGGGTGATCAAGCGGCAAGGAACCGCCATCGTAGGAGGATGGAATAAGTCCTTCTTCTCGCAGTTCCGCGATGGTGGATCCCATCATGATGCGAGCGGCGGCCTTGGCTAGCGGCACGCCGGTCGCCTTAGAGACGAACGGAACGGTACGCGAAGCGCGCGGGTTAGCCTCGATGACATAAAGGATGTCGTCCTTCAAGGCGAACTGGACGTTCATCAGGCCCTTGACGCCGATGCCCTCGGCCAAACGGCGCGTGGACTCGCGCACATTCTCGATGTCCTCTGGGCCCAGCGTCATCGGCGGCAGGGCGCAGGAGGAGTCACCGGAGTGAACGCCGGCCTCCTCGATGTGCTCCATCACACCGCCGAGGTAGACCTCGTTGCCGTCGCACAGGGCATCGACGTCGATCTCGATGGCCGAGTCCAAGAAGCGGTCCACCAGGACCGGGTGGTCTGGGGAAAGCTCTGTGGCGCGCTCGATATAGTTCTCCAGCGACTGCTCATCGTAAACAATTTCCATGCCGCTGCCGCCCAACACGTAGGAAGGACGAACCAGAACTGGGTAACCGATGGACGCTGCTACCTTCCGGGCCTCCTCGAAGGAGGTGGCGGTGCCGAATTGCGGTGCGGCAAGCCCACCGGCTTCCAGCACCTTGCCGAATTCGCCGCGGTCCTCGGCGGAGTCAATGGCGGCGGGGCTGGTGCCCACCACCGGCACGCCGGCGGCATCGAGGCGCTCTGCCAAGCCCAACGGGGTCTGGCCGCCCAGCTGCACCAGCACGCCGGCGACCTCGCCGGAGGCTGCCTCTGCGTGGTAGACCTCCATGACATCTTCGAAGGTCAGCGGCTCGAAGTACAGGCGATCAGCGGTGTCATAGTCGGTCGATACCGTCTCAGGGTTGCAGTTGACCATCACGGTCTCATAGCCCTTGCGGGAAAGCTCAAGGGCGGCGTGCACGCAGGAGTAATCGAATTCGATGCCCTGACCAATGCGGTTCGGGCCAGAGCCCAAGATGATGACCTTGCCCTTCGAGCCTTCCGGCGCCGGGTGCACCTCGGTTTCGGCATCGGGGTCCAGCTCATAAGAGCTATAGTGATACGGCGTTTGCGCCTCGAACTCACCGGCGCACGTATCGACGGTCTTGAAGACGGGGCGAATGCCCATGCGCCAGCGCAGGCTGCGCACGCCGTCTTCGCCGTTGAACTCGGGGCGCAGGGCGGCAATTTGGGCATCGGAAAGCCCAAAGACCTTGGCCTCGCGCAGGAGTTGCTCGGTGAGCACGGGGGCATCGACAAGCTCCTGGCGGAATTCCACCAGACCCTCGAGCTCCGCGATGAACCATGGATCCACGCCGGAGGCCTCGTGGACTTCATCCACCGAGGCGCCGAGGCGCAGAGCCAGCTCGATATCGTACATGCGGCCCTCGGTGGGGCGCTCGAGGTCCTTGAGCACCGCCTGCACGTCGGTGGCGCGCTCGCCCGCGAAATACTCATCTGGCCTGGTCCAGAAACCGTTGGGCTTGTTTTCCAGCGAACGCATGACCTTATTCAGGCCGGAGATGTAGTTACGGCCAATGCCCATGGCCTCGCCCACTGATTTCATCGTGGTGGTCAAGGTGTCATCGGAGCCGGGGAACTTCTCAAAGGCAAAGCGGGGCGCCTTGACGATGACATAGTCCAAGGTCGGTTCGAAGGCCGCTTGGGTTTCGCCGGTGATGTCATTTTGTACCTCGTCCAAGGTGTAGCCGATGGCCAACTTCGCGGCCAGCTTGGCAATGGGGAAACCCGTGGCCTTGGATGCCAGCGCCGAAGAGCGAGATACGCGCGGGTTCATCTCGATGACGATGATGCGGCCATCATCGGGGTTCAAGGCGAACTGGATATTGCAGCCGCCGGTATCGACGCCCACCTCGCGGATGATGTCGATGCCCAAATCGCGCATCTTCTGGAACTCGCGGTCCGTCAGCGTCAGCGCCGGAGCCACGGTAACGGAGTCACCGGTGTGCACGCCCAAGGCATCGACGTTCTCAATAGAGGCCACGACGACCACGTTGTCGTCGCCATCGCGCATGAGCTCGAGCTCGTATTCTTTCCAGCCGAGGATGGATTCCTCGATGAGCACGTTAGCCTCAGGCGAGGTCGCAAGCCCGCCGCCGGCGATGCGCTCAAGATCTTCGTTATTGAAGGCTAGGCCGGAGCCCAGTCCACCCATGGTAAACGACGGGCGCACCACGACGGGCAGGCCGAGCTTGTCGACGGTCTCGTGGACCTCGTCCATGTTGTGGCACACCGCCGAGCGAGCGGATTCTCCGCCTACCGAGGCCACGATGTCCTTAAACTTCTGGCGGTCCTCGCCGCGCTCGATGGCATCGATATCGGCGCCGATGAGCTCGATATCGTACTTATCCAAAATACCCTGGCGGTCTAGCTGCACCGCGGCGTTGAGCGCGGTTTGTCCGCCCAAGGTAGCCAAGACGGCGTCGATGGGGTGGCCTTCCTCTGCCTCCTTGACCAGGATCTTTTCGATGTATTCCGGCTCGATGGGCTCGACGTAGGTGTGGTCAGCGAACTCGGGGTCGGTCATGATGGTGGCCGGGTTCGAGTTCACCAGGGTCACGCGCAGGCCCTCGTCCTTGAGGACGCGGCAGGCCTGGGTTCCGGAGTAGTCGAACTCGCAGGCCTGGCCGATGACGATGGGCCCAGAGCCGATGACCAGGACGTGATTAATGTCAGTGCGCTTTGGCATAATATTTCTTCCTTTTCCTGGGTGACTACTTATTCGGGGTGTGGTTGGCCATGAGCTCTAAGAATTGATCAAAGAGCGGGTTGGCATCGTGCGGGCCGGCGGCGGATTCCGGGTGGTACTGCACCGAAAAGGCCATGCCATTGCGCAGGGCGACGCCCTCGACCGTGTCATCGTTCAAGCAGATATGCGTGATGTGGGCCGAGCCGAAGTCCGAGGCGAATTCGGCGTCCTTATCGGCCAGGTCGTAATTATCTGGCGCCTGCAGCGCGAAGCCGTGGTTTTGGGAGGTGATGTCGATCTTGCCAGTCAGCAGGTTGCGTACCGGGACGTTGATGCCGCGGTGTCCGAATTTCATCTTGTAGGTATCTAGGCCCAGCGCGCGCCCGAGCAGCTGGTTGCCAAAGCAGATGCCAAAGAACGGGATGTCCGCCGCGAGCACCTTTTTGATGGTGGCAACGGTGTCGTCGGCAGTAGCCGGGTCACCCGGGCCGTTGGAGACAAAGACGCCATCCGGGTTATAGGACTGAACTTCTGCAAAGGTGGTCGTTGACGGCACTACGATGGTCTCGATGCCGCGCTGGGAGAGGTAGCGCGGCGTTGCGGATTTCACGCCCATGTCAAAGGCGACGATGGTGTATTTTTTCTCTCCCTTGGCCTCAACAACATAGGGCTTGTCGGTCGATACCTCGGCGGCAAGGTCCGCGCCCTCCATGGAGGATTGGCTCTTTACCTCCTCGAGGAGTTCCTCGACGGGCCGGGTGGCAGCCTCACCAGAGAAGAGGCCCGCGGAAATGGAACCGTAGTTGCGCAGGTGGCGCACCAAGGTGCGGGTATCGATGCCGCGGATGCCAATGACACCTTGCGCCTGCATTTCTTCGCTCAAGCTGCGCTCGGCGCGCCAGCTGGATACGCGGCGGGACAGATCGCGGATAACCAGGCCTGCGACCCAGATATTATTGCCGTGGGACTCGTTGTCCTCATCGTTCCAGCCGGTATTGCCAATGTGCGGGGCGGCGGAGACGACGATCTGGCGGTGGTAGGACGGATCCGTCATCGTTTCCTGGTAACCGGTCATCGCGGTGGTAAATACAGCCTCACCGAGGGTGGTGCCGGTCGCGCCGAAGCCGTAGCCACGGAAGGTACGCCCATCCGCAAGGACGAGGATTGCTGGGGTTTTATCAGTCACGTCGTGGCCTTTCTGTGCCTTGATTGGTTTCTGTGTGCAAGGTTAGTCATGGGTTGCGGCGTTCAAATCGAACGTTACCGAGCCGCGCAAGATGGTGTGGGTAACTCGCGCACCAAATTCCTCGCCCGCGTACGGGTTGTTCTGGGACTTGGATGCAAGCTGTGCGGAATCGGATACCCAGTGGTGTTGCGGGTCGACGATGGTTAAGTTAGCTGGCTCCCCTACTTCCAAGGGGCGGCCGTGGCCTGGCAGGCGCGTGATCTCGGCGGGGCGCTCGGACATGACGCGGGCAATAAAGCGCCAGTCCGCCAGGCCGGTTTCCACAAAGAGCTTGGCGATGACCGCCAGCGAGGACTCCAATCCCAGCATGCCGGGGCGCGCATTTTCGAATTCCACGCACTTGTCTTCGGAGCCGTGCGGCGCGTGGTCGGTGGCGACGCAGTCAATGGTCCCATCAAGAAGCGCCTGGCGCAGCGCCTCCGTATCGCGCTGTTCGCGCAGCGGCGGGTTCACGCGGAAAAGGCCGTCATAGGTGCGCAGCTTGTCATCGGTCATCAGCAGGTGGTGCGGGGTGACCTCTGCGGTAAGCGGAATATCGTGTTCCTTCGCCCACTGCACGAGCTCCACCGTGCCCTGCGCGGAGGCGTGGCAGATGTGCACGCGGTTGCCGTAATCGCGGGCCAGCAGGGCGTCGCGGGCAACGATGGATTCTTCCGCCACGCGCGGCCAGCCGCGCAGGCCCAACCGTGCGGCGTTTTCGCCCTCGTGGGCAGAAGACCCACCGGTCATGCGGTCATCCTCGGCGTGCTGGGCCAGTAGCACGTCCATGCCCTTGGCGTATTCCAGCGCGCGGCGCATGAGCTGTGGGTTTTGCACGCACTTGCCGTCATCAGAGAACATGCGCACCTTGGCGTCGCTGCGCGCCATCATGCCGAACTCCGTCAAGGACTTGCCTTCTAGGCCCTTGGTGATGGAGCCAACCGGGTGGACATCGCAAAGCCCCAGCGCCTGGGACTTCGCCCACACGGATTCGGCGATGATGGGCTGATCCGTGACCGGCGTGGTATTGGCCATGGTAAAGACCGCGGTAAACCCGCCCTTGGCCGCGGCCTTGGAACCGGACTCGATGGTCTCGGTATCCTCGCGGCCTGGTTCGCGCAGGTGCACGTGCATGTCAACCAGGCCTGGCAGCAGCACGTTGCCGCCGCCGTCGATGGTCTCGGCGTCCTCCGCTTGCACCTCGGGGCCGATGGCGTCAATAACGCCACCGCGGATGAGGACGTTGGTGGGCTCGCCTTCCCCGTACAGGCGAATATTTTTAATCAGTAGTGGGTTTTCGGCCGGTGCGGACAGCCGGCCGGTAGCTGGGTACGTAGTCATTTTCTCTCCCTTTTACGTGGCTTATGCTCTGCCCGAATTAAATCCCGGCGTTGTCCCCATTGGTCAGCAGCGTAAAAAGCACTGCCATGCGCATGTGGACACCGTTATTGACCTGCTGCAATACCGTGGTTTTATCCATATCGGCCACGGCGTAGTTAATCTCCATGCCGCGCAGCATGGGACCTGGGTGCATGACGATGGCGTCCTTGTGCAGCGCCGCGGCGCGCTGCTGCGAGAGCCCGAAGAGCTGCGCGTACTCGCGGTGGGAGGGGAAAAAGCCGCCGTCCATGCGCTCTTGCTGCACGCGCAGCATCATCACGACATCGGCATCCGCAAGCTCTGCATCAAAGTCATAGGACACGCGGACCGGCCACTTGTCCACGCCCCACGGCATCAAGGTCGCAGGCCCCACGAGGGTGACCTCCGCGCCCAAGGTGTGCAGGAGATCCACGTTGGAGCGCACCACACGCGAGTGCAGGCAATCGCCCACAATCTTTACCTTCAGGCCCTCAAAGCCATTATCGCCGCGCAGGCCCAGTCGCTGGCGCATCGTGACGGCATCGAGCAAGGCCTGCGTCGGGTGCTGGTGTGCGCCGTCGCCGGCGTTGATGACGGCGGGGCCGTTGCCATCTGGGTCCACCCACTGGGCCAGCTGTTGCGGCGCGCCGGAGGACGGGTGGCGCATGATGATGGCATCGGCACCGATGGCCGCCAGCGTCAGGCCCGTATCTTTGAGGGACTCGCCCTTTTTCACAGAGGAGGTCGACGCCGAGAGGTTGATAACATCAGCGGACATCCACTTGCCGGCCGTTTCAAAGGACGAGCGCGTGCGCGTGGAGTTTTCATAAAAGAGCGTATAAATCGTGCGCCCGCGCAGCGTCGGCAGTTTTTTGACCTCGCGGCCATCGAGCGCCTCGCGGAAACGATCGGCCTCATCCAGCAGGCCGATGATCTCTGCGCGGGATAGTTCCGCGCTATCGATGAGGTGTTTCATGAGTGCGTTCCCCTTATCTGCGCGGCATCACCCGCGGACGTAGAGCGGGTGAGGACTACGGCATCGCGGCCATCGATGTCCTGGATATATACGGAGACATCTTCTTCCCGCGCCGTGGGCAGGTTCTTGCCCACATAATCGGCGCGGATGGGGACTTCGCGGTGACCGCGGTCCACCAATACGGCCAACTGGATAATCGAAGGCCGGCCAACATCGCCCACTGCATCGAGGGCGGCGCGGATGGTGCGGCCGGAATAAAGGACATCATCGACCAAGATGACCGTGGCATTATCGATGCCTCCGTCTGGGATGGAGGTCGGTTGCAGGGCGCGGTGCGGGAAATTGCGCAAATCGTCCCTGTACAACGTGATGTCGAGCGAGCCCCATGGAACGGGGACCCCGGAAAACTCGTGTATCTTTTGCGCGAGGCGCTCCGCTAGGGGCACTCCGCCTGAGGGAATGCCCAGCAAAATGACCCGCGGGGCCTCCGCGGAATCGAGCGCCGTCTTTTCAATAATCTGGTGCGCGATGCGTGCAACGGTACGCGAGACATCATCGGCGCTTAAAAGCTCCAATTCGTTCGCGTTCACGTCAGTTCCACTCATCGTGACCTCCTTCCCCGCCTCACGGTGCGGTCCTTAAAGGATGCCTGTCAATGAACTTGTAGACGTCTATGCTGATAGACACGTATTACTCTAGCACCTTACCCACCCCGTGGGTGAGGCTTAGCCGAAAGAGGTGCATCACGCAGTGAGTTTCTCCGCGCAGCACGTAGTCCCAGCCTCCCGCGAACACGTCTGGCAATGGCATACCCGGCCAGGGGCGCTCACGCGCCTGAACGCCCCCTTCACCTTGTTGAAGCCGGTGCAGCAGGCCACCGATCTGGGCACTGGCACCTCCCTGCTCGCCCTGCCCGGTGGTTTGCAGTGGACGGCTCAGCACGACCTTGCGCGCTACCAGGCCGGCTATAGTTTCAGCGATGTGTGCGTCAACGCCCCCATCCGCAAATTTGCCAAGTGGCGCCATACGCACCGTTTTGCCGATCACCCAGACGGGACGCTGATCACGGACGAGGTAGATACCCGCATTCCCGCCGCGGCCCTCACCTCGGTATTCGCCTATCGGCAGCACCAGCTCATCCAGGATATTGCCTTTGAAAACCGCCTGCGCGAAGGCCAACTTGGCCACAAGCCCTTGACCATCGCGATGACCGGCTCGCGCGGCAGTGTGGGCAGCGCGCTGACCGCGCAGCTACAAACCCTGGGCCACACGGTGATCCCGCTGGTGCGCGGCACGGCGGAGGCAGGCCAGCGCGAGTGGCGCCCGCACCACCCGCGGCCCGATTTCCTCGAGGGCGTCGACGTGCTCGTACACCTGGCGGGCGAACCCATCTTTGGGCGCTTCAACGATAGCCACAAGTCCGATATCCGCGACTCCCGCGTGGGCCCCACCGAAAACCTCGCCCGCCTGGTCGCCGCGACCGATTCCGTGCAGGCGATGGTGTGCGCCTCTGCCATCGGCTTTTACGGTTCTGAGCGCGGCGCTGAGCTGCTTTCCGAGGACGCCGAGCGCGGCGAGGGCTTTCTTGCCGATGTCGTGGCGGACTGGGAACGAGCCTGCGACCCCGCCCGCGAGGCCGGAAAGCGCGTGGTCAATATCCGCACCGGCATCGTCATGTCCGGCAATTCCGGCCTGCTGCCGCTCTTGCGCGCACTGTTTTCCACAGGGCTTGGCGGCGCCTTTGGTGACGGCAACTTTTGGTACAGCTGGGTCGCCTTAGACGATCTCACCGATGTCTATATCCGCACCATCGTGGATGAGAAGCTTGTGGGGCCGGTCAATGGGGTATCACCAAACCCGGTGCTCAATAAGGACTTCGTCTCCGCCTTGGGAACCGAATTGCACCGCCCCACCATCCTGCCAATCCCCCAATTCGGCCCCGCCCTGCTTTTGGGCAAGCAAGGCGCGCAAGAACTCGCCTTGGCCGACCAGCGCGTGAAACCACAGGTGCTTGAGGATCTAGGCCATACCTTCCGCTACCCCACCATCGACGGCGCCTTGGCGCACGAACTCGGCGGCGAAAGCCTGCTCTAAGTCCAGGCCATTGCAATACTCTTGGCGGCCGAAACGCCCCTACGCAGGCAAGAGCTCCGATGCCTCCCCGACCACGCTGACTAGGAGCATGTCGCGGGCACGCGACGCCGCAACGTAGAGCAGTGCGCGCTCCCGCTGCAACGCTTCGTCGGCCTCGGCGGGTGCCAGCCCCTTGAACAGATAGCGCTGCGGGAGGGCCTCGGCGTTGACGTCAAGCAGGATGACGTGGGTAAATTCTAGCCCCTTAGCGTTGTGCATCGTCATCACGGCCACCGGGCGCTCCTGCGAGGTACGGCGGCCGGCGCTAACGGCAACGTCGTGCTCGCCCAACTGTCGGGCAATCTCTTCCCCGCGCTGGTTGGTGCGGGTGAGCACGCCGATGGAGACGTCCTCCTCCCCCTGCGTCCATTCCTTAATGTGGGCGGCAAGCACCGCGGCCTCCTCCGCCTTAGGGGAGGACTGCACCACTATGGGCGCAGGGCCCTGGCGCACCGAGTGATACCCGGTGAGTTCATCCACGTCCTCTTCGGAGTCCACCCACTCTGTGCCCTCCAGAATCGCGGTGGCATAGCCCAGACGGCAAAGAGCAGTCCAAACGAGTCTCAGCGACAGCCGGCAGACTCATGGAAGGAGCCCGAGTTTCCGGCTGGAAACAAACCATCACCCAAATGGCCGTGGCCTACCCCGACAGCTTCGACAAATACCTATAAACCTAACCCCACACTCAAGCTATATACATATTCGATCCATCCCCGATCGGGCCTGACCCCGGTGTGTTTACTTTCCGAGGTCAAGCCCTACCCTCCCCTCAATCCTGATAGCGCCTATCAACCAAATAAACGTACTAATCCCCCTTCCTCGCTAGCAAACCACCTTCACAAGTCGAGTAGCAAGACTGGCCCAAGGCTGACTCTAGATCGTTAGAATAGATAATTGAATGGGTTCAACACGGCACCGCATAGAAACAAAATCTATTGGAAGCGTTTCACCCATCGCGCCCCGCCCGCTAAAGTTGAATGACGCTGACACATGCAAGCAGTTTCACTACATCGGGAAAATTATGATTCAGAGCCCAGACCATTCTGTACCGGAGAGCACGCGCCATGAGAACCCCGGTATCTCCTTCGGACTGCACCTCTCCAACCATCAAGCGAAGTATTTCGCGCACGAGCTTGAGCGGAGTTATGCCAATGACCATGTCGGCAAGCTTGCAGGACGGACCTGACCCCTTTTTGGTGGACACCTGATATCCAGCCCAGTCGGGCTGGCAAGAAAGGTAATCTACCACCATGTCCAGGTACTCCGAACAGTTCAAACGCGACGGTGTGGCCCTCTATGAAAACAATGAGGACCTCTCGCTGAACGCAGCATCAGCAGAGCTCGGCATCAACCGAGCCTCGCTGCATTCATGGGTCAAGAAGTACGGCACCGGCAAACGTGCCCGCATAAAAGCCATGCAGGATAAAGCCCAAACGGCAAATGAATCGTGAGACGCATCCGCCAGTTGGAAAAGGAATTCTCTAAACTGCGCGAAGAACGCGACATCCTGCGCAAGGCCGCTAAGTATTTTGCTTAAAGCAGACTCACGGGAGTTCTGCTTCCAGTGTGTCTATGACCACCGAACCGAATACTCGGCTCACACGGATGTGCCAGGTGTTGAAGCTGAATCGTTCCTCGTTTTATAAATGGGTCCAAACCCGTGAAAAGCGCAGGTTAAAGATGTGTTCCGATGGTCTTATTGGTGCGAGGATCGCAACCATCTTTGATGATGAGCATGGTCTTTATGGTGCTAAACGCATCGCCGCAAGCCTGAACGAGGACACGGCGTTTACCCCGATCAACCACAAGAAGGTCGCACGCATCATGAAATCCATGGGATTTCAAAGGCTTTACCAAGCGCCGCCGATGTGTCACTACCAGGCGCAAGCCTGGCCACCGTTATTGGCACTTACTCGCGGAAACTTGCAGGTTATGCGCTCGCAGACCACATGCGCGTCTGGGGTTGCCCGCAAATCGTGGACACGTAGTGGAGCTACCTAGCGGTTAGGCAGCGATTTTTTCTTCGTTTCTGGTTTGGGTGATGTGATTTTCGAAATCGACGGGGCTGACCATCCCGAGTGCGGAGTGCCTGCGCCGACGGTTGTAGACGACTTCAATCCAGTAGGCAACGGCCTTGCGTGCGGCATCACGGGTTGCCCAGCGCTTACGGTCGTAGAACTCGGTTTTAAGCGTCGACCAGAATGACTCGGCCATCGCATTGTCGAAACACACTCCGGTACGTCCCACAGACTGGTCAATGCCTAGGTTGCGGCACACCTCCCAGAGCTTCTCACTGGTGAATTGGGTTCCACGGTCGGCGTGAAACACCAGCAGCTGGCGAATCGGATCAGTAAAGCTGTCGCGATAGTCCCATAGACTATGGCATAAGTTCTACTGTGTTTTCGGAGTAGCAGCCCGATTGAAGCAATGCATAAATTAATTTATGCATTCACAAAAAGGTCTTGCGGGAAACGGAGAGTTAGACCATCATAATTAATGAGACAGGGTTTCCTTTTTGATTCATGCCTCACTTGACACCAACATCAGCACCAAAGGTTTCATTCTCTCCCGTCGCAAATCTTCCAAATACATTTGAAAGACGTTGCCCGTGAAAGTAAAGAAATTTTTATCCGCCAATTTTGGCGGCATTTATCGGATTACTTGTTTCCCCCACTGCAGTGGCCGCTTAGCCAATTGACTGGACCATCAGCCAAACAATCATTGGTCCGAAAGGCGAGGATCTTCCACTCCGCGTAGGATAAGGAGATGAACCCGGCAGTGTTGGTTTTGGGCTTTCTCACATCAAAGACAGTCACGACGGTTTCGTTCCAGCCACTACAGAGATTGACACAGTTTTACATAACGCCCCCGACTGCAAAGGCGGCTTAAATGCAGGAAATGGCAAGAAAACATGCCCTTACCCAATCAATGGAAGGGTTATGACGGTTGTTGCCACAGAACGAGTAGATCCCGCAAGCGGAGACGGCCGACCTGTCGGAATAATCACTGCTTTCTACCGCTAGGAGAATAGTCATCAATCAATTTGTTTCTATCACAACTGATGAAATCAAGTTTTTGAAAAATATATCAACCCAAATGTTTCAAGACACCATACTTCCAGAGGAAACAATTTTAGCCGGAGTCGGCGTCCAAGCGGGAAGAAACAGCGGCTCCCCCGAAAATCAGCTCTGGTACCACTTCGACCTCTTTAACCCTAGACTTCACGAAGGAAACGTCGTTCGCCTTTGGGGAAGATTCCCTGATTTAAGTAGAAATGAAGAATCTATCGAGTGGGATGAAATACTTCAGGGCTCTGGTTTCGTAGAGATGTTCCTTACCTCAACTCCCGAAAAGAATAAATTAAATTCTATGGAATATATCCAGAAAGGATGATTGTCAATGACGTGGAAAAGGGTCTCATTTTAATGGGCTGCACTTTACTAACTGCAGTGTCCCCCGTCACCGCCCACGCATCTGAAAATAATCAGTATCAACCTGGGGACACCGTGCCACTCTCTGTCGACCCAGACGGTTTTCTCCCCGACACAACTAAGGGCGGAATTAGTTTCTTTTCCGCTTCGTCCCCGGTTGCTACCTGCGTTAACGTCCAGCCAAGTGCTGACAACGTAAAAGTAACAAATAACTGCCCAGGGAAACAGGGAATCAAAGTCTTAATCGCTTTCGGCAAAGATTCTGAATGCGTATATCTCGAACCTCACGCAACGCACGATCATCACTTCGGCAGCTGGTTCAACCACAGAGCAAGGTTTGATGGAGTTGTTTCCTGCTAATGCTCAAGAATATCTAGGATAGGTATAGTCAGTCTGATTGTCGCGTACACGGTCGGTCTGGGACAATAAAATAACCCCAACCAAGGTCCAAGTTGGTTGAGGTTATCGGACCTAATGGGTTGTGTCCTTTAGTGTGGTGTATCTGTAGCCCGCGGTAAGCCTTGTGCCGGTGCACAGCAAGGCGACCATCACGGGTACCTTTCGAATCAACTTCAACCTATCCTCGAAAGGAATATGACCGCGATGGCCGCTAACCCCCATCATATCGATCCCACTGCGTATCTGTGTGGATTTGGGGTAGTTGGTACCGTGAGTCCGCGTAGTTGGTACCAGGGTTACGGGTACCTGGTACTGCAAGGGTTTTTCTTTCATAGTTGATGTTGGCGACACCACGATTCGTTGGTGTCGCATCAACTTCTACTTGGAAAGAGGCCATTGTTGTGGCTAACTTCAAACAGATCCTTGCGATGTTCCTTGACGGTGCTAGCTATACGCGGATCGCACATACATTCGGGTGGGGCCTAACCCCCGACGTGTCCATTTTCCGGGGGTCAGGCCGCACTTCAGCCTGTGGCCCGGACGGTGAATAAGACCTGCCACAATACTCACTTGCCAGAAAGCGCCGGTGTAGTTAGGTAAACTAGGCAGGGTTGACCATTATCCCCGATTAGTACATGGATTGAGACTACTTACGTGTCTGAAGAACCAACCCTGTATCCCGATACGCCCATTGAGGATGTCACCCTCGAGCGCATCGGTGAGATTTTTGACTCCGAAAAGCTCGAGTACCGCGTAGAAGAACAGACCGTCGGCGAAGGCGAAACGGTAAAGATCCTGCGCACCGGCTTTTCCAATATCGCTATTGCCCTGCAGGTGCGTGACGATGTCCTCGTGGCGGACTCCGTCTGGCGCGGTAATGCCCCAGCCTCGGAGGGCCCACAACTGCTCATGGTTCTCAACAAGTGGAACCAACAGCACTTCGCGCCCACCCTGCGCTTTTTTGAGTCGTCCGAAAATAATCTGGCCGTCTCCGGCGTGCGCGAAATCAACATTTCCCATGGCCTGTCCCGCAACCAGATCGGTGCCTTCGTAATGTCCACCTTGGACTCCATGCTGCAGTCCATGGCTTTTGTTGAAGAGCACTACCCACAGCTTGTCACCTGGGAGGAGCATAACCATGACTAATGCATCCACCGCATCCACCGAAAACAACTTGCCCGAGGTCGATCTGGACCGCGTCGTTGCCGCCATGGGCACCTTCGATATTGAGCTGACCAAGGTGGAAGGCGAAATCGACGCCGCCACCGCCAACCTCAATGGCCTGCCCACCATGTTTGCGGTCTTGGATTCCGTTGTCATCGTGCGCTGCGATGTGCCAACCGATGCCTCATTTTCCAAGGCCGATGCCGGGCTCTTCCTCGCCGCCAACCAGATCAACTCTGTCGCATTTGGCGCGCGAGCCGTTATTTCTGAGCACGATGACATGCTCGTCGTCCGCACCGAGCGCGACATTCCCGCCGCGGCCGGAATGACCGATGAGCAGCTCACCACCGCTTTGAAGAAGGCCGTCGACGCCGTCATCAACGGCCAGGACGCCATGGTGTCTGCCGCCGAGGAAATGGCCAAGCTCGGATCTGAAACCGCTGCGAAGGCCGGAAACGGCAGCGAGGAAAACTCCACGCCGTCTGACAACGCTTAAGCCGCCTTACCTAAGGCCTTCTCCCCCACACTTGTTTCGCCCCGCCTCGCGCATTCGCGTGCTAGGGCGCGGCGACAGTGCGGGGATTTTTTGGGCGCCTTGCCCTCTTGGGCTCTAGGCGCCGCGGCTAGTGCCTAGTCCACGTCGAGGATGCGCTGCTTTTCTTCCTCCGGATCGAATTCGGGCGCAGGCCACGACAGGTTCAGGTGCCGCAGTGCATCAACAATGAGGTATTTCAAGGCCATGCGCGCGTATTTCTTATTATCCGTGGGGATAACAAACCACGGCGCCCAAAGCTCATCCGTCCGGCGGATGGCATCCTCATAGGCCGCCATGTATTTATTCCAATAGCCGCGCTCTTCAAGATCTGAAGGATCGTACTTCCAGTACTTATCCTCGCGCTCGGTCCGCTCAATGAGGTTTTCCTTTTGGAACTCCGGCGAGATGTGCAAAAAGACCTTCAAGATCTTTACCCGTTTTCCGGCGAGCTCTTGCTCATACTCACGAATCGCCTCAAAACGGCGGTCGATCTCTTCCTCATCTACCCACTCGTGCACGCGTTGAATCAAGACGTCTTCGTAGTGAGAACGGTCAAAGGCCACGACCTGGCCAGGAACCGGATCGTGTTTGCGGATGCGCCACAGGAAATCGTGTTTCATTTCCTCTTCCGTGGGCTTGCCAAAACCGACGGTCTTCGTGCCCTGCGGATCAAAGACGGAAAAGACATGGCGAATGGCCCCGCCTTTGCCGGAGGTATCCATTCCTTGCAGGACTACTAAAAGCGAGGGTGCATCATCGGCATGCGCCCTGCCATTAGCAAAAAGGCGCTCCTGCAAATCATAGAGCTCATCGTCATAGTGTTTGAAGCGGTCTTCTAAGTCAGACTTTGAGCCATCGAATCCTGGAGTCGCCGTGGGATCGATATCGGCAAGCTGAAAGGTCTTTCCGGCGCGGAGGTCGAGCGCATCTTTGATCTTAAATTTACCCATGGCAATTATTGTACAAACGCCACGGTTGGGGCCGTGCGAACCGGCTGTCTCCCGCGGCATAGCGCAGCGGGAGACGGGGAACGGTTTGATTTAGGAGTTTTCCTCTTCCGCGTCTGCTTCCGCTTCCGCAGCCGGGGCTGACTCCCCTAACTCCTCTGTCTCCCCTGGCGCCTCTGCGTGCGTCGAAGCCGCAGGGTCCGCTTGGGAGTCTTCGGATCCCGCGGCGTCGCTTTCTTCCTCATCGCCGCCGTTATTCATCGGGCTTAGCTCGGAACGAGATTGCGCGACGTCATCCAAGACCGCGTGGATATACGGTGCGGCTTGATCGTGGGAATACTGCGAGGCCAGCTCCACGCCCTCCACGACGGCCGTCGCGGTGGGAACATCCGGATTAAACAATAGCTCCCAGACCGAAAGGCGCAGGATAGCGCGGTCGACGGCGGGGATGCGGTGCAACTCCCAATTCTGGGAAAGGTACCGCGAGATCGTGTCATCGATAGCGTCTAGCTCTTCTGCGACACCTTGGACGATGACCTTGGTGTAGTCCGCGATGGGCGCTACAGCGTGGCGATCCTCGCGCGCCAAGGCAACGCGATCCTCAACGATGGCAACGGGATCGACGTCCCGGTTCTCCGCTTCATAGAGGATATCCGCTGCGCGCCGGCGCGCCCGGTAGCGCGCGGTATGCCGTTTATGATTGATATCCCGCTTAGCAGTGTTATCAGACAAGATAAGGCCCTAGTTGTTGACGCGGGACAGGTACTCGCCGGTGCGGGTATCGATCTTTAGTACATTGCCGATTTCAATGAACAGCGGGACCTGGATCTCGGCGCCGGTCTCGAGCGTGGCGGGCTTGGTGCCGCCGGAGGAACGGTCACCCTGCAGGCCTGGCTCGGTGTGCTCTACCTTGAGGTCGACGGAGATAGGAAGCTCCGCGAACAATGCCTCATCCTCGTAGAAGGAGACCTGCACGCGCATGTTTTCCAGCAGGAAACGTGCGGCATCGCCGAACTTATC
This sequence comes from Corynebacterium tuingiense, assembly GCF_046718165.1. Lineage (NCBI taxonomy): Bacteria > Bacillati > Actinomycetota > Actinomycetes > Mycobacteriales > Corynebacteriaceae > Corynebacterium > Corynebacterium tuingiense. The sequence continues at coordinate 1,352,361 of NZ_CP177101.1, forward strand.
CGGCGAAAGCTCAAACTGCTCGAAGGTCTTTTCATCCATGACGACATAGCTGGTGCCGTCGTTGTACAGGTAGGTCATGTCGCGGCGGTCCACCGTGGCGGTTTCTACCTTGACACCCGAGTTCCAGGTCTTGTCCACGGTCTTTCCGGAGACAACGTCCTTCAGCTTGGTGCGCACGAATGCTGGGCCCTTGCCCGGCTTAACATGCTGAAACTCGGTGATCTGCATCAGCTTGTTGTCAATCTTGAGAACGAGTCCGTTCTTGAAATCAGTAGTATCAGCCATTGCGGTTAAACTCCCGAATATTGTGGTTGAAAGGTTGAAAGCAAAGTATAAGCCTACCGGATAGCCCGCACCCGCTGGCCCACCGGTACCCCCTAAAATCTCCGCCCTTGGCAGGGCGGAGTTACGGGGTCAAGGCTACCTACGCGGGCAGCTCAGTAAAGTCCTTGGAAGCGGCGGTAATGATCTTTGGGGCACCATCAGTGATAATCAGCGTATCTTCGATGCGCACGCCGCCCTTGCCCGGCACATACACGCCCGGCTCGATGGTCAGGGTCATTCCTGGGGCCAGCTCTCCCTTACCGGTCGTGGCGGCAAAGGGTGCTTCGTGCACGTCCAAGCCCACGCCGTGCCCAGTGGAGTGGACGAAGTAGTCGCCGTATCCGGCGTCGGCGATAACGTTGCGGCAGGCGGCGTCGACATCGGAAAGCGACGTGCCAGCAACCGCAGCCTCGACGCCGGCTTGCTGGGCGCGCAGCACCACATCGTAGATCTCCTTGGCAAAGTCATTTGCCGTGCCCACAACGTAGGTGCGGGTGCAGTCAGAATTAAATCCGCGCAGGTGGGCACCAAAATCGATGGTGACCAAGTCCCCGTCCTCGATCACGCGGTCGTCCGCGCCGTGGTGCGGCATGGCGGAGTTCGGGCCAGAGGCCACGATGGTATCGAAGCTCACTCGCTCGGAACCCAGGATGCGCATGCGGAATTCCAAGTCTGCGGCAACTTCGCGCTCCGTGCGGCCCGCCCGCAACTCGCCGGCGGCAAGAAGATCTTCCAATGCCTGGTTAGCAAGCACCGCGATCTCCTCGAGCTTTTCTAGCTCGACAGGATCCTTGGTAAGGCGGATATCCTCGATGATTCCGGAAACCGGCACCAAGGTGACCCCTTCCGGTGCGGAATCCTTCAGATCTTCTAGTTCCGATACGGACATGTAGTCAGCTTCAAAACCGACGCGAACCGGCGACTGAGCATCATCGAACTGCTGCAATAGCACCTTACCTACAGCGCGGCCCTCTACAGCTTCTAGATCCGGAACTTCTTGGGCAATCTGGGTGGTATAGCGGCCATCGGTAGCCATGAGCGCGGAGAGATCCTTGCGCAGCAAAAGCCCACCGTTGGAGCCGGAGAATCCGGACAAGTAGCGGACGTGGATTAAGTGGGTTACCAATACCGCGTCAATGCGCTGACCAGCTAATTCGGCGGCTAGCTTCCGGCGGCGATCGCTGAAACGGGTATCTGCAAGTGCCATAAAATCATCCTTTGCGGGGATCGTATTGAAGTGTAAGAATTTATTCTTCCACTATATCCATTTCCGCGGCGACGATGGCCAGGTTCAGTACCTACTTACCGCTTGCGGCCGAAAGGGCGCGTTTCGGGCCGGCGATTATTGGCACAGATAGTCTACTGCGGCGCAGTATCCAAAGACCCCTAGGCCGGCGATGACGCCGCGGGCAATGGGGCTTAGATAAGAATGATGGCGGAATTCTTCGCGAGCATGCACGTTGGAGATATGCACTTCCACGAACCCGGCGCCATCGGCAATCTCTGCCAAGGCATCGCGCAAAGCAACGGAGGTATGCGTCAGACCACCTGGGTTAATGATGACCGCACTACCAGCATCGGCGGCCGCGTGGACCTTCTCGATGAGCTCGCCTTCAAAATTAGACTGGAAAAACTCGATGTCTGCCCCGTGCTTCACCGCACGATCAGACACGAGCTTTTCAACATCGCTCAGCGTCGTGGAACCATAGACGTCCGGTTGGCGTTTTCCCAACCTATTTAAGTTCGGACCATTGAGAACAACGATTTTCATATCTACTCCGTGATGGCGGCATACGCCGCTTCTAATTCTTCGCGCGAAGGACCCTCTATCCGCGTCGTCGCGCCGATTCCGGTTAGCCCCACGAAGCGGATCTTGCCGTCGCGGTTTTTCTTATCGTGGGTCATCGCCTCATATAGTTCTGCGAATTTCCCGAATTGATACGTCGTAGGCAGGCCGATATTGGTCAGGATGCTGCGGTGTAGTTCCACGAGTTCCGCATCTATCAGGCCCCGCTGGTGGGAAAGGTTCGCAATGAACATCATGCCTACGGCTACCGCATTGCCGTGGCGCCACGCATAGTTTTCCTGCCTTTCTATGGCGTGGCCAAAGGTATGCCCATAATTGAGGGTCTCGCGCAGCCCGGCTTCCTTGAGGTCTTCTCCCACCACCGCTGCCTTCACCGCGATGGAACGCTCAATCAGATCGGGCAGGACACCGTGCGGGTCAAGGCAAGCACCTGGATTTTCCACGTAGCGTTCCACGATGACCGGATCATGGATGAACCCAGTCTTAATGATCTCAGCGGAACCAGCCACGATCTCCGCCTGTGGGAGGGTCTCTAGGCGCTCCAGATCGACGAATACAGAGTCCGGCTCGTGGAAGGCGCCGACGAGATTCTTCCCGGCCTTCGTATTAATTCCAGTTTTCCCGCCCACTGCGGCATCAACCATGGCGAGAAGGGTCGTAGGGACCTGAATCACTTTGATTCCGCGCATCCACCCGGCAGCGACAAAACCCGCCATGTCCGTGGTTGCCCCGCCGCCGACGCCGATGACGACATCACTGCGGCTAAAGCCCGCCTCACCAAGGCGGTCCCACACGTTTCCCACCACGCTAAGTTGCTTCGCCGCCTCGGCATCCGGCACCTCGCACAAGACTGGGATGACGCCGTGTGCTTCAACGGATGCTGCGAGCTCTTCTGCTGCGGTGCGCAGGGCCGGCTGAAAGATGATTGCTGCCTTATCAGCGCCTGTGTCCGCGCAGCGCCGTGCGATATCTTCGCTGAGTCCAGCTCCTATGCGGACCTCATAAGGGCTCGGCCCGTTAACGGCGATGGTGGGCATGATGGTGTCCTTTCTACGGAGCGATAGCCTGCAGGATTGCGCGAGTCGGTGTAACTACCCGCCTAGAGGGTTTCTAAAAAGCCCAGGATATCGCCCACGACCTGCTGCGGGGAGCGAGTATCCGTGCGCACGCGAAAATCGGCTACTTCCAGGTAGAAGGGCCTGCGCGTTTCCACGATAGAACGATAATGTTCAACTGGATTATCCGCTGCTAGTACCGGACGATTGCGATCGCCGGCCGTGCGGCGCGCGCCTTCTTCTGCGGAAATATCGAGGAATACGACGGTGTGGCGCTCTAGAAGCTCACGCGTGGAGGCCGTCATCACCGCGCCTCCACCAAGGCTTACTACCCCACCCTTCTGCAGGGCTGCAGCGACATGTTCGGCCTCGAGCTCGCGAAACGCTGGTTCGCCTTTCTCACTAAAGACCTCACCGCAGGGTATTCCCTCGGCCATTTCAATCAGGTAATCCGAGTCCACCAGATCGCAATTCAGCGCATGCGAAAGCCGGCGGCCAATCGTGGATTTTCCCGCACCTGGCGGGCCAATCAAAACGACGCAAGGATGTGGCTGTCCCGTTACATCGGTTGGCGTTGTCATCATTTACTCCTGGTTAAAGGCGAGTCGCTGCGATACGTATTCTTCATATGCAGCAATGGCGCGGGAGGTTTCGCTCAAGCTATCCCCGCCAAATTTATCTAAAACTGCGCGCGCTAGCACGAGTGAGACCATGGCTTCAGCCACCACTCCTGCTGCCGGCACGGCGCAGACATCTGAACGCTGGTGAATTGCAGTGGCATCCGCACCTGTTTCCATGTCAATCGTGTGCAAGGCGCGCGGCACCGTGGAAATAGGTTTCATGGCGGCCCGGACACGCAATTGCTGTCCATTAGTCATGCCGCCTTCCAAGCCCCCGGCCCGGTTGCTGAGCCTTGTGACACCATCTTCGGTGCGGACCATCTCATCGTGAGCTTCGGAGCCGCGTCGACGTGCCTCTTCGAAGCCATCGCCGATTTCTACGCCCTTGATGGCCTGAATACCCATCAAGGCTCCGGCAAGCTGCGCATCCAAGCGGTCATCGCCGGAGATATGTGAGCCGAGCCCAATGGGGAGGCCATCGACTATGACCTCGACGATACCGCCTAAGGTATCGCCCTGCTTTTTTGCGGCTTCGATCTCTGAAATCATCGCGGACTCGGCATCCTTGTCAAAGGCGCGCACCGGAGAATTATCGATGTCCTCGATATCCGCAAAGCTCGGGGAAGCACCCGCATAGGGCTGCGATGCACCGATGGAAATCACGTGGGAGAAGACTTCAACGCCTAGCGTTTCCCGCAGGAAGTTCCGCGCTACCGTCGCGGCGGCGACACGTGCGGCGGTTTCCCGGGCAGAAGAGCGCTCTAAGATGGGGCGGGCCTCGCTGTGGTTATATTTCACCATGCCGGCGAAATCGGCGTGGCCTGGGCGCGGGCGCTGCAAGGGCGCACCACGGCCCGAATTCATCGCCTTGGCTACGTCCTCATCGTCCATATCGATGGGATCTGCGGACATGACGGTAGTCCACTTCGGCCACTCGGTATTGCCAATCATGATGGCAATGGGGCTACCAATGGTCAGTCCGTGGCGTACGCCGCCCAGCAGCGTGACCTCATCGGCTTCAAACTTCATGCGCGCACCGCGGCCATATCCAAGGCGGCGCCGCGCAAGCTGATGGGAAATATCAGCACGGGTAATGGGTACTCCGGCCGGCATGTGCTCCAGCATGGAGATCAGTGCCTGGCCGTGGGATTCACCAGCGGTAGTCCAACGAAGCATGCGGGTATTATCGCACGCCACCTATCCACTGGGAATAACTAGGCACCCCAATATATTCGCCTCCCCCTCAAAGAGGGTATGCACGGCGATGACCAGCCCGGCGGCCACGAGCATCGAGGGCCCGTGGGGCACGCCGCCCTTGGCACGTACGACACCGCTTGCAAGCAACGTGAACACAGCAGCGCTACCACAAGCGATGAGGACGGCCAAGGGCCCTGCCGCAGCACCAACGAGCATGCCCAGCGGCAGGGCCAATTTAATATCTCCCCCGCCGATGCCAGCGCCCCGCAGCGCCACCAAGAGATACAGCACCGGCCAAAATAACCCGCCCCAATTAACAACAGTGACCGATAGAACCCCTGCTGGGATGGTCAGCGCATCGGGCAAGCGCCGCTCGCGAATATCCCACCAGCTCAAGGCGGCTGCCCACAGGCCATAAACTATTCCCCCGAAAATACCCATGTCATAAGGCTAAGCGCCCGCCTTGCCGCTCTTCATGGCAAGACGGCGCACATGGGCGTATTCCCAGCGTGGTTATAGGTTGCGCAGGCGAAGCTCTTCCTGCAGGGCCGCAACCATCTCTTCGCGCGGAGCGGTAAGGCCAGTGAATTGCTCGAATTGGCTAAATGCTTGATGCGCCAGCATGACGTGCCCGCCCACGGTGAAGTAGCCATTCGCGGCGGCGCAGGCGGCGAGCGTCGTAGGCCACGGGTGATAGATCACATCGAGCACTGGGGCGTGGGCAAGCTGGAAGCGATAATCCTCTAACGCAGCCGAAGGCACGGTGGAAATAATCAAATCTGCGGAGCGGGAAAGGTCCTCGAGGTCATCGTCAAAAGTAGCGTACTGCAGATTGAGTCCCAGCCGGTCCGCCAAAGGCTGGAGCTCTGCTTGGCGGTTCGAGCGGTTCAAGATGGTTACCTGGTCGATTCCGCGTTCTGCTAAAGCCCACAGCGCCGGACGGGAGGTTCCACCCGCGCCAATGATAAGGGCCTGAGACACGGGCCGGAGCCCGATGAGTTCTTGCAGCGCGCCGCGCACGCCCTCAGTATCTGTGTTGTCCGCGCGCCAACCGTGCTGGGTGCGAACCAAGGTATTGGCCGAACCGATAAGCTGTGCCCGCTCGCTTTGGTCTTCCGCTACCTCGAGCGCGGCGAACTTACCGGGCATGGTCACAGAAAAGCCGCGGTACTCGGGGCCGCATTCTTCCAAGAAAGGGGCGAGGGTATCGGCCGTAACCTCAAAGCGGGTATAGGACCAGTCCTTGAGCCCTACTGCGGCATACCCTGCGTTGTGCAGAATGGGCGATAAGGAGTGAGCGATAGGGCTACCGAGTACTGCGGCGCGCGGCATGGAGAGCAACTACCTTTCTGACTACGGCCTAAGGCCTACTCTGCCGGTTGATCCGAGGCAGCATCGCCGTTGCCGGCGCCTGCCCCTTCGCCCTCGCGCTGCGAGTCGAGGACGCCGGAGCGGATGGCATCATCCACGCGGTCCAAGTGCTCATCGTAGGTCTCGGAGAACACGGTGGTGCCGTCCTTATCCACGGTGACGAAGAACTTCCAGTTACCATCGGCAGGTTCTTCCATGGCGCGGATTGCCTCATCAGAAGGCGAGGAAATCGGCGTATCCGGCAGGCCTTCCTTGGCGTAGGTATTCCACGGCGTCTTCTCCTCACGCGCCTCGTCGGTGGTGGCAAGCTCAACGTCTTCCAGCCCGTAGTTAACGGTGGAGTCGAACTCCAGGCGCATCGGCTCGTCCAAGCGGTTTAGGATGACGCGGGCGACCTTGTCGAATTCGCCGGCGGGCGCCTCACGTTCCACCAGGGAGGCAGAGGTCAAAAGCTCGTACGGCGACAGGCCGATGCCCTTAGCGCGATTTTCGATATCGGTTTCCTCATAGCGCTTGGCAGAACGGGTAATGAGGTCCTTCAAGATATCCTTGGCGCTCATATTCGGGTCCAGGACGTACTGACCAGGGGCAATCAGGCCCTCAATACGCTTCGGGTCATTGCCGCGCTTCTTGATAGCGTCCAGTGCCCAGTCGGGTGCGCCGAGCTCCTTAGGATCGGTTTCCGCTGCTGCCTTCTCCAGCTCTTCCTTCTCCAAGCAATTGCCGTCATCGCAGCTGACCTGGGAGATCAAGGAGTAAATGCCAAAGCGCACGTCACCACCGACGACCTTGACATCCTCCAGGGTCGCACCACCTTGGACCTCAAGCATGTCCACGCGGTTGTTTTCATCAAGCAATGCCTCTACCGCATTCGCCGCGCTCATTTCTTCTTGCAGGCGGTAGAAGCCAGGCTGAATCTGGCTGGCGCTGTGGTTCATCGATGCCGCGGAGTCGAATGCCTCTTGGGTCTTGACCACATTCTTTTCCACGAGCGTGGGTCCCAGCTCGGACATGGACGACCCTTCGGGGACCTCCACCAATTGCGTGGTGCCGTTACCGGCCCCTTCGTAGTCGGCCGAAGAAGTGCCGATGCGTACTCCGATGTAGATCAGAGCTCCTAAAATGACGATGACGGATGCAACCACCACGGCGATGCCGCGCTGACGCCGCTTGACGTACTTATCATCCATCGATCGCCCGAGGCGTTGTTGGTTACGGCTCACGTGTTTAGTCTCCTGAGTTTGAAGGCTGGGCTACTGCATCATCCGAGCGGAGCGCGTTAGCACGCCCATCCAGCCAGGACTGTAGTATTTCCACCGCTGCAGCTTGGTCAATGATTTTTCTGCCCTTCTTTTCGGACACGCCGGACGCGCGCAGCGCGGTGGTTGCCGCTACCGTCGTCAAACGTTCATCAGCCAAGCGTACTGGTGGTGGAACTTTATCTATATTTTCATCTTGATTCAAGCGGCGTCGAATCCGAAACGCAATTTCTTTCGCGTGTTTTACACTTTTTGACCCATTTCCGTGTAAATCACGCGGCAAACCGACAATGACTTCTACCGCGGAATATGCCTCAATAAGCTCGAGAATTCGATCAATGTCTTCTTGATCGCGGTCTTTGAAACCGGTCTTCCTGGGAACGGTTTCCACAGGGGTAGCGAGGGTGGCCTCGCGGTTGGATGCCGCGACGCCAATTCGCACTGTTCCTACGTCGAGTGCTAACCGGCGGCCCTCGCCTGGGTCATCCACTCCGGGGGAATCTGGTTCAACCTTTGCCACAATGAATCCTTATCGCGACTGCAACAGATCCTTGACGGCCTCAAAGCCCCGCTGCGCACCTTCCGGCGCGGTACCAGAGCCCTGCGCCATGTCTGGCTTGCCGCCGCCGCGACCGTTGACGTATTCGCCGAGGCGCTTGACGATGTCCCCAGTTTTCACGCCCTCGTCCACAGCCTTGGCTGTAGCTGCGGCAATGAACGGGAACTTACCCTTATCCACCGCGCCAAGCACGATGACCGCGGCCGTATCCTTCATCCGGTTGCGGATATCGGTGGCCACGGTGCGCAGGTCGCCGCCAGAAGTGCCATCGGGAAGCTGAAGCGTAATGGTCTTGATGCCATTGACCTCGGTAGCCGAGTCGATGATTTCAGAGGCGCGCGCGGTCAGTTGCGCCTTGCGCAGACCCTCAATTTCCTTTTCGGCGGCCTTGAGCCGCTCCGAAAGCTGCGAAATGCGCTCCGGGAGTTCCTCAGACTGCACCCTTAGCTCGCGGGAAACGCCCTCTACCAGCGCGGTTTCCTTGGAGTAGTACCGGAAGGCATCCATGCCGGAGTAGGCCTCGATACGGCGGGCGCCGGAGCCCACCGAGGACTCGCCAAGCACGGACACGGGTCCAATCTCTGCCGAGGAACCCACGTGGGTGCCGCCGCAGAGCTCGATGGAAAATGGTCCGCCGATTTCGACCACGCGCACCTGGTTACCGTAGTTTTCACCGAACAGGGCCATGGCGCCCATCGCCTTGGCCTCTTCCAGCGAGGTCTCGATGGTGTTGACGGCCATATTGGAATCGATCGCCTGGTTGGTGATAAGCGCGATTTCTTCCATTTGCTCCTGGCTCAACTGCTCGGTGTAGTTGAAGTCGAAGCGCAGGTAGCCCGGGCGGTTAAGGGAGCCCGCCTGCACGGCGGTGGGTCCCAGCACCTGGCGCAGGGCCGCGTGGATGAGGTGGGTGGCCGAGTGGGCCTGGGTCGCACCGTGGCGCCACTTCTCATCTACGGAAGCCTCAACGGACATGCCAAGGTCGAGCCCACCGGCGGTAACGGAAGCCTTGTGTACCCACAGCTTCTTACCAATCTTTTGGACGTCATTGACCTCCAAGAGGGATTCGCCCGCGGAAATGCGGCCGCGGTCAGCCATCTGTCCACCGGACTCGGCGTAGAGCGGCGAGTGGTCCAAAATGACCTCAACCTCATCGCCCTCGTGTACCTCGTTGACCTTCTGACCATCTTTGACCAGGCCGATGACGTTCGCGCCCGAGACCAGTTCCTCATAGCCGGTGAATACGGTGGGGTTATTATCCACCCAATCGCGGTACAAGGAGAGATCGGTGTGACCGTGCTTCTTGGCCTGGTTATCGGCCTTGGCGCGGCGGCGCTGCTCGCCCATGGCGGCATTAAAGCCGTCCATGTCCACGTCGAGGCCGGCCTCTTGCGCCATTTCCAGGGTGAGGTCGATAGGGAAACCGTAGGTATCGTGCAGCTCGAAGGCCTTGTCACCGGAGAGCACCTTTTGGGTCTTGGCGCGGTGGGTGGAGCGCAGGTCCTCCACGGCTTCATCGAAAAGCTTGGTGCCAGACTCCAGCGTCTTCAAAAACGCCTTTTCCTCGTTGATGGCCACGCGCAGGATTCGCTCGCGGTTATCCGCAATCTCGGGATAAGACGGGGTCATGGTGTCCATGACCGTATTCATGAAGCGCTCCATGGTGGCACCCTCGGCGCCGAGCAGCTTTGCGGAGCGAATGATGCGGCGCAACAAGCGGCGCAGGATATAGCCCCTGCCCTCGTTTCCTGGGGTAACACCATCCAAAATGAGCATCATGCCGGTGCGGGAGTGGTCAGCCACCACGCGGAAGCGGATATTATCCTGCTGCGTTGCCTTCTCGCCGTAGGTGGCGCCGGTAAGCTCCTCGGCGACGTCAATGACCGGACGCAACAGGTCGGTCTCGTACACGTTGTCTACGCCCTGCAAGAGGCAGGCGACGCGCTCGATGCCCAAGCCGGTATCGATGTTTTTCTTCGGCAGCTCGCCGACTATCTCAAAATCGCCCTTTCCGGTTCCCTCGCCGCGCTCATTTTGCATGAACACGAGGTTCCAGATCTCCATGTAGCGGTTATCGTCCGCAATCGGGCCGCCGTCCTTGCCGTATTCGGGGCCGCGATCGTAATAGATTTCCGAGCAGGGGCCACACGGACCCGGCACGCCCATGGACCAGTAATTATCTTCCATGCCAAGGCGCTGGATGCGCTCTTCCGGCACGCCGATCTTATCGCGCCAGATTTCCGCTGCCTCATCGTCATCGAGGTACACGGTGACCCACAGGCGCTCCGGATCCAGGCCAAACCCGCCGTCTTCTACTTCTTTGGTCAGCAGGTTCCATGCATTGGAAATGGCGCCTTCCTTGAAGTACTGACCAAAGGAGAAGTTGCCCGCCATTTGGAAGAAGGTGTTGTGGCGGGTGGTAATGCCCACCTCCTCGATATCCAAGGTGCGCACGCACTTTTGGATAGAGGTGGCAAGGCCTTGCGAAAATGGTGGAGTCTGCTGGCCCAAGAAATAGGGCTTGAAGGGCACCATGCCCGCGTTAACGAAAAGCAGGTTAGGGTCATCCAGGATCAAAGAGGCGCTGGGGACAACCTCGTGACCAGAATTGACGAAGTGCTGGGTAAACCGTTCCCGGATCTCATGAGTCTTCACGAGCAATAATCCTAACTGTCTAAGCTTTTATCTTCCATCAAGAAGCTTTCTAACCCACCCAACTTTACCTACAGGTAGGCAGGCTATGCCCATCGGTGGGGCCAAAAGCGGCCATGCCGCCTAGAACTTAGCGGCGCTTGCCGCGAAGTATCCTGCGCAAACGGCCAATATAGTCAAAGATTCGTTTTTCAGCGCCGTGCTCCGTGGGCTCATAATATACGGTGCCTTCGAGCTCATCGGGCAGGTATTGTTGCTCCACTACCCCGCGCGGGTCATCGTGGGGATAGGAATACCCCGTCGCATTTCCCAGCCGCTTGGCGCCCTCATAGTGCCCATCGCGCAGGTGCGGCGGCACGTGGCCGACCTTGCCAGCGGCGACGTCGGCCTGTGCCTTAGTAATGGCAGCGATGACGGACGGCGATTTCGGCGCCGTCGCCAAGTGAATCGTTGCCTGCGCCAGTGGGATGCGCGCTTCCGGCAAGCCGATCAGTTGCGCCGCCTCTGCGGCAGCGACGGCGACTTGCAAGGCGGTGGGATCAGCCATGCCAATATCTTCTGAGGCGTGAACCATCAGGCGGCGGGCAATAAACCGGGGATCCTCGCCGGCTTCCACCATGCGCGCTAGGTAGTGCAGCGCGGCATCAACATCGGAGCCGCGGATGGATTTGATGAACGCAGAAGTCACGTCGTAGTGCTGATCGCCGTCGCGGTCATAGCGCACCACCGCCCGATTCACGTTATCCGTAATCGTGGTTGCGGTGATTTCGCCGCCATCGTCTACTGCTTCCGCGGCCGCCTCGAGGTAGGTCAGGCTGCGCCGGGCATCGCCCCCAGAGAGCACGACGAGCTGATTGAGCGCCTCATCGGTAATGGTCAGCTCGCGCTCGCCTAGCCCCCGATCGCTGTCTAACGCGCGGCGGGCTACGCCCTTAAGATCCTCCTCGCTCAGCGAGTGCAGCTGCAAAAGCAGCGAGCGGGAAAGAAGCGGCGAGACGACCGAAAAGGATGGGTTTTCGGTCGTCGCCGCAACGAGCAGAACCGTCCGGTTTTCCACCGCTGCCAGCAAGGCGTCTTGCTGGGTTTTGGAGAAGCGGTGAACCTCATCAATAAAAAGCACCGTCCTGCGGCCGTGGATGAGTTCCTGCCGGGCGTGGGTAATGACTTCACGCACCTGCTTTACCCCTGAATCAAGGGCGGAGAGGCCAACGAAGTTTTGGCCCATCTGGCTGGCGATGAGCGAGGCAATCGTCGTCTTGCCGGTCCCGGGCGGACCATACAAAATGACCGAGGCCTCGCCAGACCCTTCAACCAAGCGGCGCAGCGGCTTGCCGGGGGCAAGGAGGTGATCCTGCCCCACGACTTCTTCTAGGGTCTGTGGGCGCATGCGGGCGGCCAAGGGCGAACCGGAGTGCGTGGCAAAGAGATTGGCCGTGGGAAAAGACGATGCCGAGCCATCGCCTCCCATGCTGCCACCAGCATTGGGAGAGGCGCCGAAGAGAGAATCCTGGCTCATGTGGTTTTAGCTCCCCAGAAAGGTGTAGTGATTATTCGTCGTGGACGCGGCGGGCAACAAGGTTGCCAAACTCCGCGATGGACGTGCACGGTGCGGTCCCGCATTGGGCGGCGTAGCGCGCGAGCGCGTCGAAGGTTTCATAGAGGTCTTGGCGCACCAATAGCTCGTCCTCGTTAAATGGCCCGCTATTTGGCGGGCGCAGAATCGAGCGCTGCGGGTCGTGGACAACTTCCGCGTCTCCGCTAGCAAGGGCAACCAGTCCCTCGATTCCCCCGGCGTGCATCGTGGTCACGCTCGACAAGGCCCAGCCAATGAGGGAGGCGACGATAAGGCCGTGCAGTTCGTCTTCATCGGCAAAGCGCGGCCATACCTCAGATACTTCGCGCGACCATGCGGCGAGGAATGTATCTGCTTCCTTATCCGTAATTGGCTTAGAAAACAGGAACTGCGGGAAGCCCGCGATAACGCACGCGACGTCAAAGCCTACGTTCCTAAAACCCGCCCATTCATAGTCCAAGAAGTGCAGGCGCTTGGAAACGATGATGTTATCCGGCGATAAATCGAAGGGAGTAAAGGCCCTATCCTTGCCGGAGGCGAGGGATTCAGCGGCTTGATCGGCCAAGCTGCGAAAACTCTCCGGGGCTTTGAGCCCCGCCTCATCAAGCAGGTTCAGCCCGATGCCGATGGAGCGATACAAGGATTGATCGCGCACGGATTGGTGGTCGGCGTATTCCGGGTTATGCCGCAAGGTGCGGTTCAGCAGGGTCTCGAAATCCTGCTCATGATCCGCGGTGCCTACGTGGATATGCCCCAATGCCGTGCCCAAGGAGCGCAGGATCCGAATGCGATCCTCATCGCCGGATTCTAAGAGCACATCCGCAAGGGTCTCGGCTTCACCCAAATCCGTCAGGACGATGATGCGCCGGTCTAAATCGTGTGCGAGCAGCACCGGCCCTGGGCGCACGTCTTCTGCTAAGGCGGTGGTGAATTGATAGGCCACGACCTCGCGCAGCATCGCTGCGTCATCAACGCCGTAGCCGGTTACTGGATTGTATTTGATAACCACAGAGCGATGCGGCAAAAAGGCGCTAGGGGCAACTTTCGCGCGCAGCACTAAGGCATTGCCGGATCCGCCTAGATCCTCAATGTCTGACATTTCCGGCGTGCCACCAAAGCGGCGCGACAACATTTCCGATGCGGCACTGATGACCCCATCGGCCGAAAGCACTGTCTGTGTATCAACCATAGTTCTATCCAGTATGCCCTCCACCACAAAGCGCGAGGGCTACACCCCTTGCCGCACAAGTTTCTGCTGCGGCGAGGGCGCGCGCCCCCGCTTGACCTAAAAATGGTGTCGTGATGGCGAGCCTGAGGGGCTAGTTCTCCTGCCCCTTGTTCGCGGCCTTTGCCTCTTCGCCGTTCTTTTTCTTCTCCGGCTTGAAGTCCACGCCTGTTTCCTTGCGCTGTGCGGCAGGGATGGGTGCGGGGGCATCGGTAAGCGGATCCACGCCGCCACCGGACTTCGGGAAGGCAATGACGTCGCGAATGGAATCGAAGCCTCCCAAGAGGGAAACGATGCGGTCCCAGCCAAAGGCGATGCCGCCGTGTGGCGGTGCGCCGTAGGAGAAGGCGTCGAGCAAGAAGCCGAACTTTTCTTGTGCTTCCTCATCGCCAATGCCCATGACCTCGAAGACGCGCTTTTGCACATCTTCTTGGTGGATACGGATGGAACCGCCGCCGATCTCATTGCCGTTGCAGACGATGTCGTAAGCGTAGGCGGTGGCCTCACCCGGGTTCTCGTCGAAGGAATCAATCCACTCCGGCTTCGGCGAGGTAAAGGCGTGGTGCACCGCGGTCCACTTGGAGTGGCCCAAGGCAACATCGCCGGAAGCGGTGGCATCGGCAGAAGGCTCGAAGAGCGGGGCGTCAACGACCCAGGTAAAAGCCCAGTCGCCCTCCTTGATGAGGTCGAGCTTCTTGGCAATTTCACCGCGGGCCGCACCCAGCAGCGCGCGGGAAGACTTGGTATCGCCGGCGGCGAAGAAGATGGCGTCACCGGGCTTTGCGCCAACGTGCTCGGCGATGCCCTCGCGCTCCGCCTCGGTAATGTTCTTGGCCACTGGCCCACCCAGCGTGCCGTCCTCTGCGACGGTGATGTAGGCGAGGCCCTTGGCGCCGCGCTGCTTGGCCCAGTCCTGCCATGCATCAAACTGACGGCGCGGCTGCGAAGCACCGCCGTCCATGACTACGGCACCGACGTATTCGTTCTGGAAAACGCGGAAGGTGGTGTCCTTGAAGAACTCCGTGCACTCGACGATCTTGATATCGAAGCGCAGATCCGGCTTATCGGAGCCGTAGTACTTCATGGCATCGGCATAGGTCATGCGCGGGATTGGGGTCTGAATGTCGTAGCCGATGAGCTTCCACAGCTCCTTGACAATCTCTTCACCAAGCGCAATGACATCGTCTTGATCCACAAAGGACATCTCCACGTCTAGCTGGGTAAATTCCGGCTGGCGGTCGGCGCGGAAGTCCTCATCGCGGTAGCACCGCGCGATCTGGTAGTAGCGCTCCATGCCAGCTACCATCAGCAGCTGCTTGAATAGCTGCGGCGACTGCGGCAGCGCGTACCAGGAGCCCGGCTTCAGGCGGGCAGGCACCAAAAAGTCGCGCGCACCCTCTGGGGTAGAGCGGGTCAAGGTAGGGGTTTCGATTTCGGCGAAATCGTGCTTATCCAGCACGTTACGGGCCGCGCGGTTGGCAGCAGAGCGCAGGCGCAGGGCCTTTGCCTGGCGCTCGCGGCGCAGATCCAAGTAGCGGTACTTCAGGCGGGTTTCCTCGCCTACCTCGCCAGAGGCGGAGGGATCATCTACCTGGAAGGGCAGCGCTGCGGATTTGTTGAGCACCTCCAGGTCGGTGACGTTGACCTCGATCTCTCCGGAAGGCAGGTTCGGGTTTTCGGAGCCCTCAGGGCGCGGCTCCACCACGCCGGTTACCTTGACGCAGTATTCCGAACGCAGGTCGTGGGCGCGCTCTGCCACATCGGATTCGCGGAAGACCACCTGGGCAATACCAGAACGATCGCGCAGGTCGATGAAGATGACGCCGCCGTGATCACGGCGACGAGACACCCAACCGGTTAGGGTTACGGTCTCTTCTGCCAGTTCTTTGCGGAGCTCACCGGCCAAATGGGTACGCAGCACTATAATTCAATCCCTTCTGAAATGGAGTTACTTGCGGGTCCAGCCACGCGTAAACAGCGCGCGCCCAACCAAGCGCAAGACTAGGAACTTGGCCAATTCTACATCCCACCGCCACTTCCGCTCCTATTAAGCCCATTTAAGCCTCAGAACACGGTCACGAACCCAGCACCGCCGCCTGTACCGGGCATAAATATGCCTGGTACGCACTGACGACGCTATAAAGGTGTGGCACTATTTAGTCATGACGTTTAAATCTGGTGCCGATTTTGATGGCCAGCGCGCAACCTCCGGCGGTGGCGGTGGCCTCGCGATAGGCGGCGGCGTCGGCTCCGTTGTGCTTGTAGGGCTCTACCTCTTATTGGGAGGAAACCCCTCCGATATTGGCGCCCTGTTGGGCAATGAACAGTCACAATCCGGCACCCAATCTGGCGCCGATGATTCTGCCTTCGATCACTGCCAAACGGCAGAGGACGGCAATAAATACGATGACTGCCGGGTTATGTTTACCGCTATGAGTGTAGACAATGTGTGGACCGCCGAGCTGCCAGAGCAAGCCGGCATCGAATACACCAACCCTGGCCGGGTTATTTTCAATGGCTCCACCAATTCCGGTTGCGGCACTGCATCTTCATCCACTGGCCCGTTTTATTGCCCCGCCGACCAATCGGCGTACTTTGACACCACGTTTTTCGATTCACTGAGCAACTACGGCGCGCACAATGCCCCGTTCGCGCAGATGTACATCGTTGCCCACGAGTTTGGCCACCACATTCAGCAACTCGAGGGCACGCTGCAGCTTTCTGATTATAACGACCCCGGCGCGGATTCAAACGCGGTAAAGATCGAGCTCCAGGCAGATTGCTATGCGGGAATTTGGGCCTCTCACGCGGATAAGGGCGAGGATGCGCTGCTGGAGCCGATTTCCCAGCAGCAAGTTGCGGATGCGGTCACCGCGGCGCAGGCTGTGGGTGACGATAATATTCAGCGCCGTTCCACCGGGCAGGTCCAACCCGATGCGTGGACGCACGGCTCCTCCGAGCAACGCCAACAGGCGTTCCTTGCTGGTTATAATTCCGGCCGCATGGCTGAGTGCGACACCTTGGGGCGCGGGGTCTACAGCTAATACCCTTCCTTCTCTTCACTCCACTGAGAACAATCCCCCCTCCCGCGTTGTTGACATGTCACGTACACTGCTTATAGGCACACATCAAGGGTAGAAAGGGCTGTCATGCAATTTGGCATTTTTACGGTCGGAGACGTAACCACCGATCCAACGACGGGCGAAACCCCATCTGAGGCGGAGCGAATCCGCAATATTACGGAAATCGCGCTCAAGGCGGAAGAAGTGGGCCTCGATGTCTTCGCCACCGGCGAGCACCACAACCCGCCTTTCGTCCCCTCCTCCCCGACGACCCATCTGGCCTATATTGCCGCGCAGACTAAGCGCCTGCAGCTTTCTACCTCCACCACGCTGATTACCACCAATGACCCGGTAAAGATCGCGGAAGATTACGCCTTTTTGCAGCACCTTTCCGGCGGCCGTGTGGATCTGATGATGGGGCGCGGCAATACCGGCCCCGTCTACCCGTGGTTTGGCAAAGATATCCGCCAAGGCATCCCCTTAGCCGTGGAGAATTACCACTTGCTGCGCCGCCTGTGGCGGGAAAATAGCGTCAACTGGGAGGGCAAATTCCGCACCCCGTTGCAGGCGTTTACCTCCACCCCAGCTCCCCTTGACGGCGTCCCGCCGTTTGTATGGCACGGCTCCATTCGCTCTACCCAGATTGCAGAACAAGCGGCCTATTACGGCGACGGATTTTTCCACAATAATATCTTCTGGAATCAAGAACACACGGCCAAGATGGTCAGCATGTATCGGCGCCGCTTTGCCTCCTATGGCCACGGCCAAGCAGACCAGGCCATCGTGGGGCTCGGCGGCCAGGTATTCATTGGCGATACTGAAGAGGAAGCAAAGAAGTTCTTCCGCCCCTATTTCGATAACGCACCCGTGTACGGGCACGGACCAAGCCTGGAGGAATTTACTGATTACACCCCGCTGACAGTGGGTACCGCAGAGCAGATTATTGAGCGCACCCTGAAATTTGCGGACTACGTGGGCGATTACCAACGCCAGCTTTTCCTCGTTGATCACGCGGGGCTGCCGCAAGAAGTGGTACTCAAACAGATAGAAATTCTTGGCACGCAAGTCGTCCCGGAGCTCCGCCGGCGCTTTGAGCAGCGACGACCAGACCATGTACCCTCAGATCCACCGACGCATGCCACGCTCAAGCAACACCCAGATTCCCCACACTTTCGCGTAAGCCCTGGAAAGGAGGACTAAGCAATGCGATCTTTGGTTGTCCTCACGGCCGGGCTCTCGGAGCCATCGTCTACCCGGCAATTGGCAGAGACTATTGCAGAAGCTACCGAAGCAAAGATTTCCGCGCGCGGAGAAGGCGTGACCACCCACATCATTGAGGTGCGCACCCTTGCTTCTGAGTTGGCCACGGCCATGACTAATTGGGCGGCCCCGACGCCCCAATTGGATGAAGCAAAAGAGCTGCTTTCTACGGCCGATGGCTTTATTGCCGTCACGCCTGCCTTCCAAGGCAGCTATTCCGGGCTGTTCAAAATGTTTTTTGATGTCCTAGATGCGCACGCCTTGGAGGAGCTGCCCACTATCGTGGCCGCTACGGGCGGTTCACCGCGCCACGCGCTCATCTTGGACTATGCGCTGCGCCCCCTGTTGAATTACCTGCACGCCCACGTCGTTCCGACCGGCATTTTTCAGGCAACTGAGGATCTGGGGACCGCCGAGGGCACGCGCATTCGCAGCCGTATCGAGCGTGCCGCCGCGCAGCTTGCGGATCAGATGATCCGCCCCACGGATCGGGTCGCCGGGCTTGCCGATGCCCCCAAACCCGGCCCCCATTCCCGCCCTACTGGAATCGGAACGGACGAGGAATTCCTGCCGTTGGAGCAGATTTTGTCCCAATACGACGGAAAGCACTAGCGCCACAATACCTGTCGCATATTCTAAAATTGATACATCTCACATATTTCTCTACGCTTGAATTTTAGAATGTTCGACCTGAATCCCCGCGCCTGAGAAAATCTCTTTTTCATGCTCTTGGACTGTTAACTCTCTTGCAACGAAGAAAGGTTTCTTAAGGCTTTCACCATGACTATTAGCGTTACTGACATTTTCGCCATCGGCATCGGTCCATCCTCTTCGCACACGGTGGGACCAATGCGCGCCGCGAAGCAATTTCTAGAATCCCTCGATACCCACCCCGCCCGCGTATCCGCGGAGCTGCGCGGTTCGCTTGCCGCCACGGGGCGTGGCCACGCATCCGACCGCGCCGTCATTCTGGGACTCGCCGGCTGGGAGCCGCTGACCGTTCCCATCGATGCCGAGCCACAAGCCGGCGGCATAATCCCCAGCGAAGGCACCATTTCTGGCCCTTCTGGCACCGTCGACTACGAAATTTCCTTTGAGAACGAGCCACTGCCCCAGCACCCCAATGGCATGATCTTCCAGGCCTGGGACGCAGATGGCAACACCCTTGCTGAAGATGAACAGTACTTCTCCGTCGGCGGGGGCTTCATCCTCTCCCGCAAAGAGCTAGATGCAGAGGTAGCCGATAGCCACGAAGTGCCCGCCGGCGTTGCCGCAGCAACCGTAGAAGACACCGTGCCTTACGAGTTCACCACCGGCGAAGAGTTGCTCAATCTCTGCGAGGCCAACGACAAAGATATTTGGGAAATTGTCCTCGCCAATGAGGAAGTACTCCACAAGGATGAGGGAGGCGCGGATTACGTTTTGCGCCACTTGGACCTCGTATGGGACATCATGCGCGAATGCGTGACCGATGGCATTTCCACCAAAGGGCTGCTGCCCGGTGGCCTCCGCGTGCCGCGGCGCGCTCCCAAGATGTATGCGCAGCTGCTCGAGCAGAAAAATGACCCACACTCCGGTTTTTCCGCCATGGAATGGGTCAACCTCTTCGCCTTAGCGGTCAACGAGCAAAACGCTGCGGGCGGCCGCGTTATTACCGCGCCCACCAACGGCGCCTGCGGCATTATTCCTGCCGTGCTGCATTATGCGCGTGATTTCCACGGTGACTTCTGCCGAGAATCCGCACGCCGATACCTGCTCACCGCCGGGGCAATCGGCATGATCATCAAACAGAATGCCTCCATTTCCGGCGCCGAGGTCGGCTGCCAGGGCGAAGTCGGCTCCGCCTCGTCCATGTCCGCTGCAGGAATGGCAGCACTCCTCGGCGGTACGCCTGCCCAGGTAGAAAATGCCGCAGAGATCGCCCTTGAGCACAATCTCGGCCTTACCTGTGACCCGGTAGGCGGCCTGGTGCAGATCCCTTGTATCGAGCGCAATGCCATCGGCGCAGTGAAATCCATTAACGCCGCTCGCATGGCAATGATGGGCGAAGGAACCCACCACGTCACCCTCGATAACGCAGTACAAACCATGGCAGATACGGGCCGCGATATGCTCTCCAAGTACAAGGAGACCTCCCTCGGCGGCTTGGCCAAGACGATGGGCTTTAGCGTCTCCCAGGTGGAGTGCTAAGAAGGGTCGAAAACACACAAAAAGGGCACCAAATTTCTTCGGTGCTCTTTTTCTTTAAGCCTACTCTTAGCCTTCTAGATCCTGCCCCAGAGTGGCAACCAGCTGCGATAACTCAACATCGCGCTGCTCGTGTGCGGCCAAGTCCTTCACGGCAACGGTACCGTTTTCTAGTTCTTGTTCTCCCAAGACCAGAGCAAATCGCGCACCTGCGCGGTCGGCGCCCTTCATCGCACCCTTGAGGCCGCGATCGCCAAAGGACATATCCGCGGCGATTCCTGCCTTGCGCAGGTCATTGATGATGCCAGTCATGCGGCGCTTGGCCGCTGTACCCAAGGCAATTCCATAGACGTCCACGCGGGAATCACTGCCTTCCAGAGTGATTCCCTCCGCTTCTAGGGCGAGGATGGCGCGGTCAACGCCGAGGCCATAGCCGATGCCCGAGAGATCTTGCCCGCCAAGCTGCGCCATCAGGCCGTCGTAGCGGCCGCCGCCGCCAATACCGGATTGCGCACCCAGGCCATCGTGGACGAATTCAAAGCAAGTCTTGGTGTAGTAGTCCAAGCCGCGCACCATACGGGGGTTGATTTCGTATGCAACGCCCATATCCTCCAGCATGCCGGTGACGGTCTCAAAGTGCTCGCGGCACTCGGCATCGAGGTAGTCGAGCATCAAGGGGGCATCGGCAAGCTGCTCCTGCATTTCCGGGCGCTTATCGTCCAAGACGCGCAAAGGGTTGATTTCCGCGCGGCGGCGGGTTTCTTCATCTAGGTCCAGCTTGAACAAGAATTCCTGCAGCTTTTCGCGGTAGGCGGGCCGGCAATTCCGGTCGCCCAAGCTGGTCAATTCCAAGCGGAAACCGCTAAGACCCAAGGCCCTGTAGGAGCGATCCGCCAAGGCGATGACCTCAGCATCCAATGCTGGATCGTCGACGCCAATGGCTTCCACGCCAACCTGCTGAAGCTGGCGGTAGCGCCCTGCCTGCGGGCGCTCATAGCGGAAGAACGGCCCGCTGTAGTTTAGCTTCACTGGCAGCTGACCGCGATCCAAATTGTGTTGAATGACCGAGCGCATAACGCCCGCCGTTCCCTCTGGGCGCAAGGTCACAGAGCGATCACCGCGATCTGCAAAGGTGTACATCTCCTTGGAGACCACGTCGGTAGATTCGCCCACGCCGCGGGCAAAGAGCGCGGTATCTTCAAAAATGGGCAATTCAATGTGCTGAAAGCCGGAAAGATGCGCCTGTTCCACCATGGTCTGGCGGACCTTATAAAAAGTCGCAGACTCTGGTGGGTAATAATCTGGCACACCCTTCGGTGCGGACAGTGCCTGGAACCGCTTCTCTTCACTCATGGTCACTAGAGTACCCCATGGGATTTTCGCAGGAATGGGTTGGTCGCCCTCTCCTGACGCATGGTTGAGGTTGGGCCGTGGCCGGGAAGAATGTCCAGCTCATCGTCTAAATCCCACACCGGCCCCGCCAATGAATCCAGCATGGCCTGTGGATTAGAATCCGGAAGATCAACGCGCCCCATTCCCCCGGCAAAAAGTACGTCACCGGTAAGGGCAAAAGTATCCGAAATGATCAATACACACCCCGGCGAATGGCCAGGGGCGTGCTGGAGGGTGAATGTATGCCCGATTAGCTCTAGTTCTTCCCCACCGTGGAGTTCGCGGAGATCGGCAATGAGTACCATGCTCGAGGCTTGGAATAGCTCCTGTGCCTGGGCGGAGACACCCTCCCCAGAATCCAACATGAACCTATCTGCGGGGTGAATATAAACGGGGATATCGAGCTTCTGCGCCAAATCCCCGGCCTCGCGGGTGTGGTCAATGTGGCCGTGCGTGAGCACGATAGCTTCATAGTCATAGTCGTGCGATATAACCTGCGACATGGAATCCATGCCCGGATCCACGATGAAGGCGCGCTTTCCCTCCGCCGCGATATAGGTATTCGTGCGAAATGGGCCCGCAGTAAATCCTTTAATGTCCATGGCTCAAGTCTAACGAGGCTCGCACCCATCGCGCCTCCCTGATCGCATCGGCACTCTGGATTCTAGTACGAAGCAAGCATGTAAAAAGCACCCAGCCTTCGCGCCCACAGCCACGGAGGGTTGTGGGAAAGGCTGGGTGCTGGATTTAATGAGCCTGCCGGCTTAAAGCTTTACTGCAAGGCGGCAAGAGCCTTGTCGTAGTCCGGCTCAGTGGTTACCTCTGGCACCAACTCGTTGTAGATGACCTTGTGGTCAGCGTCGGTGACTACAACGGAGCGTGCCAATAGGCCCTTGAGTGGGGAGCCTTGCAAGGTCACGCCGAACTTCTCGCCAAAATCGGAGCGGAAATCGGACGCGGTGTCCACGTTTTCAATGCCCTCTGCGGCGCAGAAACGATCCAGCGCGAAGGGTAGGTCGCGGGAGACGGACAAGACAACGGTATTGTCTAGGCCCGCAGCCTTTTCATTAAAGGTGCGCAGCTGCTGCTGGCACACGCCCGTATCGATGGAAGGGAAAATCGAGATAACGAGGCGCTTGCCCTCGAAATCCTTATTGGTGACCTCAGAAAGGTCGGTGCCAACGAGGGTGAACTCTGGGATGGGCTCCCCTACTGCGGGAAGTTCACCAGCGGTTTGGGTAGGTTCGTCAGAAAATTTAACTTCAGCCATGGCCCCGAGCGTACTGATACTTTTGCTTCCCCGCTATAGCTCACCGCTTATTGCTGATGCCAATCCCCGAGCCAAGTCAGCCCCACGTCCGCAAAGCCGCTAAAATCGTCCTAGTTGAGACACGTCACCGATAATCGCTAGAAAGGTTGTCCCACGGTGCCAGATAATAAAAAGCGCGGAGAAGACGCGCTGCACAAGCTCGACCGCGAGCTAAAGTCCCGTGACCGCAAACAAAAGACTCGTCCTTTTGGTGTCGCCTTAGCCTCGCTCGTCGTCATCCTCGGCATCGCGGGAGGAATTTACTTCCTCTCCACCCGCGATGGCTCTGAGGGCGACATCCAGGCGGAAGATACCTCGGAAGCTCAGACCACGCAGGAAACCCCCAAGGCGGAACCCTTGAGCGGCAAGCGCGCGGAAGCCCTGCCGGCAACCGTTCAGTGCGAGTATGAGGACAATGGGCAGGATGGCCACGGTGCCAAGAAGCCCGACGGCAAGGATATTTCCACCGAGGGCACTGTCACCGTATCCTTCGATACCACCCAGGGCCCGATCGAGATGGACCTAGACCGCGCCACCGCGCCTTGCACCACCCACGCCATTTCGGAACTGGCTGACTCCGGCTTCTACGATGACACCGTCTGCCACCGCATGACCTCTGGTGGCTTGAATGTGCTCCAATGCGGCGATCCCACCGGTTCCGGTTCCGGCGGCCCAGGCTTCAGCTTTGCTGATGAATACCCCACCGATGAAACTGATGACGAGGACGCACAAAACCCCGTTGTCTACCCCCGCGGCTCCGTTGCTATGGCCAATAGCGGTCCGGATACCAACGGCTCCCAGTTCTTCCTTAACTACGATGACTCGGAGTTACCTCCTAACTACACCTACTTCGGCACCATCACCGAAGATGGCTTAAAGACCCTAGACAAGATTGCCAAGGCCGGCGTAGACACCGGTAATCAAGGTGACAATCCAGGCGGCCAGAAGGATGGCAAGCCTGCAGAAGAGGTAAAGATCAAAAAGGCTACGGTAAAGGCCTAGTCTGCGGCATCGGCGCTTGCCGATGCCTCCCTCCATTCCCTCTACCTTTTCCTCACCCCAGCGCAACGCACGAACTAAATCGTGGCGTGGCGCTGGGGCATTTTCATATCCGATGCTTTGCCTTGACCACCCTCCTACCTGCACGTAACTCCAGAAAGAAC
Organism: Corynebacterium tuingiense; assembly: GCF_046718165.1. Classification (NCBI taxonomy): domain Bacteria; kingdom Bacillati; phylum Actinomycetota; class Actinomycetes; order Mycobacteriales; family Corynebacteriaceae; genus Corynebacterium; species Corynebacterium tuingiense. The sequence goes on from NZ_CP177101.1 coordinate 1,376,376, forward strand.
ATACTTTCTATACTCTCCATCTGGATTAATCACCCCCTTCAAACACCCCCATTCCTTATTGATAATGTTTTTATTAAACTCAGCTTGGGTAATTCAGACAGTCACGCAGCCGTCTAATATCTAAAAAATTTGAACACCACAAGCTTGATAGGAAACACAATGAAGCTTTTCTCCCGCAAGGCCTTCCTCGCCGGCGCAACCGCCCTGTCCGTTACTCTCGCTGGCACCACCGTGGCCACTGCCGCGGAGAATGCGGACACCGTTGCTCAGAGTGCTACTACCACCTCCACCGGCACTGCTAGCCAAAACATTGATTCTGACGCAAACAAGCAAAACGATGCCAAGAAAACGCAAGACTTGTCTTCCAAGGACGCGAATCCTGAGTCCGTCAAGGCCTGGATCGAAGTTATTACTGCCGCGGTCGGCGCACTGGGTACTCTCTTCGCTTTCGCCAATAAGTACATCAACATCGATGACCTTCTAAAGAACTTCAAACTTCCTTTCTAAACGCTAACGCGCCTTGAGGGCGATTAACCGCCGTGCTCTTATTGAACTGCACGGCGGCTATACGGAAGGTAGTTCTGAAGTTCTCCCCCCTCTATCAAATCCTTAAGACTCTTTGGTCTGTTTGATATACCCAGAGCCAACGAGGTCATTAAAGATATCGGGGTCTATGTCCTGACCATTCTTAATGACAGATATATGCCCGGTGGGCTCTAAAACCATGATCTGAACGTCTTCCATGCGGGCTAAACCAGCCTTTCGCACCGCGGAATACACGTCAGAGCGAGTGATGTGAGACACGGTGAGATTATCGTCAATCATCTCGCCCTGAAAGACGATGAGAACAGGACGGCGATCCAAAAATCGCGTCCACTTCACCACCTTGCGGATGGTACCGAATGCAGCTTCCAGGGCCATCAGCGTGGTCAGCCCAATAACACCCGCCGCTAATGTGGGCGGAACACCAATGATCACACGCCCGGCAACAGCCCCGAACATAATGATGATGATCGCGTCAGAGGCCGTCATGGAGGTCAATACGCGGGAACCAAAAAGCTTCACCAAGACCATAAAGGCGAGATAGATGCCTAATGTAGACAACATGACAACAGGAACTCGATGTAGCTCGATTCCTAGTTGAAAAGTAGCCTCGCGTAAAAACCGTTCAAAGATATCCACGGCTTTTGAGGTTACTAGGATGCAAGACACAGCACAGAAAAATAAGCGCTTTTCCCCCTGTAAGCGAGGAAAAGCGCTTTTAGTGTATCCGCAGGATTTGGATTCCTAATTAGATGTGAAAGGACTTGCGCAGGTCATCAAAGATGGCCCGCAGCGGTGCCGGCAGCACCTGGGGGTGCAAACCAATAATGGCGATTCCTGCCGCTAGTGCCGCCACGATGGCAAGGGCTGCGCCACCAAAGGAGGAACCTTGCGGTACCTTCGGGGCACCATCGGCATCACCCAATTCCACGGGTAGGATGGCTTGAGTGCCGGCGTCTGTGGTGATTTCTAGGTTCTGGGAGCCGGTGAGTCCTTCTGGCACGGTCAGCGTCACCTGCGCGCGTCCGCGCTCGCCAAATTGGTCATCGCTTTCCTGCTTGGAATTATCGATATCGGCGGTTACTTCCTCATCCCCCAACTTCACCGTAACCGTCTTAGCCATTGGCTCGCCCTCACTGGTGTAGTTCAAGCTGGACAAATCGACGGTGATTTCTTTACCTGGGGCAATTTCGCCATCGATGTGGGCGCCAATTTGGCCCTGTCCCTTGCGGACCTCGGACTCGCCGGACGCAATGTAGTCGATCATGGCCTGGGCATCCATGTATCCCACATCGTTCTTGTCCTTGATGGAGCTTGCCTCAAAGTAACCATCGCCGCCCTTTTCGCTGTCGCTGGAAGCAAGGAAGGAAGAAAGCGCGATGGAATAGTCTTTGTTCGGGTCAAGGGGCTCGCCATTGATGGTGACGGACTTGACGCGCTCGCCATGGGATTCCTGTGGGTCATAGACCACCTGGACGTTATTGGACAGCCCCATGGCCAGGCGCGGCCGGCTGCTGCCATCTTGCCACTGGTTTTCCAGTGCGGTAATGAAGTCCTTGCCGGAGACCTTCGCGGTAATCACGGAATTACCAAACGGCTGGACCTCAAAGATGTCCTTGTACGTTACGTCGCCGCCCTGCAGATCCGCACGCACTCCACCCGCATTCATCACGCTAAGATCAATATCCTCGCCTACCTGCTTACTCATGGCATAACGCTGCCCGTCCGCAATGAAGTTATTTAGGGTGGACTCGACACCACGATTAGAGCCTGGCTCTTGCCCTTCATCGGAGCCACGGAACAAGTCGGTTTCGACTGTGCCGGCGGTCTTTGAGCCTTTAACCTCGGCCTCATCCTGTGCCTTCTTGACGATGCCCGCAATCTCAGCATCCGGCTCTACCTGCGCCGCATCAGTCGCATCGTATTGCTTCAGCTCAATTTTCTTTACCTTGCCCGCGGCCTTGTCGTATGTAATATCGGCATCGTTAAGCAACTTGCCGTACTCGTAGCCTTGCGCCCACTGCAGTGGCAGCGCGCCGTCGCGCTCTTGCGTTCCCTGGGTGGTCTGGTGGGTATCGCCACCGAAGAGGATATCGACATCCTTATTGAAGCCTTCCGCATATTCCTCCGCATCTTCGTGGAAAAGGGAGACCACGACATCCGCCTCGCCGGATTCTTTCAAACGAGTAGCTTCCTTATTCGTCGCCTCAACAGGATCCGTGAAGGTAACTCCCGGAATCTTCGCCGCAGATACCTTGAACTTGGTGTTTTGGGTAACGGTTCCGACATAGCCGACCTTCACACCGTCGATTTCTTCCACATGAGAGGCTTCCAAGAGCGGCTTGCCGTCTTTTAACACATTGGCGCCAAGGATGGGATATTCAGAGCTCGGCTTGATACGCTCCATCAGGTCTTCAGTACCCTTGTCGAATTCGTGGTTGCCCACTGCGGTAACCTTCATCCCCATGGCATTGAGTGCCTCTAGGGTGTACTTATCATCCGAGATGGCCGAGACGAACGCAGAACCACCGACATTATCGCCCGAAGAGGTGAGGTTGAACTCTTGGCCTTCGTTGACCTGCTTGATAAGCGATTGCAAGCGAGTCACGCCAATTTCATCGCCAGTCTTAGCGGGATCGTTCAACCCATCTTCCAAGTGACCGTGCAGGTCAGTGATATTAGTAACCGAGATGGTGGTCGTATCCTCCTGCGCTAGGGCCTGCGTGCCGGAGAGCGCGACGGCGGTGACGGTGGTAGCGGCCACCAACTGGCCGATGCGGCGGAAGTGCATAATTACTCCTGTGTCGTAGAAAGCATTCAGATAATGTATACCGCTTTCTTAACCAAATCGCAGGAAGTACAACCGCCGTGAGCTGGTCTTTTACCTCTCCTCCGCCAAGAGTTCACGCACTCGTCACTTGCCCGTAGTCCACTCGTTGCTTCTGCCCCACAACCGTACGGATAGGTGGTCAGGCGGTCACGCGGTAGACGTCAAAGACGCCTTCGGTATTGCGCAGCGTCGTCATCAAGGACCCCAGCTGTTTAGTATCCGACACAGAGAAGGTGAATCGCATCGTGGCAATTTGATCCTCGCCGCGATTTGAATTCATCGTCAACACATTAATGTTCTGGTCACTTAAAACCCGCGTCAGCTCAGAGAGCAGGCCCTGACGGTCCAATGCCTCGAGCTGCAATGTGGCAGAAAAGGCTCCTGTAGAAGAGTTTCCAGAGGACCATTCCACCTTCAGCATGCGCTCCGGCTCAGATTTGAGCTTTTCCGCGTTAGCGCAGTCCGCACGGTGCACGGACACTCCCCCGCCGCGGGTGACGAAGCCAAAAATGGCATCCCCGGGCACCGGCTGGCAGCACTTCGCAAGCTTGGCCATGACATCGGGGCTTCCCTCCACCAAGATGCCGGTGCCGGAGGCGGAGTCCTTGGTATGCTGCACGCGAGAATGCTCGAGCTCCGACAGCGGGGTTCGAGAAGCCAGCGCATCCACGGCATCATCGCGGTCGCCGAACATAGCGACCAATTGGTTGGCCACGTGTTGTGCGGAGACGTGTCCTGCGCCGATGGCAGTGTACAGGGCATCGACATCAGAATAGTGCAACTGTTCTGCCACCTGCTTCATGGAGCTGGCGGTAAACAGGCGGTGCATCGGCAAGCCGCCGCGCTGCACCTCAGTAGCCAAGGCATCGCGCCCGGCTTCAAGATGCTCCTCACGCCTTTCCTTGGCAAACCACTGGCGGACCTTTGCCTTCGCCCGCGGGGAGACCAAGAATTCCTGCCAATCGCGCGATGGACCGGCATTGGGATCCTTGGAGGTAAAGATTTCTACCTTGTCGCCGGATTTCAGTGGCGATTCTAGCGCCACCAATTTACCGTTAACCTTGGCACCAATGCAGCGGTGGCCAACCTCCGTATGCACGGCGTAGGCGAAATCGACCGGAGTAGAGCCCGCCGGCAGATCCACCACATCGCCCTTCGGGGTAAAGGCGAAGATCTGGCGCGCCGTCAGGTCATAGCGCAGGGAATCAAGGAATTCATTGGGGTCTGCCGCTTCCTTCTGCCAGTCCAGCAGCTGACGCATCCAAGCCATCTGGTCCACCTCTTCTTGGTGCCCAGAATTCTTTCCCTTTGTTTCCTTATAGCGCCAGTGCGCAGCGACGCCGAATTCGGCGTTGTAGTGCATCTCGTGCGTGCGGACCTGCACCTCAAGGGTTGCTCCGCCATCCGCGAGCACTGTGGTGTGCAAAGACTGGTAGACGCCGAAGCGCGGGGAGGAAATATAGTCCTTAAAACGCCCAGGCAGGGCCTGGTAGATGGAGTGCACAACACCAATGGCGGCGTAACAGCTATTGATATCATCCACCAATACGCGGATGCCCACCAAGTCGAAGATCTCCGCAAACTCGCGGCCGCGCACGACCATCTTTTGATAGATAGACCAGTAATGCTTCGGCCGGCCCATTACTTCGGCCTCGATGCCATTTTCCTTTAAGGCGGCGCCCACTTGGTTGATGATTTCCTTCAGGGCGCGATCGCGCGAGGGCGCGCGCTCTGCCACCATGCGCACGATTTCGTCGTACTTTTTGGGATAGAGGATGGCAAAAGACAGATCCTCTAGTTCCCATTTCACGCTCGCCATGCCCAGCCGGTGAGCCAAGGGGGCAATAACCTCGAGCGTTTGGCGCGCCTTTTTGGCCTGCTTTTCCGGCGGCAAGAAGCGCATGGTGCGCATATTGTGCAGCCGGTCGCTGACCTTGATGACAAGGACGCGCGGATCGTTGGCCATGGCGACGATCATCTTGCGGATGGTCTCAGCCTCGGCCGCAGCACCCAAGGCCACCTTGTCCAGCTTGGTCACGCCATCAACGAGCCGGGCCACTTCGGTCCCGAAGTCTCGGGTCAGATCCTCCAGCGTGTAATCGGTATCCTCCACCGTATCGTGCAAGAGCGCTGCAACGATGGTGGTGGTATCCATACCAATTTCCGCGGCAATCGTGGCTACGGCAAGGGGGTGCGTAATATACGGCTCACCCGACTTGCGGAATACCCCCTCGTGCAACCTTTCTGCGGTGTTATAGGCAGCATTGAGTAGTTCCGCATCCGCCTTGGGGTGGAATTTCCGGTGAATGGACATGAGGGGATCGAGCACCGGGTTAATCTTGACCCGACCACCGGTCAGTGACCGGGCAAGCCGGGCAGACATGCTCCGCATCCCGTTATTAGCCTGGCGTTTTGCTGACTTATCCGTGGCCATCTCTACCGCCCTTCACAATGCCGCAGCCTATATTGCTGGCTGCAGCGCCTTTCCAGATCGTGTGATCTAGCTTAGACACACCATCTTAGTCAGCGTCATCCAGCACAATGAGCGGCGGGCCCGATAAGCGTTCACGGCCATTAAGACCCTTAACTTCTAGCACCACGACGTTACCCGCGACCTCGGCGCCGGCGGACTCGAGCAGCAGTTTGGCGCCGTGGAGGGTGCCGCCGGTGGCCAGGACGTCATCGACAAGCACCACGCGCTTGCCCTTTACATCAACGCCGCTGGCGGGGATCTCCAACGCCGCCGAACCATATTCCAGTTCGTATTCCTCGGTATATACCGGCGGCGGAAGCTTGCCCTTCTTGCGAATGGCCAAAATACCCAAGCCCAGCTTGTACGCCACGGCAGAGCCCAGCAGGAACCCGCGGGCATCCAAGCCACCAATGAGATCCGCGCCCAGCTCCTCGCACGCGGCGGCGAGGCCATCAACAACGGCCTGAAATGCCTCAGGATCGGCTAATACCGGTGTGAGGTCTTCAAAAAGAATTCCTTCTTCTGGAAAGTCCTGCACAAGGCGCACCTTGTCGCTCAAAGCTTGTGCTGCTGATTCGTAGTGAGAAGTCATCATCTTCCTTGCAACTAAATAGCGAGAATTAATTTAGGAGCGGAAAAGGCCTAGGCCTTTTCCACAGGTTCTTGTGCCGATACGCGCCACCGGTCCATATTCCAGCCGATGCCCGAGATGCCAGTGTACGGCAGGACACCCTCCACGTCGCGGTGAACGATAAACACGCGCGGCTGTGCAGCGACCGGAATGGAGGGAACACTCTCCCACAGCTGCTCTTCCTGCTCCTTGAGCTGAACGGAGTTTTTGATGCTGGAATCAGCGGCAGAGTACTCGGTCAGCGGATCGACTGGGCCCAAGAAGGCATCGATAGTTGGCTGCCCCGTTTCCGGATCAGGGTTGAGATAAAACTGCGATAGGTTCTCCTCCGCAGCATCCTCGATGGTAATGCCCGCCGGTTCGCAGGAGGTGCGCAGCGCATCGACCATCGCCTGATAGCGCTTATCCGGGTCAACGTAGCCCACCTTGATGGTGGACCCATTCAACTGGCCGGCCGAAGCCATGTCCGTTCCCTCATGGTCCTTCGCCACCGAGCCTAGCGTTTGGGCTACCGGATCTTGGACAGAGACGGTGCGCACATAAGCCGGTGGAACATCGACACCAGATATTTCGGAGCTCTTTTGTGCTAACGCCGCTTGGTCGACGCAGGCAGCAAATGCCTTCCTAGCAGAAGGTTCTGCAAAAATCCCGGCTTGCGACAGCGTCAACGTATCGGTTTGCAGGCCTACCTTGGTGGTTGTCTCAAACTCGGTATTATCTGCGCCCGCGGAGTCCTCCGCATTGGAGTCGCTTTCTTCATTCGAGTCAGATCCGTGTTTGGATTCCGGGGCGTCGTTACCTTCGTCGGATTCTGCGTCCTTGCCCCCGTTCCCTGAGAGCCAGTCGGGCGCCGCGGTGGCGGAATCTGCCACCTTGAGAACGCCCTTATCCGCGAGTTCCTGTGCGTCGGCAGTACTCGGCCAAATAACGAGGCGATCCAAGGCAGGTTTGTCGCCGCGATACTGCTCATTGGCTTTTAAGAAAACCTCGCCGGAATCGCCAACCTTATCCGCGGTAAATGGGCCGTAGGACACCTGCAGCTCTGGGTCAAAGTCATCCTTGGCTGTAGAAAAGCCATAACGCCAGAATTCCGCTACTGGCTGCAGCGTCGCCATGTCTTCTGCGTGCAATGCCGCGTTGAGTTCCTCTACGGTCAAATCCGCCTTCTGCGCAAGCGCGTGCGCAGGCATGACGGTGCCAGGGCCAAACATTTGGCGCCACCGATGTCCTTGGTCTTTCTGGAAAGTCAGTGTGAAGGCCTTGCTCTGCGGTGCGCACTCGAAATCCGCGATGTCATTCATCAGCGGCATATGCGAGGCAAATTCAACCGGGTGCGTGCCAGCCTTATAGGCAAGCAGGTAATCATCGCAGGTAACGGGGGTGCCATCGGAGAACGTGGCGTCATCGGCTAGCGTCAAACGCACGCTTTCCTGATCGCTATCTCCTGCCGGCGGAAGCTCCTCGGTCTCTACCAAATCCGCATTAGGAATGAGCTGCCCGGAGGGCCCCGGCACGAAAAGTCCGGGATAAAGCCGCGTCGAAAGCTGTGCCGCTGAAGTGGTGCTGCCGAAGGCGGTGCCGGCATTCGTCGTGGTCAGCTGAGAGTTGACCATATATCCGGCGTAGTTGTAGGACTCCGGATCGCTGGGCGTAGCCTGGTCACCGCTCTCGGATTCCTCACTGCTGCACGCGGCCGCTACCAGCGCAAGGGCGGAAAGCCCTACCGCAACTGTTGTGATTTTGGGACGGCGCCCCCACCACCGTGTGGTGCCTAATCTGCGTTCCACGGTACGCACAACCCCTTTTCTCCTAAAAAGACCAAGCCTTACTCTGCCTGATTATGCCTTGTTTAAGGGCACTTAGCGTCCCGGGCGCCACGTTGCACCGGTATGGCCGGAGGCACTGCTGCCGTGATCAGTTTGTTCTTCTGCCACTTCCTTGTGCGTCTTGGCCCCGACATCGGAAGGCGTGACCACCTTGCGCTTGCCAGAACCCGCCTCCGCTGGTTCACCGTCCTCAGACTTACCCGCGCGGTAATCCAGCACACGCTGCGTGTGCCGCTTGACGCGGTTAGTCCAATTAGCAAACGTCACCACCAACGGGGTGGCCAAGAAAATCGAGGAGAAAATACCCTCGATAACGCCGATCAACTGGATCAGCGCCAAATCGCGCAGCGTACCGATGCCCATAAGCCATACGGCGATGACGAACAACGCGATAATAGGCAGCGCGGAAATGATGGAGGTGGAAATGGAACGCATGACCGTCTGGTTAATCGCCAAGTTGGCGAGTTCCCCATAGGTCTTAGAACGTTGGCCTTCCAGCCCCGCCGTATTCTCATTGACCTTGTCAAAGACGATGACGGAGTCATAGATGGAGAAGGTCAGGACGGTGAGCAAACCGATGATGACGGCGGGAGAAACTTCAAATCCGAAGAGCGCGTAGATACCGGCGATGACGATGCCATCAATAATAAGCGCCAAAATGGCGGCAAACGCCATAATCTTTTGCAAGCGTACCGCCACATAGATAGTCGCTGCAACGAGGAATACGACCATAGCAAGGATCATGCGCTGCGTAATCGAGGAACCCCACGATTCGGACACGGTGGAAGAACCGATGGCGTCCGGGGTGGCCTCCCCGTTTTCATCCTTCGGTTGGAATTCCTCGTAGATAGCAGACCGGGCACTGTCTACTTCTTCTTGGCTCAAGCGCTCAGAGGTGATTTCCAGCGTCTCAGCATCACCGGCACCAACGATGCGCACTTGCTCCGGTTCAACGCCAGTGGAGTCCTCGAAGACGGTCGCTACTTCATCTTCTTTCAAGTCCCCAGCGGGCATGGACAAGGTGGTGCCTCCCTCAAAGTCGAGGGAGAGCGTAAATCCACGAATCAAGATGGCGACGATGGCACCGACGAGGAGCGCGGCGGTGATCCCGTACCACCGTTTGGTGTGGCCAATGAAGTCATAGCCACGCTCGTCTTCATAAAGGCGATCTAAACGCGAAATCTTATTTTTAGTCGATACGGCCATGATTATTTCTCCTCATCTTCCGCAGCTGCTGAGGGCGAAGAACTCTCAGACGAATCGGCGCCAACGGATCCCGAATTTTCAGTGGAGCGCTCCTGCGCCGCAGCAGCGCCAGAACGGGAATCTCCGTAGTAACCGCGCTCACGCCGCTCTTCAATCAGCGCATAGATTCCGCCCAGACCATTCATCGATGGCTTGGCTGCCGCTGGGCGGCGGCCAATGATCTGCATCACCGGCGCCATAACCAAGAAGGAGACGACCAAGTCGAAGATCGTGGTCAGACCCAAGGTAAACGCGAAGCCCTTCACCTCACCGATGGCGAGGAAGTAGACGATGACAGAACCAATCAACGTCACCGCGTTACCGGTCACGATGGTGCTGCGCGAGCGCTCCCAGGCCTTCCGCGTAGCGGACCTAAAGGTTCTACCTTCTAAGAGCTCGTCCTTAATGCGCTCGTAGTAGACCACGAACGAGTCCGCGGTCGCACCGACACCAATGACCAAACCTGCGATACCGGAAAGGTCGAGTGAGTAACCAATCCAACGCCCCAGCAACACAATGGCGCCGTAGGTTAGCAGGCCGGAGCCAAGCAAGAAGATGACGGACACACCGCTTAACGCGCGGAAGTAGTACAGCGAGTAAAGGATGACCAAAATCAAGCCTGCCAAGCCAGCCCACAGGCCAGCTTCTAGCGCAGCCTTACCCAGTGTCGGAGGAATGGACTCCACCGTGCCGCCAGGCTCGCCGTTTTCGCCGGCGAAGGACAGCGGCAATGCGCCGTAGCGCAGGTTATTGGCCAGGTTATTGGCTTCTTCTTGGCTAAAATCACCGTTAATGGAGGTAGCGGAACCGTACGGGGTAGCACCCTGGATGACCGGCGCCGAAATAACACCCGAGTCAAGAGTGATGGCAATCTGATCGTTCAGGTGGTCCCGCGTGAGGTCAGCCCAAGTCTGGGAACCGTTCGGGCCATCGCCAGTCTTAAAGGAGAAGCTGATCTCCATCTGACCAGACTGCGGGTTGAGGCCACCGTTGATCGGGGAATTGGTATCAATCTCATTACCCGTCAAACGGGTACCGTCTTCATCCTTAACGCCATTGAGCAACGGTGCTGGCTCCAACACGTAGGGAGTGCCGCTGTCATAGTCACAGGTAACAAAAGGCTTGGACGGATCATCCGCACCAGCCAGTGGGTCAGAGGAGCCCTGACAAGTAAGGAGCGAAGAGGCCGCTGCTTGCGTTGTCGGATCGTCCGATTGGCGGTCCTTTAACAACATCTCGGTGATTTCATCGCGGCGCTCGGTCTGCTCGATGGAATTAGAAGGCTCGTCCAGAGGCTTCGCGGAAACCTTCGGAGCCTTGACGTCCTTCGGTTCCTTACCCTCAGCCTGCGCTTGTTGTTGGGCGACGGCCTTGGTGACGTCTTCCATTTTCTTGTTGGCCTCGTCCTTCTCTAGGACGCCATATTTGACCCAGCGGTTAGCCATGTCCTCTAGCTCTTTGTCGAGCTTTTCCATATCCGGCGCGGAGGGTTGCGCCACTGGACGGAAGTAAAGCTGTGAGGTCTGCCCCACTGCCTGGGCCTGCGAGGCATCCTCGCCCGGCACGGTGATGACGAGGGTATTGCCGTTAATGACGACCTCGGAACCTGACACACCCATGCCATTGACGCGCTGTTCCAAAATATTGCGCGCCTGCCGTAGCTGGTCCTGGGTGGGGTCTTCACCTTGTGGGGCCAAGGTAACGCGGGTGCCGCCCTGCAGGTCGATGCCTAGCTTTGGGGTGGCTTGGCGGTTTCCGGTGAAAAAGACCAGCGCATAGATAACGACCACGATAAGCCCAAAAAGCGCAAGGGCGCGTTTGGGCCATTGGCGGTTGCTATTTTTCATAGCGCCTCGAGATGATGCGGACAACGATATTCTCCTGTGCACTGCAAACCAGGGTGATTAAACATTAAATACGGCCCGCCCGATTCGGCGCGGGCACGTTAACAACGCACAATCGTACGTCATGGAACAACATTTTCCTTAACGGGGTCCGCGATTCAGCGAAAATGTGTCAGGTTCTACGTTTCTCTTAAGCCAATTGCAGGCTCATGGAACACTAGCCGTGTGCACAAGGTACGCCCGCGCCTGCCTTCGTTGAGAGCACGGGCTATAACGAGGAATTAGCGGTCGGAGGACTGCTCGCCTTCCCCGCCGTTGAATCCACCATCTTTATTGTTCTCACCGTTATCGCGCTGCGGCTCTCCAGCATTGTCCGCACTACCGCGATTAAGTTTCTGGGCTTCGCTTTCGGTGCGAACAACCGCCATCTTGTCAAAGGTAAGGGTAACTCCCGGGGAAACCTCGAGGTCCACACTGGTATCGGTGGTTCCGCGCACCACACCGTGGACACCGCCGGCGGTCACGATGCGGTCCCCATTCTGCAGGGAGTTTTGCAGCGATTGCATATCGTTCTGGCGCTGGCGTTGCTTACGCATCGCCATAAAGGAAGGAATGATGAACAAAATGACAATAATTATGAGAAAGATGATTTCCATAACTTTCCAGTATGCCAGACTGTTTGGTTCACAAAAACCATGGGCTAGTTCCACCTCGCTGACCCCACCAGCGAGGTGTTGATGCTCCCTTAAAACAGCCCAATCGCCCCATCGGGAGGCGTCAGGCCCAAGTGCTGCCAGGCGGCTGCGGTGGCTACCCTGCCCCGCCCGGTGCGCGAAATCATGCCGGCGCGAACCAAGTACGGCTCGCACACCTCCTCCACGGTCGAGGGTTCCTCACCAACAGCGATGGCCAAGGTATTAACACCCACCGGTCCGCCGCCATGGCCATTGATCAAGGCACTGAGGACGGCACGGTCCAGCCGGTCCAGCCCCATTTCATCAACATCGAAGACCTCCAACGCCCCTTGCGCGGCGGAAAGATCGATGCGACCGGTGCCGTTGACCTCCGCATAGTCGCGAACGCGGCGCAGTAAGCGGTTAGCAATGCGCGGGGTGCCGCGCGAACGCGAGCCAATTTCTACGGCGGCATCATCATCGATAGCGACGTCCAAGATATGCGCCGCACGTTTGATCACACGGGTGAGATCCTCGGTGCTGTAGTACTCCATTTGGGCGGTAAAGCCGAAGCGATCCCGCAGCGGTCCCGTCAACATTCCTGCTCGCGTTGTAGCCCCGACCAAGGTAAACGGCGGGATCTCCAAGGGGATCGAGGTAGCACCCGGTCCCTTGCCCACAATCACGTCGATGCGGAAATCTTCCATTGCCATATAGAGCATTTCTTCGGCGGGCCGCGCGATGCGGTGAATCTCATCGATGAACAGCACGTCGCCTTCCATGAGGTTTGACAACATCGCCGCGAGATCTCCCGCCCGTTCCAGCGCCGGGCCTGAGGTCATGCGCAGCGATGTCCCGAGTTCCTGCGAAATGATCATGGCCATCGTGGTCTTACCCAGGCCGGGAGGCCCCGATAACAGGACATGATCCGGGGTGACCCCGCGGTTCTTAGCGCCCGTAAGCACGAGGGAAAGCTGCTCCCTGACCTTTGGCTGCCCAATAAACTCCGTCAGGGATTTTGGGCGCAGGGAGCGCTCGATATCGTGTTCTTCTGCGTGAGCGGTGGGTTCCACATCACTATTGTGCTGGGAATCGTGCGCCTTATCCATTCCCTCCGGGAGGTTGAATTCGGTGCGCTCAATATCGGACATGCTGTAGCCTTTGTGTCTTCTTGACGTCGTGTTCTTTTAGCCCTGCTTACCCAACTGGGCAAGGGCCGCGCGCAGCAAGGTTGACGTATCCGCCGCAGGGGCTTCGGCATATGCCGCCTCCACCACGGGACGGGCCGCCTTCTCAGTAAATCCTAGGCCCAGGAGGGCTTCGGTGACACTATCGACCACAGGGCCACCGCCGCTTGCTGCCTCCGGAGCCGCATCGGCCGCGGGAGTTCCAGTAAAACGCTTGACCTTATCTTTTAGCTCCAGGGTAAGTCGTTGGGCCATCCGCTTGCCGACGCCCGGAATAGACTGCAGCGCCTTAACGTCCTCCCCGCCAATCGCTGCGGCCAGCTCTTCTGCCCCCATGACGGATAATGCGGCTAAGGCGAGTTTGGGCCCCAAGCCAGACACGGATTGCAGCACTTGGAACATCTCTCGGTCATCATCGCTGGTGAAACCGTATAGAGTCAATGCATCTTCCTTGACCACCAAGGTAGTGAGCACAAAAGCGGTTTCTCCGCGGCGCAGGGTTCCCAACGTCTTTGCGGTAGCCAAGAACTTATAGCCCACCCCGCCGCATTCAATAACGCCGTGGTCTAAACCAATGTGGAGGACTTCTCCCCGCAATGCCGCAATCATTTTCTACCGTGCCTTCCTACCTGTGTGCGCGTTCTGCATGACCTTTTAATTAATAAAACTTAGTGTGTGGGCGGTATATCAGGGCTTGATGCTCTTCCCCCGCCCGCGGACACCACTGGTCTTTGCGCCAAGCCCTAAACCAGTACTATCCATCCTGACGATCGCTGGCGCCCGCCAGCAATGGCAGACAGCCAGCGCCAATGCGTCCGCTGCGTCCGCCGGCTTGGGCGGCTCCGTAAGCCCCAAGATACGAGTAATCATCGTCGTCATTTGTTTCTTATCTGCGCGCCCATTGCCAGAAATGGCCTTTTTTACTTCGGACGGTGTGTACATATACACCGGAATATCCCGCTCGGCAGCCGCGAGCACGAGGACTCCTACGACGTGCGCAGTCTGCATGACGGTCGAGACCTGGCCGCGTTCGAAGACGCGCTCTATAGCAACCACGTCGGGCGAATAATCGTCCATCCATTCCTTGGCCGCAACGGACAGCCGCAGGAGCCGCTCGGTCAAATCTTTATCACTCGGGGTCCGCACCACGCCAACGGAGACAGGAAGAATTGCGCGCCCGCGGCCAGCTTGAACTACGGACAGGCCACAGCGAGTTAGCCCAGGGTCGATGCCCATCACGCGCATGCCTTCGATATTCACACCCGCCCACTCCCTGTTCCGCGGCCTCGTCGTTCCTAGTCTTAATTCCCCATTATGTCTTACACACACATGTTCTACAACACGGCGCAACTTTTAGGCTGTCCCAATAAAAACACAACAAAGCTCGGCACCGGAATCTCCGCATGCGCGAAGAGCCGCCACCGAGCTAGTGCCTCCAATATGTGCAGTATTCTTACTCTGCGTTGAGTTCTGCTAGCACCTCATCGGAGAGGTCCATATTGGTATATACGTTCTGGACGTCGTCGGATTCTTCCAAAACATCGATGAGGCGGAAGATCTTCTTGGCGTCATTGGCCTCGAGAGGAACCTCGACGGAGGCACGGAAATCGTTATCGGAGTCATCAACCTCGATGTCTGCTTCCTTGAGGGCCTCCTTGACGGCCTGCACATCCGTGGGTGCGCAGATGATCTCAAATTTCTCGCCTTGGTCTTTGACCTCTTCAGCGCCAGCATCGAGGACTGCCATCAAGACATCGTCCTCACTCAGCTCGCCCTTTTCCACCAAGACATAACCGGTGCGGGAGAACATATAAGCAACCGAGCCGGATTCGCCCAGGTTACCGCCATTCTTGCTCATCGCGGTGCGGACATCGGTAGCCGCGCGGTTGCGGTTATCGGTCAAGCATTCAATCAGCATTGCGACACCGTTGGGGCCATAACCCTCGTACATGATGGTCTCCCAGTCGGCACCACCGGCTTCTTCACCAGAGCCGCGCTTGCGGGCGCGTTCGATGTTGTCATTGGGGACGGAGGCCTTTTTGGCCTTCTTAATCATGTCATCGAGCGTTGGGTTGGCCGCAGGATCACCACCGCCGGTTCGCGCCGCCACTTCAATGTTCTTAATGAGCTTGGCAAATTCCTTGCCGCGCTTGGCGTCATTGGCAGCCTTCTTGTGCTTGGTAGTTGCCCATTTTGAGTGGCCTGACATTAAGTCCCTTTCTAATTGGGTTCTAAATCTGTTGACAATTATACGTGCCCTGCACGAACTGGGAAAAGCGCCCCCATGATACGGGCGCGTCGCTAGACGTTGTGCCAATTGCCGTGCGCAGAACCGCTACCTAAGTTTTCATCAAGGAACCGAGTCAAGCCTTCTTGGTTGACCAATGCGACGAGTTCGCCCTGCTCATTGAATAATTTGCCGCGCGCGATGGCCGTTCCTTGCGCCGCTGTGGGCGATACCTGCTCATAGAGCAACCATTCATCCACGCGAAATGGGCGAAGAAACCACACCGCATGATCGAGGCTTGCCAATTGGACCTTCTCCCCCTGATGCGGAATGAGCGCCGCTCGGATAAGGGTCATATCGGACATATATGTCAGGGCGGCGTGGTGGAAAGCGGGGTCACTCCCAAGCTCGTCGGTATTACGGAACCAAATATGGCGATATCCGGCACCTGTCACCTCCGCGGCGGCATCATCGCGGCCTTCATCGGGCACCAAACGAATATCCCAATCGGTCCACTCCTTCAAGATAATCCGGGTGGAATAGGGCGCCCCGCCGCCACGGCGAGCAGCTTCATCGGGGCTTAATACCTGCGGTGCCACATCCTGATGTTCGGGCCCTGCATCACCATCGCGGTGGAAACTAGCCAGCATGATAAAGACGAGGCGACCATCTTGGACGACTCGAACCTGCCGGCTGGCAAAGGAACGGCCATCGCGCAGCCGTTCTACCTGCAACTCCAGCGGCTTTTCGTATCACCTGGGCCAACGAAATAACCGTGGAGGGAATGCACCTGCTTATCCTCCACTGTCCTTTGCGCCGCGGCAAGGGCCTGCGCGGCAACTTGCCCGCCGAAGGTGCGCTCAATCTGCGAAGGGATCGCCGGGCCAGAAAAGACATCCGCATCTTGGGTGCCTTCTAACGCCAAAACCTCAGAAATGGTGCCCACAGTCATCCTTTCTTGTGCGCCTACTATGCGCTAGATCACGTAACTCTCCGTCTGCCTTGCCACCCTACTCCTCGGGGCAGCCCAGCCCCGTTGGAGCGCAACCCGATTCGAACTACTCAACGACCAAATTTTTCCCTAGAATCTTTTGGGTGAAAAGATTCGCGACAGTTCCTGCGGTATGGGTGGGCTGGGTTCTCGCCCGCTTGGTTTTGGTCTATTTTTTGAAGCTCGACCACAGCGCACGCGGCGATGTTGCCTATTATTTCGCCGGCCTTTTTGGCACTGATCCCACGCAGATGACCGAATACCCCCACGCGGGCACGTGGCCCACCATCATCTTAAGTTGGTTCACCGGTGGAGACCGCGGCGTGTTCTACATTGGCTTTACCATCATGACGCTGCTTGTCGATGCCACCTTCCTCGCCCTCCTGCTGCGCCACCACGAACGCAATAAGCGCGTTTTTCTCGCCGGTTGGTTCTGGGTCTTTTTTGGCACGGCTGCAGGCCACGTCTTTGTGTGGCGCCTCGATATTTTTCCTGCCGTCGTCGTCGCTGGGGCCGCAGCGCTCCTTATTTCTCATCCCAAGACCGGCGCCGCCCTATTAGGCTTCGCCACCACCATGAAGCTCTGGCCAGGCGTCCTCGCAGCTGGACTGGTCGGGCGCTTTAATAGCACCAATTCCTGGCTGCGCTTGGCGTCCTTTTTCGGCTCGGTTGCCGCCCTTTCAGCATTGACAGTTGTCACCTCCGGCATGGACCGTCTGCTTTCCCCACTGAACTATCAGGGGGTACGCGGACTCCAACTTGAATCCATTCCGGCGACAAACCTGCTGTTACAGGCACACCTGAACCCAGGTAAGTGGCATTTGGGATATGCCCCGTCCAAGAGCGTTGAAATTTCAGGTCCGGGCGTCGATACCGCCATCATGTGGAGCTCCATCGCGACGGCCGGGATGCTGGTATTCGCCTTGAGCTGGGCGCTGTACCGTTTCTTCGCCGGAGGGTGGACCGCGCGAACCACCGTCGCCTTCTTCACCCTTATGGTGCTGCTCCTCATAGCAACCAATAAAGTATTTTCTCCCCAGTACATCATTTGGCTCGGACCGCTATTCGCTGTGGTAGTACGCCAAAAGCTCCCCGCCGGGTTTATACCCATCAAGATCTGTCAGGGCCTCCTCGCTGTATGTGCAGTTGCAGCCGCCGCGCTTGGCACCTACGTCTACCCGTTCCACTATGACTTCGTGTGGAAGTACGTGGGCGAAAACCTGACTCCGGTCTACGTACTCGTCGCCCGCAACGTGCTCATCCTCGTAGCGGTGCTCTTTGCACTTATATGGTTCATCCTTGAGGTAAGCCTGTCCCGCCGCATAGAAAAGGCCATCGTGGCAGCAGGCGGCTCGGAAACGAGCGCGGAAGCCGGCGCAGAGAACGCGTCCTCGCCGAATACGGGGCGAATTAACGTGCCTGGCTCCGACGCCCCTACCGAGTCTGAAGCGAGCACCGATGCCACTACGCAGACACCCCGCAGCTAAATTCTTAATCCGCCAGCATGTAGTCGAAGTACTCCGGTAATTTAGCGGTTCCGCCGAGGTGGAAGAAGCGCACTGCGGGCCGCAGGCGCAGCGCGCGCGTATCGCTAACTGCCTCGTTATAGAAGCGATGCGCCAATTGGATGCGGCCTTCCGCATCCGCCAAGGCGGCCGGGCGCTGGCCTACCGGAAAATCGCGCACAATGGCGGCCGAAAGCTCGCGCTCTACCATGGTGCGGGCTTGAAAATGCCCTTGCGAAAGCTCGGTGGATTCGGCCCTTTGCGCCAAGGCCGCAAGTTCCGGGGAAACTGCCGCCGTTACCGCCGCGCGCCGGTCCAACGCCGCCTGCAGTTGCGCCAGCGCAGCATCGGTGCGGATGTGCAGGAAATTTAGCCGCTGCGCTGTGAAAATGGCCCACGATCCCACAAGAATGAGAATAAGCAGCGCGATGGTTATTTCTATCGCCATCATCGCTTCACCCTCACCTTCGTGCCATCTTGCACCGTTTCATAAACCTGCATGACCGCCGCGGCAACATGGTCCCAGTCATACATCTGGGCGCGCTGCACGCCATTGCGCACCAATCGCCGCCGGTAGTCGCCATCATCCAAAACTTGGTTGAGCACACGTGCCAAATCGGTGGCATTGCCAGTGCGGAATAGCGCTCCCGCAGGCTCTTCCGATTCCGCGTTGCAGACCGCCCGAAAGGCCTCCAGATCCGAAGCCACGACGGCGGCACCGGCGGCCATGGCTTCTACCAACACGATGCCAAAGCTTTCCCCGCCCGTATTGGGCGCCACGTAGACATCGGCCCGGCCCAAGATTTGTGCCTTTTCTGCGTCGCTGACGCGCCCGACAAAATCCACGCCCTCGACCTCGCGGGCACGGCCGCCACCCATAATGGTGACGCGAATATTCGTGTTGACCTGACGCAAAGCGGCCAACAGAATATCCAGGCCCTTCCGCGGCTCGTCGAGGCGGCCGAGAAAAACGACCTCGAGTGGGGCATCGGCAAGCGCGGGCTGGCTTTTCTTGCGCGCTAAAGCGTAGACGGAGGTATCGACGCCATTGGGAATCAGGACAGGATCGCCGCCCAATTGCTCCACCTGCCAGCGCCGCGCCATATCCGATACCGCGATGCCGCCGCGAATCTTTTCCAAAAAGGGCACGAGGAGCGGCTTTGCCAGGGTCAGGATGAGGGAATTGGCCGCCGAGGCGTGGTACGTCGCCACCATGGGGCCGTGCGCCACGGCCAAGGCAGTCATGGAAAAACTCGGGGAATTGGGCTCGTGGATATGCAGGACATCAAAATCACCGTCCTGAATGAAGCGCTTGACCTTGCGGGTTACCTTTGGCCCCACCGACAAGCGCGCAACGGAGCCGTTATACGCAATCGGGAAGGCCGGGCCGCCCTTGACCACGAAATCCGGTAGCGGTGTGGTCTCTGCGGCAGGACCAAGAACCTGGACAAAGTGACCTTGTTCTATAAAAACGGTGGCCAGGTCGAGGATGTGGGCCTGCACGCCACCAGGTTCATCAAAAGAATACGGGCAAATAATACCGATGCGCATTAACTGGAACGTTCCTTTCGCGCTTGCCGGCGCCGCTCCACGTCCTCGTTCCATTGCGGCTGCAGCATGTGCCAGTCTTCGGGGTGGTGCTGGATATTAGCCGCAAACCCATCCGCCATCCGCTGGGTGGTCTCCTTAATATCGGTAACCTGAACTTCTGGAGACACCGACAACCCCCAGCCATCGCCTTCAAACCACGAGTGCACCACGTGGAGTGCCGCGCCGGTCTCAATGGCTAGCTGTGCGGGACCTGCCGCCATATTGGCTTCCTCGCCCATGAAATCTACCGTGATACCGCGGCGGGTAATATCGCGTTCCGCCAATAAGCAGACCACCCCGCCCTCCTGCAGGGCTTCCTTCAGGCGCGCAAAGGGCGTGGCCGCCCCACCGGTAAGCGGCAGGACCTCAAACCCCAGTTCCTCGCGGTAATCCACGAAGGCATCAAATAACACCTCCGGCTTTAACCGCTCCGCCACGGTGGTAAATTGCCCGTAATGTCCCACCAAGAAGACCCCAGCCATATCCCAGTTGCCGGAGTGCGGCAGCGCCAGGATGACGCCCCGTCCAGACTGCGCGGAGGCGTCGAAGTGCTCGAGCCCCTTCAGGCCGCTCATGAGGCGCTCGTGCAGCTGGGGATCCGCGTGAATCGCGGGCAGGCGAAACGCCTCCATCCAATAGCGCATATATGAACGCATGGAATCGCGTACCAATTCGCGCGTGACATTTTCTGCCCCCACAACGCGGGTAAGGTTTCCCCGCAGGCCGTCCATGCCCCGCCCGTGGTCGCTCGCGAAATCCGCTCCCCACCGGAAGATGGTGCGCGCTACCGGCTCGGGCAAGCGGCGAACTACCTTCCAGCCCGCCAAATAACCAGCCGCTGCTACATCTTGTTTATCCCACATGGTGCCGGGTCCTCCAGAAAAGTCAGTGCGCAAACCACGAACTAGCCGGAATGATAGCCCCCGCTGCGCCCACGGTCGCTAATTTTATATCCCAGCATCCTGGCGCGCTGCAATGGCAATGCGCTGATACACGGTAAAGATTGAGCCGACCGCCAAGATCCACAGCGATACCGCTGCGGCGTAATCTACACCCAAGCCCTCAAGGCCGATGCCGCCCAACGCGAGAATGAGGCGCTCAGGGCGCTCAATAAGGCCACCGACCATGGTGAAACCGGAGGCCTCTCCCCTAGCCTTGATATAGGAAATGACCTGGGAGCACACCAAGGTAATGAGGCAGGCCGCCACTGTCCATTTGGACGCGTCTGCGGTATAAACCAGCCACCACGCGATGGCGCAGAACAACGCGCCATCGGTAATGCGGTCACAGCTCGCGTCCAGTGTGGCACCAAAGGCGCTCGATTTGCCGGTCAGTCGGGCCATGGTGCCATCGAGCATGTCAAAGGCGGCAAAGAGGCCGGATAGTACGGCGGCGATAAAGAGGTGGCCGGTAGGAATGAGGATCACCGAAATAGCGATGGTCACAATCGTGCCTACAACCGTGACCACGTTGGGTGTTAGCCCCAACTTTAAAAAGGTCTTGGCTATAGGTTCCACCACCACGGCGGCGGGCTTTCGCCCATGCACGCTAAGCACGCGAGTCCTCCTCTTCCATGTCACGCCACCCCTCTGCCAAGACACGACGGGTGTCTTGCAGTAGTTGCGGTAATACCTTAGTCCCATCGAGGACAGTCATAAAGTTACTATCCCCGGGCCACCTTGGCACCACATGCAAATGCAGGTGGTCTCCCACCGAGCCGCCGGACGCGCGCCCCAAGTTAAAGCCCACATTAATGGCCTCTGGCTGTGATACACGCTTGAGTACCCGCACCGCATTTTGGGCAAAGGCCATAAGCTCGTGGGATTCTTCCTCGGTGAGGTTTTCCAGCTCGGATTCCTTGCGGTACGGCACCACCATGAGGTGGCCGGCGTTATAGGGAAACAAGTTGAGCAGCGCATATACCGTTTCACCCCGCGCGATGATGAGCCCGTCCTCATCGCTGCCCTTCGGGGCTTCCACGAAGGGATCCTCGGACCGCTGCGCGATATAGGCCATCCGGTACGGTGCCCACAGTCGCTCCAACCGGTCCGGCTCACCGGCACCGGTATCGACGAATGTTTCCTCGCTTTGCCCCTTCTGCGGATTAGCGCCGGGCACGAATGAGCTCTTCTGTCGGCTGCTCGTTGGTGCGCTCTGCTACCCACGTGGAGATGAGCTCAACGGCTTCATCGACCGGCACGCCGTTGACCTGCGTGCCATCCAGGAAACGGAAGGAGACCGCACCGGCTTCCACGTCGCGGGCGCCGGCGACCAGCATGAAGGGCACTTTGCCCGTCGTGTGATTGCGGATCTTCTTCTGCATGCGGTCATCGGAGGTATCTACATCCGCGCGAATGCCCTTGCGGCGCAGCTTTGCGGCGACGCCCTCCAGATGCGGCACGAAGTCATCCGCGACTGGGATGCCCATGACCTGGTGCGGTGCCAACCACGCTGGGAATGCGCCCGCGTAGTGCTCAAGAAGCACACCGAAGAAGCGCTCGATGGAGCCGAAGAGGGCACGGTGGATCATGATCGGGCGCTTCTTCGTGCCATCGGATGCGGTGTATTCCAGCTCAAAGCGCTCGGGCAGGTTGAAGTCCAGCTGCACCGTGGACATCTGCCAGGTACGTCCAATGGCATCGCGGGCCTGAACGGAGATCTTCGGCCCATAGAACGCCGCACCCTCAGGGTCAGGAACGAGCTCAAGACCGGACTTTTCTGCCACGGACTGCAAGATCGTGGTCGAGCGCTCCCAAATCTCATCGGAGCCGACAAATTTATTGGGGTCCTTGGTGGAAAGCTCCAAGTAGAAATCGGAGAGGCCGTAATCCTCAAGCAGCGAAATGATGAAGTCCAGAACCTGGGTGAGCTCTTCTTCCAGCTGCTCCTCGGTGCAGTAAATGTGAGCATCGTCCTGGGTAAAGCCGCGCGCACGGGTCAGGCCATGCACCACGCCGGACTTTTCGTAGCGGTAGACCGTACCGAATTCAAAAAGGCGCAGCGGAAGCTCACGGTAGGAACGGCCGCGGGATGCAAAGATCAGGTTGTGCATCGGGCAGTTCATCGGCTTGGCGTAGTAGTCCTGCGGCTCCTTGACCGTATTTCCCTCGGCGTCATACTCGCCATCGAGCTGCATCGGCGGGAACATGCCATCGGAGTAGAAATCAAGGTGGCCGGATTTACGGAAGAGGTCACCCTTGGTGATGTGCGGGGTATTGACAAAGGAGTAGCCCGCCTGCACGTGGCGGTTGCGGGAGTGGTTTTCCATCTCCATGCGTACGGTCGCGCCATTGGGGTGGAATACGGGGAAACCGGAACCAATCTCATCCGGGAAGGAGAAGAGATCTAATTCTTGGCCCAGGCGGCGGTGATCGCGCTTTTCTGCCTCTTCCACCATGGTCTGGTAGGCGGCCAATGCGTCCTTGGACTCGAAGGCGGTGCCGTAGATGCGCTGCAGGCCAGCGTTGGCTTGGTCGCCGCGCCAGTAGGCGGCGGACGAACGGGTCAGGGCAAAGGCTGGGATGTATTTCGTGGTGGGAACGTGCGGGCCGCGGCACAGGTCAAACCATTCCACCTCATTGGTGCGCGGGTTCACGTTGTCATAGTGCGTCAGATCGCCGGCACCCACCTCGGCGGCCTCATCGGAATCCGGGTCCACATTGCCCTTGTCCTGGATAAGTTCCAGCTTGAAGGGCTCATCCTGCAAGGCCTGCTCTGCCTCAGCCGTGGACGCGTAGGTGTGGCGCTCGAAGCGCTGGCCACCCTTGATGATCTTCTTCATCCGCTTTTCCAAGGCCTTGAGATCCTCCGGGGTGAAGGGCTCAGCGGTCTGGAAATCGAAGTAGAAGCCGTTTTCAATGGATGGGCCAATTCCCAGCTTGGTGCCGGGGAATTCAGCTTGCACGGCCTGGGCCATGACGTGGGCGCAGGAGTGGCGAATGACGGCGCGGCCATCTTCCTCACAGGCGGCTACCGGGACAAACGTCGATTCCTCATCCGGGGTGTGCGAGAGGTCAAAAAGTGTACCGTCCACGCCGCGGACTACCACGACTGCCTCTGGGCCCTTATTGGGCAGGTTCAGCTCGCGGAGGACCGCGCCAACCGCTTGTCCGGCCGGCACGGTGAAAGATTCGTAATTTACCAGTGCTGCGGGAATAAGTTCCGCCATAGTCGCGCTCCTTTTTGCGCTCACGCAGATACGGCATACCTGGCCGCATCCACTAGTTAAATTTACGGATCGTCATTCTACAGGCCAGCATGCGTGCAAAGCGATTCCGCCCACCACGTTTCTTTGCCATCGCTGCCTTTAGTTCCCGGCGGGCAGAAATACATCGCCGAACCGATGTGGGTGAGCCACTCATTCAGCAGGTCCGCCTCATCAAGCCGCGCCTGGATGGGTTCGAATTGCTTGGTGGGATCCTGCTGGTAGCAGATGAAGATTTGGCCAATATTGGATAGTTGGCCATCCTTGCCATCCGGCGGCAATTCGTAGTTATAGGGCCGGCGCAAGATCTTTTGCTCCGGGTGGTCCTTCGGCGCAGTCGCGCGCGCCATGTGGGAGTTCTTATCGATGACCGGCAGGCCATACTCATCCGTGGCCTTAAAGTCCGCCTCATCGAATTCCTTATCACCCGTAAGCGGTGCCCCGTTTTCCAGCTTGCGCCCCACCGCATTTTCGCGGGAGGAGCGGTCCAGCTTTTCCCAGGTATCGAGGTTCATGCGGATGCGGCGCACCACCATGGCCGCGCCACCCTGCTGCCACTTTGGACCATTTTCGATCCAGACCTGGTCCGCGAATTGTTCATCGCCGCGCGGGTTCACGGTGCCATCTTTTTGTCCAAACATATTGCGCGCGGTCTCGCCCTTTTCGTGGCTGCCGTAGGCATTGATAAAGCCCTGCTGCAGCCAGTTAACTTCGGCATAGTGCTCGCCTGAGCGCACCATGTGCCGGAACGCATAAGTATTCATCAGCGGGTCATCGCTGCAAATTTGCAGGACGATGTCGGTCTGGCCCCACTTGCCTTCTAATTGGTCGCGGGAATAGGCGCGGACATCGCCAAGCCACTCCGGCTTATCCACACCCAGCAGCGAGAAAATGCGCTCGCCCAGCCCACACGTAATAGTGAGGTTCGCAGGCTGGCGCACCATTTCCGGCTCCAAAGTCCCCAACGGGGGCTGGCCCGTGCACAGCGCACGCGCATCCTCGGTCCACAGCTTCATCAGGCGGGCAAAGCCCTGCTTGCCGATGTCCCCTTTGAGATCAAAGCCCACCAAGTTCAGGTGCGCTTGCTCCGGCGTGTCAATGCCGGCCTGGTGTGGGCCGTCAAAAGCCACGGTGGCATCGGCAAGCGGAGTGCTCTCCTCCGCTTCAGCGTGTGGTGTTGATCTATCCGCGTTGCACCCCACCAGCGCAAAGGCGCTGGTAGACACTGCAGCGCCGGTGAGAAATCCCCTTCTGCTGAATCCCGTCATGATTAGTGCTTGTGGTTTTCTTTCTCGTCGTCCTTGCCGGAGTGATCGTGGCCGGAGTGATCGTGGTCCATGCCGTCCATGTCGCCATAGTCCTCATCGCCGGCACCCATGGTCCGGGACTGGATGGGACCTAAGTCCATCTCGTCGCCGCCAGACAAGGTCACCTTGAGCTCAAGGGAATCGCCAGGCATGATGCCTTCCTTCATTCCCATCAGCATGAAGTGGTCGCCACCTGGCGCAAGTTCATGGCTCTCGCCGGCCTTGATGACCAAGGGGCTGGACTTTTCGCGCATCTGACCATCGACGGTCTCGTGAATCTGGTTCATCTCTGCGTCCAGGTTCGTGGAGAAACCAGTGATCTCGATGTCTTCATCCGAGTGATTGACCAAGGTGCCGAAGATGGCGGTCATATCCTTGTCTTCGTTCGCGCGTACGACGGCGTCCTCGAAGGTCAGGTCCTTATCCGCCGCCGCGGTGGATTCACTGGTTTCTGCAGTTGAAGAAGCAGCCGAAGTCGACTCTGAGTTATTGGAATCGTTTTCGTTATCCGGGGAGCAACCAGCGAGAACTAGGGCGCTGAGGGATACGCCAGCAATCAGGTGGGAAATTTTATTAGTCATTATTTGTGACCTTTCGAGTCATTTCGACGGGTTTTTGCAATCAACAAAGCGAGCACGGCCGCTATGCCCAGCACACCGCCCACTCCCAGGATGATTTTCACCGAGGTGGGCATATCGCTCGAAGAATCTGCAGCTCCATCTGCATCTGCAGCGTCGGTGGAAGAAGCCCCATCGCTGTCCTCACCTTTCACCGTAAATGAGACTCCACCGCGTGTGGCGTGGCCATCCGAGGAGGTGATGTTGTATCCCACCTGGTAGTTTCCTGGGCCGGGGTCGACATCATCTGGAGTCGTGATCGTGAGATCGCGTTCATCTAGCTCCGGCTCCTGGCTAAAGATCTGTTCGCCAGTGTCCTTATTGGTCACGGCAAAGGTGTTGAACTGGTCCTTTGGGATACCGGAAAACTCCAGGGTGATTTCCGCAGGAAACTCCTCGAGCTGGTCGCCCTCCTTTACGGTTCCGCCCACGACGGAATCGTGCGCCAGTGCTACAGGTGCGGATCCGCCCACGATAAGCGCGGTAGCTCCCACCGCCACTGCCGTGCGGCGCAACCAAGGTACGCGATGGCTCATTTTCAGCTCCTTCAGTTCTGAATTTTGCGTGTGCATGCAAAGACATCCTAATCCCAACGAATGTCTTGGTGACAATCGTGGTCATCAGTACGTCTCTTCAATAGTCGGTAACCGTATCTCCATAGTTCCGCACCGAAGCGAAAAAGTCTGGGATCTCCATCACGTCAGAAGTGTGGGGTGTGCCGGATACAAAAAAGCCGCCTTGGTGACAAGGCGGCTTGGATGGAGCGGATGACGAGACTCGAACTCGCGACCCTCACCTTGGCAAGGTGATGCGCTACCAACTGCGCTACATCCGCAGGTGAATCAAGAGATTCACCAAGGGGCATCAGATGACCCTCGTGCGCGATACTGGGATTGAACCAGTGACCTCTTCCGTGTCAGGGAAGCGCTCTCCCACTGAGCTAATCGCGCCCAATGCCCGAAGGCATTAAAACGTTGAGGTGGAAACGGGAATCGAACCCGTGTGCACGGTTTTGCAGACCGTTGCCTCACCACTCGGCCATTCCACCGTGGCGATACCGCCTCACACAATACAGTGCTGGAGCGGATGACGAGACTCGAACTCGCGACCCTCACCTTGGCAAGGTGATGCGCTACCAACTGCGCTACATCCGCATGCGAAACCAGGCCCGGTTTCTAGGACTAAGTCCTTGTGCGCGATACTGGGATTGAACCAGTGACCTCTTCCGTGTCAGGGAAGCGCTCTCCCACTGAGCTAATCGCGCGCTATTCATTTAGTTCCACTTTCCTGTGTGGTGTAACACCCTCAAGAAAAGCGTGGAGCGGATGACGAGACTCGAACTCGCGACCCTCACCTTGGCAAGGTGATGCGCTACCAACTGCGCTACATCCGCATCGCGCCGCAGTGCTTAATGCTTTGCGGTGCGTGAACAAACATTATCGTGCTCCCTGTCAGTTTCCAAATCCCCAGCCCAGCACCCCTATTGCGCGGCACACATCACCCATTTCTCCGCACTGTGAATTGCAGCGTTGTCATTTACCCTGCACGTACACCTTCCCGGGGATGCAGACGTTTAACCCCACCGGTCACGCCCGCCATCCAGCCAATTAGGAAAATGGAATGCACCGGGTGTAAATTTATCCCCCGCAAGGTCCTATAGCTCAGTGGGAGAGCGTTCCGTTCACACCGGAAAGGTCACTGGTTCAATCCCAGTTAGGACCACCACCGCCCACTTAAGCTTAATTTCCTTCGCTTAGGTGGGCTTTCCCATTCAAGTGGGCTTTTGTCTTATCTGAGTAAAGTGTCCACCCGTGTTGTGGATACTTTTGGGAATTCTTGCTGGACTCGTCTTACCGATACAAACGCTGGTCAATACCCGCCTTCGCGCCTCCACCGGCACCCCGTTTTCCTCCTCGATGATTTCCTTTGCCGTAGGAACGATCACCCTGCTCATCGTGGCTACCGCCGTTACCGGCGGGGACTACGGTATTACGCAGGCTTTTGATGAACCACTCTGGATTTGGTTCGGCGGATTGCTGGGTGTTGTCGCACTGACCGGAAATATTCTTCTCTTTCCGCACCTGGGTGCGGTGCAGACTGTGGTCTTGCCCATTGCCGGGCAAGTCATCATGGGGCTTATTGTTGACCACTTTGGTCTCTTCGAGTCGCCTCAGTCTTCTTTGACGGTTGTGCGCGCTATCGGTGCCATTATCGTGCTTACCGGCGTAGTCGCAGTGGTAGCCACCCCAGCGCAGCAACAAGTAATGAAGATTCCGCGACCGCCCTGTGGCTGTGGCGGCTCGCCGGATTTATTTTTGGCTGTTTTACCGCCAGCCAATCCGCCATCAACGGCCACCTAGGTCAGGTGACGGGATCTCCGGTGAGCGCTGCGCTGGTATCTTTTGCCGTCGGCGTTACCGCCTTGGTCATCGTCAATATTGTGTTGCGCTGGCGCCCGCGCATCGAGCGCCCGGAAGGAAAACCCAACCCGTGGTGGATGTGGATAGGCGGTGTATTGGGCGCGCTTTTCATCTTCGGCAACGCCGCCCTCGTTCCGCAGATTGGTACCGGCCTCACCGTAGTTGCCGGCCTGCTTGGTTCAATGCTGGGCTCGCTCATCATTGACCGCGTAAGCGGCGACCCCATTAAGTCCCGCCAGGTGCTGGGCATTGCCCTCCTTTTGACCGGTGTTGTGATTATTCGGCTGGTTTAGGTCCCCAAGCGCATCGTGAGCAGTACCGCCCGGAAGCCATCGGAAATTTGCAAATCTGACTTCTACAAAGCCGGGCTGCGAATGTATAAGTTCACTCATCCATCCCGTTAAAAGAGCATCGACGTGCGCTAAACCGCCTGTCGAAGCCCGCCCGCCCTCTTTCGTTGTTAACTGTATCGCTTAAAAGAGCTCAAAATTCGAGACTATGCCCCAATACTGACCCAGGTTGTGATTGTCTATGCTCCATCTCCTTCTCTATAAATGAGCCGTGACATACACGAAACTGCAAACAGGGCCCTCATCCACAACTTACATAGGAGGACTGAAAAACAATTGCGCTCCAGCGTGTTGTATGTCCGAGCACGGGCAATGAACGAAGACCCATGCTCCTCCAGTTCACAAGGAAAGAAGGCATTTGATGAGGCGCGTGGAGGTTGCCGCCCCATATAACGAGATGAGGAAGAGTTGCCAAACTAAATCGGTTAAACCCAGCTTACAGCTCAAATCTATTGGATTGAATATTTTTAATACGCCGCTCAGAAGGCAATTCTGATTAAACCTAACCTATACATTGCTCATGCCTGCGAGTTAGAGCGGAGAGACTTCGCCAAGGCGCGTTTCTCTGCAAATTTCAAACTTTTATTCCCTCACCCCCCCAGCCGATCCCCCTATTGTCTTCCAGTTTTGCATCGACTCAAAAACTTTATACAAATAAAAAGCTGCTTGCCTATAGGAAATTCGTACCCTCCGCACCAAGACCAGAACCAAACTCGTTCAACCAAACCCCATAACTAGCAGAGGCAACTCAAACATTAAAGCATCGAGGTTTTGCCACATTTATTTTAGGACCGTCAGATTCCATGAGGGATTAAAGTCCTTCCACCGATGAGCTCCGAATTCAATTACGAGTTGCTACTTGCGGTGGCCAAAGTCACTAGCCTAAATAAAATCGAGTGGACCAAAAGGCCACAAATGGACACGTTTAGATTTTGCAGACTAAAACAACACTTATTGAATTCGTAATAATACCGTGCCAAGCTATTTCGTCGAAGTAATTCGACTACTTCGTACCGATAGCATCGCCAATGGAAAACCGCTAGAAAGTATGAACTAACTCAATGGATTAGGGCACTATTTTGTTATATAAGAAACCGTTTGTAATACACTCAAAAGCGCTGGTGTTCATTAATCAAGCGGTCCAAATAAAGACGGCCCACTATCAGCGAGAGATCCTCAACTAAAGGATCTGAGTAGGTACGATCTTTAAATTCCTCGGCTAGTTCGCGCCTCGCCAAATCTTCGAGTGCTCGAAAAAAGCCCGAAGAAGCCTGCATCGGGCTCTTGGGATTATCAACCAGCCCACGAGGAACACCGGCATTGACTGCCGCTTCGCGCAGCAAGATTTTATCCTTATCCCAGCTAGGACCTTTAACAACTGATGGATGGAGACGGCTAGCCAACTCAACAGCAGTCTTGGTTTGCCAAACTTTAAAATGGGCTTGTCCCGGAGACAAAATGCGTTGGTAAAAATCCGGTATGAAACGCCCTTTCGTGAACTTCGACCGAATGGATTCCGAGACCATTTTCTGCCACTTATATAATGAGTGCTCTTCTTTTGTCAGATACTGCAAATCTCTGCCGCCTAGCAAAAGAGTGTCTGCACCGGCGGAACTCACTATTGGCGCCCCTAGCATACTCCGATCTACCTCTTCGGCGATAGCATGAAGGACTAAGCCGGCTCCAATCTCCCACGGTTCTGTAGTTTCAAGCTTCTCAATGACTTCTAAAAGTAACCCGTGGATTTGGTGTAATTCTGGTGAAATAGTTTGATGCTCGACTCCGAAGTGCTCGCAAACCGCCCTTGCTACACTCAGTTCAGCGGTAGATTGTTCAGATCCAGCCCAATGCCAAGTAAATGCTTTTAAATGAATTCCAGAAGACGCACCGATAGCGACACTAAGTATCGAATCGATACCTCCTGAGAGCATCATGGCAAGGGGCCGATCTGATACGGTCGATATTTCCTTCAATCTAGTTTCAACATAATTTGATACTTGATCAACCGCGGCATCCAACCGATCTATTTCGAAAGAAAATTTAGGAATTCCGCCATCCAGGTCGGAAACGTAGTCCTCCGTGCTAACCATTAACAATTCCTTTCTTTAAGAATAAAGTATTGACTTATAAATACTACATCCGCTTCAATTCCAATTTTACAGATTATAAATATGGCACTTTATGGAATCTAATTCTTGACGTATACCGTCCACTTTCAAAGAATTAGATTGCTCAATCTCATCGACCACCTCGCTGCGCCAGGCATCACGCTTTGCCTTCCACTTCCTAGCGCTAATATCTTGACGTCTCTCTATCCACCACCTATCACTTTCAGGTCTTAGAATGAAATGCAATAAGAGTACGAACATTATCAAAACTACTCCGCCAGCGAATATAATCGATAGCCGCTGACCTACTGAAAGGTCCCCTAAAGAGGCAAGTGAAACAGAGGTTGCAAACAGACCAACAATAGCGAAGAATAATGCCAAAATCTCAACTATCCTAAACAGCATTGAGTACTGTTCGTTGCGAATTTTTTCACTATACTCAAGTATCTGGTCGTCTAGGGACTCTTGATGTTTCTTAAGCAACACCCACATTTGCCCCTCTTGAGTAGTGACTATCCGTTGGCGTGTAAAATCTTCATGGATTTTTGTATCTCTCGAATCATTTAATTCGATTCCTCTGTCCAAAATTCGCACTGCCCGTTTGTATTCATGTTTTCGCCGTAAACCCTCCGCTAATCTCAAATGAGCAACTATATCACGCGGATTATCGTCCAGAACTTGATTACTTACTAGGACCATGGTTTCCGAATACTCTCCTTCTGGAGATAACCACATTCCATGCAGAAGTAGATGTTGAATTTTCGGGGCCCGCCGAACCTTTAAAAAATCGTGAATTTCTTTTTCCGGTATCCGATCGTGCGGACTTGCCATAGCTGAGAACATATTAAATGCAGTGAACTCACCGAAAAATTCATCTTGTTTATTCAGCATGGAGCAGACTCCACGAACACCCGTATAATTAAAATCGAAACGCTCAGCTTGAAGGAGCATTATGGCAATTGCCCACCTTTTCTTCGCGTTTCTGGTATTGGTAAGATCCATCGGTGAAATGAGATTTTGGACCGGTACGTGGTTCTGTCTAGCAGTCCATACTAAATCAGATATGTTTACAAAGTCATCATAGTTAACATGCTCATCGACTGCCATCTGGTCTGCGAGCGTCTCTGCCCAGTTATCCCCATAATCCTGGATGTATTGTTCGCGAAAATTTGATCGACTATCTCCTTCTCTTGGCATGTTTTTAACGTGCAGTTTAATCTTTTTCTCCTTGAACATTGTCTTCGATTCTATTATCTTGAGTAATTTTCGTCCTCTTGCCAACAAAATATGTGCCTAAGTGTAGCCTTATACCCATGCCTTTGCGAGAAATCTCATCACTACTGGGCCCTGAGCCGACTGGCGAGGTAGTCCTCCGAGCAATTATGGCGAGTACGCTAAGTGGCTCCGCGACTATAAATAATCGTTCTAAAGAGATGGGAAACAAGACTGACGGTCAGCTTTTAACTGCGTTAAGAGACTGGGCTGATGCTGTATTGGTCGGAGGTAATACCGTGCGTTCCGAAAATTACTTCGGAGTACGGAAGTCGCTTAAAGATGATCGTCCCGCTCCAATGGTAGTCCCTTCCCGAAGCTTGAAATACGACGTTACTACTCAGTTCTTCACAAATTTCTACACAGCACCCATCTTCCTCGTTCCGGATATCCATTATTTCCAGTTGCGAAATTCGGGCGTTGTGCAGCAGATCATAGCCACTGGCGCAGAAGTAATCGATGCGGGCGAAGGCACCATGCAGGACTATCTCCGCGTATTGCGGCAGCGTGGATTCCAGCGCATCCTCTGCGAAGGCGGTCCAGGAATGATCGGCCAGCTGGTGCATATCGATGCCATTGATCAGATGTATTTAACCCTGGATCCCCACCTTTCCACCGGCGTAGAAAAGCCCGTGGCTACCTTTCATGGCACGCACTCCCACCGCCGAATGCAGCTAGACAATGTTGCCGCCGATACAGATAGCACGGTGTTTCTGCGGTACTCGCGCACAGTTGAGTCCGTAGACTAAAAGGTCGTGACTGCTCGAATAAACGCCGCCGCATGGCCTATTGCCGTTCTCCTCGTCATTCAGCGCGTCTTCATCGTGGCGCGCAATGGGACGTTGACTGATGATTTCACTACGGTCTATAGCGCGCTAAGGCGCATGGTCGATGGCATTCCGGTGTATAAACAGGCTTATAACCATGTGGACCCGCTATATCTCTACACCCCAGGTGCAACGCTATTCTTATCGCCTTTAGCGTGGCTCGATTTCAACCTCGCGCGCGGCCTTTTCATCGTAGTCAACGCCCTTGGCATTATTGCGGCACTGGCGCTTTTGACCCACGTGGTGGGAAGAAAGCTCAGCTCGCCGGTGTTTCCAGTCTCAATCGCTTTAGCCTTCGCCACTGAATCTGTCACCAATACTTTGGCGTTTACCAATATCAACGGTGTGCTCTTATTCTGCATGGCGCTTTTCCTGTGGGCTTTCTTAGAGGCTGAGCGCACCCCGCAGCTCGCGTGGGTTTCCGGCATAGCCATCGGGCTAGCCATTTTGATTAAGCCCCAATTCGCACCCCTCCTTTTCTTGCCCTTGGTCAAGCTGCAGTGGCGCAACCTCCTCGCGGGGCTCGGGATTCCGGTGGTACTCAATGTCCTCGCGTGGCCACTCGTGCCGGGTGCTAGCGGTTACCTGGATAAGCTGGTGCCCTATCTTTCCACGACCCGCGATTATGCCAACTCCTCCTGGGCGGGATTGCGCGCCTATGTGGAATTCGGCCCCGTCCTCTACTGGGTGGTGTGGGTAGTCTTCGCCGCCTTGGTCGGGTGCGCGGTGCTTGGACTGTTGCGGTGGCGACAATCCGAACCGGTATTTTGGGCGCTGACAACGAGTGGCACGATTATGGTCGGGATTTTCTTCTTGTCCTCGCTAGGACAGCAATATTATTCAATGTGGTTATTCCCGCTAATATTCACCGTGCTCCTGCCGCGCTCGGTCTTTCACTCGGTGGGCGCATGGGTGGCTGCGTTCCTATTCTTGGCCCCGGTGACATGGACGTCGCACGCGCATCCCGATGCCGGGCGGTGGATGAACACCTTCTCAGGGACCGTGGGCTGGAGCCTGCTCATCGTCATCATCTTCGCCTGCGTTGCAGGGTGGTGGCGTGCCACGCAAATAAAGGATTAAACTTAAAGTCATGACTGATTTTAAGCTCATTGCTGATGCCGATTGGCAAAAGCGCCTTAGCCCCGAAGAATATTACGTATTGCGCGAAGCAGGCACGGAGCCGCCGCACGTGGGCGAATACACAGATACCACCACAGAGGGTGTCTACTCCTGCAAGGCCTGCGGCGAGGAGCTATTCCGTTCCACCGAGAAGTTTGCTTCCCACTGTGGTTGGCCTTCCTTCTTCTCCCCGCTAGCCGGTGACAAGATTATCGAGCGGGAAGATAATTCCCTGGGCATGCGCCGCGTCGAGGTACTATGCGCCAACTGCGAGTCCCACTTGGGTCACGTTTTCGAAGGCGAAGGCTACGATACCCCGACTGACCTGCGCTACTGCATTAACTCTATTTCCTTGAACCTGGAAGAAAAGCCCATCGAGGAAAACTAGGATTTCACTACCACGCGCAGTGAGATCAAACTACAGCGCTGGGAGCTCCCTCCAATAAAGGGCGCTCCCAGCGCTGTTTTTGTTTCAATCCTCAGGGCAGAACCTGGATGAGTTCTGCGATGTCCTTCACGCGGCGTCCGGTGTGGAATGGAATTTCCTCGCGAACGTGATGGCGGGCTTCGGTATAGCGCATTTTATACATCAGGTCCACAATGCGGTGTAGCTCGTCGGCCTCAAAGGCAAGAACCCACTCATAATCCCCAAGCGCGAATGCCGGCACCGTATTGGCGCGCACGTCGGGGTAGTCGCGTGCCTGCATGCCGTGCTCCATCAAAATGCGGCGACGCTTTTCTTCTTCCATCGTGTACCAGTCATACGAACGCACGAATGGGTAGACGGAAATCCACTCCTTGGGCTCTTCCCCCATGATGAAGGAAGGCAGGTGGGATTTATTGAACTCGGCCGGCCGATGCAGGGAATTTCCAATCCACGTTACTTCGCTAACCTGGCCCAAGGTTGTCTCCCGGCGGAAATCGCCGAAGGCTTTCTGGATATCGGAAAATTCCTCGGCGTGCCACCAGATCATGAAGTCCGCAGAATCACGCATCGCGGTCAGATCGTAGACGCCGCGGACAGTGACCTTATTGTCCTTTTCTAGCTCCGCAAAGAATTCTTGGGCTTGGGAGATGATCTCTTCGCGCTCGCTGCCCAGCCCGCCTGGAATCACCTTGAAAACGGCGTGTTGGGAGTATTGCTGTACCTCGTTGAGTTCCTTGAAATCGAGCTTCGCCATTGCCTTCTCCTTTGCAGAAGCTTATTCGAATATTCGGACATATCCATCATAAGTTGGAGTTACACCGATTGTCATCCCTCTCCCCTGTGTGCCTCCCACTATCGGCGCGCCTCCGCCAGCTCAAGGTAGCGAAACTATAGCTTTATCAAGGTGAGTAATTCCGAATCGACCACGCCCAGCGCCGGTAAAAATGCCGGAGCCAACTCAGGAGATGGCGCAGCCTTTACCTCCCTACGCCGCAACGACGAGGCACAGGAGCCAACGACACCGCCGGCGTTTACTCAGGCGGTAGAGTCCATGCACGCGGCCACTCTTCGCCCAGAGATTAGCCTCGGGTCCATTCGCCCGCCGCAGCGATTAGCGCCCTTTAGCCACGCCATTGGCCTTGAGGTGGGCACGGAAGAGGAGCCGGATATTATCGCCACCGATTCAGATGGCGATGCCTTCGGGCGCCTCATCCTCCTCCATGACCCAGGCGCGGAAGAGGCCTGGGAGGGCGCGATGCGCCTAGTGGCGTATATCCAGGCCGATATGGATGATTCGGTTGCAGGAGATCCGCTGCTGCCGGACGTCGCCTGGCAGTGGCTCAATGAAGGCTTAGAAAAAGAGGGTGCAGAGCTTACCAACCTCGGCGGCACCGTCACCTCCACCGCCTCGGTCCGCTTCGGAGAGATCGGCGGTCCCCCGCGCGCTTATCAGATTGAAATGCGCGCATCGTGGACAGCGGAGGGACTAGATTTAGCACCGCACGTGCAGGCCTTTGCACAAGTATTAGCCAACGTCGCGGGCCTGCCGCCTGAAGGCGTTACTGAACTCGGCCGCTAAGATGGTGGAATTTCGGGAGCGTCCGAAAGAGGGTATTCCGAAGGTCTTATCCACCCCGGCGGAATTTGCCGCTGCCGCCGCGCGGTTGCAGGCAGGCACCGAGGCCTTTGCCATCGATACCGAGCGCGCCTCAGGCTACCGGTATGATGACCGCGCCTTTCTCATCCAGATCCGCCGGCGCGGCGCTGGGACGATGCTTTTTGCCCCAGAAGGCCACCGTGCGGAACTGACCCAGGCGCTGGCTCCGGTGCTCAATGGGCAGCATTGGATCATTCACGCCGCCCCCTCGGATCTCCCCTCTCTTGGGTGGTTGGGGCTTTTTCCCGGCACCGTTTTCGATACGGAATTGGCCGCCCGGTTTGCCGGCTTTCACCGCACCAATTTGGGCGCCATTATCGCGGAGCTTTTCGATGTCCAGCTGGAAAAGGGCCACGGCGACGATGACTGGTCCATCCCGCGGTTGAGTGAAGAAATGCGCGCTTATGCCGCGCTCGATGTCGAGCTCCTGCTGGAACTAGCTACGACGCTGCGCGATATCTTGGCCGAACAAGAAAAGCTGGAGTGGATGGTGGAGGAATGCGCGGCGATCGTCGCCAAGCATGCACATGACACCGCCCCACAGCCGGGCTCGTGGCGCGATATCAAGGGAGTTTCGAGCTTAAAGAATGGGAAGCAGCGCGCCGCGGCGCGGTCTTTGTGGAACCTGCGCGATGATATTAGCCGGCGAACCGATACCGCGCCCGGGCGGGTGCTTCCCAATAAGGTGCTGGTAGAGATTGCCCGGGTTTTGCCCAGCACGCAGCCCCAGCTCACCCGCATCAAGGGGTTTCCGCGCCGGCGCAAGGGCGCCGCGCAGCGCTGGTTGCGGGCGGTGCAGCAGTCCCAGAAAATTCCACCGCGGGGGCGCCCGGGTCCGCTCCGTGAGGAAAGAACCGTCCCTTCCAAGTCGGTCTGGTCCAGGGAGTATCCAGAACTGTGGGAGGAATATCAGCAAATCCGCGCCGCCGTTGGGGATATCGCCGAAGAGCTCGGGCTACCATCGGAGCTGCTGTTGCGACCCGCTACCCTCCGCGCCGCCGTGTGGGCGGCCATTGGTGGGAGCGGAACCATCAGCCAACCGGACGACGTACCAGCTTTCCTAGAGCGCGAAGGCGCACGATCGTGGCAGGTGAACCTTGTTGCCCCGGTATTGATCGAGAGCCTATTTTCCCAGCCAGATTAAGCGGTGAGGTTTTCTACCCACTCTGTAATCGACGCAGAAATGAGCTCTGGGCTTAGGCCGAACTCTTCCAAAACCTCGCCGCGGGAGCCGTGCTTGGGGAAATACCCAGGAACGCCGAGGCGCCGCACGGGGGTATCCACCTCGGCCGCGCCGAGAGCCTCAGCAATCATGGACCCAATGCCGCCGCGAATGAGTCCATCTTCTACCGTCACCACCAGATCGTGATCTGCCGCCATTGCGATAACGGAACTAGCCACCGGCGCGACCCACCGCGGGTCAATAACCGTGACGTTAAGCCCCTGCTTCTCCAGCTTTTGCGCCGCCTTGATACTGCGCGCGGACATCGCACCGATAGAAACGATGAGGACCTCGGGGGTATCTTCGCCCGCGTCGGCCTCGCCGTAGTAGAGGATATCGACGCCATCGGCAAGCGTATCCACGGCTTCCATATCGGGCAGCAAGTTTCCCTTGGGGAACCGAACAACCGAGGGCCCAGAATCAATGTCCAGCGACTCGTGGAAGAGCTCGCGCAGACGCGCACCATCGCGCGGGGCGGCGATGTGCATACCTGGGACGATGCTCATTAAGGACATATCCCAAATGCCGTTGTGGGAGGCGCCATCAGAGCCCGTCACACCGGCGCGGTCGAGCACGATGGTCACCGGCAGCTTGAGCAAGGCGATATCCATGATCACCTGATCCACGGCCCGGTTGAGGAACGTGGAATACACAGCCACCACGGGGTGCATCCCGCCCAAAGCCAAACCGGAGGCAGAGGCCATCGCATGCTGCTCGGCGATGCCCACGTCAAAGAACCGATCCGGGAAGCGTTCCTGGAAGGGAGCCAGCCCCGTAGGACCCGCCATGGCTGCGGTGATTGCAACGATGTCATCGCGCTTTTCCGCCGCCGCGATCAATTCTTCAGAAAATGCGGCCGTCCACCCCGGCTGCTTGGTGCCCTTGGCAACGCCAGTTACCGGATCGATAGCGCCCGTAGAGTGCATCTGGTCCTTCGGCTCATTGACCGCCGGGGCAAACCCGTGGCCTTTTTCCGTGACCACGTGCACGATAATGGGGCCCTCATAATCGCGGGCATAGGAAAGCGCGTGCACCAAACCATCGATGTCATGGCCGTAAATGGGGCCAATATATTTAATCCCCAGCTCAGGGAAAATCTCCGTGGGCAAGACGGTGGACTTGACGCCTTCCTTCATCGCGTGGAGCGCATCAAAGGCGCGCTCGCCTACCCACCCCATGGATTTCAGGCGGCGCTTGCCCTGCTCCATGAGCTCGTCGTAGCCATGCTGGGAACGAATGCGCCCCAGGTTTTCAGAAATTCCGCCAATGGTGGGCGAATAGCTGCGCCCGTTGTCATTGACCACGATGACCGCGTTGCGTTTTTTATCTTCAGAGATATTATTGAGCGCTTCCCAGCACATGCCGCCGGTGAGGGCACCGTCGCCGACAATTCCGACGACATTGCGGTGGCCTTCCCCGCGAATCTTAAACGCCTTGGACAGTCCATCCACCGTCGATAGCGAGGCGGAAGCATGCGAGGATTCCGTCCAGTCATGCTCGGACTCGCTGCGGTCTGTATAACCGGAAAGGCCTCCCTTCTGGCGCAGGGTGTCGAATTGGGCCGTGCGCCCAGTGAGCATTTTGTGCACATAGGACTGGTGAGAGGTATCAAAGATAATGGGCTCGCGCGGGGAATCAAAGACTCGGTGCAGCGCAATGGTCAATTCCACCACGCCCAAATTGGGCCCCAAGTGCCCACCCGTCACCGATACCCTATCGATGAGGCGCTGGCGAATATCCGCCGCAAGTTCCTCCAACTTTTCTGCAGGCAGTGCCTTCAGGTCTTGCGGCGAGTTTATGGTATCCAAGATAGTCATGGAGCGGCCTTCAACTCCTTCTGTGCTTAGTTCTTCCTATCCACCGTACCCGTGGTCCGTATTTTCTTTTATATCGGCTCATTACTTCAGGCGAGATATTTTCGCGTTAAACGGCACTCTGCGCCGGCTTATCCGCCGCCTTATCTGGGGCAATAAGAGCGATAACCTCAAAGTGATGGATGCCAGGAAAGGCATTAATTAGCGCCATTTTCTCAGGCTTGTACCCAGCGGTGTGCCACAGGGATAGATCGCGGGCAAAGGTGGCAGGATCGCATCCCACATGAACCACGGCCTGCGGCTGTGCCTCCGCCACGGCGCGGATAACCTGCTCGCCCGCCCCAGTTCGCGGCGGATCGAGCACCACGGCACCTGGTTGGGGCAATTGCGCAGCAACCTGTTCTACCTTCGCGGATTTGACTGCAATATCGATATCGCGCAACCCCGGCTGCGTAGACGCCGTTGCCGCGGGCGAATAGTCCACGGAAATGACTTTTCCACCGGTGGCATCAGACAACGCGGGCGCGAATAGTCCGACGCCGCCGTACAAATCCCAGGCAATCTTCTGCTGGTAATTCCGGCCGGCCAGCCACTGCCCTGCCACAGCGCTATAAATCTCCGGCGCCGCCACATGCGCTTGCCAAAAGGCCGTGGCGGGGAAGGAAAACTCGCGGCCATTGACGTATTCGACCACCGTGCCAGAGCCCTCGATAACCTCACGAATGGTCTCCACGCGCCTACCCCGCGGGGCCTTGCGCGTTTCCATCACATGCCGGTTACCAGCGCCATCGAGAACCGCGACGATTTCGGCCCCCGGGGTAAAACGCCGCGCGCCGTCGCCTACCAAACCATCAATCAAGCCATCTGCTAATTGGGTACAACCGACGGAAGTCACCAGCTCATTCGAGCGGTACTTCCGCAATCCGGCGCGGCCTTGCTTGTCGACGCCCAACCGGACCCTCGTCCGCCAGCCCCGTACCGGCGGCAGGTCGTGTTGTTCAATAGCGAGGGACTCGAGCCCTTCTATGCTGCTGCGGCGCAGCTGTTCGCGGAGAACGTCCATCTTGATGGCGGGTTCCGCTGCGGGATCCAACTCGGCAAAATCGCAGCACCCGGCGCCTAGCTCTGCGGCGGGACAGCTACTGGGTACGCGCAGCTCACCCGCAGTAACTATGCTGTCGAGCTCGCCCTTGATAAAGGACTTTTTCACCTTACCCAGTGTTGCGCGAACCGTGTCCCCCGGAAAAGCCCGAGGAACAAAGACGACGCGCCCATCCGGGGCGTGGCCGATGCCAAGTCCACCATGGGCCATGCGGTCGATGGTGACTTCCAGGGTGTCTCCGCGAGATAGTGCGGACTCATTCATTTTCTGCCTCGAACTCTTGTGTACTGCGATCTGAACTTGTGACAAGCCCGGCATTTTCTGCCGCTTCTACTGCGGCATCTGCGCGGCGCACCATCCACACGGTTAATGCCGTCACCAACAGCGTCAAGGGCCAGCCCATGACGATCCTGGTAATGCCCAAGGCGGTCGTCTCCCCAGCATCATAAATCGCCCGCTGGATGATAAACCGCGCCAAGAAAATAACGGCCCACCCAGCGGTGGCGATGGAATACGCCCTGCGCGCAAGCTTTACCTTTTGCCAGGCCATATCATCGCCGTTCAAGCCCTTCCAGATAACGCCAACGGCCGGCCACCGGAAGAGAATAGACAGCGCCGCGGCGATAAACAGGGCCAGTGACATCCAAATGCCGTATAAGAAGTAACCTTTGGCATCGCCGGTAAACCAAGCGATGGCGGCGCAAATGGCCACCCCGATAAGGCCAGAGATGGCCGGCTGGATGGTCTGTTTGCGAACGATGCGCCAGATGGCGATCACTACCGCCACACCCAGCGCGGAGATGAGCGCCGGGGTTAGGCCGTAAAGGCTATTAACTGGAATAAGGACGACGATGGGCAAGGTGGCCGCAACCAGGCCGGGAAGGCCTCCCATTTGTTCCAACAGAGTTGGCTCATTATCGCTGTCCTGGTCGTCGCCTAGCTGAGGAGCCTGCGGCTCCGGCAAAGAGTTACTCACGTAGCGTTCTGCTTTACTTACTTATCGGAATCGGGGTTAAACCCCTTGTCTTTGTCATGTGTAGGAGATTCATTCTCCCCCTTGCGTGGCTGCGCGCCCAAATCGCGCAGCTGCTTTTCGGCTTCCGCCTCGGCTGCGGGATCGGGGCCGCCTACCCCGTTTTCCGGGTGCCCTTGGGCCGCCTGCCCCTGGGAATTTGCGCCTGCTTGTTCCTGCTGGCGCTTTTCCATTGCTTGTTTGACCTGCTCCACCAGCTGCTTGGGCATGATGACCGGCAGTGCGTTGCCCGCCAAAATGGGATCCTCACCGCGGTAGACAAAGGTGCGCGATGCTACATCGCGCGCGATCTGCGCCAAATCCTCTTCAAGGCCGGTAGGTGCCGCAAGAGTCAAGCGCAGCATCCACCGCGGGCCTTCGGCGCCAATGACGCGGAGCTGACCGTTGTCATTCTTACCGACGATTTCCAGCCCCCAAGGGCCTTGCTCCGTGGTGACGGATAGCCCATCGCGGCTCATGCCTTCCTTGATTTCTTCCACGGATTCAGCCCACTGGCCAGGCTTGCGCGGCGCTGCAAAGGCAACGGGAGTAATACGGCCCGCCTTGGTGACAATGTGCAGCATCTTTGGGCCTTGTTCGCCCATTTCTACCTGGACCTGGGAGTCCTTGGGCAGCGGGATGCGCATCGAGCCAAGGTCAAGGATGCCGATAGAAGAATCAGAAAAGTCAAAGTCTTCGATATTGACGGAATCGCCATCGAAGGGGCCGGTTTCGCCATTTACGGCGTCGTGGGCAAACTCCGTTGGCACCTGTCCCGAGGCTGCGGCGGCATCGGCAGCCGTATCTTTTACGGATGCAAAGGAACTCGATTCAGCCGAAGCCGATCCTGCGGAATCAGCGGCAGGCTCTTGTGGCTGCGATTGTTGAGGGTTTTCCGGCTCTTCTTTCCGGCCGTCATCGTTTTTCTTTTTGCCAAATGGCCAAATGCCCATTTTGTAATCCTTCCTATACGCCGGTTGATCCGTAGCCGCCGGTACCGCGGACGGTCTCATCCAAGTCTTCTACTTCGCTAAAATCCATTAGTTCTACGCGCTGTACCACGAGTTGAGCGATGCGCATGCCGCGCTCGATCTCGATCGGGGTGTGGGGATCGTGGTTAATCAGGCACACCTTGATCTCCCCGCGGTAGTCAGCATCCACGGTACCCGGCGTATTGACAATGGACAGCCCATGTTTAGCTGCCAGTCCGGATCGCGGGTGAATTAATCCCACGGTGCCCAGCGGCAAGGCCATGGCAATACCGGTGCCGACGAGGGCGCGTTCGCCAGGTTGGAGGGTAAGCGCCTCGGCAGCGTAAAGATCGGCGCCGGCGTCACCCCGATGCGCCCGAAATGGCATCGGCAGATCTTTATCGAGGCGCTTAATTTTGACGTCTCCTACTGGCGTTTGTTCCTGCGGTAGCGAATTCGAATCAGTCACTTAGCCAATCCTACCTGCCCCAGTCGGTTCATTCTGCGCCTGGAGTGGACTAGAATGCCTAGGCGTGTCTGATATTTCTGCTCCTCAACCCGCTGCCCCGAAAGTGTTGTATCGCGAACGCCAGTGGGTGCCGTGGTACTTCTGGATTTTTGCAGCAATCGTTGTGGCTTTAACCTCAGCCACGGCCGGACTTAACCGCTCTGTGTGGTGGACCATCATTCCCGCAGTCCTGCTCGGCGCC
Organism: Corynebacterium tuingiense; assembly: GCF_046718165.1. Taxonomy (NCBI): domain Bacteria; kingdom Bacillati; phylum Actinomycetota; class Actinomycetes; order Mycobacteriales; family Corynebacteriaceae; genus Corynebacterium; species Corynebacterium tuingiense. Next base: position 1,419,081 of record NZ_CP177101.1, read on the forward strand.
ATCGCTATCTGGGTCCTCATCACGTGGTCTGGGACCGTTGTGCAGGTAGAACAAGATGAAGATGGAACGCGGTGGCTGCTCGTCAAGGATGCACAGTTGCCCAATGAGGTTGTCTCTCGTTCGATTACCGTTCCAAAGTCTGCGCGCCATAACGCACTGGGCCCGCAATTCGATCCGGCTGCATTCTTGGTCTCTCATGCGTGGATTGACGAGCACGCCATGATGGTCCTCAATGATCCGGAGGATGACACCCCATATTGGCTCATTGCCTCGAAAGATCCAGACCAACTGCTCCGCGCCTTCCTGCCGGAGCAGCACGCAAAAGGTTCGTAGATTCTAGGGAATCGCTGCTTTTTAGAAGGCGTCACCTGTGAGAGTGCCGTTGGTGTTTTCGTTGCTACTGCATCCCCCGAGCAAGCCCGAAAGATAGAATTAAAAAAGAATTTCGGTCGCACCTTACGCGGGTTCTTGTACTGTCTGTGAACAGTTGGACTAGGAGGAGATCTCAATGGGTTTCGGAGGAGCTCTACGCAGAACTCAGAAAGATGGGAAACCCTGGATACCTCCGTGGTGGTTTTCCTTTGTGCTACTGCCACTAATGGTCATCGCTGAATTCTATGTCAGTCAAGTAACTGGTTGGCGTGGAGTGTCCTCATCAAGCGTAGAGGGGGTGGCCTGGAGCGAAGTAAGCTCTGACGGCATCTTCCTTCACGTAGTGGGGTACATGGCTTTTTACTTCGTTCTAGTCTTGCCCATCTTCCTGGGTCGTAGATACCTATGGGAGAAACGGCAGAAGCAAGGCAGCGTACCGGATGGAAAGAGCAAAGGCGAGCAGCCCTAGATAGAACCGGATGACTGAGAGGATTTACCGCCCTCAGAAAGTAGAGGCCCCAGGGAGTTAGGTCCCACGCACATTGGGTGTCTGCTAGACAAGGAAACTTCAAACCCCGCCGCGTTTACCATTGCAAACTGCGGCGGGGTGAATCTTTATTTGGATTGTGCGCAATATCGACTAGCTAGGCCAATACCGGCTGCTTAGGCACAATCCTTACAGATGGGCATGCCATCTTCTTCGTGCGAATAACGCTTATTGGACTGGACCAAAAAGCAGGATCCGCAGGTAAATTCGTCTTCTTGACGGGGAACGACCTGTACGTTGAGTTCCTCGCCGGTCAGGTCAACTGATGGCGGTTGGAATGCTTCGACGATTTCGCCATCGTCATCCATGCCGTTGCTTTCGGGCTCAGCTGCTTTCAGTCCCTCTAAAGAGTCAGTTTCAAGTTCTTCTTCTGCGCCGCGGCGCGGTGCGTCATAATCGGTGGCCATAATACACGCCCCTATTAGTCGAGTTGCTTTAGGAATAGTTGTTTATCGATCGCGCATAGTAAAGGACAAACACCGATATGTCATCCTGCTGCTAAAAATTTCTTAGACCCTTCACCCCCGCATCGCCTCCTTAGCGCCATGTGCTGCCAAAAGTTCCTCAAATGCGGGTGCCAAATTCACCCCCGCGGCCCACGTTAATTCGCCATCAGCGGACCCCTTGTCCAGTCCTGGGTGATGAACTTTAGCTCCTGCCTCGCGAGCGATGAGAGCACCGGCAGCAAAATCCCAGGCGTTAATTCCGTGCTCGAAATAAGCGTCAACGCTCCCCTCTGCCACGCGGCACAAATCAAGGGCGGCTGCGCCGATGCGGCGAATATCGCGGACCTGCGGCAACAATTTAGTCAGCAATTCCGCCTGTTGCTTGCGCCGCTGTGCGTCGTAACCAAATCCCGTCGCTACCAAGGAAAGCGCCGGATCGTCTTGCTCACCGCACCGTAGCGAAGACCGCGTGCCATCCGTAGTGGCAACCGTGGCGCCCGCTCCTGCCGCGGCGGCATACACCTGCCGCCGCACCACATTGACCACTGCACCCGCTACCAAGCGGCCGTCGTATTCCGCGCCAATCGAGACCGCATAGTCCGGAATGCCGTAAAGGAAATTGACGGTTCCGTCGATGGGGTCCACGATCCACCGCACCCCAGTCGTCCCGTCGAAGCTTGCGCCTTCCTCACCCAACAGGCCATCTCCAGGGCGGATTTCCCTGATCGTACGCGTAATAAACTCCTCGGTGGCGGTATCGACCTCCGTAACCGGGTCGACGGCGCTCGATTTTGTCTGAGTATGTGCAGCAATACCGTCTCCAGCAACCAACTCTGCACGGCGCGCGCGAATAAGTTCAGCCGCACGCATTGCGGTAGTTTCCGCAAAATCTCGCAGCTGCAGAAAATCTATGTCATGTTCCATGCCAACCATTGTGCCTTCTTCTACACTTGCGAGCATGACTACTCATACTGGCCACTCTTTTGGCGTCGATATCGGCGGCTCCGGCATTAAGGGCGCCGAAGTCGACCTCAATAACGATGAATTCGTGGGCCCACGGCTGAAGATCCCCACCCCACAGCCGTCCACGCCACATGAGGTAGCCACGGTGGTAGCCCAAATTGTGCGCGAAAAAGAATGGGACAAGCCCGTCGGCATAACCTTGCCCTCGGTGGTGTCCAACCACACGGTGCACTCCGCTGCCAATATCTCACCTGAGTGGGTAGGAGTGGATACCACCGAGTTGTTTTCGCGCTATTTAGACGTAGATTTTGTCGTCTTGAATGATGCCGATGCCGCAGGCCTTGCGGAAGTCGCATATGGAAACGAGTTGGCTAAAACCGGACCAGTCATCTTTTTGACACTTGGAACCGGCATTGGCTCGGCCTTCTTCCTCAACGGGCAGCTCTTCCCCAATACTGAGCTCGGCCACCTCACGGTGGGAACTGACGAGGCCGAGGCGATCGCATCCTCCGCAGCCAAAGAACGCGAAGGGTTGAAGTACAAGGAGTGGGCGGTTCGGCTCAATCGTGTGCTGGAAGAATACGAGAAATTATTTAACCCGCAAGCTTTCCTCATCGGGGGTGGCATATCTCGCAAATTCCACAAATGGGGACCCCACTTAACCATTGATAGCCCCGTTATGCCTGCACAACTGGAAAATCGTGCGGGCATTGTAGGTGCAGCAATGGCTGTATTGGAAGGCCTAGAGCCATAAAATCACCGTTGCGATAACCCTATCTACCGGCATTGTGCAAAAATCGCCTATACTGGGCGGTCGATCCAAAATTGCATGGCTCTCGGGCGTGTCTGACCTGCATAAGGCCTACACACGCTAGCATTTCATAATGCTATTGCCACCCTGTGCGGGTGCGGTGAGCTATTTCCATCAAGTAGTAAGTCGAAAGGGCGTACGTGGCAGCCACTGATTCTTCAGACCAGGCACTCGGCGAGGACGACAAGTCAGTCGAGGCATCTACTCCTGCAAAGAAGACCGCCAAAAAGACGGCAAAGAAAACGGCGAAGAAAACCGCCAAGAAGACAGCTAAGAAGACGGCGAAAAAGACTGCCAAGAAAACGGCTAAGAAGACCGCCAAGAAGTCGGCAAAGAAATCAGCCAAGAAAGCTGTCAAGAAAACCGTGCGAGCCTCTGCGGCGGAACCGCAAGACTCCCCCGCAAACTCTGCGGACAAAGCACCATCGGAAGCTGAGGACGCAGAGGATCAGCTCGACGCCGTTGAGCAAGACGCCCCTGCGGATGACGCCGACTTCGACCCACCCCACGAGGACATCGAAGAAGATGAATTCGATGCTCCTACTGACCTGGATGAAGACGATATTCAGGAAGAGTTGGGCGAAGAAGAAGACGAGGAAGAAGCAGAAGATACGTCCTCAGTCTGGGACGAGGAAGAATCCGTCGCCCTGCGCCAGGCGCGCAAGGATGCACAGCTGACCGCCTCCGCCGACTCCGTGCGTGCGTACCTTAAGCAGATCGGTAAGGTTGCCCTGCTTAATGCGGAGCAGGAGGTCTCTTTGGCAAAGCGCATTGAGGCCGGTCTGTACGCGCAGCACCGCATGGACGAGATGGAAAAGGCTCGCGCGGAGGGCGATAAGGCTGCCAAGCTCTCCCCCATGGAAAAGCGCGACTTGCGCAGCATCGCAAGGGACGGGCGCAAGGCTAAAAACCACCTGTTGGAGGCCAACCTTCGCCTGGTGGTCTCCTTGGCCAAGCGCTACACCGGCCGCGGCATGGCTTTCTTGGACCTTATTCAGGAAGGCAACTTGGGCCTTATCCGTGCGGTGGAAAAGTTCGATTACACCAAGGGCTATAAGTTCTCTACCTACGCCACGTGGTGGATTCGCCAGGCTATTACCCGCGCCATGGCTGACCAGGCCCGCACCATCCGCATCCCGGTGCACATGGTGGAAGTCATCAACAAGCTGGGCCGCATCCAGCGCGAGCTGCTGCAGGACTTGGGCCGCGAGCCCACCCCGCAGGAGCTCGCGAAGGAAATGGACATCACCGAAGAAAAGGTGATGGAGATTCAGCAGTATGCGCGTGAGCCCATCTCGCTGGACCAGACCATCGGTGATGAGGGCGATTCCCAATTGGGTGACTTCATCGAGGACTCTGAGGCCGTCATCGCCGTCGATGCCGTGTCCTTCACCTTGCTGCAGGACCAGCTCCAGGACGTGCTGACGACGTTGTCCGAGCGCGAAGCCGGCGTCGTGCGCCTGCGCTTCGGGCTTACCGATGGCATGCCGCGCACTTTAGACGAGATTGGTCAGGTCTACGGCGTTACCCGCGAGCGTATCCGCCAAATCGAGTCCAAGACGATGTCGAAGCTGCGCCACCCGTCGCGCTCGCAGGTCCTGCGTGACTACTTGGACTAGTTGCATGTAGCCCTTGCGAAAAGGGAGAGCGGCGAGGAGATTACGTATCCCTCGCCGCTTTTGATCTAAGCTCCTACAGGATGGACTGTAGAAGAGCCGCCGAAAGCACGACAACTGTTACCGCGCTTATAGGAACCTGCGGGATTCCCTCTACGGCGAGCATCGAAGGCGAACACAACTTCTCTCGTGAGATCTTCCCCGTCTACGCCGACGCGGAATTCGTGAAGTAAGAGCCGGCCTTGGGCCGGCTCCATAAGCATCCGCATGAGGCGCGTAGTAGGAACTTGCCGGTGTTGCCATACCGATTCGCTGGATTTGGTTGGTTCAGGGTTTTGCGCTTTCACGGGAACTTAGCTGCGTTCCACCTCAACCGCTATCCAACCAGTCAGGGCACGAAACCACCACGGGCGGGCCATTTACCCCTCATATCATGGCACCCGTGGAAGTACTCTTGACTTACTCGTCGGGTCCCTGAGCGATACCGTCTGCAATCTGGTCGACAAGGGCAGAGTCACCAGCTTCTCCGCTGACGGTGACTGACGCGCCATGAGGCGCGCCGAGAGACATCAGCATCATTGCTGAATCTGCTTCAGCGTCCTCACCATCGTAAGTAATGACGATGTCACCGTCTGCCGTCGCCGCCATTTCAGCGACTTTTGAAGCGGGCCGGGCATGCAGGCCCGCTGCGTCCGCAACAGTGACGGTTCGCTTATATGACTCTCCCGTTTCTGATGTTGCACTCGCAGTGCTTTCGTCAGTTGTCGCCGAGCGGGAAGAATTCGATGCGACAAAGATATCAATGGCCTGTGCTGCTGCCGTGGCTACGGCGGCAAGGTCATCTCCTTGTTGCGCAGACGTAGCCGCGGCAATGGCGGCCTCCACCAACGGTGCATCAACGAAAGTCACCGGATCATCTTCTAGGAACTCCAGTACAGACTCCACTGTCATCGTGGCTGAGCCTAAGTCAGTGAGAACAACCACACCGAGCTCCTGACTTAGGAGGTCGTTGATGGCAGATTCGATGAGGTCATACGAGGTTCCAATTCCCCCGTCTTCGAGTCCACCAGCTGTGCGGATGGTGATGTCCGAGGCCATCTGGGCTGCGAGTTCCGCGAGACCTTCGACAAGTTTGGCCGAATGAGAAACGAGTACGAGGCCAACGTGTGGTTGTGGCATCGTCTAAGCCTCCTCTGCTTTGTTGTTGCCGCTGTCTTCAGTCACTGCGCTCGAGGCTGCGTCGGCAGCCGCTGCTAGAAAGAGCGCGGTGGACGCCGCACCTGGGTCCTTGTGCCCTACGGATCGCTCTCCCAGATAGGAGGCACGTCCCTTCGTCGCCACCATTGAGATGGTAGCCTCGGCGCCTTCGGCTGCGACTTCGGCAGCCGCGCGCAGAACCTCAGCTGGGCTGCGTCCGGCATTTGCTGCTTCACGGGCAGCACGGGCAGCAGGAGCCCAAGCATCAACCATCGTCTTCTCCCCCTCCGTGGCCTTGCCTCGCGAGGTGATTCCTTCAGCGGCGGCTTCGATAACTGCAGCCGCTGCAGAGGCATCGAGATCACCAGAGCCGGCTGCCTTAGCAGCACGTAAGAACGCGGTGCCCAACAGAGGCCCGGAGGCACCGCCAACAGTGGACATCAGAGTTTTGGCGGTGAGCTTGAGCACGTCCACAACGGTCGAGCCGTCTTCAGTGGTTTCGGCAGCAACCTTGTCCACCACGGCACGGAAACCGCGGTCGACGTTTTCACCATGGTCGCTGTCACCAATCACACGGTCTAGCTCGATGAGCTCATCACGATGGTCATGGGCGGCTGCAGCACAGTTCTTCATCCAGTCCTGTGCCCAAACAGTTGAAAGGTTAGTCATGATTACATTCCTTTGCGTAGAGCGGCGGTGTGGCAGGGGGCGTCGAACAGCGCAATATCTTGATCATCAGCGCGCATCACGGTGACAGAACAACCCGCCATATCCAAGCTAGTAACGAAGTCACCCACGAGTGATCTCTCGATGGTCACGCCCGCGTCCTTGAGACGTTGAGCCACACGGCGGTAGACCACATAGAGTTCCGAAGCAGGCGTAGCTCCCATGCCGTTCACCACAACGATGGTGCGCTCGCCTTCACTCAGTTTAAGGTCCGCCAGGATGGGATCCAGCAGGTGATCCGTTACGTCGTCAGCAGAAACAATCGGGATTTCTTTCCGGCCGGGTTCACCGTGAATACCGACGCCCAACTCGACCTCGTCCTCCCCCAAATCAAAGGAGGGCTTTCCCACATGGGGCACGGTGCACGCAGACAATGCTGCCCCCATAGTGGCAGTGTTCTCCACTACTTTCTTTGCGACAGCAGTAACGGCAGCAAGGTCATCGCCTCGCTCGGCGGCCGCGCCCGCCAGCTTCTCCACGAGAAGGGTTCCAGCCACGCCGCGGCGGCCAGCGGTATACGTTGAGTCCTCAACGGCGACATCGTCATCTACGATGACCTGGCTGACCTCAATGTCATCAAACTCGGCGAGTTCAGCCGCCGTATCGAAGTTGAGGACGTCCCCCGTGTAGTTCTTAACAATGTAAAGCACGCCCGCGCCGGTATTGACGGCGTTGGTTGCTGCTTGAATCGCATCCGGCGTCGGTGAGGTAAACATCGCACCGGGAACAGCAGCGTCGAGCATGCCATGGCCAACGAATCCCGCGTGGAGCGGCTCGTGTCCCGAACCGCCGCCAGAAACGACGGCGACCTTGCCGCTCTCCTTTTTCTCTTTGCGGCTTACGAATAGAGGGTCAGTTGCACGCGTGACGATGTCTTTGTGTGCCTGCGCGAATCCTTCAACAGATTCAGCAACAACGTTTTCCGGCGAGTTGATGAGCTTCTTCATCATCCATCTCCTTGGATCTTCTTAAGCCAAAGGCCTACGGGCAGGATGATATCGAGCTTACTCTTCCTAAAAACATTTACACCGTTCACATTTTCAGACGCACGTTCGGCGCACCTCCGCTGAGACTCAGCGGACGCTTCTCGAAGCGTTTACCACTTGCGCAGGTAGTCGATGCGCTCGCGAAGCTGCTCGGCGTCGCACAGCGCGGTGGGCGGCCCGCCGCAGGCCTTGCGTGCTTCGGTGTGAATGGCGCCGTGCGGGCGTCCGGTGCGCTGCGCGGTGATAGACACGACGGTGTTGAGTTCCTTGCGCAGCGCCGAGATTTCATCCACCGTTCCGGCATCGGAGCCGGCAAGGCTTGGTGCCGCCCCCGCAGCACCCGCCTGTCCCCCACGCTTCGGCGCGTGCGGGGTGCCGTAGAGCTTGCGACGCTGTTCCTCGGCTGCCTCGGCAGCCCGGCGCGCCTTTTCCTCAGCCTCACGGCGGTCCATTTCCTCGGATTGCTTCTTGCGCAGTAGGTCTTTTACCTGGTCGGCGTCGAGGAGCCCGGGGATGCCGAGGAAGTCGGCTTCCTCATCAGAGGTCATATCGCCGGTATTAAACTGCGAGCCGTTATAGAGCAGGCCAGAGAATTCGGCTTCGGCGCCTAAGGACTCATAAGACTTTTCCAACATATCTGGTTCGGTCTTTTTCTGGTTTGCTTGCTCGAGTAGCTCGTCGTCCCAGCCTTCTTTCTCCGTCTTTTCTTTGCCCAAAACGTGATCGCGGGATTTTTCCATGTGCTCTGCAAGGCCGAGGAGCACGGGGACGGAGGGAAGGAATACCGAGGCGGTTTCGCCAGGCATGCGGGAGCGCACGAAGCGGCCGATTGCCTGGGCGAAGAACAAGGGGGTCGACGCGGAGGTGGCGTAGACGCCCACCGCGAGGCGGGGCACGTCGACGCCCTCGGACACCATGCGGACGGCAACCATCCATTCATCGGTGGAGTCCGCAAATTCTTGAATGCGGTCCGAGGAGCCTGGGTCATCGGACAAAATGACCGAGACTGGGGTATTGGAGAGTTGCTTGAGGATTTTCGCGTAGGCACGGGCGGTGGTGGTATCGGAAGCGAGCACGAGCCCGCCGGCATCCGGCATATTGCGCCGCATCTGCATCAAGCGGGTATGCGCCGCCTGCAGCACGGCGGGGATCCATTCGCCCTTGGGGTCGAGCGCGGTTCGCCAGGCGCGCGCGGTTTGTTCCACGTTCATGATGTCACCCAGGCGCGCGGAGTGCTCCTCCCCGGCGGAGTCCCGCCAGCGCGCCTCGCCGGAGTAGGACAGGAAGACGACGGGGCGCACGACGCCATCGGCAAGCGCATCGCCGTAATCGTAGGTGTGGTCGGCGCGCGAGACCTTGTGTCCTTCCCCATCGTCCTCATAGCGCACAAAGGGGATGGGCGATTCATCGGAGCGAAACGGCGTACCGGTCAGCGCGAGGCGGTGGTTGACGTCGTCGTAGGCCTCCTTGACGCCATCGCCCCAGCTTTTGGCGTCGCCGGCGTGGTGAATCTCGTCCAAGATCACCAAGGTGCGCCGCGCGGAAGCAACGGCGCGGTGTTTGAAGGGGTGCATGCCCACTTGGGCATAGGTCACCACGATGCCATCCATGCTGGGGTTAACAGCAGAGGAATTCGTGAAGGCAGGATCCAAGGCCAAGCCCACCCGCGCGGCGGCGGCAGACCACTGCGTCTTCAGGTGCTCGGTAGGTACCACGACGATGACGCGCTCTACCGTGCGGTCTTCCATGAGCTCCGTTGCGATGCGCAGAGCAAAGGTGGTTTTACCCGCACCGGGGGTCGCCACGGCCATAAAATCTTGTGGCTTGGTGGCGAGGAATTTATCGAGGGCTGATTGCTGCCACGCGCGGAGGTTCGTCTTCTTAAACGTCCTCACTTGCGGCGAAGACCCTTAAAAACGCGTTCGCAATCGGGGCAGACCGGCGAGCCCGGCTTTGCCTGTTTGGTTACCGGGAAGGTCTCACCGCACAGGGCAACGACGTACTTGCCGTTGACCGCGGAATCAAGAATCTGATCCTTCTTGACGTAGTGGAAGAACTTCGGCGTGTCATCATCCGTCGTCGAAGTGTCTTCACGAATATCTGGCCGTTCAATTGTCTTCGTAGTCGTAGTCACGCACCCCATTTTGCCGCATCAGCATCGAACTTTGCGAGTCATGCGTCTACCCTTGGAGAACATGCACACTCTACGCACGCCAACGCCGGCTTTCCCGTCCCCTGTTGTAGGGTTACGCGGCGGGCTCCAGGGAGGTGCGTAGTTTAAGTGTTTGGCAAAAAGGAACGTTTTCTCATCACGGATGCCAAGCTCTCGCCCGCACAAGATCGCAGGCGCAGGGAGCTGTGGTACGGCTTTTTCCAATTCTTGCGCGTGCCATCGCTGCTCATTGCCGGGGTCTTTTTGTACCTGCATTGGTGGTTACTCGCGGCGATTATCGTGGGCGTGACTTTTCCCTTGCCGTGGATTGCCGTGGTCATTGGCAATAGCCGCGGTGAGAAGAAGGACAAGCGGGATAAAAATGTCTATAAACCCGCGATGAATCGTCAGCTATATTCGCAGTATCAAAACCAACAGATTTCCCGCGGCGGCTCCAAGGCAATCGAATCTCAGCATTCCGTTATTGACCATGACGATGCAGCCTCCGACTAGCCGCATCATCAGCACGACTGGAAAGGAACTTCTCCCAGCATGACGTCCTTTGGCCCTAATTTCGACGCCGCCGCGCTGCGCGATCTTGCCCCAGAGTTAGCGGAGGCTTTTTCGCAGGCCGGTTTTACTACCGATGGTTTAGCGGGGCATTTGGGCCCAGAGCTTACGGAGGCGCTCTACCGTGGTGAGCCTGCCGCGGTGGCGCGCGGAACCGCGGGTAATACCCAGCTGGATACGCTCATTCGTTTCTTCCTACTGCATGAACATTTGCCTGCCACGCTGCTTGCCGATGCCCTCGGGGCCCGCCTTGCCGCCAAGCTCCTGGATGCCGGCGTGGCGCTTTCCGATGATCGCGGCAGCATCTACATCGCCCTCGATATCCGGCCCCATATCATCGTTGGCTCCAACCGCCTCGTCTTTTCCGATGTCGATGCCTCGCTGGTGGACCACGTCCCCGGCGCGGATCACGTGTTGGGCGTCGGGGCGGCAAGCCTCTCGCTTTTGCAATCGACGCCGGTAAGCCCGGTATCAACGGTGCTCGATTTGGGTACCGGCTCCGGCGTGCAACTGCTGGGGCAGCTCGAGAGCGCGCACAGCATTACGGCAACAGACGTCCACCGGCGCGCGCTTGATTTGGCCGGTGCGACCGTCGCGGCCGCGGGGTCTAGCACCGAGGTAGAGCTTGTAGAGGGCTCGTGGTTCGAGCCCGTTGCGGGGTGCACCTTCGACCGCATCGTTGCCAATCCCCCGTTCGTCGTTGGCCTCCCTGAGGTGGGCCATGTCTACCGCGATTCTGGGCTGAACTTGGATGGGGCCAGCGAATTGGTGGTATCCCAGGCAGTGGATCACCTCACCCCGGGCGGAACCGCGCATTTGCTCGCCGCCTGGGTACATACCAGTGGGCAGACCTGGCAGCAGCGCGTGGCCTCGTGGTTGCCGGATAAGGGTATCGCCGCCTGGATCATTCAGCGCGATATCGCCGATCCCTCCCTTTACGTATCCACGTGGCTCAAGGATGAATCGTTGGATGTGCGCAGCGATGAGGGCAAGGCCCGCTCCACGGCCTGGCTGAATCATTTCCACGACCACGATGTCACGGGTATCGGGTTCGGATTCGTCGCCATCCAAAAAATCGCCGAAGACGCGCCCTCCGATATCTTGGCCGAAGAAATGCCGCAGCACTTTAGCGATCCTTTGGGCCCTGAGGTGGAAGAATACTTCGCCCGCGTGGCGTGGCTGCGCGATTTGGTTCCTGGTGAGCTGGAGGGCAAGCACTTTCAGGTACGCCCACAGATGGCGAAGGAAGAAGTCAGCGTGGCCGATACCGATAACAAACAAGGATTTAACCGGGCGGTGATCCGCCTCACCCGTACCGATGGGCCCCGGTGGAGCCACGAAGTTGATGAGCACTTGGCCGCAATCGTTGCTGGCCTATCTCCCCAAGGACTCAACCTCGGCGAGACCGTGGGCCTCTATGCTGCCGCACACGGCTTCGATGAAGCAGAACTGACCGCCGCCGCGCTTCCCGCCATTATCGATCTGGTCCGCCACGGCATGCTCATTCCCGCCGATCTGCTGCTCGAGGACGACGCTGCCCCAACAACCCACACCAATTAGCACCGGATAGCACCGCATACCTCTGAATAGCTAAGAAAGGAAGGGACTTTTATGCGCGCAGTACTAACCCGCGTGTCCAAAGCCGCGGTCGCGGTTGCGGGTGAAACCGTCAGCGCCATTGACTGCCCGGAAACCGGCGGGCTTTTAGCCCTCGTCGGTGTTTCCAGGGAGGATTTGGACGATTGGGCACCGCGCGCGGAAAAGATGGCCCGCAAGATCGCGGAGCTGCGCATCCTGGAAGGTGAAGTATCGGTTGCCGATGCCGGAGCGCCGGTATTGGTTGTCAGCCAGTTCACGCTGTATGGCCGCACCGCCAAGGGGCGGCGCCCATCGTGGGCCGATGCGGCCCCAGGAGAAGAGGCCGAGCCGGTCATCGAGTACATCATCGAGCGCCTCCGCGAGCGCAATATCGCGGTGGAGGCAGGCCAATTCGGGGCTATGATGCGCGTATCTTCCGTCAACGAAGGCCCGTTCACGGTTTTGGTCGAGACCTAATTTCCTCTCACACGTTTTCTCTTCATCCGGCGTTTACCTGCACGAGCGCCCACTCACACCAGCGATTTTCTATGATCTAGCTCACAAAGAGGCCGATATTGTTCAACAATGCATATGACTGGGCGCTGCGCAAGCTTTTTCAGAGTGATAATTTACCCAACCCAAATGTAATAAATTATTATCACGTGACATTACCACGGGCTTATACTTAACACGTAACGAAGCGAATGGGCTGGATACAAGCTGAGAATTTAATTTCAGACCCTTGCCCGCGCACGCTGGTGAGAGAAAATGTTTTCTCACTCCAGGGTGACAGGAGCCCTCTAGCTTCGGGCAACCCCATGCAGAGGAGGAAAGAAAATGTCCCACAAGCTCTTGCGCCACGGACCCGTCGAAAATCCAGAACACGGCGCGCAAAATCCGGAACAATTACCCGCAGAAGAAAAGCCACCCGCTGACGGCATAGAAACCCCATTTGCGGGCCAAGAAGGCGCCCCAGCGTGGAACAAAGAAGACACCGTTTGGATGCTCTCCCTATTCGGCACCGCCATTGGAGCCGGCGTGCTCTTCCTCCCTATCAACGCTGGCATCGGCGGCATCATCCCGCTTCTTATTATGACCGTCGTCGCCTTGCCGATGACCTACTGGGCCCACCGCGGCATGACCCGCCTGGTCCTATCAAGCTCAAAGCCAGATGGCGATCTCACCGACGTCGTGGAGGAACACTTCGGTGTTAAAGCCGGCGTGCTGATGAATATCCTCTACTTCCTCTCCGTCTACCCCATCCTGTTGGTGTACTCGGTAACCATCACCAACACGGTCAATTCCTTTTTGGAACACCAATTAGGCATCACCTCACCGGATCGGTGGCTTACCTCGCTGGTTCTCGTAGGCGGCCTCATCCTCGTCGTACGCATGGGCAAAAGCGTGGTCGTCCACGTCATGTCCTACTTGGTCTACCCGTTCATCGGCATCCTAGTCCTACTCTCGCTGTACCTCATCCCCAAGTGGAATACCGCACTCTTTGATAGCTTCGACCTCGACGTCGCGCGCGAAGCCTCCGGCCACGGCATGGGCATTACCTTGATGCTCCTAGTCCCAGTCATGGTCTTTTCCTTCAACCACTCGCCCATGATTTCTTCCTTCGCCGTTGACCGCCGCCAAACCTACGGCAAGTACGCGGAATACAAGTCCCGCAAGATATTGCTCCGCGCGGAAATCCTCATGGTCGCCGTCGTGATGTTCTTCGTCTTCTCCTGCGCGCTCAGCCTATCGCCTGCGGATATGGCCGAGGCCAAGGAACAAAACATCACCATCTTGTCTTACCTGGCCAACCACTTTGATAACCCCGTCATCCAGTGGATTGCCCCTATCATCGCCATGATTGCCGTAGCCAAGTCCTTCTTAGGTCACTACCTCGGCGCTGCAGAAGGCTTCGAGGGCCTCCTGGTCAAAGGCAGCAAGAATGCCAATAAAGATGACGCAGAATCCAGCCACAAGCTCGACACCATCACGCTTGTCTTCATGCTGGTAACCGCATGGCTCGTTGCCTGGGCAGATCCTTCCATCCTCGGCATGATTGAAACCCTCTGCGGCCCGACCATCGCCATCATGCTGTTCCTCATCCCGATGATTGCCATCCACAAGGTTCCAGCACTCGCCCGCTTTAAGGGCAAGGCCTCCAACTACTTCGTGTTCATCATGGGTCTTATTGCCCTCGCCACCATCATCTACTCCATCGTGCAGGCTTTCTAAGCAGCACTTGCTTCTCAGGATTTTCCAGGAGAAAACCATGTTCATCAGCATCTTCGATATGTTCAAGATCGGCATCGGCCCCTCAAGCTCACACACCCTTGGGCCAATGAAAGCCGGCAAGGCCTTCGTTGACGAGCTCAAAGAAAAAGACCTCATGGATAAGGTCACCCGCGTCCAAGCCAATGTCTACGGCTCCCTGTCTTTGACCGGTGTGGGCCACTCCACCGATAAAGCCATCCTGTTGGGACTGGCCGGCGAAGAACCAGAAACCGTCGATATCGACGGCATCTCCGCCTTCATGAAAGAGGTCAGCCAGAGCGAAACGCTGCTTCTCGGTGGTACGCACAAGGTGAGCTTCCCCAAAGACGGCGGATTATACTTCCACGATGAATACCTCCCCATGCACGAAAACGGCATGTGCCTTATCGCCTTTGCCGGCGAGGAAGACATCTTGCACAAGACCTACTACTCAGTGGGTGGCGGGTTCATCGTCAAGCAAGAAGACTTCGCCATGCGCACCCGAGATACCGTTGACATCCCATTCGCTTATGCCAGCGCGGAAGAATTACTGGCGCTGTGTGAAACCAATAATATGACGCTCCCGGAGCTCGGCAGGGCCAATGAAAAGGCGCTGCGCAGCGAGGGGGACATCGACGAGCACCTGCGCAAGGTCCGCGATGTCATGTACACCGGCATCAAGCGCGGCTCCACAACCGATGGCCCGCTGCCCGGTGCCCTGCTCGTACCGCGCCGCGCCGCAGCCCTGAAGCGCAGGCTGGAACAATCCGACCCCCACGATGGCCTCAACATTTTGAGTTGGGTACACATGTTTGCCCTGGCCATTTCGGAGGAAAATGCCGCCTGTGGCCGCGTCGTCACCGCACCTACTAACGGCGCATGCGGCGTCGTGCCTGCGGTACTGGCCTATTTCGATGAATTCGTCGAGCCAGTTACCCCGAGCATGTTCGCGGACTATATCTTCGCCTGCAACCACATCGCCGCGCTCTACAAGATGAACGCCTCCATTTCCGGTGCGGAAGTAGGCTGCCAAGGAGAAATTGGCGTCGCCTGCTCCATGGCAGCGGCCGGGCTGGCCCAACTGATGGGGGCAACACCGGAACAGGTCTGCGTCGCGGCTGAAATCGGCATGGAACACAAATTGGGCCTGACCTGCGACCCGGTCCTAGGCCAAGTGCAAGTCCCCTGCATCGAGCGCAATGCCGTGGCTGCGGTAGACGCCATTACCAGCGCACGCATGGCCTTGGACCGCGAAAGCAAGCCATGTGTCAGCCTCGATGAGGTCATCTGGACTATGTACAACACCGGTAAGGACATCAACGCCAAATACCGGGAAACCTCACAAGGCGGCCTCGCCCTAGCGGTGCACCCGCCCATTCCGGTATGTGGTTAATGTCGGCACCCTAGGCTCCGGAAAGAGCGCCATATAAGGAGGTGAGTACTTGGCCACGGCCGGTTACTCGCCTCCTTTTGTCGTTACTTTGTGGTACCTTATCAATAATCTGACAGGAATTATAAGGACATGCTTCAGCTAATGAACCTTTCTAGCAGCCATGCCCCCGAAGAAAACTTCCTCGAGCAGTACATACCACTCGTCGATTTCCTCGGTCAGGCCATGGGCCCTAACACCGAAATCGTGCTTCATGATCTCGATGTACCCGATAAATCCATCATCGCCATTGCCAACGGCCACATCTCTGGACGCGAACTAGGCGGCCCGGTCACAGACTTTGCCCTCTGGTTCATGAAACAGGGCGACGCGGCGGCCGTTCCAATGATGACGGGATACCGCGCGGTCAATGGCGAGGGGAAAGTGTGCCGCTCCTCAAGCTATTTCCTGCGCGATACCACCGGCCATATGCGCGGCATGCTTTGTATCAATGTGGAATTATCCGAGCTGATCCAAATCCGCGATGCCGCTAACGCGATGATCGGTGGCACCGAACCGGCCATCGATAAGGCGAAGGCCTTCGGTGGCTACCCCGACACCACCACACCGCCAAAAACTCCGGCATCTGAAGCGACGGCGAATAAAAAGCCGGAAGCGCCCTATAGCGAATCACTGCGTTCCAACGTCGAGCACCTTCTGGACTCCATGCTGGATTCCGCGATTTCCACGCACTCCACTCCGGTCGAGGCGATGCAGCGCAACGAACGGCTCGAAGTCATCGCTTCCCTTGAAGACGCTGGCTTCTTCCTGCTCAAGGGTGGCATCGCCGCCGCGGCCGCAAGGCTCGGCGTATCTGAACCCACGGTATATCGCTACCTCGTACAAGTCCGCGGCTAAAACTCCCCCGCCACGTGGACATGGCAAACTTCTTGCATCCACGTGGCGCATGCGCTTGCCGACGCCCCCAAAAAGGTGGAGCAAAGCGCCCGGCACGTCGCCGTTTTAAACATTTCAGGATCCGTGGGAACTAATTGCGTTCTCACACCGTTGTACTTCTTGAAACAGGCGACAATTTCAGGAGGCTGAAAAGATGACGAATCCATCTGCCAACACCGCCAATGGCACTTCGACTGCCACTACTGATGAGGAACAGGAAGTAGACCGCGGGTCTCGCCGCAATCAAACCAATGACAACCCCTCCGCTGACTTGGTACGTGTCTACCTCAACGGAATCGGCAAGACCGCCCTGCTCAGTGCTGAGGACGAGGTTGAACTCGCGCAAACCATTGAGGTGGGCCTGTATGCAGAGTACAAGCTCAATAACGCGGAGAAGCTGACCCGTGCAGAAAAGCGCGACCTGAAGATCTTGGCCCGCGAGGGCAAGAAGGCCCGCTCCCACCTGCTGGAGGCAAACCTGCGCCTCGTAGTCTCCTTGGCCAAGCGTTACACCGGCCGCGGAATGCCGCTATTGGACCTCATTCAAGAGGGCAACCTTGGCCTTATCCGCGCTATGGAAAAGTTCGATTACGCCAAGGGCTTTAAGTTTTCCACCTACGCCACGTGGTGGATCCGCCAGGCCATTACCCGCGGCATGGCAGATCAGTCGCGCACTATCCGCCTCCCAGTCCACCTTGTGGAACAGGTAAATAAGCTTTCCCGCATCAAGCGCGAGATGTATCAGTCCTTGGGCCGCGAGGCGACCAATGAGGAACTGTCCGAGGAATCTGGCATCGATGAGGACAAGATCGAGATGCTGCTGCGCCAGTCCCGCGATCCCGTCTCACTCGACATGCCTGTCGGCACTGACGAGGAAGCCCCATTGGGCGACTTCATCGAAGATGCTGAGGCTACCGATGCTGAGACCGCCGTCGTGGCCTCTATGCGCCACTCCGATATCCGCGGTGTCATCGATACGCTAGAAAAGCGCGAGCAGGACGTCATCCGCCTGCGCTACGGCTTGGATGACGGCGTGCCACGCACCCTTGACCAGATTGGTCGCCGGTTCGGGCTCTCCCGCGAACGCGTACGCCAAATCGAGCGTGAGGTCATGGCGAAGTTGCGCGATGGCAACCGCGCCGATCGCCTCCGCGAGTACGCGCAATAGAACTCTTCGCCTCCTGAACCTTCTTTAATCGCGACCTCGACTGTGCCGCCGAGAATTTTCCCAGTGCGCTTTCGAGGTCGCGTTCTCTATGCAAGCGGCGAGCGCAAACTCGTCTCCTTAAAATCTCTCCAGCAAACTTAGGGCAACTTAAGCTAGTCTGGATACAGAATGTAAAAAGCGCTGTCTGCTTTGCGCACGGCACGCATTACTGTTTTCAAAGAAAGGTATGCCCACGTGAGGGACCTCGTTGATACTACTGAGATGTACCTTCGGACCATTTATGAATTGGAAGAAGAAGGCATCACTCCCCTGCGCGCCCGGATTGCGGAACGCCTAGAGCAGTCCGGACCTACCGTATCCCAAACCGTTGCTCGCATGGAGCGCGATGGCCTCCTCCACGTTCGTTCGGACAGGAGCTTGGATCTAACCGAAAAGGGACGCGAATTGGCCACGGCGGTTATGCGCAAGCACCGACTCGCGGAGCGTTTGCTTACTGATGTCCTCGGGCTCGATATCAGCAAGGTCCACGATGAGGCCTGCCGCTGGGAGCACGTAATGAGCGAAGAGGTAGAAAAGCGCATGGTATCGGTCCTCGATGACCCCAGCCGCTCGCCTTTTGGTAACCCCATTCCGGCGCTGGCGCAACTGGGCTTCCAGGTCCCCGAACCAGCGATTGGGACGCGGGCTATCGATCTCCCGGATGGCGAAGAGAAGTCCGCCAAGATTATCCAGATCAATGAGATTCTGCAGGTAGATGAGGCTACCTTCCGGGACCTCGCAGAGGCTGGAATCCGCATCGGCACCGAAGTTACCGTGGTTAATAATGGCGGCACCATTTCGCTTACCACTCCCTCGGGTAAGGTCATCACCTTGGCAGATGATCTGGCGCACGCTGTGCGCGTGGAGGTCTAGGTCATGAAGCTTTTGGTTACTGGCGGCGCCGGCTATGTCGGCAGCGTGTGTTCCGCAGTCCTCGTTGAGCAAGGCCACGACGTCACCATCATCGATAACTTTTCTACGGGCAACCGCGATGCCGTACCGGACTCGGCCCGTGTGGTAGAAGGCGATGTGGCAGACAAGGCCGCAGAGGTACTGGGTGAAGGCGGCTTCGAGGGCGTTCTGCACTTCGCCGCCCGCTCTCTCGTCGGTGAATCCGTGGAAAAGCCGGACGAATACTGGCAGCACAACGTCGTGACCACGCTGCGCCTGCTCAACGCCATGCGCGATAACGATGTGAAAAGCCTCGTCTTTTCTTCCACCGCGGCCACCTACGGCGAACCGGCTCAGGTACCTATTACTGAGGACATGCCGACCCAGCCCACGAATCCCTATGGCGCTAGCAAACTAGCTATCGACTACATGATTTCGTCTTTTACCCAGGCGTTTGGGCTCGCCGCTACGTCCCTGCGCTATTTCAACGTCGCCGGCGCCTACGGTTCCATCGGAGAAAACCGCGAGATTGAAACCCACCTTATCCCCATTGTCCTGCAGGTTGCTCTGGGGCACCGCGATAAAATTTTCATGTTTGGCACGGATTGGGATACCCCGGATGGAACGCCGGTGCGCGACTACATCCATATCCGCGATCTTGCCGATGCCCACGTGCTCGCCCTGCACAGCAATACCCCTGGGACCCACCGAATCTATAACTTGGGTTCCGGCGAGGGATACTCGGTCAAGCAGGTCATCGAGATGTGCCGGAAAGTCACCGGCCACGAGATTCCAGCGGAGATTGCCCCACGCCGTGCCGGAGACCCAGCCACGCTCATTGCATCCTCAGAGAAGATCAAGCGGGAGCTGGATTGGAATCCTCAGCGCACGGACTTGGAAACTATCGTGACCGATGCGTGGAATTTCACTCGGCAGCTGGGAGACCGGGCGCATTCGGCACGGCGCTAAAACGCGGGGCTAAACAAAACCATCGGCATCAATCCCCGCTGCCTCCCGCGCGGCGTCGCACCCGCGGCTCAAGCTAGTAATGAGGCGCTCTCCCATGCCGCTGCGATAGGCCCGGGCGATGAGCTGGCTCAAATTGTGCCCCGGCGCCTCATCGATGGCGACGGTCAGCGCCGGGCCGGCGTAGAGTCCGAACCTCTGCGCCACCTGGGTCGCTGCGTATAACGCTAGGGCGTTATAGCGGATGGTTCCGCCAAAAGTGCGCGCCGTGGCCAAAAGCAAGGTGCCGGCCGCGTGCGGGGATTCGACGAGGTCCCGGATGACCAAGTCGCGCATCCACGTCGTCGACATCCACATTGCTCCGACGCAAAGTAATTCTTCGTTATCCAGGGTCTCTTCCAGGGTTTCTACCTCGCTTAATACATACTGCACATCCGCGATGAGATGCTGAACCACCCGGGTTGGATCCGTTGTTCCATACCCGTGGCCGGCGCGCATCTGCCGGGACAATTCCTCGGCGCAGCGCTGCATGGACACGATTTCTTCTTGGCCGAAGTTCGGGTTATGCGGGGCGAATTGCTGCACCAGTTCGTCTCGGGAAAGCTCCGGCAAAGTGCCGTTTTCTACGCAGGCGCGCATGGAAGAGCTGGTGGAAATAGCGGGAATGGTCCCTTCGGTCCAGGCTTTCATCGGGCCCTTCCCGTTCCCAGTGCTAAAGCCGAATACGAGGTCGTAGGCGGTGGATGTGGCGATTTCTTCCACCAGCCAGCAGGCATCAATTCCGGTGCCCCTGTCATCTTCGAAGTGGTAGAGCGCCTCGATCATCTCCCAGAGCTCTACTTCCTCGCGCTGAGAGATAATAAAGCCTAGAACGACTTCGGGATTACCGCAGTGAAAAGCGCTCATGATCTCTGCGAGGGCTGCGGGGACATCGGAAAGGTCTACGCGCGCGACTGGCCCCATGGTGCGGCCTTCTGAGGTTGGTTCGATGGAGATGAGGACGATTGATTCTGCTGGGAAGAATCCGAGGATTCCTGGAATATTGGCAAGGATATCGCCGGGTGTACGGATGGGCTTTTGTGGTGTTGTGATCTTCATGGCTTCTAGCTTCGGGGCCTGCGGCAAGTACCGAAAGCCCATCACAGGCAGAGGGCCGAAATCTGTGGATAAGGTGGGCGGAAAGGGGCATCGGCAAGCAGTTATGCACAGGCCCACCGCACCGGGCCTAGCGCGGGTTTCCTCGTTAGGGCATAATGGGTTATTTAACTACTCCGCGAACACTGAACTGAGTGCGTGTGGGAATAGTGCGGTCCTGGCGGTCGTTGATCTAGATTAAGAGACCAAGGAGGTAACACATCATGCACGAAGAAGAGCGCAGCATGTACGAATTGGAGTACCCCGCTCCGGTGGTTAAGGACAATTCCGGTGAAGGAAAAGGCCCCACCATGATTGTTGCCATGCACGGCTATGCCGATGCAGGCCAGGCCATTGAGTCGAGCGCCGATCATCTCAAGGCCGCGCTGGAAAACCGCCAGCTAGCCTCCTTTAACTCTGATGAGCTCATCGATTACCGCTCCCGCCGCCCCGCCATCACCATCGATAATGACCGGGCCCTAGAGGTAGAACCCATGGATTTGGGTTTGAAGGTCCTCCGGGATAATTCCGGCAAGTCTTTCCTTCTTCTGTCTGGCCCAGAGCCGGATATGCGCTGGGAAGCGTTTACCACGGCGGTAGTGAAGCTGGTGGAGAAATTCGATATTGAAGACACCATCATGCTCTACGCCGCGCCGATGCCCGTGCCGCACACCCGCCCCACCGTGGTCACCGCGCACGGTACTACCTCCCGCCTGACGGAAGGCATGGTCAAGATGGATTCGACGATGATGGTTCCTGGTGCCGCGGCGCTCTATATAGAAAAGGCCTTGGCGGATAAGGGCCGGACGGTAGCGGGCTATACCGCGCACGTGCCGCATTACTTGGCCGCGTCCCCGTACCCGCAGGCGACCCTGGAGCTCCTTGACTCCGTGGCTAAGGCCGCCCGGCTGAATATTCCGCTGGGCAGCATCGAGGCGGATATTTCCCGCGTCGAGGGCCAGCTGGATGAGCAGGTCAATGGCTCGGAAGAGATTGAGGGCGTGGTCCAGCAATTGGAGCAGCAGTACGATGCCTTCATGGAACGCTACCGTCAGGAGCACCCGCAGGCCATCATGCCGGGCGAGGAAGCCGTGCCCAGCGCTGAGGAAATCAGCGAAGAATTCGAGGCCTTCCTCGCCTCGCTCGATGAGGCCGATAGCGAAGAGATTATCCATACCGATATTGATGACCGCGAAGACTCTGCTGATGACGATGACAGAGACTTAGGCGACGATATCTAACGAACCCGCCCCCATCGCCGCTAAGGTGGTGGGGGTGAACTTATCTCAACAGCTGCCAGATTTAACGGAAGTCCCCGAGTCCCTCATCGATGAGGCCATTTGGGATACTTTTAACTCGTGGACCGCCAGCAAGGGAATCAATCTATATCCCGCGCAAGAGGAGGCCTCGCTCGGCATCCTGGCCGGAGATAATGTCATCCTCGCGACCCCTACGGGTTCGGGCAAGTCCATGGTGGCCAACGCCGCACATTTCATCGCCCTCGCCCGCGGGCAGCGGAGTTTTTATACCGCGCCCATTAAGGCGCTGGTAAGCGAGAAGTTCTTTGCGCTGTGTGAAATCTTCGGCGCAGAGAACGTGGGCATGATGACTGGCGATGCCACCGTAAACGGCAATGCCCCCATCATCGCCGCCACCGCTGAGATCGTTGCCAATATCGCGCTTCGCGATGGCGCCGAGGCCAACATCGACCAGGTGATCATGGATGAATTCCACTACTACTCCGATCCTGACCGCGGCTGGGCATGGCAGGTGCCGCTCTTGGAACTGCCCAAGGCGCAATTCCTCTTGATGTCGGCCACGCTCGGTGATACCGACTGGCTGCAAGAAGACCTCACCCGCCGCACGGGGCGCGAGACTAATCTGGTGGCCGGCTCTACCCGCCCGGTGCCGCTGGATTTTTCTTATGTTTTCAGCGCGGTACACGAAACTATCGAAGAGCTGCTCGCCGATAACAAGGCCCCCATTTACGTTGTGCACTTTTCCCAGCGCGAGGCGGCCGAGCGGGCCCAAGCCCTGACCTCGCTTTCTGGCATCATTAGCAAAGAGGAAAAAGCGGAAATCGCTGAAGAAATCGGCGGATTCAGGTTTACCACCGCCTTTGGCAAGGATCTCTCAAAGTTGCTTCGCAAGGGCATTGGCATCCACCATGCGGGAATGCTGCCCAAGTACCGGCGACTTGTGGAGCGCCTTGCACAACGCGGCCTCCTCAAGGTTATTTGCGGCACCGATACCTTGGGCGTGGGCATCAACGTGCCCATCCGCACCGTGTTGATGACCGGCCTGGCCAAGTTTGATGGGCAACGCCAGCGCATCTTGAAATCCCGCGAATTCCACCAGATTGCGGGGCGCGCTGGGCGTGCGGGCTATGACACGGAAGGCACCGTCGTCGTCGAGGCCCCCGAGCACGAGATTGAAAATGCCAAGGCCCGCAGGCGCATTGGCGATGACCCGAAGCGGCTGAAAAAACTCAAGAAGAAATCCGCACGCGAGGGCGAGGTCTCCTGGTCCGAGAAGACCTTTGCGCGGTTGACGGAAGCAGAACCGGAGCAATTGACCTCGCAATTCCGGGTCTCGAATTCGATGCTGCTCAATGTCTTAGCCCGCCACGGCGATGGTTATGCGCATATGCGCCACCTCTTGCGCGATAATCACGATCCCCGCAGCAAGCAGAACAAGGATATCCTCACCGCCCTCGACCTCTTCCGCGGATTGCTAGATTCCGGTGTGGTCCAAAAATCCACCAAGGGGCTGGATATCTACGGCCGCCCCTACCACCTCGTGCGGGAATTGCCGCGCGACTTTGCTCTGAACCAGCCCCTCGGCCCCTTTGCCTTGGCCGCGCTCTCCTTGTTGGATCCGGAGGCGGAGAGCTATCACCTTGATGTGATCTCGGTCTTTGAGGCGATCCTCGATGATCCCCGGCAGGTACTGCAAGCCCAGCAGAAGAAGCGGCGCGGGGAAGAAATTGCCGCCCTCAAGGCGGACGGGGTGGACTATACCGACCGCATGAATATCGTGGAAGATATTACCTGGCCCAAGCCTCTAGAGGAGCTACTCGAGCAGGCCTACGATACCTTCGCGGAGACCAATGCGTGGGTAAAGGAATTCGAGCTGCGGCCGAAATCCGTGGTGCGCGACATGGTGGAAAATGCCATGACCTTCTCGGACTTGGTGGCCACTTACGGCTTAGCCCGCTCTGAGGGCGTTATCCTCCGCTACCTTACCGATGCCTGGCGCACCCTTAAGCAGTCCATCCCCGATGAATATACGACGCCCCAAATTGAAGACATCATTGTCTGGTTGGGCGAGCTCATCCGCCAGGTGGATTCCTCGCTTGTCGATGAATGGGCGCAGATGGCCGGCGAAGACTCCCCCATTGATCAAGATACGCTCGACCGCGAGCTGGCCTTCGGCGTCGAAGATCCTACTGCCCTCACTGCTAACCGTCGCGCCTTTGGCATCATGGTGCGCAATTACATGTTCCGCCTCGCGCAGCTTTTCGCATTGGAGGAAGAAGACCGCCTGGCCGAGGTATTGGATTATCTGGACGAGGTCCCCGATTTTGGCGCCGTCTTGGATGACTACTTTGACGAATACGACGATATTGATACCGGCCCTGAGGCGCGCGGACCAGAGTACTTCCGGTTGGAAGAATCAAGCTCCCGCAGCTGGCCCGTGCGGCAAATTATCAAGGACCCAGCAGGCGATCGCGCCTATCAATTCGTCGCCACGGTCGATCTGGATGCCTCCGATGAAGCCGGTGAAGTCCGCTTGTCGGAGTTGCGCGTCGAGTATTAGGCACGCGCGAGTTGGGTAAAACGATAAAAGCCACCCCCTGCGCTGCAACCGGTATCCTATGGGAAACCGGGAGCAGCGCGCGGGGGTGGCTTATTCTAAAGGCTGATTAAGCAGCGCTTTTAGCGCGCAGCCTCAATCTGGACGGCCTGTGCGACTGCCTGAATGACAGAAGCAACCTTGATAGCCTCCCAGACCTGCTCCTTGGTCGCGCCAGTATCGTTGAGCTTCTGGGTATGTGCGCCCAAGCAGTGCTCGCAACCGTTGATGGCGGAAACTGCGATATTCCACAGCTCGAAGTTAGCGTCCTCCACGCCAGGCTTGGAGATGAAGTTCATCCGCAGGCCGAACTTAACCTGTGCGTAGTCATCGCCCAACCAACCCTTGGCTCGGTAGGCTACGTTGTTCATTGCCATGACGGTGGCAGCGCCGTAAGCGGCGTTGATAGCTTCCTCAGAGAGGTGCTCTTGTGCCTCTTCCGCGATTTCAGAAATCACGGTGTCATTGCGGGTAGCTGCCGCCGAAGCCAACAGGGTGCCCCACAGCTGCTCTTCATTAAGTTCAGTCGTGCGGGTCAGCGCGCCGAGATTGAGCTTCTGGTCCTTGGCGTACTCGGGTAGCGATGACTTCAAGTTCTCGATAGACACGGTCTTTCTCCTTCTAAATCTTTTCTCAGTAATTTAAATTGCAGGGCAAGTGCATGCCCCGCCAGAAAGCGGGGAAAGCACCTACTGATAACTAAGGCTTAAAGCTGGGACTGAACAACGTCCATCTTGTCGATGTTCTTGGTTGGGTCGTTCTTCTCCCAGTTGCAGGCGCAGACCTCTTCGGACTGCAGTGCGTCGAGGACGCGCAGAACCTCGTCAACGTTGCGGCCCACAGCATCCGGGGTAACGGAGACGAACTGAATAACTCCATCTGGGTCGATGATGAAGGTTGCGCGGTCAGCAACGCCGTCAGCGTTTTCTACGCCCAGTGCGCGGATCAGGTCGTGGCGCACGTCGGAGAACATCGGGAAAGGAACTTCCTTCAGGTCCGGGTGGGTTGCGCGCCAGTTGAAGTGAGCGAACTCGTTATCGGTGGAGCCGCCCAGCACCTGGGTATCGCGGTCTTGGAACTCTTCGTCCAACTTGCCAAAGGCAGCGATCTCGGTCGGGCAAACGAAGGTGAAGTCCTTGGGGTAGAAGAAGACGACCTTCCACTTGCCCTCGTACTTGTCTAAGGAAACCTGCTCGAAGTAGTCCTCTGGCTGGCTAGCGTTAACGTCGTGCAGGTCGCCGCCGGTCAGGGCGGTGAGGTCGAATTCTGGGAACTTTTCGCCAACGGTCATGATAGGCATGTTCTTCAACTCCTTCTTAAAAGGGTAATCTTTTTCAAGTTTCCGACAGTCCCGTACCGAGGACCACGGGCCGGACCCTCTCCGGCCCAACACCAAAGACAATACCATTAATTTCGGTCACGTCAATAGCTAATCCTATAGATAAATGTTAGAGTGATAGGCATGCATAATAAAGAGTATCGACCAACACTTGCCCAGCTGCGCACGTTTGTCACCGTGGCGGAAAACAAGCACTTCGGCACCGCTGCCGCCAAGCTGGAGATCTCTCAGCCTTCCCTCTCCCAGGGGCTGGTGGCGCTCGAGCAGGGGCTCGGCGTGCAACTCATCGAGCGCTCCACCCGCAAGGTCATCGTGACCTCGGCCGGCGAAACCCTACTGCCCTATGCCAAATCCACCCTCGAGGCCGCCGATACCTTCCTCGCACATGCCCGCGGCGCCCACGGCACCCTGTCCGGCCCGCTGACCATTGGCGTCATCCCAACCATCGCCCCGTATATCCTCCCGGACTTGCTGGCGAAGATTACGGAGACCTACCCGGAGCTTGAGCCGCGCTTTGTGGAGGAGCAAACCCAGCACCTCATCGCGCGCCTGCGCAACGGCAACCTCGATTTAGCCGTCCTCGCCTTGCCTTCAGAGGCCACGGGCATGGTCGACAGCCCGCTGTACACCGAGGACTTCGCCATCGTCAGCCCGCCCGATCACCCCATCGCCGGGCGTACGGACGTCCAGGTTGCGGAGTTGCGGGACTTGGATTTGCTGCTGCTTGACGATGGCCACTGTCTCCGCGACCAAATCGTCGATCTCTGCCGGCACGCCCACGTCAACCCGGCAGAGGCAACGAATTCCGTCACGCGCGCCTCATCACTGACCACCATTATGCAGTTGGTCATGGGCGGGCTCGGCTGCACCCTTATCCCCAAGTCCGCTTTGGCCACCGAATGCCACGGCAAGAACCTCGGCATAGCCTACTTTGACCCCGATGTCACCGCTGAGCGCGAAATCGGCCTCGTCTTCCGCTCCTCTGCCGCACGCAGTGAAGAGTTCCGCGAATTCGGCACCCTGATTACCGCTGCTTATGAAAATGCCCTCGCCCGCTCGCTGGAGGGCTAAAATCGCCACGCACGTTTAAGGCCACCGGAGCAATGCCTCGGTGGCCTTAAATAAGGGTAAAGCGCTTACGCAGCTTGGCTGGTCGCGCGGCCTGCGCACTGTCGGAACAAATAAGCCGTAGCCAGTAAGGTAACCGGTACGGCGACAATCAAGCCAACCAGGAGCAGGATGCCGCCGGCAATCACAATCAGCGCGTTGAGCACCGTCAGCAGCAAGAGCTGGCCGTAGTTTCCCTTACCGGCCTTAAATCCGTTCTTGATGGCTTGGCCAATCCCGTCACCGTCGGCAGCAAACCACTGCATCAGCATATAAAGCGGTTGGATGAATAGGCTGATGAGAGACACTACAGCTAAGACTCCGAAAAAGCTCGCTATGGCCTCTAACGCCTCTTCCTCGGTGGCGTCGGCGCCCGCGTCTGGGCCGAGGAAAATCGAGCCCCCAACGAAGATGAACATGACTACCGAGGTAATAATGCCGATGATGATCATAATCACCAGCGGCTGCCACCACCGCACGTCTTTGCCCACATAGCTCCATCCAGTGCGCGGATCATCAATCTGGAAGAGCGCCAGTCGCATCGCCAACAAGCTAACGACGACCGTGATGATGTAGGACACGATTTGCACAATGGATCCCGCACCGGAGGCATCCGCACCCTCTGAAGGAGCAACGGCCATACTCACGCCGGAGATAGCTACGACAATGACGCCAACGAGCAAGGCACCAAGGATCCATAGTTTCCAGTTCTTAAATACCGTGCGAAAGGCCCAAGAAATCGAATCAATGGCCGAGGGCTTTCCGGTAAAACCGCCAGGATTTACGGTATTGTCCTGTGCTTGGTAGCCCGCATATCCTTGGTTGCCGGAGCTTTCGTAGCTGCCACTCTCGTGGCTGCCGCCGTAGGAAGGCAGGCTTCCGTAGCTCGGCTGGTCTTCTGGGTGGTCAGTCGGTTCATAGCGCGGAAAATCGTCATTTCCACCGGATTTATCGCCGTTCATCAGCGGTGCCTTCCTTCTACATTCGGGTTGGGCGCAACGAAAAAGTATCTTTTAGACAAGTGTTTTCACAATAGCAACTTTTTCCACTCCACGTAACCGGGGTAAGCTCATAGACTAGCCATGACACAGCATGAAACAACGACGTCGCAGGCCCCTAGCCGCGATGAACTTTTTGCCGCATTAGACAACGTCACCATCGCCGAGGCCCGCAGCTTCCGCCGCCGCCTGTCGAAGACACGCGCCCCCAAGGCCCTGCGCGAAATCGGCCAGGATATCCAGGCTGCCACAGATCGCCTGGCGCTTGTCGATGCCGCCGTCCCCCAACTCACCTACCCCGATTCCCTGCCGGTCAGCGCCCGCAAGGACGATATCGCCGCCGCAATTGAAGAAAACCAGGTCATCATCATCGCCGGCGAAACCGGTTCTGGTAAGACCACGCAGATCCCTAAGATCTGCCTCGACATCGGCCGGGGCCGCCGCGGCCTTATCGGCCATACGCAGCCGCGCCGCATTGCCGCGCGGACCGTCGCCGAGCGCATCGCCTCCGAGCTGGACCAAAATATCGGGGAATCGGTAGGCTACGCCATCCGCTTCGACGACCAAGTCTCTGATACCACCGCCGTAAAGCTTATGACGGACGGCATCCTGCTAGCAGAAATGCAGCGCGATCGCTTCCTTAATAAATACGACACCATCATTATCGATGAGGCGCACGAGCGCTCGCTGAATATCGACTTCCTCTTGGGGTATCTGAAGCGGCTGCTGCCCAAGCGGCCCGATCTCAAGGTGATCATCACCTCCGCGACGATCGATCCGGAAAGTTTTGCCGAGCACTTCGCCCAGCCCGATGGCACCCCTGCACCCATCATCGAGGTATCCGGGCGCACCTATCCTGTGGAGATTCGCTACCGCCCTCTCGAATTCGAGGCAGGTGGAAAGCTGGTGGATCAAGACCCGCTCGATGGCTTAACCGAGGCCATCGAGGAGCTCATGGCAGAAGGCGAGGGCGATATCCTTTGCTTTTTCCCAGGCGAGCGCGATATCCGCGATGCCATGGAAGCAATCGAGGCCAAGAAGTGGAAAAACGTCGAGGTCGCTCCCCTCTTCGGGCGCCTGTCCAACCAGGAACAACACCGCGTATTTAGCAATCACCGCGGAAGGCGCATCGTTTTGGCCACCAATATCGCTGAAACCTCTCTAACCGTGCCTGGAATACGCTACGTCGTGGATACCGGCACCGCGCGTATCTCGCGCTATTCCACGCGTACCAAGGTGCAGCGCCTGCCCATCGAGCCTATTTCGCAGGCCTCTGCCAATCAGCGTTCGGGTAGGTGCGGCCGCGTGGCCGATGGCATCGCCATCCGCCTCTATAGCGAGAAAGACTTTCAAAGCCGCCCGGAGTTTACTGACCCGGAAATCCTGCGCACCAACCTGGCCAGCGTCATTTTGCAAATGGTCTCGCTCAAGCTCGGCGATATCGAGAAATTCCCCTTCCTCCAGCCCCCCGAGTTCAAGGCCATTCGCGATGGTCTCAACCTCCTCCACGAGCTCGGGGCGCTCCAGGATAAGCACGAGAAGCCTAAGCTAACAGAAACCGGCCGCAACTTGGCCCGCATCCCACTCGATCCACGCATGGCGCGCATGCTTATCGAGGCCCATACCAACGGCTGCCTCCACGATGTCATCGTCATCGTTGCCGCCATGACCATCCAAGATGTGCGCGAACGTCCGCTGGACTACCAAGCGCAAGCCGATCAGGCGCACGCGCGCTTTAAGGACAAGACCTCTGACTTTTTGTCCATGCTGAAGTTGTGGGATTACATCAAGCAGACCCGCAATGAGCAATCGGGCAATAAATTCCGCAAGCGCATGAAGCAGGAGTTCCTCCACTATATGCGCATCCGCGAGTGGTTCGACTTGGTCCGCCAACTCAAGGACGTCTCCAAGCAGCTGGGGTGGGATTACCAAGAAGGCACCGAACGCCGCTCCGACGATATTCATATCGCGCTGCTTTCTGGCCTGCTATCCAATATCGGCGCCCGCGACGGCAATTCCAAGGAGTTCCACGGCGCGCGCAATACCCGCTTCCTCGTCTTTCCAGGCTCCGCCTTGGCCAAAAAGCCGCCCGAATTCCTCATGGCGGCTGAGCTCGTCGAAACCTCTCGGCTCTGGGCCCGCGACGTTGCCGCCATCGATCCGGCGTGGGTGGAAAAGCTCGGCGCGGACCTGCTCAAGCACAACTATTCCGATCCCACGTGGTCCCGCAAGCGCGCGGCCGCCATCGCGCACCAAAAATCCACGCTCTACGGCGTGCCAATCGTTGCGGATCGCACCGTGCCCTACCACCGCGTGGATCCCGTCGCTGCGCGCGATATGTTCATCCGCAACGCCCTTATTGCCGGCGAGTGGAACGTGCACCACGACTTCCTCAAGGCAAATGCGCAGGCCCTTGATGAGGCCGCAGAATACGAGGAAAAGGCCCGCCGCCGCGGTCTCATCGTGGATGAGGATACCCTCTTTGATTTCTATGACCAGCGCATTCCAGACAAGGTCACCACGGGCCGGCATTTCGATTCTTGGTGGAAGAAAAAGCGCCGCCAGGAACCCGATCTGCTGAATTTCGATCCAGCCACGCTTGTCGATGACTCCCACGACGTCACCGAAGTCTCCTTTCCCGATCACTGGCGCAAGGGCTCCATCGATTACGAGCTGACTTATAAATTCGAACCCGGCGATCCCCTCGATGGCGTCACCGTCATGGTTCCCGTTCCCATGCTTGCCGGTCTCAATACCGAGGGCTTCGATTGGCTCGTCCCCGGCCTGCGGTTCGAGCTCGTCAACGAGCTTATTCGTTCCCTTCCCAAGGCTCTGCGGCGCACCGTCGTGCCCGCGCCGGAATTTGCCGAGCGCGCCATGGAACGCCTCATCCCCTTCGAAGGCCCCCTTACCCAGCAGCTTGCCGATGTCCTGCGCGAGCTCGGCGGCCACGGCATCAACGCCTCCGATTTCCAACCGGACAAGCTGCCGGAACATTTGCGGATGAACTACGCGGCCATCGATAAGCGTGGCACCATCATCGACTCTGATAGGGACCTTGCCGCCCTGCGCGAGCGCCAGGCCGGCCACATTAAATCATCCGTCTCGCGGGTAAGCCGCACCGCCGAATCCACCGCGGTCAGCGAGTGGACCGACGATACCCTCGGCACCGTTGACGAGACCGTCACCACCACCGTCGATGGCCACGAGGTCACCGCCTACCCAGCGTTGGTGGCCACCAAGGAAGGCGTTGAGCTTAAGGTTCACCCCACCAAGGCGGCTGCCGATGCCGCCATGGTCACCACCACCCTCACGCTTTTGATGCGCGAGATTTCCGTCTCGACCGCGCAAATGGTCAAGGGGCTTCCCTTGCAGCAACGCGTCGCCGTGGATTCTTATCCGCATGGCGGCGCCGACGGGCTGGTCAATGACGCCCGCGTAGCGGCAATCCGCGACCTCATGCTCGAGGCCGGCGGCCCCGTGCGCTCGCCAGAGGCGTTTTCCGAGCTCAAGGATACCGTGAAACCGCAGGTTCCCGGCCGCGTGCGACAATCAATCGTCTCGATCGCGCCAGGCCTAGCTGAGTACTCCAACCTCCGCGCCGAGCTTTCCCAGTGGGATGGTCCCGCCATCGACGATATGGAAAAGCAACTTAATTTCCTTCTTCCGCCGAATGCCATCACCGTGCACGGAGCCGCGCACCTGCGACATCTCCCCCGCTACATCCAGGCAATGCGCATCCGTCTAGAGGACATGTCGCTCGATCCGGATCGCGATGCGGACCGCCAAGCGGAAGTCGATAATGCCAAGGCCTACCTGGCCAATCGCCTACGAAACCTCCCCGCGGGCCGCGAAAAGACCCGCGAAGTCAAGGACATTCATTGGATGATCGAGGAACTGCGGGTCTCCCTATTTGCCCAGCGCCTCGGCACGGCGCACGCAGTGTCCCTGCGGAGAATCCAAAAGGCAGTGGATAAGCTGCGCTGACGTTCCTATCACCGCATTCCCGGCACTCGCCGGGAGCTCCGCTCCCACCATCGCTGGCTGGTTGGCCGGCCAAACCCCACCAGCTAGCCAAAGCTGCTGCCCAGCCACATCTGCTGCCCAAGCACTGCTAGCGCCCAAGCACCACTGTCGGCAAGAAACCGCTGCCAGTCACCAACAAGGAAATCTGTTCTCTCGGCCGCCAGTGACGTCAGAATTAGGCGGCCTCACCAAAATCATGGGCCCAAAACCCCAGTTAAAGCTGCTTCGAGCCTGCCCTAAACCCCCGCAGTTTAAAGGTCCCCGCGATCGCGTCGCCGCATCAGTCGAATCTCCGATTCAAAGTCATCCGCGCTCTCGAAAGATTTATATACCGAGGCGAAGCGCAGATATGCGACCTCGTCTAGGTCACGCAATGGCTCAAGGATCGCTAACCCGATTTCGTTGGCATTAACCTGTGAAGACCCATGCCCCCGCACGGTTTCCTCAACTTCTTGCGCCAACTTTTTAAGGGCGTCATCGCTAACATCTCGGCCTTGGCAAGCGCGCCTGACACCCCGAATGAGTTTATCCCGGCTAAATGGTTCTGCAAGGCCATTTCTCTTAACGACCAGCAGTACAGCTTTTTCCACAGTGGTAAAACGCCCTTTACACGAAGCACACTCGCGACGCCGCCGTATCGATGCGCCTGCATCTACCACGCGAGAGTCGATAACGCGGGATTGTTCGTTATGGCAAAACGGGCAGTACACACTAGTCCTTTCGCTAATTTAGCTTCTCGGCTTAGTTTACTCCCGAGGCCAAGCCAAGAATCGGACGCCGCTACTCCAGACTCGTGCTGCCCGCATGCCTGCCTCCTTAAGCGAGCAAGGTCACCCCTGCCCTAGGAGGCAAGCTGATGGCAGATAAGACGCCCAACCTAGAGCCTTCCCAGCGCCCGCTTAAGTACTAGATGCATTACTTAACGATCGCTGCTTCTACTTGCTGTACCGAAGTACCAGGTTCAGTCGGTGCCTCAGCGCTCGTGCCCATCAATCCACCGACGACCGTGCCAAAAAATACCGCAGCGCCGAACACAGCACCAAGCAGGTAGTTTTTGCGTGAACTCTGTGTATCGTCTTTTTCAATCGCGTTGTTTGCCACATTAAGCAGCGAATATTCGTCAGTCCACATATTCGAATCCTCTTTAGGATTCGTTCGATATTCAGAATCTAGCGTCCTAATTTTTTCTATTCCAGAGCGGGGATGCTGCGCACCCCACCTACGATCATCGATATCCCAGATGGCGGCTGAAGGTACGATCTGTGGACGTGCCGAGTGCTGTTTAACCATGTTATTGCGAGAGTTAAGTAGTTGAGACATTTTTTCCTTTCGACGACCGCAATAAGTCTAAAGCGGCCCCTTGAC
The DNA here is from genome assembly GCF_046718165.1 of Corynebacterium tuingiense. NCBI lineage: Bacteria > Bacillati > Actinomycetota > Actinomycetes > Mycobacteriales > Corynebacteriaceae > Corynebacterium > Corynebacterium tuingiense. The sequence continues at coordinate 1,452,509 of NZ_CP177101.1, forward strand.
ACGACAGGAGCACAATGTCGCTCCTGTGTTCGAGATTGATTCTATGTTCGATTTATAGCACCCTTTCGAAAACCTGTCCAGTTTTCGGCGCAAATCTCGAACGCCTGTACTTTTCGTGCTACAAATGGGTTATGGCACGCAGCTGCCACCCAGTCCCTTTTCAAGCTACGACCGCAGAATCTCAGACCCCTAGCTAGGAGCCGCACATGGGCCGCAAAAAAGCAAGCAATGCAAAGAACGATTACGCTTCCCTTTCCGAAAGGCAACGCCGCATCCTTAACGTCATCAGCGATGCGGTGATGCTACGCGGATACCCACCCAGCATCCGCGAAATCGGCGATGCCGCAGGCCTGCAATCCACTTCGTCCGTGGCCTATCAGCTCAAGCAGCTTGAAGAAAAGGGTTTCTTGCGCCGCGATCCTAATAAGCCACGCGCGGTCGATGTGCGTCACCTCAATACTGACGACGGCGAAAAGAAACCGGGGCGTAAATCTAAAGAGGCCACCGATACCTCTGCCCGCAGCGCTGAAGAGTCCGCTGCCGTAGCTTATATTCCCGTCGTGGGACGCATTGCTGCCGGTGCACCGATCACCGCAGAGGAAAATATCGACACGTATTTCCCCATGCCAGACGAGGTCGTCGGCGGAGGCGAGCTTTATATGTTGCAGGTTGTGGGCGATTCCATGCAGGATGCCGGCATCCTCAACGGCGACTGGGTCATCATCCGGTCACAGTCAGTGGCTGAGGAAGGCGAGTTTGTCGCCGCGCTTCTCGATGGCTCCGAGGCCACCGTCAAGGAATTCCACCGCGACTCCTCTGGCGTTTGGCTCCTTCCGCACAACGATGCCTATCCGCCCATCAACGGCGATGATGCAGAGATTATGGGAAAGGTGGTATCCGTGTTCCGCAAGCTCTAGGCCTCGGCAAGCTACTTTAACCAAGCCGCACGCGAGTTTTCGCCTGCAGTTCTTGTCGCCGCCTGCACTCTGCGCCCGCTTTCTTGAAACCCGCTCTTTGCACGTCGTACGCTGCCCTGTTCCCTTGCTTGGGGAGCAGGGCCGTTCGAGTTTTAACGCATTCCACGCCTTTCTGCCTCGCAAGCGCGCCCCAAAAAGCCAACTTAAGCGCGCGGGGCCTATTGATAAAGCACCCCCAAAATAACGGATCCGTAAGTAAAGCGCTAACAGGGCCGACTTTCATCTAGGGGAATTAGAACTTACTGACCAGCAATTTTTGTTCAAACCAGACAACGGAACAAATCTGGATTTTTGTTTTCGTCCGATTACCGCCGAATTTTGACACAATGGAGGGAGAAACCCCACATGATTTAGCTTTCACCGCGCGCGTGCATTCGCAAATAGAGTTCACGCTCGGCCGAAGGCGAGGAGCAAGGAGGATCCGTGTACGCAGAGGAGCGACGCCGCCAAATCGCGTCCCAAACTGCTGTCGAGGGTCGCGTCAACGTCACCGATTTATCAGAGCGTTTCGACGTGACTGCCGAAACCATCCGCCGCGACTTGGCCGTACTGGATCGAGAGGGCGTTGTCCACCGCGTTCACGGTGGCGCCGTTGCTTCGCAAGCGTTCCAGACCGCGGAGCTCACGCTTGATACCCGCCAGCGTTCCGCATCTGGGGCCAAGGCCGCCATCGCGCACGCCGCGCTCGACTTCCTTCCCCCTGGCGGCGGCAGCATATTCCTGGACGCCGGCACCACGATTAATACCTTTGCCGAGCTCATTAGCCAGCAATACCCGCAAGCGCAGTTCAATATCGTCTCCAATAGCCTGCCCATCGCACTGTCGCTAGCCAATAGCGGCGTCCCCGATGTCCAGCTCCTCGGCGGCACCGTACGCGCTATCACCCAGGCCGTCGTCGGCGATACCGCCCTGCGCACCATGGCGCTCATGCGTGCCGATGTCGCCTTCATCGGCACCAATGCCCTGACCCTCGATCACGGCTTGTCGACGGCCGATTCCCAAGAAGCAGCCATCAAATCCGCCTTCGTCACAAATGCCCACAAGGTCGTGGTCATGTGTGATTCCAGCAAATTGGGAAACGACTACTTGGTGAGCTTCGCCTCCATTGCCGATATCGATGTCGTCATCACCGATTCCGGCGCACCGGAATCCTTCGTCGATGCCCTGCGCGAGCGAGAAATCGATGTCGTGCTCGCCAGCGAATAGCTCCATTACGCGCACGACTTCGCCCTCCCTACCCCGGTGCCATTTCCAACCGAGGTAGGGAGGGCGAAACCTTATGCCGCTAGTTGAACTTTTCTATCTGCTCCATCGCTGCGGCACGGGCGGCGGAGGGGCCTTCGGAGTTGAGGGCGGCATCGGCAAGCTGCTGGCACTGATCGAAGGTCAGCTCGGCCAATTGGGCACCAACGCCGGCGACTGCGGTCGACGCCGCCGACAAGGAGTTGACGCCAAGGCCGGTCAATACGCAGGCCAATAGCGGATCGGCCGCGGCCTCACCACACACGCCAACCGGTACGTTGTATTCGTGTCCGGCGATGCAGGTGTGCTGGATAAGCCGCAGCACGGCCGGCTGCCACGGGTCGGTGAGGTACGCCAGCTGCGGCGACAGGCGGTCAGCGGCCATCGTGTACTGGGTGAGGTCATTGGTGCCGATGGAAACGAAGTCCAGATGCGGCATGATCTTATCTGCCATCAGCGCTGCTGCGGGCACCTCAATCATCGCGCCCGCGGTCAGGCCGCGCTCCCGGCACAGCTCCGCAAACCACTGGGCTTCCTTCGACGTCGCCACCATCGGTGCCATGACCCAAGTCTCGGCATCGCCGCCGCGGGACTCCGCGGCCTGGGCGATGGCGTCCAGCTGGCGGGTTAACAGGGACTCGTTATCGCGGGCAATGCGCAGACCGCGTACACCCAACGCCGGGTTCTCTTCCGAGGACAACGTGGCATAAGAAATCGGCTTATCGGAGCCAGCGTCCAAGGTGCGCACCACGACCTTGGAATCGGGGTAGGCGTTAAAGACCTTGCTGTAGATCTTTGCCTGCTCGTCAACGGAAGGCTCCTCGCTCGCGGACAGAAACGACAGCTCCGTGCGGTAGAGGCCAATCCCCTCTGCCTGCGAGTCGGAGGCAATGCGGGCGGCGTTGCCGTCGGCCACGTTGGCCAAAAGCTGCACGCGGTGGCCGTCCTTGGTTTGCGCTGGTCCAGTCCATTCGGCAACGCGGGCGGCGCGCTCGCGATATTCTTCGACCGCCTTGGTGGATTCTGCCTCGTCCGCGCCCAGCGTCACGGTTCCAAGCGCACCGTCGACGAAGACGAGCGTGCCGCTTTCAATCTCGCGCAGCTTGTTTCCCACGGCAACGATGCACGGAATATCGAGCTGGCGAGCGATGATCGCGGTATGGCTGGTGGGCCCGCCCAACTCGGTAACGAGCGCACGGATATGCGCGGTATCCAGGGTGGCTGTATCGGCAGGCGCGAGGTCATCGGCAAAAAGTACCGCTTGGCCCTCCACCATGGGCAAACCGGGCTCCTGCTCGCCGCGCAGCTGGGCGATGACGCGGTCGCGCACGTCCTTCAGATCGGTGGTGCGCTCAGCCATAACGCCGCCGGCCGCCTCAAACATGGTGACAAACTTGTCCGTGGCTCCCACCGTAGCGAACTCGGCATTCTTGCCGGAACGGATGTTTTTGCGCACGGCCTTGTGCCACCCGCGGTCCTTGACCATGCCGGCTGTCGCCGTCAATACTTCCGAGGCTTGGCCCTCGGCAGCTGCGGCACGGTTTTCCAAGCGGCTGGCAACGACATCGACTGCCTCGAGGAAGCGATCGTATTCGGCTTCGCTGCTGGCCTCCTGGTCAATACTTCCTTCAGTGGGCAGGTCTGGGCGAGGGCGCACCCAGATGGCTTCTGCATAGGCAACTCCAGCGACAACGCCGGTTCCTTTAACAGTAGACTGAAGCGTATTTTCCATGGCGATACTTCCTTCGAAGATAGCGGCTTATTTATTTCCAGATCATCACAAATCCAACAGAAATGCAATGTATGCCACACGGTTTCTATTGATTTTCCAACACAATCGGGCAAGAATAAACATTAACGGCGGGCTTAAGCGCGAGTTCCAATCGGACCGACTGCGTGTGGCCCCCAATATACGCACACTGCGAAAGGGATAAGTTCTCGATGCTCCTCACGCTCACCCCAAACCCAAGCATTGACGCCACCCTGGCGCTCAATCAGCAACTGACCTCAGGCGATGTCCACCGCGCCGCCAGTGTTACCCAGGTCGCCGGCGGCAAAGGCGTCAACGTCGCCCACGCGGTTCACCTCGCCGGGAAAGAAACCCTAGCCCTCTTCCCTGCCCGCGCGGCCGATCCGTTCATCAACCTCATCCACGACGTCGACCTCCCCTACGCCAACGTGGACATGGATGGCGGCGTGCGCGTCAATACCACCATCACCGAGCCAGATGGCACGACCACCAAGGTCAACGGCCCGGGCCCGCTGCTTTCCGATGCCACCCAAAACCACCTCATCGCCACCCTTACCCGTCATGCCCAATCCGCCGATTGGGTAGCCCTTGCCGGATCGCTGCCCAAGGGCGTAGACGCTGGCTGGTATACCGACCTCATCAAGGAGATCCGCAATGCCGCCCCGCAGGCGCGCATCGCCGTGGATACCTCCGATGCTCCGATGAAGGCCATCGCCATGCAGCTCGCTACCGCAGCCCCGGATCTCATCAAACCCAACGGCTTCGAATTAGGGCAGCTAACCGGCCAGGATGGCCTCGCCCTCGAGCGCGCCGCTGCGGCCGGGGATTATAGCCCGGTCGTGGAGGCCGCGAGGGATGTCGTGGGGCGCGGCATCAAGGAAGTGCTCGTCACCCTCGGCGGCGCCGGCGCCGTGCTGGTAAGCGCAAAAGGCGCATGGGCTGCCACCCCGCCTCCCGTCACGGTGAAATCGACCGTTGGCGCAGGTGATGCCGCATTGGCTGGATACCTACTGGGGCGCACGCAGGGGCAGGGGCCAGCAGATTCCCTCGCGCTCTCGGTGGCTTATGGCACCGCCGCGGCAGCAAAGCCCGGCACCCAATTCCCCCGCCCCGAAGAACTCGATACCGCCCGAACCTCCATCTCCGCTCTCTAGCTAAAGGAGCCTTCCATCATGGCATCCGATCTCATCACCACAGACCTCGTCGCGCTTGACGCCGACTTTGGCGATAGCGTCGACTCCGTTATCACCAACCTTGCCACCATGGTGCACGATACCGGGCGCGCGACCGAGGTCGCAGGCCTCGCCCAGCCCGCCATCGACCGCGAAGCCAAGGCCGGCACCGGCGTGCCAGGCGGCGTGGCCATCCCCCACTGCCGTTCCGAGGCCGTCACCGAGCCGACCCTGGCTTTCGCCCGCCTTACCCGCGGCGTGGATTTTTCCGGCCCCGACGGCGATGCCCAGTTGGTCTTTCTCATCGCTGCCCCCGCCGGCAGTGGCAAGGCCCACCTGCAGATTCTTTCTAAGCTCGCCCGCGCCCTCGTGCGCAAGGACTTCCTAGAGGCTCTGCGCACCGCGTCGACGAAGGAGGAAATCGTCCAGGAAATCCTCGCTGTCGTCAACGCGGAAAAGCCGAAGAAGAAAAAGCAGGACACCGCGGAGGCTGCAGCTGGGGCTGCGGAAGGGGCATCGGCAAGCGCAGGTGCTTCGGCGCAAGCTACCCGCATCGTTGCCATTACCGCCTGCCCAACCGGCATCGCACACACCTACATGGCTGCCGATGCCCTCACCCAAACCGCCGGCGAGCACGACGACGTCGATCTCACCGTCGAAACCCAGGGCTCGTCCAATAATGAATCGGTCTCGCAGTCCACCATCGACGCTGCCGACGCGGTCATCTTTGCCACGGACGTTGGCGTGCGCGACCGCGAACGCTTCGCGGGCAAACCCGTCATCGAATCCGGCGTCAAGCGGGCCATCAACGAGCCCGGCAAGATGCTCGATGAAGCCATCGCGGCGGCGAAGAACCCGAATGCCCGAAAGGTCTCTGGCACCGCCTCTTCCTCCTCCGCCGAAGAAGAAGGAAAATCGCTGGGTTGGGGCAAGCGCATCCAACAGGCGATTATGACCGGCGTGTCCTACATGGTGCCGCTCGTTGCCGCCGGCGGCCTGCTGCTCGCCCTCGGATTCCTCTTCGGCGGCGCCGATATGGCCAATGGCTGGCAAGCGCTTTCTACCGATTATTCCCTGTCCAACCTGCCGGGCAATGACATCGTCGTCGACGGTGAGACGATGTCGTTCGAACATTCCGGCTACTCGCTTTATATAGGCGCGGTGCTCTATGCGATTGGCCAGGCCGCGATGGGCTTTATCGTTGCCGCACTTTCTGGCTATATCGCCTACGCCCTGGCCGGACGCCCGGGTATTGCGCCGGGCTTTGTCGGCGGCGCTATCGCCGTAACGCTCGACGCGGGCTTTATCGGTGGCTTGGTTACCGGTTTGTTGGCCGGCTTTATCGCCCTGTGGATTGGCAATTGGAAGGTCCCGCGCTGGCTCGGTTCCCTCATGCCGGTGGTCATCATTCCGCTTTTGACCTCCCTGGTCGTTGGCTTGGCGATGTACCTGTTGCTGGGCGCCCCACTGGCCGCGCTGATGGAGGGCCTGCAAAATTGGCTGTCTTCCATGTCTGGCTCATCTGCCGTAGTGCTCGGCATCATCTTGGGCCTGATGATGTGCGTCGACTTGGGTGGCCCAGTCAACAAGGCCGCCTACCTCTTTGCCACCGCCGGATTGTCCACTGGCGACGCAGCCTCCATGCAAATCATGGCCGCTGTCATGGCCGCCGGCATGGTCCCGCCCATCGCGCTGTCCTTGGCAACCTTCATCCGCAAATCGCTATTTACCCCTGCTGAGCAGGAAAACGGTAAGTCCGCCTGGCTACTCGGCCTGTCCTTCGTCTCCGAAGGCGCCATCCCCTTCGCCGCGGCCGATCCGTTCCGCGTCATCCCTTCCATGATGGCCGGTGGTGCCGTAACGGGTGCTATCTCCATGGCGCTGTCGGTCGAGTCCCGTGCCCCGCACGGTGGTGTCTTCGTCGCCTTCGCCATCGATCCGTTCTGGGCCTACCTGGTCGCAATCCTTGCCGGCGTGGCGGTGTCCACCGTCGCGGTCTTGGCCATGAAGCAATTCTGGCCCAATAAAACCGTCCAGCAAGCTGCTCAAAAGGCTGCTCCAGAGTCCAAGACCGGTTCCCAGAACGTGGCGGCATAAACCAAACACTCGTACACTGGATCACGATAAATTAACCACAGAAAGGATAATTTCCATGGCTTCCAAGACTGTAAAGGTCGGCTCCTCCGTAGGACTGCACGCACGTCCTGCCTCCATCATTGCTGACGCTGCCGGCGAATTCGACGAGGATATCTTCCTGAACCTCGTTGGTGAAGATGACGATAACGAAACCGACGCCGCTTCTTCCCTGATGATCATGGCCCTCGGTGCCGAGCAGGGCGACGAAGTCACCGTTACCTCTGATAACGAAGAAGCCGTTGAGAAGATCGCCGGCCTCATCGAGCAGGATCTCGACGCTTCCTAAAGGCTGCTGCTTCTTACTAGCGCTTAAGCACGACTAGTACGCTCCTCGCCGTGATGGCGGGGAGCTTTTGCGATCCACAACCAGTTTCCCGTTGCTCTGTAGGCCGGCTCGTTGTCGAGTTAGTGCAGCGCTTGATTCCAGCCAGCGGTCGGCGGCCTGTCGATTCAGTTCCGGCTGCTAGGGGTCGTGGCCCACGGAGGAAGCCAGCGAACCTTTCCTTGTATTCGGGTCAATCGCCCGCGCCGCGGCGGTGCCTTCGGGTCATCATCGTTGACGCCGTTATGGTACGGGCAACACGTGGCGAGATTTGCGGCATTGGTATTGCCACCGTGCCGCCAGCTTTCTAGGTGGTGGATTTGGCACTCATCCGCAGGATAATTGCACTTTTCCCAGGGGCACACTGGGTTTACGGCGGCAGCCATCAATCGCTGCTTCGCGTTGGCGAACCGGGAAGTACGGTACAAATTAACCGGCCCTTCAACGGGATGTACTAGCGTGATGTACCCGTGATCGCTTAAGACTCGGCTCACGAGGTCTGCGCCGCTGATTCGCGAGCCGTTGGTGAGCTGCAGGGTTATTTCCTCGCCATCGCCATCGACGATGCGGTCGAGCTCGTCCAAAGTGATGACCACCTGCGTGCTCGCGGTGGTGCGCGCCCCAGATTTTCCGCCGAAGAAGATGGATTTAACCGACTCCAGTGGGCTCTGGTTATCAAGGGCGGCGTGCATATCGGCGACGTCGGCGGATTCCCCGGTAATGGTCAACGACCACGGTCCGCGCGGCCGGCCGGTGATCCGCACGCCTTTCTTGGGAGTGCGGGGCGGCTGTAGCTCCCGCAAGAGGTCGCGCGCCCGCTTACGCAAGGCAGTGGCGCTTCCGCGGAACTCACATAACTCGGAGCGTACGGCCCAAGCATCGCGTTGGGTGCGAGCGCGCAGCGCGAACTTTTCGATGAGGCTGAGCACGTCGAGCGGGTGCGTCGTCGAGCGCGCCGTGCGTTGCTTGGCGCTAAAGGCACAGCGGCCAAAATAGACATCGCAAAGATGCACCACCTCGCGCGCGGCGATGTCGCTGGCGCCGCGCTGCACCAAGTCGCGCTCGCTTAAGCCCCGGGCGGCGGCGATGATATCCATACCTTGGCCCAGCGCGGTTAAATAACGGTCGAGTGCGTTCATGCCGCCTAGTACAACGCACAATCCGGCGCAACGGCGACCGCACGCACGAAGGCCTGTGGATTACGCTGCGAACCTTACCGCCACGGCGCTATTTCGCGGCGGGGTCAACAAAGTTATCCACAGATTTTAGTATTTCGCGTCGTGGCCTTCGCCCACGGTTTCGTACAGCCGCCGCATGATCGGATAGGCAATGATGATGCCGACAGAGCCCCAGGCGATGCCCTCCAGGCTCACCCCGCCCACGGTCAGGGTCAGGTTGCCGATGCCCGCGATCAAGGCCACCGCGGCCGCCGTCAGGTTCACCGGGTTGTTGAAGTTGACCTCATTATCCATCCAAATGCGCACGCCCAACATGCCGATAAGACCGTAAAGCACGAGGGTGGCCCCGCCGAGCACGCCGGTGGGGATGGAGAAAATCAGCGCACCGAACTTCGGGACGAAGGCCAGCAGGATGGCGGTGAAGGCGGCGACCCAATACGCGGCGGTGGAATAGACGCGCGTGGCGGCCATAACGCCGATATTCTCTGCAAACGTTGCAACCCGATTCCACTACCAGTGGTTTCACAGTTCCGCAGGTCAGAACCGTCCGAGCATTCAGGTTATTCCGGCCATTCCAGGGGTTCCGGCGTGGCTTGCGGGATTTTTGCGGGATCCTGGGGGTGTCCCCCCCGCTACCCGCGTTGTGTTCTGCCTTGCGAGCTGGGCGGCTTAGGATACTTTCGTACCCCCTGTGACACGAGATACTGGGAGTTGAATTATGGCTGAGCAGCATAAACCGCCAACCTGGAAAACCGTCCTGGCCTGGGCCTCCATCATCCTCGGGGTGCTGTTGGTGCTCGGAGGTCTCCTCAGCATCGGGAAGGGCGGTGTTGGAACCTTCATCGGTGCGGTCATCATGGGGGTCGCGATCATCTTGCCTGGCGGCTGGTGGATGTACTGTGAGAAGCACGACAGGGACGCTCTGCGGAAGCCGCGAAGGGGGTTGAGAATTACACGTTCTTGTCCGAAGCGGATCGTACCTGCTTGGTAAGCCGCCCGCCGCTGAGAAGGTCAACCGGCGGTGGCCTGTCATTGCCATCGGGTCCATCGTGGGGCTGGTTGTGGGGTCTGCGATTGTCCCGGCGACAGAGAGCGACGTACCCGAGAAGGAGCCTGTGGTGGAGACTCCTACGGCGATGCAGACCTGCGTTGTGGAGGTGACCTCAGAGGGGGCTGTGACCGCAGAGGTCACCCTGACCGAGGTGGTCACCCAGGAGGAGGAGCCAGAGCAGGTTGAGGAGCCGGTGGAAACCGCTGTCGAGGAGAGCAACGACACAGCTGCGGGGGACGTGGAGGAGGCTAACGCTCCGGCCCCTGTGGCGGATCCTGCTCCCGCCTATGAAGCTCCTGTCGCCCCGCCCCTGCAGCATCCACCTACTACAAGAACTGCGCAGCCGTGCGTGCTGCCGGTGCTGCTCCGCTCTACACAGACAGCTCCGGTAACAGCCGCGATCTCGACAAAGACGGCGACGGCGTGGCCTGCGAGTAGCCCCACCTAGAAAGGAACCCATCATGCAGTGCACCACTATCCGGCCCCTGGGCGTCTTGATCCCCGCTGCCCTGCTCCTGTCCGCGTGCAGCAGCGCTAATGAGGCCAAGGAGGACATCACCACGACTGCGGAAGCCGCTCCTTCCACCGAGGTGGCTGCGTCCTCGGACCCCACACTGGACACCATCAATGAAGGAGAGCCTTTCACCATCACCTGCGATGGTGATCGGACCTGCGACATTGACGTCACTATCAGCAACGTGGCTCTACATGACCAGTGTCCCCGAGTCGCCAGCTACGTAGACGCCCCACCGAGGAGCAGACCTATCTCACCTTTGACGCGGAGATCGCCGTCAATGAGTACTCCTGGTCGGATAACTTCTCCTTCACCACCGGCGACGCGAAAGTGCTCACGAAGGACGGATATTCGGAGCCGCTGGGCATCGCATTCGATTGCGAATCTTTGTCCCCCACAGGGGATAGCCTCACCCGCGTGGGTGAAAACAGCGCACGCAGAACGTCTACGCGGTACCTGCGAACGCGGAAAATCTCACCATCTCACCCCGAGGTGCGACGAAGGCTTGGGTACTGGATCTTCCGGGGGCTCCGGCCCCTGCTCAAGGTGATGACAACACCTCAAAGCTACCCGCGCAACCCGCCCAGCCGGTCGATGACGCCACGGCACCGCCTGCCCCGCCCGTACAGGACACCGGGCAGACCACCTCCCACTGCCTCACCGACCACACCCTTTACCAGCGTGGCACCACGGTATTCACCGACGGCACCACCGGATGGACGAAACAGTGCGCAGCGAAGTTCGACGCCGCCCTGTAGCCCCCTGCAAAACTCCTTACCTGCCCCTGACCTCATGCAAGCCAGGGGCGCTTTCGTACATATCTGACGTGAGGGGAATCTCTTCTTCTCGGTTGTGAAACCTGCGGCGCTACCCTACCATGATTGATATCCCAGTCACACTAGTTAAGGAGGGGACATTAGAATCAAAAGACTACTTGCGGTCAGCCTTAGCGCAGCGGTATTCGGCCCACTCACTACGATCCCCGCGCAGGCTGTTGACATGCCAGATCCTGCGGTTTGGGGCGCTTGCCCACAAGACGGAGCAAAAGACATTGGCAAGGTGATCCGCACATGGCACGGTGGCCCCTACGGGCCGCCAGAAAACCAGCTTGGCGCTGGCGACATCACCCTGAAATGCGGAACTGAGAACGTCGGATTCCGCCACATTGTCAACCGCCACGGCCCGCAGTGGCAAACACTCGCCGACATCGAGGGATGTAACTGGCGCGACATCGCAGACATGGCGCTCACCAAGAACATCACTAATCCCGATCAAACTGCCCCGCAAGATGGTGGCAAATGGTGTGTCAGCTCAGAGATCTATCTCGTCAACAAGGACTCTGGAGAAGTCGTCAAGACAAAGCGAACAAGGACGATCCTGACCGACAAGCATGAAGTGCTCACCACTTTTCCGACGGATGACGGGTGCAACTGATGTCACCCCAGGCCAACTCCATCAAGGAGCAACTCGTGGCATACTTTGCTAACCACAAGCGGCTCCATCTTATGGAAGATGACGATGGGTTAAGGGTCAATATAGTCCGAGGTCACGCCAAGAACGTAGTCAGTTCCATTCCGATAGCACTAATCGATTCAGAGTGGATAGACTACTTTGAGAGATGCGCTAGGGATGACAACCATCCAATCTCTCTCATGGCTGTACATCTTGACGAAGCCGTATCCATAGCAGTTGAAGCGAAAATGAGTCCAGCAAAAATAGTGCTAGACGGAACCTTCGCTCCCATACCAAAAGAATAAACCCAGCACAGTGGGACACGGGAACATCACCCGTGGCCCTCCGTGCTATGCTTGGATCCCAATGAGAAAATCCCCGATGGCCTGCGCACCACCGGGGAAACAACGGGCCTGTCCCCCACCACGAGGATCAAACACCTCCAAGGAGCATAGCACGGCTATCCAACGCCGCGTCACCAAACCCCGCAAGAAGGCCGACAGCACCTACACCAAAGGCCGCACCCGCTGGGTAGCCCGCTACCGGAACAACATCGACCGGGAGCACTCCAAGACCTTCGACACCGAGAAGCAGGCCAAAGCCTGGCTCCAGGAGCAAGTGCGCGCGCTTCACCGCGAGGAGTGGATCGACCCCAGCCCGCAAGCGCACCGTCCAGCAGATCATGGAAGCCTGGGCTGCCCGGGCCGTGCGCAAGACCCCCGAGACCTCTACCGGATCACCATCAACAACCTTGGCCCTTGGCCTCTACAGGGTGTACCAGCGTGATGTACCCGTGGGAGCTTAGGACCCGGGTGACGAAGTCAGCGCCCCTGATTCGCGAGCCATTGGTGAGCTGCAAGGTTATTTCCTCGCCATCGCCATCGACGATGCGGTCGAGCTCGTCCAAGGTGATGATCACCTGGGTGGTAGCGGTAGTGCGCGCTCCGGACTTCCCGCCGAAGAAGATGGACTTGACCGATTCCAATGGGCGCTCGTTATCGAGGGCAGAGTGCATATCGGCGACGTCGGCGGATTCCCCGGTGATGGTCAACGACCACGGTCCGCGCGGCCGGCCGGTGATCCGCACGCCTTTCTTGGGAGTGCGGGGCGGCTGTAGCTCCCGCAAGAGGTCGCGCGCCCGCTTACGCAAGGCAGTGGCGCTTCCGCGGAACTCACATAACTCGGAGCGTACGGCCCAAGCATCGCGTTGGGTGCGAGCGCGCAGCGCGAACTTTTCGATGAGGCTGAGCACGTCGAGCGGGTGCGTCGTCGAGCGCGCCGTGCGTTGCTTGGCGCTAAAGGCACAGGTTGAGTCCACTAGTGTGGTGTATCTGTAACCCGTGGTAAGCCTCGTGCCGGTGCACAATAAGGCGACCATCACGGGTACCTTTCGAATCAACTTCTACTTATCCTCGAAAGGAATGTAACCGCGATGGCCGCTAACCCCCATCATATCGATCCCACTGCGTATCTGGAAGAATTGCTCACCCAAGCCTCCCCAGACTTGATGCGCCAGATGCTGACAGACTTCATTAACCAGATACTTTCGGCCCAGGCTGACACTGTCTGCGGCGCTGATTACGCCACGGTATCTCCACAACGGACTAATACCCGCAATGGCTACCGCCACCGTCCCTTAGACACCAGGGTAGGAAGCATTGACGTTGCTATCCCGAAGCTACGTCACGGCGCATTCTTTCCCGACTGGCTCTTAGAAAGGCGCACCCGCACCGAAAGAGCCCTGACTACCGTGATAGCCACGTGTTATCTCAAAGGGGTCTCCACTAGACGCATGAATGATTTGGTGGCCACGCTGGGCATTAACAATCTGTCGAAATCACAAGTGTCTGACATGGCCAAAGAACTCGACGAGATGGTCGCTGACTTTAGAACCCGCCCACTGGATTCAGGGCCGTATTACTACCTGTCCTGTGACGCATTGACAATGAAAGTCCGCGAAGGCGGGCGTGTCGTTAAAACCAGTGTGCTTATCGCTACCGGCGTTAACAAAGACGGCTACCGTGAACTACTAGGCATGCAGGTCGCAACATCAGAATCCGTGGAATCATGGACCGGATTCTTCCAAGACCTCAAAGCCCGTGGTCTTGGCGAAGTCTATCTCGTCACCAGCGATGCGCACCTAGGAATCCAAGCTGCTGTTGGTCAAGTACTACCTACAGCCAGCTGGCAACGCTGCCGGACACATTTTGCTAAGAACCTGTCCTCAAAAGTGTCAAAACGCCAGTGGACAACACTATCGGGAATGTTTCACTCCATCTTCCAGCAAACCGACGCGCAAGCTACCTGGGACCAAGCCCGCCAGGTCGTAGATTTCTGCACCGAGCGTTTTCCCGACGCAGCCGACTACCTGGAAGAATCATTAGATGAGATACTCGCGTTTACAGCCACGCCCAAAGCTGTATGGACGAAGGTATGGTCCAATAATCCAACAGAGGGACCTGACCCCCATTCGGTGGACACCTGATATCCAGCCCAGTCGAGCTGGGAAGAAAGGTAATCTACCACCATGTCCAGGTACTCCGAACAGTTCAAACGCGATGCCGTAGCCCTCTATGAGAACAACGAGGATCTCTCGCTGAACTCAGCATCAGCTGAGCTCGGTATCAACCGTGCCTCGCTACATTCTTGGGTCAAAAAGTACGGCACTGGCAAACGTGCCCGCACGAAGGCCGTGCACGATCAAGCCCAAGCGGCGAATGATTCTGCGCGAATCCGTCAGCTGGAAAAAGAAGTCTCTAAGCTGCGCGAAGAACGCGATATTCTGCGTAAGGCCGCGAAATATTTTGCCGAAGAGACTCACTGGTGATCCGCTTCCAGTTTGTCGATGACCACCGAACCGAGTACTCGGTCAAGCGGATGTGCCACGTGTTAAAGCTCAATCGCTCCTCGTTCTACAAATGGGTCAAAACCCGCGAAAAACGCAGGTTAAAGATGTATTCTGATGCCGTTATTGGTGCAAGGATCACAGCCATCTTTGATGATGAGCATGGTCTTTATGGGGCTAAACGCATCGCTGCAAGCCTTAAGGAGGACACGACGTATACCCCGATCAATCACAAGAAAGTTGCACGCATCATGAAATCCATGGGGCTAAAAGGCTTTACTAAACGGCGTCGATGCATTACTACCAGGCGTAAGCCTGGTCACCGTGTCATGCCAGATCTAGTAGGCCGCAAGTTCACAGCTGACGAGCCAAATCGTGTGTATGTCGGTGACATTACTTACCTGCCGTGTAGGGGAGGCAAAAACATGTACCTTGCCACAGTCATTGACACGTATTCACGCAAACTTGCAGGTTATGCACTCGCAGACCACATGCGGGTCTCACTAGTTATCGATGCTCTAGCCCACGCACATGGTGTGCGTGGCAGTCTTGACGGGACTATTTTCCATTCCGATCACGGCAGCGTGTACACCTCACAAGCCTTTAGGAACTACTGCTCGTCGTTAGGTGTGCGCCAGTCCATGGGCGCGGTTGGAACGAGTGCCGATAATGCCCTGGCAGAATCCTTTAACGCCACCTTAAAGCGGGAAGTGCTGCGTGATAGGAAACTCTTTGAAAGTCCAATCAGCTGCCGCCAGGAAGTCTTCCGGTGGTGCATGCGCTATAACACGCGCCGGCGGCACTCCTGGTGCAATCTCGTAGCTCCTGATGTCTTTGAAGCCGAGACTTCGGCTATACTGACCAAAGCAGCATAGCTAGCCCTCGATGTGTCCACTTTCCGGGGGTCGGGCCCGAGCGTTTGAACCGTGAAATCAGGCGGCGTACCGACGTTGTAGGAATATTTCCCAACCGCGCAGCAGTCATCCGCCTCGTCGGCGCCGTACTAGCTGAACAGCATGACGATTGGATTCAGCAGAAACGTTATATGTCACTAGCAAGCTTGGAACACACCCGACGAGCTACCAATACCATCCACGCCAACGACGCAGACACCATCAAGGCAGCCTCCTAATGAACCAACATCAACCCCGAGACGGACCCCAACACCGCCCCTGACACTGTCCCCCGATCCACCGATTCAGAAAGGACAGATACACCACTCCACCGGACTTGACCAAGGCACAGCGGCCAAAATAGACATCGCAAAGATGCACCACCTCGCGCGCGGCGATGTCGCTGGCGCCGCGCTGCACCAAGTCGCGCTCGCTTAAGCCCCGGGCGGCGGCGATGATATCCATACCTTGGCCCAGCGCGGTTAAATAACGGTCGAGTGCGTTCATGCCGCCTAGTACAACGCACAATCCGGCGCAACGGCGACCGCACGCACGAAGGCCTGTGGATTACGCTGCGAACCTTACCGCCACGGCGCTATTTCGCGGCGGGGTCAACAAAGTTATCCACAGATTTTAGTATTTCGCGTCGTGGCCTTCGCCCACGGTTTCGTACAGCCGCCGCATGATCGGATAGGCAATGATGATGCCGACAGAGCCCCAGGCGATGCCCTCCAGGCTCACCCCGCCCACGGTCAGGGTCAGGTTGCCGATGCCCGCGATCAAGGCCACCGCGGCCGCCGTCAGGTTCACCGGGTTGTTGAAGTTGACCTCATTATCCATCCAAATGCGCACGCCCAACATGCCGATAAGACCGTAAAGCACGAGGGTGGCCCCGCCGAGCACGCCGGTGGGGATGGAGAAAATCAGCGCACCGAACTTCGGGACGAAGGCCAGCAGGATGGCGGTGAAGGCGGCGACCCAATACGCGGCGGTGGAATAGACGCGCGTGGCGGCCATAACGCCGATATTTTCGGCATAGGTGGTAGTACCGGAGCCGCCGAAGCCGCCGGCGAGGGAGGAGGCGAGGCCATCGGCAATCAGCGCATCGCCGGCAAGATCGTCTAAGTCGCGATTGGTCATCTCGGAGACGGCCTTGACGTGCCCGACGTTTTCCGCAATCAGCACCACGAGCACCGGCAGGGCCACGGCGATGGCCGAAAGATGGAACTCTGGGACGTGGAATTCGGGCAGGCCTACCCACGGGGCTGCATCTATGGCATCCTTGGCGCCCTCGCCCAAGTTGCCGGTCAGGGCGGCGAAAACCCAACCGACGACCACGCCGATAAGGATGGACAGGCGCGAGACCATGCCGCGCCCGGCCACGGTGGCCAGGAGGATAACCAGCAGCGTAATGCCTGCTACCAAGGGCTGGCTGGCGAAGTTTTCGGCCGCATTCGGCGCCAAGTTGAGCCCGATGAGCGCGACGATGGCGCCGGTAACCGCCGGCGGCATCACCGCATCGAGTACCCGCTTGCCGGCAGCCTTGACCACGATTCCGACCGCCACCAGCACCAAACCGGTCACCAAAATGGATCCGGCCTGCGCCGCAATCCCGTATTGCTGCGAGGCGGTCAGCGGGGCGATGAAAGCAAACGACGACCCAAGGTAGGACGGCAGGCGATTGCGCGTAATCAGCAGGAATAGGATGGTGCCGATGCCGGAAAATAGCAGCGTGGTATTGACCGGAAATCCGGTCAGGGTGGGCACCAGCAGCGTGGCACCAAACATCGCCACCACATGCTGCATGCCGATGCCAATGGTTCGGCCCCAACTTAGTCGTTCCTCGGGCGCGACCACGGCGCCTGGTGCAATCTTCTTACCGTCGCCATGGACAGTCCAACCTAGTATGCTCACGAACCACCATTATGGGCTATGGAACACGAATTTTAAGAATCGTCATCCACGATGAATTCGGCGAGCTCGCGGGCGGTGGTGGCGGGCAGGCGGACATCGACAAGCGTGCCATTTTCGGTATATTCCTCGCTGCGCACGGTGCCCTCGGCGTGCACGCGGGAGACGACATCGCCCCGGGTGAAGGGAACCTGCAGCTTAACGTGGCTATCGCGGGAGTTGAGAAAGAGCTCCACGCGCGCGCTCAGCTCGTCGATGCCCTCCCCCGTGCGCGCCGAAACATAGACGACGTCCTCATGATCCAGGACGTGGCGCAGCTCCGCGAGCACGAGCGGGTCGGCCTGGTCGATCTTATTGATCACGATGATTTCCGGCGGGGCCTGCTCACCAGTCTCGCTGACGATATCGTAGATGACCTTATTGACCGCCTCGATTTGCTTGAGCGGGAACGGGTCCGATCCGTCCACGACATGCAGCATGATATCGGCGGCGAGCACTTCTTCCAGGGTGGATTTGAAGGCCTCCACCAGCTGGGTGGGCAGGTGGCGGACGAAGCCGACGGTATCGGTGAAGACGACCTGGCGGCCATCGGCAAGCGAGGCGCGCCGCGTGGTGGGATCCAGGGTGGCAAAAAGTGCGTCTTCCACAAGCACGCCCGCGTTCGTCATGGCGTTAATGAGCGAGGATTTGCCGGCGTTGGTGTAGCCGGCGATGGCGATCTGGGCGATCGTGGAGGACTGGCGCCTGGAGCGCTTGACCTCGCGGGCGGTTTTCATCCCGCGCAGTTCCTTGCGCAGGCGCGCCATTTCGGTGCGGATGCGCCGGCGGTCGGTCTCGATCTTGGTTTCACCGGGCCCGCGCAGGCCGACGCCGCCATTGGAACCGGCGCGGCCGCCGGCCTGGCGCGAAAGGTTGCCGCCCCAACCGCGGGTGTGGGTATAGAGGTATTCCAGCTGTGCTAGCGAGACCTGCGCCTTGCCCTCCTTGGACTTTGCGTGCTGGGCAAAGATGTCCAAGATGAGCATGGTGCGGTCGATGACCTTGGTATTTAGCGCGCGCTCGAGCGCCGTGAGCTGGCCGGGATTCAGCTCACCATCGCACACGACGGTATCGGCCCCGGTCGCCTCGACAATATCGTGGAGCTCTTTGACCTTGCCCGAACCGATGAAGGTGCCCGGGTCGGGTTTATCGCGCTTTTGGTAGATCATTTCGACGACGTCGGCGCCGGCGGTCTCGGTTAGGGCGGCCAGCTCGTCCATCGTGGCCTCGACCTCCGCTACGGTGCCTTCGGTCCACACACCCACGAGGATGACGCGCTCGAGGCGCAGTTTTCGGTATTCCACCTCGTAGCCATCGGTGGTGTCCTCGGCGCGGATGGAGGTTTCGCGGGTAACGCGGCGGAAGGCGTTGCGCTCGGCCAAATCTAGATCGCCGCTGGTCGGCGTGGTTTCCTGTGGGGTATCCGCGTGGTCGCGGAAGGCCTGGGCGAGAAGTTCGTCCTTGCTCGCGGAGCTATCAGAATTCTGCGGGGAAAATTTGTTCATATTGCAATCTATTTTGGCACGTTAGGCGGCAAAACGGGAATTGCGGTTTCCGGGCTTACTGGACAAAGCGATACAATGGTGCCTATGGAAACGACGCAGGCTAAGCCAACGACTACTACCCAGAAAAAGAATACCGAAATGCAGGCCATCGGCCTGGATTTCGAACGCTGGCAGGACGCGGTCGAGGCAGCC
This sequence comes from Corynebacterium tuingiense, assembly GCF_046718165.1. Classification (NCBI taxonomy): domain Bacteria; kingdom Bacillati; phylum Actinomycetota; class Actinomycetes; order Mycobacteriales; family Corynebacteriaceae; genus Corynebacterium; species Corynebacterium tuingiense. The sequence continues at coordinate 1,471,688 of NZ_CP177101.1, forward strand.
ATCGCCACGGACCGCCTTGCTGTAACCGGTGAGGTGCGCGGCGGCCAGCTCATCCAATACGGCGATCCTTCGGGTGCCCAACTTAATATCTTGGCGGTTGAGCCCTACGCCACCTTTATCGGTTTCGATGCGGTTACGCAGGGTTTTGCCCACGTGGAGATGTTTAATGACGTGCTGGCGATCATGGATATCATCGATCCGTTCGGCACGCCGCTGGCGCAGGTCACGGCGAACCTCGCGCAGGGACCGTTGTTGGCAGAAGAACCGCGGCAGGAATGGCAGCAGGTATCGCTGACCGCCATGGGTCTTGATATCACCACCTACGAGTCCCCGGCCGCATTCGAAGCCGAAACCGGCGAGTACCCCGCCCTTTTTGAATCCGAAGGCGCCCGCGTCATCGCTTCGGGCTCGGGCGCACAGGCCCCCACTCCTGCGGCCACCTTTGCCGCCCGGGTGATGGAAGCCGAATGGCGCACCAATGAACTCACCGGCGAAAAGTTCGCGCACCTCGTCATGGACGGGCTATTCCCCTTCGATCTCTGCCTGCCAGCGGACCGTGGCGAATTGCCGGCCAAGGATACCGTGATTTCCGGTACGGCCCTGCTCACCGCCGCTATTGACATGCCGTCCGGCGGCTGCGGTGATGGCGGATGCGGATCCGGCGGTTGCGGCTGCGGTGGGCACTAAATTTTTAGGCCATGGCATTCCATAACGATCCGCAAAACCGGAGGACACTTGTCTTTATCCTCTTGGTCCTTTGCGCGATCGCGATTGTTGCCACGTTAAAACTGCCCGGCCTCATCATCGCCGCCATGCTGGTGGGCGCAGGGTGGTTTATGCTGCGCACGCGCCCCGATACCGCGGAACGAAGGGCCTTGCGCAGTTCTATTTCCCTCTCGGCGGACGATATCCAGGACGTCATCGCCGAATTCGAGGAATTCGAAACCTCTACAGAGGCGGAGCCACTGGCGGATCGCACGCTGTATCGGCCGGCACTGCTCGACCTCGACTGCTCCCACCCCGCCATCGATGCGTTCCACTACGAATTAGCCGGGGCGCGCCGCTTCCTCCGCCGCCTCAATGTCAGAATCCACGCCCACGGCATGCGCACGCAGGACTTAGAAGCCCTCCTCCGCGTCACCGATGAACGTGCCCGCGAGCTGAAAGAATCCTGGCTGGCGGCCCGCCGCGCGGCCTTCCAGCTCGGCCCGGATTACCGCACGCGACAGATCGACGACGGAAACTAACGCCTCTACAAGCTCGTTTCGCCCGTAGCCACGATGGCGGACGGGCCCGTCAACCGCGTGCCGTTGTCATAAACCTCGACGGTGACCTCGCCGCCAGGAACGTGGACATGGACGGTGCCGAGGGCTTGGGCGGCATCGGCAAGCGCGGCGGTAGCTGCCGCAACCGTGCCCGTGCCACAAGACTGCGTCTCCCCAACCCCGCGCTCGAAGACGCGCATATGCACGTGTCCCTCCCGCAGCGGGGTAACCAGCTCAAAGTTCACGCCACCCGGGAAGAAGGACTCATCGTAGACCGGCGCCGTGAGTTCCTTGGTAGCCAAAGCTTCCGGTTCCAGGCCTGGAATGACGGCCGCAAGGTGCGGGTTGCCCATATCCACCCCGAGGCCGGCGTAGGACTCACCGCCTACGGAGGCCGTGGACACCCCGGTCACGCGCGCGGGCCCCATCTCCACAGTGACGCTAGCGGCAGTGGCATCGCAGGAATGCACCGTTACCTGCTTGGCGCCCGCCCGGGTGCCGATGGTGAATGCGTCCTCGCCAACCAAGTCGTGCGAGCGCAACCAATGGGCAAAGACGCGGGTGCCGTTGCCGCACATTTCCGCCACGGAGCCATCGGCGTTGCGGTAATCCATGAACCAATCGGCAGCATCCACCCCGTCCGGCAAGGCCGCCAGCTCGCCCGCGTCCACGAGGGCGCCGGCGCGAACCACCCGCAGCAGGCCATCGCCGCCGATTCCTGCCCGGCGGTCACACAGCGCCGCCACGCGATCCGGTGAGAGCGGCGTTTTGGCGTCGAAGTCTTCTACGATGACGAAGTCATTTTCAGTTCCATGGCCTTTGGCAAATTTCATACCCTCTACCCTAGCGCCGCAGCACATACAAAGCCTCGGCGGTAGTATCGCCCGCGGCATCGAGCCAGGTAATGCGCTTATCGCGGTTGAACCAGGAACGCTGGCGGCGCACGTACCGGCGGGTGCCAGTAATAGTGCGCTCTACCGCATCCTCCCACGTCAGCTCGCCGCGCTGGGCTTGTAGCACCTGTGCATAGCCAATGGCGCGGCCGGCGGTGGAATCGGCCACAAGCCCCTTGTCCTGCAGGCGCTCGACTTCCTCGACGAGGCCTTGCTCAAACATGAGGCGCGTGCGCTTTTCGATGCGCGGGTTTAACCACTCGCTATCGGTGCGCAGCCCCAGCAGCTTGGTTCCCCACCGGGGCGGGCCATTTTTCGGCGGCTGGCTGGCCTTGAAGGGCTTGCCGGTCAGCTCGATGACCTCGAGTGCTCTGACGGTGCGGCGGGGGTCTTTGTCCTCAATGATTGCGGCTGCGGCTGGGTCGACGCGCGCCAACTCGGCGTGGAGGGCGTCGGTTCCGATATCGGCGCGGCGGGCCTCGTATTTGGCCCGCACCTGCGGATCGGTGGGCGGGAATTGCCAATCATCCACCAACGCCTGGGCATAGAGCATGGATCCACCGACGAGGATGGGCGTCTTACCGCGGGACATGATGTCCTCGATATCGCGCAAGGCCGCCTGCTGATAGCGCGCCACGGAAGCGGTCTCCGTCACGTCCCAGACATCGAGCTGGTGGTGCGGAATTCCTTCGCGCTCTGCGGGGGAAAGCTTCGCGGTGCCGATATCCATGCCGCGGTATAGCTGCATGGAATCGACATTGACCACTTCCCCATCCAGTTCATGGGCTAGGGCCAGCCCGAGGGCGGATTTGCCTGAGGCGGTGGGGCCAACTACTGCGATGGGGCGCATGTTACCTCCCAGCCAGCTACGTAGCGTCCGACCCCGAGGGTGGCATCTGTCGCCCGCACCTGCGCGCGCTTAGGTGCGCAACCGGAAAGCTCCAACCAGAGCTCCGGCTCTTCCACGCCGCGTTGCTTAAGCCACTCGGCATCGCTGCTTGCCGATGCCCCCATCAACACCTCCTCGCACCACCGGTGCGCCTCCTGCGCGCCGGGGATAAGGGCCAGCGGTGCCCTCTCGGTAAGGCCCGCGCTGCCGTCTGCGACCACGATGGTAAGGACCTTTGGGGCTGGTGTACCCAGGTAATCGCGGCTATCGCGAACCGTTATCTGTGGGACCGTGGATAAGACGTAGTGGGCCATGATCTCTGGCAGGTAGTTTCCGGCGCCCACGTGCACTTGGTCGGCTCCCCAGGCGCGCAGGCTTCCGGTATGGCGGGTATGCCACCGTAGGGAGCGGGATCCAATAATTTCTGCCTCGCTAATGCCGGCGGCAGCGGCTTCGACCGCGAGCGTGCGCGCCGCCGCGAGCAGTGCCCGCGAGGCGGCGTCGTTGGGGGCTAGCTCGACTGCCAGCGCCGGCGAGGCGGGCATAACCATGAGATTGAACATTATTCCTCTATACTATCTACCCAAGAGGAGGTAATTAAATAGATTCTAGGCACACGGCGATTTTTCGCGGTAATGTAACCAGTGATTTCATCCGGCAGCCGTGACGCGCGGCGATATATGTCTAGGAGGGCTTTCCATGTCTCCCACCCCTACCCCAGGTTCCATGCCCAAGAAGGGCCCCCGCCCCACAGCCAAGCCCGTGCCCGTGCAATCACCGAGCAAAAACGATCCGGCCAAGTGGGGGCGCGTCGATGCCGATGGGTCCGTCTTCGTGTCCGCCCCCGAGGGCGAGCGCAAGATTGGAGAATGGCAGGCAGGCTCTGCGCAGGAGGGCCTCGAGCACTTCGGCGCCCGGTATGATGACCTAGCCACCGAGATCGAGCTCCTGGAGGCTCGCCTGCGCGCCAATCCCAGCGAGGCCACAGGAATCAAGCAGACCGCCGCCGAACTCCGCGAGACCCTGCCTACCGCTGCGGTCATTGGCGATATCGCGGCGCTGGATCGCCGCCTCGCGGCGGTTATTGATCACTCGGTCGTGGCCGGTGAACAGGCACAGGCGGAGCGGGAAAAGCGCCGTCAGGACGCGATTGCGGCGAAGGAAAAGCTCGCCGCCGAGGCCGAAGAGATCGCCGAAAATTCCACGGAATGGAAGGCCGCCGGCGACCGCATCCGCGCCATTTTGGAAGAGTGGAAGCAGATTAAGGGCATCGATAAGAAGACCGATGACGGCCTGTGGAAGCGCTATTCGCGCGCCCGCGATTCCTTTAATAGGCGCCGCGGGTCGCACTTTGCGGATCTCGACCGCGCCCGCGCGGCGGCGCGAAAGAAGAAGGAAGAGCTCGTCGAGCGCGCTGAAGCCATCCAGGACTCCACCGATTGGGGCCCCACCGCACGCGCTTACCGCGATCTGATGGCGGAGTGGAAGGCTGCCGGCCGCGCCCCGCGCGAGGTCGATGACCAGCTGTGGGCGAAGTTCCGCGCCGCACAGGACCGCTTCTTTGATGCCCGCAATGCGGTCAACGACGAGCGGGACCGCGAGTTCGCCGAAAACGCCAAGGCGAAGGATGCGCTGCTTGCGGAATACGATAGCCTGATCGATCCGTCGCAAAGCATGGACAAGGCCAAGGCTAAGCTGCGCGAGCTGCAGGAAAAGTGGGAGGAAATCGGCTTCGTGCCCCGCAACCAGGTGCGCGAGTACGAATCCAAGATTGAGCAGCTAGAAAAGCGCGTCACCCAAGCAGAAGAATCCGAATGGCGGCGCACCGACCCTGAAGCGCAGGCTCGCGTGGCCCAATTCCAGGCCAAGGTGGAAGACTTCAAGGCCCAGTCCGCGGCCGCGGAGGCTAAGGGCAAGGAGAAGAAGGCCGCGGAGCTGCGCGCGCAGGCGGAGCAATGGCAGGAATTTGCCGATGCCGCTGCCAATGCCGTCAACGATAAATAGTGCACCTCGTTCAGATTGCGCGCCCGACCCAGGTAGCCGAGGCTGAACCGGCGGATTGCATCCGATCCTTTGTTTTCTGGGCAAACCTGGCGGCGCAGGAAGCAAGCGGCGATGCGGCGGCCTCGACCTCACCTAGCCGCGTGGTGCACCGCCTGCAGGGTTCGGGCGAATCGCAGACCTACCTTTTCGCGGTGGTCGATGGCCCGGCGACGCTCGGGCCCGTCTCCGAGCTCGGTCTGCCCCAGATCCCCGCCACCGCACCGAGCCCCGAGCTGGACTACGTGGGATTTATCCACATCAGCCTGCCACTTTTAGAAGAGCGCAATGCCGCGGAAATCGAGTGCGTCCTGTGCGATCTGCCGCTGCCAGGTGAACCCCTTGATGCCGAGGGGCAAAAGGTGGCTACCTGGATGGGAGATACCGCCTTAAAAATCACCCAGCAGCTTGGCCGCAGCGTCGCGCACGTGGGCTTGCTGCACCCGCCGGAGACAGCGCCGGAATATGACGCAATGGCGGAGGTCTACCAATCCCTGGGCTTTACGCAGCGCCATAGCGAGCGGCAATTAGCCATCGATATTCCCGAGCACCCAGCTGCCGCTCTCTTTCCGCCCGGGCTTTCGGCCGCGGTCTGGCAGGACTATGCCATTCCGGAAGAACATATCGACGATGTCATGCGCCTTTTAACGGTTGCCTCCGCGGATGCCGATACCGGCACTTTATCCACCGAGCCCATCGTGTGGTCCCGGCAGCGGTTGGAGGAGGCTCACCAACGCCTGCGCTCGCGGCGCGGGCATACGCTGCTCGTAGCACTCGTCGATGATGCTGGGGACGTCGTAGCGCTCACGGAGCTGGCGCGGCACGAGGCCGCAGATCCGGAGGTCTGCGAATGGGCCCTCACCGTCACCGACCGCGACCACCGCCGGCAAGGACTGGCGCAATTGGCAAAACTCACCGCCCTGCACGAGGTCAACCAAGCGTGGCCACAGGTGCGCCGCTGCTATTGTTCCGTCGCAGCCGGCGACGCCGCCATGAACGCGCTGTATGCGCGGCTCGGGGCGCGGGAAATCTCCCAGTCTTCTGCCTGGGAGCTCCACCTTTAGCCTTCGTGTTGGTGGCGGTGGCGCTCGGCGGCCTTTTTCCGGCGGTCATCGACAAGCATCTCCTGCGGCTGCGGGGACGCAATATCGGACTGGAATTTGCCTACCTCATCCAGCTGGCCCGCCGAGGCGCGAACCTTTTCTTCTGCCGCGCGCTGCTCTGGGCTGCGGCGCAGGGCGACGAGGCTAAAGCCTAAGAAGGCCAAGAAGGTCGCCAGCATGCCCACCCACATGCCAATGGCCGGGGCATCCGCAGTAGAGCCGCGGTACCAAAAGCCCCACAGGTTAACGAAGAAAGAAACCGTCACCATCATCCACGCAATCAGCCCGAGCGTGGCGCGGCGGGTCAGCAGGGTTGCCGTCGTCAGCACGCCCACGCCAAGTAGCGCGAGCCACGCGGAGACGGTCTCCATCAACGAGATCTTCACCCCGTCCTCGGTGGTGCCAAAGCTTAAGGCCTGCCACCCGTGGGCGGAGCCGGCATAAGGAACGATGAGGTAGACAATATAGGCCGCCACAGCGATCCACAGCGTCACCTTCTGCCCACGCAAATCCATGGTTTGTGCTGCTCGGCGTTCCGCCTGTGCCGCCTCCTGGGCGGCGTTGGTGGTATTTCGCTCTCTCATGGCACCCTAGCCTACTCCCCGGTTAGCAGCCGCAAGAATCCGCTGCAGCAGCGCCAGCAGGCTTGCCGATGCCCGGCAGTCCCAAGCCCACCCCAATCGGAGCGGTAGTGGGGGTTTGGCCTGCTGCCGACATGTCGCCGGCCTTGGTGCGGGTGTGGGCAGCTACTGCGGCATCGGCAAGCAGGAAGAACGAGCCTGCACCCGTGACCTTGGTGCGCACGACGTCGCCGGGGCGAATCTCGGCGGAGATGTCCGCGCCGTTGTCATCAATGGGGCTAAAGTGCACGAGGCGCCCATCGCGGGCTCGACCCGACATGCGGTGGGTCTCATCGTTCTTGCGTCCGCCCTCTGCCTGGACCAAGAGCTCCACCTCAGTGCCCACGAGCTTCTGGTTCTCTTCCGCCTGGATGCTATCTTGCAACGCAACGAGCCGCTCGAAGCGATCCTGGACGACTTCCTTAGGGATCTGGTTGTCCATCTCCGCCGCAGGGGTGCCAGGGCGCGCGGAGTACTGGAAGGTAAATGCCGAGGCGAAGCGGGCGCGGCGGACCAAGTCCATGGTAGCCTGGAAATCCTCTTCGGTCTCGCCCGGGAAACCAACGATGATATCGGTGGTAATCGCCGCGTTCGGAATCTTCTCACGGACCTCATCGAGGATGCGCAGGAACTTCTTCGTGCGGTAGGAACGGCGCATGTCCTTCAAGACCTTATCCGAGCCGGACTGCAGCGGCATGTGCAACTGCGGGCACACCGCCGGGGTTTCCGCCATGGCATCGATGACATCCGAGGTAAATTCCGCCGGGTGCGGGGAGGTAAACCGCAGGCGCTCGAGGCCATCGATCTTGCCCACTTCGCGCAGCAGCTTCGAGAAAGCAAAGCGGTCGCGTGGCATTTCTGGATCGGCGAAATTCACGCCATAGGCGTTGACGTTTTGGCCCAAGAGGGTGACCTCAGAAACTCCCTGATCCACCAGTGCCTGTACCTCGGCCAGAATATCGCCCGGCCGGCGGTCCTCTTCCTTGCCGCGCAGGGAGGGAACGATGCAGAAGGTACAGGTGTTATTGCAACCCACGGATACCGATACCCAACCCGCGTAGGCGGATTCGCGCTTAGCGGGCAATACGGAGGGGAACGCCTCTAGCGAATCGACGATCTCGACCTGAGCTTCCTCGTTATGGCGGGCGCGCTCAAGGAGGGTGGGCAATGCTGCCATATTGTGGGTTCCGAAGACGGCATCCACCCACGGTGCATTGTCGAGGACGGTGTCCTTATCCTTTTGTGCAAGGCAACCGCCCACGGCGATTTGCATGCCGGGATGGTTCTCCTTTGTCTTCTTCAATGCACCCAGCGTGCCGTAGAGGCGCTTGTCGGCATTTTCACGGACAGCGCACGTGTTAAAGACGATGAGATCCGGCTCCGTGGCCTCGTCTGCGGCCGCGTAGCCAGCTTCCTCCAGCAGGCCAGAAATGCGCTCGGAATCGTGCACATTCATCTGGCAGCCGAAGGTTCGGACTTCATAGGTACGGGTTTCAGGAATTGTCTGCTCCACGTCGGCATAGTCTAGCCATCACCCAGAACAACTCATAACCGTCGCGACTCGGCGCCCGTGCAGGCGGGCAGGCGGAATCGGGCGCATAGTGCGGCGCGTCGGGGCGCGGGTCAGCGATGGGTGGGGCGCGTGTGCGAGTCACTAGGATGGAGCCAACAAGGCACTAAGCCCCATTCGCCGGATTTAAGGAGACGACAGCTCCTCGCACCGTTCCTCGAGGGCACTAATGGCAATGTTTAAGGACATCCCCTCGTTGAACCCGCGGCGCGCCAATACGCCCACGATCCTGCGCAGGGCCTTATCCCGTTCCTTCCTATCTACAGGAACGGATTTCACGCTGCGCGCCTTCTTTTCCGCCAAGGCTCGGGCCATTGCCGCTTCATCGGCGGCGTCAATTTGGGCAAGGGCTTCGTCTCTGTCTTCTTGACTTACGCCCTTTTCCCGGAGCTCGCGGTCGAGGACGCTGCGCGATTTCCCTCGCCGCTTATGCCGCTGCCGCACCCATTCGGCGGCAAAGGCGGCATCGTTAATGAGGCCCGCATGCGCTAAGTCATCGAGGACCTCGTCAACCACCTCAGGGTCGAATTCGGCTTGTACTAAGCGGTCGCACAATTCCTGGCGGGACCGCGAACGCTGGTCAAGCAAGCCCAATGCGCGGGACCGAACCTTTGATTTAGCCTCTTCGGCCTCCCGATCAAAAAGCCCGCCCCCGGCTTCTCCTTTTTCATAGGCTTCAAGGGCCTGGCGGAGTTGCTCTAGTTTTTCAGGGGCGGGTTGATTCATAGCGCGGGTTTTAAGCGGTGGGAGTGTTGGTGGACAGGACTAGTCGTCATCGAAGTCGACGTTCGGGACCAAATCTACGGATTCATCCGTCAATGGGTCATCGGAGCCGGGGACATCCATGGCGGTAGCTTCTTCACCATTTGCCGCCTCTTCCCCAATGCCGAGCTTCTGGAAGATCTTCTTTTCGATCTCATTGGCAAGGTCAGGGTTGTCCTTCAAGAAGGAACGCGCCTTTTCCTTACCTTGGCCCAGCTGATCGCCTTCGTAGGTAAACCAAGAACCGGACTTGCGGATGAAACCGTTTTCTACGCCGAGATCGATGATGGAGGACTCGCGAGAAATGCCCTCGCCGTACATGATGTCGAACTCGGCGATCTTGAACGGCGGGGAAACCTTATTCTTTACCACCTTGAGCTTCGTGCGGTTACCGATGGCGTCTTGGCCATCCTTCAGCGTCTGGATACGGCGGATATCGCAGCGCACGGAGGAGTAGAACTTCAGCGCTTTACCACCGGTGGTGGTCTCCGGGGAGCCGAACATCACACCGATCTTCTCGCGCAGCTGGTTAATGAAGATTGCGGTGGTGCCGGAGTTATATAGCGCACCGGTCATCTTGCGCAAGGCTTGGGACATCAGGCGGGCCTGCAGGCCGACGTGGCTATCGCCCATCTCGCCTTCGATTTCCGCCTTAGGGGTCAATGCCGCCACGGAGTCCACGACGATAATGTCGATGGCGCCGGAGCGCACCAGCATATCCGCGATTTCCAGGGCCTGCTCACCGGTATCTGGCTGGGACACAAGGAGGTTATCGGTGTCGACGCCTAGCAGACGTGCATATTGGGGGTCGAGGGCGTGCTCGGCATCGATAAACGCTGCAATGCCGCCATCTTTTTGCGCTGAGGCAATGGCATGCAACGCCACCGTCGTCTTACCGGAAGACTCTGGGCCATAGATTTCCACAATTCGCCCGCGCGGAAAGCCGCCGATGCCCAGCGCCACGTCGATTGCTGTGTTGCCAGAAGAAATGGCCTTGATGGGGGGGCGGTCATCATCGCCCAAGCGCATGACGGCGCCCTTGCCATAATCCTTTTCGATCATGGCCATCGCGGCATCTAGCGCCTTCTTGCGGTCATCTCCCTTGGTTGCGGCGGAGGATGATTTCTTTTTTGTTGCCATTGTTATAAATCCTTATCTCGTACGACGCTGCGTGAACACTTAATTAGACTGCTGCAGAACCCTAAATGGTTCCGCCCTCATCGCGATCCCACTGTAGTCGCCCACACCGACACCCCAACTAGAGTACATACATCTGTTCGAATGTCGAAAATAACACGCCTTTTCGGCTTCTCTGAGTCCTTATAAGGTTGGGTAATCTACGCCGAGACGGCGTTCTTGGGGAACATCGAAGTCATTGCACAGCCCTATCCAAACACGACGGGGATCGACGCCACGTTCGATAAGCTCATCCGGCGTTCCATTAAGCTCTGATAAAACATGCGAATGGCTAATCCACGCCCCTTTTGATTCGCCAAATTCATCCACAACCAGTTGGTGGTACTCCGTCAATCGCATGCGCGCAATCCTACCCACCACCACGGAAATATTTCCAAAACTTTTACCAGGACTCCAGAATTAGCCTCCTTGAACGTCGTTCAAATTGGTGTGTCTACAGCGTTTTTCTCCAAGGTGCTAATCTTTTTCCATGCAGAAGAACTCCGTGGCAACCACCATTGCCTATGTAGCGGTATTTACCGCCCTCGTTATCGTTTTAGCCTTCGTTTCTATCCCCGTAGGCACCGCCGGCGTGCCCATCGTCTTGCAAAACGCCGCGCTCATTTTGTCCGGCCTCATCTTGGGCGGAAAACGCGGCGGCTACGTTGGCTTGCTATTCCTCTTTATCGGTTTGGCATTGCCCGTTTTGGCAGGCGGTGGCACCACGCTCCGCGCGCTTGCCGGCCCCACCGTGGGATATATCATCGGTTATGTGCTCTCCCCCATCGCCGCCGGCGCCATTGCCTACCGCGCCCCGCGCGGAAAGGGCGGCATGACCGTGGTTTTCGCTATCGCCGCCATCGTAGGCCTTCTCGTGCAATACACCTGTGGCGCGATCGGCTTGATGCTTCGCTCCGGGTTGGAGGTCGGCCCGGCCATCGCGGCGCAAGGCCCGTTCATCCTCGTTGACACCGCAAAGCTCATCGTGGCGGTTATCATCGCCGTTGGCGTTCACTCCGCATTCCCTGACCTGATGGGTAGGAAGGCCTCCTAGTGCCCACCATCGACTTTTCCTCGGTCACGGTAGCCTTTGATGAGACGGTGGTCCTCGATGACATCAACCTCTCATTAAGCGAGCAGCGGATCGGCGTCATCGGTCAAAATGGCGGCGGAAAATCCACGCTGACCCGGCTTATCAATGGCCTGGGTGAGCCCACCGCGGGCACCGTCACTGTCGACGGCATAAATCCCAGCGAGCAGGGCAAAAAGGTGCGCGAAAAGGTGGGGTTCGTCTTTTCTGATGCCGAAAATCAGATCGTTATGCCCAATGTGCGCGATGACATCGCTTTTTCCCTGCGCCGCTTCAAGCTATCTAAGGACGAGCGCACTGCCCGAGTAGACGCCGCCTTGGAACGATTCGGGCTTTTAGAATTTGCCGAGCGCTCCCCACACACTCTTTCTGGTGGACAAAAGCAATTGCTCGCCTTAGCCGCAGTGCTGGTCATCGACCCGGTTCTCATCATCGCCGATGAACCAACGACGCTGCTTGATCTCCGCAATCGCGACCGCATCAAGCGCGAGTTCGCGCAGCTTGACCAGCAGCTCATCGTCGTTACTCACGATCTGGAGTTCCTCACGGATTTCGACCGTGTCATCTGCATCGATGACCACAAGGTTGCCGCCGATGGCGCTCCCCAAGAAGTCATCGATTTTTACAGAGATCTCATGGCGCAGCGGCCACTTTAGAAAGCCACCTCTAATGACCCGACGCAGAACCAATATTCCGCTTTCCGTGTACGTTCCGGGCACGACGGTAATCCACCGGATGAAGCCCAGCTGGAAGATACTCATCTTGCTGGTATTTATCCTAGTTACCAGCATATTTTTCAACTCTCTGCCGTGGGCAGGCGGTTCGGTGATCGCCGCAGCGCTAACCTATGTCATCGCCCGCATCCCCCCACGAATTGCCTGGAGCCAACTCTGGCCACCCCTGGTCATCCTCATCCCCCTCGCCGGTTTCCAATGGTGGGCCAAGGATTTTGACTACGCCGCGGTGATGTTCCTCAACATCTTGGCGGCCATGATTCTGGCCTTTTTACTAACGCTCACCTCGACCGTCGACGCCATCATGGAGTCGCTGGAAGAATCCCTCCAGCCGCTGAATCGTTTCGGCGTCCCAGTAGAAAACATCAGCTTGGCGATGTCCTTGACTATCCGCCTCATCCCCCTCATGTTCGAAACGGTCTACGAGGTTCTCGATGCCCGGAAGGCTCGCGGCGCTGGCTTCTCCCCCTCAGCCTTTGTCACGCCCGTCATCATTCGCTCCATTCGGCGTGCTCGGGCCATTGGCGAAGCCCTCCAGGCCCGCGGCGTCGGTGACTAAGACGACTAAGGCACATACCCGGCTTGCGCTACAAAACCTCCGACTTTCCCCACCGCTCAACGCGGCAAAGGAAAGATCGGAGGCTATTTTTCAATTAGCGCTATGAAGAGCGCGGGATGAGAGAGTTACTCTCCGCGCAGCTCTCGCAAGCGAGCTTGGACGGCATCATCATTCGAGGTCGGCTGCGTCGGCTGCGCTGCCTGGTCTGCAGCGGACCCAGAGGCCTTATTGCCCTCGATGGCCTGGGTGCGGTTTCCTTCCACCGACTTCGTGGAGTTCATCTCGCTTCGGATCTGCTCCAAGCGGGAGTGGCCGGCCATCTGGACGCCCGCCTGCTGCACCTCGGCCATGCGATTTTCGACAGAATTTTCCGCCAACTCCGCCTGACCCAAAGCCTTGGAATAGCGGCGCTCAATCTTATCGCGCACGGAATCGAGCGAAGGCGTGTTGCCGCCGGCCGAAAGCTCGTTCATGGAGTTCAAAGACTCAGAAACCTTTTCCTGCATCTTTGCCTGCTCCAGCTGCGATAGCAACTTCGAACGCTCATCAACCTTCTGGCGCAGGGCGGCATTATTGCGTTCTACAGCGCGCTTAGCCTGCTCTGCCTGTTGCAACGCCTGGTCGTGGAGCTTCTTCGTGTCCTCCACAGACTCTTCTGCGGTCACCAACTGAGCGGCAAAGGCCTCGGCGGCGTTTTCGTACTCCACGGCCTTGTTTTCATCACCATTGGAGCGTGCCTTATCCGCAAGCTCGAGCGCCTGGCGGGTATTGCCCTGCAGCTTTTCGACCTCGGCTAAGCGACGGTTAAGTTGCATCTCCAGCTGGCGCTGATTGCCAATGACCGCCGCCGCTTGCTGCGAAAGCTCTTGGTGCTGACGTTGGGCATCTTCGATGGCCTGCTCAATCTGCACCTTCGGATCGGCGTTCTCTTCGATTTTATTATCGAACAGTGCCATCAGGTACTTCCAACCCTTAACAAATGGATTCGCCATTATGCTCTAGACCTTTCTAGGGAATGTGGTAATGCGTCGCGTTGTCGTGTTCATAGTAACCCAACGCCTAGGGCTCTGCCGCCACTAATCGCAGGTATCCACCGCGGCAATTCTTCTCAGAATCGCGCACGCGTTAAAGCTCAGAAGCAGCCGGCGCGGTATGCGCGAGCTCTTCATCCATCGAGGGCAACGCCATATAACCGGCAGCCTCAATCAGGACGTCCGACACAGACGCGTCAAGTGCGTGGCACACGGAGGCCAGTAGCTCAGAAGAAACTTCCTTGCGGCCCCGCTCAAGCTCCGACAAGTAGCCCGGTGACACGCGGGCAACGCTAGCCAATTCGCGCAGGGTAACTGACTTATCCGCGCGGAATGCACGCAGGGTCAAGCCCAAAGCTTCACGCAAAAGTGGCTCGGGGGCGCGGGCAGGTTGTGGCGCCGATGGTGCCGCTGCCGCAGGTTCCGCGGCAGTCTGCGCCGAGTGGTCGAGGACTGCTGTAGAAATGTTCATCGTAAGTTTTAACGCTCCTTCGATGAAATTTGTTCCCCACTGATAGGAAAATTTTTGATGACCGCACCAAGTTGGGCGATGGCTGCTCCTACCGTGGCCTTTCTGATGCCGTTGCGTTCAGTGCCCAAGTCGCGCAAACAATAAGACTGCGCTATGCGGCCGGCGGAATAAATTCCTAAAAATACCGTGCCGGGGTCTTTTCCTTCTTGTTTATCCGGCCCGGCAACGCCGGTAAGCCCTATCCCCCAATCGGCCTCGGTTTCCGCGGCGGCGGCGCGAGCCATATCAACTGCAGTTTCGCCAGAGACGACGCCCACGCGCTCGATCTCGGAAACTGGTTTATCCAAAAAATGGGACTTGATCTCTGTGGCATAGGTTACAAGACCACCGCGCAGGACGGCCGATGCTCCAGGCACCGAAGCGATGGTAGCGCTGGCTAGGCCGGCAGTCAGCGACTCGCAGAAGGCCAAGGTTTCGTGGCGCTCTGTTAATAAGGCAACGAGGTCAGATTCTGTAAAGGTCATTGCGTTTAGCTATTTTGCTTCTGTCCATCGATGAGATACTGCACGCCGGTAACGACCGTTACCACGACGGCCATCCACATGATGAAGGAGGTAGGAATATCCATCCACGCGGGAAGCGGCCACAAGTATAGGCCCACGGCGAAAGACTGCAGGACGGTCTTTAGCTTGCCGCCTTTAGAGGCTGGGACGACTTTTCCGCGGCGCAGCAGGGCCATGCGCCAGATGGTGATGCCGAATTCGCGAATCAGAATAATGACGGTGACCCAGACCGAAAGCTGATCGACGATATTGAGGCAGACAAGCGCTGTGGTCATGAGCGCTTTATCAGCAATGGGGTCGGCAATCTTGCCAAAATCGGTAATCAACCCGCGGGCGCGGGCAATATCGCCATCGAGCTTATCCGTGAGCATTAAGGCGGCAAAGACGCCAAAAGACCACCACTGGTGGCCACCGATGACCAGCCATGCAAAGACCGGAATGAAAACGATACGCAGGCAGGTAAGGACATTCGGCAGATTCCAATTAGAGACCTGCGGATTCACATCCGAGGACTGCGCTGACTGTGCTCCGGGTTGATTCACCCTATACATACTACCCGCTAAGGTTATGGTCTCGCGGCACACTCCCCCGAGAATTTATACTGTCCGGTATGAAATATTTTGCAGTCAATTACGAATACAACCCGGCCAACCCAGAGATAGCGAAGGTCCGCCCGGCCCACCGCGAGTTCACTGGGAAGCTGTTTGATGAGGGCACCATCGTGGCCTCAGGACCGTTCACGGATTCCCAAGGAGGCGCGCTCATCATCGTGCGCTTTGACAATGATGACACCCAAGTGACCGATGTCATCCAGCTGATGAACGAAGATCCCTTCTATCAAGAAGGCTGCCTCCAGGGCCGCAGCTTCCGCGAGTGGAATCCGGTTAAAGCCCGCTTCTAGGCTCCCCACTAGTTGGGTAGGTCTTCCTTGGACAGATCCTCGGCCCTGCCCAGGTAATCGCCGCGCGTATTGCGCACGATCTTATTTCCTTCCTCATCCCAGTCGTAGTGGTTGTGGGATACAGCCACTGCGCCTTGGGTTTTATCGCGCATGTTCTTGATAACCGATGCAACAACCGTGATGACCAAGACTCCAACGATGACCACCAGCGAGCCGATGGTGGAGATTTCCGGCACAGATTCGATATTGTCGCCACCATTGATAAACGGCAGGTTATTCTCGTGCAAAGCGTGGAAAAGCAGCTTGACGCCGATGAAGCCCAGGATGATGCCCAGGCCGTAAGGCAGGTAGACAAGGCGGTCCAAGAGGCCATCGATAAGAAAGTACATTTGGCGCAGACCCATCAGCGCGAAAGCGTTGGTGGTAAAGACCAAAAACGCCTCCGAGGTGATGCCATAGATTGCCGGAATGGAATCGAAAGCAAACATGACATCGATTAGCCCAATGGACACCAGCGCCACAAACAGCGGTGTGAAAGCAAACTTGCCCTTCTTTGAGCCATCGTCCATGCGGTGGGTGAGCTTATCCCCGTGGTACTGCGGGGTAACATCTACGGCCTTGCGCACGAGCTTGATGATGGCCATATCGTTCGGGTTGGTCTCCGGCGCGTCCCGAATCTCATCGATGACCAACTTGATGGCGGTGTAGAGCAAGAAGATGGCAAAGAGGTAGAAAATATCGGACCACGCCGCGATAACCGCCGCGCCCAGCAAGATGAATACCAAGCGGAATACGAGGGCGATGATGATGCCGATGAGCAGCACCTTTTGCTGGTACTTGCGTGGGATTTTAAAGGACCCCATGATGAGCGCGAATACGAAGAGGTTATCCACGGAAAGCGCTTGCTCTGTGACATAACCGGTAAAGAATTGAATGCCGTGCTCATGGCCCCACACGGCCCAAACGACGCCGCCAAAAACTAGGGCGACGGCAATGTAGAAAAGGGTCCACAGGCCCGACTCTTTCAAAGTGGGCTCATGTGGACTGCGCACGTGAGAATAAAAGTCGAATATAAAAAAGGCTAGAATCACCGCACCGGTGACCAGCCACACCCACAATGGGACGTTCATCCGAGATCCCTCCGGTCGAATTTACTTTAAGAAAGTGACCGGAGGTCTCCCCCGCCCAGCGGCTATTCCTCGCTGGGCCGACACGACCGGGAGCGCACAGCTACCGTGTTGACGATCTATGCCGAATGTGGGGTACTCCCCTCCAAGACCGTGACCATCTTACACTACTTAGAATGCCCCGGACGATGGGTTATAGGTCGCTTGCACCGTCCGCGTATCGGAATTGGGCGCATCGGAGGAATCGGAAGTAGCAGACTCTGCAGAATCGCCCGCATCATCGTCTGCTTCTTCCTGGTTCAACTCGTCCTGGATTTCCTTGGGAGCCTCGGCAGGATCGGCGCCCTTAATCATCCACAGGATGGTATCGAGCTCTTCCGGTTTGACCAGCACCTCGCGCGCCTTGGAGCCTTCCGATGGCCCGACGACGCCGCGCGATTCCATCAGGTCCATCAGGCGGCCCGCCTTGGCAAAACCGATGCGCAGCTTGCGCTGCAGCATTGAGGTGGAACCCAGCTGAGCGGTGACCACCAGCTCGACGGCCTCGAGGAGGTCATCCATGTCCTTGCCGATGTCATCGTCGATTTCCTTCTTCGCCTCGGACTGCTTCTCCTCGGTCACACCCTCGGTGTAGTTCGGGGCGGCCTGGGATTTGGCGGCCTCGACAACATCCATGACCTCATCATCGGAAACGAATGCACCCTGCATGCGCACTGGGCGCTTGCCCTGCGGGATAAATAGACCATCACCCATGCCGATGAGCTTTTCCGCACCGCCTTGGTCCAAGATAACGCGGGAGTCGGTCAAGGACGAGGTGGCAAAGGCCAAGCGGGAAGGCACGTTGGTCTTGATGAGGCCGGTGACCACATCGACGGATGGGCGCTGGGTGGCAAGCACCAAGTGGATGCCGGCCGCGCGGGCCTTCTGGGTGATGCGGACGATGGAGTCCTCGATTTCCTTTGGGGCGGTCATCATCAAGTCCGCCAGCTCGTCTACCACGCAGACGATATAAGGATAAGGACGAACCTCGCGCTCGGACCCCGCCGGTGCCTGGTACTCGCCGGAGACTACCTTGCGGTTATAGTCCTCGATCTTGCGCACGCGCGCGGCCTTCATATCCATGTACCGCTGCTCCATCTCTTCCACTAGCCACTGGAGTGCCGCAGCGGCCTTCTTCGGCTGGGTGATGATGGGCGTAATCAGGTGCGGGATGCCTTCATACGGCGTGAGCTCGACCATCTTTGGATCGACGAGGATCAGGCGCACCTGCTCCGGGGTGGCGCGGGTAAGCAGCGAGACCAGCATGGAGTTCACAAACGCGGACTTACCGGAACCAGTAGCGCCGGCAACCAACAGGTGCGGCATCTTCTGCACAGAAAAGGACGTATATTCGCCCTCAATATCCTTGCCCAAGCCAATCAACATTGGGTCCGGGGAAGACGTCATGCTGGGCGCGTCCAAGACCTCGCGCAGGTGGACCATTTCGCGGTCCGGGTTAGGAACCTCAATACCCACCGCGGACTTGCCCGGAATCGGCGTGAGCAAGCGCAGGTTATCGGTAGCCACGGCATAAGCCAGGTTGGACTGCAGGTTCGTGATTTTCGAAACCTTCACGCCTGGTCCAAGCTCAATCTCATAGCGAGTCACCGTAGGGCCACGGCTAAAGCCAGTTACCTGAGCATTGACGTTGAACTCTTCGAAGACATCGGTAATGGCCTCAATGATGCGGTCATTGATCTCGGTGCGTTCCTTCGCAGGCGTGCCTGGGGTCAGCAGATCGGTAGAGGGCACCGCATAGTTGTCGTTGCCAAATTGCGCAGGCGCGGGCGCTTGGGGCTGTGCGGCAGGCTGTTCCGCCGCCGCGGTGGATTCCACCTGTGCGCCGGTGGCCGCATCGCGCCCAGAGCGCTCGCGGAATAGGCGCCGGGCTTCCTTGTGCGCCGAAGACACGGCATCGGAACCGGCCTTGGCGGCACCAGCGGCAGCGGCTCCGGCGGCAGCTCCAGCAGCACCGGCAGCAGCGCCCTTGGCCTTGCCGGCTGCGCCCGCGGCACCAGCCGCACCAGAAGCAGCGGCAGCACCGGCGCCAGCGGCTCCAGTGGCTCCAGCACCAGCGGCGCGGGCAGCCCGCGACTTGCGGCCGACGGAAGACCCAACGCTGGCAGAACCCAAGACGCGGGTGGGCTCGCTTTCTGGCAGGGCCGGTTGGGTGGATTCGGAGCCCTCTGCGTAGTCAGCGCCATCTACTGCCGGGAAGGCATCGGTATCCCCCACCTGGGAGTCCGCGCCGTATCCCAACTCTTCGTCGCTGCGGTCTACGGGCTCATAACCCGCACGGACTGGGGTGTTGAAGGCGACGGTGTGGTCGTCCTCGGGGGCATCGGCAAGCGACTGCACTGGATAAGAGCTGCCAGTCTTGCGCGGAGTAGACGTGCTGCGGCGCTTCGGGGCGGGGCGCTCGGAACGCTCGCGGCCGTGCGCAATATCGTCGATATCGCCAGACACGTGGCCGTAGAGATCGTCCTCGTCCGCATCATCGTATTCTGCATCGCTGCCGCCAAAGCGGGAAAATGCCGAGCGCAGCGAATCCGCCACGAGCTCGTAGGCCTCGCGGATGGTAATACCCGTAACCAGCAGCGCGCCGTAAATGATGACCAAGAAGAGCAGGGGTACTGCGACATACGAGGTAAACGCGGCATCGAGGATCCCACCGATGGCAAAGCCGACGACACCGCCGGCCCCGCCCGCAGTATCGGTGGTAAACCCAAGCGGCGGATTGCCGGCAAAGATGTGGATGAGGCTCAGCATCGCCAGCACGATGATCGTCGTGCCGCCCGCAATGCGCGGATTAATGCGCCCGGATGGACCATCCATTTCCATCATGAGCGAAATGGCCAGCGCGACGAGCGCAATGGGAAGTACCCACGCGCCGGCGCCGATGACGTAGCGCACCAGGTTTCCCACCCAGGCACCCACCTGGCCGGCGACGCCAAACCACACGGTGGCGGCGAGGACGATGGCTACGCCGATGAGCACCAGGGCAACCGCATCTGGATTATTGACTCGCAACCCGCCCTGCGAGGAAGCCGCTGCCTCCTCGGCAGCCTGTGCCTCCTCTTCGGCTGCGATATCGCGCGCGCGAGTTACCTTACTTTTCTTCTTTTTCCCGGCGCTATCAGAAATTTCCTGTGGCTCCCTTGTTCTCTCGAAATCCTCCGTGCCGTCAGCAGTTACATCCTGGCTCGGCTTCAGGCCCGCAAGGCCATTGCCTAGGCCGCGGGCAACATTGCCCATTCCGCGCGCGGTGGCACCAAAAGCGGAGCCAAGCCCCTTGCCGACGGCCCGGAATGCACTCCCCGTACGCTCTTGCGTCGTTCCTGCCGCGCGCCCAGACGAGGTCATCTCCAGCGTCTCTGGCACACCGGCGCTGGACTGGCTGCGGCCAGACGGCCGCGACCGATTCGCTTTCCGGCCAGGCGCGCTTTTCGATGCTCGCGTCTGGTTCCGGCGCGATCCGCGAGAGGAGGCATTTTTGACAGACATGTCATTTACCTTAACCGGAAAACCCCACAAATCACATACGCCACACGCGTGGCAGAGCTAGTTAACCGAGAAATGTCCCGAGTTCGGGCTAAAAAGGTGCAGCACGGGCCGCAAAAGCGGCTTTTTCTAGTCTACAGGGTTGACATCTTGATAGCTGACTCGTCGCCATTGATGGTGACTTGTACGACATCGCGCCCGTATGCCCACAGGAGGAGTTCGCCAACCTCCCCGCTTACGCGGACCACGCGGTCGCCGCGATCGGCTACCCCGTGCTTATCCGCCACGACGATGCGCGGCATCCCGTCCGGCTGCAGGATCACCGGCTGGGTGGATTTACGCAGGCTCAATTTGGCCCAGATCTTCAAAAAGCGGTGCAGCTTCTTCTGCACGGCCACAGAGAAATCGCGGGGTTCGGTCTGGCCATTGGCGCGGCGGATATCCTCGTGGTGGATGAAATGTTCGCCCAAATTTTGCTGGGCATCGAGAAAACGTGCGGGGTTGAACTTTGCCGGCCCCCTCCCCCAGGCATCGACAAGCTCATCGAAATCGCGGCGGGCGACCTTAGCGGATTCCTTTTCCAAGTGGGGCTGCAGGACCGAAAGGAACATGCCCGCTGCGGCATCGGGACGGTTTTCGCGCACCCACAAGTGGGCAACTAAGTCGCGCGTGGTCCAGCCCTCACACAGCGTGGGGGCGTCTGGACCTAGCTGATGCAAAAGCGCGACCATCTTGGCGCGTTCGGAAGATGGAAAAGACATGTGCCCCAGCATACCGAGGTCCTCGAAATGCTGGGGCACAGAAACTATGCCGGAATTAAATCCTTTTGTAGGAGAACCTACAGGGACTCGCGGCTGGCGTCGACATCGGCGTCATCGGCAAGCAGCATGCCTGAATTCGTCGGCACGATGGTGGGCAAAATAACCGGCTCGCGCTTGTACTTGGAATCCATAAGCTTGGAGACCTTGCGGCGCAGCTTTTGCACCATCCGGTAGGTGTCATTCTCGCCCTCTGCGGCGAGATCGTTCATGGTGTTTTCCACCATCTCCGCCACCTCGGGCACAACACCGCGGTCATCATCGGAGAAACCGGTGGTTGCCACAGTCGGGTGCTCGAGCAGGCGGGAGGTGCGGTTATCAATCACACAGGTAATGGATACCACGCCGCCCGCACCCAAGTTGGTGCGGTCTGCCAAGGTATCGGCATCGACATCGCCCATGGACACACCATCGACGTAGAGGTGGCCAACCTGCAGCTGGCCGACGACCTCCGCGCGGCCCTTGCGCAGATCCACCACGACGCCGTTTTGCGCCAAGACCGTCCGGTCGCGAGCCACGCCGGTGGAAATCGCCAATTCCTTATTGGCGCGCAGGTGGCGCCACTCACCGTGGACCGGCATGGCATTGCGCGGGCGCGCCGCGTTGTACAGGAAGAGCAGCTCGCCGGAGTAACCGTGGCCGGAAGCGTGGACCTTGACGTCCTGGTTGGTGATGACGTTGGCACCAATCTGGGACAGCATATTGATAACGCCGAAGACGGCCTCTTCGTTGCCCGGAATGAGCGAGGAAGAGAAGATGATGGTATCGCCATCGCGCACCGTGATCTGCCGGTGCTCGCGGCGGGCCATGCGGGACAGCGCGGCCATCGGCTCACCCTGCGTACCAGTGGTAATGAGCATGGTCTTGTGCGGGGCCATCTTCGCAGCCTCATCGATGGGGATAATGGTGCCGCGCGGGACCTTCAAAAAGCCCATCTTTTCCGCAATTTCCATATTGCGCATCATCGAACGGCCATTAAAGGCCACCTTGCGGCCATTGGCCACAGCGGCGTCGATGGCGGCCTGCACGCGGTAGACGTTCGAGGCGAAGGAAGCCAAGATGACGCGCTGCTTCGCGTTAGCTACCAAGCGCTTGAAGTTGGCCGGGATATCGCCCTCCGAGGCGGATACACCCGGCACGGTGGCGTTGGTGGAATCGCACAGCATGAGGTCGACGCCCTCGTCGCCGTAACGAGACAACGCCGGAAGGTCCGTCGGGCGATTGTCCAACGGGGTTTGGTCCAGCTTGATATCACCGGTGTGGATGATATTGCCTGCCGGGGTGCCCAGCATGATGCCGAGCGCATCCGGCACGGAGTGGTTGACCGCCCAGAAGCGAACGCGGAAGCAGCCGTAGGTCACGTCGGACTTTTCGTTGACCTCAACAAACTTCGGCTTCTGGCGGTGTTCCTTACACTTCGCCGCAATAAGCGCGATGGTGAAACGGGAGGCCACAATGGGGATATCCGGGCGCAGCTTCAGCAGCCACGGGATGGCACCGATGTGGTCTTCGTGGGCGTGGGTGACCACGAGGGCCTTGACCTTGTCGATCTTCTTTTCAATCGGCCCGAAGTCCGGCAGGATAAGGTCCACGCCGGGCTCGCCAGACGATGGGAAGAGCACGCCGCAGTCAATGATGAGCAGCTCATCGCCGTACTCAAAGACGGTCATGTTGCGGCCGATTTCGGAAATACCGCCCAAGGCGTAAATGCGCAGGGTATCCTTCGCCTGCTTTGGCGGTTCCGGCAGGCGCTTGGTCAGATCCGCACCCTGCATCGACTTCGGCACATTGCGGCGGCCGCGATTATTGTTATTGCGGCCACGGCCCTTGCCGTTGCCGTTCTTTCCGTTGCCACCGTTGTTGATCTTGTTATTGCCGCCGTGGTTATTTCCCTGGCCATTGCCATTATTGCCGTTTCCACCACGGCCACGGCCGCGGCCGCCACGGGAACGCGAGCGGCGGCCGTTGTTATCGCCGTCGTTCTTGTTATCGGCAGAGTTATTCTTGCCAGAGTTGCCCTGCTCCTCATTTCCGGCAGTGCCGGCGTTATTGGCAGGGGCCTGAAATACGGGCGAAGCCGCCTCATTGGAGGCGGTCTCAGTTTCCGAAGGTGGACCCGCCTTACGGGTGACCTTGCGGGAACGGTTACGGGGTTCAGTCATTCTTAAAGGACTCCAGATTGTTCCAAATCACGGCGAAGTACCTCGCGTTCCTCCTCGCTTGCGGCGGTAACAGGAAGGCGGGGATCGCCAACTTCAAAGCCCTGCAGGCGCAGAGCTTCCTTTGCAAATGTCGCTCCGCCCAACCGCGCCTGAGCGCGGGTCAGTGGAAGAAGCGTTGAATAATTTATTTCTTGCGCGCGGGCCAAATCGCCCGCATCGAAAGCTTCATAGAGTTCTACCAAGGCTCGCGGTTCAGCGTGGCCGATGACGGAGATGAAACCCGAAGCGCCGAGGGATAGCCACGGCAGATTTATCGGATCATCACCGGAATACCACGCCAAGTCGGTTTCTTGGATGAGTTCTGCGGCCGCGGAAAGATCGCCCTTGGCGTCTTTCACGGCTTGGATAGTCGGCAATTCCGCAAGGCGGCGGAGCGTATCCGACGCCACTGGGATGCCCGAGCGGCCAGGGATGTCATAGACGCAAATCGGCAGATCCGTAGAATCAGCAACTGCGGCAAAATGCTCGTAGACGCCCTTTTGGGAGGGCTTGGAGTAATACGGGGTCACCACGAGCAAGCTATCGGCTCCTGCGGCGGCGGAAGCTTGGGCAACCTCAATCGAGGTTGCGGTGTTATTCGTTCCGGCGCCCGCACAAATCCGGACGCGGTCTCCCACTTCCTCTTTTACGGCCTTGAGCAGCTCCAACTTTTCGTCCAAGGACGTGGTAGGAGACTCGCCCGTCGTTCCACCCAAGATGAGTGAATCCACGCCGTTGTCTACGAGATGAGCTGCCAGGCGGCGACCCGCTTCTACATCCAGCGCACCGTCACGATCAAACGGAGTGACCATGGCGACGCCAATGCGACCGAAGGTGTCAACGCCAGTCTTTGCTGTCATACCTGTGCTCATAGCCGTCAAGGTTACCCGCTAGGGCACCTTTTGGCCGCATCGGGGTGGCGCGTGTTAAGCGTAAGGGCTTGCGGCCATCTGCGTTCCATCGGCCAACGTGGTGATATGGAAGTCATCGAAAAGCGCTGGTGCTTGCTCCTGCAAATGCTTCAAGCACTCCACCGCCACTTCGCGCAATTCCGTATCAGCGTGCTCGGCCGCCCGCGCCCCAATGAAGTGGCGCCACGCGCGGTAATTGCCGGTAACGACGAGCCTGGTTTCCGTCGCATTGGGCAATACCGCGCGCGCCGCCTGCCGCGCCTGCTTCTTTCGCAGCAGCGCATTCGGTTCATCCAGCTTTTCTTCCAAGGCCTCTAGCAGCTCATCGTAGACAAAACGGGTTTCATCCACGGCTTGCATGACCAACCGGCGCAATTGTTCATCTTCTTCCACCAGCTTGGGCAGCGCTACGTGCATCTCATTAGGGTGCACAAAGCGCTGGGATAGCTGTGAAAAGGAAAAATGCCGGTGGCGAACCAATTCATGGCTGGCTGAGCGCGAGAGCCCCGTGATGTACATCGTCGCCGTGGCGTGTTCCAATAGCGCCGTATGGCCTACCTCCATGATGTGGTGCAGGTAGGCGGAATTCGTCGCGGTCCGTGGGTTGGGCTTGTCAAAAGACTCATAACACGCTCGCCCCGCGAATTCGACGAGGGCCTCGCCATCGGTCGCCGTCTCATCGGCACGCCACTGCGTTCCCTGAGGCGGGTGAAACTCGGTGGCGGCAATGAGCTGGATATTTAGCTCACTCGCAGTGGCCATACCGCTACAGCCCCAGGTACTTGTCTAGCCCGACAACCAATCCCGAGTGCTGCGCAATCTCCCGCACGCCGACCAAAACGCCGGGAGTGAAGGAGGAACGATCGTAGGAATCCTGGCGGATGGTCAGGGATTGCCCCTGCGCACCGAAAATAACCTCTTCGTGGGCCACCATGCCGCGGGTACGCACGGCATGCACTGGGATTCCGTCTACATTCGCGCCGCGCGCGCCCTCGAGGGACTTTTCCGTCGCATCCGGCATCTCGCCCAACTCGGCGTCGCGGCGCGCCTGAGCAATGGCCTCTGCGGTGTGGATGGCGGTACCGGAAGGCGCATCCAGCTTGGTGGGGTGGTGAAATTCCACGACCTCTGCGGTCTCGAAGAACTTCGCCGCCTGCTTAGCAAGCACCATGGTCATCACGGCAGAGATGGCGAAATTCGGAGCGATCAGCACGTTTCCAGCGCCCTCTTGGCGGGTCCACTGCTCCACCTGGTCCAAGCGCTCTTTATCAAAGCCAGTGGTACCCACCACGCAGTGAATGCCGTTCGCGATGCAAAACTCCAGGTTTCCCATCACCGAATCAGGCTGGGTGAAGTCCACGATGACCTCTGCGTGATTATCAACCAATTGCTGCAGGTCATCCCCGCGGCTAATTTCCGCTACAAGCTCTAGATCATCTTCGGCATTAACGCCTTCAACAATCGCCTTGCCGACGCGCCCTTGCGCTCCCAAGACTCCTACTTTGATCGCCATTGCGGGCCTCACTTTCTTAACAACTTTGAGTTAAACCTTTGTTTCCTTCCCATCCTATCGCGCTCGCCCATCCGCGGCGGGCGAGCCTCCGAACGGCAAAAATACCACTGCTAGACTGGGCGGCATGCAGATTTATATTGCCTCCGTTCCAGTAGATGACGTTGCTCGCGCCCACGATTTTTATGTCAATGTCCTTGGCTTCCGGGTCAAAGATGACGTCACGCACGGCGATTTCCGGTGGCTTACGGTCGCCAACGCGGACGGCGATGGCAGCGTTGAATTGCTCCTTGAGCCCAAGGGACATCCGGCCGCCAAGACGTACACCGAGGCGCTGAAGGCGGATAATATCCCGGTCACCCAATTCTTATCGCAGGATGTGGAGAAAGAATACGCCGAACTCAAGGACAAGGGCGTGGACTTTACCATGGAGCCCACCGACGTTGGCCCCTCCATCATTGCGGTCTTTGACGATACCGTGGGTAACCTCATCCAGCTCGTCCAATTGAAGCGTTAGGCCCACGCCTTCGCTACTTTCCCTTGTACAACAATTGCATCACTTCCCCAGTTGGGCCACTTGTGTACCGGTAGAATTGAAAGAGACAACAAGGTAGACAACCTAGGAAGTGGTCAGAATGTCTCGATCTACTCTCACCCGCGTTATCGCTGCTGGCGCCGGCATGAGCTGCATGCTCTCGCTGGCTGCTTGCGCTAGCCCCAGCGATGACGAGGCCGCCGATGCCTCATTCGCTACGCAGGAGGAATCAACCAGTTCCACGGCGGAATCGACCACGTCTGCGGCAAAGAAATCAGAGCCTTCCACCACGACCACTGCCGATGACCCAACCAAGACGGTAGAAGACACCGCCCCTTTAAGCCACCATCAGCAACAAGCGCAGGGTAATGATCCAAAACCTGCTTTCGGCGGCATGGGCACGCCCTCCCTCGAGGATCAGCGCCACCTGCCTCCTGGCCTGGGTGGCCTCGTTCCCACCGGGATCCGCGTAGCCTCGCATGACTCTTTTACCCGCGTCGTGGTTGATCTTGAAGGCGACGGAGAAGCAGGGTGGTTTACTACCTATACGGATCAACCCGCCCACCAAGCATCGGGGCTTCCGGTCGAGGTCAAAGGCACCACTTTCCTCAACCTTGGCATCGAGGGCACCCCGTGGCCATCGACGCCGGAGTTAGAACAAAGGTTTATGGATACTGGCATCACCCCAGGTGCCGGTGTCGTACAAGAGATCAACTACACCACCACCTTCGAGGCGCAAACGCAGTTGATCATCGGGCTAAAGAAACAAACGCCTTATTCCGTGACCTTCCTGCAAAACCCCAAACGCCTCGTGCTCGATTTCCAAAATTAGGTGATTATAGCGAAGGCATAGAAAATGGCCCTGTTTCCCCACCATCTTCGGGAAACAGGGCCATTGCTCTGAAGAGCGCCTGAGGGATTAGTCCTCAACGGGCACCAGGGAGATCTTGCCGCGGTTATCAATATCCGCGATTTCTACCTGTACCTTATCGCCAACATTGACTACATCTTCGACCTTCTCGATGCGCTCGTCCCCACCCAGGTTGGAGATGTGGATCAATCCATCGCGGCCTGGGGTCAAGGAAACGAAGGCGCCGAATGGAACGGTCTTGACCACCGTGCCGAGGAAGCGCTCGCCCACCTTGGGCAACTGCGGGTTGGCAATGGAGTTAACCTTTTCAATCGCAGCGTCTGCGGCTTCGCCGGTGACCGCAGAGATGTAGACCGTGCCATCGTCTTCGATCGAGACATCAGCACCGGTATCTTCGGTGATCTGGTTGATAGTCTTGCCCTTAGGTCCGATGAGCTCACCGATCTTGTTGACGGGAATCTTCACCGAGGTGATCTTCGGGGCCAGGCCAGACATCTCATCTGGGGAATCGATGACCTCTGCCATGGTTTCCAGAATGGTGGCGCGAGCATCGCGGGCCTGCTCGAGTGCCTGAGCCAAGACCTTAGAAGGAATGCCGTCGAGCTTCGTGTCCAGCTGCAGCGCGGTAATAAATTCGGAGGTACCCGCAACCTTGAAGTCCATGTCGCCGAAGGCGTCTTCGGCACCGAGGATATCCGTCAGCGCCACGAACTTTTCCTTGCCCTTAACCTCACCGGAGACCAAGCCCATGGCGATGCCGGCTACCGGCGCCTTAAGCGGAACACCCGCGTTGTAGAGGGACAGGGTGGACGCGCAGACAGAACCCATGGAGGTGGAACCATTGGAGCCGAGCGCCTCAGAGACCTGGCGGATGGCATACGGGAAATCCTCGCGCGACGGGATGACCGGAAGCAGGGCGCGCTCTGCTAGAGCACCGTGGCCGATTTCGCGGCGCTTAGGCGATCCAACGCGGCCGGTCTCACCGGTAGAAAATGGCGGGAAGTTGTAGTGGTGCATGTAGCGCTTGGACTCAATGGGAGTAAGAGAATCGATCTGCTGCTCCATCTTCAACATATCCAGGGTGGTGACACCGAGGATCTGCGTCTCACCGCGCTCGAACAAGGAAGAACCATGTACGCGTGGGACCAAGTCAACTTCAACGGACAGGTCGCGGATATCGGTCAGACCGCGGCCGTCGATGCGGAAGCCATCAGTCAAGATCTTGCGGCGCACGATCTTCTTCATAACCTCGTTATACGCAGCGCGAATCTGCTTGGAGGCCACTGCCTCTTCCAGGTCAGCAAACTGCGGCAGCAGGTCTTGTTCGACCTGCTCCATGTGTTCATTCGTAGCCTCGTCGCGCTCCTGCTTGCCCGGGATCGTCAGCAAGCTCTCCAACTTCTTGGAAGCAGCTTTTTCCACGGCGGCGAAGACATCGTCTTCATAGGCCGGGAAGAGCGAGAACTCCTGGGTCTCCTTGGCGGTGCGCTCTGCCAGGCCGTTCTGGGCCTCGCACAGGGTCTTAATGAACGGCTTAGCCGCCTCAAGGCCCTCGGCGACGGCGGCTTCTTGCGGTGCCGGAGCGCCATCGGCAATGCGTTCTGCAACGTTGGTGCCAGCGCCGGCCTCGACCATCATGATGGCGACGTCTTCTTTGCCGCCCTTAGTAACGATGCGGCCGGCCACGACCATCTCAAAGAGCGCGCGCTCGTGCTGCTCGTGGTTCGGGAAGGCCACCCACTGGCCTTCTGGGTGCTTGTCATCGGCGATGAGCGCCATGCGCACGCCGCCGACGGCGCCGGAGACCGGCAGGCCGGAAAGCTGGGTTGCCGCAGACGCACCATTGATGGCTACGACGTCGTAGTACTCTTCTGGGTCCTGAGATAGGACGGTGATGACCACCTGCACTTCATTGCGCAGGCCCTTGACAAAGGTGGGGCGCAGCGGGCGGTCGATGAGGCGGCAGGCCAAGATGGCCTCGGTGGAGGGACGCCCCTCGCGGCGGAAGAAGGAGCCGGGGATCTTGCCGGCTGCGTACATGCGCTCTTCCACGTCCACGGTGAGTGGGAAGAAGTCAAAGTTCTCGCGCGGTTGGTTCGAGGCGGTCGTGGTGGCCAGCAGCATCGTGTCATCGTCGAGGTACGTGGTTACGGAACCATCTGCCTGACGGGCCAACTGGCCGGTTTCGAAACGAACGGTGCGGGTGCCAAAATCCCCATTGTCGAGGACGGCGATAGCTTCGGTAATACCGAATTCCTCATCGATATTGAACTCTACGGAGTTCTGAACGCTCATCTAGTAATTCTCCTTGAGTGCTTTAGGCGATCGTCGGTGCCGCCTTTTCCACATTGTTTTTGACAACGGTGAAAATTCTAACAGAGATTCCATACTTTTGAGCTACGGTAACCGCAATCGCCCCTGCTCCCTACAAGGATTAAGAGGGCATAAAACCACTAATTCCCCTTGCCGCAGAGCAAGGGGAAAAATTCGGCCGCAGCCGCGTCGCAATTAGCGGCGCAGGCCCAGACGGGAAATCAGATCACGGTAACGATCCACGTTGTTTTCTGCCAAGTACTTCAGCAGGCCACGACGACGACCAACCATCAGCAGCAGACCACGACGGGAGTGGTGATCGTGCTTGTGAAACTTCAGGTGCTCCGTCAAAGTATTGATGCGGGAGGTCAGCAGGGCAACCTGTGCCTCGGGGGAACCGGTGTCGGTCTCGTGCAGGCCGTACTCCTTGAGGATTTCGGCCTTCTTCTCAGTGGTCAATGCCATGAGTATTTCTCCTTTATTTCAGTCCACACTATTCTTCAACGCGCAGCGCCGCCGTGGCGAGCTCCGCGTGCCGCAACTGTCGTGAACCACAGTCGCTAAGCCAACTGGTCATCTTACAGCCAATTAGCACGGCAAATCAAAACGCTGCGCTACTTGGCGCCCACCGTGCGGAAAAGCTCTTCGAGGCGGTCTACAAATGCACTCACAAACCGCTCGTTATCCACGCCCACGGCGACCTTCGCGGTCGGTTCCTGGCTCAGCCTAGTTTCATCCGCGATGGTGCGCCCGCGGGTGGGGCCTTCGGTATCGGTTTTCATATTGGTCTCGATGACTTCCACCAACGACGGAT
Organism: Corynebacterium tuingiense; assembly: GCF_046718165.1. Taxonomy (NCBI): domain Bacteria; kingdom Bacillati; phylum Actinomycetota; class Actinomycetes; order Mycobacteriales; family Corynebacteriaceae; genus Corynebacterium; species Corynebacterium tuingiense. The sequence goes on from NZ_CP177101.1 coordinate 1,501,996, forward strand.
CGGCGGCTACCGCCACGGCCAGCGGATCGTGCAGGCCGCAGCCGCCCAGGTGAGGAGCCGTGGTGGCATAAGCGCGAATATAGTAATCCACCATATCGGCGAAAACCTCGCCCGCGGCCGTTCCGGTTGCCCGCCAGCGCGCGGTTTCCTTTTCCGTCAAGAGGGTGCGCAATGTGACATCAAGGCCCACCATGGTGACATCCTGGCTGTGGCGGAAGAGGTAATCGGTGGCATCCGGGTCCTGGGAAATATTGGCCTCTGCCCACGCGGATACGTTGCCGGGAACGGTCAGCGCCCCGCCCATCATGACGATGTGGGCGTTGGTGGCAAAGGTGGCATCGGCAAGCATAGCCTGGGCGATGGTCGTGGACGGGCCCGTGGGGATAATGACGAGGTCATCACCGTAATCGCGCACGGCCTGCACGAGGAAATCCGTGGCCGGCTGATTTTCCTCAGGCTTATCGGACGGGGTAAGAAGCACCTCACCCACGCCATTGTGGCCGTGGATGAAGGCCGAAATCTCGCTGGGCTGGAAACCGTCCGGGCTGGGGCCGGCAAAGACCGGGATATCGGGCCTATCCAACAAGTCCAGCAGCGCCAGGGTATTGCGCACCGCAAGCGGAACCGTGACGTTACCATAAGTGCAGGTCACGCCGATGAGCTCAAGATCGGGGTGGGCCAGGGCATACGCCAAGGCCAAAGCATCATCAATGCCGGTATCAAGATCGAGGATGGCCTTCATTTACTTCTCCTTTAAGAAATAGTCTTCGCTATTGCAGCCCTGCGCGCGGGCATCGGCAGCCAGCACCTTGCGGGCGGCAGCGACGTCTTGGGCCATGGCGTCCAAAAGCTCATCGACGGAATGGAATTTCACCATATCGCGCAGGTGGCCCACGAATTTCACGGTTGCCTCATAGCCATAAAGATCGGCATCGCGGTCCAAGACAAAAGACTCCACGGATCGCTCTTCATCACCAAAGGTGGGATTCGTGCCAACAGAAATCGCCGCGGCGTAGGCCACTTCGGGCTGCATATCCCCATCGAGGGGCGAATCAGAATGCACAATGAACCATCCCGCATACACCCCATCTGCGGGAATGGCTACAGTATCTGGAAAGTACTGGTTGGCCGTGGGAAAGCCCAGCTCTTTACCGCCGCGCCCCGCGCCGCGCACCACGGGACCGGTCACCGTAAAGTGCCGGCCAAGCGCCCAATTCGCCGATTCTATTGCGCCCTGGGACAGGCTCTGGCGAATATAGGTGGAACAAATCTGCACGCCATCTTCATCCAGCAGCGGGATGATATCGACGCTAAACCCAAACTCTTCCCCCAGCTGCCGCATGGCTTCTGCGGTGCCGCTGGCCCCAGCGCCGAAGGTGAAGTTCTCCCCCACCACCACGTGCTGCGCATGGAGTTTGCCCACCAAGAGGTCGCGCACATAGGGGCGCGGCTCCACGCCATCGAGTTCTTTGGTGAAGTCAATGACAAGCACCATCTCGATGCCCATTTCTTCCGCGAGCTCTAGCCGGCGCTCGAAGCTCACCACGGACAGCGGCGCGCGTTCCGGCAAGAAAACCGAGACCGGGTGCGGGTCAAAGGTCACCATGACGGGGACCTGATTATTCGCCCGCGCATGCTCCACGCAAGCAGAAACGAGCTGCTGATGGCCGCGGTGCAAGCCATCGAAGACGCCAATGGTTACCGAGGTCGGCCCCACATCCGCGGGGATGTCATCGATTCCGTAACAAATATCCACGGAATCCATCGTAGAGCATAGACTTGTACCCTATGACTGATGCGCTCGCACATTCCGGACTTGTCATCGTTGATAAGCCTGCCGGCATGACCTCCCACGATGTTGTTAGCCGCTTACGCAGGTATTTTCACACCAAAAAGGTCGGCCATGCCGGCACCTTGGATCCCATGGCGACAGGGGTGCTGGTCCTCGGCATCGAACGCGGCACCAAATTCCTCGCGCACATGGTCGCCTCCACCAAGTCTTATTCAGCCACCATTCGCCTCGGCGCTTCTACCACCACCGATGATGCCGAGGGCGAATTTAGCTGGGGCAAGCCTGCGGCCGCGCTGCACCGTTCCGCCATCGAGGCCGAAGTTGCCACATTGACCGGTGAGATTATGCAAAAGCCCGCCGCGGTTTCCGCCATCAAGATCAAGGGCAAAAGAGCGCATGAATTGGTGCGCGAGGGCAAAGAGGTAGATATCCCCGCCCGCCCGGTCACCGTGCACAGCTTTGACATTCATAGCATGCGCACCGAGGGCGATTTTATTGACCTCGATGTATCCGTGGAGTGTTCCTCCGGCACCTATATCCGCTCCTTGGCGCGCGATATGGGCGAAGCACTTGGCGTCGGCGGGCATTTAACCGCCCTGCGCCGGACTACGGTGGGGCCCTTTGCGCTTGCCGATGCCCACCTGCTCGACGATCTTGCCGAAGACCCCCGCCTGTCCTTAAGCCTTGACGAGGCGCTCAAGCGCAGTTTCCCCGTCCTGCCCGTCACCGAGGACGAGGCCGCCGCTTTAGCGATGGGCAAATGGTTAGAGCCGCGCGGGCTGTCCGGGGTTCATGCGGCGGTAGCCCCCAATGGCCAGGCCATCGCGCTCATTAAGGAGAAGGGCAAAAGGCTGGCCACGGTCTTTGTGGCGCGGCCGTCCACCCTCTAAGTCGGTGGCTGAGGGCATTGCTCGAGGAGATCTGAGCGGGTTTCTGTTCAGGCTGAAAAATCAAGGGCCGGAACCAGCGTAGAGACCACGACGTAACCGCCTTCTAGAATCCACTTGCCGGTGATAAACGGCACGGGCGTGGGGCGGGCCAGGATATAGGAAATGAAGGTGCCATCCTCGCGGATATCGATCTCTGCTTGATCGAAATCCAGCCACCGATGCGTCATGGGAAACCACGCCTTATAGGTGGCCTCCTTGGCGCAAAACAGCAGGCGGTCTGGGCAGTGCACCCCAGCCTTTTCTAGGCGGGGCAGCTGCGGCATTTCCCCGGCCCGAGCGATCATGGTCAAGACGTGATCGGGCAGGCGCTGCGCCGGCTCCGCATCAAGGCCAATGGAGCGAAAATCCGTGGTGGAGGCCACCACCGCTGCGCGAAGGCCCTCCGTATGCGTCATGGATCCAATGAAACCTTCGGGCCACAGCGGCATGCCCCGCTCCCCACGCAGGATCGGGTTCGAGCCTGTAAAGCCCAGCTCGCACAGGGCCTGGTGCGCACACCAGCGGGCATCGCCAAATTCGGATTTCCGGATATCGACCGCGTGCGAGACTATGGACTGTTCTTTGGGATCGAGGTGCTCATAGTTGAGCAGATCGGACTCGCGGGTGTCCGTACGCACATAGCAATACCGGGTAGTTTCTGGGAATAGGTCGGGATAATGCATTAATCCACCTCCCCAAAGGTTGAGGTAACTGGGTATGGCCAGGCAATACGGTGCGGCTGATTACGCCATTCGCGCGGGTAACCTAGAGAGACTTCGATGTGGTCTACCCCATCCACATTCATCTTGGAAGGCATGTGCAAGTGGCCGTAAATGACAGCTTCTGCCTTGTATCGTCGCGGCCACGAGCGCGTATGGCGCGAGCCGCTCCACAGGGCGATTTCCGGGAAGCGCAGCACCATCGTGGGCTCCTGCACCAGCGGCCAGTGGTTGACCAAGATGGTTGGTCCCTGCACTCTGGATAAACGCTTAATGGAATACGCCAAGCGGTCCCAACACCAGGCGCGCACGTCTACAAAAGGGGCGATAGCTACCTCATCGGTCATGACAAGCTTTTTGGAGCGTGCCTGCTGCACCGCCTCTTCTACCGAGGTCCCCGATGGGCGGAAACTATAGTCATACAGGGTAAAAAGCGGCACAATCGTTATCCCATTAAAAACCGGATAGGGATCCTCCGGCGTGATAACGCCGATTTCCCGGCAGGCGGCAACGAGGTAATCGTATTTTTCGCGCCCCTTGTATTGGTCTTGGGAACGAGAAAATAACTCGTGGTTGCCCGGCGCCCAAATGACGGTGTCATAGCGTGCGGCTAAATCCCGCAAGATGCGCACGATAAGTTCGCTGCGCTCTGCGATATCGCCCGCCACAATGAGCCAATCGGCGGGATCTGGTGGAACTAATTCTGCAATGCGCGCAAAATTATCACTAATCGCGCCGTGCAAGTCTGCTACCGCCCACAACGTTGGCATTACCGCTCCGACCCGCCTTCTTCATCATCGTACGGAGCCCACTCTAGCTAAAATCTGGAGTGCGCTTTTAATCGTTACAGTCACTGTAGCGCAGGTACTACTCTGCTACTACAGCCCATTTCATGGAATAAAAGCGGTAGACCACGCCAATGAGGCGGAAAGTAATGAATGCGGCCAAACCGCACCACACCCCGGTCAATCCCGTACCCATGGCATGCGCCAAAAGCACCCCGGGTAAAAATCCTAAAAGCACCGAGGCAATGGTCAGGCTGCGCAGGAATGCCGCATCCCCTGCCCCCAATAAGACGCCATCGAGGGCGAAGACCACGCCGCCCGCGATGACCATGCCAACAAGGATCCACCACGGTTGGCTCATGGCATCGATGACTTCCTGTGAGGACGTAAAGACGCGCGGAATAAACCCGGCCCCGGCAGCGAAAACCACGGCGAGGAAGGCAGAAAAAATAGTGGAGTACATCACTACCTTGCTTCCTACGCTGCGTGCGTGGCGCGCCGAACCAGCGCCCAAGGCGGCCCCAGTCAAGGCTTGGGCGGCGATAGCCAAGGAATCCAAAATCAGCGACATGAAATTCCACAGCTGCATCATGATTTGGTGGCCACCCAACGCCGCAGTGCCCACGCGGGAAACAACGGCCGTTGCGGTAAGAAAGGCCACCTGAAAGCTAGCGGAGCGCAGGATGAGATCGCGGCCCAAGACCAGCTGGTGGCGCACGATATCCCACCGAAATGCCCAGGAGCCGTGGTGCTGTTTATACAGCTCGCGCACGAATAGGCTCGCGATAATGCTCATGCCGAATACGGTGGCGATGGCAGATCCAGCAAGGCCCCACCAGTACACGAACGCAGGAACGGCAATGGCGCCAGGAATCATTCCGGCGAGGGTGAAATAGAGAGGCTTCTTCGTGTTTTGTACGCCGCGCATCCACCCATTTCCAGCCATTTCCACCAGCGTCACGGGGATGGCCAGAGCAGCGAACCGCAGCCACAGCGCGGTTCCTGCCGCGGTTGTGGGATCCCCGGTAAGCCACTGGGCAAAAACGCCACCGAAAATCCACATGATGACGGCCAAAATGCCGCCAACCCCCAGAGCCACGTACGTGGCTTGCACGCCTTCTGCTACGGCCTCGTCGCGTTTTCCAGCGCCAAAAAGGCGGGATGAACGAGCCGTGGTGCCATAAGACAGGAAAGTCAACTGTGTGGTCACCACGGTATGAATCGTGGTTGCTGCAGCAAGCGAAGCCAGCTCTTGGGCACCAAGGCGCCCCACCACTGCGGTATCGAGCAAGAGGTAGAGCGGCATCGCGGCCAAGACTCCAAGCGCAGGAAACGCGAGGCCAAAGACCTCGCGTGCGCTTACTGTCGTAGGTGTTGACTGCCTAGTGCTCATCGATGGCACTCACCAGCTCCGCGACAATGCTTTCTTCGCTTCCCGATGTCATGTACCCGGCAGCGGGAACGTGTCCGCCGCCGCCAAAAGTTGCTGCTAGGGCTGCGCAATTGATCGTCGTCGAACGCAACGATACTGCCCATATCCCGGGCGACTGTTCTTTAAAAACAACGCCCAATTCCGTGCCCTCAAGGGCGCGCACGAAATCCACCAGGGACTCGACTGCGGAGTCTGAATGACCTTCGATATCGGCTAAGCCCGCAACGAGGATGCCCACGCCCAATTCACCGGCATGTTCAATGCGAAGTCCTGCGAGCACACGGCCGACCATCTGCAGATCATCAGGGGTCGTGGCATCGAGCAGATCCGTGGCAATCTGTTTGGTATCCAGCCCATAGTGCATCAAACGCGTAGCCACGTCGTGCATGGCGGGCCTGCCCCAACGGAAGCTGCCCGTATCGGTCAAAAGCCCAGCGTACAGGCAGTGCGCGATGCTGCTTTCGATTTGTACCGACAGCATATCCAGGATGGTCAAAATGGCCACCGTGGTGGACTCACACGCTGGGTCCACCAAATTTACAGAGCCAAATCCGAGATTGGACGAGTGGTGGTCGATGCACAGCACGCGCCCTGCCGTCGCCAGCTGGGCGATATCTGCGGAAAATAGACCGGTGCGATCGATCGACCCGCAATCCACGGTGACATAAAGGTCATAGCCCTGCGGTAGCTCCCGCATGACCTCGACCTGGTCTGCGCCGGGAATGGAGTAAAGATTAGGCGCAAAATCCTTATCCTGGCCAATGACCGCGCAGGCTTCTTTCCCACTTTGTTGTACGGCTAAGAGCAAAGCCGTAGCCGAACCAATGGCATCAGCATCCGGGCGCAAGTGGGTGATAATACAGATGCTCTGCGCGCCAGAAATGGCGTCGACGGCGCCCTGATATTCCTTGCGGGTCACTTAAGCCTCGTCTTCATCGGAGGTCTTATACGGATTCGCCTCGCCCGCGGGCTGAGCGTTTTCCTTCAACTTTGCTAGCTCTTCATCGCGAGCACGAGCGCGCGCCAAGAGTTCTTCCATGTGCGCGGAGGCCTCTGGGACAGTATCGAGCTCAAACGTCAGGGTTGGGGTAAAGCGGACGGAGAGCTGATCGCCAACGATCTTGCGCAACTGCCCCTTCGCGCGCTTAAGTGCTTCCTCAGCCTGGTCATAATCGGGTTCTGCATCGATTTCGTGACCGCGCACCGTGTAAAAAACGGTAGCGTCGTGCAAGTCACCGGTGACGCGGGCATCGGTCACGGTGACCATCTCCAGGCGGCGATCCTTAATCTGCAGCTCAATGGCACTAGCCACGATTTCCTGAATTCGTTTTGCTAGCCGCGCCGCGCGTGCGTGATCGACCATGAGAACCTCCAAGCTAAAGGGGAAAATTTATTCCTAAATTACCGTGTCGCGGTATCAGAAACTACCAGTTTAGTTACTCACCGCACCCAATGGAAACCGCTTGAAAGCCTCACCGCGAAAACGCTAAACGGCCCGCCCTACCTACCGCACCTCGTGGCCTAACTCCAAGGAGAAAGGCCCTCAAGGTGGGCACGTACAGCGGGCCGACACTAGCAGCGACTAGTCGCGCGGAACCTCGACTTCTTCATAAGCCTGGATGATATCGCCTACCTGGATATCCGGGTAGGACAGCACCATACCGCACTCATAGCCGGCCTTGATCTCGGTCGCGTCGTCCTTCTCGTGACGCAGGGACTCGATCTTGGCATCGGTAGTAATGACGTTGTTATCGCGGAGCAAGCGAACCTTGCCGTTGCGGACAACCTTGCCATCGGTGACCATACAGCCTGCGATGGTACCCACCGAGGAGGACTTGAACAGTGCGCGGATTTCGGCCGCACCGGTGTCGCGTTCCTCGTAAATCGGCTTGAGCATGCCCTTGAGAGCGGCCTCGACTTCCTCGATGGCCTTGTAGATAACCGTGTAGTAGCGGATATCCACGCCCTCTTGGGTAGCAATCTCCGTGGCCTTGCCTTCCGAGCGCACATTGAACGCAATGATTACGGCATCGGAAGCGGCGGCCAAGGAAATATTGGTCTCCGTTACGGCACCAACACCGCGGTCGATGATGTTGAGCTCGACTTCGTCCTCGGTCTTGATATCCAGCAGGGCATCTTCCAGCGCCTCGACGGAGCCGGCGTTGTCGCCCTTGAGGATGAGGTTGAGGGTCGAGGTCTCCTGCAATACCTTGTCCAGATCTTCCAGGGACACGCGCTTGCGCTGCTTTGCCTGCAAGGCAGAACGCTTACGAGCATCGCGCTGGTTGGCAATCTGGCGGGCAACGCGGTCATCATCGACCACGAGCAGGTTATCGCCAGCACCCGGCACGCCGGACAGGCCTTGTACCTGTACCGGGCGGGAAGGCCCGGCTTCCTTAACGTCCTCACCAAATTCATCGAGCATGCGGCGCACGCGACCGTGCGCATCGCCTACCACGATGGAATCGCCGACGTGCAGGGTACCGCGCTGGACGATAACCGTAGCCACAGGGCCGCGACCGCGGTCCAGGTGGGCCTCGATGGCCACGCCCTGGGCGTCCATCTCTGGGTTAGCCGTGAGCTCAAGGGCGGCATCGGCAGTCAGGATGACAGACTCCAGCAACTGGTCGATGTTCTGGCCCTGCTTAGCAGAGATATCAACGAACATCGTGTCGCCGCCGTACTCTTCAGGCACCAGGCCGTACTCCGTGAGCTGGCCACGGATCTTCTCCGGCTGGGCTTCCGGCTTATCCACCTTGTTCACAGCCACGACAACCGGGATATCGGCAGCCTTGGCGTGGTTGATGGCCTCAACCGTCTGTGGCATGACGCCGTCATCGGCGGCGACAACCAAGATGGCCAGGTCGGTGGACTTCGCACCACGGGCACGCATGGCGGTAAACGCCTCGTGGCCAGGGGTATCCAGGAAGGTAATGGTGCGTTCGCCATCCACGTCAACCGTGGTCTGGTAAGCACCGATTCCCTGGGTAATACCGCCGGCCTCGCCGGCTGCCTCATTGGTCTTACGGATGGTATCCAACAGGCGGGTCTTACCGTGGTCAACGTGACCCATGACGGAGACGACTGGAGGGCGGTGTTCGAGGGCTTCTTCGCCGCCTTCGTCCTCGCCGAATTGCAGGTCGAAGGACTCGAGCAGCTCGCGGTCCTCGTCTTCTGGGGAGACGACTTCTACCTTGTAGTTGATCTCGTCACCGAGCAGCTGCAGCGTATCTTCCGATACGGATGCGGTTGCGGTGACCATTTCACCAAGGTTGAACAGTGCCTGCACCAATGCTGCTGGATCGGCACCGATCTTCTCCGCGAAGTCAGACAGCGAAGCTCCGCGGCGCAGGCGGACGGTCTGCCCCTTGCCATCTGGCAAGCGGACGCCGCCTACGACGTGCTTCTGCTGCTCTTCAAACTCATGGCGCTTTTGCCGCTTCGACTTCTTGCCCTTGCGTGGTGCGCCACCTGGACGGCCGAATGCGCCAGCGGTACCGCCGCGACGTCCACCGCGTCCACCGCGGAAGCCGCCGGGACGACCGCCGCCTGGGCCACCTGGGCCTCCTGGTCCACCGTGGCCACCGCGACCGCGGCCACCGCGTCCGCCACCGCTCGGTGCCTTGGACGGCATCGAGGCTGGGTTCGGATGCGAAGGCATCATGGCAGGCGATGGACGACGTCCGCCGCCGCCACCCTGGCCTTGGTTCTGATCCTGGCCCTGACGGTTATTGCCGCCTTCATTGCGGCCGCCGCGCTTTCCACCGCGGTTATCGCCGGGGCGGTTGCCGCGCTGGCCCTTGGAGCCACCGGGGCGTGGGCCTGGGCGGTTGTCTCCCCCACCCGTGGAAAATGGGTTATTGGCCACGCGGCGGGATCCGCCGGGCTTAGGCATCGGTCGCGGCATGGCGTTGCCTGGGGTCGGGCGCTCGCCCGACTTCTTGGCATCGCCTTGACCTGCGTTCTGGCCTGGCTTCGGTGCACCTTGGCCGGGCTTAGGTGCTGGCTTGGAAGCAGCGGCGCCTGGCTTTGGTGCTGCCTGACCTGGCTTGGGGGCAGCCTTAGCGGACCCTGCGCCTGGCTTCGGCGCCTGTGCACCTGGCTTAGGGGCGCCGGGCTTCGGCGCAGCGGATTTCGCACCGCCCTGTGCACCTTGACCTGGCTTCGGCGCAGGCGATGCCGGCTTCTTGGCGTTGCCCTGGCCGGGCTTAGCGGGCTTGGCAGTCTTCTCAGTCTTGTCTGCCTTGCCTTCGGTGGCATCGCCACCGGACTGTGCTTCATAGTGAGCACGCATTTTCTTGACCACCGGTGGTTCGATGGTCGAGGATGCGGTTTTGACGAACTCGCCTTGTTCCTTCAGGGTGGCGAGCAGTTCCTTGCTGGTTACTCCGAGCTGTTTTGCCAACTCGTGAACACGTAGCTTTCCGGGCACTTGTCTCCTCTTGGTATCGCCTAGGAGCCAAGGCCGCGAAAAACTGGCCTGACTCCTAGTTAAACGTTCTGGACTTTCATCGCTGATGCTTCATCGTTGTGCGCTCATCAGTGTTCGGTCTTCCTTTTTAACTCTGGTGTGTACGAATCTTGTACGGCTTGTTCCGCACACGGTACTTTTTCGCACTGTGCTTCCAAGTACCTACGTACCTGACCTGTGTCCACGGATGCGGACGTGCGGAGCGCGCGTTTGAAAGCATGTTTGCGCTCAGCTAGCTCGAGTGCAGAAAGCGTGGGGCTAATCCATGCGCCACGGCCAGGAAGCCGCCGGAATGGATCCGCCACCGCGCGGCTGCCTTGAGGATCATTGGCATCAATGACCACCCGCAGCAGCTCCGTATCGGGCATGCGGCGACGCGTAGCGATGCAAGTACGAAGCCGTTGAGTCTGCGACATCGAACTCCTTAACTTTCGCTGCGTCTACATGTCCCTTTCTGCATCTGGGCCGTTTACTAGCCTACGCTATATATCCGCAATTCCTTAATTCGCGTCCGCGTCTGAATGAATATCGATCTTCCATCCGGTCAAACGGGCGGCTAGGCGCGCGTTCTGGCCTTCCTTACCGATGGCAAGGGACAGCTGGTAGTCAGGGACGATGACGCGCGCCACCTGCTCCTCGCTATCCAGCACGGTCACCTTGATCACCTTTGAAGGAGCCAGGGCATTGCCCACATACACGGTGGGATCCTCGCTGTAATCGATGATGTCGATCTTTTCGCCACCCAGCTGGCGCATGATGTTATTCACGCGCTGACCGCGCGGGCCGATGCACGCCCCCTTGGCGTTGAGGCCTTTAGCGTGGCCAATAACAGCGACCTTTGAACGATGCCCAGCTTCGCGCGCGATGGCAATCATTTCCACGCTGCCATCCGCAACTTCCGGAACCTCCAGTTCAAAAAGCCCGCGCACCAACTCCGGGTGGGTCCTGGACAAGTTGATCTGCACATTGGCGCCATTGCGGTTTACTCCCACCACATAAGCCTTGATGCGGTCACCGTGCTGCAGCTTTTCCCCAGGGATTTGTTCTGCGGGAAGCAAGATTCCGTCCTGCGATTCCAACTCGGAACCGAGCTGGACCACAACGATGCCGCGGGCGTTGGCGCGCGCATCGCGCTGGACGATGCCACTGACAACGCGCCCGCTCAGCTCCGAATAGGAATCAAAAGTGCGCTCAGCTTCGGCCTCGCGCAGCTTGCGTAAAATGGCTTCGCGCACGGCACGTGCACCCACGCGGCCAAAGTTATCCGGGGTGTCATCGTACTCACTGGTTACTTCCCCGGTTTCGGGGTCGCGCTCGGTAACGATGACGCTGACGGCACCGGTGGTGGTATCGATGTCTACCCGGGACTTGGCGCCTTCGGCCTTGCCCTCCGCGGTGGATTCGCGGTAATCCAGGTAGGAATACAACAAGGCACTTGCAATCGACTCCAACAGGTCATTGACTGGGACCTGCCGTTCGGATTCGATGGTGCGAAGTGCCTCAAGATCAATATTCACTTGTCTATCCTCTCGATTGCCGGTTAGCTCTCGGCTTCTGCAAATGGCTGGTGCACGGCGTCTAGCTCACTCTGTGATGGCTGTGCAAACTCAATTTCTACCACTGCGCGGGCAATGTTTTCCAATCGCTCCACTTCTGTATGCACCTCGTTTTTCTCAGAGGTGATAAGGACAACGGCATCTTCGTCCGCGTTGAGCGCGCCGATGCGTGCGGTGTGGCTCGTGTCGTCGCCGCGATTAAAGGTCACCTTCCGCCCCTTGTTGCGGCGCCAGTGGCGCGGTGCGGTCAACGGCAAATCCACACCGGGGGTGGAGACCTCCAAGGTATATCCGGCGCCAAAATTCAGCTCGCCCGCAGCCTCTAGTTCATCGAAGAAGTCCGAAATATCGTCGGAGACTTCCTCTAATACGTCGGAGCTCGGACGCCTATCGCCATCGATGCGGATGATGACCTGTGATTTCTTCCCCGCCTTAGTGGTTTTAATATCCTCCACGTCGAGCCCGCGGGCTTCTAGGCGAGGTTGGAGCAAATCAGTTAATTGTTGTGCATCTGGGAAAGCCATGCCCACTAGCCTACGTCCTTCAAGGTACAGTCTTTTGGGTGAACCGCCGACGTATTGCTTTAACCTGTGTAGCCTCGACTGCCGCCCTGCCCGCACTCGCGGGCTGTTCCGCGGTCGATTCCGTCGTCGACTATTTTGGCCCGCGCCCAGAAGACGCGCTCGAGCGCCTTGCCGTGGCCGCCGCGAGCGATAGCCTCGCCCTCCAGGGCGTCGATGATGCGGCCGCGGATATGCGCAGCTCCCAAGCCGATGCGCTGTATGAGGAGATTGCGCGCCTCTGCGGCACCGATGACCAAGGAAACGTCCCGCACAGCTGTGAGGTGGAACGGCCCACGCAGGCACCGCCGGCCCCAGATTCCTCCCAGGTACTAGAAGAAGCCGCCTCGGCCACCACGGAAGCCGCCGATGAGGTCAATTCTGAATCCCGGCCCATAATCACGCAACAGGCCATCACGCTTAATGCTTGGCTGCCTGGCGATGCCCCCGATATCCCCACGCTCTCCCAGCCCCAGCGCGAAAGCGCCACCGATTTGCTGCAGTGGGAATACGAGCAGGTCTTTGGGCTGGATTTCGCTCGGGCTTATAGCGATCCTGCTGCCGAAGGGCGCATCGATAAGCTCTTAAGCCTCCATCACCGCCGCATCGACCAACTGCAAGAGGCGCTGAGCCAAAACGGCGAAGTTCCGCAACCGGAGCCTGCCTATTCCTCCGGTGGAACAACGCTTCCCAGCGATGCGGACTCCGCTGCCGCCTTCCTCGATACCTTGGTTGAACAAGAAGCCGACAAATGGCACGCGGCCGCAGTGGCTGCCGCACAACAAGAAAGCCCAAACCAGGAGTGGCTGAACTGGTTAATCGGCACCGCCGCCGAAGCCAAGGCAGCATAGTTCTCGGTTTTCCCACCGCGCCTACCTGAACATTCACTGTCCGGTGGGCAGCGAAAAACAGCGAGTTATAGGCCGATATTCATTGATAATTCGTCCGACCCCTACGTAACTTGGTGGATTACGTGCTTGGTGGAGATTCCACAAGCCCAAAAACACAATGAGAAGGAGTGCTTTCTCAATGCGTACTAAGAAGACTTTGCTCACTATGGCCGCAGCTACGCTGGGCATCGTCGGCATTGCCGCACCAGCCGCCAATGCAGCCCCCGCGAGCGCCTGGGACCAAGTCGCCGCGTGCGAGTCCGGCGGTGACTGGCACATCAACACCGGCAATGGCTACCACGGCGGACTGCAGTTCTCCCAGCAAACCTGGGCCGGTAGCGGCGGCACCCAGTACGCGGCTACCGCTGACCAAGCCACAAAGGAGCAGCAGATTGATATCGCTGAAAATGTTCTTGCAAACCAAGGAGCTGGCGCATGGCCTAATTGCGGCGGCCCCGTGGCTGGCTAAACCTCTTCTGCCCGCAGCGGTCGCGTGATGCTGCGCTAGCGGCGGCATCACGCAAGTTACCGACCCCCGATTTCCTCTGGGTATCTATTTTCTTGGAAAATTGGGTGTCGGTTCTTTTTGGTTTTATTCCCTACCCTGCGCAATTTTCCATGCGTAGCGAATCAACGGAATCTGCAGCGGCAGCCGAATGATGTGATACAGCTTCTTCGGCCATCGCGCATCGCGCTCGATCCAGGCGTGGTACATATTCGCCGGCCACACGGCAAGAAATAGCGCCGCGGCTGACGCGCCACCGGATTCGCGAGTGGCACGATCGGTGAGCAAACAGCCGGTAGCTATTTCCCAGGCGCCGGAAGCAAAGTTGTACAACCGCGGCGAGCCCGGCAGCTGCGGCGGCACGATAGATTCAAAATTTTTAGCGCGCAGGAAATGCAGCGTGCCCATCGTGATAAGGGCCGTGGGGAGCACGTTTTTATTAAGTCTCATGCTTCCCCAGGCTACCTTGCCCTGCTTATGAGCGCTGGACCTTGGCGCGGTGCTTTAAGTTAAGCCCGCACCAGCTCAAGGAGTTTATCCACGATTTTCTCCGCCGGAACTTCCAGAGTTTCCTGCCCGCGGATGCGCAGCTCAATGATGCCGTCTTTAAAGGCGCGTCCCAAGATGGCCACAAACGGCATGCCGAGTAGCTCTGCGTCCTTGAACTTCACGCCCGGGGAGACCTTGGGGCGGTCATCGAAAAGCACCTCAAGGCCCGCCTGCGACAGCTCTTCAACCAACTTATCGCCGGCCTCCATGGCCGCTGCATCCTTATTCGCCACCGCCACGTGTACCTGGTACGGCGCCACTGCCACCGGCCAATTCAGGCCCTTATCATCGTGGCGCTGCTCTGCCAGCACGGCCAGCATGCGGGAGATGCCGATGCCATAAGAGCCCATCGTGGGGATGGCGCGCTTGCCGTTTTCATCGAGAATCTGCACATCGAAGGCTTCGGTGTACTTGCGGCCCAACTGGAAGATGTGGCCCAGCTCGATGCCGCGCTGCAAAGCCAAGGTGCCCTGGTTATCCGGTGCGGGATCGCCCTCTTTCACCTCGGCCGCTTCCACAAACTCATCGACGTGGAAATCGCGGCCGGCCACGCAGCCCACGACGTAGCAGCTTTGTGCATCGGCGCCGGTGATCCAGGAAGATCCCTTGACCACACGGGGATCGGCAAAGACCTTCACGCCATTGGAGTTCAGCGCGCGCGGGCCCACAAAGCCCTGCTCCAAGAAATCGTATTGCGCATAGATCTTATCGCTTGCCAGGGTGAATTCTGCCGGTTCTAAGGCCGCTTCAAGGCGCTTGGGATCTAGTTCGCGGTCGCCCGGAATCAGCACGGCCGCTAGTTCCTTCTTCTCTTCAGCATCCTCTAGCGCCGGGTGGGTTACCTCCACTATGACGCACTTGAGGATATCCGCGGCCCGAACCTCATGGCCGTCGACCGCAATGTTCTCGGTCTTCGCCCAGTGCACCAGCGCTTCAATGGTGGCGGCATCCGGGGTCCGATATTCCTTTGCCGCGGGCTGGCCCGCAATGTCCTTTTCTGGGGGCGCTTGGGTCACGACCGCCTCTACATTGGCCGCATAATCGCCTTCGGTGGAGCGAACAAAAAGGTCTTCGCCCACCTCAGAAAGCGCCAAGAACTCCTCGGAGGCGGATCCGCCCATCGCGCCAGAAGTGGCCTTACAAATGGCGTAATCGATTTCCAAGCGGTCAAAAATATTCTGATATGCCTTGCGGTGACGGGCGTAGGAGGAGTCTAAGCCCTCATCGTTCATATCGAAGGAGTAGGAATCCTTCATCACGAACTCGCGCCCGCGCAGCACCCCGGCGCGAGGGCGTTCCTCATCGCGGTACTTCGTCTGAATCTGATACAGGGTGACCGGGAAATCCTTGTACGAGGAGTACATGTCCTTTACGGCATTGGCAAACATTTCCTCGTGTGTTGGCCCCAGCAGCAGGTCCGCATTCTTGCGGTCCTGCAGCCGGAATAGGTTGGGACCGTATTCCACCCACCGGTTGGTCTTTTCATAGGGCTCGCGCGGTAGCAGCGCTGGGAAAAGCATCTCTTGCCCGCCAATGGCATCCATTTCTTGGCGTACTACGTCTTCAATCTTGCGCAGGGTGCGCAGCCCTAATGGCAGCCAGGTATAAATGCCCGGCGCGACGCGGCGCACGTAACCGGCACGCACCAGCAGCTTGTGGCTGGGGACCTC
Organism: Corynebacterium tuingiense; assembly: GCF_046718165.1. Classification (NCBI taxonomy): domain Bacteria; kingdom Bacillati; phylum Actinomycetota; class Actinomycetes; order Mycobacteriales; family Corynebacteriaceae; genus Corynebacterium; species Corynebacterium tuingiense. Next base: position 1,517,854 of record NZ_CP177101.1, read on the forward strand.
GGCATCGGCTGGGTCCTCGCGAAGGGTGCGGAGAAATAGTTCAGAAAGGCGGGTAATCATGGTCAAAATATACATCGCTACCCTATCTATATGCTCATTGTCCTCCCTCCTTCAGAAACCAAGGCCCATGGCGGCACAGGAAAGCCGCTTGATTTTGCCAACCTATCTTTTCCAGAGCTAAGCGATACGCGGCGCGAAATCGCCGCTGAGCTGCAGTCTCTTCCTATAGATGAGGCAATGGTCGTGCTTAAGCTCTCGGAGAAGCTGCGCGGTGAGGCCGAATCGAATAGCCAGCTTTATACCACCCCCACCATGCCGGCGGTCGAGCGCTATACTGGCGTGCTTTTTGATGCACTTTCGGCGTCCTCCCTTCCCTCGTGGGGGCGCCTTGCTATTGGCGATGCCCTCTTCGGCCTCCTGCGCGCGGACGACCCTATCCCCCATTACCGCTTATCGGGCGGAACTAAGCTGGGCGGTCGCACCATGAAGTCTTTTTGGGGCAAGCAGATAACGCAGGCACTAGAAAACATCGACGAGCTGGTTGTGGATCTGCGATCGGGCACCTACCAGCAATTGGGCCGGCTGCCTTCGGCGGTGACGGTGCGGGTAGAAAGCGTGCAACCGGATGGCTCGCGCAAGGTGGTCAGCCACTTTAATAAGCACTATAAGGGCCTGTTGGCCAGGCAGCTGGCGCTTTCGCCTGCCGATGCCTTCAGCGCCGCCGATGTCGCCGCTATTGCGCGCGCTGCCGGCATGACGGTGGAGGAGCCACCGCACGGCTCACGGGAGCTTACCCTCGTCGTATCCCCGTAGGGTGTGAGTGCCTGGCAGGAGCTTAGACCACGGCGCGGCGGCGCTGGACGGCCGCTGCCCCACCGAGGACAGCGACCACCATGGCTAGGACGATAACGCCGGATACCCACTGCGGGGCCATGAGCCCGAAGGTGTCTTGGCCTTGGAAGAAGGTGCGCAGGTTGGCATCGGGCAAAATCTGCAGGATGATTTTGGCCCAGCCCATGTCCATCGAGGTCAGTACGCTTTCGATGACGAAGTACTCAATAATGAGCAGCATGGCCGCGAAAGTGCCGCTGCGCAGGATATATGCCAAGCCGGTAGCGAGCAGGGTGTATACGATGTATTCCACAAAGGTAAATAGGAACACGGCGTTATCTGGGTAGTGCACGAAGCTGGAGAAGTCATACGAGCTGCCGAGCGCAGCGTTAAACAACATTCCGAGGATGCCTGCCAAGGCCGCGGCGGCAACGTTAGCCACGGTAATGACGAGGATCTGGCTCGAAAGCACTTGTAAACGCCGGTTGGTAGATAGGTAGCTCCAGGCTACGGTGCCTTTCTGTAAGTCGCCACCGACGAGCGTGGCCGAAGAAAAGATCATGATGACCACGGCGAAGATGGCGCCGATAGCTAGGTCGGAGGATTGGAGGGCGCTGTCGTCATTGCGGATAGCTCCCATCAGCACGTTGGCGGCTGTCAGCCCGACGGTGATGATAGAGAGGTAGACCCACGTTGAGCGCAGGGAAAATATCTTGCGGGATTCGGAAACGATGGTATTCATGGCTCGTCATCTGCCTTTCGATAGTGGATAACGGGGTTATGCGGAGCGGTAGTCCAGGTGGTCTGCGGTAGCGCCGAGGAAGGCGTCTTCTAAGGAGGGATGCTTGACCTCAAGGCTGCTGATGCGGATGCGGTGGTCAAAGCACAATTGGCCGACCTCATCGCGGTCTAGGCCGGTAATGCGCAGAACCTCCCCATCAAAGGAGGTCTCCGCCTGCGAATCGTGCAGCAGCCGGGCCAGCTTTTCTGGCTGGTCCACCACGACCTCCACGGTGGTAGCACCGGAGGCATTGACGAATTCTTCTACTGTGCCTTCGCCGACGAGCTTGCCCTTGCCGATGACCACTAGGCGGTCCGCCGTGAGCTGCATTTCTGAGAGCAGGTGGGAAGACACCAGCACGGAGCATCCCCCGGCGGCGAACTCGCGGATGCGGTCGCGCATCCAGTGCACGCCTTCAGGGTCGAGGCCGTTGACGGGCTCATCGAGTAGCAGATGCTTGGGCTGTCCGACCATGGCGCAGGCGAGGCCCAGGCGCTGCTTCATGCCAAGCGAATAGCCCCCGATGCGCTTTTTCGCCACCTTTCCGAGCCCGACGCGCTCCAGGGTGTCATCGACGTGATCCATCGATACCCCCTGCAGCGCCGCCATATAGCCCAGGTGCGCGCGAGCGCTGCGGCCGGGGTGGAACCAGTTGGCATCGAGCAGGGTTCCCACCGTGGAGGCGGGATCGGGTAGTTCGCGAAATGGGGTGCCATCGAAAGTGGCGGTGCCGGAAGTGGGATTTTCTAGACCGACGCACATGCGCATCGTGGTGGATTTGCCGGAACCATTGGGTCCGAGGAACCCGGTGACCTGGCCATCGGGAACCTCGAAGGAGAGGTTGTCTACTGCTGTAAAGGAACCGTATTTCTTGGAAAGCTGTGTGACTGTGAGCATGGTTTTATCCTGGCGCTTTCCCGGCGCGAAGTAACCATCCTCGAGGCGGATTTAATCGTTCATCCCTGGGGATGAGAAAGCAGCTCCTCTACGGTGACCACCCCATGGGTATAGGCATACAGCACGGCTTGGACGCGGTCGCGGGACCCGGTCTTGGTCAGCACGTGGCGCACGTGGGTCTTGACCGTAGCCATGGAGACAAATTCCTCTTCGGATATTTCGGTATTGGAATACCCCAGCGCCATGAGCCTTAAAATATCCATCTCGCGCGGGGTGAGCTCCGCAGAAGGCGGGGTGGTCGCGGCACCGGCGCCGGGCTGTACCGCCGCGGCGGTTTGCGAAGCCGAGTGCTCCTTCCCGCTATCCCCACCCTCCTCGCTGCGGACTTGTTGGAGCACCTGGGCGGTAATGCGCGGCGAGAGCACGGCCTCGCCTGAGTGCACGGTGCGAATGGCTGAGAGCAGCTCCTCGGGCTCGACGTCTTTGAGCAAGAATCCAGATGCCCCAGCAGAGATTGCACCGTGGACAAAGTTGTGATCATCAAAGGTGGTCAGCATGATGACCTTGGTCTCCGGGAATTCTGGGAGAACTTCCTCCGTGGCCGCAATGCCGTTGACCCGCGCCATTTGCACGTCCATGAGGATGATATCGACGGGCTCTTGCCGCGCAAGGTCCAGTACCTCATCGCCGTCGGAGGCCTGCCAGACCACGCTCATATCCTCCTGCGAGCCGATCAGCATGGCGAACCCGGCGCGCAGGAGCGGTTGGTCATCGACAAGCGCAATGCGAATGGGCTCAGGTTCCTGTTCCGGATTAGACATGCGGTACCTCCACGGTGATTGCAAACGTTCCATCCTCGGCCTTGGTGGACACACTGCCACCATAGGCCTTTACGCGCTCTTTCATCCCGATGAGCCCGTAGCCGGGACTGTGGTCCTCGTCCGGCTGTGCCATGGGGTTGTGCCCCTCGATAACAAGCGCCGACCTATCGCTGCGAAAGCGCAGGGTTCCCCTATTTTGGCTGGAGTATTTGAGCATATTGGTCAGCATCTCCTGCACGATGCGGTAGATGGTGAATTGATAGAGCTCGTCGCTATCAGCGGGTAGCTTTTCCATGCCGTAGACGGTGATATCGAAGCCGGCGCGCCGGGCCTCCGAAAACAGCCCGGCGATGTCTGAGGTGCCTGGGGCCTTGGTCTCCCCGCGCGAATCCTCTTCGCGCAAGACGGAGAGCAGGCTGCGCATCTGTTTTAAAGACTCGCGCGAGGTGGAGGCGATGGTATCGAGCGCCTCCGTGGCTACCTTGGGGTCTTTGGCGGCGGCGAACCGGGCGCCATCGGCAAGCGCAATGACGCCAGCGAGGTTGTGGGCGACGATGTCATGCATCTCGCGGGCGATGCGGTTGCGCTCGACGGCACCGGCCATCTCCGCGCGCTCGATGAGCAGCTGTTGGCCCTCCCGGCGCTTCCGATTATTGGTGCCGAGCAGGTAGAAAAAGCCCAAGACCGGCCAGCCGAGCAGGACCGTGCCGGCATAGGCAAGCAGCGGGCTCATGGTCGCATCGCCCAGGCCGATGTCGCTACCCGCGAAGAACTTTTCCCCAAATAGGCTTGCGGTCGTTCCGGCCAAGGAGCCGAGGGCAATCCAGGCAAGCCAGATATAGCGCAAGCGCTTGCGCGAGTGCGTGCCGATGAGAAATGCCGTGTAGGCAAAAATCGGAGCGTGAAAGTTTGCCAGGGAGGCCAAGGGCGTGAAAATGCACAGCGTCATGGTGCCGGCAACGAAGAAAATGGACTTTTCTTGCAGCTTGGGATGCAGCCACAGCGCCAGCGGGATGCCGACGGTGTACAAGACCGCGACGATGGCCTGGAAGGGCGAATCGGTGTGTAAAAAGTTCGCGGCATTGGGCAAAAGTACGCCAAAGAACACGGGAATGATGATTCGCCACGGCGGGCCAATCCAGTCGCGCACACGATCCGGCCAAAGCTTAGACATAAGGGCAAGGCTAGCGCAGAAACTAACCAGCCGGCGTCATCCCCCGGGCTGACTAGACTGGCGGGCATGCAGCTCCAGTTCTTTGAAGTCGATGTCTTTGCCACCTCGGCGTTTTCCGGTAACCCGCTCGCCGTCGTGGCCCATGCCGATGGGCTCTCGACGCAGCAGATGCAAGCCATCGCGCACTGGACCAATTTTTCTGAAACTACGTTCTTGCTCGAGCCCACCGATCCCGCGGCGGACTATCGCGTGCGCATTTTTACCCCGCACGAAGAATTTGATTTCGCCGGCCACCCCACCTTGGGTAGCGCCGCCGTCTGGCGGGCGCTCGGCAATGAACCGCAGAAGGAGGGCACCATAGTGCAGGAATGCGGGGTGGGAATGATCTCCGTGCGCGAAAGCGCAGTAATTTATTCTTTTGCCACACCTCCCCTGCGTGCGAGCGGGCCGCTGAGCAGTGCCGAACTTGCAGAGGCTTGCGCGGGATTGAATATCGCAGAAGCAGATGTCATCGATTCCGCTTGGGTGGATAATGGGCCCGGTTGGCGGCTTATACAGCTGCGCGATGCGGCGGCCGTGCGCGCGGTTCAGCCCGCCGCAACCCGCCCCAAGGTGGGCGTGGTGGGCACGTGTAATAGCGGCGCGGGTACTGATTCCGCTGCTTATGAAGTGCGCGCGTTTACCGCAGAATTCGAGGATCCGGTCACCGGTTCCTTCAACGGCGGTGCCGCACAATTCATGCGCTCGCGCGGGTTGGTCCCTACCCGCTACACCGCCCGCCAGGGCAGCCAGCTGGGAAGAGACGGTGAGGTCTTTATCCACGATGACGGCGCCGATATTTGGGTTGGCGGCCGCATCCACATCCGCGTGCAAGGACAATTGGAGGTCTAAAATGAACCTACACCACGACTATGCAAAGCACCTGCCGGACTTAGTGGCGGCAACGCAGGGCGAGCAACAACCGGATCCTAAGCTCGTAGTCCTCAATGGGGAGCTGGCCCGACAGCTGGGCCTCGATACGGACTGGCTGCGCTCTGCAGACGGCCTGGATTTCCTCTTGGGCCGCGGCGGCGGGCATGCCATGGCTTATTCCGGTTTCCAATTCGGCTCCTTCAACCCGCAGATGGGCGATGGCCGGGCCATGCTCTTGGGCGAGGTGGAAAAAGACGGCACACTGTGGGATCTCCACGCCAAGGGCACGGGGCTAACCCCCTATTCCCGCCTGGGTGCTGATGGCCGCGGCACCCTCTCGTCCATGCTGCGCGAATACCTGATTTCTGAGGCCATGCATGCTCTCGGCGTGCCCACCACGCGTTCCCTCGCCGTGATTTCTACCGGCCGGCCCATCCAGCGCGGCCATGTGCAGCCGGCGGGCGTCCTGGTCCGCGTGGCGGCCAGCCATATCCGGGTCGGTACTTTTCACTATGCTGCTCAGTCCGGCCACCTCCGGGATCTCGCGGACTACACCATCGCGCGCCACTATCCTGGGGCAGATTACCGGAAATTCTTCCAGGGGGTGATGGACCGCCAGATAGCCACCGTGTCTTCGTGGATGCGCTTGGGTTTTATCCACGGGGTGATGAATACGGATAACACCACCATCTCCGGCGAAACCATTGATTATGGCCCTTGTGCCTTTATGGAGTCCTACTCTCCCGATACGGTATTTTCCAGCATTGACCAGCAGGGACGCTATGCCTTTGGCAATCAACCAGCAATCTTGGGCTGGAACCTCGCCCGGCTCGCGGAATCGCTGGTGCCGCTTTTCGATGCCGATATCAATGCCGGGGTCGACTTCGCGCAGGAGACCATCAATGGGTTCCAGGAGAAATTCGCCACCCAGCGCCGCGCCGATATGGCCGCCGCCCTCGATTCCACCACCGAGGTCGCCTCGGCCTACCTTACTGCGATGCAGCTATCTCGCCCGGATATCACGTTGGCGCACCGTGCGCTTGCCGATGCCGCCCGCGGCCACACCCGCCCCGCCCGTGAGCTCTTCCCAGATTCGGACTTCCTGGATAGCTACCTAGCCACTCACCCCGCCCCGGATGCCGTGGATGCTGCCATGCCCCGGGTCATTCCCCGCAACATGGCCGTCGAAGCCGCGCTGCGCGCCGCCGAGGCTGGCGATATTAAGCCCTTTACTGAGCTCCTCCACGCCGTGACCCACCCGTGGGAGCCGCATCCGCCCTACGAACAGCCCGACCCGAATGGGCTTGCAGGTTTTCTCACCTACTGCGGTACCTAATTTTCTGGTACCCCGAATTCAGGGGGTCGCAGCACAAAGCCCTCCGCGCAATACGTTCTGCGCGGAGGGCTTGCGGCCGAGGACTTAGCCTCAAGCCGAAGGCGTTTTAGCGCTCCAGCTTCAGCGTCTTCTGGGTGTATTCCCACATCTCGTTGTAGAAGTCCTCATCATTGGCTAGCTTCATGCCGTAGGACGGGACCATCTCGCGAATCTTATCGCTCCAGTCAATCATGCGCTCGCCAAAGCAACGCTCCAACAGCTCCAGCATGACGGCTGGGGCAATGGAAGCACCCGGAGAGGCACCGAGCAGACCGGCAATATTGCCTTCCTGGTTATTGACCAATGCGGTACCAAACTCGAGGGAACCGAAACGCGGTGCACCTGCAGGCTTGATGACCTGTACGCGCTGGCCGGCAATCACGGTCTCCCAGTCGCTTTCCTTCGCATTCGGAACGTATTCGCGGAGGGAATCAACGCGGTCAGAGAAGTCCTTGCGCACCTCATCAATGAGGTACTTTGTCAGGCCGAATTCCTGCACGGCAACGCCCAGGTAGGAGGTGATGTTATCCGGGCGGATGGACTTGAAGAGATCCAGGTAGGAACCCTTCTTCAAGAACTTCGGGCTCCAGCCGCCGTACGGGCCAAAGAGCAGGCCCTTCTCGCCGTCGATAACGCGAGTATCCAAGTGCGGCACGGACATCGGAGGAGCACCCACCGCAGCCTTACCGTAAACCTTGGCTTGATGCTGCTCAATGAGCTCCGGGTTCTTGGCACGCAACCACAGACCGGAAATGGGGAATCCGGCGTAGCCTGCGACTTCCTTCACCTTTGCCTTGCGGAGCAAGTCCAGGGCGTAGCCGCCGGCACCGACGAAGACGAACTTCGCCTTCACCACGGTGATATCGCCGGTGTGCTTATTCTTGGAATAAACCTTCCAGTCATTTCCGTCGCGGTCGATATCGAAGACCTCGTGGCCGTAACGGATCTCCGTGCCAGATGCGCGCGCCGCGGTCAGGAACTGCTTGGCCAGGGCGCCGAAGTTCACGTCGGTGCCGACTTCGGTCCAAGAGATAGCGACCTTATTGGAAAAGTCGCGGCCTTCTGCCATGAGCGGCAGCTTCTCCGCAAAGGTGGATTCATCATCAGAGAACTGCATGCCGGGGAACATGTGCTTTTCACTCAGCACCTCGTAGCGGCGCTTCAAGTAGTCCGCCTGGATTTCACCTTGCGCGAAGGACACGTGCGGGACTGGGTTGATGAACTCGCTGGGTTCAGTCAGGATGCCATTGTTGAGCTGGTGGGACCAGAACTGGCGCGACTTCTGGAACTTCTCGTTAGTTGCAATCGCCTTAGAGATATCGATGCGGCCGTTCTTCTCTGGTGTGTAGTTGAGCTCGCACAGAGCGGAGTGACCGGTACCGGCGTTATTCCATGGGGAGGAGGATTCCAGGGCGGGGCCATCAAGGCGCTCAAAGATCATCTGGGTCCAGCTCGGCTCCAACTCGCGGAGCATAGCGCCCAGGGTGGCGCTCATGATGCCGGCACCGACCAGTGCGACATCGACCTCATCTACAACTTGTGCTGTCTTCTTTGCTGAGGACACTGTGTTATAACCTCTTCGAATTGAAAATTTATATACATCGGCGCATTCTGCACCATATATTTTAAGCGCTTTGCGCCCCACACCGCGACTGTTTTGCACAGACAACCTGCCGATGTGTCACGCATTAACGCCTTACCTTACGCTTTTCTCCACTCGATTGGTTTTTCTCCCCCACCCTGGCCACCACAATATAGGACGTCGTGTAATACACTTCACATTGTGTGGAAATAATGGCAGGTCACGCAGCTCCCGTAGCGAGCCCCTAGAGTTGACTAGACTCGTGTCATGGCTACAGCAACTCCGTCATGGGGGCCCGATATGCTCGGCCCCGATTTTCAATCAGCCACCCTCGACCTTGGCCCCGATCCCGATGGCGAGGGGGAAGTTGTCACCACCCTCGTCCGCTATATGCCAGGCTCGGCTGAAGGCTCCGCGGCGGCGGGCTCTGCCGATTCTTCCTCGCCTTCCCGCACTTCCCGCCCGGCCTTGGTATGGCTGCACGGGATGACTGACTACTTCTTCCAAACGCACGTCGCACAGCACTTTGCGGCACAAGGCTACGATTTCTACGCGGTCGATCTCCGCAAATGCGGCCGCTCGCACCGCCCGGGCCAGTCCTGGCACTACGTTTCGGATTTGTCCTTATATAACGCGGATCTTTCCGCGGCCCTCGATGCCATCGCAAACGACAAAGTATTCGTTATGGCCCACTCCACCGGTGGCTTAATTGCGCCGCTGTGGATGGACTTTTTACGCCGCCATGATCCGGAACGTTTCTCCCGCCTGAAGGGTCTGATACTCAATAGCCCTTGGCTGGACATGATGGGTGTTCCCGGCTGGGCGGTGTCCGCGCTGAAGCCAGCGATATATTCCACCGCCAAAATCGCACCCAAGACCGCCTTGCCTGGGGGCAATCTCACCGCCTATGGCGAATCGGTGCACAGTGATTTCTACGGCGAGTGGGACTATGACCTCGGCATGAAACCTCTAGCCGGGCATAAGAAATATATCGGCTGGCTGGCCGCCATCTTCCACGGTTTCGATGCCATACACAGCGGGCGCATTAATGCCGGGGTCCCCGTATTGACGCTGCAATCTACCCGCTCGCTATTAGGCACGCCCTACTGCGATGCGGTCAATCATGCCGATTGCATCATCGATGTTACACAGACCCGACGGTGGGCAAAAGAGCTCAATGCGCATTACACGCTGCGTTCCATCGAAGGTGCGCGCCACGATGTCTTTTTATCCCTCCCCCGCCCCCTAGAGGAGGCCTTCGCAGCGTGCGATGCGTGGCTTCCCACCATCGTGGAAGCGTCCACACCAGCATAAATACCCAAATTGGACACATGGATTAAGGTACAGATATGACCACAATTGATACAGCAAATACTCCGGCCGCTGAGGAACACTACGACCTCATCATCATCGGCACCGGTTCCGGCAACTCCATTGCCAACCGCGACTTTCACGATAAGAAGATTGCCATTATTGAAAAGGGCCGATTCGGTGGCACCTGCCTGAATGTCGGCTGCATCCCCACCAAGATGTACGTCTACGCGGCCGATGTCGCCCTCGCAGCCCGCGAAGGCGAGCGCCTTAGCATCGATGCCCAGGTCAACAACGTGGAGTGGAACTCGATTGTGGAGCGCGTTTTCCACAACCGCATCGACCAGATCGCCCAAAGCGGCGAAGACTACCGCCGGGGCGACAAGACCCCGAATATCACCGTCTACGATGAGCACGCTCGCTTCGTTGGGCCTAAAACCCTCCAGACCGGCGATCACGTCATCAGCGCCGACCAGATCGTTGTTGCTACCGGCTCCCGCCCGGTAATCCCTGAGGTCTACGCCAATTCCGGTGTGAAGTACTACACCAACGAAGACATCATGCGGATGGACCGCCAACCAGAAAGCCTCATCATCGTGGGCGGCGGCTATATCGCTATGGAATTTGCCCACGTCTTCGATGGCCTCGGCACCAAGGTCACCGTGGTCAACCGCAGCGAGACCTTGCTGCGCCACCTCGATTCCGATATCTCCTCGCGCTTCAACGAGCTTGCCCGCGAGCGTTTCGATGTGCGGATTGCTAATGGCACCAAGCTGGAAGAAACCGACAAGGGCGTAAAGCTGGAGCTCGATAATGGCGAGAGCCTCGAGGCAGACGCCATCCTGGTAGCCACCGGCCGCAAGCCAAATGGCGATCTCATGGATGTGGACAAGGCCGGCATCAAGCTGCTGGACAATGGCCGCGTTTCCACCGATGCTCATGGCCTCACGGATGCAGAAGGCGTATGGGCGCTTGGCGATGTCTCTTCGCCCTACATGCTCAAGCACGTCGCCAATGCCGAAGCTCGCACCATCCAGCACAACCTGCTCCACCCAGAGGACCTGCAGGAGCTTCCGCATGACAACGTTCCTGCCGCCATCTTCACCCACCCGCAGATCGCCGCTGTGGGCTTGAAGGAAGAAGAAGCGCGGGAGCAGGGCTTCGATGTCACCGTAAAGATTCAGAACTTCGGCGACGTGGCCTACGGCTGGGCCATGGAAGATACCACGGGTATTTGCAAGCTGATTGCGGACCGCAAGACGGGCCAGCTCCTCGGCGCCCACTTGATGGGCCCGCAGGCTTCCACCCTGATCCAGCAGCTGATCACCGTGATGACCTACGAGATCGACCTGCGGGACTTTGCCCGCAAGCAGTACTGGATCCACCCAGCCCTGCCTGAGGTCGTAGAAAACGCCATCTTGGGTCTCGAGTGGGACTAAGCCCCCAAAAGTCCCATAGCTAAAGCCGCCTCCCTAAGCTACGCGCAGTCATTCACGCGAGTGGTAAAGGAGGCGGCTTTCGCCGTGTCTAGAGCCTTTTTAAGAAAGACCCTGGCGATTAATCCTCATCTGGGATGGTCAGGATTTCATTGCCATCATCGGTGATGACCAAGGTGTGCTCGAACTGGGCGGTGAACTTACCGTCCCGGTTCTGCACGGTCCAGTCATCATCCCAAATATCGTAATCCAGCGAACCCAGGTTGATCATCGGCTCTACCGTCAAGGTCATGCCCGGTTCCAAGATGTCGCGGTACGTGGTGGAATCGTGGTGTAAAACCACTAGCCCATTGTGGAAGGTGGGTCCTACACCGTGACCGGTGAAATCGCGTACAACGTTGTAGCCAAAGCGCTTGGCATATGACTCGATAACGCGGCCGATAACGTTAATCTCGCGGCCAGGCTTTGCGGCCTTAATGCCGCGCATCGTTGCCTCTTTGGTGCGCTCTACTAATAGGCGGTGCTCCTCTGATACGTCACCGGCCAAGAAGGTGGCGTTATTATCGCCGTGCACGCCGTTTTTATAAGCGGTGACATCGATATTGACGATGTCACCTTCTTCAATCACGGTGGTATCCGGAATGCCGTGGCAGACGATTTCATTAAGCGATACACAGGTGCCCTTGGTAAATCCCCGGTATCCCAGGGTGGACGGGTACGCACCGTGGTCACACATATACTCGTGCGCCACGCGGTCGACCTCATCCGTCGTTACGCCAGGCTTTACGGCCTTGCCGGCTTCCTTCAGCGCGTTGGCCGCAATCTTGCAGGCCACCCGCATCTTCTCAATCACTTCAGGGGACTGTACAAAAGGCTCACCAATGGCCTCTTGTACCTCATCTTTCCACACATATTCCGGGCGCTCGATGTCGTCTGGCACGGGCCGGATGGGGGTTGGCTTACCTGGCTTCAATTTTCCACGAGTACTCATAATTGCCCATGGTAGTCCTCATACCGCGTAGCGCAGTATCCGGGTATCGCGTCCGAGGCTGCGGATTATTCGACCATCGGCGCTGGGCCATCATTGGGACGCGAGCGGTAATCATCCAGCTTCCGCAAGAAGTTATCCGTAATGGCTACCGAGGATTCAGAGCCACCGCCCAGCACGACGAGCGTGGCGAAGGCGATATCGTCTTCTTCCCGGTAGCCCGTAAACCACGCGTGCGAGCCTTCATTGATCTCGGCCTCACCAGTCTTGCCGTAAATGGTTCCGCCTGCTTGTATTCCGCGAGCGGTACCGCTGGTGACCACCTGGCGCATCATGCCGCGCACGTTATTCAACACGTCCTCAGAAATCTGCGCCGGCTTATCCGAGGCCTTGGTCTCGCGGCCCTCAATAAGCTTCGGCGTTGGGGTCTTTCCCGCCGCCACAGAGGCAGAAACCATAGCCATGCCGAACGGGCTGGCAAGGTCGTGGCCCTGACCATAACCGGCTTCGGTGCGCTCCAGTACTTCCTTGCCCTCCGGAATCGAGCCGGTCGTAGTGGTGAGCCCGGGGATTTCATAATCCACCCCGAAGCCAAACTTCTTGCCGGTTTCCTTCAACTCACCGGGTGCCAGCTTGGTAGAAATATCCGCGAAGGTGGTATTGCACGATTGGGCGAAGGCCCGGCTTAACGGCACATTGCCGAGCGAGAACGCGTTGTAGTTGGTCACCACGCGGCCATAGATATCCATCGTGCCAGGGCACGGAACGATGGTATCCGTGTTCAGGTCTTGCTTTTCCACGCCCGCAGCGGCGGTAAGGATCTTGAAAACCGAGCCGGGCGGGTATTGGCCTTGCAAGGCGACGTCGCCGTCTTCGTCTGCCTTTTCGGTCTGCGCTACAGCCAGGATATCGCCATTGGAAGGCCGGATGGCCACCAGCATGGCCTGGGCGTCCGAGCGCTGATCCACTGCCTCTTGGGCCGCGCGTTGGACGTCATAATCCAAGCCAACCTTGATGGAAGGGGCGGCCTCGGGCGCATGCTTTTCGACATCGGAAAGCGCCGCACCGTTCTCATTGACGACGGCAATGGACCAGCCGGTCTCGCCGTCGAGCTCGTCATTGACGGCCGAGCGCACGCGCGATAAGAGATCGGGTGCGAGGCCGCGGTCCCGGGTCACCAGCGCGGGTTCTTCATTAATGCGGACGCCGTCCATCCCCTCCATCTTGGCGCGGATGACGGACTCCTGCTCTTCTGTATAAAGGCCCACCGAATAGGCAGAATCTGCCTTTTCCAGCTTTTCGGCGAGCTCTTTGGCGTCCACCTCCGCGATCGAGTCGTCCTCGCGGTGCGCCGCAGCAAGGGCGCTGCTGACCTTGGAGGCAGTGGGGCGGACATCGGAAAGCGAGCTCGTATCCACGATGACGCGGTAATTCAACCCGGGGCTCATCAGCTCCACCCCGTTGGAGGAGACGACGCTGGCGCGCGTGGCTTCCAAGGCGCGCAGCTCCAAGTGCTGGTGCGCGCCCAAGTCCGGGTGAATAATGCTGGGCTTCCACCGCACCGTCCACTCATCTTCGGCCTTGGTCAAGGTCATCTGCGTGGTATAGCTCAGGCTGCGGTCCTTAGGCAGATCCCACGTGACCTTATAATCCGCCGTGGCCACGGTTTCGTCCTGCTTTACCCCCTCGAGTTCAATATCGAGGCCCTCTGCCTGCAAGCCCGAATAAGTATCATCGAGGGCCTGCGTGGCGTCATCGGGGGAATCCGTAAGCTCCTCCAAGCCCTCGTTATTTCGGCTCTCCATGCCTTCAATGAACTCTTCTGCCACCGGCTGTGCAGATACGGGCTTAGGGGTACAAGCAACCACACCAGTTGCAGCAAGCGAGACTGTAGCAACCAGTGCGAATAACTTCTTCATGCTTTGGCACATTAGCAGCGCATGCAGCAAAAAAGACTGCCCCACACCGAGGTGCGGGGCAGTCCATTAAAAATTAGCGCGTTGAAGAATGCGGCTTACTGCGTCACGCGGACATCGGCCTTAGCGCCGTCCACGGCTTCGAGACCTTGCTCATCTGCAATGCGCATTGCCTCTTCAATGAGGGTTTCCACGATCTTGTCTTCCGGCACGGTGCGCACCACTTCGCCCTTGACGAAGATCTGGCCCTTGCCGTTGCCGGACGCCACGCCCAAGTCTGCGTCACGGGCCTCGCCTGGGCCGTTGACGACGCAACCCATGACGGCAACGCGAATGGGAAATTCCATGCCCTCGAGGCCGGCGGTAACTTCTTCCGCCAGCTTGTACACGTCCACCTGCGCGCGGCCGCACGACGGGCAGGACACGATTTCCAGCTTGCGCGGCCGCAAGTTGAAGGACTGGAGAATCTGGTCTCCCACCTTGACCTCTTCTTCCGGCGGGGCGGACAGCGAGACGCGAATCGTATCGCCGATGCCTTCTGCCAAAAGGGCGCCGAAAGCGACGGAGGACTTAATGGTGCCCATGAACTTCGGGCCCGCTTCCGTCACACCCAAGTGCAGTGGGTAATCGGTCTGCGCAGCCAGCTGGCGGTAGGCCTCCACCATCAGGACTGGGTCAGAGTGCTTAACGGAGATGGCGATATCGCCAAAGCCGTGCTCCTCAAACAGGCCCGCCTCCCAGATAGCGGACTCCACGAGCGCCTCTGGGGTGGCTTTGCCGTACTTTTCCAACAGGCGCTTATCCAGCGAACCGCCATTGACGCCGATGCGGATGGGAATTCCCGCATCGCCAGCGGCCTTCGCCACTTCCTTAACGCGGCCATCAAATTCACGAATGTTGCCGGGGTTGACGCGGATTGCCGCGCAGCCAGCATCGATAGCCTGGAAGATGTACTTGGGCTGGAAGTGGATATCCGCGATGACCGGGATCGGGGATTTCTTGGCGATGGCCGGCAGCGCCTCCGCATCCACCGGCTTTGGGCAGGCCACGCGCACGATATCGCAGCCAGAGGCAGTAAGCTGTGCGATTTGCTGCAGGGTGCCGTTGATGTCATGGGTCTTGGTATTAGTCATCGACTGCACCGAAATTGGGTAGTCAGAACCAACGCCCACTGGGCCTACGTGCAATTGCCGCGTTTTCCGGCGCGGGTGCAATACTGGCGGAGGCCCGTCAGGAATTCCTAGACCAATAGGACTAGACATGAATGCTCCTTATTTCTAGCTCGTGGCTCGTTGCTAAATGTTATTGCACAATAAGTGTTGAACGTCCCCACTCTAGCACTAGATGGTTAAGCGCTAAAGTGCGCGCTCGCGCTGCACACGTGCGCTAAGCGTTGGGCGCTCTACTCACGCCGCGCGGCGGGCACAGGGGCTAACGAACCTAGCCAAATAGCCTGATCGGATTGACCACATCCGCGATGATTATCACTACGCCCAGCGCCATAAGTAAGGCCGCCATGACATAGGTGATGGGCATAAGCTTGGTGTAATCGGCCGGACCCAGCGGCTGCTTGCCCATCAGTTTCCGAATGCCATCGCGGATCTTCTCATACAAGATGACCGCGATATGGCCGCCGTCAAAGGGCGGCAGCGGAATGAGATTAAACAGAGCAAGGAAGAAGTTCAGCGTCGCCAGCATCATGAAGAACGATGCCCACAGGGAACGCTCCACGAGTTCGCCACCAACCCGCGATGCACCGACGACAGACATCGGCCCGTTGACATCCCGCTCGTGGCCAAAGATGGAGGCCACCACGCCCGGTACCTTAGCGGGGAATTGTTTGATTCCCTCCACCGTGGCCTCGAGCGAATAGGTGGTGAAATGCCACGTTGCGGGAACCGCCTGCGTTGCTGAATACTTCTCGACGATGTCGAGGACCTCATTGCTCAGCCCGATCGAACCGGCGTCGACCAAGTCGCCCTGCTGATTCAGGCGCTTGACCGTTTCCAATTCGATGGAGAAGTCTTTTTCCTCACCGTCTCGCTCTACGGTAAGCGTCACGGTCTCGCCGGGGCGCTGCATGACCTCATCGCGCAATTGCGTAAAGGAATCAAGGTGCTCGCCATCGAGCGCGAGAATGATATCGCCTTCCTGGACACCGGCCTTACCAGCGGGCCCGTTCCCGGTGCACGATTCCAGCTCCTGGTTTTCTTTTTGGTCAGCGGTGCAGGTTACATCCCCTACCCGCGGGCGTACATCGGCATCTGGGTTGGGTAGCCCCGCAGTCATCGCCACGAAATACAAGATGACAAAGCCGAGGATGAGGTTAACCCCAATACCGCCTGCAAGAACGATGATGCGTTGCCACCATGGCTTTTTATACATTGCATAGGGCTTTTCTTCCTCCGTAAGGAATTCATCCTGCGCGGTCATCCCGGCGATATCGCAAAATCCACCCACCGGGAACGCGGCAAGGCCGTATTCGGTATGCCCCTTGCGGAAGGAGAAAACGCGCGGGCCAAAGCCAATGAAATACCGCCGCACCCGCATGCCAAAGGCGCGGGCAGTAAACATATGCCCTGCCTCATGGAGTGCCACGGTCAGCCCGATGCCAAGGGCGAAAAACACTATGCCCAGCAAATTTGCCATTAAAGAAAGCTTTCTAGTCAGCTAAACGGTCAATGCGCGCATTCGCGCGCCTGCGAGCCTCACCCTCTACGGCGAGGATTTCATCGAGGGTAGAGACTACACCAGCAAACTGGGAAGACTCCCCGAGGATCTCGCCTACAACATCAACAATCTCTGGGAAGTGGATACGCCCGGCCAAAAAGGCCGCCGCGGCCTCTTCATTGGCAGCGTTATAAATCACTCCAGTTCCCTGCGCCGCAGCCTCGCGGGCGAGGGATACGGCGGGAAAAGAGACATCATCAAGCGGCTCAAAATGCCACGTATGCGCTTGTGAAAAATCGAGCGCCGGCTGCGCCCCCGGCACACGCTGGGGCCAATTCAGCGCCAGGGAGATGGGCAGCTTCATCGATGGCGGAGAGGCCTGGGCGATAGTGCAGCCATCTTTAAAAGTGGCCATCGAGTGAATGACCGACTGCGGGTGAACCGTGACATCGATGCGCTCTGGCTCGATATCAAAAAGCAGCGTGGCCTCAATGAGCTCGAGCCCCTTATTGATCAAGGTGGCTGAATTCAGCGTATTCATCTGCCCCATGGACCATGTAGGGTGCTGCGCGGCTTGCTGCGGGGTAACGTCCCACATCTGCTCACGCGTCTGACCGCGGAAGGGGCCGCCCGAGGCCGTGAGAACGAGCTTGGCTAGCTCGCCCTCTTCGCCCGCGCGCAGGCATTGCGCCATCGCAGAGTGCTCCGAATCCACGGGGATGATCTGGCCTGGCCGCGCGGATTTCGTGACCAGCGTGCCGCCGGCAACCAAGGACTCCTTATTCGCTAGCGCGAGGCACTCGCCGATTTCCAGCGTAGCCAGCGTGGCCTTGAGCCCGAGGGAGCCCACTAGGGCATTGAGCACGGTATCGGCGGGAACCGAGCGCACCAGCTCTTCGGCTGCACCGGCGCCGGAAAGTACTGTGCCGCCTAAATCAGCAGAAACCTCCGCAGCCGCCGCAGTCTGTGCCACGGCAATGTGGTCAAACGAAAGGTTGAAGGCGCGGGCCTGCTCAATGATCTGCTGCGGGTTAGAACCGCCCGCAGCAATGCCCACGACCTCAAACTTATCGGGGTTATCTGCAATCACTTCTAATGCTTGCGTGCCAATAGAGCCGGTGGAGCCGAGAATAAGTATTCGCTGAGTAGTCACCCCTCTACCCTAGCGGTCATTTACGCCGCCCGGCTATGGGGTGGATCCGGGCAAGAAGGCGGGGGTGTTTAATCGCCTTTGCAGCCACGATGTTTTAAAATAGTAGGCAGTCAAATGGCATTGGTGTGCCCTCGATAAAAGGACACACGCGATAGCGAAGGAGAGCAAGTGTCTTCCCACAAGCCGGTACCGCAGGTTTATGACGGTGTTTCTACCGAAGATGTTCCATCCGCAGGCTTCGGTTGGTCCCGCATCAGCCGCTCTGGTGTGCAAATCGCGGGTTGGATCTCCGTGATTTTCATGATTGGTTTCAACTTTGGTAACCACAAGGGCCACGTGGAGACCGTCTGGCTCGTCGCCCTGACCGTCCTTTTGGTTGTGGGCCTGCTCATCTTCACCTTCGAGCCGAAGCTCAACCAGGTGCGCACCATCACCTCTAATAATAAGCCGGCCGACCACCAAGAACGGGACTGGACTTATGACCAGAAGACCGTATCCGGTGCCTACACCGAGTTGACCGACTCCCAGCTGCGCGCGTTGAATATCGAGCCTTCCCGCGTAGCCCACCTGCGTGTTGACTCCGCGTCCGACGCTGCCGAGGTAAGCTCCGGCAAGCACGCGCTGTAATCCTAGCTACGGAAAATCGCCGGGCCGCCTTAATGCGAGGGGCTCGGCGGTTTTGTGGTTTTACCGGGTACGTAGCCGTACTGCGTTTGACTGCACCGCACGTGTAAACGCAGAATACAACGAGAAAACCACCTAAGCACTTATCCAAAAATGCCTAGGTGGCTGTGACAGCGGGCTCTTAGGCCGACATGCCTTCTCGTTCATCGGCGGCAAGTTGGCCACAGGCTGCCGCGATTTCATCGCCCTTAGTATCGCGCACAGTGCACGGCACTCCCTGTGCCTGGACGCGGCGCACGAATTCATCAAGCCGCGTCTTAGGAGCTGCGTCCCACTCCGAGCCAGGGGTCGGGTTAAGAGGGATCACGTTAACGTGCACCTTGGAGCCAAGCTTCTGGTGCAACTTGCGGCCTAGCATATCGGCGCGGAAATCCTGGTCATTCTTATCCCGAATAAGGGCGTACTCGATTGACACGCGGCGGGCGGATTTATCGGCGTAGTACCGTGCGGCATCGAGGACCTCATCAACGGACCAGCGGTTATTTACCGGAACCAAGCTATCGCGCAGCTCATCATCCGGCGTGTGCAGCGACACCGCAAGCGTGCAGGCAAGGTCTTCGTCCGCGAGCTTGCGGATGGCAGGTGCCAAACCCACGGTGGATACGGTCACATTGCGCTGCGAGAGCCCAAAGCCCGTTCCATCCTGGCCGGTAATCTGGCGCACCGCCTGGACCACGCGCTTGTAGTTTGCCAGCGGCTCTCCCATGCCCATGAAGACCACATTGGACAAGCGTCCGCCTTCGGCCGCCATTGCTGCGGCTGCGTGGCGGAACTGTTCGACGATTTCGCCTGTAGAAAGGTTGCGGTCTAGTCCGCCCTGGCCGGTAGCACAGAACGGGCAGGCCATTCCGCAGCCAGCCTGGGAAGAAATGCACAAGGTAGCACGGCCGGGGTACCGCATCAGGACGGACTCCAATAGGGTGCCGTCGTGCAAGCGCCACAGGGACTTAGTGGTCTCCCCATCATCAGTAGAAATCGTACGAATAGGCTTCATGAGCTCAGGGAAGAATGCCTCCTTCACCTCCTCGCGCTTGCCGGCGGGGATATCCGTCATCTCTTCGACGTCGTCAGTAAGATGCTCGTAGTAGTGCTTGGCAATTTGCTTAGCACGGAATTTAGGTAGGCCGATGTCTGCGAGCTTATCGATGCGCTCGCTTTCAGAGAGATCCGCAAAGTGCTTGGGTGGCAGACCGCGCCGCGGCGCGGAGAAGTTAAGTTTTACTGGTTGAGCCATAATGATGCCCATCTTTCCACGGTTTACCGGTACTTTTCCAATTGGGAACGCCTCAATTTATAGCCAAGTGGAATTTTGGAAGGGTTTACAGAAATAATGGATATATGACCAATCCGAAATACCCCGAAGATGACTTTTCCACCTCCGATGATGAGGCCACCGCGGCAGAAGATCAAGCTGCTCTGGCCGAATCTGGAAGCAAGGAAGTCTCCACCGGCGCCGGCACCACCGAACCCGCTGCCGCACCACAAAAAGCCCAAGGCTCGTTCGCCGCTAGCACCTGGGCAGCTCTCATCGTAGGCTTCCTCTTGCTGATCGTGTTGATCATCTTCATTCTGCAAAACCAGCAAGAAGTTCCTATGAACTTCCTCGGCTGGTCGGGTCAGTTCCCAGCAGGCATTGCCTACCTGATGTTTACCATTGGCGGCGCTCTCATCATGGCGCTTGTGGGTGTGTGGCGCATGCTCGAATTGCGCCGCCAATTGCGCAAGCAGGCCCAAGGCTAAATAGCCCTACCGCCGCTCTCCTCCCTGCCCATTACGTTGTTAGCAGTTCCACCCCAGGGCACCGAAGATTCATAGCCTGTCCACCCGAGTGGGCGGGCTATGTTTATGTCCGTTCCCGCCGTCCGAAAGGACAGTGGAACTAGTCGCTGGCTTCGGTATGGCTTATTCCTGTCCCTGTCTGAAATGATCCGGGGGGTGATGCCGCCGAAGACAGTGACATACTCAAACTGCTTATAGGAACCTGACCCGGCCCAGGAGGCACGAGGTCTCACAGTAATGTGGATGCCAGCGCAAGTATGTCCGACCACCCCAGCGATGAAGCGTAAATAATCCAACTTTCTACTCATCGCTAGGAGGCACCAACTCATGGCCTATGACTTCGTCATTGGAATGGACGTCGGCAAATACTTCCACCACGCCTGCGTCCTCGATCCCCAGGGCAGACAAGTCCTATCCAAACGCATCAACCAGCACGAAGACTCGCTACGCAAGCTCTTCGGCAAATTCCTGGCCAGCGACGCCGAGGTCCTTGTCGTCGTTGATCAGCCCAACAACATCGGCAGGCTAACCGTCGCAGTCGCCCAAGCAATGGGAGCCGACGTTCGCTACCTCCCCGGGCTTGCCATGCGACAGCTTTCACGTATCCACGTCGGCAACTCCAAGACCGATGTACGCGACGCCTACGTCATCGCCCATGCCGGCCTTAACCTGCCGGATGCTCTGCGTAGTGTTGACCGCGTTGAGGAAGTCTTCCTTCAGCTGAAAGTTCTCAACGGTATCGACGAAGACCTCGCCCGCGCCTACACACGCCTGATCAACCAGATGCGATCCGCGCTCGTGGGAACCTACCCCGCATTCGAACATGTCCTGCGTGGACAGATGATTCACCGCAAGTGG
The DNA here is from genome assembly GCF_046718165.1 of Corynebacterium tuingiense. NCBI lineage: Bacteria > Bacillati > Actinomycetota > Actinomycetes > Mycobacteriales > Corynebacteriaceae > Corynebacterium > Corynebacterium tuingiense. The sequence goes on from NZ_CP177101.1 coordinate 1,539,022, forward strand.
ATCCTCCACCTTCTGGCGAAATACGGTGGCCCCACCAAGATTCGACGCGTCGGCAAAGCACGGCTGGCAGCTTTCGCACGTGGTCACAGGGCACGTAATCCTGAGCCAGTTATCGATGCCATGCTTGCTGCCATCCACGGCCAGACGGTATCCATCGCCGGTGCAGAATACGCGGAACTTGGCGTAGCAATGTCCGCCAAAGATGCACTAGCCAAGCTGGAGCACCGTAAAGAGATTGAAGCCCAGGTACTCGAGCTAATCCAGGACATTCCTCAGACCGAGATTCTCTTGTCAATGCCCGGCATCGGCCCACGTAGCGCCGCGCAAATCCTTATGACAGTCGGCGATATGTCCGACTTTCCCGATGCAGCGCACCTAGCTTCCTACGCAGGCCTGTCGCCACGGACAAACCAGTCGGGAACGTCCATCATGTCGAATTCACCCAACCGGGCCGGCAACAAAAAATTGAAGAACGCCCTATGGCAATCGTCCTTTGCATCGATCAGATTCCACGAGCGTTCCCGGCAATTCTACGAACGAAAACGCAACGAAGGCAAAAGACACAACGCCGCAGTCGTCGCGCTCGCACGCCGACGCCTCAACGTCCTCTTCGCCATGATGCGCAGCGGAGAACTCTACCGAGACATCCCCACAGCCCAGGAGGCCGCAGCAGCCTAGCCACTCCAAACCCCGAAGCCGATTGCGCAAGAAGCCCAATCGGCTCTTCAGCATGCCCGAAAACAACATCCGCAGCGTGAAGCAGAAACCCTTCACACCCCCAGCAACCTCACCCACGGAGTTGACAACCTATATAGGAACACCCCCCGAAATGTTATTTCGGTGACGCAGCGGGAAGCGGCGGTTTTATATTCAGCACCCTCTGACACGCGGTGGCCCCAGCTCGGATTAGACCGCAATGTTTGCCATAAAACTCATGGCCACCCAAGTAACCATGGCAGAGGGAAGCATGCCATCAAGGCGGTCCATAAGGCCGCCGTGTCCAGGGAGAATGTGGGACATGTCTTTAATGCCCAGCTCTCGTTTAAATTGCGATTCCACCAAGTCACCCAGCGAGGCGCAAATAACAAGGCCAAGGCCCATCAAGGCACCTACCCACGCCGAGTGGTGCAAGAGGAAGTGGACGGAAAGCGCCCCAACGATGATGCCGAAGGCGATGGAGCCGCAAAATCCCTCCCAGGATTTCTTCGGGCTCACGGCCGGTGCCATGGGGTGGGAACCAAACATGACGCCGACGACGTAGCCGCCTGTATCGGAGGCGACCACGCACAACATAAAGACCACGATGGAAGCGGCGCCGCTGGCCACCGGGGAAGAAATCAGCGACAGCATCGCTGCAAAGGTCGCAAACAGCGGAATCCACGTCAGCACGAAGATACCGACGGACATGTCCCGCAGGTAATTGATGGGTGGGCGATGCCGCCCGTTATGAAAAAGCCTGCCGAACATCAAAATGAGCACGGCGGTGACGTAGACGGCCACGAGGCCGGGCGCGCCAAGCGGCCAAGAAATCCACACCATGGCTTGGCCCAAAATGATTAACAGGGTGCGCGGGATATAGTACGAGTTCTCCCGCAAGCGGGTAAGGACTTCCCACATTGCCCCGCCGACCGCGACGGCTACCACCGCATACCAGGCCAAGGGGCCAGCCCAGACAGCGAGGACGACGAGGGCGCCAAGTCCCACGCCTACTCCAATAGCCGCCGGCAAGTCACGGCCGGGACCATTTTTCGGCTGCGGCAATCGGCGGTTCAAGGCGTCACTCACCGTGACCGGCTCCTTTCACTTGGCGTTGTATGCGCGTCGCGGGGCTTATCTATTTCCTATACAAAAATACTACGTATAGAAAAGCGCCGCCGGCCGATGTGGGCGCGGCGGCAGCGGAAAAGGCCTAGACCTCCATCAATTCGGATTCCTTGTTTTCCACTAGCTTGTCAACCTGATCGACGTAACCAGCGGTAATCTTTTCCATTTCCTTTTCTGCGGCAAGGACCTCATCCTCGCCCTCTTCGCCATCCTTTTGGAGCTTCTTCAGCTGCTCCATGGCCTTGCGGCGGATATTACGGATGGCAATCTTGCCGTCTTCGCCCTTGCTCTTGGCCAGCTTGACCATTTCCTTACGGCGCTCCTCGGTCAACTGCGGAACGGTCACACGCAGTACGTGGCCATCGTTGGTGGGGTTAACGCCCAGGTCCGAGTTGCGGATGGAGTTTTCAATCTCTTGGATCATGGACTGCTCGTATGGCTTGATGAGCAACATGCGCGGCTCTGGCACGGAGATGGTAGCCATCTGAGTAATCGGGGTCGGCGCACCGTAGTACTCCGCGATGAGCCCGTTGAACATCGCCGGGTTCGCGCGTCCGGTACGAATGGTCACCAGCTGCTCGCGGGTGTGCTCGACGGAAGCGGTCATGTGCTCTTCTGCTTCGAGCTGAATGTCATCGATCATGAGGCTGAATCATCCTTCAACGTTGAGGGGTAGCTGTATAAAAGGTAGCAGGTTCTGTGCCGTTTTAGAATTAGGACTGCACCAGCGTGCCGATAACCTGACCGCTGGCCGCGCGGGCGATATTCCCCTCTTCCAAGAGGTTGAAGACCAAAATCGGCATGTCATTGTCCATGCACAGGCTGAAGGCGGTTGCATCGGCGACCTTGAGGCCCTTTTCAATGACCTCGCGCGGAGTGATTTGGGTGTAGAGCTCCGCATCGGGGTTCGTGCGTGGGTCGTCGGAGTACACGCCATCAACGCCCTTGGCCAAGAAGAGGACATCGGCGCCAATTTCTAGTGCGCGCTGCGCGGCCGTAGTATCCGTGGAGAAGTACGGCATGCCCATGCCGGCACCGAAGATAACGACGCGGCCCTTCTCTAGGTGGCGGTCAGCGCGCAATGGCAGGTACGGCTCGGCGATTTGCGCCATGTTGATAGACGTTTGCACGCGGCAATCAACGCCCTTTTGCTTCAGGAAGTCCTGCAGGGCCAACGAGTTCATGACCGTGCCCAGCATTCCCATGTAGTCAGAGCGGGCGCGGTCCATGCCACGCTGCGAGAGCTCTGCACCGCGGAAGAAGTTGCCGCCGCCGATCACCACAGCGATTTCGATCCCCTGCTCAGCCACTTCGGCGATTTGGCGAGCTACGTTGTCGACAACGTCCGGATCAATTCCGACTTTGCCTCCGCCAAACATTTCGCCGCCGAGTTTCAGCATTACTCGTTTGTATCCGGTTCGCTTTTCGTCTGCAGAAGTCACGCCTTCATCGTCTCCTTTTGCGCGGGCTGATTTTATTTCTTTTCCATCTTACCCACACAGCCGCCGCTTCCCCACACCGCACCACAGGCCAGCAGCCACCCCTTCCCCACTGCCCCTAGACAGCAGAAAAGCCCACTGAGAGGGCGTACCTCCCGTGGGCTTTAAAGGCTAAAAAGCGGGCTTAGACTTAAGCGCCAACCTCGTAACGGACGAAGCCAGTAATGGTGGTGCCGGCCTCTTCTGCGACCTGCTTGACGGTCTTCTTGTTATCGGACAAGGAAGCCTGCTCCAGCAGAACAACGGACTTGTAGAAGCCGTTCAGGCGGCCTTCCACGATCTTTGGAAGCGCAGCCTCAGGCTTTCCCTCCTCGCGAGTGGTGGCCTCAGCGATGGAGCGCTCCTTCTCGACGATCTCTGCAGGAACGTCTTCGCGCTTCAGGTACTCAGCGTTCATTGCTGCAATCTGCAGTGCGGCAGCGTGTGCGCCTTCCTTGTTACCTTCGTAGGAAACCAAGACACCGACTGCAGGAGGCAGGTCAGCGGAGCGCTGGTGCAGGTAGACAGCAACGTTGTCGCCATCGACGGTGACTGCACGACGAGCCTGCAGCTTCTCACCGGTCTTTGCGGACTCCTGGTCAACGAACTCGGAGACCTTCTGGCCGTCGATCTCTACGTTGTTGAGTTCCTCCGGGGAATTAGCCTTGGCTGCGGCTGCAGCTTCAACAATCTTGTTGGCGAAGGACTGGAAGCCCTCGTTCTTTGCCACGAAGTCGGTCTCGCAGTTGATCTCAACCATGGTGTTGCCGGATACGGCAACGAGGCCCTCGGTAGCCTCACGGTCAGCGCGCTTGGACACGTTCTTCGCACCCTTGATGCGCAGGAATTCAACGGCCTTGTCGTAGTCGCCGCCGTTTTCTTCCAGGGCCTTCTTGCAATCGAGCATGCCGGAGCCAGTTGCTTCGCGCAGTGCCTTCACGTCTGCAGCAGTGTAGTTCGCCATAGTTAGGGCGATCCTCCTTGAAAATCAATCAGTGTTCGTTGAGACAGCGTAGCCGAAGAAGCGTTCTCGCGCCGTCTTTGGGTGGGGATATCTACCCCATTTTGCCTTCATCAATGCGGTCGTACGGAGGCTAATTTTAGCCGCCTCCAGCATAGATAAAAGTAACCCCCTACCGCCGTAGCACACGGTGGTAGGGGTTAGGTAAACAGCCTTGTACAGGAATTATTCCCTAGCTGCCCCACACCAAAATGTGCGTGGGGTATTCAATTAAGTGCAGTTAAGAAAGTATCCTCACAAGAGGCAGGCCTACTGTGCAGGCTTGTCTGCGGGTGCTTCCTCAGCCTTTTCTGCAGAAGCAGGATCGGATGCGGCCGCAGCAGCCTCAGCATCGCGCTGTTCCTTCTCTGCGGAATCGCCGGCAGCTTCCTTAGCAGCTGCAAGCTGGCGCTCCTCGCGAGCCTTCTTGCCCTCTTCGACGGCAGAAGCCACGATGCCGGACAGCAGCTTGGTGGAGCGGATTGCGTCATCGTTGCCCGGGATCGGGAAGTCAACGTCATCCGGGTCGCAGTTGGTGTCCAGAATGGCAACAACCGGGATGTTCAGCTTGTGAGCTTCCTTAACCGCGATGTGCTCCTTGTTGGTGTCAACAATCCACAGTGCGGACGGGGTCTTGGCCATCTCGGAGATGCCGCCCAGAACGCGCTCAAGCTTGGCGCGCTCGCGGTTGAGCATCAGAACTTCCTTCTTGGTGCGGCCCTTGTAGCCGTCCTCGCGCTCATCCATAGCCTGAAGTTCCTTCATGCGCTTCAGACGCTTAGACACGGTCTGGAAGTTGGTGAGCATGCCGCCCAACCAGCGGTGGTTGACATAGGGCATGCCGACGCGGGTTGCTTCTTCAGCAACTGCTTCCTGCGCCTGCTTCTTGGTGCCAACGAAAAGGATGGTGCCACCGTGAGCGACGGTTTCCTTAACGAACTCGTATGCCTCATCGATGTAGGTCAGCGTCTGCTGCAGGTCGATGATGTAAATACCGTTACGGTCGGTGAAGATGAAACGACGCATCTTCGGGTTCCAGCGACGGGTCTGGTGGCCAAAGTGCACACCAGCGTCGAGGAGCTCGCGCATGGTTACAACTGCCATGATTCGCTCGCTTTCTTTTAATTGTCTTTCGGTTTTCCAAATGTGCGGTGTTTTATTCCGCACCCTAGCAACGAAGGCCCTGCTAACACCTTGTTTCCAAGGACCACGTCAGCTGCCGGGCCGCCACACCCTTGATGCAGGATGCGACAACTTCGTCGCGCGTAGTCAATGCCTCCGTGATGATTACCACCCAGCGGACACACTGCTATAGAAGACAATAATCCCAGCCAGCTGGATTTTCCAAACCGAACGAGCACTTTTCCACAAGTTTCTCTGGGCGTTTCACCTCGATTGTCACTCGAGTTTCTTCCGCCCCACCGCTGCTAGTTTATCCACAGCCGGTCCACCCTTCGCCGGGCATTATTGACCGCAGCGCTCCACACTGTGCCCCATGCACCTATTGCCACGACCACGAAACACCGCCGCTTGCCGATGCCCCCTTATCCCCACCCTCGCCACCATCCTCACAGGTGCGCTGGTTCTACTGTGCGCGGCGCCCGCTGCCGCATACGTCGATCCCGCCTCGGGTAAACCGCGCCCGGTGCGAGTGCTGCGCGGGTTTGATAAGCCCGAGCATAAGTGGAGCGCGGGCCACCGAGGCGTCGATATGGCCCTAAGAATTGGCAGCCCAGTCGTCGCCGCCGAATCCGGCACCGTGGCTTTTGTCGGCACCGTTGCAGGAACTCCGGTGGTGTCGATTGACCATGCCGATGGCATTCGCACCACGTATCAACCCGTGCACGCGAGCGTTGCCCAAGGCCAAGCGGTGCACGAGGGCCAAACCATAGGCAAACTCGGCCACCCAGTAGACGGCACACCAGGGCTGCATTGGGGCGCGCGGATTGCCAAAGACAGCTACATCGACCCCTTAAGCCTGCTGGATATGCCGGTCATCCGGCTCAAGCCTTTATAAGAATCACTCAGGCCCGCGGGTGGGCCTGGGAATAGACCTGCTTTAGCCGCTTTGCGGAAACATGCGTATAAATCTGTGTGGTACTCAAAGACGAGTGACCCAGTAACTCTTGGACCACGCGCAAATCCGCGCCGCCTTCTAAGAGGTGTGTAGCCGCAAGGTGGCGCACCCCGTGAGGTGTTAGGCCGCTTGTGCCGGTAATCGTGGCAGCTTTGTCCACGATGCGCCGCACCTGGCGCTGGTCAATGCGCGCTCCCCTGCTGCCTACAAAGATGGCGCGGGTATCTCCTCGCGCCATTTCTTTGCGCCCGCCGTCTAACCACTGCTGCAGGGCATCGGTTGCGGCAGCGCCGAAGGGCACGACCCTTTGCTTATTTCCCTTACCGGTTACACGTGCGGTGGACCGCTTTAAGTCCACGTCTTCTATATCGAGGCGGACCAATTCCGCCACGCGCATTCCGGTGGCATAGAGCAACTCCAAAATGGCGCTATCGCGCTGAAAATGCGCTTCATCGACAGAAACCGCATTGCCCACAAGCTCTCCCGCCTGCTGCGGTGCCATCACCGTCGGGAGATGCTGGCCCACCTTCGGTGTTACCAATCGTGCCGCAACATCGCGGGTGAGGTAGCCTTCCCTTTCCGCCCAGGTAGAAAAGGCTTTAACTGAGGCAGTCCTGCGCGCCAGCGTTGCGCGCGCCTTTCCTTCTGCGACCGCGTTTCCTAGCCACTGGCGCAGGTTATTGAGGTTAAAATCCGCAAATGTATCGATGTCTTGGGCCAGGTTTTTTAAGTCCGCGCGGTAGCCACGCACCGTGGCCTCCGCACGGCCTTTGACATGGAGTTGGAAGTCCGCAAAGTCCTCGATTGCCTCGTCCATTTGCCTGACCGGGCCATGGGTTACTGCGGTCTTCCGTTTATCACTCATACCCCACGAGTTTACTTGCTTTTCAGCCCATCTCTAAGCGAACCCAGTTATTTCCTTCCCGTACGATCACACACATTTTCTCTAGGGCAAGCAATAAGTGGACGGTGAGGGGCAGGCGGAACCCCGCGTCCCGCGCAATATCTTCAGCAGTAGCCGGAGGGCTGCCCGGCGGCGGGGTCGCGTCAAAGACCCGTAGCTCATTCCGCGATAATCGCTGCGTTAAAGACGCCGCAAAATTCATTTCATACTGCGCCTCCGGATCAACCGTCCCGGCGCGGCCCACCAGGGCGCGGACTTCATCAGCGCTGGCGACCAACTGGGCCCGCCCGTCCTGGATGCGCTGGTGGCACCCGAGCGAACCGCTCGTCGTAATTGGTCCCGGCACCGCCATGGCAACGCGCCCCAAGGCTTCTGCCCAGTTGAGGGTATTAAGCGCGCCCGAGCGATATGCCGCTTCCATGACCACGATTCCTTGGCTTAGCGCCGCAACAAGGCGGTTGCGAATGAGGAAGCGATGCCGCTTGGGTGCAGTTTCTGGAGCGAATTCTGAGACGATGCAGCCATTATCGGCTATCTGGTCAAAGAGTCCGCCGTTGCGGGCCGGATAATTCTTATCGATCCCGCATGCGGCGACAGCAATAGTGCGACCCGCGTTGTGCAAGGCGGTCTCATGCGCCACGGTATCTACGCCCAAGGCGCCGCCGGAGACGATAGTCCATTCATGATTCACTAGGCCCGAGACCACGCTTTGGGTTGCTTGCCACCCGTAGCGCGAAATGGCGCGCGTGCCCACGATTCCAACGGCCTGCCCTACCTCGGGTTTCAGCGCTGAGCCGCGTACCCACAAGCTATGCGGAGGCACCGCTTGCTCATCGAACGTGGCCGGCGCGTCCGCGCCATTCTGGTAAAAGCCAAAGGCAGAAGAAAACGCCTCTGCTGGCCACTCCGGGCTATCGGCCGTAATCAAGCGCGCCCCAACGCGCTCTGCCGCAGCGAGATCTTCTTTTTGCCGCACCCAATCAAACCGCGAGGCGGTGCGTGCTAAAAGAGGCCCGATCCAATCGGCTCGGTGATAAATCCCGTGGGCAATCTCTTCTGCCGAACGATGTTCCAGCAAGGCCTGCAAGGAGGCAGACGGGCCCTCTACCACGCGATTGAGATATACCCATGTGGCAAGCGGCGTCGATAAATCAAGATCGCTCATGCCGAAATCCTCCCTACCGTTTGGCTCGAACGAAGGTCGAGGGCTTGGCCCACTTCCGCGAGATCGGGTGTGGAATTGCCGTGCAAATCCGCCAAGGTCCACGACACGCGCAGGACGCGGTCGATGCCGCGCTGTGAAATCTCGCCCTCGGCAAGGTAGGCAGACAACATGATCATGGCGGACTCGGAAGCCGGGCGGTGCCGGCGCAAATAGGACGAGGGCACGGCACCGTTAACGCGTGCCGGAATGCCGTCGGCTGCCCACCGCGCCCGGGCACGGTCGCGAGCCGCAGCGACCCGCTCGGCAATGGCGGCAGAGGATTCTTCGCCCTCCGCATTGATGGTGGCTGACTGTCCGGAGAGGGTGACCACCATGTCCAAGCGGTCGCGCAACGGCCCCGACAGATTCGATAGATAATTAAGCCGGTCATGCGGATTGCAGGTGCATTTAGAGGGATCTTCGGCGGCGCACCGACAGGGGTTGGCGGCCATAATCAGTTGGAATCGCGCCGGGTAGTCAATCTCCTGCTGCGCGCGTGCCAGGCGGACATGGCCTTCTTCCAAAGGCGCGCGCATTCCGTCGAGGACCGGGGCGCTTACCTCGCTGACTTCATCGAGGAAGAGCACCCCATTATGGGCCAGGCTTACCGCCCCTGGGCGAGGATGACCGCTTCCACCACCAAGGAGCGCTGCGCGGGTAACCGAGGAGTGCGGGGCGATGAAGGGCGCGTGGGAGACCACTTCACCGGGGGTCCCCGTGAGCGAGTGGACCGCGGTGGTTTCTACCATTTGGTCCAGGCTTAGCGCCGGAAGAATACTGGGCAGGCGCGAGGCGATCATGGATTTTCCCGAACCTGGTGGGCCAATCATCAACAGGTGGTGCCCACCGGCGGCGGCGACTTCCGCCGCCCACTTGGCATGGTGTTGTCCGGCTATATCGCAATAGTCGAGGCGTTCCTGTGCGGGCGCCGGTGCGGGTTGAGCAGAACAGCACTCGGCCGTGCGAGGCAGGTCGCGCTCTCCTAGCGCCCAGGCAAAGGCATCATAGAGCGTTTTTGCGACCAGCACATTCATATCGGGAACGAGGGTGACCTCGGCAGCATTGCCTGGCGGAATGACCAGCGTAGAAATGCCCTCCTCGCGGGCGGCAAGAAGCGCTGGGATAATGCCGGGTACTGCTCTAACCGTGCCGTCCAGTCCTAGTTCCCCGAGCACCAGGGTTTCTTCAAGGACCCGGCTGGGTGACTGCACGTAGCGCGTGTAGTCAGCGCCATGCTGTTCTACGTGGGCGGCAAGAATCGCAAGGGCCATGGGCAGATCAAAATGGGATCCTGATTTTGGGAGCGAGGCCGGCGACATGGACACAATCACCTTGGTTTTCGGCCATGGCAGGCGGGAATTCGCGGCGGCGGTCTTGATGCGGTCGCGGGATTCAGATATCGCGGTATCCGCATGCCCCACCACATGGATTCCGGGCAGGCCGTGCCCTACGTTGGCTTCGACATTGATGACGCGGGCGAGCACGCCGTGCAGGGAGACTGCTAAGCATTTACCGAGGGCCATCGTCGACCCCCGTAAAGTGCTCTAGTTCAAAACCCTCGCCTTTGACGACGAGAGCAATGACATCGAAGCGCACGGTGGCCAGTGGCTTGCCGTCTAGCCACTGGACGGCGGCCCTGCGCATGCGGGAAAGCTTGTGTGGAGTCACGGCCTCGGCTGTGCCAAAGCTCGCGGTAGAGCGGGTTTTCACCTCCACGAAGACGATCGTGCCATCGGGCTCGCGGGCGATAAGGTCGATTTCTCCCACTCGGTAGGAAACGTTGGCGGCGATAATATCGGATCCACGCTCGCGGAGGTAGCGCGCGGCGAATGATTCTCCCCGCTTGCCTAGTTCTTGCCTGTGCCGGGGGCGCTTCGTAGCGAGGTGTTTATCGGATGCAAATTGCATGTGCGGCCTCCTTTTCTTTCGTGCTGTTTGTGCTGCACGCACAGAACACCGCAGGATGCGGGCCGGCTACAAGCCCGAAAACCAGAAAACCGCCGCGGATGTGAATAACTTCGGCATGACGAAGAGTTATCCACAGCTGCGGCGGGATGAAGTGGGCGCCGAGTTGACAGGCGCCCAGTGCCCTAGTCCGGCATGATGAAATCTGGTTTGTCCAGTTCCTCGATATTGACGTCTTTGTAGGTAATGACGCGGACGTAGCGCACGAATCGGGCGGAACGGTACATATCCCATACCCAGGCATCGGACATGCGCACCTCGTAGTACACATCGGGCCCGGCGGTATGGGGAATCAGTTCTACGGCATTGGCCAGGTAAAAACGGCGTTCGGTTTCTACGACATAAGAAAACTGGCTGACGACATCGCGATATTCGCGGTAAAGGGACAGCTCTACCTCTGCCTCGTAGTTTTCGAGTTCCTCTGCACTCACTGTGGACCTCCAAAATATGGGATAGCTCGCCCTAGCTTAGCGCGCAGAAACCACAATTTTCGCTAGGCACGCGCAGTGAATTGGGCATGCGCGCGCTGCACATTGCTGTAGCTCATGCGGTGTTCTGGGCTCGCCCCCAAAGCGGCAATCGCGGCCTCGTGTGCCTTGGTTCCATAGCCCTTATGCCCAGCCAATCCATAACCTGGAAAGCGCTCGTCCAGATCCAGCATGAGGCGATCCCGGCTTACCTTGGCCAGCACGCTCGCCGCCGCGATGCACCGCGCGGCTGCGTCCCCGCCAATGATGGGCAGGTGAGGTTGGGTGAGGCCGGGGATAAAGAGGGCATCGGAAAGCACATAGCCCGGGCGCTTGTCCAGGCGCGCTACCGCCCGGCGCATGCCTGAGGTATTGGCGTGCTGGATGCCGCGCTTGTCGATGTCCCCCGCACCAATATGCACCACAGACCAGTCCACAGCCTTGTCTTTAATGATGGGAAAGAGTTTTTCGCGCTGGCGGGGCGTGAGCTTTTTGGAATCGGTTAAGGTATCCAATTCGCCCACGATGCGCTCGGGCAGGATGCAGGCGGCGATGGTGATGGGGCCGCAGCACGCACCGCGGCCGGCCTCATCCACCCCGGCGACGGGGCCGAGCCCCGCCCGAGCCAACGCCACTTCAAAGGTGCGCTGCTGCTTAAGCCGCCGCATCCTGGATATCCGGATCGTCGATGCCGCCAAAGCGCGATACGGGCAGGACCACGGCTTCTACCTTGCCGCGCACGTTGTCCACCGGCACGGTGCCTTGCAGGTGATCGCCTATGTGCGCGCGAGAATCCAGGGAATTGGTGCGGTTATCCCCCATGACCCACATATTGCCTTCTGGAACGGTAACGGGGCCAAAGTACTCGCCGCCACATGCCTGCGAGCCGGAGCCGGGATCGACCGGGATCTCGGGAGGATCCAACGTGAAGCTCTGGTCTATCGGTGCACCATCCACCATCACCGCGGAATCGCCCTCCTCGCACTTGACCGTCTGACCCTCGGTGGCGATAACGCGCTTGACCAGGATATTTTCCCCATTGGGCAAAAGCCCCACTGACGCCAAGGCGTTTTGGGCACCGCGCACCAGCACGTTATTGGAGCGCTGCACCTCAAATTCCGTATTCCAAGACTCAGGGCCTTCAAATACTACGACATCGCCCGGATCTGGGTCGTGGAAGTAATAGCTCATCTTCTGCACCGCGATGCGGTCATTATCGCAGCCCGTGCAGCCATGCAGCGTGGGTTCCATCGACGCGGAGGGAATGACATACATCCTGCCCACGAAAGCCTGCAATAAGACTAGGAGCACGAAGCCGCCTATGACCGGCGCAAGGAAATCGCGCGTGCGCAGGCGCTGTTGCTGTGGTTTAGCTTTGGATGTCTGGGTCATCGACCCCACCAATGCGGTTGAACGGCCAGAATACGAACTGTACCTTTCCGCGCACGTTATCTACGGGGATCGTGCCGTGGAAGTTATCGCCCATGTGGTAGCGCGAATCCGCGGACGCGGTGCGGTTATCCCCCATGACCCAGATATTATCCTCAGGCACCTTCACCGGGCCGAAGTACGGGCCGCCGCAGGCTTCCGATCCGGTCGACTCATCCACCGGATAGGTCGGCGGATCCTGTACGTAGTCTTGCTTGATGGGCTTGCCATCCACCATGACGGCCGGATCGCCTTCTTGGCAGGAAACCGTCTGCCCGCCGGTGGCGATAACGCGCTTGACCAGGGTATTTTCATCTGGCGGCGCCAAAGAGATAAAGCTCAGCGCATCCTGAATGCCGTGAATGACGGAATTGGATGAGCGCGGGGAGACGTAACTCCCGTTCCAGTCCTCGGTGCCCTTAAAGACCACGACATCGCCTGGCTCTGGGCCCTTATCACCGTAGTAGGAGACCTTTTCTGTAAAGATGCGGTCATTCGTGCATCCCTCACAGCCATGCAGCGTCGGCTCCATGGATCCTGAGGGAATCACGTATTGGCGGCCAATGAAGTTTTGGAATAGCCCCACGACCACCAACACGGAGACGACGACCACGAGAGTCTCCAGCCACCACGGCATTTGTTTTTTCTCCGTGGTTGCTTTCTCCGTGGCCGCTTCATTGCCCTGCGAGATGCTTTCGTTATTCACCCGTCAGATCCTAGCAACTGCATGCCCGCGATCCGGGTTGGCTCCCGTGCCTGCGGGGCGATTCACAGGAAATCGAAATGATTCGAGGGGTGCACAATAAAAATCTCCCTCCCTTTCCGGCACTGTGCATGCAGGAAAGGAAGGGAGATAGGCGGCGCCCAGGGCGGCGCTAGAACTAGCGACGCTCCTTGATGCGAGCCTTCTTGCCGCGCAGATCGCGCAGGTAGTACAGCTTCGCACGGCGAACGCGGCCGCGGCGGGAGACCTTGATGGACTCGAGGTTCGGGGAGTGAACCGGGAAGGTACGCTCTACGCCGATACCGAAGGAAACCTTACGCACGGTGAAGGTCTCGCGGATACCGGAGCCCTGACGGCGGATGCAGATGCCCTTGAAGAGCTGTGCACGCTCGTTGTTACCCTCAATAACCTTGACGTTGACGTCGAGGGTATCGCCGGGACGGAAGGACGGGATGTCGTCGCGCAGCTGTGCTGCATCGACCTTGTCGATAATGTTGGTCATACCAATATTCCTTTTCAGTTTGGGACAGAGGACCCTAGCGGCCGAAGGCCTAACCGGTTCGTGCCCGTTACATAGAACGATGGATTATCTTTCCATAGGAACCAGCCAATTCCAAATTCCTCTACTTCGCGAATTTACTACCCTACCTGGGGCGAGCCGGGCGCGCAGCACGCCTTAGGCAGGCATGGGCGAGCGGAGAATGGAGTGGTGCTCATCGAGGATCTTCGCCGTGCCTAGGTGCCGCGCCCGGAAAACCAAGTACGACGCCACCACGGCACCCACCGTGATACTAAAGAGGATGATAATCCCGCTCCAGAACGTTCCATCATGAATGCCGTCGGTGGCGCGGGTAAACGCGTCCTTGGCGTAAGACATCGGGTGGAAGGGGTGCAGCAGGCTCAGCGCGCGCGGAATCGCCACGACCGGCCACACCCCGCCAAAGACCATCACTCCCAGGGCGAAGGCGCCGACGGCAAAGATTGAACCGATCTTGCGCCCGAAGGTAACCATAAAGAACTGGTAGGTCGCCGCACCCACGGCGGAAATTGCTGCAAGTACGAGCGCGATCATGGACCAGCTTGCCGGCTGCCACCCCAGGGTGGAAGACATCAGGGCCATAAACGCCAGTATGAGGAAGTTCAGTCCGGTCAGCGCGGCAAAGGCGCCGAATATGCTGCGGGCTGGGCTGGTGACGCGGGCTCCCCGGCGCGCCAAGTAGTACGGCAGCGTCATCGCCAATAGCAGCATCACGAGGAAGCCGAATACGAGCACGAAGAGCATGGAGGCGCCGCCGGTAATATTCTTTTCGGTCGGGTCCGCTGGGTTGACCACCGTCTGCACGGGGTGGACATTGGATGCGGTGAAGATGATGGGCACCGCCATATTTTGCGCGGAATCCTCTGGGCGGGAAACGGTGGGGGCTTTAGCTGCGCCATCGGCAAGTTTTGTGGATAGTTCGCCGGAACCTTCCTTGAGGCGATCCATGCCGCCCGTCAACTCAGCTCCGCCTTCTGCCAGCCGGCCAGTGCCCTCCTTAAGCGAGCCCGTGCCATCGTGGAGGCGAGATGCGCCATCCTGCAGGCGGGACGCGCCGTCCTGCAGCTGCGCGGTACCGTCGCTGAGCTTGCCAACTCCGCCGCGCAGTTCCTTAATGCCATCGGACAAGCGGTGTGCCCCGCCATTTAGCGTGGTAAGGCCGCCCAGATATTCCGATTGCGGATCGGACAGGTTGTAGTGCAGCTGCCCGGTACCTGCAGAAAGCTTTTCCAGCTGGCTAACCATATTTCCACTCGCTGCGGGATCAAGCTTGGATACGAGCGAATAAAGCTGATCTGCTTGTTGGGTCATGCCGAGCCCGCGCAGAATGTCTACCAGCTGGGTAAGACCAGGCACCACGGCCTGGGCTTGTTTCAGCACGGGGATGAGCATGCCCGTGAGCTGATTGACACCGGCATCGATTTGGCCCGCACCATCGGCGAGGCGGCCGGTGCCGGCAAGGAGCTTATCGGAGCCCTCGGCAAGCTGGGTGGCACCGTCATCGAGGCGCGCGGCGCCATCGCTCAGCCGGCCTGCACCATCATTCAACTGGCCGACGCCATCATTGAGCCGCGTCGTTCCGTTGAGGAGCTCGGCCGTGCCGTTATTAAGCGTTCCCGCACCATTGTCGAGCTTATTGATTCCGTCAATCGCGCGCCCGCCGCCCTCTTGCAGCTTGCCGACGCCCTCATCGAGGCGTCCCGCGCCGTCCGCGGCATTGTTCAGGCCGTCGCTCAACTTAGTAAGCCCCTCGATGACCTGGTCAGCGTACTTTTTGGAAATGGCGTTTTCAACACTCGTCTGTACCTGCGGAATGAGGCTGGAGGAAATCACTGAGCCATTGGTGCCATAGTAGTCATTGGTAGCGAAGTTAATCTCCGGCTTTTCGGGCTTATCGCTGATGATGGTCACGGCCTGCTCGGAAAAGTTCTTCGGAATCGTCACCACCATCAAGTATTTGCCCTTGACCAGGCCCTCATCGCCTTCGTTCTTTTTGACCTCAGAAAAGTTGAGGTAATCGGTATCCAGCAGGCCCTCGACCACTTGGTCGCCATAGTTGGTGTGCTTGCCCTGCTTATCCACGCCCGCGTCTTCATTGACCACTGCGAGGTCAATATTGCGCATGTACTTGGACGGATCCCACATGGCCCACATCATGGTTCCGGCCACGATGATGGGCGCAACGAGGAAGAATACGATAAGCACCCGCGACAAAGCGCTGCGCGGGCGCCAATCCAGAAGGCGGTGCCAGCCCAGCACCCCCCGGCCCTTGTTCTCCTCGCCACTTATCGAAGGCATCTCTGCAGTGTCCCCAGCGCCTTGACCACTATCGGCCGCACGACTCATAGTTGTCTCCTTATGGCAGTAGTTCAGCGTCTCCCCTTGCCCATCTGCTCAGGAGTGCCTCGCTGAAATAGGAGAAGAAGGACGCCATTTACTTAGTTTTTCCACACTTACCATTAATAGGCGCGGGAGTCCGCATCGACTGCGACGTGGCGGTCATATTTTTCGGCGCGTGCGCGGTTGGCGGGGAAATTTCCCCACCGTCGCCTCAAGCAACTGCCCACCTTGCGGTGCTGGTAGGCCGCTGCACCGAGAAGTTAGAAGCCGGCCTTCTTCAGGGCATCGGCCATGGTCCCCTTGGCTGCCGGGCGCCCGCGGGAGCCTCCACGATCGGAGTTGCGGCCCCCCTTCTTCCCTGCTGCGCGCGAGGGCTTTTGACCGCCGCGCTTGCCGGATCCGCGCGGCGAATCGCCGCCGCGACGCTTCGGCGCAGGCTGGCCCGGTTCATCATCCAGCCGCAGCGACAGGCCAATGCGCTGGCGATCGACGTCAACCTCCATCACCTTAACCTTGACCACCTGGCCGGAGCGCACGACTTCATGGGGATCAGAAACAAACTGATGGCTCATGGCAGAGACATGGACAAGGCCGTCTTGATGCACGCCGACATCGACAAACGCACCAAAGGCCGCCACGTTGGTGACCGTTCCCTCCAAAACCATGCCGGGGTTAAGGTCAGAGACCTTATGTACGCCTTCTTTAAAGGTGGCGGTCTTAAACTCAGGGCGCGGATCGCGGCCGGGTTTATCCAATTCGGCGATGATATCGCTCACGGTAGGGATACCGAAGGTCTCGTCCGCAAAATCGGCGGGATCTAGCTTGTCTAGCACCCGGGTATTGCCAATGAGCTCTCCGATGCCCAGCCCCGTCTGCTCCGCAATCCTTGTCACGATGGGATAGGCCTCGGGGTGAACCGCCGACGCATCGAGCGGGTCCGCTCCCCCATTAATGCGCAGGAAGCCGGCGGATTGTTCAAAAGCCTTCGGGCCTAAGCGCGGCACCTTCTTCAGCTCCTTGCGGGTAGCGAAAGAGCCATTGTCATTGCGGTAGGCCACGATATTGGCGGCAATGGTGGGGTTGACGCCCGCCACGCGCTCCAATAGCGGCGCCGAGGCCGTATTGAGGTCGACGCCGACGCCATTGACGGCGCTTTCTACCACGCCATCCAACGTCCGGGCCAGCGACGTCTGGTTCACATCGTGCTGATACTGGCCCACTCCGATGGCCTTAGGATCGATTTTCACCAGCTCTGCCAGCGGATCCTGCAGGCGCCGGGCAATGGAGACTGCCCCGCGCAGCGAGACATCCATATCGGGGAATTCCTCCGCCGCCAGCTGCGATGCGGAGTAGACCGATGCGCCGGATTCGGAGACCACGACGGGCGTCGGCCGCTGACCGCCAGCTTGTTTGAGCAGGTCAGCAATCTCGTGCGCGAGCTTTTCTGTTTCCCTGGAGGCAGTGCCATTGCCGATGGCCATAAGGTCAACCGAGTGCCGCGCGCACAGCGTGGACAGGTCTTGCACCGCCTGCGACCACTGGTTTTGCGGCTGATGTGGATAGACAATGGTGGTATCGAGCACCTTGCCCGTTTTATCCACCACGGCGCATTTGGTGCCGTTGCGGTAGCCCGGATCGAGGCCAATGGTGGCGCGCTGGCCCGCGGGAGCGGCAAGCAGCACGTCGCGCAGGTTCGTGGCAAAGACCTTGAGCGCGCCTTCTTCTGCTACCTCTTTCAAGCGCATGCGCACATCCAAGCTGGAGGAAACATACAACTTGGTGCGCCATCCCCAGTGCACGGCATTATCCAGCCACGCGGAGCTGCGATCTAGCTCGAACCGATCCGCAATCAGGTCCTCGTAGTCGGCATCGTCACCCGCATCGAGGTGCAACTGCAGCACTCCCTCATTCTCCCCGCGCAGGAGCGCCAGAATGCGGTGGGAAGGCAGCGAAGAAAAAGGTTCGTTGAAGTCGAAGTAATCCTTGAACTTCGCCCCCTCGGCTTCCTTTCCTTCCACAACCTGCGCCTGCATGGAGCCCTGGTTAAACATGCGCTCGCGCACGCCACCGACCAAGTCCGCATCGAGCGCGAACCGATCGATGAGAATGGAGCGCGCACCCTCCAGTGCCTTCTTGGTATCCGCGAAACCTTCCGTGAGATAACCTAGCGCCAGTTCCTCCGGCTGGGCTTTCGGCTGCGCAATCAATGTGTCGGTCAGCTCCTCCAAGCCGGCTTCCCGCGCGATATCCGCCTTTGTCTTGCGCCGCTTCTTATACGGCAGATACAAATCCTCAAGCCGCGCCTTGGTATCGCAGGCGAGGATCTGGCTACGCAGGTCATCGCTAAGTTTGCCCTGCTCTTCAATGGCGGCAAGGATCGTCTCTTTACGCTCTTCCAGCTCGCGCAGGTAGGTGGCCCGCTCTTCGATAGTGCGCAGTTGCGCGTCATCCAAACCACCCGTGGCCTCCTTGCGATAGCGCGCAATGAAAGGCACCGTATTTCCCTCCGCCAGAAGCCTTAGCGCCGTCGAAACCTGGGTTTCTTGAGCGCCAATCTCCGCCGCGATGGTAGCCGCAATATTCACGTAGGTTCCTCACACTTCCATTTCAAAGCTTGGTATGGGACCCACCCAATTTACCGCATGCGTTTTCCGCCGCCCCAGACGGCCAGTGCGGGGCACATAAAAATCCTCTTCTTCCCGCACGCTGAAAGCAGGAAGAAGAGGAATGAAACACGCCCCAATTTAGTGGATGACTACCCGGGCTCTATCGCCACCGGAGCAGCTCACCCGCGAGGAATTACCGGAGCAATACATCGTATAGGTACCGCCGGTCTGCGGTGAATAGACGCTCAAGGTGGCATCCGTTCCGCCACCGGCCACCCAATTATTCATGAAAGCGTTGTAGACGTTTTTAGCAAAAGGTGCTGACGTTGGGCCCGTAGCGTAATAACTCGTGTAGTCGCCCCACGAGTGCCCATTGCCACTACTTTCGGGTGCCTGTGCCGGGGCAGGCGCGGGTGCCTGCTCGGTCTTGGTCACGGTAGCTTCACTATCTGACGACTTCTCGTCGTCCTTGTCATCAGCCTTTGAGGAATCAGCCTTTTGCTGGAATTGGGTTTCCTGCGCGGTAGTGCTGGAATTATCCTTATTTCCGGTCACGAAAAAGACGGTCGCAGCGGCAATAGCAAGGAGTGCCACAACTCCCAAAATGATCGCCGCAATCATGGCGCCATTCCCGCCGCGGCTCTGATCAGGCTGAGAATACCCAGGGTACTGGCCATATTGTGGCTGTTGGTTATATCCGCCAAAATCATTTCCATTGGGAGAAGTCATGCGAGAAATCCTTGGAGAGCAAGTAAAACTGCGAGTGTGTGCTGCCCTTACAGTAGCACTACCCAGCACTAATACAAGTATTTCAGGAAATTTTCCTTAATTTTCTTCACTGGTATCTGCGCGCCATACCGGCTCAACCGACCACGCAAATTCGGTATGCCCAATTTCTGTACTCCCCAACCACGACGCTGTGGGTGGCAGGCACTCAGCCACCATGGGTGCGACGGAAGGCAGGGGCGCGGCAGTATCGCCATTGACGATAACCCGCCACAACGGCGTCCCATCCGCTGCGGTTCCATTGCTGAGTTCATATTCCTGGGCCAACGGGCTATCTGCCGGCGGCGACGGAGCAACCACTGTGGCAAAAATATTTACCGGCATAAAACCTGCATCGCGCAATTTCTCTGGCATGCCTGCCTGGCTTTCTTCCCATTCTTCCCGGGGCATCAGCACAGAAAGATCCACACTCACCTGCATTACTGTGCCTTGCCTTCAGATTCACGCTCGCGCAATTGCGCTAAATAAGCCTTATCCGCCTTGCTCAATTCCACTTGGTCCAATAACTCTGGGCGGCGCTGCCACGTTCGCTCCAACGCTTGTTCTCGGCGCCACCGGTCTACCAGCCCATGATTTCCAGAGATCAATACCTCCGGCACCGCAAGCCCGCGCCACTCGCGCGGTTTGGTATAGCTTGGCCCCTCCAATAGGCCATCAGAAAAGGAATCCTCTTCATGCGAGCGCTTATTGCCCAATACCCCGGGGATGAGGCGGACTACGGCTTCTGCTATCACCAATACGGCAACCTCTCCGCCAATGAGCACATAATCCCCGATGGATACTTCCCGAACGCGGTAGCGCTTCTTCGCATCTTCCACCACGCGCTGGTCGATGCCCTCGTAACGCCCACAGGCAAAAACAATATGTTCCTCGGTGGACCATGCCCGCGCATCCGCTTGGGTCAACGGCGCCCCAGCCGGGGTGGGAACGAGAAGCAGCGGAAGATCGCCATCTTCACTGTCGCTCCCTCGATCATCGTGCGCCGCATCGGCGCCATACGCCCGAGCTTCGACACCCTCTAATTCATCATGGCGAGGGCGGTTGAGGTGCGGCAGGGAGGAATCAAGGGTGGGGGCGGTGGTCCCGAGTGCGACATCGTCAAGCGCAGGCCCCCATACCTCGGGTTTCATGACCATGCCTGGGCCGCCGCCAAAAGGCGAGTCATCGACCGATTTATGCGCATCCGTGGCCCACTGACGCAGATCGTGCACGCCCACCTCGAGGCGGCCCTGCTCGATGGCCTTGCCTAAAAGGGCATGGCGCAACGGCTGCAGGTATTCCGGAAAGATGGTCACCACATCGAGCCTCATAGATCCAACAGCCCTTCTGGGGGTTGGATGGTGCACGAGCCGGCTTCCAAGTCCACTTCGGGGACGATGGCATGAACAAAGGGCACCAGGGCGGTGCTGCCCGAAGACAACTCAACCTCCAGGAGGTCTTGGCTAGGACCGTGTACGACGGAAGCCACAGCGCCGATATCTTCTCCATCGTGGATTACGCGCAGGCCTTCAAGCTCGTGGTCATAAAAGCCCTCGCCATCATCCTCTAATGGGGCAGCGAAAAATTGTGTGCCACGCAGGCTTTCCGCCTGGGTGCGATCGGCAATTTCCTTGCACGTCACCAAAAGCCTGCCCTTGTGGCTGCGCACCGCAGAGATGGTCAATTCGTGTTCCTTGCGGCCCTGCCTTCCCTGCAGTTTTTCTCCCACCGCAAAGCGCACCTCGGGCTCATCGGTGGTGGGCTCTACCACCACTTCTCCCTTGATCCCATGCGACTTTATGACGCGCCCAATCATCAATTCCATGGCGCAGAGTTTACCGCATACACCCAGTTGCTCTTATTTCCTGCCACACTCCCCACAACCTCGCTCTTAGGCATTACGCTTGAAGCATGAACGACTCTCCCCACCCGTCTTCCGATCCACGCAGTGCACATCAGGAGGCACCGCACTCACCTTTGATCGACCTGGATCTGGTGGCTTTGGCACCTCCCACCGATCCTGAACGCGAGCGCCCTGGGGTCAAGCGAGTCTTGAACGGAGAGCGCGCAAACCTCATCCTTTTCAGTTTCTCCCCCGGTCAAACCTTGCCGGATCACAAAGCCGCCCACCCGATAACCGTGCAGGCGATACGCGGAGAAGTAAATTTCACCTGCGGGGAGAAGACGGTCACACTAGCCCCAGGTAACATTGTGCACTTACCGGCCTATATAGTGCATAGCGTTGCCGCACCCCTACCGGATGTGAACTCGGACTCACCCACAGAGCAGCCGGACAGGCAACCTGCACTAATGCTTTTAACGATGCTTACAGGCTAATTGGAATTCACACACCGTTAGGACAGATTTTGGATACAACGCAGTCTCATAACAAGCCCTATCACCACGGAAACCTCCACGACGAGCTGCTACGGATCGCCGTGCAATTAGGCAAGGAAAAAGGCCCAGAGGCTATTACCATCCGCGCCATCACCCGCGCGGCAGGAGTGTCCCCTACCTCGGCCTACCGGCACTTTAAGGATCAGGAGGAACTGCACGATAAGGTAGCCGAGCTAGCTACCGATGAGCTCGTGCGCCGCCTTCACCGCACCACCGATGAAGTTGGCGACCTCGCCTTCCCCGTTCACCTCGTGCAGATCGGGTATGCCTACCTCGATTTTGCCCTAGATGAAACGAATTTCTTCCGTTGTATGCTGGAATGGAAGGCACTGCGCTTTATGCTCGGCGTGGACCCCTCGACTCCCGATGATCCAAAAAGCGAACACCTGAATCTGATTCAGCGCTACTTCGATCTCTTGGTCCGCCATGCCCAGGCCCTAGGCCAAACGCCTGATAAAGAATATTTCCTACACAATAGCTTGCTGTCGTGGTCCGCCGTCCACGGGTTTACCGTGCTTGCCATTGACGGGCCCCTGTCAAAACTGCCGCGTGAGGAAATCTATAAGCTGTTCAAACCCGTCGTCGCAGGCAGCTTGCGAGGGATGGATTTTAAAGATCCGGGCGATGTATACGCCAATTACCCCGAATTGCGGCCACGCAGTGAATAGCGCTAGCCACTAGCCTTGGTGATGGACGCGCGCTGGCCGAGCGCGCAAAATCCCCCACTCGTTATCGCGCATAAATGCAACGATATCGGGTGGGGGATGAAGTTTATGCACAGCGGCCCTAATTAGTGAAGGGCGCTAGAGAACGAGCAGATTACTCTGCGGACTCCTCAGCATCTTCTGCATCAGCGTCTGCCTCGCCGGCAGCAGCAGCGGCAGCCTCAGCTGCAGCAGCCTCTTCAGCTTCCTTCTTCTTCTTAGCTTCTTCCTTGGCCTTCTTCTCGGTGATGGCCTCGATGGTTGGGCCGTTATTAGCCTCAGACAATGCCTCGTTGAAGATGTCCAGCTTGGACTTCTTCTCTTCGGCAACCTTCAAGGTGCCTTCTGCGCCCGGCAGGCCCTTGTGCTTCTGCCAGTCACCGGTGACCTTCAGTAGTGCCAAGACAGGCTCGGTAGGCTGTGCGCCAACGGACAGCCAGTGCTGTGCGCGCTCGGAGTCGATCTTGATGAGGGAAGGCTCTTCCTTCGGGTGGTAGATGCCAATGTTCTCGATGACCTTGCCGCTGCGGCGGGTACGAGCATCAGCGATAACTACGCGGTATTCAGCGGCGCGGATCTTACCTACGCGCTGCAGTTTAATTTTGACAGCCATGATGGCTCCTTTTCTAGTCACTGGGCAGTTCAGACACGCGCTGTTTAGCACGCCGGTTCAACCCTTGGATTTTATCTGCGCGTGACGTACCGGCCGACCGTAGACGGGAACGGTGTTACGCAGAATGAAACGTCTCATTATCATCAGCAGTTCGCACTACTGCGATAACCCGAACCATTTTAGCGTGTGCAGGCAGTATTTTAAAATCTCCGCGTCTCCCGCGTTTTACCTTGCCCCGTTATGCCTTCGAGACCTTTAAAGAGTACCCTTATTAGCCGAATGTAAACCTTTGCCCCAGAAGGCTTTGAAATACGCCGCGTTTGTTTCCCGTGAACAAGCGCACGAAATGACGTTTTATGACAAATGATTCTCCACGCAACTTTCGATACCGCTATGACCTCGATGGTCTGCGCGGTATCGCAATTGGCCTCGTAGTTATCTACCACGTCTTTGTCGGTCGCGTATCTGGCGGCGTGGATGTCTTCTTACTGCTTTCCGGTTATTTCTTCCTAGGCTCACAGCTGCGCTATGCCGGCAAGCCCAACGCCTCCTTGAACCCATGGTGGCCAATCTGGCGCACGTTGCGCCGCTTGGTACCAAGCCTCGTCCTAGTCATCGGTGTGACGTATATATTGGTGCGCCTTTGCACGCCGCAGCTCATGCGCACTGAATTTACCCAGCAAATTACGGCAACCATGCTGTACTACCAGAACTGGGAACTGGCGCGCCAAAACGCTGACTACACTGCGGCCGCCGCCGATACTTCCCCGCTGCAGCATATGTGGTCAATGTCCGTGCAGGGCCAGTTCTACCTGATGGGCATTGCCTTTGCCCTCATCCTGGCCGCGATTATGAAATGGCGTCCGCAGCAATCTTCGCTGCGGACCAGCCGCTTCCCCACGGTCAACCAAATCGCCGGCCCCATTCTCATCGTGGTGACCATCGTGTCCTTTGCCTATGCCTCGCGCCATGGGCTGCACGGAACGCCAGAAAACTACTACTCCACGTGGTCGCGTGCCTGGGAGTTGACCCTCGGTGCGGTTCTAGCCATCTACGGTTCCGCATGGAAAATCCCTGCACGTTTTTATGACCTGTTTACCGGCCTTGGCCTTTTCATGCTGGTCTTTACCGGCGCCATCATCGCAGAGACCACCGCCTACCCAGGACCGCTCTCGCTTTTGCCTTTGGGCGGTGCCGTGCTCATCATTTTGGGCGGTGGCGGCAAGATCTCCAAGGCCATGGCCTCTAAGAAGGCGCGCTGGCTAGGCGATGTCGCCTATCCGCTGTACCTTTGGCACTGGCCGCTGCTTATTCTGTCCACCTCGTACTTGGGTCAGCAGACCCCGTCGTGGTGGCTGGGCATCATTATCATCGCCATCTCCCTGCTGCTTGCAGATATCACGCATCGCTTCATCGAACGCCCCCTGCGCCAGCACCGCAAGCGACCCTTGGCAGAGGACCTTCCGGCCCACAAGGCGGTCTCTAGTCTGTCCACCCGTGCCGGTGCCGGTCGAGCCATCGGCGGTGTCGTAGTGGCCAGCTGCGTCGCGGCGCTGCTTCTCATTCAGCCGCTGTGGCTGCGCACCATTAATAATGCTGACGCGGAAATGCTCAATCCCCAGCAATATCCCGGAGCCACGACATTCATTAATGACATCACCCCGCCGGACGGAGTAGAAATCAAACCAGATCCCATCGTAGCCGGGGGCATTGAGCCGCCGGTTGCTGCAAACTGGTGCTTCGTGCCCGATACTCAGCCCGCTGATTTCTTCTTTGAGACGCGCAGGGACGGCAAGACCCCTTGCATTTTCGGCGATACTACCGCGGAAAAAGAAGTCTATCTGGTGGGAGGATCCCACGCAGAACAATATTCTTCTGCCCTCGACCGCCTCGGCCGAGAGATGGGTTTCAAGCTGGTTCCCCTCTTGCGCCAAGGTTGCCCCATCGAGCTTGGCGATGACGTCACGGTCAGCCCAGAGTGCGCCGAGTGGGGTGAACTGGTCATGGACCGCATTGCCGAAGCTCAGCCAGAGTTGGTTATCTCCAATACCACCCGCCCGCAAAACGAGTTTGGGCATGGCCCCGACGCGGTGCCCGCCGGCTACCAAGCCTTCTGGGATGAGCTGTCCAAGCGCGATATCCCCTTCCTGGGTTTCCGCGATAACCCGTGGGGATTCGATGAGGACGGGGAGCCGCGCGAATTCGATGAGTGCTACGTTGCCACTGAAGACGCTGTGGGCTGCGGCATGCGGTTTGAGGAGGTTTACCAACCTTACGATCCAGGTGCCGTTGTTCTATCGCAGTACGAAAACATGCTGTCACTCGATACCGCGCCGTGGTTCTGCGATGCTAATGGCGATTGCCCGGTCATCATCGGCAACACCATGGTCTACCGCGATATGCACCACATCACCAATGCCTTTGCGGATTCCGCGATGCCGATGATCCGAGAAGCCCTCACCCCCTTCTTGAACGGCGAAAAAGTCCAGCAAGAGGCGCCAGAAATCTCCCCTGAAGAGGCGGAGGCAGCACTAGAGGAATCGCCAGCTTCCCCCACCACCGGTGGCACGCGGCGCGCCAACCCAGTGCCGTACCCCAATACCCCGGAAAACGATCCAGTTTAAACGCTCCCCCGCGACGACACGCACAAAGGTGGCCCATTACCTGTAAGCAATGGGCCACCTTCTATTTATGTCTCTGCCTATTTATGTCTCTGCGCGGCTACTTTTTACCCTTGCCAAAGTTGAGGTTATCGAGGTCGATATTCTCCATGCCTTTGGGCATCTTGGGCATGCCGGGGATCTTTCCACCGCCAAGGCCACCGGCACCGCCGGCGCCGCCCATTTGCTGCTGCAGCTGCTGTAGCTCTTCCATCGACGGCATACCGCCGCCCATGCCCGGCATACCGCCCGGCATCTTGGGGCCGCGGTTGCCACCGCCGCCCTTGCCCTTCTTGCGCTTGCCGTTTTTGCCCTTGCGGCCCTTGGACTTCTTCTTGGTGGCAGAGCGACCGCCACCGCCCATGCCAAATTGCCCGGCCATCTTGGACATCATCTTCTTGGCCTGGTTGAAGCGCTCGATGAGCTGGTTGACCTCGGACACGCTCACACCGGAACCATTGGCGATGCGCTTGCGGCGCGACGCGTTCAGAATCTTTGGGTTCTCGCGTTCTTCTGGGGTCATACCGCGGATGATCGCCTGGATGCGGTCCAGCTGCTTTTCATCCACCATGGCGGCCATCTCATTCATCTGCTTGCCGCCAGGCATCATCTTCAGCAGGTTGCCAATCGGACCCATCTTGCGGATCATCAGCATCTGATCAAGGAAATCATTCAGCGTGAGCTCGCCGGAGCCCAGCTTGGAGGCTGCTTCCTCGGCCTTCTGGTGGTCCAAGGTGGCTTCCGCCTGCTCAATCAGGGAGAGCAGGTCACCCATGCCCAGGATGCGGCTGGACATGCGCTCTGGGTGGAAGACATCGAAATCATCGAGCTTCTCACCGGTAGAGGCATACAAAATCGGCTTGCCGGTGACCTCACGAATGGACAGCGCTGCACCACCGCGAGCGTCACCATCCAGCTTCGTGAGAACCACGCCGGTAAAGTCCACGCCATCGCGGAAGGCCTCCGCCGTTTGCACGGCGTCTTGACCAATCATGGAGTCGATGACGAACAGGACTTCATCCGGGTTTACGGCATCGCGAATATTGCGCGCCTGCGTCATCAGGGTTTCATCAATGCCCAGGCGGCCGGCGGTATCGATAATGACCACATCGTGCTGCTTTTGCTTTGCTTCAGCAATACCGCGCTTGGCGACGTCCACCGGGTCCCCGTGCGAGGTGCCCATCTCGTGGTCATTGGAGTCCAGGGAGGTACCTGGGTCTGGAGCGAAGGTCGGAACTTCCGCGCGCTCGCCGACGATCTGCAGCTGCTGCACCGCTCCTGGGCGCTGCAAGT
The DNA here is from genome assembly GCF_046718165.1 of Corynebacterium tuingiense. Classification (NCBI taxonomy): domain Bacteria; kingdom Bacillati; phylum Actinomycetota; class Actinomycetes; order Mycobacteriales; family Corynebacteriaceae; genus Corynebacterium; species Corynebacterium tuingiense. Next base: position 1,566,009 of record NZ_CP177101.1, read on the forward strand.
CACAGGCCACAAGCATGGGGGTGTGCCCCTGCTTCGTGAGGTGCTTGGCCAATTTACCCGCCAGGGTGGTTTTACCAGCACCCTGCAGGCCGGCCAGCATGATCACGGTCGGTGGGTTCTTAGCCAGGTTCAACCGGCGGGTTTCGCCGCCTAGGATCTCAATGAGCTCCTCATTGACGATCTTGACAACTTGTTGGGCGGGGTTGAGTGCCTCGGATACTTCCGCGCCGCGGGCGCGTTCCTTGATGCGCTTGATAAACCCGCGCACCACCGTCAGAGAAACGTCAGCTTCCAGCAATGCCAAACGAATCTCACGAGTCGTGGCGTTGATATCCGCCTCAGTTAATTTGCCCTTGCCGCGCAGGCCCGCCAGGGCTGACTGTAGGCGGTCTGATAGTGAGTCAAACACTACGGATGCGCTCCCTTAAATTAGATCGATCTAAAGTTCAATTATTCAATCTTAGTCCCTAGCCAGGGCCCTGGTCACATTCCCCACCACCTGGGCGCGCGAAACCGAAGCGCCAAAGAACACATGCACAATCATCGTGGCACCCAGGATCTCATGGCGCAGCCACATAAACTCCGGCAATGCCTCCACCAGATAGCCCAACGCGCCTATTCTCTCCACGGTGCGAATCTCCAAAATGCCGCCCACGTTAAAGGCCGCCGTCGTGGGCTCACCTGCGATATCGGGAAGCTCGGTGTACGTGCGCGAATTATAAGACTGGATAAACCTATCCGGTTCCGCAGCCTCTCTAAGTGTCTTTTGCACGGTGCGGATGACAAACTCCGCCTGATAACCGCTAGCATCACCGCGCACGAAATTGGCCCGCACAATGGTCCACCCCAGGGCAGAAATCAGCGCAAAAATGCGCTTAAACTCTGCTTTATTGGCACCAGACCAGGTCACGGTGACCACTTCCTCTTGCCAATCAACCGCAAGCCCTACCCCATGCTCGTCCTGCGGAACCCGGACTAAGGGGCGGGTCACTATGCGCGGCTTATTTGCCTCCAAGGCCCGGGCGACGATAAGGGCCTGTGCTTGTGCGGTGCGAGCGGACCACACCCCAGGGCCCGTCGATAAGGCATCCGCCTTGGATAAGGTAGCAAGCAACGAAATGGTCAATTGGTCATAATGACACGCATTTAATAGGGCATCGCGCGCGGCATCCGAACTCGGATCCATCGTCGCCGCCAATCGCGCCAGGGTCGTATGCTCTGCCACCACGGTTTGTACGCGGGAAATATCAGCAAGATTAAACCGCATGCGGGCGGCCTGCCGCGCCACCAACTCTGCCCCTACTTGCTCGTGCGGACGGTCATGCCCCTTGCCCAAATCGTGATACAACGCGGCCAAGAGGAGAAGGTCCGGGCGGGCCACCGAGGTTCGTACCTCGGCGCAGCGCGTCACGGTGGCAACCAAGTGGTAGTCCACGGAATGCATGTGGCTGCGTTCCCTAGGAAGTAATCCGCGCACATGACCCCATTCGGGGACCAAGCGCTCCCACAGCCCATAGCGATCCAACTCGGCAATCACCCGTGGGGTATGAGATGGCGAAGACAAAATGGCGAAAAAGTCATCCACGGCCGCCCTCGGCCACCGCTCCGGCGGGGGCGGTAACTCCTGCAGCGCCCTCCATGTCATCGCAGAAACGGAATAACCCGTCCGCGCTGCGGCCGCCGCAACTCGGGTCAACAGCCATGGATCCCCACGATTGGGTGTGCGGGCTAGGGAGATCACGGCGCCATCGGCCACGACATCCACGTCAAGGGGCCTGCGCACACGGTCGCGCCCCTGCGCCGGACCAGCGCCCCGGCTACCCAAAACGCCGCGGGCAGTGGCCAAGCTACGCTCTACCGCTTCATCGACAGCAGAAGCCGCAGTAACCAATGCCGCCGTGAGCTCGTAGCGGCTGCTGAAGCCCAATTCATCAGCGACATCTGCGGCAAAGTCCGGATCCAAAATATCGCGGTGCCGGCGAGCCTTGACGTGCAGCAGGGTCCGTGCATCGAGTAACAACCGCCGCTCTTCTTCCAGCGCAGGAAGATCGCACAGATTTCCTAGGGCTAAAGCGCGCAGGAGCTGAATATCGCGCAATCCCCCGCGCCCGTTTTTTAAGTCCGGGTTAGTCATGGTGGCAACGGCGCCAGAACGGTTCCACCGTGCGATGGCGGTATCGACGAAGCGGTCAAACCCCCGCTGCAGCTGTCGACGCCACGCGTGTAGGAGGCGTTGACGGGCGTCATCGACAAGCGGCTTCTCGCCGGCGATATACGTCAGATCCAATTGTGCGAAGCCAGCCGAGGTGTCCTGCAAGGCTATTTCGGCGCACTCCTGCGGGGTACGCAGGGCGAAATCCAGCCGATACTTGGCATCCCACACCGGATACCATAAGTCCTCTACCAAGCGGGGATCTGGCTCGTAATCCTCCGGAAAGATCAAGATGACATCAATATCGGAATAGGGAGTCATCTCCTGCCTGGCTAAAGAGCCAGTTGCAGCTAGCGCCGTGTGCGGCGGCAGATCTAAATCCTGAAGCAGGCGCACCGCCGCGTCATAAGCCTCGCTGCGAAGAGCGGATGCTGCCACCATTTTTGCTTAAAGGGCGGTCTCGCCGCGCTCCCCGGTGCGGATACGGATGACGTCTTCTACCGGGGTAATCCAAATCTTGCCATCGCCAATCTTGCCGGTATAAGCGGCATCCACGATGGCGTCAATGAGCTCTTCCACCTGGTCATCAGCGGTCAAAACTTCTAGTTTCACCTTGGGTACAAAGTCCGTCGCGTATTCGGCGCCGCGGTAGACCTCGCTGTGCCCACTCTGTTGCCCAAAGCCCTGGCTTTCGGTCACTGTAAGGCCGTGTACATCCTGCTGTTTTAATGCCTCCCGGATATCCGGCAGAGTAAACGGCTTAACGATGGCGGTAATTAGTTTCATTTAATCCTCCTGAAGAAAAGTATAAGTCGGCGGCCAGGCGCGGCGCGGATATGCTGCGTTCTAGTCTAACCCCGCACAACTTCCGAATGTGCCCGAATTACAGTTGCAGCCGGTAAATTAAGGCTGGATCCGCTGCTGTACGCACCGCATCTGCCCAAAAGAAACGCGGGCCGTACATCCTCCATGGAGAAAGTACGAACCCGCGCTGCACACTAGGGAAGGATAACCCTAGATTTCGTCTTCATCAGCGTAGACGGTCTGAATTTTCTCATTATTGTGTTTGGCGTGTTTAACGTCAGTAACCGCAACACCGTAGATGGAACGCCCCAGGTAGAACGAACCCACCGAGCCGATAATCCAGACACCAAAGCACGCGATGAGGCCCTTGATAAGGAGGCCTAGTGAAAAGCCATCCTGCCCAAAATCCACTACTAGCTTGGCGAGGATGATAAGCGGCACCGCCAGCCCCACGGTCGGGCCCATCAGGTTGGCACGGGTCAAGGCATCCGGTGCGCGCCACAAGGAAACCACCGTTGCCACCACAAGGATGGTCGCCACAATGAGCAGAACCGAAGCAATAATCTCGTAAACAGCCATGGCTTATCGCCGCCCTTTCGAAATGATGCGGGCCATAGACAAGGTCGGCAAAATACCGGCCGCGATGGCGCCAATTAGGGCAATGTCATAGGCCAATGGGGCGTTGTTAATCATTGACCATCCGAGGTACATGCAGATCATGCCATAAAAGACGATATCTGACATCACCGCGCGGGTGAGCTCATCGCGGGTGCGCAGTGCCAATAGCACCCCGCACCAGGCGGCCCCGCCCATAATGAACACGCACACCAGTACAACCCAACCGAATGGGGACAATGTTGCAAAATCAATCATCGGTCGGTCTCCTTCCTGCGTTGAATTTTCCGGGCGAGGTGCTTGGGCTTTTCGACGTCCGCCTGCCTCTCCGAAAGCGGAGTGTCCTCCGCCCGCGCGAGATCCGGTGAGCGCATATAGCGGCCGAGCGTATCCAAGGGGAATTCGTAGAAAGCCTCATCGAGTTCCGTCGTATCCCCTTGCCCAGGCACGCCATAGTCGATGCTCTTGACGCGCGGGGCCAAGTGCTCTTCCATATCGGCTAAGTCAGCCACAATCGCCGCAGGATCGGAACCCTGGACCGCTTGTACTAGCACGATGCGGGGCAAGCCCTTCCGCGGTGGTTCGCGGAGCCCCAAGGACAGCGTGCCAGGGGTAGCGGTGATGGACGAGGTGAACCAGAAAATCTCCCAGGCGCTGGTAACGCGCAGTGGATACCGGATGATCACCGGGTGGTATTCGTTATCGGGCTTAAATGCTGACATCGCCAGGGTGAACCCAGCAACGAAAATCTCCTTGATGAGCCAGAGTGCATAAGCTACGGCATGCATTTATCGGCCCTCCTGAATGTCATCGATATTAGGTAGTGCGGCTGAATCATCACCCAAGATGGTGTCAGTATAAGCCGTCGTGTCCAGCAGTTGCTCGGCTGCGGTTTCCACCGCATCAATAACCACGCCGGAGAAAATGAACATGCCCAGCGAGACCAAGATGAGCGCTGCGGAAGGCGCCATCAGCTTCTTGCGGATGATGAGCTCATCTGGAACCTTGTCCGAGGGCAAATCGTGTCCCCAGAAGGCTTCGCGCCAGACGCGCAACATCGCCAAGAATGCGGCGAAGGAAGCAATGATGATGGCGGCAATCGCAATCCAGGCCCAAGCGCCACCGTTGCGGGCGACCTCGAAGACGATCATGAGCTTGCCCCACATGCCGGAGAATGGCGGGAAGCCCACCACGGAGAAGGCACCGGCGGCAAAAATCCAGGCGATGATGGTATCGCGGCGCGCGAGGCCGGATAGCTTGGTCAAGTCACCCGTACCGTAGGTCTCTTCGATGGCACCGGACGCCAGGATCAACGAGCCAACGGTCACCATGTGGTGAATCGTGTACATGATACCGGCGGCCAGAGCGCGGCTTGGGTCTTCCGAGGTAAAGGCCAGCATCACCAAGATGAACGGCATACCGTTGAGCATCTGGTAACCCAGCACGCGGCGAATGGTCTTTTCGGTCAGACCACCAAAGGCGCCGATCATCATCGAGATCAGCATGAGGACGATGATAAGGACGTTCCACCGCTGCTCGAGATCGAAAAGCTGCACGTACAGCCGGTAGAGCATGTAGACGGCGACCTTCGTGTGCAGGCCGGAGAAAAGGCCCATCACCGCGGCCGACGTGCCTGGATAGGTACGCGGTAGCCAAGACTGCACCGGGAAGACACCGGCCTTGGCGGTAATCGCAATAAGGATAATGCCCGCGGCGACGGTCACCGGACCGTTGCCAGCGGCGGCCCCCTGCAGGGCAGCCAGGTTGACCGAGCCGGTGACGGAATAGATATAACCGACACCAACCACCAGCAGCGTGGAGGCAAAAAGGTTAACGAGGACGAACGCGCGTCCTGCCGCCAAGCGCGACCACGTGCCCGACATGGTGATAAGGCCGTAGGACGGCAGCAGCATGACCTCAATGAACACGAAGAAGTTAAAGAGGTCAGCGGTCAGCAGCGCACCGCACACACCAGTAATAAGGATCAGGGTGAGCGACGGATAGTAACGAGATTTCGTCTCCCCGCCCACGATGGCGAACCAGTTAGCACCAAAGGCCACGATCATCGTGGTGATGATCATCAGCGCGGAGAAGGCGTCCGCAACGAGCGGAATACCCACATTGCCTACGTAGAGGCCCACGGTATGCGCCACTACACCATTGTTCATGGTGTAGATCAACAGTCCCAGGCCGGCGAAGACACCGACCCCGGGAATGATGAGCATGATCGCATCGCGGACGGCGCGCCACGGCGCCAGCAAGGCAAGAGCCGCGGCAATGAGCGGAATGCCCGGGAAAAGCGGAAGAAGTTGGGCTACAACATCAGCCATTATTTTTCATCCTCCTTCTTCCTATTTACCCCGCGCTCAGCCACGGGGGTGTCGTGGTCTACCCGGCCAATGCGATCGAGCTCATTCGCGGACTCTTCCAAGATCGCACGGTTCTGGGCATCGCGGCCCAAGGTAGAAAATGCGTGATCGATGGTGTTGTCATCAACGGGTTCAACGACATCGGTGTCATCATTTTTGCCCATTGCAGCCATGGTCAACAGGATGGTCGAGGTTGCCATGGAAATAACAACTGCCGTCAGAACGAAAGCCTGCGGTAGCGGATCGGCCATCTGGTCATGAGGTACTTCCGAGGGAAATGCTTCGCCTCGGTAGGAGTACACGCCAGTGGCCAACAAGGTCAGGTTGGCACCGTGGCCGAATGCCATCATGCCCAACACAATGCGGACCAAGCCGCGTTGCTGAATGAGATAGACGGCGCCACCGATGAGGATGGCGATAGTTAACGCGAGAATCATTACTTCTCCCCTCCTCGGTTGGCGTTAGAACGGCGACGTTGCTTTGTCTTTGTCTTTGCCTCTTTGGGGCTGAGCAAAGCGAGCGGATCCGTCGACGGGTTGATTGGGTCTGGATACGGATCGTCCGCATCCTCAACGGCAATGCGCGGCGTGGCCGGCAGGGCCGAGTCATCGTCATGAATCCACGGCAGGAAGTCCCGCTCGGTACCTGGCCTGAGGTAGCCGCCCAAGGCGTTGATGGCCATCGTGAGCATGCCCAACACGGCCAGGTAAATACCGAGGTCAAAGATGAGGGACGTCGTCCAGTGCTGGCCAAAGGCTTCGCCGTGCAGGGCGGTGAGGAAACCACCATTGCCAAAGCCGTCGTGCCAGTAACCAATAAAGCCTGCCAATAGCGCCGTAATGATGCCAATGCCGGTGAGGTGAACTGGGGTCATCCGGCCGAAGACAATTTCATCGGAGCCGCGGGACAGGTAGGTCAAGCCAATAGCCGCACCCATGATGAGCGCCGCTGGGAATCCACCGCCGGAGGAATTGTGCCCGCGGAAGAACACGATGACGGACATGATGATGAGCAAAGGAATGACGATATTGATTCCCTTGCGCAGCGGCACGGAGTTCAGCTGCGACTGACCGAATGGCGCTGGGCGCGTACCCGAGCTGAACGGGAAGCGCGGCAGCGTCGTGGTAATGGCTGCGATAACGACGGCGGCCATGCCCAACACGGACAGCTCGCCCAAGGTATCGAGTGCACGGAATTCCACGATGATGGTGGCCACGACGTTATCGCCACCCGTGATATCCGGTGCCTCGTCGAGGTACCACAGCGCCAAATCCGAGCGTTCGTGGCGGCCCATCAGGCCCCACACGCCGAGGAAGGCCGCGATACCGGCCAATACGGCGATAACGATGGAGCCTACCCTGCGGGATTTATCCGTAACCGGCTGGAAGGTCTCCGGCAGGTAACGCAGCACCATCATCATGACGACCACGGACAGGGCCTCCACCATGAACTGCGTCAGTGCGACGTCCGGTGCACCCAAGAGGAACATCTGCAAGGTAACGCCGGTACCTGCGATGCCGATCATGACGGCGCCGGTGAGGCGGTTCTTGGTGCGAACCAGCCCGAATACGGACAAGGCAATGATGCCCAAAGGCAGCAGGTCCCACGGGTTGTCGAGCCCATCGACGCGCGGCTGCAGCGGTACGCCGTCGACGCCCTCACCAAACAAGGTAGTACCGGCGAGGACGATAATCACGATGACAATCGGCAGGATGTGCCGGGACGGGTTGTGGGAATCGGACATCTTGCCCAATACCTGGCCGAGCTTGGCGCAGCCATCTTGCAGGCTTTGCAGGAGCTCGTTGCCGCTGCGCGGCATGAAGTTCCGGCCCTCGAAGGCCGGCCACATCTTCTTGCGGACAAAGAGACCAGCGATACCGGCCACCAGCACGAGAATCGAGGTGATGAATGGCACGTTGATTCCATGCCATACCGCAAGGTGAGAATGCGTTTCCATGCCCACGGCGCCAACGGCATGCTCCAAAGGCTCATCGAAAATACCCAGGACGAAGACGAGCGGCAGGGACATAAAGCCCGGTAGCGCAGCAGGAAGCCACAGGGCAACTGGGGCTTCGTGGACATCGTCCATAGAGCGCGGCCCATCGAAGAATGCACCGAAGACGATCTTTGCCGAGTAGGTGAAGGTAAAGAACGCACCGATACCCGCCACGGCAAGCAAGATTGCTTGGCCTGCGCCGCCAATGGGGGCATCCTCAAAGGCGGTAAGCATGCCTTCCTTGGACACGAAGCCCAGCAGCGGAGGAACCGCAGCCATGGAGGCGGCGCCGATGACGACAGAGCCAAACGTCCACGGCATCTTATTCCACAGCGGGCCAAGGCGACGGATATCGCGCGAACCCGCTTCATGGTCAATGACGCCGATGAGCATGAAGAGCGAGGACTTAAAGAGCGCGTGTGCCAGGGTGTGCACCAGTGCTGCCCCAATAGCGAACGGGGTACCGACACCGATGGTGGCCACAATCCAACCCAGGTGAGACACGGTGGAATAAGCGGTCAACTTCTTCAAGTCCGTCTTTTGCACCGCGAATACCGCGGACATAACAGCCGTGCCCATACCGACGACGATGAGCACCCAGTTCCACACGGCGACATCGTAGAAGATCGTGGAGAAGCGAATAAGCAAGTAGATGCCCGCCTTGACCACGGCCGCGGCGTGCAGGAACGCCGAGACTGGCGTCGCAGCAGCCATAGCTTCTGGCAGCCAGAAGTGGAATGGGAATTGAGCGGACTTGGTAAAAGCAGAAGCCGCGATAAGCACGGCAACGCTCGCGGTCACGCCGGGGCGTTCATCCCATACCGAGGATGCGAGGATCTCAGAAATGGTGGTCGAACCGGTGGTCACTGCGGCGATGCCCAATGCCGTCAATAGCGTAAGGCCACCGATAAAGGTCAGGATTAAGGTGCGCTGCGAACCTGCCTCTCCCCCGGAGCCAGAACGCGCAATGAGCATGAAGGAAGCCAAGGAGACAAGCTCCCAGGCGAGGAATAGGACAACAACGTCATTGGCCAGAACTAGCAACAAGATGGACAGCGTGAACGCCGTCATCAATGTATAAAAGCTCGTATTTCCCTCATTTTTCGGGAGATACGCTGCCGAGTACGTCAACACGACAGCGCCAATGACAAGAGCCAACATGGCGAAGAAGATGCTCAATGCATCTCCACGCAGAGCGAAACTTACATCAACCCCCGGTGCAATAAAATCGCGTACCCAGGTGGCTTGGAAACTGAGTTCCTCCCCCGCTGCAATGGCAGAAAAATCCTTAGCAATGAGCACCGCTGCGATGAGAAAGAGGACGGCTAATGGATAGCCCGCCTGTCGGTCCATGACCTTTACGGTCACCGGTGCCAAGATCACTGCCAATGCTGCGAGGAGGACAGCAAAAAGTAGCGTCACGAAATACTTGCCTCACGAACCTTGGTCTTGGATTGGTGCGAATTTCGCACCGAATCACTAAATACAGCCCTACCAGATTACCATTGCTCACCAACTCAATGCAGATCACAGCAATCCACGGCTCCCCATGCTCGCAGGACATACCTGCAAGGCACATAGGCGCGAAAACTCCCCAGCACCCGCGGCTCTCTCGCTTTTGTAAGCAGCCGGGGTACTGAGGAGTTATCTAAAACGATTGAGAGAGAAGACCCTATTTCTCACCTAACAAGGCATCGACGAATCCTTCGACTTCAAATGGCGCAAGGTCATCGGCGCCCTCGCCCAAGCCCACAAGCTTGACTGGAACGCCCAGCTCCTCTTGCACCTGGAAGACGATGCCGCCCTTAGCCGTGCCGTCCAGCTTGGTAAGCACCACGCCGGAGATGTCCACTACCTCGCGGAAAATGCGGGCCTGTGCCAGGCCGTTTTGGCCCACCGTGGCATCGAGGACCAAGAGAACCTCATCAACCTCGGTCTTCTTTTCTACAACGCGCTTGACTTTGCCCAGCTGATCCATCAGGTCGGTCGAGGTGTGCAGGCGGCCGGCCGTATCAACCAAGACGACATCGACCTGCTGCTCCACACCGGTGGCCACGGCGTCAAAAGCCACGGAGGCGGGATCTGCGCCTTCCTTGCCACGCACGGTTTCGGCGCCCACGCGGCGTCCCCACGTTTCTAGCTGGTCCGCAGCCGCAGCACGGAAGGTATCTGCTGCACCCAACAGGACGCTGTGGTCCATCGATACGAGGACGCGGGCGAGCTTACCGGTGGTGGTGGTCTTACCGGTGCCGTTGACGCCCACGACCATGACGATGGCAGGCTTGCCGTCATTAGGCATCGCCCGAATGGAGCGATCCATTTCTGGGTGGCAGGCCTCGATGAGGCATTCACGCAGCATCGCACGCGCTTCTTCTTCGCTTGACACGCCACGCTCAGCGATCTTGTCACGCAGAGAATCGGTGACCTTCATCGTGGACTTGGTGCCAAGGTCCGCCATGATGAGGGTATCTTCGATTTCCTCCCAGGCGTCTTCATCCAGGTCTCCGGCGGAAAGGATTCCCATCAGTCCTTGGCCGATGGCGTTCTGGGAACGAGAGAGGCGGCCGCGCAGACGGCCGAGGCGGCCTCCCGCCGGAGCGATGTCCTCGGTGGGCTGGGCCGCCGCAACAGGTTCGCCATCTGGTACCGGGGTTTGTTCCTTAGCTGCTTCCGCAGCATCCGTTTGTGCATCGGCTGCAGCCGCAGCCTCTTCAGCTTCTTCGTGGTTATCGACGCGTTCTTCGATGTGGTCTGCGTCTTTATCATCCACCACCTCGTCAAAGACCGGGGATTCATCCTCTACCTCGGCGGCCTCAACGGATACAACGTCTTCCGGGTCTTTTTCTTCATGGTGCGGCTCGCCGCGGTGGTGGTCGTCCGCGCTATCTGCCGCGGGCTTCTCAGCCGCAGCTGGGGTGGAGTGCTCGCTGTCCTTTACTTCTTTATCCTCTACTTCCGCCTTTCCGGAAGCAGGTGCGGAAGCTTGCGCGGAATCCGGCTTGTCAGAATGATCCTTCGCCTCATCTGCGGCAGACTCCTTGCGATCCGCAGAAGCTGCAGCAGCAGCGGCACCGGCTCCCCCAGCGGCGGCCGCTGCTGCGGCCGTTCCGGTAGCGCCCTTGCCTTCAGGCTTATCCGCCACAGGCTTGGATTCCGGTTCCGGAGTGGAGGCTGGCTCGGACTCGGCCTTAGCTTTATCGCCAGCGCCGTCATCTTCTGCAGGTTGCTCAGGTTCTGCAGGCTTCTTTGGCTGCTCACCGGCCGCAGGTTCTTGACGCTGCGACTCTTCCTGCGTGGCTTCCTTTTCGGATGCAGCGTCCTTGTCCTTAGCCGGTTCAGGCCGCTTGGCTGCCGGTGGCTCTTCGCCATTGAGCTGCGCGTTGGCGATATCGGTAGCGCTCGGGTTCGATTGCTCCGTTTTCTCCGAAGGCGCCGGCTGCTGCTCCTGCTTAGCCTGCTGCGGTTGGGTCTGCCGTGGCTTCTCCTGCGCTACCTTTTCGGGGTCTTTTGGGCCCGCTGGGGCAAAGTTGAAGCCGGACTTCGCCTGGTAATTGCCGGACTTTTGCTCTTGGGTTAGCTGTTTGGGCTCTTCTTCCTTGGGTTTTTCGAAAGAAACCTTCTTGGATTCACCGCGCTTTTTGCCGATTGCAATGAAGACGACAATCAGCACAATGACAACGATTGCTATGCCGATCCATAACCATAAAGAATTCATGCCTCTATAGTGCCAGCCTTTCGGACTTGCGGCACATAGGGGCGGCGAAATCTTCTATTCCGTTGATTGCGGTGCATCAACTCCAAGCCGCGTCGCATCCCGGCTTGCTTGCTCGGCTCCCGGCGCGAGTCCGGCTGGATTCATGCGCTGGGAAATGACCCGGGTGATGCCATCGCCGCGCATGGTCACGCCATAGAGGACATTGGCCACATCCATGGTCGGCTTTTGGTGCGTGATGACAATGAGCTGGGAATCCTTCCGCAGTTCCTCGAATAGGGCGATGAGGCGGCGCAGGTTGACATCATCAAGCGCTGCCTCGACCTCATCCATGACATAGAACGGGCTGGGGCGCGCGCGGAAGATTGCCACGAGCATGGCCAGCGCGGTAAGGGATTTCTCGCCGCCGGAAAGCAGCGATAGGCGCTTGACCTTCTTGCCTGGCGGGCGGGCTTCGACCTCGATGCCGGTGGTGAGCATGTCTTCTGGCTCGGTAAGGATCAACCGGCCCTCCCCACCCGGGAAGAGGGTATTGAATACCTTGGGAAATTCCGCTTCCACATCGCGCCAGGCATCGGTAAAGAGCTGCAGGATTTGCTTATCCACGTCCGAAATCACCCCGGCGAGATCCTGGCGGGCTTGGATGACATCGTCTAGCTGCGTAGAAAGGTAGCTGTATCGCTCTTCCAGTGCCTTATATTCCTCCAAGGCCAAGGGGTTGACCTTGCCCAAGGAGTTCAAATCCTTTTCCGCCTGATGCAAACGCGACTTTTCCGCGCTGCGGTCAAAGTCTTCGCCCGGGGTGAAATCGCGCAAGAGGTCAGCGATGGCGATACCCAGCTGTTCGCCAATCTTTTTCTCCGCTTCATCTAGGCGCACCTGCGCCTGCGAACGAGCCAGCTCTGCTTCGTGCGCCCGCGCCGTTAGCCGGTCGCTATGTTGGCGTGCGGCCGATACCGCCTGCTTGGCCTGCTGCAATTGGGAATTTAAGGAGTTGCGCTCGTGGACAAACTCATCGCGCTCAGAGGTGGCGCGGCTTAAAAGCTGGTTCGCCCGCGCGGCCAAATCCTGTGCATGCCGTGCCACTGCTGATGCCAATTGCCCCTGCGCCTTGCGGCGGGCCATCGCCTGTTCATGGCGGGCCTTTGCTTGGCGCTCGTGTTGAGCCTGGCGCCGCAAATTATCGGCCTTGCCGGCAACTTGACCCACGCGCTCTTGCGCCGAGCGGGCCGCGACTTGGGCCTCCATTTCCATGGATTTTACCTCTTCCAGCGCGGCCGAGGCGGCATCCCTATCGGCGGACGAGGGCTCGTCTGGTTGATCGTCGGCATCGACGCGGGCGAGCCTATCGCGGGCATCGGCAAGCTCCTGGTTGGCTTTCTGCAGCCGGATCTCGATCTCGGTGGCGCGCTGCGCGGACTTTTCCAGCTCCGCCTTATTCGCCTCATACTGCTTCTCCAGGCGGTGATGATCGCGCTTCCAGGCATCGACTTCGGTATCGTGCTCCCGCAACGCGGCCTTGGCGGACGCAGCCGTCACGCGGGCATCCTCGGCGGCAATCTTTGCCCCCTCCAAGGTGCCGGAAAGCTCGTGCAGGGCTTGATTTGCCTGCTCTAGCTCCTCTTCAGCTTCCGCGATGCGGGCGGAGACCTCCACCGTGGACGAGGAACCGGTGCCGACCTCGACCCAGCCTTCGCCGATGACAACCCCGGACGCGGTCACGGCGCGCAGGCGCGGATCCTCGGAGACGAGGCGCCGGCCGTGGGCAAAATCGGGGACGAGGACGACATCGGCAAGCAGCCTGTGCAACGCCGCCGACACCGCAGGTTGGACCGATATGTGGTCCAGCAGCCAGGAGGTCTGCGGCGGCAAATCGGCATCGACGCGCCACGAGCTCGCAGGCGCGGTCGCCGCCGCATCCAACAGCGCCGAGCGCGGGCCCTTTTCCAAATCCGCAATCAACCCTTCGGTCAGCTGACCCGCCTGTGCCTCTGCGAAGGTGCCCAAGGCGGCCGCAACCGCTGACTCGTAGGTCGTAGAAATGTATGCGGCCAATGGCTGGAATTCCTCACCTACCTCGACCGGCTCAGGGATAGTCTGGGATAGCGTATCGATGCGGGACCGCAGCGTATAGACACTGCGCTCGCGCTCGCGCTGGGCATCGCGGAGCTGGTCCAAGCGCTTATCAGCAGCGCCCGACTCACTGGCGGCCCGGGTATGCGCCTCCTCCAAAGGCTGGCGCTCTGCGGCATAATTATCCAACTTCTGCGCTACCTCAGCGGCCTCTGCCTGCGCGTTCTGAGTGCGTTGCTGGAGCGAGGCCACGGCCTCTTCCTGCCGCGCCAACTCCTCTTCTGCGCTGGCCACCTGCCCCGCGGCCTTTTCCTCGGCGGCAAAAAGGCGCACAACTCCCTCGCGGCGGTCCGCAATGGCGCGCACCTGCGCCATATGCTCGTGCTCTGCGGCCTCGAATGCTTGCCGACGCTCCGCTACTTCCTCCCTGATGCTTTCTAACCGCTCCGCAGCTTCTTCTGCCGCTTCCAAGAGCTCCTCGTGCTCCTCGTCCGCGCGCGTCGCCTTGGCCTCAAGATCATCTGGATCCTGGCCGGCATAGGCGACCTGGGACCCGGCATTATCCGCCCGCTCCTCTGCGATTCGCTGGGTCGCCGCAATGCGCTCGGACAGGGTGGAGAGATCAAACCACAGTTTTTGGGCGGCTTCTGCCTGCGGGTTGACTTCCTCTAGCTGGGTTTCCAGCTCCATTTGGTGCTCGGTCGCCTCTTCGAGCTGTGCCGTGGTCTCTTCTACCTGGGTGGATAGGGCCGTCGCGGTGCGCTCGGCATCAGAAAGCTTCTGCCGCAGGCCGACGATGCGGTCTCCTGCCAGGCGCAGTCGCGCATCGCGTACGTCTGCCTGCACCGTCGCCGCGCGCTGGGCGGCTTCTGCCTGCCGCGCCAAGGGCTTGAGTTGTTTTCCCAGCTCATCGGTCAAATCTTGCAGGCGATCCAAATTGGCCTGCATGCCCGTAAGTTTGCGCTGGGCCTTTTCTTTGCGGCGGCGGTGTTTGAGGACGCCGGCGGCTTCCTCGATATAGGAGCGGCGATCTTCGGGGCGAGATTCCAGGATTTCAGAAAGCTTGCCCTGCCCCACGATGATGTGCATTTCCCGACCAATGCCGGAATCAGAAAGCAGTTCCTGGATATCCATCAACCGGGCCTTTGCCCCGTTGATTTCGTATTCGCTCGCGCCGTCGCGGAACATGCGGCGGGTCACAGAGACCTCGGAGTACTCGATGGGCAGGGCACCATCGGCATTATCGATGGTGAGTGTGACCTCGGCCCGGCCCAATTGCTTGCGGTCGCCAGCCCCAGCAAAGATGACGTCTTGCATCTTGCCGCCGCGCAGGGTCTTTGCGCTAGCCTCTCCCATGACCCACGCAAGGGCATCAACCACGTTGGAC
This sequence comes from Corynebacterium tuingiense, assembly GCF_046718165.1. Classification (NCBI taxonomy): domain Bacteria; kingdom Bacillati; phylum Actinomycetota; class Actinomycetes; order Mycobacteriales; family Corynebacteriaceae; genus Corynebacterium; species Corynebacterium tuingiense. Next base: position 1,581,117 of record NZ_CP177101.1, read on the forward strand.
TTACCGGAACCATTCGGGCCGACGACGGCGCAGATGCCCGGCTCAAATTTGAGAGACGTCGCCGACGCGAATGACTTAAAGCCTTTGAGCGTCAGCGATTTCAGGTGCATTTGGGATAGTGTAGCAAGCCTTTAAGAAACGAGCTGGAGCCACCATTGGGTTGGCTATTAGCGCTCGACAAAGCCGCTTTCGCCCTTTGCGTCCGCCCACTGCTCGACCACCAAATCGACGCTGCCGGGACGGCGGGTGGTGCTTGGTTGCTCATTCAACAGTTCCAAGAGCTTCTCGCAGTCTGTGCGCGGGCCCTCAGCAACAACCTGCACGCGGCCGTCTGCCAGGTTGGTCGCATGCCCAGAAAGGCCTAATTCCAGAGCGCGCGAGCGCGTCCACCAGCGAAAGCCCACTCCTTGCACGTTGCCGTGCACAAAAGCCGTCATTCTTTCCATGTCACTGCACCATCCTCATTAGTAGCGATCGGCCTCGCCGCGATCGCGCAAGATTTTACGGTCCGCAGCGCTGCGGCGGGTCACTGGGTCAGAACCGTCCCAGCACTCCACGCCGGGCACACCCGGAAGCATATCGCGGTGGAAGACCGGATCGACTCCCTTACTGCGCTGCTCGTTGAAGTTCTTCAGCAATTGAATGGCCACGCCGGATAACGGAACAATGGCGATGATATTCAGGATCACCATCGTCGCCGCACCGGTATCCGCCAGGGCGAAGACCAATGGCAGGGACCCGACGGCACCGAACCAGACAAAGAACAGCACCACGAGGCGGAAAATATTCAGCACCGTTTTATTCGTGGTGAGGTATTCCAGGTTGGCTTCTGCCAAGTAGTAATTGCCCAAGATGGAAGAAAAGGCCAGAAAGAACAAGATGAAGCTGACGAAGTGAACGCCCCAGTGACCAACCTCGGCGGACAAGGCCGCCTGGGTAAGGGAAACGCCCTCGGCCTTTTCGCCGTAGGCTACTTCCGGGCCGAGCAGGATCAGGAAGGCGGTAATGGTACAGACCACGATGGTGTCGAAGTACACACCCAAGGTCTGCACCAGGCCCTGCTTGACCGGGTGGGAAACGGTGGCGGTCGCCGCCGCGTTAGGTGCAGAACCCTCGCCGGCCTCGTTGGAAAACAGGCCGCGCTGGATGCCCTTCATCATCGCGGCGCCGATGCCCGCGCCGGCGATTTCCTTAAAGCCGAGCGCGTGGCCGATGATATCGCCCAGCATGCCCGGGACCTTGTCAAAGTTCGTAATGACCACGAAGCCACCTATGAGCAGGTACGCCAGGGCCATAAACGGAACGACTACCTGGGTGATATTGGCAATGCGCTTCACGCCGCCAAAAATGATGAAGCCCGCGGCAATCGCGATGATGATGCCAATGATGGAGCCAAAGGTGGCATCGTCTTCGCGGCCGAAGGAAAAGGCCACGGCCTCAGCAATGGCGTTGGTCTGGAAGGAGTTATAGACCAAGCCGAAAGTAAAGACGATGGCAATAGAGAAAAGAACGCCGAGCGGGCCCCAGCCCAGGCCACGCTTCATGTAGTAGGCCGGCCCGCCGCGGTACGTATCGCCATTGCGGACCTTCCACAGCTGCGCCAGGGTGGATTCCACGAAGGCGGTCGCACCACCAAGAAGGGCGATGATCCACATCCAGAAGACGGCGCCAGGTCCGCCTACGGAGATGGCCACCGCGACGCCGGCAACGTTGCCGGTGCCCACACGCGATGCTGCGGAGATGGTAAATGCCTTAAATGCGGAGATTCCCCCGCTTCCTGCGCCCTCGTCCTCATCATCGCTGTTGGGTCGCTCGACCACGGCGCGCAGCATATCGGGTACCTTGCGAATCTGCACCACCGCGGTACGAGCGCCAAATAACAGGCCTGCACCGATAAGCAGCCAGGGCAGGATGTATGTCCACACGCCATCGTTAAATGTCGTGACGACATTTTCGAGAAATTCCATGCGAATTAATTTACTGCCTGAAGGTGCACAACGTGAATCTCACGGGTGCGAGATTATTGGCAGTGGGGGCAATAATGGCTCGAGCGTCCCCCGATAACACACCGCTCAATGGGCGTGCCGCAGCGGGAACATGGCTGGCCAGCGCGGCCATAGGCTGCAAGCGAGCGCGCGAAATAGCCGGATTCACCATTGACGTTAACGTACAAAGAATCAAAGCTCGTTCCCCCCGCTTTGAGGGCGGCAGACATCACGGTCTGCGCCGCGCTTAATAGCGCCACGGCGTCTTTTTGCCGCAGCGCAGAAGCTTTCTTGCGCGGTGAAATGCGTGCTGCCCACAGCGCTTCATCTGCGTAGATATTGCCAATGCCAGATACCAGCGTTTGATCCAATAGCGCCGTTTTTGCCGCGGTTTTCTTCTGCCGCAGGCGGCGCGCGGCGCTGGTGATATCAAAATCGGGTTCCAGGGGATCCAAGCCGATATGGGAAATCTTGGACCACGGCGCATATAGCCAGTATCCAAAGGTGCGCTGGTCCACAAAGTGCAGGTCGGTGCCATCGCTGAGCCCTACCGTGATGCGGCGGTGCGGCGAATCGGTAGGGCCGATGCGCAACTGACCCGACATGCCTAAGTGAATAAAAAGCACGTCGCGGTGGCTATCCATCGGGTCCTCCCCCACGAATTCCAGCCACATGAATTTGCCGCGGCGGGCGACTGCGGCGATTTCCTTGCCCACGACAAGGCCCGCTAGCGGTTCATCTTGGCCGCGGTTCGCCCGCGGGTGCGCAATGTCTACCACCGTAATTTCTTTGCCCACGACGTAGGTTTCCACCCCGCGGCGCACCGATTCTACTTCGGGCAACTCTGGCATTACTTAGCCTTCTTTATGGGCGGTCCCTTGCACCAGCAACGGGGTTTCGCGCAGAGTTTGGCACGCCTCTTGCGCAGCCTGCTGCTCCGCTAATTTCTTATTGTGGCCCTGCCCATTTCCCACGGTCAGCCCAGCGACGGTGGCAACCGCGCTGAAGGTTTGATCGTGTTCTGGGCCGGTAGCCGTAGCCGAATAGACCGGCATGGGTGCCTTCAACTCAGCACACAGCTCTTGCAAGGTGGTCTTCCAGTCCAAGTGGCGCCCGCTGACGGAGGCATTATCGATCTTTTCTGCAAATAGGCGCAGGATAACATCGCGGGCGGTTTCAAAGCCGTGCTCGCGATAAATAGCGCCGAAAATCGCCTCGGTGGTATCCGCAAGGATGGAATCCTTATCGCGCCCGCCGGTGGACTGTTCGCCCTTGCCCAGCAGGATATGCGGGCCAAGGTTGATTTCACGCGCGACATCGGAAAGCCCATAGCGTGAGACAATGGACGCACGCATCTTAGAGATATCGGATTCGGGGCGCGATGGATACCTCACGTATAGCTTCGCGGCCACCGATAGCCCTAAGACGGCATCGCCCAAGAACTCAAGGCGCTCGTTATTAGGCAGGTGCCCGTTTTCATTGGCAAAAGAGCGGTGCGTAAGCGCCAAGCGCAGATTGTCCGGTTCCAGGGCAACGCCGAGCGATTCCAAGAGCGGGGTGTGATCGACCGCCGCGAAGGTGGCGTCCCACGCCTCTTGCCCGGTTAGCTTCTTCTTGCGGCTCATAGGAATTTCTCCAGACCTGCCCAGCGCGGGTCTATCTTCTCCTCTTCCTCTTCTTCCCCGGAGATTCCGGTGGTCACACCCTCTGGGGTCCGAATATCGCAGCCGTCTTCGCAGACGGGGGCGAAGGGAAGGTTCAGGCCGACTTCATCAATCACCGCCTGGAGAAGATCCAGCTCATCGTCTTGGATTTCGGGGATTTCATCGCCCGAACCGGCATCGTCAGAATCGGCGCCATCGCCGCTGACAAAGGATTCATCGGCGGCAAAAACCTGGGTCACGTGCAAATCCAGCTGCGGGTGTAGCTTTTTTAAGCAGCGCGCACACTCGCCCGTGAGAACACCCGAGATATCCGCATCAACCAGAACGCCTGAACCCAGCGGGGTCAGGGTCGCGGCAACGGTGAGATCTTCGCCTTTGGGGATGGCGATCATTTCCACGCCGATCCTTTCCGGTGCAGGGCCCGTCTGGGTGCGTTGTTCCGGCATTGCGTCAGTGCCTTGGGCGTTTAGTAATTCGCCCACATCGAACTTCAATGGAGATGTCATAACAGTTGGTAGTCTACCCTGCCTCGCAAACTCCGCGTAGTTGCTGGCACGACCGCATTTTCTGGCAAGAAACTGAAGGTTTGGGCATAAAGCGCTATGGCTTGCCGGTTTTCCCTTTCCTGCAGGCCGCGGCGGCCTTAGCCTGAAAGCATGACTTACCACTTGGCCGCGGCCTCAGGAGATTTGAGCGCTATCGCTCCTAGATTCGGAGTGTTGTGCTGCCTTCCCGCCACCTTCTTGGTCATCTCTGGGTTAGTCCTCCATCGCCTGCCCAAGGCTGACCACTCTGGCATCTACGGCGACAAGGGCCTGCGCCTTTTCTCCGCCCTCATCCTCAGCACGTGTGCGGGGCTTATCGCCGGCGCGATTTTGGTCATTCCCTCCGGCCTCGACCTCACGGTGCTTACCGGCGCCCTTGTATTTTCCGCCAGCGCCGCCGCCATCACGTGGCTCTCGCGCGAAGCCCTTGCCTGCGCGCTGCTTTGCGTCGGCGCCATGTTCCTGACCGCAGGCGCGGTTATTAGTCTTAGCGCGATGTTCTTCCCCCAAGACTTTATGAGCGGCTCGATGACCTCGCTCACCTCCTACTTCACCACGTCCCTGGTCACCTTCCTCTTCCCCGGCCTGGTCAGCGCGGGGATTGTAGCCTTCGTAGCGGTCCAGAGCCAGCGCCCTCACCCTGCTACGAATACTGCTGACGCCGCGCTTGCCGATGCCCCCTCATCGTCCCCCACGCCGCGCTATTCCAACTCGCGCAGCTCGGTCTAGCCTCCCACAGGCACAATAAGTCCTGCTGCACGGCGACGCGGTTTTCGCAAATCACCCGTGCAGCAGGACTTTTTAAGCGTCGTGCCTTTTCGCCAGAGCGGTTAGCGCTCGGTATAGCGGCGCTCGTAGCCGTCGCCCTCACCATAGCGCGGGGCGCTAGCACCACCGCGGGAAGAACCGGCGTTCGTGGACGGCAGGTAGTCGCCGCCGCGAGAGCGCACGCCGGCCCCACCGCGCAGCGCGGAACGATCGGAGTTTACGGTGCGCAGGAGGCCGCTGAGGGAACTTTCAAATTCGCTAAGCTTGCTATCTACAAAGTCATCGCACTCCGTGCGCAGCCGGTTGGATTCGGTGTATGCGGTCTCCACGATCCGGTTGGCTTCTTCGTTGGCACGGCGGACGACTTCAGACTCAGAGACCAAACGTTCTTGTTCTTGGCGGCCCTCAGCCACCGAGCGTTCGTATTCCTCGTTGGCCTGAGCAATGGTGCGGTCTGCATCTGCGCGGGCTTGCTCAACGGTGGACTGGGCGCGTGCCTCGGCATCGGCCACTAGCCGCTGCGCATGTTCTTCTGCCTGCGCAACCGTGGTATCGGCCTCTTGGCGCGCCTGGCTCACCATGTCGGTGGCCTCCGCAGACGCCTCATTAATGGTGTTATCCGCACGCTCTTCGGCGCCGCGGATAATCTCGTCTTGCTTGTCTAAAACGTCCTGCGCATCGTCGATTTCTACGGGCAGCGCGTTGCGCAGGTCATCGAGAAGCGCCAGCATCTCATGGCGGGGAACCAAGCAATTGGAGGTCATGGGAAAGCCAGAAGCCTGCTCCAAATGCTGAACTAATTCATCAAGGGATTCAAAGACACGGTACATGCTGGGAATTCTACAACGCGCCACCCCGCATTGTGTGGAGGGCGCGCCCTGGATCCTCAGGCCAATGCAACGAAGGCTAAAGCTCTCCGAGTTCAATTCGCTTCCCGTGTGCGATTAACCCATTTTCCCTCCACATACCCGCGGCACTGGCGCATTCAGCCGCATTGTCCGCGTGGCTCTAACTCAAGACCAACCCGATCCTTCTAGGGCTGGCCACCGAGCCACCAAAGGGCGACAGCACGTGCCGCAGCAATGCAAAAGCTCCCCGTCTCCCCGCGGGTGCGGGGAAATGGGGAGCCGTGGGTTAAGGGAGTTTAGATAACGCCCTGTGCCAGCATGGCGTCAGCCACCTTCTTGAAGCCGGCGATATTGGAGCCAGCCACGTAGTCGCCTTCACGGTCGTATTCCTTGGCCGTGTTGTCGATGTTCTTGAAGATGTTGCTCATGATGCCGCGCAGGCGGTCATCGGTGTACTCGAAGGACCAGGAGTCGCGGGATGCGTTCTGCTGCATCTCCAGTGCAGAGGTTGCCACACCACCGGCGTTGGCAGCCTTGCCGGGTGCGAAGTTGATCTTGGAGTCCTGGAATACGTGTACCGCATCCGGGGTGGACGGCATGTTGGCGCCCTCTGCAACGTAGCGCACGCCGCCCTCGACGAGCTTCTTGGCGGACTCGCCGTCGAGCTCGTTCTGGGTTGCACACGGCAGTGCAACATCAGCCTGGACGTCCCAGATATTGCCGCCCTCGTGGAACTCCACGCCGTTGCCAGCTTCCTTGGCGTAGGTGGAGATGCGCTCGCGACGAACTTCCTTGACATCGCGAAGCAGGTCAACGTCCACGCCATTCGGGGTGGTGATGTAGCCGGAGGAGTCAGACATTGCGACGACGGTAGCGCCGAGTTCCTGTGCCTTTGCGGCAGCGTAGATGGCAACGTTACCGGAACCGGACACGATGACCTTGGCGCCGTCGAAGGACTCGCCGTGGGTCTTCATCATTTCTTCGGTGATGTAGACGGCACCGAAGCCGGTGGCCTCGGTACGTACCAAGGAACCGCCCCAGGTCAGACCCTTGCCGGTCAGGACGCCGGACTCGTGCTGGGTGGTCAGGCGGCGGAACTGGCCGAAGAGGAAGCCGATTTCGCGGCCGCCAACGCCGATATCGCCGGCAGGAACGTCGCGGTACTCGCCGATGTGGCGGTGCAGCTCGGTCATAAAGGACTGGCAGAAGCGCATAACTTCCTGCTCAGACTTGCCCTTCGGGTCAAAGTCGGAGCCACCCTTGCCGCCACCGATGGGCAGGCCGGTCAGAGAGTTCTTAAAGATCTGCTCAAAGCCCAAGAACTTAATGATGCCCAAGTTTACCGAGGGGTGGAAACGCAGACCGCCCTTGTACGGGCCGAGCGCGGAGTTGAACTGCACACGGAAGCCGCGGTTGACCTGCACCTCGCCGTTGTCATCAACCCATGGGACGCGGAAGATGAGCTGGCGCTCTGGCTCACACAGGCGCTCAACCAGACCGTAGTCTGCGTAGTGTGGGTCCTTATCCAGGACGATCTTGAGCGAATCCAGCACCTCGGACACCGCCTGGTGGAATTCCGGTTCACCGGCGTTGCGCTTGAGTAGCTTGTCGTAGTACTCAGAAATCTGGCTATCAACAGACATAGTGTATAAATCCCATTCTCGTGGAGTTTGACTAGCAGGAACTAGTTTCCTATCAATCTACCGATAATGCAAGTACAATTATTTCTCAGTCCCCCAATTACCCGCTTTCACCTGCAGCAATAAAGATAAATATTTTCTGTAGGACGTTCGGATTCCTAGCAAAAAGCCGCGGTGCGGGTCGCGGGCTTTATAATCGCGGGCATGCATATTGTCGTCGCGCCTGACTCTTTTAAAGGTACCGCTTCTGCCACAGAAGCCGCAGCCGGAATCGCCAACGGAATTCGCCAGCACTACCCCACCGCCACCGTCACCACCTTGCCCATGGCCGATGGCGGCGAAGGCACCGCACAGGTGCTGGCCCAGGCCGCCGCGGCGGGCGGGCAAGAAACCCAGACCATTACCCTTCCCACCACGGATGCGGTGGGGCGCTTGACCGAAGCGCAGTATTTCCTCGCTGGGCACACGGCCTTCATCGACGTTGCCGCCGCCACCGGACTGCCCGCGGTCCGCGACGCGCTCGATCCCCTCCACGCGGATTCTTATGGCACCGGCGTGCTGCTTGCCGATGCCCAGTCCCGCGGCGCCACCTCCATCGTGCTCTGCCTTGGCGGCACGGCCAGCATCGACGGTGGCATGGGCATCCTTGCGGCCCTCGGCGCCGCCGCCCACGATGCACGCGGCTATGCCCTGCCCAAGGGCGGCGCCCCATTGGTGCAGCTCGATTCCATCGATACCGCGCAATTAAACATCAAAGCGGGCATGGTTGATTTCACGCTCTTGGCCGATACCCGGGCTAAGGCCATGCAGGCAGCCACCATGTACGGGCCACAAAAAGGCGCAGAGGGCGAGCAGGTTGCCCTGCTTGCAGGTGCACTTCTCCAATTGTGCAAGGTCACCGGCACAGATCCAGAGACTGAATTTACCGGTGCGGCAGGCGGCATCCCCATCGGCCTTACCTGGCTTTCTCGCACGCTATGGGGCACCGATGAGCACGCCCGCGTCGTTTCTGGCGGGGCCCACGTGGCGAAGGCCCTTGGTCTCGCGGATGCCATTTCTCAGGCGGACCTCGTCATCACCGGCGAAGGCGCGTTTGACGAGCAATCCTTAACCGGCAAGGTCGTCGGCACCGTCGCGGACCTGGCGGCGGAGTCCTCTACCCCGGTTGGCATCATTGCCGGGGCCATCAATCAGGACACCGAGCACTTCACCGCGGAGCTAGATCAAGAAGGAGGGATGCCGGAGCAGCTGGCTAGGGCCGCCCGGGACATCGTCAAGCAGCTGGGCTAAGGGCGAATCTCGACCGTCCACGGAAAGATGGCGGGGCGCTCATGCGCCAACTCATCCTCCAGCAGCACATGATCCTTGGGCAATACGGCGTGCGGCGTGAGCAAACGCGACAGCACCATAGCCAGCTGGTTCACGGAGCCGGTCGCCCCCTCCACCGCGATGTTATAGCGGTGGGCGTGCGCTCCTTCTAAATCGCGCTCTTCATGTTCATCGCGGTAATTTTGCTGCAGTTGTTCCTCCAAGCCCTCAGGGAACTGGGGATCTGCCGGGCGAGTAACCTCGGCGGAGGTAAGCGATCCGCCCGCTACCAGCTTATCGGTGGCAGTGGTGAAAATTTCCTCCACGCGGTCCGCTTGCTCATCTGGAACCAATACATCGAATTGAATAGTCGGCATATAGCTGACCCTACCCTAACCAAAGGGATGAAAACTATGTCTTATTCCACAAACATCGCTTCCGTGGTCCACTCTGCGGATACTGACCTGGCGTGGCAGCGGGATTTTTACGAAGATCTGCACCGCCACCCCGAGCTTTCCCACGAGGAGGAACGCACCGCGGCGCGCATCCGCGCCAAGTTAGCGGAGTTTGATTGCGAGGTAGAAGAAAACATTGGGGGGCATGGCATGGTCGCCATTTTCCGCAACGGCGATGGCCCCACCGCGCTCATGCGCGCCGATTTCGATGCCCTGCCGGTCAAGGAGGCCACCGGCGTGGAGTATTCCTCGACCAATGACTACATGCACGCCTGCGGGCACGATATGCACACCACGGCCTTACTCGGTGCCTGTGCGCTTCTCGATGCCTCCCGCGATACCTGGTCCGGCACCTTCCTCGCCCTGTTCCAGCCAGCGGAGGAATCATCCATGGGTGCGAAATACATGATCGCCGATACCCTCACCGAGCGCGTGCCACGCCCCGATATTTGCTTAGGCCAACACGTCATGCCCGGCCGTGCCGGCACCGTTCGCCATACGGCCGGCCCCATCATGGCGGGCTGCGACTCCCTGCGCATTCGCATCTTTGGCAAGTCCGCCCACGCCTCCATGCCGCATAATTCCATCGACCCAACCTATATTGCGGCGATGATCGTCACCCGGCTCCAGGCCATCGTGGGCCGCGAGGTAGCCCCGCACGAGTTCTTCGTCATCTCCGTGGGCGAGCTGCATTCTGGCGATAAAAACAACATCATCCCGGATTCCGCCGAGCTTGTGCTCAATACCCGCTTTTATGATCCAGCCCTGGCGGAGAAGGTCTATGCCTCCTTAGAGCGCATGGTAAAAGCCGAGTGCGTGGCCTCCGGCTGCGAGAAGGACCCCACCTTCGAGTACTACGCGCACGGCGAGGTCACCGATAACGACGCCGCCGCGTATTCGCCCATCGACGAGGTCTTTGCGGCCACCTTCGGGGAAGCATCCGTTACCGCCTCGCCCTCGACCGCTTCCGAAGACTTCTGTTACCTCCCACAGGCATGGGGCGTGCCGTACGTCTTTTGGCACGTAGGGTGCACCCCCGAAGCAGAGCTGGCCGATCCCCCGGTCAATCACCAGGCCAACTTCCTGCCGGATTACGAGCCCACGGTCAAGGCTTCCACCCAGGCCGCCCATGCGGCGGTGCTGGCGTACCTGGGCGCGTAAACCTTGCGCCTTCTGGCATAAAGAATCCGCCGCGTCTCCCTTTGCTCAATGGAGTGTGGAGGCGCGGCGGATTTTTCAGTGCGCTAGTCCTTGATGGTTTCTCCCAAAATGTGGCACTGAATCATGTTGGTATTGCCGGAGATTCCCGGAGGGGTACCTGCAACGACGACGACCAAGTCATTCTCGTCGTACTCGTCCAAATCCAGCAGGTACTTATCGATAGCCTCCATCATCTCATCCGTGGACTTGACGTCGGGGCTCAAGAAGGTCTCAGCACCCCAAGTCAGCGCCAGCTGGGAGCGCACATCTTCATGCGGCGTGAATACCAGCAGTGGCAGGTCAGAGTGCAGGCGAGCAACGCGCTTTGCGGTATCGCCGGAAGAGGTAAAGGCAACAATGGCCTTGGCATTCAGGCGCTCTGCAATATCGCGGGCGGAATAGGACATCACGCCGCGCTTGGTGCGCGGGACGTGCGCCAGCGGCGGGACCTGGCCATCGGTCTCAGAACGCTTGACGATGCGCGACATGGTCCGCACCACGTTGTGCGGATCCGCACCCACGGAGGTCTCGCCGGAGAGCATCACCGCATCGGCGCCGTCGAGCACGGCGTTGGCCACGTCGGAGGCCTCCGCGCGGGTCGGGCGGGAGTTCTCAATCATGGAATCCAGCATCTGGGTGGCCACGATGACCGGCTTCGCGTTCTCGCGGGAAATCTGGATGGCGCGCTTCTGGAATAGTGGCACCTCTTCCAGCGGAACCTCAACGCCCAAGTCACCGCGGGCAATCATCACGGCGTCGAAGGCCAAGATGATGGACTCGAGGGCATCGACGGCCTCGGGCTTTTCCAGCTTGGCGATGACCGGCACGCGGCGGCCTTCCTCGTCCATAATCTCGTGGACCTTGTCGACATCGGCAGGCGAACGCACGAAGGACAGCGCGATGTAGTCCACGCCGAGCTGCAGGGCAAAGCGCAGGTCTTCGATGTCCTTCTCAGACAGGGCCGGCACAGAAATGCTCATGCCGGGCAGGGAGACGCCCTTGTTATTGGATACGGGGCCGCCCTCGGTGACCTCACACACCACGTCGTTGCCGTCTACTTCCTTGCAGACGACGGCGACCTTGCCGTCATCGATAAGCAAGCGATCGCCAGGCTTCGCGTCTTCTGCCAAGCCTTTGTAGGTGGTGGATACGCGGTCGTGGGTGCCTTCGACATCGTCTACAGTGATGCGGACGATTTCACCGTTATCCCACTGCTCTTTGCCGTTCTTAAAGCGGCCGAGGCGGATCTTAGGGCCCTGGAGATCGGCCAGGATGCCTACGTTCCTGCCGGTCTTTTCGGTGGCTTCGCGGACCCACTTGTAATTGGCTTCGTGATCCGCATGCTCGCCGTGCGACATGTTAAGGCGCGCGACGTTCATGCCGTCTTCTACAAGGCGCAAAATTCCGTCCCCGCTGGCTACAGCGGGGCCGAGAGTACAGACAATTTTGGTTCTTCTATCCAGCATTATTGGCCTATTCCATCGGGGAAATTGAACAACCCCCAACCTACTCCCTCGCGCGCCGACAGGCCACAATTTTTTGGCGCTTTAACTACGGCAATCGGACACGATCACACATAACCGGTCATTCGCGGCCGCTAGCAGTGCCCGAGATGCCTTGGGTACGAGGGGTTCCCACGCGTTTATCGTCGTCCTCGCCGCCATTTTCTGCAGCGCCTTCGGCCTGCTCGCGGTAGTAACGCGGGTCGACTTCTTCTGGAGTTTCGGGGCCCTTGCGCCGCCTGTCCAGCAAGAAAAAGACGATGAGGCCGGCAATAAACACAACGGCAGAAACAATGAGGTTCACGCGGACACCGAAGATATGGGTGGCTTCGTCTGAACGCATGCCCTCGATAAAGAAGCGGCCCAGCGTGTATCCCACGACGTAGAGGGCGAATACTCGTCCGCGCCCCAACTTCCATGCCTTGTGCGCCCACAACAGGAACAGGCAGACCAGGACGTTCCAGATGAGCTCATACAAAAACGTCGGATGCACCGAAGCGATGACCTCACCGGTAGAATGCCCGGAAACCGGCGCGTACTCCCCTGCCTCATCGACGCGGTAGTAAATATCCAGCGCCCACGGAACGTCGGTCGGTCGACCGTAGAGCTCCTGATTAAACCAGTTTCCCAACCGGCCGATGCCCTGGGCAAGGATGAGGCCAGGCGCCACCGCGTCCGCAAACGGCGCCAAGGGGATCTTTTTGATCCGGAACATTACCCACAGCGCTACGGCGCTTAAGGCGACCGCACCCCAGATGCCGAGACCACCATTGGTGACCTTAAGGGCATCGACTGGGTTGCAGGTATCACAGAAGTACTTCTGGTTATCCGTGATGACGTGATAGAGCCGCCCGCCCACGATGCCCGCGGGGATAACGACGATGGTCGCATCCCACACGGTATCGGGATTACCGCCTCGGGCTGTGTATCGCCTCAGCGTCATCCACATGCCCACGAGGATGCCGGCGATGATGCACAGCGCATACGCATGGATTGGAATGGAGCCAAGATGCCACACCACGCCCTGCGGCGGAGAGGGGATATTTGCAAGATTCTGAGTATGCACGTAGATAGTGTGCCTTATCAGAGTGGCCGTGAGCTAGTTTGGGGTAGTTTTCCTAGGAACTTTTACGCGAGGGGCACGCTGGGTGTTGGCCCGCAGCCACGAGAGAGCGCGCCAAGGCGGTGGGATCCTGGGCCGCCATGACGGATTCGCCGACCAGTACCGCATCCGCTCCGCGGGAGGCATAGTGGAAAAGGTTGCGGGCATTATTCACCCCGCCCACGGCGATGCGCAGGAGCGATTCCGGCAGCCCCGGGGCGATATCATTGAAGGCCTCTCGGTTGATCTCATCCGAGGCAAGCGACCACGCATTGATCGCGATGACGCTGCTGCCGGCCTTGATGGCGCGGTTGACCTCCCCGCAGGTTCGCACCTCCACGATGGCAGTCATCCCCAGCGATTCCGCGCGGTCCAGGAGGGCTTCCAATCGGGCTTGTTCTAAAAGCTCGACCTGCAGCGGGATCGCATCGGCGCCAAAGCAGCGGGCTTCGTGAATCTGGTACGGATCCACGATAAGGTCGCGCGCCATCATCGGGATATCGATGGCAGCGCGCGCAGCCGCCATATCCTCAAGCGATCCGTTAAAGCGCCGCGTATCCGTCTGGCAGGCCATCAGATGCACGCCGCAGTCCTCAAAGGTGCGCGCCCATTCGGCCATCTGCTCGGCCGAGCCCACGTGGGCAATTTCCCCGGTATAAGGAACGGCGCGCTTGAGCTCCGTAATGACCGAACAACCTGGTTTTAAAAGCGCCGCGCGGGCATCGCGGGGAGGCTCCATATCCCGAGAGCGCGCCTTGATGTCTTGAAAGGAAACGCGTGCTTCACGCGCGGCGACATCCTCTAGCACCCCAGCGACCAGGTGATCGACGGCAATGGGTGTGGGCATGAGCACCTCCCTCCAAGCGCGATTAAAATCACACTTAGATTAACGCTATTCGGGGCGTTTCCGGAAATTGTGCTGCGCGAACGGGGCTATTTACGGCCTACATCGGTCGGGTCGATATCGCTATCGAGCGCATCCCACATCACACGGCCGGAATCGGATGAGGTCTCCAAATCTTCCGCCAGCTTTTCTTGGCGGGCGGCAGGGGTTTCGTATTTGCTCGACGCCTTGACCTTGTCCTTGCCCGGGTTCTGGGCCAAGAGTACGGAGCCGAAAAATGCCAGCGCGGCCCCGATAATGGCGACAATGGGGCCCAGCTTAGTGACCTCCGTGGAAATGACGGTAGCCCAATCAGAAATTGCGGCAGAATCCACCGCGTTTTCATTTGCGGAAGCGCCCTGCAATATTTTTTGCGCGCGCTCGGCATCAGCGCCGCTGGTCAGCAGACTAATAGGGCTCCACGCGGCGCCTGCCGCGGCGAGGGCGCACACAATGGCCACGATGCGCCGCCCCGTTCGGCGAAGCGCAATCCCCGCGAGTACACCGGCGAGGAGGACCAGCGTCAATGCCATCAGTTCTAGGGACCACGCGGAACCCACGATCTCATTGGTTGCCGAGCCCGACTTATCGTCCTCGCTTACCGCTTTGACCCAAGTGCTACGGGAAGAAAACCACAGCACCGCCGTGCCCACCGCAATAAGGAGCGGGCCAAGTCGCCTCGTCATTAGGAATCATCCCCTAAAAGAACTTTCGCATCGAAGCATGTCCGGTCACCGGTGTGGCACGCGGCGCCGCGCTGCCGCACGGTCAGCAAGATGGTATCGCCATCGCAATCAAGGCGCACACCGAGCACCTCCTGCGTATGTCCTGAGGTCTCACCCTTAATCCAATACTCGCCGCGCGAGCGCGAGAAGTACGTGCCCTTGCGCGTGGCCAGCGTGTGGGCAAGCGCATGGTCATCCATCCAGGCAAGCATCAGCACTTCGCCGGAATCGGCCTGGGCAATAGCTGGCACGAGCCCTTGCTCATTGCGCTTGAGTAGCGCAGCAATCTGTGGGTCTAGCTCATAGTCTGCGGGATTGCTCATCGGCGCACCTCGTGTCCGGCATCTGCCAAGGCCTTTTTAACCTCGCCAATTTCTACCTCCCCAAAGTGGAAAATGCTGGCTGCTAGGACAGCATCGGCACCTGCTTCAACGGCGGGTGGAAAGTCCGCTGCTGCGCCCGCTCCGCCGGAGGCAATGACGGGAATATTCACCGTTTCTCGCACCGCGCGCAGAAGTTCGAGGTCGAATCCGGCCTTCGTGCCATCTGCATCCATGGAGTTTAAAAGGATCTCCCCCACACCCAGCTCGGCGCCGGTCTGGGCCCATTCCACTGCATCGATGCCAGCCGATGTCGTCCCGCCGTGTGTCGTAACTTCAAACCCCGACCGTGCGTGCGCCGCGTCGGTGCGCCGCGCGTCCACGGATAAGACGATGCACTGCGAGCCAAAGACTTCCGCCAATTCGCGCAGCAGGCCGGGATTGCCTATCGCGGCGGTATTGACCGATACCTTATCCGCGCCAGTGCGCAGGAGCTCGCGGACATCGTCAACGCTGCGCACTCCCCCGCCCACGGTCAGCGGAATAAAGACTTGATCGGCGGTGCGGCGTACCACATCGAGCATGGTGGACCGGCCATGCTTGGACGCGGAGACATCGAGGAAAGTCAGTTCGTCTGCGCCCAATTCCTCATAGCGCGCGGCCAATTCCACGGGGTCTCCTGCATCGCGCAGGTGCGCAAAATTCACGCCCTTGACTACGCGGCCTTGATCCACATCAAGGCACGGGATTATGCGTACGGCTACAGCCATGCGGGGCTTACTCCTTCACAAGTCGGTCAGGGTTAATTTGATTGGTGAGATAGGATTTCCAGGATTGTCTCGTGCACCTGCGGGGTACCAGAGACCATACCCCGCGACTGCACGGTCCACGGATTGCCCTCCGGATCCGTGACGATGCCCCCGGCCGCCTTGATAAGGAGCGCTCCCGCCGCGTTATCCCACGGGTGCGGCGAGAAATTGACGGCACCGTCAAAAACTCCCTGGGCCACGAAGGCATTATCTAGCCCCACCGAGCCTGTGATGCGCGGGCGCAAGCCGGTTTCGCGCAATTCGTGGAAAGCTGCAGTGGGCAGGCTGGAAAAACACCCCACGTGCCCGCGCGCATCATCGAGTTCTGGGGACTCCTCCCCGCCACCGAATCCACCTGCCGGCCCACCCGCAGAGCGCAGCGGCGAGCCGTCGTTAGCAACCAAGCGCCTGCCTAAAAGAGGAAAATCTGAAATGGCCGCGACAGGCTGGCCCTCGTGAACCAGGGCCACCAGGATGCCGGCCATGGGATTGCCCGCGGAATAATTCGCGGTCCCATCGATTGGATCGACAACCCACACGGTGTCGTGGATGCTTCCGCCGGATTCCTCCCCGTAGACCGGGATGCCGGTCATCTGCTGCAAGATATCGCGCAGCTGCTTTTCGATGGTCAAGTCCACCTCTGTAGCAAAATCGCCCCGGCTTTTAAAGTGGGCCGGTGGCGCCCCGATGCCGGATCGAAAGATGGGCTCGACTTGGTCCACGGCCGCCTCCGCGAAGGCCACCAACTCGCGCGGATCCATCATCGGTTACTCTTCCTCGGGGTCATAGGGATCGATGGGAACTTCTGCAGGCAGCGGTTCTACCTCTGCCACCGCCGCGAGCGCCTCCTCCAGGCTAAAGTTTCCTTCATACAGCGCCTTTCCGATGATCGCCGAATCGATGCCCTCATTTTCATACCGGGCCAGCTCTCTAAGATCCGCCAGGGAGGAAATACCACCGGAGGCGGTGACCTTGGCATCGGTTGCCATTGCTACCTCGCGCAGTAATTCCACATTGGGCCCAGTCAGCGTCCCATCCTTGGACACATCCGTGACCACGAAGCGCTGGCACCCTGCGGCATCGAGGCGCTCGAGCACCTCCCAGAGATCCCCGCCATCGGAGACCCAGCCGTTGCCCTTCGTACGCCATTCGCCATCTTCTAAGCGCACCGCCAAGTCCACGGCGACTTTCTCGCCATACTGACCAAGGATTTTTTCTATCCACTCTGGGTTTTCTAAGGCGGCGGTACCAATATTGATGCGATTCGCGCCGGTAGCCAGCGCGCGCTCTACCCCGGCATCATCGCGGATGCCACCGGTAAGCTCGACATTAATGCCAAGTGCTTTAGTAATTCCCGCCATTTGCTCGTGGTTGGAACCGCGATTAAAGGCAGCATCGAGGTCAACAAAGTGCAGCCACTGGGCGCCCTGGCGCTGCCATTCAAGGGCGGCGTCCCGCGGGGAACCGTAGACCTTTTCGGTACCGGCTTCTCCCTGATCCAAGCGCACGGCCTTGCCACCGGCAACATCGACTGCGGGCAAAAGCGTAAAAGTCATGGTTTCATCCTACCTAGAGAGTCTGCATCCAGTTTTCCAATAGCTGCGCGCCCGCATCCCCGGATTTTTCGGGGTGGAATTGCGTAGCCCAGAGCGCGCCATTTTCCACCGCCGCCACGAAAGAATCCCCGGCGTGCGTGGACCAGCTCACCAGCGGCGGGCGGGTAATGACGGTTTCTAATTCCCAGCGGCGAACGCCGTAGGAATGCACGAAATAAAATCGCTCATCGGCATTAAGCCCGGCAAACATCGCGCTGTCATCCGGCATCTCGACGGTATTCCAGCCCATATGCGGCAAAACATCGGACTGCAGGCGTTCGACCGTACCCGGCCATTCGCCGCAGCCTTCGGAGTGGATGCCGTGCTCGACGCCGGCATCGAAAAGCACCTGCATTCCCACACAAATACCCATGACCGGCCGCTCCCCTGCTAAGCGCTGGCCGATGACCCTCGGCCCATTCACGGCCTTCAGCCCTGTCATGCAGGCATCGAATGCGCCTACGCCGGGAACCAGCAGCCCGTCTGCCTCGAGGGCCTGATAAGGATCCGCCGTGACGGTTACCTCTGCCCCGACGCGCTCGAGGGCACGCTGGGCAGAGCGAATATTGCCCGCGCCGTAGTCCAATAACACCACCGATTTTGTCATGGGCTATACCTTACGCATTCGACGCAAACGGGTGCGGATATCGTTGGTCTCGCTGATACGAGTCCGGCCCAGGATGAAGTCCGCCGTGGTGAGCAGCAACCCGGCGATAAGGATCGCAACCCCCGCTCCAAAGGCGCCGTCGTAGCCGTAGCCCGCCACCATGGCGCCGAGCAGGGTCGAGCCCAAGCCTGTGCCGCTATCGTAGAAAATATTCCAAATGGCCGAAGCCTCCGAGACCCGCTCGCGGGGCAGCCGGTCAAACATGGATAGCAAGGCCTCGTTTTGTGCGATACCGAAGGCGCCACCGAAAAGAACGGCGCCGAGCACCAGCCACCAGATGGAGCCTTCCATAAACAGGGTGAGCGAAATCGTCCCGACACCGATGATCGCCATGATCTGGCTCGGAATGTATAGGCTGCCTGGGGCGCCAGTGCGGTCTGCCACCACGCCGGCGAAGTAACGGAAGATCATCGCCGCGCCGCCGACGATGGACAACATGACACCGGCCAGGCTGGCGCCCTTAGCGGCATCGAGTTCCTGCATTGCGGGGGACAAGAAAGAGGAAATTGCACCGTAGCTCATGGAGAAGGTGGTCAAGGCTAGAGCCGGGACCAACACCAGCTTCCAGGTAGGAACGCGGATGATATTGACTTCTTCATCGTTATCCTCGGCCAAGGTGACCTTGATCTTGGGGATGCGCAGGCACATAGCAAAACCCAAGAAGCCGATCAGACCGGCGGTGATATAAGTAGAGGCGTATCCTAGCGAATCGGCCATGAACAGGCCGAGCGGCAAGAAGATCATCTGCCCCAAGCCTGTAAATACACCAATCATACCGGTGGCCTTACCCAGCAGACGCACCGGCGAGAGCTCTGCAATGAGCGCGGATTCGGACACGGTGAGGGCGCCGAAGCCCACCCCGCGCATAGCGGAAAATAGCAAGACGATCCAGGCGTCGGTACCCAACAGGTGGCCAAAGGCCGGTACGCCCAGGGCAAAAGCGGACAGCGCCATTACGCGCCGGTAGCCCCAGCGGCGCAATAGCCACGGTGATATAATCTGCGTGGCAACCGTAAAGGCCATGAAGATACCGGTGGACCCACCTGCCAAGGTCGCGGAACCGCCGGAATCAATGACGGCAAGCGGCACCACAGGAAGCAGGATGGACCAAGCGCCAAAGGCAGCGGCGATGGCTACCATCGTCGGCGTATATCCGGGCACCTTCCAAATATTGGTCTCTTGGGATTCGCTCATTTACTAAAGCCTCCAACCATCCAGGCGATGGCCGCGGCCGCGGTGATAACGGCTAAAAGCGCGGCGACGACCGTAAAAAACTTCGAGTCCTGCTGATACGCGGACCAGGCCCCTCCTACCAAGAGGCCTGCCACCAGAAACAGGATGAGGATCATAAACTGCACGGGCTACAGGGCTCCTTTCGTCGAAGGGATTCCAGTCTGTCGCGGATCGTGGTCCACGGCAGCGCGCAGCGCGCGGGCTACCGCCTTGTATTCCGCCTCGGTCACGTGGTGCGGATCGCGGCCGTAGCGCACGTTGACGTGCAGGGTAATAGCTGCGTGCATGGCCAAGGATTCGAAGAAGTGGCGGTTAATCACCGTGGCATAGTGCCCGCCGATGACCTGCCACTGCAGGTGTTCCGGCTCGCCATTCATCACGAAGTAGGCGCGGCCCGAAAAGTCCACGACCGCCTCTACCAGTGCTTCATCCATGGGCAGCAATTGGGAGCCGAAGCGGCGGATCCCGGCCTTATCCCCCACTGCTTCGCGCAGGGCCTGGCCTAATACGATGGCGGTATCTTCCACGGTGTGGTGGGCGTCTACCTCCACGTCACCGGTGGCCTTGACCTGCAGGTCAAAGAGTCCGTGTGTGGCAAATGCGGTAAGCATATGGTCAAAGAACGGCAGTCCAGTGGAAATGTCGCTTTTCCCGGTTCCGTCAAGGTCGATGGAAACGGTGATATCCGATTCCGATGTTGCTCTTTGGGCACGCCCCACACGGTTTGTCATAAATCACTCCTTTGAAGTATCCGCTCCTACTGTAGTCGCTAGCTTTTCCGCCGCAGCCAGAAAGGCCGCATTTTCTTCTGGCAGGCCGATGGTCACGCGCAAATACCCGTCGATCCCTACATCGCGGATGAGCACCTCTTCATCCAAGAACTGCTCCCACACGCGGTGTTGATCCGCAAAATTGCCAAAGAAAAGGAAATTCGATTCGCTCGGCATGACGGTATAGCCCATCTCGCGCAGGCGCCCTGCCACCATGTCGCGTTCGGCGGCGATGGTCGCCACAGTAGCGAGGGTATCTGCGCTGTGGCGCAGGGCCACAGTGGCCGCGGCCTGGGATAAGACGGATAGGTGATATGGCAAGCGCACCAGCATGATGGCCTCCACGAAGGCCGGATCCGCCACGAAGTAGCCGAGCCGCCCGCCGGCAAAGTCGAAGGCCTTCGACATCGTGCGCGAAACCACGAGCTTGGTGGGGTATTTTTCCAAAAGGCTCGTCGCGGACGGCGAGTCAGAAAACTCGGCGTAGGCTTCGTCGACGATGACGATGCCGGGGGCAGCATCGATAAGCGCGGCAATATCCTCCAGGCTGGTTACCCCACCGGTGGGGTTATTCGGAGTGGTGACAAAGATGACGTCGGGCTGGTGCTCGGCCACTGCTGCCAAGGCGCGGTCCATGTCGATGGTGAAGTTCTCATCGCGCGGGCACTCGATAAAACGGGTATGGGTACCGGCAGACAGGATCGGATGCATGGAATACGACGGCGTAAAACCCAGCACGCTGCGCCCGGGCCCGCCGAAGGCCTGCAACAGCTGCTGCAGGATCTCATTGGAGCCGTTAGCTGCCCAGACCTGCTCGTAGGTGACATCCACGCCGGTTTGCTGCGAAACGTAGCGGGCTAGCTCGGTGCGCAGTTCGACCGCATCGCGCTCTGGGTAGCGGTTGAGCGAGCTGGCGCAGCGGCGGACCTCGTCCACGAGGGCATCGACAAGCGCGGGCGAAGGCGGGAAAGGGTTTTCGTTGGTATTGAGCTGGTAGGCCACCCGCAGCTGCGGGGCGCCATAAGCGGTCTCGCCGCGCAACTCCTCGCGCAGCGGTAGGTCATGTAGCTGGGCCATTTATTTCTCCTCGAATCGAGCGCGGATGGCCTCCCCGTGGGCGGGAAGGCGCTCGGCATTGGCAAAGGCGATGACGTTGGGGGCGATTTCTTCCAGGGCGCCGCGGTCATAATCGATGAGATTGACCGGCCGGAGGAAGGTGTGGGTGGAAAGCCCCGCGGAAAACCGCGCCGTGCCCGAGGTGGGCAGCACGTGGTTGGAACCGGCCGAATAGTCTCCCAAGGGCACCGGGGAATACGCGCCGACGAAAATGGCGCCGGCGTGGTTGATGCGCTCTGCCACTGCGCGCGCATCCGCGGTGTGGATTTCTAGGTGCTCGGCGGTATACGCATTCGCCACGGCGATGCCCGCGTCCAGGGAATCCACCAGGACGATGCCGGATTGCTCGCCGGTAAGGGCCTCGGCTGCGCGGGCGGAGTTCTCCGTTGCCGTATAGCGGCGCTCGACCTCCTGCTGCACCTGCTGGGCCACGCTTTCCGATGCCGTAATCAGCACGCTTGCCGCCATCGGATCATGCTCTGCCTGGGAGATGAGATCGTAGGCCACGTAGACGGGGTTCGCGGTCTCATCAGCCAAGATGGCGATTTCGGTCGGGCCGGCCTCCGCGTCCGTGCCTACCACCCCGCGCACCGCCCTTTTGGCCGCAGCGACAAAGATATTGCCCGGCCCGGTAATCATGTCCACGGGCTCTAGGTCTTCGTCAGCATCGCCGTAGGCCAAAAGCGCTACCGCCTGGCCCCCGCCGACGGCCCAGACTTCCTCCACGCCCAGCATGTGGCACGTGGCCAAGACCGTGGGGTGCGGCAGGCCGCCGTGCTCCTTTTGCGGCGGGGAGGCAACCACCAGGCTGGAGGCGCCGGCCTCTTGCGCGGGCACGGTATTCATGATGACTGAAGACGGGTAGACAGCCTTGCCGCCGGGAACATAGAGGCCAACGCGCTCGATGGGCCGGAATACCTCGGTCACGGTGGCGCCGGGGGCCAGCTGCGTGCTGTGCGACTCCGGCTTTTGATCCGCATGCACGCGGCGCACCCGCTCAATGGAGGCCTCGATGGCCGCGCGCACCTGGGGATCAAGTTTGTCAGCGGCCCGTTGCAGTTCTGCCTGGGGGACGCGCAGGGACGGTGGGCGCACCCCATCGAATTGCTCCCCATAATCCAACGCCGCCTGGACGCCTTCGTCGCGCACCTTATTGACCATCGGCACGACGGTCCCCATGACGGAATTGACGTCGGTGCCGCCGCGCGGAAGAACGCGGCGCAGCGTGGCGGGGCGAAGCTGTTGACCGCGGAGATCGATGGTTCGAAGCATTCCTGGCTCACTTTCTGGTTGATCACCGTGGGCTATATCTGTAGACAAATCAATATACTATCGCCCAAAGCGCCGCGGGGACACCTTCTTGGGCGATAGACTCAAAATCAACTTCCAGCGAAGGCGAGTGTGCGGTGCATGATGATTGAATTTGAATCCACCAGTCTTGAGCGGCACCTGCGCGCCATCGTCCGCGAGCTTGATTTTTCCTATTGGGCGCTACCTACTGGAGAACTCGTCATTTCCCATGGGCAGGCGGGGTCCACGCTGGTCTTTGTGTCGCAGACCGACGATGTGGTTGTCCACCTGCACACCACTCTGCGCGGCGCGGTTGACTTGGGCGAGGCCGCCGCGCTGTCCCGATTTATCACCAGTTGGAATGCCGATTGCCTCTACCCCACCGCCGTGCTGGACTATGACGAGGCCGGGTCGCTGGTGCTGTGTGGGCAGAGCCACTTCAGCACTGGAACTGCACCAACGCACGATCAATTGGCCGCTTTTGTGCCTGCCGCACTCAACGGCGCAGAGGTGCTCATCAGCGTGGCAACGCGCGAGTTTCCGGCCCTGGCCCAAGAACCAGATCTAATGCTGGCTCAAAACGATACCGCTACACCGCCCGCGTTCACCTTGGATCTCCTCGCGGCCGCTCTACCGCAAATAGGCATCGACCGCTTCCATAGCGATGGTGAAATCTGCCTATTTGCCCTCGTCAACTCCATCGCCTGCACCTTTACCCTCGACTCTGGGCCTAGCCTCATCATCACAGGCCGGTGGGACCTGAATGCGGATGAGGACGAGTTCACCCGCTTGTTTCTGATCTGCAATGACTGGAATCTAGCGAGCCACAGCGGCACGGCCTACTGCCGCTCCACTGACGACGGCCTTCATGTCCATGTCGATGTGCCGACCCTGACCGGGGCGGGCCTTAGCCAAAGCCAGCTGCTGCGGGTTTTAAGCCACAGCCTCGATGCGGTCCTGCACGCAATCGATGACATCGCGCGGGAATTCTGTGGCAGCTCGCCGGTTAAGTGGGCGTAATTACTTGCTGTTGCGCACTGCTGTTTTGAGCAGACTCTTTGCCAACAGCTTCCCAGTCCGCGTCGGAACTAATAAACGCGGTACACCAGTAGGAAAACATGGCCAAAAATGGGGCTACCGCCCAGGCAACGGCGGGAGAAAAATTCGGCGCAAATTCCACGACGTCCCCTGGGTTCTCCGGCGGGTGCGTTGTGGTGATGCCACCAAAGACGTAGAAGGAAGCAGCACCCGCGAGCGCGCACAGCCCTACCCACAGCAACATCGTGAGACCGCGCCCGCGGCGCTGGGAAAATGCGGCCAGTCCGAGGCACAGCCCCAAGAAACCCGTGACTAGCGCAAAGGTCATAAATGCGACAAATTGCGCGTTACTCACGGCTTCAATGGCATAGCCCCCACCGTCGACAGCATGGCCGGTCATCGTGGGGCGCATAAAACCCCAGAGCGCACCACAGATGCCAAAAACGAACAGGGAACACGCGAGGAGCCCCGCACCGAAACCGAGGGTGCGGGGCAAGCGAGCTTGGCGGGAAGACAATTTAGTTACAGAAGGTCCAGTTGTCGCCCTCGCGGCGGAAACGAACGGTGGAGGTATCGGTGCCTTCAGGGTTCGACACGCTCACGGTAGCGGAGGCATCATCGCCATTGACCACAACGTCATTGATCGATTCCAGCTTGGTGGAGGTAGGGATGGCCTCTAGCTGGTTGGCGAACTCGTTGACCTTGGCATTGCCCTGGCTTTGCTGGCGCATGGAGTTTGCGTATTCCGAAAAGGACTGGCTGGGAAGACTATCGACGTAGTTGAGGTACTGCTGGAAATCCCCGGACTCGCCTTCGCGCACGGCCTTGCAAGCATGGGCAGGCATGTAGCCAAAGTAGTCCTTGACATTGTCAATCTCATGCTGCCCGCGCACCAATTGCTCAATGGCCTGCTTATCGCCGTCGTTTGCTTCTTGACCGCCCTCAATGGGCTTGATGTCCTGTGCGTTGGCGAAGGGATCATCCTCATTCTGCATGGGGTTCGCGTCGGTGCCCTCATCGCCGCCTTCTTCGTCCTTCTCCTTAGTGTCCTCGGCGGCCTTTTTATTGTCCTTTTCTTCCTTTTCCTTCTTTTTGTCCTTATCTGCGTCTTTGTCCTCAGACTTTTTCGCCGATTCCTTCGCAGAGGTCTCAGAAGACGAGGAAGCAGACGAAGACGACGTGGTCTTCGTCGAATCGTCCTCATCATCCGAGCTACATGCAGCCAAAGCAAGCGGGGCAACCATAGCGACCGCGAAAAGGGACTTCTTTGCAGGGGTCAAAAAGGACAAGGGAGAGCTCCTGAATCAATCTTTCGAATGCGAAGCCGCCTCACGACGGGTTCTTTTGTCCCCGCAATCTTAACAATGCAAGTTTGCAAGGGACATTATTGCAGTCTTAAAAGTACCTGTGAGCTATTCCTTGCCGCGCTGAAGCACGTACAATTTCCACTGTGCAACTACATCGCGAGAGCATCATCGAGGCCGCCACGACCCTATTGAATACTTATGGGCTTGCCGATGTCACCATGCGCCGCGTCGCTTCTTCCCTCGGCGTTGCTCCAGGCGCACTGTACTGGCACATCGCCAATAAGCAGGCGCTCATTGCCGCTCTTGCCGAAGATATTATCGCCCCTGTTGCCGGTTCCACGCTGGAAGAAATTAGCCTGCACCTGCGCGAATTGCTCCTGGCCCGGCGCGATGGAGCGGAGGTTGCCATAGCTGGGCTCTCGCAGCCTGATTCCCCGGCTTGGGAGCACCTCGTCGGGCAGTTTAGCTCCGCCACCTGTCCCGATTTCGATGATACCGCCCGCAAGGCCGCCGCCCTTACTGCCGTTCACCTCGTCTTGGGCGCCACGCTGCTCGAACAGTCCCAGCGCCAACTGCTAGAAACCACCGGCGGGACCACCGCGGCCGACTACCGCGCCGATTTGGTGCATGGCGTGCAGATTATCAATGCCGGTT
The DNA here is from genome assembly GCF_046718165.1 of Corynebacterium tuingiense. NCBI lineage: Bacteria > Bacillati > Actinomycetota > Actinomycetes > Mycobacteriales > Corynebacteriaceae > Corynebacterium > Corynebacterium tuingiense. Next base: position 1,606,541 of record NZ_CP177101.1, read on the forward strand.
TGCAACACAGCGGGGCGGATTAAAACCCTTCACCCCCGCGGCGGATTTCCGCCGAGCACAAGCGAGTACGATCTCTGTGCAGCAGCCCTCCCTAGATTGTCACCTCAGAAGAAAGGCCATTTTCGTGTCGTATCCCGCGCATGGCGTATTCATCGATGTCACTGCGGAAAAAATAGTGCTTCACCGCAGCCTGCTCTCCCGCAGCTTGGGCGAGCCTGCCACCGCAGAAATTGCGCTTGATGCCATCGATGACCTGCGTGCCCACGAACCCACCGCCACCGGTTTTGGCTCGCTGTCCCTAGGCAGCGCCGGCAGCATTGCCTTCGCGCCGCACCAGGATCCCCACCGCGTGGCGCTCGCCATCGAGGCGGCACAAAAGGGCGACGCACCGACGGAAGCCGCACCCGAACCCGCGGCAGCCACGGCCGCAAGCACATCCGCTAAAGAAGAAAACCCAGGGCTTGATTTCGTCGCGGTAGATGTGGAAACCGCCAATGATAATTGGGGCTCCATCTGCCAGATCGGCGCCGTGCGTTACCGCGATGGTCAGGAAACCGCGTCCCAGTCGTGGCTGTGCACCCCTCCCCCAGGCTTGGAGCACTTTGCCGAGATCAATATCTCCATCCATGGGATTACCGCCGCCGATGTCGAAGGTGCCATACCCTTTGCCACAGCGGCTGCAGAGCTCTTTGACTTCATCGACAGCGATGTCATCGTCGCGCACAATGTTCAGTTCGACTCTTCCGCGCTGCGCTCCGGATTGCTGGCCGCCGGCGCCGATGTCCCCACCGTCCCACTCGCCTGCTCGCTCGCTTTGTCCCGCGATGCTTCCAAGCAAGGTGTTATTTCGGTGGCCAACCACAAGCTTCCTACCGTCGTGAAGCACCTTGGCGGGGCCTCTTTTACCCACCACGATGCCACCGAGGACGCCCGCGCAGCCGGCACCATCATCACGGGGCTGGCCCAGCGCTTCAGGCATACCGGAAGCATCACCGATCTCTTTACCAGCCGCGAGTTTCGCCTCGGGCGGCTCGAATCCTCAGCCATCCTGCCGGTCCTGCGCGCGCATACCGCGCCCACCTCCGGCGACGATTTGGGCGCCGGCACCGATTTCCGCGATTCCACTCGGTCTGCGGGAACCAGCAAGAAGTCGGCGTCCTCCAACCGGGCGCCGTGGCAAGCCGTTGCCACCCCGGATACCATCCCGGATCCCAATCCCGACGCCGATCCCCATGGCGCGCTCTACGGCCAGCACGTCACCCTAACCGGCGATTTCGAGCCGTACGATAAGGGGATGCTGTGGCAGGGCATCGCCAAGCGCGGCGGGCAAGTGGGCAAAAACGTCACCAAGAAGACTACCCTGCTCGTCGTCGGCGAATGGGCAAAGAAGACCTCCAAGGAAAAGCGCGCCGAAGAGCTGCAGGAAAAGGGCCAGGACATCACCATGTGGTCCGGCGCCCAGCTCTTTTCCGAGCTGGAGCTCGACGCCGAGCCGCCTTTTTAACCCCGCAGGGAACCACCTGGCCATTTCTCCAGTCCAATAGGGGCGGATACGCACTACCTTGGAGAAATCGCCATGACCCTTACGCTCGACGCACCCCGCCCCACCACCACTAATCTGCTGCCGGCGCTGTTCGCGCGGTCGTGGATTAAACACCAGCGGCTTTCCGATGACGGCTTTTGCGACTCCCTCGCCACCATCCAGCTCTCGCCCAATCTGTCGATGGCGCTGGTCTTTCCCGGGCAGCGCACTTTTCGCAGGCTTAGTCACCGCGGGCTCGCTGATCTGGATGTCTCTACCCGCCAGGCGTGGAATTGTGCCTCGCTGAATCTGCAGCGCGCCGCGCTCGATTCGCAGGGCCTGCGCTTTTGGACGCGCCCGGCTCGCTGCGCTCTGCCTGCCGCAGCACCCTATGGCGGCTTGCAAGTCCGCTCCCACGGCGCCCCGATTTCCTCCTGGTTGGCCCACCCGGAAACCTTCACTGTGCTGGATAAACACATGCGCCGACTCATGCGTTCGCATTCTTTGACCTACCTGGTGCCGGATTCCGCGACGGTTTTCGTCTTCGCCCACCTACCCGATGAGTATGCCCGCGACCTCGCGCGCGCCGCCGCCGAACAACTTCCCCGCCATCGCACCGTTTTACATTCGCGCCCGCTAGTATGGTCTAACGGATTTCCCCGCGAATTATGAGAGGAGCACCATGGCGGAAAGCAGGATGTCGCGGCTGAGCAATCAGTACCATGCCTGGACCCGCAGCCACCCCACGGCGGCGGAGGATTTTCGCACCGCCATCGAGGATCTGCTCAATGACGCTGGCATCATCTTTGACCGGGTATCGACCCGCGTCAAGACGTGGTCCTCACTCAAGCGCAAGGCCAAGAAGCGGGGCGAGGGCGGCGATTTTATCTACCCCACCCCGTGGGACGATATCCACGATGTCATGGGCGTGCGCGTTACTCTGTACCACTCCACCATTATCCCCAATGCCCTAGACGTGCTGGGCGAGTCCTTCAAGGTCGTGCGTTCCGTGGATAAGGCGGCCGAGACCCGCATTTCCGGCGGCTTTGGCTACGGTTCCCACCACCTGGTGCTCACCGTGACGGACGACAGCGCGGCGGCCATGGAGGAGCTCGCCGATTTCGTGGGCTGGACCTTTGAGGTGCAAATTCGCACCGTGCTGCAGCACGCATGGGCGGAATTCGAACACGATATCCGCTATAAGCAGGGCCCTACCCCGCCCTCGCCCGAGGTCGACCGCCTGTTTACGCTGGCCGCCGGCCTCATCGAATTGGCCGATCAGCAATTCGATGAGATCGCCGCGCTCAAGGCCCCTCGCACGGAGGCGGATACGGACGTGGAGCTTACCCCGGAAACCCTGCCTGGCGTCCTGGCCATCATTTTGGGCAATCGCTTTCCGCTTTCGCGCTCGGAGCACTACCGCTTCCTCGCGGAAATCTTGGAGGAAAACGATATCCGATCCTTGGACCAGCTCGAGCAGCTGCTTGACGATGACGCCATTGCCCACGTCCACGACACCATGCGCTACCGCTTTCGGCCAGGCCAAGTGCGCCTTATCGATGATCTGTTGCTCAATAAGTTTGGCAAGCAGCACATCGAGGCCACCGCTGAATCCGGCGACCGCACCGGCCGGCGGCGCCGCCTGAACGCGCGCCTTAAGGCGCTGCGAGCAAACTCTTAGCGGAATCCGCCGCGGAATTTTTCCATATCGCGGCGCTCCTTCTTCGTCGGCCGGCCCGCGCCGCGGGGGCGCACCGGTACGGCGGGCTGGAATTCCTTGGGCGGTGGCGGAGGCGCGTGATCGGTATAGCAGGTGCGCGCCACCGGCGCGCCCACGCGCTTGGCAACGGTAGCCAGCACCTCCAAGTCGTGCTCGTGGTGGTTGCGCCACACGCGCACCCTATCGCCTGGCACGACTTGTTGGGCGGGTTTTACCGCTTCACCGTTGATTTTCACGTGCCCGGCGCGCACCGCGGTGGCCGCAGCGGATCGGGTTTTGAACATGCGCACCGCCCATACCCAAGCATCAATGCGGACGGGGCGGCCGCTTGGCTGCGGGGTAGGCATTAATAATTATTGTGGTTCTCGTTGACGATCTTGCGGATCTTCAACCAGTTATATCCACCACCCACCACGGCGATGATAAGACCCAAAATCATCCAAGCGGCAAAATTAGCAGAAAGCACACCTAAAACGACTCCTGCACCAACACCACCGGCAACGGAAATAACGGCGTTGCGGGAGTGCTTGCGCACCTGCTGCTTGCGCTGCGCAATGGGGTTATTCGGTCGCTGCTGCATAGTCATGCTCCAGATCCTACCTCAACCCAGGCAGAACCTGCTTCGCGCGCGCTGATTTCGCCTTGGGAAAGCGCCGCGAGCATCGCCTGGAGCTCATCGAGCCCACCCGGGCGCACGGCCACGGTAAAAGTCACGGCGACGCCGTATTCGGTGTCGGTGATGTCGATGCCGCGCCCGCGCAAATCCGCCTCGAGGCGCCCGGCCGTGGCGTGCGGGCATTCCACCGTATAAAGCTCCCGGCGCGCCCGTGTGACCGCCTCGACCTTCTCCATGGCCTCGCTCACCGCCCCGCCGTAGGCATGCACGAGCCCGCCCGCGCCCAGCTTGATGCCGCCGAAATAACGCACGACCACCGCACAAATATCGAGCATTCCAGAGCCCTTCACCACATCCAGCATGGGCTTTCCAGCCGTCCCGGAAGGCTCGCCATCATCGGAGGAGCGCTCCACGGGGTTCGCGTCGTCGACGTGGTAGACATAGGCGGAGCAATAGTGGCGGGCATCGGGAAAGCGCTGGCGGGCGGCATCGATAAACGCCCGTGCTTCTTCCTCATTTGTCACCCGGCCGATCAAGGTAATGAACCGCGAGCGTTTGATCTCAATTTCGTGCTCCACCTGGCCGGTGGGGCGCCGATACGAATCGCGCATTAGGCCACCAAGAAATCGTACTCGGGGGTATTCGGCTGCAGGTGCTGCACCGAAATCTTGGACTCAGCCATTCGCTCCTTCAGCCCTGCCAGGTCTTCGGCACGGCTGAGCTGTATGCCCACCAGCGCGGCACCGGTCTCGCGGTTATTGCGCTTGAGATATTCAAAGAGCGTGATGTCATCGCTAGGCCCCAGGATTTCAGACAGGAAGTGGCGCAGCTGGCCCGGTTCCTGCGGGAAATTGACCAAGAAGTAGTGCTTCAGGCCGCGGTGCACCAGCGAGCGCTCCATGATTTCGGCGTAGCGCAGCACGTCATTATTGCCCCCAGAAATCACGCAGACCACCGTCGAACCCGGCTCCAGCGGCACCCTCTGCAGCCCAGCCACGGACAGCGCACCGGCGGGCTCGGCGATAATGCCCTCATTCTGGTACAGGTTGAGCAGGTCCGTGCACACCGCTCCCTCAGAGACGGTGTCCCAGTGCAGGCGCGATTGGTTGGCCTCCAAAATCTCATACGGCAGCGAACCCAGCCGCTTGACCGCCGCGCCATCGACAAATGGATCCACGCTATCGAGCGCCACCGGGCCACCGTTCCGGAAGGCTGCTCTTAGCGATGCCGCCCCTTCCGGCTCCACTCCTACCACCTTGGCGTGCGGTGCCATATCCGCCATATAGGAGGTGATGCCAGAAATCAGCCCGCCGCCGCCAACGGGAACGACGATGGTATCGACCGAGGCGCCCTTCGCCGAAAGCTGCGCCAAGACCTCCGCCGCGACAGTGCCCTGGCCGATGATCGTATCGCGGGCATCGAAAGGCTCGATGAAGGTGGCGTGGCGCTCGGCGGCATCGGCATGCGCGGCGGCCGCAGCCTCGTCAAAGTTGGCACCCACGACTACGAGTTCCACCTGGTCCCCGCCATGCACATGGATGCGATCGCGCTTTTGCATGGGCGTGGGTTCTGGAACGAAAATCTTGCCCTGAATCCCCATGGTGCGGCACGCATAGGCCACGCCCTGGGCATGGTTGCCTGCCGATGCCGTCACGATGCCCCGCTCCCGCTCCTCCTGCGACAGGCTGGAGATGCTGTTGAGCGCGCCGCGAATCTTATACGAGCGCACGTCCTGGAGATCTTCGCGCTTCAAATAGACCTCACAGCCCGTTTCCGCAGAAAGCCGGGGGCAATACTGCAGCGGCGTCGGCGCGATTTCGGAGCTGATGCGTGCCTGTGCCTGCTGGATATCGGATGCGTGGATGGTCGAATCAGTCATGACTTAACAGTCTACCGATTTACTGGAAATTCACTGTCCTTTAGTTGCACCGTTACCTACATCAGCAATAGTGGACATAACCACAAGAAAGGACAAACTATGCTTAAGCGCATCTTGCTCTGCGTTACCTCCTCGCACGCCCGCATTGTGGATAGCGTGCTGGAGCACTCCGCGCCCAGATCCACACTGCAGCTGCCCCTCATCGGTTCCCTTGAATGCAGAGTATTGGAACCGACGACGAATGCTCTCAAGCAGCTGGGCGTGCGCTTCTAAACCCTCAATAATTTAGCCGCTCCGGAGTTCCGGAGCGGCTTTGTACGTTTTAGAAGAGTTCGCGGGAAGCGATATCAGCGCCCTCCACTAGGGATTGCAGCTTCGCCCATGCAATCTGGGGGTGTAGGCGGCCGCCCAGGCCGCAGTCGGTCGACGCAATGACGTTTTCTGGGCCGACTACCTCCGCAAACTGGATGATGCGATCGGCCACAAGGCGCGGGTGTTCTACCGCGTTGGTCGAGTGCGAGACCACGCCCGGGTAAATCACGGTGCCTTCCGGCAACGCGTGGTCTTGCCAGACGCGCCACTCGTGCCCGTGGCGTGGCGAAGCGGCCTCGAAGGAGAAACCGCCGACCTTGGCGCGCAGGATTTCTTCGATGATATCTGCAAATGGCACGTCGGTGACGTGCGGGCCGTGCCAGGAGCCCCAGCAGATATGCAGGCGCGTTTGGTCCTTGGGCAGGCCGGCGATGGAATCATTCAGGACGTCGATACGCTCGCGGATAAAACCACGGAAGTCCTCAACCGACGGCTCCGGGTTGATTTGGTCCCAGGCCTCGGCCAGGTCGGGGGCGTCGAATTGCACAGTCAGCCCAGCATCGGTGATGGCCTGGTATTCGGTGCGCATGGCTCGGCCGACGTCGGCAAGCAGCTCATGCTCATCGTCATAGTAGCGGTTGGTCAGTCGTGCGGCCGAGCCAGGCGAAAGGGCGGCGATGAACCCGGGGGTGCCGGCTGGGAGGGCGTCGGCAAGCAGGCGAACATCGGCGGCGACCTCGTCCTGGCCGATGTAGGTTACCGGTCCGGTGAACTCTGGGTTCGCCACCTTGGCGCGGCCGGTGAAGATGCCAGAATCCGGATCATTATAGGCCTCCGAGAACAACGCGCGGTCGCGGCGATCAATAAACGACGTCAGCCGCGGCTCACCCGGCTTGGAGCGGACCACCTCGGCCGATTCCCAGCGGTCGGTATCCGTCATCGTCAGCCCGCCCAGGCGGCTAAACGAATAATTCCACCACGCGCCATAATCCACCGCACCGGAGGTAATGTGGCCGTACTCGCCCTCGCTAATGATGTCGAGGCCAAGGTCGAGCTGCCGCTTGACGACGTCCGCTACCGCAGCCTCCAAAATCCCCTGGAACTCCGCGGCTGGCAGCTCCTCGCGCTTCAGGTTGGCTTCCAACAGCTCCGGGGTGCGCGGCAACGAGCCGACATGAGTGGTGCGAATCTTGTTAACCATCAGGTTTCCTCCATCGATATAGACTGTACTGTCTAGATTAGTGGAGGGTGCCTGCCGCCGCTGAGTTTAAATTCAGCCTAATATGCCCGCACCCATGGTGGCCTTCAGGTCTCCCATGAGGTTGCCGGATCGTTCCACGCGGAGGTGCTCACCGAGGACCATGGTGGTGGATTGGTCGCCCTCGACAAGTTCAAGGTACACATCGGACTCACCGTGGTTTTTGACCAAGACCTGCTTGAGTCGGGCGATATTTTCCATCGTGCACTGGTCCGTGCGCATGGTCAGGCGCAGGGGCAGGCTCGCGCCACCGCCCGGGCCCAGCTCGGGAACGCGAATATCGGAACAAAACAGCGACCGGCGCTCATCGCGCACCTTCACGTTGACGCGCGCCAAGATGATGTTGTCTTCCACAATATGCGGCGCTGCCAGCGAGTAGACCTTATTGAATACCAAGATCTCTACCTGCGCGCCGTTGTGGTCTTCTACCGTGACAATCGCCCACGGGGAACCATCGCGCTTAGAAAAGCGGCGGTCCACACCGGAAATGATGCCGCCGATGATGAGTTCCTGCCCATTGTGCACCTCATCATTTAGGATCTTTGTCAACGGCGTATTGGTCTGTGCAGCCAGGGCCTCTTCGAACCCGTCGAGTGGGTGGCCAGAGACGTAGAGCCCCAGCATCTCTCGCTCTAGCGCCAACTCGTGCTTGCGATCCCATGAATCGTCCGGCACATCAATGGCAAAGGCGCCCTCCGAGGAGGCATCGTCGCCACCGCCAAAGCCGGCAAAGAGGTCGAATTGCCCCTTATCGGCCGCCTTCTTGGTGGTTTGCACTGCATCGACGGCGTCCTCGTGAATAAGCATGAGGCCCTTGCGCGGCTGCTGGAAATCATCAAAGGCACCGGCCTTAATCAGCGCCTCGGTCACGCGTTTGGAACACGCTGCCAAATCGATCTTGTCAAGGTAATCACTAAAGGACGTAAACGCCCCCTTTGCCTTGCGCGAAGCAATGATGGATTCGACGACTTCCGAGCCCACATTGCGGATAGCGCCCATGCCGAAGCGAATATCCTCGCCCACAGCCTGGAAGTCCTCTTCGGATTCATTGACCGAGGGCGGCAAAACGTTAATGCCCAAGTGGCGGCAATCCGACAGGTAGATGGCGGACTTATCCTTCTTATCGCCCACAGAGGTCAACAGCGCTGCCATGTATTCCGGTGCGTAGTAGGCCTTGAGGTAGGCCGTCCAGAACGAGACCAACCCGTAGCCCGCGGCGTGGGACTTGTTAAACGCGTACGACGCGAAGGGCTCGATGGTCCCCCACAGCGCATCCATGGCAGATTTAGAGTAGCCATTTTCTTGCATGCCGCCCCAAAATTTATCGTATTGCTGGGCTAGGACCTCGGGCTTTTTCTTACCCATCGCCTTACGGAAGCCGTCTGCCTCGCCGGCGGTGTAGTTCGCCACCTTCTGCGAGATACGCATGATCTGCTCCTGGTAGACGATGAGACCATACGTCTCATCCAGGATTTCCTTCAGCGGCTCTTCGAGCTCAGGGTGAATCGGGGTAATTTCCTTGCGCCCGTTCTTGCGGTCGGCGTAATCCCAGTGGGCATTCACACCCATCGGGCCGGGGCGGTACAGGGCCAAGGAGGCCACGATGTCTTTGAATCCGGTAGGCTTCATGCGCTTGAGCAGCTCCTGCATACCGCCGGAGTCCAGCTGGAACACGCCCAAGGTATCCCCGCGCGAGAGCAGGTCATAGACCTTGGAGACCTTGGGGTCATCGGCATGCAGCTGCTCGAGTTGCACTTCCTCGCCGCGGTTGCGCTTGATGTTTTCGATGGCATCACCAATAACGGTGAGGTTGCGCAGGCCCAAAAAGTCCATCTTCAGCAGGCCAATGGCCTCGCAGGCGGGGTAATCCCAGCCGGTGATATAGGCGCCATCGGCAGGCCGCTTCCACATCGGGATGTGGTCCATCAACCGCACGGAGGCCATAATCACCGCGCAGGCGTGCACGCCGGCCTGGCGAACGACGCCCTCCAAACCGCGCGCGGTGTCATAAATCTTTTTCACATCCGGGTCGGTTTCCACCATCTGGCGGACCTCGGCGGCCTCGGAATAGCGCTCGTGGTCGGGGTCGGTAATGCCCCGCAGCGGGATATCCTTCGCCATAATCGCCGGTGGCAGCGCACCATTGATGCGGTCAGCCATCTGGAAGCCGGGCTGGCCAAAGTGCACCTTGGCGGAGTCCTTAATGGCCTGCTTGGTTTTCACCGTGCCGAAGGTAATGACCTGGGCTACCTTATCCTCTCCCCAGCGCTCGGCGGCGTAGGTAATCATCTCGCCGCGGCGGCGATCGTCGAAGTCGATATCGATATCGGGGGCGGACGGGCGCTCGGGGTTCAAAAAGCGCTCGAAGAGCAGGTCGTGTTCCAGCGGGTCAATATTGGTAATGGTCAGCGCGTAGGCCACGAGCGCGCCCGCCGCAGAACCACGGCCGGGCCCTACACGGATGCCTACAGAACGCGCATACTTAATAAGCTCCGCCACGATGAGGAAGTAGGAGGGGTAGCCCTTCATCTCAATCACGGAGATCTCGTACTTGGCGCGCTCAATGTAGTCCTCCGGCACCTCGCGCCCGGGGAACCGCCGCTGCAGCCCCTCCATCACCTCGTGGGTCAGCCAGGAAGTGGGCGTGTGGCCCTCAGGGACATCGGCAATGGGCATGCGGTCGTGGGTGTGTTCCTCCCACACCTCGCTGTAGTCCTGCACGCGCTCGGCAATCCACAGGGTGTTGTCGCAGCCATCCGGAATCAGGTCGTCCCAGGTCTCGCGCATCTGCGCGGCGGACTTGATGTAGTAGCCGGTACCGCCGAACTTGAAGCGGTCCGGGTCCATGAACGTCTTACCGGTCTGCACGCACAGCATGGCCTCGTGCGCCGGCGCCTGGGACTCCAACACGTAGTGGCAGTCATTGGTCACCAGCGGCGGCAGGTCCAGCTTGCGGCCGATTTCGAGCAGCCCATCGCGCGTGCGCTTTTCGATGTCCAGCCCATGGTCCATCAACTCCAAGAAGAAGTTGTCCTTGCCATAGATGTCTTGCCACATCGCCGCGGCCTCGAGGGCCTCGTTGAATTGACCGAGGCGCAGGCGGGTCTGCACATCGCCAGATGGGCAGCCGGTGGTGGCGATGATGCCATCGGCATGCTCGGCGATGAGCTCTGCATCCATGCGCGGCCACTTACCCAGCTGGCCTTCGTAGGAGGCGAGCGAGGACAAGGTGAACAGGTTGCGCAGCCCGGTGGCGTTTTCTGCGATCATCGTCTGGTGCAAATATGCGCCCGAGGCGGAGACATCGTCGCGCTTTTGATCCGGGGTACCCCACAGCACGCGTTTTTTATTAAAGCGCGATTCCGGGGCCATGTAGGCCTCGATGCCGATGATGGGTTTCACCCCGGCGCTGGTCATGCGCTTGTAAAAGGCATCGGATCCATACATATTGCCGTGGTCTGTCATGCCCACGGCGGGCATGTTTTGCTTGACCACCTCATCAGCCAACATATCGACCTTGGCCATGCCGTCCAGCATGGAGAACTCGGTATGGTTATGTAGGTGGACGAAGGAGGAATTTTTGGCCATGCGGTCATCTTAGCGGGGCGGTCAAGATGACGATATTATGCGGTGATGATCTACACTCTCGCCGCATACATCATGTGGGGGTTCTTCCCCGCGTTCTTCCCGCTCCTGCTGCCGGCCACGCCGCTGGAAATCCTCGCCCATCGCGTGTTGTGGACCGCGGTTATCGTCACGGCGTTTTTAATCTGCAGCGGCGGCTGGCGGGAATTGGTGCGCTTGGACAAGCGCACGTGGGGCTGGCTTGCCGCCGGGGGCGTATTCATCACGGTCAATTGGGGGACCTATGTGCTGGCGATTAATACCGATCACGTAGCCGATGCCGCTTTAGGATATTTCATCAATCCCCTGGTATCGGTGGCACTCGGCATGATCTTCTTAAAGGAGCAGCTCCGCCCATGGCAGGCGACCGCAGTCGCCGTGGCGGCAATCGCGGTGCTGTATCTGACCTTCTTTACCGGACAGGCGCCGTATATCTCGCTGTTGTTGGCGGCATCGTTTGGCATTTACGGCCTCATCAAGAAACAGGTGCGGGTATCGGCGGCGGTCTCGGTCGCGGCAGAGTCTTTGGTGGTCTCCCCCGTTGCCATTGCCTATATCGTGTGGATTGAACAGGCAGGCCACGGCACCTTCGTCACGGAAGGCACGCCACACATGCTGCTCTTAATCAGTGCCGGCCTTATTACCGCACTGCCGCTATTGTGCTTTGCCCAGGGCGCGCAGACGCTGCGCTTGTCGACGATCGGCATGCTCCAATACCTCACCCCTATCATGCAGATGCTGTGGGCACTCTTTGTCACCCAAGAGCACTTCTCCACACACCGGTGGATTGGCTTCGGCATCATCGGCGTAGCAGTCAGCATCTACATTGCAGATCTCATCCGCGTTCGCCACAACGCGCCGCGCAAGAGTGCGCGGCGCAGGTAAACCTGCGCGCAGAAATTCGCAGCGCGAAAGACGGTGCGTGAGCCGCGCGCAGTAGTGCACGGCGCGAGAAAACGGCACGCAAAAGTTAGCGGTGTGGAAGAGGGGTGCGCAAAAAGCGCGCGGCAACGGGGCGTTGCGCACAGGAGTGCGCAGCGCGAAAAACGGCACGCAGAAATGCGCGGTGGATGAGCTCGGCGCTTAGGAATTCGCGGGCGGGAAAGTCGCCGCTGAGGGTTGGGCCCGGCTCAACGTTGTGAGCTAACTGGGCCCGGTATCGACGAGGTCCGGCGGTTGCGGCTGCCAGGGTTTAATCCACCGCACGCCGCCGTGCACGCGTTCGAAGCGGCCATTGCGGGGGCGGGCGGCGCGGTCGTCGTCATTGCGGCCGTTGTGATGCGGGCACGCTACGGTGAGGTTCTTGGCATTGGTCCAGCCGCCGCCGGCCCAGCTGAAGATGTGGTGGACTTGGCACTCATCGGCTGGGCGGTGGCACCCGCGCGCCGGGCAGACGGGGTTTTCGGCGGCGGCCATCATAAATTGCTTCCACGTTGCCCCGCGCCGCATGCGGTACAGGTTCACCGGCCCCTCCACGGGGTGGAGAAGAGTGATAAAACCTTCCTCCGCCATTGCGCGCTGGGCCAGCTCGGTACCACTTATCTGCGCGCCGTTGGTCATGGTGACCGTGACGTCTTTATCGCCCTGCGCGATGGCGCTCAACTTATCCAGCGGGATTACCACGTTGGTGCGCACGGTGGAGGTGGAGGCGCCGGAGTGGAAGAGGGCTGCGACATCGGCAAGCGTGCCTGCTTGGTTATGCAGCTCCGCGACGAGGCTGGAGCTACCTGTAATCGTTAGCGTCCATGGTTTGCCCGCGGCGCGGCGGCGCAGCCTCACCCCTGGTTTAGGCTCGCGCGGCGGGCGCAGCGCGCGCACCTTCTTGCGGGCGAGCTTGTCCATCGCCTGGGTATCGGCGGATACCTGGGCAAGTTCAGCGCGCAGGGCCCAGGCGCGGGCTTGGGTGGGCGCGCGGCGGGCGTGCTTTTCGATGACCTCCAACGTCGGCAGCGAATGCCCATTGCGCCGCGCTCCCTCGACCGCCCGGCGCTGGCGGCGCGTGAAACTGGTCGGCCCGAAATAGATCTGAGAGGGGTGGGCTATCGACTCGGCGGCGGCATCCGGCATGCCGGCGGCGGTCAGCTCGGAGGCGGGCATATCAGCGGCCTCGGCGAGGATATCCATCGCCGAGTTTAAAGCCGCAATATATGCCCGAATGTGTTCCATGCCCCCCGATGCTAAGCCTGCACCCCGCACCCCGCGCGGCGAAGCGTTCAGGATGGCAAATTTAGCTGGGTGGGCGCACGGCGAAACTACCCCAGGCGGCATCGGCAGGCGCGGGCTCGACGGCGGCGACGGCGGGGAGGGAGGCGACATCGGCAAGCTGGGTTGCCGTGCCCCACACCACGACGGCGCTCACCGCGCTGGGGCGCTGGCCGTAGGAGGCGCCGATGCGGTCAAACGTATGGTTAATCACCGCAGCGCGATCCTCGCCGGCAACCGGCTCCGGTACCGCAATGGGCGCGGTCGAGCCCATAAGGATGGCATCCATGCGCGGAACGTCAGTCAACGCGGCAGCGACGGCGACAGGCGGTAACTCGGTATCGAAGGTGACCAGCGCATACGTGGCGGCATCCGGATCGATGTCCATGGACTTGACGCGCTCAATATACTCCGCGCGCGATTCCCCGTCCGGGCCCAGCTGATCGCCTTGCACGCGCGTGGATGCCTGCGTGCCCAGCGTGCCAAAAAGCACCAGAGCCACCACGCCCGCCACCAGCACCAGCACCAGTGCCGCTAGGCGGCGCCGCCAATAAAACTTCCTCATCCCTGCAGTCGCTCCAGGGCATGCTGCAGGTCATCGGGATAGGGCGCGCGGGCCTCGAACCACTTCCCGGTGCCGGGGTGGGTAAAGCCTAGCTGCACCGCATGCAGCCACTGGCGCTCCAAGCCCAGGCGGGCAGAAAGCTGCGGATTCGAGCCGTACATGGGATCGCCGACGCAGGGATGCCCGGTGACGGACATGTGGACGCGGATCTGGTGGGTGCGGCCGGTTTCCAAGTGCACCTCGATGAGGCTGGCCTCGCGAAAGGCCTCGATGAGGCGGTAGTGGGTGACCGCGGCCTTGCCATCGTCAAGCACGGCGAATTTCCAGCCCGACTTCGGGTGCCTGCCGATGGGCGCATCGATGGTGCCCTCGATCGGATCGGGCAGGCCCTGGACCACCGCGTGATAGGTCTTTTTCACGGTCCGGTACTTAAATGCCTGCTTGAGCGCCGAATAGGCGCGCCCTGAGGAGGCCACGACCATGACCCCGGAGGTGCCCACGTCTAGGCGGTGGACAATGCCCTGCCGCTCGGTAGGTCCTAGCGAGGCCACGTTATATCCTGCCGCGCGCAGCCCGCCGATGACCGTCGGCCCATCCCAGCCCACGCTTGGGTGCGCGGCGACGCCCACGGGTTTGTGCACGCAGATGATATCGGCGTCGCTATATAAAACGTCCATGCCCTCTACTAGCTCCTCGCGCGGCAGCAGGGGCTTTTCGGGCTCTGGGAGCAGCACCGAGACCACCTGGCCGGACGCTAGGCGCTCGGATTTCCCCAGCTCCTGCGAATCCACGGTGACCCCGCCCTCTGCGCACAGCTGGGCAGTGGCCGAGCGGGAAAGGCCGAGGAGCTTGGCAAGCGCGGCATCGGCACGCATGCCCTCTAGGCCTTCTGGAATGGGAAAACTGCGCAATTGCCTATTCATTTTCCGCCCTCCGTTCCGCTAAAAGCATGGCGCCGATGAAGATGACTACGCCGCAGGTAATGGCCGCATCTGCGATATTAAAGACCGCGAACGAGCCGACCGAGATGTAGTCCACGACGTGCCCAAACCAGAAGCCGGGGTCGCGGAAGATGCGGTCTGCAAAGTTGCCCAATGCCCCACCGGCAATGAGTGCCAGCCCCAGCGCCTGGCCCGTATTGTGGATACGCGGGGCGGCGATGGCGACACCTAAGACGAACGCCAATTGGATGGTGGTAAACAGCCAAGTCGAGCCCTCGCCACCGATGGAAAACGCCGCGCCCGGATTAAATAGCAGGTTAAACCTGAACCAGTCCCCGATGACATAATGCGGCTCGCCCTCCGTCAGGACGGTCAGCATGAGTTGTTTTACGGCTTGATCCACAACCGCCACGGCGATGACCACCGCGGCGATAAGACCTGTCTGACTCCTTCGTTTTTGGCTCACCCACATCATTCTAATCAGGAGCGTCCGGTATTTTGGTAAGCGTGTTTCGAGTCAAAGTTTTTACAACCCTTTCCGCCGTCGCCGTAGCGCTAAGCGCCTGTTCTTATGAGACCCCCGGCCCCGCCGTGGAACAGCCCGTCGGCCTGACTATCGATGCCCCGCGCCTGACCGTCGAAGAGTCCGGAACCGGGGAGAAGAAATTGCTGGAATATCACGACATCGACTCCTCGCAGGAGGTAACCTACCGCGCCACGGAGGGATTTTCGCAGGACTTGCTGAATAAATCCGCCGCTGCCGATTTCCAGGCCGCCGATGTGGATAAGGAGACCACTACCCTGCCGCTTTCGGCTTCCGTGGATAAAGCCACCGAGGACGTCGAGGATCAATTGCCGGCCTCGCGCAACGCGTTTGTCACCGCAGGCGATCCGGAATACTCCGGCGATACCGATATCTCTTCTGCTTCCGGGTTCCAATTTGGCTGGCGCGGTCAAGATAATGGCCAGATGAATTCCCTGCGCTTGGCCGCCCCGCAGGACGCGAGCGATGAGGCGCGCGGCACCGTCGAACAAGCAATCATGAAGCTGACCGCGCTGCCCATCGTTTTCCCAGAGGAAGAGGTGGGCACCGGCGCGACGTGGACGGTGGATTCGCGCGTAACGGGAGAATCCACGCTCTTGCAAACGACCCGCTATACGGTTAAGTCCATCGATGGTGACCGCGTCACGCTATCCGTCGAGGTGGAACAACGCCCTACCCTGGGCGCTTTATCCTTCGAGGGCCAAGCCGAGGGCACGGAGTTGGAGGATAAGGAACTCGACGTGCTGGATTCTTCCACTAATTCCTCGGGCAACGTCACGGTGGATCTGACTAAGCCGCTCCCCGTGGGCGGTGACGTGTCCTTCGATACGAAGGTAACCTACGGCACCGCCGATTCAGACCTGCGCGTCGTGCAATCAAGCCTGACGGAGTTGGCTTTTTCGGAGTAGAGCTACTCGGCGGGGGCCTCTACGGGGGCCTCGGCGGGCGCCTGCTCTGCGCCGGCCGCGGGGGCATCGCCTTGGGCGGGGGCGCCGTCACCCTCATCATCCGAAAAGACACCCGCACCAGCATCCGCACACATCTCCGGTACCTGCTCAGGCGGCACCGTGTTTTGAATCAGCGTGCAGGCCCAAGTCTTCGATAGTTTCCAAGTGTCGTCCTGGTAAATAAATTCCACCTGGTCCGTCGTCTGCTCCTGGCCATCGGCCGTGGTGAAATTCACCGTGGTCAGCACGGATTGCGGGTCATAGCCGGGCAGGACGGGATCCACGACCGCAAACTCCGCGCCGGATTCTTCCTTGGAGCGCGCCATGGTGTCAAAGATCTCTGGGGCGGATTCGCCGCCTTCCACCGTGGCGGTCTTTTCTTCCTGCGATGCCGCCGGATCCGTAGCCTTTGCCAGGATGGCGTTCAGATCAGCGGCGGACGGCAGCGCGGGAGCCGCGGAGTCGCCGTCGGCGGACGCGGATTCGCTGGATTCACTGTTCTTGGTGGTGTCTTCTTGCTCGTCATCAGAAGAGCAGGCGGACAGGGCGGCCGCCGCGCTCAATGCGAGGCACGCGGCACCAAATTTGCGGAATTTCACTTCTCACTCCTCACGTCTGGGATATAAACTCCCATCAGTTTACATTTGCCCCAGCTTTTCTGGTCCGCGCCTGCCGCCTCGGCGCGTCTTCTTTTATTCTGGGATGCATGACTCATCTTGCCCTCATCGCCACCGGCGGCACAATTGCCTGCACCACGGTGCGGGATGGTTCCCTCGTTCCCACCGTTACCGGCGCGCAGCTCGCGGCCGGTATCGACGCCGAGGTGGTGGAATTTCGCCAGCTCGATTCCTCTTCTATTACGCTCGCTGACCTCGATGAGCTCATTGCTGTGGTCAACGAGCAGACGGCCCGCTCGGATATTGACGGCGTCATCATCACCCATGGCACCGATTCGATGGAAGAGACGGCGATGGCGCTGGAGATTTTTTGCGCCGGTGATACGCCCATCGTGCTCACCGGCGCGCAGCGCTCCTACGATCACCCGCGCCCAGATGGCCCGCGCAATCTCCGCGATGCGCGCGAGCTCGCCCTCAGCGGACAGCCCGGCGTCTTCATCTGTTTTGGCGGCATGACCATCCCGGCGCGCGGGGCCCGCAAGCAACACACCTTCGACCTGCGCGCTTTCGAGTCCCTGCGGATACCGGACGCCACCCCGCGGCTGCGGCCGCGCCCCTTGGCGCCTCACCCAGTAGAAATCATCCCTGCCTACCCCGGCGCGGGGCGCGCGCTTGTCGATGCCGCCCGCGCTTCCGCCGCCGGCCTCGTCGTCGAGGCCATGGGCGCGGGCAATATGAGTGGGGACATGGGCCGCGCGGTTGCCGATGCCCTCCGCGACGGCCTCCCCGTCGTCATTTCCACCCGCACCCCGTACGGGGTAACCGGGTTGTCCTATGGCGGCGACGGCGGCGGGGCGAACCTGCATAGCTTGGGCGCGATCAACGCGCGGGCCTTCCGCCCCAGCCAGGCGCGCATCTTGCTGGCCGCGGCGCTGGCCACCGGCACGGCCCCTGCCAAGGTATTCCGGCAGAACCCTGACCCCAAGCGCTACGTTGCGATCTAGTCTTGGGTTTCCAGCCAGTCCTGCCAGTCTAAGGAATCGAGCGGATCGGCCGGCACCAAATCTGGGTCACTGGCGGCAAAGGATTTCGTGCGGCCGGGTCCGGTGGCGCGGGTTTCAAAACGCACGCTGACCACCCCGTGCCCGGTGCCTTGGATCCAACCGTGGCCGAATTCCGGGTGGTAGACGTCTTGGGTGGCGTGCCATTGATCCTCCACATCGTCTTCGACCACCACGGTGGTCGGCGCCGGTGGCGGGGAGTCATCGCTCACGCCCGTTTCATAGTCACTATCCGGCAGCACGGGCCGCACGATTTCGCGGTCGAGCTCCGGAAATAGCACGTCTTGGCGCGCGGCTTCCAGCCCGGAATAGCTCACCCCCACCAAGCGGATGGGGCCCAATTCATCCGGGTAGCGCGCCAGCTTGAAGGCGGCTGCCGTCAATACCTCCAGGTCATCGGTGGCATAGGCCAGGGTGGTCGAGCGCGATTCGATATGGAAGTCTGCCATCCGCAGCTTTACCGTCACCGTGCGCGCCCCGCGGCCATCTTTAAGCAGGCGGCGGTGCGCGCCCTCGGCCGCGCGGGTAATTGCCGCATCGACATCGGCAACCGTGAGCAGGTCCTTGGGATAGGTGTGCTCCGTGGAAATCTGTTTGGAAATAGCGCGCGGGGCCACCTCCCTATCGTCGATGCCCTGCGCCAGCTGCCACAGCTGCACGCCGACGACGCTGCCGATGGAGATTTCCACCTCCTTTTGGGTCATGGCGGCCAGCGCGCCGATGGTCTCCACCCCGATGCCCTTGAGTTTGGCCTCCGTGACCGGACCCACGCCCCACAGCTTTCCCACCGCGAGCGGATGCAGCATCTCCAGCTGCTTTTCCGCCGGGATGACATAGGTGCCATCTGGCTTGGCTTCACCGGAGCCGATCTTGGCAAATTGCTTGCCGGAGCCCGCGCCAATGGAACACGGCAGGCCTGTTTCCTCACGGATGAGCGCGCGCAGGCCATCCGCCCACTGTTGCACCTCGTCCGCCGTCGCACCCACCAATGCCTCTGGCTCCATAAAGGCCTCATCGATGGATAGCTGCTCGATCACCTCCACGTGCTGGGAGATGATCTCAAATACCCGGCGCGAGGCCGCCGAATACACCGCCCGGCGCGGGCTGACCACCACCGCGCGCAGGCCCACCAACTGCTGGGCGCGATACATCGGCATCGCCGAGTGCGCGCCGTATTCGCGAGCCTCATAGGACGCGCCGGCGACGACCCCGCGGCCGCCGACCCCACCGACGAGCACCGGCCGGCCTTGCAAAGTCGGTCGGGTCAATTGCTCGACGGAGGCAAAAAACGCATCCATATCGATGTGTAAGACCCAACGCTGCATGCCTTCCAGTCTAAGACACTCTAACCCCAGAATTGGGAATAGGTTGACGTTTAAACTAACTTGTATGCAAGATGTATGCATGAGCGATACAAGCATGCAGCCTGCCGCGGAGCGGGTTTATGAATTAGTCAAAGAAAGGATCATCGACGGCACCATCGATTCCTCGCAGATGCTGTCAGAGGCCGCACTCGCGGCCGAGGTAGGAGTCAGCCGCACCCCGGCCCACGAGGCTTTCCTGCGCCTAGAGCTCGAGGGCTTTTTGCAGCTTTACCCCAAGCGCGGCGCGCTGGTAGTACCGATTAGTCCCCAAGAAATCCGCGAGGTCTATGAGGCACGCCTGCTTGTCGATGCCCACAGTGCCGAGAAGATCTGCCAGCTGGGCGAGGAAGAACGCGGGGGCATCGCCAAGCGCCTGCAAGAAAACATCGCGGCCCAAGACGCCGCGCTGGACGCCGAAGACCTTCGCGAATACACGCGCCTAGATGCTCAATTCCACCAAATCATCATGGATAGCGCCGGCAATAGCCTGCTGGCCAATGTTGGCCACCAGCTGCGCGAGCGCCAGCAGCGCTTTACCGCCACCGCCATCGGGCGCAATGTAGCGCGGGCCCGCGCTTTCGTCGACCAGCACCGCACGCTTGCCGATGCCCTCCTCACCGCTAACCTGCCCGACTATCTCTCCGCACTCCGCTCGCACCTGAAAAATTCGAAGGATCAACTATGAGTCAAGACACCGCCAATCGCGATTGGCTACCCGTCGCAGGCAGCATGGTGGCCGTTGCCTGGGGCGGCAATGAATTTACTCCCCTGCTCGTGATGTACCGCGAGCAATCCCACTTCTCACAAGTCACCGTCAATGGCCTCCTAGCGGCCTACGTCATCGGCATCGTGCCCGCACTGCTCATCTCCGGGCCGCTCTCGGACTATATCGGCCGCCGCCCCACGATGCTGCCCGCCGCACCGCTCTCCCTGGCCGGATCCTTCCTGCTGTCCATCGCTCCCGAAGAGCCCCTCATCATTGCCGCCGGCCGCGTACTGTGCGGCCTCGCCCTAGGCATCGTTATGGCGGTCGGATCCACCTGGATTTCCGAGCTCATCACCCGTTCCGGCGGTGACCCGGCCGCAGGCCCCCGAAAGGCATCGATGTGCCTTACCCTGGGCTTCCTCATCGGCGCCGCCCTGGCCTCGGTACTGGCGCAATGGGGCCCGTGGCCTACTCACCTGGCCTATGTCCTGCACATCCTGCTCACCGTCGTCACCGCGGTCTGGCTACTGAAAACCCCCGAAACCCGTCCACCCCGCGGCGAGACCGTCAAAGACACATTCTTGGACTTAAGCATCCGCGATATGCTGCACATGCTGCACATTCCATCCGCTGCACACCGCCGCTTTTCCCGCATCGTCCTTCCCGTCGCCCCCTGGGTATTCGGCTGCGCGGGTGCGGCCTATGCCCTCTTGCCGCAGCTGCTTTCCGATTCCGCCGGCGATGCCCCCATCGCCTTTTCCGGCCTCATGACCGTCATTACGCTGGGCTGCGGGGTTGGCATCCAAATGTTTGGCAAGGTCATTGACACCCACCGCTCCGCCCGGGCCTCCGCCGTTGCCATGGCCGTCATTACCGTCGGCACCATTTTCGGCGCCATCGCCGCGCGCACGCTCTCCCTCCCGCTCGGCATCACCAGCGCCACCGTCATGGGCGCCGGCTACGGCCTAGCACTTGTCGCCGGCCTTTCCGAGGTCCAGCGCATCGCCGGAAAAGATGACCTCGCTGGCCTTACCGCCGTGTTCTATTCCGTGTCCTATACCGGCTTCTTTATCCCCATGGCCTTTAGCGCTCTCGCACCCTACATTGGCTTCACTGCGCTATTCCTCATCGGCTCCCTGCTCGCCATGTGCTGCCTCATCAACGTGATTCACGGCTGGCGCGCCCACCTGCCCGGCCCGGTGCGCTAGGCCAAGTCCCGTAAAATTTCACCAGAAAACACAGAAACCGGAGCACCCCCTCATGGAGGGCTCCGGTTTAATCACTGCCGGTAGCCAAGTCCGAGCCTCAAGCCCGCACTAATCCGCTCATCCGCTAATTGGGGCGAGATTAGAACTTGAACAGCGAGAAGAAGTTACGCAGTGGTTGCAAGATTCGAGCGAGGCCTGAGTTCTTGTTGAAGAACTTAGCAACACCTTCAACCAAAGCAGCCAGACCAGGAATAGCTTCAAAGACCTTGCCGAATTTAGAGCTGCTCTCTCCAGCACCAGGGGTACCTTCAGCGCCCGGAACCGATGGCTGTGCCGGCTTTGTGGAACCGCTGCCGCCCTCCTTACCATTACCGTCACCAGGGGTCTGCTCGGGTTGCGACTCGCTGCTCTTATCAGCAGCCTTCACGATGAGCTTTACGCTGTTGCTTTCACCGGTTTTCGGATCCGTGACGTGAGGAATTGGAGAAACGGATACCTTGTCACCTGCCATTAGCTTGACGTCTGCAGGTACATCGATTTCGAACGGGACAAACTCACCTGCAGGAACTTGGCCCTCCTGTGCAGACTTTTTCTCTAGCTTCACGACAGTTGTCTGAATCCTTCCGCCGGGGAAATAAGCCTCAATTTCCACCTCTTGGCCCGGGTACAAACGAACCTTACCGGTAACCTTTTTGTCTCCTGCCTTGATGTAATTTACTTCCGCAGTAACAGCAAACGGGAATTCGCCTTCAGAATCCCCAGAATCTGAGCCCTCTTCCTCAGGCACATCCGCAGGTTTAACGACTACTGGTATAGATTTGCTCTTACTATCGTCCGTAGCCAAGGAATCATATAGCGAACTAAAAAATAGTGTTTCACCTGCCTTTAGGTCAATCCCTTCAGGAACGTCGAATTTAAAGGCGACAGCTTTACCTTTAGAGGATCCACCCTCCTCAACAGAGTTTTCCTTTAGTTGTACGTCCGTAGTTAAAGCCCTGAAGTTTGGGAAATTAACTTGAACTCTCTTCTTTTGACCTGGGAGCAAAAACACCGGGCCAGTAATTTCCCTGTCCCCTGCCTTGACATCATCCACCATCAGAGGAGCCTCAGACTGCTGTCCGTCTTCAGCAGAACCCTTTCCATCATCGTCAGACGAAACACCATTGATCCGCGCTTCCCTGACAACCTCAGAATGTGACATACGCTTCAACTCTTCTTCAGAATAAAGTGGAGTGTTGTCCTTCCCCAGGAGACCCCTAGCTGTCTGTGTCATATCGTCAACACTTAGCTCAGTAATCTGTTCCACACTCAACTTGCAGTTACGCTGCAGATGCTCCGCAACGTTGGCATTGATACCAGCATCAAAATCGACGCCGGCTCGGAAGTTCTGTGCGCAGTTAAGATGCTCACCAGCAGCCCAAGCAACTGGGGTAACAGCGGTAGCCACGAGAGATGCAGAGATAGCTGCAGAAGCGAGAACACGCTTTTTGAGTTTCATACGAACCTTCCAAGGGGAACTACAAGCTACGGGATCTATATACAAAGTCGCGCTTTCAAGAATTCGAAGGCACAAGCGAACCCCGCAGTCAGTCGGATTGCACGACTTTTATCGTGCCATTTACGTTTTTAAACGCAGGATTAGTAAATCATATTGATTTTTCATTCAATAGTACCTCTACTGAAAAGTGTGCGAGATCACTTAATAGCCGCGCCTGTAGTGCAGCGAAACGATTACCAGTATCGAGCCCCGCTCAATAGGGGCGGTCACCGGGTACATGATGTAGCACGAGACTGAAGCAAAACAACCAAAGTCCACTTCTCTACCCCTATTAGCCAAGAGGAGCCGGAGTACCTCCGAAAAAGAGGGCTCCGGTTTCCGTCTCTACACCGAAAAGCAATCGGAATTTCTGTCCCGCAATTCCGCACTACCGGGCGCGATTAGAACTTGATGTTGAACGATGCCAAAAAGTCACAGAGTGGCTGCAGCAAGTGAGCGACATCGTGGTTCTGGTTCATTCAGTGGGGTAGCACCTACAACCAGAGCAACCAAGCCACCGAGGCCATCAATTACACCAAAACCGTGCCAAATTTAGAGCCAACTTCTACGCCATCAGAGGCACCATCGTTGCTCGTAACCGACGGCTTTGTCAGTTTGTCGCCAGTGCCGTTGCCCGGAGTGTCTCCCGGCTTCGGTTCCAAGGTCGGCTTACCCGCAGACTCGGACTGCTCAACCTCAGACGACTCAACCGAAGGCTCATTGCCCCCAGTTTCGGTCGGCTGCTCTGGGCACTCAGGCTGCGGCAACACCTCAGGCACATTAGAGTCCTTGGCATTGTCAGGATCTTGCTCTTGGCCCCAGCCTCCTCGGTGGCCTTCACAACAACGATTTTGCCGTTTCCTTTCCCAGTCTTGAAGACTGAAAAGTTCGGCACTGCGGTGACCAATCCCTCATCACCGGTCTTTAGTTAACGCCTTCTGAAACGCCAATTTGAAACGGAATGTCCTGAGTCTCATCACCTTGCAACGGTCCAACAAGAGTCTTCACTGGGTCCTTGCCTAGAAAGTTACCGCGCATTCAACTTTCTGCCCTGAATTTAGGCCCACTTTACCGGTGATCATCTTGCCCCGAGCTGGATGCCGTTCACATCACCCGAAACCTCCGCAGGAGACCCTTGCAGCTCCAATAAGGTCCCCATTCTCCTGCGGCACAATACCTGCCCGGTTATCTGACGTGTCCAGATACGCCAAGATTGGGGAGGGAGGCGCGAGATTGGTTTTTGATACCTTAGAAATTCCAACTCAGTGAAAGTCGGATTACCCTCGTCATCATTTGGCCGTTGAACTACTTCCTTCAGCTCTTCGAAGGCTCAACTTTTAGATCTCACCTGGGGTCATGCCGCAGTGCTTTTGCAGGTATTCGACTACTGCAAATCCGCCCGCATTCCTGAGTTTGGATCGATCAACAGTGCCTGTTTCACAGTTTTAAAAGCAAGCTTCACCGTCAGCAGCTCCAGCGACTAGAGTGACGGCCGGAGCAACGAGAGATACAGGCAGAGCTGCAGAAGCGACAATACGTTTACTGAATTTCATACGAACCTTTCAAGGCGTTAGTGAGGACTTCAGGCCATAAGCGCAATAATGCGCCTTCACTGTCAGTGCCAATAGAGAGATAGAACAATCCACAGAAAACGCTAAGAGCACGATACTTCCCGTGCTCTTAGCGTTTTCAACCTGTACATCAGATCATGCGTAAACCATTTGAATGACAAACCCCTTTACGGTGTATGTTCCTCGCACTTTTGGCCATTACGCATGATGAGACTTCGCTCGCCTGGCTCACTACGAGGAAGTGAGGCTTAGCCAGTCATTTTATGATGTAGCTATCACTATCTTTAAAATTTTATTTGCCTTAAATCTTCAAGTCCAAGTGATACGCTTAACATCGTAGGTAACACATCTCGAGACTAAGTTCTTCCCACCCTACAACTGGATAATTCCAGGTACCGGCGTAGCCCAATCTGCGCCGGAGAGGAGCCATACCCCATGACCGATACCATGCGCGCCGTTGTTACCACTGGTCACGGCGATATTGAAATCCAAGACGTCCCTGTTCCCCACGCAAAAGCCAACGAGGTAATCATCGAACCGGTGGGCACCGGTATCTGTGGCACTGACCTGCACTTAGTAAGAGGTGACTATGTCATCGGCAACTACCCACTCATTCTGGGGCACGAAATGGCGGGCTACATCACGGAGGTCGGCGCAGAGGTCACCGATTTTTCCGTCGGTGACTACGTTGGCGCTAACCCCAACGTGACGTGCGGCGAGTGCACCTGGTGCAAGCAAAACGCAACGAATCTGTGCGAGCACATCTCACCCGCCGGCATTATGCAGGATGGTTCCTGTGCGGAATTCATCGCCATGCCGGCCAAATTCGTCTACAAGCTCTCCACAGAAATTCCTCACCATGTTGCACCGCTGACCGAACCGCTATCTTGCGTTTTACACGCATTGGACCTCGCGCCTGATTGGAAAGACCAGGATATGGTCATCTTCGGTGCCGGTTCCATCGGCTTGGTGGCGCTCGTCGTCGCATTGGATGAGGGCGCAGCAAGCGTCTCTGTTGTTGAACCCAACCCGGCCCGGCGCGCGCAAGCTGTGAAACTGGGCGCCGTCCAAGCAGTGGACTCAGCCGCAGATTTGGATCAGGATTCCTATGACCTCACCTTGGATGCATCCGGCAATGCAGGTGCTATTGCTGATGCCATCCGTATCCTCGGCAAGCGCGGCCGCTTAATCCAGATGGGTGTGCCTTCTCCAGATGCCACGATAGATTTCCGCCCGCTCGACCTATTCGAGAAGGAAATCTCGCTCATCGGGGCCCAGTCCCTGGCTAATATGTACCCCGCTGCGGCCAAGCGGATGGCTCACCTTTATGACAAGCTCGATGGCCTAGTCACCGGTACTTTCCCAGTTGACCGCTACGAAGAAGCGCTCGAGGCTATGAAGAGCCCAGAGCACATCAAGATATTCATTACGGATAAATGAATATCAGCCGGAAGCCTTATTGGCCGTATTCATTCTGATAGCGGTCATTGAGGTTATCGATAATGTCCTGTGGGATGGGCTTAGGGCCGCCGAGCTCCTTGGCTAAGTGCACGGTACGCGCAACTTCTTCAACCATCACGGCTGCTTTCACGGCATTTTCAGCATCGTCACCGATGGTGAAGGGACCATGATTTTGCATCAACACGGCAGGTGAACGGGACTCCCGCAAGGTCTCCACGATGCCCCGGCCGATGGAGTCATCGCCGATGATCGCAAGGGGTCCAACGGGCACTGGCCCGCCGAATTCATCGGCCATCATCGTAAGTACGCATGGAATCTCTTCCCCGCGGGCGGCCCACGCTGTGGCGTAGCTCGAGTGGGTGTGGACGATTCCGCCAACCTCCGGCATATGTTTATACACATAGGCATGTGCGGCGGTATCCGAGGAGGGAGCATAAGCGCCATCGACAAGCACGCCTTCTAAGTCGCAGAGCACCATCGATTCTGGGCTTAGCTCCTCGTAGCGCACGCCAGAGGGCTTGATGACGAAAAGATCCTGTGTGCTCGGAGTACCGGAGGCATCGACGACAATGCGTTCAGAGACATTGCCTGCAGTCCACGACACAAGGCCCCACCGCGGCAGTTCGGCGTGAAGGTCGCTGACGCGCTGGCGGGTCTTAGACACCGCTTGTTGGATTTCTGGGCGATACTCAGATAGATGCTGAACCATTGTGGCCTTTCCCTAGTGCCTTAGTCTTCTTCTTGAGATACGGAGGTAGGCAACGCTGAAACTGCGCCTTCTTGCATGGACAATCCCTCTATGAATCGCTCGAGGTAGGTAGCAAAGCCCGCGACATCGCGCGGATCGGGCTGACGGACGCGCCCAGTATTATTGCTGCTGGCAATCTCATCGTTGAGGTAATCCGCAAAGTCTTTATCCGAGCCCATGTAGTTCGCCAGCAACGCGATTCCCCAGGCACCACCTTCGCTAGCGGACTGCGCCACGGCCACTGGTGTTTTCAACGCGGCTGCCAGGAAGCGCTGCGCTACGCCAACCGTGCGGAAAATCCCACCGTGAGCTTGGACGACGTCCACGGAAATACCTTCCTGCTCTAGCAAGCGCATACCCAGCGCCAGCGATGCAAAGACGCTATACAGGTTGGCGCGCATGAGGTTAGCAAGGGAGAAATTCGCATCGGGTGTCCGCGCCACCATGGGACGCCCTTCAATCAAACCCGCAATCGGTTCACCGGCCCGGTAGGGATAGACCACTACCCCGCCGGCATCCGGTTCACCGCGTAATGCCTCGGTCAAAATGGCCGTATATACATCGTCGATGTGGTCAATGTTCTTGGTGCCGAACGCCACTGCTACATCGCTAAACAGCGAGATCCAATCCGAAATTTCCTGCGCGCCGTTATTACAGTGCACCATCGACACTGGCAGACCCGTCGGTGTGGTCACCGGGTCAATTTCGGGATAGGACTTACTCAAGGGCTTTTGGTGAACAAGCATTGCAAAAATCGAGGTACCCACGCTCACGTTGCCCGTATTGATGCTGACGGTATTCGTGGCCACCATGCCCGTTCCAGCATCGCCTTCAGGCGGGCATGCCACCGCGCCGGCCTGCAGCGCTCCGCTGGGATCCAGGAGTTCTGGGTGCTCAAGGGCACCCGCGTCCGCGCCCGCAGACAAGGACTCGGGCAATAACTCTGCGAAGTCTCGCCCAATTTCTCCGCGGATTTTCGCGAGCGCCGCCTCATCGTAGGACGCCGTTTGAGGGTCAATAGGAAACATGCCAGAGGCATCCCCCACGCCGAGAACTTTCTTACCCGTTAACTGCCAGTGGATATAGCCGGACAAGGTTGTCAGAAAATCGACGTCGCCAACGTGTGGCTCGCCGTCCAGCAAAGCCTGATAGAAATGGGCGACGGACCAGCGCATTGGAATATTAACGTCGAAGAGTTCCGATAGTTTCTTCGCGGCTTCGCCCGTATAGGTATCGCGCCAAGTGCGAAAGGGCACGAGCTGTTCAGCGGACTTATTGAAAGCCAAGTAGCCATGCATCATCCCAGATATGCCAATAGCTGCTAGCCGGGTGAGCCTTTCCCCCGTGAGCTCACGTATCTCTGCGTTCAAATCAGCGTAGGCGGCACGCAGACCATCCCACACATCATCTAGTGCGTAGCTCCAGTGGCCATCTACATAGTCGCTTTCCCAGCGATGAGAACCGGTTGCGATGACCCGTCCGGAGCTGTCGATGAGGCACGCTTTAATACGCGTCGAGCCGACTTCAATGCCGAGTACTCCTCGGCCGCTGCGGACAATTTCTGCGGGCATTAAAGAATCGCTCTCTGTCACGGCTACCTTCCTCACGTCGGGGAATTCGGCCGCCAGTCTACTCCCCTATTCCTTCTATCCTTCCGGAGCTTAGAGGAAAATGCAGCGCAACCCTGATAAAAGCAGCGGCCCGGCCGAACGCTGTAGATAGCATCCGGCCGGGCCGCTTCAGGTTGGCGCTATACGCTCTTAGTTCTTGGCTACGGTGGCGGTGACTCCGATGAGGATATCGTGGGCATCGGCAAGCGGCTCGGTGACCACGGAGAACTCCGTTGCCAGCACCTCGCCCGCGATGGTCTCAGCGTGGCGCTGCGCCCACTCCTTCTTATCTTCGGGCACGGAAAGGACCACGGAGATGCGGTCAGATACGTCGAAGCCGGAGTTCTTGCGGGCATCCTGCAGGCCGCGGATAACATCGGCGGCCCAGCCTTCGGCCTCGAGCTCTTCGGTGACCTCGGTATCCAGGACGACGAGGCCATCCAAGCCCTCGATGCGGGCGGTGGAGTCTGGGTTCGCAGCTTGCAAACGCTCGGTGTATTCCTCAGGACTCAAAACGATGTCACCGTCTACCACGACCTCATCGCCGCGGCGCTCGTAGTTGCCCGCCTTGAGGTTCTTGATGGCGCGCTGGACATCCTTGCCCAAGCGCGGGCCGGCAACCTTGGCGTTGCAGACCACCTGGAAGGTGCCGACGGAATCGACATCATCAGTAAGCTCAACCTCTTTGACGTTGACCTCGTCGCGGATAATATCGGCGAAGTCCGCCAGGCTCTGCGAGCCCGCGAAGGCCACGGTGAGCTTTGGCAGCGGCAGGCGGTTGCGCAGCTTATTGGCCTTGCGCACCGAGGACGCAGCCGATGCCACCGCGCGGGTGGCGTCCATGGCAGACACCAGGTCCGCATCCGCGGGGTAGTCCTCGGCCTTCGGGAAGTCCGCCAAGTGCACAGAGCGCTCACCGGTCAGGCCGCGGTAGATGACCTCGGCGACGTGCGGCAACAGCGGGGCAACCACGCGCGTAGTGGTCTCCAAAACGGTGTAGAGGGTGTTGAAGGCCTCTGGGTTGGAGTCCTCGCCACCCCAGAAGCGATCGCGGGAGCGACGGACGTACCAGTTGGTCAGCACATCGGCGAAAAGGCGAACCTCTTCGGTAGCGGTGGCGATATCGGTCCCCGCCAGAGCGGCATCGACATTCGCCACAAGGTCGTGGGTCTTAGCCAGGATGTAGCGGTCGAGCACGTGCGTGGAACTCGTATCGAACTTGGCGTCCTGCTCGGCGTAGAGCTGCAGGAAGGTGTACGCATTCCAGATGGGGAGCAGCGCCTGGCGCACGCCTTCGCGGATGCCCTGCTCGGTGACGATGAGGTTGCCGCCGCGCAGAATGGGCGAGGACATCAGGAACCAGCGCATGGCATCGGAACCGTCGCGGTCAAAGACCTCGTTGACGTCCGGGTAGTTACCCTTGGACTTGGACATCTTAAGCCCGTCGTTGCCCAAGACGATACCGTGGGCCACGACCTTCTTGAACGCTGGGCGGTCAAAGAGCGCGGTGGACAGCACGTGCAGCAGGTAGAACCAGCCGCGGGTTTGCCCGGAGTACTCCACGATGAAGTCCGCCGGCGAGTGAGTTTCAAACCACTCCTTGTTTTCAAACGGGTAGTGCTTTTGCGCAAACGGCATGGAACCGGATTCGAACCAGCAGTCCAGCACGTCCGGCACGCGGCGCATGGTGGACTTACCGGTGGGATCGTCCGGGTTGGGGCGGGTCAGCTCATCGATGTGCGGGCGGTGCAGCGACTCCGGGCGCTTGCCGAAGTCCCTCTCCAGCTCATCCAAAGAGCCGTAGACGTCCATGCGCGGGTACTCGTCATTATCGGACATCCACACCGGGATGGGCGCGCCCCAGTAGCGGGTGCGCGAGATATTCCAGTCGCGGGCACCTTCCAGCCACTTGCCAAATTGGCCATCGCGGATGTGCCCTGGCAACCACTCGATCTCGTTGTGGTTGAGCTCCACCATGCGATCACGGAATTCGGTGACCTTCACAAACCAAGCGGGCAGCGCCATGTAGATAAGCGGCTCGCCCGAGCGCCAAGAGTGTGGGTAGGAGTGCTCGATGGTCACGTGGCGCACCACTCGCCCAGCGGCCTTGAGATCCTTGATGATGGATTTATTCGCATCGAAGACCAGCTGGCCCTCGTACGGCGGGACCTGGGAGGTGAACTTACCGTCCTCATCCACCGGGACCACCAACTCGATGTCATACTCGTTGGTGGTATTCATATCGTCTTCACCAAAGGCAGGTGACTGGTGGACAACACCCGTACCGTCTTCGGTGGTGACGTAGTCTGCCAATAGCACCTGGTAGGCATTACGCAAGTCTGGGAAGAAGCCGAAGATCGGCTCATACTTAAAGCCCTCGAGCTGCGCGCCAGTGAAGGTGTCTAGCACCTCGGCCTCACCTAGTTCCTTTTCCAGGGTGCCCAGCAGGTTTTCGGCCATGATGAACGTGCGGCCGGCGAACTCGCCGTCGGTGGCCTTAAACAGTGCGTAAGAGACCTCCGGGTGAACCGCCAGCGCCTCGTTGGACGGCAAGGTCCAGGGGGTGGTGGTCCAGGCGAGGAAGGAGGCATCGGCAAGCGCGGGGTAATCCGCCAACGTCTTTTCCGCCGCGGTGCCCTCGCGAGCGCCTGCGACCGGGAAGGTCACCGTCAAAGTGGGATCCTGGCGCATCTTATAGGAATCATCCAAGCGCGTTTCCTGGTTGGACAGGGAGGTATGCTCCGCCCAGGAGTAAGGCAGCACGCGGAAACCCTTGTAGATCAGGCCCTTGTCATAGAGCTCCTTGAACGCCCACATGACCGATTCCATGAAGTTGATATCCATGGTCTTGTAGCCATTGTCAAAGTCCACCCAGCGGGCCTGGCGGTTGACGTAATCTTCCCACTCATCGGTGTATTCCAGCACCGACTTTGCGCAGTACTCGTTGAACTTGTCCAGGCCCATGTCCTCGATCTGGGCTTTATCGGTGATCCCGAGCTGCTTTTCCGCCTCCAGCTCCGCTGGCAGGCCGTGGGTATCCCAGCCAAAGACGCGGGGGACGTAATTTCCGGCCATCGTGCGGTAGCGCGGCACGATGTCCTTAACGTAACCGGTCAGCAGGTGGCCATAGTGAGGCAGGCCATTGGCAAAGGGAGGGCCATCATAAAAGATGTATTCGGGGCAGTCCTTGGTCTTTTCCAAAGAAGCCTGGAACGTATCGTCCTGCTTCCAATACTTCTGGACTTCTTCTTCCATGTCCGGGAACCGGCTCGAGCCGCCGGTCATATCGACCTTGGGGTAAATCTTTTTCACCACTATCTTCCTTCAAGCTATAACTTGGTGCAGGGACGGGCCAATGGCTCGCGGTACCACCCTGCTTGAGCTAAAAAGCTCCGCTTCGTTTCGGTGAAGGAGATAACGGTCCCACCCGTTCAGTTCTACTGAGCCTTCTGGCCGTTCTTCTGAATTGCTCCCCCGGTGATGGCCGGATCATCGCATGTGCCCGCCAGTATAGCGCCACAAGAACGCTGTGCACAAAAGTTATCCACAGGTAGAAAATTTACTGTTGTACGCGGTTGCGTGCAGCCATAGATTATGAAGCATGAACGCGCTCGAGAATTACTTAGCAGCTATGGCCCCGGGGATGGATATCGTCGCCGGGTGCGCTGGCATGTCTGAGGACGATCTTCGGGCGCACGGCGCAACAGAACACACGGCACGGGAACTTATCCTGCTCAAAGAGGCTTATTGCGGGAATACAAAATTCACCGGTCGGCGCCGGCGCGCCATGGAAGGTGCCCGCCGCAACGGTCATTCCATTGTGGCGTTGTCCATCATAGAAAAGTACGCCCGCAAGATGCCCACGCTTTTCGATGCCTGGCTTCTCCGCGAGCAGCTCTGCACCACCAATGCCAGCACTGGGGACTTAGAAAAGCTGGCAAAATCCAAGCTACCTGCGAAAAAGAAAAGAGTTAAGCCTGGGGTGCGCATCATTCGCCGCAAGAATGCGCCGTGGACGCTGGCCATCGATGCGCGGTCCTCGCTCATTGCAGACCTTCATGCCGCGCTAAAGGAGAGCGGAAAAGAGCCGCTGGAGGCGGTGGAACAGACATTCTTCGGCGGCGGCACCGCCGTTAGAACCACGGTCATGACCAATGTCCTGGTCAACCTGGATGACTACGTACGCATCATCAATGGCGATGGCGAAGAAATCCAGCTGCAGATGACCAACGGCGCAACTCTTACTGGCACCGAGTACCTAGAGCGCGCCCTCAAGGAAAGAGGGCTCATTAACCTCATTAGCCCCTTTGAGGGAGCGGTCAATCTGTACCGCACGGAGCGCTTTGCCAATGCGAAACAACGCCTTATGGCCGCAGCAGAGAATCCCATTTGCCCGTGGCCGCGGTGCAGTAAGCCCGCAGACGAATGCCAAATCCATCATTTGGAACCGTGGTTGCACGGTGGATTGACCAACATAGGTAACTTATCCACAGCCTGCGCCTACCACAACGGGGTCAACGACGATGACCCCAATGCCCCACCACTGCGCGGACACCTGGTCCGCAGGAATGGGACCATCCGGTGGGAACCTCCGGATTAGGCAGGAGCATCTGAGAGCTCGTCACGAACTCCCGGCTGGGGTCCGCCTGGGAGTCCGCCTGAGGATCCGTTTGGGGGTCCATTTGGGGATTCGACGACCGATCCGAGAAAACCGCAATCCCATAAACCGCAGAGGTTGCTGGTGACGCAATTGCTACTGAGGCTCGGACCCCAGTCAGTTGAGGCGCAGGCGTGCGCCTACTTTGGCATGCCGTAATTGCGTGGAGATTCTTTCTGGCCGCTCACTTTGACCGCATCAACCAAACCACACCGAAACTGAGCGGGCAGAGACGGATGTGAGCGACGAAGGGGCCCTAGTTCTGCTTCCATCCATGGGACAGGTCTTCGTCAAGGGCGCTATTATCCGCGCGGTGCTTGCGCGCCCAGTCGATGATAAACAAAACGATGCCGGAACCCGCTGCGATAAAGACGAGGTACAACGCCCAGTCGGCGGTATTTAAGACATACGTCACCAAAGCCACGAAGGCCACAAGGGCAAGGACGAGGGCGGCAACGAGCATGGCAGTTCCTCTCAGGGATTAAAAAGAAGCGATGGGAACAATCATAGCGGGGATAAAACCATAATAGCGCCCACTCCCCTAGAGGCGTGGGCGCTACGGGTAACTAATTTGGCTTAGTTACTGCCAACCAGCTTTCTTAGTTCTTGCCGGCATCGCCATTTGGTGCGGCGGTTCCGCGGGTCTCGAGCTCTTCCAGCTGGGACTCGAGGAGGGTCTTCAAGCGGGTGCGGTACTCGCGCTCGAAGGTGCGCAGCTCGGAAATGCGTGCCTCCAAAGCGGTCTGCTGCTGCTTGACCGTGTTCATCACTTCAGTGTGCTTCTTCTCGGCATCGGCCTGCAGCGATGCGGCCTTCTCCTCTGCCTGGCGAATCTGGGCCTCGGCACGGGAGGAAGCATCGGACTCGGTCTGCTGAGCCTTGGACTCTGCCTCCGAAACCAGCTTCTTGGAGCGGGTTTCTGCGTCCTGCACCTGAGTGTCGTACTTCTTCTGCGCCTCGGCAAGCTGTGCCTTGGAACGAGAGTCAGCATCGGAAAGCTGCTTTTCTGCAGCCGTGCGGGCCTCAGACAGCATGGACTCAGACTCGGCGCGAGCCTCAGAGGTCAGGCGGTCCGCCATCTCCTGGGCCAAGCCCAGCACGCGGGCTGCCTGCATGTGCGTATCAGGGGTAGCCAGGCCGTCTGCGCCCTGTGCTACACCAGCACCTGCAGCGGCCGCTGCGGCGTTGGAGGCAGCCGAGTTCGAGGAGCCAGCGGCGGAAGCGGACTTCTTCAGGCTCTCGTTCTCGCGCTGGGAAGACTCCAGCTCCTTCTTGGCCTGCTTGGCCTCGGTGCGAGCCTCCTCGGCTTCCTTCTTAGCCTTCGCAGCCTCATCGCGAGCCGCCTTGAGCTCGGCGGTATTAGCGGCGGCGGTGGCGCCAGCTGCCGGGGCATCGGCACCGCTCTCCTTGGCCTTTGCGGCCTCGGCCTGGGCGGCCTTGACCTGCTCCTGGGCTTTCTTGGTTTCTTCCTTGGCGCGAGAGACCTCGGACTTGGAATCTGCCAACTTGGTTTCATACTCAGCGCGCAGCTTGGCCTCAATCTCCTTACGCAGAGCTTCTTCATCTGCGCCAGAGGTTGCGGCGGCTGCGGCACCAGCCCCTGCTCCGCCGGCCTTGGCCCCGGAGCTAAGATCGCTCACCTGCGCCTGCAGGTCTTCATTTTCATCCTGCAATTGGGCAAGGGCATCCTCAACGAGGTCGAGGAACTGATCTACCTCATCCTCGTTGTAGCCACGCTTGCCAATCGGCGGCTTGCTGAACGCGACGTTGTGTACATCAGCTGGTGACAGTGGCATGACTTGTCTTCCCCTTCGAGTTGATACAACCCCGGAGGTTCCAGGGCCTTAGGAGCTGCGGTTCCAGTTTATCTAAACCTTCCCCACAAAGTTATATGTGGTTCATAATACGGGTTATCGCATTTTATTGTAACCGAAAGTCCACAATAATGGACGTAACGCTGACTCTCAATGTCTACCACAGGTTACGGGGTGATGCGGGGTTGTCCTACAAGAAAATGGCCTGCAGGAAAATTGTCAGGAACGAGAGGATAAAAAATAGCACCAAGACGGAAACGTCCAGCGCGATTCCACCCATCTGCAGCGGAGGAATAACCCGGCGCAGCGCTTTGACCGGTGGGTCCGTGATGGCGAAAAGGGGTTCAGCGATGATCATGAACCAGCGCGGGGGATTGAATTGCCGCGAGAAGGATTGGATCATCTCGATAATAATCCGGGCGATCAGTACCCATGTATAAACCCTCACCAGAAAGATGAGGATAATTCCAATGTCAGTCACGATTACTCAGCCTATCGAATAGTCCCCCGCACATGCGCATTGCGCGCCGTACGGGGGTTAATGGGATGTGCGTCGTCGTGCCTAGCCCGCGCTCCTAGCGCAGACCGGCGGCGCGCTCCAGTTCAGGTTTAGCGATATCGGCGGATTTCGGCACGACGGCGAATACCTTGCGCTGGGTGTCCATGCCCTTCGACAGGTTGAGCATGCGGCCTTCCAAGCCGAAGCAGAGGCCGGCTGCGAAGTCGATGAAGCGCTTAGCGGTGCCGCGCTCGGCATCGGTAAGTTCAAAGACCACTGCATCGCCATCGCGGAAGGGCTCGCCCACCTTGGCGGCATCGTTGAACGAGGTCAGGGAAATTGCCACGATAGTCGGGACGAACTTTTCCTCGACGGGCGCCGGCGCCGGATTCGACTCATAGGCCTGCGGGGCGCGGCGCGGGGCGTAGGCCGCAGAAGTGGCCGCTCCGTTGCCCGCGTAACGCGGCTCGTCGTTGTAGTAGGCGTCGTCTTCTTCGAAATCCATCGGACCAAGCCCGAAGAAATTCTTCGTCCTATCAATGAATGACATTTTTGGGTCTCCCTCTGACCTAAATTTGTTCAAGTTCAAGCGCGTAAATGTGAATGATGTGACTCATGTGATTTACGCTGTGAAATGCGCTTTTGCGATATTTTTAACCTACTGGGCGCTTTCCCATGATGCTGGTTCCGACACGCACAATATCGGTGCCCGCAGCAATCGCCGCATCCATATCCGCGCTCATCCCGGCCGAGAGTTTGAGCTGCCGGCCAAGGCGTTCGGAGAGGCGATCCACGTCTGCGCGCACTGTAGTAAATACCTCCAGCGCATCGGCATCAAGGGGAGGAACCACCATGAGCCCGGCGAATTCTAGGTGATCCGCCCCCTCGACCGCCTCGATCACCTCATCCAGTTCCTCGCGGATTACTCCCCCGCGCGAGGTATCGCCATCGGCGGAGACCTGAATAAATACCGGAAGGTTAGTGTCTCGCTCACCGCGCTCGTGCGCGAGGCCCACGCCGCGGTCCAGTGCCTTGGCCAGCTTCACCGAATCCACAGAATGCACGCTGGCGGCCCACCGCGCGACGTGGTTGGCCTTCTTGGTTTGAATCTGGCCAATCATGTGAAAACGCAGCTGGTCTAGCTCCTGCGCCTTTGCCCGGGCTTCTTGCTCGCGGTTTTCCGCCACGTCCTCTACCCCGAGCTCCGCTAGAAGGGCAATATCCTCTGCGGGATGGAACTTGGTCACGACCAATAGCTGCGGTGCCGGTCGGTCATGCTCAGCTGCAATGGCGCTGATGTGTTCCCTCGTTGCGGCGAGATTATCTGCCAGTTCTTGTTTCCGGTTACTCATGATTAGCCTCCAACCAAATCACACCGGCCTGGCGGCCAGTGGTTCCTTCGCGGCGATAAGAAAAGAAATCCGTGTCCTCAATGGTGCAGCGCGGATCCGAATCGATATTAGTAATACCCAGGCCCATCAATTGACGGATAAGCCCCGCGCGCACGTCGATGCCCCACGTCCCCTTTTTGGTCCTACATTTCGAACCGGGAAGGCGCCGTTCGACATCGTTGGCCATATCTTCTGGCACCTCGTAGTTTTTCCCGGATGCGGCAGGGCCCATGACCACTTGGATTCGCTCCGGTTGGGCACCAAGTTTCTGCATCTCGCGCACGGTATTGACCACGATGCCGTTGCGGGCGCCGAGCCGGCCGGCGTGGACGGCGGCGATGACGCCGGCGGGGACATCGACAAGCAGCACGGGCGTGCAATCCGCAACAAGGACGCCAAGGCCGAGCCGGCGCTGCGTGGTGACAATCGCATCCGTTGCTGGCACCGGGGACTCTTGCGGGCCATCGATGACGGTGACCGTATTGGTGTGCAGCTGTTCCATCCACACGATGTTCTCGAGCCCGGTAACGCGCAAGAGGCGCTCGCGGTTGGCCGCCACGTTGGCGGGATCGTCGCCGACGTGGCCGCCAAGATTAAAAGACTCATAGGGATATGCAGACGCCCCGCCTGCACGGCTGGTAAAAACCATGCGGACGGGGCGGCTGGTGCGATGTTCCTCGTTTACTGGCATGCACACCAGCGTAGCGGTTTGCGCTTAGCGCATGAAGGACGGCACATCGAGATCGTCGTCGCCATCATCATCGCGGCGCTGGCTTGGCCGGGACAGGCGGTAGTCTTCGCGACGCTCCTCGCGGAAGCGATCGGAGTTGGTGAACAGGCCGCCAGACTCACTGCGGCGCTCCTCGGGGCGGCGTTCTTCCACGCGACGGTCGTCGTAGCGGCGATCGTCCACGCGGCGCTCATCAGCGCGGCGTTCTTCTACGCCACGGTCCTGGCCGGCGCGCGGCTCATAGGAGTGGCGCGGTGCGTAGTCATCGGCGGCGGGTTGGGCAGGCGCCGGGGTGGCGGAGTTGCCGGACTCGCGGTCGCGGTTATCAAAGAGCGAGCCGGGCTTGCGCTGCTCGGAGGCGCGCTTACCCGATGCTGCCTGGGCGGCATTGGCCTCGGCATCGAAACCGGTGGCGATTATGGTGATGCGGATTTCATCGCCCAAGGTGTCATCGATGATGGTGCCGAAGATGAGGTTGACGTCTTCATCGGCACGCTCTTCGACCATGGAGGCCGCGGAGTTAACCTCGTGCAGGCCCAGGTCAGAGCCGCCGGCGATGGACAGCAGTACGCCCTTGGCGCCTTCCATCGTGGATTCCAATAGCGGCGAATTGATGGCCTGCTCGGCGGCGGTCATGGCGCGGTTATCGCCCCGTGCGGAGCCGATGCCCATCAGGGCGGAGCCGGCATCAGACATGACGGAGCGAACGTCAGCAAAGTCGACGTTGATCATGCCCGGGATGGTGATCAGGTTGGTAATACCCTGGACACCATTGTGCAGAACCTCATCGGCCGCGCGGAAGGCTTCCACGATGGAAAGCTCTTCCCCACCGAGCTGCATCAGGCGGTCATTTGGAATAACGATGAGGGTATCGCAAACCTCGCGCAGCTCCTCGATGCCGGCCATGGCCTGGCGGGTACGGCGCGCGCCCTCGAACTTGAAGGGGCGGGTGACAACGCCCACTGTCAGCGCGCCCATCTTCTTCGCGATGGAAGCGACTACGGGTGCGGCACCTGTACCGGTGCCGCCGCCCTCGCCGGCAGTAACGAAGACCATATCGGAGCCCTGCAGGGCGTCCTCGATTTCGGACTTGTGGTCTTCCGCGGAGGTCTTGCCCACCTCAGGGTTAGCACCTGCGCCCAATCCGCGGGTGGCCTCGCGGCCGATGTCGAGCTTGGTATCGGCATCGGAGAAAATCAGCGCCTGGGAGTCGGTGTTTATGGCGACGAATTGGACGCCCTTCAGGCCTTCTTCGATCATGCGGTTCACGGCGTTGACGCCGCCACCGCCGACGCCGACGACCTTGATATCCGCGAGATTGTTGTTGGAAGAGATCATGTGAGCAGGTCTCACCTTTCGCTACTTTAAGTCTGCACGTGCATTAAACGAGGATTGTATGCGCTTCACGAGCGTGAATCGCGTTCCCCTCCATCTTTAACGACACACCTGTAATTTTCATGCTCATTTTACGCGTGTCGGGACTCTCAAGTACCACTTTAGGGTTGCTGGCCTGCGGTTTTGTCCGCCACTTCCGCACCATTGACACCACCTAAAAGAGAAAATAAACGACCCTGCAGCGCATACGCTTGGGGCGCGGCGCGCAGGGAATTTTTCGGGTCTATCGAGGCCTCCACCGAGGTATCTACCCTATCCGCGGGTAGTGACCAGTTCGGGGTTAGAAATATTCCATTCTTGCCCCTCCATCTTCAGCACGGTGGCGAAGGCGCGGGCCTTATCATCGTTATTTTTATCGCTGGCTCCCCAGAAGATGCGGCGATCATCCTTGGTGGTGAACTGCAAGGAATAAGAATCGGTGACTTCGAGGGTGGCAACTTGGTGGCGCACGTCATCGGAAAGCGCGGCAATGGCAGATACCGCGTCTTGGGCCTCGGTAGAGCCACTGTCGATGTCCCCGGTAAGCTCCACCGCGCCTTCGGGCGGCTCGGCGGAGGTAAATTCCTCGCCCTTGTCATCGATGAGGTAGGTGGTGTCATCTCGCTTCACGAAGGCGACGGGCTTGTGCTCCGTGACGGAAATGGTCAAGGTCGATGGCAGGTCGCGCGAAACCGTCACCGAATCCGCCCAGTCCAGGCTCGCAACGCCGCTAGCGGCCTCGTGCGCGTCCACCCGCAAGAGGTTTTCGCCCTCGGGCACGCCTGCGGCCTCCTGTACCTGGGCGGCATCAAGCTGGTGCACGCCTTCCACCTCAAAGTTTTTTACCTTAAAAATGGGCACCGCCCACACAACAATGCCCACCAGCAGCACGAGGGCGAGCAGGCCGCCAATGATGCTGAAAATGAGCTTCTTCGACACCCGCACTAGTGGGCCCGCAATTCATCGAGGATTTCCGCGGCCACTAGGGTGATGGAACCGGCGCCAATGGTCAAGATGATATCGCCCGGCTGTGCGATGGAGACCACGTCCTTGGCCGCTGCGGAAAAGTCTGGCTCAAAGATAACCTCCATCTCTTCCGGCATCTTATTGGTGATGATGCGGGAGGTAATACCTTCCACGGGTTGCTCGCGGGCGCCGTAGATGTCGAGTACAACGGCGGCATCGGCAAGCGCAAGCGCCCGCGCGAACTCGGCGTCGAATTCCATGGTGCGCGAGTACAGGTGCGGCTGGAAGCAGGCGATGACGCGCCCGCCATTGCCTTCGGCAGCGACCTTGGCGCGCGCGGCCCGCAGCACCGCGGCAACCTCGGTGGGATGGTGGGCATAATCGTCGAAGACGCGGACGCTACCGCCCTGCCAGTCCACGCTGCCCCGGTACTCAAAGCGACGGCGCACGCCACTGAAATCCGCGAGCCCCTCCGCAATGGTGCTGGGGTCGCCGCCCGATAACACGCCGGCGATAAGCGCAGCCATGGAGTTGAGGACCATGTGGTGGCCGGGGATCTGCAGCTGGTAGCTCACGGATTCCTCCACGCCGGGCAGGGAAAGCTGCACGGTACACGCCATGCCGGCGGCAGTGGTCTCTTCTGCGGTCAGCGTTGCGGCAAGCGGCACGGAGGTGGTACGCGCTTTCTCCGCGCCGCCATAGCCGATGACGTTGATGCCGCGGCTAAGTGCCTGCTCACCGATCTCGGCGGCATGCTCGTCCTCCGCGCACACGACGAGGTAACCGGTATCCGGGGTGACCAAGTCCGCGAAGTCCGCAAAGACCTTGAAATAGGCGTCCGCGGAATGGAAATAGTCAAGGTGGTCCGGCTCCGCGTTTGTGATAACGGCGATATCGGGGCTATAGCGCAAGAGCGAGGCATCGGATTCATCGGCCTCGGCAACAAAGGCCTCGCCGGTGCCACCGTGTGCATTGGTACCAGCGCGGTTGAGCTGGCCACCGATGGCAAAGGAGGGATCCAGCCCCGCGTGCTGCATGGCGCTCACGGCCATTGAGGTCGTCGAGGTCTTGCCGTGCGTGCCCGCCAGCAGCACCTGAGTATGTCCCTCCATCAGCGCGGCGAGCAGATCCGAGCGCCGTATGAGCGGAATATTATTCTCCCGCGCGGCGACGAGCTCCGGGTTATCCTGCGGAATCGCCGCAAAGGAGGTCACGACGGTGGTGGGCAGCTCGCCGGAAAGCTTGAGGTTTTCCGCAGCGTGGCCGATGGCTACCTTGGCGCCCATGGAGCGCAATACCTCCACCGGGGTGGAGTCCTTCACGTCGGAGCCAGTAACGACGGCGCCGCGAGCGGCCAAGATGCGGGCAAGCCCCGACATTCCGGAGCCGCCGATGCCGATGAGGTGGACGCGGCTAAGATCGTACTGTGCGGGATCGGTCATTTACTTGTCCTTCTTTCCTACCTGCAGTTCTGCGTCCTGCACGCGGGTGGCGATGCGGTCAGCGATGATATGCGCCGCATCCCCCGCCGTGGACTGGTCTGCGGCCCGCGACATGGATTCCAGGCGCTCTGGGGTATCGAGGATGGCGCGGACCTCTTCGATAAGGCGCTCGGACCCCAACTCGGCATCGGGAATCTGCACCGCAGCGCCGGCCTCTACCATTTCGCGCGAATTCAAGGCTTGCTCTCCATTGCCGTGCGGCAGCGGGATGTAGATGGCGGGAAGGCCCGCGGCGGTAACCTCAGCCACCGTCATCGCACCCGAACGGCACACCACAAGGTCCGCTGCGGCCAGCGCGCCGGCCATGTCATCGATATACGGCAGCGCAGCATAGTTCGGGTACGGTTTAGGCGGATCGTTTTTCTTTCCATAGGCGTGCAGGAGCTGGAAGTCCTTGGTGAGGTCCTCCGCTGCGCCCGCCACAGCGCCGTTGATGCTGGCTGCGCCCTGAGAGCCGCCGGTAATGAGGATGGTGGGCAGCTGCGCCAAATCCCACTTCGTGCGGGCATCCGCGGCGGTATTGCCGTCCTTATCCGCGGCAGCCGCGGCCAGGCTTGGGCGCACTGGGATGCCGATGACCTCGCCCTCCATGCCGGAATTGGCGTGGGCGTTGAGCCCAATGCCGCCGAGCTTGACGCCCAGCTTATTGGCCATGCCCGCCAGGGCATTGGTCTCAAGGACGTAAAAGGGAATGCCTAAGGTCTTCGCCGCGATATAGGCGGGCCCAGAGACGTAACCGCCAGTACCGAATACGACATCGGCCTCCGCATCCTTTAAGACCTTCCGCGCCTGGCGGACAGAGCGTGCGAGCTTGACGGGCAGCTTGGCCAGGTTGGTGCTCACCTTGCGGGGAATCGGCACGGGGGTAATCAGGCGCAGGTCCACGCCGCGGGCGGGAATAATATCGCTTTCCAGCCCCTTTTCGGTCCCTAATGCGGTAATCCGAGCGCCGTAGCGCTCGCGTAAAGCTTCACCGACGGCAAGTGCGGGCTCAATATGTCCTGCAGTGCCGCCACCTGCAAGGACGACGGAAAATGGCGTGGAATTCATAGCCTAAAGGCTACCAGCGCCTACCGCCTCGGGCGGTGCTCGGCGCGCGGATACCTCCGCCCACTTCCGGTCACCGGCCGGCCGTAGCGCTCGTCGCGCACCCGCGGACGGGTCTCCTGCGGTTGGGCGTGCCGGCCCCGCTTTTTCTGCTTCCTCGCCGTCGGCGGCTGCGGCTCACCGATGAAAAAGAGGCGATCAAACAGCGGGCGCCCAAAGTTTTGCATGGCAGAAATCTGCATCGGCTCGTGGCGCGCGACGTTGCACAAAATGCCCATCGAGCCAATCGTAATAATCGCGGCCGTACCACCCGCGGAAATCATCGGCAGCTGGATACCGGTCACCGGCAGCAGGCCCACGACATAGGCGATATTGATAAACGCCTGGGTCACCACGCCGATAGTCAGCGTCGCAGCCAGCAGGGATTGATACTGATTCTGCGCGCGGGTCGCCGTGCGCAGCCCCACATAACCCAAGGCAGCGAAGAGGAAGATCACCAGCGCGCCGCCCCACAGGCCGAGCTCCTCGCCCACGATGGCGAAGATGAAGTCGTTCTTGGCTTCTGGCAGGTAGAACCACTTGGCGCGCGATTGGCCGAGGCCGACGCCCCAGAAGCCGCCATCGGCAAGCGAAAGAAAGCCCTGGTAAGACTGAAAGCCCGTACCCTGGGTATCGGAAATATTGCCAAAGAGGGCATCGAAATAGGTGTGGAAACGGTGGGAGCGGAAGCCGCCGATGAGGAAGACGGCGACCAAGCCCAGCGCACACAGGATGCCGATGATGATGGGCACGCGCCGGTTCACGCCGGCGAAAAAGAGCGTGAAGACCACAACCAGGGCAAAGGACAAGGCCATGCCCAAGTCGCCCTGCCCCACGATGAGCAGGAACATTAAACCAGCGATGAGCGAGTACATCATGAACGGGTCCGAGAGCTTGAGGGAATGATGTTCCTTATCCGCCAAGACCGAGGCACCGAACATGCCCACCGTGATGCGCGCGAGCTCGGACGGCTGCAGGGAAATCGGACCGACGTAGATCCACGACTGGGAACCCACCTCCTCGCGGCCGGTACCAACGCCCGGGATGAGCACCGCGATCAGCAACAAGATGGAAAGGGCCAAAAGCCACGGGATGAATTTGCGCAGCGTCTGCGGGGACACCTTCAGGCCGAGCCAGAACGCGCCCAAGCCGATGATGACCATGGCAGTTTGCCGCAGCGCTTGGTTCCACACGCCGCCATCTTCTGTCAGCGACGTGGCCATGGACGAGGAAAAGACCATGACCACGCCAATGCCGATGAGCGAGAAGATAATCAGGCGCAGCAGCTGATAATCCAGCCCGGCCTGCTGGCGGGCTTGTTCGCGCACGTCATTAATGCGTTCGCGCATGCTCTTTGCGCGGGGGCGCTGCGGGGAGGTGGCCGTCATGAAGTCTCCTAATTTTTAAAAAGGTCTAATCAGCGCGGGCGATATTCCGCGCCGCTGCGGCAAAAACGTCGCCGCGTTGGGCCATTCCGGTGTACATATCCAACGATGCCGCAGCCGGCGCCAAGAGGACGGTATCGCCGGCCTCGGCGTGTTGCGCGGCGGTCCGCACGGCCGCGTTCATCGCCGCCTGTGGGTCGGTGTCCTCGATGAGCTCAACCGGGGTTTGCGGGGCGCGGCGCGCCAGTGCTTCCGCGATGATGCTCTTATCGATGCCCACCAGTACCGCCGCCTTCAACCGTGCGGCGTGGGTGGCGATGAGCTCATCCACGTCCGCGCCCTTGAGCTGCCCGCCGGCGACCCAGACAACGGAGTCGAATCCCTCTAGGGCGGCATCGGCCGCGTGTGGGTTGGTGGCCTTGGAATTATCGATATAAGAAATCCCGTCGTGCTCGTGCACCACGGCGCCGCGGTGGCCGGCCACCGCATAGGCGGCCAGGCCTTCCTGTATGGCGGCGGAGCTGGCGCCCGCCAACCGCGCCACGCTCGCGGCCGCCGCCGCGTCGAGGACTCCCGCAAGGCCGGCCGGCTCGATTCCCTCGGCGGAGGCGAGATCAATGGCGTCCTCGCCGTCCAGCCTGGAGACCAAGCGCCCGGCGCTCACCCCTACCTCGCCTGCGGCCGGTTCGCCGGCGGTAAAGCCGTATACGCCGTCGATTCCTTTGGCGTAGCGGCCCGCCGCGGCATCGTCCTTGCCCACCACGGCGCGGGTGCCGTGCAGGGCCTTGGCCTTGGCACAGGCATAAGCCTCGAAGGAACCGTGCCAATCCAGGTGGTCTTCGGCCACGTTGAGTAAGACACCAACATCGGGGCGTAGCTCGCTGGACCAGTGCAATTGGAAGGACGAAAGCTCGGCGCACAGCACGTCAACCCGCGGGGTGGCGGTCAGGGCATCAAAAAGGGAGACCCCAATATTGCCCACGGCTTGG
Source organism: Corynebacterium tuingiense (assembly GCF_046718165.1). NCBI lineage: Bacteria > Bacillati > Actinomycetota > Actinomycetes > Mycobacteriales > Corynebacteriaceae > Corynebacterium > Corynebacterium tuingiense. The sequence goes on from NZ_CP177101.1 coordinate 1,650,947, forward strand.
GCGCGCAGCCCGCTGCGGGCGGTATCGGCCTGCATAATCTTGGTCAGCATCCCCGTGGTGGTGGTCTTTCCATTCGTGCCAGTGACGACAAGCCAGGTGCGCTTCGGGCCGAAAACCTCGGCGCGGTCGAGGCGGTAGGCCAACTCGACATCGCCAATGACCTCCACGCCGGCGGCCTGGAAGGAGTCTAAGAGGGCGGAATCGGGCCGCCACCCCGGCGAGGTCACCACCAGGTCATACTCACCCGGTGCTGGAGCGTCGGTTGATACCGTCGCTACGCCGAACTCTTCCTCCAAGGTCGATAGGGCCGCTGCGTTGGAATCGGCGACGGTGGTGTCTACGCCGAGGCGCGCGAGCATCGCCACGCACCCGCGGCCAGAAACGCCGGCTCCTGCTACAAGGACGCGCCCGCGCAGAAAAGGTGGTAGCTCAGCCATGATGAGTGCCTCAATCCTTAAATATCTAGTGGCAAAGATTTATTGCAGGTTTCCAAAGCTCACTGCAGAGAGCCAATCGCCGTAGAAGATGCAGATGCCCGCCATTGCGGCCATCGCGCTAAGCAGCCAGAAACGGGTGACAACCGCGGTTTCGGCCCAGCCGCCGTTTTCAAAGTGGTGGTGAATGGGAGCCATGCGGAAAAAGCGCTTGCCCGTCGTGCGGAAGACCACGATCTGGATGACTACGGAGACCGTCTCGATAACAAAGATGGCGCCGATGACGATCATCAGCAGCTCGGTGCGGGTGGTCACAGACAGGCCGGCGACGAGGCCACCGAGCGCGAGCGAACCGGTATCGCCCATGAAGATCTTCGCCGGTGCGGCATTCCACCACAGGAAGCCGAGGCAGCCGCCCAGGCCCGCGGCGGCGAGAACCGCAAGATCCAAGGGATCGCGGACCTCGTAGCAGCCGGCGGCCGGGGCAATCGAGCACGAGTTGCGGAACTGCCAGAAGCTAATAAGCGTATAGGCGCCCATCACCATGGCCGTGGTACCTGCCGCCAGACCGTCGAGGCCATCGGTCAGGTTGACCGCATTCGACCACGCGGCGATGAGCAGGTACAAAAAGACCAAGAAGATGATCGTGCCAATAACGGCGCCGCCGACGGCGATATCGAAGGTGTCGAAATCGCGGACGAAGGACAGGTTAGTCGAGGCGGGGGTCAGCCCATTGGCATCCGGGAATTGTAGGGCGAGGATGCCGAAGATGAGCGCGATGGCCAGTTGGCCTACCAGCTTGGCTGTTTTATTAAGACCGAGGTTGCGCTTTTTAAACAGCTTGATGAAGTCATCGGCAAAACCTAGTCCGCCGAGTCCCATGGTCAAGAAGTAGACCAATAGCCCAGAGGGGCTAAATCCACCGTTGCCTGTCGCGCGGGCATAGATTCCCACGATGAGGTAGGCCACGGTGATGGCCAGCAGGATCGCCAGTCCGCCCATCGTCGGGGTGCCCCGCTTGCGCAGGTGGAGCTGCGGGCCGTCTTCGCGGATTTCTTGGCCTTTTCCGACGCCAGAAAAATACCGAACCAAAACTGGGGTGGTAAAAATCGCGACGAGGAAACTAACGACGCCCGCGATAATGATCTGAGTCATTGCTAGAGATCTTTCTCCTTGAGATAGGGACTAACGGCGATTGAGCTGTTCTGCCACGCGCCACAGGCGCTGGGCATTCGAGGATTTCACGAGGACGACGTCCTTGGCCGCGCGCGCGGACCAGTCCTCCACCCCAGCAGGGGCTACCCGCAAGATATTTTCCACGGCCGCGGTCGCGGCCTCGATATCGGGGCAAAGTTCAGTCTGGATGCCGTGCGCGTGCGCGGCATCCACCATGGCGACGGTATGGGCACCTTCTCCTACCGCGACGAGATGATCCACGTGGTACTTCGAGAGCACTGATCCTAGGATGCGGTGGGCTTCGACGGCCTCGCCGCCAAGCTCGCCCATCTCACCGAGCACCGCGATGGAGCGGGCATCGGGCCGGGCCGCGGAGGTATAGGCCAAGGCGGCAATCGCCGCGTGCATCGAATCCGGGTTGGCATTATAGGAGTCATCGATGACGGTGACGCCATCGCGGCGGGTGCGCACGTCCATACGGTGCGCCGAACTCGTCTGGTGTCCGCTGAGCGCACGCGCGACAACCGTGGGTTCCACGCCCGATTCGATGGCCGCTGCGGCCGCAGCCAGGGCGTTGGAGACCTGGTGCTTTCCAAAGACCTGCAGCTTAATCTCCATCGGCGCGACGCCAGGGGCATGGAAGGTAAAGGACGGACGGGCGACATCGTCAAGCTCAATGTCTGTGGCATAATACTGCGCATCCGCGGCTTGCGGTCGATTGGCGGAATAAAGTACCACCTTGGCCTGCGTGCGCGGTGCCATAGAAGCCACGAAGGGATCGTCCGCATTCAGCACCGCTACCCCGCCATCTGCTGCGGCGGGCAGGGCCTCAATGAGCTCGCCCTTGGCCTGAGCGATATTTTCGCGCGAACCAAACTCCCCCAGGTGGGCAGTGCCCACGTTGAGCACCACGCCCACCGTCGGGGCCGTGATCTCGGTCAAGTGGCGAATATGGCCGATCCCGCGCGCAGACATTTCCGCCACGAGGAAACGCGTATGCTCATCGCAGCGCAGGGCGGTATAGGGAAGGCCCACCTCGTTATTGAAAGAGCCGGGCGGGGCGACGGTTTCGCCCTCGGCGCGGAAGATGGTGGCCAGCAAATCCTTGGTAGAGGTCTTGCCCGCGGAGCCGGTAACGCCGACGATATCCAAGCCCTGCTCCGCGGCGAGGCGGGAGGTCACCTCGCGCGCGAGATCGGATAATGCCCCAATCACAGCGGCGGCGGAGCCATCCTCATCGTTGGCATAAATATCGGCATTGGCGGCGTTACCGGTCACGCGGCCTTGGGGCTTGACGATGATCGCCGGTACCCCCACCGGCCGAGCGGCCAGCACGGCCACGGCGCCTTGCTCTATGGCTTTTTCTGCAAAATCATGGCCATCGACGCGGGCACCGGGCAGGGCTACAAACAAGCTGCCGGTGGTGACCTTGCGCGAATCAAACTCCACGAAGCCGGTCACGCGTTCATCGGGATCATCAACGCCATCCAGGCTACCGCCGGTTATCGCGGCGATATCTCCAATAGAAAGTGGAATCATTACTACTCCTTCGTATCCCTAAGAGTATCGCGATGCGCCGTTCCCGCCAGCTTTTCCTCAATGGCGCGCACCATTTCCTCTCGGTCATCAAAGTGCAGCGTGCGCTCGCCGACGAGCTGGCCTACCTCATGGCCCTTGCCGACGACGATGATGGCATCGCCCGGCTCCGCCCAATCCACCACTTCATCGATGGCGCGTGCGCGCGAGCCCTGCTCCCGAATATCGGCGTCCGGTGCGGCCTGGCGAGCGCCTTCAATGACCGCCGCGCGGATTGCGGCTGGGTCCTCGGTGCGCGGGTTATCATCGGTCACCACCGTAAGATCCGCCCGGGTGGCCGCAGCCTCTCCCATAATCGGGCGCTTGGTGCTATCGCGGTCACCGCCGGCGCCCACGACGACGCCGACGCGACCGGTAGTGCCCTCCAATTGCAGGCGCAGGGTATCGAGCACCGCCGCGATGGCTGCGGGCTTGTGGGCATAATCCACCACGGCCACGAAGTCCTGACCGCGGTCGATCCTTTCCATGCGCCCCGGAACGGCGACGTTTTCCACGCCGGTCAAAAAGACCTGTGGGTCTTCGCCCACCGCAGTAGCCATCCCTAGGGCGAGCGCAGCATTGGCGATATTGAATTCGCCGGGCAGCGGCAGCCGGAAGGAATAGTCGGTGCCGTCTAGGTTGAGGTCAACCTCCTGTGCACCGGTCGCCTCGGTAGCCGTCTGCCGGGCGGAGATCGTGGCATCGCCTGTACGCGTTGCCACCGTCGTAACCGGAGAACCGACGTCTTCTATCTTTCCCCGCAGGCGCTCGCCCCACTCATCATCAACACAGATGACCGCGCGCTGGGCGGCCTGCTCCCCTAGGAATAGCCGGGACTTGGCCGAAAAGTACTCCTCCATCGTGGGATGGAAATCCAAGTGGTCTTGGCTGAGGTTGCTAAACCCAGCCACAGCAAAGTTGGTTCCACGCACGCGGCCGAGCTCCAAAGCATGGGAGGAGACCTCCATGACCACGTGGGTCACGCCCTCGTCCTTCATGCGGGCGAAAAGCTCTTGCAGCCGTGGGGCTTCCGGCGTGGTCAAAGAGGTGGGCACCGGCGTGCGATTGATGCGGGTGCCGGTGGTTCCGATAAGGCCGACGGAGTGCCCGGCCTGCAAGAGGCCGGCCTCCAGCAAGTAACTAGTCGTGGTCTTGCCGGAGGTGCCGGTAATACCCAAGACCGTGAGATCGCGGGTGGGGTGTCCGTAGATTTCTGCCGCGATGGGACCTAGGACGGCGCGGATATCGTCCACGACGATAATCGGGCGGGCCTCGTTAGCCTGACGGAGGTGGTCGAGCCCGGCGGCATCGGTAAGCACCGCGCCTGCCTTGGTATCCCCGACGAACTGCGCACCGTGCACGCGCGTGCCGGGAAGGGCCGCAAATAACGCGCCCTCGGGAAGGCTAGCGGAATCCAAGCCGCACGCGCTGACCTCAACGGTGCCATCACCGATGACGCGTCCGTGCGAAAGCTGCGCAAGTTTTTCTAAGGAAACAGACATTTCAAGCTCCTATTGTTCCCGCAGGGTCATCCGCGGCGCTGGTGTCGAGGTGGGAATATTGTCGCGATTGAGCAGCCAGGAAGAAATATCCCGGAAGATGGGGGCTGCGGACTGGCCGCCGCCATTGTCTTCCACGCCGGACTTGGGCTCATCGAGCATGACTGCGACGACGAAACGTGGGTCATCGGCAGGCGCAATGCCCGCGAAGGTAATCCAGTACGCGGAATTAGAATACGCCCCTGAATTCGGGTCCACCTTCTGCGCGGTACCGGTCTTGCCGGAGAGCTGGTAGCCATCCAATTGCGCATTCGCGGCCGTGCCGTTTTGCACGCCGGCATCGTCGTCTTGGAAGACGGCGCGGAACATATCCACCGCGGTCTTAGCGGTTTCCTTGTCCACTACCTGGGTCTTCTTCGGCTCGGGCAGCTTTTCCGTCTCGCCATCGGGATCTTTGATCTCGTCGATGATGCGCGGTTCGATGCGCTCGCCGCCGTTGGCCAATGCTTGGTACACGCTCGCCATCTGCAACGTCGTCCACGCCTGGCCCTGGCCAATAGGCAGATTGGCAAAGGTGCCGCCCGACCACTGCTCTTGATCTGGCACTGTGCCGGCGGATTCATTCGGCAGCTCAATGCCCGTGTTAGCGCCCAAGCCAAACTTCTTCAGGTACTCCGCATATTTCTCCGGTCCGAGTTTATCCGCGATCATCAAGGTACCCACGTTGGAGGACTTACCAAAGATGCCGGTGGTGGTATACGGCTCGGTGCCGTGATTCCAGGCATCATTGACGGTCACGCCAGCCATATCGATGGAGCCCGGCACTTGGTGCACTTCATCCGGAGTGGTGATGCCCTCCTGCAACGCCGCTGCCGCCGTCACTATCTTGGCAACGGAACCGGGCTCATAGGGGTGGGAAATGCTGCGGTTCTCGAAGTCCTTGCCCTCTTTGAGCTGGTCTTCGATATTCTTATTCGGATCCACCGTATCGGTATTGGCCATGGCGAGCACCTGGCCCGTCGCGGCATCAAGCACTACTGCCTCGGCACCTTCCGCCTGCGAATTGGCCTTGGCCTTTTCCAGCTTTTGCTGGACGTAAGTCTGCAGATCCAAATCCAGGGTGAGGGTGACATCGCGGCCATCAACGGCATCCACGACGTCGCGCAGCGTGCCGGGGATGACCTGCCCATCGGCGGAGACATCCTCCGTTGACTGCCCATCGATACCGGTCAGCTCGGTATCGCGGGCGGCCTCAAAGCCAAATTGGCCGTGGCCATCCATCGAGACCTTGCCCACGACATTTTCTGCAATCGCCCCATTCGGGTACTGGCGGATATCTTGCCGGTCAGCCGCGACGCCGTGGTACTTATTGGAAATCTCTACGGCGACATCCGGGTCCACATTGCGGACTAGGACCTCGTACTGCGTATCGGCCTTGAGCTTGTTTTTAATATCGCCCGCATCCACCTTGGAGGCAGAGGCACCCGAATCCTCAATCATCTTCGGGATGCCCTCAGCCATCTCCTTGAGCTTGTCCTCCATTTGGTTGGTGAGGTACTCATCTTTTTTGCTGTCATCCATGTCCTCGAGTTTTCCCTCGGACGTGGCTTCCATTTTCGCCTGCTCTTTGAGCTCATCGCGCAGGCGCGTGGGAGAGACAGTCAAGGAACGAGACTTCATTGTATAGGCCAATCGCTGGCCATCCCGGTCTAGGACCTCTCCCCTGCGGGCCGGATCGATGTAGACGCGTTCGCGCTGGGTAACAGCCTTCGCCGCAAGGTCTGGGCCCCAGACCAATTGCACCCACGCAAGGCGGCCGCCCAAAGCGACGGTGGCGACGACAACGCAGGTCAAAATGATGCGCAGGCGCTGGCGCATGATCGCTTTTTGGGGCACAACAGAGCTAGCAGCGCGGCGCGGCCGCGGACGGTATACACGGTTGCCACCATTATTCGGTGCAGTCACGGTGCTCAGTCACCTTCCCTTCGCCGCCACAGGTTGTTGCGTGTATCGATTGTGCCCTACAAGATGGGCAGTGCCCGCGCTACCACGCGCGAGCACAGAGAATTTCACCACTTATTCTGTCCGTTTAATCGTCCTGGCTGGTGTACGGCGCGCGGGCGGGAAGGTTGGGGCGAGTATCGCTAGCGTTATCGTTGTTATCGTCGTCATCGCTGCCGCGGTGCTCATCCCGCTCCTCGTCCGTGTCGTTGCCGCGGGCATTTTGCTGCTGCCCGCGCGGCACGGCGTTGAGGGAATCAGACATTCCCTCCGTATCCTTCGGGTCACTTGAGGCTTGGCCCGGGCGGATGGGTTCACCGTTGACATCGATAAGCTTTTCCGTATCCGGAGTGCCTTCGCGCTTGGCGACGATCTCGCCATCCCCGCCTACCTCAGTCACGCCGGGTTGCTTGGGCACGGCCATGCCCAATTCATCCGCGCGGCGGGCAATATCCGCAGAGGAGCTCAAGTTTTCTGCATCACGGTTCAGCGATTCAATCTGGTTATCCAACTGCGATTCCTGCACCGTCAGCTGCTGGATTTTAAACGTCTGTGAGGTGGACAAACCAGAAAGCCACATGGCCAGCACGACCCCGCCAATGAGCAAGGTAACGGCCAAGACGGCAACGCGGGCAAAAGCATTATTCTGCTTCGTCTGCTGTTGCAGCCGCCGTCCGCGGAAACTGACGACCTGCTTCGAACCAAGCCGGTTTGCTCCACGGTGTGGAACCCGGGTACGGCTAGGGGCCGTGCGGCGCGCCGTTTTGCCGGCGGCCCTAGTGGAGGTGCGCTCGCGCACTGCGGTCGGCGCTCCCGTGTCGATTCCGGTGGTGAAGTCTCGGCTGGCGCCCATGCTGCGAGTGGCCTCTCTGTCGCGGCTATCCGTTAAGTGCTGGTTTCGGCGTGGGATGGTGCTCATTTCTTGCCTCCCGGGGGTAAAAATTCTGGCGTGCCTTCGAGCCGTTCTAGGGCGCGCACGCGCACCGACGCGGCGCGGGAATTTTCTTCTACTTCCGCCTGCGATGCCTTTTCGGCCCCGCGGGTGACCGTGGCGAATTCCGGTGCGGTGCCCGGCAAATCCATCGGTAGACCGGCAGGCGTGGTGGACGTAGATAGCTCCTTGAATGCTGCCTTTACGAGGCGGTCTTCTAAAGACTGGTAGCTCATAAAAACCGCGCGCGCCCCAATGGAAAGCGCACTGGTGATTACGGGAAGCACATTTTCAATGGCCTCCAACTCGCGGTTGACCTCTACCCGCAGCGCCTGGAACGTGCGCTTTGCCGGGTGTCCACCCGTGCGGCGCGTTGCCGCCGGAATGGTCGCGTAAAGCAGCTCGACCAGCCGGCCCGAGGTGCTAAACGGTTCCTTCTCGCGCTCCTTGAGCACGGCGGAGGCAATCTTTCCCGCGAAACGCTCGTCACCATAGGTCTTGAGAATCCGCGCCAAGTCCCCGTGCGAATACGTATTGAGCACATCAGCGGCGGTAAGTCCGTGGCTCGGATCCATACGCATATCCAGCGGTGCATCCGTCTTATAGGCAAAGCCGCGCTCTGCCTGATCCAGCTGCATGGAAGAAACGCCCAAATCGAAGAGGGCCCCCGCGATTCCGTGGGCGCGGGCAGCATCAAAGATTTCGCCCTCGCCCTGGGCGATGGCGGTGCCGAGCTCATCGAAGCGAGCATTGACCGCACAAAAACGCGGGCCGTAAGGCTCTAGCCTGGCCGAAGCATTGCGCAACGCCTGCTCATCGCGGTCCACACCGATAACGCGCGCCTGCGGAAAGGTCTGGAGGAAGTACTCGCTGTGGCCGCCGGCACCCAAGGTGGCATCGACAAGCACAGCCTGCGAACCCGCAGCCTCTACCCCGGGGCGCAGGAGCTCTGCCATGCGCTCGCGCATGACCGGCACATGGCCGTGGTTATCCGCCACATCGTAATTAAGGTCAGTTATAGCCATGTCTCCCCGCGTCCCCCTTTCTTATTTCCGCTGTGCAGGACTTCCTATCGTGGAAAGCACGACGAGTGCATATAGGGCCCTGTCCGAGGCAGGTTTCTGATATCGGGGAAGTACACCAGAATCATCCGCCTCGGACAGAGTCCTTACACGCACTCGAGATGCGGGCTTTTACAGCAAGCCCGCAAGTACGTCATCGGCATCTGCTGCCGAATAAGCATCTTCAGTTTGCGATTGATACTCAGCCCACGCGGCTGCATCCCAAATTTCGAGGAAATCTACCGAGCCAACCACCACGCACTCTTTGGACAAACCCGCGTACTCACGGTGGCCTGCGGACAAGGTGATACGACCATGCCCGTCGGGCCGCTGTTCGTCCGCGCTTGCCGCCAAGTTACGAATGAAAGCGCGTGCTTCCGGATTGGTTCGAGAAACCGCCGCAGCCTTCCGTGCGCGTTCGGCGAACTCCTCGCGTGGGTACACGGCCAAAGAATGGTCTTGCCCCTTGGTGACCATCAGGCCACCTGCGAGTTCATCGCGAAATTTTGCAGGAAGCGTTAAGCGCCCTTTGTCATCAAGTTTCGGAGTGTAGGTTCCGAGAAACATCCCGGCGTCCACCTTCCTCACTCGACAACTCCGGATTCCCTCACGGCAGAAGTGAGTTTTTCAACCCCATTCCTCCGCTGCGCCCCACTCTACCCCACTTTCCCCCACATGCCCCACTTAAAACGCCATATTCTTAACAACTCAAAAAGTATATGCAGTTAAAGGGGTGTTTTTACGGTGGGCAGAATTCCCGCGGACCGCCTTGACAGCCCCGGAGATCCACCCCTTTAATCCCACCTACAACATCAAAGTTACTTCACCCCATAGGCCACTTACAGCGCATTACCTGCTTATTGCACAGGTATTCACCCTCCAGTACCCACAATCCCCCACCGCACCGCAGTTTTGGTGAAAAGGTGGGACGAAGTGGGAAATTTTGGTGAGCCATAAAAAATCCCCAGCCACCCTTCCTGGTGACTGGGGAAATGAAGAGTCCGCGGTTAGCTCTCCTCAAAGCGCCGACGGAAGTTTTCTTCCAGCTTGCTGCCTACTCCATTGCTGCGAGACGACGCTGCCTTCTTTGACCGTCCATTGGAAGACTTTTTCTTTCCCGCGCTAGCGGGTTGGTCACCACGAAGCATCCATACGCCAGCGGCGAACATAACAAGGAATCCTGCAATGGACAGCGCAATAAACCACAAACTTTGCTGCGCCAAAGCCACGCCGCCGACGAGCATGCACAGACCAACCACGATGAGCGCAATTCCACGCAGGGTAACTGCGCCGCCGGAACCGCCGATCGAGGTAGATTCAGACACAGAAGCGCCAAATTTAGGATCGTCCGCCAATAACGATTCCTCTATTTCACGGAGCGTGCGTTGCTCCTGTTCAGAAAGAGACACTATTCCTCCAACTAGGGACTGGGCTTCGGCCGATATATCTTCTACCAATACTAACGTCCAGAGTAACCAGTATGTTCCCCAAAAGGTAGTTATTCCCCTCAACAGTGATTATGCCGCAGTTATGCCGCAAAAGAACCCAGGATCGTCTCTGTTTCGCTCTCATCTAAAAATTGCGCTGCCTGCTGCATTAATCCGTAGACATACTCCTCGTCCGGAGTTGCATCCAAGCCAGATGCCACCCGGGCGCGAGTGCGAGAATAGGACTTAAAAGCCTCCGCCCACTGCTTTTCTTCGGCCCCAACTAGAGCCAAACGGTCCCACGCACTCGTTGGCAGGCGCCGGCGGCGAGAGACCACCGATACCGCTACCCGTGCGCCAGCCGTACGCAATGCAGACTGATAGGCCACCTCCAGCGCCTGATCAAAGCGGCCATCCGCCGCGTAGCTTCTCGCCTGATCTAATAGCTCGCGGGCCTGAAAAAGAAAGTGAGCCCGCTTCGCGCCCTGCTTGCCAGCGAAGCGACCGATAGAGCGGGACTGCGTTGCGGAAATAATCTGTGCCATTGTTTTTCTCCTGTACTGCGCAAATAACTAACCGTGTTCGATTGCCGTTTACTTTAAGTAGCCAACCGGACATCTAGCTTCTATTATAGTTCACCTGTTCGAATTAATCAAGAGTTTCACCAGCCATAACCCCCCGTATATCGAACATTGTTCGAACTTTTCCTTGTTCGACTGAATAACCCCACCCCACCCTCGTCCGCCGGTAGCCGCACGTATCTGGTGTGATAGATACTGTGAGTTTCGAAATCCGCCGCTTAACCCCGCAAGAGTTCTCAATGTTGTCTCCTCAGCTCGTGGAGATCTACATCGAGGCAATGGGCTATGACCCGGTCACGTTTTCGCGCAGTGTTGACCATTGGCGGACGGATTCCATGCGCCCAGGGTTTACAGCGCTTATCGCCACGCATGACAACGGCGTCGTGGGTGTGGCATATGGATTTTTGGGGTCCCCGGATAGCTGGTGGGATTCCGAACTGCGCCGCGCCCTGCGCCGCAATGGCGGCCCAACGGAGTCCGAATGGCGCATGCTGCGCAGCTACTTTGAGGTGGCTGAAGTACACGTGTTGCCGTCTTTTCAAGGACACGGTTTAGGTAGGCAGCTACTAAAAGGTTTGCTATGGAATATCCCTGCCCACTACGGCTTATTGTCAACGCCGGAAGCGCCACAGGAAGCCAACGGGGCTTTTCGCCTCTACCGCTCCGTGGGTTTCTTTGATGTCGTGCGCCACCATCGCTACCCCGCAGATCCCCGGCCTTTCGCCATTTTGGGAGTGAGCCTGCCACTATAAACCTGCGTTATTTCTTCTTGGCGCTAGGCGGTATCGTGTGGAGATGTGACTATGACGAATATTCCTGAGCTTGCGGATATCCCCGGCGCGGTGCGCGAAAAATTAGCCATCTTCTTGGACCAGCGCCGGGATCACGTGGCAGAGATTGGCGCCCCGGTCAGTTCCGCCATGAGCTTCTTGGAATCGTTCGTCCTCGACGGCGGAAAAAGGGTGCGCCCCATGTATGCGTGGGCGGGTTACCTCGCCGCAGGCCGCGGTTCGGAATCCCCTGAGGCCATGCTGCGCGCGGCGTCCTCGCTGGAGTTCATCCAAGCTTGCGCACTTATTCACGATGACATCATTGACGCGTCGAATACCCGGCGCGGGAAACCGACGGTGCATCGGGAAGCAGAGCGCCTCCACCGTGAATCCGATTTCTTAGGGGATCCGGAGTTCTTTGGCACGTCCGTCGCCATCTTGGTGGGTGATTTTGCGCTGGTCTATGCCGAGGATATGTTTCAGGATTCTGGGCTTAGCTCGGAGGCTTTGCAGCGTGCGCGCAAGCCCTGGCGGGGAATGCGCACCGAGGTTTTGGGTGGCCAATTGCTCGATATTTCCCTCGAGGCAGCCGGTTCCGAATCGGTAACGCTGAGCAATTCCGTCAATCGCTATAAAACCGCAGCTTATACCATCGAGCGGCCCCTGCATTTGGGCGCTGCCATCGCGGGTGCGAGCGAAGAGTTAATCTCGGCTTTCCGCGGTTATGGGCACGATATCGGCATTGCCTATCAGCTGCGCGATGACCAACTTGGGGTCTTTGGGGATCCTGCGATCACTGGCAAGCCCGCCGGCGACGATCTGCGGGAAGGCAAGCGCACGGAGCTTCTCGCCCTAGCGCTCCAGCGCGCCGATGAACGCGATCCCAGCGCCGCCGCTACCCTGCGGAAATTCATTGGCCGCACTTCGGATCCGCAGGACTTGCTGCGCCTATCCCAAATCATTGCGGATTCCGGCGCCCCCGATGAGATTGAGCGCCGCATTACCGCATTGACGGAATCCGGGTTGGCTCATTTGCGTGCGGCGAACGTGGACCCGCAGATCACGGAAACGCTAGAGCACCTAGCAATTCAGGCAACGACGCGCCAAAAGTAGGGATTATTGTGGCCAAAACCTATTCCCTGCCAGTCCCCCGCGCGCTCCCGCTGGGCCTCGTGGCCTCGTGCGTGCTCCTTTTCTCGTCCTTTTCCAGCGGCTCGACTCGCAATCGCGGCGGCGTGCTCGAAGCGCTCAATATCGGCTTTTTGTCGTATGGTCACGGGCGCAACCTCGGGTTGGTGCTGTATTGGGTAGGCATTTTCCTCCTCGCCGCCGCCTGGGTGCTTGCCAGGCGCATGATTATTCGCCGGCAGCTTAAGAACCCGAGCCCGGAGGGAGGAGTGCGCGAGTTACAACGCATCCTTATCGCATGGGTGACCCCGCTGCTTTTCGCAGGCCCCGTGGCTTCGCGGGACGTGTATTCCTACCTCATGCAGGGCGCCATGGTCCGCGATGGGTTCGACCCGTATACCGAGGGCGCCGCCGTCAACCCGGGGCCTTTCCTGCTAGAAGTCTCACAAGATTGGCGCAATACCACCACCCCGTACGGGCCGCTGCACCTGTGGATTGGCAAGATCATCACCACTGTCGTGGACGATAACGTCACCGCCGGGATCATCATCTATAAGCTGCTTTCCCTGTCAGGCTTTGTCCTCATTGCGTGGACGGTACCACGCATCGCCCGAAAGCTCGGCGCGGATCCGGCGGTCGCGCTGTGGATCGGCGTTGCCAACCCGCTCATCATCTTGCATCTTATCGGTGGCATGCACAATGAATCCCTCATGGTTGGCTTGGTGTCCTTGGGGCTTTTGGCCGCGCTGCACCAGCGCTTCCACGCCGCGCTGCTGTTAGTCGGCACGGCGGTGGCGATGAAGGCTACCGCGATCTTTGCCGCCCCCTTCATCGTTTGGCTCATGCTGCACCGCTACGCGCCCAAGGGTTCTACCGCGGTGCGCACGGCGGTGGTCTTCTTCTGCTCAGGTGTCATCGCGGCCGTGGAAATCATCGCCTCAGTGGCGCTTATTACCTGGGCCTCTGGCACCTCTTGGGGCTGGCTTTCCCAAGTAAGCGGAAACTCCAAGGTGATTAACCCCTTGGCGGGCCCGACATTGGCCGCGGACATCATCGTCCCAGCGGTCCACATTTTTGACCCTGACGCCTCTTATAACGCCATTTTGGGGGTTCTACGCACGATCGCGATGGTATGCATGCTCATCGGATTGGTCATCGTATGGTGGCTAAGCCGGCATACGGCCCGCGATGCGATTATGGGCACCGCGGCGGCCTACCAGGTTGCCTTCGTCTTCAACTCGGTGACTCTGCCGTGGTACTACGCCTCCATCTTTACGCTTATGGGCACCTTCCGCCCGCCGCTGTGGCTGCTGAAGTTTACTTCTGGCGTAGCGCTATTTATTAGCTTGAGCTTTTCCGGCGACGGCAACCACCAGCTCTATAACTGGTTCTGGGTCATTGGCGTCATCGTATTGTCTTGGTCCGCAACGCAGTGGATGTTCGATGGCGTTGGTCCCAAAGGCCCTCAACGCCCTAGGCGCAGGGCTAAAAAGCAGACGCCTGTGCCCGCCGAATAACTTCGCGCGCAAGGTGTCCGTGCAGGGCATCGATAGGCCGGCCTGGCAAGGAGACATCTGCGGTAAAAAGGTGGCGCAGGATTTCTTCGTCGTCATAGCCGCCATCGGAAAGCACGGTAATAACGGCCGTGACATGCTTGGCGATGCTCCCCTTATCATTGAAAAATGCGAGCGGCACGCGCTTGCCTTCGGGTGAGTCCCAAACAATGAATTTGCGGTCCTGGAGCAGGTCATAAGCGCGCGTAATGGGAAGACCCAGCTTGTCTGCCACCTGCTGCATGCTGAGCAGCTCTTCGCCGGCCAATAAGGAATTCAGGGAATTTTCTGCATTAGTCACGCCACCTACTTTAACGCTGCCTAGGGGATCGGCCATACTGGGAGGTATGACTAGGTTGGAAATTGGTGACGTGTTGGAAGACCGTTACCGCATCGATCGCCCCATCGCCCGCGGCGGTATGTCTACCGTCTATCGCTGCGTGGATATGCGTTTGGGCCGCCAAGTGGCCGCAAAGGTCATGGATGAGCGCTATGACGATGACCCGGTTTTTATCAAGCGCTTTTCCCGCGAGGCCCGCGCGATGGCGCGATTGCAGCACCCCAACCTCGTGGCCATTCATGATTTTTCCGCCGATGGCGAGCCCATCTACCTCATCATGGAGCTTATCGATGGCGGCACCTTGCGCGAGCTGCTTGCCGAAGGCGGCCCGCTTACCGTCCCCGCCGCATTATCGACGCTGCGCAGCGTGCTCCAAGGATTGACCGAGGTGCACTCGACGGGGCTTATCCACCGCGATATTAAGCCGGATAACGTGCTCATTACCTCTCATCACCGGGTGAAATTGGGCGATTTCGGCTTGGTGCGTGCGAGGAATGCGCAGGCGACCTCGAATATGATCGTCGGCACCGTCTCGTATTTGGCGCCGGAACAGGTCACCGGTGAGGACATAACCCCCGCCACCGACGTGTACTCCGCAGGAATTGTACTTTTTGAACTCCTGACTGGAACCGTGCCCTTCTCCGGGGATACCCCGATCGCGCACGCTACCGCACGCCTATACGCGGATGTTCCCGCCCCATCCACACGGGGTGAGGACGTACCCAAGCTTGTTGATGCCCTCGTGGCCACCGCCACTGCCCGCGATCCCCGCGAGCGCTTTGCCGATGCCGGGGAATTTTTAGATGCCCTCGAGGATATTTGCCGGGAATTGGATCTGCCCACGGTCACCATCCCGGTCCCCCGCAATGCCGCTGCTGCGCGCACCGCGCAAACGCCCACTGACTATTCCGGCATCGGCGCCACGGATGTATTTGAGCCCACGCGGACCATCCCGCAGGGCGCCACCGAGCACTTGGACGGCGGGCCCACCGAGGTCATTCCTCCCGAGCCGGATCCGCAGCAGCCGGACTTTGAAACGCGCCTCGACGTACCCAAGGCGCCCGTGGACGATTACCCGGGGCCGGCCCCGGCGCCTGTCCCCGCCCCAGCGCCGGCTGCGGGCGTGGGCGCGGCAGCAGCGCAGCCCCCGGCGCAGGCGGCAGAAGAAGAACCCGCTGAGCGGCCACTAACCAATCGCCATCCAGCCTCACTGCTGGTCTTTCTCCTCGCAGTGGTGGTGGCAACCGGTGCGGTCGCTATCAGCGGGTGGTGGTTTGGTTCCTCCTATTACGAAGGAACCCCTTCCCTCTGGGTCTAGAGGGAACTAGTTCCGCAGCATCTCCGCGATGAGGAAGGAGAGCTCTAGGGACTGTTGCGTGTTCAGGCGCGGATCCACGGCGGATTCGTAGCGGCCCGGCAGATCCAGGTCGGTGATGTCCTCGGCGCCGCCGAGGCATTCCGTGACATCTTCGCCGGTGAACTCGAGGTGCACGCCGCCCGGGTGGGTGCCCAAATCGCGGTGTACCTCGAAGAAGCCCTGCACCTCGTCGACGATCTTGTCGAAGTGGCGGGTCTTGTACCCGTTGGACGAGGTAAAGGTATTGCCGTGCATGGGGTCGGACTGCCACACCACGGTGTGCCCGGAGTCTTCGACGGCCTTGATGATGGGTGGCAAAACACTGCGGACCTTGTCGTGCCCCATGCGGGAGATGATGGTCAAGCGGCCGGGCTCGCGGTTGGGATCCAGCTTTTCGGCATATTCCACGGCCTGCTCAGGCGTGGCACCAGGTCCGAGCTTGATGCCCACGGGGTTGCCGATCATGGCGGCAAAGTTGACGTGGAAGTCATCCAGGCCACGAGTGCGCTCACCAATCCACACTTGGTGCGCGGACAGGTCATAGAGCTTGGTGTCTCCATTATCGTCCTGGCCTAAGCGCAGCATGGAACGCTCGTAATCCTTCAGCAGCGCCTCGTGCGAACAGTAAATTTCCGCCGAGTGCAAGGTGGAGTCCTGCACGCCGCAGGCGTTCATGAACTTCAAGCCATTTTCGATCTCGCGGGCCAAGTCTTGGTAGCGAGCACCGGCGCGCGATTTACGGACGAACTCGCGGTTCCATTCGTGCAGGCGGTAGAGATCAGCGGTACCAGAGGAGGTCAGGGAGCGCACCAAGTTCATCGCCGCAGAAGAGTTAGCGTAGGCGCGGATCATGCGGGCCGGGTCGTGACGGCGATCCTCATCGGTGGGTTCCACGCCATTGACAATGTCCCCGCGGTAATTCAACAAGCCATTCGCGTCCGTATCAGAAGAACGCGGCTTCGCATACTGCCCAGCAATGCGTCCTAACTTCACCACTGGAACGGAAGCGCCATAGGTCAAAACGACGGCCATCTGCAGCAAGGTCTTGACGTTGCCACGAATATGCGGTTCGGTATTCGATTCAAAGGTTTCGGCACAATCGCCGCCTTGCAGGAGGAAGGCGTTGCCTAGTGCGACATCGGCAAGCTGCCGCTTAAGCTTCTCAATCTCCGGGGCAACCACGATGGGCGGCACCGACTCGAGAATCTTGCGCACGTTATCGGCTTGGGTGGGATCCCAACTGGGCTGTTGCTTTGCGTCACGCTTGATGACGTCCTGGAAGACCTCCTCAATGCCCTCTGGCAAAGGTGGAAGATCAGGCAGAACACTTTGCGGAATATCTACTGTCCAACTCACTCTTCCATTTAACCATCTGCTGCCTGTCGATTGGTAGTTAAATGCTAGAAATTGATTCTATTGCCCTTGGACAAGGGCAAGACCTCGGTGCAGGCGCGGAATTTGGCGAGGTTATGGCGGGCATCGACAAGCGCATCGTGATTGCCCCTAGGCACGGCCGGCAAGCTGGGGCGGCCGGCGAACTCCCATAGCTGCTTCAGCTCGCGGGTATAGCGCGGCAGCCGCTTGGGCAAGCTCGCCATATCTCCCCACAACTGCGCCAAAACCACGTGGTCATACGCACCGACCCAAGCCCACAATTCAATAGGCGTAGAACTGCGCGTGAGAAACTCCAGGATTTCCGTGCGAATGGTGCGCGCCGGCTTCCATGCGGAATCCTGGGGGCTGGGCAGCTTGGCCAACACGTTTTCCTTAACCCATGAATTGGCCTTTGACGGGTCAAAATCCGTCGATACGGCATAATATTCACTTCCGTTTTCACCGACGATGCCGATGGAGACCAATTCAATGGTCTTGCCATCCTCGATAAATTCGGTGTCATAGAAGTAACGCACGTCTCCCAAGCCTAGCGCTGCAGCGATGGGCGCGGGAAATTGGCCCCGCGATCGCGCCACTGTAAAGTTTTGCGGGTGAGCAGAACCGATAATAAAGCCCTGTGGACCACCGCCCTCCCCTTAATCCTGTCCGCGCTTGCGGCGCTGTGGTGGATTATCGATATTCCTGCCTTATTCTCCGGCGATTTTCGCGCCTTTTACCACATTGACCTCGATGTTTACCGCGAAGGTGGTGCCGGCTTCGGCAGCGATCTTTATGACCGCGACTATTTCGTAGGCACCGACCGCAACTTTTCCCTGCCATTTACCTACCCACCATTTGCGGCCCTGCTCTTCGCCCCGCTGCAGTGGATCCCCCTTACCACTGCCGCCGTGATGATCACGATCCTCTCCGCAGTCGCATTGTGGGTCTGCATTGCGCTGGTATTGCGCTCCCTCAACTGCCAGGAATGGACGGCCTGGGCGCTTTTTGCCGCCATGCTGGCCGAGCCGATTACACAGACTTTTAGCTTCGGCCAGATCAACATCCTGCTAACCGCACTCGTGGTCATCGATTTGCTTTGGGTGAAAAAGGCTCGCGGCGTTCTGACCGGCATCGCCATTGCCATCAAGCTAACCCCCGCCGTCTTTTTGGCCGTATTCTTCGTCCGCCGCGAATGGAAGGCCTTCTTTACTACCCTGGGTTCCTTCGTGGCCGCCGGCCTCATAGCCTTTGTTGCCAATCCACATAGCTCGATTGAGTATTGGACCTCCACCTTGCGCGATTCCGAGCGCATCGGCGGCCTAGCCTATAGCGCCAACCAGTCCCTGCGCGGGCTGTTTACCCGCTTAAGCCCCGATAACGCAGAAACTCTGTGGCTCATTGGCGTGATCGTCGTCATCGCAATTGTGTGGTTTGCCATGGAGCGCCTTTCCCACGGCAATCAAGTCGTGCTCATGCTGCTGGCGGCATCCGTTTCGCTACTGTGCTCCCCCGTATCGTGGTCGCACCACTTCACCTGGCTGGTATTAGCAGGCGTCTACTTGGTTGCGAGCCGCCGCTGGTTCCTCGCCGCGCTCACTTGGCTATCGCTATTTGCCCGCGGACACTGGCAAGTTCCGCATACCGAGGACCAGGAACTAGATTGGACGTGGTGGCAGCACATCGTTGGCAATGACTACGTCATTATTACCGTGTTGTTGGTTGTTTGTTCGCTACCATTGGCTCTACGGCGGGGCGGCGCCGATCGATCCGCGGCGGAACCAGTGTCCAGCCAAGGATAGGGACCTTCCCCAGTGCCCACAGCGCCAGCGAAGAAATGGCCGTAAAGATAAAGCACATACCGATCCAGAACCACGTGTTTTCCAGCGGCCACGCTCCAGCCAAGGACACGACATAATCGTGATGCGCCATGTAGTACCCATAGCCCACGGTCAAGCCAATAGGGTGCGACAGATAAATAGGTAGCGTGTGCCGTCCGACGAACTTCACGCCTTCTGCAATCCACGGAATATGGCTAATGAGCACGGCCCCAATAATGCCCGCAGGCACCTCCAGAGTCTGTTCCACGAGGCGCACTAATAGGTTGATATCTCCCCAACCCAAAAAGTCCGCGCCCAGCAGGGGCCAGTTAAAAGCAACATCAGCATCGTTGCCGTCCCACACATGGCGCAGGGCCAGGCCTGCACAATAAGCGCCGATGGCAGAGGCATAAGCTCCAACACTACGCATGCTCCACGAGCCGTGGAACACCTCTTCTGCAGCAGTGGCGAAACGCGTGATTGGCTCGCGAAGATAGGCGGCGCCTACAAAGATGGGAAGGAACATAATGGCTTTGCCAATAAACTGAAATTGTTCCTGCCACGGAATAAAAAGCACGGGAGTAAAGCTCAGTCCAATTCCTGCCCACGCCGGTAAGGCACGCACACACCACAAAAATATATTGAACAAAATGAGCGCGTGGATAAACCATGCCATCGTATGACCAAGCAAAAGATTTTGCACCATCTCGGTCATACCCATGGAGGAGTCACCGAAAACCCACTGGTATTCCAGCTGTTTGGTCATATGCTCCACGGACATCCACACCAAATAAGGGATGAGGAAAAACCAGAGCCGGCGGGTAAATAACTCCGCGAAACTATAACGAAAGACTTTATAAGAGAAGTAGCCGGAGACCAGAAAGAACAGAGGAAGGCGCAGGGGGTCGAGAAAGGTATTGAGAGTTGCTAGCCACGTTTGTTCGGCCTCTGGCACCTTCAGCGTGATGTGCAGGAGCACCACGCCGATGATAGAAATTCCTTTTGCGGTATCCGGCCACGCTAAGCGGGCCTGAGGAATTGCAATTACCTCCCTTTAATCTCCGCACCGGCGGGGTACCCGTGGCCGGCCTTTAATGATTCCTTTACATCAGCCGCATAGACATCCACATAGGGATTGCCGGAGAGCTCGGCTAATGTCCCCATGACCATGTCCGTGAACGCGCGAATGGTCTCGTGCTGCTGCGGATCCATGCCGTGTTCGCGCGCCCAATCGTGCGGGTAAATGGGGTCTCCCACGCGCACTCCCACCTTGGCGGGACGGACAATCCACGAGCCGATCGGGTTAGCCTTGCGGGAATTGATCATGGCGATGGGATACACCGGCTGATTGGTCTCCATGGCAATACGCCCCATCCCGGTACGCCCCTTGTACACACGTCCATCAGGGGACCGCGTGCCCTCTGGGTAGATACCAAAGAGATCACCGCGCCCCAAAATTTTCCGCGCGGTCTCGAGCATGGCCTGGCTGGCTGATTCATGATCCCGCTCGATGGGAACTTGCCCGACGGAGCTAAAGAACCATTTCTGCATGCCGCCCACGAGCCCGGGGGTGGTGAAATACTCCGACTTGGCCAAAAAAGTAATTTGGCGCGGGCACAGCAGGGGGAAGAAGAAGGAATCCATCACCGCTTGATGGTTAGACACCAAAATCGCGGGTCCCTCAGCAGGGATTTTTTCCATCCCTTCTGACCAAGGGCGGTTCCATACACGCAGGGCGGGACCGAAAAAGATGTGCTTAAACGCCCAGTACCATTTGTTTTTCATCTCCAGCTCGTCCTTCGCTCATTCTAGTGGCCGCGGCGGGCCAGGTCAGCTACGCCAATCATACCTGCTGCCGAGCCCAATTCCGCGGTTGCAACGCGAGCAAGGGGACGATGCCCAGCACCGACGATATCCCGGCTCATGGCCGCGGTGGCTTCCTCTAAGTACATATCTGCGTCTTGGGACACCCCGCCGCCAATTACAATGAGCTCTGGATCGAGCACATCAGCCACGATGGATAGGCCTTGACCCAACCACTGCCCAAAGTTCTCCATTACCGCAATACCGAGTGGGTCTCCCCCACGCGCCGCGCGTGCAACCTGCTCACCGGTGGGATACGGCGGCAAGGAGGTCTCATAGTCTGACCGCAGTTCGCGCGCGGTATCCGGCAGGGCCGTGCCAGAGGCATAGCGCTCCAAGCAGCCCCGTTTGCCACACGAGCACTGCCTGCCATTCGGCACCACAACGATATGGCCAAATTCCGGAGCCGTTCCAAACGCGCCGCGATAGATGGTGTCTTGGGTCATCAAGGTAGCGCCGATGCCGGTGCCGACCGCAAAAAATACCCAATCCTTCGCGCCACGCCCCGCGCCAAAACGCCATTCTCCCCAAGCTGCGGAATTGGCATCATGCTCCAGCCGGACGTGCAGACCCAAGCGCTCCGCGAGATTTTTCCGGACGGGCGCATTCCGCCACGGTAGGTGCGGGGCGAAGCGGACGGTCTCACACTCTGGATCCAAAAATCCTGCAACGGCAAGGCCCACCGCGCCCACGGGATATTCGGCGCGCAGCTCCTCGACGATTGCCACCAAGTCATCATCAAGTTGGCGCGGGTCCCCCGAGGTTGGCATAGTGCGACTCGCGAGGATTTCTCCGTCTCGAGTAATTACTCCACCGCGCACATTGGTGCCACCGACATCGAAGCCGATAGTAAGATCGGCGGAGTTGTTTTCAAGCATGGATATCAGAATATACCGACAACCGGGCCAGGGTCACATCAAGCCATAAGCTTTCTCAGCCGTTGCCCCATGATCTCCCAGCTCCAGTGCTTTTCGACGTGCCTGCGACCCGCCTGCCCCATACGAGTACGCATTTCTGGCGAGCGCAAGAGCGCTTTCAAAGCATCCACGAGCTCATCAACGGACGCGCCCTTGACGACGATCCCTGTCTCCTCTGTAACAGTCTCCGGTGCTCCCCCAGAATCACCTGCAACAACCGGGACCCCGCATGCTTGTGCCTCTAAGTAGACAATTCCCAGGCCCTCCACGTCCAAGCCTCTGCCGCGGGTGCGAGCTGGCATGGCAAAAATATCCGCAGCATGAAGCGCGGTTTCAATGCTGGGGGCCGGCTGAATCACCGCATCGGGGCAATACATCTCCGCCAATTCTTGTAAAGCATCGTGATAACGCCCGCGCCCAATCAACATCAGCTGCACATCGGGAAATTCTTCTCTGACCTGCGGCATTGCCCGCAATAATTGGTCTTGGCCCTTGCGCGGGACTAACCGGGAAATGCAGACGATGGTAGGCCCGCTCACCCCGAACTCCGCCTTCGCTGCTGCGCGCTGGGCAGGGGTTACGGGAGAAAGCGTTCCAAGGCTGACCCCAGAAGGCAAATGAGCCCACTCTGGGTGTGGGCCAAAAGGCCCGCGCAGGCGCCGCAGAGTGTAACTCGAGATATATGTAATGACGTCGGCGTTATTTCCTATCAACCGCAGGCACTGCCGGGCCAGCGGGACCATAGACCAGCCCACCTCGTGGCCATGCGTCGTTGCCACCACGCGGCGCGCCCCTGCCTGGCGCGCGGCCTTGCCCATGAGCGCCAGCGGTGCTGCCGCACCAAACCACACAATGTCAATGGATTCTTGCCGGATAATCTCCTGCATGCGGCGTGTGGTTGCCGGGGTGGGCAGCATCACGCGGTGTGGCCACCGAATGACTTTATAGACGACCGAGGCGTCATAGTCCTCGGGCGGCTCTTGGGTTGAAGCGAATACTACGACATCGTCTGGGTCGAGCGCTTCTAGGTAGTCCCGCAGGTAGGACTGGATTCCTCCAACTTTGGGAGGAAAGTCATTCGTTACCAGCAGTATGCGGGCCACTTAGAATCGTGCAGTCCCCGAAATAGGCATCGAGTTAAGCGGTACGACCTGCACCGGCACGCCATAGGTCGAGGCGTGTACTACCTGGCCGTTGCCAATGTACATACCAACGTGGGTAACTCCTGGGTAGTAGCCCACGATATCGCCAGGCTGCAGCTGGTCAACCGGCACGGACGTACCACCGGAAATTTGTGCCTGCGAGGTGCGCGGAATGGTCTTTCCAATCTGCTGGTATGCCCAATACATCAGGCCAGAGCAGTCGAACTGGTTCGGGCCGGCAGAACCCCAGCCGTAGGGCGAGCCCAACTTGGACAGAGCCGCAGAGCTAGCGCCATCGGCGATCTCTCCCAAGTCGAAATCCGGCTTATCCGTGCCACCGAATTGTCCTTCCCAGGCCTCCCGCTGCTCATCGCTCAGCGCATCCACCTGAGCTTCGATGTCGGCCTGCTGCTCCTCCAACGCATCCTTTTGCTTTACCAGCTCATCGCGCTGCTTTTCGAGGTCCTTCTTTTCCTCGCGCACCTTTTTCGCAGCGTCAGCGGCTTCTTGCTGAACCGCTTCAGCCGTTGAGGCGGCATCCGCCTTGGCATCGAGGGTGCGTTGCGCCTTGCGTGAAAGCGCGCCCAAGTACCCCATGCGCTCTACGGCGTCTGCTGGGTCTTCTGCGGCCAGAGCACCTGAGACAGCAGAACGGGAGTCTCCCCGGTAACGAGACTGTGCCAAATCGTCCACGCGGCCTTGCTGCGTAGAGACATCTCCCTGCGCGTCGTGTACGCGTTCTTGGGCCTCAGCAGCGTCTTGCTCCGCCTGAGCGACCTCTTCTTCCTTAGCCGCGAGCTTATCTTCTAGCTCTTTGACTTCCTCATTCTTGGCCGAGACCTTACGAGCGACCTCTCCGACGCGATCCACCAGATCGTCTACGTTTTCAGAGGTAGATTCTTGGTTCGGTTCCGCCTCTTGCGCGATAACTTGCGGGATGCCAGAAAAAGAAGTGACGGCGAGGACTGCGGTTAATGCAGCAGCTGGGAGCACACGTTTAGACACGAGAAGACCTTCAACTCAAAATTTTCAAAAATCGAATTTACTATAGCGGGTTTTAGCCACCGTCGCACAACAAAACCCTCCCCTTTTTGCGCAAAGGGAAGGGCATGTCATCTCACTGCCAATTAGAAACGCACAGCGTTGTTAATCGGCATGTAGTTCAAGTCGCGCTCCTGCACAGGGGTGCCGGAGTTGAGCGCGTCGATGATGGTGCCGTTGCCGGTGTAGATACCGACGTGGGAAGCGCCACCGTAGTAGGAAATGATGTCACCAGGCTGGAGCTGGTCCAAGGAAACAGGGGTACCGCCAGCGGCCTGAGCCTGGGAGGTACGCGGAATCTGAACGCCAGCCTGGGAGTATGCCCAGCTGGTCAAGCCGGAGCAGTCGAAAGCGTTAGGGCCAGCAGCGCCGTAAACGTACGGCGAGCCGAGGACGGAGCGTGCAGCTTCCAGAGCCTTCTGACCAACGGTAGACGGCGCCGGAGCAGCCTGCTGCTCTGCAGCAGCGACGAAGTTGTCGCCACCCTGGTTGGAAACCTGGCCCAAGGAGGGGACGTACTTGTCAATGTTTGGGACCTGGTCAATGTTCGGGACGTTTTCCAGACCGGCAACCTCGAAACGGTAGTCGGTATTAGGAACAACGACCTCGGCAGCCTGAGCGACGCCTGGGGCGGCGACAGCTGCGGTTGCAGCGATGGCTGCAGTAGATGCGATACGACGGGTATTTACAGTGCCCTGACGACGGTGCTTTGCCACGAGAAAAACTCCAAATCTTCCTACGCGTCTACTTTCCATATCGAAAAGCTCTGACCCTGGGGCCTAGTGTTCATTGGAGGACCGTTCCTTTAGGCCTTCCTCCACTCGGCCCCTCACTAGGAGGAGCCAGATGCGACGCTTTAAATTTTCATTTCGTATTGAGCACCTTTTCGGGCGGTAACTCAATGTCTCGAATAGGTTACGAAATCATCACAATCAATGTCCATTCGCAATCCGAGATCCGGCTTCGTTACACGTTCGTTACCTTATTTTGACCAAGCCGAGACAAAGGCCTCATAACGAACATTCAATAAAGCTATTATTGAGTTTTAACGGCTATACACTGCAGAAATGGCCAAAATTCACACACGTCAGGCCTGGCAAGACGGAATTTGAAGCTAAAGTTAAAAGCGCCGAAAATTCTATATGTGACATTCGTCACCTGCTCTTAGGTGTGACCCCTTCAGTGTCACTAGCCTAATTCTTTAACAGTGCCTCCTCATTCAACAAACTACTTAACCGCAGCCGGCAACTGGCTCACTTTGCCTGGGATATGCGGAGCATAAACTAAGCTCCAGTCCCCCTCCCGCGACTCAAGACAGGGTGCTGCCCGTCTATGCCCCGCCCTTCAACGGGCAACATCGGAGCATCCCCCTTACGTAGCAAGGTTCTGCGGAAAGTGGTTTTCTTAAGCTCACTTAGAAATATGTCTCCCCGCCCCACCGTTCCGCATGGGTTCTCCTACTATCCCCAAAATTTTGCAGTTGTATCTTCGCCTAGAACGAACTACCTGACATCAATCCCAGCAAAATTCCCTGTCAACCCCCGTACATGTATGCAGCGAAGGCGACAGTCACGTTAGGTGCGCTAATAACACCTGCGCGACGGAAGTAATGGATGCACGCGGCCCCAAGTGCTCCGTTCTACAACCACATTGGTCGCCGTAAACGATGCATCAGCTATCCCACAAGGCGGAAGTGCCCAGGGCCTAGGTTTGTTAAGCTGAAAATTAGCTGTCCCCGTACTGAAATTCAGCTGAAATTTTACAAATACTACATTACCGTGACTGGAGAGTCACGGATTGCTACACAAATTACTTACAAGAATGGAGAAGAGAATGCGTAAATCGCTTACTCTAGGAGGCGTCTTACTGGCCACTTCACTTGCAATTACTGGCTGCGGGTCCTTTGGAGGGCCAGAAAAGGCTCTAAAGAATGCCGCCGACGAGCAAATGGAAGTTCACACAAGCCTGTTGGAAGCTGCTCAGCAACACCAATCTGGCGACAGCAAAAAGGCCGAAGAATCGGCACACGACTGGGTAGACCAAGCTAATGAATTCCAGACAGATTATCTCTGTAAAGGGCAGCGGAACACAGTATCCCCAGATGAAGTTGTTGCAACAGTCCAAAGCATGAATCCCTCAGATGTTCCAAGTGAAGACGAGCTCGAAGAGCTAAGGGACAAGAAGGACGATGCGGTCAAAGATCTAGAAGAGTCTGAGTCCTCGTCCGACGATGAAGCCTATGTGACTTCAGATAACGAAGAATTTGCAGACTATTTCAATACCAGTGAAATTCAGTTGAAGAAGGAAGATGGAGACTGGAAAGTTTGCGACAGTTCTTTCCAGCTCTTCTAAACGGTACTCCGGAGAATCAGTTGTTGCTTGTTGCCTTCTCATAAAGCAATATTTGGACTACGAGATTGATGTAGCCCATTGATCGTTGGGGTTACTCTCATCGACTCGCTAACAAAGTAGAAAAGGCCCCCGTTGTATCGGATATAGGCCAGCACTACTCCCCAACAAAAGCATCGGATTCAGACGCCAATCGCACCGATGCTTTTGAATACTGCCTGACGAATCCAGTTGGCTCGCCAGGCAGTTCTTTAGTTTGCTCTCGAGATCATCAACCATGCGCATTAGGCGCGAAGTACCCAGCTTTTACGCAAGCTTTCGCGGGGAAACGTCTGCAGGCCTTCAGCAAGAGCTGAGACTATATATTTTCATTACTGAGATCGCTTAACCGGCGAACTTCTCGCAGCCTCCTTAGAAATCAGTGCGCGAAGTTACCTCTTCCAATCCATACGCACCAGCCTCCTGAAGAAGGGCCTGCGGTAAAGAACTAAGACAGCAGGACCGCCCACATCAAACAATAGATTCAAAACAAATAAGCCCGCTGGCCGCCTAATTTCTGGCGACAGCGGGCTTATCTAGTGAGCGTGTATCGAGCTACCCCAAGGGAAGATTAGATGCGGCCGTTTTCCTCGTCATCACGACGATTAGCCTCATTGAGGCGGCGGAACATCTCCGCTTCCTCTTCGTGGTTCTCCTCGTGAATCTCGTGAACGCGACGCATGAGTTCCGGATCATCTGGGCTGAAGGTGCCCTGAATCTCGGAGTCCGCGTAACCAAGGTGGTTAAGTTGCTTTGGCACCTGAGCGCCTGCGTACTCAAGCGGTACTGCATGGCCGTCCTCGTCAACCGGGCCAAGCGGCTGGTGGACTTCAATAAAGGCACCATTAGGCAGCTGCTTGATAACACCAGTAGCGATACCGTGTTCGAGCACCTCACGGTCAGAACGCTGCAGACCAACACAGATGCGGTAGGTCATGAAGTAGGCAATCGGCGGCAAGATAATCAAGCCGATACGTCCCACCCAAGTCATCGCATTCAGCGAAATCTGGAAGAAGTGCGCAACGTGGTCGTTACCACCGGACAAGGTGACCAACAAGAAGAACACGATTGCTGCAGCACCAATTGCGGAACGGGTAGGAACGTCACGCGGACGCTGCAGAAGATTGTGGTGCGCATCGTCACCAGTGAACTTCTTCTCCAAGAACGGGTAGGTGATTAGCAGTACGACCATCAGGCCACACAACAATGCGACCCAGAAAGCGGAAGGAATCGTGTAATTGCCCAAGTACAGCTCCCAAGCCGGCATGACACGAGCCACACCGTCTGTCCAGAGCATGTAGATATCGGGCTGGGAACCTGCAGACACCTGGGAGGGGTTGTACGGACCCAGCAACCAGATAGCGTTGATGGTTAGCAAACCGGACATCAGAGCCAGCACACCAGCGACCATCATGCCCATACCAATTGCCTTAGTTGCAAAGACCGGCATAATGCGGACACCGACAACGTTGTTTTCTGCGCGACCCGGTCCAGGGAACTGGGTGTGCTTCTGGAACCAGACCATGATCAAGTGGGCTGCGATAAGGCCCAAGATGATGCCTGGGATGACCAGAACGTGGAGGATGTAGAAGCGGTCCAGCATCAAGTCGGACGGGAAGTCGCCGTTGAAGATGGCCCAGTGCAACCAGGTGCCGATAATCGGCAGCCCCAAGATGATGGCGGACATAATGCGCAGACCGACACCGGAAAGCAGGTCATCCGGCAGGGAGTAACCGAGGAAGCCCTCGATCATGCCCAGCAGGATAAGGGTGCAACCAATAATCCAGTTGGCTTCGCGCGGACGACGGAAAGCACCGGTGAAGAAGATACGCAGCATGTGCGCAACCATCGACATCATGAACAGCAGTGCTGCCCAGTGGTGCATCTGGCGAACGAAGAGTCCGCCACGTACCTCGAAGGAAATATCAAGGGCCGTTGCGTAGGCGCGCGACATCTCAACGCCGTTCAGCGGTGCGTAGGTGCCGTCGTAGATGACCTTCGTAATGGAAGGGTCAAAGAATAGCGCCAGGTATGTACCGGTTAGTAGAAGAATGATGAAGCTGTACAGCGCCATCTCACCGAGCATGAAGGACCAGTGGGTCGGAAAGACCTTGTTCAGCTGCGTCCTTAGCACGCCGGCGGCGCTGTAGCGCTCGTCCATGTTGTTGCCCATTTGGGCGAGTTTATTGCTCATTATGACTTACGCTCCCAGAATGCCGGACCGACAGGCTCAATGAAGTTGCCTTCTGCAACAAGGTAGCCCTCATCGTCCACCGTGATGGGCAGCTGTGGCAGAGCACGGGCGGCCGGGCCGAAGACCGGCTTACCGTAGTGCAATGCGTCGAACTGCGACTGGTGGCAGGGGCACAGGATTCGGTTGGTCTGTGCCTCGTACAACGACGTTGGGCAACCAATGTGAGTACAAATCTTGGAGTAGGCGTAGTAATCGCCGTGGTGGAAGTTTTCCTGCCCCTCACGCTCGATCGCCTTCTGCGCATCGGAGTGGCGCAGACGAATCAACATCACAGCGTTGCGGTTGCCGTGGATGGAGTGCATGTGGTGCTCGTATACGTCGCGCTTAGCGTCGTACTGGTCACCATCGTTGACGTCTTCTTCCGCGAGCGGGAAGACGGTTTCCATACCGCCGGCAGCCAAGTCCTCGGGGCGAACGCGCACTAGGCGGGTAACGCCTTCGGTGGTGTAGTGTTCGCCGGACTCGCCGGAGTGCTTCTCAGCGATGGTGCCGGTGTCACGAGCGAGGTAAAGCTTTACGCCTTTCTCGTGCATCGTCCAGCCGGAGGTCCACAGCGTGCCGTCACCGGCGTAGTTCACCTCGTGGCGAACCTTCCATGGATTGCGGATTGCGCCGCTAAGCGGGGCGATAACAGTCAAGCCGAAGAGAACGCCTGCACCACCGAGCAGACCTTGGATGGTCTTGCGGCGGCCGAGAGTGGAGGTCTTCCAAGAATCGTTCAAGAGAGCGGTAAGAGTACGGCGGTCAACTTCTTCGGAAGGACCATCGTGGCGACGCTGCACGGAGATTTCTTCCGGCAGGATCTTCTTCACGTACTGAACGATGGCAAAGCCGAGTCCGAAAATGGACAATGCAGCGGTAATACCAAGCAGCGGGGTGTAGAGAGTGTGCCAGACGAGGCCGTCCTCCCCTAGCTGCTTGTACTGCCAAGGCCAGAAGAGGTAGACGCCCAAGAAAGCCAATCCGCCGATAACGGAGAGTGCCAGCCAAATGGCGACATTGCGACCCGCACGCTTTTCCGCGGGGTCACCTTCAACCGGGAAACGCTCCTTGCGGAACGCTACGGTGACATCATCGAGCTCGGTACCAAGTGCAGCAAGTTCATCATTGCTCATCTTATCGAGCTCTGCGTCAGTGTAATTCTTTTTCACATTGCTCATGAGCGCGATCCAATCCACATAGCAGCGGCGCACAGTGCGCTGATACCAATAATCCACATTGCCAGGCCTTCAGCCACTGGGCCGAGACCGCCAAGGTCCCAACCGGCAGGAGACGGAGTCTCTTCTGCAGACTTCAAGTAGGCGATGATGTCCTTCTTTTCATCTGCAGTCAGCTGACGGTCAGAGAACTTTGGCATGTTCTGCGGACCAGTCAACATTGCCTGGTAGATTTCCTGCTCGTTAGCAGGTGCCAGCTCCGGGGCGTACTTACCGGAGGACAGCGCGCCACCCTGACCGGTGAAGTTGTGGCAGGATGCGCAGTTCATGCGGAAAAGCTCAGAGCCCTTGGCAACGTCTTCGGCCTGAATCTGGCCGTTGTAGTTGGCGCCGCGAAGGGATTCTTGGGCGATGCTTCCATCGTCGTTGTAGACAATGTCTGCGCCGCCGCCGTTAGCAGCAACATAAGCGGCCAGCGCCAAGGTCTGCTGTTCGGTGTAACGAGGAGCCTTGCGCTCTGCCTGTGCGTCGTTGGACATCATCGGCATACGGCCGGAGTGAACCTGGAAGTACACAGAGCCGGCGCCGATACCTACGAGAGAGGGGCCACGGCCTTCGATGCCTTGCAGATTGGCACCGTGGCAAGTGATACAAGCGGTGTCGTAGATGTCCTTACCCTCTTGCACGAGGGCTTGATCATCTTTTTCCGCCGTAGCGACCTGAGCGTCAGGCGTCAAGGCAGAGGCCAAGACGCCAGCGCCGGTCAAACCGATGGCCAAAGCAAAGCCACCTGCAAGGGTGCGCTTCGCCTTGCGGCGACGGCGGGTCTTCTTAGCCGAGGCAGTGGTCTGCTCCACTGCCGCGGACTGCGAATTGTTATCCATCATTTTCCTTTAGATAACTCGAACACGGGAGGACTGTTTTGGGGAGAGGGTCGCCGACACTACTGAATCAAGTAGATAACGGTGAACACACCGATCCACACAACGTCAACGAAGTGCCAGTAGTAGGACACTGCCATCGCGGCGGTAGCCTGTGCCGGCGTGAATTTAGACTTAGCGATACGCGCCAGGATGATTGCAAAGGAAATCAAACCGGCGGTTACGTGCGCAGCGTGGAAGCCGGTGATGATGTAGAACACCGAACCAAAGACGCTGGACTGTACCGTCACGCCTGCGTGAATCAACTCAGCCCACTCAAACGCCATGATGCCCAGGAAGACAACACCCAATACCAGCGTGATGGTGTACCAGAGTCGAAGCTTGTAAACGTCACCCCTTTCTGCGGCAAACACGCCGAACTGCGAGGTCACGGAGGAAGAAATCAACACTGCAGTAATGAGAAAGCCCATTGGCAGGTTGATATGGGCAGTGTGCTCTGCCCAATCGCCTTCCTGGCCGTTCGCTCGCGAGGTGAACCACATCGCGAACAGTCCGGCAAAGAACATCAATTCCTGAGACAGGAACACGATGGTGCCCACGCTGACCATATTGGGTCGGTTCAGCGAGGCAACACGTGGTGCTGTCATACCTTGGTTAGAAACTACGCTCGTCACAGTGGTAATTATGGCTGTTCTGGACGCTAAAGTCACTTCAATTCCCCCCGCTTCCTCTATTCGGTTTTCACTAAATTGCCAGCTACCGATAAGGAATATCTTGAGGCCTATCAAGATTAATAACGCGGGAACTTTTTGCATTCTTTTACGACGGGACATCAACGCAGGTGACGCCCTTAAACTTCATCTATGGCCACGATGCCCACCGTTTCAACTACCTCGCTCACGTTGATTCGACCCTCTTCCGCAACCGGTTTCAGCAAATTTCTTAGAGATATAAATCACACGACGGTTTCCGGGGAAAATCGCTCTTTTGCAACTTTCGGTTGACCCCCGCAGAAATTGCGGTTTACGTGCTACGATGCGCTTTTGCTGCCCACTTAAAGCCTGGGCGCAGCCCCTCTCCCCCTCCCATAAAGAAATTGTGGAACCTCGGGAACTTTTCTATTTGATTTACGACGCGGATCGCCAAAGCCCTCCTCACCACGGCGTGGTGAGGAGGGCTGAGAAGTTTTGGCAGTGGTTGCGACTAGCTAAGTACTAGTGCTTTTCCTTAGGCAGGCCATACTGCAGGGACAGGCCGGCGCAAGCTGCAATCAAGCAGACAGCGCCCAAGGCGATGAGCCAGTAGTAAAGGAAGATGACGCCTAGGCCCAAGAAACCGATGGAACCAGCCATGGCCAGTGGCCAGATGGAGCTCGGCGAGAAGAAGCCCAAGATACCAGCGGAGTCTTCGGTCTCTGCTTCTTCCCAGTCTTCCGGTAGAACGTCGCTGCGGTTATCGGTGAAGTGAAGGTAGCCGCCCAGCATAAGGCAGAGCACGACGGAGAGGAACATACCCACGATGCCAACCCACTCGGCGCCGTAGAGGTAACCATCATCCTTCACGAGGGTGACGCCAAAGATGTAAACAATCAGCGAGACGAAAAGGTAAGTCGCGATTGAGTAAAAGACTTTCGATGTTGCACGCATTGTGTAATGTCCTTATCTCTTATGCCGCGGTCTTGACGGAGTTGTCACCATCGGCGGTGTCACGCTCGCCGGAGAACGGGTGGGTGGTAACTGCGTACGGATCCTGGCCAATTTCCTTCAACGCCTCAGCGTTGGTGGCATTCGGGTTCTTCTCGCGGAAGTCCATGTAAGCATTGAAGTCCTCTGGGGACACAACGCGAATCTCGAAGTTCATCATGGAGTGGTAGGTACCGCACATCTCGGCACAACGGCCAACAAAGGCGCCTTGCTTATCAATCGACTCAATCTGGAAGCTGCGCTCCTGAGCGTTGGATTCAGGGTGTGCATAGACGTCGCGCTTGAACAAGAACTCTGGAACCCAGAACGCGTGAGAAACGTCAGCGGAAGCCAAACGGAACTCGATTGCGGTATCAGAAGGAAGAACCAGAACCGGAACCTCTTCGGTGGAACCTACAGTCTCAATCTTGTTGTAGTTGAGGTAGGAAAGGTCGCCCTTGGACTTACCGTGAATTGGGTTGGGGTTATCCACACCTTCAGGGTCATGGGCGGTCTTTTCCGCTTCGGCCTGACGCTCTTCGTCCGCACCGTTGTAGTTCTCACCATTGACGTGGTTCTCGGCGTAGCCGAACTTCCAGTTCCACTGGAATGCGGTGACGTCTACGACCACCTTTGGATCCTTATCCAATGCGGTGACCTTCTGCTGGGTCTGCACCGTGAAGAAGAACAAAGTCATGATGATCAGGATTGGAACGATGGTCAACACCATTTCCAATGGCACGTTGTACTGCGTCTGGCGCGGGAATTCACCCTTGCCATCGCGCTTCGCCTTCTTCGCGCTCCAGCGGAAAATTGCAGTAAGGAATAGGCCCCACATGATGAAGCCGACGATCCAAGCTGCAACCCAGACCCAGATCCAGAAGTTGTACATTGCTTCAGCCTCAGGGGTAACACCCTTTGGCCAACCGAATCCCAGGAGGTTCTCTACAGCAGTTGGCGCCTGAACGTCACAACCAGCCAGGGCGAGACCGCCTAGGGCAAGTGCGCCAGCTACGCCCGCCTTACGGGCGAAGGTGCGCTTATTACGCTGTCCCACGTGTGTTCTGCCTTTCTGTCCACACAAACTTCTCGAATACTCACAGAGCACCCTTACCCAATCAGAATAATGGATAAATGCTTGGTTCCCAGCCTTTTTGAAGCTTTAAAAGAAACCCAGCGCGCTCAATTTATATCCACGTTTCAGTAGGTTACCGCCCCACCTGCATAATGTTCCAACCGCACCCCCTGTCTGCGCCTTCACCATGTGCCTTAACTCACAGGGTGCTGTTCCAGTCATCATCCGAAAGTTCGCACCCTTACGGGGAAGCTTAATTTAAGCTTTTCTGCAGCTTCCTCCAAGCCGTGGCGCTTTCTGGTTTCCACCCCACGCACCGTAAAGTAGAACAACGAGCACCAGTCGCTTAATTAAAAGGAGCTATCTTTACATGTGCGGACTTCTTGGCATGCTCGCGGCCACCGGTGACGTGGACAAATATGTCGACGCGCTGGAGCGGTCGCTTCCTTGCATGCACCACCGCGGACCGGACGCAGCCGGTACTTGGCATGATGGCGACGCCGCCTTCGGCTTTAACCGCCTGTCCATTATTGACTTGGAACATTCCCACCAGCCCCTGCGCTGGGGCCCTGAGGACGAGCCAGAGCGGTATGCCCTTACGTTTAACGGCGAGATCTACAACTACGTTGAGCTCCGCGATGAACTCAAGGCTTTGGGCTACACCTTCTATACGGAAGGCGATGGCGAGCCCATTGCGGTGGGCTACCACCACTGGGGCAAGGACGTCGTTGAGCACCTCCGCGGCATGTTTGGCATCGTCATTTGGGATACCAAGGCCAAGACCATGTTTGCCGCGCGCGACCAGTTCGGCATCAAGCCGCTTTACTATGCCACTACGGACGCCGGCACAGTCTTTGCCTCCGAGATGAAGTGCATCTTGGACATGGCCGAGGACATTGGTCTAGATCTCAACCTTGACCGTCGCGCTATCGAGCACTACGTAGACCTACAATACGTACCAGAACCGGAATCGTTGCACGCCAAGATTCGCCGCGTGGAATCCGGCTGTACGGTCACCCTGAAGCCGGGCCAGGAGGTCGTATCCGAGCGCTACTTCAAGCCACGTTTCCCGGTCCAGCAGGTGCTTGAAGGCGAAGAGCAGCAGCTTTTTGACCGCATTGCAGAAGCGCTGGAGGATTCCGTCGCCAAGCACATGCGTGCCGATGTCACCGTTGGTTCCTTCCTCTCTGGCGGCATCGACTCCACCGCCATCGCTACCCTGGCCAAGCGCCACAACCCAGATCTGCTGACCTTCACCACTGGTTTCGAGCGCGAAGGCTATTCCGAGGTGGACGTGGCCGCAGAATCGGCGGCAGCCATCGGCGTAGAGCACATCGTGAAGATCGTCTCGCCGGAAGAATACGCCGAGTCGATCCCAAAGATTATGTGGTACCTGGATAACCCAGTCGCCGATCCTTCCCTCGTGCCGCTGTACTTCGTGGCCCAAGAGGCCCGCAAGCACGTCAAGGTGGTCCTGTCCGGTGAGGGTGCCGATGAGCTTTTCGGCGGCTACACCATCTATAAGGAGCCGCTGTCGCTCGCGCCATTCGAGAAGATCCCTTCTCCGCTGCGCCAGGGACTGGGCAAGCTTTCCCGCGTGCTGCCGGAAGGCATGAAG
This sequence comes from Corynebacterium tuingiense, assembly GCF_046718165.1. Classification (NCBI taxonomy): domain Bacteria; kingdom Bacillati; phylum Actinomycetota; class Actinomycetes; order Mycobacteriales; family Corynebacteriaceae; genus Corynebacterium; species Corynebacterium tuingiense. The sequence continues at coordinate 1,685,989 of NZ_CP177101.1, forward strand.
GGCAAGTCCTTGCTCAACCGTGGCTCCATGACCATGGAGGAGCGCTACTACGGCAACGCACGCTCCTTTAACTTTGAGCAGATGCAGCGCGTAATCCCATGGGCCAAGCGCGAGTGGGATCACCGCGAGGTTACTGCGCCCATCTATGCGCAGTCGGAGGGCTTTGACCCGGTAGCCCGCATGCAGCACCTTGACCTATTTACTTGGATGCGCGGTGACATCTTGGTCAAGGCCGATAAGATCAACATGGCCAACTCTTTGGAGCTGCGCGTGCCATTCCTGGATAAGGAAGTATTCAAGGTCGCAGAATCCATCCCACATGATCTGAAGATTTCCCACGGCACTACCAAGTATGCGCTGCGCAAAGCTATGGAACAGATCGTTCCCGCGCACGTCCTCAACCGCAAGAAGCTGGGCTTTCCCGTTCCTATGCGTCACTGGCTGGCCGGCGACGAGCTCTACGGCTGGGCGCAGGACACCATCAACGATTCCCAGACCGAGGACATCTTCAATAAGAAGGAAGTTCTGGAGATGCTCAAGGAGCACCGCGATGGCGTCTCCGATCACTCCCGCCGCCTGTGGACCGTACTGTCCTTTATGATCTGGCACGGCATCTTTGTGGAAAAACGCATCGACCCACAGATCGAGCAGCGCGACTACCCGGTCAAGCTTTAGGCCGCACTGAGTAAAGCTACATACAGAGCCATAAAGACGTAAAAGAGGGTGAGCGCCGAGAAGCACTCACCCTCTTTCTTTATCCTTCTGTTTAGTTGAAGGAATCGCCACACGCGCAGGAGCCGGTGGCATTCGGGTTATCGATGGTAAATCCCTGGGACTCGATGGTGTCAGCGAAGTCGATCTTGGCACCGGTAAGGTACGGCACGGACATCTTGTCCACGACGAGCTTGATGCCACCTACCTCATCGACCTTGTCGCCATCAAGGCTGCGGTCGTCGAAGTAGAGCTGGTAGCGCAGGCCAGCGCAGCCGCCGGGCTGCACTGCGATGCGCAGGGAGAGATCGTCGCGGCCTTCCTGATCAAGCAGGCCCTTTGCCTTTGCAGCTGCGGCCTCGGTCAGAATGACGCCGGTTTCGGAAACTGGAGCGGTCATCACTTCTCCTCAAATGTGTCTTGGTTGCGTAGCCACTACCCTACCCGCATCTACGAGGAGGGAAAAGGTAGCCCATAGTAATAACAACGCCGTGGGCGGGCCTATTCCCCTCTTGGGGTCGAAACCTTGTAGTCTGATCAGCGTGAAACTTCCGTGGCAAAAAGATGACAAGACCTCCCCTGAACCCGCTCCCGCGCAGGAAGAAGTTCAGGAAGAACCCCACCGCAAGGGGTATACCCCTCCGAAGGGTCGTCCCACGCCAAAGCGCCAGGAACAGGAAATCGCGCGCGGCGTGAAGCGCGATCCACATGGAGTATCCGATGCGCAGCGCTATAAGCGCCGCAAGGAACTCAAAAAGTCCATGAATAAGGACGAGTGGAAAGAATATAAAAAGCAGGAGCGCAAGGAGCGTAACCAGCGCAACCGCGAAAGCCAGGAGCGCATGGCCGAAGGCGATCCACGCTTCCTCCCAGCCCGCGACCAGGGTGAAGAGCGCGCCTACGTACGCGATTGGATCGATGCCCGTCGCACGCTTTCGGAATGGGTGATGCCGATGGCGCTTGCCCTTATCGTGGTGGTCTTCGTGACCTATGCGGCTCCCAGCATCGCCGGCCTTATCAACGCGATTGCCATGGTGGTCATCCTTATCTTCGCCATCGACGGCATCTGGCTGGGCAGCCGTGCTAATAATGCGGTCCGCAAGAAGTTCCCCGGCACCACCGCGACCGGCTTTGGCCTAGGATTTTATGCATTTTCCCGCGCCAGCCAGCCCCGCAAGTGGCGCATTCCTCGCCCGCGCGTAGAGCGCGGGGCCGACGTTTAAGGAAGCACGCTCATGGCTGATTCCCCGCAGCTTTATCCCTACGGCCGGCTAAGCGATGCCGCACAATGGCTAGCCGCCTGCCAAGATCGCTCCCCCGCTTCCGAGCCACAGCGGGTGCGGGCCATCATCTTTACCGAGGACGGTGAAGGGATCCCACAGGCCACGGAGACCGCTGCGCGGCGGGTTGGGGCCAGCATTAAATCCGTCACGGTGACGGATTGCTCCACGGCCTATGACCTAGGCGTACAGACGGCGGATGCGGAAATCGATGGCGGTGCGGATCTGTTGATACCTGGCGGCATCGACAGCACGCAGGCTGCCGCGGCCGTCACGGGGGTTCTGGCGCAGGAGGAGCCGGTAGTGGTCGTCGGCAAGCAGCCGAGCGTCGAAGCCTGGAAGGCCGAGGTTGCAGCCATTCGCGATTCCATGTTTCGGATGCGCGATCTGACTGGGCGGGCGCTCATTAAGGCCAGCGGCTCCCCCGTACTGGCCGCGCTGGTGGGCTTTATGTCCCAAGCTGCGCGGCGGCGCACGCCCCTGCTTGTCGATGCCTCCTTAACCGCCACCGCCACCGTATGCGCCGCCGCAGACACGCGGATCCACGACTGGATCCTTGCCACCAATATCACGCCGCAGCCAGCTCACGGGTTGGCCTTAAAGAAGCTGCGGCTGAAGCCCCTATTGGATCTGCAAATGGAGCCGGTACCGGCGCTCGGCGCCTTGTCTGCCCTACCCCTTTTATTGTTGGGCGTAGAAATTACCGCGGACACCACACAGGCAGAGGCCTAGCCACGCGCTGCATCGCACCGCAGCTCAGCCAAGCGCACTAGCCCAGAGTGTGCAACCAGCCGTGGGCATCCTCCACAGCACCGCGCTGGATACCGGTCAGGCGCTCGCGCAAAGCCATGGAGACCTCGCCGGCCTCGTTATCGTTGACGCTGAAATCGGTGCCGTCACCAATGACGCGCCCCACCGGCGTGATAACGGCAGCGGTACCACAGGCAAATGCCTCAGTCATCTTCCCTGATTCCACATCGCGCTGCCATTCTTCGGCGGTAATGCGCCGCTCGGTAACCTTGTACCCCATGTCTTCAGCGACCTGCAGCAGGGATTGGCGGGTAATACCGGGAAGCAGGGAACCGGATAGCGCCGGGGTGACGATCTCGGCGTCGTCGCCGGTGCCGTAGACGAACATGAGGTTCATCCCGCCCATCTCTTCGATATACCGGCGTTCGATGGCATCCAGCCACACCACCTGGTCACAACCCTTTTCTTCGGCCTGCGCCTGCGCCAACAAGGAGCCAGCATAATTGCCGGCGAATTTCGCGGCACCGGTTCCGCCCGGCGCGGAGCGGACATAGTCAGTAGACAGCCATACCGAAACCGGCTTAATGCCGCCGCTAAAATACGCACCGGCGGGCGAGGCCAAGAGGATGAAACGATACGCATTGGCCGGGTGGACACCTAGCGAGACCTCAGTAGAAATCATAAAGGGGCGCAGGTAGAGCGACGCTTCCCCGCCTGCTTCCGGTACCCAGCTCTTATCGATGTCCACCAACTGGCGCAGTGCCTCAATGAACTCTTCTTGCGGTAGCTCAGGCATCGCCAAGCGCTGCGCCGAATTAATAAAGCGTTGCGCGTTTTGATCGGGGCGGAAGGTAACGATGGAATCATCGGGCTGCCGGTAGGCCTTAATGCCCTCAAAGACGGCTTGGCCGTAATGGAAGACATTGCTCGCTGGGTCCATCGTCAGTGGACCGTAAGGGCGGACCTGCGCATCGTGCCAGCCCTTCTCCGTGGACCAATCAATGGTTACCATGTGGTCCGTAAAGTACTGGCCAAAGCCGGGATTGGCCAGGATTTTGTCTAAATCCTCTGCCGCCGTTGGTTGATTCGTACGGGTAATCGTGTAATCAAGCATGCCCACAATCTACTCCTTTTATCTATAGCCGGGTAGGAATATGTTCACTTTAGCGCGGTATTATGGGCAGAAGTTTCATTAGTACCAATTAAAAAGGAGGATATTATGTCTCAGCACGCTGGACCCGCACGTGGAGCGTTTCCGGAACTTAAGCTAGAAAAGAAGGCCCCAAAGAATGCCCAGGCGCTACTCATCGCGGCATTCGAAGGTGAAGACAGCATTGAACTTCCAGGCACCTCGCTGCTCAAGCCGGCCGCGCTGCGCGAAGCATACGAGTCCCTCATTGCTGTAGGGGCAACCGGCAAGGCCAATGAGGTCACCCGCATCCCGGCGCCTAAGAAGGCAGAGGTCGATTCCATCATCGCCGTCGGCCTAGGCGATGCCGAAGACCTCGATGCAGAAACCTTGCGCCGTGCCGCCGGCAGCGCCGCACGCTCGATTTCCAAGCTGGAAGAGGTAGCCACGTCCCTGGGGGATTTTGGAATCGCGCCCACTGTAGAAGGCCTCATCTTGGGCGGCTACAAGTTCAAGGGGCTGCGCTCTAAGCCCGGCAAGGATTCCGAGCAGCCCGCCGCTTTTACCGTGGTGGCAGAAAAGTCCGCGCGCGAGGAGTTCGAGGCAGCGAAGATCACCGCAGAATCCGTGCTCATTGCCCGCGATCTGGTCAATACCCCGTCGAACCTGCTGTACCCAGAGTCTTATGCAGACTTCCTCTCCGCCCAGGCTGAAGAGGTAGGCCTCGATGTAGAAATCTTGGATGAAAAGGCATTGAAGAAGCAGGGTTTTGGCGGCATCACTGCGGTTGGTCGCGGTTCCGCTCGCCCGCCGCGCTTGGTGCGCCTGAGCTGGAGCCCCAAGAAGGCAAAGAAACACGTGGCGCTCGTGGGCAAGGGCATCACCTTCGATACCGGCGGCATTTCCTTGAAGCCAGGCTCTGGCATGTGGGACATGATTTCCGATATGGGCGGTTCCGCTGCTATGGCCGCCTCCATCATCGCCGCGGCAAAGCTCAACCTGCCAGTGAAGATCACCGCTACCCTGCCGCTGGCGGAAAACATGCCAGGCGATAATGCCACCCGCCCGGGCGATGTCATCACCCACTACGGCGGCATTACCTCTGAGGTACTCAACACCGATGCAGAGGGCCGCTTGGTGCTTGCCGATGCCATCGCGCGCGCCAGCGAGGATAAGCCCGACTTCCTCATCGAAACCGCCACGCTGACCGGCGCCCAGATGGTCGCCTTGGGCGGGCGCACCGCCGGCGTCATGGGTTCGGAGGACTTCCGCGACCGCATGGCCAGCATCGGCCGCGAGGTAGGCGAAAACGCATGGGCCATGCCGCTATTGGAAGAGCACGATGAATCCGTGAAATCCGCCAGCGCAGATATCCGCAATATCAACGCCAAGCGCGAAGGCGGCATGGAATACGCCGGTACTTATCTGAAGCACTTCGTAGGCGAGGGCATCGAATGGGCACATATCGATGTCGCTGGGCCTTCCTTCAATACCACCGGTGCCTATGGCTACACGCCAAAGATGGGTACGGGCGTTCCTACCCGCACCGTCATCGCTGCCCTGCGCGAGATTGCTGAATCAAAGTAATACCCCGCGCCGCCGACTGGGCATAAAATAGCGGAGTTATGAACACTGCTTTAATCATCGTTGATGTCCAACACGATTTTTGCCCAGCCGGCGCGCTCGGCACCGATCGCGGCAACGAGGTTGCGGAGAAGATCGCTTCTTTGCAGACCGAGTATGACACCGTCGTTGCCACGCAGGACTGGCACATCGATCCGGGTTCCCACTTTGCGGAGGACCCGGATTTTGTCGATTCTTGGCCGGTGCACTGCGTTGCTGATTCCTATGGGGCCCAGATGCACGAGGCCATCGGGCCTGCGCTAGCATATTTCCGCAAGGGCGAATACACCGCAGCATACTCCGGTTTCGAGGGCGCAGCGAATGGCGTTTTGCTCGCAGATTGGCTGCGCGAGCACGCTATCGACGCAGTAGACATCGTCGGCATTGCCACGGATCACTGCGTGCAAGCAACCGCAGCGGATGCTTTAAAGGAAGGTTTTTCCGTCCGCGTCTTAAGCGAGTACTGCTCCCCTGTTGATGCAGACCGCGGGGATGCCGCCCTGGCAAGGCTAGGAAAGGCCGGCGCCACCATTATCTAGGCCGATTAACTTAAGTCTTGCCCCGAATCAGGGTTCTCCCCGCGCTCAAAACGGGCGCGGCGAAGGCGCTGTTCTTCCCTTTTACGCAAGATGCGTTGGCGTTCCATGCGCTCGCGCATGCGTTGGGGGTACCCGGTTTCTTCGACATCAAAAACGTCGCATTGCAATAGTTTTCTTACCGCGTCAATCCCCTTCGGCCCGCCGATGCGCCGGCGAATAAACTCACCATTTTCATCCACCACGACCACAGACATTTCATTGACCACGGTCTCAGGCTCGATAAATGCCTCGACAAATGCCTTATCGGCCGCCCACATTTTGAGCTCTTGTTCATCTTCCGGGCGAATAGTTTCTCCCGGACCGCGGGGCGGTCGCAGTGGCGATCGGGACTTATTGCGGCGGAAGAGGTTGAACATAACCCACTAGTTTACCCGCATGGAGGGTATTACTAACCCCACTACTGCACGATGACGGGCATCACGCTGTAAGATTGTGTGGTAGCGATAGAATACTTCCAACTTTTCGAGGAGTCTTAAAACTCATGGCGAACTCCGTTGAGATGCCCGAGCTGGGCGAGTCCGTAACCGAAGGCACCATTACCCAGTGGCTTAAGTCCGTCGGCGACACCGTCGAGGTGGACGAGCCTTTGCTCGAGGTCTCCACCGACAAGGTCGACACCGAAATCCCTTCTCCCGTGGCCGGCACCATCCTAGAAATCAAGGCCGAAGAAGACGACACCATCGAGGTCGGCGAGGTGATCGCGCTCATCGGTGATGAAGACGAGGCTGGCTCCTCTTCCGATGATTCTGATGACTCCGATGACGATAAGTCTGAGGACAAGGAAGAATCCAAGTCCGAGGAGAAGGAAGAAAAGGACGAGAAGAAGTCTGGCTCTAGCTCCCAGGCTTCTGGTGAGACCACCGATGTGGAGATGCCTGAACTCGGCGAATCCGTCACCGAAGGCACCATTACGCAGTGGCTTAAGTCCGTCGGCGACACCGTCGAGGTAGACGAACCACTGCTCGAGGTCTCCACCGACAAGGTCGACACCGAAATCCCTTCCCCCGTCGCCGGCACCTTGGTAGAAATCCTCGCCGAAGAAGACGAAACCATCGAGGTCGGCGAAGCCATCGCCCGCGTCGGCGACGAAAACGCCGCACCATCCTCCGACGACTCCGACTCCGACGACGACAAGTCCGAAGACAAGGAAGAAACCAAGTCCGAAGACAAGGAAGAGTCCAAGTCTGACTCCTCTGCCAAGTCCTCCGGCGAAGCCACCGATGTGGAGATGCCTGAACTCGGCGAATCCGTCACCGAAGGCACCATTACCCAGTGGCTCAAGTCCGTCGGCGACACCGTCGAGGTAGACGAACCACTGCTCGAGGTCTCCACCGACAAGGTCGACACCGAAATTCCTTCCCCCGTCGCCGGCACCCTGGTAGAAATCCTCGCCGAAGAAGACGAGACCATCGAGGTCGGCGAAGCCATCGCCCGCGTCGGCGACGAAAACGCCGCACCATCCTCCGATGACTCCGACTCCGACGACGACAAGTCCGAGGACAAGAAGGAAGAGCCTAAGTCTGACGAGAAGAAGGAAGACAAGGGCGAGCCTGCCAAGGAGGAGAAGAAGGAAGAACCGAAGCAGGATTCTTCCCTGAACACCTCCACCAAGGTCAACAACGGCGATAACGTTCCATACGTCACCCCGTTGGTTCGCAAGCTGGCGGATAAGCACGGCGTGGACCTCAATTCCATTGAGGGCACCGGTGTGGGCGGACGCATCCGCAAGCAGGACGTCCTTGCAGCTGCTGGTGAGGGCGATGCGAAGGCATCGGCAGGCGAAGATAAGAAGACTGCTGACTCCCCACGCGCACGCTGGTCCACCAAGTCCGTGGATCCGGAAAAGCAGGAGCTTATCGGCACCACCCAGAAGGTCAACCGCATCCGCGAAATCACCGCTACCAAGATGGTGGAAGCGCTGCAGATTTCCGCACAGCTTACCCACGTGCAGGAAGTCGACATGACTCCTATCTGGGATATGCGCAAGAAGAGCAAGCAGGCGTTCATTGATAAGTACGGCGCCAACCTGTCCTTCCTGCCGTTCATCGTGAAGGCCACCACGGAGGCTTTGGTCTCCCACCCGAACGTGAACGCCTCCTATGACCCAGAAACCAAGGAGATGACCTACCACGAGGATGTCAACGTCGCCATCGCCGTAGACACCCCGAAGGGTCTGCTCACCCCGGTCATCCACAAGGCACAGAACCTGTCCTTGCCGGAAATCGCGCAGCAAATTGCAGAGCTGGCTGATAAGGCCCGCAATAACAAGCTGAAGCCAAATGACCTGACCGGTGCCACCTTCACCGTGACCAATATCGGTTCCGAGGGCGCCCTGCTCGATACCCCGATCCTGGTTCCGCCACAGGCCGGAATCCTGGGTACCGCGGCTATCCAGAAGCGCGCTGTGGTGGTCAATGAGAATGGCCAGGATGCCATCGCCATCCGCCAAATGTGCTTCCTGCCCTTCACCTATGACCACCAGGTCATCGATGGTGCGGATGCAGGCCGCTTCATCACCACCATCAAGGACCGCCTGGAGACTGCAGACTTCGAGGCTGACCTCGATATCTAAAAGCAGTTAGCTAACTGGCATACCTCCCGTTCCTTCTACTCGAAGGGGCGGGAGGTTTTGTCATGCCTGGGGTACCGCGCGGGGGTGTAGCGCGTGAACCTCCGCCACAGATATCAGACGAATTTTATCCCGGCACTACAAGACATATTTCACTAATTGGGAGGTAAGCAGGCTACAACACATTTTCATCGGAGAGTTACTGCATAAAAGTTTCTCAAGGGCGCTGTTTTTACCGGTTATTAAACATATACTTAGGGGCGGTTAAGACCATTGCACCCGATGAAGGAGACCTCACAGATGGATTTCATCTCCCGCCACCTAGGGCCGGATTCTTCCGAGCAGGCCGCCATGCTCGGCACGGTGGGCTACGACAGCGTGCAGGCGCTTGTCGATGCCGCCATCCCGCCCAAGATCCGCGCTACGGAACTTCCCCACCTGCCAGAAGCACTTTCTGAAGACGGGGCACAGGCCGCTTTGCGGGAGTTCGCCAATCAAAACACTGTGCTGAAGCCCTTCTATGGCCAGGGCTATTCGGACACCCTGACCCCCGCCGTCATCCGCCGCGGCCTACTTGAGGATGCCGGCTGGTATACCGCGTACACCCCCTACCAGCCTGAAATTTCCCAGGGCCGCTTGGAAGCCTTGCTCAACTTTCAGACCATGATCGAGTCTCTGACAGGTCTGCCCATCGCGAACGCTTCCTTGTTGGATGAGGCTTCCGCTACCGCAGAGGCGGTCGGTTTGATGTCTCGCGCGGTGAAGAAGGGCCGCCGCGTCGTGCTGGACTCCCGCCTCCACCCACAGGTGCTCACCGTTGCCGCTGAACGCGCCCGCGCGATTGACCTCGAGGTAGAGATCGTCGACCTGCGCGAGGGCTTGGTGGGCGAAGACCTCATCGGTGCCGTCATCGCTTACACCGGCACCGAAGGCGAGATTTTCGATCCTTCTGCTGTGATTGAAGAGCTGCACACCCGCGGCGCGCTGGCCTCCGTAGTCACTGACCCGCTGTCCCTGCTGCTCCTAGAAGGCCCCGGAAACTTGGGCGCCGATATCGTTTTGGGCTCGTCCCAGCGCTTTGGTGTACCCCTCTTCTTCGGTGGCCCGCACGCTGCCTACATGGCGGTAACGGATAAGCTCAAGCGCCAGATGCCGGGCCGCATCGTCGGTGTCTCCAAGGATGCAGATGGCCGCCCGGCCTACCGCTTGGCGCTACAAACCCGCGAGCAGCACATCCGCCGCGAGCGCGCGACCTCCAATATTTGTACTGCCCAGGCACTTTTGGCCAATGTGGCCTCGATGTATGCCGTCTACCATGGGCCGAAGGGACTCAAGGACATCGCCGAGCGCGTGCACAGCTTGTCCTCCTCCTTCGCCCAGTCCATCGTGGATGCTGGTTTGGAGATTACATCGCAGCACTTCTTCGATACCGTCACCGTCTGCGGTGTTGACGCCCAGAAGATCAAGGCCGATCTGCAGGATGCGGGCTACTTGGTGCGCGCAATCGGAACCGACAAGGTATCCGTATCCTTCGGTGAATCCGCTACGCAGCGCGATGTCGCACACTTGGCAGAGGCCTTCGGCGCCACCCCGGCTGAAGCAAACTTTGACCTGCCGGAGAACCTGCAGCGTGCCGAGGAACCGCTAGAGCACGAGATTTTCCACTCCATCCATTCTGAGACCCAGATGCTGCGCTACCTGCGCAAGCTCGCGGACAAGGACTTGGCGCTGGACCGCTCCATGATTCCGCTGGGCTCGTGCACCATGAAGCTCAACCCCACCGCGGCCATGGAGCCCATCTCCTGGCCAGAATTCGCGGGCATCCACCCGTATGCCCCAGAAGAAACCACGGCGGGCTGGCGCGCGTTGGTGGAAGAGATCGAAGGCTGGCTCGCAGAGCTTACCGGCTATGCCAAGGTCTCCATCCAGCCGAATGCCGGCTCCCAGGGCGAGTTGGCGGGTCTACTGGCCATTCGCCGCTACCACGTGGCCAATGGCGATAATGAGCGCGATGTCGTGCTCATCCCGGCCTCCGCGCACGGCACCAACGCCGCTTCTGCCACCCTGGCTAACCTGCGCGTCGCCGTGGTCAAGACCGCCGATGACGGCTCCATTGACGTCGCGGACTTGGAAGAAAAGATCGAAAAGCACGGCAACCACATCGCCGGCATCATGGTTACCTACCCCTCCACCCACGGCGTCTTCGACCCCGAGGTGCGCGATGTGTGCGATAAGGTGCACGCGGTCGGCGGCCAAGTCTACATCGATGGCGCCAACATGAACGCGCTGACCGGCTGGGCACGCCCAGGCGATTTCGGCGGCGATGTCTCCCACCTCAACCTGCACAAGACCTTCACCATTCCGCACGGTGGCGGCGGCCCGGGCGTTGGCCCGGTGGCTGTGGCAGAACACCTCATCCCTTTCCTACCCAGCGATGCCGCATCCCCTGAGCTTGATGCCACCGCGGAAACCCCTGTTGGCCAGGGCGTTCCCATTACCGGCAGCAAGTACGGCTCCGCCGGCGTCCTGCCCATTTCCTGGGCTTACCTGGCCATGACCGGTGCCGAGGGCCTCGCCGCCGCATCCGGCCACGCAGTATTGGGCGCTAACTACCTGGCGGCCTCGCTCAACGAATACTTCCCCGTCCTCTACACCGGCAACGAGGGCTTGGTGGCACACGAGTGCATCATCGATTTGCGCGAGCTTACCGATGCCTCCGGGGTCACCGCCGCCGATGTGGCCAAGCGCCTCATTGACTTCGGCTTCCACGCCCCCACCCTGGCCTTCCCTGTGGCCGGCACCTTGATGATTGAGCCCACCGAGTCTGAGGACAAGGGCGAGCTGGATCGCTTCATCGAAGCCATGCGCACCATCCGCGCCGAAATCCAGGAGATCATCGACGGTGAGGTGGCCTACGAGGACTCCGTTATCCACCACGCACCGTTTACGGCTGAGTCGGTGGCTACCGATAACTGGGAGTACTCCTTCGGCCGCGACAAGGCCGCGTGGCCGGTCAAATCCCTATTGCATAGCTACAAGTATTTCCCACCAGTTCGCCGCCTCGATGAGGCCTACGGCGACCGCAACCTGGTGTGCAGCTGCCCGCCGCCAGAAGCATTCGAGATCGACGATTCCGAGGAGTAACAATGACCGAACTTCTAACCTCCCCGCTCAATGCCAAGCACGAGGAACTCGGCGCTACCTTCACTGCTTTTGGGCCGTGGAATATGCCGCTGAAGTACAACAGCGAGCTGGAAGAACACCACGCCGTTCGTAACAGCGCAGGCCTGTTCGATCTCTCCCACATGGGAGAAATCTGGGTCAATGGACCCGACGCCGGCAAGTTCTTGTCCTACTCCTTCATCTCTAACCTGGATTCGCTCAAGGTGGGCAAGGCCAAGTACTCCATGATCACCGCTGAAGACGGCGGCATCATCGATGATCTGATTTCTTACCGGTTCGAGGAGGACAAGTTCCTCGTCGTGCCCAATGCCGGCAATGCCGATACCGTCTGGGACGAGCTCAATAAGCGCTCCGAGGGCTTCGACGTCGAGCTCAAGAACGAGTCCCGCGACGTCGCTATGATCGCCGTGCAGGGTCCCAAGGCCGCCGAGATCCTCGTCCCGCTGGTAGAGGACAATAAGCAAGAAGCCGTCTACGAACTGGGCTACTACGCCGCCACGATGGGCAAGGTGGCGCGCACCTTCGCCATCATCGCGCGCACCGGTTATACCGGCGAGGATGGCTTCGAGCTCATCGTCTATAACTCCGATGCCCCGCAGTTGTGGGAAGAATTGCTCAAGGCGGGCGCGGAATACGACATCAAGCCGTGCGGCTTGGCTGCGCGCGATTCCCTGCGCTTGGAGGCTGGCATGCCGCTCTACGGCAACGAGCTCTCCCGCGATATCACCCCGGTAGAGGCGGGCATGTCGCGCGCCTTTGCCAAGAAGGAAGCGGACTTCGTAGGCGCAGATGTCATCCGCAAGCGCGCCGAGGACGGCCCACAGGTGGTTATCTCCGGGCTCACCTCGGATCAGCGCCGCGCTGCGCGCGCCGGCGCCGAGGTCTACCTCAATGACACCAAGGTCGGCACCGTCACCTCGGGTCAGCCCTCCCCCACGCTTGGCCACCCAGTGGCCATTGCGCTGCTTGATACCAGCGCGGAGCTCGAACCGGGCACCGCGGTGGAGGTAGAAATCCGCGGCAAACGTTATCCTTTTGAGGTAACCGCGTTGCCGTTCTACAAGCGCGACAAGTAAGCCACCCACACACCCTAAAATCTCAGCCCGAAAGGACTACATACCATGTCTAACCTGCCCCAAGACTTTTCCTACTCCGAAGACCACGAATGGATTAACGCCGCCAAGGACGCCGTAGAAGGCAAGACCGTTCGCATCGGCATCACCTCCGTTGCCGCAGACCGCCTGGGCGAGGTCGTCTTTGCAGAACTGCCAGAGGTAGGCGATACCGTCACCGCCGGTGATTCTTGTGGCGAGGTCGAATCCACCAAGTCCGTATCCGACCTGTTTTCCCCGGTCACCGGCACCGTGAAGGCCGTCAACGATGCCGTACACGATGACTACGCCGTCATCAACAACGACCCCTTCGGCGAAGGCTGGCTCATCGAAGTCGAGGTGGATGAAGCAGGCGAGCTCATGGAGGCAGAGGAATACGCCTCCGCGAACGGCCTCGACTAAAGGCGTCTAATTCGAGACCCCCTCGAGCATAAAATTGGCGGGAGGATGCTATGGCATTCTCCCGCTTTACTTTTCCTCGCTTTGCTTTTCCCTACCAAAGAAGACGACACTAGAGATTATGACTGCACCACGCGATCCTTTCTTTCCCGCTGAACGCTCCATTCGCGCCTCGGACAACCCCCTTGAAATACGCCATTTGGGCCGCATGGATTACCAAGAGGCGTGGGATTATCAGGCGGAAGTGGCGGCTGCGCGCGCGCAGGGCACGCAGGACGATGTGGTCTTAGTAGTCGAACACCCCAATATCTACACCGCGGGCAAGCGCACGCAGCCTGAGGACATGCCGGATAACGATCTGCCGGTCATCACCGTGGACCGCGGTGGGCGCATTACCTGGCACGGCGAAGGGCAGTTGGTGCTCTACCCCATCATCAAGCTGGCAGAGCCTGTCGATGTCGTCGACTATGTCCGCCGCCTCGAGGAGGCCACCATCCAGGCCGTACGGGAGTTGGGCGTGACGACCGCAGGTCGCATCGACGGCCGCTCCGGGGTGTGGGTGCCTTCTACCACCCAGGCAAAAGATCCTTCAGCCTCGCAGCGCGATCGCAAGATCGCCGCGCTGGGAATCCGCATCACCCGCGGGGTTACCATGCACGGCTTGGCACTCAACTGCAGCAATACGCTGGAGTATTACGATCACATCGTGGCCTGTGGCATCGATGATGCAGATATCACCACGCTCTCGCTGGAACTCGGCCGCGAGGTCACGATGGAAGAGGCCGCACAGCCACTCTTGCAGGCGCTTGATGATGCCCTCTCGGGCCGCCTCATCGTTGCCGATCACAGTTTCGGTTCCGCACCCGATCCCACAAAGCTTGCGAATGAGAAGGCGCGAAAGCGGCGTCGGCAAGCGCAGGCTTAAGCCCCCATGGCCCTAGTTTGGGGCTAGCGTGGAATAGTTGTGCGCCCGCGCGCCTTATACCAAGAAGAGCTATTAGCCATCACCATCTTTGATCGATAAAGTGAGTATTTGTGACTGTAAAGCCTGAAGGACGCAAGATGCTCCGCATTGAGAAGAAAAATGCGGAGTCGCCCATCGAACAAAAGCCGCGGTGGATCCGCAACCAGGTTCGCACCGGACCGGGCTACGAGGACATGAAATCCCGCGTGGCCGGCGCTTCCCTGCACACCGTCTGCCAAGAAGCCGGGTGTCCGAATATCCACGAATGCTGGGAATCCCGCGAGGCAACCTTCCTCATCGGCGGCGATAAGTGCACGCGCCGTTGCGACTTCTGCGATATCGCTACCGGCAAGCCGGAGCCGCTCGACCGCGACGAGCCGCGCCGCGTGGCCGAAAACATCCAGGAAATGGACCTCAACTACACCACCATTACCGGTGTGACCCGCGATGACCTCCCGGATGAGGGCGCATGGCTGTATGCGGAGATCGTGCGCAAGATCCACGAGCTCAACCCGCACACCGGCGTAGAGAACCTCACCCCAGATTTCTCTGGCAAGCCGGACCTGCTCGAAGAGGTCTTCGAGGCGCAGCCCGAGGTCTTCGCCCACAACCTGGAGACCGTGCCGCGCATCTTCAAGCGCATCCGCCCGGCCTTCCGCTACGAGCGCTCCCTCGATGTTATCCGCCAGGCCCACGACTACGGCCTTATTACCAAGTCCAACCTGATTTTGGGCATGGGCGAGACCGAGGACGAGGTCGAGGAAGCATTGCGCGACCTGCGCGAGGCTGGCTGCGACATCATCACCATCACCCAGTACCTGCGCCCCGGCCCGCGCTTCCACCCCATCGAGCGCTGGGTGCGCCCGGAGGAATTCGTGGCTCACTCCAAGCTGGCTAAGGAACTGGGCTTCGGCGGCGTCATGTCCGGCCCGCTGGTTCGCTCTTCCTACCGCGCCGGCCGCCTGTACGTGCAGGCCATGGAAAAGCGCGGCCTGGAGCTGCCGGAGAACCTCAAGCACCTTAAGGAGACCTCCCAGGGCGCTACCGCTCAAGAGGCATCCACCTTGCTGGATAAGTACGGTCCTTCGGAAGAAACCCCGGTAACCACCCGCATGGCCAAGACTCCGGCCAATGCTAATTCGGTCGCGGCAACCGTGCGCTAAAATCCCGGAATATTCTTACTCGGCCCTCGCCATCTGCGGGGGCCGTTTACCATTTTTGTCACCTGACCCTTAAAGTAGGAACTATGGCGAAAGATGACAAAGCAGCCATGAAAGCTGCCAAGAAGCAAGAACGCGCGGCCAAGCGCCAAAAGCGTAAGCAAACCTGGTCACAGTTGTGGCAGGCCTTCAATTTGCAACGCAAGCAGGATAAGGCGCTCATTCCTATCATGCTGGCCGCCTTCCTCGGCGTCGGCCTTTTGTTCTTCCTCATTGGTACGCTCTTTAACGGTCAATGGTTCATGCTGATTATCGGCCTGGGCTTGGGCGCGCTTTTGGCGATGTTCCTTTTTACCCGCCGCCTAGAACGCGATATGTACAAGCGCGTCGAAGACCAACCCGGCGCCGCCGGTTGGGCCTTGGAGCAGCAGCTGCGCAATACCGTCGGCATCGTATGGTCCGTAAAATCTGGCATCGCCGCTACCCGCCAGCAGGACCTTATCCACAGGGTCATCGGTAATGCGGGCGTCATCTTCGTGTGCGAGGGCAATAAGAACCGCCTTCGCCCCTCCCTTAACCAGCTAAAGAAACGCGTGGACAAGATTGCCGGCGGCGTGCCGGTCTATGAGGTCTACGTCGGCACCGGCGAGGACGAGGTGCCGGTTTCCAAGCTGCGCAACCACCTCATGAAGCTGCCGCGCAACTACAATAAGAACGCTACCTACGAAAATATCCGCCGCATTGAGGCCATGGACTCCATGCCGGGAACAATGCCCGGCATGCCTAAGGGCCCAATGCCGCAACAGGCGCAGAACATGTCCGGTATGAACCGCCGCATGCGCCGCGCGCAACAGCGCAAAGGCAAGGGCTAAATACTGCTTTAGCCACTCACCCCGGCTAGGCTTTCGGCTCTCGCCTTGCTCTTAAGCAGAAACAGTCCCTGCAACCACCCGATTGGGAAAGGTTGCAGGGACTGTCGTGGTTTTCCTGACTATACCGTGCGCAGGTCTTATCCCTGCGCACTGCTAAGAGTTAATAACGATGGTGCCAGTTGCGCGGTCGTGCATGCCGCGGCCGTCCGCGTCCACCATGGCGGCGGGAAAGATGACGCCGGTAAGCAACGTGCGCACTGCCGCGCGCCACAGGCCCACCTGCGCGCCAGGCACATCTAGGCGGGCCACGCCCATGCCGAGGATGAGCATGCCCGGGGTGCGTGCGAATAGCCAGCCGCACACGATGCCCATTAACGCCCAGAGCGCGTAGCCTAAAAAGGATACGCCTCCGAGCTGCGTGGTGAACATGTGGATGAGATTGGCCAGCAGCATGCAAATGATCCAGTCAATGGCTACGGCGCCTGCGCGGCGGCCTACCGACGCCATGGACCCAGGCCCAGATTCCGGCAAGCCCAAGTTTTCACCTGGCCACCGGCCGGGGGTTCCTGCATCGTCATATTCGCCCGGAATATTGGGCCCATCGAGCCACGTGCGCTTGTCTGCCATGCTCACCAATTTAGTTGCCCCTCACCCAGAAGTGAAACGAGGCCAATGGCCATGCCGGGTAGATAAAACTAGTAGGCTATAGGCAGATAATTCATCGGCCAACAAACAGGAGGCAATCTTGTCTTTCGAGACAGTGCAGGACATCGTCCAATTTATTCAGGATGAGGACGTAAAGTTCGTGGATGTCCGCTTTACGGACGTCCCCGGCACCGAGCACCACTTTTCCATCCCTGCCAGCGAATTTACTGAAGAAGATGCCGAAAATGGCTTGGCCTTTGATGGTTCTTCCATTCGTGGTTTTACCACCATCGAAGAATCCGATATGACGCTGCTGCCGGATCCGGCCACCGCGCATATCGATCCCTTCCGTTCGGCGAAGACCCTGAATATCAAGTTCTTCGTCCACGATCCCTTTACCTTTGAGCCTTTTACCCGTGACTCGCGCAATATTGCCCGCAAGGCCGAGGAATACTTGCAGTCCACGGGCATCGCCGATACCTGTAACTTCGGCGCCGAGGCCGAGTTCTACCTCTTCGATTCCGTGCGCTATGGCACCGATATGCAGCACGGTTTCTATGAGGTGGACTCCAATGAAGGCTGGTGGAACCGCGATAACGAGACCAACCTGGACGGCACTCCCAATACCGGATACAAGACCCGCGTAAAAGGTGGCTACTTCCCCACCCCGCCGTACGATAAGCACAGCGAGGTCCGCGATGACATCGTGGCCAACCTGCAAGAGGTCGGCTTCCAGATCGAGCGCTTCCACCACGAGGTGGGCGCGGCTCAAAACGAGATCAACTACCGCTTCAACTCCTTGCTGCACGCCGGCGATGACATCCAGACCTTCAAGTACGTGGTCAAGCGCACCGCCCAGGAGTGGGGCAAGGCCGCGACCTTCATGCCTAAGCCGCTGGCTGGCGATAATGGTTCCGGCATGCACGCCCACATGTCCCTGTGGAAGGACGGCGAGCCACTCTTCCACGATGAGGCTGGCTACGCAGGGCTTTCCGATATCGCCCGCTACTTCATCGGCGGTATCCTGCACCACGCCGGCGCCGTGCTCGCCTTTACCAACCCAACGCTGAATTCCTACCACCGCTTGGTTCCTGGCTTCGAGGCGCCGATCAACCTGGTGTACTCCCAGCGCAACCGTTCGGCCGCGATCCGCATCCCGATTACTGGTTCCAACCCGAAGGCTAAGCGCATCGAGTTCCGCGCACCGGACCCATCCAGCAACCCATACCTGGCCTTTGCCGCCATGATGATGGCCGGTGTGGATGGCGTGAAGAACCGCATCGAGCCGCACGCCCCAGTGGATAAGGACCTCTACGAGCTGCCGCCAGCAGAGGCCGAGTCCATCCCGCAGGCACCAACCTCCCTGGAGGCTTCCCTAGAGGCGTTGAAGGAAGACATGGACTTCCTGACCGAGGGTGATGTCTTTACCGAGGATCTCCTCGAGACCTACATCAACTACAAGTACGAAAACGAGATCAACCCAGCGCGCCTGCGTCCTACCCCGCAGGAGTTCGAGCTCTACTTCGACTGCTAAGCCGTCACTGCAAGTTCTCAGCTTGCATTTTCTACAAAGCAGCCACCTAACCAATGCTTAGGTGGCTGCTTTCTTTTGCTTGCGGTGGCACTGCTAGGTATATCCGAGAGCTTCGCCATAATCGCTGCCCACTTTGAGGATGGACGCTCTCCAGCGCACGCATGAGGGTTTTCACCAAATTAAAAGCGGCTCAGTCTAAGTAAGAAGCTCTAGATGAAATTAGAATCTAGGTAGTGACTGATAAATTCCGCCAACTTCCCCCTCCTGGTCCTGCATGGGCCGGCAGCCTCATGGGCACCTCCATCGTCTCGCGCATGTTGGTTGAAGAAGACATGCTCGTTGCCGCAGGTGTATTTGCGGCACTCGCATGCGCCATCTTCGTCGTGCTGACTGCCGGTTACGCCCGCTACCGCAGTCCGCGGTTTGAGCGGACCACCATGGCGGAATGGTCCATGTTTTTCATCGGCGTCCTCGCGCTTGGGGCGGCACTATCCGGGTTGACGGGCATTGGAGTATTCCGCCTCGTCGGCTTTTGGATCGGTGGCCCCGTCACCGTTATCACGTGGGGCATTCAGCTCACCCGCTTCGATGGACAGCCGCGCTTTACCTGGGGCCTTCCCTTAGTAGGGCCGATGATTTCGGCATCGGTAGCCGGGTGGCTGGCCCGCGATTATGGGCAGATCTACCACATCATGGGCACCGCGCTCTTCGCCATGTCCTTGCTGACGGCAGTCCCGGTATTTGCCTACGTCTACTGGGCGGCCTGGCACGGCACGGTGGATTTTAGTGGTGGTAAATCCGCCACCGCGTGGGTGCCGCTAGGCGTGGTTGGGCAATCTACCACCGCAATGCAGATCCTCTACCCCGGCAGTATCTCCGTGTACTACGGTCTTATTGCCCTTGCTATTGCCATCCCGCTATCGCTTTATGCGATGGTGACTTTCTATCCGCAAGCAGCGCGCTGGGTTCCCTACTCCCCTGCGTGGTGGGCCTGCACCTTCCCGCCTGGCACCGTGAGCATGGGCGGGCACCAGACAGCATTGGTCAATGGTTCAGAATGGCTTGATGTTGTCGCGCTGAGCATTCCCCTGCTCCTTATCGCGCACTGGTGCCTGTGCTCGGCGCGTTTCTTAGGCTGGCTCTGGGAGGGCCGCACGCGCAAAGAACTGACTCACTAGGAGGTGTCTTTCCTCGTCTATCATCGGGCTATGAGCTCTTCGCCTATTACCTTCATCGCCTGGGATGCTGCGGACCTTACCGGGGTGAGGGAAGTGCTCGCCGGTCTGCGGCGCGACGGGGTCTTTTTGTGCCGAGCAGGCCTGGTTCTTGAAACCTCCTGGCTTGGCGATGGCGCCCAGGATTTCTATGGCACCGCCTGGGAATGGGGGCCAGAAGATTGCGAGCTATTTTTTGAGCTCGCGCGGCGGGGAAAGCTGCTGATGACTATCGGTGCCACGGTCATCTGCTGCGGATCCGATAAAGACGCGGCGGAGGCTCAAGAATGTATCGCTCAAGAGCTGGTCGTAGCGAAGAGCGCGGATGAGCTCAAGCAACTACTCATCGGCGCGGAGGAAACGCGCTAGAGCCCGGGCTGCTCGCTGCGCTTCATCCAGCCCATGCGGGGAGAAAACCCCTGCGGGTGCTTGAGGTGCGCCACGGCATCCGCGACTATCAGGCGATGGCGGCGCGACAAGCTATCCGGAAGGTGGGCCACCGAGAACCACTGCGCTTCGGTGTTTTCTTCATCGCTAATGACGGGCTCAGCGCCGTCGGCGACAGATAGGCGCAGCGCGGTGCCCATGAACATGCATTCATCGCCATTAGGATAGGTCACTGGGCCGGACTGGCCAACGCCAAGGAGCGCTTCCACCTTGGCATCGAGGCCTACCTCTTCCTTGACCTCGCGCAAGGCGGTGGTCGTAATCTCCTCGCCAGGCTCACAAATGCCTTCCACAGGGGTCCACACGGCATTATCCGCGCGCTTGACCAGAAGTACGGACGGCACCTCCCACAGGGCCGCACCGGTTGGTACATCGCGGAGAATGATGGCGCTGCACGCGGGGACGAAGATCTGATCGTGGCCGATGGATTCGCGCAGCTTCACAATATAATCGGGCGTTGGCATACCACCTAGCGTAGCCAATCTTGGCTGGTCTTATGCCACGGGGCCGAGGACCTTCAGCGCCAGTTCCTGGATATCCGGTGCGGTGGTAAAGGCCACGTCGATGTTTTGTTGCGTGTCTTCACAGCTATGCCCCTCGTCCAAGGGCTCGGTGATTCCAGAGACCAGCCCCACGATGGTCTGCCGGCCGTCTACATCGCCGTAGACGGGCCCGCCGGAATCCCCGACCGCGCTGCACATCTCCGCCAGGGCCGCATTGGAATCATGTTCTAGACCCTGGTAATTCAGTTGTGTGGAATCCACCGCGTTTTTCACGTTCCCACAGGTCACAATGGTGGAACTGCCCAGCTTGCATACCGCATCCGGCAGCTTGTCCAGCTGCGTCGCTACGGTGGTGGCTACCTCGCCTGGGGTGAAGTAGTCCGCGTCGCGGTACAGCTCGATGAAGGCAACGTCCAAGTGGTTGGTCTCCTCGGCAAAGAAATCCGAATAAATCACCTCGCCTACCGGATCGGCTGGGTATACAAAATCGCCCTCTTCGGTTCCGGCCCAGACCTTATCGCCAGGTTTGCCGCAATGGGAGGCTGTCACGGCGATGGTGCGGCCATCGGCAAGCGCGAAGGACCACGCCGCGGTGCAGGACTGGAAGTTAAAGTACTCGCCCGGCTGCGGGTCACTCGTGGTTAAATTCAGCGCGGCGCCTGGGGGTACCGGCACCACCGCGGGCTCATAAAATTCATTCGGCGGCGCCGACGGTGACGTGTCGGTGGATTGCGCAACCACCCCATCCTGCTGCTGGGTGGCATCGGTGCTACACGATGCCACCGTAAACAGCCCTGCTGCTGCCAGCAGGCTACTGGCTATCCGTACCCGCGTCACCTGCAGAGTCCTTGTCCTGTTCTTCCTTATCCGCCTCTGCTTGTGCTTTTAAGTCGCGGATGAATTTTTCCGGATCAAATTCGGTATAGTGCTCCGGTCCGGCGAAGTTTTCTAATGCCATGTGGTGGCTACACCTCCGTGTTCTTGATGCTTGAGGTAATAAAGTCCTTGACCGCTGCGGCATCGTTGGGCAGATCCGTCACGTGGCGCTCCGCGTTCAAGATGTCAGCAAACCGCTCCGGTGGCTGCGGCGCGCTCCCGATGGCCTCGGTGATGGTTTCGCTGAATTTTACCGGCAGTGCCGTCTCCAAGCAGACGATAGGCGTCGTCACGCCCTCTTTTTGGGCCGCACGCGCCACCTTGATGCCATCGGCCGTGTGCGGATCCGCCAGGTAACCATAACGCTCGTTCACGTCCTTGATGGTGGCGAGGCGGTCTTCATGGGTGGAGGAACCGGACAAGAAACCGTAGTCTTCACGCGCGGCCGTAATGAGATCTTCTTCAAGGTTAAACCCGCCTTCTTTGACCTTTGTGCCAAAGAGATCCGCAACGCGGGAGGCATCGCGTCCTAAAAGATCGAAGGCGAAGCGCTCGAAGTTGGAGGCGCGGGAAATATCCATAGACGGCGATGAGGTGGCCATGGTTTCCGCGGCTGGCCGCGGGCGGTAGTTGCCGGTGCGGAAGAACTCATCCAATACATTATTCTCGTTCGTCGCCACGATGAGGCGATCGATGGGAAGACCCATGCTGCGCGCGATATGCCCGGCGCAGATATCGCCGAAGTTACCGGTAGGAACGCTAAAGGACACCTTTTGCTCGTTATTATCGGTGACCTTGATCCAGCAGGAAATATAGTAAACCACCTGGGCCAACAGGCGGGCCCAGTTAATGGAGTTGACCGCGCCGATGCGGTAGTTGGCCTTAAATTCCGCATCGCTGGAGACGGCCTTTACCACGTCCTGGCAATCATCAAAGACACCGTCGAGGGCGATATTGAAGATATTCGGATCATCCAGGCCAAACATTTGCGCCTGCTGGAAGGCGGTCATGCGCCCAGCCGGGGTCAACATGAACACGCGGATGCCGTCGCGCCCGCGCATGGCGTACTCAGCAGAAGAGCCGGTATCGCCGGAGGTAGCGCCCAAAATATTTAGCGTCTCCCCGCGGCGAGCGAGCTCGTATTCAAAAAGCTCGCCCAAAAGCTGCATGGCCATATCTTTAAATGCAGCGGTGGGGCCCTCGGACAGGTGGCCGATAAAGAGGGCATCGCCAAGCTCAGTGACCGGCACGATCTCTGGGGAGGCAAACTTCGGGCTGGTATATGCCCGGGCTGCGATTTTATCCAGATCTTCCTCTGGAATATCATCGATAAACAGCTTGATGACCTCGGCCGCAAGGGCGGCATAGCCGTTGGTTTTCACCACATCGCGCCACGCATCCAACGTGGCGGAATCTAGTTGCGGGTAGGTTTCAGGCAGGTAAAGGCCACCATCGGGCGCGAGCCCTCCTAAAAGGATATCCGTAAAGGATGCGGGCTGGCCGGTGGTATCACGGGTCGAAATATACTTCACAAGATGAATCCTAGTAGTTAACGCGTAAGGTATCAGCCATGTCGCAGCCAAATCCCAGAGAAGTTATCACAACCCAGGCGTTAATGATTTGGATCGCGGCAATGGCGGTCTACCTCGTAGCCATTACCGGGCGGTCTTCCTTCGGCGTCGCCGGCCTCGATGCCATCGAGCGCTTCGACGTCGATGCCGGGCGCATCGCGGTATTTACCTCCGTGCAATTGGGCGTTTATGCCATCGCGCAAATCCCCACCGGCATGCTGATCGATAAATTTGGCCCCCGCATCCTGCTCGTCGTGGGCGCGGTCATTATGGGCGTTGGCCAAGTCATACTCGGCTTTACCAGCAATTACGGGGTAGCTATCTTCGCACGCGTGCTCATCGGCGCCGGCGATGCCACGGGCTTCTTATCGGTGATGCGCATCCTGCCCTACTGGTTCCCGCTGCACCGCACACCGATGTTTACCCAGGTGACTTCCTCCATTGGCCAGATGGGCCAATTCATTTCCGCCGTCCCCTTCCTCTGGTTGCTAGGAACTGCGGGATGGACCGCGGCATTCGTGACCTTGGGCGCAGTAGGCATCCTCGTTGCCATTGCCGCCGCCGTCGCGGTCGCTGACTCCCCAGAAAAGCTCGGGGTTATTCCTTTAGAAAAAGAACCGCCCAATTCCCAGGGCAGCAGCATCGGTGCCCGCTTAAAGGCGGTCTTTACCTCGCCCATCGCCTGGCAAGCATACTTTATTCACTACAGCGGCATGTTGCCGCTGATTGTCTTTGTCATGCTGTGGGGCATGCCCATGATGACCCAAGGCATGGAGCTATCCAAGGGCAAGGCCAGCCTCGTGCTCACCCTCTTGGCCGTATTTTTGGTTCTTGTCGGTCCACTGCACGGCCGGATTTCCTCCCGCGCGCAGAATATCCGCCCCTGGGTCGCGCTCGGGTTCGTAAGCCTGCACGTACTGACCTGGGTACTATTCTTCGCCTTCGGCACCGGCGGGGGTCTGGCGGCCATCACCGTGGTCTCCTTTATCCTGGCGCTGTGCACGCCGACGTCAAATTATGGCTTCGACATCATCCGCGAGAACATGGACCGCTCTGTCGTCGCTACCGCCACCGGCTTGGGCAATATGGGCGGGTTTACCTCCGGCATGTTGGGCGCGCAATTATTCGGCATGGTCTTGGACCACTCTGCCGATGCCCCCAATTACTCCATGCCCGATTTCACCTCCGCCTCACTCGCCGTCCTCGCCGTATGGCTGTGCGGCATGGCTGGTGTCGTCATCACCCACATCCTGCGCCGGCGCGGCGGCTACGCGGGTCCATCAGTGAGGATCGTGGAAGTAACCTAGCGGTCTATTCAGGCCTTTCGACCTCGTCCACCGTGATGTCGGCTGCCTCTACATCTTCTGCGTCTGGGTCCAAGATAAAGTTGATGGTTCCCACTGGATCCGCGAGGAACTCCCTAGTGGCGGCCACGGCTTCGGCCTCATCAAAGGAAATGCGCTGGAAGCCGGTGTCATTTAATTCCACGATATCGGCATTGGGACAGCCTAAGAGGATGGGTGAATGCGTGGCGATAAATACCTGCGCACCGCGGTCAACGGCCTGGGCGATTTCCGCAATCAATGCCAATTGCCGGACGACGGACAATCCCGATTCCGGTTCATCCAGAATATAGACCCCAGCGCCGTCAACTCGCTCATAGAGCACGTCGAAGACGGACTCGCCGTGCGAGCGGGCCTGCACATCCACCTGGATGGGCAGGGTGGAACGCCCGCCGGTTTCCTCGGGGGATTGCTCGCGCGATAGCAGGTATTCGTGGGTTTCCGCCCGCAGGAAATAGGCGCGCTGGATAAGCTCCGTGCACTCACAAGCCACCGGGCTTACTGGCAAGATTGCTTCCGGATCCCCCATCCGGCCGCCCTTGGGAGAGCACCCAAGATCCGTTGCCATGGCGGCCAAGAGGCTGGATTTTCCTATGCCGTTATCGCCGACGAAAATCGTCACCGGGCGGGTAAAGGAAAAGCGCCTCAAATCCGCTAGGTAATCGAAGGCAGGCAGGCTGCGGCGATAATCCCGCGGCATGGATTTCAGGCGAATGGCATCAACCAACATGCCTGGAACTTTAGCAGCAGCGGCGGTGCACAGTTGGGGTATGCACGCTATCTCTTCGCTAGTGCTGTTGCTACCTCGAGTGCGGACTTGAGGTGCAGGATTAATGGATCCCCGGTTGCGGCTTGGGCAATGGTCTCTGCTGGAACCGTATTTACCGCAAAGGCAATCGCCAATCCCCCGCTAATAGGAAATACTATGGCTGCGGCCACCGCCAAGGTTGTAGATAACTTATTCTTGATTGTCATCGTCTCCTCCATTCCCTCGGTAACGCACACCTTTATTCGTTACCGTTTCGTTATGGGATAACTCTAGGGAGACGAGCTGTTAAGGCCATGCCGTCAGTCTGCCGGTTTCCTGAAACTTCGCGGGGACCATTCGCAGGCAATCCGGGGCCACGGCACTGGTCTAATTCGCCGGGGCGCTTTCAGCCACGATGCCATCGCTGGCTGGGATGACAATCCCTTTCTCAAAGGCACCAATGATGGCCTTTTCATCGTCTTCATCCAGCTCACCAGAGGCCACGGCGCTCTTTAACTCGCGCTCTAGATACTGCCGGACATCAGACTTTCCGGATTTATTCTGGGTAATATCGCGCGGCACCGATTCCAAGGGAATCCCCAACGCCTTCGCCAGCGACATCACGCGATTGGCCTCTGAGGACGCATCGCCTCCCACTGCACCATTAACCTGGGCGGGCGCTTCTTCCTGCACCACTCCCCCGGCTACGGCATCACCCACGGTCATCGTCCCTTTAGGCGGGTGATGGCGGTTGGTTGCCCACGTGCCAACAACGACGGCGATTAAGGCCGCCACGGCGATACAGCCCCAGAGGTAGATAAGCTTTCTGCGGTGGGCTCCCGGTGATTTAGCCATGGTAATCCGAACTTCCCCCGAAGAATCCGTATCCATTACCGCGCGAGGAATTGCCAGTGCCGCGTTCATTCAAGATATCGATGAGCGAGCGGATCGTGGCCTCCCCAATGCGGTCGCCGCGCCCGCGCGAGCGGGAGTCCGTGCCGCCCTCGCGGCCAAGGTCGTCTTGGTGATGCGGCGCATCAACGTTCTGCCCGGCGCGGGACGCGCCCGTCTGTGGGGCCGAGACCTCAATGGTCAAGGTGGTGCCATCTAACTCTAGGACGTCATCATCACGGACCCCAGCCGCGCGAGCGGCAGAAAGCAACGCGGCCAATTCTCCAACCGTGGCGGAGTCCACATCGAGCTGCAGCTGAAATGACATAACCAAAGATCCTTTCTCTAACTTGTTCCTACTTTAGAGTCCGATACTTTAAAAGTTAAGGGAATTAGCGCTGCATAGACCAAGTTATGCGGCAACTTTAAGAATGCTCGAAGGATTCCTCCTCTCCCCAAAAGACTTCATCGACCACCTTGCGCGCGTGCCGGGTCAATTTCAGGTACGTATCTAAGAAATCCTGGTTATTCTCCGGCGTCCAGCCGGCCGCACCGGCCACCTGTGCCAGTTGCGGTCCGGGCCCAGGCAATTGATCCACGCGCTTGCCGCGCACCAGCACCAACGCATTGCGGGCATCCGTTGCCATCAACCACGCATCTCGCAGGTCACCGGTTTGATCGGCGCTTAATATTCCGCTTTCTTCCAGCGCATCCAATACCAGCAAGGTCCCTGGCTGCCGCAGCTTGGGATGTTCGTGCCCGTGCATCATAATCAGCAGCTGCACCGTCCACTCAATATCGGTCAGGGCGCCGCGCCCCAACTTCGTGTGAGTGGTGCGGTCAGCTCCCCGCGGCAAGCGCTCGTTATCCACCCGAGCCTTCATGCGCCGGATGGCGCGAATGGTGGACTGGCTCGCGCCGCTATCCGGGTAGCGGTATTCATCGATCATCTCCATAAAGCGCTGGCCCACTTCCTCGTCCCCAGCGATGAAGGCCGCGCGCAGCAGCGCCTGCATTTCCCAGGCCTCGCCCCACTCGCGGTAATAGCGCTTGTAGGAGGCAATGCTGCGCACCACCGCACCAGATCGCCCTTCCGGGCGCAGGCCCAGGTCGACGTCCAAGGGCGGATCCCCAGAGGGCTTGGCAAGGCGGCGTCGCAGCTTATCGACGATCCCGATGGCCCACCGCATGGCCTCGCCTTCATCGTCTGCAGCCTCAGGCTCTGCCACAAAAAGAACATCTGCATCGGAGCCGAACCCAAGCTCACGGCCACCGAGCCGGCCCATACCAATAACCGCAATGCGCGCCGGCGGTTCCGCATCCTCGTGGTCATTCCGCCAGGCCCGTACCTCCGCGCGGAGGGCGGCTTCCAATACCGCGTTCCAGATAGTCGACAGCTCTTGGCATACCTGCTCAACGGGGATAATCCCTAAGAGATCGCCACTGGCGATGCGCGCCAGCTCCACCCTGCGCAGCGAGCGCGCGACCGCCACCGCCTTATCCGGGTGCGCATGGCGCTTGCTGGAATTAACCAGCGCCTTAGACACCTGCTCCGGCTTAGTTTCGAGCAACTTGGGACCGGTCGCGCCATCGGAAAGCTGCTTCACCGAATCCGGGGCGCTGATGATAAGGTCCGCGGTAAATGGCGAGGTTCCCAGAATATGCATCAAGCGCTGGCCGACGATCCCCTCATCCCGCAGGATGCGCAGGAACCACGACTTATCCCGGGCGGCCTCAGATAGCTTGCGGTAATTGAGCAACCCCATATCTGGATCGGCGGTGTCTGCCAGCCATTCCATCAAGGTCGGCAGCAAGATGGCTTGAATGCGTGCCTTGCGGGAGGTACCGGATGCCAAAGAGGTCAGGTGCTCGAAGGCACGTACCGGCGAGCTATACCCCAATGCCGCAAGCTGCAGCTTTGCCGCCTCCGGCGAAAGTTTGAGCTCATCGGCGGACATGGTCACCACGGAATTGAGCAGCGGGCGATAAAACAGGCGCGAGTGCAACTCAGAAATGCGCATTCTGATGCGCCGCAAATGCGCAAGCATGCCCTGCACTGCAGACTTAGTGCCCTGCGGGGAAAACCCTGAAATTACCGCGAGCCAGTTCAGGCCCGCTTCATCATCGTCTGCCGGCAGCGTGTGCGTGCGGCGGAAGCGCTCCAATTGCAGGCGGTGTTCTAAAAGGCGCAAGAATTCATAAGCCTCAATGAGCTGCGTGCCGTCTTCGCGGCCCACGTAGCCGGCGGAGATAAGCGCGTCGAGGGCATCCACTGTCGACAGCGCGCGCAGAGATTCATCGGAACGCCCGTGCACCAATTGGAGCAATTGCACCGCGAATTCAATATCGCGCAGCCCACCGACGCCCAACTTGAGCTCGCGATGTTTGAGCTCATCCGGCACATTATCCAATACGCGCCGGCGCATGGCTTGGACGTCTTCCACGAAGGAATCGCGCTGCGAGGCCGTCCAGACCATCGGCCGGATTTGCTCCAAGTAATCCTCTCCCAGCGGCAGGTAACCGGTCATCGCCCGCGCCTTGAGCAGCGCCTGGAATTCCCAGGTTTCTGCCCACCGGCGGTAGTAGGTCACGTGCGAATCCAACGTGCGCACCAGCGCCCCAGACTTACCCTCTGGCCGCAGGTTCGCATCGACATCAAAAAATGTCGTCGACCCAATCCGGTTAAACTCCGCGGCGAGCCGGGTGGCCTTGGGAGTTGCCTCGCTGCCGACGAAGATGACGTCCACGTCGGAGATATAGTTCAGCTCCCCGGCACCGCACTTGCCCATCGCCATTACCGCAAGCTGTGCATCGAGCGGATCGTCGCCGTAGATCTTGCGCACCGCAACGGCAAGGGAGGCCGTGAGGGCGGCATCGGCAAGCGCCGTAGTCAGCGTGGTGACCTGCCGGAAGCTTACCTCCGGCTGCGGGCGGGATTGCCCCTTGCGGGAGTGGAAGGTACCCGCCACATCGTTCGCGGCAAGCCGCATCATCAGCGTGCGGTACTGGGTCCGCATCTCCTTTTTATGCTCGCCCTCGCTCGCGCGGTACGTACCCGGCGCGCTGAGATCGTCCCTCGCTGGATCCGGAGCATCGAGCTCTGCGGCAAACGTTGCCGGCTGCGCCCCCACCGTTTCAAGCAAGCTGGTGAGCATCTCTTCTGGCTCCGGGAGCGGCTTTTTCAGCTCCTCCCACAGCTCCGGGTGGGCGGCAAGGTGATCCCCAAACGCCGTCGACGCACCCAAGAGGGCGAGGAGGCGCACCCTCACTTGCTCATTGCTGCGGATTTCCGCATCGAGCTCCGGGGCCTGTTCGTAAATGCGCACGAGGTTATTAAGGGCCAAATCTGGATCACCGACCGCAGCCAGCGTCCATAAAAGGTCAACGGACTCCGGGGTATTCCATCCCAGTTGTTCTAAGTCTTGTGCGGCATGGGACCGGCTAAGGCCCAGCGACGCCGGCGAAGGCACCGTGGCAGGACGCATTATTCTCCTAGAAGTTCAGGTTGTTGCGCAGCTCGACTGTAGTAATTTGGCGCTGGTAATCGCGCCATTCTTCCCATTTGGCGCGCAAGAAGAACTCGAAGACATGCTCTCCCAAGACCTCCGCCATAAATTCGGACTTTTCAAACTCGCGCAGGGCCTGATCCATGCTGGAGGGCAGATCCTTATACCCCATGGCGCGGCGTTCCCGGTGGGTGAGCTGGTGGACATCGTCTTCTGCAGGCTCGTCTAATTCATAACCCTCCCGGATGCCCCGCAGCCCTGCGGCAAGGATGACGGCATAGCCCAGGTATGGGTTCATGGAGGCATCAATGGACCGGATTTCCACCCGGCGCGATTCTTCCTTGGTCAGGCGGTATGTAGGCACGCGCACCAGGGCGGAACGGTTCTGCACGCCCCACGTGACCGAGCCCGGCGCCTCATTGCCAAACATCAGCCGCTTATAGGAGTTGGGCCACTGGTTGATAATGGGGCTCATCTCCGTAGAGTGCTCCAAAATCCCGGAAATAAACTGCTTGGCGGTGTGCGAGAGCGAAAATTCATCGTCCGGATCGTGGAAGGCGTTGGACTGGCCTTCAAACAGGCTAAAGTGCGTGTGCATTCCTGAGCCCGGGAGATCCTCAAAGGGCTTGGGCATAAACGTTGCCCGCACATTGGAATCCGTGGCCACCTGCTTAATAACCCGCCGGAAGGTCATAATATTATCCGCCATGGTCAGCACGTCGGCGTGGCGGAGATCGATTTCCTGCTGGCCCGGCGCGGTTTCGTGGTGGCTAAATTCGGTGGCGATGCCGAGTGATTCCAGCGCCAGCATAGCGCGGCGGCGAAATAGCGGCGCGGTATCGTGCGTCGCTTGGTCGAAATACCCGCCATTATCGGTGGGGACCAGGTCTGTCAGTTCCTTGCTGTGCTCCAGCAGGTAGAACTCAATTTCTGGCGAGGCCATGCAGGTAAATCCATCATTGGCGGCCTCGGTGACCTGGCGGCGCAGGATATGGCGCGGATCTACCACGGAGGGCTGGCCGTCTGGCTGCGCAATATCGCAGAACATGCGCGCCGTTTGCAGGTCCGGCTCGTTGTCATCAAAGGGCAGGATTTGGAAGGTGGAGGGATCCGGCAGCGCAATGGTGTCTGATTCAGAGATGCGGGAAAATCCCTCTACCGACGAGCCATCAAAGCCAATCCCCTCCTCAAAGGCGGATTCGAGTTCGGAGGGGCTCATCACTACGGATTTGAGGGCGCCCATGATATCCGTAAACCACAAGCGGATAAAGCGGATATCGCGTTCCTCAACGGTGCGTAAGACGAATTCGTGTTGGCTATTCATGCCCTAAACCTTACCGGCTCACCGCTAGCCAGTGTGCAGTTCATTAGTCAATTTCCACATGGTCAGATTCGCAGGTCGGCAGAGTATTCAGGGGGTAGCAAGCGGGGGTTAATGCAGCAGGTACGGCTTCGTGCACGTGCTTTGCTAGTGGGGCAAGCGAACACCTGTACAAGCTTTCTGAAGGAAGAAACTAGTATGACCTCCCACGTTGATGAACTTTCTGCCAGCGTTATCGATGCCGTAGTTACTGCCGCCCAATACGGGTGGTCCCCGGACGATTTACGCCACGTCCTGGGCGCTTATTCCTATCCCCTCATCTACCGCGCTAGCCCGCACGTACCTGCCCGCATCACCTCACCCGCGCTGCGCAAAGCGTGGCTGCAATTAGAAGCACCGCAAGAAAATTTCATTCCCCGCGATAAGCTGCGCGCCATCGTGAAAGAGCTGGTGCACCTGCCGCGTTTGCGCGATACCGAGCTTTTGGCCGGCGGCGAGCTCAGTCAAGCCGATGGCTCTAGCGACAAGCAGGATAAAATCCGCCACAAGGTCTTGGGGCTATTGCGCAAGGCCGAATCCACGACCTTTGCAGAAGAGGCAGAGGTGCTTATTTCTAAGGCCCAGTCGCTGCAGCAGAAATACCGCATCGAGGATCTCTTAACCGTGGACCAGCCCCGCCTCATTTCCCACCGCGTGCACGTTCACCCGCCATATATCAAGCATCAGGTCACCTTGTTAGGCACCATCGCCAATGCCAATGGATGCACCACCCTCCTCATCCACGAAAAGGGCCTTGCCTGCATCATCGGCGCGCCCGAAGACGCCGCCCACTGCGCCGCTCTGTTTTCCTCGCTGAACCGCCAATGCGATTGGTACATGCGCAATAGCGAGGGTGCCGAGTTTGCACGCGCGACACAGACCACCGCGTCCTATCGCCGTAGCTTCCGGCTTTCCTATGCCGCTCGGATCGGGGAACTGCTGGAGCTGGCCAATGAAGACGGCATCGAAGAAAAACTCGATGAGTCTCCCTATTGCAGCCATCACGCTGAGCTCATCGCCACCCAGACGCTACCTGCACTCCAGGCCCGCACCGATCATGCCGAGGAAACCCGAGACCGCCTATTTCCCAACCTGACCACATCCTCGCTATCCATGAATAGTCTGCATGGCATCACTGATGGCATCACGGCTGCGGATAAGTCTCACTTGGGTGGGCCTGCCACTGGCATCGATTCTTAATACCGGCAGCCCTTGCTCCGTGGCCTCCCCTGTCTGCTTTCAGCCTCATGGTGTCGGCGGCACATTTCTACCCGTGCGCACAGCAAACGCTGCGAAATTTTTCAGGCGCATGCTGCTCGTCACGGGTAGGATCACAGGTGAAATTAATTGTTGTAAAAGCTTAAGGGTATGTGAATGTCAACACAGACTTTTCTGGAAGTAGAAGCGAAATTCGCCGTAGCAGAATCGACTCAACTGCCTGAACTCACTCGACTCGAATCCGTTGACCATGTTGCAGAAACGCGCCACCACGCTCTATCCGCCATTTATTACGACACGGAAGATTTGCGCCTAACTCACGCCAAAATCACCTTACGCCGCCGCACCGGCGGCAATGACGATGGCTGGCACATCAAAATCCCCAGCGAGGGTGGCCGGACCGAGATCCATGCCGAATTAGGAGACCCAGTAGACGGCAAGTACGAGGTACCCCAAGAGTTAGTACAGCAGGTGCGCTCCATCGTTCGCCACAACGAGTTAAGCCCCATTGCGCAGGTGGATAATAACCGCACCGAGATGCTGCTTGCGGACGAGCACAATAATCCGGTCGCGGAATTCTGCGATGACCATGTCACCGCCTTTTCTTTCTTGCCCGGCGGGCAGCAGCAATCCTGGCGCGAATGGGAAGTGGAGCTGGCCGGTGAGCTTCCAGGCACTGAAGAAGGAAGCCAGTTCATCCGCCGCGCGACCTCTCTTCTCATCGGCGCCGGGGCTCGCGTTTCTTCGTCCCCGTCTAAGTTGAAGTCAGCTTTGGGAGATTCCTACAACAACGCTCCCCTCCCTCCCGCTCTCGTTACCCCAGACGTTGACGAGGATTCCCCGGCAGCCGCAGTGATTGCAGCTCTGCAGGCTAACCGCGACAAGCTCATTGATTATGATCCGCGCGTTCGCCGCGATGAGTGGGACTCGGTGCACCAAATGCGCGTGGCCACTCGCGAACTGCGCAGCCACCTGCAGACTTTTCACGGCATTGTTGTCGGCCCGCAGATTGAGAAGATCGAAGCTGATCTCAAAGAGCTCGCCGGCATTTTGGGCGTAGCCCGCGATGCAGAGGTCGTGGAAGAGCGCTGGCAAGAGCTCTTGGAGTCCGAGGACTCCGATACCTTAGATGCCGCCACCCGCGAACACATCTCCCGCGACATGGGCACCGCCTACCGCCGGGCGCACCGCAGGGTTATCGCCGCGCTAAATTCTGAGGAATACCTCGAATTGCTCGAGTCCCTCGACCGCCTACTGGCTGATCCCCCAACGGCCGGTGCCCAATCTGCAGAAGATGCCGACGGCGAGGACGATTCCGCTACCGTGGACGCGGACGGGGACGGGGATACGTCTGAGGTTGCAGCCGAAAGTTCAGCCGATGAATCCGCGGAAACGCACCCCGCAGAGGAAGAATCGACCGCTGAAAAGAAGACGGAAAAGTCACCTTCCACCGGCGATGCGGAAGCCGAGGACGTCGATGCCGTCATGGCACGCCACTTGGAAAAGGCCTATAAGAAGCTAGTCAAGCGGCATAAGAAGGCCGTGGACAATTGGGATAACGCGGAGCTTTCGCTGCACGAGCGCGAGGATTATTTCCACGATATGCGCAAGGCTGCCAAGAAACTGCGTTACGCAGCAGAAGCAGCCGGTTCCGCAACGAAGCTAAAGACCAAGCGCCTATACAAGGCCTGCAAGAAGATGCAATCGGTCTTGGGGGATTTCCAAGACTCGGTTACCTCGCGGGATAAATTGCTAGAACTGGCCCACACTTCGCACCGCCGCGGGGAAGATACCTTTGGTTACGGCCTGCTGTACCAGCGCGAACGCGCCATCGGCCTAGCCGCCTTGGATGATTACAACGAGTCTTTCAAAGACATCAAGGCCGCGTTTAAGCCGCTGCGCAAGAAGCTGAAGAAGTAGCGCGCGTCAGCGGCACCAGTTATGGCGCGTTAGGCCGTATTGGTAGCTGCTAGATGGTGGTTGGGAAGTTAACTAGTCCCAGCCATCATCTTCTTTATCTGCAGCATCGGCTGCCTTGGTGCGGGCGCGCGCGATTTCTATGGCGTGCTCGGCCTCTTCGCGGGTGTCATAAGGCCCCATGCGGTTTTCCCAGCCGGATACTTTGCCCTTGCTGACTTCCTTGGTGGAAGGGTCGTAATACCACTTCTCATCTGCTGTAGTCGCCACGGTAGTCCCTTTCGTCTATATACTTTGGACAGCACGTGTGCGCTGCCCGCCTGTGGTTGGTGCCCACACTACCCATGCATGAAAACACGCGCCCGCTAGAATATGAGGGCAGTATTTCTTTTCATGCCTCCCTTGCACCGTCAAGCAGAGCAAGGGAGGCGCTTTATCGGCTACTTTGTCCATGGCGCTAGCCCGCGCCACGTAGCCGCGTGATTTTTATCCGCCGAATTGGAAAAGGAGCTTTTGCCTTCATGCCACTGTGGTCGACGCCTAAGTCCCCTATCGCTGAGCGCGTTGCACAACAACACGCCTCTATTGTGGGAACGGAGCCCACCCATGTCGCCAGCGCGCCCGCGACCTGGCCGCTCATTGGTGAGCATATCGATCATTATGGAGGCATCGTCGCCGCAAGCCTGTCGGATCTCCGCGCGGCTGCGGCCGTCAGTTCGCGCACGGATGGTATCGTTTCCGTCCACTACGTGCCGGCAATTGGGGAGCCTGCGCACGATTCCATTGGCCTCCAGGAGGTGGCTGCGCTCGCTGCGGCGCAACAGCCCACGACGGATTCGGAGGGGCAACCGGTCATTCCGCCCGCACCAGAAGGTGGGCTGGCCGCGCGCATCGGCGGCATCGTACACACCATGGTCAACCGCCAGTTACTGTCCAGGGAGACGGCTGGGGCGGATATCACCATCGTGAGCGATATCCCCAACGATATCGGCTTAGGCGCCGCATCGGCGGCGGATGTTGCCGTAGCGCTTGCCTTAATGGGCCCAACAGACAACCTCGACGCTCCCTTGCGCGTGCGCGTTGCGGATGTCTGCACCCAGGCGGTAACCACCTTTGCCCATAAGCCCGCCCTACGCGCGCGCCACACCGCCGCGCTGCGCAGCAGTGGCGACGGTGTGTGCATCATCGACTATGCCGATGGCTCGGTCACCCATGCGCCCCACGTCGTGGACCAAGACGTGGTGGCCTTCGCGGTGGCGGTGCCCGGGAACACTGCGGAAGAGCAGTCGCAGGCAATTGACGCCATCCGCCAACGCCAGCAATTTATCGATGATGCCTGTCATTCCTTCGGCACAGAGTCGCTGCGCTTATTGCCCGATGCACAACAGCGCGTGGTGGAGTGGCTCAAGGCGGTGCACAAGGTCTACGGCGAGGAGGGCCGCCCCAGCATCAATGCGGCTACCGAGTGGATGGCATTTTATGAGGAAGAGACCTCCCGCGTGGAGAACTTTGTGCGCTACCTGCGCTCGCACCGCCGCAACGAGCTTTTCCCCATTGTCTTGCAATCGCAGGCCTCGCTGACCAATATTTATGGCTTCGATTCCGCAGAAAAACTCGCGGAGCTAGTCACGGTCCGCGGCGCGGTGGCCGCGCGCTCGGCGCACGCGGGGCTATCTGGAGCCGTTATTGCTTATGTCCCCAGCAACCGCGCGGAAAACTTCGCGGCGGATCTAGCAGACGATGGCTTCCTGCTGGTGAAGCTGGCCGCAGGCGAGCCAGCCAAAGTAGAAGATTAAGGGCGAATGAGCCGGCCTATAAGCCGGATTCTGTCTAACCACGGCGCCCCATTAAACGGAACGCCGCGCGGCGAACATCCATCTAGACCAACCGTTGCCAGTTGGTTCCAGCAGCTACCTTCAGGCTCGAGCGAGCAGCCTTAAAACGCCTGATCGGGCCCTGCAACGTGGCAGGGCCGTGATGCCTTGCTCCCGGTGGGGTTTACCCAGCCACCGCCATCGCTGACGATGCTGGTGCGCTCTTAACGCACCGTTTCACCCTTACCTTGTGTCCCCAACTTGGGCCGAAGCACAAGTTGAGGCACAAGGCGGTCTACTTTCTGTTGCACTTGCCCGCGGGTCACCCCGGGTTGCCGTTAGCAACCACCGTGCTCTGTGGAGTCCGGACTTTCCTCGGCGCCCACGTAGCAGCACCAACGCTGCCCGTTTGCGGCGACGCGATCGCCCGGCCGGCTCATTCGCGCTCCTTAGTCTAGCGCAGCCCCTCCAGGTGTCCCACATCGTTGAATCCATGCACCATAGAGCCGCCGTCCCAGAACTCGACATCCGATAGCGCCGCCAGATCCAAAAACAGGTGTTGGAAGGTGGCAGGTCCTGCGTTTAGGGCCTGGCAGAGGAAGGATTTGATGGGGTTGACGTGGCTGACAATCAGCACCGTCTTGCCGCTATAGCGCCGCTGCAATTCCTTGCGGGCAGCCCGCACGCGGCGGTTGACGGCCTGCAGCGACTCCCCGCCGGGGCACGGTGTAGCGGCATCGTGGAGCCATTGCTCGTGGATCTCAGGGTCGCGCCGGTGCGCTTCGGCCGCGGTCTTTCCTTCCCACTCGCCAAAGTCCACCTCGCTCAGGCCCTCTTCGGTCACTACGCCGATATCGCGGCCATGCGCGACTGCGGCCGCCGTTTCTTGGCAGCGCTTAAGCGGCGAGCACACGATGGCGTCGATGGTGGTACCGGCAAGGGCCTGCGCGGCGGCCAGCGCCTGCTTTTTACCCAGTTCCGTAAGCTCCGGATTGGCGCGGCCAGAGTATTGCTTGGCGGCAGACATTTCGGTTTGGCCATGGCGCAGCAGAATGAACCGGGTTGTATCGCCGCGCTCGCCCAGCCAGTCGGAAGGGTGCGGCGCGGAGGTATCCCATTCCTGCTCGCCCTTAGCTGGCGCGGCATCGGACAAGGATTCGGCGGCAGGCTCGTCGGTCTCGCTCTTGACGATGCCCACCTTGTGCCCCGCCGCGGCCGCGTCCATCGCGTCATTGGATAGCGCATCCGCCACCTTGTTTTTCGCGCGCGGGACCCACTCGAGGCTGAAGGAAGAAAAGCCGTCGATAAGCGTGCGGGCCTTAAGGGCCAGCTTTTGCATATCCGGATGCTTGATTTTCCAGCGCCCGTTGATCTGTTCCACGACGAGCTTGGAATCCATATAGAACTCCACCTCACTGGCACCGAGCTCGGAGGCGGCCTCGAGCCCGCGCAATAAGCCGTGGTACTCGGCCACATTATTGGTGGCCTTGGTGCCTACCACATAGACGATTTCGCGCAGGATGGTTGTGCCATCCGCGGCATAAACGACGGTGCCTGAACCGGCTACTCCAGGATTGCCGCGGGAGCCGCCATCGGCGTAGACGATGACTTTCATGATGCCAGGCGCACCAGGTAGGAACCGCAGTCGCTGCATTGCGGCAACTCATCGGCAGGCGCATTGCGTACGGCATTTTTATCGGCGGGTGGCAAGACGATAAAGCAGCCACCGCAGGCCCGGTTGGCCTTAAACTGCGCTGCGCCGACGCCGTTTTCTTGCCGCTGCGCGTCGTATTCCTCGAGGATATCGGAGGGCAACTGCTCGCGCAAATCCGCAATGCGCACGGCGGGGTCGGGCTGGTTATCCGCGGCCTCTTGGGCGGCGTCGGCGGCGCGGCGCAGCATGTCCAGCTTGCGCTCGGAATCCGAGACGCGCGCGCCGTGGACGTCCAAGTTGGAGCGCAGCGCGTGGATCTCGTTGTGGGCTTCTTGCAGCTCACTCATCAAATCCGCGATGCGGGACTTGGTGGCGTAGAGATCGTGCTCGATGTCCTTGCGCTTTTCGGTATCCAATTCGGCGCCGAGCTGGCGCTTGTCATCGCGTTCGCGCCGACGCAGCTTGCGCTCATCGGCCTGGATGCGCAGGATTTCATTTTCCATGTCATCGACTGCCATCTGCGCGGAACCGGAGGCATCGAGCAAGCGCTTGTGTTCCTGTTGTGCCTTGTCATACTCGACCTTTTCTGGCAGCTCTTTTTCCCCGCCAATGCCTTGCGAGCGTTCCAGGTTGGCCAATTCCAGCAGTACCGGCTGTAGTTCTTGCGATAGTTTCACTTATGACTCCTTTGGGTGCGCGGAGATAGTCCACGGATCAGTTCGCAGGCTAATAATTTCCGTATCTAGTTCTAATGCTGCTTCTACGATATCGCTTGCTTGCGCCGTCCAGGGAAACTCGCTGGCCCAGTGGGCCGTATCGATGACGGCTGGTCCCCCGGCGCGCAAATGCTCGTCCACCGGGTGGTGGCGCAAATCGGAGGTGACATACACATCGACGCCCAGCTTCGCCGCAGCCCCTAGGAAGGAATCCCCAGCGCCGGACGATACCGCCACTGTGCGCGCCTTTTGCTCTGGGTCACCCGCGGCTCGGATGCCCCACGCGGTTTCGGGCAGGGCGTTGGCCACCTGTTGCGTAAACTCCCGCAGGGTCATCTCGCGCGGCAGCTCGCCTACGCGCCCCAGACCCAGTGCGGTATCAAAATCGCCGCTTCCGGCCGTTTCCACAATGTCATAGGCGGGCACCTCATACGGGTGCGCCTCGTGCAGCGTCGCAATCAACGTGGACCGCAACGAGGCGGGAGCCACGAATTCCACCCGTACCTCGTCGCCGCGGTGCAGCTTGCCGATGCTCCCTTCAACCGGATCCGCGCCCTCCTCCGGCTGGAATTGGCCTGCGCCCGCGATATCGAATGAGCAGTGGGAGTAGGCGCCGATGTGGCCCGCGCCGGCATCGAAAAGCGCCTGCTTTACCTGCTCCACGCTGCCGGTAGGGATATGCACCCCCCACTTATCAATGGCGTCTGGAGCCTCAGGCACGATGGGGCGACCTGGGGTAATGCCAACGAGTTCCGCCAACTTATCGTTGACCCCGGGCCGAGCCTTATCTGCGTTGGTGTGGGCGGCAAAAAGCGCCACCCCATTTTTAATCAAGGTATGAACAACCTTGCCCTTAGGCGTATCGGCCGCCACGGATTCCACGCCGCGCAGTAGCAGCGGGTGGTGGACTACCAACATATCCGCGCCGAGCTCAACCGCGCGGTCCGCTACCTCTTGGGTGCAATCTAAAGCAAAGGCGACGGTACGCACCTCGTCTGCGGGGTCGCCGCAAATAAGGCCTACGGCATCCCACTTTTCGGCCAAATGGGGCGGATAGGCCTTGTCCAAAACGCGGCGCACATCGCCCACTCGCACAGCAGACATGGGGATACTCCTTTATGCTCGATTCTTGTAAATTACGCTAGTGCTATATCCTGTCTCCCGCACTACAGTACTATCTGCGCAAAGGGTTTTCGCATGACTGAATCTTCTTCTCACTCGGGTCTCTACCTCGTCTTTGTGTGCACCGGCAATATTTGCCGGTCGCCCATGGCCGAAATCATCGTTCGCGATGAAATGGAAGATGACATGCTCGATCTCCTCGCCACCGTGGATTCCTGCGGGCTCGGCGGCTGGCACGTGGGGCAAGGCGCGGATGAGCGGGCCGTGGCAGAATTACGCCGCGCCGGACACGATGGGGCCTCCCACCGCGCATCCAAATTGGGCGAAGAGCACATGGACGCCGATCTCTTCATCGCGATGGACTCCGGGCACTATGATTCGCTCATCGATCTGGGCATCGACCCCGCCAAGGTTCGGCTGATGCGCAGCTTCGATCCCAATTCTCCGGAAGGCGCAGAGGTCGCAGACCCCTACTACGGCACCGAAGAAGACTTCGAAACCGCGCGCAAGAATATCGAAGCCGCCGTCCCCGGCCTGCTGGATTGGATTCGCGAAAACCACGACTAGACTTGGGGGCATGCTAAAGACGTTCCTCAAGCCTGGCTGGGTGCTCATGCTACTTTTCGTGGTGGCATTTTCCTACCTAGCCTTTAGTGTCCTTGCCCCGTGGCAACTGGGAAAGGACGATGACATTGTGGAACGCAATGAAAACATCACCCACGCCTACGAGGCCGATCCACAGCCGATTGACCAGGTCGTGGACGATGACGGCGCCATTTCCGGTGACGAATGGTCCCGTACCACGCTCAAGGGGCACTATCTGCCCGAAGATGAAGTGCTGCTTCGCCTGCGCCCCGCCGGTTCCGGCCCGTCCTATCAGTCCTTGGTGCCTTTCCGCACCGATACGGGCCTGACCATGCTGATTAACCGCGGTTGGGTCAGCGCCGAGGAGGGCAATGCGGTGCCGGATATTCCGCCCGCCCCCTCCGAAGAGATAACGATTACCGGCATGGTGCGCTCGAATGAGGCCGAGCACCAAACCGCCCCCATCACGCAGGAGGGCTACCAGCAGGTTTACTCCATCCACACCGAGCAGGTGGGATCACTTATCGGTGCCGACTTAGGCCAAGACTACATCCAGCTCTCCGAGGATCAGCCGGGCGTGCTCAACGCCATGCCCGTCCCGCAACTCGATCGCGGCAACCACCTTTCCTACGGCTACCAGTGGATTGCCTTTGGCATCATGGCCCCGCTGGGTTTGGGTTACTTTATTTGGTCCGAGATCCGCGAGCGCCGCCGCCTGCGCGAAGAAGAAGCCGCCATGCAGGCCCTCGACGCGGACGCGGAATCGCTTGCCGATGGCCCCCCCACCTCCAGCCGCCCCTCCGCCCACGGCGAGCCTGGCACCGACGCTGCTACCACCGCCGCTGCCGAATCCCATACCGCATCTCACGCCGCGGCGCTGCGCAACCGCTCCCGCTACGGCGATTCCAAGCCGGATCACTATGCCAAGCTGAAAAAGCGCCGCCGCGAGCGCTACTAACTTCCCTAGCCCGTCTGGCCTGCTTTCGATTCTGTAGTGCTGGCAGACCGGTCCCACATAAGTAATACGAAGCCTACTGCGATCCAGACCGCGAATACCCACCACGCGTACCCGACGCCCTGCCCATCAAAATAGGACAAGGAACGGACAAGGTATCCCGTAGCGCCAATGGGCATCCACTGCCCCAAAGTAGCCCAGCCATCAGGAAGCAACCATGGTCCGGTGGCCAAGCCCGAGAGTGGGTTTCCTAGGAAAATAGTGAGCACCGCACCAATCCCCACACCTGCGGTACCGATCACCGCAGCCAGGCCTGCCGTCAGCAATGAGGTGGAGAGAATACCCAGTGCGATTGCTAACCATTCCATACCGAAATTGCCAATTAACGTGCCGTACACGGTGTGTAGCATCCACGTGGCCACGAGCGATCCCCCTGCGGCGATGCCGGCGAGTACTACAAACTTGACCCACTTTCGGCGGCGGAAACCAAACGCGGCGATGACTGCGGAGACAATGCCGCCAAAGGCCAATGGCAGCCCCAGCAGCCCGATGCCCTTAGCTTGCGGATCTTCCACCGATGTCGGGGCAAGATCTTCGGTAGAAACCTCCATGCCTTGAGCCTCGAATGACTTACCCAATTGGTTCACCATCTCGGTGTAGGCAGCACCGTTACCAGAGGCCGTATAGGTTTGCGCTCCCGATGGGGTTATAACCAGACCACCTACCACGTCTCGGTTTTCAATCGCATCGCGCACATCGGCATCGGATTCATAAACCCTTAAATCGGGTCCATCCTCGCCTGCTTTATCGGTCATGTGCTTGACCATCTGCTCGGGCCCGGCCACAGCAACGGGCACGCCTTGCGGCCCAGAAGAAAAGTTGGGAGCAAGGAACGCAAATAGCATTAGCCCGATAATGACTGGTACCCCAATCACGGCGGCGAAGATTTTTGCAGTGGTGTTTGTCCGCGTGTGAGTCGCCGTAGAACTCATGACAATCTCCTTATCTGGAACAGTGTATTTCAGTTACTTAAATAGAACATAGTATTCCATTTGTTAAGATGTCAACCATGAGACAAGATGCAGCCAATAATCGTGCGGCGATAGTCACCGCCACCAGGCAACTACTCACCACTGAGGGGCCTGGTATTTCCATGCGGACCATTGCGAAGGCCGCTTCAGTGGGTGTGGCCACGGCCACCCGGCACTTCCCCGAGCGCATCGAACTCCTCGATGCAGTAAGCGCGCAGGCAACGGCCGATATCGCCGCAATCATCGAAGCCCACAGTGCGGAATTTGCTAGCGATGCACGTACCGCGTGGCGCACCACCGTCCATTCCATAGGAACTTTGCAGCTAGCAACCCTTGCCCAAGCAATATATGAAGATGCCATGCGCGATCCGGAAACTCGGAAACAAAAGGACCGCATTATTGACAATCGCGCCCAGGAATTAACCGGCATTTACGACAAACTGCTAATCCCCGCGAAAAAGGCACACCTATGCCCGGAAAGCCTCAATGCGCTGGATTTTCACATGGGCCTTGGGATAACCACCCGCCCCATCCCGATAGAACCCAAGCCCTCACTCGCCCCTGACGCACTTACTCCACGGCTCATAGACCTCATGCTTGATGGGCTGGAGGCACAAGCCGAGGCCGACATTTGACCCTGAAAGCCCATTCATCGAGACTGCACACCGGAAACAACACATTTTGCCGTTTAGGCCGCAGCCTTCCCCCATCCATGAATCCCCTCACAACGAAAAAGTCTCGAGCCACCGTTCTAGGAACGATGTCTCGAGACTTGAAAAATGGTGCGGCCTGAGGGGATCGAACCCCCGACCTATTGGGTGTAAACCAATTGCTCTTCCAGCTGAGCTAAAGCCGCATGCGCCCTTGCGCTGTTATGTACAGTAGCGCAGGATTGTGAAGCTACACAAATCAGCTGGTGAGGGCTATTTTTTGGTGTATCCGCGCGGTACCAGGCAGGAACCCTGCCACTCGCCAAAGCGCTCAGCTTTGGTCTGCACCAAGCCGGCC
Source organism: Corynebacterium tuingiense (assembly GCF_046718165.1). Classification (NCBI taxonomy): domain Bacteria; kingdom Bacillati; phylum Actinomycetota; class Actinomycetes; order Mycobacteriales; family Corynebacteriaceae; genus Corynebacterium; species Corynebacterium tuingiense. The sequence goes on from NZ_CP177101.1 coordinate 1,728,998, forward strand.
AGCTGTGCGGATTCAGAAATGAGACCAGGCTCCACGGTGCCGGGCTTGCCAGCGCCTGGGGTCAGCAACCACACGGATCCGTTATCCGCGAGGGGACGGCTGGCATCCACCAAACCGTCCACGAGGTCACCGTCTTCCTCGCGCCACCAAAGAAGGACTACATCGCACAGCTCATCATTTTCCTCTTCGAGGAAATCCTCACCGAGTACGGCTTCGATAGATTCAGAGATTGTGGTGTCACAATCCTCGTCCCAACCAAGCTCTAGAGCGATTTGCCCTTCCTTGATTCCGAGCTTGACTGCAGCGTCAGCCACTATGCATTTCCTTCCTTATCCGGTGAATTCTTTCTCACGCCCGGCCCGCACTTAACGCGGAGGGCGTATGTTATTACATGTAGTTTAACGTCCCAGGGCGTCTTTTACTTGCTATAGCACCCCTTTCCCCCAATTTGCAGGCCCTTTTCTGCTCACACCGGCGTCTGTTTTGTGGGAGCACTAGCGCCGTTTAGGGGTCTACTACCCACGTTTGCACGCTGGGCAGGAGAAGCAAACCGCAGGTTATAGGGGGTGCATCGGAAAGCGCCGCGATTTAGACAGCCTAGACTCCCACTCGCGATCTGGGAACGCGTATCGTAGGAGATAAACTCTGCAGACCCTTAACTAGGAGGTTTACATGGCCGAGAAGGACCCCGCCAAGGGCGATTCCAACTTCCCGCTTATCCGCGATGGTGTTGCATCGTACCTTCACGACAGCGACCCAGAAGAAACTCGCGAGTGGATGGATTCCCTCGATGGTCTGCTGGACCATTCTGACCAAGAGCGCGCGCGTTACCTGATGCTGCGCCTTCTAGAGCGCGCCACCGCCAAGCGCGTGGAGCTTCCCTCGTTGACGTCGACGGACTTCGTCAACACCATCCCCACCAACATGGAGCCGGAATTTCCTGGCGATGAAGAACTAGAAAAGCGCTACCGCCGCTGGATCCGCTGGAACGCTGCCATCATGGTGCACCGCGCACAGCGCCCCGGCATCGGCGTCGGTGGCCACATCTCCACCTACGCGGGTGCCGCCCCGCTGTACGAGGTTGGCCTCAACCACTTCTTCAAGGGCAAGGACGATCCTTCAGGCGGCGACCAGGTCTTCTTCCAAGGTCACGCCTCCCCGGGCATGTACGCCCGCGCATACATGGAAGGTCGCCTCTCTGAGGAAGACCTCGACGGCTTCCGCCAGGAAGTCTCCCTCGGTGAAGGCAAGGGTCTGCCCTCCTACCCGCACCCGCGCCTGATGCCATGGTTCTGGGAGTTCCCCACCGTGTCCATGGGTCTCGGGCCTATTAACGCCATTTACCAGGCACGCTTTAATAAGTACCTGGAAACTCGCGGCATCAAGGACACCTCCAAGCAGCACGTCTGGGCCTTCTTGGGCGATGGCGAGATGGACGAACCAGAGTCCCGCGGCCTGCTGCAAACCGCTGCTCTGTATGAGCTGGATAACCTTACCTTCGTGGTCAACTGCAACCTGCAGCGCCTCGACGGCCCCGTGCGCGGTAATACCCAGATCATCCAGGAGTTGGAGTCCTTCTTCCGCGGCGCCGGCTGGGATGTCATCAAGGTCATCTGGGGCCGCGGCTGGGACAAGCTGCTGGACAAGGACACCGAAGGTGCCCTCGTCAATGTCATGAATACCACCTCTGACGGTGACTACCAGACCTTCAAGGCAAACGACGGCGCTTATGTGCGCGAGCACTTCTTCGGCCGCGATGAGCGCACCGCAAAGCTGGTAGAGGACGTCTCCGATGAGGAAATCTGGGCGCTGCGCCGCGGCGGCCACGACTACCGCAAGGTCTACGCAGCGTATGCCCGCGCCCTGGAGAACAAGGGCTCCGGCAAGCCGACCGTCATCTTGGCCCACACCATTAAGGGCTACGGCTTGGGCCACAACTTCGAGGGCCGCAACGCTACCCACCAGATGAAGAAGCTGACGCTGGAGGATCTCAAGAACTTCCGCGATAAGCAGGAAATCCCCTTCTCCGATGAAGAGCTGGAAAAGGATCCCTACCTGCCGCCGTACTACCACCCGGGCAAGGACTCCCCGGAGATCAAGTACATGCTGGAGCGCCGTAAAGAACTTGGCGGCTTCCTGCCTGAGCGTCGCACGGACTTCACCCCATTGGAAGCACCTTCCTTGGACAAGCTGCGCTCCGTGCGCAAGGGCTCTGGCAAGCAGGAAGTGGCTACCACCATGGCCTTGGTGCGCACCTTCAAGGAGGTCATGCGCAATAAGGAACTGGGCAAGCGCATCGTGCCCATCATCCCGGATGAGGCCCGTACCTTCGGCATGGACTCCTGGTTCCCCACCATGAAGATCTGGAACCCGCGCGGCCAGAACTACGTGCCGGTGGACCACGACCTGATGTTGTCCTACCGCGAGGCCACCGATGGCCAAATTATGCACGAGGGCATTTCTGAGGCCGGTGCGGCAGCATCCTTTACCGCCGCCGCTACCTCGTATGCTACCCAGGGCGAGGCCATGATCCCGCTGTACATCTTCTACTCGATGTTCGGCTTCCAGCGCACTGGCGATGCCTTCTGGGCTGCCGGCGACCAGATGGGCCGCGGCTTCATCATCGGCGCTACCGCCGGCCGCACCACCCTGACCGGTGAGGGCCTGCAGCACATGGATGGCCACTCCCCTGTCTTGGCAGCCACCAACCCTGCGGTCATTTCTTATGACCCAGCCTTCGGCTTCGAGGTTGCACACCTGGTAGCCCGCGGTATCGAGCGCATGTACGGCGAGGACAACGAGCCGGTCATGTACTACCTCACCGTGTACAACGAGCCGGTACACCAGCCGGCCGAGCCGGAGAACTTGGATGTGGAGGGCCTGCACAAGGGCATCTACCACTTCAATACCGCCGAGAATGGCTCCACCCCGGCCAATATCCTGGCTTCGGGCGTTGGCGTGCACGAGGCTCTTCGCGCACAGAAGATGCTGGCTGAGGATTACGATGTCAAGGCATCGCTGTTCTCCGTAACCTCCTGGAATGAGCTGGCCCGCGACGGTGCCCGCCGCAACAAGGAAGCACTGCGCAAGGGCGAGGAGCCCTCCGAGGCATTTGCTACCTCCCAGCTCAAGGACTTCGAGGGCCCATTCGTTGGTGTCTCGGACTTCACCACCGAGTTGCAGGAGCAGATTCGCCCCTACGTCCCAGGTACCTACATCACCTTGGGCGCAGACGGCTTCGGCTTCTCCGATACGCGCGAGGGTGCCCGCCGCTTCTTCAACAACGATGCGGAATCCATCGTCGTCGCCGTGCTCGATGGTCTTGCCCGCGAAGGCAAGATTGAGCGCTCCGTCGTAGAAAAGGCGGCCTCCGAGCTGAAGTTGGATGATCCAACTGCACCTAATAGCGGCGAGTAATATCGCCCGCACCTCCACCATGGAGATGTAGCTCAGGCGCTTCCGGCTTAATGCTGGAAGCGCCTAAATTATTTTTCGCCCAATCCCCCCTAACCAGTACCGCGTGAACCTATTTCTCCTATGTCACGCACCAATCGCTACTACACTGGTCACTATGGCAAATGACCTCAGCGCCCAATTGCAGGCAAAATTTCAGGGTTCTGACCCGGATAAGGACCACGACCCAGATCGGGATACGCTGGGCGAGCTCATCGCCCTCATCGTCAAAGTCACCGGAACCGAGGCCGAACTTGGCAGGGACACCGCGCTTTCCGATGTCGGCGTGGAATCCCTCGAGCTTATAGAGCTCACCGTGCGTGCAGAAGAGCTCTTTAAGGTGCGACTTACTGAGGAAACAATGCTTAACTGCGAGACCATCGGCGATATCGTTGACTATTTGGAGGACCACCAATGATTTCTTACCTATCCGATATGGACGGCGTACTCATCAAGGAAGGGGAAATGATCCCCGGCGCCGATAAATTTATTCAAACGCTGAAAGATAACGACATTGAGTACATGGTGCTCACCAATAATTCCATGTCCACCCCGCGCGACTTGGCGGCACGGCTACGCAATACCGGACTGGATATTCCGGCCGAGCGTATCTGGACCTCCGCTACGGCGACGGCAAACTTCTTGGCCACCCAGGCCAGCTCCAGTAAGGCCTACGTCGTGGGAGAATCCGGCCTGACCACCGCACTGCACGAGGCTGGTTGGATCCTTACCAACGATGACGCCGATTTCGTCGTCCTTGGTGAAACCCGCACCTACTCCTTTGAGGCGATTACCACCGCTATCAACCTCATCCGCAATGGCGCCCGCTTCATCGCCACCAACCCGGACGTTACGGGGCCTGCTCCCGAAGGCGTGCTCCCAGCAACCGGCGCGGTAGCCGCATTGATCACCGCCGCTACCCACCGCGAGCCCTACTACGTGGGTAAGCCCAACCCGGTCATGATGCGTTCTGCTCTCAATCACATCGGCGCGCACTCTGAAAACACCATCATGATTGGTGACCGCATGGATACCGATGTCAAGGCTGGCCTAGAGGCCGGCATGCGCTCCATTTTGGTGCGCTCCGGCATTTCCGATGACCGCGAAATCTCCCGCTACCCTTACCGCCCCACTGCCGTGTTTAAGTCGGTTGCGGAGATTCCCGAAAAGATCATGGATCCTTTCGCCGACGACGAATCCTAAACGGCACCCCGCCGCACGACCTAGCTCGTGCGGCTTAGCTCATTTTGGCCGCGCTCGAGCCGATTCGCTCGAGCGTCTTAGCTAAAACGCACGGTGGCGCTAAAGCCATAGCGCTGCGCAAGGTAGCACACCGCGCTCTCGAGCGCGGCAAGCTCCGCCTCGGTTCCGGTAAGCACCTGGTGGCAGCCAATACCGATGCCGGAATCAATCCCCGGGCCCGTGGCTTCACCACGCACGAGTGCCTCCATAGAGATCTCATCGCGGTACCACCGAGTACACCACTGTGCGGTCAGCGGGTCATCGCCTGGGACGATGAACTCCGATTCGGTGCGAATGCACCGATCCATGGCGCGCTCTACTTCCGGGCGCAGCGCACGCGGCATCCCAGAAATTTTCAGCACACCAGTAACCACGACGGCCGCACCGTTGCGGCTGGGCCATGTGTAGTTAGAGGCCGGTTGATCAACCGGCACTGTATTGACGCAAGTATTCATAGCCGATATCTCCCTCGACAAATCACCACTGCGATCCACACGCGCGGCGTGCGGCGCAGTGCAAGACGAGCTTCGTCTTCCCCAACGAACTGTCTTTTGCGTCTGCACCCATTTTTCCTGCGCCACACTGCCCTCTACAACCCTCAACTTTCACTTCAACCCCCAACTTCTAAACCTCAACCCAAAGTCCAGACTGTGATTAAAGTGACTAAAGAAAATCAAGTTACAAGTGTGAAATTTGTGAAGTCTACCTCCCTTGAACTGTTCGCCTGAGGCGAGTTTCCGACAGGAGCCGTCCACAAGGCAGGTACCAGCAGAAACACCTATTTGATTGCGCTCACCCTCTAAAATCTCGGCCGAAAACTACCCCAACCCCCTAGAGGCAAAGCTCTCCAAAAAGTCCCGGGACGTAAACCTACGGCGGGGGTAGCCAGGCGCCACGCCCTACTCTCATCCCCCGCTTTATGAAAAAGACGCACGGCTTCAAATGCGGCGCGGTCGATATACATTTATTTTGTGTCAAGAAACAGTTTGACACGATCCGCGCACTCTGCCTATACTGAGATAAATTCAAACAATCCGGTTTGAATTCCCTCCCTACTGAAAGGAACCCCCTATGTTTGATCTTTCTTCTGCCCTCGGATTCCAGATTCTCTCCCTCGTTGACGGCATCTTCACCCAGTTCGCCATGTTCCTCGAAGGCCTTGGTCTGCAGGTATTCTAAGAAGAGCAGCTTTAAGCTCCCCACTCCACTGGAATGGGGAGCTTTTCCCGTTTTCCTATTAAGGGAAATCTGCGAAGGAGCCTCCTACAGCGCCTGCCAGATCTTCGTATTGGTTTCATTCCACAGCGGCTTTGCCCATTCACCAAAATCTCGGTCCGTTAATGCCACCATGGCGTAGTCGCCGGCCAGCCAGAGGTAGGTTCCAGACATGCCGAAGTGCCCGGTGGCATCGGCAGGCAGTGCTCCCATCCAGTGGTCTTTCTCACCGCGGATTTCAAATCCAAGCCCCCAAGTGCAATCCTTAAAGCTCCCGTAACCGGGCACGATGCCGCGCAAACCAGCAAAGTGAACGCGGCGCATATCGGCCACGGTGCTGGGGTGCAATAGCTGCGGGTCCTGGACCTCGGCAGCAAATGCAGCAAGATCCTGCACAGTAGACACCAAGCCGTGTCCAGCCGAGCCCTCCAAGCGGGTGGAGGACATTCCAAGCGGCTCGCACACGCCTTCGCGCAGGTACTCTGCAAACTCGATGCCGGTGGCTTCTTCTACGATCTCTGCCGCCCATTCATAACCGGCAGAGGAATAGATGCGCCGCTCTCCCACTGGTTTTTGTTGTTCACGCGAATCGAACTTCACGCCCGAGGCGTGTGCGAGCAAATGCTCGAGGGTAGAACCTTCCGGACCGGCGGGCTGCTTCAAATCCAGCGCACCTTCTTCCACGGCCATCATCACCGCGTACGCCGACACCAGCTTGGTAACTGAGGCAACCGGAAATTGGCGCGATGTATCTCCTACCGTGTCTATCATCTCACCGCTGTGGATCAATGCTCCGGCCACGGTATCTACGGGCCATTGATTTATCTGCTGCAACTCGCTCATGTCTTCCAGCCTACTGTGCTCTAGACCTCAGAATAAGGCGTGCCGATCGGTGCGGAGGTAAACCCGTGGTTACTGATAGAGGAATTTCTGGTGTAATGCGGCCTGAGCGGTTGCAGGCCTTTTCTATCTAAGAAAACTTATGAGTATGACTAGCAGAAACCACAGCCCGCAAACAGAGATGTCTCATGTCAACCGCCGCAAATTCCTCCAAACCAGCGGCACAGTCGGCGCCGCCCTCGCGCTGACCACTACTGCCAGCACGGCCAACGCCAGCACTGCTCATGCACAAAGCAGCCTCTCCTCGCGCTCAGAACCACACATGGTAGAGCCCACGCTCGGTGAACGCCCCTTCCTGCACGGGGTAGCCTCGGGGGATCCCATTCCTGATTCCGTTGTTTTGTGGACACGCGTGACACCAGATGCGGATGCGATGCCTGGCTCCGGTGCGGGCGCGCCTACCACCGTGGAATGGGAGATCGCGCGGGATGAGGAGTTTAGGGACATCGTCAAGCGCGGCGAGGTCACCACCGATCCCGCTCAAGACCACACCGTCCACGTGGATCCTCACGGCCTCGAACCAGAAAGCGTGTATTACTTCCGCTTTCATGCCCAAGATAAAATCTCCCCCGTAGGTCGCACCAAAACCGCGCCGGCGGTTACGGCATCCCCTGAGGAGCTAACCTTTGGTGTGGCCAGCTGTGCCAACTGGGAGTCCGGTTTCTTTCAAGCCTATGGCGATATCGCACAGCGCGGACGATCCGGGCAACTAGATTATATGGTCTTTCTGGGAGACTATATTTACGAATATCCACAGCGCGAGTACGCCGGTTTCGGTCCAGTGCGCCTGCACCACCCCGCGCACGAGATTACGACGCTGGAAGATTATCGCACGCGCCTTGGCCGCTACCGCACCGATGAAAATCTCCAAGCGGCGCATGCTGCCCTGCCGTGGATCGCGGTCTGGGATGACCACGAAACCGCAGATAATTCTTGGAGGGACGGCGCCCATAACCACACGGAGGGAAAGGAAGGTGCTTGGATCGATCGCCGCAACGCCGCGATGCAGGCCTACTTTGAATGGATGCCGGTACGGGCAAGCAACCCTTCCAATGATGGCCACCTCTACCGGTGTTTGACTTTTGGCGATCTGGTGGAACTGACCATGATGGATCTGCGCACGTACCGCGATAAGCAGGTGCTCTTTGGACCTGCCAGGATGGCCTCGGAGGGGCGAAGCATGCTCGGTTCGGAGCAGTACGACTGGCTGGTCAACAAGATCGATACCTCCGCCGCCGAGTGGAATATGCTGGGCAACTCCGTCATGTTCTCCCCCATGAACCTGGCTACCCTGCAGCGTGACGATAAGCTAGCACCCGTATCGTCCTCGCTGTCGTCCAATATCACCGGTATTCCCGTCAATGGCGACCAATGGGATGGATACTCGGCAGAACGCCGGATGCTTATCGATGCCCTTGCGAAGCACGACTCCCACGCCCTCTTTGTTACCGGCGATATCCACTCCGAATGGGCGCATAATATCAGCAAGGATGGGCACATCTTCGGGGCCGAAATGGTGTGCTCATCTGTCTCCGCGCCCAATGTCAACGAACAGCTTCACTTACCCGAGGACAACGAGCTTTCCAAGTTGGCAGAGAGGTTCCTTTTGGAGGCAAACCCCCATACACGCCACGTAAACCTCGATCACCACGGATATAGCTACGTCACCATCCGCCCGGATTCTGCGGAAATGCACTGGCTGCGCGTTGAGGATCTCCTCAATCCCGCCGCACCAGTAAACGAAGCCGTCACGCTGACATGGCGCCCGGATCAGGGATTTAATTCTTAATTTTTAGCGGGCAGTTGTTAACGCTCGCTGGGTGCACGTTCGATATAGAGAGTGAAAGATCCTCTCTGGGATATTTCACTCTCTATCACTCGCGCTCTCCCCCTACCTGCCGCGGACTACGCGTTAGTCCGCGGCAGTTTCATAATCAATGTAGCCGCGCTCGCCGCCGACGTAGAACGTGGCCTGGTCCGGCTCATTAAGGGCCAGACCTTCTTCCCACCGGCGTACCAAGTCCGGGTTAGCAATGAGCTGTCGACCCACTACAACGGCATCCACGTGATCCAATTCCAGCTCGCGCTCGGCATCTTCCTTAGTGGTGACAGTGCCGAAACCATCATTCATCAATACCTTGGTTTCGCCATTGGCGCGAGCCTTCTTTGCCAAGGCCGAGATGAGCTCGCCTTCCGGCTCGGCGTGCAGGAAGGAGACATAAGCCAGGTTCAGCGGGGCAATGGCGTCCAAAAGGCCGCCGTAGGTGGCCAGCATATCCGCCTCGTCGTCTTCAGCAATGCCTTGCACGACGTGGGCTGGGGAGAAACGCACGCCCACGCGGTCAGCACCGATTTCATCTACAACAGCACGGATCACCATCTCTGGCAGGCGCCACCGGTTTTCTGGGCTGCCACCAAATTCATCGTCGCGCTGGTTGGCAGACGGAGCCATGAATTCGTGCAGCAGGTAGCCATTCGCATTGTGAATCTCTACACCATCAACGCCCGCGTCGACGGCCCGACGTGCGGCAGCGCGGAATTCCTCAACGATGCGCGGAAGCTCATCAACCTCTAGTGCGCGCGGCACCGGTGCATCCATCTTGCCGGCGAAGCCACGAACCTGGCCGTCCCAATCCAAGGCGCTGGGGGCTTCTGCTTGGGCGCCATCAATGAGATCCGGGTGGCTGGTGCGGCCGCCGTGCATGATCTGCATGAACAGCACGCCGCCCTTGTCATGTACTTCGTCAGCTACCTCGCGCCAACCAGCGGCTTGCTCGTCATCGACGATGCCCGCCTGACCAGGGAACGCGCGGTTGGTCCATGCGGGGAAGGTTCCCTCGGTCACCACGAGACCTGCGCTAGCGCGCTGGGAATAGTACTTTTTGTGTAGCTCGCTGGGTACACCGCTGTGACCTGCACGCTGACGCGTCAGCGGCGCCATGGTCACGCGGTTGTTCAACGTATAACGGCCAAGTTCCAAAGGTGTAAATAATGATGTCATGTCTACTGAAACAGCCCGTGGTTTAAATTTGTTCCACCTTTTGCCGCATTTCCTATAAGTCCGCAGCTAGATGCTGGTTTAAATGCTAAAGTTTTCACCGTTCACACCGTCGATTCCTACCAGTTTTTATGATGCTGAAACGCCACACCTCCTTAATGCTTGCCGCCTTGTCCCTTACCATGCTCAGCGCCTGCGGCACCTCCAATGATTCCGATTCTGCCGATCCCGAACCTGCTTTTGTGCCCAGCGAGGCTTCCACGGCTCCTACGACCGTGACGGAAACCATGGAGAATTCTCAAGACTCCACCGAGGAAAAAGGCGATAAAGAAGGCGCCGAGCATGGCGATGCCGCCTCCAATGATGACGCTCCCCCAGCTGGAAATCACACGATTTACGCTGGGAAAATTGGCGGCGACTGCGGATATACCGACCAGGGAGACACCATCGAAGCCGGCGAGCATACATCCTGCGAATTTACCGGTGCTATTTTCGATGAAGCGATCAAGCACTCCTATCCATTCCGGCAGTCCGATCCGAAGGCCAACGGCGCGTATAGCACCGAGATTTCCGTCGCCAGCCCCACTACCGGTAAGACCTATGATCTTCACTGTTTTATTGGATCAGATGGTCGCGCACTCATATGCGGAAAAGACGGAGACAATAGCTTAAGAGTCACCTACCAAGACGAGAAGAACGATCGCCGTTGGCCCGACCGCCTCGAGGTATACGGCGGTTTGCACTAGCGACTAGTGGGGTTCTGAAGGAATCGCGGTCTGTTGGCTATTTGCCGCCCCGCTATTTCCGTCTGCTCCCGAGTCTCCATCTCCATTCCCTTGGCCATCGCCAGAATCGCCGTTCGAGTCAGCGGGCCCGTCTTGATTGCTGCCGTGCCCGTCTCCGGAATTCGGAGTGGAATTGGGGTCCTGGCTGGGGTAGCTAGGAACGGTCGGCGTATTGGTGGTCGTCGGTGTTGACTCAGCATCCGTCGGCTCGGTTGGGGTGCCGGTAGTAAGAGGGTCTTCCGAGGACACATTCTCTTCAGATTCCGTCGGCGCCTCGGAAGAAGATTGCGTATCCCTTTCCTTCCAATACTCTGGCGATAGCCAACCTGCATCCGCGTCCTCTGGGTTGCTTGCCGCGAGGATGAGCAGCCCAACGACGAGAAGGGCCGCCACAAGGCCTGTGGTGGAGGCGCGCACGCGCCCGCCGATGGTGGCGATCTTCTGGAATCGCGTATTTGTCTGAATCGAGCGCCAGATCTTCCGGCGCGATGTCGCCTCGTCTTCTGCGGCATCTTCGCCCGCTTCATCCGTGACTGCCTGCTCATCGAGCTTGGTCTCAGCAAGCTCAACTTCCTCTGGGGCCAGTTCCTCTTCCACCGTGGGGTCATCCACTGGCGTATTGGGGCGGGATCCTTCCCCGGCATCCAAGGCGTCCTTGGCCGATTGCGCCGCGGCATGCTTTGGTTCTGCCGAATGCTTCTTTTTCTGTTCCTGCAGCTCATCAAAGTCGATGGCGGAACCGTAGTGGTCCCAGAATTCCGAAAGCAACGCCGAGCGGATAGCGCGCTCCACGGACCACTGGCGGGCGGGATTCACAGTCACCATGATGCGGTAGCCCACCTGCCACGGCTGACCGGCAACCTGCGGGCTGACCAATTGCGTAGCGGGAAGAACCGTGAGCTCGCCGGCGACATCGACAGAGATATCTGGGGCTTCAATAGCGTGCTCAGAAATCTCTTTGACACGGCTCGTAATCTCCGGCAAAGATTCGCCCTCGTGCACGGGGACGTTGATATTAACCACCGCACGGGACCATTCCTTAGAATAGTTGGTCACCACACCGGCAGAACTATTGGGGATAGTCACCAGCTCACCAGTTGGGGTGCGCACCTTCGTGGTGCGCAGGGTCAGCGTCACCACATCGCCTTCCACCCCAGGAATGCCGGCAAAGGAGACATAGTCACCCACGCCGAATTGCTTTTCCGTCAGGATGAAAAATCCGGAGAGGAAATCCGAAATCACGGACTGGGCACCAAAACCAACCGCGGCAGAAACTATCGTCGCAGGCACCGCAGCACCCAGCGCCGGAACGCCGAGATTGGTCAGTGCGGCCGCGACCAATAGGAAGTACGCAACCGCTTGGACGATGTAGACCAATGCTCCGGTCAGTGCCAGCCGCGCCTTCGTGGATTCTTCTTGCTCATCCAAATTATGTTCGATGATCCGGATGGCTAGGCGCCCCATGCGGGGCAAAAGAATGCCGATTATCACGAATGCGATGAGCGGCAAGCCATGGTCAACGATGAGGCCCCACAGCTCAAAAAAGAAATACCTCAGGTTCATGGTTCTAGGATATGGCACCTAGCTGAAAAATTGATGCCAGTTTTCTGCCAGAAATCCAGACCCGGAATTTAGGGGGCATCGGCAAGCAGCTGCTTAGAAACCTAGTCGCGCGATTGATAACGGTCCATCAGGCGATCAATCAACTCATCGGTAAGTTTGTCATCTTCCAGAATCGTATCGAGCAGCCGCTGGGATTCCTCGCTGGAGGTCTGCTCCTCCGCCTCATAGGAATCGCCGCTAAAGTCCACTCCAAAATCCATGTCCTCGGACTCAGCTGAGACACTACTCAACTGGTCGACATCAGATTCGAAGGACTGCAAAAACTCGCTGGCCTCCTCCGCCGCATCCTGGCGGCGCTTGCCGGAACGCACTTGCTTTTCGATGCGCCGCTGCAGCGCCTCTTCCATCTGCCGGTGGCGCCAAGAGCGCACGCGGTGCGGCTCCAGCTTGCGCCCGACCGCGCGGCTTTTATTCTCAGCCTTTTTCGCCAGCGCCTTAACCTGCGCAGCCGTATCATTTATCGGCGCCCACTCCTGGTTCGCGGGCACGCGCCACCCGGCCCAAATGCCCAGCAGCGCCAAGAAAATAGACACCAATGGCCCCACGATCATGCCGACGGCCAACATATCGAAGTGGTTTCCCACGAGCACGATCACCGCACAAGCGATGGCCGGAATTACCGTCGGCTGATTATCGCCAAAGACCGCGGGCTCGCGCCCCATAGCAATATCACGAATCATGGAACCGCCAGTAGCGGTAAACACACCCATCATGATGCACGGAATCGGCGGAAGCCCATAGGTAATGGCTTTCACCGCGCCAGTGCCGGCCCACAGGCCAGAGACGACGGCATCACCATGCGCCTGGATATAATCCCAGGTCTTTCCCTTGAAATAGACAAAGCGCGCGATCAACGCGCCAGTGAACGCCAGGTACAGGTACTCCGGCTCGCTCATCGCCGCTACCGTGCCGCGATTGATAAGCACGTCGCGCACCATGCCCCCGCCTAGGGAAGAAAACATCGCGATGAAGAAAAACCCGATGATGTCGTACCCGCGCTTGCGCGCAATGGTGCCGCCGATAATTCCCATCAGCAATACACCGCTGACATCGGACCAGCGATAGAGGGATTCAATGAGCGGATCTACTTCTGTCATGCCGTTTATTAGACTGCACTGCTCACCCGCGCGCAATTCGCCTGCCCACATGCGCTGCGGTGCTACACTTTTCCTGTTCTATTGCCCCTTCTATCTCTGCCGATATTCCGCATGAAAAAGATTCTCGCGCTCTTGCCAGCGCTCCTGCTGGTTGGGTGCTCATCCGCCCCCCGCTGACGACGAGCCCAACTTCACCGATACCAGCCCGCACAGCACCAGTTCAGACAGCGGTGCGCTTGCCGATGCCGACTTCGATACCGATTCCGCGCCTTCCGCAACTGCCAAGCTTTCCAAGCCGCAGAAAGCGGAGAAAGACGATGATTCCGCACTCGCTGCGCAGGTAGGCGGCATTTGTGGCATTCGTGACTACGCACAAATCATCGCCGACGACGCCACCGATTGCGCCTTTGCCCTGGACATTTATAAGCACGCGATGGATGCCACATACAGGCTCGAAACTCCTGATCCAACCGTTACTGCAGCCTGGCAGAGCGACATTACTGTAAAGAACCCGAGCTCTGGTGAGAGCTACGATCTCCACTGCATCATGGCCACGAATCAAAAATCCGTCCATTGCAGGTCCCAAGAAGACGAAAATATCGGCACCCGCATCGAGCTGACCGCCAGGCCGATTTTCTCCGAGCGTGTGCACACCGAATACTAAAAAGGAGGCGCCAGCATTGCTTGCCGACGCCTCCTTCTACCGTGGGGCCACCGGGGCTCGAACCCGGGACCGACGGATTATGAGTCCGGAGCTCTAACCGACTGAGCTATAGCCCCACACGGATGCCATGTCGTAAAATACGACACTCCGCTCCCAAAAGATTAGTCAATAGCTCGCGAAAGACCAATTCCCTCATCTCTCCTGCTCTGACCCCTCCCCACCCCCTTAGGGTAAAATTTTTATATGGGAAAACTATTGCCTTCTCTCGTTCTTACGTCTGCTCTTGTCCTCACAGCATGCTCGAGTCCTGATGATGACAAAGACGCAGCACAACAAGGCCGGCAGGCTGAATCCGCTGAATCGCAATCCCAATCCGTGATCGGTACATGGAAGCAGGAGGACAGCGCTTCCAAAGATGGCTGGATGGAAGCCAGCATTACTGATGGCGTCATTACTGTGGAATGGACGTTTGATAATGGCAAGAATCGCTCGATCTACTGGATAGGATCATTTGACGCTGAAGCCGCCGCAGCTGGTGAAACGATCACTTCGAAACGAGACATCGTAGCAACCGATACTGCACTCATGGCAGCCTCAGCTGACGAAAAAGATTTCAAAGTGGACGGCGATACGTTATCCTTCGATGTTGCTATTCAGGACGTCACCCTTACAGCGATTTTGAAAAAGATCAGTGACGACCCAACGACCGTCAACTCTCTAAAGAGCACAGATTCCAACCGGAGCTTCAAGGACAGCGTCCTCGAGGTGCCGGCAGCTACGATCAAGATCACGGATCACCGCATAATCCCCACCGGTGAGCCGGGCAATGAGGATGGCGAGAAGCCACTCATCGTCTTTTATTATGATGTTACGAATAAGACGGATGCAGAGCTTTCGACCTTGGACTTCGTCCAGTACTTTACTGCCGTACAAGACAATAATCTCGATACTGTAAACGAGCTGGAGGTCGGTTCATTTTACGATCCAGAGCTCACCGATTCCCTGCTCGAGAAGATTAAAAAAGACGGTACCGCTTCTGGCGCGGTCGCCTACGAGCTCGATGATGAAGCCACCCCAGTAGAGCTTGTAGCTACAGACAGTTTTGGCCAAAGCGAAATTGGCCGGCAAAGGTTTGAGCTGGACTCTTCTGACAAGAAGTAGGCATTTCCATTTACCTTCCTTCTCCCGCGCTTTAAAATAAGGAGTGATTTTTCTTCATAAACCCTAACTATGTGACGGGAGAAATAAATGGCTACAGTGGACTCTCTGCTGGTGCCGGGTGCTGTGGATCTTCACGGCACTGCCAATGACTGGAGGGAAGCAATCCGGCTGGCGGGCAGACTTTTGGAAAAGGCTGGCACAGTAACTTCTGATTACACGGAATCCATGATCCAATCTGTCGAGGACAATGGGCCCTATATCGTGGTCGCACGAGGGTTCGCTTTCGCCCATGCGCGCCCTTCAGAGGCGGTAAAAGAAACTTCGCTGTCGTGGGTACGGCTTTCAGAACCTGTGGAATTTCACCATGCTTCCAACGATCCCGTACATCTAGTAGTGGCGTGCGCGGCCAAGAATTCCTCGGAGCACGTGGAAGCGATGAAACAGCTAGCTAGGCTTTTGGCGACTAAACGCGAAGACCTTGACCGCGCGGAGACTGAAGATCAGCTACGGAAGGTCATCACCTCAGATACCCCAACTCATACATCTTCCTCTGCTCCAAGTGGTACTACTTCCGCGGCGACAGCCTCTTCAGGAATCACCCACAAAACCGCAGAGGACTCCGTGGCATCCAAGGGAAAGATTCTAACCGTATGTGGCAACGGGCTGGGAACCTCGCTTTTTCTCAAAAATACCTTGGAGCAGGTCTTGGATGAATGGGGCTGGGGTCCCTACCTCAACGTAGAGGCGACAGATACCATTTCGGCGAAGGGCCGAGCTAGCGAAGCGGATTTTTTGCTTACCTCGGGTGAAATCGCTGCCACGCTGGGCGATGTCGGCGTTCCCGTGTACGTCATCCAAAATTTCACTTCCACTTCCGAACTTGATGCGGCTCTTCGCGAGCTCTATGACATTTAAGGAATAACGCATGGATATTCTTCTGGCCATAGCCAACTTTCTCGTCAACGAAATCCTCGCTGTACCTGCTTTTCTCATCGGCATCATCACCGCCGTCGGCTTAGGTGCCATGGGGCGCGGCGCCGGCAAGACCATCGGCGGCGCGATTAAAGCCACGCTGGGTTTCCTCCTTATCGGCGCCGGTGCTGGCCTAGTATCCGATTCGCTAGAACCGCTGGGGGCCATGATCACCGGCGCGACGGGTGCACAGGGAGTGGTGCCGACTAATGAAGCCATTGTCGGTATCGCGCAAGACCAGTTCGGCAGCCAAGTCGCTTGGATCATGATTTTGGGGTTTGTTGTCTCCCTCATCTTGGCCCGTATTACACCGCTTAGTTATGTCTTCCTCACTGGCCACCACGTACTTTTCATGGCCACGTTGCTGACGATGGTGCTCGTTGCCACTGGATATCCTTCGTGGGTCATCATTGCCTTTGGTGCGGGACTGCTTGGCATTTTGATGGTGTCTTTGCCCGCTATAGCCCACCCCTTTACCCGCCGCATTACCGGCGATGATTCCGTGGCAATTGGGCATTTTGGCACGGCGGGATACTTGGTCGCAGGTGGCGTCGGCAAGGCCGTAGGCGGTAAGGGCGACAAGATGTCGCCTTCGTCTGAGGATCTCAAACTCCCGGAGGGCTTGCGCTTCCTGCGCGATTCGATGGTGGCGACGGCCCTTTCCATGGCACTGATGTACCTCGTACTCGCCGTATTATTTATTGCACGTGCAGGCTCCGATGAGGCTTTCACGGCCTTCCCGGATGGCGCCACCGATGTGGGCAATTACCTCATGCAATCCATAACGCAGGGCCTACAGTTTGGCGTGGCCGTTGCTGTCATTCTTTTCGGTGTCCGCACCATTTTGGGTGAGCTTGTCCCCGCCTTCCAAGGTATCGCGGCAAGGGTAGTTCCCGGCGCGATCCCAGCGCTCGATGCCCCGATTGTCTTCCCGTACGCTCAAAATGCCGTGCTTATTGGGTTCATTTTCTCCTTCACCGGCGGGCTCGTCGGCTTGGCTGTGCTATCGCTATGGCTCAACCCGGCTTTTGGCGTCGCCCTCATTTTGCCGGGCCTCGTGCCACACTTTTTCACTGGTGGCGCGGCCGGCGTGTACGGCAATGCCACCGGCGGTCGCCGTGGAGCGGCTTTGGGTTCCTTTGCCAATGGCCTGCTCATTACTTTCCTACCCGCCTTCCTGCTTAGCGTGCTGGGATCTTTCGGCGACGCCCACACCACCTTTGGCGACGCCGATTTTGGCTGGCTTGGCCTGCTGCTCGGCTGGTCCATCCAGGCCGGCGGTGCATGGAGCGGTATCTTCATCGCAGTGATTGGCTTGGTCATCCTCGCGGTGGGTTGGGTATGCCAGCGCAAGCTTGTCGACACCCATTGGGATCCGGCACCCCATCGACCTTCTCCGGCAAAGACAGCCGAAGTAGTCGGCGCCACCGCGCCCACCACTGGCGGTACCGCCGAGAGTGCTGGGAAATCCATCCAATCGAAGCGCTACCCCAAGGTACTTCCACCAGAAGGAGCGCCCACTCCCCCGGCGCGGGTTGAGTAGGCCCGCGACACTCACTTGAGCCGTATCACCTTTTCCCAGCGCATCCTTTCACTTCTTAGGTCGCTGAACTCGAAAAACGCCGTTAGCAATTCTGAGTACAATCGGCGGCTGTACTCACCGCTAGTACGAAAATCACTTTTAGAAAAGGAGTAATCATGGATACCCTCTACACCACTGAAGCACTCGCTACCGGGGCAGGCCGCGATGGCCGCGCCGTAGTGCAAAATTCGGACCTTGACTTCAAGATGGCCACTCCAAAGGAAATGGGCGGCGATGGCAACGGCGCCAACCCGGAGCAGCTCTTCGCCGCTGGTTATGCCGCTTGCTTCCACTCCGCCCTGCAGGTGGTAGCCCGCAGCGAGAAGGCAGAGTTGGGTGATTCCTCCGTGGACGCCCGCGTGTCCATTGGCAAGGAGGGCGAAGGCTTCAAGCTCGCCGTTGAGCTCGAGGTCATTATCCCCGCCCAAGAGCACGACAAGGCACAGGCGCTTGCCGATGCCGCCCACCAGGTCTGCCCCTACTCCAATGCCACCCGCGGCAATATTGACGTCAACGTCACCGTTGCGCAGGACTAAGCAGGACTAATAAGGCCTAATACAGTCTCTTAGTCCTCGGCCCGTAAGGGCCACCATGCGTGGGCGAATCCACTGATTCGAATAAGTGAGTCAAACTACGCTGCACGTGTCCGGCGTAGCTGGCAAAATCGAATCATGTCTGTTGAAGCTCGCGCCCTTTCACTGCGGCGGTTATTACATGATTCCGCCGCAGTGCGGCTGCTGGCGGCCGATAATGCCCCGGTGATTTTGGCGCTGATTGCTGAGTATTTTCCCCGCGGCACTCGCGCACGGCCGGCGGCAGAAGTATATGAGCTCATGGTCACCGATTTCGAGGTGCTTGCCAGTGAATTCTCAATGCCGCGCACACCGCAAAGTTATTGCAATGACTGGGTAAAAGCTGGTTGGCTAGTCCGCAAATCTGGCAAGAGTTCGCGCGGGGAAACCTTGGAACCGAGCGAGGAAGCGCTGTCCGCGCTCGAGGCCGTTGAGCGTTGGGAAACGCCGGTTACTACGGTCACGGCATCGCGCGTGGAATCTATCGGCTCGGCTCTGCAGCGCTTGGCGCGGGATACGAATGAGGATATTTCGAGCCGCGTCGCCAGCTTAGAGGCGGAGCGAGACCGCATTGACCGCGAAATTGAAAAGGCTCATTTAGGGCAGTTCGAAAGGCTGACTGCGGCAGAGACCGAGGAACGCGTCCAAGACGTGCTGAACATGGCCATGGCGGTGCCAAGCGATTTCGCCAGGGTGCGCCATGAACTCGAAGCCCTCAATCACCGATTGCGCCGACAGCTTTTGGATCCAGAAGGTTACCGCGGCGAAGTGCTCGAGGAAATCTTTAGCGGTGTAGACCACATCGCGGAATCGGACGCGGGGCGCAGCTTCCGCGGATTCTATTCCTACCTCATGGATAGAGAACGCAGCGCGTGGCTGGACCAGTGGATTAAGCAGGTTCTAGAAAGCGACGTTGGCCAAGAGCTAGCGCCAGAAAACCGGCGGCAGCTGCGGAATCTCTTCCGCGATATGGAAGAAACGAGCTTCGAGGTCAATCAAACTATGACTGGCTTGGCACGCAGCTTGCGCAACTATGTCTCCTCAGAACAATTCGCAGAAGACCGGCGCATGATTGAGCTATTGCGTGAAGCGCGCGGCATGGCCATTGATGCAGCACAGGCATCGGAGCTAAAAGCCTTTCACCGCATGGAAACGCCCTTGCAGCGCATCGGTATGTCCATTCACTCCGTCTCGCGCATCCAACTAGCCAACCCAGGACGCGAGGTCGTGGAGGAAGCACCGGAAGCCTACCAGCCGGGCCAGGAGAATGCGGAGGCGTTGTATGAGCTGGTGCGCGAATCAGAGATTGATTTTGAGGAACTGCATGGGGCGATTCGCGGGGCCGTCGGCAAGGCGGGTCCGTGCACGATTGGCCAAGTATTGCAGGCGTACCCGCCCACGCAGGGCCTGGCCAGCGTCGTCGGATTGGTACATATTGCGGACCAGCACCCGCTACCGGCGCTGCATGATGCGCACGAGAAGGTCACCTGGACCGAGGAAGATGGGACCATTCGCGCGGCGTATATCCCTACTATGTATTTCGATAGCACCACCGTTGAGGAGTTGTAGTGACCGCTACTGATAACCACCGTGTCGATTCCGCGCATGAGCCCCCGCTCTGGGAAAACGATAAAGGATCGCTGACCTATAACTCGCGCCGCGCCTTGGTACAGCTTTTGAAAGGCCCGCTGGTGCGTGCGCACAAGGAACCTGTCTTATGGTCCGCCATCATCTCGGACGAAGACAACCTGCGCGCCCGCCTGCATGAGGTATTCCTCGAGCTGGTGGTCGATGAAGGAGAAGGTTTTGCCTTTACCCGGATGGTAGAAGAGGAAACGCTGCCCATTCCGCAGGTGCTGCGCACGGATAAGCTCAAGCACATCGATACCGCCATCCTGCTGAACCTGCGCCAGGAACTTGGTTTAGCGCTGCCGGGTGAACGGGTGATTGTAGATGTAGAAGATCTCCGGGAGGGCATCGGCTACGTCCGCGCGGTTGATAACCGCGATGAGGCTGGGTTCAATAACCGCTTCAATGCGGCGATTAAACGCATCCGCAATGAATATTCGCTGTTGAGCGCCACCGAGACAGAAGGGCGTTACGAGGTATCACCCGTCTTGCGCCAGCTTTTCGATGCCGCCACGGTCACCGCCATCCGAGACGAATACGCCCGCCTCGCAGAAGCCGAGGGCGACCAGGAGGATGCTTCCGATGACTAACCTGTATCCAGGCCAATTCCGCATCAGCCGTATCCAGCTCATTAACTGGGGTACCTTTCACGGCTACTTTTCCATCCCGGTAGCCCGCAAGGGCTTCCTCATCACCGGTGGATCCGGTTCGGGCAAGTCCACGCTGCTTGATGCGATGTCGGCGGTATTGGTGCCGCAGAAGGACCTCAAGTTTAACGCGGCATCGCAGCAGGACCTCGGGCGCCATAATGGGCGCAACCTCGTCTCCTATATTCGCGGGGCGTGGCGGCAACAAGAAAATGCGCGCACGGGTGAAATCGCCCCGGAGTATTTGCGTGAGGGCGCAACAAACTCGGTGGTGGCGTTGACCTACGATAATGGGGCTGGCACGCAGCACACCCTCATCGCCATCTTCCGCCTTAACGGCGGTGAAAATTCGGTGAGCCAGATTAAACGGCTCTATGGGGTGGTGCAGGGAGATGAGGACATCGATAAGCTCAGCCCCCTACTCACCCGCAGCCTGGATACCCGCAAGATTAAGGCCATGTACAAGGGGCCTGGCGCCTCGTTTACGCCGACGTACACCACGTTTGCGGATCGCTTTCGCAAACGCCTGGGCATCAAGAGCGAGCAGGGCCAGATCCTGCTTCACCGCACGCAGTCCGCCAAGTCTTTATCCAGCCTGGACCAGCTCTTCCGGGACTATATGCTGGATACGCCGTCTACTTTCGAGCGGGCGGAGGAAGCGGTGGAGCAATTCGAGGATCTGCGCCAAGCATACCTGCGGGTCGAGGATGTCAAGGCCCAGATTGAGACGCTGGCACCCCTGCCCCAATTGCATTCCCGGCGCACCACCGCGGAGGCGGATAAGCATAAGGCCGAGGCGATGAATGAGGCGCTGCCGGCGGTGCGCGCCCGCTTAGTGGCAGAAGAACTGGACTATCGCATCCGCGCGCTGACCGCCCAGCAGGCAGAGGCGCAGTCAGCGGCCGAGGCACTAGAAGCGGAGGTCGAGCACCTTGACGATGCCGAGCGCCGCGCCGCCGTGGCCGTCTCCCAGCTCAGTGCTGGCGAGCTGGCCGCGCTAGAAGCCAAAATTGAAACCGCGGAGAAGGAAATTGAGCACCGCTCCAAGGAGTTCCACCACCTTGCCGCTGCTGCTGACCAGTGGACCGATCACTTTGAGCTCAACCCGCAGGGCTTCACCGAGCTGCAGGCAAGTGCCCGCCTGCGCATCGAGGACTTTGAGGCTGACTCGGCCCTGCTTACTGAGCAGCAACAAGAAGCCGGCGTGGCCGCCCGCGATGCAGCGACAACAAGTGCTGGCCTTGAAAGTGAGCTGCACTCATTTAGCTCGCGGCGCACCAATATAGATAAGGCCCTCGTAGAGCTGCGCACCCAACTCGCGCAGGATACAGGCTATGCCGAATCGGAACTTCCTTTTGCAGGAGAACTGCTGGATATTGCCCCGCAGCAGGCCGAGTGGGAACCGGTAATCCAAAAGCTGCTGCACGGATTCGCCGCCACCCTGCTTGTTCCGGAATCCGCGCGGGAAGCCATTAACCAGTGGGTCAATTCTCGCAATGTGGGCACCCGGCTCGAGTACCGCACTATCCCGGAGTTTGCTCCTGCACCCGCACCCGCGCGCAGCCCGCAGCAGCTCATCCACAAATTGGAGTTTCAGGATCACCCCATGGCGCAGTGGGTGCGCCACCATATTTCGAGCCGTTTTAACTACGAATGCGTCAACTCGGTGGCCGCCCTCGAGCAGGTAACCAAGACCCCAGCCGTCACGCGCGATGGCTTGGAAAGCCGACCCAAGGACAAGGATGGCTCGACGCGCTTTATTAAAGATGATCGCACGCGCTTTAATGGCACGCGGTGGTACCGAGTAGGTTCTACCAATACCGCCAAGATTGAGCTCCTGCGTGCCCAATTGGAGGAAGCGAAGGCCACTGCTCGCGCCATGGCCAAACAGGTCCATGAGCTCAACCGGAAGATGGATATCCTGCGCACGCAGCGAGATAAAGCGCAGCGCGTACTGGAGACTAAATTCCAGGATATTGATACCGCTTCCGCTGAGGCGCGCAAACGCGATTTGCAAGAACAGTATGATTCTTTGGCTTCCTCCCCGGAGGCGCAGGCCTTAGCCACAGCACACGAGCAGGCAAAGGAAAAGCTCACCGCCGCCCGCGCCCAACTGAACCAAGCACAAAAACACCTCGGCAACGTGGAGGGCGAGCTGAACCGCTCCACCCAGCGGCGCCAGAGCATCGGAACGGTGCCCACGGTGGCGGATCAGGGCATCGCCAAGGCGGTCGAAGAGGCCCTGCACAAGGGCAGAAGAAAACTCACCATCGATGACATCGATGCCCGGCGCGATGAAGTGCAGGCCAGCCTGCAAGAAACCGCGCGTAGGGCCGCGCGCCGCATCGAGGAGACGAATGCCAAGATTGTCTCCGTCCTGCACAAGTACCTATCGCAGTGGCCGGCGGAAGCGGCGGATTTGGAGCCACAGGCCAGCTTCGCCGGCGAGGGCATGGAGAAGCTGAAATTCCTGCGCGCAGACCGCTTGGCGGATTTTCGCGCTCAGTTCTTGGAGCTGCTCAATGGCACGACGGTGCAAAACCTATCGCACCTCGCCTCTTCCCTTCGCCATGCCCGTAGCGATATCGAACAGCGCATGGAGTTTATTAATAAGTCACTGGAGCGCACGCCCTTCAATGGGGACCGCACCCTGCGCATTGATGTGAAGGATGCCCGGGGCCAGGTGGTGCAAGACTTCCAGCGCGATCTCGATGCCGCAACGTCCCATAGCCTGGCGGAGATTAGCGCCGATGAGCCCGAAGCTGCGGTAGCGCGCTACCACGCCCTGGATAAGATTCTCAGCCGCTTGGGTTCGTCTGAGCCGGAGGACATTCGGTGGCGCAACCTGGTTCTGGATACCCGCAAGCATGTCAGCTTCATCGGCCGCGAGTGCTACCCCGATGGCACGACCGCCAATACGTATCAGGATTCCGCCTCTCTTTCCGGCGGCCAGGCCCAAAAGCTGGTGTTCTTCTGCTTGGCTGCGGCGCTGCGCTTCCGCCTGGCGGAACCAGACCAGGACGTTCCCACCTACGGTTCCATCATTTTGGATGAGGCCTTCGACCGCGCCGACCCAGCCTTTACGCGCACCGCCATGTCCGTGTTTGCGTCCTTTGGTTTCCACATGATTTTGGCAACGCCATTCAAACTCATCCAGACGCTATCGCCGTACGTGGATGGCACCATCGTGGTCAATTACGACGAGCCCATTATCCAGGGCCGCCCGCAGGCGCGTACGGGTTATTCGCTTATCGATGCCACCTCCTATCCCCAGGAATCCCCGGAGTCCACCGATGCGGATGCCTAGTGACCTGCACACCCATGCGGCAAAATACCTGCGCAACCACTTTGCTGAGGCACTGGCCTCCCCGGATTCGCTGAGCATCGATTGGC
This sequence comes from Corynebacterium tuingiense, assembly GCF_046718165.1. Classification (NCBI taxonomy): domain Bacteria; kingdom Bacillati; phylum Actinomycetota; class Actinomycetes; order Mycobacteriales; family Corynebacteriaceae; genus Corynebacterium; species Corynebacterium tuingiense. Next base: position 1,752,931 of record NZ_CP177101.1, read on the forward strand.
CGCTGCACCCGCCTACTGCCGCCACCGCCGCGCGCGATGTCGCCGCCACCCAGGAGTTCATCCGCGCCTGGCAGCGCTGGCCACACCAAGAAGAGATCCACTACGAACAGCGCAATTGGTCCCGCACGGGCCTGGGAACCAATTCCGTTCCCACCCGCGCGGTCCTTATCGGTGCGCCCCGCATCGCCGCGGCCGCAGGCCTCAGCGCCGAATACTCCCGCGCGCAACAGCGCGCACACGACATCGCCGCGATCTTCCCCGACTCCCCTGCATTCGCCGACGCCGTGTACCGCACCTATGCCCAGTGGAAAGACTTAACTGCGTACGATCTGCGCTGCTTAGCACCGTGCTTGACCTGGCTGCGCGCCCATCCGAATTCCGGCGAGTGGGAGCGCGCCGTTCCTGTCGAAGGTGTGGATGGCAAGTGGATAGGCACCCACCGCCGCCTGCTGCTCGCCCTGCTTTCGCCCTTCGGCATCATGGATTTGGGGCTACGCCGCACCGATGCCCGCCTGCGCCTGCGCTACCTCAACCACGCCCCAGCGCTGTCCGATATCGAGGTTCCCCTTTCCCAGGCGGCACAGCTCTTTCCCGCCTCTCCCCCGCGCGTTCTCATCGTAGAAAACAAGCAGACCTTCCTAGCCCTGCCCCTGCTTTCCGATGCCGCCCCACCCACCATCGCCATCCTCGGTTCCGGCAATGCCGCCCGCCAACTTCACGCCCTTGCCTGGCTCCACGATGCCGAAATCACCTACTGGGGCGATCTCGACGCCGCCGGCTTCAGCATCCTCAACGGCGTGCGCGCCCACTTTCCCCACACGAAGTCTCTCCTTATGGATACCACCACCGTCACCGCGTTCCGCCACCTCGCGGTCCCCGATCCTGGTGATGGCTCCGCCATGCTTAGCCACCTCACCACCGAAGAGCAGCGTGCCTACCGCCTCCTCTTCACCGAGGGTAAGCTACGCATCGAACAGGAGCGGATTCCGTTCGCGCATGCAAATGACGCAATTCAATCTACGTTTCAACGCTAGGTTCTAAGCTTTCGAACTAGAACCTCTGCTAGTTGTTACCGTATTCTTCTTTCTCCGCAGCAGCAAGACGAACGCGAGTAAAAATACCTGTTGAGCCCTCAGCTAGTAAAACCTTGCGGCGGCGTCTCCATTTCTCAAGGCATCGCAGTCCACTCGATGTCCTCAAAGCCCCAGTCGGAGAAGTGCCAGGTGATGGTCTCGGTGGCATCGATAAGCGCGTGCTCCATTGTCTCTTCATCGTCACCGGTAACGGAGAGCTCGAGCATCACTGAAGTATCTTCTTCGTCCAATAGCCCCACGTCCAAGGGGCCGCCATCATCGAGGCCGGAGACAAAGCGCGCAGTCCAATTATCACCGCCAAAGAAACTGGAGTCCTCTTCTATAGCGTGCTTTTCCTCCAAGTCCCATACGGCTTCAATAATGTCCCAGTTGCCGGTAATTGCAGCGGACAGCTCAGCGTCACGCCCGTACAGCACCAGCTCGTGGAGCCACGAATAATCAATGATAAAGCTGCTCATAACGCCTGCCAGTGTATGCGACGAGAGCCCCACTCTCTGAACGCACTCACCGAGCGTCTTGCTTATAAACCCAGCTGTTCAAGTTCTGTACAGAGAGCATCGATCTGCGCGCGTGTATGGGTTGCCATGAGGGTGACGCGGAGTATTGCGGCGCCTCGCGCAACAGTTGGCCACCGGATTGCCGGGACGATAAATCCATGCCCTAGCAGTGCAGCGCTAGCGCTCATCGCAGCCGCCTCATCGCCCACATGCACGGGAATAATAGGACCTTGCTGTGGCGTAGTCCCCCGTGTGTGATGCCAATAAGAAATATTGTCTTGCAGTTGGCTAACCAGGCTGGGATCAGACTCAATGAGTTTTAACGCCGCAAGCACCGCGGCTGAGGTGGCTGGCGTGGGCGAGGTCGAAAACACGAAGGACCGGGCTTGTTGCCGCAAGAGCTGGGCAACCGGCTTACTGGTTGCCACGAGCCCGCCTTCAGCACCAAGCGCCTTGCTAGCAGTAATAACCTGGATATCTGGCTGAACGTCAAAGAATTCTGGGAGGCCAAGGCCGCGCTCGCCGACGGTGCCAAACGAGTGAGCATCATCGACCATAAGCCAGGCGCCGTAATCACGCGCCAATCGCGATAGCTCAGGCAAGGGCGCGAGCACACCGTCCATAGAAAAGAGGCCATCGGTAACAACTAAGGCATACTTGGTGGTCCTAGTAGCCAAGGCATCTTCCACAGCCCGGGTATCGCGGTGCGCCGTGACGACGAGACAGGCACCACTCGCCTTTGCGAGCCGGCAGCCATCGATGATGCTGGCGTGGTTGCGCGCATCAGAAATAATGGTGAGCTCGGGCGACGCTAACGCCTGCAACGTCGATAGATTGGCTTGGTACCCGGTGGCAAAAAATACCGAGTCTGGATACCCAGTCAGCTGGGCCGCAGCGGCTTCTACCGCAACGTGTAATTCAGACGTCCCGGTGGTCAACCGCGATCCGCCTGAACCGGCGCCGTAGTTATCAACGCTTTCCTTTACGGCGCTTTTAATCTCCGGATGCTCTGCCAGGCCTAGGTAATTCGACGAGCTAAAGAGCACCGCGTCTTGGGCTGTCTTCCCGGTGGCCGTCCGCAAGGAGCTTTCCGGCACTTGCCCACTTCCAAAGACCGAAGGGCTGCGCCACAGGCCGTCTTCTCGCCACTTATCCAGGCGCGCAGATGCGACTTTCTCTAGGCTCTCGTTCACTGTTCTGCCTCAAAATCCACGAGTACGGCGCGGTTTTCCAGATAATCTATCAACGCTTCGATGTCGGCTCCTGGTTTGATGATGAACGCCCGCGCTCCCTCATCCGATCCAGGCTCTTTAATGCGCGGAAGGCGGTGATACGTGCCATCTATGCAGACATACCCGGTGGTATACGCCGGATCATCAGACACACAGACTTCTGCTAAGACATCGGGATGCGCTGCTACCTTGCTCGCCAAAACAATGGCTTCACGGGCAGCGTCCTTGCCTTTGAAATCCGCGTCTTGAGCCTTGTGCGCGTCCATGTGGCTCACGCGGACGCCGCGCTGTGCGTCTGGCTCGCAGCGCTTACCTGTATCCGCCGCAATGAGCATCGCACCGCGCATATTCCTAGCGGTAAACGTCCATTCAATGACTACCTGAGAATAAGCGGTCATGGGGCGCAATAGTTCCTCGATGACGTCCCTAGCTTGCGAAGGCGCTTGCACCGCCTCTTCTCTGACGTCTACGGAAGGGACGTGCAGAATATCGGACTCGGCCAAAGCCTCCACGGTGATGAAGGTATTTTCCGCCATTCCCTTCGGGTGCGCCAAAGCACGCTCGGATAACGCTGCGCAGACCGCCGGAACCTCGTGTTCCCTGACAATTCGCTCTGCTCCCGAAATGTGCTGGCCTGCGGAATGAGACCGCATTCGCACTGAGAAATAAGTCATAATCTGAGGGTACCGGACGTATTGAACGGTGTTCAGGAAAAGAGAAAATTAGCCAGCTCGACCAGGCTTCAGGCGGCGCCTCCCAAACAGGAATACACAGGCCATGCGCTTTCCGATGCCCCTCCCACACCTCACGTCCTACACCCCTAAATTTTTCGGCTAACCAGGCGATTTGTGTGAAAACGACGTTAGCCTATATAGTTAATTCTCGTTGCACAAAGAACGGCACGTTCGAAGTACAACATGGATATTCCTCCATAGCTCAGTTGGCAGAGCATTCGACTGTTAATCGAAGGGTCACTGGTTCGAGCCCAGTTGGAGGAGCTTTCTTAGCCCCCTTTTACCTGCAAAACGCCGGTGGGAGGGGGTTTCATCATTTTCGTATACTGGGCAGTTTCGGGTGGTTTAGGGCGGTTTCCTGTCGTGCATGTCGTGGAATTGCATGATCGTTTTGCCGGTGGCGGCTCGGCATTTCGGGCCTGTCGATGGGCACGCCCTGCGGATTGCGGGGTGCTGGTAATCGGGTGCGGCCTAAGAGGCCTGACCCCCAGAAAGTGGACACGTCGGGAGTCAGGCCCAACCACCAGCAGAAAAGAAATAGCCGCCTAACCACTAGGTAGCTCCACTACGTGTCCACGATTTGCGGGCAATCCCAAAAGATTCAGATTAGATTAGCGGAGGCTTTTCGTTAGTAGCCGTTTGACTCCGCCACCACTTCATCAGAATCAGGTGCGAACATGGTTACCCGAAAGTTCAACAAGCTAGAAAGAACATCAAACAAAAAACGCTGTGCACTTAAATCCTCTGACTCATAAATGGCGAAACAAGTCTCGATTTCATCGTCGAAGATTTTTAGTTCTTCGGACAACGTAGCCGAAGCCCCGCCATCCATAACGAATCGGTAGCAGTCCCGATCATTGTCATAAGCGAGTTCACGCACCCTATCAATATCAGACAAAATCGTCAGCACCCGACCAACGGGAGCATCGGTAGTAATTCCTGCACTAGTCGACACGACGCCTCACCACCTCTTGTTGGCTTATCACTGTAACTTGTTCGAGCCCGGTTGGAGGAGCACAGTACATCCCGCCCAGCATCGCGCTGAGCGGGATTTTTCGCATGCGCCACACAGCTTGAGTTCAGAGGGTTGCGGAAGATGCGGGTTAAGCACAACGGGGACAGGAAAAGGGGCCTAGCCCATCAAGGCTAGGCCCCTTCCCTACTGCACTCTATGCGCTCACTGCAGGCGCAGGGAGCGCTGAGCGAGCCTCAACGAGTAATTAGTCGTTGATGTAGAGGTACTGCTTGTTCACGAACTCGTCCAGCGCGAAGACGGAGAGCTCGCGGCCGAATCCGGAGTTCTTGACGCCACCGAATGGCAGTACTGGGGAGAAGTACTGGCCTAGGTTGACGTGAATCATGCCGGTCTCGATCTGGTCAGCAACCTTGGTGGCGCGCTCGGTGTCATCGGAGAAGACGGCACCGCCCAGGCCGTAGTTGGAGTTGTTGGCCAGCTCTACGGCTTCCTTCTCGGAGGAAACCTTGTAGATCTCTGCTACTGGGCCGAAGAACTCTTCGTAGTAGGAGTCGGAACCAACGGGGACATCGGTAAGCACGGTCGGCTCGTAGTACGCAGCGGTCTCGTGCAGATTGCCGCCGGTGCGGACCTTAGCGCCGTTGTCCACAGCGTTCTTGACCTGCTTGTCCAAGTTCTCTGCTGCTTCGCGGGAGGACATTGGGTAGTACTGGTTCTCACCCGGCTGGGTTGGGTCAGCCTGCTTCATGCCCTCAGCAATGCGGACCATTTCATCAACGAACTCATCGTAGATGTCTTCCATGACGATGATGCGCTTGTTGGAGGTGCAAGCCTGGCCGACGTTCTCGATGCGCTTGACCCAAGCGTCCTCGGCAGCCTTGGTGATATCGGCCGCGTCCAGGATGATGTAGGGGTCGGTGCTGCCAAGCTCCAGCACAACCTTCTTCAGGTTGCGGCCGGCGATCTCAGCCACAGCGGCACCAGCGCGCTCAGAACCGGTCAGGGATACACCCTGGACACGCTTGTCCGCGATAATCTCTTCAATCTGCTCGTGGTTTGCGTAAGCGTTAATGTATACGCCCTCTGGCAGACCAGCCTCGCGGAAGATTTCCTCGATGGCTGCAGCAGACTTCGGGGTAATTTCGGCGTGCTTCAAGATAATGCAGTTGCCGTTCATCAGGTTCGGGCCAGCGAAGCGGGCAACCTGGTAGAAGGGGTAGTTCCACGGCATAATACCCAGCAAGGTACCAATTGGCAGGCGACGGAGGGTGGCCTTACCACCTGGCACGTCAACCGGCTGGTCCTTGTTGTGCTCTGGGGCGTTGTCTGCGTAGAACTGCAGGATGTCGCCGGAGAAGTTAATTTCCCACTCGCCTTCTGGGGTGGACTTACCCATCTCCTGTGCGGCAATCTGAGCTAACTCGCCCTTGCGCTCCTTAAGCAGCTCCGCTGCGCGGGAAACAATCTTTGCGCGCTCCTCAATGGAGGTCTCGCGCCAGGTCTGGAAAGCCTCGTTGGACTTAGCCAGTACCTCTTGAATCTGCTCATCGGTAAAGGTGTCGAACTTCTCTACTACTTCGTTGGTAGCGGGGTTAGTTACTGCATAATCCTTGGACATTATTGTTCCCTTTCTAATTGGATTCTTGGAACTAATGTGGCGGCGAGCACACTCTGTGTTCGCCTGCCACAAGAGTACTTAAGTTTTATTAACTGCGTCACCCATGAATGTGGGTGAATTGTTTAGGAGGCCGCGACGACCGAGCCATCCTTCATCTTGATGCCCTCATCCTGCTTCATGTAGGTGGCATCGCGGGTGAGCATCTGGCGCACTGCCTCCTCGTTCTTCTGGATTTCCGCTTCGAGAGCCTCTGGGTCTTTGCGGAGGAGATCGAAGCGCTCCTGCACCAGTGGCGCCTCCATTTCCAGGATGGGGCGCATAACCGAGTTGTCCACACCGCAGGCATCGGCGACCTCATCGCCGTGAATGATGCGCACGTGCGCAGCGGTCCAGTCCGCCAGGGTGTCATCAGGCATTCCCGTGAGCTCCTTGGCATTGACGACGAAGCCGTCCATGAGGGCATCGACAAGCTTACGGGCCGACTCGTTGATCTCGCCGTCGACGGTGTGGATGGCGTCCATGGTCTCCTGGGAGGCCTCTACTCCATCCTCGCCTTCGAAAAGGTCCGCAGAAATGCCCAGCATGCGCCCGGTAATCTTCCACAGGTAGAACGCGTCCTTTTCCTCTTCCGCGGTGAGCTTCCAGCCCATGTTGCGCAGGCCGGCGTACGGAATGTAGGTGAAGTCGAACCAGGTGCGCAGCATGTCGAACTCGCTAATCGGCGCACCGTAGTGGGAGTAGTCCAGCTCCTTGCGGGTGTGTACGCGCCGCACGTGGGCGTGGATGGCGCGCACCATGCCGGTGTGGATGAAGCCTTCGCCGCCGGGCTGCAGCGCATCCGGCAGGTAGAGCGAATAGGTCCAGTTGGTGGTGTAGGCAAGGCGCTTGACGGCGCCATCGGTAAGCTCACCGGTATTGACCAATAAGTCCGCGATCGCCGGGGTGGAATAGGTGTGGACCAGCGAGCCCGGGCCCAGCGCCAGGCCGTGGCTGAGCGGCGGGATGGACAAGTAGACGCGGCGGCCGCGCTCCAGCTTCTCGGCATCGATGCCGTCGAGGGCCTTAGTCATGTCCTCGATGAGGGCAGCAACCTCTGGGAAGGTGTCCTCGTTGGCAGTGCCGCGCGCGAGGGCATCGCGCAGGTTAGGCATGATTTCCTTGACGGTGTGGCCACTGGTAAAAAGCGCATCAGCTACTGGGTCCATCTTCCAGAAAGCCTCGTGGTAGCGGTCGGCGCGCTCTTTGCCAAAGGTAGCGATGAATTCTTCCTTATCGCCGCGACCGGCAGGCCACTCGCCTACGGTGCCTAGGGACATATTGGTAGTCATGGTGTTCTCCTCTGAGAATGGTGTGGAGATGGGTTAGCTGCGAGCTTCTTTAGAGTCATCGTGCAGCGTGTAATCGGACTTGGTCTCTGGCTCGTTTTTCGCGATGTGCGCCTTAATCACCGCGGTAACATCGGACCATGGCGGCTTATTCTTATTAGCGCGCTTAATCTTTGCTTTTTGCGCACCCGGCAGCTTGTCCCGCAGGCGGGCAACCTTGGCCTCTGCCCGCGCTGCGCCCTGGTATAGCAGGGCCCACGGCTTGAGGTTCACCTTTTCCCAGCGCGTGCCCTTGACCATGAACTTGGTGTCTTCCACACCGCAGATGGTGGTCAACGCTCCTAAGGCCACATTGGGGACCAGCGGGTGGATGGTTTCGAGAATGCTCATCAAGGCGGTGGCTACGCGCTCATGGTAGGTGGAGGAATATCCACCATTGGCGTAGATATAATCCGTCATCTTGCGCATTTCATCGCCGGTCTTAGGGATGAGCCGCTCTTCAGCACCCATCATATAAAGGATATATCCCCAGTACTGGGCCACATCGTCCCAGTCCTGGCCGGAGTGCGGCCGGCCAAAGCGCTCGTCGATGGCCAACGGCATCATCCCGAACCAGCCCTCACCGGAGACCAGGAAGCTGGAGCCAATCGGCCGGCCGAACTCGTTGTAGTGCTCCTTGCCCCACATCTTCTCCAAGCCGCGATTAGCCTGGGAGTGCAGCAGGCGGACGCGCACGGCAGCCTTGCGGCCTTCACCGAAGCGGTCAAAGACGTCCTTCTTGCCCAAATCCGTGAAGAATTGCGCCGTTTCAATGGAGCGCTGCATGGCCTTAAACTCGAACATCCCAGTCTCACCCGTGGCCGCCGATGTGCGGTCCTCCATCGTGGTAGCCCAGTATGCGAAGGCAATAGCCAAAACCTCTGAGGTGCGCGTGACGTTGTAGTAGGCCACGCGGCCGCGCTCTGCGGCCTCGAGGTCCAGCCACTCCGGAATTCGGTCTACCTCTTTAAAGAAGTCCACCAACTCCGGGGCCGGGTCCTCTACCGTCTCGATGCCGTGGTTGAGCGCCTGCTCAAACTTAGCGCGCGATTCCTTTGCACCGTCACGGCGGAAGGCCTCCGCCAGCTTTTCACCGGTCTCGTCGGTCTGCCACATGTGGTCATCGAGAAGCTTGGTTTGCAGGCTATCGTAGCCTGCCCAGTCATCTTCTACCGTGTGCCAGGAGTCGAAGACATTGTGCCGCAACTCCGACCAGCCTGGGGCCGCGGTGCGACGCTTCGGCGCCGGGCGCAGGTCCATGCCATCGCGGTAGAAGTAGCGGAAATCCTCATAAGGATTATCGGACATGGGCAGAACCTTTGGTTCCGCCTGCGACGTGTTAGCAACGTCAGAGGTATCTGTGGGAGCAGTCATTGTGTTTTATTCCCTTCCTTATTATTAAACTTTGGTAACTAGCAGCGAGTGCGCCGGCTAGTTTCGACGGGCTTCCTTGGAATCATCGTGCAGGGTCCACTCGGCCTTGACGTCTGGCTCATGGTTGTTGATGTGCTCTTGCACTTCTTCCAACGCATTGATCCACAGTGGGCGACCTTGCGTGGCGTTGTGCTTCTTGTATTCCTCCGCGCCCGGTTTTTCATCGGCTTCGCGGGCTTCCTTTGCCTCTGCGCGCGCCTTGGCTTCGAAGTCTTTGGCCGCCTGGGAAAAGTCCATATCGGCCCAGCGGGTTCCTTCCACCATGAACTTGGTGTCCTCTTCTCCCACCAGCGTGGCCAGCGAGCCCAACATTTCTAGTGGAAGGTCCGGATTCATCTGTTCCACGATGGACATCAGTGCCGTAGCCACCCGCTGGTGGTACGTCGAAGAACGCCCGCCGTTTGCGTAGATGAAGTCAGTCATCTTGCGCATTTCATCGCCGGTCTTGGGGATGATGCGCTCTTCCCCACCCATCATGTACAGCACATATGCCCAATACTGGGCAACGTCGTCCCAGTCCTGGCCGGAGTGGGGGCGTCCGAAAAGCTCGTCGATGGCCAGCGGCATGAGCGCGAACCAGCCTTCACCGGAGACCAGGAAGCTGGAGCCAATCGGCCGTCCGAATTCGTTGTAATGCTCCTTCCCCCAGAGCTTTTCCAGACCGCGGTTGGCCTGGGCGTGCAGCAGGCGGACGTGGACTGCGGCCTTGCGGCCTTCCCCAAAGCGGTCGAAGACGTCTTGTTTGCCCAAGTCCACGAAGAACTTGGAGGTCTCCAGTGCACGTTGCATGGCCTTGAACTCGAACATCCCAGTCTCGCCAGTGGCCGCGGAAGTGCGGTCTTCCATGGTGGTGGCCCAGTAGCCAAAGTTGAAGGTGAGAAGGTCCGCGCTCGGGGTGGCGTTGTAGTAGGCGACGCGCCCGCGCTCGGCGGCTTCAAGGTCGATCCAGTCTGGGATGTTATCGACCTGTTCGAAGAAGGCCACCAATTCCGGCGATGGGTTCTCGACGGTCTCGATTCCTTCATTCAGCGCCTGCTCAAATTTAGCGCGCGATTCCTTTGCACCATCGCGGCGGAAGGACTCCGCCAAAGCGGCACCCTGCTCATCGGTTTGCCACATGTGATCATCGAGCAAACGCGTTTGCGGAGTGTCGTAGCCTTCCCACTCATCATGGACAGTGTGCCAGTGGTCAAAGATATTGTGACGCAGGGTGGACCAGCCGGGCTTGTCCACGCGGCGCTTCGGCGATGGGCGCAGATCCATGCCATCGCGGTAGAAGTAGCGGAAATCCTCATAGGGATTATCGGACATGGGCAGAACCTTTGGTTCCGTCCGAGTTTCGGTAGGAGCAGTCATGGGGAGTGAACAACCTTTCCAATCTTGGTGCTACACCACACATATTTCCTAACTATGTGGTCTAGTTCACCATTTAGCTGTGCACGTAAGCCTATAGAGACACTGCCCTCCACTGCAATGAATTTTGAATGCAATTTTCCGGGAAATTACCGGGCACGAACACCGCCGCTACACCCGTCTTCACAGCACCTATCCTCTCCTGCGCAAATAGCAAAAATGCCCGTCTTGGCAGATTTTGCAAACTCTCCGCCTGCTCACCCCATATAGGTATACTAGGCGCACACGTGTCCGCTATGCGAACGCTTTTGTAACCTGTCTCTCCTTTTAGGCTGTACCATGACGTGCATTACATTCAGTGAATTGGCAATGAACCACAGCCACGAAAGTGAGGTCTATTCACCCCTATGCCTAGTTCTCCTTCCCAATCTGCATCCCAGCTTGCCGATGCCCCCTCCACCACCGCCACGGTGGAAAACGTCACCGCCGTAGCCGATGACCTTGCGGTTATCGAATTTTCGCTGGACGGTGATGCTCCGCTCGCAGATTACTCCCCCGGCTGCCACGTCGATATCACCCTCCCGGGAGCTAACGGTGAGATGCTTACCCGCCAGTACTCGGTTTTTGAGATGGCCGGTGCCTCTTCCCCTGCTGCTGGCCATCAGGAGAAGCCAACATATGGCGTCGCGGTAAAGCGGGAGGAAAACTCCACGGGTGGATCGATTGCGATGCTGAAACTGCGCTGCGGGGATAGTTTTGAAATCTCGCGGGCATTTAATAACTTCGAGCTCGTGGCACACGCCGGCTACTACGTCTTGGTTGGCGCCGGCGTAGGCATTACCCCCATGCTCTCGATGGCCCAATCCCTCGAGCGCGAGAACAAGCCGTATATCGTGCTCTTTTTCGCACGCGATGAACACCACGCGGTGCTGCTCGAGCAATTGCGCGACACCTGCGGTGATAAGCTCATTGAGGTCTTTGGCCGCCCGCGCGAGAAGCAAGCAGACATCTACCGGCATCTGCTGGGCCAAGCACCGAAGGAGACGGCCTTTTATGTCTGCGGCCCGCAAGGATTTATGGATTCCGCCAAAGAAATCGCGCTCGACTACCTACCCGATCACGCCTTTCACTGGGAGAACTTCCACCCTGATCTCAAAGCGCTATCCGGTGAGAAAAACGCCGGGGCCGGCGACGGTCCGTTCGAGGTGGAATTTTGCGGTGAGACGGTAGAAATCCCAGAAAATAAGACGGTCCTAGAGGTCCTCGAGGATCTCGATCTGCCCGTAAAATCGCGCTGCCTGGAAGGCACGTGCAGCACCTGCCTGATGCGCGTGGTCGAGGGCGAACCAGATCACCGCGATTCCGTCTATGACGCGCAAATGTATGCCGAGGGCGCCTTCGCGCCATGCGTCTCCCGCGCACTAAGCCCCAAGCTCACCTTAGAGCGCTGGCGGCAATAACCCTTCGCTCCCCCTCCCTGGCCGGGAGTGGGAGCGAAGGGAGAAAGAAGGGGGCATCGGCAAGCGCGGCACAGCCCTATAGGGCGCGCACCATAATCACACCGATAATGACCAAGACCAAGCCGATGATGCGGTGGACCGGCGGCAGGCCGCGCTTGGCATTGCCCCAGCCCAGCGATTCAATGACCTGGCCGCAAATGATTGAGCCCACCAGCGAGCCGATGACCGTCGTGCCAGTGCCGATCATGGGCGAAAGCGTCGCTCCACCAACCACAAAGAGCGCGCCGAGCACACCGCCGAGCCACATCCACCAGGGACCTGGGGCGATACCGCTCAGAAGGGCGCGGCGGGGTGCCTTCCAGCCTACGGTGAGCAGGGCCAACAGGATCACACCAACCCCCAGGGAAATGACGCTGGCGGGCATGGGGCTGTGCAACGCGCCTCCCAGGTAGCCGTTGACGGCGGTTTGGGTGGCAGAGCCCATGCCGATGAGCACGCCGAAAACCCGCCATAGCCACAGCGAAAGCCCAGTAGCTTGCGCGCGCGTGGTGGCAGCGCCCCGGCCGATTTCTAGCACCAAGGCGATGCCGCCCACAACGATGAGCGCGCCGAGGATGCGCAGGGGGCCGACGGGAACCAAGGGGGATTCAAAGAGGCCGGTCAGATCATAAATAAGGCCCATCGTCACCTGTCCCAGGATGGGCAGGATGACGGTTTCTACGCTGCCGATGCGCGGGAAGAGCAGGATATTTCCCACGATGAAGGCCACGCCCATAAAGCCGCCGAGCCACACCCACCACGGTTGCGCAGCCGCCAGCGCTAGGTCCGGTATCGCGTCACCGGTGACAATGAGCGCGAGGATGGCGGAGACGGCAAAGCCGATAATGAAGGAGAAGAACCCGGCGGCGATGGGCGAGCCCACGGACTCGCGCAGACGAGTATTAATGGCCGTTTGCGCCGGCACGATGGCGCCGACCAGCATGGCGGCAATAACCAACATTGTTTTTCCTTCCCCACACGTATGGGACTAAGCAAAGCCTGGAACCAGGCGTGACATAGAGATGTAATTGTAGAGGCTTAAAATGCAAAAGAGTGCAGGCCAGCACAAAGCGGAACCTGCACTCTCTCGCTAGAAGGAGCCGGGGTTAGTCATCCGTAGGGATGGAGTCGGTACCTTCCAGCAGCTTGGCAACGTAACCAGTGTTGAACTCGCCGCTGCGGAACTTTTCACTGTCCAACAGCATGGCCTGGAATGGCGCCGTGGTGACAACGCCTTCTACCTGCAGCTCGTCGATGGCGCGCAGCATACGGGTAATGGCCTCATCGCGGTCTTCTGCCCATACGATGAGCTTGCCCACCATGGAGTCATAGAACGGCGGGATGGTGTATCCCGTCTCGATGTGGGTATCCATGCGCACACCGAAGCCACCTGGCACGCGGTAGTGTTCGATCTTGCCCGGCCGCGGCGCGAAGTTCTGGTTCGGATCCTCGGCGTTGATGCGGCACTCGATGGCGTGGCCACGAATCTCCACATCATCCTGGGTGATGGACAGCTTCTGCCCAGAGGCAATGCGCAACTGCTCCTTGATGAGGTCCACACCGGTGATCATCTCCGTTACGGGGTGCTCCACCTGGATGCGGGTGTTCATCTCGATGAAGTAGAACTTATCTTCGGTGTTATCGAAGACGAACTCGATGGTTCCGGCGTTCTTGTACTTCACCTCTTTACACAGGTTAATCGCGGCTTCCTGCATCTCCTGGCGCAGCTCATCAGTCAGCACTGGCGAAGGGCCTTCCTCAATGAGCTTCTGGTTGCGGCGCTGCGAGGTGCAGTCGCGCTCGCCCAGGGCGACGGCGTTTTCTCCATCGGCCAGCACCTGGATCTCGATGTGGCGGATATCCGTCAAGAAGCGCTCGATGTAGACCGACGGGTCATTGAACGCGGACTCTGCCTCGTTCATGATCTCGTTGAGGTCCTTTTCCAGCGTGTCCTCGGATTCCACCACGCGCATACCGCGTCCACCACCGCCGGCGGCTGCCTTAATCAGCAGCGGGAAACCGGTGTTATGGGCAACCTCGAGGGCCTCATCGAACTCGGTGACCACACCGTCGGAGCCCGGAACGGTGGGAACACCGGCGGACTTAGCGATGCGCTTAGCCGCGATCTTGTCACCCATCAAGCCGATGTGCTCAGCCGAAGGGCCAACAAAGCCGATCTCTTCTTCTTCCACCATGCGGACAAAGTCCGGCTTCTCGGACAAGAAGCCGTAGCCTGGGTGAATGGCATCCGCCTTGTACGCCATGGCGGCAGAAATAACCAGCTCGGGGCTGTTGTAGCTCTTGGAGACATTCGCTGGGCCGATGCAGACTGCTTGATCGGCGAGCTTTACCGGCAAGGAGTCCTTATCGCCTTCGGAATAAGTAAGGATGGACTTGATGCCCAATTCCTTGCAGGCGCGAATGATGCGAAGCGCAATCTCACCGCGGTTAGCAATGAGCACGCTACCTAATAGATCTGACATATTTTCCTCCAGGTCGATTACTTCGGCTGGATGACCATGATGGGCTGGCCGTGCTCCACGGCATCCTCGTTATCTACAAGGATTTCCTTCACGGTGCCAGCGACCTTGGACTCGATGTTGTTCATCAGCTTCATGACCTCGACGATGCACAGCACCTGGCCCACCTCAACCTCGTCGCCAACCTTGACGAAGGGATCTGCACCCGGCTTCGGAGCAGCATAGAAGGTACCAACCATGGGAGCCTTCACGGTTTCGCCCTCTGCGGACGGCTCACCGGAACCGGAGGCCTTTGGCTCTTCCTTCGGAGCTTCCTCCTGCGCCGGAGCAGGCTTGGACTCAGGTTCAGCGGCCGGAGCGGAAGCCGGTGCGGCCTCCTGTGCTGGTGCTGCTGCTGGAGCTGCGGCCGGAGCGGCTTCCGGAGCCGGTGCCGGGCGGTTCAGGCCACCTGGGGTGCGGGACATCGCGAGCTCGACGTCGCCGTACTTAATCTGCAGCTCTTGGATGTCATCAGAAAGGTTGGCCCACTTCAGCAGGGACTTCAGGTCGTGCAAGTTGGTGGAATCAGTCATGGTTACTTTTCTCCTTTGGTGAGGTTGATTTCCAAGTCGGAAGTCTTGAGGTGGAAGTCGGTGGTATCGGAAGAGTCGTAGATTTGCTGTACCGGGGAGGTAAGGACGCCACCCTTGACGCCTTCACCCTCGCCGCCGCGGCCTTCGGCCACAAAGCGCTTCATTTCATCGACCTGGCTGCCGGCGAACATCACGCGCAGCAACAGAGTGTCGATGTCCTCGTCCGGGTGAGCCTTCTTCAGATCCGGCAGGACCGGCTTAAGTTCTGGGATTTCCTCCGTGATTTCGGAGGATCCGTTGGCCATGATCTTCTCCAGCACGTCTGGGTCCAGCGGGGCGAGCGGCTCGCCGTAGTAGCCCAAGGCGTACTTCTTAATCTCGTTCGGGACCACGGAGTAACGGTCACCCGTCATCACGTTCATGACGGCCTGGGTACCCACGAACTGGGCAAACGGCGTAATCATGATGGGGTATGCGAGCTCTTCGCGCACGCGTGCAACCTCGTACAGCAACTCTTCGAAGCGGTCCCCCAACCCAGCGGTTTCCAGCTGGGATTCGAAGTTGGTAAGCATGCCGCCGGGTAGCTGGTGCATGTAGTGCAGGCCATCGAATGCGCGCGGAACACCTACTGGCTTATCTTCCGTATCGGCGATTTCCTGAATGCGCTCGCTGGCGGAATCGATGCGCTCATCGTCAACGTCCACCGTGTACCCCAGCGCGCGAAGGTCGCGCACCACGGCCTGGGTGGCTGGCTGTCCCGGGCCATTGGCCAGCGGAGCGATGGAGGTGTGGATAGAATCCACGCCCAATTCCGCTGCGTAGAGGTAGGTCAGCGGGGACAGTCCGGTCAGCGAGTGGGTGTGTACCTCGAGCGGTACGTCACCGATGGAGCTGCGGATCGCCGGGATGAGGGTCTTCAAACGGTCCGGAGTAAGCAGGCCGCCGGCGTCCTTCAGCATGATGCGGTCCACATCGGTGCGCTCGAGCAGCTCCGTGGCCTTCCGCTTGTACAGGTCATCGGTGTGCACCGGGCTCAAGCAGTAGGACAATGCGCCGAAGGTTTCGGCTCCGAGTTCCTTGGCCAGCTTGAGGCCCTGGTCGATGTTGTCGATGTCATTCAACCCATCGAAGGAGCCGATCACACGGAAGCCATTGGCGTAGAGGCGCTCGGTCCAGTTCAAGATGGCATCATCCGGCAAGAAGTCGAAGGAAGCCAGGTTCTTGGAGCGAATCAGGGCGCGGAACTTAGTGCCCGGCGCGGCGTTCTCGTGCACGAGGCGAACGCGCTCCCACGGGTCTTCCTTGAGGTAGCGCACGGAGACGTCGAACTGGATGGGCGCTACCAAGTCCACGTGCTCGAAACCAGCGTTGGTGATGTCATCCAACAGTGAAAGGATGTGGCTCGTGGTCATGCGGGTGGCCCAGATGCTCTGGTGCGCATCACGCAGGGTGGTATCGATGATGTTGATCTTGCGCTCGCTATCGGCTGGGCGTCCGCCCGCGGCCATGATTTCGGCGAGGCCTTCTGAACTTAGTTCCTCGGGACTAAGAGCAGTCATAAATCCCTCCTTAGGGTGTGGCTCCGGAAAGACTCGGTTGGTTCACAGTGATGGTTCACTTTGGTGGTTCAAGACTCTTCGAAAACCTTCCGTGTCGTGGCTCACACGCTACACCACACCCAAATTTTCAGTGCTGGAATTCCGGTCAGAAATGACCTTTTCCTGCGAATTCCAAGCTCGTTACGGCAAAGATTTTACCCAAATACCCCTATCCGGGGTCACAGTGCGCACTACCGTTCACTTAGCGAACATGAAGTTTTTGCGGTCTCCTCCCCTAAAAAGTGGTGGAAGACATGCAGTTTCTAGTCAGTAACCAAATCTACCTAGCCGGTGCCGAGATTTTCGTGGCCTACATCGCGAACTAATCGAAGTATGATTTGCGTAATATCTTCCTCAATAATTCGGACCCATCCCTAGGAGGAACATTGACTTCTACCGCCCCGCCGAGCCCCACACCCACTTCGTCATCGGGCGCGACCAAAACGGACCGCAAATCCCTCGCAGCCAGCCTGACCGGCCAGGTCCTTGAATGGTACGAGTGGAGCTCCTACGCGGTCTTCGCCCCATTCATCGCCGCAGCGATGTTCGACAAGGGCGATACCGCCTCCGCGCTGCTTGCCACCTTCGGCGTCTTTGCCGTCGGCTTCTTGGTCCGCCCACTGGGTGGCATCATCTTTGGCCGCATCGCTGATCAGCGCGGCCGCAAGACCGTCTTGATGACCACCATCATCATGATGGCCAGCGCCTCCGTCCTCATCGGCTTGCTGCCCACCTACGAAACCATTGGCATCTGGGCTTCTGTCGGCCTGCTCCTTATCCG
Source organism: Corynebacterium tuingiense (assembly GCF_046718165.1). Taxonomy (NCBI): domain Bacteria; kingdom Bacillati; phylum Actinomycetota; class Actinomycetes; order Mycobacteriales; family Corynebacteriaceae; genus Corynebacterium; species Corynebacterium tuingiense. The sequence goes on from NZ_CP177101.1 coordinate 1,770,163, forward strand.
CGTGTTGCAGGGCTTTGCACACGGCGGTGAATCCGCAGCCGCCAATAGCTACATCCCCGAAATCGCCCCGAACGCCCACCGCGGCCGCTGGGGTTCCATGGTTTACGTCTCCATCTTCGGCGGCTCGGTCATCGCCTACGTCTTGGGTGGCGGCATTTCACTGGTCCTGACGGACGAGCAGATTGGCGCTTGGGGCTGGCGCATTCCGTTCCTCCTGGGTGCCGCGGCAGCGTTGGTTGCGTTGTATCTGCGCCGCCACATGAAGGAATCGGATCACTTCCAGGAAATCGATAGCGCCGAGCCCACCGTTGAGGCTCCGAAGCGCACCAAGAAGTCCGTGAACTCGGAAAAGCCGGCCTCTGTTGTCCGCCCGGCGTGGCAGAATATCTTGCTCGTCGTGGGTATGGTCTCCGGCGTTACGGCCTCGCACTACACGTGGACCTCCTATGTTTCCACCTACGCCATTAGCCACGAGGGGATGTCCACTCAGGGTGCTTATTGGGTCACCGTGGCCGCACAGACTGCGGGTCTCATCGCCCTCCCGCTGTGGGGCAGCCTGTCCGATAAGATCGGCCGCAAACCCGTCATTTATATCTGCGCCATCGGCCTAGCCATCCTGCAGATCCCACTGATGAACTTCATCGATGACCGCCCCTGGACCCTGCTGGTGGCCTCGACCATCGGCGTGGTCATCGTTGCTGCCGGCGGCGCGCTATTGTCCTCCATCATGTCCGAGGTCTTCCCCACCGCCCAGCGCACCCGCAGCATCGGCCTGGCCTACTCGCTGTCTGTCGCCGTCTTCGGCGGTACCGCACCGTATATCTACCAGTGGTTCGTGGCCCACGGCCTTACTTGGGCTTCTGGCTTCTACGTCGTCGCACTGTGCATCCTGACGCTTATCAGCATGTACATCCTGCCTGAAACCAAGGGCGTAGACCTGCGCGATGTCTAATCCACTCACGGAACACTAAATCGCCGCTTCCCAGCCTTTCCCGGGAAGCGGCGATTTTTCACGTCCACAACTAATTAGTCGAGCGCTACCTTAAAGGGTGCGTCCGTGACCTCGCGGATGGACTCCTCGGTTTCGCCCTCGGCGACCTCGATAAGCGTCAGGCCCTCCAGCTCGTCCACGGTGAATACGGCGCGGTCCGTGATAATCAGATCCACACAGCGAGCGCCGGTCAGCGGCAGCTGGCACTCCGCCAGAATCTTGGAATCGCCGTGCTTGGATACGTGTTGCATCATCACCACGATGCGCTTGGCTCCATGCACTAGGTCCATCGCACCGCCCATGCCCTTGACCATCTTGCCGGGGATCATCCAGTTGGCTAGGTCGCCAAACTGGGATACCTCCATGGCGCCGAGCACCGCAACATCGATGGCGCGGGAGCGGATCATGGCAAAGGACTCGGACGAGGAGAAGAAGGATGCACCAGGGGCTTCGGTAATGGTTTCTTTACCGGCGTTGATAAGCTCCGGATCCACCTTGTCCTCTTCAGGGTAGGCACCAACGCCCAAGATTCCGTTCTCAGAGTGCAGGACCACCTCGCGGCCCTCTGGCAGGTAGCCGGGGATGAGCGTCGGCATGCCGATGCCCAGGTTGACGTAGTCACCATTGTCCAGTTCTTGTGCGGCGCGTGCCGCCATTTCTTCGCGTGACCAGGTCATTACTTGCTCACCGTCCTGAATTCGATTCCGGTTTCTTGCTTGCCCACTTCCACTACGCGGTCTACGTAGATTCCGGGCACATCCACCTCAGCGGACGGTACGGCCTCGACCAGCTGCTCCGCTTGCACGATGGTGATATCGGCAGATTTGGCCGCATCGGGGTTGAAGTTCTGGGCGGTCTTATTAAAGGCGAGGTTGCCAAAGCGGTCCGCGCGAGCGGCGTGGACGAAGGCGAAGTCTGGGGTGAGGGCTTCTTCCATGACGTAGAGCTCGCCGTTGAACTCGCGGGTTTCCTTCGGTGCGGAGGTCTCCGCAATGGTGCCGTCGGGGTTGTAGCGGGTGGGGATATCGCCATCGGCAAGCGGCGTGCCCACGCCAGCCTTGGTATAGAAGGCTGGAATGCCCGCACCACCGGCGCGCATGCGCTCTGCCAAGGTACCCTGCGGGGTGAACTCGACAGTGAGCTCCCCCTCGAGGTACTGACGCGCATATTCCTTATTGGTTCCCAGGTAGGAACCGATGGAGCGGGCGATGCGGTGATCCTTGAGCAGCAGACCTAGGCCGAAATCATCCGTACCAAGGTTATTGGAAATGATGGTGAGCTCGCTCGCACCTTGGGAACGCAGCGCGGTAATAAGCTGCGCTGGAATACCCACAAGGCCGAATCCGCCCACCGCGATGGAGGAACCGTCCGGGATATCCGCGACGGCCTCCTCTACTGAGGCTATGACTTTATTCAACATGGCCTTAGACTACGTGTGGTTCACAGACAGCACAAGGGTTCAGAATGCGAACATTATCGGGTACACTAAAGAGACCTGGGCCACTTAACCCTAAAAATAGCTTGGAGGACACACCGTGGCAGACACCCCCGTAGTGCAATCACTAGCCCGCGGACTCAACGTCATTCACTCGTTCAATGGCGAACGCCGGCGGCAAACACTGGCCCAGGTTGCCGAGTTCACAGGCTTAGCGCGCGCTACCGCACGCCGCTTTCTACACACGCTTGTCGCAGAAGGTTACGCCCGCACCGATGGCTCAGATTTTTGGCTCACCCCGCGCGTTTTGGAACTGGGCTATTCGTACCTATCAAGCTTGGGATTGCCGGATATTTCCCAGCCCCATTTGAGGGAGTTATCCACCAAACTCGATGAGTCCTGCTCCGTGAGCGTGCTCGACCGCGACACCGTGGTCTATATCGCCCGCGCCGCAGCGCACCGCATCATGTCCACCAATATCACCATCGGCACGCGCTTCCCGGCGCACGCCACGTCCATGGGCCAGGTGCTACTCGCTGATTTAACGCCGGCGGAGCTGGATGAGTATTTCGCCACCACCGCTCCGCTCGAGCAGGTCACCCCGCACACCTTGGTATCCCAGGACGCGCTGCGAGCCCGCCTCGGCGAGGTGCGGCGGCGCGGCTGGGTCATCGTGGATCAAGAGCTAGAAATCGGCCTGCGCTCCATCGCCGTTCCGATCCGAGATCGCACCGGGCGCGCTGTGGCGGCCATCAATATTTCCACCCAGACCTCCGTGTATTCCACCCAAGATCTCACCGCGCAGATCCTCCCAGAGCTCCTCAGTACGTGCGCGGCCATTTCCCACGATCTCACTACCACCGAAATTTCCTAAGGAGAATCCATGCATACTCAAGACGTCGTCCTGTGCTACCCCAAGCGCACCCCAGTCGGTCGCTACGGCGGCGCGCTCAAATCCGTCGCCGTCCAGGATCTAGCCAGCTTGGTGGTATCTACCATCGTGGAAGAATCCGGCATCGATCCGAACGCCATCGATGACATTATCCTCGGCCAAGCCTCCCCCAACGGCGCTGCGCCTGCCCTCGGCCGCGTCGCCGCACTCGATGCCGGCCTGCCCGTCTCCGTGACCGGCATGCAGCTCGACCGTCGCTGCGGCTCCGGCCTGCAAGCCATCGTCACCGCCGCCGCCCACGTCGCCACCGGCGCAGCCGAGGTAGTCATCGCCGGCGGTGCCGAATCCATGTCGCGCACCGAGTACACCGTGGACGGCGACATTCGGTGGGGCGCGAAGGGCGGCAACATGGTCTTTCGCGATCGCCTCCAAGAGGCCCGCGAAACCGCCGGTGGTAAAAACCACCCCATCCCCAGCGGCATGATCGAAACCGCCGAGAACCTCCGCCGCGAGCGTTCCCTGTCGCGCGAGGACCAAGACGAGCTTGCGGTGCGCTCCCACCACAACGCCGCCCGCGCGCAGGAGCAGGCGCTTTTCGATGCCGAAATCGTCCCCGTCTCCGTCCCCCAGCGCAAGGGGGATCCCATCATCGTGGACAAGGATGAGCACGTGCGCGCCGATTCCAGCGTGGAGAAGCTGTCCAAGCTGCGCCCGGTGATGGGCAAGCAGGACGACGAGGCCACGGTGACCGCAGGTAACGCCTCCGGCCAGAACGACGGCGCTGCCGCCGTTCTCGTGACCACCCGTGAAAAAGCGGATGAGCTCGGCCTCGAGCCGATGGTGGTCTTGAAGGGCTGGGCGCTTGCCGGCGTGGAGCCAGAGCGCATGGGCATCGCACCGGTTGAGGCCACCCGCAAAGTCATGGACCGCCTCGATCTCACCTTCGATGACCTCGACCTCATCGAGCTCAATGAAGCCTTTGCCGCGCAAGCCCTCGCGGTACTAGATCAGTGGGGTATCTCCCCCGAAGATCCTCGCTTCAACCCCAACGGTTCCGGCATCTCGCTGGGCCACCCGGTGGGCGCGACCGGCGCCCGCATCGTGGTTACCGCCGCGCACCACCTGCGCCGCACCGGCGGCAAGCGCGCGCTGGTCACGATGTGCATCGGCGGCGGCCAGGGCCTTGCCGCCATAATCGAAACCGCCTAGTCCTCGCAGTGAGGACCTAGGCGGTATCGGGGGACGGGCGACCAAGCTAGCCTTGGACGCTCACGCTGCCATCTGCATTAACGTTAACTTGCGCCGCCATGGCGCGGGCCACGTTAAGCCGCTGCCAGGAGCCGTCCTTGCCTTGCCAATCCAATGGATTGCCGGCAGGGCGTGCGGTCTGGCGTAGCACCTCGGCGCGCTGTTCCGGAGTCAGATCCGGGTGGGAAGCAGCGAGTAGTACCGGGGCGGCCTGCGGCACAACCATCGGCGCATCCTTCGGATTGCTTGGAGTGAAATCATAATCCAAGAAATCCGTGTATTCATCTACGGCATCTGCGGTGGACCGGTATTCCTTGCCTTCGGCCTTATCCTGTGCGACGAGTTCTTCTACAGATTTGCCCGTCCGCCACTGAATCTCTTCCCGAATTTCCTGCGCAGCCTGTTGCAATGCATCGCGCATGCGGTCATCGTTCAAACGATCCGCCGCCGCAGCTTGACCAGTCATGCGGCCTCCGATGACGTCCAATGGGTAGTGCACGCCCAGGACGACGCGGTGGTTTCCTGCTTCGGCGCCGCGCAGCATCAACTGCGGGCCTACCTCTGGGAGCATTGAGGCCATCAAAGTGGTGATCCACGTTGCCTGGTTAGTGTGCCCGGAGGGGAAAGCCGGCGAGGTGGAATAGAGATCCTTCGACTCGTCTTCGTAGCGGTTAATAGCATCGGGTGCCTGCACGAATGGGCGGTCGTAATGGAAATAGTACTTTTCTGCGAAGGTGGAGCTAGCTATCCCACCGGCACGGGCGGCGTAGCCATTGCCCAGCAAGTACTGGGTCTTTGGCAGTCGATGCTCTGCCAAGGCCTCGCGGAACGCGCCGCCCAGGCTCTCTCCCATGGAGTCAGAAATGGCTTCTAGCATCCCACCGGAGCTTGCCTTGGCATCGGATTGCGCACGGGCGATCAGCTCAGGGTCATCGGCAGCCGCATTGTTAATTGCCACTACCTTGTCCATGTTTTCTTCAAGGACCTCAGGCTGGTGCTTAATCTGGTCAAACCCGCGGACAACCTGCCAATAGTTGCCAAATTGGTAGGACGAGATATCGGATTCAAAGCCTGCAAGATAGTCCACACCAAAGGGCTGAGGAACCGGCGCGCCTGGGTGTTGCACTGGAGAGGGGCCAATGCTGGATCCACTGCTAGATCCCTGTACCTGCGGCACCTTGGACGAAAGCTCACCCGCCTGCGCGGCGGGTGCAAAGGAAGCAACGGTGAAGCTGGCGGCCGCTCCGAGAGCAAGTACTCGGCGCGAAACACCACGATTGAAAATACGGGTCATATATCGCAACTTTCAGCTAGAAGTGATTTCCTCTGCACACTAACCAGCTAACGTTAAGGAAGAATGAACTTCGCACTAACCCTTTTCAGCGCTTTTTTAAACAAATAGTTATATGACCGCTCAAGCTAATCGATGCCTCCCTGCCTACTCCACCCAGAACCGTGTCTCCTCGGCCGGTTCGGCACCTAGCACGGACAAGCCCGCCGTGGCGAGCGCAGCAAATGCCACCGCGGCGGCCATGGCCGAATCTCGCTGCTGATGAAGAATCATTAACTCAACCTAGCGCGAATAGGTGCCAATGAAAACAGGAAAGCACTTCCAGCGGGCAGTTTCGGCGCGAAAGCGTACATACGCGGTAAGCTAGAGAGGAACTTTTGCTCGCATAGGATAAAGGGGAATTAGTCAATAATGATCCAATTCGTCTTCGGCGCCGCCGCAGGGTACGTATTTGGCACCAAGGCGGGCCGCAAGCGCTACCACCAAATGAAAAGCGCCTACCAAAAGACCGTCAACTCCCCCGCCACCAAATCTGCGGTGCGCTCCGCGCGCAAGATGGTAGCCAACCGCCTAGATCCAGAGCCACGCATGCGCGAAATCCACGACCTTTCCGAAAAGCGCCGTGGCAAAGGCAAGGCTCGCGGGAACCAGGCTCCACCGGCCGACCGGATTTATGAACCCGATGAGGATTAAGGCCTTTCCCCGTTAGCCCCTCCCCGCGCAGCACCTGAACTAATGCTCGAGTGCCTGCCCGGGGATTTTATATACCTGGCGTACCGCGAAAGGCGCGGTCATTGAGCTCGCGGCGGGCTTGTTCCAAGGCAATGAGGTCCGCGAACAGGGAGTTATAGCCGGCCTCATCATCGGTTGGCCGCATTCGGCCCAATTGGGCTTTCAGCTGCGCAATCTGATCTCCCACGACGGTTTCCTGCAGCCGCGAGAGCACCGAGTCCGCATATTTTTCTGCGCCTACGTCCGTGGGCAGGATGGCCTCGACTGCCAGCTCGGAAACGAAATTCCTTCCCGTAAGATCCTGCATCTCCCCGGCAACGGCGGCAATCCAATCCACCCCAGACATGGTGGCGCCCTTGTCTGCCCCGCCCACGGCGGAAATCGCCTGGCGCACGATGCGGTAGGCGTCGTTGGTATAGGCATCGGCAGTAATGCCATCAAAATACGAGCCAACTACCTCCGGCATCTGCAAAGCCAATTTCAGCGCCTCCCGCTGTGGCCACAGGTGGGTCTCCTTCGGACTGGGCGGATGGATCATGGGCACATCCTGCTGCGCCGGCTGCGGCTGTGCATTATCAAAGCGGCGAATCGTCGGCTTGTCCGCCTTCTTCGGCCTCTTTGCCTCCGCGCGCACTTGGCGCAGCACCTCTTCCGGATCATTCCAGCCCACCCAGCCGGCAAGCCGGCGGGCGTACTCCCGCTGCAGGGGCTGGTCCCGGATTTGCGCGACGATGGGCACCGCCCGCCGCAAGGCCTGCAAGCGGCCCTCGGCAGTATCGATCCGGAAATCAGCAATTACTGACTGAATGACGAACTCGAACATGGGGATGCGGTCTGCCACCAGATCGCGCACCGCGGCATCGCCCTTTTCAAGGCGCAGGTCGCACGGGTCCATGCCGTCTGGGGCCACGGAGACGAAGGATTGTCCGGTAAACTTCTGCTCCCCGTCAAAGGCACGCATCGCGGCTTTCTGTCCCGCCTCATCACCATCGAAGGTGTAGATGAGCTCGCCGTGGAAATAGGAATCATCCAGCATGAGCCGCCGCAGCACCTGCAGGTGCTCCCCACCAAAGGCCGTACCGCACGAGGCCACGGCAGTCTTAATGCCTGCCGCGTACATGGCCATCACATCCGTATAGCCTTCCACCACCACGGCCTGGTGGCCTTCTGCGATATTGCGCTTGGCCAAATCCAGCCCAAAGAGCACTTTAGACTTGTGATAAAGCATGGTCTCGGGCGTATTCATGTACTTGCCCAGCTTGTCATCTTCAAAGAGCTTGCGCGCACCAAAGCCAATGACGTTGCCGGAAAGATCCTTAATGGGCCACAGCAACCGGCGGTGGAAACGATCAATGGGACCACGCTTGCCCATCTTGGAAATGCCGGCTGCCTCTAGTTCTTCAAAGGAAAAGCCCATGCGCAATAGGTGCTTTGTGGCAGTATCCCAGCCTTCTGGGGCGTACCCGCACTCGAAATCATAAATAACCTCGCGGCTAAACCCGCGGTCCAGCAAAAAATTGCGCGCCGTTGCGGCCTCTGGGGTTTCCAGCTGCTTCCGGTAGAACTCGTGCACCGCTTTATTCGCAGCAATTAGCCGCTGCCTCGTCCCCGGTTTCTCATTGCGAGCACCGGTCGAGCCACCCTGATAGTTAATGTGGTAGCCAATCTTTTGCGCTACGGCTTCCACGGCCTCCGGAAAAGAGACCTGTTCCATCTCCATCAGGAAGCTGAATACATCGCCACCCTTACCGGTGGAAAAGCAGTGATAATAACCGCGCTGCGGGCGGACGTGGAAGGACGGCGTCTTTTCATCCTTGAATGGGCTCAAGCCCTTCAAAGAATCATGCCCTGCTGGTTTGAGCTGCACATATTCGCCCACGATTTCTTCTAAAGGCGCGCGTTCACGGATAGCTTGGATATCACTGTCCGGAATTCTGCCCTTTGCCATGGCTACAGCCTACCCCGCCCATTTATCGAATGCTCAACCGCCAAAGCCAGGATGGTCGCATTGGATTGTCCCGCTCAACAAGTACACAGAATTACCGTGTTTTACCCACATGTGGGGCAGCCTTTCGCCGGGTATTCCCACCCCCGGGACGGGGCAATTTTGGATATCGCTCTTGACGCAGTGGACGTTTATGTTTTCGAGATATTTCCTGCAACAATAGGGAATATGTCCAAGTCCAAAGCGTCTAAGAAATCGCTTCCAGTGGCCCTTGGTGGACTCGCCATCGTCGCAGGCGCTAGTTATTTCGGCTTCGACCTCGGCGGTAACGGGGATGCATCATCGACGGATGAGACCTGCGCAATTTCTTCCCTTCCCAGCGAGGCCGAAGAAACCGCAGACGATATTCTCGCAGGCGGCCCTTATGACTACCCCGACAAAGATAATTCCCATTTTGGCAATTATGAAGGCGTCCTCCCCCAGCAGGCGCAGGACTATTACCGCGAGTACACGGTAGAAACCCCTGGCAGTAATCATCGCGGATCGAGGCGCATCGTCACCGGCGGCGGCACCGAAGCCGACCCCGATGTGTGGTACTACACCGACGACCATTACCAAACATTCTGTTCTATCCCAGACGCAGAGGATTAATAGTGCACCGCATTTTAATTACGGAACCCATCCGTACCCGTACGGATTTCTTCAATGCCTTAGGACGCACCCATGGATGTGTGGATTGTGGCCCGCGCAGCCTGGAGGATCTAGCTAGCTTCCTGCGTGAGAATGAAGTATCCACCATTGTGGCTGCCAACATGGAAATGGAGTTGGATGACTTCGCGGCTATCGCCGCCGTTGTCCAAGATGAAGGAGTTAGGCTCGCGCGCTAATAGCTAGTCCGCGGATGCTGCGGCTCCGCGAATACTGGCGTCCCGCAGATGCTGGCATTCCGCGGATGCTATAGGTCCTCTGCTACAACTGAGCATCGCGCGCCCTCAGTTATCACTTTTTCGCTTCAAAAATTGCAGCGGAGGTTGCACTTTTGACGAAAGTCCGCAGCCAAGCACCTCAAAAAGGGCAACCAAGCCTGCATAGCTACTAGTCCAAGAACCCCGAAAGGTCAGCGCTCCGGCGCGCAAGCCGCTCGAGGCGGGATTCGGTCATGGAGGCGATCTGGTCGATGATGGCGCGGTCGCGGGCGGCGTCGGTATCGGCTTGTTCCCACCACAGGCGGAAGGTGGCATCGAGCGAACCGGGCGCACCGGCAACGAGGTAATCGTAGACGCGGTAGATGCGCTCGCGCTGGCGGTCTTGGCGCGCTAAGTGCGCTGGTTCATCCATCACATAAAGCACGGCGATCGTCTTTAAGAGCTTGACCTCTGCCTGCGCCAAGGGAGGAATGCGCAGTTCACCGTGCATACGGCCGAGGGTATTGGCACTGATGAGTTCGGCATTCGCCTCCGAGGTGGCACCGATGGTGGCGCCCACATAGCGTCCCACCAGCTCAGAGGTCATCTTTTTCAGCTTGGCATAATCGCGCAGGGTGTAGTCGAAATTACCAAGGGCGTTGATGACATCGAGGTTGCGCAGGCTATCGGCGGCTTCCAAGAGTTCATCGGCAGTTCCGCCAAAGGCCTCGGCGCCCTTTTCTGCAAGGTGGGCTAGCTCCACCAAATCCCACAACACGTTCAAGGAAATGCGCTGGGAGATGATGCCATCTTCCACGTCGTGCACGGAATAGGCAATATCATCGGACCAGTCCATGACCTGGGCCTCGATGCACTTTCGGTTATCGGTGTGGCCCTCGCGCAACCACGTTAAAAGGTCCGCGTCCTCATCATAAGCGCCGTATTTCCGGTTGATGGTGCTATCCGGATTGGTCTTGGTCCAAGGATATTTGCACGCGCCATCGAGCGCAGCGCGGGTGAGATTGAGGCCAAAGCTGTGGGCGGTGCCATCGGCGTCCTCGACGAGGACTTTGGGCTCAAGTCGGGTGAGGATGCGCAGCGTTTGCGCATTTCCTTCAAAACCGCCCTGTGCAACCTCATTGAGCGCATTTTCGCCGTTGTGACCATAGGGCGGGTGGCCAATATCGTGGGTGAGCCCGGCCATGTCACAGAGATCCGGATCGAGGCCGAGGCCGGCGCCGATGCCACGGGCAATCTGGCCAACCTCGAGCGAGTGGGTAAGCCGCGTGCGCGGGGTATCGCCATCGCGTGGGCCTACGACCTGGGTTTTATCCGCCAATCGCCGCAGCGCAGCCGAGTGCAAGACGCGGGCACGGTCGCGGGAGAATACCCCGCGGTGTTCTTCGATATCGCTAATCGTGGATCCCTTGGGCCGTTCTTCGGCCAGCCGGGCAAAATCAGCTGCAGCATAAGAATAAGACACGCTCTAAGTTTATTCTGTGAACTGGCCTTTTGGGGCAACAACGTGGCTGCTTAGCTCTTTGTACCTTGCGGACCTTTCACGAAATTACCGCCGATCGAAGCCAAGCCGACGACCACAACTAAGAAAAAGATGAGCCCAATAGGAACAGCGGGGAAATGTAGCACAAGCTTTTGCGCAATATTGTAGTTCATGTACAGACTCAAAAGTCCGGCTGATCCTAGCGATAAAACTACTGCAAAGGCAGACGGCAGACAGTTAGCAAGTATCCTATTGCGGTGTGCTTCTGCGGCTGAAACTCCTTGCTGCCAAGCGATGGTAACGAAGCGGATGAGCCGACCTTGCTGTGCCAAGGCGAGTCCGAAAATGAGAACCGCTCCCCCAACAATCACATAAGCGAACAGAGGGATAAACTCGCTAGTACCTGTACCATTCGGACCGTAAAACAATGTCGAAGGTAAGTTCTCGGCCCATTGATTAGCGCCTATAACGTGCAATGCCCCGAAATCCCGCAGCTCTACTTCCTTCGAGAATACAGCTACAGAGTAGGCTGCACCTTCTTCTTCGGCCCTTTCCCACGCAGGATCCTCCCGAGAATTAAAGGTTTGATCCCATGGCCGCATCCAAGTCTGATCAAACGGCGATCTAGGTTCCCGCTCGGTTACCGTTGGGTTTCTCACCAACGAGCCGACCGTTCCTTCCCGATCTTCCACTAAAGCAAAGACCGCGCCTTCTTCTGGGGTGGAAGGCTGAAGTCCGTTTGGGCCCTCGACAGCAGGCACCCAGCTAAGAACACCTAAGCAGTCTTCCGAGTGGGTCCGGCAAGCATTCTCAGCGTTAACCGAGCTAGAAGTGTCGCCTTCCTCCGGCGTCGCGACGTACACATCCTTAGCGTTGTCTGCTAATGCTTCTCTAGCGGAGAAAAGTGCAGAATCATTCGCAATAAAAAGAATGATTGGAAACATGACAAAGATACAAGAAACCCGCAATACGGTAGTAGCAATAAAGGACCGTGTGTACCGGACTCCCAAAAGCAAAGGACTCCATCTCCTGAGCTTAAGGGCAAAAAATTCGACAAGATAGAGGACAACAGCGTAAATAAATGCAGAAGCCGCACTCACCAAAAACGGAACGCAATATACAAAGATCAATGGCCACCTACTTGCAGGTGTCGCCTGAGGAATTAATCCAAGTCCTCCAAGTAGCACGGCAAAAGCCACTATACCCAGCGGATAGCGAAGAAGCTGTGCAGCTCGTGGGCTTCGTGGTATTGAATCCCTACTCGTCGGGCCCCGACTCAAATTCTCCAAAACCTTCGTTTCCTGTTGAAAGGGAACAAAGCTCAGAACTGTGAGTATGCACCACGAAATTGGCGCAATTAGCAACGGTGAAGGAAGTCCTTTGGGAAGCTCAACGCCAAAGCCCGAATACAAAAAGAGAAAGATTGGCTTCATCAACACGGGAACAAGAAGGGCGCTGATAATAGCAAAGCACGCATACGCCGTAAGTAATTCGAGAAATAATTCTCGCCGAATTCGCTTAAGCGACAGTCCAAATAGACGAAGAGCTTCATAGTGGTGGCGCCTCCCTTCCACCACATGCCTTATGCAGTATTTGAGAGCTAGGGCAAAGGGAACAGTGGAGATAATAGCTGAATACATCAGCCCCATTGACATAGATTCAGCTACCTCTTCCGCAGCTATAGTCGAGATCAACAGGCTCACGAAGAACATAAGTACAAGCGCCGTTGTGAGCAATGGAATACTTTCCGCGAAAGTGTCTTTGCGTATCCTAGATTCGACCGCGCGAAAGTTCATTAGTTAACCCCCGATTTCCAAGACCTGATCAGTAAATTTCTCTAATCGGTCGTCATGGGACACGACCAATGCGATTGTCCGGTTTTCTTTTACATAGTTATGCAAATAGCGCAATACTGAGTACGCATTTTTCTCATCTAACGCGCTCGTTGGCTCATCGGCGAGAATTAGTCGAGGCCCTTTGGAAATCGCCGTGGCTATGGCTGCACGTTGACGTTGCCCGCCCGAAAGCTCGTGTGGAAGTGAGTCAGCATATTCACTCATGCTAAATTGAGCCAACAGCGAACGATTGTCTTCCTGCGTTGTAGAAGTCCCACTTAGCTCTCGAGCGAAGGATAGGTTTTCGTCGATCGTCAGACAGGGGACTATGCCGGAATCTTGAAAGACAATTCCCATTGACTTCGCTCGAAGCCTATCCCTGCTCTTTTCAGAGGAGCTCCACAAATCGTTTCCGAAGATGTTAACTGTTCCCGATGTGGGTTTTTGGAGACCACAAACCACGCGGAGCAGCGTAGTTTTACCAGACCCAGAGGCTCCACGGATCCAGGTAAGGGTACCGGGCTCATGCTTGGAATTGATGGAAAATAACGGTCCACTCTTCCTGCTTAACTGTACCGCTAGGCCCTCTAGTTGCAGCATGTTCTCCACGTGAATCTCCGAAGCATTTCAAAATGTGTGAGGATAGTTTTTCATGATGCCCCAGTAACCACATTAATAAACAAGATACCCTATTTGAAAAGTATCATCAGGTTATAAAATAACATATGAAAATCATTTTTAGGTTTAAGGAGTCCTCTCTTCCTTTTGCATCGTTTCGTGCCGCAGCTTCTGATTCGGCCGCAGCATCAGCTCAATGCGGTACAGGCGCCTTTTCCAGGCACGCGCGCATCGGGGAGAGACAATGCTGGAAATACCTATATAAAACAGCCCGCCGCATTCGTGCGCGAGGTAGCGCCACCAAGGCTTAGAAAACCGCCGGGCGGGATAATAGGGCGTGCCGGACACTTGGGCGTTGAGCCCTTCCTGCTTAGCGACGACCCACGTGCGCAACCTATGCAAGGGATCGGTGACGATGATGGCATCGGCAAGGCCGTGGGCATCGATAACCGCAGCTAAGGACCCGCGCGTATCGAGGCCTTCTTCCACGGCGGATACCTGCAGCTCAGGGAAATGCTCGCGCAGGTAATCGCGGGCAACCCCGGCCTCCGTAAACCGATCCCCGGGAAGCTGGCCGCCCACGGTAATCACCGGCAGGCCGCGGGAGGTGGCCAGCTCCCCGGCATGGCGCAGGCGCCCGGCCAGGATGCGGGAGGGGCGGCCATCGTATTGCGCGGTGCCTAAAACAACGACGTATTTCACAATGCTTCCCACCCTACTGCCTGCGAAAGAGGTTCTCCGGATTGAGCGTTCGGGCAGGTATGGTTGTGGGCATGAATCTTAGTGCACGAATCGGCCGCGCTACCGTCGCGGCATTTTTGCTCGGCTGCACCTCCATTGGCGCAGGCCAAGCCCTAGCCGCGGAGACCACTACCCTTGCCCAAGCCCCGGATACGGCGGCGGTGACAGACAGGGTAAATGATGAGGCAGGGGTCTTAAGTAGCGAGGAAATTAAGGAGATCAATGAGAAGATCACCCAGCTGCAAAAAGACCAGTCGCTCATCATCTTTGTAGTCTTCGCAAACGATCTTGGCACTGATCCAGAAAGCTATGCGCGCAGCATAGTCAACGAGAAGGGACCGAATTCCGCGGCCTATGTCGTTGGCGTCAATGAGCGCCAGGTGAGCGTGCAGACCGGCGATCAATGGCCCGAGGGCCGCCTGGATCAGATGTACGATGCCGCCTACAGCAAGCTATCCGCAGAAGAATACGGCGCTTCTGCGATCGCGCTTGCCGATGCCGCCCTTGGCACCTCCAGCTCCTCTGATTCCTCCGGCATAGCCTGGCTGGGCGGTGGCGCCGCCACCATCGTCGCTGCAGGCGGCGGCATCTGGTACTACTCGCGCCGCAACACGAAAAAGAATCAGGCGAAAACTTTAGAGTCCGCCCGCGAGATTGCGCCAGAAGATACCGATCAATTAAACCGGCTGCCGCTGGATACCTTGGATAAATTGGCCCAAGAAGAATTGGTCTCCACGGATGAATCCATCCGCCGCGGCAAGGAAGAGCTCAATATCGCCCTGTCTGAGTTCGGTCCGGAGCGCACCCGCCCATTTACCAAGGCGATGAATCATTCCACCTCTACCCTGCAAAAGGCCTTCAAGATTCGCCAGCGCCTCGATGATGCGGTGCCAGAATCCCAAGCCGAGCGCCGGCAGATGCTGGTAGAAATCGTCTCCACCTGCGGCCAAGCCGATGACGCTTTGGATAGCCAGGCAGAAGAGTTTGCCCAGATGCGCGACCTGCTGCTGCAGAGCGACTCCAAGTTGGACGAGCTCACCCAGCGCACCGTCGGTCTGCGCACTCGCCTTCCTGGCGCCGAAGGTACCCTCACAAAGCTCCAAGAGGACTATTCCGCAGAGGTCCTATCCTCCATTGCGGATAACCCAGAATTGGCCAGCGCCTCCCTCGATGAGGCGGAAAAGCTCCTGGACCAAGCCCGCGAGGTGCAGGGCCAGCCGGCCGGGAAGCAGGGTTCGCTCGTGGGGCTTATCCGCGATATCGAGCACGCCACGGAGGTCACCGATAGGCTCCTTACCGGAGTGGAGCACGCCGAGGAGAATATTTCCTCCGCCCGCCGTAATCTGGGTGCGCTTATCACCGAGGTCGAGGGCGAAATCGAGGAAGCCCGCGAGCTAGAGCGCCAAGGCAAATCCCAGGGAACCCAGGCGGATTGGCAAGCCCTCGAAGAACTGCTGCAGCGCGCCTCTGCTGCGGTCACTGACGCCAAGCAGCAGGGCGATACGGATCCCTTGGGCCAGCACACCGCGCTCATGAGCATCGATACCGAGCTTGATGAACGTCTTGACCGCGTGCGGGAAAAGACTTCTACCCACGCGCGCCAGATCGAGCTTTTCCACCAGCAAATGTCGGTGGCAGAATCCAATATTCAGGCCGCCGAGGATCTCATTTCCTCGCGCGGGCGCATTGTTGGTTCCGGCGCCCGCACCGCGCTTGCCGATGCCAAGCGTCTCCACGCCCAAGCCCTGCACACCCAGCGCAGCGATATCCGCGGCGCGTTGCAATCCTCTCGCGAAGCCGTTGCCGCAGCGCAAGCCGCCTTGCAACGGGCCAAGGATGATTCCGACGAGTATCGCCGTCAGCAACAACGCCAGCAGACGAGTTCCGCAGCCGGAAATATCATCACCGGTATGGTGTTGGGCCAAATCCTTGGCGGCGGTGGCCGCGGCTTCGGCGGTGGTTTCAGCGGCGGCGGCGGAGGATTCTCCGGCGGCGGTGGCGGAGGCGGTTTCCGCGGCGGCTCCTTCTAAGGCCTGCTTTGTTGGCGCTTAGCCGCGCACGATGCGCGGTGCGGCATCAACAAGCAGGCAGCTATAGCTCAGCACTACCGCATCCACGTCCGGAAGGCCATTGTTATCAGCGGCCGCTACTTCTAGGCCATTGCCCCGCGGGTTAAGGCGCGCAACCTCGCAGCCCTCCGCGCTACCATCTTCGGCAAGGGCCACGATGCGGCGCTGCTTGCCAAAGATGGCGGAGCGATCCAAAAGGTAGTGGGTGTCTCCGCAGGTCGCGCGCAGGCGCGTGACGGTCAATCCCGCCTGCGAAACTTCATAATGCTTCGCAGCTCCGGAACCCGCGCTGCAGCTGCTACGCGGCCGGGCCCGCAGGAAAAAACGCGGGGAGGCGGTTGCACCGTCTAGCGAGGTCTCTACGTCAAAAAGCGTATCTGGTTGTGTGGGATCCCCGGAGAGCGCGCCGGCAATGGTCAGTACCCCGTCTCGCACCCAGGCAATGTCGGTGCCGCGTACGTCGCGCAGAGTAGCACCATTCCACTGCCACGGCATCGTTCCCGCCATTAGAAAATGAACACCGCCAGCAGGGCGACGATGGAGGCCAATACCAGCATGATGATCCATACCCACGCGGAGTTTTTGGTGTTCTTTTCCAAAATCGCGCGGGTAAACCAGCTCAGACCGGCGATCTCGGCGGTGCTTAAGCCTTTCGCATCGTCTTCGAATTCCAAGATGGCCTTGCGCACGCCAGAATTCTTGGCGGAAAACTGCGCCACCTTGTTGTCATCGACATCATCGATGATCCAATCGCCGCTATTTTCATTGACGTAATGAAAGGTGCGGCCATTGAGCGAGGCTTCAAGGCGCTTATCGCGGCCGAGGCGGCCGGCGAGGCGGTAGACGGAGCCATCGTCAAGCGTGGCCGAAGCCCCCAAATCGCTGACCTCGACGCGCCAAAAGTTCCCGTCTACCTCGGCGGAATGTTCCGCAAAGACGCCTAGGCGCTCCGGGCCCTCCTCAACGAGGAGGACGGGCTTGTCGCGCTCGGAGCGATCCCAGCTGGTGTAGTGCATCTGCTTAGCACCCAATCAGGCGCGCGGAGAGGTAGGACTCAAGATCCTCAATCTTTACGCGCTCTTGCTCCATGGTGTCGCGCTCGCGCACGGTTACTGCGTTATCCTCGAGCGAATCGAAGTCGAAGGTGACGCAGAATGGCGTACCAACCTCGTCCTGACGGCGGTAGCGGCGGCCGATGGCTCCAGAGACATCGAAGTCCACGTTCCAGTAGGCGCGCAGCTTATCCGCCAGCTCGCGGGCCGGAGTGGATAGCTCCTCCTTCTTGGACAACGGCAGGACGGCAACCTTGATGGGCGCCAAGCGGCGGTCCAAGCGCAGAACCACGCGCTTGTCGGTGCCGCCCTTAGCGTTCGGTGCTTCTTCCTCGTCATAGGCATCTACCAGGAAGGCCATCATGGAACGGCCCAAACCAGCGGCCGGCTCGATGACGTACGGAATCCAGCGCTCGTCATTGGCCTGGTCATAGTAAGACAGATCCTCGCCAGAGCCCTTGTCGTGGACGGAAAGGTCATAGTCGGTGCGGTTGGCCACGCCTTCCAGTTCGCCCCACTTGGAGCCCTTGAAGCCGAAGGCGTACTCCACGTCCACGGTGCGCTTGGAGTAGTGCGACAGCTTTTCCTTTGGGTGCTCGTACAGGCGCAGGTTTTCTTCCTTGATGCCCAGGTCGGTGTACCACTTGTAGCGGTCATCAATCCAGTACTGGTGCCACTCTTCGTCCTCGCCAGGCTTGACAAAGAACTCCATCTCCATCTGCTCGAACTCGCGGGTGCGGAAGATGAAGTTACCCGGGGTGATCTCATTGCGGAAGGACTTACCAATATTGGCGATGCCGAATGGCGGCTTCATGCGCGAGGAGGTCATCACGTTCTTGAAATTGATGAAGATACCCTGTGCGGTCTCCGGGCGCAGGTAGTGCAGACCCTGCTCGTCATCGACCGGCCCCAGGAAGGTCTTCAGCAGGCCAGAAAAGGCCTTCGGCTCGGTCCAGTCACCCGGCTGGCCGGTTTCCGGGTCGTTAATATCAGCCAGGCCGTTTTCTGGCTCGTGGCCGTGCTTTTCTTCGTAGGCCTCGAGCAAGTGGTCGGCGCGGTAGCGCTTACCGGTGTGGCGGGATTCCACCAGGGGATCGGTAAAAACCTCCACGTGGCCGGAGGAGACCCACACCTGGCGCGGCTGGATGACGGAGGTATCCACACCTACGACATCGGGGCGAGATTGGACCATGTGGCGCCACCACTGGCGCTTAATGTTTTCCTTCAACTCCACACCAAGAGGACCATAGTCCCAAGCGGAGCGGGAACCGCCGTAAATCTCACCCGCCTGGTAGACCAAGCCGCGGCGTTTACACAGATTAACAACGGTATCGATAAGGGATGCCATGGTTGTAAAGGACTCCTCTGGTAGGGGATAGTCGTGACAATCTCATTCAGTCTAACCCTTATCCCCCATCAGTAGTGAGATCAGGGGGTGCAAATTTAAATCGGTTAATGTACAGGTAATGACCAACTTGAGGTAATATAGTAGTGGTCGACAGATAATAGATACCGTATTGAAGGTGCCCACTCCCTATGACGACCGTTCAATTAGCATTTAATAACTCTGCGGCCGCAAGCGTTATCGCGGCCCTCGATTCCCCGCTGCGCATTTCCATCATTACCCGCCTGGCGGAGCGCGACCATTACGTACATGAGCTGGTTAAAGCCACCGGCAAGTCCCAGCCGCTGATTAGCCAGCACCTGCGAGTTCTTAAGCAGGCAGGGATTGTCAGCTCTGAGCGCAATGGGCGCGAGGTGACCTACTCTCTGGTCGCACCGGAGGTTTTAACCCTTTTGGAAGACGCCGCGAAAATCGCCTCTTAATAACCGGTCTGCATATAAAGACGATTTATTATAGCGCTTGTTGAAAAAGAGTTGATAATATGAATGTCATGTCCATTCATGAGAGTATCCCCAAGCTCGGCTCGCGCAATACTAAACAGCGCACCGCGGTTGTTGAGGTCCTGCGGGACATCGACAAGTTCGCCTCCGCCAAGGAAATTTATCACCAGCTCCAAGAGCGGCAAGAAAAAGTCGGTCTCACCACCGTCTACCGCACCCTACAATCTCTTTCCGATATTGATGCCGTAGATGCACTACACATGCCCAATGGCGAGACCCTGTACCGCCATTGCGAAACCGATGCGCACCACCACCACTTGGTATGCACCAAATGCGGCCGCACCGAAGAAATCGATGGTGGACCCATTGAAAAGTGGGCTTCGGCCGTAGCCGCCGAGTACAACTTCGAGCTTACCGGCCACGACGCGGAGATCTTC
Source organism: Corynebacterium tuingiense (assembly GCF_046718165.1). Classification (NCBI taxonomy): domain Bacteria; kingdom Bacillati; phylum Actinomycetota; class Actinomycetes; order Mycobacteriales; family Corynebacteriaceae; genus Corynebacterium; species Corynebacterium tuingiense. The sequence continues at coordinate 1,789,700 of NZ_CP177101.1, forward strand.
GGCGTGTGCTCGCAGTGCGCGGCCGCACAGTAGTCACCGCACGGTAGTCTCGCGCGCCTTCCTTAGCTGCTACTTCCCTACTTCACAGCACCGAAGCGGCGATCCCGGCGGGCATATTCCTCAATGGCGGCGAAGAGGTCCTCCGGGGTGAAATCAGGAAATAGCTTGTCCTGATAAATCATCTCGGCGTAAGCGGACTGCCACAGCAGGAAGTTCGAAGTGCGCTTCTCACCGGAAGGCCGCAAGAATAGGTCCACGTCCGGCATGCCGGGATCATAGAGATGCTCTGCGATGGTGCTTTCTTTAATATCGCGCGGGCGAATTTCACCAGCGGCGACCTTTTCCGCAAGCTGGCGCACGCCATCGACCATTTCCGCCCGGCCACCGTAATTAACGCACATGGCCAGCGTCATTTTTGTATTATTCTTGGTCAATTCTTCGGCGGTTTCGAGTTCCTTAATCACCGAGCGCCACAGGCGCGGTCGACGCCCTACCCACACCACGCGCACGCCGCGCTCATTGAGCCACTCGCGCTGCCGCCGCAGCACATCGCGATTAAAGCCCATCAAAAAGCGCACCTCTTCCGGGCTGCGCCGCCAGTTTTCAGTGGAAAACGCATATGCCGAAAGATACGGTACACCGGCGGCGAGGCAGGCATCGACGACATCGAGAAGCACCGCCTCTCCCCTGCGGTGGCCTTCCGTGCGTTTCATGCCCTTTTCTTGGGCCCAGCGGCCATTGCCGTCCATCACCAACGCAATATGGCGTGGCAGCAGCTCATCCGGAATATTCGGCGGGGTCAGGCGACGAGAAGGATCTGGGGTAATCACGGGCTACAGTTTACTGTTCCATCACCTGTAATGCGGACACATTTCGCTCCATGTGCCACTGCAGGTGCGCCCGCGCTAGCCGATGCCCCTCCTGCCGCTGCGCATTAGTCGGATCCGTCGGGTAGCCATGTGCCAAAAGCCACAAGTGGTGCAGGGTTTCCGGATCCACCTCCGCAGCTCCTGGCGGCCGGCATTCGTGGCAGGCGGCGCCGCCGACGGCCGGGTGAAAGGCATGGTGCGGGCCGGGGCGCTGGCACTGGGCGCAATCAAAAAGGCTCGGTGCCCAGCCGGCATGCGCCATGGCCTGCAATAAGAACGCATCAAGCGTTTGCGTCGGCTCCTCGGTTTGCAGCTGCTCGAGCGTCGCCACCACCGCGTTGTAGAGGTACGGGTCGCCGTCTCCATCCGCGTAGATGAGCCGCTCGGCCGATTCCAAGACCGCACAGGCGGCCGTATAGCGCTCGTAGTCTTCGATGAGGCGCGCACCAAAATAATTCACCGTATCCGCCTGGGAAATCGTGGCCAGGTTCTTTCCTATATACAGCTGCACATCCAAATTGACGAAGAGCTGCAGCCGCGATCCAAAGCGGGATTTTGCTCGGCGCACGCCCTTGGCCACCGCACGCACCAACCCATGGTTTTGGGTGAGCAGTACGATGACGCGGTCGGCTTCCCCAAAATCATAGGAGCGAATGACCACGGCGCGGTCGCGATAATTTTCGCGCATGGCCTTTTAGAACCCGAGCCTGCCCAGCGACTTGGCATCAGATTGCCAGTTCTTCAGCACCTTGATGCGCAGATCCAGGTACACGTTCTGGCCCAGTAGCTCCATGATTTCCTTGCGGGCATTGCCCACGATGCGGCGGAAACGCAGGCCATCTTTACCCTCGATGATCCGCTTTTGCCCTTGACGCTCCAAGTACATGATGGCGTGAATATCCAGCACTCCCTCACGCGTGCGCGAAGGCAGCATTTCATCAATCTGCACCGCAACCGAGTGTGGTAGCTCTGCCTTCAGGCCAGAGAGCGCAGCCTCACGGATGAGTTCTTCGATGCGCTTTTCTTGCCCCTCATCCGTGATGTGATCATCCGGGTAGAACTTCGGGCCCTCCGGCAAGTGCTCCACGATGACCTGCACCAAGTCATCCAGTTGCACGCCCTTTTTACTAGAAACCGGAATCACCACGGCCTCCGGATCTTCTTGCGCCAAGAGCTCGTGCAAGGCCAAAAGCTGCGCGCCCACCTGGTCCTTAGAGGCTTTATCCAGCTTGGTCACGATGCCGATGATGGGGGTCTTCGGCGCAATCGAGCGCACATTATCCAGGATCCACCGGTCACCCGGACCGATCTTCTCATCAGCAGGAATGGTCAAGCCGATGACATCCACATCCGCATACGTTTCTTTAACCACTTCATTAAGCCGCTCGCCCAACAAGGTGCGGGGGCGGTGCAGACCCGGTGTATCCACCACGACGACCTGTGCGTCCTCGCGGTGAACCAGACCGCGGATGGTGTGGCGGGTCGTTTCCGGCTGGTCCGCGGTAATGGCGATCTTTTGGCCCACCAGCGCGTTGGTCAGCTTGGATTTACCCGTATTCGGGCGGCCCACAAAGGATACGAATCCAGAGCGGAATCCTTCTGGGGTATCCGTGTACTGCGAATAATCTAACGGAGCTGCCTTCTCCCCGGCGGCTTCCGGAGCAGCATCATCGGGGTCATCTGGCAGGCCCTCGAATGCCGCATCAAACTGTGTATCAATGTCAGAACTCATTACCTGCAATGATAACCCACCGCACCAAAATCTCCGATTGTTTCACGCACTAACAAATCTGCAGGCTAAGCTAAGACCGTTCTCTCCTCCTCGGTGTATTTCTCACCGCTTCCTGAAAGACACTCCGCCATGCCAACCAAGTCTCCCCTACTGCTCCTAGGTGCCATCCTCACCATTTCCATTAGTGCTTGTTCATCCCCTGATGCTGGCCCCTCGCCTTCCGAAGAGGAATCCACCAGTACTTCAATCAGTCCATCTTCCAGCTCACCTAGTGCGACCTCATCGAGCAGCATTGCACAATCAACCACGCAAGAGCCCACTACCGAAATCCCAACAGAACCAGAAACCCAAGTAGCAGCTGAGGAGCCAGGTGCACAACCGCAGGCGGCAGCCGCTGAGCCAGAGCTGCTGTATTGCGAAATAGGCCTTGGAGCATTCGGGAAGTTTTCTGATGACTCTTCCCACCAAACCGAACTGTGCAATACCCCTGCACTCCAGCGTTCCATGCGCGCGGAACGAGTATGCGGTGGCCTTAATGGGCACTTGCTTTATCCAGACGAATGGCCAGAGCTTTGCAACGGTGGCGCTCCATATTCGGGAACGCCGCAGGGCGGAGCGTCACCAGAATCCTATGACGACGATTCTCTTGCGGAAACGCCCTCGCAGGCACAAGGCCTCTAGAGCTGCGTCTTCAGGCTGTGCCCCGTCGGCTTTTCGCAGATGCTATAGGTCCACTGCTATAACTGAGCATTTTCGCACCTGAAATGTAGCAAATCGCGCTCAGATATACCCGAGGACGTTGACCTTTTGCATTTTCGATCGGCCCAACACCAGCCCGAAGGCCCCGTACCCTCAAAATGTACGAGGGTGCGGGGCCTTCAGTAGCTAATAGCCGTGTACCTATTTCTTGAATTCGTCCGGAAGCGGGCCAAGCTGCGGTCCGTCCGGATAGTACTTCCAGCCGTCCTTAATACGGACATCGTCGGACCACGGTAGTTTGTACTCGCCCTTGGCGAGGTCTTCTACCCAGGTGAGGTAGTTTTCGGTCTTTCCGCCTGGGGAACCAACGTAGCCGCGGTTGCCCAAGTTGAAGATGTTGTTTTCTAGGCCCCAGTTGATGCGCGCCTTATCGGCCAGCGCTGGGAAGACCTCTGCAGTGACGATTTCGCCCGGGTTGCGGTGCCCCTCAGAAATCATGTGGCCGTCGTAGTTGCAGACATTGCCTTCACCGAAGTAGTAGAAGACCTGGTCATAGCCCGCCAAGTTCACCGATGCCGTGTACATCAGGTTCTGGAAGGCGTTGGTCTTGTTGGTCATGATCCACTGGTCTTGGGTCTGGGTAGAATAACCCGAGATGCGGATGTAGACATTGGCACCCTTATACGCTGCTTCGCGGGCGAGCTCTGGGAACATGCCATCGTGGCAGATATTGACCGCGAGCTTGGAGCCCTTGGGGCCATCGCATACCGGCATACCCAAGTCACCCGGGTACCACGGCTCGATGGGGGTCCATGGCTGCAGCTTGCGATAGTGCAACGCAATCTCGCCGTCGGAGTTGATGATAATCGCCGTGTTGAACGGGGGCTTCCCCGCTTCGTGGTTGGGTTCCATGATGGAGAAGACGCCCCAGACGTCGTTATCCTTACAAGCCTGCTTGTACTGGTCCACCTTGGGGTCATCGAGGCCGATGAGGAATTCATCGTAGGACCAAATCTTGGTGTTCAGGCCCGAAGAGGAGTATTCCGGAAAGACGATGAGATCTAGGTCTGGGTAGCCAGCCTTGGTCGAGGCCACCATGCGGCAGATTTCATCGACGTTTGCTTGAACGTCTTCCGGGGAATTGACTACGGGAACTGGGTATTGAATAAGGGCCATCAACAGGCCGTCGGGGGATGCGCTGATACTTCCGGTGCTGGACAAGACGGGACTCCAATCACGTCGTTGATTACGTTACACCTATCACTTTATAGGTATTCACCAAGTTATGCACCAAAACAGCGGATTACTTGTCTCGGATTGCAGACCACACCACTCCACCAGTGCAGCTTTAGAGCTCCTCCGCCTGGAATTGCATACTCGGGTGGGCGAAGGCGTCCTGAGCTTGAATAAGCTGCAGCTCAGTGGATTCCGCCTCATACGTCGTGCGCAGAAGCTCGTAGACGGAAGATGCGGTGCGGCGCAGCGCCTCTTTCACGTCATGGGTTTCAACGTAGTGGCCGGTGAACAGCGCCGCGGTCACGTCACCAGAGCCGTTGCGCTTAACCGGCAACAGCGGGGTCGAGAGCAAGAAAGCGCGCTCACCATCAACGGCGAGCATCTCAATCTGATCCGCAGGGGTTTCCGGGCGCTTGACGGAAGTAACCAATACCGTCTTCGGCCCCATTTCCTGCGCCTTCTTCACCGCAGCCAAGGTCTGGTCCAAGGTGCTGACCTCGGTATCGGTCAGATAGCCCAGCTCAAATTGGTTCGGGGTGATGATATCGGCCACGGGCACCACGCGGTCACGCAGCAGCGGCGGAATGTCATCTGAAACGAAGCAGCCCGACTTCGCATTACCCATCACTGGGTCGCAAGCGTACAGCGCCTTGGGGTTAACGGCCTTGATGCGGCGAACGGTGTCCACGATGGCATCGGCAATGTCGGAGCCGCCTTGGTAGCCGGAAAGGATGGCGTCGATATTTTCAAAAGCACCGCGCTTTTCGATGCCATCGATGATCGACGTGACATCACTGGCCGGAATCATCGGTCCGCCCCAGTCACCGTATCCGGTATGGTTGGAGAAGTTCACCGTGTGCACGGGCCACACCTCGTGGCCGGCGCGCTGGAGAGGAAAGACGGCCGCGGAATTTCCCACATGGCCGTAGGTGACATGAGACTGGATGGAAAGGATAGTCATAGCTATCCATTGTGCTACTGCTTATGCACAGAGACAAAGGAATGGGCGAAATTATTCTGGGGTTTCCTCGTCGCGTGGTTCCCCAATCGCGGGGATGCCGCCGCCGGGTACCTGTTCATCGAGGCGTGCTCGCTCGGCAGCATCCGGAAAGGCCTTCGGGCCCGAAGGCTTTGGCTGGTAGCTCTTCCCGCGTGCGACGAGGTCATCGTACCAATCCGCCAGCAGTTCATTCTGCCGGGCAAACATTTCCTTTTCTTCCGCCGCGGTGGCGTGATCGTAGCCCAGCAAGTGCAGGCAGCCGTGCACCGTCAACAGCGCGAGCTCGTGCCCGAGCGAATGTCCGGCGGCATCGGCCTGTCGCAGAGCGAACTCGGGGCATAAGACAATATCGCCAAGCATGGCAGGGCCCGGATCGGCGGCATCGGGGCGCCCGCCACCAGAAGTGGCGCCGGGGGTAAGCTCATCCATGGGAAAGCTCATCACATCGGTAGGGCCTTCCAAGTCCATCCAGCGGATGTGCAGATCCTCAATGGACTTCAGATCCACGCAGGTAATGGTGCATTCCGCATCGGGGTTGATGTCCATGGTACCGAAGGTATAAGAGGCGACATCGATAAGCATCTCCTCGTTGACGCCATCAAAACCCGACTCATTGAGAAACTCGATACTCACTTATTTCCCCTCGTTTTCCGCAGCCTGTTTATTGTCAAAGGAATCATAGGCATCCACAATGCGGCCGACCAGCTGGTGGCGCACCACGTCTTGGGCGCTGAGATCCGCAAAGTGGATATCGTCCACGTTATTGAGAATTCGCCGCACGATGCGCAGGCCGGATACCTGCCCGCGCGGCAGATCCACCTGGGAAATATCGCCGGTGACCACGATGGTGGAGCCAAAGCCCAGGCGGGTCAAAAACATCTTCATCTGCGCCGGGGTGGTGTTTTGCGCCTCATCGAGGATGACGAAGGCATCATTGAGCGTGCGCCCGCGCATATACGCCAGCGGGGCGACCTCGATGATGCCGGCATCCATCAGCTTGGGAATCATCTCCGGATCGAGCATGTCCCGCAGCGCGTCATACAGCGGGCGCAGGTACGGGTCAATCTTGTCATTGAGCGTGCCTGGCAAAAAGCCCAGGTTTTCGCCCGCCTCAACCGCCGGACGGGTAAGAATAATGCGCGAGACCTGCTTATTTTGCAGCGCCTGCACGGCCTTCGCCACCGCCAGGTAGGTCTTGCCGGAACCGGCCGGACCAATGCCAAAGACCACCGTATTATTGTCGATGGCCTGCACATACTCGGATTGCCCCACGGTTTTGGGGCGGATGGACTTGCCGCGGCGCTTGACGATGTCCGCCGCCATCGCCGCCGCCACCGACTGCGGCGCCTCTACGGCAACCATATCCATGGTGTGCTTGACCGTATCGGTGGATACGGCGTGGCCGCGCCTAGCGATGGCCTCGAGCTCATCGAGGATCTTCGCCGCGCGGGCTACCTCGTAATCGGGGCCGGTGACGGTGACAATATTGCCGCGGGCAAAAAGATCCGCATCGAGGCGGTCATTGAGCACGCGGAGGTTATCGTCCGCGCTGCCCAAAACGCTGCTGACATACGCGGAATCGATCTCACATTTCTTGGTGATGATAGGCACGTCTAATAGGCTACCAGCGCTCAGTCCGCATGCCGATAGCCGCCAAGGCCACCATCGCCGCGCTGGCGGTGCGCAAAACCTCCGGGCCCAATTTGATAGGAACGGCCCCGGCCTCGCGCAGGGTTGTCAGCTCATTTTCCCCGATTCCGCCTTCGGGGCCGACCAGGAGGAAGACCTCGCCGCGCAAGTCAACCTCGCGGATGGATTCGGTGGCTTCCTCGTGCAGGACTAACACGCGCGCGGATTCTGCGCGCTCTGCTAGCTCCGCAACCAATTGGCGGGTAGTCAGCGGGCCGCGGATCTGCGGGATGCGGTCTCGCCGAGATTGCTTTGCGGACGCTTCGGCCGCGGCCTGCCATTTGGTTATGGCCTTCGGCGCCTTCTTCCCGTCCCACTTGGCCACGCAGCGATCCGCCTGCCAGGCGATGATCTCATCCGCCCCGGCCTGTGTAGCCAGGTCAACGGCTAGCTCGGCGCGCTCGGATTTGGGAATCGCCTGCACCACGGTTACCCGCGGATTCGGCTCCGGTAGCTGGGTAACGGACTCGACGGTGCCGGTTAAGTGGTCCTTGCCCGAGGTCTCGGTGACGGTAAGGGTGAGGCGGATTCCGGTGCCATCGATAAGCGCCAGCTTCTCCCCCTGCTGCATCCGCTTGACCGTCACGGCGTGGCGCGCCTCGGGTCCAGACAGCGTGATGCTGTCTCCGGCCTGGGCGGCAGAGAGATCTGGGTGGATGAAGACGGGCAGCGACATTAGCGGCGGAACTTATCGCGCAGGCGGGTAAAGAAGGAGTCCTCCTGCCCGTCGCTGGCGGTGCGCACGCGGGCGCCCTCATCGCGGGTATTGCGGATCTTTTCCAGCGCCTCGCGACTCTTGCGGTCCAGATCCTTGGGAACAACCACATCCACGTGGGCAAAGAGGCTGCCGTAACCGTCGGTGCGCAGGCGTGGCATGCCCGCGCCTTCCACCTTGATCGACTCGCCCGGCTGGGTGCCCGGCTCGATATCGATGGTGAGCTCCTCGCCATTGAGCTGATCGATGGTGAAGTTGGTGCCCAGCGCTGCATCGATCATCGGCACGTGCACGGTGACGTTCAGGTCATCCGCATTGCGCTGGAAGACCTCGTGTTCCTGGGTGTGCACCTCCACGTAGAGGTCACCTGCAGGGCCACCGCCGTGGCCGACCTCGCCCTGGGAAGCCATGCGGATGCGCATGCCATCGTTGATACCAGCCGGGATGGACACCGTGAGATCGCGGCGCTTTTTCACGCGGCCATCGCCGGCGCACTGGTTGCAGGGATCCTCAATGATTTCGCCAAAGCCCTGGCACTTCGGGCACGGGCGGGTGGTCATCACATTGCCCAAGAAGCTGCGCTGCATCTCCTGGATTTCGCCCATGCCGTTGCAATTATCGCAGGTGACGGGCTTGGACTTAGAGTTCGAGCCGGTACCGCCGCAGGAATCACACAGCACCGCGGTATCGACGGTGACCTTCTTCTTCAGGCCGGTATAGGCCTCTTCGAGGGTAATCCGGGTGCGCAGGAGGGCATCGTTGCCGGGCTGCACGCGCGACTTTGGCCCGCGGGATCCGCCGCCGGCGCCACCGCCGAAGAACTCGGCGAAGATATCGCCTAAGCCACCGCCGCCGAAGCCGCTAAATCCGCCGGCACCGGCGCCAGCGCCACCGCCGCCTTGCTCCATGGGATCGCCGCCCATGTCGACGATCTGGCGCTTTTGCGGATCCAGCAAAACTTCTTGGGCAACCGAGGCCTCGCGAAATTTCTCCGCCGCTGCCTCATCATCCGGGTTCACATCCGGGTGATACTTGCGGGCCAGCTTGCGGTACGCCTTCTTAATTTCTTGGTCCGTTGCGTCCTTATCAACACCGAGGATGCCGTAATAGTCACGAGCCACTGTTAGAGATATTCCTTCTCGATCGTTTTGTTGGTATTACCTTGCAAAAATTTATGTAGCGACCGGCTAGTCTACTCGCACTACTCGCCGGCCAAAATTTCACTCACGTATTGTGCAACAGCAGAGACCTTAGAGATTGTTCCCGAATAGTCCATAAACGTCGGCCCCACCACACCAAGGCCGCCAAGCGTCGCCGCCTGTCCCCCGGTTCCAAAACCATACCCGGCGGCAACGACGGAGGCATCGCGCAGTTGATCCTCCTCGTTTTCGTCCCCGATCACCACGGAAACATTGCCTAAGTCCGGTACGCGTGCCAGCAATTTCAACACGACGACCTGTTCTTCTAAAGCCTCGATAATTGTGGGCAGCCCCTCCGGAAATTCGCGGGCGACGCGGGTGAGGTTGGAAGTCCCCGCCATAATCAAGCGATCGGATGGCTGTTCCACCAAGGTTTCAATGAGCGTGGTCGCCACCTTAAGCACGTGGTGGCGGATATCCAGCGGGGCGTCATCGACGAGGTGGGCGAGCTCCACGGAGGCATCAGTAAGCGTCTTGCCCACCAGCGCATTATTGACGATGTCCCGCAGGCGATACGTCTGATCCTGGTCAATGACCTCATCTAGTTCCACGTTGCGCTGATCCACGCGGCCGTTATCCGTAATCAGCACCAGCAAAACCCGCACCGGAGATAGTGTGACGACCTCGCAGTGCTTGACGCGCGAGACCTTCAAATTAGGCAGCTGCACCACGGCCGCCTGCTCAGTGACCTGGGCCAAAAGCTGCACGGAGCGGCGCAGCACATCTTCGAGGTCTACCCCGCCTTCCAAGAAGTTCAGCATCGCTTTGCGCTCTGGGGTAGAAAGCGGCTTGACCTCGTGCAGAGAATCAACGAACTGCCGGTACCCCTGCTGCGTGGGAACGCGCCCGGAACTGGCATGCTGCTGCGAAATCAGCCCCTGCGATTCCAGCACAGCCATGTCATTGCGGATGGTCGCGGAAGAAACGCCCAGCCGGTAGCGCTCTACCAGCGTTTTGGAGCCCACGGGTTCCTGGGAGGCAATGTAATCCGCAACGATGGCCCGCAGGACTTCCTTGCGGCGGGCATCAGTTGAGGTAGACACTTCTCAGCGCTCCTATTCTCTGCGGGTTAGTTTAAGTCGATGTACCGGCGTCTCTCTATAAATACAGCGTAAATCCAGTGCCAATTTTAAAAGTCTAACAAGAATAAGCCCGAATAAGGGGTTTTGGTGGTTCAGGGGCGAATATAAGAACTTTCTGACGGCGGCTAGGACTCTTCGGCGATGAGGAGATCGGAGACGATGCCATCGGCAAGCAGGCGCCCGCGCTTGGTCACGCGCACGCGCTGGCCGGCGCGCTCGAGCAGGCCGCGGTCGATGAAGTCCTCCACTGCCGGGGCAGCGTGGGCATCGAGCCAGGATTCTGGGATGCCCTCGCGCAGGCGCAGGCCGAGCATCACCTTCTCCATGTGGCGATCTGCCCCCGTTAAGGTTTCGCTGTCTTTAATGGGCAGCTCACCGTTTCCTATCGTTTGGATATAGCGGTTGGGGTGCTTGACGTTGTAAAAGCGCTCGTCACCTAGGTGGGAGTGGGCACCGGGCCCTGCGCCCCACCAGTTGCCGTCGACCCAGTAAATGCGATTGTGCTCGCATTCTCCGCCGGGTAGCGACCAATTGGAGACCTCGTACCACTCGAAGCCGGCATCCTCGAGGGTCGTAGAAATCATTTCATAGCGCCGGGCCAGCACATCTTCATCCGGGGCGGGCAGCAATCCCTTATTGACCTTGCGGGCCATGCGGGTGCCGTCTTCTACGATGAGCGAGTACGCGCTGACGTGGTCGACGCCGGTCTCGAGCACGCGGTCCAAGGTCTCGCGGACGTTATCATCGGTTTCGGTGGGCGTGCCGTAAATCATGTCGAGGTTGACGTGTTGGAAACCGGCAGCACGGGCTTCGCGCGCGGCGTCAAACGCACGTCCAGGGGTGTGGGCGCGCTCGAGCACCTGGAGCACGCTGTGCGAGGCAGACTGCATGCCGAGGCTGATGCGGTTAAAGCCGGCATCGGCAAGCGCGGCAAAGTACTCCGGCGAGGTGGACTCCGGATTGGACTCGGTGGTGACCTCCGCGCCTGGGGTTAGGCCAAAGGTAGAACGCACCGTGTCCAGGATGCGGCTCAGGCCCTGGCCTCCCAAGAGTGAAGGCGTGCCGCCGCCAATGAAGACGGTATCCGCGGTGCGCCCCACGCGGGCGGCCGCCATCTCCAACTCCTTGTCCAGGGCGTCGAGGTACGGGCCAGTGAGATCGCGCGGGCTGCCCAACTCGCCGGGGGTATAGGTATTGAAATCGCAATAGCCGCAGCGGGTGGCGCAAAAGGGAACGTGGATATACAGCCCGAATGGTTCAGTCATGAATCAAACCCTAATAGGAGGGGAACAAAATGGCCGAAATGGGTGTTAAACATGTAGTATATTGCCAACTTCCCGCGTATAGAAAGGTACCTTCAGTGGAGCCTCCCAGTCGATGTCCCCGCCACCTTATAGGCGGTGGGGAGTAACTCATGTTATCGGCTATTTTGATGATCCTGGCAGGCTTTGTCGTCATCGGGCTCATCATCGTCGCGAACGCCTACTTCGTGGCGCAAGAGTTTTCATTCATGTCCGTGGACCGCACCCAATTGCGGTCCATGGCCGCTGAAGGTGATAAATCCGCCCAGCGCGCGCTCGACATCACCAAGCGCACCTCCTTCATGCTTTCCGGCGCGCAGCTCGGTATTACCATTACCGGCCTGCTTATTGGTTATGTGGCAGAGCCCCTGGTGGGCCAGGGCCTTGGCGTGCTGCTTGGCGGAGTGGGAATTCCCACCGGCGTGTCCGTGGCTATCGGCACCATCGCGGCGCTATTTATTTCCACCATCGCCACGATGCTCTTTGCGGAGCTTTTTCCTAAGAACTACACCATCGCCGCGCCCATGAAAACGGCACTGCGCCTGGCCGCATCCACGCAGTGGTACTTGCGCATTTTCGGCTGGCTCATCCGCTTTTTCGAGTATTCCTCCAATGCGATTTTGAAGCTCTTTCGCATCGAGCCGGTAGAAGACGTCGACTCTTCCGCTACTGCCGATGACCTCGAATCCATCGTGGATTCCTCGCACGAAACCGGCGTCTTGGATGAGGACACGTACATGGTTTTGGACCGTTTGCTCGACTTTCCCGAGCACGACGTCGAGCACGCCATGATCCCCCGCTCCCGCGTGGACGTCATTGACCCCGGCACCACCCTGGGTGAGGTGCGCGAATTGATGTCTGAAAACCACACGCGCTACCCCGTCATCGATGATGAGCACAACCCCATCGGCGTGGTGCATCTTTTCGATGTCCTGGGATCCGATCTCCCTGCCGCCACCAGCGCCACCGCCATCATGCGCGAGCCCCTGGTGGTTCCGGAGCTTATGCCGCTTCCCGATGTCGTTGATGAGCTGCGCGGCGAAGAACAAAAGCTGGCCTGCGTCATCGATGAGTACGGCGGATTCGTCGGCATCGTCACCATGGAGGACCTAGCTGAAGAGATTCTTGGCGATGTCACCGATGAGCACGATTTCGAGGAAACCGAAGAAATCACCGAGCAGGACGAATCCCACTGGCTGGTCGATGGCGATACGCCGCTGGATGAAATCGAGCGCGCCATTGGCCACGATCTTCCAGAGGGCGATTTCGAAACCATCGCCGGCCTGCTCATCGCGCACGCCGGCGCCCTGCCAGAGGTAGGCGAGGTCCACACCATCGACCTAGAGGCCGAGCCGGACGACTGGGTGGATCAGGACGAAGCACCGACTCGCTCCATTCGCATGCGCGTGGATGACGTAGACCGCCACGTGCCATCCTCCCTGGCCATCGAGCTTATTGAGGACTACGTTCATGACAGCGAAGAAGAAGAGGAGGAGGCATAATGACCGATACGTGGTGGTTCAACCTCATCGTCACGCTGCTCATTATTGCGGCTTCCGGCTTCTTCGTGGTCATCGAGTTTTCCCTCATGGGCTCGCGCCGCAACCGGCTTGAAGAAAACGCGGAATCCTCGCGCACCGCCCGCGCCGGCCTGCGCTCGCTCAATGAGCTGACCATCATGCTGGCGGGCGCGCAATTGGGCATTACTGCTGCCACCTTCGTGCTCGGCGCCGTGACCAAGCCCTGGGTCCATCACCTCCTGATGACCCCGCTAGAGGCCCTTGGCCTGCCGCTGGGCATTGCCGATGTCGCCAGCTTCATCCTCGCGCTATTCATCGTCACCTTCCTACACTTGGTGCTGGGTGAAATGGCGCCCAAGTCCTGGGCCATCGCCCACCCAGAATCTGCCTTGCAGGTCATTGCCGTCCCCGCCCGCGGATTCGTGTGGGTCTTCCGTCCGCTGTTGAAGTGGATTAACACGATGGCCAATAAGTTGGTGGCCATGACGGGTGAGGAACCGGTCGACCGCGCCGGCGCTGCCGGCTACGATGCCGAGACGCTGCGCACCTTGGTCGAGCACTCCCGCGAGACCGGCGCGCTTGACGATAATTCCGCCAACCAGATTTCCGATGTCATCGAGCTCGAGAACTCCACGGTGGGCGCCATGGCGCGCGCCCACGGCTCCGAAGTTGTGCCCCTGCCTTCCGATGCCACGGTGGAACAGCTCCAAGAGCTCGTCCTGCGCAAAAACATCATGCGCGTGCTCGTCTTCCCCAAGGATTCCCGCGTTCCCCGCGTGGTGCACGTACGCGATACCCTCATGGCGGATCCCGATACCCCCGTCCTCGAATTCTCCCGCGCCCCGATCTCCGTCTCTTCCGCCACCACCGTGCAAAAGACGCTCGATCACATGCGCGCCCGCAATGAGCAGCTCGTGGTCGTAGGCAAAGCGGACAAAGACAAGGCCGTGTGGATCCTTACCTGGGATGACATCATGGGCCAGCTGTGGCCGCAGATTACCGAGCAGCTGGACAAGGTCACCCCTCCCCCTGCGGTATAGCGTCCTCACCGAAACCAACCAGTCCCGTTGGTTTCGGTACCTAATAGTTTTATAAACACAATTCAAAAGATAAACAAGCGTACACAAGCGCGGTGTTTTACACTTGAGCTATGACCCACCGGAAGAATCCGTTTACCGCCACGCTTGGAGCCACGCCTCCCTACCTAGCTGGCCGTAAAGACTCCATTGAGGAGTTCGCTTATGCCTTGGACGATGGCCCCGGATCCCATGAACGTATTTCTCTCGTCGTGGGTCCGCGCGGTATCGGCAAGACGGTGTTGCTCAATGCTTTCGAAGACACCGCGTCAGATCACGGTTGGCGCATCCTTAATGACACGGCATCTGCCGGTTTTGCAGAGCGGCTCCGAGCTGAAATTATTAATACCCTTCAACTCAACCGCACAGCGCTAAAAGGTTTCAACCTGCACCTTTTTCAATTAGGCATAGGGATGGAATGGGATCCAAGGACATTATCCGTGGAATCCTATCCCTTAAGAAGGGCTTTGAAAGACCTCCTCCATGCGCAGCGCGAACTCGACCGGATTTCCCACGGCGAGCCCACCGGGGTGCTCATTACGTTGGATGAAATGCACCACCAGCGCAGTGATGAGGTCATCGATTTTGGTGCTACCATCCAGCACCTCGTGCGAGAAGGGGAAAATATTGCCGTGGTCATGGCAGGGATCCCTTCCTCGATTAAACCGCTTTTAGCCAGCCAGGATGACTCTAATCCTGTCACTTTTCTCCGCCGTGCGAACCGTATTGAATTGGACCGAGTGGCGGATACGGACGTCCGGAAGGCACTCAAGGCTCCCGTAGAAGAAACAGAGGTTAATTGGGACAAGGACGCGCTGAAATCTGCCGTATCCGCTTGCCAGGGATACCCCTTTATGATTCAGCTCGTCGGCCTATGGGCTTTCCGCCACCGAACAGACAATACGATTTCGGTGGAAGCTGCGCAGGAAGGCATTTCCAAAGCACGACGAAAGCTAGGGCAGCTAGTCCATGAGCCCGCCCTAGCGGAGCTTTCCCCCATCGATCGGACATTCCTGCTCCATATGGCGCAAGACAATGGCCCCTCATCCATGAGTGATATCACGGCCCGCCTAGGAAAAAGCTCGCAATATGCATCCAATTACCGCCGCCGCTTGCTTGACTCGGAATTAATCGAGATACCAGCCAGTGGCCAAGTAGACTTTGCCCTGCCCTACCTTCGAGATTATTTGCGCGAGCATGCCGCTAGCTTGGTAATCGATTCGTACTAATCGAGCTCAGTCGCGCAACCCACCCATAGCGCGGGTGTGGATAACTTAAGCTCGTGGCGCCACTCGAGCACCACGGTTCACACTTAGTGAAGATTCAACGAGAACTCCACAGCCTCGCGCGCATTCGGGTAGCAGGCATCGTGCGCCTCATATGTGCTCGGGGTCATGAGCAAAGCACTAACTAATATTCCTTCCATCCGGCACAACCATCCCACCTTCGGCCGCGACCTCGATAACGGCACCTACCTCAAGCTCGCGCCCCGCATCGCGGTACACCGCGACCATTACCACGGTTTGAGCCTATCCTCCCAGCTGCGCCTGCGCGCCATCGCCGCCGCCCGCAGCGCTTATACCGCGGTGCTCATCTCTAAGTCCGCCGCCCGCGTCCACGGGCTATGGGTGCTTGCCTCCGCGGAAGAAAAGGTGGAAATGGCCCTTCCCCATAACTCTTTACCCAATAAAGATCGGCGCCATCCAGAACGCATGTACCGCAAAACGAAATTACCCGAACCGATGCTGGTGCATGGCTCCCGCACCGTTTCGCCAGCCCGAGCTGTGATCGATATCGCCCGATTCCACGGTTTTCGCGAAGGCCTCATTGCCGCCGACTCTGCCTTGCGGGCAGGGATAACGAAGAAGAAACTCAGGCAGGAGTTCGCGCGGATGGGCAGGGTGCGCAATAGCGCGGTCGTCCGGGACGTGATCCACCACAGCTGCGCCGCCTCCCCGTCTCCCCATGCCTCCTTTGCCCGCGCCCTGCTCATCCAGGCGGATTTTCCGTGGCCAATGTTTTTCGAGGTTCAGTACACTGCCCTTCCCGGCATTACCGCGGAGTTGTGTATCAATAAGACCTACATCATCGACATCACTGAACCGAACGATGACCATACGGCCGGGGCCTCTTCCACAGCCGTTGGGCGGCCAGACGACGCCGCGGCCACCACGATGCCAACGAAGCCGCGGGACCAAACCGGCCAATCCCGCGAAAAGCGCCTGCACGATGCGGGTTTTACCGTCATACGATTTTCCCCGCGTCAATTAGTACAGCACCCGGAACGCTTCATCACTGAGGTCACTGCCACTATCTCTGCGCGCCAGAACGCGGTACGCACCCAGTGGTCTCGCCGCTGAATTCTCACTAGCACCGGAGATTTCGGCAGGTTCGCGGGATGGTCATTTACAGATGAAACGGCCACCGAGAGAGGGAATCTCGGTGGCCGCTAAAATCCCCTTGCTTTAAGCAAGGAAGTCTAAAGTAGCTATGCAGTTGTGGCCCGGCGGGCTGCCTCGCGCTTGGCGCGGACTTTTTCTACGACCGCGGCAATGCGGGCGCGTTCTTCTAGGAATTGCGGCGGGTTATGCCCGCGCATGGAGCGCACGTACGCCGGGTGCGTATCGAGCACGGTGTGCTTCCACGCCTGCACGGCGATGAGCGCGGATTCCCCTGTGCACTTATACAGGTGCGGCAGGGAGACCATGTCGAGGTTGCGGGCGACGGCATCGGTTTGCGCCAGCACGTAGTCCACGACCTCACGCAGGTAATCTGCTACCGCCTGCGTGCGCTGCCGCAGCGCTTCTGCCAATTCATGCACGACGATGGGCTTGGCAATGGGATAGCTCTCGTCCAATAGGCGCGGGGTGAGCTGCTCCGGCTCCTCCGCATCATTCGCGCCTGAGGGAGCGGCAGAAATGGTTCCTGAACGCACGCCGGACACTAGCGCTTGGCGAAGCCCAATTAGCTCACCCACGCAGCGCCCCGAGTCCACGCGGGCATCGTCGACGATATCGCCGAGTTCTGCCAAGCAATCCATGGACAGTTCCTCATCCCAATCCTCGATTGCTTCAATGAGGTGCTCGAGGTATTCCGCGACTTCGTCGCCGATATTATAAATCTCCTGGGTGAGCTCGCGGTGACGCAGCTCGGCGGCGATCTTCTGCATAGGCTTCGAGCCACTCCTTCCGCGGTTTTCTTTTTCTAACCTCTAGTAGAGGTTGAGGTTTTCGGCGACGACTCATGACTCTATGCCAGATCGTCCACCGCGAGAGCGCGACACTCCGAAGCGTTTCACAGGTTTATGGCAGGTTCGCGCTTGCGTCCTTTTTGACCTGCAAGAAGAAAAACACCCGAGGAATAAAATCCCCGGGTGTACCCGTTTCGCGCCTTTCTAGCGCTTGTAAATGTGCTCGATGGCGCTGGCGTAGCGTTGAGCCACCACGTTGCGCTTGACCTTCATCGTTGGGGTGAGCTCATTTTCATCCTCAGTAAGGTCGCTTTCTAGGATGTAGAACTTCTTGATGCCCTCCGCGTGAGAGACTGTGGAGTTCACCTTGTTGACGGCGTCTTGCACCTCGGCGCGCAGGGTAGCATCGGTAGCCATGTCGCTCATGGAGCGGTTTTCTGGGATATTGTGGTCCAATTTCCACCGCTTGAGAATATCTGGATCCAAGGTGATAAGCGCTCCCACGAACGGCTTACCATCACCTACGACCATGGCCTGCGAAATCAGGGGGTGCCCGCGCAGGATATCCTCCATCGGGCCAGGCGATACATTCTTGCCACCTGCGGTGACAATCAAGTCCTTCTTGCGGCCGGTGATGGTGAGCTTGCCATCATCGTCGATTTCCCCCAAGTCACCGGTGTTATACCAGCCATCCTCGAAGGCTTCCTCCGTGGCCTCGGGGTTATTCCAATACCCTTGGAAGACCATGCCGCCCTTGATGCAGACTTCGCCGTCATCGTTAATGCGCAGGGTCACCCCGCCCAACGGTGGGCCGACGGTACCAATGGATTGGTCGAGGTAGTCCACGGCCGCGGCCGCAGCGGTCTCGGTCAGGCCATAGCCTTCAAAAACGGGAACGCCAATGCCGCGGAACCAATGCAATAAATCGTGGCCCATCGCGGAGCCGCCGGTGATGCAGTACCGAACATTGCCGCCCACGCCCTGGCGGATGGTGGAATAGACCAGCTTGTCAAAGAGCTTGTGCTTAATTTTCAGCAGGCGGTCTGGGCCTTCCGGCGTATCGAGCGCCTTGGAGTATTCGATGGCAATCTTTTCGGACTGCTCAAAAAGGAAGCTCTTGATGCCAGAATCCGCAGCCTTCGAGGCCGCAGAGTTGCGGACCTTTTCAAATACGCGCGGTACGCCCAAAATCACGTTGGGGCGAGAGCGGGCGAACTCGATGGAGATGGTGGAGAAATCGGACCAGTGGTTCTGCGAAGCACCGCGAATGGCCACGGCGATCGATACGGCACGGGAAAAGACATGTGCCAGGGGCAAAAATGTCAGGGTATGGCTGCCCGGCACGGCGAATACACCGATGGGATTGGTGGTCAGCGCCCTAGCTTCTGAGAGCCAATTCCGGTGCGTCAGGATGCAACCCTTCGGCCGGCCGGTGGTGCCGGAGGTATACACCAAGGAGGCAAGATCATCGGTATTGGTGGCGGCAATGCGCGCAGATACCTCGTCGGTACCAATGCTGCGGCCTTCGAATTTCAAGGTATCGATAGCAGAAGAATTAATCTCTAGTACGCGCCGCAGCTGCGATGGCGAGCCCTTCAGGTTTGGTTCACCGTCGTCTTGTAGGACTAGGTTTTCTACCAATTCGGAGTGCTCGCGGGTTTCGGTAATGGCCAGCACCGCACCGGAATCCTCGATGATCCAGCGCACCTGGGAGGCGGACGAGGAAGGATAGACCGGAACCGATGCCGCGCCGGCTGCCCAAATGGCGTAGTCCAGCAGGGACCATTCGTAGCGGGTAGCAGAAATGAGGGCAATGCGATCGCCCTGCTTCACGCCTAGCGCGATTAAGCCCTGAGCTACTTCAAAGACCTCATCGATAAATTCTTTACCGGTGACATTGACCCACTCGTAATTTGCTGGGCGGGTAAACATGACGCCGTGCGGACGCTTCTTCGCGGTATCCATTAGGGCGGTGAGGCAGGTCTCCCCCGGCTCAATGGTAAATTCCGCCGGGGTGTGCACTTGTTGCAGGGTCACGCGATATCCTTTCGCACAGCTAATAATAATCTGTGCCTACTGTACCAACCGGAGAGCGTATCAACGCGTTTCACCCACGATCGAAGCTGTAATTATTCAGGGCTTATAACACCAGAGTGGCCTATTTATTGGAGCAATCCACCAGCTTGCCCTAGGGCCACAGGCTGCCGATGAGTGCAACGATGAGAACTAGCGCAATCATGGACCACAGCGTAAGCGAGACCCGCGATTTGGGCAGGGAGCGCTTGCGGCGAACGGACTGGGAGGTGCCGGCAACCGGCGTAGTTGTAGCGCGCTCATCCTTTTTGCGCTCTGGATCCCACAGGCCTTCGCGGGGATCTACCGGCTGGATCCTATCCGAGCTGGCGCCGGGTACGTCGCCGCTAGCTGCGTTATTGCCCGCGCCCTCCGAATGTTGTTCAGCCATGGTCTTTTACTGTAGTGCCGCGATCGCGAAACTGGGAAATTAGGGCAGCGCTGCGGTCCACGGCCCACATCAGGCACCACGCAAGGCCAATCATGATGGGCACCACGATGATGACCACGATGATCATCTGTACCCACACGGGCGCCTGCACCAAGAACTGCGAAAATGCGCTGCTCACCTCAGTCAACCACTCCATGGGTTCTTATATTACTTCCCCACGGTAATCTGGCAGGTATGTCGAGCGCACAGATACCCGTCACCATTGCCACCCCATCTGGACGCATCACCGGCTTTAGCCGCGATGGCCTCTCCTACTTTCATTCGCTGCGCTTTTGCGAAATCCCTAGCCGCTTCGCCCCGGCGCGGCCACTGGAGCAGCCCCTCGACCAGGATGCACGGACACCTCAACCGGACGAGGTAGCACTCAGCATCACCGCCCCCGAAAACGCTGCGGATTGCCCCGTGGTGGTCTATATCCACGGGGGAAGCTTCGAAGGCGGCTCGCATGAGGACGAGCGGGTGCCAAGCACGGTAACTGCCCGCAAGGGCATCATCCAGGTCCGGGTGGGCTACCGCGTGGGCCTAGCCGGATTTGCTCGCTTTGCCGACGATGAAGCGGACCGCTACCGCGGCATCGATGACTGCGTGCTGGCTTTGGAGTGGTTACAGGACAATATCGAATCCTTTGGCGGGGATAAAACGAATATCACCCTGGTGGGCCAATCCGCCGGCGCGGCGATTAGCCTGTGGCTTGCCCGGCGCGATCACTACCGCGGTGCTTTTCGGCGGGTCCTCGCCCTATCGCCTGCCTATCCCCGCGACACTTTTGAACACCGCGTAGCGGGATTGCACAGGTACCTCTCGGTCCCCATCGAACAAAGCGCTTTGGAATCGCTGTCGCCCGAGGCATTAGAAAAGGGTTACAAAAAGTTCCGCAAGAAGCACCGCTATGACTTGGCCCTCGGCCCAGCGCCGATGCAGGCCTCCGAATTGGCGGATATCCCCATCGTGGTGAGCTCTACCCGGGATGAGTTTTATGATCTTCCGGCCGGCAAGCGCATCGATAATATGGCCCTGGGCAAGTTTATTTGTAATTACCTTTCCCAACGCTTCGGCTTCCCACACGGGCGCTACACGCAATGGCGCCAGCTCGCGCAGTACGTGGACCCGGACCGCCTGATGGGCCGGATGATCGGCGATTCCCTCGTTCGCCGCTGGACGGCGCAGGTAGCCTCCGGCGCGCCAGGGCCTACCTGGATGATGGAGTTTACGAGGAAGCTTAAGCCAGCGCTGCACTGCGATGAGCTCTACCCGCTCTTCGGCACCGACTGCGAGCTAAATGAGTGGCTCTACCACTTCGCCACCACCGGCGAGCCGGGTTTCCCTCGCTATGGCAGCGACCACCGCGTCCTCGAGTTTGATTTGGATACCGGGGATCGGCGCATTGCTTATGCCACCCTGGATTACGTGGCGGCGGCGTTTTATGAAGAGGACTAACTGCTACTACGCCTGAAGCGCCGTGCGCAATTCAGCTTCCGCCAGTTCCTCGCACATCCACGGGCTAAATACCGCCGGCACGGCATTGGTTGCGGCGATGAGGCGAGTTGGCTCGACCCATTCCCAAGAGTCGACCTCGTCCGAGTTCGGCTGCCACTGCGCTTGGGAGTCGAGCTCTACGCAGTAGACGGGGCAGATTTCATTTTCCACCAGGCCGGAAGAATCTACCGCCCGATAAGAAAAGGTGGGCAGCACCTCGCGCAGGTTAGATAGCGCGTCCGCGGGAATCCCTAACTCGAACTCAGCGCGGCGAATGACGGCATCGGCAGTCGGCTCTCCCGGGCCAGGATGCCCGCAAAAGGAATTGGTCCACACGCCGGGCCAGGTTTGCTTGCTCAGCGCCCGGCGGGTGATGAGTACCTTGCCTTGGCAGGTAACCCACGCGGAAAAGGCAAAGTGCAAGGCGGTGTCGGTGGTATGCACCTCAGATTTGAGGGCAGTACCAATGGCTTTCCCATCAGCACCCGCCAGGACTACCCGCTCCGTCATAGGTTCAGATCCCCCACCCAGGTGACGTTTCCAATGTGCAGGCGAGCATTCCAGAGGTTGCCTGGCGCGACATCGTAACGGTATTGCAGGTTGACCGAGGCGCCCGCGCCCAGCGGGTGATCGAGTCCCGGTGGTTCCACGCCGGGCGCGGAGTTCTCGTCATAGGGCAGGGCCTTTACCTTAGACCAGCCGCCGTTCCCGTCGGCGCGCTCAAGGACGGGGTCATCGAAGGCATCGGTGGGCAGGGCCATTTCGTTTTCATTCTTGAGCAAAATGGTCACCACGGAGCCGCCGGAATTATTATCCGCATAAACCCCCTGCAGCTCCCAGCTGACCCCGAGGCCGGCATCTTTCACCGGGCTCGCCAGGTTGGAAGTAACCTCCTTATC
Organism: Corynebacterium tuingiense; assembly: GCF_046718165.1. NCBI lineage: Bacteria > Bacillati > Actinomycetota > Actinomycetes > Mycobacteriales > Corynebacteriaceae > Corynebacterium > Corynebacterium tuingiense. The sequence goes on from NZ_CP177101.1 coordinate 1,811,907, forward strand.
GTCGGTGTCTTCCGCTTGATAAGGCGCTTCTTCCGAGCTGGAGACGGTGATATTGTCCCCCAAGCCGGTCTCTTCCGGCTGGAGAATGCTGCATCCGGCCAGGGTCACGGCGAGAAGGCTGATCACGCCTGCGCCTAAAGTGTGAGAAATTTTCACCGTGGATGGATCCTTTGCACGCGAAGATAACTTTATTTCTGCACAGATACCTTAGCCGAAAGCCCGCCCAAGGTATGCATCTGGGCTGCGCGCCGTGGCGTGTGGCATACTGGACTGTCTCTTTTAGGTACTCTTCCTCCGCGCGTCTTTGAATTGAGCATCCCCCCATGAAATCCCTCGTACGCATTACCCGCAGCGCTTCTGCCCTGTGGCCTTATTATCTCGGCGTCTTGCTCGCAGCGACGGTCACCGCCGTCCTAGCGTTGATTTCACCCTTCCTTACCAGGGAAGCCACCGACATCATCGTTGAGGCGCTGCAAACAAACGAGCCGCTTGGCGATGCCCTCCGTGCCGTCCTCTTCCTAGCCCTCGCCCTTTTCCTGGCCGATGCCGCCAATGCTTTATTCCGGAATGTCGGCAGCTATATCGGCGATGTCATGGTCTCGCGCTTGCGCCAGATTTTATCCAATCGCTACTTTGCCAAGCTCTTGGCGCTGCCGCAGGGCTATTACGATAATCAGGTCACCGGCACGATCATTGCCCGGCTGGATCGCTCCATTGCGAATATCACGCAGTTTATCCAGTCCTTTGCCAATAACTTCTTCACAATGATCATCCAGACCATCGCGGTCTTGGCCATTACCGCCTGGTATTACTGGCCGCTGACCATTTTATTGGCGCTGCTTTTCCCCATTTATATGTGGCTGACCGCGCTAACCTCGAAGCGCTGGCAAAAATTTGAGGCTGTTAAAAACGAAAACATCGACCAGGCCAATGGCCGCTTTGCTGAAGTTATAGGCCAGGTCAAGGTCACCAAGTCCTTCGTCGCCGAATCCCGCGAGCTGGACCATTTTGCCCAGCGCTATGGCACCGTGGTCGATACCACGCGGCCGCAGTCGCGCTGGTGGCACATGATGGATACCTTCCGCGGCATCGCCATGGCGGTTATCTTTTTGGGTATCTACGCGGTCATCTTCTGGCGCACCCTTGAAGGCCACTTTTCCATCGGCGATATGGTCATGCTCTTGCAAATGGTCACCATGGCCAAGCAGCCCGTATTCATGATGAGCTGGATGATCGATACGGCCCAGCGCGCTATCGCCGGCTCACGCGACTACTTCAAGGTCATGGAAGAAGACTTAGAGCCCACCGCCCCGCGCGAGCTGGTCGCAGCAATCACGGATTCCGGCACCCCCGATCTCAACCTCACCCCCATCGCCCCATTGGAGCCAACGCCCGGCGCGCCAGTCTTTGCCTTTGATGATGTCTCCTTTGCCTATGAAGAAGGAAAGCCCGTCGTCAACAACATCTCCTTTACCGCCCACGAAGGCCAGAAGGTCGCGCTCGTGGGCGAATCGGGCGGCGGTAAATCCACCCTGGTCAACCTGCTGCTGGGCTTTTATCACCCCTCGGCCGGCCACCTCGATGTACTGGGCCACCGCGTCGATGACCTCACCGCGTCTCGCTTGCGCGCATCGGTCGGCGTGGTCTTCCAAGAGTCCTACCTCTTTTCGGGCACCATCCGCGACAATATTGCCTATGGCAAACCTGGGGCCACGGAGGAAGAAATCGTGGATGTGGCCAAGCGCGCCAATGCCCATGACTTCATTGAGGCCTTTCCGGATGGCTATGACACGGTCATCGGCGAGCGCGGGCTGAAGCTTTCCGGCGGGCAGAAACAGCGCGTGTCCGTCGCGCGCGCCATGCTAAAAGATGCGCCCATCCTGGTGCTCGATGAGGCCACCTCCGCGCTTGATACGAAGGCCGAACGCGCCGTCCAAGCCGGCCTGGATGAGCTGATGAAGGACCGGACCACGCTAATTATCGCGCACCGCCTATCCACCATCGCGGATGTCGATACCATCATCACCCTCGAGGCAGGGCGGATCGATGAAATGGGCTCGCCTGCCGAACTCGCGCAATCCGGCGGTATCTATGCCGAGCTGCTCAAACTCACCCAATCCAGCTCCGCCGCGGACCGCCGCCGGCTGAAAAAGTACGGCTTTGTCACCGGCACTAATTCCCACAGCGAGCACGGCGAAGAAAGTGAATAAATCCACTGGGACTGCTGCGCTTAAAGCGTTAAGCTTGTGTGCATGCAGTTTCCTAGCCTAGAAGAGTTGCAAGCCCGCGGTACCCGCAAGTGGACCGTCTTTGACGAGGACATCCTCCCGCTGTGGATCGCGGAGTCCGATTTCCCCACCGCCCCCGCCGTCAAAAAGGCGCTGCAGGAAATGGTGGATAATGAAACCTTCGGCTATACCCCCTCCCCCAAAGCCTCGGGGCTGCGCGAGGCAGTCGCCGATTTCTATGCGGAGCGCTACGACTGGCGCCCCAATGCCGATCACATCTTCTGGATAGGCGATGTCGTCCGCGGCCTCTTGCTCGGCGTGCAGTACTTTACCCGCGATGATTCCCCCGTCATCGTGCCCGTGCCCTCCTACCCACCGCTGCTGGAACTACCCCGCACGGCGGGGCGCGAGAAGATCGAAACCAGCCTCGAGCTAGATGAGATTGAGCAGGCTTTCAAGGACGGCGCCGGTTCGATTCTCCTGGCCAATCCCTATAACCCGCACGGCCACGTCTTGTCGGAGGACTACCTCCGCGGGCTGGTGGAGTTGGCGGAGAAATACGATGCCCGCATCTTGGCCGATGAGATCCATGCCCCGCTGGTTTATGAAGGAAAGCATATCCCGGTGGCATCGCTAAGCGAGGAAGCAGCGCAGCGCACCGTCACCGTCACCGCCACCTCCAAGGCCTTTAACACCGCGGGACTTAAGTGCGCGCAGATCATCTTTTCCAATGCCGCCGATGCCCAGAAGTGGAACGGGCTTACCGGCGTGGCCAAAGACGGCACCGGCACCTTGGGCGTGCTTGCCGCAGAGGCCGCCTACCGCCACGGCGGGGACTTCTTGGACGAGGAAATCGAGTACCTGCGCGAGACCCGCGACTGGCTGGTAGAAGAACTGCCGCAGCGCATCCCCGGGCTGAAGACCTCGCAACCGCAGGCCACCTACCTGTTGTGGCTAGACTTTTCCGATACCGCCATCGCCGGCAATCCCCAGCCCGCCAAGTGGTTGCGGGAAAACGCCCGCGTGGCCCTCAACGAGGGCGATACCTTTGGCACCGGTGGCCCGGGTCACGCGCGGTTGAACTTCGCCACCTCCCGCGAAATCTTGGGCGAGGCACTCGACCGCATGGAAAAAGCCTTCGCCGAGCTCGACTAGTTCTCAGCCGCCCTTTCTCCTCGCCCCATCGCACACGCGATGGGGCATTTATTGTATTTTCACCATGCTTTGATTTCTCAACAGGTGGGCAGTAATATCTCATTACACGAATAGTCCCTATAGGGCTACAGAATTCGCATTCTCGTTCGCGTCGCTTGCCACCACGGCCCTCGGCGCGGCCGACGGTTTTAGTACGCAATGTTAAGGAGCCAGGATGGCTACCACCACTGCCTCAGGCACCCCCAAGAGCAAGGCCACCGTTGTCATTGCCTCGCTCATGCTCTTTTCGATGTTCTTCGGCGCCGGCAACCTCATTTTCCCACCGATGGTGGGCGTTTCCGCCGGCACCAACTTCTGGCCCGCCGTGCTGGGCTTCCTCGCCGCCGGCGTGCTCTTGCCCGTCCTAGCCATCATCGCGGTCGCGATTTCCGGCCGCTCCGTCCGTGACTTAGGAGCAAATGGCGGCGCGATCTTTGGCGTCGTCTTTTCCGCCCTGTCCTATCTTTCCATCGGTGCGTTCTACGCGCTTCCGCGTACCGGCGCGGTATCCATGGAAACGGCGATCACTCCCCTGTTGGGCTGGGAAGGCACGATGGCCAGCGGTGCATTCAATACCGTCTTCTTCCTTATCGCGCTAGGCCTGGCGTGGAAGCCCAATTCCATCATCGATACGCTGGGCAAATTCCTCACCCCAGCCCTGGTGGCGCTGCTGGTGGTCCTCATTACCTTGGCGGCGCTAAACCACCCGCGCGACCCCCAGATGCCCACCGAAGATTATGCCTCTTCTCCCATGGTCACCGGCCTTTTCGAGGGCTATAACACCATGGACGCCATCGCTGGCCTGGCCTTTTCCATCGTCATCGTGGGTTCCCTGCGCTCTAAGGGCTTTAAGACCCAAAAGTCCCTGGTGAAGGGCACCATTACCGCAGCGCTTGTCGCCGGCGCCCTGCTTGCCGCCATCTACCTGGGGCTGGCCTGGGTGGGCCAGACCTTGCCCGATGGCCAGTCCTATGAATCCGGTGCGCCGCTGCTTGCCGAGGCCGCCAATCTCACCATGGGCACCTTCGGCCAGGCCCTCTTCTCCGCCATCGTCGTCCTCGCCTGCCTGACCACCGCGGTGGGCCTTATCACCGCCACCTCCGCATTCTTCGAGATGTTGGTGCCGAAGACGAGTTACCACTTGTGGGCCTGCATCTTCACCGCGATGTCCATCCTCTTCGCCTTCCAAGGCCTCGACACCGTGCTGTCCATCGCGGTGCCGTTTATCACCTTCCTGTACCCACCGGCCATCTCCCTTATCCTGCTCACGCTTATCCAGCCGGCGGTAAAGAAGTCCATCGTGTTCTACTGGACGTACCGCCTTGCCCTGTGGGTATCGGTCATCTGGTCCGCCCTGACCGTTATTTCCGCACAAGGTTGGGGCACGTCCGCCCTGGATCCCATCTTGTCGCTGGCGCCGGGCCAAACAGTGGATCTCGGCTGGATTGTACCTACCGTCATCGCGGCAGTTATTGGCCTGATTGTGGATATCTCCACCAAGGCCGGGGAGAAGCACTCCAACTCCGTGACCGCGGCGGCCGATGCTGATGACGAGGCCGTCGTTGACTCGCCGCTCGATGCCGCGGCATCGCCAAAGAGCTAAGCTCTCTCCTTCCACACCCCGCCGTGGGCCCGCATTCCTCGGGCTCCGCGGCGGGGTTTTGTCTGCGATTTCAACTCAGCTAGGGACGCCGGGATGCGCATGGTCGCGCGAAAAAGTACGGAATAGCCCCGCCCCGCGTACCGTTGCACTATAGGTACTATCCCCGCGAGAAAAAGGATTATTTTCCCATGACTGATCACGCGCCACTTTCCGTATTGGACTTTTGCACCATCTATGACGGTGAAACCCCTGCCCAATCCATTAACCGGTCAGTGGAATTGGCCCAAGAAGCCGAAAAGCTGGGGTATTCCCGCATGTGGTACACCGAGCACCACAATATGAAGTCCATTATGTCCTCCGCGCCCGCCGTCCTCATCGCGCACATCGGCGCGAAGACGGAGCGCATCCGGTTGGGCTCTGGCGGCGTGATGCTGCCCAACCACTCGCCGTACGTCATCGCCGAGCAGTTCGGCACCTTGGAGGAGATGTACCCGGAGCGCATCGACTTGGGCGTCGGCCGCGCCCCCGGCACGGACATGAATACCTTGGGCCGTGCGCTGCGCCGCGACGGTCAATCCGCCGAGCGTTTCCCCGAAGACGTCAAGGAGCTTAATGCCTACCTAGAGGGCAAGGCCTATATCCCAGGCGTCAGCGCGGTTCCAGGCGCTAATACCAACGTTCCAATCTATATCCTGGGCTCGTCCATGTTCGGAGCTTCGCTCGCGGCAAAGCTCGGCCTGCCCTACGCCTTTGCCTCCCACTTCGCCCCGCAGCACCTCGAGGAAGCAACGACTTACTACCGTGAAAACTTCCAGCCTTCCGAGCGGTTTAGCAAGCCCTACGTCATCGCCGGTGTCAACGTCACCGCCGCCGATACTATGCAAGAAGCGGAGGCCGAATACGAGCGCGTGTGCTTCAACCGCGTGAAGTCCTTCGCCGGCCGCGGCAAGTACCTGACCGACCAGCAGGTCGAGCAAATCATCGAGTCTTACCAAGGCCAGCAAATCCTGGACATGCTGCGCTACTCCGCGGTCGGCACCACCAAGGAAGTCACCGAATATTTGGAGAAGTTCCAAGAGCACGCCAAGGCCGATGAGCTCATGATTTCCCTGCAGTCCAGCTCACACGAGAATGTTATTAAGAACATGCACGTGCTTGCCGAGGGCTGGCAGCTCGATCCAGCCAACGTGGCGGGCACCCCGCGCTAAGCCCCCGCCTCGCTGCGCTACACAGCGCCGCGTTGGGCCGCCCCTCGGCCTCAATGCTGGCCGCGCAGCGCCACCGAATCCGCCGCACAACAACCCGCTGGGATTGCCCTAATTAATGGCAATATATGCCTCCCCCCGAATGGTTTTAGGGCGTTTATGTGTTGAGTAACACACAAGTTATTCTTCATCTATGAAAATTTTGCGTGCGCGCTCAGCGCTGGGCTGTCTCGCGGTGGCGACAGCGCTGGGCACGGTAACAGCTTGTTCAGCGGGCCATACGGCGGTGGTAGATACCTCCGGGAACGAAGCCGCCCTGACGGTGGCGTCCAGCTCGGGAGCCACCTCGCTCGACTTCACCACCACGAGTGGGGCCGCCGCGCCCTCGGTGCTGATGGATAACGTCTATGAGACCTTGGTGCGCATCGATGAAGACGGATCCATCACCCCAGGCTTGGCCAAGGACTGGGACATCAGCGAGGATGCGAAGACCTACACCTTCCACCTGCGCGATGACGTGACTTTTTCCAACGGCGATCCCTTCACCGCGCAGACCGCCGCCTTTTCCATTAATTACGTCAAAAATGACTGGGCCAACGGCATTTCCTCCGCCATGGACCCGGTCGAAAGCGCCACCGCAGTAGATGACCACACCCTGAAGGTGCGCCTGGCTAAGCCCTCCAACGGCTGGCTGTGGTCCATGGGCACCACCATCGGCGCGATGATGTCACCTAAGGGCATGGATGACCTCGCAGCGAAGCCTATCGGCACCGGCCCCTACGAGGTGGCGGGATTCTCGCCCTCGGAATTCGTCTCCTTGCACAAGCGCGATGATTACTGGGGTACACCGTCTGAACACGATGTCACGGTGCGCTACTTCCCCGATGCCATTTCCTCGGTCACCGCGCTGCGCTCGGGCGGCGTGGACGTCGTCTGGGGCGTGGGCAACCCCGAAATCCTCGATTCCCTGGATGATTCCATCGATACCAACGTAGGCACCACCAATGGTGAAGTCCTGCTATCGATGAATAATGACCGCGCCCCCTTCGACGATCCGCGCGTGCGGCAGGCCGTGGCCTACGCCGTCGACCGCAAGGCGGCCAATGACATCGTGTGGTCCGGCATGGCCACCGATACCGGCGGCGCGCCCATGCCGCCCACCGATCCTTGGTTCGAGGGCAAGAACTACTACGACTTCAACCCGGATAAGGCCCGCTCGCTGCTAGCCGATGCCGGCGCCGAGGGCACCCCACTCACCATCACCGTGCCCACGCTCTACTACGCCCAGGCCATCTCCGAGCTGCTGTACTCGCAGCTTTCCGATGTCGGCTTCGACGTCACCCTCGAAACCGCCGAGTTCCCCGCCGTGTGGCTGGGCCAGGTCCACGGCGCCAAGGACTACCAGATGTCGATTATCTCCCACGTGGAGGCCCGCGATATTCCGGCGCTTTTTGGTAACCCGGATTACTACCTGAATTACGATTCCGCCCGCACGCGCGAGCTGCTCAATAAGGCCGATACCGCAGCGCCTGAAGACTATCCCCGCCGCATGACGCAGGTGGTGGACCAAATCATGGCCGATGCCGGCGCGCTGACCGTGATGAATATGCCGAATGTCGTTTTAACGCGCCACGGCATTAGCGGCTTGCACACAGATCAGGTCACCGACGCGATAGTCTTGCGCGATCTCACCGACAAAAAGGAGGACCAATGAGTAGCTCTCGGGCACAGGCCATAATCCGGCCGCTGCTGCGCTTTGTGCTCACGCTTTTTCTCGCCTCCCTCATAATCTTCGCGCTCATGCGCGCCGTGCCGGGCAACCCGGCGCGCGTCGCGTTGGGGGTTAATGCCACTGATGATGCCATCGCCGAGCTCAGCGCGGAACTCGGCCTGGACCGGCCGCTGCTCGCACAGTACGGCGAGTGGGTAAAGGGCCTGGCCACCGGCGATTTCGGCAAGTCACTGTCCTCGCAGCAGGACATCACCCCGCTCGTCCTTGACCGCCTGCAGGTCACGCTCATCCTCATCAGCCTGGCCATGGCCTTGGCGCTGGCCTGCGCGATTCCCATTGGCATGTGGCTGGCGCACAACCGCAATTCGCGGGTTGCCGGCTTGGTCTCTGCGGGAACGCAGCTGGGCATCGCCGTACCAAGCTTCTTGGTCGGCATCATCTTGGTGGCCATCTTTGCGGTCCACCTGGGCTGGCTGCCGGCCAATGGCTGGGTGCCGCCCAACCGCGGCGTGGGCGATTTCCTGCGCCACCTCATCCTGCCGGTCATCGCCTTGGCCCTGGTCCAGGGCGCTATGCTCACGCGCTACATGCGCTCCTCGGTGCTCGACGTTATGGACCAAGACTATATCCGCACCGCGCGCGCCCTGGGGGATTCCCCGTGGGAGGCATTGCGCCGCCACGGGCTGCGCAATGCCGCGCTGCCGGTACTGACGGTGTCTGGCCTGCAATTGACCTCGATGGTGGTAGGCGCCGTGGTCATTGAATCCGTCTTCGTCATCCCCGGCGTGGGTTCCATGCTGCTTGATGCTGTTTCCGTGCGCGATCTGACCACGGTGCAGACGCTTGTCATGTTGCTGGTCACCTTCGCGCTGGCAGTAAACATGCTTACCGATGTCGCCTACCGCCTCATCGATCCCCGAATCAAGGCAGGTGACGCACGATGAAAATGCGTTTTTCTGGTTGGCTAGGCGCCGTGCTCGTCGGCGCGGTCGTAGTAATCGCCCTCGTATCGCTGGTGTGGACACCGTACGATCCCACCCTCGCCCAACCTGGTAGCCGACTGTCCGGCCCCACCGCAGATCATCTCTTGGGCACGGACCGCTTTGGGCGCGATACCGCCTCGCGCATCATGGCGGGCGCGAAAATCACGGTCTTCGTGGGGCTCATCGCCGTCGGCATCGCAGGGCTCATCGGCATCCCGCTGGGGATTCTCGCGGGCATGCGCCGCGGCACCTGGGTAGAAGCGGTGGTCATGCGCGGCGCGGACGTGGTGATCGCCTTCCCGGCGCTCTTGCTCGCCATTATCGCCGGCGCGGTCTGGGGCCCATCGACGCTTACGGCCATGATTGCCATCGGTATTTCCGGCATTCCGTCCTTTGCCCGCGTGGCGCGCTCTGGCACGCTGCAGGTGGTCACGCAGGACTATATCGCCTCCGCCCGCATCTCCGCGGTTCCGGGATGGAAAGTGGCGGTGCGCCACGTGCTGCCAAATATCGCGGGCCTTATCATCGTCCAGGCCTCGGTGTATTTTGCCCTCGCCATCCTCGCGGAGGCGGGCCTATCCTACCTCGGTTTGGGCACCCCTCCCCCGGCCGCCTCGTGGGGCCGCATGCTGCAGGATTCCCAATCGCTGCTGAGCACCGATCCCCTCCAGGCCCTCTGGCCAGGCCTTGCCATCGCCGCCACGGTCTTGGGCTTTAACCTGCTTGGCGATGCCCTCCGTGACGCCCTCGATCCCCGCATGAAAGGAGCCACGCGATGAGCCTTTTAAGCGTGCGCGATCTCAGCCTCAGCGCCTCCGAATCCTCCCTCGTCGGCCCTATTAGCTTCGAGCTCGAGGCGGGCGAAAAGCTCGGCATCATCGGCGAATCCGGCTCCGGTAAATCACTGACCGCGCTGTCCATCATGGGCCTGCTGCCCACGGGCATTTCCGCCACCGGCGAGGTCACCGTGGCCGATCACCAGATCATCGGCGCGCGGGATTCCGCCATCCGCCCGCTGCGCGGCAAGACCATGGCCATGGTTTTCCAAGAACCCATGAGCGCGCTGGATCCTTTGATGCGTATTAGTGCCCAGCTCACCCACGCCGGCGCGCACGATACCGCCGCGGCCCTAGAAGAAGTCGACCTCGACGCCGACCTCGCCTCGAGGTTTCCCCACCAGCTATCCGGCGGGCAGCGCCAGCGCGTCCTCTTAGCCATGGCCATGGCGAGCAGCCCCGACGTGCTCATCTGCGACGAGCCCACCACCGCCCTCGATGCCACCACGCAGGACGGTGTCCTCCGCGTCATCGAGCGCGTTACCGAACAACGCGGCACCGCACTGCTTTTTATCACCCACGACCTCAATGTCATCCAGCGCATGTGCCCGCGGGTGTTGGTCATGCGCGATGGCTACATCGTGGAAGAAGGCCGCACCGAGCGCGTGCTTACTAAGCCCCGCCACGCTTATACCCAAGAGCTGGTCTCGGCCTCGCAGCCGCCCGACTTCGCCCTCACCCCGGCGGGCGAGGGGAAGGATGTGGTGGTATTGGAGGGCATCGGCAAGCAGCATGGCTCCCAGGCCGCGCTGGCGGGGATCGATCTCCGCGTGCGCCGCGGCGAGCGGCTCGGCATTGTCGGTGGCTCCGGTTCCGGCAAGACCAGCCTGCTGAAGATTGTGGCGGGCCTGGATGCCCCGACCTCTGGAACCAGCACCGTGGACGGGCGCGTGCAGATGGTTTTCCAAGACCCGCAAGGTTCACTGAACCCGCGGCTGAAGATCTGGAAATCCATCGCCGAGGCCATGCCCGGGCGCCTATCCAAGGCCGAGCAGCGCGAGCGCGCCGCCGCCGCACTGGAAGAAGTGGGAATTTCCGGCAAAGCGCTCGACCGCTATCCCCACGAGTTTTCCGGCGGGCAACGCCAACGCATCTCCATCGCCCGCACGCTGTGCGGCGAACCGGATATTCTACTTGCCGATGAAGCCGTCTCCGCCCTCGATATGTCCGTGCAAGCCCAGGTGCTGGAATTGCTCGCCCGCCTCATTGAGGATCGCGGGCTGACCCTGCTATTTGTCACCCACGATCTCTCCGTGGTGCGCGGGCTCTGCGATAGGGTCGCCGTGCTCAACCGCGGCGAACTGGTCGAACACGGGTCTACCGAGCGCGTGTGGTCGAAGCCCGAGAGCGATTACACCCGCCGGCTCATCGCCGCTGCAGGGCAATAAATTCCCACGGCGTAGGGTGGTTGCGGTAGACGTTTCTAGCGAAAGGAGTCCCGCAGGCTCGTGAGCATCGACCACCCTATCCCGCAACGCCCCAGCACCACCCAGTTGCTGACCGCCTTTAATACCGCCTCCGTGCGCTGGCCCGGTGCCCTGCGCGCGGCTTTGGCGCTGCTGATTCCCGGCGCCTTCGCCATGCTCACCGGCCACGACTACGCCATCTTGCTGCTGGCCACCGGCGCCTTTGCCGTGATTTTCGGCGAAGGCCATCCCTTTCGCACTCGGCCCCGCGTCATCCTCACCGCTGGCTTGGCCCTGACCACCGTGGCGACCGTGGGCGTACTGGTCGGCCACCTCATTTTCGTCCCCGGGCACGGGCAATGGTGGCTGCTGCTCGCTGGCCTTTATTCCCTCCTGCTCGCCGCGCTTTGCGGCTTTACCCAAAACGCGTTGCGCTTGCCACCGCCGGGTGCCTTCTTCCTCGTCTTGGTCGGCGGCGGTTCGGTGATGCTAGCGCGGACGGATACGAGCGTCGGCCAGCTATTCTTGTGGTCCCTGACCGGCGTGCTGGCCAGCCTGATTTTGGGCATGGCGCCCGCGCTCATTGATGTGCACGGCCCCGAACGCCGCGCCGTCGCCGCCTTGGAGAAGGCCACCGCTGCGTTTGTCTCCGGCGAGGATGATTCCCTCGCCCGCCACCACCAGGCCCAAACGGCGCTGTCGACGGCGTGGCAAGCGCTTGCCGATGCCGGCGTCATCCGCGGCGGCCGCATCATCAATACCGCCGCCGCGGGCTTGGTGGATCGCACTTTGCAGGCCCAAGGGCGCATCGTCGCGCATAACCGCGCGCTGGATCTGGGGTCCTCTTCGGACCTGCTGACCGATCACGCCACCGATGTGGATCCGCACCGCACCGCCATCCCGCACACCCGCCCCACCGGCCGCTACCGCATCTACCGCGCCGCGGTGCGGGATTCGCATGCCATGGTGACCACGCAAAAGATCGTGGTCTCCGCCGCCATCACAACGGTGGTCAGCCTGTCTTTAGGCTTTGACCGCCCGGACTGGGGCGTGGTCTCCGCCTTCCTCATGCTGCAGTGGGGACCGGACCACGTCGCCGGCACCGTCCGCGGCATCCACCGCATGCTCGGATCCATCGTCGGCGTCATGCTGTTTTCTATCTTCCACTACTTCGGCGTATCCGGGTGGAGCTTGCTCTTAGCCCTCGCCGCCTGCCAATTCTGCGCAGAGATTTTCGTGGCCAAGAACTACGCCATCTGCGTCATCTTCTCCACCCCGCTCGCGCTCCTGATGGGCAATTCCGCGCAGCGCCCCCTCTGGCCCACCATCCAGGCGCGCATCAGCGAGGTCCTCATCTCCATCATCGTGGCCACCATCGTGCTGTGGTTCTGGCAGCGCTCCGCGCCCGTCCGCAACCAGCACCGCTTGCAAACCCGCGCCATGGAATCCATGTCCACCCTGCTCGGGTTGCTGTTTATCAATACTCCCGAAGAGGTCCTCGCCAGCCGCCGCGACCTGCAATACGAGCTGTTATCCGAGCGGCGCGCCATGCAATCCCTCGCCGCCGATAACCCAGCCACCGCCCGCGAATTGTGGCAGCGACACATCGCCATCCAGCACGCGGGCTATTTCTTGCTCGACTATTGCTCCACGCACCCGTTTAGGATGGCGAGCAAGGAGGAGCTAGATGGCATCGTCAAGCAGATTCACGCCGCGCATGCCCAACCGCGCTAGCTTGTGGAATGCGCTGCGGTGCTGAACAATTGAGGCCACTGCCGCCGAGTTAAGGACACCGTGACTTCTTCCTCCCGCGCCTATATGCGCTCCCTCGAACCGCACGATAAGGGCAGCGCCGTCGGGCTCTACCCGCACAATATGCACCCCGGGCTGGTGCCGGGCATCAGCGTTGAGGACCAACGCAACCGCTTCGGCCTGGATAAATCGTTATTTTCCATCACCGCAGTCCTCATCGTGGCCTTTATCATTTGGGGCATTACCATGCCCGATAACCTGGCCGCCGCCTCCTCCACCGCCTTTAACTGGGCCATCACCAATACCGGATGGCTGCTGAACATCACCATGCTGCTGGCCACCGTGACCATGGCCTATATCGGGTTCTCCCGCCTCGGCCGCATCAAGCTTGGCACGGATACGGAAAAGCCCGAATTCAGCTACTTCAGCTGGGTAGCGATGATGTTTGGCGCCGGCATCGGCGTCGGCATCTTCTTCTACGGGCCCTCCGAGCCGCTATCGCACTACCTCAGCCCTCCCCCGCACACCGTGGATAACGGCAGCTCCGTCGAGGCATTGCACCAAGCGATGGCCCAATCGCACTTCCACTGGGGCATTTCCCCGTGGGCAGCCTATGCTTTGGTTGGCGCCGCGATTGCCTACTCCTCCTACCGGCGCGGGCGCGTTCCCCTCATCTCTTCCATCTTCCAGCCGCTCTTCGGCTCCCGCGCCACGGATGGTCCGCTGGGCAAGCTTATCGATGTCATGGCGCTTATCGCCACCCTCTTCGGCACCGCCGCTACCCTGGGGCTTTCTGCGATTCAAATCGGCGAAGGTGTCAGCATCATTCGCGGCGCAGGCCCCATGACCAATTCCGCGCTCATCATCGTCATCGCCGTTTTGGGCTGCGCGTTTATCGTCTCCGCAGTCTCTGGCGTCGCGCGCGGCGTGCGCTACCTGTCCAACTTCAATATCACCTTGACCTTGGGGCTAATTGCCTTCGTCTTCTTGGTCGGGCCCACCCTATTGCTGCTGAACCTGATTCCTTCGGGCATCGTGGTCTACATCGATCAATTCCTGCCCATGATGGCCAAGGGACTGTCCTGGGGCGATGAGACCATTGAATTTCAGTCGTACTGGACGGCGTTCTACTGGGCCTGGTGGATTGCGTGGACGCCGTTTGTGGGCATGTTCGTCGCCCGCATCTCCCGCGGCCGCACCATCCGCGAATTCGCCGCCGTCACCATCTTCGCGCCCACCGCCATTTTGGCGCTGGCTTTTACCATCTTTGGTGGCACCGCCATTTCCTTCAATCAGGATGGCGTAGAGGGTTTCGACGGTGAATCCTCCAATGAGCAGGTGCTCTTTTCGATGTTCCAGGATCTCCCCCTTGGCACCATCACCCCGTTTATCCTTTTAGTCATCCTCGCGGTCTTCTTTATCACCTCGGCTGACTCTGCCTCCGTAGTCATGGGCACCATGTCCTCCAAGGGCGACCCGACCCCGAATAAGCTCATCGTCATCTTTTGGGGCTTGTGCATGATGGGCATTGCCATCGTCATGCTGCTGACCGGCGGCGAAGACGTGCTCACTGGCCTGCAAAACCTCACCATCTTGGCCGCGCTGCCCTTCTGCCTCGTGCTGCTGGCCATGATGGTGGCGTTCATCAAGGATTTGCGCTCTGATCCAATGTTTATCCGCCGCACCTATGCCCGTTCGGCGATGGACAATGCGGTCATGCGCGGCATCGCAGAGCATGGCGATGAATTCGAGTTCTCCGTCCAGCACGCCGAAGACGGCCGCGGGGCCGGGCATGACTTTGATTCCACCGCGGACCGCTATACAGAGTGGTACCAGCGCACGGATGAAGAAGGCGAAAACGTCGATTATGACTTCGAAACCGGCGAATGGTCCGATGGTTACGCCCCAGAGGATGAGGAGAAGTAATGGGTCTTCCCAGCGAGGTCGTCCTCGATGGCTACACCCTCATCGAGCAACACGAGATTGACCACGAATTCTTATTGCGCGGCTCGCCGCTTAGCACCAACACTCCCCTGCTCTTCACGCTCACCATCGCCGGCATCGCGCTCGTCGCCGCCAGCTTATTCCTGCGCGGGCGCGGGCGGGTCATCGCTGGTCTACTGGGCGCGGTGCTCACGGTGAGCAAGCTGTGGTGGATGCCTTTCGCTTTGGCACGGCACTTCGATGACGGTCAGGTCTTTGGCTATACACTCAAGTACTTCCCGCAATACTGGCCGGTGGCCTCGGTCATTGTCGGCGCCATCGCGCTCATCGGCCTTGCCTCTGCCTTTATCCGACGGCCTTAGCCGCCGAGCACGGCACCTCCAGCGACCTGCCCACTACTCTGGCGCCGCGCAGTTCACAGGGATGAATTACTTCTGCACGCCGGCGGCCTCGCGCATGGCCTTGGTCTGCGCGGAAGGGTGCTCGTTTTCGGTGGCTAGGCGCTCGAAAGCCACGGCGGCGAGCGCTGCCGCCTGCATACCGAGCACGGAGTCGTCGAAACGCATCATCGGCGAGTGGTTCCACTCGCGCTGGTTTTCGGGTGTCGAAGGGTTGGCCGTACCCATCCACATAAACGTGCCCGGCACCTGCGAAAGGACATAGCCGAAGTCCTCGGAGGCCATCATCGGGGCCTCGAAAGGCTGCATGTTTTCCGCGCCAAACATCTGCCCCCACAGCGTAGCGGCGAATTGATTCTCCCGCGGGTTTGTCTTCGTCGTGGGATACAACACCTCGAAATCCACCTGCGCGGTGCACCGGTGCGAGGCGGCCACCGAGCTGGAGACCTCGGTAATCATTTGGCGGACGGCGTCGATCTTTTCGTCGCGAAGCACGCGCACCGTCGCCCCCAGCGCCGCGCGATCCGGAATGGCGTTATACGCACCATTGCCCGCCCATAGGTTGGTCACGGTGATCACGATGGGCTCCAGCGCGTCGAAGCGGCGCGTGAGCGCGGTCTGCAGCGCCATCTGGATTTCCGCCAGCGCCGCGACGGGGTCGATAGCATCGTGCGGGCGGGACCCGTGCCCGCCCTTGCCCAGCACCGTAATGGTTAGGTTGGACGAGCTTGCCATCATCGGCCCGGGAACATAGTGGAACGTGCCCCGATCCTGCGGGCCCACGTGCAGGCCGTAGGCGGCGATTGGGCGTCGGCCAGCGGCATCGAGCACGCCCTCCTCGATCATCGGTTGGGCACCGCCCGGACCTTCCTCGCCGGGCTGGAACATAAAGGTGACATCGCCATGCAGCTCCTCGCGGTGCTCACACAGCATGCGCGCCGCCCCAATCAGCCCCGCAGTATGCAGGTCATGGCCGCAGGCGTGCATGTACTCATTAATCGACGCAAAGGGGCTGCCGGTCTGCTCATGCACCTCCAGCGCGTCCATGTCCGCGCGCAGCAGCACCGATACCGGCCGCTCGCCGCGCTTGCCACCGCGCAGCACCGCCACCACGGAGCTAAGATCCTGCCCCACATGGATCTCGAGTGGCAGTCCCTCGAGCGCTTCAAGAACCTTTTTCTGGGTGCGCGGCAGGTCCAGCCCGATTTCCGGGTGGCGGTGCAAATCGCGGCGAATTTCTTGCAGGTCCTCCACCATGTTTTCGCCCATGTCCTGGAAAATCTCCGTCGCCGGCTGCTTGCCGATGCGCGCCCTTGTCACCGGCAGCGGCGGCAACTCCTGCGCTTGGCGCGGCGCGGACTTACGGCCGGGGTGGTTGGGGCGGACAATTTTCGTGGGATCAGTCATGTAGGCTCCTTTACTCGCTGTCATATTCGACAATACCGCAGGTTATCCACAGGGTGAATGGGCGGCGAGGCGACAGGTGTGACGCGTGGGGCGAGTTATCCACAGGCGAGGCGGAGCGGGCTTTCGCGTGGGTGGACGGTGGCTTAACCTCGCAGGCATGACCCGCTTGCAGGACTACGCCCGACAATTAACCTCGCCGATGGAGCTTCTCGGCGAGGTATTCGGCCTTGCCGAGACGGACCTGCGGCGGCTCGGCATTTCCCGGCAAGAATCGCGCGAATTGCTGCTGCTTGCCGATGCCTACTTCGGCCCTACCTCCTTCACCCGCCGCCAGCGCACGTGCCGGGAAACCAAGCACTGCTTAACCACGCTCAAGCTGATTGAAAAATACGTCTCCCGCACCAAGACTAAGCGAGACGCTTGGGCGCTGCGGGCGGAGTTGTGTGCGACGTCGCGGGACATCGACAAGCTGGCGCGCACCCGGCTCAAGGAGATGTATCCTCCCCGCCAGCCCCAGCGCGGGGTGCGCATGACCCGGCGCAAGGGCGGGCCCTCCACACTGTCTATTACGGGCGATTCCGATTTCATAGCCGACCTGCACTCCACCATTGGGGAGGATTCCCCGCTCGAGGCCGTCGACCGCATCTTCTTCCGCGGTGGTGCCACGCGCCCGGTGGCTAGCACCAATATCGTCATCCACCTCGATGAGCTGGATGAGATATTAAATGGTGGCGGCGAAGAGGTCACGCTGCAGATGACCAACGGTGCCGAAATTTCCGGGGCCAAGCTGGTGGAGAAAAAGCTTGCCGAGGTTGGACTTGTCACCCTCATTCATCCTTTCGAGGGCCCGGTCAACCTCTATAGAACCTCGCGGTTCGCCTCCGAAAAGCAGCGGCTGATGGCCGCTGCCGAAAACCCCTCCTGCCCGTGGGCGGAGTGCAATTACCCAGCCGATAAATGCCAGGTCCACCATCTCCAAGCGTGGAAGCACGGCGGCGAGACTAATATGGATAACCTGACCATTGCTTGCCCCTACCACAACGGCGTCAATGACGATGACCCGCACGCCCCACCGGTGCGCGGTCGCCTGCATCGCCACCGCGGCCGCATCGAATGGCTACCACCCTGGGCCTCGCCGCCCAGCTAGGTGCTCCCTTAGACTGGCGCCACTGATCTGGAGCCGGAGTGATTCTGCACTCGCCTGGAAAGCTGCGCTCCGCCTGCCGTCGCTTTTCAACTTGCCACCTCTATTAGCAATCGCTGGTCCAGCGGTTGCCGGTTTGGCGCGCCGTGAGACCTGTGAACCTGCGGTGTGGTCTGGGGCGTCGCGAGCAGGGTACGTTTTGGTGTGTCGTGGGCCCTGCGTGCTGGCGGTGCAATTTGGCGTGCCTTCTCGCTAGATCGAGGCAATGCCACGCCCTTTGCACTGCGGTGGAAGCAAAATGCGTGGTTGCCCAGAGATTAGCTGGGCAGCGGGCTTTTAGGCCTCGAGGAGGCTGCGGCCGAAGTAATCGGAGTCGTCGGTAACGCCGGGAAGTGCGTAGAAGTAGCCGCCGCCGTAGGGGCGGATATAGTCCGCCAGCGGTTCGCCCTCGAGGCGTTTTTGCACCGTAATGAATTGTCGCTCCAAGTCCTGTTGGAAGGAGATAAACACCAGCCCCACGTCGAGGGTGCCATTATCGCGCACGCCATTGTCGTAGTTATAAGCGCGGCGCAGCATCAACTGGTCAGCGGTTTCTGGGGTGCGAGGATTGGCCAAGCGGATGTGGGCATCGGTGGGAATGACATCACCGGTGGCATCATCGAGGTAATCCGGTTCGGCGTGCTCATCGCCGCCCGATAGCGGGCCGCCGGTTACGCGGTCGCGGCCGAAGATTTGCTCCTGCTCGGCGATGGAAATGCGATCCCAAAACTCGGTGTACATGGCAATAAGCCGCACCGCCATATAGCTACCGCCCGCAGCCCAATCGGGTTCATCCGAACCGGCCCACACAAGCGAATCATAATCATCGGGGCTGGGATTGACGATGCCATCCTTAAACCCCAAATGATTGCGCTGCGTGCCCGATGGCCGCGGGGAATTCATGTAACCATTCTGCCGCCAGCGCACCGCCACATCGCCGCGGGTATGGCGCAATATATCGCGCAGCGCGTGGAGAACGGTATCGCGTTCATCGGCGCAAATCTGTAAAGCGAGGTCGCCGTGGCACATTTCTTCTTGCAGGGAGTCATCTGCAAACGCTTCCATCGCGCGCAAGTGGGCGGGCTTGTGGGAGGCAAGGCCGAAGCGGTCATCGAAAAGCGAATCGCCCACAGCGAGGGTGATAGATAAATGATCGGCTGGAAGTTCAGGGCCCAACTCGCCCGAATCCATCGCCGGGTAAGCAATGCCATCGGGCGCGGGAGTGCCACCTGCGGTTAAGAAGCGTGCCCTTTCACTTAGCGTACGCAGGAGCTTGTCCAAACGGGCTTTTGTCTTGACCTGCACGTCCAAAGCCACGATTTCCGAGTATTTCTGCGGGGGATTTATGATGCCTTGCTGGTGTTCGCCGTGAAAATCTAGCGCGCCCGGCTGATCCAAGGAATCGGCGGATTCCAGTGGAAGCGAGGTGGACTGCGCCTCTGCTCCGGGGTCAGCTGCGCCTGCGGCCGCGGAGGCGGCGAGGCCAGACAGAAAAGAGCGGCGGGAAAAGTTAAACGGGCACGGCACTAGCTCATCCTCCGAATAACGGTCATGGTGGCAACTGGGGCGAGCAGCTCATTCGCCTTGGCGACGCCCGCCTGCAAACGCAAGCGATCCTCCTGCGACCAGTCCTCAAAAGCCACGCTCGGCGTACCACCGTATTTATCGTCGAATTCCTCAGCAAGGGAGTCTAAGTCTGCGAGCTGATCGTAGATGGGCGCGGTGTCCAAGCCGCGATCCACGACCAAAGAGCGCACGGGATCCAGCGTCATCCGCGTTGACATTATGATTCCACGCAGGGCGGTAGGCAGGGCGTGGGCGCCGAAATCGCGCTCGCCGCGCAGGTCAAAACGTTCGAACTCCTCCATCACCTCATGCGCGCGCAGCCCATAATCCGGGGCGGGGATAGCGAAATGGGAGGTGTCGAGGGCGTGGGCGGTCTGGTCGGTGGCATCGGCAAGCTCGGCGGCGGGGCGGGCGGCATCGCTCGGCGGGCGGCTGGACCACAGGATGCGCTCGATGTCTTCGTAGCCCTCCAATTCCGGGCCCGGCCACTCCGCGCTGGAATCGTCGAAGGAGCGGTAATACTCCAGGTAGTCCAGGTAGGCGGCTTGGGCGGCGGGGCGGGAGGAAGAAGTGGCATCGGCAAGCGCATGGGCGCGCTTTTGCAACTCCGGCACGCGCTTTTCCTGCTCTTCAGCCTGCTTGATGGAAACCGCGGCAACCTCGTGATCCGTAATGGGAACCATCTTGGGCGCATTTCTCACCGTGGACCCCGTCACCGTGAAATCCTCCGACTCCACAGCGGAATCGTTGTGGAATACGCAGGTCAGATGGTAGGTCCCATCCTCCAGCTGCGGATTCCATTCGCGCACGGCAGGGGTGCCGACGCGCTCGAGGACCTGATAAGCGTTGCCCTTGTCATCTGAAACGTAGACCGTGAGGGCAAGCCCGGTAGTGTTATTGATCTTCCATTTCGCCTCGCCCTGCACGTCCTCAGGTGCCGGGCAAGAATACACATCGCGCACGGCGAGCTCGCGCGTGGGCTGCTCGCTGCCCTGCCCACTGAGCGTGGCCTGGGCACCCGTTTGCGGGATGGAAAGTCCAACGGCGAGCACGAATGCGGTGGCGAAACGGGAAATCTTCATCAATTAGAACGGAAATTTAGGCAGGTTTTTCAAATCCAAGCCGGGGTGACCACTCATGACCCAACCGATGATGCCAGCGGCTACGCCCAATGCGGCGAGAATACCAATAATGCCCACCTTGGTGGAACTGGATGCGGCGTGGTTGGTATCCGGCTGCTGGGCCTTATCCATCGTGGTCACGGCAGGAACGCCCTGCTCGGTGACCTTGGTGTCATTCATGCCATCGACAACCGGCTTCAAGTTGGTGCCAGCGCGCGAGGTGTCATCCACGCGCTCTACGGATTCATAATCCTCCGCGACGGTGCCATCGGTTTCATTGAGGAAGAGCTTCGGGGCCCTGTCTGCAGCCGCGAAGTCGAACATACCGGTGAGCTCACCCGCGCGGTCATCGAAGGAATCTCCGCCCAAGCGGCCGAGGCCCCAGTTGTCCTGGATGAACTTCGTCACCGAGGTCTGCTCGGTATAGGTGGAATCGATGTGGTTGGTCTTGGCGTAGGGAGAGACAACCAAGAGGGGCTGGCGGGTGCCGGGGCCGCACTGGCCGTTCTTATCGCCCTTGATGCCTACCTTCGCGGCAGCGGCGGTGCAGATTTCCTTGTCCTGGTGCGGATCAGTGGAACCGTTGAGGATTTCCGGCGCCTTGTGGTCGTACCAGCCATCGGAATCGTCATAAGCGATGACGACTGCGGTGGAATCCCACTCCGGGGAGTTTTGCAGCTCGTTGATGTAGTGAGTGATAAACGCCTGCTCATCTAGCGGGTTGGAGTAGCCGGCGTGGCCATCCTGGTAGTTGGAGGCCTTAAGGAAGGACACGGAAGGCAGGTTGCCCTGCTCGATGGCGGTATCGAAGTCCGCGAGGTCGTACTGGTGGTTTGCCTGGTCGGTCTTGCCAATCATGTCATCGCTGGACGGAGCTAGGTGGTGCGGGTTGGCGGTAGAGGCGTAGTACTGGAACGGCTCGTGGTGCGGATTGTAGTCCGTCTGATTCTGGCCGGTCAGCGTGGTGTGCGAAGAGCCGCAACGGGCGCGGGAGTCTTTCGTTGCCTTATCGGTGGGGCGGAATCCACCTTGGAACCAGCCCCAGGTGACGTCCTTATCGTTGAGTTGGTCACCAATGTTCTTGGAGTGCATCGCGGTGACCTGGTTGGTACCAGCGGAGGAGTTGTTGGAGCAGTCATCGAAAAGCGGGTCAGGGTCGCCCACCACGGTGGCGGTAGAACCGTCCTCGGATACGCCGGCCAAGGCGTGGTTCTTGCCATCCTCGATTTTCTGCTGGTCGCCCGTGTCCGGGTCGTGCATGGTGGCATCCGCAACGGTGCCGGAAATCAGGTTCAGCGCGCCCGGGGTGGAGGGGCCGAAGATGGTGGAAAAGCTATTGTCATTCAGCGCAAAGTTCTGCGCGTAGTTCCACATGCCGGTCACGGTATTGCCGTCGTAGTATCCCATGGTCATGCCGGGAGTGGCGTAGGAGCCTTCGCCATACTTATCGATGTCCGTGGAGACCGTCTCCGGGAACTTGTCCATCTTGCCGCCGTTGTAGGCTTCCTGCTCATCGGCGTAGTGGTGGTTCTGGTCCGTGGTCACGGCGTGTTCAGGCGAGATGCGAAAAGGATCGATGGAATTCGGATTGTCCTTCAGCTTGCCGCTGTTTTCGAGATTATCCGCTTTAGGGGTGTTGGCCTTGGCGGTGAACTTAGGGGCGGGTTTCTCGCTTCCCTGCAGCTTTTCGGTCTCGTCATTGAGCGCGTTCGGATAGGTACCGAAGTAGTGGTCGAAGGAAATGTTTTCGGAGTAAATGACCACGACGTGGTCGATGGGGGTTTTGGTTTCTGCCTGTGCGATACCGGGGACCAAGGAGGTCGTAGCAGCGGCTGCGGCGCACACTGCCACAGCGCGAGAGCGAAGCTTCATCTTATTTTCCGCCTTAAGTTAAACGAGTGAAACAAAGAGGGAGAAAGTGGCTGTGGCTCGCCGAAGAGTCATCGGTCGCTTTCGAATCGAAATTAAACGCCGCGAAACCATAAACCGCAAACACTCAAAAAGGGCATTCCCAGTCTCAGGAATGCCCTATATGTGCAGCTCAACCTCGCTTTTGCACAGCCGACGCCACAAAGATTGTTAACTGAAAGTTAAGGTACTATTACGCTGCGCTTTCCAGTGCCTAGTCGTCCGCGTCCGTCGACAGCGCCGCCACGAAGGCCTCCTGCGGCACCGACACGGAGCCCAAGGTCTTCATGCGCTTTTTACCCGCCTTCTGCTTTTCCAGCAGCTTGCGCTTACGCGAGATATCGCCGCCGTAGCACTTGGCCAGCACGTCCTTGCGCATGGCGCGGATGTTTTCGCGGGCGATGACCTTGGTGCCAATGGCCGCCTGGACGGGAACCTCGAATTGCTGGCGTGGAATCAGTTCCTTTAGCTTCTTGGTCATCTTATTGCCGTACCACTGGGCGGAATCGCGGTGGATGATGGCGGAGAAAGCATCCACTGGGTCACCATTAAGGAGGATATCGACCTTGACGAGGTCAGATTGCTGCTCGCCGGCCTCCTCGTAGTTGAGCGAGGCGTAGCCCTTGGTGCGGGATTTCAACATGTCGAAGAAGTCGAAGATGATTTCGCCCAATGGCATGGTGTAGCGCAGCTCCACGCGGTCTTCAGACAGGTAATCCATCCCTCCCATCTGGCCGCGCTTGGATTGGCAGAGCTCCATGGTCGGGCCGACGAACTGCTCGGGCACGATGACGGTCATGGAGACAATGGGCTCGTAGACCTCGTTGAGCTTGCCTTCCGGCCAGTCCGAGGGGTTGTGAACCCAGCTTTCCTCGCCGTCCTCTGCCACCACGCGGTAGGTCACGGACGGGGCGGTAGAAATCAGGTCGAGGCCGAACTCGCGCTCCAGGCGGTCGCGGGTGATTTCCATGTGCAGCAGGCCCAAGAAACCACAGCGGAAGCCAAAGCCCAGGGCGACGGAGGTCTCGGGCTCGAAAGTCAAGGAGGCATCGTTAAGCTGCAGCTTTTCTAGCGCATCTCGCAGGTCGGGGAAATCGGCCTGGGAGATGGGGAAAAGCCCGGAATAGACCATCGGGTCAGGGTCCTTGTAGCCCTTCAGCGGGGTCTCGGCGCCGCCGTGGGACCAGGTGACGGTATCGCCCACCTTGGTCTCGCGCACGTCCTTCACGCCGGTAATCAGGTAGCCCACCTCGCCGGGGCCCAAGCCCTCACACTTCTGCATCGTGGGCGAGACGATGCCGATTTCCAGCAGCTCGTGGTTGACGTTGGTGGACATCATCGTCACCTTCTGGCGCGGGGTGAGCTTACCATCCACCATGCGGATATAGGTCACCACGCCACGATAAGTGTCATAGACGGAGTCAAAAATCATCGCGCGCGCTGGCGCATCGGGCTCGTACTCCGAGGACGGCGGCGGCACCAACTCGCAGACCTTATCGAGCAGCTCAACCACGCCTTCGCCGGTCTTGCCCGATACCTTCAGCACTTCCTCAGGCTCACAGCCGATGATATTGGCGATTTCCAGCGCGTACTTATCCGGATCCGCCGCAGGCAGGTCGATCTTATTGAGCACTGGGATGATTTCCAGGTCATTTTCCATCGCCAAGTACAGGTTGGCGAGGGTTTGGGCTTCGATGCCCTGAGCGGCATCGACAAGCAGAATGGCGCCTTCACACGCCTCGAGCGCACGGGAGACTTCGTACGTAAAGTCCACGTGGCCGGGCGTGTCGATCATCTGCATGACGATCTGCTCGCCTGCCGATGCCCCAGATTGCGGCACCCACGGCAGGCGCACGTTCTGCGCCTTAATAGTAATGCCGCGTTCGCGCTCGATATCCATGTTATCGAGGAACTGGTCACGCATATCGCGCTCCGCAACCACCTTAGATAGCTGCAGGATGCGGTCTGCCAGCGTCGACTTTCCGTGGTCGATGTGAGCAATAATGCAGAAGTTACGGATCCGGGCGGGATCCGTAAACGTCGTGGCCGCAAAGTTTTCAGACATACGTCTACAATAGTCGACATGAATTCCGGCATGCTCACCCGTCTGCGCGAGGCGCTCGGAATCAGCGAGCGCGAGCCCGTGGACTCCGGCCTCAACCGCATCAACTCCCAGTTAGGGCTGGACAGATCCACCCAAAGCCACGAGCCGCGCAAGGCCGCCTCCATCCAGGTCGAGGCCACCGCGGCGCACCCCCGTTCCATCTTCTTCTCCCCCGATATGGACGGCCAGGCCGATTCCGGCGAGGTCGTGTGGGTGTGGACGCCTTCGGAAGGCAAGCAGTCCTCTCCCCGCGAGCGCGCCATCTTGGTGGTCGGGCGCACCCGCACCACCGTGACGGGCCTGCTCATTTCCGCCAATCCGGAGCATGCGCTTGACGATGCCTGGCTAGAAATCGGTTGCGGCGAATGGGACGCCTCCGGGCGCAATTGCTGGGTGCGCCTGGACCGTTTATTGGAGGTTTCCGAGGAACAGGTACGCCGCCAGGGTATTCTTTTTCCAGAACGCAGGTTCGAAAGAATCGCCAACCGGCTGCGTTCGCGGTACCACTGGGCCTAATTCGGCGGCCTGGCGGCTGCGGACTTGGATCAGGGTCGGCTGCGCTGCTATTATTTGCGAGTTACTTACTTTCCGGGCGCGTTGGTCGGGGCGGGCAGGGCCTTGGGTTCGCTCTTCGAATACCAGCGCCGAGCGGTTCCCGCACTTGGCGGGGATCGCGGGACACGTCCGGTGGGTTTGTTTCTGAATCAATCATTTTCGATTATCAAGAGGTATTTTCATGGCAAATATCAAGTCCAAGCAGAAGCGCGTTCTGACCAACGAGAAGTCTCGTCAGCGCAACAAGAGCGTGCGTTCCGCGGTTCGCACCGAGATCCGCAAGTTCCACGCAGCCGTAGAGACCGGCGACAAGGCTGCAGCAGAAAAGCAGCTGCGCGTTGCTTCCCGTGCGCTGGATAAGTCCGTTTCCAAGGGCGTCTTCCACCGCAACGCTGCTGCCAACAAGAAGTCCGGTTTGGCCACCGCCTTCAACAAGATGGACTAGTAACTAGCCTTCTTGTCTCCCCCCGAACAAAGCGCTGCCTGCGTGCAGCGGCTTGTTCGGGGGATTTTTATTGCGCCGTTTTCATTGCACCTGATGGATCTAGGCTAGATCATCGGCAAAGTAGGCCTCGAAGATCTTGCCCGCATCTGCATAGGCCACCGACAAGGATGTCCGGCCATGGGTTTCCACAAAAGTCTGGATGGCGGTTTGAAACTGCGTGTGGATGATATTGACCGCCGGGATGAGCCGGGGATCCGAGGCCCTCCACCCCTCGCGGGCTTGCAATGCTCGGCGGATGTGCATCATGACGCGCTCGTTTCGGCGCCAGTACATGGACAATAATTTCTCATCCTGGGAGAGCGCCCGGGCGGTCAATTGGGAAATTTCCGGGAAATGATCGTTGCCCACAGCGTGCTCAAATTCTGTGTTTGCCATGACTGCAGAATCCTCCCGCAGGCTACCGGTGGGCAGGCCAGCGGCGAAGTTTTGCAATTGCTGGTCGAACTTTTCCGAAACTTCTGGGCCGAGTACCGCTGACTCCTTGTCCTTGACGTAGTTAAAGAGGGTGCGCCGAGATATCCCGACGTCGTGCGCGAGCTCTTCCATAGTGAACCCGTCATAACCGTGGTCAATAACGAGTCGCAGTGCTGCGACTCGGATCTCTGAAATGCGCGGCATACTCTCTCTCCTCTTCCTCACGATATTCAACCCGTGAGAAACCCAACTATTCAACCCCATAAATATGGTATTTTCTTCACCTTATAGTCTTTCTCCCCACCAAGAAAAACCGACCCTTGGTAGGCTTCCCTAACCACTACGAATCGCCGAAGTTTCAGCATGCCAAAGCGACATTCCCCGCCCACGACGGCAAAGCAGGCGCCAACTCAGACGTTAAGACAACTACTGAAGCGGTAGCTTGCCCGCATGGTTTTTGCACTGGAGCACCCAGTTTATGGGCTTGTATGTTCGAAAGGGTGATAGTGTTCGTGTCTGCATGGGCGGCTAAGATAGGTGACCAATGAAAAACGTCAAGCCTCTGGTGAAATGGGCCGGCGGGAAACGCCAGCTCCTGCCGCATATTCACGCCGCCCTGCCCGCTGGGACCCCGCGGCGTTATTATGAACCCTTCATCGGCGGCGGCGCAGTTTTATTTTCGCTCACTCCGGCCTCCGCGCGGGTCAATGACCTCAACTCGGAGCTGATTAATTTATATGAGGTAGTGCGCGAAGGCGTCGACGAGCTGATTAGCTTGGTGTCGACTTGTCCGAACGACGCCGATTTTTTCTATCGGCTGCGCGCGGTAGACCGCGATGCGGAACGGTTCGCGGCGCTTTCTGCTACAGAGCGCGCCGCGCGGACGCTGTATCTGAATAAGACCTGCTATAACGGCCTGTACCGGGTAAATTCCGCGGGGCAATTCAATGCGCCTTTTGGCCGTTATAAGAACCCCACAATTTGTGATGCAGAAACGCTGCGCGGGGTCCACCAGTATTTTCGGGACAATGACATCGCCTTCACGCAGGGTGATTTCGCTGCGGCGGTGGCAGGTGCCAGTGAAGGAGACTTTGTCTATTTCGATCCGCCTTATGACCCGGTCAACGTCACCAGTTCCTTTACCGGTTATCAAAAGGGCGGTTTTGACCGCGCGGAACAAGAGCGCTTGAAGGCGGTGTGCGATGACCTCGATGCCCGCGGGGTGAAGTTCCTCCTCTCTAATTCCGCCACGGAGTTCATCCGCGACCTCTACGCGGATTTTTCCATCGACACCGTTGCGGCTACCCGCGCCATCAACTCCGTGGGTTCGCGCCGCGGCAAGGTAGATGAAGTGCTCGTGCGCAACTACGAGGTGGGCGATGAGTAAAGTACCGGGCGCACAAGAGCAGCGGGAACTTCGCGCGCTTTTTGATGTCCCAGAAGGCGAAAAGCTTGGCCTCGATGATTGGGGATGGCTGCGCATCATGGCCTCGGGGTGTGGCGAGGAGCTAGAAGAAAACGGATACTTCTACCTCACGGCCAAGGAGCTAAAGGAGCTTTCCGGCCGGGAACCGCGGCTGATGGCCAAGCACGATTTTTCTACCTCTCGACCGTGGATTTTCAAGGAACTGGGCCTGGGGATTCTTCCGGTTAGCCGCAGCGAATACTTCGTCGGGCCGTTGGACCTGTACGAACGGTTCCCGGACCCCACCCACGCCGGGCCAGGTTCTGTGCGCACGTTGGACATGCCAGCGGGCCTTGACACCCTCGATATCGAAAGCGTGAACTCGGAATCGATGGCGTTGAATGTGGCATCGGCAAGCGGCATGCTTGAGCACTTTTTGAGATGCGAACCATTGCAGGCCACCGTCGCCGGGCGCATGTCGTCGCTGGAAATGACGATTCCGGTGCCGGATCTGGGGCTGGAAGTCAAGGTCGAGCGCGCGCAGATGGAAATCGACGGCGGCTTCGAATCGCTCGAGCATTTGGTGCTGGTGGAGGCGAAAAACCACATCTCCGAAGACTTCAATATCCGGCAATTGTATTTTCCGTACCGGCGCTTCCAGCAGCGGCTAACTAAAGCCGTGGTGCCCGTGTTTTTGGTCTACTCGAATGGGATTTTCCACCTGTATCGGTACGATTTCAGCGATCCCGCGGATTTTCGCAGCATCGCGCTGGTAGACCACGCCCGCTACGCCCTGAGCGCTTCGCACCTCAGCGTGGATGATGCGCTGGGCATTATTGGCTCCGTCGATGCTGAGCCGGAGCCGGCAGGGATTCCCTTCCCACAGGCCAATAGCTTCGAGCGCGTGGTTAACCTGGTGGAGCTCATCGCGCAGCAGCCGATGAGCAAGGAGGAAATCGCGGAGCAGTACGACTTCCATCTGCGCCAGGCAGACTATTACGCCAATGCGGCCTGCTATCTCGGGCTGCTGGCGCTTGCCGATGACCACTATCAGCTCACCCCTCGCGGTGACAAGGCCATCGCGCAGCCCCGGCGCGATGCGCGCAATGCTGCCCTGCTGCGCGCGTTGGCGGCGCGGCGGGTATTCCGGCAGGCGCTGGAAATGAGCCTGCGGCGTGGGAAGGTGGCGGAGACACACGAGATTGCGGCGGGGATACAAGGACTCGGCTTGGGCGCTGGCACGGCGAGGCGGCGGGCTTCGACGGTGGCGCGGTGGATCCAGTGGGCGCTGGATGTGGTGGCAGTGGGCGAACCTGAAACCCTGCCTGGGCTTTAAGCCATGAGCTGCTGCACACCAGCGACCACGAGCGCGACGCCGGCGATGATGAAGAACAGGCCCGATCCGATATCGATCCACGGACCGGCGGCGATGAGCTTGCGGCGCACCGCATTCGTGGAAATCACCGTGGCCACCACGAGGAAGAAGGCGAAGGCCGATAGCGCCAGCGCCAGGGTTAAGGCGATGGCCAACCACAACGGTGGGGATGCCGGCAGCTGCGGGGCGATCATGGCGGCGAGGAACAACACGATCTTCGGGTTGGACAGGTTCGTTGCCAGCCCCATCTTGAAGGAATGGCGCAGCCGACCCAGCTTGGCCTCGGCGTCCTCCAAATCAACGGGCGGGTTGGTGCGCTGTTCGAGGCCGCTGCGCAGCGCCCGCCATCCCATGAAGACGAGGAAGCTGCCGCCGATGGCCTGGACCGCGCCTAAGATTCCGGGGAAGGCGGTCAGAAGGGCGGCCGCGCCAAAGACCGTGGCACCGCACCAGAACAACACGCCGATTTGAATGCCTGCGGCCGCAGCGATGGCGTGGCGGCGCGACTTGGTGGCATAGCGGGTGACCAGGATGATATCTGGGCCTGGCGAGGCCACGCCCACTAGGTTCATCAGGAGAATGGTGAAAAAGGAAGTCCAGCTCACTGCGCGGACTCGCCTTCCAAGCGGCTGAGCAGATCCTCGCGGCCAAACATGCGGGCCGAATCGATGGCGGTTGGCTGGCCGGCGGTAGCGGAGGCGCCGGCGTTTAGGAGGGCATCGATAACCGCGTCTTCTTTTTTGAAGATCGCACCTGCCAGGGGCGATTGGCCGCGATCATTGAGCAAGTTCACGTCGGCACCGGCGCCCGCCAGCGCGGTGACGAGTTCCGCGTGGCCGTGGTAGGCGGCAAGCATGAGAAAAGACTGGCCTTCTTGGTTGACCAGATTGATATTGACGCCCTGGTCAATATAGTTCAGGAGTTCCGGGTTTCCTTCCCGCGCCATGTCAAAGAGCCGGCCGGCGAATTCTTGCACTTGTTCCTCAGACATGGACTCTAGCTTAACGTGCCAATTCCGCGATTCGTTTTACGGCCGCCTCAACGGCGAATTCGGGCTCGCCACCTTGGCCTTTAACGGCGGCATCCAGTTCAGAGACGAGGATGACGGCGGCGGTGATGTCATCGGCAGTCCAGCGCCTGGCTACCGGTTGGGTCATTTTTACAACGTACGGGGCAAGCCCGGTTTGGCTGGCAAGTGTGTACTGGTCCCCGCGGGCGGAATACAGGCGCGCGATGGCACCCACCTTATTGGCCAAGGCCGCGGCGATGGCCACGGGGCTGGCGCCGAGTTGGAGGGCGCGCCGGCAGGTAGAGACGGCGGCCTCAACGCGGCCGGCGACGGCGGCATCGGCAATGTCCCAATTGGCTACCTCGGCCACGCCGACGTAATAATTACGCACCGCTTCCTGCGTCACGTTTCCACCAGTATCGGCCACGAGCTGGGAGATGGCGGAGGCAAGCTCGCGGAGGTCGGAGCCGACGCCGTCGAGTACCGCGTGCACGACATCCGGGGTGGGGCGAACGCCGTGAGAGGCGAACTCGCGGGTGGCCCACTGGCCCAGCTCATTGGGGTAGAGCGAAAAGACTTCGTGCACCTCCGCAATCTTGCGCAGCTTCGCCACCAGCTCGGGCGCCTTCTTCTTTTTCTTCAGCGTCTTCGCGGCCACGGAATAGACCACCACCATGGTCATGCCCAGCGCGGGATTGGCGCAGGCGCGCAGGATGATATCGACTACTTCTTTCCCGGCGCGTTCGCAATCCGTGATGACGATGACGCGGTTATCGCCAAACAGCGACGGGCTGGTGGCCTCTAAGATTTCGCCCTCGGATACCTCGGAGGCCTTGAGCGTCATCAATTCAGGGCGGGTGGCCTCGCCTTCGGCCGCGGCCTTGTGGATGGTGTGGCGGGCGCGTTCGGTGAGGAATTCATCGTCGCCGAGAATGAGGTGTACAGGAGGCATGCCCATCATTTTAGCGCTAGGCGGCAAGCACACCCAGACAAGCGATAACCCCCGCCAAGGTCAGCCATGGCCGGTGATAGAGCAGCCCGGCGATGACCCATCCGTATCCCAGGAGCGTAAAGAGCGGGTGGGCGGTGATGGTGACCACGGGCAGGCTGGCCACGCCGTGGGCGATGGTATTGATCCACCACGACGCGGGTTCGATGAGTTTCAATAGCCCCGCGGCGACGATGCTCAAGGGGCCTAGCTGCGCGGCGATGGCCGCAAGCAGCCCCACCACTGTAATGGGTGCGGTGGCGGGCGCTACTAAGACATTGGCGAGAACCGAGACAACGGATACCTCGCCGGACATTAGCGCGATAAGCGGCAGGGTGAGGACATCGGCGGCAATCGCCACCGCGATAGCGCGCAGGAAGATGGCGGGCCAGCCGGTGACCGCGAGCTGGGAATAGATGAGCGGGCTCAGCATGACGATGCCGAAAGTCGCCGCGCACGATAGCGCGAAGCCAAAGTGCACCGCGAGGTCCGAATCCACAAAAAGGAGGGTGAGGATGCCGAGGCTGAGCGCGTGGATGGGTTCCATGGTGGAAGAGTGCAGCACCGCTAGCAGACCTACTACCCCGGCGACGGCCGCGCGCTGTACCGATGGTTCAAGGCCCACCAAGACGACATAGGTGGCTAGCGCGGCCAAGGACACCGCCACCCTAGTGCGCGGTCCGGCCGCACACGCAGCGCAGACGATGGCGGCAAAGGAACAGACGATGGCCACATTGGCACCGGATACAGCGCTGAGGTGCGATAGCCCGGTATCGATGTAGAGTTCGCGGTCCGCGGGGCTTTGCAGGGAGGTATCACCAAGCACCATGCCTGGGATGAGCCCCTGGCTGCTCGGGCCTACCGCCTCTAGTACGACCGCTCGGAAGTTATCGGCCACCCGTGCGGCCCAGCCGGCCACGCCCGAAGGTGGCGCGGCGATGCTCAAGTGGGAGGCGTTGGCTATAACGGTCCCGACTCCGGGTTGGTCGGACTCGGAAAGCTGAATCGCTGCCGTGACCTGCGTTCCGACGGGTGCGCTCAGTGGTTCGGGGCTAAAGACCGGAAGCTGCGCGGGGTAGCCTGGGACATCGAGCCGGATGAGCCAGCCGCCGGTGCTCGTTTGGGTCGGCGCGGTGACCACGCGGCCGGTAATCTCGCGGCCGAAGTCAAAGGCGGCCGCACGCGCCTGTCGCACGCCTGCTACGAAGGCGGCGGCGCTGGCAATCACGCCGCAAAAGATGGCTTGGCCCCAGTGCCGGGCGAGCAGGCATATTCCTACGACACTGCCGATGCACGTGACGGCCCACCCCTGCCCGAAAACCAGCACCGCGATGACCGCCACCCACGCGGTCAGGGCGCCGGGAAGCAAGCGGAGTTCTTTCATCGCGGCGTGGCCTCTTACGTCTACAGCTGCACGTTATCTTTGAGCTTGGCAAACTTGGCAGGGCCAATCCCACTGACCTCGAGGAGTTCCTCGACGTCCTTAAAACCCCCGCGCTCTTCGCGGAAGGAGACGATGGCTTCCGCGGTGACCTCCCCTACCCCGTTGAGATCCATGAGTTCGGCGGCGGTCGCGGAATTGAGACTGACTTTATCGCCGCCGGCGGGTGCGGCGGTGGGGGCATCGGCAAGCGCGGGGTCGGGCGGAGCACCTTGGGGCAGGATGTGGAGCTGCTGGCCATCGGCAAGCCGCTGCGCTTGGTTGAGCGTCATGGTCTCCGCCTCCGGCAAGGGCGTGGCGGCCGCGAGGGCATCGGCGACGCGGGCACCAGGCTCGAGGGTCTTCAGGCCGGGCGCTGCAACTTCGCCGACGACGGATACGACGATTTCGCTCGCCTCCGCGCTAGGCTCGGCGGTGGTACTGCCCATCGCCGCGGGTTCGGGCATGCCGGACTCATCCGAATTGCGGGTACTAAGGCCCAGCCAGATAATGACGCCCACCACCACAATGATGGCTACCGCGCAGGCCTGCCAGCGGCTGATGCGCACGCGCGGGCGCGGGTAATCGACGTGGAGGAGTTCTTCCTCGCCGGTGGGTTGGGTAAATTCGCGGAGTCGTTCGCTGATTTTGGGTGCCGCCATAGCCCACAGGCTAGGAAGCCGCCGCGTGCGGTGCGAGAACGTGGGCGGAGGCGCTGTGGATAAGTCGTTGTAGGAAGCAACCAAACGGGTCCTGGCGGGGTGGTTATCCACAATCGGGGGCGCACAGGCCGTCGGGCTTCGCCCGTGCGTGCGAGGGCCTAGGAGCTAAATACCGCAAATACCCCAATGGCGGAGGGTCCAGCGTGCACGGCGAGCACCTCGGTTAAGGGCGTAGTGATAAAGGACGTGCCTTCTGGCAGGGCATCGCGCAAGAGGCCCTGCAGCTCGTCCGCCGCCTCGCTAGCCTGATTGTGTTGAATGGCGATGAAGGCTGGATCCCCGGCGGCGCGGGCGGCGATGATCTCTACTACCTTGGTAAAAGCCTTTGTCTGCGTGCGGGTTTTTCCCACCAATTCCAGTTTGCCGTCCACGATGGACATAATCGGCTTGGTGGCTAAAAGCGCGGTGGACAACATGGCGGTGGCGGCAGACATGCGGCCTGAGCGGCGCATATCCTCCGTGGAATGCAGGTACACCCAGGTAGCCGCGCGCTCGATGCTGTCTAGCGCCGCCGCGTGGCATTCTTCCAGCGCTTTGCCCTGTGCTGCCTTGGTGGCCGCCGCCATCGCCGCCGCGCCCATGACCATGCCGGCAGAGCCGGAATCGATAACGCGAACCGTATCGGGGAAAACCCCAGCCGCGGCCACCGCGGCCGACCACGTGGACGAAAGCTCCTTGGACAGGTGAATGGCGATGACGCCATCATCCTGTGCCTTTTCCATCTCCCGGCCGTAGGCAGCGGCCAATTCGAGGGAGGAAAGGCCCGAAGTGGTGCGCAGTTTTCCGCCCTTATCCTCGCTATCCATCACGTGCAGGTCAATGACGGTGATATCGAGTTCTTCAGCAATCTCTGGGGGCAGGCTGGCCGCGGAGTCAGTAATGACGCGAACGGTCACTAGGTATCTGCCCCTCCATCACCGGTGACCTCGCCACCCATATTCCAGCCATCGAAGTACCACTGCGCACTCGTCACCGTCTGCGGCGTAAATTCCAGCGAGGTCACGGGGGTTTCCGGATTGAAATCCGGGCGGGCGGTCAGTTGCGACCAGTGGGTATTTTTCAGACCGGACAAAATGCCGTACTGTCCGTGATCCAGACCCAACAGGTGGCACGTCAGCGCGGAGATGGCGCCACCGTGGGCGACGATGAGCACGGCGCCGTCATCCCAGCCGGAAAATTCCTGCATGAGCTCGTCGACGACCGGGCGTGCGCGCCGCGCCACATCTACGCGGGACTCGCCTTCTGGCGGCGCCCAGGTGGGATCGTGGCGCCAGATGGCACGGGCGCCGGGAAATTCAACATCCACTTCGGCAGAGCTCTTGCCTTGCCACTGCCCCAGATTGGTCTCGCGCAGGCGGGGATCCGTAGAAAAGTCCAGGCCGAGCGATTCTGCCACCACCCGCGCGGTTTCTCGCGCGCGCTGCAAGTCGGAGGCGACGATTTTTACCACGCCCTGATCCCGGAGCAGGCGGGCGGCGGCGCGGGCCTGCTCATAGCCGACATCGGAAAGCTCAGTGTCCAAGTGGCCCTGCATGCGGCCGGAGGCATTGTAGGTGGTTTGTCCGTGGCGGATCAGAATCAGGCGGCGGCTCATGGTGGGGTTAAAGCTCCTCGTCCTCGCCAGGGGCCTTTTGCGCCAATGGCAGCTCATCAATGGAATCCACGGTGCGCGGATTGATGCCGTTGGTCCAATCGCCGGGGCGCTCGGGTGGCTCAATGCCCTCGATGTCCACCAAAGGGCAATCGTGGTAGAGGCGGTCGAGCCCATAGTGCTCCCGCTGGTCCGTGCGCTGCACGTGGATGACGATATTGCCATAATCCAACAGCACCCAGCGGTTTTCGCGGTTGCCCTCGCGGCGCTGCGGCTCGAAGCCCTGAGCCGTCATCTGGTCCTCCACCTCATCCACGATGGAGCCGACCTGGCGCTCGTTATCGGCAGAAGCCAGCACAAAAACCTCGGTGATGGCGAGGACATCGGAGACATCGATTGCTGCGATATTGCTTGCTAGCTTGTCCTGTGCGGCATGCGCCGCGGTTGCCGCCATGCGGCGGGCGAGATCAGAAATAGACAATGTATAAAAATTCCCTTTTCGCGTCTGGTGAGGAAGTGTCTTTTAGCTGTCTATTCTTGCACGTTCGGCGCGATTGTGCCCAAACTTGAACTATAAAGGTTTATCCGGCTGCGCCGAGTAGAGGTTATTTTTGGTGATGTATTGCACCACCCCATCCGGAACCAGGTACCACACCGGGCGGTTTTGGGCGGCCCGCTCGCGGCAATCCGTGGAAGAAATGGCCATGGCCGGGATATCGATAAGGTTGATATCCTCCCGCGAACCGGCGGGCAGCATGTCCGTACTCAGCTCGTAGCCCGGGCGCGTGACGCCCACGAAGTGCGCCATTTCCAGCATCTCTTCCCAGTTATGCCAGCTCATAATGGATTGCAGGGAATCCGCACCGGTGATGAAGTAAAACTCGGCGTCCGGAAAAAGCTCGCGCAGATCCCGCAGGGTATCGATGGTATAGGTAGGGCCCTTGCGGTCGATGTCCACGCGGGAGACGGTAAAGCGCGGGTTGGAGGCCGTTGCCACCATGGTCATCAAATACCGGTGCTCCGCGGCGGTGACCTCGCGGGAGGCCTTCTGCCACGGTTGGCCGGTGGGCACAAAGACTACGGTATCGAGGGCAAAGCGGTGCGCCGCCTCGCTGGCGGCGACCAAGTGGCCATTGTGGATTGGATCAAAGGTGCCGCCCATGATCCCAATGCGCTGGGAATTAGTCATGGCTGGAGAGTATAGCCGCTACCCTGCTGGGGAGTTAAGCCAGCCAGCCACGGTATCGGCCACGCGGGCATTGTCCTGTTCCACTGCCGCATCGCCCTCACTATCGCGGAAATACGAGGCGTGGTGGGCGGCCTTGGTGGCCAGGGTGTCTTTGGCATTGCGCAGGTTGAGGTCGCAGACGAAGTCGCCGGCAAGGCAGTAATCGATCCGGCGATCGGCCGACAGTGCGGCGCTGTGAGGAATGAGATATCGCGGAATCGGCCCGGCCATGCCGTCGGGACGCCGCAAGGGATTGCCCAGGTAGATCGCCCCGGCAAGCTTGTCCTGGGACGCGAGGTAGCGCTCCGCGCTGGTGGCGATAATGGCTCCCTGCGAATACCCAGCGGTGATATAGCGCGGGCTGCAGCCGGTTTCCTCTTCGTACTTCTCCACCACGCGCGGCGCGTTATTCATGCCGCTGCGCAGGCTCTGCACAAAGCCGACGGTGACCTGATAGACCAGCTCGTGCAAGGGGTGTTCCAGCAGCACCCCGCCCAAGCGGCGCATCAGCTGCAGCAGGCCCAGGTTTTCGCCCTCTTGGGCCAACGGTGGAAGGTTCATAGAGGCCGGATATGCATCCGCATCCAACGCCAGCACGTAAGCATTATCCATGGTTCCGGGGTGGCGTTGTTCTACCAGGTGGAAGAGCGCTGCGAGGTTGGGACCTTCATAGCCATTGGATTCCGCGCCCTAGTCCGAATAGCGCTGCGGGCCGAAGTACTCCCCGTGTTCCTCATTTTGGTCCGAGCCGCGCGCGGCAAGGAATACATAGTCGGGGCAGGTCTCGGCCGGCGGATGAGTCTCCCCCGCTGCCGCGACAGGTGTGAGCACAGACATGCCAAGCGCCGCCGTGGCGGAGATAGCTACAAAGCCAGCGGCGGCGCGAGAGAGAGGAAAAAGGCGCACGTTCTTATGGGCGTACGTGACCGGTGCCTTGGAGGACCCACTTGGAGGAGGTCAGCTCCGGCAGGGCCATTGGGCCACGAGCGTGCAGCTTCTGGGTAGAAATACCGATTTCTGCACCCATGCCGTAGACCTCGCCATCGGTGAAGGCAGTGGAGGCATTCAGCATGACGGCTGCGGCATCAACCTCGTTGCCGAACTTGACCAAGACGTCCGCATCCTGGGCGGCGATGCCCTCGGTATGGCCGGTGGTAAATTCCGCGATGTGGGCGATGGCAGCGTCAACGCCGTCGACCACCTTCGCACAGATATCCATGGACAGCGACTCTTCGCGCCAGTCCTCCTCGGTAGCCTGAACAACGTCCGTGGCGCCGAAGCCCTCGAGCTCGTCTACATCACCGTGGACGGTGACGTCTGCGTCCTGGAGGGCGCGGACGATACGCAGCTTGGTGGCATCATCAAGCGCGGCATCAATAAGCACGCACTCGGTGGAGTTGCAGACAGAGGTGCGGCGGGTCTTGCCGTTGATGACCATGTCGATGGCCTTGTCCATATCGGCCGAAGCATCGATGTAGAAGTGGCAGTTGCCGGTACCGGTCTCGATGGCCGGAACGGTAGCGCCGGTAACTACAGCCTCGATGAGCTTGGCACCGCCACGGGGAATGACTAGGTCCACCAAGCCGCGGGCGGTAATCAAGTCCTGGACGGAATCGTGGGTCTCACAGGGCAGGAGCTGGACTACCTCGCGCGGCAGATCAAACTCTGCAAGGGTGTCCTGCAGGAGCTCCACCAGCTTGGTATTGGAGTTGCGCGCGGACTTGGAACCGCGCAGCAGCGGCACGTTGCCGGATTTCAAAGCGAGGCCGAAGGCATCCACGGTGACATTCGGGCGGGCCTCGTAGACCATGCCCATCACACCGAGCGGGACGCGCACCTGCTTCATCTGGATGCCGTTATCCATGGTGCGGCCCTGCAGGATCTCGCCTACCGGGTCTTGCAGGCCAGCGACCTGGCGCAGGCCATCGGCAATGCCCTCGACGCGGGCAGCGTCCAAGGTCAGGCGGTCAATCAGGGAATCGGACATGCCGCGTTCGCGGCCTGCCTCAATGTCCTGCTGGTTGGCAGCAAGGATGTCATCGGTGTGGGCAATAAGATTTTCGGCTGCGCGCTGCAAGATTTCATTCTTACGCGGCGTGGACAGCTGCGCCACGATGGGCGCAACATCCTTAGCAGCACGGGCTTTGGACAGAACTTCTTCGCGTTCAGTGTTGCTCATGTCATACCAGAGTAACGTACCTGCCCGAGTTTTTCAGCTGCCCGCCTTTTATCTCACGCTTTGCCTCAATTGGGCAGGCCGCGCAGAGAAAACCACTTCCCTACCCTAGCCCGAAAGTGCAGTGAACCTCACAATACCAAATCTTATTGTTCAAACCCTTGAAACTTTTAATTGGGTGTGCTTATTCTTTGTTTGATAAGTTTCAGCCTGAAAAAGGAGCACTCATGAAAAAGAACGTGGCCAAGCTGGGCCTGATGTTGACCCTGAGCGGGCTCGCCCTCGCCGCCTGCAGCACGAATGACGGCGGCAGCGGTTCCAACGCGGGCTCCGGTTCGGGCGACGATCAGACCATCAAGGCCGTCGCCACCACCACGCAGATTTGCGATTACCTCACCCAGATTGCCCAGGGTGGCATGACGCTTCACAAGGTGGATTCCAGCGGCAAGGAGACCACCGAGGGAGGGGGTGATACCACCCTCGATCTCACCTGCCTGCTGGCACCGAATGCCAGCGCGCACGAGCATGAGATGACCCCGCAGCAGATGAGTGCCATGGCGGATGCGGACTTCCTCTTTAAAAACGGCGTTGACCTCGAGCACTTCCTCGATAACGCCGTGGAGTCCTCCGGCTTCGACGGCGAGACCATCGTCACTGCAGGCGATGACGATTCCAACCACAAGGTAGACCTTCGCCCGTGGCCCTTCCCCGGCGAGGACGGCGAGGAACCGGAATTCACCCACGACCCACACGTATGGACCTCCCCCAAGAACGCCAAAATCCAGGTACAAAACATCGTGGATGCCTTGGCCGATAAGGAACCATCCGTGAAGGAAGTCGGTGAAAAATACACCAAGCAGCTCGACGAGCTGGATAAATGGGTCACCGAGTCCTTAGAGACCGTCCCTGAGCAGGACCGCGTGCTCTTTTCATCGCACGATGCCTTCGGCTACTTCTCCAACGACTATGACGTGGAGTT
Organism: Corynebacterium tuingiense; assembly: GCF_046718165.1. Classification (NCBI taxonomy): domain Bacteria; kingdom Bacillati; phylum Actinomycetota; class Actinomycetes; order Mycobacteriales; family Corynebacteriaceae; genus Corynebacterium; species Corynebacterium tuingiense. The sequence goes on from NZ_CP177101.1 coordinate 1,850,844, forward strand.
CATCGGATCCGCGCTCACGGACTTCAATAACCAACAGGATGCTACTTCCTCGCACATCGAGGATGCCGCCAAGGAGGTCCGCGATTCCGGTGCCAAGGCCATCTTCGCGGAAAACTCCAATAACTCTAAGTCCATCGAAGCCATCGCCCGCGCCGCAGGTGTCAAGGCCATTACGGATGAAGACGCCTTGTACGGCGATTCCTTGGGCGTGCCGAATAGCGACGGCGCCACCTACATCGGCTCCATCATCCACAACGTCACTACCCTGGTAAAAGCCTGGGACGGTGAAGCGGCCGATCTGCCAGACAGCCTGGATAACGCATAATGAGTGCACCGCTTCTAAAGCTTTCCCATGCCTCCTGTGGCTATGGCACCACCACCATCGTGGACAATGTCTCCTTAACCATCCACGAAGGTGAGGCCATCGCGCTGCTGGGGGCTAATGGTGCCGGTAAGTCCACGCTCTTAAAGGCCATCGCTGGCCTTGCGACGCTGCGCGGCGAGCACGAGCGCACGGCGACGCTGGGATATGTTCCCCAGCACCACACCTGCGATCCCACTTTCCCCGTCACCGCTGGCCGGGTCGTGGAAATGGGCCTGCTCAATAAGGCCTCGTGGTGGGAGCGCATGGGCAGCATGCGCCGCCTGCACCCGCAAATAACGCAAGCGCTGGAACTCGTCGGCATGACGGATAAGGCGAAGACGCGCTGGGACAAGCTATCGGGCGGGCAGCGCCAACGCATATTCATCGCCCGCGCGCTCGCCTCGCACCCTGACCTCGTGCTCATGGACGAGCCTTTCAATGGCCTTGATCAGGATAGCAGGCAGGTGCTTTTAGGGATCATCGCCAAGCTTAAGGAAAGCGGGGTTGCCCTGCTCATTTCCACCCACGATCCCATTTTGGCGCAGCGCGCCTGCGATGCCGGAATGCTCATCGTGGACGGCCACAGCGAGGTCCTTGATACCGAGGATGCCGTCGAGCGCTACCTGGAGGCCACGTCGGTATTTCAGGGGGAGATGTGACGCTTCTGCTTACTGCTCCTTATATGCAGCGCGCGGCCCTCTTTTTGCTGTGCGTGGCCTTGACCGGCGCGATAGTCAGCGTGGTGGTCAACCTGCGCCGCATGGAATTTAGCGTCGAGGCGCTGGTCCACTCGGTATTCCCGGGCATCGTCATTGGCCTGGCCGTGGCGGGGTTTCCCGGCATCTTGCCCGGTGCCGCCGCTGCTGCAGGCATCGCGGTGCTTATTTTGGCGCGCCTTAATTCCGGCGGCGATGGCCACGATCATGAGTCCGGCACCGCGGTGGTACTGACCTTGATGTATGGCATCGGCGTGGTCATCAGCCTCGCCGTGGGGGATCGCTCCGGCCAGCTGGAGGCCCTTATGTTTGGCCGCCTGCTCGATATCACCACTGACCGCATGATCCCCTCGATCATCTTGTGTGCGGTTGCCGCCCTGCTCATCCTGGCCACCTGGCGCTCGCAAGTCGCCGTAGCCTTTGACCGCGAATCAGCGCACGCCACCGGCATCCGCGTGGGGCTAGTCGATGTCATCGCCAACGTAGCGGTGGGCCTTATCGTCGTCGCCGCGAGCTCCGCCATCGGCGTGTTGCTCGTCTTGGGTTTCGTCGTGGTACCAGGCCTGGTCGGGCGCGTCTTAGCCAGTACCCCGGTGCAGATGCTCCTGTGGGCGCTGGTCGGCGCGGTGCTAGCCGTATGCGTAGGCCTGTGGCTCATGCTTTCGGTAACCTCCCACCAGATTTCCCCGCAGGCCATCGTCGCGCTGTCGCTTTCCCTGACCGTTCCGCTCGCACTTTTAGGCAGGCGCATATGGGTGTCTTAACATTGCCATTCTTCGAAGCCATCGCGGTGGGTTGCCTCTCCGGGCTGGTGGGCACGCTCATGGTGCTAGGCAACCGCGTCTTTTTTGCCGAAAGCCTCTCCCACGGCACCTTTCCCGGCGCGGTCATCGGCGTCGTCGTGGCCAATGCGGTGGGCGCCAACTTAAGCGATGGGCTCATGCTCGGCTCCGTGGCGGTCTGCATTCCGCTGGCGATTTTCATGCATTACCTGGGTAAGGTGCATGGCGTATCCTCTACCGCTGCGGCGGGCACCACGCTCACCCTGGGCTTTGCGCTGGGCATTTTGCTACTGCGCTGGTTTCAGCCGCTGCCGCTGCACGTCGATAGCTTCCTGGTGGGCTCGCTCACCACGGTCAACCACCGCGATGTCGCCGTCGCGGCTGGCCTTGTCATTATCTGTTTGCTGGCGGTATTGGCCTGCCGGCGCCGCCTCTTCCAGGCCTATTTCGACCCCAGCACGTCCCCGCATAGCGGGCTTTACGATGCCCTGACGCTCGGCCTTATCTGCTTGACGATGGCCGCCGTCATCCCCGCCGTCGGCACCATCTTGTCCATTGCCCTACTCGTGGCCCCGGCCGCGGGCCTGCGCCCGTGGGTATCGCGCCCAGAGGCGCTGCTTATCGGGGCGGGCATCATTGGTATCACCATCGCGGTCGCCGGGCTTTTTATCGCCGCGCACTTAAGCCTTTCGGCCGGCGGCACCATCGCCATTGTGGCCGGCGTCTTTTACCTCGCCAGCATGACGGCCTATAAGGCGATTTCCTAACGTGCGGCGCGGCATGGCGTCGCACGGCGCGGCGCAGCACTGCGTTGCTGCGCCGCGCGTTAATTAGACGAGGACAGGCGGACTGTGATCTCGCGGGCGGCCACCTCCGCCAGCGACATCTCGCCGCCTTTGGTCTGCACCGTCAATAAGCCGGCCACGCTATCGCTTACGCGCAGCTCATTGCCCAGCTCCACCCCAAAGCGGTCGAGGTAGCGCAATAGGCCAGGATCCTCATCGCAGACGCGCTCCACGGTCACGGGCGCATCGAGCGGGGCGCTGGCGAGCGTGAGCGTGCCAAGATCCTCGATCCCGCCGCCAATATCGGGAATGGGATCGCCGTGCGGATCGCGGTCGGGGGATCCCAGCAGCGCATCGATGCGGCCAATAAAGCGATCGGAGCAGGCGTGCTCGAGGCGATCAGCGTCCTCGTGCACCTCGTCCCAGGAATAGTCCAGGGTCTCTACCAAGAAGGTTTCTAAAAGCCGGTGGCGGCGCACCATCTGCATCGCCAGCTCGCGGCCCGCAGGGCTCAATGAGACGCCCTGATAGCGCTCATGCTCCACCAGCCCTTGAGCGGCGAGCTTTTTAATCGCCTCTGAGGCAGTAGGCACCTTTTGATCCAGGCGCCCCGCCACATCCTTCAGCCCCACTGGGGCGCCGCCGGAATGCTCCGATAAGTCCCACAGAACTTTGAGGTAGTCCTGGCTGCGGGTAGGGAGTTCTTCTAGGTGCATGTCCACCATCTTAATAATCGTGCTTGTGTTGCCCTTGGATAAGTGTTAAATTAGCAGTAGTTCAACACATTGAACTTTTAATTTCACTTGCCACGGACAGTGGGCGGTACGTCCTTTCTTCGGTACACACACGACGCACCCAGGCTTCGCTGTCCGTGGCTCTTAAGCTTTCTAGTATCCCGCCTCCGGATCTACCTGGGTGGGCATGGGCTCACCCTTATCCCACGCGGCGGCATTGGCATTAAAAATATCGCCCATGTGGTACTGCGCCACGTGCTTTGTTGCCCCGATGTGCGGGGTCATGGTGCAATTGGGCAGGGAGAGCAACGGGTGGCCATCGGGAAGCGGCTCTGGGTCCACAACTTCCAAGCCGGCCCCGGCGATTTCACCCTCGCGCAGGGCATCCACGAGGTCATCGGTAACCACGGTGCTGCCGCGCCCGACGTTGATAAACAGCGAGGACGGTTTCATGGCGCGGAACTTTGCGGCATCGATTAGCCCCTCCGTTTCCTGCGTGGCGGGCAGGATGCAGAAAATAACATCGGCCTCGCCCCACACGTGTGCGGCATCAGCCATGGCAACCACCTCATCGGCGCCCTCCACGGGGCGCCCAGAGCGATTCACGGCGGTGATGTACACCCCAAAGGGCTTGAGCAGGGCAATGAGCTGCTTGCCGATGCCACCAGCACCCAAAATCGCTACCTTCTTCGGCCCCTGCTGGTCATAGATCCACTCCTGCGCTTCATCCAGCTCCTTGGCCACCGACCAGGTGCCGGCCTGCACAAAGGCCTTGTGCTGATGAGCTTGGGAGAGCAGTAGGCCCAAGGCGCATTCGGCCACCGGCTTGGCAAAGGCGCCGGCGGAATTGCACCACGGCAAGCCCTCAGGGGTAATCAATCCAGCATCAATGAGTTGGTTTACACCGGTAAAACAATGCTGCACCCAGCCGATATTGTCCGGCATCTCTGGGATGCGGCGTGGGCTGGGTGTGTTATTGACATAAACCTCTGCGTCTTCGAGGTTTTCTACGCGTTCGTGGCCGGCAGCGCTTAAGTCATCGACCATCGGCTGCCACGTTTCTGGTCCCATAAAATACTTCATGGGACCAGCGTACGGCACTTAGCTAGATGCGAGAGGCGAAGTTGGACAGGTAATCCGCGTGCACGACGGAGCGGCGCTTATCTTCTGGCAGCTCACTCATCTGCATGCCCTTGATGGCGTTCAATTCCTCGGAATCGAAGCGGACCTCACCGCGGCCGATAACCTCGCCCTTCGGGCCCAAGATATCGATGATCTCGCCCTTGTTGAATTCACCGCGGACATCGGTAATACCCACGGCGAGCAAGGAGGTACCGCCCTTGGTCACGGCCTCCTTCGCGCCCTCATCCAGGCGCACGGCTCCGCCGGTATCGGCGCAGTAGAGTGCCCAGAACTTCCAGGCCGAAAGCTGGCGTTCCTCGCGGGTGTGGAAGACGGTGCCCACGGAGGCATCGGAAAGCGCGGGGCCGATATTATCGGTAGAGGTCAACAGCACAGGGATACCGCCGCGGGTGGCCAGGCGGGCGGCCGAGACCTTCGTGGCCATGCCGCCGGTGCCGACCTTGCCGCCATCGCCGGCAACAACGCCCTTGAGGTCCTTACCGGTGCGCACCTCGTCGATGAACTTCGCATCCGGCTCGGCCGGATTCTTGTCATAGAGGCCATCAACGTCAGAGAACAGGAAGAGCGCGTCTGCGCCCACCAAGTTGGCGACCAAGGCCGACAGGCGGTCGTTATCGCCGAAGTGCATCTCAGAGGTAGCAACGGCGTCGTTTTCGTTCACGATGGGAATGGTGCGCAGCTGGCGCAGACGATCAATGGTGCGCTGCGCGTTGCGGGCGCGGTCGCGGTGTCCGGCATCGGAGGCCGTAAGCAGCACCTGACCGATGGTGCGCTGATAACGCGCAAAGGAACGGCCCCACTCATAGGCGAGGTGTACCTGGCCCACAGACGCCGAAGCCTGCTTCGTAGCCAGGTCGGTGGGGCGCTGGTGCAGGCCGAGCGGGCCCATACCGGCAGCAACCGCACCGGAGGAAACGATGATGACATCGGAGCGTCCCATGCGTGCGTGGACAGCATCAACGATGTGATCGATCTTTTCCTGCGCCACGCGGAAATTCTCATCCGTCAGCGACGAGGAACCAATCTTTACAACGACGCGCTTGGCCTCAGCGATAGAGTTGCGCAATTCGGATTCAAACCCGGAGGCTATCGGGTTTTCATCAAGGGCTTCGGGGAACGGAGTATCAGCGGTAGGGCCATCAAACGGCTCTACGGGGAGCGGAAGAATGGGCTCTTTCTGTTGATCAGAAGACATAACTCAATAGTGTACAAAGCTTATGCCTCCCGCCCCCTTCATTGGGGCACATTTCTCCCATGTGCGCAGCATAATGCGTCTGAACTGGGGGCAATCGTCCGGTGGAATTGCCCCCACTTCCCTTCGCCAGAAGTTAACAACTAACCCTGCCACCGGTCACGGTTAGCGCCTTCGCGGGTGATCTCTTCCTCATCTCCGTAGTCGAGCTCATCGACCAAGCCACGCCGGGCTTGGGAGGCACGCTTGCGCTCCGCTGCCGACACGCGGTTGGTGCCCTTCAGGCGGGCATCCTCGCCGCGGCTGGCCATAGTTGGATCGCCGCCGGTCATCGGCTCCCATTCGAATGTAATGCCGCCGATGGTCACGGGACAGCCTTCCACCGCGCCCTGCTTGTGCAGCTCGTCTTCCACGCCGGCCTTGGCCAGGCGGTCCGCCAAGTAACCCACGGCCTCATCGTTTTCAAAGTCGGTCTGGGTAATCCAGCGCTCGATCTTTTCGCCTTCCACAATGAATCCGCCCTGCACTTCTGGGTCCGGTCGCACGCTAAAGTCTGCGAAGCTGCCGGTGTTTTTCTTATGCGCTTGGGCCTTGGGGTGAATAACGGTATGGGAAGGATCCCGCTTCGGCTTAGGCTGTGCCTTGTGATGCTCGGTGACCATTTCCATGAGCTTGAATTTCAGCGGGTCCAAGCCCTTGCGTGCTGCCGCAGAAATGATGAACACCGGCCAGCCAAACTTTTCCTTCAGGTCATCCTTGACGAACTCCGCAAGCTCTTCCGCCTCCGGCACATCGGCCTTATTCAAAATAATGACGCGCGGGCGCTCGCGCAGGTCACCCAAACCGGTATCGCTTTCTAGCGCCTCCTGGTACTTAGCCAGCTCATTTTCCAGCGCCTCAATATCGGATTCCGGATCGCGGCCAGGCTCGATGGATGCGGTATCAACGACGTGGGCCAGCACGGCCGTGCGCTCGATGTGGCGCAGGAAGTCTAGGCCTAGGCCCTTGCCATCGGCGGCGCCAGGGATAAGGCCAGGGACATCGGCAATGGTAAAGGAGCTATCGCCCATATCCACCACACCCAAGTTGGGCTGCAGGGTGGTAAACGGGTAGTCACCAATCTTCGGCTTGGCTGCAGAGAGCACAGAGATCAACGAGGACTTACCCGCCGAAGGAAAGCCCACAAGCCCCACATCCGCCATGGATTTCAGCTCGAGCACCAAATCATGAGCTTGGCCCGGCTCGCCCTGCAGCGCAAAGCCCGGTGCCTTCCGGTTCTTAGACGCAAGCGCCGCGTTGCCCAGGCCACCGAAACCGCCCTCGGCCGCAACAAAACGCGTGCCCGGCACGGTGAGATCAGCCAAGGTCTCACCTTTTTCCGTGCGCACAACCGTACCCGCGGGAACCTCCAGAATCAGGTCCTCACCGCGCGCGCCATTGCGCATATCGCCGGCGCCGTTGCCACCGCGCTCGGCCTTAATATGCGGGCGGTAGTGGAAGTCCATCAAGGTATGGATCTGCTCCGAGACTTCCAAGATGATGTCGCCACCGTGGCCACCATTGCCGCCATCTGGTCCACCCAATGGCTTGAATTTCTCGCGGTGCACAGACACACAGCCATGCCCACCGTCGCCAGCCTGCAAGTGCAAGACGACGCGGTCAATAAATCGTGCCATGATGTGCCACACCCTTCTTATTTAAATCTATTGTCTTAGCCAGTGTAATGCGTAGCCAAGCTCGGACTCCAACCCATGCCCTGCCAGCACAGTGGGAGGTAAAACGAGAAAATCCTCGAGCCGCCCTCACCCGTAGTGAAAGCTGCCCGAGGATTGACCGCTGCGGTCGTGCTTAAGCAGTAGCTTCTGCAGCAACCTCTTCAGCCGGGATGATGTTGACCATCCGGCGGCCGCGCTTGATGCCGAACTTCACGGAGCCAGCAGCAAGTGCGAACAAGGTGTCGTCGCCGCCGCGACCAACGTTCTCACCTGGGTGGAACTTGGTGCCGCGCTGACGCACGATGATCTCGCCGGCGTTAACCTGCTGACCACCGAAGCGCTTGACGCCGAGGCGCTTGGACTCGGAATCGCGACCGTTGCTGGAGCTGGAAGCACCCTTCTTGTGTGCCATGTCGTTTCCCTCCTTCGGGGATGATTTGCAGCCCGGTTAAGGCTTACTTGATACCGGTGATCTTCAAGGTGGTCTGAGGCTGGCGGTGACCCAAACGCCTCTTGTAACCAGTCTTGTTCTTGTACTTCAGGATATCAATCTTTGGACCTTTACCCTGTTCAACGATTTCCGCAGCGACGGAAACCTTCTCCAAGTCGGAAGCCTTGGACTTCACAGCGGCGCCATCGACGAGCAGAACCGGGGTGAGAGCCACGGCAGAGCCTGGCTCACCCTCGATCTTCTCGACCTTGACGAGGTCACCTTCAGCAACCTTGTACTGCTTGCCGCCGGTCTTGACGATCGCGTACATAGAGGGTTACCCCTTATCTAAACTCGCTCGGACACGGCATCCAGGCCGTCATCCGAATGGACACTTACATATTGCGTTCAGACCCCGCGCGAACATATCCGCAATCACCGGGCGGCAATTGTGGGCTGATCCAGCGCCGAGTGTTCTAAACAGCGACTGTCAAAGACTACCCCGCCGCGGGTACAAAATACAAACCACGCACTTCGCACCCGCGTGGCGATGCCCTAGGAAGTAGCCCGCCGTGTTACGCGGCGCCGCCGCCGACCCGCGTCCTTAGCACCAGTTTGCGGGGTCTCAGGCACTTTAGTGGGCACCTTTTCCCCAGCACGTTCCTGTCGCGCAGCTGCTGCCGGCGCCCCGGTCTTTTTCACCGCGCGCTTCTTCCCGCGGCGAATAACCTTCGTTTCGGCCTGCGGAGCACTAGCCTTCTGGGAATCCTTCTCCCCTTGAACAGGTGTAGCTGTAGGCGTACCCGCGTTGTGCGAGGTGGCCTTATCCCTTGGGTTGGTGCGTACCACGCGGCGCTTGCCGCGACGACCTCCCTGTACCGAGGAATTCTTCTTCCCGCCACTGATATTCTCGTGGCGTTGCTCCGCCGTCCGCGAGGTGTCCCCGCGCTTGTTGTTCTGCTTTACATCTTGCACGTTAGCCCGGTGCGAGGCCTGCACATTTGCCCGGCGGGAGTTCGGCTGGGTGCGAACGCTACGACGCCTACCGCGCCCGCGCGACTTGCTACGGGGATTTTGCTGCTCGCCTTCCTGCTGGGTCGCATCGTCACGCCGTGCCTCATCCGAGGACTCCGCAGATTCCGCCTGTTGCTGCTGGGCAAAATCCTCTGGGCGCGGGCGATTATCGGAACGCGAATTCCCGCGCGTGCGGCGCTTGCGGCGCGGAGAAGCCTCATACTCGGCGACTGCCTCCTCGTAAGAAGTCTTCTCCGGGGCATCGGAAGCTTCTGCCTTCTTCTCTTCAGCCTTTTCTTCAGCGGCCTGCTGGCGCTGGTTCGGCTGCTCCTGCGTGCGACGGGACGCGGGCGAGGTCCGCGTTGCCCGGCGCGGCTTCTTGCCCCGCTGGGTGCGCTTTTTCTCCTTCGCCGGTGCTTCTTGGCCATCGGGTACATAGGAATTAAATTCCTGGACCTCATCGCTTTCGGCGGCGTTGTCCGCCGCGGCATAGGCGATGGCCTCGATTTCAGAGACCTCAGACTTCTTCTGCACTCGGCGGCGCTTCTTCTGCTTGTCTTCGCTGCGGCCACGGCTGCGCTCGTCACGGTGTCCGCGCGCGTCGTCGCCGCGCTTCTGTGGGGCCTTCTGCGTGGAGTCGGCGGACTCATCGTCTACGACGACATTGGCCACGAGCTCCTCCAGGGACGGTGACTGCTCATCCTCGTTGCCGTAGAGCGGGGCATCCGTCTTCCGGTACTTTTGCGGCTGGGACGTGGCATTCCTGCGGCCCTTGCGGCCCTTCTGCCCCTTCTTCTCCGCGCGCTCGTCCTCATCGTCGTGTTCGTGCATGGCCACGGCAGCTGGGTGCTGCTGGGGATCGTGCTCAGGCTTCTTGTGCGGCTTAGAGGAACCGTGCGAATGGTGGCCGGAGTGGTTGTCTTCAGCTTCATCGACCGGGTACTCGTGGATGATGATGCCGCGGCCATGGCAGTGCTCACACTCGGTAGAAAAGGTCTCTACCAGGCCGGTGCCTAAACGCTTGCGCGTCATTTGCACCAAGCCCAGGGAAGTGACCTCGGATACTTGGTGGCGCGTGCGATCGCGGCCCAAGGCCTCCTTCAGGCGGCGCAAAACCAGATCCTGGTTTTCCGGCAGGACCATGTCAATAAAGTCCACCACGATCATGCCGCCCAGATCGCGCAGGCGCATCTGGCGCACGATTTCTTCGGCCGCCTCCAGGTTATTGCGGGTCACGGTCTCTTCCAGGTTGCCGCCGGAGCCGGTGAACTTGCCGGTGTTGACGTCGATGACGGTCATGGCCTCGGTGCGGTCGATGACCAAGGTGCCGCCAGAGGGCAGCCACACCTTGCGCGAGAGCGCCTTATGCAGCTGCTCATCAATGCGGTAGGCGGCAAAGGCGTCCTGGCCACCGTGGTCCTTCGGCTTATAGCGCACCACGCGGTCTGCAAGATCCGGGGCCATGGATTCCACGTAGGCATTGACCGTATTAAAGGACCGCTTCCCATCCACGATCAGGCGGTGGAAGTCTTCATTGAAGAGATCGCGGACAACCTTGATGAGCATATTCGGCTCTTCATACAGCGTGACCGGCTTAGCACCCTTGGAGGATTTTTCCTTCTTGGCCTGGGCGGAAATATCTTCCCACCGGTTATGCAGGCGCTGCACATCGGTTGCGATGGCCTCTTCGGGAACGTTTTCGGCAGCGGTGCGGATGATGGCGCCGCCATCGCCTGGCACCACGCGGCCCAGGATGTCCTTTAAGCGCTTGCGCTCTGGTGCCGGCAGCTTGCGCGAAATTCCGGCGCTGCGCCCACCTGGAACGTAGACGAGGTAGCGGCCGGCCAAGGAGATCCGGGTGGTCAGGCGCGCGCCCTTGTGGCCAATCGGGTCCTTTGCCACCTGCACCAAAATTTGGTCGCCGGATTTCAGGGTATTTTCTACCTTCCGGGAGCGCCCATGCAATTTGGTCTTGCGCCAATCAATCTCGCCGGCGTAGAGCACGCCATTGCGGCCCTGGCCGATGTCCACGAACGCCGCCTCCATGGACGGCAAGACGTTTTGCACGCGGCCCAAGTAGATATTGCCGATGAGGGAAGCCTGGGCCTCGGTGGTAACGAAGTGCTCGACCAAGAGGTCATCTTCAAGCACGCCCACCTGCGTGACGATGCCCGCGCCGTCCTCGCGCTGCTTATCGCGCACTACCATGGTGCGTTCCACGGCCTCGCGCCGCGCCAAAAATTCCGCCTGGGACACGATGTGCTGGCGCTCGCGGCCCTTTTCGCGCAATTCTGCGCGGCGGCGCTTCTGCGCCTCGATGCGGGTGGAGCCGCGGATGGCCTTGGGCTCATCGATAAGCTCCGGCTCCTTATCCGCCGCATCCTTCTTGGAATTCTCGTTCCCGCCGCGCCCGCGGGAGGTACCGCGGCGGCCGCGGCGGCGCTTGTCAGAACCCCCGCGCGCTGCCTTATTGCCTGCCTCGGCCTCGTCGGCCTCAGCGGCCTCAGCATCTTCGGCAGGATCCGCGGCATCAGCGGCTTCAGCGATCGCCGCCATGTCCGCGGCATCGTCCTCACCAAGATCTGCGGCGTCCTGCTGCTGCGGTGGCATAAATAGCGGCGCGAAGTCATACGCGGCGGAATCGTCGTCGGTCTCCGCGCGCGGGACTATGCGCGGTGCATAGTAATCATCGTCAAAGTCCTCGCCGGCCTCTGCCAGCACCTCATGCAGCTTCGCTGGATCCACGGTCCCCGTCGTCTCGTCCGCACCAGCAGCGTCAGCGTCGGCAGGGGCATCATCTTCAGCGCGCGCAGGCGCTTTCGCCGGCTCAGGATCCGGCAGACGGTCCGGCGCCTGCTTTATATCCGGCAATGCGCTTTTAACCAGCGATGCATCGACCTTTTCTTCAATCTGGGAGATTTCATTGTCCACATTCTTGCGCACGCGGTAGCGCAGGTTCTTTTCCTCTTCCGCATTGGCTGCGGTGTTGTCAGCCGGGGTGCCAGCTTCTTCCCCGGCATCGGCCTGCGCCGGTTCTTTCTTTGCCGCGGGCGCGGACTTCTTCGTGGCCTTGCGGGTGCGGCGAGCGCGCTTGGTGGCCTTGGCCTTGCCCTCGGGCTTTGCTTCTGCTGGGCTCTCGTCCGCAGTCGCAGGTTGCTCCGCATCCGCGCCCCTAGCATGGCGAGCTAAAGCGGCGAAGAGGTCGCCGGCTTCCGCGCGGGTAATAGAGCTCTGCGCGGTCTTGTTTAGACCCATGTCCTTAAGCTGCGCCACCAGCTGGCGTGATGATAGGCCGAGCTTTTTGGCCATGGCATATACGCGGGTTTTATCTTTTAGCTCGCTCGGGTCTATCCGCTGGGCCAAAGCCGCAGCTGCCTGCAGGTTTTCAGTTGTTTCTTGAGAGTTCTGTGCCGCCATCAGTTGGGCTTACTCCTGTACTTCGATTGTATGGTGCGCCGGCTACTCGGGCGCAGGCACAGCCCATAGAGGAACTGTGCCGCTGCCGCACGAATAGCCACGATAAACGCACTGCGTTAAAGCTTGTGGGGTTATGAAATTATGCGCGCGCTGAGCGTGAGTTCCATTGTGTCACAGAATCTTGGCGGGGCGAGCAGGCTGTGGGCGATGATACGCTTGAACTTATGGCAGAACTGGCACCACGTCCCGCCCGAACATTATCGCAGTACCGGCAGCGCAATGAGATTACGCCGAAAGAGGCGTGCTTATTCGGCGTTCCGGCCGGCTTTGCCCTCGGTTTTGCACAGACGGAGGCCAGCTACATGCTGATGGGTGCCGGCGTTTTTGCGGTCTTTGCGGTCATCGGATTAGTGCCCCTCATCCGCCACTATCCCCGCTCCATTGGGGCTAGCCAGGATGTCTACCTCGAAGGCGATTACCCCACCATTGCTTATTGGGCGCCAGTAATTCCACTTGCTCTACCGCTGGCCATGGCCCCGCTATCCGCGGCTGGCTGGTTGCCGGACATTTCCCTGGCCCCACCCGTGGAAGGTATCTTAACCGGCGCGGTGTCGGCGTTCGCATTTCCACTGGGATTGTGGGCCATGTTTTCCCAGTCCTTTCGCATTGGCCGCCGCCGCATGCAGCGCATCGTGGCTGAAGATCCACTAGAAGGGGTCACAGATAGTGCCATGCAGCTTGCCGATGCCCACCTCGATATCCTCACCGCCCTCGTCACCGCCGGGGCCGTCCAGGGCAATACAACCACCACCAAGGCCTTGTCCCGACTGATGCAGGTGGAGCTAAATACCCTGTCCGATGCGATCCAGGAACTAAAAAAGCATGGGCTAGTGAAGGTAGAAAATATTGGGCTGCGCTCCAAAGTAGAAAGCTGGCGCATCACCCTCACCCCTACTGGCGTGCGGTGCTTATATCAATTTGGCAGGCGCTAATTCGGCAGAGTCCGGTCTCCAGGAAATAACTTGGGACCAATCCAGAGCATTACGTATACCAGGCCAACCAAAACCGGAATTTCGACAAGGGGTCCGATAGTACCGGCCAATGCTTGAGCAGAGGTAGCTCCAAAGGTACCAATGGAAACCGCGATGGCTAACTCAAAATTATTTCCCGCTGCGGTAAAGGCCACTGAAGCAGATTGTGCATAGTTCATTCCGACAGCCTTAGCTACGCCCAAAGCCAAAAAGAACATCCCGACAAAGTACAGCATCAGAGGCACCGCTACCCTAACTACCGCTATCGGCTGCTCCACGAGCTGTTCTCCCTGCAGGGAGAACAGTAAGACAATTGTGTACAGCAAACCGATCATTGCCAAAGGAGACACGGCGGGAAGGTAACGGCTTTCAAACCACTCACGCCCTTTAGTCTTCTCTGCCCATACTCGGGAGATGATCCCAAGCAAAAGCGGAATACCTAAGAATACGAGCACTGAAGTAACAATGGACCAGAAAGAAAATTCGACAGAGGTGGTATCAAGGCCCAGCCACCCTGGCAGTATCTGCAAATAGAACCAACCCAAGACTCCGAACATCGCAACTTGGAAAACGGAGTTGATTGCTACTAGTACTGCCGTGGCTTCCCGGTCACCGCAGGATAGGTCTGACCATACCAAGACCATAGCGATGCAGCGGGCAAGGCCGACAATAATAAGACCCGTGCGCAACTCAGGTTGATCCGCCAAGAATAGCCAGGCCAGTACGAACATGAATGCTGGCCCCACAAGCCAATTTAAAACGATCGACACGGTCATCAGCCGTCTGTCAGTGGCAATCTCCCGAGTCTTTTCATAGCGCACTTTAGCAAGCGGTGGATACATCATCACCAGCAGCCCTAAAGCGATTGGGAGGGAAATACCTCCAATTTCCAAAGCTGAGAGCGCGTTCCCTATTCCTGGAAGGAAATGACCTATGAGCAGGCCAAGGACCATAGCTAGAATGATCCACAGGGGTAGAAAGCGATCGAGAAAAGCTAAACGCGGCTGCTGTGAGGTAGCCATACTTGTCTCCTTCATTGACCCAAGTCGCACCGTACCGTGCAGCACTGTAGCCATTCATATCGATACCTGTCAATATGAAAGGGTGTGTCAAACGCCCATATACTAAAGGCATGGTTTCTTCGCACGGCATGACCAAAGATCCCCACATCAACGAATGTTGTTCACTCAGCAACGGCCCCCTAGACCAGGCCGATTCCGTGCATCTTGCCCAGCAATTCAAGGTACTTGCAGATCCCGCCCGACTTCGTCTTTTATCCATCTTGTGCGATAAAGGCTGCGGCCCGATGAGCGTTTCCGAACTGACCACATTATCCGGTCTCAGCCAGCCAACGGTATCTCACCATCTTGCAAAATTGCGGGATGCTGGCCTCCTAGCCAAACGACAGACTGGCCGCACCGTCACCCACGAAGTGCAAAAGCAAGCTTTCACCGCACTGTGCAAGCTACTCTCCTTCGACTAAAAAGCCGCCAACCTTAAAATCTTGGCCTAATATGTCTGCAACACTGTGAATCAAGCAAAGTTTTTAGCCCCTCAATAAATCCCCTTATAAATGAAAAGGCCCGAGCTTAATGCTCGGGCCTCCTTGAAATCTAGGTAACGTCAGTACTTAGAGGTTGGGGAACCAAATTCCGATCTCGCGCTCTGCGGACTCTGGGGAGTCGGAGCCGTGCACGATGTTCTCGCCCACGCTGAGTGCAAAGTCACCGCGGATGGAACCGGGCGCGGCCTTGGAGACTGGGTCGGTGCCACCGGCCAGCTGGCGCCATGCCTCGATGGCGCGCTCGCCTTCAACGACGCCGGCAATCAATGGTGCGGAGGTGATGAAGTCCACCAGCTCGCCGAAGAATGGCTTATCCTTGTGCTCTTCGTAGTGCTTTTCTGCGGTCTCGCGGTCAGCTACTCGCAGGTCCAGCTCGGCCAGCTTGAGGCCCTTGCGCTCGATGCGGGCAATAATCTCGCCCACGTGGCCGTTCTTTACGCCGTCCGGCTTAATAAGGATCAATGTACGTTCAGTCATGCCCCATACTGTACCGAATACCCACAATTCTTCCACGACCGAGGGCTATATGCGGGGGCAGCGCAGTGGGCGGCACTAAGTAAGCTGCTGGACTATCTCCGTCGCGCGCTCGTGGGAGGTCCCCCTAAACCAGAGGCGCACTTGGTTAACCGCCGTGCCGAACTGGCCGTTGCCCAGCAAGCGCTTAATCTCTGCGCGCTGCTTTTCATCCAAATCATCAAGGGTGGCTTCTTCCGCCCGTTGAAAATTAGTACGCAGGGCCAAGACCAAAAATACGGCGGCAATGATTAGCGCCACCGCCGGCAGCCACGGCGCTCCCGTGGCCGCGCGGGCAGCTACCGCGGCAATGCAGGCTAGGGCCGCGAGGACGAGATAGACGGTGCGCATGGACACTACTTCTGATTGAGGTGCTGGGTAGTTAAGTAACCGCGCTTCATGCGGGCGATGAGGTTGCTGCGCAAATACACCGCGAGGAGCCACTCCATGCCAAAGATGATGAAGATCGCGGCGATGGACCAGTGCGCCATAAAGCCAAGGATAAGGCCCAATAGCTGCGCCCATACGATGACGGTCAGCGCCCACTTCTTATTCATAAACGCGATCATTCCCAAGTGGAATATCAGGGCACCTATCACCAGGCCGTAGTTAAAGGGCGTCCACAGCGTTCCGTCATACAGCTTGTACAGAAGCGGCAGGGCCAAAACGAGGGTGATCGACTCCATGATGAGCGAGCTGGCGATGACCATGCCATTAAAGCTCTTGAGCGGATCCTTGACGGGATCCTGCCCCAGGCCCAATGGGCCGATTTCATTATCCGCGACTTCATCGCCGCGGCGCGGCGGACGAGACGGACGATGCGGACGGGACTGGGGATCAGGGCTGGTCATGCGGGCTCCTTTCCAAACATCGCGCGGGCTTCGCCGGCGGTGACCACCGAACCGGTAATGACAATACCGGAGCCGGATTGCACCTCAGATTCCTCGGCCAGCTCCACGGCTTGCGCGTAGGCACCGGGCAGATCATCGGCCACATAGACGCGCTCTTCGCCATAAATATCGCGGGCCGTTTCCGCCAATTCATAGGCATCGATCGCGCGCGGCGAGGAGTTCTGGGAGATTACCACCTCGCTCAAGTACGGCTCC
Source organism: Corynebacterium tuingiense (assembly GCF_046718165.1). Classification (NCBI taxonomy): domain Bacteria; kingdom Bacillati; phylum Actinomycetota; class Actinomycetes; order Mycobacteriales; family Corynebacteriaceae; genus Corynebacterium; species Corynebacterium tuingiense. The sequence goes on from NZ_CP177101.1 coordinate 1,867,350, forward strand.
AGCGCGGCGAGGATGCCTTGGGCATCCTTATCGCCAAAGATGGAGAGCACGCCGATGAGCCGCGCAAAATCGAAATCGCGGTCGAGCGCCGCGCCAAGCGCCTTGGCGCCGTGGGGATTATGGGCGGCATCGATAAACGTCGTGGGCGAGGTGCGCACTCGCTCGAGGCGGCCGGGCGAAATCGTCTTGGCAAAACCGTTGCGCACGGAGGCAATATCCAGAGGATGCCCGGAAGAGGCACCGAAGAAGGCTTCCACCGCTGCAAGGGCAACGGCCGCATTCTTGGCCTGATGCTCGCCGTGCAGTGGCAAGAAAATATCCTCGTACATGCCGCCGAGGCCCTGGATATTGACCTGCTGGCCACCGACCGCGATGCGGGATTCTAGGGCCGCGAACTCCGCGCCGGAGCGGGCCACGCCCGCATCCATATCCACCGCGCGCTGCAGGATGACCTGCATGGCCTCAGGGTCTTGCTCGGCGATGATGGCGATGTTTTCATTCGGGGTCAGCGGGTCTTCGGCATCGGCGCGGCGCTTGATGATGCCCGCCTTCTCCCCCGCAATCTCCCGAATATCGCTGCCCAGGTAATCCGTGTGGTCTAGGCCAACCGGGGTAATCACGGAGACGTCCGCATTGACCACGTTCGTGGCATCCCACAGCCCGCCGAGGCCGACCTCGACGACGGCGACGTCAACGGGGGCATCGGCAAACGCTGCATAGGACAGGCCCACCAAGACCTCGAACTTGGACATGGGGACCTCGGAACGCGCATCCACCATCTCCACGTATGGCTTGATTTCGTGCCACAGGCGCACATAGTCGCGCGGGTGGATGGGGCGGCCATCGATGCCGATGCGCTCGGTGACCCGCTGCAGGTGCGGGCTGGTGACCAGGCCCACGCGGCGGTGGAAGGAACGCAGCAGCGAATCGACCATGCGCGCGGTAGAAGATTTGCCGTTGGTGCCCGCGATGTGGATGACGTCAAAGGACTGCTCGGGGTGACCCAGCAAATCCATGAGCATCTCGATGCGCTCCAAGGTGGGCTCGATCTTGGTCTCCGGCCAGCGCTGGTTGAGCTCGTCTTCCACCTCACCGAGCGCCTGCAGCTCCTCCGGGGATACCTCTTGGGGCGCGGCGTCGTTATATTCTTCGTCCTCGCCCATGCCCAGGTTCAGGGTCAGGCCGGATTCCGTGATCTCCACTGGGGTGCCATCGGTGCCCTCCTTGAGGGCGTCGACGATTTCAAAATCGTCCTCTCCCCCGGCTGCCTCGCCGTTCCCGTTGGGATCGTGATTGAAGCGCTGATCTGTCACTACTTAAGGCCCTCCAAACGGCTGGTAATGCGCTCGACTTCCTCGCGCGCGATATTCTGGCGCGCCCGAATCTTATTGACTACGTCTTCCGGAGCCTTAGCTAGGAAATTTTCATTGCCCAGCTTCTTGCCGGTCTGTTCCAGTTCCTTATTGGCCTTGGCCAGATCCTTTTCCAGGCGCTTGCGCTCTGCTTCAACGTCGACCGCGCCGTGGGTATCCAGCGTTACCTCCACGGTGGCTTGGGACAGGCGCACCTCGATGGAGGCCGAGGGGTTAAAGTCCTCACCCGGTGCGGTGGTATTGGCCAGGTTGCGGACCAGTTCCTCTTGGCCCTGCAGGTCTGCCGCGGCGAAGTCGAGGCGGCCCGGCACCTTCTGCGAGGGCTTAACGCCCTGATCGGAACGGAAGCGGCGCAGCTCGGTGATGAGCTTATCGGCATCGTCGATGCGGCGTGCAGCCATCGCGTCCTTGGTAGCACCGCCGTTGGTATCGGCCACCGTCGGCCATGGGGCGATGACGATGGATTCCCCACCGGTCAATGCCTTCCACAGCACCTCGGTCACGTACGGCATGGTGGGGTGCAATAGGCGCAGCACCACGTCAATGACGCGACCCAGGACGATCTGGGTATTGCGGCCTTCTACCGTCTCGCCATCGCGCGGGATCTGTGTCTTGGCAATCTCCAGGTACCAGTCACAAAGCTCATCCCAAGTGAAGTGGTAAAGCAGCTCGTTGGCCTTGGCAAATTGATAATCGTCCAAGTAGGCATCGACCTGGGTGCGCACCTCTTCGGCGCGGTCGAGGATCCAGCGGTCGGCATCCGAAAGCTCCGTGCGGCTAGGCAAAGGTGCCACGCTGGCGCCGTTCATCAGCGCAAACTTGGTGGCATTAAAGAGCTTGGTAGCGAAATTGCGCGATGCCGCGGCGGCGTCAGAACCCAGCGGCAAGTCCACGCCCGGGTTGGCGCCGCGGGCAAGGGTAAAGCGCAGCGCATCGGCGCCGTAATCGCGCACCCAGTCCATCGGGTCAATGCCATTGCCCAGGGACTTGGACATCTTGCGGCCCTGCTCATCGCGCACGAGGCCGTGCAGGTAGAGGTCCTTGAAAGGAATCTGCGGGCGGCCATCGGTGCCCTCACCCAAAAGCGCTGGGGTCTTGGTGCCGGCGAAGGTGCCGAACATCATCATGCGCGCGACCCAGAAGAACAAGATGTCATAGGCCGTAACGAGCACGTTGGTGGGATAGAACTTCTCCAGATCCGGGGTCTTATCGGGCCAGCCCAGGGTGGAAAATGGCCACAGCGCCGAAGAGAACCAGGTATCGAGGACATCCGGATCCTGCTCGTAGCCTGCCGGCGGCTCCTCATCGGGGCCGACGCACACGATGTCACGCTCGACCTCGCCGGACTCGTTCGTGCGTTCTGGGCCGTACCAAATGGGGATGCGGTGGCCCCACCACAGCTGGCGGGAAATACACCAATCATGCATGTCATCGACCCACTCGAAATAGCGCGGCTCCAGCGACTTCGGGTGCAAGACGGTATCGCCCTCGCGCACGGCATCACCAGAAGCCTTCGCCATCTGCGAAACATCGACGAACCACTGCAGCGACAAGCGCGGCTCGATGGGCTCACCGGAACGCTCCGAGTGGCCCACGGAGTGGACATAGGGGCGAATTTCTTTGACTACGCGCCCCTGTTCCCGCAGCGCCTCGCGGATCTCCACGCGCGCTTCTTCTCGCGTCATGCCATCAAAACGGGTGCCGGTATGCGCGATGTGGCCGGTGGTATCCATGACCGTCGGCATATCCAAGTCATGGCGGGTACCCATGGCGTAGTCATTGGGATCGTGGGCCGGGGTGATCTTTACCGCACCAGTACCAAAATCCATGTCCACGTAATCATCGGCGATGATCTTCAGCTTCAGATCATCGCGGAAAGGGTGATCCAATTCCTGACCCACGAGGTGGGCGTAGCGCTCATCGTCGGGGTGGACGGCAATGGCGACATCGCCAAGCATGGTTTCCACGCGAGTGGTGGCAACAATAAGGTGCGGCTCATCGTCATTGAGCGAGCCATAGCGGATGGAGACCAGCTCGCCCTCGACGTCCTTGTAGACGACCTCGATATCAGAAACGGCGGTCTCCAGCACCGGCGACCAATTGACCAGGCGGTTGGCCCGGTAAATCATGCCCTCATCATAGAGGTTCTTAAAGATGGTCTGCACCGCGCGGGACAGCCCCTCATCCAGGGTGAAGCGCTCGCGGGTCCAGTCCACGGAGTCACCAATGGCGCGCATCTGGTTCTGGATGGTGCCACCGTATTGCTCTTTCCATTCCCAGACCTTGTCGATGAACTCCTCGCGCTCATAGTCCCAGCGCTTCTTTCCCTCCTGCTCACGCAGACGGGCCTCCACCTTGGTCTGGGTGGCGATGCCTGCGTGGTCAGCGCCCGGCAGCCACAGGGTGGCATAGCCCTGCATGCGCTTGCGGCGAATGATGGAGTCGATCAGAGTGTGGTCCAAGGCGTGGCCCATGTGCAGCTGGCCGGTGACGTTCGGCGGCGGCAGCACGATGGAATAGGGCTCCGCCTCCGAGGATGCATCCGGGGTGAAGTAACCGGCGCTTACCCAGCCTTCGTAGAGGTCTTTTTCTACTGCCTGCGGCTCCCAGGACTTGGGAAGCTGGTCCGCGCGGTTGGTGCCAACGAGTTGCTCTTTATTCTGATCAGTCACCTGGCCAACTCTACCCTGTGCGTCAACTGGCACCACCGGCCTGTCTAGAGTAAGGGCATGTCTCACAACCCTGGCCACCGCGCCCGCCTCCGCACCCGTTACTTCACCCAAGCCAAAGACAACTCTCAGGCCTTCGCGTGCCTGACGAGCTACGACTGCTTGACCGCCGAAATCTTCGATGAAGCCGGGGTCGATCTCCTGCTCGTCGGCGATTCCCTGGCCAACGTGGTGCTGGGCCGCGAAACCACGCTCTCGCTCACCCTCGATGAGATGATCCCGCTGGCCCGCGCGGTGGTTGCTTCGACCTCCCGCGCCTTCGTGGTGGTGGACCTTCCCTTCGGCTCCTATGAGGACGGCCCCTCCCAGGCGCTGGAGACCGCGGTGCGCGTCATGAAGGAAACCGGCGCGCAGGCCGTGAAGCTGGAGGGCGGTGCGGAGCGCGCTCCCATTGTTGCCGCGCTTGTCGCCGCCGGCATCCCGGTCTGCGCCCACATTGGCTTTACACCCCAGCAGGTCCACGCCTTGGGCGGCTTCGTGGTCCAAGGCCGGGGTGCCGGTGCGGAGAAGCTTCACGACGACGCCCGCGCCCTCGCCGAGGCCGGCGCCTTCGCCGTGGTGCTGGAGATGGTCCCGGCAGCCCTTGCTGAGCAGGTGACCAAGGAGCTGCCCATCCCCACCATCGGCATCGGCGCCGGCGCGCAGACCGACGGTCAGATTCTGGTGTGGACCGATGCCTTCGGCCTGGGAGGTCCCAAGGCGCCGCGTTTTGTGCGCCGCTACGCGAATCTGCGCGGCGCGCTGCTGGAAGGAGCGAAGGACTATGTCGCAGATGTGGGTGAACGTTCCTTCCCCAACGCCGAGGAGTCTTTCGAGGACTAAGGTCTTAAGCCATGCAGATCCTCACAACTAAATCCGAACTCCGTGCCTTCCGCGCGGCAGCGTCCGGTTCCGTGGGTTTGGTGCCCACGATGGGCGCGCTTCACGACGGCCACGCTTCCCTCATTCGCCGCGCCCGCGAAGACAACGACACCGTGGTGTGCTCGGTCTTTGTCAATCCCCTCCAGTTCACGGACCTGGGCGACTGCGAAGACTACCGCGCCTACCCGCGCACCCTCGACGCGGATGCCGCACTGCTGGACTCGTTGGGAGTCGATGCGGTCTTCGCCCCCAGCGTGGAGGAAATGTACCCGGGTGGCACCCCGCGGGTGTGGGTGCGCACGGGTGAGATGGGCTCGGTCTTGGAAGGTGCCTCGCGCCCCGGCCACTTTGACGGCGTGGCCACCGTGGTGAGCAAGCTGTTTCACCTTGTCACACCAGACCGCGCTTATTTTGGGCAAAAGGATGCGCAGCAAGTAGCGATCATCCGCCGCCTGGTGGCGGACCTCGACCTGCCGCTGGACATCATCAGCGTGCCCATCGTGCGCGCAACGGACGGCGTGGCCGAGTCCAGCCGCAATGCGCGCCTCAGTGCCGCCGAGCGTGAGCAGGCGGTCGCCTTATCCCAGGCACTCTTCGCGCTGCAGGATGGCGCCTCACGTGAAAAAGCTGAGGCCCAGCTCGCTTCCTCCCCCGGCGTGACGGTGGATTACCTCACCGTGGTGGACCCGGCCACGCTCGAGCCCGTAGATGCACAACACCGGCCCGCCTTGGCGCTGGTAGCAGCGCATGTGGGGCCGGTGCGGCTCATCGATAACTTGGTGCTGGAGGCTTAACCTTTCAGCAGGTGGGCTACGGCCTCGCGCTCCTCACGCAGCTCCTGCACGGAGGCCTCGATGCGCTCCTTCTGGAAATCGCTCAACTCTAAGCCTTGGACGATTTCCCACTTGCCGTCGCGGCAGACGGTGGGGAAACCGCAGATGAGGCCTTCATCGACGCCGTAGGAGCCATCCGAAGGCACGGCGGCAGTGCGCCAATCCTCGGTGCCGTGGACCCAATCGTGCATGTGGTCCACAGCGGCGGAAGCTGCCGACGCAGCAGACGAGCTGCCGCGCACCTCAATGATCTCCGCGCCGCGCTTGGCCACCTTGGGGATCATCTCCTCGCGGTACCACTGCTCATCTACCTCGGCGTTGGAGAAGGCAATATCCGGGAACTGGGTCGCGGAGTGATTGCCCCACACCGCGATCTTGGAAAAGTCCTTGGTGGCCTGGCCCGTCTTGGCCGCCAGCTGGCCCAAGGTGCGGTTGTGATCCAGGCGCATGAGCGCATTGAACTGGGAGTTATCCAGATCTGGAGCGCTATGCGCAGCGATGAGCGCGTTGGTATTCGCCGGGTTGCCCACCACCAGCACGCGAATATCGCGCGCCGCATAGTCATTGATGGCCTTGCCTTGCTCGGTAAAGATGGCGCCGTTGGCCTCGAGCAGGTCTGCGCGCTCCATGCCCTTGCTGCGTGGGCGAGAGCCAACGAGGAATGCGGCAGACGCATCGTCGAAGGCTACCTTGAGGTCATCAGTAACTGTGATCGAGTTGACCAGTGGCAGGGCGGAATCGCGCAGCTCCATAGCCACGCCCTCTGCCTTTTCTACTACCGCCGGGATTTCCAAGAGAGCAAGGTCCACTGGGGTGTCCTTGCCAAATACGTCGCCTGCGGCGATCCGCCACAGCAGGGAGTAGGCGATATTTCCAGCGGCGCCGGTGACGGTTACTTTTACTGGTTGGGTCATGCTAATTCCTCCTCGTATGTCGTGGAGTTGTAAGCGCCCCTCATGCGCGCCACCCTCCACGGGATGTATCCACCCCCGAGCTTAGCGCCATCCGGAGGTAATGTGTTGTGAAATTAATCCCCCTCTTTCGGAGGGAAAACGCCGCCAAATTTCCGGATATTACCCCCATTTACCTCCAAATTAACGCCCCCAATGGGCACATTGCTCCCGCGGGGTGGGATTAATCGGGCATGATGGAGGCGGCACAGCCCCACCGGCGGGTGCGCTTGCAGGGATGCATTCACTGCCTTTGGGCGGGCTGCACGTTGGTCAACCGCTACCACATCGGACCCAATAGTACGGCCGCCCAAGCAGCACTCGAGACACTACCGACTATCGCCACATCGGCGCCGCGAAGCAGAGATAGGACACATGCTATGAGCACTGAGCACACCGAACCGCTGCACGCTGCGGAGCAGGCGGAGGACTCCGACGCTCACGCTGCGGATTCCATCAGCACCGATGCCGTGGTGGATATCGCCATTTCCCAGTTTTCCGCGTGGGGGTTTACTGAAACCAAGCTGGACACCATCGCCGCGGAATCCGGCATGTCCAAGCGCATGATCCACTACCACTTTGGCGATAAGCAGGGCCTGTACTTGAGGGCCTTGAGCACCGCCGCCGAGCGCCTCCGCCCCGACGAAGAGGATCTGGAACTCGATTCCGCAGTCCCGGTCGAGGGCGTGCGCAAGCTGGTGGACTGGATTTTTTGGCAATACGTCAACCACCCCGAAGCCATTCGCATGATGACCTGGGAAACCGCGCAGTCCATCGTGGGGTCTTCCACCAATCCCGTGGCGGATTTCAGCGGCGTCGCCCTGCACCTCGATCGCCTGCTCATGCTGGGCCAGGACGCCGGTGCCTTCCGGCCAGGCATTTCCACCAATGATATTTTCACCATCATTGCCTCGCTCACCTCGTACCGCGTGACCAACCGGGCGATGATGGACAACCTGTTGGGCGTGGATATGTCCAGCCAGGCAAATACCGACGGCATGCACCGGCTTACCGTCGATGCCGTGCTGGCATTCCTCACCGCCAATATCCCCGATTCCGGCCACGAGTCTTATTTGGTGCCTTCTGATGCCGACGAGGGCGATGAAGCCTCCCCGCAAGATATCTACGGCGAGGCATAAAAGTAGGGGCACCGGCTGCTTGCCGGTGCCCCCTTCTCACTAAGCCGATTCCTTCGCCTCATCCTTGTAGGTGAATTCGGGCTCTGCGCCCTGGGTGACGCAGTCTGCGGTGATGTGCACGGCGGAAATATCTTCTCTGTCTGGCAGCTCAAACATCACTGGAACGAGCAGCTCTTCCAGGATCGCGCGCAGGCCGCGCGCGCCGGTTTTGCGCTCGAGGGCGAGCTCAGCGATAGCATCCAGCGCCCCGTCCTCCATGTGCAGCTCGCAGTCATCCATCTCAAATAGGCGGCTGTACTGCTTGAGTAGCGAGTTCTTGGGCTCAGTAAGCACCTTGACCAGGGCCTCGCGGTCCAAGTTATCCACCGTCGCCACCACGGGCAGGCGGCCGATAAATTCTGGGATCAAGCCGAACTTCACGAGGTCTTCCGGGCGCACCTGGGAGAATAGGTCCACCTTTTCCCGCTCGTCTTCGGTGCCCAGCTTCGCGCCAAAGCCAACGCCCTTCTTGCCCACGCGATCCGCGATCACCTGGTCGAGGCCCGCAAACGCGCCAGCGACAATGAAGAGGATATTGGAGGTATCTAGCTGGATAAATTCCTGGTTCGGGTGCTTGCGCCCGCCCTGTGGCGGGATGGCGGCCACGGTTCCCTCCAGGATCTTCAGCAGCGCCTGCTGCACGCCCTCGCCGGAGACATCGCGGGTAATGGAGGGGTTTTCAGACTTGCGGGAAATCTTATCCACCTCGTCAACGTAGATGATGCCGCGCTGGGCACGCTCCACGTCAAAGTCCGCTGCCTGCAGCAGCTTCAAGAGGATATTTTCTACGTCTTCGCCCACATAACCGGCCTCGGTCAAGCTGGTGGCATCCGCGATGGCGAAAGGCACATCCAGCAGGCGCGCCAAGGTCTGCGCCAGGTAGGTCTTACCGGAACCGGTAGGCCCCAGCATCAAAATATTGGACTTAGAGATCTCTACCTCTTCGCCCTCGGCCTTCTTCCGGCGCGCATCCAACGCGGCGGATTCTTCGGCCTTAATGCGCTTGTAGTGGTTATACACCGCTACCGACAGCACGCGCTTGGCCTTGTCCTGGCCAATGACGTACTTATCCAAAAAGGAAGAAATCTGCGAAGGCTTGGGCAGGCGCACCTCCGCCTCGGAAGACTCCTCGGCCTGCTCGTGGCCGAGCTCTTCTTCAATAATCTCATTGCAGAGCTCGATGCACTCATCGCAGATGTAGACCCCGCCACCGGCAATGAGCTTTTTCACCTGCTTTTGGCTCTTTCCGCAGAAGGAACACTTCAGGAGATCAGCGCTTTCTTGCATACGTGCCATTCAGTACTTTCACACTCGCTCTTGTTTACCGCTTCTAAAGGTGGGGCGGGAAGGCTCGCTTACTTCCATCCCCGCGGTTCGTTGTTCAAAAATCTACCTTAGTAAATCAACCCGACGCGGCTCCTATTCATTCCCTCCGCGTGGCGAAATTCGCAGATCTTTCTCCGCCCGCACAACTAAACTTGGAAAGTGGATCCTCCACCACCCCACCACCAACGAAGGAGCCATTTTATGTTCGACCTCACGGACCGTACCGCGATTGTCACGGGCGGGGCAGCGGGCATCGGCAAGGGCATCGTTGCCTCCCTGCGCGAAGCCGGCGCTAACGTTGTCATCGCCGATATTGACATCGACAAGGCCGAAGCCACCGCCGCGGAACTCGGCGCCACCGCTTATCCCGTCGATGTCACCGATAGGGCCTCCATTAAAGAAATGTTTGCGAAGGTCCACGCCACGCACGGTGCAATTGACATTGTCTGTTCCAATGCCGGTGTCTTTCCCAACTGCCCACTGGAAGAGATGACGGATAAGCAGTGGGAAACCATGTTTGATATCAATACCCACGGCACGTTCAAGGTTGTACAGGAAGCCTTGCCGTATATGAAAGAACGCGGCTACGGGCGCATCGTCATCACTACTTCCATTACCGGCTCGCACACCGGCTTTCCCGGCTGGGCGCATTACGGCGCCTCCAAGGCGGCCCAACAGGGCTTTATCCGTTCCGCTGCCTTAGAAATCGCCCGCGATGGCATCACCATCAATGGCGTTTTGCCCGGCAATATCCTCACCGAGGGACTGGAAGCACAGGGCCAAGACTACCTCGATGAGATGACTCGCTCCATCCCGCTGCACCGACTCGGCAGCCCCCGCGATATTGGCAACGCCGCAGCCTTCCTTGCGTCCACCGAGGCCGGATATATCACCGGCCAAACGCTGATCATTGACGGCGGCCAGCTCCTGCCCGAAACCCCTGAGGCCATCCTGCCGCCGCGCTAGCGCTTGCCGATGCCCAGCCCTATAACGCAGATAACCCCGCCGACACCGAGGATGGTGCCTGGCGGGGTTATCTAGTGCGGCTTTTATTGCAGCCAGCCGAATTCGAGCAAGAATGCCTCGACATCGAGCATTTCCAACTCATCTGGCGCGTGGCCGGCAACGAATGCGAAGGACTCAGCGACGTCCTTGGTCGTCGCGGGGGTCAGCCCCGCGTCAACGAGATTTTCCGCTACGCGGGCAGAAACCGGCGTCTGCGACACCGTATCCAAACCCGTACCCGTGGTGGAGTCCTTGAACATATCGCTAATGCCACCAAAGAAGGTCCGCATTGTGTTCATCTCTCACCTCTCAATGTTGCGTTGTTGATAGGCATCAATATACTTGGTACTTACCCACTAAGCAACCCCAAAGCCACTTAAAGTTAACCTTTTGTTAACTTTAAGTGGCTGTGAGGCATATTACATGGTCACGGGCCTGCCCCTGGCCCGCGGGTTATTTTAGAGTTCGCCAAATGGGGTGAAGCCAAAGTAGTGGTCTAGGCTATCGCGCGCGATCCACGCGATTGCTACTACGATGACGGCACCCAATACGGCATAAACGGTCCATCCCAGCACCTTCATCTGCCGGCTAGCGGGAGTATCTCCTACCACCACGCCGTTATCATCACGGATGGGATCTCCCGTCATGGAACGCATGCCCAGAGCGAAGAGCAGGGGAATGCCGGCGCCGAAGACAAGGGCCAAGCCAGCGACTCGGAGTATAGATTCAAAGATTTCTGCAACAGTCATGTTCTAGCGCTCCTCGTGCGGAGTAGATGAGGTGGAGTTAGTGTCCCCGTCGACCGCCGCTACTGGGGTCATGCCCCCCCCTGCGGCTGCGACGGACTCTTTCGCACCAACGCGCGGCTCCAAGGAAGAATCCACGGACTCAGCATTTTCCTCCCAGTCATTATTGACGTTGGAAGCATCGACTGGGTTCATGCGGGAGCGGATGACGATAAGTGCGGCCATGGCCAAGAGCAGGACGAAGTCCACGATGGCGCCGGTAGCTACTGTCGTGGCAGAGGACACGCCGTGGGCCAGCCACCACGATGCGAAACCAACAAAGGCGGCGCAGGGCAGCGTAATAAGCCAAGCCGCCACCATGCGCATCGCTACGCCCCAACGCACTTCCGCGCCGCGGCGTCCCAAACCAGTACCAAGGATGGAACCGGTGGACACGTGGGTCGTAGACAGCGCCATGCCGCCGGAAGCGGAGGTCAAGATGATGGCTGCAGATGTAGCCTCGGCTGCCATACCTTGCGGGGATTCGATCTCCACCAAGCCCTTACCCAGGGTGCGGATAACGCGCCAGCCACCGGACAAGGTACCGGCCGCAATGGCAATCGCACAAGCGACAATGACCCAGGTTGGAATGCGAGCATCGGCAGCCGCGTGGCCCGAAGCCACGAGCGCGAGGAAGATAACGCCCATGGTCTTCTGAGCGTCACCGGCACCGTGTGCCAGCGATACCAAGCAGGCGGTCACAATCTGGCCATGGCGGAAGTGCTCGTTCTTTTCCTTATTTGGAATGGTGTTGGTCACCCAATAAACGAGGAAGGTGGCGCAGGCGGACACCAACGCGGCGATAATCGGGGACGCCACCGCCGGAATGATGATCTTGGCCATAATAGAGGTCCACTCCACTCCCCCAGTGCCCATCGCTGCAAAGCCTGCACCGATAAGGCCGCCGAAAAGGGCGTGGGAAGAGCTGGACGGCAGCCCGAGCAACCAGGTGAAAAGGTTCCACAGAATACCGCCGATAAGGCCAGTAAAGACCACCATCAACAGGGCCTGGCCGTCCGAGTCAGCGGCTGCACCCGAAAGGTCATAGGAATCGAGGTTGACGATTCCTTTGGCCACCGTTGCCGCGACATTCACGGACAAGAATGCGCCAACGAGGTTAAGTACGGCAGAAATCGCCACCGCAGTAAATGGCTTCAACGCGCCAGTAGCAATGGAGGTTGCCATCGCATTGGCGGTGTCGTGAAAACCATTGGTGAAGTCGAAGGCTAAGGCGGTAAACACCACAATGCCCAAGATAATCAGAGTCGCTGTCACAGCATTGGCCCCTTGTAAGCAATTAACAAATGAGAAGAAAGTGCAATTACGGCGCCGTCACGCGTCGCGTACGAAGTGCAGCGTACTCCGCAATAATAAGCTGAGCCAATAGTGTTTCTAAGAAGTAAACTGCACTTTGCCTAGTGTTAACTTTCCGCACCTACCTCCGCGTTAGTCGCTTGTCGAAAATATACGGTTTACCAGCAATTTTTAGGAAACCTAATCTATTTTCTGCCTTTAATACCGTGGCAGAAAACACTAAGAGAGGTGCGCCGGCTTAACACCAACGCACCTCTCGAAATACAGGCTTTAGTTTCCCTTTTTAGCGGAAGGTAGCAAACTTCTTGACCACCCAGCGGCTCAGCACGAGCAGAACGATGCCCAGTGCGATGGAGACGACACCCAAGGAAATAAAGAAGGTGTTTTCTGCACCCGCATCCTCTGGGTTGTAGAAGCTAGCCAGCGAACCGGCAAGCGCGGTACCCATGGCCACGGCCATCATCCACACGGCCATCATGCGCGACGGGAACGCCTCTGGCGCCACCTTGGTGGCCAGGGAGTTACCCACTGGTGACAGCATCAGCTCACCCATGGTGAACAGGAAGAGGATCCAGATAATGACATACATTGGCGTGGAGTTTGCGCCCGAGCCAGAGAACGGCAGGAAGAAAAAGAGCGAAATACCGATGATGATATTGGCCACGCCGAACTTCACCGGCGTGGACCACTGACGGTCACCAAGCTTCGTCCACATAGCTGCGAAGATTGCAGAGAAGATAACGATGAAAATCGGGTTAATGGACTGCACCAATGACGGCGGGATCTCGATACCAAAGATGTGGCGGTCTAGGCGCACATCGGCGTAAATGGTCATCACGGTGAATTGCTGCTGGAAGATACCGAAGAACAGCACACCGGAGATGAACATCGGAATAAAGCCCAAGAGGCGGTTCTTTTCTTTCCGGCTCACCAAATCAGAGGTGTACATCTGAATCCAGAAGTAGACGGCGGCGATCAGGGCAACAGCAGTGACGATATTGGACAGCCACTCCACCTTGATGATTCCGGTACCCAGGCCGATGACCATGACGAGGATGGCGACGACAATCGCACCAAGGCCCATCAGGCGCTGCTTGGAGTCCGCCGGGTTCGGAATGTCATGGCCGGCATCCTTAATGGTGGTCTTACGCATGGCGGTGTACTGGATAAGGCCTAGCGCCATACCGACGGCAGCGATGCCGAAGCCCCAGTGGAAGCCCTTCCAGCCCCACATTGCGGTGGTAAGAAGCGGACCAAAGAGGGCACCAATATTAACGCCCATATAAAAGACGGAAAAGCCGCCGTCACGGCGAGGATCGTCGCGACTATACAGCGAGCCCAGCACCACCGAAGCGGTGGTCTTCACACCACCGGAACCAACGGCGATGAGGATCAGGCCGATAGCCAGGCCTGTTACGGCAGGGATGAAGGCCAAGACGAGGTGTCCAGCCATCACCATGACTGCAGAGTAGAACAGGGTGCGTTCCGCACCGAGGATGCGGTCAGCTACCAACGATGCCAGCAGGCACGCCATGTACACCAAACCGCCGTAGGCACCGACGATCGACGTCGCATCGCCGCGGTCGAGGCCCAAGCCGCCATCGGTAGTTGCGTAGTACATGTACAGCAGCACGATGGACTGCATGCCGTAGAAGCTGAATCGCTCCCACATTTCCACACCGAACAGGTTAGCCAGCCCCCACGGGTGGCCGAAAAATGTACGCTCCCCGCTCGAAGCAGCGGGTGCGGAGGTTCGATCCTCCGCCTCTGGTTCCTTATTTGTCATAACATAATACGACCACTCAGAGGCCTAATTCACAAATCGGCCATTATACGTGAAACATCGCACTATATTAATCTGCCTAACGACCTGCAGATATTTCTCTGAAAGATTCACCCCGTTTGGGGTAGATGTTCGCCCTCCGTTGCTCCCCTGACATACCCCTCATAGGAATATACTGCAGTCACTTATGCGCAAATAATAAAAGCCCTGCGAGCGCTCCTCTCGAAGCGGCCTCGCAGGGCCTCCACTGATGGATTCAGTCCATCAGGACCGTATTAAGAATTGAGCTTGCGGTACTCAAAGACGGTATCGATGATTCCGTATTCCACGGCATCTTCCGCGGTCAGGATCTTATCGCGGTCGGTGTCGATGCGGATTTGCTCGGCCGTACGGCCGGTGTGCTCCGCCAGGGTGTTTTCCATCAAGGTGCGCATACGCTCAATCTCTGCGGCCTGGATTTCCAAGTCCGAGACCTGACCCTGGGTGCCCTGGGTTGCAGGCTGGTGGATCAATACGCGGGAGTTCGGCAGCGCCGCACGCTTGCCCGGAGCACCAGCAGCCAACAGCACTGCGGCAGCAGAAGCCGCCTGGCCCAGGCACACGGTCTGCACGTCTGGGCGCACGTAGCGCATAGTGTCATAAATTGCCATCAAGGCAGTAAAGGAACCACCAGGCGAGTTGATGTACATGGTGATGTCACGGTCCGGATCTTGGCTTTCAAGAACCAACAACTGGGCCATGATGTCATTGGCGGAGGTGTCATCGACCTGTGTACCCAGGAAGATGATGCGCTCTTCAAAGAGCTTGGAGTACGGGTTGGTTTCCTTCGTCCCCTGAGCGGACTGCTCAATAAAGGAAGGCAGTACGTAACGGGAACTTGGCATCTGCGACTTATTCATAATGATTTTCTCCTTATTCCCTAGTTGCTCAGTGGGCCGTTCACGGACTCGATAACGTGGTCAACAATGCCGTAGTCCTTGGCTTGCTGCGCAGTCATCCAGCGGTCGCGGTCAGAGTCCTTGGTGATCTGCTCGAAGGTTTGGCCGGTGTGCTCTGCAATGAGCTCAGCCATCTCGCGCTTGGTCTGGGCGAATTGCTCCGCTTGGATGGCGATATCGGCAGCGGTACCGCCCACACCAGCGGAAGGCTGGTGCATCATGATGCGAGCGTGCGGCAGCGCATAGCGCTTGCCCTTCGTACCACCGGAAAGCAGGAACTGACCCATGGAAGCAGCCAAGCCCATGCCGTAGGTGGAGATATCGCAGGGCGAGTACTTCATCGTGTCATAAATGGCCATGCCCGCGGTCACGGAGCCACCCGGGGAGTTGATGTAGAGCGAAATATCGCGCGTGGGATCCTCTGCGGAAAGCAGCAGGATCTGTGCGCACAACTTATTGGCAATTTCATCGTCTACCTGGGTGCCCAAAAAGATAATGCGCTCGTGCAACAGGCGCTCGTAGACGCTGTCACCCAAGTTCAGGCCGGAGCCTGCCGGGGTGGTCATCTGAAGCTGGTCAGATTTCTTAGACATTCGAAAAGTCTCCTTGAGGACGGTTAATCTCTAATGCCACCACACTACTTAATGTGGCGATAATTGTGGGGTCTGTTCGCTATCAGCGTTTGCACCGATCTTTGTCTGCGTTTTCGACCCGGCGATGAGAAAAGCCCAGCCAGACTTCCTCGTGTATGCGAGGAGTCAAGCTGGGCTTTAAGAAGAGGATTTACTCCGCGTCGGTAGCTTCGTTTTCGTCTTCTTCTACTTCACCGAAGTACTGCTCAACGTCAACGTCGTTGCCCTCTTCATCCTTGACGGTGGTGCGGCAAATGGCGGCAGCCAGTGCCTTGCCGCGGCGTACGTCAGAGAACAGGTTGGCAATCTGGCCGTTGGACTGCAGCTGCTGGATGAACTGGTTCGGGTCCATGCCGTAGGACTGAGCGGTAAACAGGATGTGATCCGAGAGTTCCTGCTGGGAAACTTCCGGCTCTTCCTTTTCTGCCACAGCATCCAAGAAGATCTGCGTGCGCACGGACTCTTCAGCCTGCTCGCGGGTCTGCTTATCAAACTCTTCGCGGGAGGTGCCTTGCGCCTCGAGCAGCTGTGCCAGTGCTTTCTCATCGTGTGCCAGCTGGCCCAGGATCTGGTGCAGCTGGGCGTGAGCCTGCTCGTCGACGACGGACTGAGGCAGTTCAAAGTCGACATCGGCAAGCGCAGCCTTCAAAACCTCATCGCGGATCTGGCCAGCCTGCTCAGCCTTCTTGGACTCCTCGACCTCGGTCTTGGTAGATTCGCGCAGCTCTTCGATAGTGTCGTACTCGGAGGCCATCTGGGCGAACTCATCGTCCATGTCCGGCAGCTTGCGCTCCTTCGTCTGCTGCACGTGGACCTTGAAGGTAGCCTCTTCGTCCTTGTGCTCACCGGACTGAATGGTGGAGGTGAACTCGTTATCCTCGCCGGTCTTCATGCCACGCAGTGCGGTGTCCAGACCCTTGATGAGGTTGTCATCACCGATGGAGTAGGACAGACCTTCGGTGGAAGCATCCTCGATCTTCTCACCGTCTACCTCGGCGGTGATGTCGATGATGGCGTAGTCACCGGTCTTCATCTTGCGCTTGGTGTCCTTCAGCTCACCGAAGCGCTCTGCAAGATCCTCGAGGGCCTTGTCCACGTCTTCTTCGTCGGCCTTGATGGCTGGGACGGTGACGGAGATTTCGGAGAAGTCCGGAACCTCAAACTCAGGGCGAACATCAACCTCGGCGGTAAACTCAACGAAGTCATTGTCCTCGATCTGGGAAATGTCTACGTCCGGCTGGCCGATGACCTTCAGCTCTTCCGACTGAACGGCCTGCTCGTAGCGGGAAGGCAGCATGTCATTGACTACCTGCTCCAGAATCGGGCCGCGGCCGAAGCGAGCGTCGATCAGCTGGCGCGGGGCCTTGCCCTTACGGAAACCTGGAATAGAAACCTGCTGCGCGATTGCCGCGTAAGCTTGATCGATTTCCTGGTCTAGCTCCCCAAACGGAACGTTGACGGTGAGCTTAACGCGGGTATCGCTCAGCTTGTCTACGGTGGTCTTCACGAGTGAATCTCCCTGGCTTCATTGTTTTCTACGTACATAAAGTTAAAGGGGGTCTGAAAAACCTTATTAGGGTATTTTCAGACCCCCATACGTCGGGGCGACAGGATTTGAACCTGCGACCCCCTGCTCCCAAAGCAGGTGCGCTACCAAACTGCGCCACGCCCCGTATGTAGGCCACCAAGTTTCCTTGGCTGCGTTGCATACCTGAGCCAGTTTAGCGTGTTGGTTTTAAATCTCCTAAATCAACCCCCTGTTAAGGGCGTAGCGGCAGGTCAAAGGAATGTTTTCCAGCAGCTTGGCTTAGAAATCAAAGTCAAACATGCCATCAAAGAAACCACCGCCGTCGCCGTCAGATAACCCGTCAAAGAGGCCATCCCCGTCACCGGCGTCGCCCCCTCCGGCATCGCCGCCCATATCTCCGGCGTCCCCGGCGTCTCCGGCATCTCCTGCGTCTCCGCCGCCGTCGGCTCCGTCCATGCCTTCGCCACCCTCGGCGCCGCCCCAATCGCCGTTTTCTGCGGCAGCTGCGGAATAGCCCACGCCGGACATGCCGGCAAACATGGCGTTAAACATCATGGAATACCCCATCATCCACACGCCCGTTTGCAGGGCATCCGCCCACCAAGGGCGGGAGTACCAACCGGCCGGAACGGGGCGCCCGGCCACGGTTCCGCCTGGGTAATAATTCGGGGTTTCCTCGGAGGCGTACGGGGAGGCAGTCAGCTGCTCGCCATTCGCATCCACCGTGCGCTTCTCGGTAACCTTACCGGCGGCGCGCTGGCCTTCTAGCGGCGGCAATTCCGGCCCCGGATTCATATCCATAATCTCGCGGGCAGCATTGACGTAATGCATGCCCTCAAGCGCCGACTCGCGGGCCAAGTTGGCCTGCTTTACCGTGGTGGCCTGCGAAATGGCGGAGTTGGCCGCGGTAAAGCGTTCCGATGCATCAGCCATTGCCTGCTGCGAGGCGGTATCCGTACCGGAGATTTGCATCACCTGGCCACCCAGGCGCTCGATCCACCGACGCGCGTCCGCTTGGGCATCCGCTAACTGCTGCGCCTCTCGCTCCTCTCGGTTCTTTTTCGAGTTGCGCGACGTTAAATACCACGCGCCACCACCGAGTACGATTACAAGAAGTAGGAGTTCCACAACAATCATCGCTTTCTTTACTGGAATTGGTCCTACCTATTTTAACGGCCTACCCACTGCGCGTGTTCCCTATTTTCGTTTTGGGGCGCTCATGCGCTAAAGTAGCCGACAGCGTTCAAGGTAACGCTGTGGGAATGTCGTATAGTGGCTAATACCTCAGCCTTCCAAGCTGAAGACGCGGGTTCGATTCCCGTCATTCCCTCGCTTTAACCCACCGTATGGTGGGTTTTTCCATATCTGCAGCTAGGCTCCTGCTTGCCGATGCCCATCTCCCGCCAAGCGCAGCTATAAATACATCACATTGGGGCGGTGGCCAGAAAAGCGTAATCTGGTGTCCATGACCGTACCTAATATTACTTTGAACGATGGAAATACAATCCCCCAGCTGGGCTTTGGTGTCTTCCAAATGGACCCGGAAAAGACCGAGGAATACGTAGCTGAGGCGCTGCGCGTGGGCTACCGCCACATCGATACCGCAGCCATCTACGGCAATGAAGAAGGCGTGGGCAAGGCCATCGCCAACTCCGGCATCCCGCGCGAGGAGCTTTTCATTACCACCAAGCTGTGGAATGACCGCCACACCGATGCCGCTGCCGCACTGGATGAATCCCTGCAGAAGCTGGGCCTTGACTACGTAGACCTGTACCTCATTCACTGGCCTACCCCGGCCAAGGGCACGTACGTGGAGGCTTGGAAGCAGCTCATTGAACTGCGCAAAGAGGGCAAGGCGAAGTCCATTGGCGTATCCAACTTTGAGCCAGAGCACTTAGATCAGTTGGAAGTACACACTGACGTCGTCCCCGCGATTAACCAGGTGGAGCTGCACCCTTACCTGCAGCGCTGGCGCGAACTGGACGCTGGCCGCGCCCACGGCATCGCCATCGAGGCATGGGGCCCGCTGGGTCAGGGCAAGAGCGATATCTTGGAGGCACCAGAGGTTACTGAAGCCGCCGAGGCGCACGGTGTTTCCCCAGCCCAGGCCATTATCCGCTGGCACCTGCAAAATGGGGTCATCCTCTTCCCTAAGTCCTCGACGCCATCGCGCATTGCAGAAAACTTCGATGTCTTCGGCTTCGAGCTCACGGAAGCAGAGATGGCCGCCATTACCTCTTTGGAGGAAGGCGAAGACGGCCGCGGTGGACATCACCCCAATGACATGAACGACGCCTAATGCGTTTGGTGTAACCACCATATAAAACGCCGCGTGGCCCAAAGGCCCGCGGCGTTCATTTATGTCTGTGCAAGGAACCTGGCGGCTTTAGCGCGGGTCCTTGGGCAGCTCGGGTGGGATATTGGTGCGCTCGTATTCTGCGAGGATATCGATGCGGCGCTGGTGACGGTCGGCGCGGGACCATTCTTGATCCAAGAAGGCATCCACAATTTCTAGGGCCTCTTCTTGCGAATGCATGCGCCCACCGATGCCGATGAGCTGCGCATTATTGTGCTCGCGGGCCAGGCGCGCGGTCTCCGGCGACCACGCCAGCGCGCAGCGCGCGCCCTTGACCTTATTGGCAGCAATCTGCTCGCCATTTCCGGATCCGCCCAGCACGATTCCCAGGGAACCTGGATCGTTGACGGTACATAGGGCCGCCTCAATGCAGAATGCGGGGTAGTCATCCTCGGCGTCATAGGTATGAGCGCCGCAGTCGATAACGTCATGGCCTTGTTTGGTGA
The DNA here is from genome assembly GCF_046718165.1 of Corynebacterium tuingiense. Lineage (NCBI taxonomy): Bacteria > Bacillati > Actinomycetota > Actinomycetes > Mycobacteriales > Corynebacteriaceae > Corynebacterium > Corynebacterium tuingiense. The sequence goes on from NZ_CP177101.1 coordinate 1,887,387, forward strand.
GGTGTTCAGAAATCAGGTTTTTGGTCTCAAAACCTGCGTGGTCAGCTCCAAGATATACGCGCATAACCCCCACAATACCGGCACCGCCGCCTTCTAGGCACCACTTTGCATAACCTATTTCGCTCATAGCCCGGCGCTGTTAAACTAAAGCGCAGACTACGTGCTGCACAGAAAGGCTAAAACATGAGCCCTCGCGTCCTCGCACTCTACGGCAGCATCCTTGCCATCGCGGTGCTATTATTTGCGGCAAATATTTTCTTAACCAATAAGAACTACCTCGTGCCGCTTATCCATACCGTACTTTTCACTGTCACCCACCTTGCTCTTGGGCTGTGGTGGCTGAATCAGCGGGTGCTAAAGAAAAATCGCCTCGGCGGTTTGGCCGCAGTGATTGGGATCTTATCCCTACTCACCGCGGCATCATGGGCCACGTGGGTGGCCGCCGCTTGGTCAGAATTTCAAGCGCAAACGGCCCTGCCCATCATCAATATCGCCGGGGTGCCAGCGTTTTTACTCACGCCGGTGATCGCTGGTTGTTGCCTCGCCGCCGCCGTGCGCCGCAAGCACAGCCAGCAGCGCTCATAACTAGTTTTCTTCTACCTGCGGCATCTCCGTGCGGGAGCGCTTGAGCTCGAAGAAGTAAGGGAACTGGGCTAGGCGCACGGAGGCATCGAAAAGCTCGCCGGCTTCCTCACCCTTGGGAACGCGGGTAATAACCGGGCCAAAGAAGGCGGTATCGCCCAGCTTAATAACCGGGGTTCCTACCTCATCGCCCACGGAAGAAATGCCGTTGTGGTGGTACTCGCGCAGCTTCTCGTCGTATTCCTCGGTGTGTGCCACCTCCGCAAAGTCTGCGGGGAGGCCAACCTGCTCTAATGCCTGGGCGATGATCTCGTCATAGCCGCCATCGCCCTTCTTTCCGCCGTTGCCCTTGGCGTGGATCAGGGTGCCCATGGCGGTATAAAGCTCATCAACCTTTTCTGGCTGCTCGGTCTTAACCTTGGCGAATACGCGGGCAGGGCCCCAGTTGGCCTCCATCATTTCCATGTATTCGGGATCAAGATCGCGGCCATCATTAAGCACCGACAGGGACATCGGCTCGAATTCCACGGCAATATCGCGGACCTTTTCTACCTCTTTGATCCAGCGGGACGTTGCCCATGCAAACGGGCAGGAAGCGTCGAACCAAAACTTAACTGGGGTAGTCATTATTCCTCCTTGAAATAAGTGCAGTTTGCCCCACCACTGTAAACGCGCTGCTAACCTTGATGCATCACTATTTTCGTTAGCAAAGGAGAATCTAGGCAATGACCTCTGTAAACCTCACGTGGGAGGAAGCAAAAAATCGCTCCCAGATGCTCAAGGTTGACCATTACGATGTCGCTTTAGACCTTAAGCATTCCGATACCCACTTCCTGTCCACCACCACGGTGCGCTTTAGCACCCAGGAGGCCGGTTCTACCTTCATCGATCTGCGCGCGGACAAGCTGCACGAGGTACGCCTGAACGGAAACCCGCTGCCCACGCAGTCCTATGACCCCACCTACGGCATTCCCCTCTCCGGGCTGCAGGTAGCGGACTACACGCTCGAGGTCACCGCGGAAATCCCCTTCTCCCGTACCGGCGAGGGCCTGCACCGCTTCGTGGATCCCGCCGATAACGAGGTCTACCTCTACACCCAGTTTGAAACTGCCGATGCCAAGCGCGTCTTTGCCTGCTTCGACCAGCCGGATCTGAAGGCCACCTACTCCCTGCACTTTAAGGCCCCAGAGGAGTGGACCATTATCACCAATGGCCCGGTCACCCGCGAGGGAGATACCTCCCATTCTGAGATCGACTATCCGCTGTCGACCTACCTGGTTGCCCTGTGCGCCGGCCCCTACCACGAGGTCACCGATACCTGGCACGGCGAGCTGACCGAGCACCCCGAGGGCAAGCCGGCGCAAAAGCTCGAGGTTCCACTCGGTATTTATTGCCGCGCTTCGCTGGCAGATTCCCTCGATGCCGAACGCCTCTTTACTGAGACCAAGCAGGGCTTCGACTTCTACCACCGCAACTTCGGCTTCCCCTACCCCTTTGGCAAGTATGACCAGATTTTCGTCCCCGAGTTCAACGCCGGCGCGATGGAAAACGCCGGTTGCGTGACCCTCCGCGATGAATACGTCTTTACCTCGCAGGCCACGCACTACAAGTATGAGCTCCGCGCCGATACCATCCTGCACGAACTCGCCCACATGTGGTTCGGTGACTTGGTGACCATGCAGTGGTGGAATGACCTATGGCTCAACGAGTCCTTTGCCACTTGGTCCGCGGCCATCTCGCAGGCGGAAGAAACCGAATACGATACCGCCTGGGTCACCTTCGTCAACGGGGAAAAGTCCTGGGCCTACCAACAGGATCAGCTGCCTACTACCCACCCCATTTCCACCGATGCCAGCGATATCGAAACCGTGGAGCAAAACTTCGACGGCATTACTTATGCCAAGGGCGCCTCGGTGCTCAAGCAGCTGCAGGCTTATGTCGGCCGCGAGAACTTCCTCGCCGGCGTACGCCGCCACTTCGCCGCCCACGCGTGGGGCAACGCCACCTTCGACGATCTGCTGCGTCACCTCGAGGAGGCATCCGGGCGCGATCTGTCCTTCTGGGCGCAACAGTGGCTTAAGACCACCGGCATCAATACCTTGGCGGTTGCCACGGAGGCCGACGATGATGGCACCATCACCCAGGCGCACCTCACCCAGCGCGGCGATACCCTGCGCACCCACCGCGTGGCGGTGGGCCTGTACGGCGCGCAGGACGGCAAGGTCGTGCGTACCGAGCGCTTCGAGATGGATGTCGATGGCAAGGCCACCGAGATTCCAGAATTGGTCGGCCGCAACCTGAATGACATCGACTTCATCCTGCCCAACGATGACGATCTGACCTACTGCCTCATCGATCTGGATGCAGGCTCCCTGCAATTCCTGCTCGATAATATCGAGAAGTTCTCCGACCCCATGGCCCGCACCCTGTGCTGGTCCACCGCTTGGGAGATGACCCGCGCCGGCACCATGCGCGCCCGCGACTTCATCCGCCTGGTGGCACGTGGCATGAAGGCGGAAACCGAACTCGCAGTCCTCGAGCGCATCGTCTCGCAGGCCTCCTCCGCGCTGAAGAACTATGCCGATCCTGCTTGGGCGGAAGACAGCACGGTTTTGGCGCAGGCGCTTGTTGATGGCGCCCGGAGCACCGATGCGCAGCGTTCCATCATCTGCACGCAGGCCCTGTCTCGGATTCGGCTGCACGAGCCGGCCCGGGACTACCTGCACGATCTCCTCGCGGATTCTGATGATGCCGGACTGCGCTGGTCCGCCGTCGCAGCGCTTGCTGCCGCGGGTGCGCTTGCTGATGCCGATGCCGCCATTGCCGCCCAGCTCAAGCGCGATAATTCCGCTACCGGCTACTACTCTTCCCTGCGCGCCCGCGCCGCGATTGCTACTGCGGACAATAAGCGCGCGGTATGGGAAGAAATCGTCGCCGGCGACCTCACCAACCGCGAGCTCACCTCCAAGCTGGAAGGGCTAAATTACCCGCACTCCGATGATCTCTTGCCCACCGCGGAATTCTTCGAGGTGGCCGAAAGGATCTGGGATTCCCAATCCTCCGAGGTGGGCCTGACCACCGTCACCGGATTGTTCCCGTCCTGGGATATCACCCAGGAGGGCCTCGATCGCGCAGATGCTTTCCTGCAGAAGGATCTGGCAAGCGGCCTGCGCCGCACGATCACCGAGCAGCGCGACCGCGTGGCCCGTGCCCTACGCAACCGCGAGGTCGACGCCAACTAGGTGCCTAGTTCTTGCGGAGATTCAGTTCAATGCGCGGGCGCACCTGGATCTCCGTGAGCTGGGTCGTGGGCCCAGCCTCCACGACGGTGCGGATGGCGCGCGCCACCTCTACGGGTGCAATAACCTCGTTCGGGTTGTAGTCCTGCAGGCCCTCCAGCATCGGGGTATCGGTGGGGCCTGGCGCCACGGAGGAGACGCGGATGCCGGGCTCGGAGATACGCAGGGCATCGGCAAGCGCATACAGCGCGTGCTTCGTTGCTGCATAGACCACGTTATCGCCGTAGCTCTTGCGCCCCGCCCCCGAGTTGATGAAGACGGCGGTGCCCTCTGCCTTGCGCAGCTGCGGCAAGAGCGCGCGGGTGACCTCCGCCGGCGCGTGGACGTTGAGGTCCATGTGTGCGCGCCAATCTTGCGGGGTAGCCTCTTCCACCGAGAACTTCTTGGCGCGCGCCGTGCCGTGCACGAGGACATCGACCCGCTCTAGCTCGGGCAGCTGCATGCCCTCGTCTAAGCCGGCGACCAAGTCGCTGGCAACCGGCGTGATATTCGCGGCCTCTGGCAGCTCATCGGCGCTGCGGCCCAGCGCATATACGTGGTAGTCACGGGCGAGGTCCTTGATGATCTCGCGCCCCATGCCACCGGTGGCACCGGTAACGACGGCGATTTTCTCTGGCACATTCGTGGTATCAGTCATGCCACCCCATCATAGGCAAAATGCTGCATCCCCGACGCGACACCGCAGTGTCCTCTACCTACCGATAACGCTCCGGAACATTGGCCTGGCCCAAGGTGAGCATAAGGCGATTAGCCCAGTTGAAAAAGGAGGATGCATAAATGATATCCACGATGGACTGATCGTCGAATCCGGAATCGCGCAGCTCAGCGCAGAGTTTAGCGTCAAAGCTTATCGGCGATGACGTCAGCGCCAGAGCAGCGCGGCGAATAAGATCCCATTCTAGAGAACCGAGATCCGCCGTGATGCCCTCTGCAAGTAGGCGATCCACGATTTCCCTCTCCCCGCCTTCTTTCACGCACCGCGCCTGGTGCACGGATGCGCAGTAAACGCACCCATTGAAACGCGAAACAACGGTAGCGGCTAGTTCCCTATCCGCGCGTGATAGTCCTCCCTCAGTGTTGTAGAAAATATCCAAGTCCGTCAGGGTACGCGCCTTCAGGGCGGCGGGATCTCGGGCGAGAACGCGGAAGTACTCGGAGTCAATGCGCTCGGGCTTAATGAGCGCATCCATATGCGCCGGGGTGAAGTCCTCTTTGGGAAGTGGCGCCACCCACGGCAGCCAACCGAGTGAGTGATTAACAAAATGATCTGGGATAACCCCGTCGGGCTGAAGAGTATTCTCGGTCGCCTCCCAGTCAGGCTGGACTCCGCCGGTAGCACGGCGCGCTTCCGAGACAGTGGGAACCTGCCCCGAAAGCACGCTCAACCCGTGAGCTACGCGGAGTTGAAATGCGAGGAAAGAAACGAGCTGGGAAAGGCTCACGATATCGGTGGCAGACCACCCAGCGGCATCGAGATGACCAAGTGCCTGCGGGGACGCGTCCTTGGGGTGGAAAGTCAAGAGATGCGCCCATTCACATGCAGCGGATAAGCGCTTCCCTAATGCTCCTTCGGAGTCTTGGGCTTCCCCAGCAGCGTTTTCGCCGAAGACGAGAAAATCCGCGTCTTGGTACGGCCCTGTCGATGCCCCGCGTCGGGCCGCGGCGCGAACTGCGGCTACAAGGGGCTCGCTTGCTTCATCGCTGAGTAGGTCGAAATAGAATTCCGCCGCGGGCGCATGAGTGATGGCCGCGGTAAAGGCAGCAATCGCGTAGCGTTCGGCATAAGAAAAGGTGCCAGGGTCTTCCGGTTCGAGCAACGCAGTAAAACTTAACTGGGCATTGTCTTGGGCTTGCGGGCGTGCTGTGCGCAGGCGCTGTACTTCTTGGGAAGCACCGGAGAGTTCGTTGATAATATCTACCATCGGTGTCACCTTTCTATCGATATGATTAAAGCGAATGGAGGGGCTTAGTTGGACTTGGACTACAGCCCTAAGTTTAGGTCGCCCGCGCGGTAGCGTGAGCCGGGAATGGCCGCGATAAGTTCACGGGTATAGGCCGTTTCCGGATGCGCAAAGACCTCTGCGGTGCGGCCCGATTCCACCTGCTGCCCATGGGACAAGACAGATACCGTATCCGAAATCTGATTGACCACGGCCAAATCGTGCGAAATAAAGATATACGTCAAATCTAGTTCTTGTTGCAGTTCATCCAGCAGACGAAGGATCTGCGCTTGCACGGTAACGTCAAGCGCCGAGACGGCCTCATCGAGCACTACCAGCTCCGGCTCGACGATCATCGCACGGGCGATAGCTACGCGTTGTCGCTGCCCGCCGGATAGTTCCTTCGGCTTGCGGCCTGCCATCGCCGAATCAAGAGCAACCAAATCCAAGAACTTCTGTGCCTTTTTATTAGCATCGCGCCGCGAAGCTCGCGTGAAGTTCCGGACCGGCTCAGCGATCGTTTCCCCAATACTCAGACGCGGATCGAGCGAACTAAATGGGTTTTGGTACACCAGTTGAATCTTTTGCCGCAGTTCCCGCAGGCGCTTTCCCTTCACATCCGTCAATTCCTCACCCGAGAGCCGAATGGTTCCTTCGGTGGGCCGAGAAAAAAGGGAAATGGCACGACCGGTGGTGGTTTTACCTGAACCTGACTCGCCTACAAGGGCGTGGGTAGTGCCTCGCGCAACCGTAAAACTTATATCGCGCACGGCATTAAAATCCCCGAACCGTTTGCTCACCCCTTCCACTTCCAATAAAGGCGTGGCCCCTTCGGTTGCGGTGCGGCGAGTAAGGGTGGGAGTGGACAATGAGGGGGCATCGGCAAGCAGGCGCTTTGAGTACTCATGCTGGGGCGCGGTTAACACATTGGCGGCCACTCCAGACTCGCGCACATGGCCCTTTTCCATCACCACGATGGAGTTAGCGCGATCCCCGGCCACGGCAAGATCGTGGGTAATAAACAATATGCCCATAGTTAGTTCATCGCGCATATCATCTAGCAAATCCAGAATGATCTTCTGCACGGTGACATCGAGCGCCGAGGTGGGCTCGTCTGCAATGATAAGTTCCGGTTCCAATGCTACGGCCGCGGCAATCAACGCGCGCTGCTTCATGCCTCCGGAAAGTTCATGGGGGTACTGGCCGTAGCGGCGCTCAGGATCATCAATGCCGACGCGTTCCAAGAGCTCCGCCGCGCGCTGCCGGCGAGAGTGCTTAGAGCCCTGCGAACGCACGGCCATGCCTTCTTCCACCGCGGCACCGATGGTTTTTAGGGGATTCAGGGAATTATTGGGATCCTGCGGGATCAAAGCGATGCGTCGACCACGCAATTCACGCCATTGTTTCTGCGAATATTGCGTGACATCGCGGCCATCGAAAGAAATAGAACCGGATACGATGGAGGCATTTTCCGGCAACAGACCGATGGCTGCCATTGCGGAGGTGGACTTACCGGAACCAGATTCACCGACAATGGCGGTCATTTCACCAGCGTTTACTTCAAGGTTAATGCCGCTAGCGGCCTGAAACTCGCCTTTGTCTGTGCGATAGGTAATGGACAGATCTTTTACGCTTAGAAGAGACATTAGGCAGCCTTTCGCAGTGTCTGGCTTAAGTGATTAGCCGCAAGTACAACGGCGACGATGACGGCGCCGGGGGCTAGGGTTAGCCAGCCGGCAGTGGCGATATAGTCACGCGATTCCGAAATCAATAGTCCCCATTCCGGCGTAGGTGGCGGAGTGCCATAACCCAAAAATCCCAGGGTGGCCAACTGCAAAATGGCCAGGCCAAATTGCAATGCAGCGACAGCAAAAACTGCGGTCAAGGAGTTAGGCAAAATATGGCGAGTAAGCACTTGAAAAGGCGTGCCACCCGAGCCATAGGCCGCCTCCACAAAGTCTGATTCGGCAACGCTTAATACCTGCGAGCGGGCCAAGCGGGCAAAAGTGGCAACAGAAGTAATACCGACAGCAATCGCGGCGTTAAAGGTGCCATGCCCCAAGACAATGATGACAGATAGTGATAGCAGCAGGCCCGGAATGGATAGGAGCACATCCACAACGCGCATAATGACCGCATCCACCCAGCCTTTCTGTACGCCGGCGATAATGCCAAGCACCGTGCCTACGGTAAGACCGAAGAGCACCGCGATGAGGGCACCGAGCAAGGATTGGCGTGCGCCGTAGATGACGCGAGTATAGAGATCGCGTCCTACGGCATCCGTCCCAAACCAGTGCTGCGAGCTGGGAGCTAATAATGCCTGTGTATCACCGCCCTGGTTAGGATCTTGGGAGGCAAAAAGGTGCGGGAATAGCGCGCATACCACGGCGAAAGCCAATACCACCACGGAAATTACGGAGCCGGGAGAGGTCAGGAGTTTCTTCGTCTTCAGATTCATGCTTGAGCCTTCTTTTCATCCGCTTTACGGGCCGCGTGTTGCACCCCGACGTGGTGAGTGGCATGCGACGTTGCGACGGAAGTGGCACTACCCTTATCCCGGTCACGCAGGCGAACGTCGAGAACTGGGTAAAGCAAGTCCACTACAAGGTTGATGAGGACAAATATGGCAGCCGCCAGTACCACAATGGCGAGTAGCACCGAGGTATCGCGGTTTGCTACGGCATCCACGGTCAGCGCACCGATACCGTGGCGCGCGAAGACGGCCTCCGTCACCACAGAACCGCCCACTAGCTCGCCGAAGGTTAGACCAGCCATGGTAAGCGCCGGCAGGATGGCGTTGCGCAGGACGTTGCGCCACAACAGCCAGGCTTCGCTGGCCCCCTTTGCGCGTACTACCTGTACAAAGGACATATCCATCACCTCATCGATAGAGCGCATGAGCACTTGGGCCAACGGCGCGGAGACGAAAAGCCCCAAGGTAATAACCGGTAAGACAAGTCCCTGCGCTGTAGAAGCACCGATGACTGGAACCCACCCCAGCGCGAAGGAAAATACTTGGATCAAGATGATGCCCACCCAAAACGTTGGGGCCGAAACCAGTACGGAAGGCAGGCCACGAAAGAAACCGCGCAACCACACGAGCGGACCAAAGGTAGCGGCAATGGCGATGACAAAGGCCAGAACCACCCCAAATAGGAAGGCAAGCAGCGCGAGGGCGAGGGTAGACGGCAGGGCATCAGCAAGCATGTCTGCCACTGGCGTACCAGTGGCCACGGAAAAGCCGAAGTCACCGGTGATAAACCCGCCTAGAGCATTCATATAACGGTTAACTAGCGGCTCATCGGCCCCATACACCTCTCGAATGGTGGCTAGCTGCTCAGGTGTAAGCCCCAAGTTGGGGTTGTCGTAGCGAGAGGCAACGGCATCTCCAGGAAGTGCTGTAAGCAGGATAAATGCCACCGTAAACGTGGCCCAGATGACCACAATGGCTTGGCCTATTCGCAGCACAATCGATGTTGGACTCATGTTTTATTCCTGCCCTTCTTCCTCGTTTATCTCGACCGCATAAAAGGAAGGACGACCGATGGCTTCGGTGGTAAAGCCCTCCACATAGGGCTGGAAGCCATAAACTTGTGGTTCCTCAAAGAGCGGCAGAATATAGGCCTGCTCCGAAAGGTAATCCTGCATCCGGCCGCTCATTTCGAGGCGTTCTTTTTCGCTCTTTAAGGAGAAATACTCCTCCACCATGTCCTGCAGCTTGGGGTCACCGAAGGAATCGGTTGCTTCGTCATAATTGAGGAAGGAGTTGCGACCTTTGCCATTGATCCAGGTGGCCAAGGTATCCACGTTGGCGCGCCCAACCATGGAATGGCGCACCTGTACGGAATCCTGGTCCTTCATGGCTTTATCCTGTGCAGTCCGGTCTCCCGGATAGAGGTTTGCTTCAACCCCGATGTTTTTCAGCATCTCTTGGACCTTGGTAAACATCTCACGCGAACGAGGCTGCGGAACGGATTCATTAAACGTCAGAGAAAGCCGCTCGCCATCTTTCACGCGAATGCCATCCTCGCCTGGAATCCAGCCGGCTTCATCGAGTAGGCGTCGGGATTTATCCGGGTCAAAGGCATAATTTTCGGATTGATCCTTAAAGCCTACGGCGGTGCGAGCGAGGATGGACGAACCCTTCGAATAAGAATCCGAATACAAAGTGCTCAGGATATTATCACGATCGATGGCGTGAATCAGTGCTTGGCGTACGCGCTTATCAGCAAGCAGCGGGTGCCGGAAGTGGAAGTGGTAGCTATTATTCACACCCCGGGTTGGGGCAGCCAGGACCTGAAGGTTCTTATCTTTCAAGTGCTTCTCATCGGGGGCTTCGATCTGACGGGCGATATCGGATTGATGAGCCACGAGGGACCCCACGCGCACGGAATCTTCGGCCGCCAGCACCACATTGATGCCCTCAATTTCCGCAGGGCCTGGTGGTCTTTCCGGGCGGGAGGCGCCCAGTCATAGTCCTTGCGCGCCTTTAGCACCAGCTTGGTGCCCATATCCTCTTCCTCAATAACAAAGGGCCCCGAACCAGAAATATCGGTTGCGTGGCCAGGTGAAAAGCCCGTGTCATCCAAGTCCAAGGTGTCATTAGACAACAGGGCCTGGTTCATTACGGACGTGGATTGCGGGAAACCTGGGGACGGCTCGCTGAAGTAAAACTTCACCGTGTAGTCATCAATGACCTCGGATTTCACGTAATTAGGAAGCTGCTCCGACGGGGTCAGCATGCGGGAATCATCACCCCTGGCATACAGGTCATAATTCTTTTTCACGTTTGCTGCATCCAGCATGGAACCATCGGAATAGGTCACGCCTTTGCGAATGTGGAACGTAAATTCCGTGTCATCCGCATTGGTATCAGGCAGGTCCTCCGCAATCCATGGGTGAAGCTCCAAGGTTTCTGGGTCCTGCCAGAGGAGGCGGTCCGCGATGTTATTGAGCACGCCGCCGTTGGGATAATAGCCGCCCGCCGGTGGATAGAGGTTATTGAACATATTCGGCTCGGCATAGGTCACCATGCCATTTTCGGCCGCGTGGGTAGTATTCGCGCACGAACTTAGCGTTAGAACGAGCGCGGTACTAGCAACCACCGCGGCGAGAGGCTTTAAAAGCCGATGTAGAGACTTCATAAGGGAGGTCAATTCCTTAAAGGTTGAAGTTGGACCAGCCAATTAGAACACACCGTCGCCACAAACACAAGACCGCATGGTCTACCCTCTATCCAGCACTCATTGTGGTTTACTAATTTTACGACAGACATCTTGGTCTATTCATCTAAAACAAGGGAGTCCAATAAAACTGTCCAGGAGGGCGGTGTGGCACGATAGGAGTTATGGCTACTCCTGCAATCGCGATCGTCGGCATGGGCCCGCGTGGCATCTCCATCTTGGAACGCCTCACCGCCCGCATGGATGATTCCAGCTCCCCCGTCACCGTTCACCTCATCGACGAGGCCCAGCACGGCGCCGGCCGCGTCTGGGAAACTGACCAAACCAAGACCCTGTGCATGAATACGCGCGCGGGCGCCGTCACGCTTTTTACCGAGCCCGGCGCGACGGTGAACGCCCCGGTGCTCGAGGGGCCGACGCAATACGAGTGGATCCAGCTGCTGCGCGGCGAGGGTAATAAGGTAGCTCCTGCCAAGCGCGAGCTTTTTGCCCAGCACCCTCCGGCCCCGCATGTTGCCACTGAGTACCGCGCGGAGCTGGCCGCTACCCGCCCGGAGTCCAACCCCACGCGCGCTTTATACGGCGAGTACCTGCGCTGGGCCTATGACGTGGTGGTAGCCCGCTTGCCCGAGAGTATTTCTACGGTGAGCCACCACCACCGCGTGGAGACCATCACCACGGATGGCTCAGCCGATATCCTGCACCTAGACGATGGCTCGCAGGTGCACGCCGATGCCACGGTCCTAGCCTATGGCTGGATGGCGCCGCGCTTTAATGATGAGGAGCAGCGCTTGGCGGAATCCGGGCTGCGCTGGATCGCACCGGGCAACCCCGTGGAACAAGACTATGGCGCCATTCCCGCCGGTGAAGACGTGTTGGTGCGGGGGCTGGGCATGGGCTTTTATGACATCATGGCGCTAACCACCATCGAACGCGGTGGCAAATTCGTCGAGGATGCCACCACTCGCTCTGGCCTGCGCTACGAAGCGAGCGGGAAGGAACCACACTTCATCGTCGCCTCCGGCCGCGGTTATCCCTTCCACCCCAAGTCCGAGTACAACGAGCTGCCGCCCACGATGCCGCGGCGGCGGTTGCATGGGGTCATCGGGAAGCTCCAGGGCGCCGAGGACATCGACTTTGACGCCCAGGTTTGGCCCGCCATCGCACGCGATAGCTACGAGGCGTATATAACCGCGCTGGAACGGGTGGATCCGGCGGCGCTGCTTCGCCCGCGGGAAGAGATCCTCGCGGTCATCGATGCCACCGCGCCGGATGACCTCGGCGCCGCCCTTGCTCCACTGGTCACCCAGCCGTGGGATATGACCGAGCTGTTGTACCAAGTTGCTGGTTTTACCGGCGATATTTCGGCGCTCACCGTCCACATTGCGGATTCCCTGGCGGACGACATCCAGGAGGCTGCAGCCGGCCACGATTCACCCATGAAGGCCGCGCTGTGGTCGCTGTCCCAGTCGCGCAAGCCCGCCTCCATACTCGGCGCGGAAGGCCGCTATACCCGCGAGTCCCGCACGGGGCGCTACGCGCAGTTCATGTCCTTTGGGCAGATGGTGGGCTCGGGCCCTCCGCTTTTCCGCGTGCGCCAATTGCTTGCGCTTGTCGATGCCCACCTGGTCCACTTCCTCGGCGATCACCCCACCCTCGCGATCGAGTCAGACCATTTCACCCTGACTTCTGGCCCGCGTTCGGCATCGGCGCCCACGCTTGTCGATGCCTTTATGCACAAGCCCGATATCCGCGTAGCCGGCGATCCGCTCACCCGCGGATTGGCCGAGAATGGGCGGGTGCGCCCGTTTGCCGATCACGGGCAGGACACCGGTTCCCCCGAAACCGATGGTGCAACTCGGCGCACCGTACATCCTGACGGCGGCCTAGATGAACACCTGCATATCGTGGGGATTCCCACCTATGCGCAGTGGCCGGATACAACAATTTCCCCCATGCCGGGAACGGATCCGCTCATGCTGCAGGAAACCGATAAGACCGCTGGTTCCCTCTTAAAGGTTGCCGGCGGCCAGTAAGTTCGCGGTTGCGCTGTGAGCGCGATTTAGAGAGCGTCGAGCGCCTGCTGTAGATCTGCCAGCAGGTCATCGATGTCCTCGATGCCGATGGAGATGCGCACCATGTCTTCCGGCGGCACCAGTTCCGATCCTTCGGCCGAAACGTGGGTCATGTTCTGCGGGTGCTCGATAAGCGATTCCACCCCACCCAGCGATTCCGCCAGGCAGATAAGGCGCGTATTCAAACAAATCTGCTTGGCGTGCTCTGGGTCATGGAAGCGCACGGACATCATGCCGCCGAACCCGCGCATCTGCTGCGCCGCCAGTTCGTGGCCAGGGTGCTCTGCCAATCCCGGGTAGCGCACCTGTTTGACCTCTGGGCGGGCCTGTAAGAATTCCGCCACCTTTTGCGCATTGGCGCAGTGGCGGTCCATGCGCACGCCGAGGGTCTTAATACCACGCGCGGTCAGGTAGGCATCGAAGGGCGAGGCGACCGCGCCCACGTTGCCCTGGAAGTACAGCAGCTGCTCATCCACCTCGGGGTCATTGGTAACTACGGCGCCACCGAGGACATCGGAATGCCCACCCAAGTACTTCGTAGTGGAGTGCAGAACGTGGTCCGCGCCGAGTGCGAGCGGGTTCTGCAGGTACGGCGTGGCGAAGGTATTATCCACCAGCACCTGCGCATTGCCCTTGACCTTGGCCACCGCCGCAATATCGGTGATATTCAGCGCCGGATTGGTCGGGGTTTCCAGCCAGATGAGCTTGGTATTGTCCTTTACCGCAGCGGCGACGGCATCGACATCGCAGGTATTGATAATGGACATCTCCACGCCCCACTCCGTGAAATCATTAAGCAGGCGGTAGGAACCGCCGTAGGAGTCATTGCCCAAGATGACGTGGTCACCGGGGCGCACCAAGATGCGCACCATCGTATCGGCGGCTGCCATACCAGTGGCAAAGACGCGCGCGTAATCCGCGCCCTCCAGCGCGGCCAAGGTCTTTTCGAGGGAGCGAACCGTCGGGTTGGCCACGCGCCCGTATTCGAAGCCGCCGCGCAGCTGCGCGAGGCCATCCTGGGCGAACGTAGTCGAGGCGTAGATCGGCACGTTGATGGATCCCATGTGCGGATCCGGGTGATATCCAGCGTGAATGGATCGGGATGAAAATCCTTTTGCCAAGTTATGCGCGCTGTGTTCAGTCATGCCTCCCAATCGTAGACTAAGCGGTTCATCCACACCGGCCATTCGGCAATTTATATTCGGTTCCACGCGCGCTGCGAATTCTGCGCTGTCAGTGAGATTTCAGGATTCTTCTCTAGAATGGGTGCGGTTAGCTTGTGTCCACGATCAAGAAAGAATGATGAGTACGAACTTATTTACCATGGCTCAGGGCGCTGCAGAGAAAAAAGACGATGCAGTCGAGTCCGTATCGAGCTTCTGGAACGACGAGAACGTTCAGCTTTGGCTTATCGAACGGCCTATTCGCATCGGCCTCATTATCATTTTGGCCTTCATTGCGCACTGGGCGCTGCGCCACCTCATCAACCGGCTGGCGAAAAACAGCATTAAGGCTTCCACCCTCAAAAAGCCCAGCCGCAGCCGCAGCAGGTCTGGACAGGACGGTCAACCGGATGACACCCTGCGAGAAACCAGGGAGGCGCGCCGCGCCTCGCGCATTAAGACCCTCGCCGGCGTAGGGCGCTCGGCGGTCGCCATCGTGGTCTGGGTTTCTGCCGGCATTGCCATCCTGGACGAGTTGGAAGTCAACGTCGCCCCGCTGATCGCCTCAGCCGGTGTTATCGGTGTCGCCCTCGGCTTCGGTGCACAGGAACTGGTCCGAGACTTCCTCTCCGGTATTTTCATGCTCATTGAGGATCAATACGGCATTGGCGATGTCATTGACCTGGGCAACGGCGTCTTCGGTGACGTCGAGTCCATTTCCCTGCGCATTACCACCGTCCGCGATATCGACGGTGCCCTGTGGTACGTCCGCAACGGCGAAATCCTGCAGGTGGCTAACCACTCCGATGAGTACTCCGTTGCCCGCATCCAAATCCCTGTCGGGCTATCCAATGACCCAGAGGTTGCCGGCGAGGTCATCGACAAGGCCGTCAAGGATGCCGTCAAGGACGAAAAGATCCGCAAGATGGTGCTCAGCACCCCGCGCATCGACGGCATGTCCAAGTTCGAGCCGGACTATGTCTCCTTCCGCGTGTCCACCAAGACGCTGCCGGGCCGCCAGTGGGACGTCCAGCGCTTTGTCCAGTCCCGCGTCCTCAATGTCATGCACGCAGAGGGCATTACCACCCCGTATCCACACGGCATCGGCATTGCCAATCCGCACAAGGGAGACGATGCCTAAATGAATTCCGTCTATGAAGCCATCGGTGGCACCCCTACCTTTGAACGCCTCGTACATGGCTTTTATGACCAAGTCAAAGAAGACGACGTAATTGGCCCCATGTACCCGGATCAGGATTGGGAAGGCGCGGAACAGCGCCTTACCTGGTTCCTGATTCAGTACTGGGGCGGTCCCCAACACTTCTCCGAAAACCGCGGCCACCCGCGCCTGCGCATGCGGCACGCAACCTTCCCCATCGATATGGAAGCCCACGATCGCTGGCTCGAGCTGATGGGAAAATCCCTCGATAGCATCGAGGAAGACACCATCCCGCCGGCATATCGCACCATGATTTGGGACCACATGCAGCGCGTCGCCGCCATGCTCATCAATAGAGCTCCTTAACTTTTCAACTTTTTGTAGCGCTGCCTGTGCAAGGCGTTACAAGCTGCACGAAGAGGCCCGCGCACTTCCACATTAGGTAAGTGCGCGGGCCTCTTTTACTGTGCGCTAGCGCCGGGTTAGTACTGCCGGATGCTTAGTCTTTCCAGTCGAAAGCCTGGCGTACCGGCTCAGATACCAGCTTGCCCCCGCGGGTCATCACGCCGGAGCGAAAACCTGGGAAGCGCTCGATCGCGGCATCCAGGTTGTCGTTGGCCACCGCGCGGACATACGGCAGCGTCGCCGAGGCCAAGGCGCGGGCCGAAGTATTGGCCACCGCACCGGGCATATTGGCCACGCAGTAGAAGAGGGTGTCGTGCACCTTGAAGGTCGGTTCGTCATGGGAGGTCTTGCGCGAGTTCTCGAAGCAGCCGCCCTGGTCGATGGCGACATCGACAAGCACCGCACCCTCCTTCATCTTCTTCACGGTCTCCTCGCGCACCAGCTTCGGTGCCGCAGCGCCTGGAATCAGGACGGCGCCAATGACGAGATCGGCCTCCTCCAGCTCCTTATCCAGAGTGGATGGGTCAGAGATCAGGGTACGCACGCCGCCGGCGTACTGGTCATCAAAGCGCTGCAGGACGTGTGGATCCACGTCCAGGACCGAGACTTCTGCGCGCAGACCGTGCGCCATGGCCACGGCGGACGCACCTACCTGGCCGCCGCCGATGACCACCACGCGCGCAGGCTGGGTGCCCGGGATGCCAGAAACCAAGAGGCCGCGGCCGCCCTGGGTGGACAAAAGGTGGTGCGAGCCCTCGATGACGGCCAAGCGCCCGGCAACCTGGGACATGGGGGTCAAAAGCGGCAGGGTGCCGCGGCGGTCCGTAACGGTTTCATAGGCAATCGAGGTCGTCTTCGATTCCGTCAGCGCCTCCATCAGCGGGCGATCCGCTGCCAAGTGCAGGTAAGTAAAGACGGTGAGATCCGAGCGCAGGTACTGGTACTCGGACTCGAGCGGCTCCTTTACCTTCAGCAGTAGCTCGGCCTTCGCCCACGTCTCGTCCGCAGAATCGACGATGGTGGCCCCTGCCTCTACGTACTCCTCATCGGGGAAGGACGCGCCTACGCCTGCGCCCGATTCGATGAAAAGCTCGTGCCCATCAGTAACCAAGGTCCGCACCTCGGTTGGGGTGAGGGCAACGCGGCTTTCATTATTCATGATTTCTTTGGGTACAGAAATGCGCACGGAGGTTCTCCTTCATGTGTTGGTTACAGAGGCGAAAATTTACTTCTCGCTGTCAGGTTAACGCAGAATGAGAAGGAGAATATAAGTTTGTGCGTATTTCACGAACGGGGGTGGCAGCTAAGATCCCGCTTTCCCAGATACCGCAGTGTATAGGGTTAAAAAGGCGCACAGCGGGAATTCCCACCACCCCCGACTATTGGGTTATAGGTATTACAACCTGTTTGTTTTAGGCGGTGAGATCCCAGATTCGGGGAGTAATTACAGCACGGATAGCCGCGTGGAACGGTAAATGCTGCCGAACGGTGCATCAAGGCGCACCCACCGGCCAAGGCTCGATACTCGCAGGTGTCGCGGAATATCCATGGAGGCAGAAAACCCCGGGATTAGGCCCAGGTTGGTGCAGGCGAAGATCATCCGCATCGGAATTTCCACCGTTTGGCCGTTGCCCTCAACCGTGACCACGGTCTGATTAAGCAAGCTAGGTGGCGGGCCCATGGGCCCAGAAAACTCCCGGGCCAGCTTCTGCCCTTGGTCCGAGAGTTCGCGAACTACCGTCACCGGCAGGGTATCCACCACGCTGAAGCCGGTCGCCGGGGGCAATGCGCCCGGCCACGACGCATCGCGGGATGGGCCGAGTTCCATAACGCCGGTGCCATCGTTTTTCGCGAGCTGTTGCTCCAGCGTCTCGGCGGACACCACTGCCCCATCGCGAGAGACTATCCCCTGAACGCGACGGGAGGCGACGACCTCGAAGGGGGTGGTGACGAAGGCGTCAACGACGTCATCGGCAAGCTGGCGCAGACGCACCGACGCATTCGCGTCTACCCCAACTGCGCGCGCAAGAAGGGCCCGTAAGCCAGGTCCTCCGCTGCGAACTTCAAGCGACTCGGTGACCATGGCTAACGGGCCCTACCTTTCTTCATGTGCCTAACGCGCCACTTAGGAGGCGCTCATCTGCAGAATATCCTTTTCCTCATCCGTCAGCGGGCGCGGGGTGTGCTTCTTCTTATCAATGACAACCTGCACACAGTTCACCGTGGCCGCTACCTCCCCAGCAGCGGTCTTGACCTGCTGGGACGTGGTAAAGGATGACGAACCAATCTGGGAAACGGAGGTTTCCACGATGACGTGGGCATTGCCCTCAAAGGGAATCGGCCGCATATAGTCCACGTCGAGATGACGCACCAAGGCCATGAAATCGATGCCCTTGGCATAGATATTCTCCTTGGCAAAGGCCAAGCGCGCCTCCTGGGCAACCTCAATATAATTGGCGTTCATCATGTGGCCGTACATATCGAAATCGCCCCAACGGGTGGGCACTTGGTGGGTATGCGCGTTATCGGTCGCCATCATTCTCCTCAGGGATTATCGGGTGAGCTTGCGGTGAGTTACGCGAGAAGGACGGGCGGCGTCTTCTCCCAGACGCTCCACCTTGTTCTTCTCATAGTCACCAAAGTTACCCTCAAACCAGAACCATTGCCCCTCGGCAACGTTGCCTTCCCACGCCAGAATGTGGGTACAGGTGCGGTCCAAGAACCAGCGGTCGTGGGAAATAACAACGGCACAGCCAGGGAACTTCTCCAAGGCGTTTTCTAGCGAACCCAGGGTTTCGACGTCCAAGTCGTTGGTTGGCTCGTCAAGAAGGATAAGGTTGCCGCCCTCTTTCAAGGTCAGCGCCAAGTTCAGGCGGTTGCGCTCACCACCGGAGAGCACCTTCGACGGCTTTTGCTGATCCGGGCCCTTGAATCCGAACGCGGACAGGTATGCGCGCGATGGCATCTCGTTTTGGCCAACGTGAATATAATCCAGCCCGCCGGAGACGACCTCCCACACGGTAGCTTCTGGGTCGATATTCTCGCGGTTCTGGTCCACGTAGGACAGCTTGACGGTCTCGCCGACCTCAACGGAGCCATCATCCGGCTCTTCCAAACCAACGATGGTCTTAAACAGCGTGGTCTTACCCACACCGTTCGGACCAATGACGCCGACGATGCCGTTGCGCGGCAGGGTGAAAGACAAGTCCTTGATCAGGGTGCGATCGTCGAAGCCCTTGACTAGGTTCTTTGCCTCGACGACTTTGTTGCCCAAGCGCGGCGGCGTTGGAATCTGGATTTCCTCGAAGTCCAGCTTCTTGTACTTCTCCGCCTCGGCAGCCATCTCTTCGTAGCGCTCCAAACGCGCCTTGTTCTTGGCCTGGCGAGCCTTGGCACCGGAGCGCACCCATTCCAGCTCGTCCTTCAAGCGCTTGCGCAGCTTGGCGTCCTTCTTGCCTGCTACCTGGAGGCGCTCTTGCTTCTTGTCCAGGTAGGTGGAGTAGTTACCCTCGTACGGGTACAGCTTGCCGCGGTCCACCTCGCAGATCCAACCCGCGACGTGGTCCAGGAAGTAGCGGTCGTGGGTGACGGCTAGGACGGCACCTGGGTAATCTGCCAAGTGCTTTTCCAGCCACTCCACGGACTCGGCGTCCAAGTGGTTGGTGGGCTCGTCCAAAAGCAGCAGGTCCGGCTCCGTCAACAGGAGTTTGGCCAAGGCCACGCGGCGGCGCTCACCACCGGAGAGGTTGGTCACCGGGGCATCGGAAGGCGGGCAGCGCAATGCCTCCATCGCCTGCTCGATCTTAGAATCAACCTCCCATGCATCGGCTGCATCCAAGTCTTCTTGCAGCTTGCCCATTTCTGCCATGAGCTCATCGCTGTAATTGGTCGCCATTTCTTCGGCGATTTCCTCGAAGCGCTGCTTCTTTTCGAAAATATCGCCGAGGCCCTCCTCGACGTTGCCGCGCACGGTCTTTTCTTCATTCAGCGGCGGCTCCTGCTGCAGGATGCCCACGGTAGCGCCCGGGTCGAGGAATGCCTCACCATTGGAGGGCTGATCCAAGCCGGCCATGATCTTCAGAATGGAGGACTTACCGGCACCATTGGGGCCGACCACACCAATCTTGGCGCCCGGGTAGAACGCCATCGTGACATCATCAAGGATGACCTTATCGCCAATTGCCTTGCGCACGTTTTTCATCGTGTAGATGAATTCGCCCACTTTTACCCCTTTGCAAAAATTTGGGAGACGTATTGATCTACACAAACACTACATCAGAATGCGTGCCTAGGTGCCTCGGGTCGGGCGAACCCGAGGCGGATGGCTGGCGCTATGCATGCACGGTTTCGGCGGTCTCCTCCTCTTGCGTTGTCACTTCCTCGCCCTCTGGGGCTGCCACACTATTTCCCGCTTGGATGCGGTCTGCAGCGGTATCGGCGGAGGTATCGCCCGGCGCGGAGTTATCCACGTCTGGCTCTACCTCATTATCGCCAAGCTCCGGGATGGCGATGTTTTCCTGGTTATACTGCGGTGCCAAGCGTTTTGCGCCGATGACGTGGCGGTTCAGATCTAGGCCCACATACTGTGCCTTGATAAAGGTGCGGTAATGATCCTTGCCCTCATCATCGCGCCACTGATCGGAGACAATCGAACCGCAGACGAGCAGCGGCATGCCCTTGGCCAAGGATTTCTTGACGTTGATGGCAAATTGGTTCCACATTTCCACGTCAATAAAGAGGTGGTCTACATCGCGCCATTGCTGCTGGCCGCGCTGGTTTTCCGCGTCGGTGCCGGTATCGGCGGGGCGGTCAGGAACGCGCCGTGAGGATGCGATGCGCAGTTTGGTTTTATATGCGCCGGTCGAGGTCTTGGTCAAGATCGGGTCTTGGGTAAGGCGGCCGGTGAGCATCACTGGGTATTGAGACATGGTGCTGAGATTCCTTTACTGGGTTGTGAGTTCGCGAGTGGTATGTCCCTCGCTCGCCTTCACATCCTGCTGCCGCAGCGCAACCCACACCATGCTGTAACCACCGGCACTGTGGATAACTCGTTGTCCCCTTCAACAAAGTGGGGCCAAGATGGTCACCTTCGGGTGGGTTATCCACAAGTGGGCGACTATTTAGTGCCCGCGGAACCCGCTTTCATCGCCGTGGCTCATATCCTCCAGCATCGCGTTATAGCGGGCGAGCTCAGCGTCATCGTCCGCCTCCGCCTGCACGTCGTGGCGCCGCGCGGTCGCGCGGTCATCGCGAAGCCAATCCAAGAAGAGCTTGCCAAAGACAATGACCAAGGGGAATTGGCCAAAGCCCCAGGCGATGCCCCCGCCAACGCGCTGATCCTGCAGCAGGTCATGTTCCCAAGGCAGCTCGAGGTATTGATAGAAGTCGAGGCCAAGCACCGTTTGCAGCTGCATCAGGTACACGCCGGCGAAGAGGTGGAAGGGCATCGACAAGAAAAGCATGCCAAGCCGGAAGGGCGTGGAATGGCGCTTGGGCAGGGGATCTGGGCCAATGACCTCCCAGAAATAGAAGTAGCCGGAAATGAGGAACACGTAGTTCATGATGAGGTGGCCGGCGTGCTCCGAAATGGCGAATTCGTACAGGCTCGGGAAAAGATAGAGCACGTAGAGGAAAAAGAGGTATTGCGCCAAGTTCACGAAGGGATTGGTAATGATCCGCACGAACTTGGATTGGGTCAGCGCCAAGGCATAATCGTGCGGGCTGGGCTGGCCCTTCGAGCCTGGCTCGTAGGCCTCCATGACCAAGGTGACGGGCGCGCCTAGCACCATGAGCAGCGGGATGGTCATGGACAAAATCATGTGCACCAGCATGTGGATGGAATACATGGCAGGCATGTACAGGCCGAGGCCCGTGGACATGACGAGCGTCAGCCCTAAGGAGCCGACCATAAACCACGCTGTGCGCCCCTTGTCCCAACTCAACCCACGCTTGTGCACGCGGTAGACCAAGTAGCCATACGCCGCGGCCAACAGCAGGCCAATCGTGCCAAACATGATGTCAAAGCGGAACATCGTCCAGATATTGAATACCGTGGGCGCCTCATGCAGGTTATAACCCATAAGAATCTGCATGGAGCTCAAATTCGGGTCACGCGGTGGCGGTGGCACGGTGCGCCCCAGAGTGATGGCTACGCCAATCGTGCCCGCCATGACTGCGAGCTCCACGATGGCGATGCGGATAAAGAGCCGCGGGTTTTTATCCAGCTGCGGAATGGTGAGTTCGCGGTGGATAAGCCCCATAATGCCCAGCAGGATGGTGAGCACGAACTTGGTGATCAAAATGATGCCGTAGGGCGATTGCGGCAGGTCCGAAATGTCCATCCGGATGAGCGTGTTGATGAGGCCGGATACCGCCAGCACGACGATGGCCATGAACGCGATGGTGGAATAGCGCTTGACCGCAAAGGCGAGGTTCGGGCCCAAGCGCCGCCCGTGCGCGATAAGCGCCATCAAGCCACCTACCCACAGCATCACAAATACCAGGTGCCACAGCAGCGAGTTCGTGCCGTAATCGTGATCGCCGCCGGTCGCTGAGTGGCCCTCAAGGCCGATGGGGACTACTTGCAGGATCGACAGCAAAAGCAGGACCGGCTGCATGGCCCAGGTGCGGCTAAGGCTGCCAATAATTCCCACGGTAAGGGCGATGAGCACCGCAATCCCCCACACGATAGTGGAAGAAATTTCCGTAAAGGCCATTTTCAGAATGGTCAGGTTAAAGACCTTAAAAAACGGCGTGCCGGTCAGGTCCGACATGATCATCGGGATTTCTACCAGCCCCACGGCCGCAACGCCGAAGGCCGACCACGTACCGGTGCGGGCGGCGATATGGCCGTCGACCGATAACGGTGCCCCGATGAGGGAATCGTTCTCCCCGCGCGGGGCGATAAGAAACGACGAGGCCAAAAAGGACCCCACAGAAAGCGCCATCAATAGCCACGCCAGTCCACGAAACAGCGGCAGGCCAAAGGTGGTAATCCGCCCGGGGTCCGGAATGCCCAAGGCAGCCAAGGAATCCGCCAATAAGAACAAGGAAATGAATCCGGCGAGCAAGCCAGCAAAAAGCATTGCTGCAATAAAAATACCCCAGGAAGGACGGGGTTTTTGCGTTCCAGACTGCGTGCCTTTGACCAGCTTATTGACCATAGCTCGCATTCTATAGGGCCACCCTAATACAAAGCGAACGCATATTTTCTCCCTAGATGTGCCATGATAGAACCTATGGACACCCGTCAACTTCTTTATTTCCGTGCCGTTGTAGACAATGGGTCCTTCACCCATGCCGCCGCAGCCCTCGAAATGACACAGCCCTCCCTGAGCCTTTCCATCCGCAAATTGGAAAAGGAACTCAATACCCAGTTGCTGTCCCGGGGGCGTTCGGGCGTAACCACCACGGAGGCGGGTGATTATGTCTATGACACCGCCCTCAAGGTCGATGCCCTGCTTGCCGATGCCCAGCGCCACATCAGCGAAATCACCGGCGATAACGCCAATACCGTCTCCCTGACGTCGTGCCCCATTTTGAACTGGGAATTTACCCCTTCCATCCTCTCCGAGCTCACCGAAATCCACCCCTCAGCTCGCATTAGCCTGGATGATTCCACCGCGGCTACCGCCATCAAGCGGCTCTTAGAGGGCCAGGTGGACCTCGCGCTCTTGCCGACGTCCGACCCCAAAGCCTTCATTCGCCGCTACTCTCCCGAGCTGACTATCCACGACGTCGCCGAGTTCGACTACTCCCTCGCGGTACCAGAGGCCATGGCGGATCTTCCTTCCCCCGTCTCCCTGCAGGACTTGCGCGAGGAAACCTGGCTGGTGCCTCCCCACTGCCGCGAGCTTCCCGGCATGGCGGAGCTTTACGATGAACTGTGGGAGAACCACCCCTCCTACAAACCGAATCACATTCAAGACGTGGCATCGCTGCACGCTGCCATTCCGATGATTTCCAGTGGCTTTGGCATCAGCTTCATGCCGCGGTGCGCCCCCGCGCTGCACCCGCAGGGTATCGCTTCGCTAGCGGTCAAAGAGGAACTTCCGAGCTTCCACGCCATCGTTGCGTACCGCTCCGACCGCGAATTGACCCCAGCCGCCCAAGAATTGGTCGGAATTCTGCGCGCGCACAATTCCGTCCGCCCCCTGGCTTAGAAATCACCGTGGCCGTGGGCTAATATGAGTGTGCTGTCCAGCCCCCATAGCTCAGCGGATTAGAGCAGTGGGTTTCTACCCCATGTGTCGCGGGTTCGAGTCCTGCTGGGGGCACCGTGTGAAGTCTCGAGACATCGTTCCTTTAAGCTACGATGCCTCGAGACTTTTTCACAGCGTGCCGGCTTTTTGTCTACGCTAGGGTCTTTAGCAACTGGCTCCTTCGAAAGGCTCGACAATGTCACTTCCGGCACCATCTCGTACCTCCTACGCCCTGGTTACGGGCGCTAGTCAGGGCATCGGCAAGGCGATGGCCCACGATTTCGCGGCGATGGGCTATAACGTCATCCTCGTTGCCCGGCGCGGCGAAATCCTGAAAGACATCGCCACAGAACTTGAGCGCCGCCACCACATTGAGGCCATTGCCTTGCCCGCGGATTTGGCCACTGATGAGGGGGTCGAGGCGGTCATTGATGCCATCTCCTCCAAGGAAGTCTCCATCCTGGTCAATTCCGCCGGCATCGCCAGCTTCGGGCCCTTCATGGACCAGGACTGGGGCTACGAGACCTCCCAGTTCGCCTTAAACGGCACCGCCGTGCACCGCCTGACCCGTGCCGCGCTGGAACACATGCTCCCGCGGCGCGCGGGCGCCATTTGCAATGTAGGCTCAACGGCCGGCAATATCCCCATCCCCAATAACGCGACCTACGTCTTTACCAAGGCCGGGGTGAATGCGTTTACGGAGGCGCTGCACTATGAGCTCAAGGGCTCTGGGATCAGCTGCACCCTGCTAGCTCCTGGGCCGGTGCGCGAGGCCACCATCGCCGAGGAAGACCAGACCATCGTGGATAAGGTCGTGCCCGATGCGCTGTGGACCACCTACGAGTCCTGCTCCCAAGAGACCATCGCGGCCATGCAAAAAGGCCAACGCCGCGTGGTCCCTGGCCCCTTATCAAAGGCGATGAACGTGGTCAGCAAGGTGTTGCCAACCCCAGTCATCGCGCCGCTTATCGGGCGTTTTTATTCCCAGATGGGTTAACTTTCAGCATTCTTGCCGGCTGCTTGGCTCCCGGCTGCTTGTGCCGCCGCGCGGGCGTTTTTGCGGTCCACCCAGAAGTCCGCATTCTTGATGCCCACCGCTTCTGGGTCGAATTCCGGATCCTTGCCCGCCTTCTTTTGCTTCTCGTAGTCCTTCAGGACCTTAAGCGCCGGAACCTGCAGGAAGAGGATGGCGATGATATTTAGCCATGCGGTGGTACCCACGCCGATATCGCCCAGTGCCCAGGCAGAACCCGGCGTCGTGGTGGCACCCACGATGACCGAAACGATGATGAGGATGCGCAGCGCCCACACCAGGCCGCGGCGAATCGGGCGAGACTTAACCCAACGGTTGAAGTAGGTCAGGTTGACCTCGGACATGTAGTAGTACGCCAGCACGGTGGTAAAGGCGAAGAAGGCAATGGACACGGCGATAAACGTCGGGCCCCAACCGGCAAAGACGCTATCGAGGCCGGATTGGACGAAGCCGGGGCCGACCGCGACGTCGTCGGGAAGCGAACCTTGGTAGACAACCTCGCCATCCTCGGATTCGCCACGGAAGACCGTGTACATATCCGTGGAGATGATCATAAACGCCGTTGCGGAGCAGACGAAGAGGGTGTCGATGTACACGGCGAAGGACTGCACGAAGCCCTGCTTAGCCGGGTGGGAGACTTCCGCGGCGGCAGCGGACTGCGGGCCGGTACCCTGGCCGGCCTCGTTGGAGTAAATACCGCGCTTAACGCCCCACATGATGGCCACACCCAGCATGCCGGAGAACCCAGCCTCGAGGTTGAACGCAGACTTAAAGATAAGGCCGAAGACCTCTGGAATCTGCGAGTAGTTGATGAGCATCACCACGATGGAAATGCCGATGTAAATCACGGCCATAAACGGCACGACAAGGGTGGCGAAGTTAGCGATGCGCTTGACTCCACCGATAATGATGATGGCCAAAATGCCGGCCAGGACAACCGCTGCCCAGGTGGAGTTAACACCCCACGCGGTATCGGCAGCCGCGGCAACCGCATTGGCCTGGATGCCCGGCAGGAAGTAGCTGGTGGCCAAAATCATGGCGATCGCAAAGAGGATGCCATAGACCATCATGAACGGCGCGGCCTTGGTGTGCTTATACGCTTTTTCGATGTAGTAAGCCGGGCCACCGCGGTACTCGCCGGTGTCCTGGTCTTTTTCTTTATAAATCTGCGCCAGGGTGCACTCGATGAAGGAGGTGGACGAGCCCAAAAGCGCCACAGCCCACATCCAGAACACCGCACCAGGGCCACCGAAGGCGATGGCCGTGGACACGCCGGCGATATTACCCACGCCCACGCGGCCGGATAGCGAGACCATCAACGATTGAAAGGAAGAAACACCGTCGTCGGATTTTTCACCCTTGGAAATTTGCCGCAGCATATCCGGTAGGCAGCGGACCTGCAGGCCCCGCGTTACCACGGTGAAATAAACACCCGCACCCAAGCACAAAAACACGAGGGCGGGCGACCAAATTATGGAATTGAGGGCATCGAGAAAGTTTGCCATCGAGAAACTCCTTAGTCATTCGCACCTCCCTTGTGAAGCACGATATAGAAAGTATGCCGTAAATCACTTCCCAGTGTCGGTAAAACGATAGGTAAATTTTTCTTTTCACTTTGTGGGGTGCAGATCGGCCCGCGCGGAGGGCCCCGTCAGTCGGGGTTAGAATGGAACGCATGTCTTCTCCCGAAATCGCCGCAAAATATGATCGCCTCGTGTGGATCGACCTGGAAATGACCGGCCTCGACCCGGAACGCCACGTCATCGTCGAGGTGGCCGCAGTCATCACGGACGGCAACCTCAACATCCTTGGCAAGGGCATCGATCTCGTCGTCCACGCCACCGAAGAGGAACTATCCCAGATGGATTCCTTCGTCACCGAAATGCACGCAAACTCCGGCCTCGATAAGGAAATCCGCCAGTCCACCACGACCATCCACGAGGCCGAGGACGCGGTACTGGCGCTCATCAACGAGCACTGCGAGCACCCGGCTCCCCTAGCCGGCAATTCCATCGCCACCGACCGCACCTTCATCCGCACCTATATGCCGCGGCTAGATGAGGCGCTGCACTACCGCATGATCGATGTCTCAACCATCAAGGAGCTCGCCCGGCGCTGGCACCCGCGGGCCTACTACAACCAGCCCGATAAGGGCATGGCACACCGCGCGCTGCAGGACATCATCGAGTCCATCCGCGAGCTCGATTTCTATCGCCGCAGCGTCTTTCGCACCGATGAGGGCCCAACTTCTACCGAAGCCGAGGAGCTCAAGGCCGAAACCACCGCCGATTACCAGGCGTTTTTGTAATTTACGCGGCGTGAGTTAACCTATATCTCGTTGCTTTCGCGCAACGATGGTGGCTGTAGTTCAGCTGGTAGAGCACCAGGTTGTGATCCTGGTTGTCGCGGGTTCGAGTCCCGTCAGCCACCCCAATCTCCCGAGCCCCGCGCTCGGGATTTTTTATATCTCCACCACCATTTCCTCCGAGCGGGCCCTCCCCGCGAGATCCGGCATGTCTCCGGTAATCAGGAACTCATCGACGCCCAGCTGCTTGCCGATGCCCCTTAGTTCCTCCCCCACTTCCCCCACCGTCCCCCAGACGTCGTGGCCCAGGGACTCGTCGATGCGGCGCTGTTGCTGGCTCGTTAGCCCCTCCAGATCCAATTCGCGGGCTGGGCGCAGCGGCGCGAATTCCCCGGTGGACTGGGCCATGACCTTTGCATAGGACTCCGGCAGCAAAAGGTCCCGCGCTTGGTCCGCGGTATCGGCCACGGCGATATTGAGGGAGGAGATGATAGGTGGGGCATCGGCAAGCGCATGCTCGCGGTAGAGCCGCGCCGCCTTTTCCTGCATTTCTACGGGCCCGCCCAGGATGACACCCAATCCCAGCCGCGCGGCCACCCTGACCGACCGGAAGCCGGCGAGGATATAGATGGGCGTGCCCGCATACTCGGGCCGCACCGTCACCGCCGCCTCTCCGCGCAGGTAGCGCAACAGGGCCTCGACCTCGTTCTCGAACTGCGGCTTGAGCTCCAGCGGATCGCCCTGGCGCAGCGCCTTACGCACCGGCTCCGTAAAGCCCACCGAGGAGCCCAACCCAATATCGATCCTGCCGGGGTACAGCGCCTCCAAGAGGTTAATCTGTTCCGCGACTAGAAACGGCGGGTGGTTGAGCAGCATAATGCCTGCGGTGCCCACGCGAATGCGCTGCGTGCGCGCCGCCACGTGCGAAGCCAACATGCCTGGCTGGCCCGCGGGGATGCCCGGCACCCCGTGGTGCTCGGCGAGGAAAAACCTGTGAAAACCCAGCCGCTCCACATGCTGCGCATGCTCGGCTACCCCATCGAGTCTGCCTGCCGCCCCGCGGTCCAAAATAGAAAAGCGCATGGCCACCACTGTAGCCATGCGCCTAAAAATGTTGCGGATTATTGATTAGCGTCCGCGTTGCCCTTGGACCATTCCTCCCAGGACATATTCCAATCGCCCAAGCCGTCCAAGGGGTTAAGCGTCCCACCATAAGTATTGATTACGTGGACGATATCACCGCGCTTGACGGTGTTCTGGAACCACTGCGCGGCCTCTGGCGTCACGTTGATGCAGCCGTGGGAGGTATTGGAATTACCCTGAGCCCACACGGACCACGGTGCGGAGTGCACGTAGATACCGGAATAAGACATCTGGGTAGCCCAGTCCACCTCGGTGCTGTAGCCGCCCGCATCGTGCGCAAGCCCGAAGGTCTCAGAATCCATCAGCAGCGACTGGTGCTGATCGCCAATGACATAACGCCCATTCGGGGTGTCATATTGATAATCGCGACCGAGCGATACCGGAATGGTGCGCAAGAGCTCCTTGTTCTTATAGACCTTCATGGTCTTGGTGGCATTATCCACCAGCGTCACGGTGCGATCCCCGATGGTGAAATCCGTCCCGGTATTTTCCCCGCCGTAGATGCCGCCACCGAGGTCCTTGCCGTACTGATCGACCTTAACCTCAACCTTGGTGCCCGGCTCCCAATACTCCTTGGGGCGCCAGCGCACCTCTTGGTTATTCACCCAGTAGAACGCGCCTTCCACCTCTGGGTTGGTCTTAACCGTAATCGTGTCCTCTGCCGCCTTGCGGTCGGTGATATAGGTGCCGAAATTGACGCCGATAACCTGGCCCACACCCACCTCAGAGCCGGGGATAGGCGTCATCGCCACCTGGGCGACGCCCGCCGCCTGGGAGGTGGAAAAGCTCAGGTTCTTCTTATTGCCATCCTTGTCAGTGGCCACGATGGAATAAGTGTGGTTATAGCCAAGATCCTCCGCCGTAGTCCACTTCTTACCGTCCTCAGAAAGCTTTTCTTCAACTTCCACGCCCAGCTCATTGGTCATGGTCACGCTCTTGAGCTCGGTGGTGGATTCCACGGTGACAGGCTTGGATGGATCGAC
Source organism: Corynebacterium tuingiense (assembly GCF_046718165.1). Classification (NCBI taxonomy): domain Bacteria; kingdom Bacillati; phylum Actinomycetota; class Actinomycetes; order Mycobacteriales; family Corynebacteriaceae; genus Corynebacterium; species Corynebacterium tuingiense. Next base: position 1,916,858 of record NZ_CP177101.1, read on the forward strand.
ATCCTCTGCCCCATCCTTCACGGAGGCGGAAAGCTTGGACTTTTCTTTCTGCTCAGATTGCTCAGCTGAGCTCGAGGTAGATTCCTGGTCCCCCGAGCGGTTTTCAGCGGCGGAATTAACGGAGCACGAGGCTACTACCAGGGAAATGCACGCAATGCTCGCAGCAGCAATGCGGCGGGGTTTAGGGAGGGAAATAATCACTAAGTAGACCTTAGAAATACAGTAGTTCTTTCAAGACCAATCCAGACTATCGCCTTGCCACCCCAAATACCAGAAACAAGCGCACCATTATCCAAACTGTTATATTCCCCCAGAAATGTACTATGAGCTGGCGATTTTACAGTTTTTCAACCGGAGTGCTAAAGTTTCTACTCGTTGCACAGAGAGCCACACGGCAGGACGTCAACACTGCGCCATTAGCTCAATTGGCAGAGCAACTGACTCTTAATCAGTGGGTTCGGGGTTCGATTCCCTGATGGCGCACAACAGCAAAATCGCGAGGCAAGTACCTCGCGATTTTTTCGTTTTCAAAGCTAGCAGTTCAAGGCTAGCAAAAAGGCCGAGCATCTCGCTCGGCCTTTGCTTATTTCACGCGTTGGGGCGCGACGACGGGAACACCGCGGTGCTCCACGATGTCCGCCTCTACCCCATAAACACTTTCCACCAGTTCGCGCGTGAGCACGTCTCCAGGCGTGCCCTGGGCGCGGATACGGCCGGATTTGAGTACCACCAGCTGGTCACACATGCGCGCGGCCAGGTTGATGTCATGGATGGCCACCAGCCCCAGGCTGCCTTCGCGCCTAGCCTTCTCGCGCACCTCCTCGAGGACGAAGAACTGGCGATGCAGGTCGAGCGCGGACGTCGGCTCATCCAAGAGCATCAGGCCGGGATTTCCCACCAGCATCTGCGCCACGGCGACGAGCTGACGCTGGCCGCCAGATAGCTCGTTGAGGTAGCGCGAGGCAATGGCGTCCAGCCCCATCGCGTGCAGCACCTCGCCGGTGCGGGTAATAGGGTCCTCGCACGCTTCCCGACGCGCCGCGATCAGCACCGTTTCAAACGCCCGCAGCGCCGCGGTGCTGGGCAAATCCTGCGGGACGTAGCCAATCAGCTGGCGGCGGCGCTTGCCCCGCGGGCTTTCTCCTTCCACCAGGAAATCCACCTCGCCCTTGTACCCGCGGTGCACGCCGGCAAGGGACTTGATCAGCGTGGTTTTACCGGACGCGTTGGGACCTAAGAGGCCGACCAGTTGACCGCCTTGCAGCGTATCCACGTCTACCGCTTCGAGCACGGTGTGCTTGCCGTAGGCTGCGCTTATACCGCGCAGGGTAAGTTCTACGTCCACAGCGCCCTCCTTCGAGTCATCACGATGGCGATAAAGAACGGCACGCCCAAAAGCGAGGTCACGATGCCAATCGGAATGGCCAGACCCGGCTTAATCATCAGGCTTGCCGCGTGCGCCGCACACATCACGGCCGCGCCGGCGGCCATGGAGGCGGGCACGAAATAGCGCTGGTCCTCGCCCACCAGCATACGAGCGATGTGCGGGCCCACGAGGCCGATAAAGCCGATGATGCCGGCGAAGGCCACCGTCGTTGCCGCCACGAGGGAGACCACGATGAGCACCACCACGCGTAGCCGCGCGGTATTAATGCCCATGGCGGCAGCGCGGGCATCGCCAAGCCGCAAGGCCGTAAGCCGCCACGACAGCGCCCACAAAATGGGCAGGGCGACCAGCAGCACGCCCGCGAGCACGCCATTGGCGGCCCAGTTGGCACGGGTGAGCGAACCCATGGACCAAAAGACGATCTGCTGGAGCGCCTCGGCCGAAGACTGGTACTGGATAAGCGCGAGCATGGCCTGGAAGAAAAAGACCAAACCAATGCCCAGCAGCACCATGGTCTCCGCTTTCGCACCCCGGATAATGGCCGCCACGACGATGATCGCCGTCGCCACCGCCGCAGACAACCACGCCACCAGCGCCAGGTTGAACTGCGGCTGGGTTAGCAGCTGCCACTTGAGCACGATGGAACTAGCGCCGCCGAAGGCCGCCGCGGCGGAAATACCGAGGGTAAACGGCTCCGCCAGCGGGTTATTCAAGATGGTCTGCATCTCCGCGCCGGCCAGCGAGAGGCTGACGCCGATGAGCAGGGCCATAACGGCCATCGGCAAGCGCAGCTTCCACAGCACCGTATGCGTCTGGTCATCCAGGCTCGAGGGATTCACGATGCCCCTGATGACCTCGCCGGGGCTGATGTCGATGGCGCCGACGAAGTTGCTGACCACAAACGCCACCGCCGCAATGAGGCACAGGCCCGCGACGATGCTGATGCGCTGCCAGGTGAGCTTCTTGTGTTGCTGCGTCAGGGCAGCTACCTCCGCGCTCACCATTAATTCGTGCTAAAGAAGGTTCCCTCGCCAGCAACCGGCGAGTACTTTTCTTGCGCTTGCATCCACTGCTTGTCGATGTCCATATCCTCATACGCCTCCGGGTTCATCCATTCCGCGATCTGCAGCAGCGCCAGGTAGTTGAACGGCGAGTTGTAGAACTGGTGCCACATGCTGTGCAGCTTGTGGTCCTTGACCGCGCGCAGGTTCTCAAATCCCGGCTGTGTGCTCGGCAGCTTGGTAACGCTCGCCTCCGCCTCATCTTCACCAATGCCATAGCCCACTGCGGCGTAGCCGACGGGGTTGCCCTCATCGTCCTTCATCTCGGACCAATCGCCGCCGGTGGCAATCACCATGTCTGGGTCAGTCTCGAGGACCTTTTCTGGGGTCAGGGCACCGGATTCGCCCGGGATGATGCCATCGGCTACGTTATCGCCACCGGCGACGTTGACCAGCTGCGAGATATTGGAATCATTCCACGAACCACAGCAGTCCGAGACACCGGCCGCGCGCCAAACGAAGGTTTTGGGCTTGTCCTTTACCTTGTCCGCACGCTCCTTGACCAGGTCCACGGTTTCTTGCCACTCTTTGTTGAATTCCTTGGCGCGCTCTTCTTGGCCGAAGATCTCACCGAAAATATCCATGGACTTGGTGGTATTCTCCAGCGGCTTGGCGCGGAAATCGGTCACGGCGTACTTGAGGCCCGCCTGATCCATCTTGTCGGTCAGTCCGGCTTCCTGCGAGGCGTCGTACTGATCCTTGGACAAAACGATGAGGTCCGGGTCCAGGCTCACCAGGTTTTCCACCGTGACATCGCCCTTGGTGAACCCGCCGATTTCCGGCAGTTCATTGACCTTGGGCAGCTTTTCTTCCAAGACGTTGTAGTAGTCCGGCACGTTCTTCTTCAGGTCGGATCCGATGCCCACGACCTTATCCAGCGGATCCTCGGTATTGAGGATGCCGGTGGCGAAGATGGAGCGGCCCTCGCCCAACAGGACGCGCTCGGGGGCCTTGTCGAGTTCTACGTCGCGGCCCGCGAGGTCGGTGAAGGACAGGGCAGCATCGTCGCTGCCACCGCCGTTGTTGGTAGTTTCTTCGGCGGTGCTGCAGCCTACGAGTGCGGTGGCGGAGGCCGCCACCACGGCCATTACCTTGGGAAATCTATTTGCCATTTTAAGTCCTTGGTCGGTCGGAATCCTCGAACTGAGGATAAGTGCGAACTTATCCTAACCTACCCAAGTAAGGTGACCCAAACCTAAACTGCGTCCTCGGCGATTGCATAATCTTCCGGCTCGCCCTTGGGCACCTCAGTGCCGTCCGCCATGGTGCGGTCCTCCAATTCGCCGTCCGGATCCACGATGGCGATATCGAAGCCAGCCTCGCGGATGCGCCGGAGGCCTTCCTTCAGCATGCGCCGGCCCATCCGGTTGGATCCGGTGATATGGGATAGCTCCAGCACCACCGTGCCCTCACCAAATTCGCATTCGGTGAGCTGATGCAAGATGGTCTCCGCCGCGTTGAAGTTGATAAGCCCCTGCAGGAAGATCACCGTGAGATCGTCCTCGGTCTCCATCCTGCGAACCGGGTGCACGCCGTAGCGCTCATCCGTGGACATCAAGTGCAGCCCCATATCCTTCGAGAGCAAGGTCAAGGCATCCACCCCGCGGACGGAATTGCCCTCCTTATTTAGCCGCGGCGAAAACGTCGCTACCCCCAATTGTCCAGGCAGGGTACCCAGCAGGCCGCCCGAAACGCCGGATTTCGCCGGGATACCAACCTCGGCCATCCAGCGCCCAGCGCCGTCGTACATGCCCGCAGAGCTCATGACAGAAAGCGTCAAGCGGCAGACATCGGCATCCAAGATCTTCTCCCCCGTCACCGGCTGCGTGCCACCATTGGCCAGGGTGGCAGACATCACGGCAAGGTCGCGCACCGTGACCTTAATCGAGCACTGCTCCACGTAGGTCGAGACCGCATCGTGGGCCTCATCCTGAATGATGTCGTAATTGCGCAGCATGTGCGCCAAAGACAGGTTCCTATCGGAGACCTGCAGCTCGGAATCGCGCACCTTTTCATCGAGTTTCAGCTCGCGGCCAGCCAGCCGTGAAAAGTAGGTGCGCAGCTGTTCCACGCGCTCGGCAGGATCCGAATCCACGCCATTAATCAGCTGCGTTACCGCAATCGCGCCCGCGTTAATCATCGGATTCACCGGCCGGTGATCATCGCGGTTGAGCGAAAGCTCATTGAAGGCCTCGCCGGACGGTTCCATGCCAACGATCTCGCGCACCGCATCCAAGCCCAGTTCCTGCAACGCTAAGGCGTATGCAAAAGGCTTCGACACGGACTGCAGGGTGAATTCCACCTCTGCATCGCCGGCGGAATACACATGCCCCGTCGTGGTACAGATGGCCACGCCCAGGTAGTCCGGTTCCGCCTTCGCGAGCTCGGGAATATAGTCCGCCACCGCGCCGCTGCGATTTCCTCGCACCCGAGTCAAAATTTCCTGCAAATAAAAAGGAATTGGAGTTTTCATCGCGACCTAGCATACGAAAAAAGCCCCCACGGCGCGCGTGGGGGTAAGGCGGGGAAAATTAGTGGCGCTCAGACAGCAGGCGCTGCAATTCCTTCAGGTCGCTCTTGCGGCGACGCGAGCGGAACACGGAAAAGGCAATCAGCCCAACGACGGCAGCGCCGACGCCACCGAGTACCAGCTGCACGTTGCGGTCCTGCAACTTTTCGGTGGCGGCATCCTTGGCGTCATCGACGAGGTTTTGCGGCTTGCTGCGATCTGCAATTTCATCCAGGGTGCTAGCCAGCTGGCGCCGGGTGCGTTCGATATCGCGTTGAATATCTTCAATATTGCGTGCCACGGAATTCTCCTCTTAGCTTAAGTTTCGCTCTTAACGAGCTTATCTTACCGTGCAGGGCCTCCACCGCGCAGGCCGGGGAGCACGTAAAGTGGGGTCCATGACTGAAACTCGTTTGAACGTAGGAGATACCGCCCCCGCTTTTTCGCTTGCCGATGCCACCGGCAGCACCGTTTCCCTTTCCGATTACGCAGGCCAGCGCGTGCTGGTGTACTTCTACCCGCGCGCCAATACGCCTGGCTGCACCAAGGAAGCCTGCGATTTTCGCGATTCCCTAGAAGAGCTCAATGAGCTCAATATCGCGGTGGTAGGCATCTCCCCCGATAAGCCCGAGGCGCTGGCGAAGTTCCGCGATGACCACGATCTCAACTTCCCGTTGCTTTCTGATCCAGATAAGTCCGTCATGACCGCATACGGCGCCTTTGGGGAAAAGAAGAACTACGGCAAGGTGGTCCAGGGCGTTATTCGTTCCACCTTCCTCGTAGAGCCGGATGGCACCATCGGGCAGACCCACTACAACGTGAAAGCCACCGGGCACGTCGCGCGCGTGATGAAGGGCCTCGAGTAAGCCGGTGGAGGAGATCCTCGTCCCGCGGCGCCGGCCAGCGCAGGCGCGTAGCCGGGAGCGTTTTGAGCGCATTGTGCAGGCGGCGCGCGCCGTGCTTGTCGATGTCGGCTTTGAATCCTTCACCTTCGATGAAGTCGCCCACCGCGCCGAGGTGCCCATCGGCACGCTGTATCAGTTCTTTGCCAATAAATACGTGCTCATTTGCGAGCTCGACCGGCAAGATACCGCTACCAGCCTGGCCGAAATCGAGCGTTTTTCGCGCCTCGTGCCAGCCCCGCAGTGGCCGGATGTCTTGGATGAATTCATCGACCACCTCGCGCGGATGTGGCGCGAGGACCCCTCCCGGCGCGCCGTTTGGCACGCCATCCAGTCCACCCCGGCGACGCGGGCCACGGCGGCCGATACGGAGCTGCAGCTCTTGGAGCCGCTTGCCGAGATCCTCCGCCCCCTTGCCACCGAGCACAGCGATGCGCAACGCATTGAGCTGGCGCGCTTCCTTATCCACACCGTGGTCTCGCTGCTTAATTACGCCATTTCGGGTGATCCAGACAAGTTCGATTCCGTGGTCATGGAGCTAAAGCGCATGCTGATTTCGTACCTCTTTGCGGTGGCCGCGGGATAAGTTTGTAGACGTTTATACAAGTTATCCACAGGCGGGCGCTGGGCGCGATTGGCGCCGCGGTAGCGCGCGCCTAGATTTGCAGGCATGAACGCACTGCAGGCCTATGCCACCCAGATTTCCTCGGCGATGGATATCCTCGCCGAGGCCCACGGTATGCCTGAAAGCGCCCTCGTTGAGCTCGGCCTACCGGATGTCGAGGCCCGCGAGCTGCTCTGCCTGGCGGAGGTTTATTTCGGCACCACTTCCTTTAGCCGCAAGCAGCGCCTTGCCGCCGCGGGCGCGCGCCACCACGATTTGGTGACGCTGAAACTCATCGAGAAGTACGCCACCCGCGCGGCTACCAAGCGCGCCGCGTGGAACCTGCGCGTAGAGCTGTGCCGGCAACACGGACCAGCCTCCGAGATTGCCCGGCTCGCTAAAAAGCGCCTGCGCGAATGGCGCCCGCGCCGGCGGCCGCCGCGCGAGGGCGTACAACTCCTGCGCCGCCCGGATGGCCCGTGGACGATGCGCATTACTGCGCCCTCGTCCTTCCTCGCGGATCTCGATTCCGCCCTCGACCCCGATAACCCACTCGCATCCTTCCGCGAACTCCTCCGCGGCGAGGGCGCTGCCACGGTACAGACCACGACGAACGTGATTATCCCGCTCAACGCACTGGATCAAATACTGGAAGGCGATGGCGACGAGGTCACGCTTCGGCTCACCAACGGCTCGACCATTACCGGCGCGCAGCTCGTCGAGCGCACCTTTAGCGAACACGGGCTAGCCACGCTTATCCACCCAGTGAAGGGCCCGGTCAACCTGTATCGGACCTCGCGGTTCGCCTCGGAAAAACAGCGGCTGATGGCCGCCGCCGAAAACCCCACCTGCCCGTGGCCGCCGTGCAATCACCCGGCGGATAAGTCTCAAATCCACCACCTGCAGGCGTGGAAGCACGGCGGGATGACCAACGCGGACAACCTCACCGTGTGCTGCCCGTACCACAACGGGGTGAACCAAGACGATCCGAACGCCCCTCCCCTGCGCGGCCGCCTTGCCCGGGTAAACGGCAAGGTCCGCTGGATCCGCTAGCGCTGCCTCATCGAGGTAGCGCTACTCGGCGTGCGCAAGCAACTCCGCACACACATCACCGGGAAAGAGCTCTCGGGTCATCCGGGCGAAGTCCTCCCGGCCCAGCGCACCCGCGCCCTCTGGCACACTGCCCCACAACCGGCAACCCGTGACCGCCGGAAGCTCGTCCACGTTCAGCCGCGTCGCCAGATCCGGCCTCGCGGGCAAACTGCCGCCGATAAGCCCCATCACGTTAATCCTGCGCCGCTGCGCCTCGCGGACGGTGAGCTCGGCAGCGTTGAGGCTGCCAAGACCGAGGGAGGTGACAATGAGGAGGTTGGTGGCGACATCGGCAAGCGTGTAGTCGTCTGCCAAACGCACCAGCAGGCCGCCGGCACCTTCCACCAGCACCACCCGGCCTGGTGCGTCCAACCCTGCGATCCAGTCCCAGAGTTCCTCTTTGCTCGGCGGAGTCATGCGGGCCCGGCGCGCCGAAAGGTTCGGTGCCAGCGGCTCGGGAAAACGCACCATCTCCGTGACCTCGACCCCGGCCAGGGCCCGCACCGTCGCCGCATCGCCGCTATTGCCCGGCTCGCCGGTCTGCAGGGGCTTGGCATAGACGACCTCGCGCCCACTCTGGGCAAGGGCGCTGGCGAGCACCGCCGTGGCCACCGTCTTTCCCACGTCGGTATTGGTGCCGGTGACAAAGATAATCATCGCTTTCCTCCTCCTACCGCAGCGCGCACACCGCGGCAAATCTGCGCGACCTCGTCTTCGGTACTGATAAAAGGCGGCATGGTGTAGATAAGGCGGCCGAACGGGCGCAGCCACACGCCTTGGTCCACCGCCGCGTCCGTAGCACCTGACATATCGACGTCGCGCTCCATCTCCACCACGCCGATAGCCCCCAGCACCCGCACGTCCGCCACGCCCGGCTCGTCCTCTAGCCCGGAAAGCCCGGCGCGCAGCTGCTTCTCGATGCCCGCAACCTGCCCCCGCCACCTTCCCTCCAGGATCATGGAGGTCGCCTCGGCAGATACCGCGCAGGCCAGCGGGTTGGCCATAAAGGTCGGGCCATGCATCAGCGCGCGTGGGTGCATACCCTCGGCAACCCGGGCGGTGGCGAGCGTGGCGGCCATCGTCATGAAACCGCCGGTCATCGCCTTACCCACGCACATGATATCCGGCACCACTCCCGCCGCCTGGGTGGTAAAGAGGTCCCCGGTGCGCCCAAAACCCGTGGCTATTTCATCCGCGATCAGCACGATTCCGTGGCGGTCGCAGATTTCGCGCGCCCCGCGCACCAGCTCGTGGTCGTGGAAGCGCATGCCGCCGGCGCCTTGGACGACGGGCTCGATGATCAAGGCTGCGACTTCGTTCGTAATGCAGCCTTCCAGCTCGCGTAGGTAATCCGCGCGCGCCTTCTCGCTCGCCCCGCGCGTGGGCGGTGCTGGGGCGAAAACCTGCTGCGCCAGGGTGCCGGTCCACATCGAGTGCATGCCGCCATCGGGATCGCACACGCTCATCGCGGCAAAGGTATCGCCGTGATAACCCGAGCGCCAGGTCAGCATCTTGGTGCGCTCCGGGTGGCCGATCCCCTGCTGGTATTGCAGAGCCATCTTGATGGCGACCTCTACCGAGACCGATCCCGAATCCGCATAAAAGACCTGCGCGAAGTCGTGGCGCGTGAGCTCCATGAGATTGGACGTTAGCCGCGCTGCCGGCTCGTGCGTGAGCCCGCCGAACATCACGTGGCTCATGCGGTCGATCTGTTCCTTAGCGGCGGCGGTAAGCCGCGGGTGGCTGTGGCCGTGGGCGGCGGCCCACCAGGAGGACATGGCGTCGATGAGCTGGGTGCCATCGGCAAGCGTGAGGTGGACACCTGCGGCCGACTCGACGACGCGCGTGGGCGCGCCGGGCTCGGCATAGGGGTGCCAGATGTGGTGGGCATCGATTGTCGCTATGTCGCTAGTAGAAATATTCACCAAATTAGATCTAGCACACACTTTCAGCCGCTATAGTGCTTTTCATGAAAGTTCTTGAACAGCGTTCAATTCGCCGCGTACCCCTAGTTTTGCCGGCAGTTGCGGGCATCGAAATGTGGGAGCGCTTCAGTTTTTATGGCATGCAAGCCATCCTCGCGTACTACCTCTACTCCACCTCTGATGGGCTCGGCATGGAGCAAACGCAAGCCACCGCGCTCGTCGGCGCGTACGGCAGTCTGCTTTACCTCTTTACGTTTGTGGGCGGCTGGGTCAGCGACCGCCTCTTGGGTGCCGAGCGCACCCTGCTTACCGGTGCTGGGCTGTTGGTGTGCGGACACTTTTCCCTTTCGCTAATTCCCGGCACCGCAGGGCTCATCATCGGGCTCTTGCCGCTCGCGCTTGGCTCGGGGCTGCTCAAGACCGCCGCGATAACGATTCTGGGCGCCGCTTTCCCCGCCGAGGCCGGCGCGCGCGACGGGGTCTTTCAGATTTTCTACCTCGGCATCAATATCGGCGCGCTTTTTGGCCCCATGCTCACGGGCTGGCTGGCGGAGGAATACGGCTACCACGCCGGATTCTTCGCCGCAGCGGTGCTCATGTGCTGCGGCTGCGCCACCTACGGCGCACTGCGGAAAAAGATAGACGCGCCAACTCGTCCGCCTCATCCCACCCAGGCCCCAGGCAAGGCGGGCTTGGTCGCGCTGGCGGCGCTACTGGCCGGCGTGCTGATCATTATCACCGTTTCTCCGGCAACGCTGACGATGCTGCTTCTTATCGCCACGGTAGCGGCCGCGGCGGGGCTTTTTGCCAGTATGCTGCGATCCTCGCGGGTCACCGCGGATGAACGGCGCCGCATCCTGGATTTCATTCCGCTTTTCGCCTGCTCAACGGCCTACTGGACCCTGCAACCGCAAATCTACGGCGTGCTTGCGGTCTATTCGGATCAGCGCCTCAACCGATCCATCGGCGGATTCGAGATCCCGCGGGCGTGGACGCAATCGCTCAACCCGCTATTCATCCTCCTGCTCTCGCTACCCTTGGCCGCGGGCATGACGCGCTGGGCCAACTCGCGGCGCGCGCGCATGGGCTGCGGCATCATCTTCGCCGGTGCGGGCATGTTCCTTCTGTTGCCCCTTTGTGGGAGGCGGGGAAAATTCCACGCCGTTCCTGGTATTAGCGGGCACCATCTTTTTGATGTCGCTCGGCGAGCTCTTCATCGGCCCAGTGGGCATGGCCGCATCCGCCGCGCACGCGCCGCGGGCATATGCCACCCGCTTTTCCGCGCTGTACTTCCTCACCATGGCCATCGGCACCTCGTTGGCCGGTTCGATGTCGCAGCTGTACGATACCACCTCGGCATCTGCCGAAACGACCTACCTCATCATCATGGGCGGCGTCCCCATCATCCTGGGGCTGGTCCTCCTCCTGCGGCGCAGGTAAGCTCCTATCGCCCGGCGGACTCATCCAGGGCGCGGTCCGCCATGAGTACGTCGCGCATACCGCTGAATAGATCGCCCATTCCCTGCGGGTTGGACGGCATATAGAGCACGGAGGCTTGGCCGTTATCCGAGACATCGACCATCGCGTCGAGGTACTGCGACACCAGCATGAGGACCTCGGGAGATTCCTGCACACCGGCATCGCGCAGTAGCTCGTACTGCTGGGCGATGCCCTCTACAATCTCCTTGCGCTGCTCGGCAACACCCCTACCCTGCAGCTTCTTTGCCTCCGCGGCACCCTCGGCTTCTTTGACCACGCGGATCTTTTCCGCCTCCGCCTGGGCGATGGCCGCCTCGCGCTCGCGCTGCGCCGCGTTAATGGAGTTCATGGACTCGCGCACGCGGGAATCCGGGCGAATATCGGTTACCAGCGTATTGACGAAGTTCCAGCCGTATTCGGCCATATTATCCCGGAGAGAGGCCGCCACGTTCTGCGCGATGGTGTCCTTGGAGGAAAAAGACTCGTCCAAGCCCATATTCGCCACCGACGAGCGCACATTATCTTGCACATAGGCCACGATCTGTTGCTCGTGGTTGGAGAGCATATAAAAGGCCTCGCGCTCGCGGCCTTCTACCACCTCGTACTGCACCGCAACCGGGATTTGGACGAAGACATTATCCTTCGTCTTGGTTTCCACCATTACGTCCAGTTGGCGCACCTGCAGCGAAATCTTATCGCGCACGCGGTCGATCCAGGGCATCTTGAAGTGCAACCCCGCGTGGGCGACTGTCTGGAATTTACCCAACCGTTCCAAGATGGCCGCCTCGCGGGTACGCACGATGTAATAGCCATCAAATACGGTGGCGAGAATCAGCAAGATGATGATACCGATGATGATTAAGCTCAACATTTCCTCTCCCTAACTACGTATGTGAAATTAATTTTCGCACAGGCGGAAAGCGTTCGCTAGTGGTCATCGATAAGCGCAAAGAGCTTGCCCATCACCTCCGCGCCGTTCTCGCCGATGCCATTGTGCTGGTACTCATTCGTCACCCACGGCCGCAGATCGCCCAAGTGCGCGGCGGTGGACAAAGATTCCTCCAGGGGAACGAAAATATCGTCGAGGTAGATGGCGGCGGCGGTGGTGGGGGCATCGGCAAGCGCATAAGGCGCAGTAAATTCCCGCTCCGCCAAGCCGTGCGCGCCCTCCTTGAAGGCCTGCAGCGCCGGGTCCTCGTCGAACTGCCACGGGAAAATATGCTCGCCGGTCAGCCAAGTGCCGGACTCGGCAAACTCTGGGAACTCCTCCCGCACGCGATGCGCCGCCCACTGCGTCGCCGCCTGCCCGCCGCTGCCGGCATAAATGGACTCGTGGATCGCCGCATAAAGCGGGGCCTCCGCAAAGCTCACGCGCTCGCCGATGCCCCACAGGAAATCATCCCGCAGCACCTTCTCTCCCCGCACGGTACGGAAGGGCTCTTCCAGGAGGTAGGCCAGGCCGTCGAACCCGGTGCCCCGCCCCAAATCGGTGCCAATGGTGCGAAAGCGCAGCGAGGACAGCCGCTCGCCGGTGTGCAGGCGTTCATCGGAATTATCAAGGTGGGCGATGATTTCCTCGATGCGGCGCCGCACCCAGGGGAACTCGCGGTAGAAACGCTCCTGGCGGGCCTTGAGCTTGCTAAAAGTCGTGCGGTAGAGGTGATCCGCACCCTGCAGCGTGGGGATGCCGCCGGTGAAAAACGCGTGCTTGACGGACTCGGGAGCCTGAGACAGGTACGCAGTGATGCAAAAGCCGCCGAAGGACTGGCCGAACAGGGACCAAGTCTCCAACCCCAGGTGTTCGCGGAGGCGCTCGGCATCGCGCACGATACTGTCCTGGCGCAATAAGGCCAGGTGTTCGGCGCTGCGCTCTTCTGCGGGGCTCAGCCTATCGATGCGGTGCGATCGCCCCGTGCCGCGCTGATCGAGGAGGATGACGCGGTAGCGCTCGAGCGCCTTGCCGATAAGCCCCGTCGGTTTGACCGGCCGTGGGGCCGGAAAACCTGGGCCTCCCTGCAGGTACAGCAGCGCCGGCAAGTCCTCGCCGCCTGGCGGGATGATTTCGCGGGCATAGAGAGCAAAAGTTCCGCGCGGATTGTCATAATCCCACGGGACTTCCAGGGTGTGTTCAATAATATCGTGGCCGAAGCGGCGGTAGTGAGTCATGCCCACCCAGGTTAGTAAACCTCCAGGCCCTTCGCGCGGAACACGTCGCGGACTTTTTCCACGTCTTCCGGCTTCGGCGGCTTGGTATCTGCCAAGTGGTAGGTCATATCGAGCCCCTCCCACTTGTCCTTACCCATATTGTGGAAGGGCAGGACCTCGACGCGTTCTACATTGGACTTCCACCGCGCCACGATGGAGGCGACGTTTTCTACGTTCTCGGCCGAATCCGTCAGGCCCGGCACGACGACGAAGCGAATCCACACCGGCTTGCCTATCGCGTTGAGGCGGTCACCAAAATCGAGCGTGGGCTGCAGCTGGCGCCTCGTTACGCGCTGATAGGTTTCCTCATCGCCCGACTTCACGTCCAGCAGCACGAGGTCGATATTGTCTAGGTCTTCATCGCGCAGGCGCGAGCCTAAGAAGCCTGAGGTATCGATGGTGGTGTGGATGCCGGCGTCGTGGACCTCCTTAAGCACGCGGCGGGTAAACGCAATCTGGAAGAGGGGCTCACCACCGGAGATGGTCAGGCCACCACCGGAGGCCTGGAAGATGGGCTTGTAGCGCTTGATGCGTTTGACCACATCGTCTACCCGCTCCAAGGTGCCGGTCTTCATCTCCATGGTGTCCGGGTTATGGCAATACTGGCAGCGCAGGGGGCAGCCGGACATGAACATGGTCATGCGGGTGCCCGGGCCGTCGACGGCGGTTACCAGCTCCCAAGAGTGCACGAGGGCGATATCGCCGGTGCGGCGCGCCTCCATGAGCTCGGGGCGGGTAATCTCATCGAGTTCGTGGTCGGTTCCCAGGCCCGCGGCAACACCGCGAACGCGCTCGCCGGATTCCGGCGACAGGGTGACCACACCAGTAATGCCATCAGCCATGATTATGAACCCTGGTGGAAGGTGCGGGAAATGACGTCAAGTTGCTGCTCCTTTGTGAGCTTGACAAAGTTGACCGCGTAGCCAGAGACGCGAACGGTGAGGTTCGGGTACTTCTCTGGGTGCTCAACGGCATCTTCCAGCGTGGACTTGTCCAGCACGTTGATGTTGGCGTGGTACAGGCCAGAGTTCATCTTGTGCTCGTCGCGGCTGGCCTTCATGTCTGAAAGGCGTTCTGCATAGGTTGGGGTTGCCATGATGGTTCTCCTTGTCGTGATTCTTATTGTTCCATGATGAAGCCGGCATCCAGCACGCCCACCAAGTTGGTGATGCGCTCTTCTGGGGTGCGGCCCAATCCGGACGGGGTGATGGTATTGGTCAGCGAGATGCCGTCCAGGGCATCCTTGTAATCCAGCTTGCCCACCGACAGCATGGAGGCGACCATGCCGTGGTTATCCGCGCCGTTTTCGGGGTTAGCACCCGGGGAGAAGGGGGTGCCGGCCTTGTGGCCCGACGGGAAGGAGCCTGTTGCCTTGCCGTAGACCACGTTGGAGGTAATGGTCAGCACGGACTGGGTGGGGATGGCGTTGCGGTACATCGGGATGGCCTTAATCTTTTCCATCACGGTGTGCACGATGGTGGCGGCGATATCATCGGCGCGGTCATCGTCGTTGCCGTAGAACGGGAATTCGCCTTCGGTGATGTAATCCGTAATCAGGCCGGTCTCATCCCGGACCGGGGTGACCTTGGCGTACTTGATGGCGGATAGCGAATCGGCGACGATGGAAAGTCCCGCGATGCCGCAGCCCATGGAGCGGATGATATTGGAATCATGCAGCGCCATTTCCACGGCCTCGTAGGCGTACTTATCGTGCGAGTAATGGATGATGTTTAGTGCCTCGACGTAGGTGCCAACCACCCAGTCCAGCATCTCCTCGTACTTTTGCCAGACCTCGTCGAAGTCCAACGGGCCATCGCCTTGAATCGGCTCGTAGCCTTCGACGATTTGCTTGCCGGAGACCTCGTCCCGGCCGCCGTTCATGGCATAGAGCAGGGCCTTGGCGGCATTGACGCGGGCGCCGAAGAACTGCATCTGCTTGCCCACTTCCATCGGGGACACGCAGCAGGCAATCGCGGCGTCATCGCCCCACTCGTCGCGAATCTGGCGGTCAGACTCGTATTGGATGGAGGAGGTTTCGATGGAGATGTGCGCGCAGAATTCCTTGTAGCCTGCGGGAAGCTCCGGATCCCAGAAAATGGTGATATTCGGCTCCGGTGATGGCCCCAGGTTGATCAGGGTCTGCAGGAGGCGGAAGGAAGTCTTGGTGACCATGTGGCGGCCATCGCTGCCGAAGCCGGCATCGGACCAGGTGGCCCAGTACGGGTCGCCGGAGAAAATCTGGTCATAGTCGATGGTGCGCAGGAAGCGGACGATGCGCAGCTTCAGCACGAGCGCGTCGATGATTTCCTGTGCCTGCTCCTCGGTGATGATGCCAGCGGCTAGGTCGCGCTCGAAGTAGCAGTCGAAGAACGCAGACAGGCGGCCGATGGACATGGCGGCACCATCCTGGGACTTGATGGAGGCGAGGTAGCCAAAGTAGGTCCACTGCACGGCCTCGTGTGCGGTGCGCGCCGGCTCGGAGATGTCAAAACCGTAGGACTCGGCCATCGCCTTGAGCTTCTTCAGGGCCTTGATCTGCTCGGAGTGCTCCTCGCGGTAGCGGGCCCAGTGCTCGGAAAAGCCGGCATCGGCAATGGCATCGCGGGCCTCAATCTTTTCTTGGATGAGGAAGTCCACGCCGTACAGCGCCACGCGGCGGTAATCGCCGATGATGCGGCCGCGGCCATAGGCATCGGGCAGGCCGGTGATGATGTGTGATGAACGGGCGGCGCGGATGCGCGGGGTGTAGATATCGAAGACCGCATCGTTGTGGGTCTTGCGGTAGCGGGTGAAGATCTTCTCCACCTCGGGGTCTACCTCTTTGCCCGCCTCGCCGATGGCCTGCTTCACCATGCGCCAGCCGCCGAACGGCATCATGGCGCGCTTAAGCGGAGTATCGGTTTGTAGGCCGACGATGACGTCATCGTCTTCTGAGATGTAGCCGGCCGGGAAGGCATCGATATCGGTCGGGGTGTGCGTATCGACATCGTAAATGCGCTTTTCGCGCTCGACTGACAGGTAGTCCTTTTCCAGGGTGTCCCACACGCGCAGCGTCTTATCGGTAGGCCCAGCGAGGAAGCTGGAATCGCCGTTATAAGGCGTGTAGTTGCGCTGGATGAAATCGCGGACATTGATGCCCTCGGTCCAAGGGCCGGGCGCAAAACCTTCCCACCCTTGATACTGCTGGGGCTTAGTTGCGGTAGTCATAATTCCCTTCTTCTGGGTCAAATTTCCCGGGGCACATGCCGCCTTTTTCTTCCCGCAGCATCCAGCCCCGTCACCTCTTCATTGTCGGCTCGATTCGCGAAATTAACAACCGTAAACATTGCCGTGAGCACCAGTTATAAACCGGTCATCATACTTTGCTGGTAGCTCGATTCATATAAACCACCCGTACGTTTTTGTTCGGGGGCAATCCAGCCCCGATCGTGGCTTTGCTCACGTACACTTTGGCGCCGAACTGCGTCTACCTCTACTGTTAAGGCGGTCAGCTTCGCTTCCGTAACAAGGAGGACTTCGTGGCGTCCCAGCCCAAGCACCCCGTAGACATCGTTCCCCCCGCGCCGAAACTCGCCGCCCTTGGGCTGCAGCACGTCCTCGCGTTTTATGCCGGGGCGGTCATCGTCCCGCTGCTAATCGCCAGCTCGTTGAACCTGGATGCGGAAACGACCATCCACCTCATCAATGCCGACCTTTTAACCTGCGGTATTGCGACGATTATTCAGTCGATGGGCATCGGCAAGCATATTGGCGTGCGCCTGCCCATCGTGCAGGGCGTGACCACGACGGCGGTGTCGCCCATCATCGCGATTGGCCTGGGTGCCACCGATGGCGAGGGCGGGGTGGCTTCGCTGCCCACGATTTACGGCGCCATCATCGTCGCGGGCCTTTTTACCTTCTTCGCCGCGCCGGTCTTTGGCAAGGTGCTGCGCTTCTTCCCGCCGGTGGTTACCGGTTCGGTGCTGCTGGTGATGGGTACCTCGCTGCTGGCGGTATCTGCCAATGACTTTGTCAATTACGCCGAGGGTGTGCCGGCCACGCGCGATTTGCTCTACGGCTTTGGCACGCTCGCGGTCATCATTTTGGTGCAGCGTTTTTCCTCCGGCTTCGTGGGCACGTTGGCGGTGCTCATCGGCTTGGTGTTGGGCACGGGCGTGGCGCTCGCGCTTGGCGATGCCTCCTTTAGCGAAGTCTCCTCCTCCCCCGCCCTCGGCATTACCACGCCGTTTTATTTCGGCATGCCGCAATTCGACCTCGTGGCGATCTTCTCGCTGATTATCGTCATGATCATCACCATGGTGGAAACGACCGGCGATGTGTTTGCCACCGGTGAAATCGTCAAAAAGCGCATCCGCCGCGATGACGTGGTGCGCGCCATCCGCGCCGATGGTGTCTCCACCCTGGTAGGCGGCGTGATGAATTCCTTCCCCTATACCTGCTTTGCGCAAAACGTGGGCCTGGTGCGCTTGACCAATGTGAAATCGCGCTGGGTGGCCGTGGCGGCTGCGGGGTTCATGATTGTGCTGGGCCTTTTGCCGAAGGCCGGCGCGGTCGTTGCCGCGATTCCGTCGCCGGTGCTCGGCGGCGCATCGCTAGCACTTTTTGCCAACGTGGCGTGGGTGGGCCTGCAGACCATCGCAAAATCGGATCTCAGCGATGGCCGCAACTCCGTCATCGTCACCTCCGCGCTGGGCCTGGCCATGCTGGTGACCTTCAAACCGGAGGTAGCCAGTGCTTTCCCGGAGTGGGCACAGACCTTCGTTTCTTCTGGCATGTCCATCGGGGCGATTACCGCAATCGTGCTCAACTTGTTGTTCTTCCACACCGGCAGCGCGAGCGCGCAGGTCTCGCGCGCCGATGGCAAAGGCGTGAGCCTCAACGAACTTAATGAGGCATCGCGCGAGGAGTTCACCGCCGCGCTGCGCCCGCTATTCAATAATGAAACCTGGCCACTCGAGCTGGCCTGGCAGTCCCGGCCGTTTAGCGATGTCAACGAGCTGCGCGCCGCCATCCAGGTCGCCGTGCTGACCGCGGATGCGGACCGGCGCGATGCGCTCATCCACGACTACCCGGCCATGGACGAGCTGCTATTGGCCTCATCTGATGAGGCGGCGAATATTTCCGCCGATCGTGGCTCGTTGGGGCTTAGCGAGCTCGACGACGTGCAAACCGAGCGCATTACCGAGCTGTCTGCTGCCTACCGCGAGCGCTTTGGCATGCCGTTCGTTGCGTACCTCGATACCAATGACACGGTGAAGCGTGTGATCGACGCCGGCGTGCGGCGCCTCGCCAATTCCGATGCGCAGGAATACCGCATTGCGTTGAGCGAAATCGTCGAGATCGCCAATGACCGCTTCGATATCCTGCTTGCCGATGCCAACCCCGTTCGCTCCTCCTGGGACCGCAAGTTCACCGAAGTAGATTAGGATCCGCAAAAGCACCGCAGTTCTTCTAGCAAGTACTGCGGTGCTTTTCTTGTGCGCCCGGTGAGACTTGAACTCACACGTCATAAGACACTAGAACCTAAATCTAGCGCGTCTGCCAATTCCGCCACGGGCGCGAGCAACGTTGAATAGTGTACACGGCGCGCGGATAAACGAGAAACCAGGGGCATTCCGTATTGCGGCGGTAGATAGGTAGGCTGGGTGAAGTGAGTATGCACGAGGATCAGAAGAAACGGCGCGTGAAGGTGCGGTGGTGGCACATCGCCCTCGTCATATTTTTCGTGGTGCTATTCCTCTTCCTCGCCTATTGGCAGTGGACGCGCTTCCGCTCCGGCTCGGGCACCTTTCAAAACTTGGGCTACGCCTTTCAGTGGCCTCTTTTTGCGGTGTTCGTGGTCTATGCGTATCGCACGACCCTGCGCTATGAAAATGAGCGCCTCGCCGCAGAGAACGAAGTCCGCGAGATGGATTCGTTGGAGTCCTCAGAAAACGCCACTGAAAATGTCAGCGAAACCGCCGACGGAGAAATTGGTTCACCCGATGGTCCTGAAGTGAGGGGCGCGACAGCTAGCTCGGCGGAGAAAACTGCCATCGATGAGGATTTCTTGCCGCAGCGCCCGCAGCTGAATGTGGAAGAGTTTAACGCGTTGAATCAGCCACGGCGCCGCCGCGGTTCCCCCGCAGAGGGTCGCGACGAAGGCCCGACAGATAAAAGGAGAAACTAAATCATGACAAACCAGGTACACCCAGCCCGCAAGGCGCGCATCCGCGGCCCGCTGAAGTTCTTTTCCATCGCTGCCACGGTGACCGGTATCTTCCTGATCATCCTGGTCATCCGCATGTTTTTCCAGTACGTCTTGGGCGCGGAGATTCCGGAATGGGCGACCTACATCGCCATCGTGCACGGCATCGCGTACATGACCTACCTACTTTCCATCCTGATTCTGGGCCCCCGCGCGCTGTGGCCAGCCAGCAAGCTGATTACCACCGCGCTGGCCGGCGTGGTGCCTTTCCTCTCGTTCTGGATGGAGCACAAGCGACGCAAGGAAATCGAGGAGCAATTCCAGCTCAACGCTTAATTAGCCAGCTAGTTCCGCGATGAACGGGGCCAGCTGGGAAAGGGCGCGGCCGCGGTGCGAGACCGCGTTCTTTTCCGCAGGCGACATTTCCGCCGCGGAACGCGACTCGCCCTCTGGCTGGAAGAGTGGGTCATAACCGAAGCCGTTTTCCCCGCGCGGCTCGCGCAATAGCTGGCCTTCCCAGCGGCCCTCTGCCACGCGCTCTGTGCCTTCCGGAGTCACGAGGGCACACACGGAGACGAAGGCGGCGGCACGCCGCTCGTCCGGCACATCGGCCATCTGAGCCAAGACCAGGTCATTATTGGCCTGGTCATTGCCATGTTCGCCGGACCAGCGGGCCGAGAGCGCGCCGGGCATGCCGTTGAGCTCCTCGATGGCCAGCCCGGAATCATCCGCAATGGTCACCAGGCCCGTGGCGGCGGCGCCGGCGCGGGCCTTAATCAGCGCGTTATCGGCAAAGGTGCGGCCATCTTCGACGGGCTCGGGGTAGGGATCGACCTCGGAAAGCAGGCGTAAATCCACGCACTCAATGCCCGCCTCGGACAGGATGCGATCGAGCTCGGCCAGCTTCTTCGGGTTACCGGAGGCGACGAGAATTACCATCCCAGCGCCGCTTTCTGCGCCGCGATGAGCTCGCTGCAGCCCTTCTGGGCCACATCCAGCATGCCGTTGAGCTGGTCGCGGCCGAAGAGGCCGTGCTCACCGGTGCCCTGAATTTCTACGAAGTCGCCGGATTCTTGCATCACCACGTTGAGATCCACCTCGGCGCGGGAATCTTCCTCATAGGGCAAATCCAGGCAGATTTCGCCGTCGATAATACCCACGGAGACTGCGGCGATGGGATCGAGCAGCGGCTCGCCGGAGACGACGCCTTCGGACTTGAGGTGAGCGATGGCATCGGCAAGCGCAACGTACGCGCCCGTGATGGAGGCGGTGCGGGTGCCGCCATCGGCCTGCAGCACGTCGCAGTCGAGCTGGATGGTGTTTTCTCCCAGCTGCTCCAGGTCCACGGCGGCGCGCAGGGAGCGGCCGACCAGGCGGGAAATCTCGTGGGTGCGGCCCTTGACCTTGCCGCGCATGGACTCGCGCGGCATGCGGTCGTGGGTGGCGGACGGCAGCATGGCGTACTCGGCGGTCAGCCAGCCCTCGCCGGAATCGCGCTTGAAACGCGGCACCCCGAGTTCGACGGAGGCGGTGCACATCACGCGGGTATTGCCAAATTCCACCAAGACGGATCCAGCCGGGTTGGTGGTGAAATTGCGGGTAATGCGGACGCTGCGCATTTGGTCAAGCGCGCGCCCATCGGCACGAGTAAATTCAGTCATGCCCTCCAGCGTAACTTAGAACTGCATGCCCGCAGTACCCAGCACGATCTCGCCGTCGAATTCCTCCCGCGCCGCCGCCACGGTGGCCTCAGCATCGCC
The DNA here is from genome assembly GCF_046718165.1 of Corynebacterium tuingiense. Classification (NCBI taxonomy): domain Bacteria; kingdom Bacillati; phylum Actinomycetota; class Actinomycetes; order Mycobacteriales; family Corynebacteriaceae; genus Corynebacterium; species Corynebacterium tuingiense. Next base: position 1,937,969 of record NZ_CP177101.1, read on the forward strand.
CCAGGGCTGGATATGGATTAACACCAGCGTGCGAACGCCCGCTTCCCGCGCCGCGCGCCCCGCCTCCGCGCCCGACATGTGCATGCCGGGTGCCATGCCCTCGGAGGAAGCACCCCAGGTGGCCTCGCAGAGGAAGAGATCGGCGCCCCGGGCGGCATCGACAAGCGCGGGCGTATAGGACGTATCGCCGGAATAGGTAATGGTCTTGCCGGTCTTGGTGTGCTCGATGCGCAGCGCATAGGCCTCTACCGGGTGATTGACGGGGAAGGGGGTGATAAAGACGTCATCGACAAGCTGGCGCTCCCCCGCCACCCACGGGCTAAACGCCAAGGTATCGGACATATCGTCGATCCCATTTACCTCGTCGGAGGACAGGCGGCCTAGGTGCGTCGGGGTGGCGGACGGGCCGAAGCAGAAATTGCGCGAGGCCGCCGGGGCGGTGGGATGGAAGCGGCGCCACACCATGAGGGAGGGAAAATCCGCGCAGTGATCCGCGTGCAGGTGGCTAAAGGCCACGTGGGCATCGCACGGATCCTGCAGTTGAGCTAGCTGGCCCAGCGTGCCCGAGCCCATATCCAGGATGATGGACGGTGCATTGTCGAAGGACACGACATAGCCGGAGGCAGGATTGTCTGCGGTGGGTACGCTACCGGAGCAGCCTAGGATGGTCAGCTTCATGGAACCAATAGTTCCATGAATCCGGCCCAAATGCTGGTACCGCGCGCAAAAGGGGGAGGATTAGCCGATCTGCGGGCCCAAAAAGCGCGTGGCCAGCTGGGCGAAGACCTCTGGATCACCGGTGGATTCGAAGGAATGGACCGGCTGGTTGCCCTCGGGGGCGAGCATGTCCGTTTCCGTGAGCAGGCGCATGACGTCCTTGGTGGTTTCCTCTGAGGAGGTCACCAGGGACACGTTTTCGCCCATGGCGAGCTGGATGATGCCGGTAAGCAGCGGGTAGTGCGTGCACCCCAGCACCAAGGTGTCCACTCCCTGCGCCTGCAGGGGCGCGAGGTAGCCCTCGGCGACGCCGAGGATCTGGCGGCCCGCGGTAATCCCGCGCTCGACAAAGGGAACGAAGTCCGGGCAGGCCGCGGCTACCGCCTCGACATTGGGGTTAACCGCGAAAAGGTCCTGGTACGCGCCGGATTTGATGGTGCCCTCAGTGCCGATGACGCCGATCTTGCCATTGCGCGTGGTGGACATGGCGCGGCGCACGGCCGGGTGGATGACCTCCACGATGGGGATATCGTAGCGCTCGCGGGCATCGTGCAGGAAGGCCGCAGTGGCGGTATTGCAGGCGATGACCAGCATCTTGCAGCCGCGCTCCACCAGCTCATCGGCAATATCCTGGGAAAAGGCCCGCACCTGCGAGATGGGCCGCGGCCCGTAGGGGCCGTGGGCGGTATCGCCCTTATAGATAACGGATTCTTGCGGCAGCTGCTCCATTACCGCGCGGGCCACGGTCAGCCCGCCGACGCCCGAGTCAAAGATGCCGATGGGAGACGACGCATTGGGCATTATTTCCTCCCTGCCTTTGCGGGGTTATCAGAAGTGATGAACATGCCGGCCGCTACACCGCCCAGGGCGCCGAAGAGGTGGCCTTGCCAGCTAATGCCCTCGGCGACAGGCAGCACGCCCCAAATCAATCCGGAATAAGAAAAGCCCAGGATAATACCCAAAAGGATCTGTAGCAGGGAGCGATTGAAGACGCCGCGCACCACGAGGTAGGCCAGCCAACCATAGACCAGCCCGGACGCGCCGATATGCGAGGTTCCGGCCCCGCCCAGGAACCACGTGCCGAGGCCCGCCACAACGGTGGTGATCAAGGTGACCTCCCACCACACCCGGCGCCCAGACAAGCCGATCAGGAAGCAAAACAGGGCGCCCGGCAACGAGTTGGACATCAAGTGCTCCAGGCTGCCGTGCAGCAGCGGCGCCGTGATAATGCCCCACAGGCCATCCACGTCGAGCGGGCGGATGCCGTAATTGGACAGCCCGCCGCCGAAGACGACGGCGTTAATCAGGTGAACCGACCACTCCACCGCGAGGAACCCCAGGGCCAAGGATAGGCCGGTGCTGACGCGGCCGCGGCCGCGGTTGGTCGTGCTAGTTGGCACCGGCTTATTACGCGAAGTTCCACCCATAGTCATAATGGGCAATATCTTAGCCGAGCAAGTCGCGATACGCGCGAAGCCCCAGGCCAGGGCGTGCGGCGGTGACCGCGGTGACGATGGCCTCCTCCACCACGTCGGAAGCCGCAGCGCACAGCTGGACCATATCCACCTCACCCGGTTCCTGCGCTGTGGACAAGGCGAAAATGGTATCGCCGTCCAGCGGCGAATGCGCGGGGCGAACGGCGCGCGCGATGCCGTCGTGCGCCGTCATGGCGAGGCGTTGGGCTTGGGCGGTGGTGACGGGGGCATCGGTAAGCACAGCGCCAATCGTCGTATTCAGCTTCGCTGCAGGGTGCGGCAGGTCGCGGTAGGTCTCCGCATTGACCGGCCTGCGGCCCGGCGCGCCGTAGAGGCGGCCTGTGTGCGGGTCGATGACCTCGCCCACGGGATTGGCCACCATTGCGGCGCTGACCTCGTAGTTTCCCACTTTGCGGGTGGCCAGGCCGAAGCCGCCGCGCAGCTTGCCCGCCGTGGCGCCGACGCCCGCGCCGACCGTGCCAACCGTCTCGTCGTGGCCGGCCATGGCCGCCCGCAGCGCCGCCGCGCCGTCTTCCGGTCCGGGCCGAGAGGGGCCCGCCAGCAGATCGAAAATCACCGCCGCAGGCACGATGGGCACGCGCGGGCCGGGCTTATCCTCGCCAAAGACGGGGAAACCCACCCCGTGCGCTTCCAATTCGCGCATGACGCCATCCGCAGCGGCCAGGCCAAAGGCGGACCCTCCCGCGAGCACGATGGCGTGGACGCGTTCAACGGTATTGTGCGGCTGCAAGAGATCGGTCTCGCGCGTGCCGGGCCCGCCGCCGCGGACATCCACGCTGGCTAGCGCACCCTTCGGCCCGCAGTACAGCACAGTGGCGCCGGTATCTTCGCCGGAAAAATGGCCGATGCTAATTCCGTCGATCATTAATCCATCAACACTTCCAGCAAGGAATCCTGGCAATAGGCCAGCCATTCCACCAAGGTATCGCGGTCCGTCATGAGGTTTTCGTCGGTCGCATCCCCCGCCGCGACGTATAAGCGCAGGTCATTGAGCCCCGCCACGAAGGCTTGGGCTTCCTGCTCCGAAATGGAGACCTCTACCCCGCCGGTGGGGCCGAGCGCATTGCCGATGACCTGCAGGTTCTGCAGCTTGGCCCGCGCGATGTCATTTTCGTGCAGCGAGCGCAAAAGGGAGGCATCGCCGTCGTATTCCTCATCGCCGGGCTTTTGGAAGTCTGGGAATAACCGCGCCAAAGAGGGATCCTCTGGGGCTTCGGTATGGCCGGTGGGCATGTCCAGCATTTCCGCCAGCTCGTCTTTCGGCGCAGACTGGGCGCGGCCGATGATCGCCTCAGAGACAGTGGCGGTGAGGTTGCCAATGACCTCGCGCTCCATGGGCTCGAATACCGCCGTGATTTTGGGCCCGCGCATGAGCGATTTCTTCTTTTTCCACGGTTGCATCTATCTACCCTGCCTGTTGCATCGTCGCCCACAGACCCGCGATCTGGAGCTTTTTTACATCCGCCTCGACCTTGTCCTTCTCGCCGCTGGACACGGCGGCTTTACCTTCTGTGTGGACCTGCATCATCAGCTCGTTGGCCCGCTTTTTGTCGTAGCCCAAAACGGTTTGGAATACGTAGGACACGTAGCTCATCAGGTTGACGGGATCGTCCCAAACGATGCACATCCACGGCAGGTTCTCACTCGCGGCCACATCAACTTCGATTCCTTCATCCAAGTCGGGCGTGGCCATAGGAGAGCTCATACGGACTTCGGGGTGTTGCGGCTTCATGCCTTATAGCCTAATCATTTTTCGCTGGCATTTTGGGCATAGGGTCGCCCCGCAGCTCACCAAGGTGGTGGCTAGGTATGCTGAAAGCTTCTCAAGCTGTGAGTAGTATCAGGCTCATGAATGACATAGCAAGCCCTATCGATCGCTCCACCGCCTTGCTCACGGATAAATACGAGCTCACCATGCTGCAAGCCGCGCTTCGCGATGGCTCCGCCCACCGCAACGTGACCTGCGAGGTCTTTTCTCGCCGCCTACCCAATGAGCGCCGCTACGGCGTCGTCGCCGGCATCGACCGCGTGCTGCGCGCGGTAGAGGACTTCCGCTTCTCCCCCGAACAGCTAGAACAGATGGATTTCCTGGATGAAGAAACCCGCCAGTACCTGCGCGATTGGCGCTTTTCCGGGCAGATCGATGGCTACCGCGAGGGCGAACTCTACTTTCCCAACTCACCCATTTTGACGGTGCGCGGCACCTTTGGTGAGTGCGTGGTGCTAGAAACCATCGTGCTGTCCATCTTGAATGCCGATTCCGCCGTCGCCTCTGCAGCATCCCGCATGGTCACCGCCGCCGATGGCCGCCCCATATTGGAGATGGGCAGCCGCCGCACCCACGAATACGCGGCAGTAACCGCCGCCCGCGCCGCGTACCTCGCCGGTTTTACCGCCACCTCCAACCTGGAGGCAGGCTTCCGCTACGGCATCCCGGTATCTGGCACCGCCGCCCACGCCTGGACCTTGGCGCACACCAACCCGGATGGCACGAGCAATGAGGAGGCGGCCTTCCGCGCGCAAATCGATACCCTGGGCATCGATACCACCCTGCTGGTGGATACCTATGACATCACCAAGGGCGTCGAAACCGCGGTCAAGGTCGGCGGCCCGGAGCTTGGCGGGGTGCGCATCGATTCCGGTGACTTAGGTGCGGTGACCCGCCGCGTGCGCAAGCAGCTCGATGAGCTGGGCAATCACAATACCAATATCGTTGTCTCGTCCGATTTGGATGAGTTTGCCATCGCGGGCTTGCGCGGTGATCCCGTCGATGTATACGGCGTGGGCACCTCCGTGGTCACCGGCTCTGGTGCCCCCACCGCGGGCATGGTCTACAAGGTCGTCGAGGTTGACGGCGTGCCGGTGGCCAAGCGCTCGTCATCCAAGCAATCGGTGGGCGGGGCCAAGCGCGCGCTGCGCACCTACCGGTCTTCCGGCGTGGCGGTCGAGGAAGTTGTCTACCCCTTTGCCGCGGACGCACCGGATACGGGCCAGCTCACCACCCGCGAGTTGACCATTCCTTTGATGCGCGATGGGCATATCGTAGAGGACCTGCCGGATTTAGAGGCCTCCCGCACCTACTTGGACGAGGCCCGCAAGACCCTGCCGTGGGAGGGACTTGCGCTTTCGCGCGATGACGCCGCCGTGCCCACGCGAATGGTGGGCTTTAAGGAGTAGGTCGCTAGACTGTGTGGGGTGAGTGACCCCGCAGATGAGCCCCTAAACCACGACACGGAAACGCTGCTAGGCGCGGCAGTGGACGCGCTCGGCGGCTCCCGCCGCGCGGGCCAGGTCCGCATGGCCAACGCGGTATCCAAGGCCTTAGAAAAGGAGCGCCACCTTGCCGTCCAGGCGGGCACGGGTACGGGTAAATCCTTGGCCTACCTGGTTCCGGCCATCCGGCATGCGATGAACTCGGGTTCCACCGTCGTCGTCTCCACGGCCACGCTGGCGCTGCAGCGCCAGTTGGTGGAGCGCGACCTCCCGCGGCTGACGGAGGCGCTAGCCGATGTCATGGAGCGCACCCCCACCTTCGCCATCATGAAGGGCCGCAATAATTACGTGTGCCTGAATAAGATCGCGGCCACCCCGGATGACCCGGAGGCTCTTATCGATGAATCCGATGTCTCCTACCGCGGCAAGGCCGTGCGCCGCATCCACGACTGGGCGCAGGAGACCGAGACCGGCGACCGGGACGATTTAGAGCCCGGCGTGCCGGATCTGGTGTGGCGGGCGGTATCGGTCACATCCAACGAATGCTTGGGCGCCGGGCGCTGCCCGCACGGTGCGGATTGCTTCGCCGAAGAGGCCCGCAGGGCGGCTGCCGATGTCGATATCATCGTCACCAACCACGCCATGCTCGCCATCGATGCCATCTCTGAGGCCAATATCCTGCCCGAACACGATGTGGCGATCATCGATGAGGCACACGAGCTCGATGGGCGCATTACCTCCGTGTCCACCGCGGAGATTACCTCCCGCGCTATTAAGATGGCAGCAAACCGGGCAAAGTCACTGAGCAATGCCGGAAACCTGGCGGAGTTGGCCGATGAATTCGATGATCTGCTGCGCGTCCAGGAGCCCGGCCGGTGGACGGATTTGGATGAGACCTCCCAGGCGCACTTGCGCGCGCTTGCCGATGAGTTCTTGCGCGTTAAATCCCTCATCTCCCGCGCCCCAGAAGGCGAGGCCAACGATGACCCCGAAAAGAACGCCGAGCGCCAAAACTTAAGCAATCACCTCACGGACTTGGCCGAAGCGATTGGACGAATCCTGGAAGTCTTTGCCACCGATGACCCCGCTGCGCAAGACGATGTGGTGTGGTTGGAAGGCACCGATACCCTCGCCGTCGCGCCGCTGTCTATCGCGCATATGCTGCGCGAGAACCTATTTGGGGAGCAAACGGTGGTGCTTACCTCGGCCACGTTGGCGCTGGGCGGACGGTTCGACGCCATGGCGGCACAATGGGGCCTGCCCTCTGGCACTTTTGACACGCTCGATGCAGGAACGCCCTTTGACCCGGCGAAATCCGGCATCTTGTATACCGCGAAGCACCTCCCGGCGCCGGGGCGGGATGGCCTGTCCTCCGAGACCTTGGAGGAAATTTACGAGCTCATCATGGCCGCCGGCGGGCGCACGCTGGGGCTATTTTCCTCGCGCCGGGCGGCAGAAGAGGCCGCGGAGGCCTTGGCGCCGCGTTTGCCGTTTGATCTTTATGTGCAGGGCGAAGATGCCATCGGCACACTGGTGGACAAGTTCTCCACGAAGGAAAACTCCTGCCTCTTTGGCACCTTGACCCTCTGGCAGGGCGTGGACGTGCCGGGGCCATCGTGTTCGCTGGTCCTCATTGACCGCATCCCCTTCCCGCGGCCCGATAACCCACTCTTGCAGGCCCGCTCCCAGGCGGCCGACGCCGCCGGGCGCTCCGGGTTCATGGAGGTCTCTGCCAATCACGCGGCGCTACTCATGGCGCAGGGATCCGGGCGGCTTTTGCGCCACGTGACGGACCGCGGGGTGGTCGCCGTGCTGGATAACCGGCTGGAATACAAACGCTATGGCGCATTCCTCAAGGCATCCATGCCACGGTTCTGGCAAACCACGAACCCGGAGACGGTGCGCGGGGCGCTTAAACGATTGGTCGCCGCAGCGCACACACGGTAGCCGAATCCGGGGCGATCTCGGTAAACCCGGCATCGATGATGACCACCGCGTCCTCCTGCGCGCAGGCGGTGCGAAATTCTTCTGCGTCCACCTCACGGACAGACAGCGGAAAACCTTCTGCCGCCCAGGCGGCGGCTTCCTCTTGGCTCATGGCTGCGGCGAGCATCATCGAGCCGTGGCCCACTTGGGCGGCGGCCTTGCCCGCGGTCATGGCGAGGCTGCGGTCGACGTAGATAATGGGGGCATCGGCAAGCGGAGGCCCCGGCTCATCCATCGGGAGGTCGGTGTGGCCGATCTGCAGCTTGCTAATCAGCGGATCCACCTCCCCCACCGCAGAGGGTGCAAAGGCACGCGCGCGGTCATCGACGGTCACACCAGGCAGCAGCTGCACATCGCGCCATGCCTTATTCCGCGCGCGGCGGGCAATCTTGCGGATGCGGTGGCCGTACCACTGCGCGAGCGCCGCGGCGAAGGCGCCGTCCTCGCCGGCGCGGTCATCTAGGCAGGCGGCCACCACGGCGCGGGCTGCCGCAGTAAGCACCTCGCTGCGCGCTGGAGGATCCTGCTTGGGGAGGTGGAGGGCTATCTGCATCGCTTGCACGGTGGACGGGTCCGCTGGGTCCTCGTGGGAATCGCGGGCCGTGCAGGCGGCGACGAGGCGCTGGTGGGCTATCTCAAACTTAGTCATCGGCAATCCCCAGCATCGGTAGGACGGCGTCGAGGCGGCGCGGGGTGATGCAAGCATCGGCGGTCTCGCGCAACGCTGGCTTCGCGTCAAAGGCAACACCCAACCCGGCAGCGGTGACCATGGCGATGTCATTAGCGCCATCACCCACCGCGACGGTGGACTCCATGCCGATTCCGGAATCGGCGGCGAATTCGCGCAAGAAATCCTCCTTCGCCTGGCGGTCGACCACCTGCCCAATCACCTTGCCGGTCAACTTCCCATCGCGGATTTCCAGGGTATTGGCCCGTACGTAGTCGAGCTGGAGGTCTGTGGCTAGGCCCTCGAGAACTTGAATAAAGCCGCCCGAGACCACGGCGGTGCGGTGGCCCAAGCGGTGGAGGGTACCGATCGCTTCCTTAGCGCCTGGCGTGAGCTCAATATCGCGGGCGACCTCATCGATAATCGAGGCGTCTAGGCCTTCAAGCACCGCGACGCGCTCGCGCAGGGACTCCTCGAAGTCCAATTCGCCGCGCATGGCGCGCTCGGTCACAGCGGCCACCTCTGCTTCCTTGCCCGCGTGCGCGGCGAGCATCTCGATGACCTCACCTTCAATCAGGGTCGAATCGCAGTCGAAGCACACCAAGCGCTGGCCGCGATTGCTTAGGCCCTCGAGGGAGATATCGATGCCGCGTTCAGCGGCTAACTCCCGCAGCGCCCGCTGCGCTGCGTCAGCATCTTCTAGTGCCACGGTAAGTTCCACGGCGAATAGGGAATCCAGCGCTATCCGGCGCATGCGGACCGTCTCCCCTCCCACTGCGTCCTGCACCGCGCTAATATCCTCCGCGGTAATCCCCGCACCAATGATGGCAACAGCATAGCTTGGCGCAATAGACACCTCATGCCCGAACGGCGCCATGACCGCACTCAATCGCTCCTCCAGGGCTGCGGTATCGCGGCTGGAAAGACCGCACTGTGCGGTGAGGGCAAGGTGATTGGATGGGGTGGCGAGGTGGACATCGGCAAGCGGGGCAGAAAAATCAGCCAGCGCGGTAAAGAAAGCGGCGGCTGCCCCGGGATCATCCGGTCCGAAGCTAGTAATGGTCGTGGTATCAACTTGAGTATTCACACCGGCCATTATCCCACACACGCCAAAGCCGCCCTCCTTACCTCTCAGAGGCTAGGGAAGGCGGCTGTAGTCAGGAGTTAAAGTGCGGACTTAGTGCTTGCCCACGTGAGCTTCTTCGCGCATGCGCTCAACCATGTGCGGATAGTGCAGCTCGAATGCCGGACGCTCGGAGCGGATGCGTGGCAGGGAGGTGAAGTTGTGGCTTGGCGGCGGGCAGGAGGTTGCCCACTCCAAGGAGTTGCCGTAACCCCATGGGTCATCCACGGTAACGACCTCGCCGTAGCGCCAGGACTTGAATACGTTCCAAATCAGCGGGATAACGGAGGCACCAAGGACGAAGGAGAAGATGGTGGAAATCTGGTTGAAGACCGTGAAGCCATCGGACTCCAGGTAGTCGGCGTAGCGACGTGGCATACCCATGTTGCCGACCCAGTGCTGAACCAGGAAGGTGCCGTGGAAGCCGATGAAGGTCAACCAGAAGTGAATCTTGCCCAAGCGCTCGTCCAACATGCGTCCGGTCATCTTCGGGAACCAGAAGTACAGGCCACCGAAGGCGGAGAACACAACCGTACCGAACAGGGTGTAGTGGAAGTGCGCAATCAGGAAGTAGGACTCAGCCAAATGGAAGTCCAGTGCCGGAGCGGCAAGCATAACACCGGTCATACCACCGAAGAGGAAGGTAGCCATGAAGCCCATGACCCAAATCATCGGGGTATCCCAGGTGATGTGACCCTTCCACATGGTGCCGACCCAGTTGAAGAACTTCACACCGGTAGGCACCGCAATAAGGAACGTCATGAACGAGAAGAACGGCAGCAGGATGGCGCCGGTGACGAACAGGTGGTGTGCCCACACTGCCATGGACAGCGAGCCGATGGCCAAGATGGCGAAGACCAAGCCGATGTAGCCGAAGACCGGCTTGCGGGAAAAGACCGGGACGATCTCGGAGACAACGCCGAAGAACGGCAGCGCGAGGACGTAGACCTCAGGGTGGCCGAAGAACCAGAACAGGTGCTGCCACAGGATGGCACCGCCGTTAGCGGAATCGTAGATGTGGCCTCCCAGCTTGCGGTCATACAGCACGCCCAAGGCGGCTGCGGTCAGCAGCGGGAAGATCATCAACACGATGGCGGAGGCGGTGAATATGCCCCAGCAGAAGACCGGCATACGGAACATGGTCATGCCCGGTGCGCGCAGGGTCAAGATGGTGGTGATCATGTTGATGGCGGAGGCAATGGTACCGACACCGGTAGCGCCCACACCGACGATCCACATATCGGCGCCAATGCCGGGGGTATGTACGCCATCGGCAAGCGGCATGTACATGGTCCAGCCGAAGTCAGCCGCACCACCAGGGGTGATAAAGCCCAGCAGCATGACGACACCGCCAAGCAGGGTAACCCAGAAACCAAAGGCGTTCAGACGCGGGAAAGCCACGTCCGGCGCGCCGATTTGCAGAGGCAGAATGTAGTTACCAAAGCCCCAAACAACTGGCGTAGCAAACAGCAGCAGCATCACGGTGCCGTGCATGGTGAACAGCTGGTTGAACTGCTCATTGGACAGGAACTGCAGACCCGGGGTAAAAAGCTCCGCACGGATCAGCAATGCCATAAAGCCACCGAGGAAGAAGAAGCTGAAGGCCATGATCAAGTACATGATGCCCAGCTGCTTGTGGTCGGTGGTGGTTAAAAATACCCAAGCCTTTGAACCGGTCTTTTCCCTACCGGTTGGCTCTGGACGTGTGGGAGCGACGTAATCGTCGACCCGTGGCGCCACAGCGGTCATAGAATCCTCCTGAATAACAAAGTGTCAGCGGACTGAGTCCACCTACACCTAGGTTTACTTCGATTATATTAGGACATTTTCCCCTGTTCTTGCCAGCTTCCCTTAAAGGTCTTCCAGCTTGGGGGTATCTCCTCAGTAACCACAACCGTCACATAGCCCCTGCACGTGGGGTGGGCATCATTTAGGGCTTATATTCTCCGCCCCAAGTTGTGGTGTCGCATGTCACAGTATATACGAGATATGCAGGTCAAAAACCGAAGAACGCACCCCCGCTCGTTATCAACCTTTCGATTGAGACCGAAGCGAAGGTGCGTGGGAACTAGAAACGACTAGAAGTCCCAGTCATCGTCTGTGGTGTCCTCGGCCTTGCCGATGACATAGGACGAACCCGAGCCAGAGAAGAAGTCGTGGTTCTCGTCGGCATTAGGCGAAAGAGAGGACAGGATGGCCGGCGAGACGCGGGTCTCATCGGCCGGGAAGAGGCCCTCAAAGCCCAAGTTATTCAGAGCTTTATTGGCGTTGTAGCGCAGGAAGCGCTTGACGTCTTCAGTCCAGCCCAGATCGTCATAGAGATCCTCGGTGTAGTCGATCTCATTGTCATAAAGCTCGAAAGCCAGATCGAAGGTGTAGTCCTTCAATTCTTCCTGGCGCTTTTCATCCAGCTTCTTGTATTCCTGCTGGAACTTATAGCCAATGTAATAGCCGTGCACGGCCTCATCGCGGATGATCAGGCGGATGATATCGGCGGTATTGGTCAGCTTCGCCCGGGAAGAAAAGTACATCGGCAGATAGAAGCCGGAGTAGAACAAGAAGGACTCCAGCAGCGTAGAGGCCACCTTCTTCTTCAGCGGATCATCACCGTTGTAGTAGGCCAAGATGATCTTGGCCTTCTTCTGCAGGTTTTCGTTTTCTTCGGACCAGCGGAAGGCATCATTGATCATCGGGGTGGAAGCCAAGGTCATAAAGATATTGGAATAGGACTTGGCGTGCACCGACTCCATGAAGGCGATATTGGTATATACCGCCTCCTCGTGCAGGGTCTGCGAATCCGGCAGCAGGGAGATCGCGCCCACCGTGCCCTGGATGGTATCCAGCAGCGTGAGGCCGGTAAAGACCCGCATGGTGGTTTCTTTTTCTTTTTCCGTCAGCGTCTTCCAGCTGGGGAGGTCATTAGAGACTGGGACCTTTTCCGGGAGCCAGAAATTACCGGTCAACCGCTCCCATACCTCGAGGTCTTTGTCATCGGGGATGGTATTCCAGTTGATAGCTTTTACCGGGCTGTCATGACTAGCAACGTAGTCATCGTATTCGTGCGACACGCGATGTCACTCCAATGCTTCACTGTGTAGAATTTCGAGTCCCAGCATACCCAATGCCGCCCCGCCTCAGCCCGCCGCACCGCGCCTATATTAAAAGCGCAGTGCACAGCCAGGAAAGGACGCCCTCACGATGGCAGAAACCACTCCCCTTTTAGGCCCTGTAGTAGAGCAACTGGGCACGGATATCGTCAGCGGGGAGATGACGGAAGGCACGCGGTTTCGCCTTGGGGACATCGAGAAGCGCTTTGGCATCTCCCGCACCGTGGCGCGCGAGGCCATGCGCACCCTCGAGCATCTGGGAATGGTTTCTTCTGGGCGCCGGGTGGGACTTAAAGTGCTGCCGCGCAGCAGCTGGGCGGTTTATGATCCCGCCGTTATCTCGTGGCGGCTGGGCCACGATAAAACGCGCGCGGAACAGGTCGCGCGCCTCAACGAGCTGCGCCTTGGCATCGAACCTGTAGCGGCGCAGCTCGCCGCGCGCAATGCCAGCCCACAGCAGCGCCGCGAATTGCTGCGGCTAGCAGGAAGGCTCAGCGAGCTCGAGACCACCCCTTCCCCACGGGTGGGCGAAGAGCTCGAAACCGACCTGCAATTCCATACCCTCATCCTGGAGGCCTCCGGCAATGAGATGATTGCCGCGCTGGCGCCAGCCTTGCTGTCCATCTTGAAGGGCAAGTCCGTCTTTGGTTCCCGCAAGCGGGATCCGATTCGCGGCACGACGCAGCTACATATGGATTTAGCGCGGGAGATTGACGCCGGCGAGGCCGAAGCCGCCGAGCGCACCTCCCGCGCTATCCTGGACCGCGCCCGCGCTTAGAGCATGCAGGAAACGCAGCCCTCGATCTCGGTGCCTTCCAGGGCCATCTGGCGCACGCGGATGTAGTACAAGGTCTTAATGCCCTTGCGCCAAGCGTAAATCTGCGCCTTATTCACATCGCGGGTGGTGGCGGTGTCCTTGAAGAACAGCGTCAGCGATAGCCCCTGGTCCACGTACTTCGTTGCCTCAGCGTAGGTATCAACGATCTTCTCGTAACCAATCTCGTACGAGTCCTTGAAGTACTCCAAGTTGTCGTTGTCCATATGCGCCGCCGGGTAGTACACGCGGCCGATCTTGCCTTCCTTGCGGATTTCAATCTTGGAGGCAATCGGGTGGATGGACGAGGTGGAATTGTTGATATAGGAAATCGAGCCCGTCGGCGGCACCGCCTGCAGGTTGCGGTTGTAGAGGCCGTGCTTGGCGACGTCCTCCTTCAGCTCCGCCCAGTCCTCTGCGGTTGGGGTGTAGATGGAGGAGGCATCGAAAAGAGCCTTGACCTTTTCCGTGCGCGGCTGGAACTCCGCCGGATCGTAGGAGTCGAAGAACTCGCCGCTGGCGTAGTCGGATTCGGGGAACTCGGTAAAGGTCGTGCCGCGCTCGCGGGCGATCTTATTGGAGGCGCGCAGGGCGGCGTACATGATGGCCGCGAAGTAAGCGTTGGTGAAGTCCAAGCCCTCCTCGGAGCCGTACTCGATATGCTCGCGGCCCAAATAACCGTGCAGGTTCATCTGGCCCAAGCCGATGGCGTGCGAGTCATCGTTGCCCTTGCGCACGGACGGGACGGAATCGATGGAGGTCTTATCCGCCACGGAGGTCAGCCCGCGAATCGCGGTCTCCACCGTTTGGGAGAAGTCCGGCGAGTCCATGGTCATGGCGATATTCAGCGAACCCAGGTTGCAGGAGATATCGTTGCCCACCTGGTCATAAGAAAGATCCGCATTGAGCTCGGAAGCGGAGTTGACCTGCAAGATCTCCGAGCACAAGTTGGACATATTAATCCGGGAGGTCTTGACCGGGTTGGCGCGGTTTACCGTATCTTCATACATGATGTACGGGTAGCCGGACTCGAACTGCAACTCCGCCACGGTTTGGAAGAAGTGGCGCGCGTTGATCTTCTTCTTCCGGATGCGCGGGTCCTCGACCATTTCTTCGTAGTGCTCGGTAACGGAGATATCGCCGAAGGCCTTACCGTAGACGCGCTCGACGTCATACGGCGAGAACAGGTACATATCGTCGTTGTTCTTGGCCAGCTCGAAGGTGATATCCGGGATCACCACGCCCAAGGACAGGGTCTTAATGCGGATCTTTTCATCCGCGTTCTCGCGCTTGGTGTCGAGGAAGTTCATGATGTCCGGGTGGTGGGCGTTGAGGTACACCGCGCCCGCGCCCTGGCGCGCACCGAGCTGGTTGGCGTAGGAGAATGCATCCTCCAGCATCTTCATCACTGGGATGACGCCGGAAGACTGGTTCTCGATGTGCTTAATCGGCGCGCCGGATTCGCGGATATTGGACAGCAGCAGGGCCACGCCGCCGCCGCGCTTGGACAGCTGCAGCGCGGAGTTGATGGAACGGCCGATGGATTCCATATTGTCTTCGATGCGGAGCAGGAAGCAGGAAACCAATTCGCCGCGCTGCTGCTTACCGGCATTCAGGAAGGTTGGCGTAGCCGGCTGGAAGCGGCCGGTCATGATCTCATCGACGAGGCGCTCTGCCAGCTCACCATCGCCATCACCAAGGAAAAGCGCCGTCATGGAAACGCGGTCCTCAAAGCGCTCCAAGTACCGGCGGCCGTCGAAGGTCTTCAGCGTATAGCTGGTGTAGTACTTATAGGCGCCAAGGAAGGACTTGAAGCGGAACTTATAAGAGTAGGCGCGCTTGAATAGGGACTTGATGAACTCGAAGTCATAAGCCTCAATGACAGCGGGGTCGTAGTACTTATTGCGCACCAGGTAATCGATCTTTTCTTCCAGGTCGTGGAAGTAGACCGTGTTCTGATTAACGTGCTGCAAGAAGAACTGATTGGCGGCCTCGCGGTCCTTATCAAATTGAATCTTGCCGTCTCCGTCGTAGAGATTCAGCATGGCGTTGAGCGCGTGGTAATCCAGCTGCTCTTCCTGCGATACTGGCTCTGCTACGGTCTTTCCCAATTGCGTACTCACAGCTAACGCGGCCTTTCTTAAAATCAGGATTCTATTAGGTGTGTCGCACCGCGGCTAGGCTGCCTCATCCAGTCCTAACTGGGAAGCATTAGCCAGCAGGCCTTCGCGACAAATTTTTATATCTTCATCGTTTCCGAGCAACTCGAAACGATATACATAGGGCAC
Source organism: Corynebacterium tuingiense (assembly GCF_046718165.1). Taxonomy (NCBI): domain Bacteria; kingdom Bacillati; phylum Actinomycetota; class Actinomycetes; order Mycobacteriales; family Corynebacteriaceae; genus Corynebacterium; species Corynebacterium tuingiense. The sequence continues at coordinate 1,953,380 of NZ_CP177101.1, forward strand.
CTTACATTTGGCGCTGATGACGTCACCAGCCTTGCCAAAATCGGCACCGAAGTTGCTATTTCCTCCGGCGATAACCGCCCGAATAAAACTGCGGTTGTGCTCATTATTAAGGAATCTAATTACCTGCACCGGTACGGGCCGGGAGTTTTGGTGGCTAATGGAGGCTCCCCCGCCGTAGGTGGGGCACACCAAGACGAAAGGTTCATTGACCACAAGCGGCTCATCAGTGCGGCGCAGGGGGATTCGTGCGCTAGGGAAACCTAGCTTCTGCACGAACCGGTGCGTATTTTCCGTAGTAGAGGAAAAATACACGACCAACATGACGGCACCTCCCTCCTCGGCTGCTTACGCAGAGGCGGCTAGTGCTGCAAGGTTCTTGATGCGGTCAGGGCGGAAGCCGGACCAGTGCTCGCCGTTTGCTTCTACGACGGGTGCCTGGACGTAGCCCAGAGCCATAATGTAGTCACGGGCTTCATCGTCCACGGTGACATCTACCACGTTGTAATCCAGACCCGCGCGGTCAAGGGCCTTCTTGGTGGCGTTGCACTGAACGCAAGCGGGCTTGGTGTAGACGGTGATAGACATAATAACTCCCTAAAATCCTTTTGCGAGATAGCTTTTGCTCGTAGAAAGCGGAGGTTCTGACCCCTTTTCGGGCCACTTCCTGCACCGCTCTGAGCGACACCAACGACACTATACTTTGGGGGAATTGACCGCAACTGACACAACATATAGTAGTTGCACCCATGATATTCCCAGGAGGGCCAGGGGCGAGACCCCACATGTTGACCACCCCAGCACCCAACCGTGAAACTACACGCCTGACATTCCTGCGGGTTTACCTTCTGTTCACCTAAACATGTGGCAAAGTTCACATTCTGGCGTCGAACCCCAGCAACGAAAAAATCCGCCTCGCTCCGAATTCTCGGAGGAGGCGGACTTTCTTAAGTTTCAATTAGCCCTGACGAGCCTTGAAACGGGGATCCTTCTTGTTGATCACGAAGACCTTACCGTGGCGGCGAATAACCTGGGCGCCCGGCTTCTTCTTCAGCGACCGAAGGGACTTACGGACCTTCATCGGGCGCTCCTTTCGTTATGCGCAATCTACATGCGGTTGAGTAAATAAAGCACGGACTGGGAATCCCCAGCCATGACACGAGGAATAATTTTACCTCACGCGGCCATTAAGACCAAAACACTAGGGCTTAATGGGGTGCGGATTCCCGTGAGTAACGGGTTTTCATCTCCTCGCCTACCTCATCCAGGCTACGTCCCATAGTCTCTGGCACCAAAATGCGGGTGTAGCCGATGGCTATGAGCCCCAGTACGCCGAAGACGCCAAAGGCCACCGGGCCGGTGAGCCACTCCACCAGCGGCAGGAAGTACTGGGCCACGGCCCAGTTGGTGGCCCACAGCGAGAGCCCGGCGATGCCCATGCCCAAGCCGCGTACCTGCAGGGGCACGAGCTCCGAGATGAGCAACCAGGTCGTCGGCGAGACCGCCGCTTGCTGGAAGGCAATAAACGAGGCCATAAATACCAGCGAGACCATCGCCATCGTGGTGGAATCGGCGGCGTGCGAGTACGCCACGGACAAGATGAATAGCGAAATCACGTTGCCGGTCAGGCCGATGAGCAGCAGGCGCTTGCGGCCGATGCGGTCGACCACCTTGAGGCCCACCCAACAGGCGATAACGGATACCACGCCAATGACAATCGAGGTATAGACCGAGTTGGTGGTAGAAATGCCAACCTGGCTCATCATGGTGGGAGCGAAGTAGACGATGGCATTAACGCCGGTGATCTGCTGGGTCAGGCCCATCAGCATGGCGAGCAATACCGTCACCTGCATCCAGCGATTGGCCTTCAGCGCCTTCCACTCGGAGCCGCTGGAGCGGCGCGCCGTTTCCTGGGAGGTAAGCTCCGCCAGGTCCATCCCGGCGCGGCCTGCGACCTCACGGGCCCGCGACATCTTATTGTGCGTGGCAAGCCAGACTGGGGTCTCTGGCAAGAAGAGCATGCCCACGGCGAGGGCCGCGCCCGGTACGGCCGCAAGCCCCAGCATCCATTCCCAACTTTCCGTGGGCGCGAGGGCCGAGTTGACCAAGTAAGCCAACAACTGGCCTACCACGATCAACAGGGTATTCAGGGAGACCATACGCCCGCGGATCTTGGCCGGCACCATCTCTGAGATATACATGGGCGAAACAATGGATACCGCACCAACGGCAAAGCCTAGGAAGGTACGGGCCGTGGCCAGCATGGTCACCGACCCCGCCAGCGCACACCAGATGGAGCCCAAAACAAAGATGATGCCGCCGGCGATCAGCGTAAAGCGGCGGCCAAACCGGTCCGCAATGCGGCCTGCGGTCAAAGCACCCACTGCGGCACCCACCAGCAGCATGGAGGTTACCCACCCCTCTTGGTGGGCTGTCATATTAAATTCCGGGGTGATATACAGCAAAGCACCGGACATCACGCCGGTGTCATAACCAAATAATAAACCGCCAAGGGCGGCAATTGCTGCAACTACCTTGACATAACTTTCTTTATTCACAGCACGCAATTGTGTCAGGAGACTACGATGAACGTCATGTCACCCGATGCCGAAAACTTGCAACAATCCATCATAAAACAGCTGGATGTACGCCCCTTTATCGATCCAGAAGAGGAAATTGCCCGCCGCGTAGATTTCCTCGTGGAATACTTGGAAACGACCCATGCCAAAGGCTACGTGCTGGGCATTTCCGGCGGCCAGGATTCCACCCTGGCGGGAAAGCTCACCCAGCTGGCAGTAGAGCGGGTAGAAGGCGCCGAATTTTGGGCCGTGCGCCTGCCCCACGGCACGCAGGCGGATGAGGACGATGCCCAGATCGCCCTCGATTTCATCCGCCCCGATCACCGGCTCACCGTTGATATTCAACCGGCCACCGCAGCGCTGAGCCACGAGGTCGCCCGTGCGGTGAACCAGGATTCCTTGAACGATTTCAATCGCGGCAATGCCAAGGCGCGCCTGCGCATGACCGCGCAATATGCCATCGCCGGCGAGGTGGGCGCGCTGGTTGTGGGCACGGATCACGCAGCGGAAAACGTCACCGCGTTCTACACCAAGTGGGGCGATGGCGCGGCAGACCTACTCCCCCTGGCCGGGCTAAATAAGCGCCAAGGCGCGGCATTGCTCAAGCACTTAGGTGCGCCAGAGTCCACGTGGTCCAAGGTCCCCACCGCGGATTTGGAAGACGATAAGCCGCAGCTTCCCGATGAAGAGGCGCTCGGCGTCACCTACGCCCACATCGATGACTACTTAGAGGGCAAGGCGGTTCCCGATGCCACCCGCGAGCGCATCGAGACCCTGTGGCACCGCGGCATCCACAAGCGCCAGATGCCGCAAGGGCCAACCGCCTAAGCCAGCGCCTCTAGCGTGGCGAGTGCCGCGCGCTCCAGCGGCCGGTTATAGGCCGAGCCGTGGGTCAGCGCGTGCACAGCTAGTGGGTGCAGTTGATGCATGGGAATCCAGGTTTCAATATCTTTCGGCGCCCCATAGCCGCGGAAGATTTCCTCTACATAGGGCGCGCCGAATAGCGCCAACATGCCCAAATCAGTGTGCGGATGCCCGCCGTGAGCTGCGGGATCGATCATGATGCCACCCTGGGCATCGAAAAGCAGGTTGCCCGCCCACAGGTCACCGTGGATGCGCGCAGGCGCCACATCCCAGCTGCGGGCGGCAATCGCATCGCAAGCCCGCTTAACCAAGTCCCTTTGCGCAGTACTGATTCCGGCCGGCTCCGCAAACGGCAGCACGCGCTGCTGGGCATAGAATTCACCCCAGTTATCGGTGGGCGTGCACTCCTGTTCAATGGTGCCGATGAAGTTTCTTCCTTCCCACCCCTCCGGCGCGCTGCCAAAAGCCGGTGCCCCAGCACGGTGCACGCGCGCGAGCTCCGCACCAAATTTTCGCGCGGCCTCTGCAGTGGGCGCTACCTCGTTGATGCGTTCTGTAACGATTTCCTTGTCGTCGGCGCTGATTACTGTGGCTACCGCATCAGTGGCTTCACCCAACCACCGGAGGCCGGCAGCCTCAGCACCAGCTTGGTCTTTATCGCGTACTTGCTTAGCAAAGGTCTGCATATTGACCAGCATAACTACTTCGGTAGCACACCAGGTTGGGCCGGAAAACTTAGAATTACATGCCTCGCACTTTAATTGACAAAGTTTTTCAGTTAGTTAATTGGCCCACTGCGAATTAAGATGCTGTACATAAATAATTTACCGAATGGTAAATTCTCTCTCTCGAATTGAAAAGGATAACTATGGTCGGAATTAACGGCATTAAGAGAAAGTTCGTCGGTGGTCTCCTCGCGCTTGGTGCTGCCTTGACGATGGCCCAGTCTGCCAACGCAGCAGAACCCCACGGCAAGGAAATGGTCACTTTCGGCGACTCTTTCTCCGCTAACGGCGGCGCCCCTGGGGATCGCGCAGCGGTCAGCCCTTTCTCCGCCTCTACTCCCCTACCGAACACGTGCAGTAACGACAAGCACAACTGGGCACACCAAACTGCCCGGAATCTCAGTCACAGCCTTGCGGACTACACGTGCAACGGCACCAGTTATTGGGTAGCTGCCTTCGTCGAACACGCAGTCCGCTCTGGGAATATTGGCCCCGATACGAAGGAAGTCACCTTCATGTATGGCGGCCTGCAGCCTGGCACCTATATCGATGCACTGGCTAACGCCACCGCCCCAAATATCCCTAAGGGCTCGAGCTACCGCGGATTGCTGAACGCACAATTCAATAAAATTCGATCCGTGGCCCCGAATGCACGCATCACGATGGTCAACTACGTTCCAATGACGGTTAATGACACCCTCTGTGTGGTCAATGACGACCGGATGCAGCTGCCACTGTCCATCCCAGGTGTTACTCGCGCAGAAGAAGAGTTCAACCGCGAAATCGGACGTGCCGCAGGCTCCCTTGGCGTGAACTTCATCGATCTTCACAACCAAGCAAAAACGCACGATCCTTGCCAGCCGGACACCAACCACCGGTGGGCAGTCATTGCTCAGACCCCGACGGCCCCTTCCGTGATGCCAATGCACCCGACTGATGTTGGACACACAGGAATGGCAGGTATTATTACGAATGGCCTAAGGAGCTAGGCCCCCATTTCCCCTATTCCAAGGAACTAAATCTCGGAGGAAACGTGAAGCGTATTAATAAGCTCGCCGCGGCTGCTGCTTTCATCACAGCGCTTGTGGGCACGAGCACCGTTGCCACAGCTGCAGTCCCAGGAAACACCGTTCTCGTTGGTGACAGTATTGTAGCCAACCCAACCGTCGCTGACCATGCGCTGAACAAGGCGCATAAAACGGCTAATACCGGAGTGGGCTGCGTTACCGATAATGCCATTGCCACTGAGATGAGCAATGTTTCCGGTGCACACGTTGACCAGTACCAATGCGCAGGTGCTTCTTTAGCCACTGGAGGCGTTCACGTCGATAACTCTCTCCGCAAGGCAGCAGAAGACGGCAACCTTAACCACGAGACCAAAAATGTCGTTATCGTTGCCGGCGCTAATGACACCTACCCCCACAAAACGGATATCGCAGCCTCCGACCGCGCGATTCGCGGTGGTCTCCGCAGCGCACTCGATGTAGCCCACCAGCACGCACCGAATGCCAAGGTGACTGTCGTAGGTTACCCGCACGTGACCCGCGGCAACTCCACTTGCCTGACCTCTTCGATCATTCCCCTACCCATCGCAGCCGTCTCTGACACAGAACAGCGCCTCCAAAACACCCTGCGCGAAGTGTCCGAGCAAAACGGCGCAACCTTCTTAGATGCACAGCCCATGTCTGAAGGACATGACATGTGCTCGCCAGACCGCTGGTGGGTTAACCTCGTTGACCCAGTACCACCAGCTCCCGGCAACCTACCACTGCACCTTAATGCCCACGGCACCGCAGCTTATGGCCAGTTTATCGGCCACGCTCTGCAGTAAGTAGAAAGAAAATATCCCGCATAGTTTTAAACTATGCGGGATATTTTTATGAGTTTTCTGGTTAGTGGTTATTGATCCAATCGATACCTGCCTGAAATTCCGCCCCACCGTACTGCATATGGGCAAGTTGTCCGCGTAGCAAGTTTATATTATCCATTGGACCATGCTGAGAGGCCTCACCCACGATCTGCTGCAAAGGCAGCTTGCCGTGCGCCGCATCCACCTCCATGGACGGGGATACAAATCCCAGGTATTCCTTTGGGTAGTTACAAATAATATCCTGCGGGTTGCAAACCTCAAGCACATCAGCCCCCAGTTCGCCGTACCCACCGTCGAGGTGGCCTAGCGCGCCAGTCGCGTTGGCCATGTCATCGTGATACTGCGCAGCATCATTACCGCCCTGGTACGGGTTGGCATAGAGGGCTGCAGATGCAAACCTATCCTTATCAAGTGGTCCGCGCCCGTGCGCCGCATCGTTGATGATGCGTGCGGAAATATCTGCTCCCTCGGAATAGCCGACCAAGGAAATCTTGCTATTCGGGCAGTCATTCTGGATTTGTTGAATCTTAGCTGCCGTGCGGTTATACCCTTCGTTAGAAGAGTCAGAATATTTCGACACAGCAAATGGGAAGGCTTGGTAGCCCACAAAGGTGGCGTTCGTATCCGGCTGGAGTCCGAGCTTTACGCCCATCTGTCCGGTAATTAGACCGTGCGGAACATCCGAAGGTGCTGACGGAATAGTATTCGCTCCGCCAGGAACAAAGACGACCTGCTGGTTAGCGCACGTCGGAGCGGACATTGGGTTCCCCGGCATCGCACCAGTGGCGGCGGGAGCAGAAAGCGCAAGTGCGGCTGCAGAGATAGCACCGGCCGCCGCAGCTTTCACCGTAGAATTCATATAATTTCCTATTTTAAAAAAGGTCCCGTCAGTTGACACGGGTTACATTACATGATTCTTAGTTAACAGGCGACACCTCAATGCACTGTAGACCAGACGTGTTTTCGCATAAAAAATCCCGAGCCACCGTTCTTTAACGGTGCCTCGGGACACTACATTGTGGAGCTAACGGGATTCGAACCCGTGACCCCCACACTGCCAGTGTGGTGCGCTACCAGCTGCGCCATAGCCCCATATACGAGGTGCAACCCTGTGGGCCGCAACTCGTATGAATATACATGGCAAGTATTTAACTCACCAAATCGCCTGCTACTTGGTGGCGACGTCTACCCAGTCATTCAAAGACTGACCAGAATCTTTATCCGGAATATCCTTGCCGTTTTGGACAACGCGCGGCGAGGAAACGGAGCCGGTTTCCTTATTCAACTTGTCATAATTGGCCTTGGCCACCTTATTTCCCTGCTTGATATCCACGTTCTTGATGGAATCAACCACGTCATCTTCAGCACCGAGTTCCTTGGCTTGGTCAGCAATGTCCTCGGTGTCCCACTGGGTGGCAACGCTCTGCTGGTTCTGCATCATGTAGTCGCGCAGATTCCAGTAGGTCTTCACATCACCGGACTTAGCCAGTTCTGACATGGCTGCAGCGGCCTTGGTGGAGTAACCGTCCTCGTTTTCGACATCCTGGCCGTCCAGGAAGTTCAACGTGCGTACGTGAACAATCAGCTTGCCGTCCTCAATCGCCTGCAACATGTCCTCATCGGTGTTTTTCGCCAGATCCGCGCAGTGGGGGCAGGAGAAGTCTTCGTACAGATCTACTTCTGGAGTATCGTCATCGGCCGCATCGGACTTCAGGGTAATTGCGTTATCTTTAAAGTCCATGGACATGTTGACGTCTTGCACCTCGATTTCATTGGCCTGTTTGCCGTTCCACACGATGTAGCCAATGACCACAGCGATGATGACGAGGAGGACGCCGACGCCCCAGATGAAACCATTGCCAGACTTGGCATTTGGGTCACTTACTTTGCTCATTTAAACCTTGCCTGTCGATACTTTCGGACTCTTGCAACCTACTGTGCCCACCGCTATGGGTGGAGCGCAAATTTCGTGAACGGGCGTTTGATGGTCCATGCGGTGAGGAAGAGGAAGGCGGCATCGCGAAGCAACGTCAGCCCATAGTTCATGCCTGGCTCCGCATTAGCGTCAGCGGCACCAAAGCAACCACAATCGATGTCCAACCCACGCAGCCATGCCTGGAGAATGCCGACCATGAAAAGCACCATGACCACGGTCGCAACCTTGGAGGACTCACGCAGGAAAATCCCCAGCAGAAGCAGCATTCCGCCCACCAGCTCCAGCGGACCAATGAGCTGGGCCAAATACCCAGACCACTCAGGCGTGAAAATCTCATAAGCCATGATGGATTGCATGGTATCCAGCGGGTGCGCCATCTTCTCTACGCCGGCGATAATCCACACCGCGGCCATGCCAAAGCGAGCAATAAAGCTCACCACATCAAACGTCTTATCCACGCCGATTAGTTTAGCGTTTAACCTCCCCTTTTCAGACACAATGCCCTGTGCTTTTCCTGAGACTTCGCCCACTATGATGTAACCCATGCCGCACTCCCTCATCGTCGGGTCCGGTGCCGCGCTCGGCGCCGGTGTCCGCTATCACTTAACCATCGCGCTCGGCGGCGGGCTGATCCCGCTGCTCATACTCAACATCGTCGGCAGCGCGCTGATGGGGTATACCCGCCCGGGGCCATTCTGGGGCACCGGATTCTTGGGCGGTTTTACCAGCTTCGCTGGCTTTGCTTTCTTCACCGCGGAGTCCCACTGGAGCATCGCCCTGGCCTATGTCGCGGCCACGCTCGTGGGCTGCACCGCCGCCTATCTAGCTGGGGATAAGCTGCGATGAACCTGCTCTTCGTGCTTATCGGCGGCTTTCTCGGCGGCGCGGCGCGCTACGGTTTTACCCGCCTGCTCCCCTCGCCGTATTGCACGTTCGTATCCAATATCCTGGGCTCCTTGGTCTTTGGCCTGGCGGTGGGCTTTTCCCAGCTTGCCGATGCCCCCTTTGCCCATCCCCTCTTCGCCCTCGGCCTCGCCGGTGGCCTTTCCACTTGGTCCACCATGGCGAAAGAGCTGGGGGAAATGGTTAAGCAGCGGCACTGGTGGCCGCTGTGCAAATACCTCTTCTGGACTATCGGGATCGGAGTGGTCTTGGCTTGGCGCGGGGTGATGTGGGCTGGACTTATCTATCACGGGATCTAGGTACGCAATTCCCAGCTCGCTCCTAGCTAGATTGGACCAGCGCAGGCCTACGATTTCTCTGTGTGAACTTCTTTATGAACCTGCCATTGGCCGAGCCCGTCAACGGCGTCATATTCCTCCTCATCCTCGCGGTAGCGGCGATCGTTGTTATCACCCAAAAGAAAATCTGGCCGATACTTTTCGCCCTAGTCCTCTGCGCCATTGCGTGGTTCTTCCTCCGGCGCTGGGAAGTACCCTGGCACATCTATCTAGCCGCGGTGGTTCCCCTGGCCGCACTCCTCCGCAGGCCCAAGGTGATCACGGTCGTGGTGGGAATCTTTTCCTTCTTGGCCACCGTCGGGCTAGTCAATATGGAATATCAAACCTATCCAGACGTCGGCTCCCTCGACCCGCGCCCTGTGGCGAAGGAAATGGACTATGACGAGTTCACCACCACCCATTCCGGCGCCGCCCTCGTCCACGTCGATCTGCCCGGCGCAACGTCCCACTTCTCCGCGCGCACCGCCACCGCGTATATCCCGCCCGCATACTGGACGAATCACAACCTCCCAGTTCTGGTCCTTCTCCACGGCACCCCCGGCGGACCGGATCAATGGTTTGGTTCGGGCGAAGCGGACGAAACCGCCGATCAATTCCAAGCGGCCAATGGCGGGCGCAGCCCCATCGTCATCGCCGTCGATGCCACCGGTTCCGAGACCGCGAACCCCATCTGCGCCGATAGCGATGTCGCCCAAGTCATGACCTACCTCACCCGCGATGTTTCCAAAGATATAAAGTCAAAGTTCCAAGTCAACAACGATCAGCACACCTGGACCATCGGCGGGCTAAGTTACGGCGGCACCTGCGCGCTGCAAATAGCTACCACCCATCCGAATGCCTACGGCTCCGTTATTGATATCTCCGGCGAGGCCGAGCCGACCATTGGCAGCCATTCCGCCACCGTTAATAAGTTTTTCCACGGCGATGAATCCGCCTATAACAACCAAGACCCCGCCTACCTCTTGGAGCGCAACCGCTACGACAACCTTCAGGCCATCTTCATCGCCGGTGATGACGATGCCGCATCCGTCAACGCCCTGCGCTCGCTATCAGATAAAGCTCGGGCAGCCGGAATGAAAACCTATTACGGCACGCGGCCGGGTGGGCACTCCTTCCAGGTCTGGCGCCCCGCGCTACGCGAATCCTTCGCTTGGGCCGCTGCCCGCGGCGGCATCAAGGTAGAAACAGATCCGTTCGATGGGATTAACAATGTCCATTCTTAAAAAGCTTCCCGTTTCCATCGCTCTGCTGGCCATCATGTGGTCGCTACACCTCGTCGATTTTCCCCTCAAACCGTGGCTTGCGCTCACCACCGCTCACCCGGGTGCTTCCATCATCATTACCTTGCTCATCGCCACCTGGCTTGCCCCGGCCGAGTGGCTCCTCGGTTCCACCTATACCCTCACCACCGGGCTGGCGGCGACGGCGATTGGAGTGCCGATAACGCTGGGCATCGCCAAGCACTGGCCCAATAGCACCGACTTCCTCAGCCCGATTGGATTCATCGTAGGCGCGGCCGGGTTCGCCTCCGCGTTCATGCCTCGCCTGTGGCGCCGCCGCCTCCGAATCTCCATTCTTTCCCTGACCGCCACGTACGTGCTGTACGCGGGCGCGCTTTCCGATGTCCTCGGTATCACCACCGCCGCCCTATCCATCGCCGCCGGCCAGCTGCTCGCCAAACCCGCGCCCGGTACGCCGACCGTGCGCGAACAGCGCGTGCTCATCGCCGTCTGCGTCGCCTGCGTTGCGATAGGCCCCGCCTTCATCGCTCTGGATCCGTTGGCGCAAGGCCCATTTTCCGATGTCACGCGCCTGCTCTGGCAAGATAGCCGCGGGATCGGGCCCGTGATAGCCAACCTGTTACCGCTCATCTTGCAGCTCGTCTTTTGCTTCGGCCTCGTGCGCGGGCGCATCACCGCCTGGAGGCTCGCGGTCTTATCGCAGGTAGCGGCCCTTGCCCTGCTTGCCTATAGGCTTTCTTTCCTCCCCGAGCTCATCCCTGTCACGTTGCCTTGGCTTAGCGTGCTCGCAATCCTGCTCATTAACCGGCGGCTGTTTCCCACCCACGAAAACCGGGCCTATCTCCTGCACACCGCTCTGTTAAGCGCTGGCATCGCCGCATGTGGATCGGTGCTCTGGATTCTCATCGCGCAGCTGCACGCCCCGCTGCCGAACGTGCTCGCTGAAACCCCGTTGCGCTTCCTGCCCACCGTGGTGGCCCTGATACTTCCCCACCACGTAATCCCCACGTCCTCCCTCGCCTGGTTCCTTTACGAGTGGATAGGAAACGCCTTTTGGTTCTTCGTGGCCTTCCGCCTCTATCGCGGTTTCTCCCGGCCCACCGATCCAACGAATGAGGCAGATCTCCGCACCGCGCGCCGCCTGCTTGAATCCGGCACCGGCGACCACCTTTCCTTTATGACGCTGTGGAAATCCAATCGCTACTTTTTCCACGGCGATTCCTTTGTGGCTTACCGCGTCTCCAACGGTGTCGCCCTCACCCTAGGCACGCCCGTGGGCAGCGATATCAGCGCCGAATTCGCAGCCTTCGCCGCCCACCAAGGCTGGGCCGTGGCCTGGTATTCCGTCAACGCGGACTTCGCCGCCGCCCACCCGGAGCTCAAGCGCGTCCACGTTGCCGAAGAGGCCGTCTTGCCCTGCCGCACAGAGTTCAAGGGAAAGAAATTCCAGAACGTGCGCACCGCCCGCAATAAAGCAACCAAGGAAGGAATTCGCACCCGCTGGACCAGTTGGGCTGAACTCGACCTGACCACCATCGCCAAGATCACCGCGCTCAGCGAGGAATGGGTAGCAGAAAAGGCGCTGCCCGAAATGGGATTTACCCTCGGCGGGCTAGAAGAAATGAAAGTCCTCGGCACTCGCCTGCTGCTTGCCGAAGCCCAGGACGGCACCCTCCACGGCGTCACCAGCTGGATGCCCGTCTTCGAAAACGGCTCCATCGCGGGCTATACCCTCGACGTCATGCGCCGCAACGAGCACGGTTTCAAGGGAGTTATGGAACTGCTCATCTCAGAAGCCCTGCTCATCGCAAACGCCGAAGGCTGTACCTGGATCTCCTTATCCGGCGCCCCTCTGGCCGGGCAAGCACCGTCGCCCTCCTGGCTCGATAATCTCTTGCAGCGCCTAGGCAAAGAGGTCGAGCCCTTCTACGGATTCCACAGCCTGGCGGCAAGCAAAAAGAAGTTCCAGCCCGAAGTGCACCCATGGTTCCTGTGCTACGACGACGAGCTGAAACTTCCTAATATTGGTCTAGCGACGATGCATGCCTACCTTCCAGACCTCAAGACCACGGATGCGGTCAAGGTCTGGATGTCTAAGCATTAATCCGCAATGGCCTCCAGCGGCGGTGTCTTTGCCGCGCGTTGCGATGGCCATACCGCTGCAATGATGCCCACCACTGCGGATCCCAGCAGCATGATTACCAACATGCCCCACGGAACCTCGGCGCCGCCAAGGCCCTGATCATTCAAGATCTCAATGAAGGACCAGCCCAAGCCGAGACCAATGAGAATGCCCATGATCGCGCCGAAAAGCGAAATCTGGACCGACTCCAGCGTGATCATCCTGCGGATTTGGCGGCGCTGCGTACCCACCGCACGCAACATGCCGATCTCCTGGCGGCGCTCGATAACCCCCAAGGTCAAGGTATTGACAATGCCAAGCACCGCGATGATCACGGCTAGTGCGAGAAGACCGTAGAGAATGGCCAGCATCTGGTCGATAAATCCAGCGGCCTGACCCGCATATTCCTTGCCGGTATTGACTTGCACCACTACGAGATCCTTGACGGCATCCTCGAGGTTCTGGCGCAGCTCTTCCTTGTCGTAGCCTTCTTGGCCTAACACACCCACCATCTGCACGGAGAAATCTCTGTCAGCGGCCACCTGTTCTGCCACGTCCTGCGAAACCACCATATTTTGAATGGTCTCGATGGGCTCAAAGGTACCGACCAGTTTCGCTTCCGCAGTCTTGCCTGGCTCGCTTCCGGTGACCTCGTAGGTCTCTCCTACCTTCCAGCCATTTTCTTTGGCGAAGTCTTCCGTAGCGGCAAAGCCACCTTCAATATTGGCATCGCCTTCCACCATGTTCATCGCCAGCATCGAGGTGGGATCAGCATCCACCGTCACAGTGAACAAACCGCCAGTGCCAAAATCCAAGGAGGCCTGACCATCCACGGCGACCGGCGCCGATCCGACGGTAACGACCTTATCCACACCGTCTGCCTCTGCGGCACGCGCACCGGTTTCCTTCGGCGTCGGGAAGTTTCCGGAGCTTGGACCGGACAAAATATAGTCCGACGTAATAGTTTGGTCCACCGTATCCGAAATGGAAGCCTTCATCGTCTGCCCCAGCATGCCGATGCTCGTTACCAACGCCACGCCCAGGGTCAGGGCAAAGGCCGTGGCGGCGGTGCGGCGCGGGTTACGCCGCGAGTTGGTAGCAGCCAGCTTGCCGATGGACCCGAAGGGCGCGCCAATTGCCTTGCCCAGCGTTGGCACCAGCGGCAAAGACAGCGCGGGCCCAGCCAGGAAGAAACCGATAATCACTCCGACGGCGCCGAGGCCGACGAGAATGGCGCGGACGTTCGTTTCGGCATCGCTAAGCACGCCTGCAAACGCCGCAATAATGCCGCCAATCATGATGATCGCACCGAAGATCGTGCGCACCTTCAACGAAGAGCCGGAGGCCGACTCCGTCGTGCGCATCGCCTCAACCGGTTCCACAGCACCCGCGCGCCGTGCCGGAGCCCACGCGGAGACCACGGTGACAATCGTGCCCAAAATAATGGGGACCACCACGGCCGAAACGCTCAAGCCCAAGCCACCGCCGATGTCCATTCCATTGGCGCCCATAATCGCCTTGATTACGGCGACCAATCCCACGCCGGCAAGAACACCGACGATGGAGCCCAGCACGCCAACGATGACGGATTCCACCACAACGGAATTGGTGATCTGGCGACGCGAAGCGCCCAAAGCACGCAAAAGAGCAAACTCCTTGATGCGCTGGGCCACGATCATGGAAAACGTATTGGCAATAATAAAGGTGCCCACCAACAAGGCGATTAGACCAAAGGCAACGAGGAAGTAGTTCACAAACTTCAATGCCTCAGTCATGGCCTCACTGGTCTGTTCTGCTAGATACTCGCCCGATTCGGCTTTGATGTCGAACTTGTTATTGAGGTCATCAACAAGCGCATTCGCATCCACGCCATCAGCAGCAGAGACCTTCAGCTGGGAGGGGTCACCAAAGCGCTCTAGGTAATTCGCCTCGTCCATGCGCAGCTCGATGTTATCGCCCTGCTCCACCGGCGGTTCCACGATGCCCGTGACCCTAACCTCATCCTGACTATCCGGATGCACCACCAGAATCTTCTGGCCAACGGAAATGTCGTATTTCTCCGCAGCAGAAGAATTGATCGCTACCTCATCTATGGCTTTTGGCTCATCGCCTTCGATGAGCTCACTAGCGCCACCGACGGTTTTATCCGCGGGATAATACGGCACGAGGCTAGAAGTACCGCTTTGGGTTTGGAAAGCTTCCGAATTTTCATCGGCAACAACCACGGTCTGCGAGTCAGCGACGTTGATGTTTTTAACCTCAGGATCATCAAGCAGCTGTTGTCGCAGCCCTTCATCCAGCTTCTGTTCACTATCATCATTCTCACTGACCACTGCGTCTACGCCGCGAAATTGGTTATCCACCGCGGAATCGAAAGTGGCCTTCAATGAATTAGTGAACATGAAAGAGCCAGCAATAAAGGCGGTGCCCAAAACCACCGCCAAAATTGTCAGCCCAAGGCGCAACTTATGCGCCATGATATTGCGCACGGATACCCTGCGCATTGCGTTTCCGCGTGCCATTTAACCCTCAATCTCTGCCATTACATTGTGAATGGCCTCCATCGTCGGATCTTGCAGTTCGTTAACGAGCTTGCCATCAGCAAGGAAAACAACGCGATCGGCATAAGACGCCGCCTTGGCATCATGCGTCACAATGACCACGGTCTGATTATCCTGATCCACCGCAGTTCGTAGAATATCCAGGACCTCGGCCGAAGAATTGGAGTCCAAGTTACCCGTAGGCTCGTCGCCGAAAATAATTTCCGGCCGCGAAACTAAAGCTCGAGCACAGGCTACACGCTGCTGCTGACCACCAGATAGTTCCGCCGGTCGATGCTCCAAACGCTCCGTTAGGCCCAAACGGCGGGTGACTTCTTCAAACCATTGCTTGTCGACATCCTTTCCCGCAATGTCAGTCGGCAGCGTGATGTTCTCCGCCGCCGTCAAGGTAGGGACCAAGTTGAAGGACTGGAAAATAAATCCCAGGCGGTCACGACGCAACGCCGTAATTTCCTTGTCATTGAGGTGCGACATATCGGTATCACCGATAAACGCCGAACCAGAGCTAGCAGAGTCCAACCCTGCCATCGTGTGCATCAACGTAGACTTGCCCGAGCCTGATGGGCCCATAATGGCCGTGAATTGGTTCTTTCCAAACTCAATGGAAACGTGATCAAGGGCGATAACCGCCGTATCATCGCTTCCGTATTGCTTAAACAAGTCAACGGCGCGCGCCGCGGCATCATTCATAAAGCGTGTTCTCCTTGTACATGGGAAATTACCTTTATCCATAGTAACCCGAGTATTCGCAGCATCCCATCACCCCATAGGCTGATTTACACGCAGCGGTGTGATGGTGTGGGAAGATTCGTGTTTCTTTCTAAGAGACCTGCCCCCTCACCTTTCGTATAGAATTAAGGAGACGTTTACCATTAAGCCATGTTATGGAGTGTTTTCTCATGAGCCGTTTTATTGGCTTTGCAGGGATTGCCGTGCTTGTGGTTTCAGGAGTCTTTGCTTTATTCGGTTACACAAAAATTTCGTATTTTTTGCTAGCCGTTGCCGCCGTTGATCTCATGGTTGCCCGGATCTACCAGCCTGACGAATCCAATGACAGAAGAACGAAACAGCTAAAGGCAGTTAGCTGCTTCGCCATACTCCTCGGCACACTTTTCATCTATATAACAGGGTCTTGGATAGGAATCATCGCAATCAACTCAGGAATAATAGATCTCATGTCCGGAGAATATTCAATACTCAAAAAACAGCCGTACAAACGATAGATTTGTCGGCTCTCATGCAAAATGCTGTCTGAAGCGTCTTGGATTTAGTTCCGCGTCATAGGGATAACCGACTATTCCTGCACTTGGCCGAATTCCGGATTCAGCTAATGCCGTGGAGTATCTCAACGACACGTACTGGCTACCCCGATTTTTCCCCGCCCTTCGCGCTCACCGCGGACGGCGGGGTTTCTGGTTTTTCTACCACAGTGAGCGCGACGGGTGATAGGCCCGACCCCCGGGAAAGTAGACGCATCGGGGGTTAGCCCCGTGTGAAAACGTTGATGGTCCCCACAAGAAACCACACCATCCCGAAACCATGTTCTGGGGTGGTGGTCTCTTATTGGGGACCATCATCAACACCGTATGTAATTATTGTTTTGTTGTTTGGTGTCGGCGGTGACTTACTCTCCCACAACCTCCCGGTTGCAGTACCATCAGCGTGTACAGGCTTAGCTTCCGGGTTCGGAATGGGACCGGGCGTTTCCCTGTAGCTATGAACCACCGACAAACCTATCAGAACACTACCCACCACTGCGTGTGGTGTTGTGTCAGATACTGCATAGTGGACGCGACACACAAGAATGTGTTCATTTATTTGTTTACTCGCTTCACAAGTCCACCCAACATAACCAAACAATGTTTGGGTTGTTGTGGTGTGTTTGTTTTGGTCAATTAGTACCAGTAGCCTTCACACCTTACAGTGCTTCCAAGTCTGGCCTATCTACCCCATAGTCTTTAGGGGACCTCAAAAGAAACCTCATCTTAAAACAGGCTTCCCGCTTAGATGCTTTCAGCGGTTATCCCTTCCGTACGTAGCCAACCAGCACTACCCCTGGCGGGATAACTGGCACACTAGAGGTACGTCCGTCCCGGTCCTCTCGTACTAGGGACAGCCTTCTTCAAGTTTCAACGCGCGCGGCGGATAGAGACCGAACTGTCTCACGACGTTCTGAACCCAGCTCGCGTGCCGCTTTAATGGGCGAACAGCCCAACCCTTGGGACCTACTCCAGCCCCAGGATGCGACGAGCCGACATCGAGGTGCCAAACCATCCCGTCGATATGGACTCTTGGGGAAGATCAGCCTGTTATCCCCGGGGTACCTTTTATCCGTTGAGCGACACCACATCCACAAGTAGGTGCCGGATCACTAGTCCCGACTTTCGTCCCTGCTCGACATGTCTGTCTCACAGTCAAGCTCCCTTGTGCACTTACACTCACCACCTGATTGCCAACCAGGCTGAGGGAACCTTTGGGCGCCTCCGTTACATTTTGGGAGGCAACCGCCCCAGTTAAACTACCCACCAGGCACTGTCCCCAACCCAGATCATGGGCCAAGGTTAGATGCTCAATCCGATCAGAGTGGTATTTCAACAACGACTCCACCACCACTAGCGTGACAGCTTCACAGTCTCCCACCTATCCTACACAAACCGAACCAAACACCAATACCAAGCTATAGTGAAGGTCCCGGGGTCTTTTCGTCCTGCCGCGCGTAACGAGCATCTTTACTCGTAATGCAATTTCACCGGGCCTGTGGTCGAGACAGCAGAGAAGTCGTTACGCCATTCGTGCAGGTCGGAACTTACCCGACAAGGAATTTCGCTACCTTAGGATGGTTATAGTTACCACCGCCGTTTACTGGGGCTTAAATTCTCAGCTTCGCAGCCAAAAGACTACTAACCGGTCCTCTTAACCTTCCAGCACCGGGCAGGCGTCAGTCCATATACATCAACTTAACGTCTTCGCATGGACCTGTGTTTTTGATAAACAGTCGCTTCCCTCTATTCTCTGCGACCCCACAACACTCCAACCGCACAGGGTCTTCACATCACAGGGCCCCCCTTCTCCCGAAGTTACGGGGGCATTTTGCCGAATTCCTTAACCACAGTTCACCCGAACGCCTTAGTATCTTCAACCTGACCACCTGTGTCGGTTTAGGGTACGGGCCATACACACACTCGCTAGAGGCTTTTCTCGACAGTACAGGATCACCACCATCAACCCTTTTGGGTCTACGCATCACGCCTCAACCACACTGTGCGGCGGATTTACCTACCACACGATCTGCACGCTTACACCACCAATCCACTAAGTGGCGCGGCTACCTCACTGCGTCACCCCATCACTTGAACCACACATCAGGCCCCACGACATCAACACCACCAACACTCAAAAAAGTGAACAGGTAGCGTATCCGCAGTGGTTAGTATCAGTGCTTCATCATGGGCGCACATGTACGGGTACCAGAATATCAACTGGTTATCCATCGACTACGCCTGTCGGCCTCGCCTTAGGTCCCGACTCACCCTGGGAAGACGAACTTGACCCAGGAACCCTTAGTCATCCGGCGGTAAGGATTCTCACCTTACAATTCGTTACTCATGCCTGCATTCTCACTCGCACACAGTCCACGCCTCCTCACGGTAACGCTTCCACCCATGCACGACGCTCCCCTACCCAAACAACAAAAAATTATTGCTTGCCGCGGCTTCGGCGGTGTACTTGAGCCCCACTACATTGTCGGCGCAGAACCACTCGACCAGTGAGCTATTACGCACTCTTTCAAGGATGGCTGCTTCTAAGCCAACCTCCTGGCTGTCTTCGCGATCCCACATCCTTTTCCACTTAGTACACCCTTAGGGGCCTTAACCGGCGATCTGGGCTGTTTCCCTCTCGACTATGAAGCTTATCCCCCACAGTCTCACTGCCGCACAACACAATTGATGGCATTCGGAGTTTGGCTGACATTGCTAAGATTGTAGTCCCGCTCAACCAACCAGTCGCTCTACCTCCACCAAGCTCAATGCGACGCTGCACCTAAATGCATTTCGGGGAGAACCAGCTATCACGGAGTTTGATTGGCCTTTCACCCCTACCCACAGCTCATCCCCGCAGTTTTCAACCTACGTGGGTTCGCGCCTCCACAACCTCTTACAGCTGCTTCACACTGGCCATGGGTAAATCACCCCGCTTCGGGTCCAGGACATGCCACTTATCACCCCATTAGGATTCGGTTTCCCTACGGCTACCCCACACGGGTTAACCTCGCGACATGCCGCTGACTCGCAGGCTCATTCTTCAAAAGGCACGCCATCACACAATAAAAAGTGCTCTGACGGATTGTAAGCACATGGTTTCAGGAACTATTTCACTCCCCTCCCGGGGTACTTTTCACCATTCCCTCACGGTACTATCCACTATCGGTCACACTGAGTATTTAGGCTTACCGGGTGGTCCCGGCAGATTCACAACAGATTCCACGAGCCCGTTGCTACTCGGGAACCCAACAACCCCCACATCATCATCTTCAGCTACAGGACTCTCACCTACTCCGGCAGGCCATTCCAAACCACTTCACCTAACAACAATGCACAGGGCGTGCCACTGGTAGATGACACACAGCTAGGCCCCACAACACCGCACACACAACCCCTACCAGGTATCACATGCACACGGTTTAGCCTCATCCACGTTCGTTCGCCACTACTAGCAGAATCATTATTATTTTCTCCTCCTACGGGTACTGAGATGTTTCACTTCCCCGCGTAACCCCCACAACAGCTATGAATTCACTGAAGGGTAACCCCACATAACCAGGGCCAGGTTTCCCCATTCGGACATCCTCGGATCAACGCTTTATTGACAACTCCCCGAGGCTTAACGCAGCCTTACACGTCCTTCATCGGCTCAGCATGCCAAGGCATCCACCATGCGCCCTAAATAACGAACACACCAACCACCACACACAAACCACACAACCAACAAAAAGGTCACGCAGCCCACATGCAGCAGCAACAAGTGAACTTGACAAAATAAACAAAAAGAAAAATCACATCACACACACAACACCACCCACACACAAGCAGATGGCATCATGCAGATGCTCGCGTCCACTATACAGTTCTCACACAACACCCCAACTGACAACAAACACCACCACAATGAATGGCATCCATCAACCAGTCAGGCACACAATAAGGGGATAATGCCCCAGACACCCAACAATGCACCAACGACTTACCACTCAACATTAATTTTGTATGCATGGACACTTTTACGCATGTCACAAAGCACTGTCTCAACACTTAATACTGCTGATTAAGGTGTGTCTCCTACCCGGAATTTCCAAATTCGGTGGCAGCAGAACACTCGCCCACTCAACCACCAACCCACCATCAAACACGGTGGGCAACCCACAACTGTGGGCCATGGCTGCAACTGCAGCCCAATAAAAAAGCTCCTTAGAAAGGAGGTGATCCACCCGCACCTTCCGGTACGGGTACCTTGTTACGACTTCGTCCCAATCGCCGATCCCACCTTCGACGGCTCCCTAACACGTTTAGGCCACCGGCTTCGGGTGTTACCAACTTTCATGACGTGACGGGCGGTGTGTACAAGGCCCGGGAACGTATTCACCGCAGCATTGCTGATCTGCGATTACTAGCGACTCCGACTTCATGGGGTCGAGTTGCAGACCCCAATCCGAACTAAGGCCGGCTTTCAGCGATTCGCTCCACCTCACAGTGTCGCAGCGCGTTGTACCGACCATTGTAGCATGTGTGAAGCCCTGGACATAAGGGGCATGATGATTTGACGTCATCCCCACCTTCCTCCGAGTTAACCCCGGCAGTCTCTCATGAGTCCCCAACCAAATGCTGGCAACATAAGACAAGGGTTGCGCTCGTTGCGGGACTTAACCCAACATCTCACGACACGAGCTGACGACAACCATGCACCACCTGTACACCAACCACAAAGGGAAACTACATCTCTGCAGCGATCTAGTGTATGTCAAGCCCAGGTAAGGTTCTTCGCGTTGCATCGAATTAATCCACATGCTCCGCCGCTTGTGCGGGCCCCCGTCAATTCCTTTGAGTTTTAGCCTTGCGGCCGTACTCCCCAGGCGGGGCGCTTAATGCGTTAGCTACGGCACGAAAGTCGTAGAAAGACCCTCACACCTAGCGCCCACCGTTTACGGCATGGACTACCAGGGTATCTAATCCTGTTCGCTACCCATGCTTTCGCTCCTCAGCGTCAGTAACTGCCCAGTAACCTGCCTTCGCCATCGGTGTTCCTCCTGATATCTGCGCATTTCACCGCTACACCAGGAATTCCAGTTACCCCTACAGCACTCAAGTTATGCCCGTATCGCCTGCACGCCCGGAGTTAAGCCCCAGAATTTCACAGACGACGCGACAAACCACCTACGAGCCCTTTACGCCCAGTAATTCCGGACAACGCTCGCACCCTACGTATTACCGCGGCTGCTGGCACGTAGTTAGCCGGTGCTTCTTATCTAGGTACCGTCACACAAAGCTTCGTCCCTAGCGAAAGGAGTTTACAACCCGAAGGCCTTCATCCCCCACGCGGCGTCGCTGCATCAGGCTTGCGCCCATTGTGCAATATTCCCCACTGCTGCCTCCCGTAGGAGTCTGGGCCGTATCTCAGTCCCAATGTGGCCGTACACCCTCTCAGGCCGGCTACCCGTCGCCGCCTTGGTAGGCCATTACCCCACCAACAAGCTGATAGGCCGCGAGCTCATCCTACACCGAAAAAAACTTTCCAACCACCACACTAAAGATGGCTCCTATCCGGTATTAGACCCAGTTTCCCAAGCTTATCCCGAAGTGCAGGGCAGATCACCCACGTGTTACTCACCCGTTCGCCACTCGAGTACCCTGCAAGCAGGGCCTTTCCGTTCGACTTGCATGTGTTAAGCACGCCGCCAGCGTTCGTCCTGAGCCAGGATCAAACTCTCCACAAAAAGAAAAATTTCAGAACAACAAAATTCCAAAATAGGCCGTGAAAAGCCCAAACCTAACCAAAAGAACAAACCACCACAAACCCACAAAAGCAGGTCCATGCTGGCGTCCAAAAATTACTACAAAGAAAAAATCATTGCCTCCCCAACCCGACGGGGCACAAAAGAGGAGACAAAAAGTTGAACACAATCACATGCCAACCAATCCATCAATGCAGCCGAAACACTAAACAGTATTCAAAAAGATGCGTATAACAACACCTTACCGGCACACACCAACCAACAAACCACCATAAGATTCGCTGGCCAACAGACCAATCAACACACAACCATGCACACAAAAATAAAAATAAGTACATTGGCACACTATTGAGTTCTCAAACAACATCCACACACCACAAGAAAATTAACCAAACGTTAACCTCTCATCGGCGGCTCGCACTAACTTACCCAACAACCTGAACCAAGTCAAATCCTTAAGCCAAGCCAGTACAAAAAGTCACTAAAAAGTAACCAACCGGCTACCTCTCGGCGACTTCGATAAAGTTACACCCCACCCCGAAAAACGCACAAATCCCCAGCACACACGAGAAAAATGCGTACTGGGGAAGGTTAATTAAAAGATTTCTTCTTCCTGCGTCCTTTCGATGGTGGCTCCAAGCCGCGAAAGGTTCTCCACAAAGTGGGGATAGCCGCGGTCTATATGGAAGACATCGTGAACGGTCGTCGCTTCGTCGGCGCACAGTGCGGAGAGGACTAGGCCAGCTCCAGCACGGATATCGGAACTCCATACATGCGTAGAGGAAAGATGTTCCTTACCCCGTACCACCACGTGATGGCCATCGACTTGGGCATCGGCACCCAAGCGCAGCATTTCGTCCACGAAGCGGAACCGGGATTCGAAGACGTTCTCCGTGATCACGGTGGTTCCTTCGGCGATGGAGGAAATGCCGATGGCCATGGGCTGGAGGTCCGTCGGAAAGCCTGGGAAAGGCAACGTCTGGTAATCCACGGCGGTAGGACGCTTATCCATGCGCACGCGGAAGCCGTTTTCATAGGTTTCAATCTCTGCACCGGCGGACTTCAGCTTTTCCAGCGGAAGGTGCAGGTGACGCGGAGCAATACCGCCAACGGTGATATCTCCTTGTGTCATGGCTGCGGCATAAGCCCAGGTGCCGGCCACGATGCGGTCACCAATGACCTCGTGCTCTGTTGGGTTAAGCCGGTCCACGCCGTGGATGGTGACCTCGGAGGTGCCTTCGCCTTCGATATTGGCGCCCATGGATTTCATCATCTCGCACAGGTCCACGATCTCGGGCTCGCGGGCGGCATTGTGAAGAACAGTAGTGCCCTCGGCCAAGACGGCGGCGGTCAAGATGTTTTCCGTCGCACCAACGGACGGAAAGTCCAAGCGAATGGTGGAGCCACGAAGCTCGGAGGCCTCAGCGACCACGGCGCCGTGTTCAATGCGGGTGGTGGCGCCGAGTTTTTCCAAGCCGGTCTGGTGCATATCAAGCGGGCGAGAGCCAATGGCGTCACCACCGGGCAGCGCAACCTTTGCATGCCCGCAGCGCGAGGTTAGTGGGCCTAAGACGCATACCGATGCCCTAAATTGGCGAACCGCATCAAAGTCCGCGTTCGATTGCGGCGTCGCAGGGGTAGTAATGCGGACGGTGCTGCCATCGATTGTCACCTCGCAGCCCAAGCCTTCGAGTACCTTTTTCATCAAAGGTACGTCCAGAATCTCTGGGCAATTGGTCAGCGTCGTCGTCCCCTCCGCCAGCAACGCGGCGGCCATGAGCTTAAGGACGCTGTTTTTGGCGCCATCTACTTTGACGGTGCCTGCAAGACGGGCACCGCCGGAAACAATAAACTGATCTTTCACAGCTTTCTACGCTACCGGTTATCAGGGCAACGCGCCGATCCGGCGGGCGGCATTGACGGCTTCGTAGCGAGTGTGCGCCCCCAACTTGCGCATCACGGAGCGTAGGTAGGACTTGACGGTTTCGGCGCCAATTCCCATTTCTTCCGCCGCTTCCACGTTGGTGTGGCCGAGTGCCACGCAGGAGAGGACGTCGAGCTCGCGGGCGGAAAGCTTGGTTGATTGCTTCACGCGCACGGGAGAGACCATCTGATCGCAGAGCGCCTCGAGTTCCTTGCGCAACTCCTCGTCCTCGACGCGGTTGGCCAGCATGCGCAGCTTGGAGTGGGTGGAACGAACCTGTTCCCATTCCGCACCGTTCATCGCATGGCCGCGGGACGCACCTCCCTTTCCACCATCGGCGCGGCGCATCGCGGAGTTGACCGCGAGATCTTGCTCTAGGGTCCGAGCCGTCATCGTTACTTCCTCGATGACCTTATCCCCCAAGCGCACAGGGGAATGTACTCCAACGTAAAGCACTCCCCGGATTTCACGCTGCACGGTAACGGGTACGGCCACGATCGAGTGCAGGCCTTCGTCTTGGATTACGCTGTCGTTCTCGTGGGAAATGGTGGTGGCACGCGTGTAGTCCGATACGCCCACCGCGCGGCGGGTGGTGATGACGCGCCCGCCGACGCCCACGCCGGCATCGATAAGCAGATTCTGCAGCGCCGGCGTACGCAGGCCCACCCACTGGGTAATTTGCAGGCGATTATCCGCCAATAATGTTGCGTACATCGTCACTGGGATTCCGGTGGCGGTTTTGAGAGACGACAGTGCCGCGC
Source organism: Corynebacterium tuingiense (assembly GCF_046718165.1). Taxonomy (NCBI): domain Bacteria; kingdom Bacillati; phylum Actinomycetota; class Actinomycetes; order Mycobacteriales; family Corynebacteriaceae; genus Corynebacterium; species Corynebacterium tuingiense. Next base: position 1,978,207 of record NZ_CP177101.1, read on the forward strand.
GTACGGATTCTTCATCATCTTTGAGGCGATGCGACTCCATGAGACTCTTTCCTCGTCGGGGGTAACCAAGTAGGTGCACCCGATATCCCCGAAAACTTGGGGAGCAGCGGGTAACTACGTGGAATTATAGACAGCAAGTGGGGGTAATTCGAAATCGTCCCTTCGTCTCCGCGGCCGTGAATCCCACATTCCATGCCCGAATGGGTTGTCTGTAATAAATATACCACTCTGTCTACTTAAATAGTGTATCCTTGCGCTTGTACCTGATTTGACCACGAATATGATTCCCAAAGGAGTCCTAATAAATGGCTATTTACAACAATGTCCTAGAGACCATCGGCGGTACCCCACTTATCCGCATCAACCGCTTGGCTGAGGGTAAGGGTGCCACCGTGCTGGCCAAGGTGGAGTCCTTTAACCCTGGTAACTCCGTGAAGGACCGCATCGGCCTCGCCATCATCAAGGCCGCTGAGGAATCCGGTGACCTGAAGCCGGGCGGCACCATCGTTGAAGCTACCTCCGGTAATACCGGCATTGCCCTAGCACTGGCCGGCGCAACCTTGGGCTACGACGTTGTCCTCACCATGCCAGAGACCATGTCCAATGAGCGCAAGGTCCTGCTTCGCGCATACGGTGCAGAAATCATCCTGACCCCGGGCGCTGCCGGAATGCAGGGTGCGGTTGATAAGGCCAACGAGATCGTCGCCGAGCGCGACAACGCCATCTTGGCTTCCCAGTTCGCTAACGAGGCCAACCCCAAGATCCACGAGGCCACCACCGGCCCGGAGATCTGGGACGACGCCGAGGGCAATGTCGATGCCTTCGTCGCAGGCGTCGGCACTGGCGGCACCATCACCGGTGCAGGTCGCTACCTGAAGTCCAAGAACCCAGACGTTTACCTCGCAGCCGTTGAGCCGGCTGACTCCCCTGTGCTGTCTGAAGGCCAGGCAGGTCCGCACAAGATCCAGGGCCTAGGCGCCAACTTCGTGCCGGACGTGCTCGACCGCGAGCAGCTGGATGAGGTCCTGACCGCTTCCCTCGAGGAGTCCATCAAGCTTTCCCGCGACCTTGCTACCGAGGAAGGCCTGCTGGTTGGCATTTCCGCCGGTGCAAACCTTTCCGCCGCGCTGAAGCTGGCTGAGCGCCCCGAGTTCGAGGGCAAGACCATCGTCGTTGTCCTGCCGGACTTTGGTGAGCGCTACGTTTCCACCGTTCTTTTCGAGGACATCCGCGAGGCATAACTAGCCCCGCAACCTAGTCCATGAATAAAAGGCACCCGTCAAGCTTGGCGGGTGCCTTTTTGTGACCAGTATTATAGTCCGCATGAGCATTATTAAATATATCCGCGAAGATTTAGCCAATGCCCGCGACCATGACCCAGCTGCCCGTGGCGACGTTGAAAACGCGATCGTCTATTCCGGCCTGCACGCCATCTGGTCGCACCGCGTGTCCCACTGGCTGTGGAAGCGCGGCCTGCGGGGCCCTGCGCGCATCCTGGCCCAAATTAATCGCTTTTTTACCGGCATCGAGATCCACCCAGGCGCCACCATCGGGCGCCGCTTCTTTATCGACCACGGGATGGGCATTGTCATCGGCGAAACCGCGGAAATTGGCGATGGCGTCATGCTCTACCACGGCGTGACGCTCGGCGGTCAGGTGCTCACCCAGACCAAGCGCCACCCCACGGTGGAAGATAACGTCACCATCGGCGCGGGCGCCAAGGTCTTAGGCCCCATCACCATCGGGGCCGGTTCCGCCATCGGTGCCAATGCCGTTGTCACGAAGGATGTACCGGCCGATCACATCGCCGTGGGCATCCCCGCCAAGAATCGGCCTTCAAATAGGCATGAGCGGGTCAAGCTCGTGGATCCGGACTACTACATCTAAATAGACTAAAAGCGGCCCACAGTCTTGTGTGGGCCGCTTTTTGCTGTGCTTAACCGCGCAGCAGATCCTGGTATTCGGGGTTCTTGTCCATAAAGTGCGCCACGGCAGAGCAGGTGGCGATGACCTTCATGCCGGCAGCCCGGGTTTCATCGAGGGCCTCCTTAATCAGCGGGGAGGACAAGCCCTGACCGCGGAAGTCGTCCCCGATGACCGTGTGGTTGAACTCGCGGGTATCGCCGGAATCTACGTATTCGCAGATTCCCGCTTCCACACCATCAACGGTACGCACGAAACGGGACAAATCGGTCTGATGAGAAATTGCTTTTTCCATGTCCCCCATTAAACCAAAAATGGCCCCTCCTTGATAATAAGGAGGGACCATAGTTGTGGCCAGAGCCAGGATCGAACTGGCGACCCCACACTTTTCAGGCGTGTGCTCTACCGACTGAGCTATCTGGCCAGAAACCCGAAGGTTTCCGCGACCTTGACGGGACTTGAACCCGCGACCTCCGCCGTGACAGGGCGGCGCGCTAACCAACTGCGCCACAAGGCCATTTTCAGTTTTGTGTGCCCCTTGGGCACGGGTAGTTACTTTACACAGGCGCCTAGAAACAACACAAATCAGCACTACAACGCCGTTTTTCCGCCGCTTGCCGATGCCCCAGTGATGCTGAGGTGGCATCAGCAAGCAGCCTGCAAAACCAAAAAGAACAGTACCCGCCGAAGCGTGTACTGTTCAGAATGCGACCTTGACGGGACTTGAACCCGCGACCTCCGCCGTGACAGGGCGGCGCGCTAACCAACTGCGCCACAAGGCCAAATGAGAAATTATTTCGTACCAACACAAAGGTGTTGGTACCCCCAACGGGATTCGAACCCGTGCCGCTGCCGTGAAAGGGCAGTGTCCTAGGCCGCTAGACGATGGGGGCCAGTCGCTTCTTGGCGACTTCTAGAAATATACTGGAGACATCACCAAGAAACAAAATCGCTCCCCCAGAAGGAGTTTTAACCATGTCTGAGCAGCAGAAAACCTGTTCCTGCCACGAGCCGGATATCCACGGATACAACGCCGATAGTAAGAGCAAAGCGCGTTATCTGGCGCGCCTGAAGCGCATCGAAGGCCAGGCGCGCGGGATTCATCGCATGGTCGATGAGGACCAATACTGCATCGATATCATCACCCAAATCTCGGCGGTGACATCCGCGCTAGAGAACGTCTCTCTCGCGCTCTTAGAGGACCACATAGAGCACTGTGTGGCCGGTGCGGCGGCCGAGGACGGCGAGGTGGCTAAGGAGAAGCTAGCGGAGGCTATGCACGCCATTAAGAAGCTCGTGAAAAACTAGAAAAGGAGCCGCCCGAAGGCGGCTCCTGATGTGGGCCCTGTGGGGATCGAACCCACGACCTGCGGATTAAAAGTCCGTAGCTCTACCAACTGAGCTAAAGGCCCAACGTCGCTCTATATTAGCGTGTTGACTTTTAGATCTCCTAATTAACCCCTCTCCTGAGAGGATCCAAACAAAGCAAAAGGAGGGCTTCCCAGCCGGGAGGCCCTCCTTTGCCATGGCGGTGGAGATTAACCGCGCATGTCACCCTTTTCCATGAAGTTAACCTGGAAGTCGAAGGCGGTCTTCAAGTCATGCGGGGTGTGCTGGAACTTGTTTTCCTTCGCACGCTCGTAGTACTCCTCCAACAGCGGACGGTAGTCCGGGTGAGCCACGGCGATGATCTTCTCTACGCGCTGCTTTGGAGCCAAGCCACGCAGGTCAGCCACACCGTATTCGGTGATGATGACCATGGTGTCGTGTTCGGTGTGGTCCGTGTGGGACACGAACGGAACCAGAGCGGAGATGGCACCATCCTTCGCGATGGACGGGGACACGAAGGTGGAGATGTACGCGTTACGGGTGAAATCACCAGAGCCACCGGTGCCGTTCATGATGCGGGACCCGGACACGTTGGTGGAGTTGATGTTGCCGTAGATATCTCCCTCGATCATGCCGTTGGAAGAAATCAGGCCGACGCGGCGGATGACCTCAGGGTGGTTGGAAATCTGCTGCGGGCGCAGGATGATGTGGTTGCGGTAGCGGTCCGCCTCCGCGTTCATCTTTTCTGCGTACTCTGGCGACAGCGCGAAGGAGGTTGCAGAAGCCACGGTCATCTTGCCGGCATCGATAAGGTCCAGCATGCCGTCCTGGATAACCTCGGTGTATGCCTGGATGTTTTCGAACTTGGAGTCCAAAAGGCCTGCCATCACGGCGTTCGGTACGTTACCCACACCGGACTGCATGATGAACTTGTCGTACTCGAGGCGGCCTGCAGCAACCTCGCCCTCCAAGAACTCGATGAAGTTAGCGGCGATCTTCTCAGAGGTCTCGTCCGGCTCGCGGAATGGAGCGTTGCGGTCTGCCGAGTTGGTCTTGACCACTGCAACGACCTTCTCCTCCGGGATCTCCATGTAGGTGGTACCGATGCGGTCGCCCGGCTTGTTAATCGGAATGGGCTGGCGGTTAGGCAGCTTGTCGATGCGGTAGATGTCGTGCATGCCCTCGAGGTTCTCGGACTGCCACTCGTTGATCTCAATGATGATCTTGTCTGCAGCCTCGACGAATTCGAGGTTATTGCCCACTGCGGAGGACGGCACGATATTGCCTTCCTCGGTAATGCGTACGGCCTCGATAATGGCTACCTGGAAGTCACCGTAGAAGCCCTCTTCCACCTGCTGGCCCAGGTGGGACAGGTGAATATCCTGGTAGAGCGCGGTGCCGTCGTTGAACTGCTTACGCAGCAGCGGGTCAGAGTTGTATGGGGAGCGGAAGTTAATGGCCTCTGCCTCTGCCAAAACACCGTCGCAGTCAGGGGCGGTGGAAGCACCGGAGAAGAGGTCAATCTTGAACTCTTCACCCTTTTCGTGCAGTGCCTTCGCCTTATCTGCAATGGCGGTAGGCAGGCCCTTGGGGTAACCTGCACCGGTGAAGCCGGAGATTCCTACGCGGTCACCATTGTTGACGTACTTCGCAGCCTCCTCTGCAGAAACTACGAGCTTCTCAAACGGGGCGTATGCGATTCTATCGGACAACTGTCATCCTCCTTCATATACGAGTAGACCGCCGTTACGGCCAACCCAATTTAGTTACACAGACCACAGTAGCGAAAATTAACGTTTTCGCCACCATCATTTTGTGACTTTCACCCCAATAATGGGATTCCTCAGTGACCGCCACCTTCGTTTCAGTTGCTAATTTCTGCGGTTAACGAGCACAATTAGGGCGTGAATTTGCGCATTGGAAACTATGATCTCTCCTCCCCCGTCATCCTCGCCCCCATGGCGGGGGTAACCAACGTTGCTTTCCGCACGTTGTGCCGGGAACAGGAGCTGGCCCGTACCGGGACGGTGTCGGGCTTGTATGTCTGCGAGATGGTCACCGCGCGCGCCCTGGTGGAGCACAACGAGAAAACCATGCACATGACCACCTTTGCCCCGAATGAAGATCCGCGTTCCCTGCAGATTTATACGGTGGATCCGGAATATACCTATAAAGCAGCCAAGATCATCGTGGATGAGAATTTGGCCGACCACATCGACATGAACTTTGGCTGCCCCGTTCCGAAGGTAACCAGGCGTGGCGGCGGCTCTGCCCTGCCTTATAAGCGCCGCCTCTTTGGCAATATCGTCTCCGCTGCCGTCAAGGCCACCGAAGGCACGAATATCCCCGTGACGGTGAAGATGCGCGTGGGCATTGATGACGAGCACCATACGCACCTCGATGCAGGGCGCATCGCCGTGGATTCCGGCGCCGCCGCCGTAACCCTGCATGGTCGCACGGCCGCGCAGCGCTATTCCGGCGATGCCCGGTGGGATGAGATCGCCCGGCTCAAGGAGCACCTCGCGGACACCGGTGTTCCGGTGCTGGGCAATGGCGATATTTTCCGTGCCGATGACGCCCGCCGCATGATGGAGGCCACCGGCTGCGATGGCGTGCAGGTGGGCCGCGGCTGCCTGGGCCGGCCGTGGCTTTTCGCGGAGCTGGGCGCTGCCCTGCGCGGCGAGTCCATCCCCGCCGAGCCCACCTTGGGCGAGGTCACCCAGGTTATTCTTCGCCACGCGGAACTGCTCGCGCAGCATGAGGGCGAGGACCACGCATCCAGGGACATCCGCAAGCACATTGGCTGGTACCTGCGTGGCTTCCCCGTCGGCGGGCAGGTGCGCGCCGGCTTGGCCAAGGTGGATTCCTTAGAGAGCCTGCGCGAATTGCTGGCGCCCTGGGCGGATTCTGATGCTTTGGCTGCCGATGCCGATGGTGCGCGCGGGCGCCAGGGCTCGCCCTCCAAGGTCGCGCTTCCCGATGGCTGGCTCGATGACCCCGAGGATGAATTCGTTCCGGTCGGCGCTGATATTTATAACTCCGGCGGCTAAACCCACACTGGTGTGACTCAGCAAGCAGTTGCGCGGTTTGTGAGCTATCATTTCCTGCATGCGTACTGCCTACCGTGAACATCTGGACAACTTCTCGCACGACCTCATCGTCATGTGCGATACCGTCCGCACCATCATGGATCAGGCCTCCCAGGCGCTGCTCGATTGCGCCCTGGAACCCGCGGAGGAAGCGCTTAGCCTCACCGAGGAACTCGATGAGATTCGCTCCCGCTGCTCCGAACGCGCGGTAAAGCTTCTGGCTCTAGAAAATCCCATGGCCCAGGATCTGCGCCAGGTGGTCTCTTCCATCTACATCGTTGAGGATCTTTTCCGCATGGGCCAACTGGCCCAGCACATTGCCGATGCCGCGCGCCGTCGCCACCCTGAGGCCGTCGTGCCCGCTGAATACCTCGGATTCATGGAAGAGATGTTCCGCCTGACCCAGGAAATGGGTTCGGTGGTGCACGATATTTTGGTCACCCCTGATGCCGAGCTCTCCGTCAACCTGCGTTCCGATGATGATGCGGTGGACGATATTAACCACCACCTGCTGCGCATCCTCACCCAGCGTGACTGGGAAGGAACGGTGCGCCAGGCCGTAGAGACGGCGCAGATTACCCGCTACTACGAGCGCTACGCGGACCACTGCGTCTCCGTGGCTGGGCGCATCATTTACTTTGCCACCGGCCTATTGCCAGAAGAGTTTGAAAGAAAGCTCCAAGAGGATCAAAAGGACGCCGAGTTCGAGGCCCGCATGAACGAATTAGAGCGCCAATTCCGCCGCTAATAAACGCTAATAAAACTGCCACAAGGGCGGTACCTTCCTGCGCTGGAGGTACCGCCCTTTTCGGACAATCAGAGTCTACCTTTAGCCGAAGCGGCCAGAGATGTAGTCTTCGGTTTCCTTCTGGGAAGGGTTCTCAAAGATTCGGGTGGTTTCATCGAACTCCACCAGGTGTCCCGGCTTGCCGGTAGCTTCTAGGGAGAAGAAGCCGGTCTTATCGGACACGCGGGCGGCCTGCTGCATGTTGTGGGTCACGATGACGATCGTGAAGTTTTCCTTCAGCTCGTGGATAAGATCTTCCACGGCCAAGGTGGAAATTGGGTCCAGAGCGGAGCAGGGCTCGTCCATCAGCAGCACTTCTGGTTCCACGGCAATCGCGCGGGCGATGCACAGGCGCTGCTGCTGACCGCCGGAGAGGCCGCCGCCCGGCTTATCCAGGCGGTCCTTGACCTCGTCCCAGAGGTTAGCGCCGCGCAGGGACTGTTCGGCTACTTCCTTGAGCTTCTTCTTATTCTTCTCACCAGACAGCTTCAAGCCAGCAACCACGTTGTCCTCGATGGACATGGTGGGAAATGGGTTAGCCTTCTGGAATACCATGCCGATGGTATTGCGCACGGAAACTGGGTCGACCTTGGGCCCGTAGATATTGGTGCCATCGAGCAGGATCTCGCCCTTGACGGATGCACCCGGGATGACCTCGTGCATGCGGTTCAAGGTGCGCAGCACGGTGGACTTACCGCAGCCGGACGGGCCGATGAAGGCGGTCACGGCCTGCGCCGGGATCTGCATATTTACGTTCTGTACGGCGTGAAAATCGCCGTAGAAAATATCGACGTCATTGAGCTCGAGCTTAGACATTGTGGAGGTTTCTCCTCTTGAGGGGTGTAAAAGTGGCGGAATCGTGTGCGGCTATTTCTTGACCGAGAACTTCGCGGAAATTACTCGCGCCGCAATATTGAGGATGGCGATGAGGATAACCAGCGTCAGCGCTGCGCCCCACAGCTTATCCAGCACGGCAGGCTGCGCGCCCGCCTTGTACATATCAAGCATCATCAGCGGCAGTGAGGACTGCGAGCCCTTAAACGCATCCCAGTTGATGACCGAGGAGGAACCAACCAAGACCAGCACTGGCGAGGATTCACCCATCACGCGAGCAATGGCCAGCATGATGCCGGTCACGATGCCGGACAGGGCTGTCGGCAGCACGATGCGTGCAATGGTCTTCCACTTGGGCACGCCGAGGGCATAGGAGGCCTCGCGAAGGTCCATGGGAACCACGCGCAGCATCTCTTCGGTATTGCGCACCACGATGGGGATCATCAATAGGACCAAGGACAGGGCGACGGCAAAGCCGGAACGTCCAAAGCCGAAGAGCGTGATCCACATGGCGAAGATGAATAGCGCGGCCACGATGGAGGGCACGCCGGACAGGATGTCCACCATGAACGTGGTGATGCGGCCGAGCCAGCCACCCTTAGAGTATTCCACCAAGTAGATGGCGGTGAAGATACCGATCGGGATGGAGAGGATGGAAGCCAGGGCGGTTTGCACGAAGGTACCGACGATGGCGTGGGCGGCACCGCCGCCTTCGGCGCTATTCATCACGCCGCGCTGGGACAGCGTCCACCAGTCAGCGGAGAAAATCACGCCGCTACCGCGAGCAATGAGCTCCCACAGCACCCAGATCAGAGGGACCATCGCCAAAGCCATAGCGCCCCATACAACGACGGTGGCAATGCTATTAGCCGCCTTGCGGGAACCGGAGATGTCCAGGAAGGTTGCCCCACCAGCGGAGGCGGGCTTGTTATTTGTCGTAGTAGTCATTGTTGTCCTTCCTTACTTGCTCTTCACGATGGCGCGGGCAATGGCGTTGACGACAAACGTCAGCAAGAACAGCATCAAACCGGCGGCGATATAGGCACCGGCGCGCGTCTCGTTACCGAACTCGGCGGCCGCGAGGGCGATGGCCGTGGCGAAAGTGGTACCGCCATCGAAAAGCGAGAAGCGGAAGTCCACCAGGGGCGAGACCACCATGTACAGCGCCATGGTCTCACCCAGAGCGCGGCCCAAGCCCAGCATGGAGCCGGCGACGTAGCCGGACATGCCGAAGGGCAGGACGGTCATGCGGATGACTTCCCAGCGCGTAGCGCCCAGTGCCAAGGCGGACTCGATCTGGCCCGGAGGCGTTTGCACGAAGACCTCGCGGGCGGTGGCGGCGATAATCGGCAAAATCATCACGGCGAGCACGATGCCACCGGTGAAGAGGTTGCGGCCGGTAGCAAAGGCGGGCGAATTATCGTAATGAGTAAACAGGAAGAACCCACCGGCCCAGGACTCCATCCAGGTGTAGAAACTGGACAGGGCTGGGCCAAGGACCTGCCAACCCCACAGGCCGTAGACGATGGACGGCACTGCGGCCAGCATGTCCACCAAGAAACCCAGTGGCTTAACCAAGCGGGCCGGGGCGTAGTTGGACAAGAAGATGGCAATCGCAAGCGCGACTGGCATGGCCAGAATCAGCGCGAATACCGAGATGAGGACGGTGGTGCCGAACATGGTCGGGATACCGAACTTCATCGCAGAAGTATCGGTGGTCTCCCAGCGTTCACCGTGGGTGAAAAAGCCCAGTAGGCCATTCTCGTTCACGCTGAGCGCGGGGACGGCACGCCAGATGAGGAAGGCGGCAATCGCCGCGATCATCACGGTAATCAGCGTGGCAGAGGCCGTGGAGAGGAATTCGAAAATGCGGTCACCGGGGCGCTTGACGGAGCTACCGGAGCTGGAGGTAGCCAAGTCAGTCTCATTATCGCCACGGGTATGAGGCTGTTCGGCGCCAGAGACGGGAAGGGCCTCCGAGGTCGATGTCTGGGTGAGATTATTGTCTGCCATGAGACGTACTAATCCTTATTTGAAGTGGAACAAAGGGACATGCGATGTACATGCCTGCGCCCCCAAAGCGCGTCTCGAGGGCGGCAGTGGGGGCGGGCGGAATGTTATTTCGCGAGTTAAAGCGGGGTTTACGCGTTACTGCAGTGCGTCAACAGCGCTCTTCAGGCGGTCAAGGTGGTCACCCTTAACTGGGATGAAGCCCTGCTCTGCCAACTGGTCATCCTGGTGATCCAGAACGTCGTTGAAGAAGGTCTTGACCAGTTCAGCGGTCTCGTCATCGTAGCCAGCGGAGCAGACGATGTTGTAGGTGGTCAGGATGAGCGGGTATGCACCCTCAACATCGGAAGCGAAGAGAGCCTTGGAGTCAACGACCATGTCGTTCTCAGAAGCGGTGTCCTTGAACTCCAAGTTCTCTAGGGCCTTGTTGACGGTGTCGTCATTCAGCTCAACCGGGCCGTTGCCAAAGTCGATCTTGGCCTTCTTGACGCCGTCAGCTTCCTTCTGGTCAGCGAAGCCGGCCTCAACGTAGGTGATGGCACCCTCGATGTTTGCTACTTGGTCAGCAACGCCGGAGGAACCGTTTGCGCCCTCGCCTACAGCGTCAGGGAACTGCTTGCCTTCGCCGTCCCAGTTACCGGTGGAGGCGTTCAGGAACTTCTGGAAGTTATCGGAAGTACCGGACTCGTCAGAGCGGAAGATGACGTGGATGTCGGTGTCCGGCAGGTCTGCGCCCTCGTTATCAGCGGCGATGGCCTCGTCGTTCCACTTCTTGATCTCGCCCTTGAAGATCTTGGCAATGGTATCGGTGGAGAGGTTGATCTCTTGGTCACCCAGGTTATAAGCAATGGCAACCGGGCCGATGGTGGAAGGCAGGTGCCATGCGTCGTTGCCGTCGCAACGCTCCTTGGCGGCCTCAATCTGGCCGTCGTCTTCCTTCAACGGGGAGTCAGAACCAGCGAAGTCTGCCTGGCCGTTGATGAAAGCCTCAACACCCTTACCGGAACCGGAAGCGGTGTAGGACAGGTTTGCGTCTGGGTTGTCCTCTGCGAAGGCGGTGCCGAAGTAGGACATTGCGTTCTGCTGGGAGGATGCGCCCTCACCAACAAGCTCGCCAGCGACGCCGCTGCCGTCGGAGGAACCCGAGGAGTCAGAGGAGGTGTCCTCAGAACAAGCTACGAGAGCGGTAGAGGTAGCGACCACGAGGCCGAAGATAGCGGCAGAGCGCTTGAAGTTGCGAATCACGGGAAAACCCTTTCCGGTGCAGATCAGAGATTGATTGTCCGAGGAAACCGCATCCCCATAAAAAAGGGGAACCTACATCCCACGTCCGCTCTTCGGAAGCGGGGTGCAGGTGCGCAGGTGCGGCTTTCTCACAATCAGTAAAGCTAACCGGAGGAATTAACCAGCAGGGTGCCGTGAGGTAAACAATTAATGAACAAGCTAGAAAGTTGACATGACCTTAATCACACTAGCCCCAGACGACATGCTCTTCATCAACGGAAAAGCCTAGGCGCTTGTAGGCCTTCAGTGCCGGTTCATTGTCCGCTTCCACGTACAAAATAACCCGCTGAGCTCCCTTTTCTACCATGCGGCGCAGGCCAATCTGCAGCAATGGTCCGCCTAATTTTTGGCCGCGGTACGCCTCCGCAAGGCCCACCACGTAGACTTCACCAAACCCGGGATCTTCTTCCTCGTGCCACTTGGTCCAGTGGAAACCGGCCAGGGTCGGGTGCCCCTGCTCTTTCTCGTCCCAGAAGAACAAGACATCCCGGGGATCAAACCACTCGGCCTCCATGCCGCGGTGCAGGCGCTCTAAATCCCAGCCGCCTTGCTCTGGGTGCCAAGAAAAGGCCTCGTTATTAACGCGCAGCCACTCGCTTTCCACGGTGTCCTTGCCCCACTTGTCCACCGCCTCGCTGTAATTAGCGGCCTGCAGCGGCAGCTCGCCTACGTGCGCCGCGCTATCTAGATCGCTGCCATCGATGCCCATGACCACAAGGGTGCGGGTGACATTCAAGTCGCGGGATTCAGCCAAGGCCTGAGCGGGCTTGCCGTTGCCATGCGCCCAGGTCTCGAGGTTGGTGGTGGCGTTAGCGGTGGCATCGTAAAGCGCGGTGCCATAGCCCTTGCCGCGATAATCGGGGGCGATAAAAAGCTCCGCGGTGGAATCCTCGCGGCTGGATACGCCAATGGGCTCGCCATCCAGCCAAGCCACCAAGTGCTTATGGTGCAGGCGCTCATCGCGCAGGCCGTTGAGGAATTGCTCCGAAAGCGGGGCGATACCATCGGCCTTTTCCGCGTGCGCTGCCAGTTCTTCCAGGCTGCCCGCCAGCTCTGGGGAGGCGGGGAGGTTTTCTTCGGTGATATTCATGGTGTCCATAATACGTAGGCTAAATTTGAAGGCGTGAGTGTAGTCAAAGTCGACCGGCGCATTGTCCACGTCCTCATCCTGGTGGGCGTGGTCTTTGCCGCATGGGTGGCCGATGCCTGCGTGGCCATGCATTCTGAGCACAAGATTGCCCAGGAGGTAAAGGAGAACTCGCGGCTGGAAAACTCCCCCCAGGTGTATATCGGCGGCACCCCGTACCTGTTGGCGGCAGGCTCTAAAGAAATCCCCTACTTGCAGGTCAAGGCGCTCGACGTGGAGGTTCCCAAGCTGGGCATGGTCAATGCCTCGACCGTGCTGCGCGATATCACCGTTACCCCTGAGCAGGTAGTAAACGGCGATATTGAAGGCGCGCCCGTATCCACATATTCGCGCGGCATTTCCCTGGACGGCGTGGCGTTAGGGCGCCTTCTGGGCATTACCGATCTCTCCATTGCCAACCCGGATGATATTTCGCCCTCCGGCGGCGTTTCTGCCGAGGCGGAGCTTACCGGCACCCTGCCCGGCGATAAGGAAAAGTCCACCGCGATGGTCACGCTGCGGCTAGTGGGCCCGGAGTTTCGCATGGAGGTCTACGGCACCGATGATCCGCGCCTCAAGGAGGCGTTTTCCCTCAACTTCGATACGCGCGAGCTCCCGCTGCCGGCGCAGGCCACGATGGTAAGGCTGCAGGGCGGAACCCTTTACTTTGAGGTCCAGCGCCGCAATATCAAGGTCCAGATGGCTCAGCTATCCCCGCTGGAAATCGAGGGTTCGGAGCAACGGGCCGTTGAAGAGGCCGAAAAGAAGGCGGCCGATACCGCCAATAAGGTAGGTCCTGCCCCAGATGAGGACGAATCCTAACGAAGGCGAATAAAGTCCCGCAGCACTTCCTGCACGGAGCGCTGGGCCACCTGCCGCCTGTCTTGCGGCGCGTAGACCTCGATGGCATCGGCCACAGAGGTCAGCGTCACGTGGCGGAAGGTCCCCTCGGATTCGCCATCGGCCTGGAAGCGCTGCGGGGAGTGGCAATCGAGCTCGACGCGCTTGGCATCATCAAAGCCTAGGGTCTTCTCCTTCACCAGCCGCTTGAGCCAGCCGTGTTTATCGGCGCCAAAGAGGTGCAGCAGGCCGATGACCCCGCGCACGCCGCTGAGCTTTTCCAACCCAAAAAGGGCCAGACCCTCATCAAAGGAATTGCGCGGGTTGGTCACTACCGGCAAGGGGCCCAAGAAGGTCCAAGGGTTGGTATTAGAGGTAAATAGGAGCGGGAAGTCCTTTTTATGGAGTGTTTGCCCCAAACGGGATTCCGCGTACACCGTAATCTGCGGCGGGTTGCGGCGCGCGCGCAGCCAGGCCCGAATGGCCACATTGAGGTAGCGCAACGGGGTGGCGGAAAAGCCTTGTTCGCGGGCGCGGTCCACGCGCGCGAGGACGTCCGCGTCCATGCCAAAACCGGCGTTGACGGCAAACCAGCGGTCGTTCCAGGTGCCCAGGTAAATGGTGCGGCGCAGATCGCGCTCTAGCATGCGGGCCAAAACGTGGGTGGCCTCGACCGGCGTATTGGGAAAACCGAGGGCGCGGACGAAGACGTTCGCGGACCCGGTGGGAATGACTGCGAGTGCCGGTACCTCGTCAGGGCTGGGGAGATCCTCACCGGCTGGGCCCAGCAGGCCATTGACGATCTCATTGACGGTGCCATCGCCGCCCACGACAATGATGACATCATAATCATCCCTGGTCAGCCCCCGGACGATGTCCTCTGCATGCCCTGGGTAATGGGTGAATTTCACCAATAGGTGCATGCCTTCGACGGCCCGCAACGTGGGCACGATTTGGCGAAAGAGCCCGTTGGATTGCGAGGTCGAATTGGGGTTGGAAATCATCAGCGCATGCACAACAGCCCAGTCTAGTAGTTAAAGCACCCCCGGCACGACTAGGCTGGACGCCCATGAGCGAAAAGAACGAGAATACCAATACCCCGAACATCGAGACCGCCGCCGCATCCCACCCGGAAAACACCTCCGGCGCGCTCAATGGCAATGATGCGGTCAACCAGGCCGCCGAGCAGTGGAAGGATGCAGCCAGCCACAATATCCCCGCCATCGAGCTTGGCGATGCCCCCGTTCCCGCAGATACGGCCAATCTGCGCCAGGGCCCGTCACTGCACGATGGCCTGCTAGGCCTCCTCCCCCTCGTAGGTGTCTGGCAGGGCGAGGGCCAAGCCCACGACACCGATGGCAGCGAATACACCTTTGGCCAGCAGTTAGTTGTTGCCCACGACGGCGAGAATTACCTGACTTTTAGCTCGCGCACCTGGAAGATCGATACCGAGGGCAAGCCGCAGGGCCCGTCCACCCGCGAGACCGGTTTCTGGCGCATCTCCGCCAAGGATGAAATCGAGGTCACCTACACCTCTTCTACCGGCATCGTGGAAATCTTCTACGGCGAGCCCTTCAACGAGCGCGCTTGGCAGCTCGAATCCGCCTCCACCATGGTCACGGAGACCGGCCCGAAGAACTTGGGCCCCGGCAAGCGCATGTACGGACTCATGCCCAATAACAACCTGGGCTGGGTAGACGAGCGCATGGTCGATGGCGAGATGCGCCCCTATATGTCCGCCGAGCTCACCCGCATCGCTGGCTAGAGCTAGCTAAGCCCCTAACGCGGCATCGATAAGCCCCCGGATTTCTTCCTCGTTATCCGGGGCTTTTAACGTTTTCTCATTCAGCTTGGTCACCCGCACCGCCACGCGCACGGACGAGACCAGCCACACCGAATCGGACTTTTCTAAGTACTCCACCGTCAGCGGCTTGGCCTTGCAGCGATAGCCGCGGTCCTGGGCGTAATCAAAGAGCGCGGCCTGCGTGGTGCCGGGCAAAATGCCGCGCCCGGCGGCGGTGCGCAGCTTCTTTCCCCGCACCGCCACCACGGTAGAGGTAGCGCCCTCTAAGATTTCGCCGGTATCTGGATCCGTCAGGATGAGATCGTCGTAGCCCTTGTCCTTGGCCATGCGCAGCATCGCCATCGTCGCGGCGTAGTTCAGCGTCTTGGCCGGTAGCTCTTCGGCCACGTGCCACAGGCGCGGGCTCGTCAGGACGGTAACGCCGGTGGTGCGTTGGCGAAGCGGGGCATCGCCAAGCGGCTGCACCGTCACCCACGCGGTGGGCACGCCGGTCGAGGACCTGCCGCGGGTATAGGTCCAGGTGCATTTGGCATCGGGATGATCGGCATCGGTACCGCAATAATCCGCGATCGCCAGCCGGGTCGCCTCTTCCCACTTATCCATCGGCGGCTCCGGTAAGTCGAGCGCCCGCGCCGAATCGCGGAAGCGCTGCGCGTGGCGGGCAAGGTTGGCCGCCTTACCGTCGCGAACCAAAAGCGATTCAAAAATGCCATCGCCGCGGGTCACGGCGGCATCATCAGCATAGACCAGCGGCAGGGAGGGCGAATGCTTGCGCACCGACCCACCAAAAGGTTCCACGACGTAGATGACCGGCTCTTTTCGCGGGGAGGGTTTCATAGATTCGATTATGCCCTACCATCGGTAGATGTGAGTTATTCTTCGCCACTTCTTCAACGCGCCGGTGCCGCCGAGCACCAGGACGCGACTGTACTCGATGCCCAAGGTGTGGCCTGGCACTATGGCAATCCCCTCGGGGAACAGCGTGCGGCCGAGACCGAGACCATAGCCATCGACCGCTCGCAGCGCCGCGTGCTGCGCGTCAGCGGTGCTGATGCGCCGGGGTTTCTTAATAACCTGCTCTCGCAGAAGCTTGACGATGCCCCCTCCGGCTTCTCCGCCGGTGCCCTCGACCTGGATATCCAAGGCCACATTTTACACCACATGGATATCACCCGCGCGGGCGAGGACTTCTACCTCGACCTGCCCGCCGCGCAGTTCGAGTCTGCCCAAGACTTTTTAACCAAGATGGTCTTTTGGTCTGAGGTCACGGTCGAAGAAGCAGATATCGCGATCGTGACATTGCTGGGTGAACCCGATATTCCCACCCCACCCACCGTAGTCTTTTCCCGCGAGGTGCAGTGGCCGGGAATCAGGCGCATTGACCTGGGCATTCCGCGCGAACAGTTGGTGGAATCCATGGCCGCCCTAGAGGCAGAGGGCGCGCGGCTTGCCGGGCTCATGGCCTTTACCGCCGAGCGCGTGCGCGCCCGCGAGCCGGAGCTCGCCGCAGATTTGGATAAGAAATCCATCCCGCACGAGGTTCCGCAGTGGATTAGCCGCAGCGATGCTAACCCCGCCCACGTACACCTGAATAAGGGCTGCTACCGCGGCCAGGAAACCGTGGCCCGCGTGGAGAACCTGGGCCGCTCTCCTCGCCTCTTGGTGCTCCTCCACTTGGACGGATCCGCGCCGGAGAGGCCGAATGTGGGCGATGACATTACATTCAATGGCCGTAAGGTAGGTCGCATTGGAACCATCGTGGATGACTGCGACTTCGGCCCCATCGCCTTGGGTCTAGTAAAGCGTTCTGCGCTGGATGCAGGCACATTGGAAATCGGCGATACCGCGGCGTCGATTGATGCATCCTCCATCCCCGAAGATGAGGGCCCCAAGGCCGGGCGCGAGGCGGTAAACCGGCTGCGCGGGCGGTAGATTTTCCACTCATCGGGGGGCCGGTGCGGAATTTTTTCGTCACACGCGCTATTGTGTCTTACAGGAAGATACACAATTGACAAGCCGATGGGGCGCCCAAGAATCCCTGGAGCGCCCTACTAGCCCAAGGGGGTCATGCACATGGGACGCGGACGCGCTAAGGCAAAGCAGACCAAAGTTGCACGCCAGCTCAAGTACAACTCACCCGAGATGGATATCGAGTCCCTTCAGCGGGAACTCGCTGCTCAGCAGGAGGGTGACTCCCACGACTACGAAGAGGATGATCCCTACGCCGAGTATGTCGACGAATGGGATGAGGACAACGACGACGAGCGCTAATCTTCCGCTCGCCGGATAAATCCACAGAAGGCCTTAGGTTTTTAACCTAAGGCCTTCCTCTTGTACCTAGAAGTTTGAGTGTTCGCCCTGCATGATAACGCGCGGTTCTTCGCCGTCTGCTTCGCGGACGCTGCCCAGCTCCCACGCATCAATGTGGCGGGCGGTGAGCATGGCCAAGGCGCGGTCGCGGTCCTCCGGATTGACCACGGCAATCATGCCCACGCCCATGTTGAAGGTCTTTTCCATCTCCGCCAGCTCGACCTTGCCCATGGACGAGATGAGCTTAAAGATCTGGCCCGGATTCCACGTGGAGCGGTTGACCTCAGCGCTCAGGCCCTCTGGAATAACGCGCTCCAGATTGCCGGCCAACCCGCCGCCGGTGACGTGGCAGAAGGTGGATACGGAGCATTCCTGCGCCAGCGCCAGGCATTCCTTGGCGTAGATGCGAGTGGGTTCCAAAAGCTCCTCCCCTAGCGGGCGGCCGAGCTCTTCCACGTACCCGTCTAGCGGCATGCCCGCCTGCTCCAGCAAGACGTGGCGCGCGAGCGAGTAGCCATTGGAGTGCAGCCCAGACGAGCCCATGGCGATGAGTACATCGCCCTCGCGCACGTTGTCTGGGCCCAACACGCCATCGGCCTCAACCACGCCGACGGCGGTAGCGGAGACGTCGTATTCGTTCTCCCCCATCATGCCTGGATGCTCGGCGGTCTCGCCGCCGAGCAGTGCAGCGCCTGCCTGCACGCAGCCCTCGGCAATGCCCTTAACTACCTCGGCTACCTTTTCCGGCACGACCTTGCCCACGGCGATGTAGTCCTGCAGGAATAGTGGCTCGGCGCCGCAGACGACTAGGTCATCGACGCACATGGCCACCAGATCGATGCCGATGGTGTCGTGCTTATCCATGGCCTGCGCAACGGCGAGCTTGGTGCCCACGCCATCGGAGCCAGCGGCGAGGATGGGTTCCTTGTAATCGCCCAGCTTGAAGAGCCCCGCAAAGCCGCCGAGGCCGCCCATGACCTCCGGGCGGGTGGCGCGCTTGGCGTGTGGGGCAAATAGGCTTACCGCGCGGTCGCCTTCTTCGATATTGACGCCGGCTGCGGCGTAGGTGTTGTCACTCATGTTTTTAAAAGTTCCTTAAGTGTTTTTATTGGGTTCCGAGCAGGGTGCGCACGGCATCGGCATTGGGGTTTCCGGCGGGAAGGCCAAGGGGGTAATCGCCGGAGAAGCAGGCGGTGCACAGCTCGGAGCGAGGCTGCTCGGTGGCGGCGACCATTTCATCGATGGAGACAAAGCCCAAGGAGTCAGCGCCGATGGTCTCGCAGATGGTGGAGCAAATCTCTTCCGGGTCATCGGACGGACTGGCGTTGGCAATGAGCTCGCCGGGCGAAGCGAAGTCGATGCCGTAAAAGCACGGCCACTTCACCGGCGGGGAGGCAATCCGCACGTGGACCTCGGCGGCGCCGGCCTCGCGCAGCATGCGGATAAGCGCGTGCTGGGTATTGCCTCGCACGATGGAATCATCCACCACGACGAGCTTTTTGCCGTCGATGACCTCGCGCAACGGGTTAAGCTTTAGCCGGATACCCAGCTGGCGCAGGGTCTGCGTGGGCTGAATAAAGGTGCGGCCTACATACGCGTTTTTCACCAAGCCGTGGGCGAAGGTGATGCCGGATTCGCGGGCGTAGCCCACCGCGGCCGGGTTGCCGGATTCCGGTACGGGGATGACCAGGTCTGCATCCTCAACCGGGTATTCGCGGGCCAGGCGGCGGCCGATCTCCACGCGGGAGGCGTTGACGGAGCGGCCCTTGATATCGCTATCCGGGCGGGCCAAGTACACGTACTCGAAAACGCAGCCGCTGCGCTTGACGGGCGCGAAGTTTTCAGAGCGGATGCCGGCCTCATCGATGGCGACGAGCTCGCCCGGCTCGATTTCGCGAATAAATTGCGCGCCACAGATATCCAACGCGCAGGTTTCGGAGGCAACGACCCAGCCCTTGGCCAGTCGGCCCAGCACCAGCGGGCGCACGCCTTGCGGGTCGCGCGCGGCGTACATGGTGTGGCCATCGGTAAAGGTCAAGCAGAATGCGCCCTTCACCCGCGGCAGGAGCTCGCGGGCGGAGTCGAAGACGGAGGTGGTGTCATCGACGCCATCGGCAAGCAGCATGGACAAGCACATCGAGTCAGAAACCGATTCCTCGTGCGGCTTAATCAGGCCGCGCTCGACGGCCTCTGCACGCAGCTCGAGGTAATTGACCAGGTTGCCGTTGTGGCCCAAGGCAATATCCACGCCCGTAGAGGAGGTGGAAAACATCGGCTGCACGTTGGACCATTCCTTGCCACCGGCCGTGGAATAGCGCGTATGGCCCACCGCCACATTGCCGTTTAAGGCAGAAAGGGTCGATTCATCGAAGATATTGGCCACCAGGCCCATGTCTTTGAAGACGACGATGCGGTCATCATCGCCCACCGCAATGCCGGCGGCTTCTTGGCCGCGGTGCTGGAGAGCAAAAAGGCCAAAGTAGGTAAGTTTGGAGACTTCCTCCCCGGGAGCCCAGACGCCAAAGACGCCACACTCTTCGCGGGGTTCCTCCTCGTTACGATCGTCAAGGTCAGTGATACTAGGAGTATGTACTTCTACCACGGCGTTTATATTAGCGCGTTGGGCCGTCGAAAACTAACGGAATAATCGGCAGCCACTGTGCAATCTCCCCTGAACGCGACCCGGAGGCATCGACGCGACCTGTGTTTTTGACCTCGTCCCAGTCCGTGACACCGGTGGCCAAACGCAGCCAGGTCTCCGCATCCATTTCCACCACATTGGGTGGGGTGCCGCGCGTGTGACGGGGGCCTTCAATGCACTGCACCGCAACAAATGGGGGTACGCGCAGCTCCACCGAATGCCCCGGCGCGTCGGCCTCGAGGGTGCGGGCGGTGCGACGGACGGCATCGGCAAGCAGGGCCCTGCCTGGCTTTTGTTGCCCGTCCGGGTCCTGAATCCAGTCCTTGATGGCGATTATGGCCGCGCGCGTGGCGGCGGGATCTACGGGTTTAGGCATAGCCACAGCATAGCTACTGTTATCTTATTGTTTATGTCACCTACTGACGCTGCTGCGGAAACCCAAAAGTCCCCTACCCTGACGCTGCGCTTTATGGCATCGCCAACCGATGTCACCATGGCCGGCGCCCCCGGCATCAATGGCGGACGCGTGCTGGAGTGGATCGATAAGGCCGCCTACGCCTGCGCCGTGCAGTGGTCCGGGCAGTACTGCGTGACCGCCTATGTGGGCCATATCCACTTCACCCGGCCCATTCCCTCCGGGCACATCGTGGAGGTGCGCTCGCGCATCGCGATGACCGGCCGGTCCTCCATGCACATCATCAACGAAGTGCTGTCTGCTGATCCCCGCGAGGGCATTTTCACCCGCGCTTGCGATTGCCTAGTCATCTTCGTGGCCAAGGACCCCGAAAGCGATAAGACCACCCCGGTGCCCACCTTCGTGCCCGATACCGATGAGCACCTGCGCGTGGCCGAGGCCGCGAAATCCCGCATCGAGCTGCGCAAGGCCATCGAGCTCGAGATGGATAAGCAGACCTACGATGGGCCTTCCGATGCCCCGCGCATGGTCAACCGCTTTTTGGCCAAGCCCACCGACGTCAACTGGGGCGGCAAGGTGCATGGCGGCACCGCGATGCAGTGGATCGACGAGGCCGGCACCGCCTGCACCATGGAGTGGTCCGGCGAGCGCACCGTCGCCGTCTATGCCGGTGGCATCCGCTTTTATAAGCCCATTTCCATCGGCGATCTCATTGAGGTCGATGCCCGCATGATGCGCACGGACCGCCGCTCCATGCAGATGTCCATCCACGTCCGCGCCGGCGATCCCCGCGGCGGCCGCGATAACCTCAACACCGCCATTCACGCCACCGTGGCCTATATTGCCCTGGACCGCGACGGGCAGCCGCTGACCGCGCGCACCTTTACCCCACAGACGGAAGAAGATATCCGCTTGGCCGAGCACGCCAATATCTTGCGCGAGCTGCGCGGCGAATATTCCCCGAAGCCGCTCATCGTGGCGCCGCACTACCAGCACGTGGATTAATTTTTCAGCACATTTTCTTTTGCGCGGCGCCCGCGCACCAGCGTGGTATTAAATTGGTTACAGAGACCACGCTAGAGAAATGAGTTGATATGTCTAACCCACGCCTGCGCCGCAAGGTGCAGTACTCCGCCGCTTTAGTTGCCTCCGCACTGCTGCTGGCCTCCTGCCAGAACCCGGCCAACCAGGAGGATAAAGATGAGGCTTCGGCTACGCCGACGACTACCTCTTCTTCTACCTCCGCGGAAAAGACCTCAGAAGCATCTTCCACGGCATCGAGTTCTAGTTCCGCTACCAGCTCCAGCAGCGCCAGCAGCTCCGCCACAAGCTCTTCCACCACTTCCACCAAATCAAGCGGCTCCCACGCCAAGCAGCGCTCCGAAATCGAGGGGCATGTGGTGGTGCTTTCTACCGGCGGCACCATCGCCAGCACCCACGATGACAAGGGCGCGGTGGTGCCCACCGTCAAGGGCTCTGACTTGGTGGACCCGCTGTACTCCGAGTTCAACAAAGACAAGTTGGAACTTGAGGTCAAAGACATTGCCAACCTGGATTCTTCTGCGATGACCTTGGCCGATACCGATAAAATCATCACCGCCGTACAAGAGCAGCTAGAGCGCGATGACGTCGATGGCGTAATCGTCACCCACGGCACCGATTCCATGGAAGAAACCGCCATTGCGCTCGATACTTTCCACGACAGCGATAAGCCCGTCGTACTCACCGGCGCAATGCGCCCGTTCGATGACGATGATCCAGACGGCCCAGAAAACCTCGCTACCGCGGTAGAGACTGTCACCAACCCGGACTATGCCGGCCACGGCGCATTCATCGCCTTTGGCGGCAAGGTTATCCCCGCCCGCGGCGCGTTCAAATCTGATACGGAAAAGGCCGATGGCTTTGCTACCAACAGCCAGGAGAAATTCCCAGAACGCCCCTATCCGCTGAAGTACGCTCCGCTTGGCGATGTCCGCGTGGACATCATCGCCGCCTACCCCGGCGCCCCAGCGGATCTCATTGAGCAATCCTTGGCCAAGGGCGCACAGGCCATCGTCATTGAGGGCATGGGTTCAGGAAATATCGGCCCCGATCTGGCTAATGCCGCCGTGGAAGCCGCCAAGTCCGTTCCCGTCGTGCTTACTACCCGCGTGGATCACGGGCCCGTTGAGGGCATCTACGGCGGCGCCGGAGGCGGTGCCACGCTTGCCGATGCCGGCGTCATCCCCTCCGGCAACCTCCGCGCACCCCAAGCCCGCATGCTGCTCGCAGCCGCAGTTGCCACGGGAACGGACGCACAGAGGCTCTTTCCCACTGCAGAATGAGGCCGTATACTTTAGCGCGACGCTGAAAGGAGGAGAGCATGGCAGAAATTTTCGACGTTGGACAGTACATTACTGAGCGCATTCCCAATGTGGACAAGCTCAAGCTGTACAAGCTGTGCTACTTCTCCCAAGGCTGGCATCTGGCGTGGACGGGTCGCCCATTATTCCAGGCGGAGTTTCAAGCGTGGCGACATGGCCCTGTTTCCCGCGAACTGCGCACTCAAACCTGGCAGGTAGCAGGGACCAAAGAGCCCTGGCCGGTCCCCTATGTTCCCGGTGGCCTGTCCGACAATCTCAGCACATACGAACGTGCAGTAGTAGATAGCATCATCGCGTTTTACGGCGGAGTTGAATCGATCCGGCTTTCTGACTTGAGTCATGGCCTTGCCTGGAACGAGCTCCTCCAAGAGTTCTCCCAGGCGATGATCTCCGGCGAGCCCACCCCGCGACCTCCGCTACAACCAGCAGAAGTTCTTTTGCCTAATGTTGACCTCAACGGGGATGTGGATGAAGTTTTAGCCACACCACAGGCCAAGGAAATCGAACAAGACTGGTGGGAGACTTTCCGGATTCTCGCTGACCGTTAACCAGACGGATTTGCGGCAAGGATTGATCATCCTGGCGCATGCTGCCCTGTTCAATAACACGGCAATTACGGTCTAGGCAGCGCCAACGACCACTTGCCATACCGCCACGAGATGCACCACTGCCGCCGCGATGGTCGCGGTGTGGAAGTGCTCGTGATAGCCGTAGTAGCGCGCATTGCGCCCAGGCCACTTAAAGCCATAGACCAGCGCACCTACGGAGTAAACCACGCCGCCGGCCAGCAATAGCCAGACCACTGCTGCGCCGGCATCGCTCCACAGCGTGGGTAGTAGCGGCAGCACCAACCAGCCCAGCGCTAGGTACACCACAACATCGAGCCACCGCGGGTGCTCAATCCACACTAGGTTCAAAATCACGCCCAAGATCGCGCCCGCCCACGCAATGGCGAGCATCCATGCTGCCTGCGCTGGGGATAACGCAATCAAACACAACGGGGTGTATGTGGCGGCAATGAATACCGCAATCGTGGCGTGGTCCGCCCGCCGCCACCATTGCACCGCTCGGGGGCTAGGCCACGGATAGCGGTGGTACAGCGCCGAGACGCCAAAAAGCCCTACCAATCCTAGGCCATAGACGGTAACGCCTAGACCCTGCCACCAGTGCAGCGTCATCCACGCATACGTGATGAGAACGGTGGAGGCGATCACCGATAGCAACGCCGCCAGCGCATGACCCCATCCACGGGTCAGCGGCCGCTCGCCGCGATCCGCCATCCAATAGGTGCGCTGCACCAAGCCTTCTTTCAAGGGATGCTCTCCCGCCTCTTTTGTTCCTTCAGCATGTATCTGAGCCACAGCGATACTTCTTTCTCCCACCAGAGCTAAGTTACGTTACCGTAAGTCTACTGAGGGGAGTAAAGAGCTTCAAGGAAAAGGAGAATCTAATCCTTTTCGCCAGAATCCATCCCATCTACGAGCCACATGGTTTCCATTAACGCATGGGTAAAGCCCGATCTCCATCATCGACCCTTGTAGGAGTATATTTATTCATTGGAATTCCGTTCGGATTGCGCAGTCTCCCACGAGCATGAGGAAGCAAATAACCTGAAATGTTAAAAGTTCGGAATGACATGAAAATTCCTCCGCTAGGGCCTGCCTGGGCGGGAGCACTCATGGGACTATCGATCTCCTCATCCCTCATCGATACGCACTTAAGCCCGGTGATTGGACGCCTCCCTGCCGAAATCATGCTCGGCGTGGCAACTCTTGTCTTCTTGGCGCTCACGGCGGGATTCATTAAGTACCGAAATCCAGGTTTTCATTCCGACGACATGCCTGCATGGGGCATGGTTTCCATGGGCATCCTTGCCTTGGGCAGCGCCTACTCCCTCATCTTTGATGCCTGGTCAATTCACGCTGTGTGTTGGGCCGTGGGAACCGTCCTCAGCGTGATTACCTGCTTAAAGTATGTAAAGTATCTTCTCTTCAATCATCCCACTAATCCCGCCTTTGCCTTAGGGCTTCCGCTGGTGGCACCTATGGTTTCCGCCACTGCTTCGGCACAGCTGGCAACGCACGCTGGCGAGTGGAGCTCGGTCATCCACGGCATCGGCGTGTTCTGCTTCGTCTTGGCTTGGGTGACGGGAATGCCGATATTCGCCTTCGTTTACCGGCGTACCTTCCCCAAGGTTCCCACTAACTTCGCTGCCACCGCTTGGATCCCACTGGGGTTGGTCGGCCAGTCCACCGCCGCAGCGCAGCTACTCGCCGGCGACCAATGGCATTTTCGCGCCATGGTCTATGGTGTAGCGATGCTGAGCTTAGGCGTGCCGCTGTCGGTCTATGCCATCGCCAAGCATTGGGGTGCCGCCCTGGGTAATACCCCAATGTCTTATAACCCCAGCTGGTGGGCCAGCACCTTCCCCGTAGGCACCTGCTGCCTTGGCACCCACACCCTGTCCACGCAGCCCGCGGCGCTGGCGTGGGGCTTGGGCTGGATGGATACCGTGAGCGCCGCCCTGCTGGTCCTGCTTCTCTTCCACGTCACTTGGGCTGCTTTCGGAGCTATCAAAACCGTTTCCGAGCATTTCAAGGTCAGTCAAGTAAGCCACGCATAACCCCAGGGGTTTCGGGAGCCTAAGAAGCTTGCGGATCGTGCTCGGCGAAGAATTGGGGCATCGCCTGGAGCAAGTGCTGATTCCACACTCCATGGGCGCTGAGGGCGGATGCGTGGTCAGCGTGTGGGCGCACGTACTCGCTCAGGTCGATGTTCTTTTCATGCGCTATGCGGCGAAAGTCGTCATAGCTTTCCGGCGGGACGAGGCGATCGTTGTCACTGCGCACTATCCTGATGGGCGGCATGTCCTTGGTGAGGTGCGTAGCCGAGGTGACGAAATCCGCACGGTCTGGATATTCCTCGGGCGTTCCACCGAGGTATTTCTGCACGGTATCGCGGGAACCCTGCGCGGCATAGGGATCGTCAGAATCATAGATGTGGCGGACGTCGAGGGCCGGTGAATCCGCATACACGGCGCGGGGAACGGCCGGTGTGCCAGGGCAATCGGTGGGAGGTAGGTGGTTGGGGCGCGCGGCGGCATCGGCAGTCGCATTCAGCACCAACTGTCCGCCAGCAGATTCGCCGTACATAAAGAAGCGCTCCGGGTCGCCGTCATAATCCGCTGCATGGGCATGGACCCAATTCATCGCGCAGCCCACCTGCCCCGCTGCCACCTTCCACGTGGGCTGCTCCCAACTGGACAGCGTGTAATCGATGGATAATACGAGGTAGCCGCGCTGCGCCATCTGCCGCATATTAAATGCCTGGGAGTGCTTGTTCATCTGATCCCAGCCGCCGCCGTGGACGTACATCATGACCGGGTGGGTGCCGCCATCATTGGGCCTATAAATATCCATATCCAGGTCCTCACCGTGGAAAGAATCGTAGGCCACCGTGTGATCAGGACCCTCGTCGGTGCTTTCCACACCAGCCCAACTCAACGCGGCGCGAATATCTACGTCGGTCCCCTGCTCCTTCGCGGCGTGAATCTGCGTCCCAAAAAGCGCTATGCCTGCAATGAACGCAACCGCCGCAAACGCGCCTGGCACGTAGAAGCTGCGGGAGCCGAACCTTCCTAGCACCGCAAGGACTAGGAGAAATAGGGAAAAGATAACAACCGGACCGACATACTGCGGGCCGATGAGCGCACCCGCGCCCCAATAGGGAATATGCGGCGTAAACGGCGCCACCGCAAGCCACAGTGCGAGGAAAGCGACAAGCGCAAGCGGGACGGACAGCAACCGGGCAACGATCTTCATACCGGCAACGTTAGTCCTCGTTTCTGGGAATTCGTGGTGGTGATTGCAGCTCCAGTGGGCGCATTTTCTTCTATGACGTTTCACTGCACTCTGCGGCTAACGAGAGTCTCTAAAACTCCTTGTCTCCACACCAGTGCCCGCGCTGATGAAGAAGCGATCTCGGAACTCTTCATTATCTTCGTCAGCCCCTGCTTCTTCCCAACACGCAGCCAAAAGATCGTTACCAGAATTGAATCCATAGGCTGCTGACACTGGTTCAAGCCGCTTTGCCAAGCTCTTTAATCGAACGCCTTCTTTTCGCAAGGAGTCCACGACGAGAGTCGCCAAATAATTGAATTCCATTATTTGGGAGGCCAGGTCCTCCACCGTCTTTTCTACTGAGGTTACGAGCAATCCGTCGATATTTTCTATATCCCCGACCCCTATTTCACGATCGTCATAAATGTGGATATCATTCTGACTGGTTTGTTTCCGCAAGGAAGCCGAGAAAGTCTGTGTATTCGGAATCAAATCACCAATGCTATGGATAAGTGCTGCGGACTCATGAGACACAACGATCTTATTGTCGGCGTCTATACGTTCTACCGCAAATAGATTTGGTTCAAGGGATATCCAAGCTTCCCTGACATCCGTTAATGGACCAAGCTGAACTGAGGGAAGAAGGTAGATGCCTCTGCGTGCGCGCGTTAGGATCTCGCTCCCTGCCAAGCGATTTATGTGGAGGCGAGAAATACCTTCGCGTTGAGCCTGAGCCGTAGTGATAATGCCCCACTGATTTGCCGCTAAGGATTCTAGCCGCGCCAGAATTTCTACAGCTTTCATTTCGGCACCGAACCCCTCTACCCTTGGCCTCTTTCTTTACTTGTATCAACCAGAGGGATACAAGTAAAGACGGATTGAGTACCTACGTTGCACAGGCTTGAAAGCAAAAAGCCCGGCTTAAAGCCAGGCTTGAGCTAGGCGATGCTAGAGGCCGGCTTACCCCACAACAGAATTAGCGCCCACGACGGCGTAGCCGAAGAGCTCACGCAAGGTGGAGAACCATGCCTCAACCAGCTGGGAGATGGCCACGGATTCGCTGCCTAAGGAAAGCGCCTCGGTTTCAGAAGTCTCACCCACGATGGCCGCGATGGAGGCATCCTCGTCCACGGCGGAGAGATCGAGGCCGAGGCCGGCGGCATCGGCAAGCGCATTCAGCACCGCCTGACCGCCGCGGACATACACCATCACTGAGTGGGTGCCACCATCATCGGGCGGATAGCAGCCGGGCAGCGATCTTCAAGTCCTCGGTTTCCGGAGAGGCGTGGTGGCGGCTTTAGCGGAGAAAAGCCGCCTACTAACTCGCCTTTTTGAAGGAAAGGCGGCGGTCCCGCAGAGGCAAGGCGTCCTTCCGGCTTAGCTCCGCGATACACAGTGCGATGACGAAGCCCACCAAGACGATCAACGAGGACCACGACAACCACATATCAGAATCTGCCTTGGCCAGCGGTGGGAATGAGAAGAGACCCAAGACCGGCACAACATAAATGATGCGATTCTGCCCGCGGGCCAGAACGCCCAGCAGTGGCAATACGGCGCACAAGACGTAATGGTCCCACAAGATATTGGAGGTAGCCGTAAGAACCGTAAAGATGCCGACGGCAGCAATGCGCCACGGCTCCTGTGACCGCAAAGCGGTAATAATAACCAGCGCAATCAATGCCAGGGCTACAAAAGGCGGAATAAGGCTGGCAGCCAGTGAAGGATCATGAACGATAGTGACAAGAATGCTTTCATCTTCAACGCGGTTGGTGCTGAGCTGGGAAGCAATCGATCCGTTGACAGGAGCGACCATTATTGCCGCCTTGATGTCCTGAAGGGTATCCCACCAAGAGGTAAATACGTCCCAGCCAGAAAC
This sequence comes from Corynebacterium tuingiense, assembly GCF_046718165.1. Classification (NCBI taxonomy): domain Bacteria; kingdom Bacillati; phylum Actinomycetota; class Actinomycetes; order Mycobacteriales; family Corynebacteriaceae; genus Corynebacterium; species Corynebacterium tuingiense. The sequence continues at coordinate 2,006,680 of NZ_CP177101.1, forward strand.
GACGATTGAGTAGAGTACAGCAACGGCTCCTGTCCCGAGTGCTACCAATCCCGTTTTGCGCGCCCGCGGGAAAACCACGCAGATGAGCACGAGAATAATGGGGGTTAGCTTCACTGCAGATACAAGCCCTAGTGCAATTCCCGCGCGCACTGGGTGCACGCGAGCAGCAGCAAGGCCGTATGCAACTCCCGCAAAAATCAGCGGGCTCGTCTGGCCAAGAAACAACGATGATTGAAAAGCTATCGATGCCCAGCCCAAGACGATTCCAAAAAGCAAGGCCATGGTCGGTATCTCTTCTTCAAACCACAAGAACCAGGCGGAGACTATCAGCACCACCAACGCCCAACCGGAAGCAATCGCGAGCAATATCACGGAAACATCAAAACTCATGACTCGCACGACCAAGCTCATCACATCCGCGAGAAAGGGGACGTGAACATAAGGGTGCGGGAATTCAGTGACATCAGAGTGGGCGATGGTATCTAACCACACATCACCACGTGGCAATGCAAAATCGCGTTCATCAATTCTATATAAATACTCCCGATTTCCATCGCGGACGAGCAATCCAGCAATCCATAGCGCACCCCAGTCACCGTAATTCAGTTTTCCGGCGGAAATTACGGCAACCACGAGGCCAAACACCAGCCCAATACCATGGTGGTACCACCGCAGCACTGTTGATGCGGGCGCGGAGGCTTGATGGCGGGAATGCGCGCTCATGGGACTCCTAATATAAAAATTTCGATTCGAGACAGAGAGAAAGGGCGATGCTCATTGGGCAACGGCCCCGATCACCGAAGATAGTCTAAATGCTCCTCAAGCCCGGCCAAAGCCGGGCTTGAGCTAAGCGGTGACAGGGGCTGGCTTACTCCACAACGGAGTTGGCACCCACGGCGTGACCGAAGAGGTCAGGCAAGGTGGCAGACCATGCCTCAACCAGCTGGGAGATGGCCACGGATTCGCCGCCCAGGGTAAGGGCACCGGTTTCGGTGGTCTCGCCCACGATGGCCGCGGGGATGCCGAGCTCTGCCGCACGGGCGAGCACCTTATCGGCGCGGTCAGCGGTGGTGGCCACGAGCGCGCGGGAAGCGGACTCGGAGAAGGCCGCGGTGAAGGCGTCCTCGTGCACGGCGGCGAGATCAAGGTCGAGGCCGAGGCCGGCGGCATCGGCAAGCGCACCAGCGCGCTTCGCCATTTCAAAGGCGGCGACGGCCAGGCCGCCCTCGGAGACATCGTGCGCGGCGGTGAGCAAATCGTTGCCGTGGAAGAAGTCCGCAAGGCGCTTCTCATTGGCCATGTCCACCTGCGGCGGCAGGCCATTGAGGTTGTCCTTATCGGCGCCCTCGGCGCTGACCAGCTGCCAGATGGAACCGCCGAACTCATCCTTGGTCTCACCCAAGGCGATGAGGACTTCCTTCTCATTGACGGTGCCCAGGTTATTGCCAATGGCCTTGTGCACATCATCGATAACGCCGAGCACGCCCACGACCGGGGTGGGCAGGATGGGCTCGGAGCCGGTCTGGTTGTAGAAGGAGACGTTGCCGCCGGAGACGGGGATAGAAAGTTCAACGGCGGCATCGGCAAGCCCATGTACGGATTCGCGGAACTGCCACATCACGTCCGGGTTTTCCGGCGAGCCGTAATTCAGGCAGTTGGTAATCGCAACGGGCTTGGCGCCGGTGACCGCGACGTTGCGGTAGGCCTCTGCCAGGGCCAGGCGCGCGCCCATGTTCGGATCCAGCTTGGTGTAGCGGCCAGAAGCATCGGCGGAAACGGCGACGCCGCGGCCGGTTTCCTCATCGATGCGCAGCACTCCCGCGTCCGCGTGGTGGGACTGGACGGTATTGCCGCGCACGTAGCGGTCATACTGGTTCATGATGAAATCGCGCGAGCACAGCGAGGGCGAAGAGACGAGCTTCTGCAGGGATTCCACCAGGCCGCGCTTGTCCGTGCCCTGGTATTTCTGCAGCTCATCCTGCCACTCGGGGCGGGCGTAAGGGCGCTCGTACACCGGCGCTTCATCCGCGATGGTGCCAGCCGGCGCATCGACCACGACCTCGCCCTGGTGGCGAATGACCAGGTGGTCACCCTCACTAACCTCACCGATTTCGGCACAGGTGACCTCCCAGTGCTCACAGATTTCGCGGAACTTCTCCACGTTTTCCGGTGCCACGACGGCGCACATGCGCTCCTGGGACTCGGAGGCGAGGATTTCCGCGGCGGTCATGTTTTCCGCGCGCAGCGGCACGGCATCGAGGTTGACCTCCATGCCGCCATCGCCGGACGCGGCCAGCTCAGAGGTGGCACACGCCAGGCCGGCACCGCCCAAGTCCTGGATGCCCACCACAACACCGGCGTGGTAGAGGTCCAGGCAGCATTCGATAAGCACCTTTTCCGCGAAGGGGTCGCCCACCTGCACGGCAGGAAGCTTGCGCTCCGCGCCGTCTTCAAAGGTATCGGAGGCCAGTACGGATACGCCGCCGATGCCATCCAGGCCGGTGCGGGAACCGAAGAGCATGACCTTATTGCCAGTGCCGGAGGCGAAGGCGAGCTTGAGGTCATCGACCTTGAGCGTGCCCACACACAGGGCATTGACCAGCGAGTTTCCCGCATAGGTTTCATCAAAGACGGTTTCTCCGCCAATATTGGGCAGGCCCAAGGAGTTGCCGTAGCCGCCCACGCCGGAGACGACGCCGGGTAGCACGCGCTTGGTATCGGGGGCATCGGCAGGCCCAAAGCGCAGCTGATCCATCACGGCAATCGGGCGCGCCCCCATGGCCATGATGTCGCGGACGATGCCGCCCACGCCGGTGGCCGCGCCCTGGTAGGGCTCCACGTAGGAGGGGTGGTTGTGCGATTCCACGCGGAAGGTCACCGCATTGCCATCGCCGATGTCCACCACGCCGGCGTTTTCACCAATGCCGGCGAGGATCTTCTCCCCCATCTCCTCCGTCATGGTCTCACCAAAGTAGCGCAGGTGCGTCTTGGAAGACTTATAGGAGCAGTGCTCGGACCACATCACGGAGTACATGGTCAGCTCCGCGTCGGTGGGGCGCCGGCCCAGAATATCGTGGATGCGCTGGTATTCGTCATCCTTCAGGCCGAGCTCAACGTACGGCTGCTGCTCATCCGGGGTGGACTGCGCCTTGTCTACGGTGTCATTAGAAACGGTCATGTAGGTGGCCTCCTTAAACCGCCGGCGCTTCCGCGACGGCCTTGATGGCGGATACGAATAGTCCCAATCCGTCGGTGGATGGGCCGGTCAGCGGGTCAATGGCGTGCTCGGGGTGCGGCATGAGGCCCACAATCCGGCCGGTCTCATCGCTTACCCCAGCAATGCCATTGATGGAGCCGTTGTAATTATCGGTATAGCGGAAGACCACGCGGCCTTCGCCCTCGATGCGAGCGATATCGTCATCGCCTGCTTGGAAGCGGCCCTCACCGTGCTTGGCGGGCACCAAAATCTTTTGGCCCTTTTCAAACTCGCTGGTCCAGGCCGTGGTGGAGTGCTCCACCTCCAGGTAAGTATCGGTGCAATGAAAATGCAGGCCCTTATTCCGGGTCAATGCGCCCGGTAAGAGGCCTGCTTCAGTCAAGATTTGGAAACCATTGCAAATGCCGAGCACCGGCATTCCCGCCTTGGCGCGGTCGATGACGCTGCGCATGACGGGGGCGAGCGCCGAAATAGCGCCCGAGCGCAGGTAGTCACCATAGGAAAAACCGCCCGGCACGACTACCGCGTCCACGCTGTGCAGATCAGCATCTGCGTGCCAGAGGTTAATGACCCCGGCGCCGGCGGTGCGGGCTGCGCGGGCGGCATCCACATCATCCAAGGTGCCGGGGAAGGTGATTACTCCGATTTTTGCGGTCACTTACTTGACCTCCAGCTGCGTAACCTCGTAGTCCTCGATGACGGTATTAGCCAGCAGCGTTTCTGCCACCTTATCCAGTTCCTCTGCGGTAACGGAATCATCTACCTCGAGTTCGAAGCGCTTTCCTTGGCGCACATCGCTGACACCGGATACTCCGATGCGACCCAATGCGCGGACGACAGCTTGGCCCTGCGGATCCAGAATTTCCGCCTTGGGCATGACATTGACAACTACACGAGCCATGAAATTTTTGCCTTACTGTATGGGGCTTAGGTCTGCCCGATTCAGTGTAGTCATACCCCCGCCCAATCCCTAGATATACCCCCACTGCAGGGTTTTCACCCCGGTAAAGCAAACTCCGCGTAAATTACCACCAACAGGAAAACGAATTTTGCGCGGCACCCAGGTTTCACCGCCTGCTCGCGCGAAACCCGCCCATTGCCGTCCCGGGTACACCGATTGTTCAGCGAGTAAAAATAAAAGGCGTCCATGACAACTTTTTCTATGATTAAGGTGACTTCTATGGCTCTTCGCCGCCTTGGCAGAGTAGCCCTCGCTGCCGGTTTCTCCACCCTCTCCCTATCCATTGCGGTGCCTACCGCCTTGGCCGCCCCGGATAATTCCACCGCGGTCATCTCTGAGGTCTACGGCGGTGGCGGAAACAAGGGTTCGAGCTTTTCCAATGATTTCATCGAGCTTTATAACCCCACCGATGCCGCAATCGATCTCACCGGCTGGTCCGTGGAGTACTTTGCCTCCAACGGCAATAGCGGCGGCAAGATAACGCTGTCCGGCACCATCGCTGCCCACGGTTACTACCTGGTACAGGCTGCCGCCGGCAATGGCCAGGCCCAGGCGCTTCCCACCCCGGATGCGGAAGGCAAAGTAAATATGTCCGGCACGAAGGGCTCGGTGCAGCTTGCCGATGCCACCGGTAACACCATCGACCTCGTAGGTTACGGCGCCGCCTCCAAGTTTGAAGGCGCTGCCACCGGCGCGCTGTCCAATGACATTTCTGCCTCCCGCAACGCGGCGGGCACCGATACCGATGACAACTCCGCGGACTTCACCATCGGTGCGCCGTCTCCTACCAACTCTGGCAACGAGTCCCCGGCCCCGCAACCGGGTGGCTCGGGTGACTCGGGCGGTTCCGGTGATTCCGAGAACCTTCCCGCGCCCGAGGGCATTACCCCGATTGCTGAAATCCAAGGCACCGGCGATGCCTCCCCACTCGAGGGCAAGAACGTTGCTACCCAGGGCGTTGTCACCGGCGTGTGGAGCGAGGGTGGCCTGAACGGCTTTACCATCCAAACCGGCGGCACCGGCCAAGAAGCCACCGATGCCTCCCAGGCGCTATTTGTCCACATGGGCAAAAAGGGCTCCGATAAATACCCGAGCATCGGCGATTCCGTAGAGGTCACCGGCCAGGTATCCGAGTACTACGGCGCCACCCAGGTCACCGCTTCTGCCCTTAAGCAGCTCGATACTCCGTTGGAAGAGGTCACCCCGCTCGCGGTGGACGAGCTTCCGCAAGGCGACGGCGCCCGCGAGCCCTTTGAGCACATGCTCATCCAGCCCGGCGCGCACACCGTGACCAATAACTACTCGCTCAACCAGTACGGCGAGGTCGGCCTTGCCCCAGGCGATGAGGCCTTCCGCCAGCCTTCCGATGTCCACTCCCCTTCCACCGAGCCCGATTCCGAGCTGCAAAAACTGGCCAAGGATAATGCAGAAAAGCTCGTCACCTTGGATGATGGCCGCACCCGCGATTATTTGAGGACCGATAAGGACACCCCGCTGCCCTATATCGCCCAAGATGACGGCAAGACCATCAAGTCCCTGCGCACCACCGATACCGTCGAATTCCAGCACCCGGTCATCGTGGGCTACTCCCACGAACAGTGGCGCTTCCAGCCCACCGAGCCAGTCACCGGTGATACCGCCGGCGCCGATCTCCCGATTTCCTGGGAAGAATCCCGCGATGCGGAGCTGCACGCCGTCGATGACGTCAAGGGCGAATACACCATCGGCGCCTTTAACGTGCTGAATTACTTCACCTCCCTGGGTGAGGAATTCGGTGGCAGCGCCTATACCGACCGCGCGGGCAATAAGGTCACCGTCAACCGCGGCAAGACCCGCGGCGCCTATACCGAATCCGCGTTAAAGGACCAAGAGCGCAAGATCGTCGCCGCCATCAATGGCCTGGATGCCGATGTCATTGGCCTTTCCGAAATCGAAGATGGCTACGCCGTAACTGGGGACTTTGGCCAGCGCGATAAGGCGCTGAAACGCCTGACCGAAAAACTCAACGAGGCCGCGGGCACCGAGAAGTGGGCATTCGTTCCCTCCCCGTCCAAGGAGCAAGTCCCTGAGCACCCCGATGTTATCCGCACCGCGTTCATCTACCACAAGGACGTGGTCAAGCCCGTAGGCGAATCCCGCATCTTCCAGGATCCGCGCTTTTCCGGCACCGCCCGCGAGCCGCTGGCCCAAGAATTCCAGCCGCTCAATAGCGATGACGAGTCCTTCGTCGCCGTGGCCAACCACTTCAAGTCCAAGGGCTCGGTGGCCAAGGGCGATGAGGATTCCGGCGATGGCCAGGGCAATAACCCCAACGTCCGCAATGCCCAGGCCCAGGCCGTGCTCGATGCCCTGCACAAGCAGGACGATTGGAAGGATAAGCCGCTTTTCGCCCTGGGTGATTTCAATACCTACACCCACGAAACCGCGCTCGATGTCTTCCGCAACGATGGCTTCACCGTGCCTGCGGAAAAGTACGGCGCCGATACCTCCTACCAGTTCGGCGGCCTGCTCGGCACCTTGGACCACGTCCTAGCCAATGAGGTTGCTTCGGGCGCGCTTGACGATGCCCAAGTGTGGAACATCAACGCCGACGAACCCGTTGCCTTTGAGTACTCCCGCCGCAACTACAACGCCGTGGATTTCTACGACGACTCCCCGTTCCGCGCCTCCGACCACGACCCTGTCAAGGTCGGTTTCACCCTGGGTGAGGATGAATCCACCGACGACGGCGATCAGGGCAACGATGCCAACCAAGACGACAATACCGATGGCCCAGGCTTCGGGTTCGGCTCTAGCTCACTTGGCACCGGCGCCATTATCGGCTTCGCCATCCTAGGTGGCCTGCTCGCCATCCCCGGCTTCATGGCGGCCACCGGCAACCTGCAGAAGATCATCCCCGCTGGCATCTGGGGCATGCTCCCGCAGCAGGCGAAGGATTTCATCACTCGCCTGAATAAGTAGGCTCCGCTTACTCGTACAGGCCCATCTCGTCAGAGAGCACTGCGAGCTCGTCAGCCGCAGCACGCTGCTTAAGGTCTCTCTGGCGTTTAAAGTCCTGCACGCTGGAGGCATACAGATGGCGGTAGGCGCCTTCTGTATGCCCCTTCAAGGTTCCCTCATCCATGAGCTCGATGACACGCGGCCGAGAGACATTCAGAAAGTCTGCCGCCTGTTGCGTTGTTAGTTCATCTGTTCGTTTCATGTGATCTACTATAAGGCGTCAACCGAACTAACGCGGCAGGTAAATACTGTAATCAGCGGGAGTAGCGCCCGCGTCGAGGGCGCGGCGAGCAGCCTTTACAAAGTCCTTAATGACCTTGCGGTCATCCAGGTTGCGGGCGGAGATGGAAAGGCGCACGGTATTGCCGCGCTGGGCGGAGCGCTCTGCCGCGCGGATGATGTTTTTGCGCCACCACTTGGCAGAACCGAAGCCCTCACCAAAAGAAAGGTTGCGGGCTTGGTGGAATTTGCCGGTCGGCACCTCCAGGATGCCACGGGTAGAAGCCGCCGCTTCAAAGGGGAATTTGGGCAGGACCTGCAAAGTTCCGGGAGACATGCGCCAGCGCGGGGGCGCGAAGATGGTGGGTTCGAAACCAATCTGCGCCATCTGCCGGGTCGCACCGGCTAAGCGCAGCTTCGCCTCGTGCGAATTGAGGTTGGCAAACTCCGCGCGGCGGCCTTGCACTGCTTGGTCAAAACCATTGAGGATAAGCGGACGGCCAGCGGCCGCTTGATCCTTGAGCCACTGTTGGGTGTCCTTATCCTTGGCCAGGTGCCAATTGCCATCAATATGCGGGGCGATGAGCAGGGAGACGGGGATTTCCTCCCGGTCCAGAACCGACAGGAAGCTTGTAGCCTGCTTCCGAGTGTCCTCAAAAATACTGGAGATAGAAACCAGAAGGTGGCTAGTCATAGCTCAAATTATCGCACAATACCGCCAAATCCGCGCGCTGGCCAGAACGCTGGCCAGGGTGCCCGCCAGCACACGACTTCGTTGCGGTATTACTCCGTCAGGCCGGTGGCCTTATTTATGGTCCAGGCGTATTCGAAGGCGTTTTGGCGCCACTTATCGTAGCGGCCGGATACACCCCCGTGCCCGGCGGCCATCTCCGTCTTGAGCAGGAACTCGCCGCCGGTGGCGGTAGCGCGCAGCTGAGCGATCCACTTTGCCGGTTCTACGTACAGCACGCGGGTATCGTTCAGCGAGGTAATAGCCAAGATGTCCGGATAGTCCTTGGCCTCCACATTCTCGTAGGGCGAGTAAGACTTCATGTAGTCGTAGTATTCCGGATCGTGGTACGGATCGCCCCACTCTTCCCACTCGGGAACGGTAAGGGGAAGCTCCGGCATGAGCATCGAGGTCAGCGGATCCACGAAGGGGACGACGGCTTGGATGGCGGTAAAGCGGTCAGGGGCCATATTCGCCACGGCGCCCATAAGCATGCCGCCGGCAGACCCGCCTTCGGCCACCATTTGGTCCGAGGTGGTCACGCGGCGCTCGATAAGATCATCGGCCACCGCGATGAAATCGGTGAAGGTGTTTTTCTTCTGCAGCATCTTGCCGTCGTCGTACCACTTACGTCCCATCTCGCCGCCGCCGCGCACGTGGGCAACCGCATAAATCATGCCGCGGTCCATGAGCGATAGCCGGGTCGCGGAGAAGTACGGGTCCATGCTGGCCTCGTAGGATCCGTAGCCATACAACAGCGTCGGGTTGGGCTTGGTGCGGTCCAAGTCGGAACGGTGCACCACAGAGACTGGGATCTTGGTGCCATCGTTGGAGGTCGACCAGATGCGGTAGGCCACGTAATCATCCGGATCATAGCCACCGGGGACTTCTTGTTCTTTTAACAGCGTGTACTCGCCGGTATCCACGCGGTAATCGAAAAGCTGCGCGGGCTGAATATAAGACACGTAATTCACGCGGACTACCGGCGCGTCCCATTCCGGGTTCCCGTCCACGGTGACGGTAAAGAGTTCCTCGTTGAAGTTGAGTTCTTCGAATTCCCCAAAGTCATCGCCAACGCGCATGATGGCGGCCCGGCCTATGCCACCGCGACGGTAGCCCACCACCATGTGGTCGCGGTAGGTATCCACGCCTTCGATGCGGGTGGTGTCATCGTATACCAGAAGCTCCGGCAGATCGCGCAGGGCGGGAAGTTCCGCATCCACTTTGGCATAGCCCACCGCGAAGTTCGGGCCGGTGGCGTTGTGGGTGACAATCCAGTAGTCTTCGCCGCCCACTACGGCATGGTCTACGTCATAGTCCACGCCGGTCTCGCGCTTCCACAGCGGGCGGAATTCGCCTTCGGGGTTATCCGTATCCAGCACCCAGGCTTCCGAGGTAATCTTCGAGCCTACCCCGATGAAAAGGTATTTATCGGACCGAGCACTGCCGATGCCCACGTTAAAGTGCTCATCCGCCTCGTGGAAGACGCGCACATCCGCGGACTGCTCGGTGCCTACCTTATGGCGCCACACCGCATCCGGGCGCCAAGCATCATCCACCGTGGAGTAAAAGATGTAGCCGTCGCCCGCCCAGGTAGCGCCATAGAAAATGCCCGTGAGGTGATCTTCTAGAAGCTCTCCCGTGTCGAGGTCCTTAATGGACAGCTCAAAGCGCTCGTCGCCGGCAAAGTCCACGGAATAGGCCAGGTAGCGGCCGGAATCTGAAATGGAGGCCGCACCAAGGGCGAAGAAATCCTTTCCCTCTGCCAGGGCATTGGCGTCCAGGATAATCTCTTCGCCTTCTGGGCTGCCTTCTTCCGGAATCACCGGTGCGGTCCAGGGATCGCTGCCCTCTTCTACCGGGATGCGGCAAGAATAGCCGTAGTTCTTGCCCTCTTCAGAGCGGCCGTAGTACCAGTACTTGCCGCGGCGCGCTGGCACGGACATATCGGTTTGTTTAATGCGGGATTTAATCTCTTGGAAGATATTTTCCGTCATCGCATCCAAGTGCCCGGTATGCGCCGCGGTGTAATCATTTTCGGCGTTGAGGTAATCCAGGGTTTCCTGCGATTGCTTATCGCGCAGCCACTCGTAATTATCCACGAATTCGCGGCCGTGAAATTCACGCTTTACGGGGTGGACTGGGGCTACCGGTGCGGTCGTCTTTTCATCACTCATGCCCTACCACTGTACGCGTCACCGGTTATGCCCCAGCGGCAGGCAACAGCGGCGGGAAACAGCCGTGGGCAACCAGCTACCGCGCGGTTGCCCAGTCCGCCCTAGACGGGCCCGACTGGCTAGGAACGAGGCGCGAGGAAGTCCGCGAAGCGCTCACCCGATAGCTTTTCGTAGGCCTCGATGTAGCGCAGGCGGGTGGCGGAAACGACGTCATCGGGAAGCGCGGGCGGGGTGGTCTCAGAGGACTTATCCCAGCCGGAGGCATCAGAAGTTAGCCAATCGCGCACATACTGCTTATCAAAGGAGGGCTGGACCTCGCCTTCCACGTAGGAATCAGCGGGCCAGTAGCGGGAGGAATCGGGGGTGAGGACTTCATCGGCAAGCACAAGCGTGCCATCCGCATCGAGGCCGAACTCGAATTTGGTATCGGCCAAGATTATGCCCTTCTCTTCCGCAAGCTGGGCGGCCTTGGCGTAAATGCGCAAGGTAGCCGCGCGCAGTTCCTCGGCGCGCTCGCGGCCAAGCTTGTCTGCCACGTGTTCGAAAGAAACGTTCTCATCATGATCGCCCTGCTCAGCCTTCGTGGCTGGGGTGAAAATGGGCTCGGGCAAGCGGGAGGCCTCCACCAAGCCGGCGGGCAGCTCGATGCCGCACACTGTGCCGTCGGCCTGGTATTCCTTTAAACCGGAACCGGTAAGGAAACCGCGCGCCACGCACTCAAAGGGCAACATGTCTAGTTTCTTGACCACCATGGCGCGACCCAAGCACTCTTCCGGAATGCGCTCATCATCGAGCGGTCCGGCGAGGTGGTTGGGAAAATCGATGGCATCAAAGAAGAACTTCGAGGTGGCCGTGAGGACCCGGCCCTTGTCCGGGATGGCCGGTTCCAAGGCAAAGTCGTAGGCGGAGATGCGGTCAGAGACCACCATCAGCAGGGTGGTGTCATCCACATCGTAAATATCGCGGACCTTACCGGAGGCTACATGGGTATAAGAAGAAAGCTCAGGACGCATGGTCCTCATCATAACGCGCGGGCGTGCGCGGGCGTGCGCGGGCACGTAAGCCCGCGCACAACGCTAGAGGATTTCGCCCGGCGTATAGGCAGCGGCCTTCGGGTGCTCGCCCACGAGGGACTTGATGCGGTTCAGGACCTGCGAGACCTGGGATTCGGCGGCGCCGATGAAGGCGTGCTTATCCTCGAGGACCCTTTCGAGCTCGGCCTCGTCCATGGGCAGGCGGTCGTCTGCGGCGAGGCGCTGGACCAGGTCCTGGTTGCCGCCATTTTCGCGCATATTCAGCGCCACGGCCACAGCGTTTTCCTTGATCACCTCGTGGGCGGTCTCGCGGCCCACCCCGGCGCGCACCGCAGCCATGAGGATGCGGGTGGTGGCGAGGAAGGGCAGGTAGCGCTCCAGCTCGCGGTCGATCATGGCGGGGAAGGCGCCGAATTCATCGAGAACGGTGAGGAAGGTTTCGAATTGGCCGTCGATGGCAAAGAAGGCATCGGGAAGCGCAACGCGTCGCACCACCGAGCAGGAGACATCGCCCTCGTTCCACTGGCTGCCGGCGAGGTCTGCGGCCATGGTGAGGTAGCCGCGCAGGATGACCTGCAGGCCGGTCACGCGCTCGCAGGAGCGGGCGTTCATCTTGTGCGGCATGGCGGACGAGCCGACCTGGCCTTCCTTGAAGCCCTCGGTGACGGTCTCGTTGCCGGCCATCAGGCGGATGGTGGTGGCCAGCGATGCCGGGGCGGTGCCCAGGGAGACGAGGCAAGAGATGGCATCGAAATCCAGCGAGCGCGGGTACACCTGGCCCACGGAGTTGAAGATGCGGCGAAAGCCCAGGTAATCCGCGATATTGGTCTCTAGGGAGGCGAGCTTATCCTCGGAACCGCCCATGAGATCGAGCATGTCCTGCGAGGTGCCCATGGGGCCCTTGATGCCGCGCAGCGGGTAGTGCGAAAGCAGGTCTTCCACGCGCTCGATGGCCAGCAGCATTTCATCGCCGGCGGTGGCAAAGCGCTTGCCCAGCGTGGTGGCCTGCGCGGCCACGTTGTGCGAGCGCCCAGCCATAACTAGGGATTGGTACTCGGCGGCGTGACGGCCGATGCGCGAGACCACGGCGATGGCCTTATCCCGGATGATTTCCAGCGAGGTGTGGATCTGCAGCTGCTCCACGTTCTCGGTGAGATCGCGGCTGGTCATGCCCTTGTGGATGTGCTCGTAGCCGGCCAGCGCATTGAATTCTTCGATGCGTGCCTTCACATCGTGGCGGGTGACGCGCTCGCGCTCAGCAATCGATTCGAGGTTTACGTCCTCGATCACGGCTTCGTACGCGCTAATGGCCTTGGCTGGGATGTCCACGCCCAAGTTCTTCTGGGCGTGCATCACGGCGATCCACAGCTTGCGCTCGAGGATGATTTTATGCTCCGCGCTCCAGATATTGGCAAGCTCTGCAGAAGCATAACGGGAGGACAGGACATTGGGGATATTCTTCTTCTCAGCCACGTGGCTTATTATTCCATGCCTGCCCTCCCCCGTGGCTACTTGCTAGATAGAAATTTCCCCGGCTGCTGCGCGCTTGCCGATGTCCCTCCGGACAAACCCGCCCGCAAACTCAATTCCCTGGGCGGTGGCGTAGGCATTCTCGCGCGCGGCATCTAGCGTGTCTCCCTTGCCCAGCACGTTGAGCACGCGGCCACCATTGCTTTGGAATACCCCATTGGAGCGTTTCGTGCCGGCGTGCAGCACGCGCTCTGGATCCTCGAGGCCCTCGCCCGTGATGGCATCGCCCTTGCGGGGCGAGGCGGGGTATCCCTCGGCTGCCATGACCACGGTGATGGCATAGCCATCTTCCCACTGAAGGGGCTCGAGTTCTGCCAGCGTGCCGGTGGCAGTGGCGTTGAGCGCTTGCGCCAGCGGGGACTGTAGGAGCGAGAGCACCGCTTGGGTTTCTGGGTCACCAAAGCGACAGTTAAATTCCACCACCGCTGGGCCCTCGTCGCCCCAAGCTAGCCCGGCATAGAGCAGGCCGGAATAGGGGGTGCCGCGGCGCACCATTTCCTTGGCAACCGGGGTACATACCTCGTCGACGATGCGCTGCACGTCGTCCTTGCCCAGCCACGGCAGCGGTGTGTACGCGCCCATGCCGCCGGTATTGGGGCCTTCGTCGTTATCGTAGGCGCGCTTGTGGTCCTGGGCGGGCAACAGCGGCACGACGGTCTCGCCATCGACAAGGCAAAATAGCGATACCTCGGGGCCGTCGAGGAACGATTCCAAGAGCACCGGATTGCCGGCGCCTAAGACCGCATCTACATGCGCGCGGGCGGCGGCGCGCTCGCCGGTGACTACCACGCCCTTGCCACCTGCCAGCCCATCATCTTTGACCACGAACTGCGGGCCAAAATTATCCAGCGCGGCCTCAATATCGGTATCGCTAGCGCCTGGGCGCAGCTGCTCCGCGCGGGCCGTCTTGACCCCAGCGGCTTCCATGACTTCCTTGGCAAAGGCCTTGGAGCCTTCAATTTGGGCCGCGTCCTTATTCGGCCCAAAGACGGCGATGCCTGCTGCGCGCAGCGCATCCGCCACGCCGGCGACCAGCGGCACCTCAGGGCCGATGACCACGAGCTCGGCAGCGATCTCCCGGGCCAGTTCCACCATGCGTTCTGGATCATCTACCTGGGAGTATTCCGGGTGCAGGGTAGCCAGCGGTTCCATGGCCGCGCTGCCGGGCGCGACGTGGATCTCCGTAGCCTGTGGATCAGCGTGCAGTCCTTTCACGAGGGCGTGTTCACGGCCGCCCGAGCCAATTACGAGAATGCGCATGCCCACTATCATAGCTGGGGGTAGCCTGGCAGCTATGGCTTCTGTATTTAGCAAAATCATCACTGGTGACCTACCCGCCCGCTTTGTCTACCGCGATAAGACCTGCGTGGCATTTCTCTCCATCGAGCCGCTGCGCTACGGCCACACCCTGGTCGTGCCCGTAGAGGAAGTGGATAAGTGGACCGACCTGGATCCGCAGACCTGGGCGCACCTGAACGAGGTGGCCCTGGAAATCGGTGAGGCCATCAAGAACGCGTACGACACCCCGCGCACCGGTTACGTCATCGCCGGCTTCGATGTGCCGCACACCCACATCCACCTCTTCCCCACCGAGAAGATGGAAGAGTACGACTTTTCCAAGGCCTATGCCGCCGAGGACACCGACGATGCCGCCATGGATGAGGCGGCCGCGCGCATCCGCCAGCACCTAGGCACCAACGAGGATGGCTACCGCGAGGACTAATCCTCTGGTTCCTCCAGCGCGGGCAGGCGCACCGTAAAGGTGGTGCCCTGGCCCAACTTGGAGTCCACGCTGATGCTGCCGCCGTGCTGTTCCACCAAGGAATGCACGATGGCAAGGCCCAAACCGGATCCGCCGGTATCGCGCGTGCGCGAGGAATCCGCGCGGTAGAAGCGCTCGAAGATGTGGGCGGCGTCCTCGGACGACATTCCCTTGCCGTCATCGATGACATCCACAAGGATGTCCTTGTTGTCGCGGCGCAACTGCAGGGTGACCGTGGCATCCTCGCCGCCGTGGCGCAGCCCATTGGTAATCAAGTTGAGCAGAACTTGGTGGAGGCGGTCTGCATCGCCATTGACCACGGGGATGGACTGCGCATTATTGACCACCTTGACCTCGCGCTCGGGGAAGGCAGCGCGCGCGGACGATCCCACCGAAAGGGAAAGTTCCAGAAGGTCCACCGGCCGCAGGTCTAGACGCGTTCCTTCCGCGCGGGTAAGCGCAAGCAGATCCTCTACCAGCAGCGACATGCGCTTGGATTCCTTATCGATCTTGGAAAAGACCAGATCGACATCGTTTGTCGCCCCGGAGCGATAGAGCTCCGTGTAACCGCGCAGGCTGGTCAGCGGGGTGCGCAGTTCGTGGGAGGCATCGCCGACAAAGCGGCGCATCTGTTCCTCTTTTTCCTGCGCCGTAACGACCGAGCGCTGCAGGTGGCCCAGCATGATATTGAGCGCGGCGGCCAATTGGCCAACCTCCGTATGCAGCGGCCATTCAGGCACGCGCTTGTCCAGATCGCCGGCCGCGATTTCCGATGCCGTCGATTCCACCACCCGCAGCGGCCGCAACGCCCTACGGATAAACCAGAAGCCCACGCCGGCCATGGCTGCCAAGGCAATCGCTGCAATGGATACCTGCACCATGGCAAGGCCGTGCAGGATCTCCTTTTCATGGGTCATGTCCTTGGCAATGACGGTGATAACGCCATTGGAATCCGCAAAGGCCAGCGCGCGCCACTTGGTGTTATTTTCAATCGAGCCCACCGTCGTGGGGTACCCGCCCAAGGGAACGCCCTCCACGTCCGGGGTGGTGGACGTGGGCCCCGAATAGCGAATGGTGCCATCCGGAAGGTAATTGAGCACCACGTATTCCGTGGGCGGGCGCTTGGTGTGATCACCTAAAAAGAAGTCATTGCCCACATCGCGTGCCCAGGAAGACGACGCTGAGCGCAGTTCGCTATCGACGTTGTTATACAGCACGTTGCGCATGATCGAGTTCACGGCAAAGGACGAACCCGTCAACCCGAGGCCGGAGATGACCACGAGGAGAACCACAAGCCAGGTGCGCAGGGGCATCGCCTGCGGAATCTGCTTGATGTAGTCGCGCTTGGAGCGCTTCTTTTTCTTTCCCTGCCCCTGCTGTGGCAGCTGATCCAGCTGCTCATGCCACTTCTTTGGCGGCTGCTGCGGCTGCTGGGGCTGGGACTGCGCGGTCCTTCCCGCAGCGGGGTTCTCCTGTGAATCTGCCATTATAAAACGTCAGTTTAGGATCGCGGGGTGCGCAGCACATAGCCAACGCCGCGCACGGTGTGGATAAGCTGCGTATCGCCGGTATCGATCTTGCGGCGCAGGTAAGAAATATAGGATTCCACGACGTTGCCATCGCCGCCGAAGTCATAGTGCCAGACGTTGTCCAGGATCTTGGACTTGGAGAGCACCACTTCCTTGTTTTGCATGAGGTAGCGCAGGAGGTTGAATTCCGTGGGAGAAAGCTCAATGAGCTCGCCGCCCTTGGTGACCTCGTGGGTATCGTCATTCAAGGTCAGATCGGCATAGCTCATGGTGGCGTCGTTAGAAGACTCCTCGGCGGCACCGCCGCGGCGCATGATCACGCGCAGGCGGGTGATGACCTCTTCGAGGCTAAAGGGTTTGGTGACGTAATCATCTGCGCCGATGGTCAGGCCGTGAATGCGCTGATCCACGCCGTCCTTGGCGGTCAGGTACAGCACTGGGCCATCCAGGCCTTCCTGGCGCAGCTTGCCCAAGAGCTCAAAACCGTCCATCCCCGGCATCATGACGTCCAAAATGTAGGCATCCGGGTTGACCTCGCGCGCCACGCGCAGGGCCTCATTGCCCGAGTTGGCGCTGTAGACCTCAAAATTTTGGAACTTCAACGATACCGTCAAAAGCTCCACGATATTCGGCTCGTCATCAACGACGAGGACTTTGGCAAGTTTATTGTCTTCCATGCGTCCTGTAGCTCCTATTACTTCCTGTCATCTGCACACCTGCGTGCGTGCAAGCTTCACTAAACCATCATGGCAAACCCAGTTTCTAGCCTACTGATAAGTTTCTGACTGAAACCTGTGAAAGCAAAAAAGCCACGCTTCCCCTTCCCAACCGTGGAACGGAATCCGCGGTAAGAAAAAGGAAGCGTGGCTAGCGCGCTATTTGGCAGTTATAGCTTAGAAGTCCTGCGGGCGCGGGATATTGCGCAGGTTGGACTTGGCCATGGACAGCATGGAGCCCACGCCGCCGCCGAAGACGGTGCGGGTAGCGGCCTTGGAGAAGCCCAGGAGCTGATCGAAGGTCAGCGTCGGTGGCAGGGACAGGGCGTTGGGGTCAGTGACGACATCGATAAGCGCAGGGCCGTTATAAGCCAAGGCCTTCTTGATCTGCTTCGGAGCCTGCTTCGGATCCTCGATTCGGAAGGTCTTGATGCCGGCGGCTTCTGCGATCTTGGAAAAGTCCACGGACTCGTGGTCGGTCTCGTGCTCTGGGATGCCGCCTACCAGCATCTCCAGCTTGACCATGCCCAGCGAGGAGTTATTGAACACGAACATCTTGACCGGCAGCTGGTGCAGCTTGACCGTCAGCAGCTCGCCCATGAGCATGGACAGCCCGCCGTCGCCAGAGAAGGTAATGACTTGGCGGCCAGGATTAGCCTGCTGCGCGCCGATGGCCTGCGGCAGGGCGTTTGCCATGGTGCCGTGGCGGAAGGAGCCGATCTGCTCGCGCTTGCCATTCGGGGTGATGTAGCGCGCGCCCCAAACGTTGCACATGCCGGTATCGACGGTGAAGATGGCGTCATCGTCGGCCTCTTGGTCAATGAGATCCGCAATGTACTCGGGGTGGATCGGGGTGTGCTTTTCCACGTTGGAGGTATAAGCCTCCACGACGTGCTCCAGCTTGTCGTAGTGCTTCTTCAGCATCTTATCCAAGAAGGAGCGGTCCTTCTTCTCCTCCACGTGCGGCAGGATGTTGTCGATGGTGGCGGCAACGTCACCGGTCACGGGGTAGGAGATCTTGGTGCGGCGGCCGATATGGGCACCGTTGATATCCACCTGTGCCACATTGCCCTTAGGCAGGAAGTCGTTATATGGGAAGTCCGTGCCCAAGAGGATCAGCAGGTCTGCCTCATGGGTGGCCTCATGCGCGGCGCCGTAACCCAAAAGGCCGGACATGCCCACGTCAAACGGGTTATCGTACTGGATGTACATCTTGCCGCCGAGCGCGTGACCGATGGGGGCCTTGACCTTTTCCGCCAGCTGCAGCACCTGCTCACGGGCATTTTTCGCGCCGGCGCCGACAAAGAAGGCGACGGACTCGGCTTCATTGATGGCCTGGGTCAGCGCTGCGGCCTCGGCCGGGTCCGGGTAGACCACGGGGCGGCCGGAGGAGATCTTGGATTCTACGAAGGTGTCATCATCAACCTCTTCGGTAGAAACGTCGCCAGGGATAACCAGCACGGACACGCCGTTGCCGGCCATGGTGGACTGGATGGCGTGGTGGAGCACTACCCCGCCCTGGTCACCGGACATGACCATTTCGCAGTAACCGGAGCACTCCTGGAAGATCTGCTCTGGGTGCGTTTCCTGGAAGAAGTGGGAACCAATCTGGCGGGAAGGAATGTGCGATGCCAGGGCCAGCACCTTGGCGCCATTGCGGTTGGCATCATAAAGGCCCTGGATGAGGTGGGTATTGCCCGGGCCACAGGAGGCCGCGCAAACGGCCAGCTTGCCGGTGGTCAGCGAGTCCGCCTCGGCGGCAAAGGCCGCTGCTTCCTCATTGCGCACGTGGATCCACTCGATGGAGGAGCGGCGCACCGCGTCCACGATCGGGTTGAGGGAGTCTCCCACGAGGCCATAGATGTGCTCGACGCCCTGCTTTTCTAGCGTCTCAACAAGTTGTTCTGCGTAATTGCGTGCCATTAAACATCATCCTTAACTCTTTAACTGTTCTAGTACCACTGTGCTACTAAACGTGCAGGAAAGTCCAGCAATTCCTGCATACTCACACCACCGGCCTATCTGTGAGGAAGGCAATACTAACCTGAATTATCACACACTGATTCGCTACGGTTTCTAGCGATGAGCATCGAGTCACCTGATACTGCCACTAAGCCCCCGCACCGCGCGGCCGCGGCGCCCTCCACCCCAGCACAGCGGTGGTCCTTCTTTGCCGTGGTGTCCTTGGGGCTGCTCATGGTGGGCCTGGATAATTCCATCCTTTATACGGCACTGCCTCAGCTAACGCAGCAGCTGCACGCGACAGACATGCAGCAATTGTGGATCATCAATGCCTATACGCTGGTTTTATCGGGCTTGCTCCTCGGTACCGGCACGTTGGGCGATCGCATTGGCCACCGCCTGATGTTCCTCATTGGCCTGGCCACCTTTGGCACCGCCTCCCTCGTTGCGGCTTATTCGCCCAATGCCTGGTTGCTCATCGCCGGCCGGGCTTTATTGGGCTTGGGCGCTGCCATCATGCTGCCTTCTACCCTGGCGCTTATCCGCCTGACCTTCCCCAATGAGGTAGAGCGCAATAAAGCCATCGGTATCTGGAGTTCTGTCGCCGTCGTGGGCGCTGCCGCTGGGCCCACCGTGGGCGGATTCCTCCTAGAGCATTTCTGGTGGGGCTCCGTCTTTTTGATCAACGTGCCCATCGTGGCCCTCGCCATCATCCTTACCTTCCTCCTTGGCCCACCCAACCTGCCGAATCCGCACAAGCACTGGGATTTCCCCTCCTCGTTCTATGCGCTTATCACCCTGACCAGCCTGGTCCTAGCTATTAAGACGGCGGCGGCCACCCAGATCAATGTCGCGCTGCTGGTCTGTTCCATTGCCGCTTTCTTACTCGGCGCCGCAGCCTTTGCCCACCGGCAAAGCCGGCTTAATGATCCGCTTTTGACCTTTGACATCTTCCACTCACCCACTTTTACCGGCGGCGTGCTTACCGCCGGTGGCGCCATGTTTGGCCTTACGGGGCTTGAACTGCTTACCACCCAAAAGCTCCAGCTTGTCGATGCCCTCTCGCCCCTCGACGCCGGCCTTTTCATCTCCGCCATGGCGGTTGCGGCCATCCCCACCGCCATTGTGGGCGGCACCATCTTGCACCGCGTGGGCTTTTTGCCCATCATCAGCGGCGGTTTCCTGAGCATGTCCATCGGCATGCTGGGCATCATCTGGGCCGACCGCGCCGATAACCTCGCGGTATTTATTACCGGCCTCATCCTTACCGGCTTAGGTGCTGGCTCCTCGATGTCTGTTTCTTCCACCGCCATCATCAATGCCGCCCCGTCCCACCGGGCGGGCATGGCCTCTGGCGTGGAAGCCGTCTCCTACGAATTCGGCACGCTGCTTTCCATCGCCATAACCGGCTCCCTCGTGCCGCTACTGATGACGCACAAGCTTCCCGATGCCCTCGCCCCGCAAGGCACCGACGCACTCCTATCACCCGCCACGCACGACACCGCCGCGGCGGCGTATGATTCCGCGTATTTCCTCACCGTCGGCGGGCTTGCCTGCACCACCTTCATCTTCGCGGTACTAACCGCCTGGTGCTTCCGCGATAACCCGAAGTCTGGGGCGCTGTCTGCGCAAAGTAGCGGGTAAATAGCCACCTGGCTGACTTGTAAACTTTTACCCCCTAACTGTTTGCGCAGCTAGGGGGTAGTTTTTGAGCTGGAGACGAGACTTGAACTCGCAACCTACGCATTACAAGTGCGTTGCGCTACCAATTGCGCCACTCCAGCACCGCGGAATTTCTTCCGCTCGTTGCATGGTACCCGAGGACCTCGCCCAAGTGGAAAGCTGGTCCCCCTTGTATGCATTTGCGCCCCACAAGGGTTAGAGTTCAGGCTGAAATTATTACTAGTGTCCCACCGCTTTTTCGAGGGTTATTTTCGTGTCACTACTGTCCGCTATGCGGGAGCGCCTGCGCGCATCTGCAGGCCAAGTCGCCATCATTGACGCGGCCAAAGCCGCACCCCCACCATCGCCACTCGCCCCGGTCGATCTGACCGATGCCGCCCAGGTCACGGGCGTGATGGAGATTGCCGCGCGCATCGGCGAGCTGCTCATTAGCGCAGGATCCGCCAACTCGGATGCCCGCGCGCAGGTCCACCTGGCGGCGTCGTCGTATGGCCTGCACTACTGCCACGTGGATATTTTGATGAATACCATCACCATCCACACCGCGATTGGCACGGGCGATAAACGCCAGAACCTCCACGTATTTCGCGTGGTGCCGGATGTGGGCGTGAACTTTTCCAAGCTTTCGGAAGTAGACCGCCTCATCCGCGATATCCACTCCGGTAGGGTGCCGCCCGCCATGGCGGAAAAGCGCCTGGATGACATCGACCGCATGCCAGCGCCCTATAAGCCGTCCACGGTGATGCTTGGCTGGGGCGGCATGGGTGGCCTGATTTCCATGATGCTCGGCGGCGATCTCCTCGTCGGCCTCGTTGCCTTCGTGGTTTCCGCGCTGATTATGGGGCTTAATGATTGGTTGGCCAATTACCGCCTGCCGCCCTTTTATCAAAACGTCGTCGGCGGCTTCTTGGCCGTCTTCCCAGCCGCGATTTTGTATAACGTAGCCGCCGCCTTTGGCATTAGCATGTCGCCGGCGCAGATTATTGCGTCCGGAATCATCGTGCTGGTGGCGGGGCTGACGTTGGTGCAATCGCTTGTCGATGGCATCACCCGCTCCCCCGTAACCTCTTCCGCGCGTTTTTTCTCCGCGCTGTTATCAACGGGCGCGATCATCGCCGGCGTGGGTGTGGGCATCCAGCTGGCCTCCGCCATGGGCTTTGACCTGCCCCCAATGGGTACCTTGGCGCCGCCGGTCTATCACAAGATTCCCCTCTTGGTGCTGCTCGGCGGCACGGGTTCGGCCGCCTTCGCGCTGGCCTGCGGTGCTAATTGGATAGAAATTACCCTCTCAGGCCTCACGGCGGCCGCCGGTATGGTCTTCTACTACTTCGTGGTCGTGCCCTTCGGCGTCGGCCCGGTGATTGCCTCGGGCCTATCCGCCATCGTGGTGGGCCTAGCCGGCGGTTTGATGTCGCGCCGGTGGGGCATCCCGCCGCTCATTACGATGATCGTGGGCTATACGCCCATGCTGCCAGGCCTCATGCTGTACCGCGGCATGTATGCCTCCATCAACGAGCAGATGATTACCGGCTTTACCAACCTGGCTACCGCGCTGGCCATCTCCGGCGCGCTAGCAGCCGGCGTCGTTTTTGGCGAGCGCGTCGCGCGCCGCCTGCGCCGCCCGAAGTACTTCCGCCCGTACTCCGCCTTCAAGCGCATCGGCCGGTTCTCCTTCCACAAGGCAACTCACCTGGCTCGCAAGGCCCCGCGCATCCCGCGCGTGCCGATGTCCCCCTTTGCCCCACGCGTCAACCGCCCCGAATTGCCGCCCACGCTGGGGCCAAAGCCACCGCAACACGCGCAGGCTCAGCAGCACGCGCCGGGGACCACTCCGGCGGAAGATTTGTGGCCGGCAGATTCCCAGTGGCCGGCCCAGCCGCAAGAAACTGAGCGCACCACCTATACGGTGCCCGGCCAGAAATCACCCGCGCCGGAGGAATCCGATCACACCAAGCCCGACGGGGAGGAACCCGAGGAGCCCTAAACGCCGCCGGTAGCGTACAATATTTAGCCTGATAGCTTTCCCAACATTCAGGAGGACTCGCCGTGCCACCCAAGGTCCAAGACACGCACCCACAGGCAGAACAAGATATTGCCCTGGCAGAGGAAACCGCCCGCGCCGCCCGCCGCGTGGTGGCCACCTACTCCCAAGATTTCTTGGATGGCGTGACCTTGATGTCCATGCTGGGTGTCGAGCCCAAGGGCTTGGTGCACAAGAAGGTGCTGGCGGAACAAGCCGATACCGCGCCGAAGAAATCCACGAAGAAGGCCACCAAGAAGTCGACGTCCAAGGCATCGAAGAAGTCCACTAAAAAGTCGACGAAGAAGACCACCAAAGCGGCCAAAAAGTCCACCAAGAAGTCGACAAAGAAAGCAACAAAGAAGTCGACCAAGGAGTCTTAAGCTAGTCTTGGACTATGAGTGAGCGCGGCAATGACTTCGTAGTAGTGGCAAACCGCCTGCCGGTAGATTTAACTACCGCGGCCGATGGCAGTCAGGAGTGGACGCCCTCGCCTGGCGGTCTGGTCACCGCGCTCTCACCGGTGCTGGAAGCGCACCAGGGCTGCTGGGTGGGGTGGCCCGGCGTTGCCGATGCCGCGCCCGAGCCCTTCCGCACCGAGGCCGGGGTGTTATTGCACCCGGTCAGGCTTAGCGAGTCCGACTTTGAGGCCTTTTACGAAGGCTTTTCCAATGCCACGCTGTGGCCGCTCTACCACGATCTCATCGTCACCCCGACCTATGACCGCGACTGGTGGGATGCCTACCGCGAGGTCAACCTCCGCTTCGCGGACGAGGTAGCCCACGTGGCCGCAGAAGGCGCGACGGTCTGGGTGCAGGACTATCAGCTGCAATTATTACCGGGCATCCTGCGGCAAATGCGCCCCGATCTCACCATTGGGTTCTTCCTGCACATCCCGTTCCCCTCCCCCGATCTTTTCCGGCAGCTGCCTTGGCGGGAGGAAACGGTGCGCGGCATCTTGGGGGCAGACCTGATCGGCTTCCACTTGGAGGCCAATGCCCGCAATTTCTTGGAATTGGCCCGCCGCCAGGGCCTCGAGGTGCGTGGCGAGGCCACCACCCGCGATGTCACCGCCCATATCCGCCTCCCCGGTGGCCGCACCGTGGGCGTGGGCGCGTTCCCCATTTCCATCGCCGCGCAGGATTTCGGCCAGTTTAGCGACGAGGATAAACGCCGCGTGGCCCAATTGCGCAAGGATTTGGGCAGCCCCAAGCGCATCATTTTGGGCGTGGATCGCCTCGATTACACCAAGGGCATCCTGCAGCGCCTGACCGCCTTCGAGGAGCTCTTGGAAACCGGCGCCCTGGATCCGGAAGAGGTCACCTTGGTGCAGCTGGCCACGCCCTCGCGTGAGCGCCTCGACCACTACAAGGCCACCCGCTCCCAGGTGGAAGAGGCCGTCGGCCGCATCAATGGCCGCTTTTCCCGCATGGGCCACCCCGTGGTGCACTACCAGCACCGCGGCGTGCCCAAGGACGTGCTGCGCTGCTACTACCGCATGGCCGATATCATGCTGGTCACGCCCTTTAAAGACGGCATGAACCTCGTGGCCAAGGAGTTCGTGGCCTGCCATGATGACGGTTCTGGCGCCCTGGTGCTCTCGGAATTCGCCGGCGCCGCCGCGGAGCTGGATGAGGCCTACCTGTGCAATCCTTTTGATATCGAGTCCGTCAAACGCGCGCTACTCAACGCCGTGCGCGCGCTTTCCGATGCCCCCTCCACCATGACCCAGCGCATGCTCACCATGCACAAACAGGTCATAAGCCACGATGTGCAGCTGTGGTCGCAGTCGTTTTTGGGCTGCCTGCGCGCTGTCCGGACCGAAACCGCCTCGCAAGCTCCCAACCCACACGGAAAGGACTCCTAATGCCTCCTTCCCTCCCCCGCGTACGCACGGCCGGAGCGGCCGGTGCGGGTACACCCGCTATGAACAAAGGCATCGGCAAGCATGCCGCAGCCGTGGCCACACTGGGTGCCGTCACGCTGCTTGCTGCCTGCGGTTCCGAGGACGATGCCCCGCGGCCCGCCGGTGATGACCGGATCGTGGACAAGCAGTGGCAGGTCGTCTCCATCAACACCGCGCCGGATGCAGCATCCACCATCCCAGAGTCGATTCCTCACGCGCCGGAATTTAGCTTCGGCGAATCCACCTTGGTGGGCACCACCGGCTGCACCCGCCTTGCGGCCCGGCTGACCTACACCACCGATGACGAGCGCGAGAATATTCGCGATGGCAACAAGCTGCACTTCGATGAGGTCAAATACGACGACACCGATGAGGACTGCGAAGGCAGTTCCGTGTGGGCCGATAACCTGCTGCGCAACCTCATTACCTCGGATAATGATTTTATCTACACCGTAAATAGCAATAACCAGCTCATCCTGGAGCTCGATACCGATGAGGTAGATTCGCCCTCCATCAAGCTGGTCTCCCGCGCGTAGCATGGGGTGCCATGACGCTTTCTACCACCATTAAGGCCCTGGCCGCGGCAGAAGAGCTCGCCGTGGTCTCTGATTTTGACGGCACGCTGTCCCCGTTCGCCACCGCCATTTATGACGTGGAAATCAATGCCGATTCGGCCCGCGCCCTGAACCACTTGGCCCACCTGCCGCGCACCACGGCCGCGGTGCTGTCCGGTCGCCACCTCGAGGGCCTGCAGCGCGTGTGCCCCCTGCAATACCCCGTCCTCTTCGGCGGGTCCCACGGCGCCGAGTCCTCTTGGCAGCAGACCGAGCTCACCCCCGCCATGCGCGAGCACCTGGCGCGCAAGGAGGAAGAAATCCGCGGCATCATAGACCGCTTCCCCGGCGCGGAGCTGGAGGTCAAGCCCTTCCAGCGCGTGCTGCACCTGCGCTCGCTCGAGCTGGAGAACCCGGAGCAGGCCGCGGCCGCCTATGCGGCGGGCTTAGCCCTAGATACCGCCGGTTTCCCGCGCACTGCAGGCAAATCCGTCATCGAGTTTTCCGCCACCACCGCCACCAAGGGCACGTGGCTTGAGACCCTCCGCGAGCGCACTGGCGCCACCGCCATGGTCTTCCTAGGCGATGACGTCACCGATGAGGACGGCTTCCGCGCCCTCCACCAGCCGCCGGACGTGGGCGTCAAGGTCGGCGAGGGCGATTCCGTCGCGGCCGTGCGGCTTGCCGATGTCGACGCCGTCGCCCACTTCCTCACCGAGCTCGCTACCGCCCGCGCGGCCGCGGTGCAGTAACCGATTTCCCCGGCGCGAACCGCGTCTGCAGCACCCGCCGCGGCACCGCCTCTGCCTCTTCAGCGCCCTGTGCCCCCGCACCAGCCTTCGCGCTGCCTGCGCCGGCAGAATCACTGGTCGCGCTAGCGATCAGCTTTTCCAGCATGTGGCCGGCCGCGGCGCCCTTGGCCTTATTGGGCTGGATGACTGTGGCTAGGTCGAGGCGTTGCGCCGCATCGATGCCGTCAAAGCCGGTCACGGATAGATCTTCTGGCACGCTGAGGCCGCGCTCGCGGGCATAGGCCAGCACGCCGAGCGCCATGGAGTCGGTCGTGCACAGCACGGCCGTAAGCTCTGGGTGCGCCTCGAGCAGGAGCTCGGCGGCGGCGCGGGTGGTATGGGCATCGTTAATGTGCTGCGTGACCACGGGGACGGATTCGGGCGCGATGCCCGCCTCGGCGAAAACGTCGAGCGCGCCCATAACCCGCGAGCGTTGCACGTGCATCTCCGCATCCTGGACTTCCTGGCATGAAATCGGGCCGTCGTGGCGCTGCAGGCGCAGGCGGATGGCGAGGATGCCGATGTGTCGATGCCCGGCATCGACAAGCGCACGCGCCGCTGGGGCAATCGCCGCGCGATCATCAATGCCCACGAACGGCAGCCCCGCGTCTGTGGGCTGATCGCAGACCACCAGCGGCAGGCCCCGGCCCCGCGCGGCCGCGAGGTAGGCATCGCCCGCGGCAACCGAATAGACCACGAAGCCATCCACCGCGGCAGAACCCACCAGGCTGGTCGCCTCCGCCTCGCCTTCCGGGCCGGCGGGAATCAGCGTCAGCGTGGTCTGCGCGCCTGCCGATGCCTCCGCCATACCCGCCAAGAAATCCACCGACGCCATGTCCTCGAAGGCGTAGGACAAGTGCTCGGTTAGAAGCACGCCTACCGACCCGGCTCGGCGGGTACGCAGGCTGCGCGCCGTGGGATCGGGGCCCGGGTATCCGCGCGCCTTGGCCGCGGCCAAAATGCGCTCCCTTGTTGCCGGGGAGAGCTGGTCAGGGCGGCTATAGGCATTGGATACGGTGGTGCGCGAAACCCCCAACTCCGCGGCTAGGGAGGCCAGTGTCTTCCGGGTGGGGCTGCGTTTAACCATGCCTGTTACCTTACCCTGCACCCCGCCGCTGGATTTTCAATGCATATTCAATTGACAACGATTGCCATCAAACGCACACTGGAGGGTATGCACAAGTCACTACGCGCAACAACAGCCCTACTCGCAGCAAGTGGCCTCCTTTTTACCGCCGCGTGCTCCGCAGATTCTGATTCCGACTCCGGCGACTCTGGTGATAAGAAGATTTCCATCGTCGCCTCCACCTCCATCTGGGCCGATGTTGCCCAGGCCGTGGCCGATACCGCCTCCGGCGTCGACATCGAGGTCAAACCCATCGTGGAAGGCAATGACGCCGACCCCCACCACTTCGAGCCCACCGCGGCCGACATAGCCAAGGCCAATGACGCCGACATGCTCGTGGTCAACGGCGGCGGTTACGATTCCTGGATTTACCAGGCCGTTTCCGATCAGGACAACATCATCTCCGCCTTGCCCCTGACGGACCACGGCAAGCTGGACGAGGACCCCGATGTCATGACCATCGATGCCGCGAAGGCCACCGCCAAGGATGACCCGGACCAGGTCACCAATATCGAGGGTAACGAGCACATTTGGTACGACCCCGCCGCCCTGGAAGAGGTCGCAGGATCCATCGCAGATCAGATCAACGAGGAATACTCCGATGCCGGCGCCACCACCGAGAAAATCGACTCCCACGTGGACCAGCTGCGCGATAAGCTCAAGGAGCTTCCCGATGGCCTGAATTACGCGCAGACCGAGCCCATCGCCGATTACCTCATGAAGTACACCGACGGCAAGGACGTCACCCCCGAGGGCTACCGCAAGGCCACCATCTCCGAGGGCGAGCCCGCTACTGCCGATGTCGCCGCCTTCATCAAGGCCATCGACGACGGCGAGGTCGATCTCCTCATCTTCAACCCCCAGACCGAAACCGATACCGCCGGCCGCATTAAGTCCGCCGCAGAGGACAACGACGTCGAAATCGTAGAAATCGGCGAAACCCCACCGGACGGCAAGAAGTTCTGGGAATACTACGACGAAGTCACGAGCAAGCTGGGGAAGCACTAGTGCTCGTTGAATTCCATGAGGCCGCAGTAGATCCACTGTGGTCGCAGCTTAATCTCGCCGTGGACCGCGGCGAGTTTATCGCCGTTTTAGGCCCCAATGGCGTGGGCAAGTCCACCCTGCTGGGCACCATCCTCGGCACCCGCACGCTGACCAGCGGCCGCGTCGACGTCAACTGCCGGGTCGGGTTCATCCCCCAGCAGCGCATGTTCCCCGCTGATCTTCCCCTGCGCGCCCGCGATTTGGTCTCGCTCTCCGTGGCGCACGGGGTGTTCTGGCACCGGCACCCACCCCGTGGACGGGTGGACGAGCTGTTGGAAGAGGTCGGTGCCACGGGGCTGCGGGACCGGCGCGTCGGCCAGCTATCCGGCGGCCAGCAACAGCTCATCCGCCAGGCCCAAGCCCTGGCCAATGACCCGGACCTCATTCTTGCCGATGAGCCGCTCCTCTCCCTCGACCCCGCCCGGCAAAACTCCACGGTCAACAAGTTGGATTCGCTGCGCCGCGAGCGCGGGACCTCCATCATCTTTGTCACCCACGGCATCAACCCCGTGCTCGGGGTGACGGATAAAGTCCTCTACCTCGCGCCCAACGGCCACACCTTCGGCTCGGTCGATGAGGTCATGCGTTCCGAGGTCCTCTCGGAGCTCTACGGTTCCAAGGTCAATGTCTTAAACGTCGACGGGAGGCTCATCGTTGTCTAATTACTGGGAAGATACCCAATACCTGCTCAGCGTGGACTTCGTGCAGTCCTCGCTCATCGCCTCCGCACTGCTGGGCATTCTGTCTGGCGTGATGACCTCGCTCATCGTGCTGCGCCAGATGTCCTTTTCCGTCCACGCCACCTCTGAGCTGGCGCTTATGGGTGCCTCCGCGGCACTCCTCTTCGGCCTCAACCTGGGCTTCGGCGCGGTCGCTGGCGCCATCGTCGCCGCTATCATCCTGGCCATGCTGGGCTTTAAGGGCCAGCAAGACAGCGCCATCGGCGTGGTCATGAGCTTTGGTCTGGGCCTCTCGGTGCTGTTCTTGCACCTCTACCCCGGCAATTCCAATACCGCGATGACGCTTCTGACCGGCCAAATCGTCGGCGTATCTTCCGCCTCGGTGTGGCTGCTGGCCGCCACCACGGTCATCATCGTCGCCGCCGTCGGCTTCCTCTGGCGGCCCATGCTCTTTGCCTCCGCCGATCCTGATATGGCCCGCGCCGCCGGCGTTCCCACCCGCGCCATCTCCGTCGCCTTCGCCGTCCTCGTCGGCCTCGCCGCAGCGCAGTCGGTGCAAATCGTCGGCTCGCTGCTCGTCATGGCGCTGCTTATCACCCCCGGCGCGGCGGCGGTACAGATCACCTCCTCGCCCCTGCGCGCGGTGCTGTGGTCCACCATCTTCGCCGAGGTCTCCGCCGTGGGCGGTTTCATCCTCTCCCTCGCCCCCGGCCTGCCGGTTTCCGTCTTCGTGACCACCATTTCCTTTGTGATCTACCTGGTGTGCCGGTTCATCGGCTGGCGGCAAGGCAAGCACGCCATCCGCGATGAGGTCGCGGCCAAGCATTTCCACGCCGATAACCGCGCCGCCGCAGAGGCCCACCACGCCGACTAAACTCGGCGGGCATGCATATTCATCGCCGCACCGCGGATGTGGCTGGCCACACCCGCCGCTTCATCGTCATCGAGCCCGAGAACCTCGGGCCCCAGCCGGATCTGCTGCTGTTTTTCCACGGCTCCCACCAATCCGCCAACGTCATCCGCCGCTTTACCAACGGCACGGTGGACGCGCTTGCCGATGCCACCAATACCCTCATCGTCTACCCCGACGGCATCGACCACCACTTCAACGACACCCGCGCCAACCTGCCGGTCCGCGCCCGCGAGCTCGGGGTGGATGACGTTGCCTTTAGCACTTTCCTCATCGAGACTATGCAGCGCGAGTATTCCACCGCGCGCACCTTCGCCGCGGGCTATTCCAATGGCGGGCAGATGGTGCTGCGCCTGCTTTACGATGCCCCCTTCACCCTCACCGGCGCCTGCGTCTTCGCCTCCACGCTGGGCGAAGGTTCCAATCACGCACCTACCCACCCCGATGGCTACCGGCCTACCCCGCTGCTGTTTATCCACGGCACCGAAGATCCGATTGCGCCCTATTATGGCGGGCTTGCCGCCATCGATGGGCAGCAAACTCGCGGGTGCGTGCTATCTGCTCCCGCCACCGCGGAACACTTCGCGCTCGCCAATGGCTGCCGCCCGCCCCGCGAAACCCAGCCCATCCCCGGGATAACCTCCACCTACTACGACGGCGACTACCCCGTGGAGCTCTGGACCATGGAGGGCCTCGGGCACGTGATTCCCTCTAGCAAAGAAACGCCGGCGAGCATAGGGCCAAATACGGATTCCTTCAATGCTGTGGATAAAGTCCGCGAATTCTTCGGCTTAGGTGACGCTTAAGGGTAGTTGTCCACAGGGAGGTGGGGCATCGGCTAGCGCGGGCTTGCGGTGCGCCTTAGTCTCTGGGGCATGAACGCGCTGCAGACTTTTCTGAACGGCCTGGCACCCGGCATGGATATCATCGCCGACTGCCACGGCCTCTCTCTGCGCGCGCTGATTGCGGCCGGGTGCCCCGATACCACCGCCACCCGCCTGCTCACGCTTGCCGAAACCTACTTCGGCACCACCACCTTTCGCCGCCAACAACGCGAATCCATCGCCGCGAGCCGCGCTAACGGGCACAGCCTCACGGCCTTGCTTACCATCGAGCGCCACGCCGCCAAGCTGAAGAAAAAGCACGATGCGTGGGCGCTGCGGCGCGAATTGTGTGGAATGAAGGGAAAGGTCTCGGATATCGATAAGCGGGGCCGCGCCCGCGTCAAAGAGCTCAAGGGCCCCGTGAAGCGCCAGCCCGGCGTGAAGATTTATCGCCGCGCTGACGGCCCCTGGACAATGTCCATTACCGGCCCGTCCGCCGATATCGCCGATATGCACGCCGCGATTGATAAGGACGCCCCGCTTGCCTCTGTGCAGAATATCTTCCACGGCGAGGCCGCCGCCCGCCCCAGCGTGACGACCAATGTCGTGCTTCGCCTCGACGAGCTCGACCGCATCGTCGATTTCGGCTCCGGCTCCCCTTCCGGTTCAAGCTCCAAGCCTGGCTCGAGCTCCAACGCCCGCGCCGGCTCATCCGCTGGCACAAACTCGAAACCCAGCACCGATTCCGGCTCAGCCGCCGGCTCGGGCTCTAACGCCGCTGCTGGCCCTGGCGCAGACCTTGGCACTGACTCTGCCCATGGTTCTGACTCTGACGGCGATGTCGTGGTCCAGCTGACCAATGGCGCCACAATGACCGGCGCTGAGCTGGTTCGACGGGCTTTTACCGAGCACGGCTACGTCACCCTCATTCATCCAGTGGAAGGTCCGGTAAACCTTTACCGCACCTCGCGCTTTGCCTCTGCAAAGCAA
This sequence comes from Corynebacterium tuingiense, assembly GCF_046718165.1. Lineage (NCBI taxonomy): Bacteria > Bacillati > Actinomycetota > Actinomycetes > Mycobacteriales > Corynebacteriaceae > Corynebacterium > Corynebacterium tuingiense. The sequence continues at coordinate 2,038,048 of NZ_CP177101.1, forward strand.
CGCCTGATGGCAGCGGCCGAAAACCCGGTCTGCCCGTGGCCGGAGTGCCGCTACCCCGCCGATGAATGCCAGGTTCACCACCTCAATGCCTGGAAAAATGGTGGCGAGACCAACCCGCGAAACTTGACCATCGCCTGTCCGTACCACAATGGCGTGAATGACGACGATCCCAACGCCCCGCCATTGCGCGGGCACTTAGCCCGGGTGAACGGAACCATCCGGTGGCTGCCACCCTGGGCAGATAATGGTTAATCGTTGCGGCCCACAACGCTTCGCACCCAGTACGTTGTGCCCGCAAAGAACCCAGCGTACCTTTTGACGCTGGGCTTGCACCCGCGCCGGTGATTCTGAGCGCTCGAAACATGACCAGCATGGCTGCTGGCGATAGTCCGATGCGGCGAGCCGGCAGGGCGAAAATGGGTTATTTTTCGGCGGCGCGGCGCTGGCGCGCGAACTCGGATAGGACCGAACCTGCTGCGACGGAGGCGTTGAGGGATTCGACCCACCCGGTCATGGGAATGGACATGAGGACATCGCAGGTTTCGCTGACCAAGCGCGAAATTCCCTTGCCCTCGGAGCCGATGACGATGACCACGGGATCCGTGCCGCCTTCATAGGTATCCAACGTGTGATCCCCGCCGGCGTCGAGGCCGACGACTTGGTAGCCGTTTTTCTGGAATTCCTTCACGGTGCGCGTGATATTCGTCGCGCGGGCGACCGGCAAACGGGCAGCGGTACCAGCCGAGGTGCGCCAGGCCACCGCGGTAACAGAAGCCGAACGGCGCTCTGGAATGATCACGCCATCGCCGCCAAAAGCGGCCACGGAACGGATGACGGCACCCAGGTTGCGCGGGTCGGTGATGTTATCCAGGATGACGAACATGCCGGGGCGCGGGTTCTCGGCGGCGTTGGCAATCAAATCCTCCACCGCGGCGTACTTGTACGGCGGAATCTGCAAGCCGATGCCCTGGTGCATGCCATTTCCCGTCATGCGGTCCATCTCGTGGCGCTGGACCTCGATGATGGGGATATTGCGGGTATTGCACATGGACACGGCCTCGGAAAGCCGCTTATCATTGCGAGTTCCGGCAGCGATGTAGAGCGTGGTGGCCGGCACCTTGGCGTGCAGACACTCGATGACCGGGTTGCGGCCCACCACCATCTCTGCGGTTTCTTTCTGGTGGCGCCCAGAGTTGCGGCGCTCGCGCTCCAGCTTCGCCTTGTGCTTGGCGTGGTAGACGCGGTCCTCGGCCTTCGGGGTGGGGCCCTTGCCTTCTAGGCCCTTGCGGCGCTGGCCGCCGGAGCCTTTGGTAGCGCCCTTCTTATTCGTCTTGCGGATGCCCGCGCCACCGCGGCCATGGGTTCGTGCCATCGTTTCAGTCCTTTCGAGGAAACCGTTCAATAACCAGCGGAAATAACAGCGAAATGCTGCTTAGCGCTGGGTCAACGACCACGTGGGGCCGTCTGGAGTATCGGTAATGGTGATGCCGGCGGCGGTGAGGCGGTCACGCACGGCATCGGCAGTAGCGAAGTCTTTTTCCGCGCGGGCCTGCGTGCGCCGTTCCAGTTCTGCCTGGACCAGCGCATCCAGCGCCACGTCTGCTCCGCTAGCTTCGCTTCCATCTTCCCACTCCAGCGGGTCAAATCCAAGTACGTGCGCCATCCCACGCACCTGGGCTGCCTTCGCGCGGGCGGCATCCTCGTCCCCGGCGGCTAGGTCTTTATTACCCGCGCGCACGGTGGTGTGGATGGCGGCCAGCGCCTTGGGCACGGCGATGTCGTCATTCATGGCGTCCTCGAAGTCCGGCGTCCACTCGCCGCGTTCGACGCCTGCAAAGCGCTTGACGAAGTCCTCAATACGCCGGTAGCCCGCCGCCGCCTCCGTCAAGGCGGATTCAGAGTATTCCAGCACGGAGCGGTAATGCGCAGAGCCCAGGTAGTAGCGCAGCTCCACCGGGCGCACGAGCTCCAGCATGTTCGAGATGGAAAGCACGTTGCCGAGCGATTTCGACATCTTCTCGCCGGCCATCGTCACCCAGTGGTTGTGCATCCAGTAATTGGCGAACTTATCGCCGGCCGCATGCGATTGCGCGATCTCGTTTTCGTGGTGCGGAAATTGCAGGTCCAAGCCGCCGCAGTGAATATCGAAATTGGATCCCAGGTAGTACGTCGACATGGCAGAGCACTCCAGGTGCCAGCCCGGACGGCCGCGACCCCACGGGGTAGGCCAGCTCGGCTCCCCCGGCTTCGCGGCCTTCCACAGGGCGAAGTCCAGCGGGCTGCGCTTGCCCGCGTTGTCTGACTCGCCTTGTTCCATCTCCTCGACGCGGTTGCCAGACAGCGCGCCGTAGTCGGATCCTTCCGCCTTGGTCCAGGCCTCGACGTCAAAGTAAACGGAGCCGGCCGCGCCATCCGCGGGGGTGGCTTCGGCGTCGTGGGCGGGCGCGGGGACGGGGTAGGCAAATCCGGCATCGATAAGCCGCTGCATGTACTCGACCATCTGGGTGACAAAGCCCGTCGCGCGCGGCTCCACGGACGGCGGAAGCACGCCGAGCAAGTTATAGGCCTTGGTGAACTCGCGCTCGTAGGTGGACACCCACTCCCACCAAGGGCGATTATTCTCGGCGGCCTTGGTGAGGATTTTGTCATCGATATCGGTGACATTGCGCACGAGCGCGACGTCATAGCCTTGCGCGAGCAGCCAGCGGCGCAAGATATCGAAAGCCACGCCGGAGCGCAGGTGGCCGATGTGCGGCTGCGCCTGCGGGGTGGCACCACACAAGTAGATGGAAGCGTGGCCGGGACGGATCGGCTCGAAGTCGCGTTGGCTGCGGGTGGCTGTGTCAAAAATGCGCAAAGTACTCACGCCACCCAGTCTAAATCACCCGTGCGCGGGGTTAGCGTTGGCGCCGCCAGACAACGGCCGTTGCCACCGCTGCGCGGCCCTCTTTGCGGCCGGTAAAGCCCAAATGGTCTGTCGTGGTGGCGGAAATGGACACATCGGCGCCCAGGATTTCCGAAAGCACGGCCTCGGCCTCCTCGCGGCGCGGGCCCATCTTCGGTGTCTGGCCAATGAACTGGGCTGCGGCATTGCCGATGATAAAACCTTCCGCTTCCAGCAGCTCGCGGCACTCGCGCAGGAGCTGGGCGCCGGACACGCCATCGTATTCGGGCCGGCCCACCCCCACGAAGGAGCCGAGATCGCCGAGGTGGGAGGCGGAAAGGAGGGCATCGACAAGCGCGTGGGCTACGACGTCGCCGTCGGAGTGGCCTTCGCAGCCGGGGGCGTCATCGAAAAGCAGCCCGGCAATCCAGCAGGGCTTGCCGGCTTCAATCTGGTGGGCGTCGGTCGCGATGCCGACGCGGGGGATGATGGGCTCAGTCATGCTGCTCCTCTGCAAGGGCGCGGGCCAGGGTCAGGTCCGTGGGGGTGGTGATTTTGAAGGCGAGGATATCGCCCGGCACGGTCTCCACGCGCTGGCCGTGCCATTCCATGAGGCTGGCATCGTCCGTGGCGATGAAATCCGGCTGCTTGCGCCAATAATCCAGGTTGGCCTGGCGCAGCGCTGCGAGGCGGAAACCCTGCGGGGTCTGCACGGCGCGCAAGCGGGCGCGATCGGGGGTGCCGATGATGGTGTCGCCGGCGACCTCCTTGATGGTATCGGTCACGGGAACCACCGGCACAACGGCGGGCGCGCCAGCAAGAACGTGCCGCGCCACGCGCTCGACCATCGCGGTGGGCGTGAGCGCGCGGGCGGCATCGTGGATGAGCACCACGGCGTCCTCGTCCGGAATTGCCTGCAGCCCGGCCCATATGGAATCGGCGCGTTCGCCACGCCCATGCACGAGGCACACCGGGATATCTGCGCCCACGCGCTTGACGATGCCCCCAGCTTCCCCCTCCATAGCCGGGCTCACCACCGCGATTACCTCGTCCACGAGGCCGGAGTTGGCCATGGTGCGCACGGATCGCTCCAGCAGGGTGCGTCCGTGCAGATCGACGTAGGCCTTGGGCACCTCCGCGCCGAGGCGGGTGCCTTGCCCAGCCGCGGCGATTAAGGCGATAACGCGGGGTTTAGTCTTCGTCGTCGAAGGAGAGGTCATCGAGATCGATGTCGTTGTCGATATCGGTGGTAATGGACTGATCATCGACCAAGCCGGCGGCGCGGTGGCGCTCGATGGTGGCGTCGATTTCTTCCATCATGGTATCGGCCTTTTTGTCATCGACCGGCTGCGCCAGTGCCAGCTCGCCCACCAGGATGGTGCGGGCCTTGCCCAGCATGCGCTTCTCGCCGGCGGACAGGCCGCGGTCCTGGTCGCGGCGCCAGAGATCGCGCACCACTTCTGCAACCTTATTGATATCGCCGGATGCAAGGCGCTCCTGGTTGGCCTTGTAGCGACGGGACCAGTTGCCGGCTTCTTCCACGTCTTCATCGCGCAGCACGGAGAAGACCTTTTCCAGGCCCTCCTTGCCCACGACATCGCGCACGCCGACGTTATCCGCATTCTTCTTAGGCACGCGGACGACAAGATCGGATTGGTTGATGTGCAGCACGAGGTATTCCAGCTCTTCGCCGCCCATTTCGCGGGTTTCGATATCCTCGATGACCGCCGCGCCGTGGTGCGGGTAGACGACGACCTCGCCGACCTTATATTCCATTGCCACTCCTTATAATCCCGTGAATATGGCGATAACTAAGGCTGCCATTTTATCACGCGCAGCCTGCCTGCCACCGGACGCCCCCGATTACCCCCACGGATTACCCGCTAGGTTAGCGAGAAACTGTGTACTTTATATCAAAAGGGACTAGGCTAAAGATTTGATAAGCCCTGAGATCGCAATTGATGGAGGATGCTCAACGTGCAGTCCCTGAAGTCCGCCGCCCGTCGCGGTGCCATTATTTCCGTTACCGCCGTCTCCGCTTTGGCGCTGGCTTCGTGCTCGGCAGGCCACGTCGCCCAGACGGCAGAGAAGGTAGCTGCGGTTGATGGCGCTTCTGCCAGCACCGATGACGAAAAGATTGCCGTCCGTGATGTCACCATCCTGACAGAGCCAGACGGTGGCGCCGCGTTGAAGTTCAACGCCGTCAACCAGGGCTATGACACCGATGTCATCACCTTGAAGTCCGTGAAGGTCGACGGCCAAACCGTCGAGATGAAGCAGACCCAGCCGCTCAAGCGCGATCACTCCATCGTGGCGGACTCCCAGAAGAACCTGGACGCTACCCCGGATCACGATTCCGAGACCGTGCAGTACGTGGCCACCCACCTGGATAACGATGACTTTGGCTACGCCGGCCACCGCCCGGTTACCTTCGAGTTTTCCAACGGCTCCATCGAGGTCGACGCCACCGTCGCCGCCTCCCAGATGGAGTCCGGTAAGTACGACCGCGACGTGGAATCCCCAGAGGGCTACACCACCGACGCGAATACCGGTAACTCGCACCACTAATCGCCCACCACACGCGCGCCCTACTCTTTCCGCGGAGTACGGGCGCGTTCGTCGTTTTGGCCGCCACGTTCTAGGCTCTACATTATGGCCAAAAAATCTCGCCCCATCCACACCTGCTCCGAATGCGGTTATGTCTCCCCCAAGTGGCTCGGGCGCTGCCCGGATTGCGGTTCCTGGGGGACGATGGAGGAAAAGGCACCGGTGGTGGCGGGGGCATCGGCAAGCGGTGGGCATAAGGGCGTCGCACCGACGAGCCCGGTGCAGCCCATCACGCAGGTGGGCGCGCAGGCGACGAAGACGGTGCGCACGGGCATCGGCGAGCTTGACCGCGTGCTGGGCTCCGGCATCGTGCCGGGCTCGGTGGTGCTCATGGCCGGCGAGCCCGGCGTGGGCAAATCCACGCTGCTTCTCGAGGTCGCCTCCCGCTGGGCCCAGCTCGGCCGCACCGTCCTCTACGCCACCGCCGAGGAATCCGCCGGCCAGGTCCGCGCCCGCGCCGAGCGCACCGGAGCGCTGCAAGAATCGCTGTACCTCGCGGCCGAATCCAACCTGGACGCCGTATTTGGGCATGTCGATGCCGTCAAACCCGGGCTCATCATCGTGGACTCCGTACAGACCATGCATGCAGTGGGGGTAGAAGGCGTGCCCGGCGGCGTCGCGCAATCGCGCGCCGTGACCGCGGCGCTGACCTCCCTGGCGAAATCTACCGGCATCCCCGTGCTGCTGGTGGGGCACGTGACCAAGGACGGAAACGTGGCGGGACCGCGGGTTTTGGAGCATCTTGTCGATGTCGTCTTAAACTTCGAGGGCGACCGCCAGTCCAGCCTACGCATGCTGCGCGGGATGAAAAACCGCTTCGGCGCGACCGATGAGGTGGGTTGTTTCGAGCAAACCGCCGGGGGTATTCGGGAGGTCGCGGACCCGTCGGGGCTCTTCCTCTCGCACCGGGGCACGACGCCGGATGGCTCCGCGGTAACCGTTGCCATGGACGGCGTACGGCCCATCCTCGCCGAGGTCCAGGCGCTGACCGTGGACCCCGTGGCGAAGAACCCGCGGCGCGTGGTCACGGGGCTCGATGCCAACCGCGTGCCCATGGTGCTGGCCGTATTGCAGGCGCGCGCCGGCCAGCGCACGAACGATAAGGATGCTTATGTGGCCACGGTGGGCGGCATGCGGATTACCGAAACCGCAACCGACCTCGCGGTGGCGCTGGCTACCTGGTCCTCGCTGCACGAGCAGCCGCTGCCAGCGAAGACGGTGGTCATTGGCGAGGTGGGTTTGGCCGGCGAGCTGCGGCCCGTGCCGAATATTGAGCGGCGCCTGCAGGAGGCGGCGCGGCTGGGATACAAGCGGGCGATTATCCCGCGCGGGGAAATCAACCCCGTGGACGGCATGCAGGTGCGGCAAGTCGCAACGCTTGGCGAGGCCCTCGCCGCAGTCCAGCCGTAGTTCAACCGTAGTCCAACCGTAACCGGTGACTGGTTCTTGCCGAGCTGTTGCCAAGCTGTTGCCGAGGGACGGGCGCTCCGGCGGCGCGGACTCCCACGCGGGATGCTTCCGCCCGAGCTGCTTCCGCGTGGCCGAGCCTAACGAGGCCGCGCGCTTAGCGGAGGGTGAAGTCCTGCGGCGGGGAGGAATTATCGCCAATGACCGTGTGGGCGAAGTAAGCACCCGGCTCGGCGGTCGGGCGGTCGGTGCACTTGCCCGGTTCGGAGGCCTGGCGGGACCATTCGGCCTCGAATTTCAGGTCCTTGCCCGCGGGGAAGGTCTGCTCTCCGGTCTGTACGGAGGCGTAGCAATCGGTATCGGACCACACGCGCTGGTTATCGGCCATCTTGTAGACCTCGAAGCGCAGCGAGTTCTCATCTAGATCGATCGTGCAATCCGCGGCGGTGGGGTTGGTCACGGTCATAAAGAACTTCGGCAGCTCGCCGTCCGGCACGGAGTAGTTGAGCATGGAGGTGCGCACCTCCAAGTCCTCAAGCGAGCAGGTATCCTTCGCGGCGTGCACGGACTCCTCGGGCTCCTTGCTTTCCGATGCCCCATCCCCTGCTTCCTCCGCCTCGGACTCAGATTCAGAGGCAGACTCGGATTCGGATTCGCTCGTCGAATCCGCGGACGTGGTTTCAGATTCGCTGGTGGATTCCGAAGACGTGGTCGCCGCCGAAGACTCTGAGGACGCGGCAACGGAATCATCGCTATCGCCGCCGAAGGCGGCCACCGCCGCCCAGATCAGCACCACGGCCAGGACGATCACGATGATAAGCGCGGCGACCCGGCGGCGCTTATAGATCTCTTCTGGAAGGGGCTTATTCTGGTTCACGCACTCAATTTTAAGTGGTAGACGCGCCTGGATCCGCTAAGCGGGCTCCGCGTGTCAACTCAACGCCGTAAGAGTGCAACGGCTCCACGCGCGAGTCCTCGAGGAGGTAGCGGGCGCCGACGATGCCGAAGGAGCCATCGTCAAGCTGCTTGCGCACATTAGGGATGCTGGCCACTACCTGGGTGACGGTTTGGAGGGTGTGTTGGCGCTCGACATCGGCAAGCGTGGCATCAGGCCCCGCAGTCCACGCGGACGTCGCGACCTTCTCGATGATGGGCCGCTGCAGGCCGATGGGCAGCTCGCCGCCGCGCACAAAATCCACCGCGGCCGCCACCGCACCGCAGGACTGGTGACCCAAGACCACCAGCAGGTTGGGGTGCAGATGGTCGAGCGCATAATCCAAGGAAGCCAGCACGGAGGCGTCGAGTATGTGGCCGGCGGTGCGGATGACGAAGGCATCGCCAAAGCCGATATTGAAGATGTGCTCGATGGGCGCGCGGGAATCGGAGCAGGCCAGGACCACCACGCGGGGATCCTGGCCTTTGGTGAGCCCGTCGCGCTCATAAATCTTGTTGAGATCCATGATGGTGCCGTCGATGACGCGCTGGTTTCCGGCCTGGAGGGCCTCCCAGACGGCCTGCGGATTATGGGCAACGTTACTTAATGGCATGAAGTATATTTTAATGCCCTAGACTGTCCTGCGAGATGGATACGCACGCACTTCTTTCCTGGTTTGACGCCAATGAACGCGATTTACCCTGGCGGCGCCCCGGTACCTCCGCCTGGGGAGTGCTGCTTTCCGAGGTCATGAGCCAGCAAACCCCCGTCGCGCGCGTCGCCCCCGTGTGGGAGGAGTGGATGCGGCGCTGGCCCACCCCCGCGGACTTCGCCCAAGCCTCCCGCGCCGAGGTGTTGCGCGCGTGGGGCAAGCTCGGCTACCCGCGGCGCGCGCTGCGGCTCTGGGAGTGCGCGGGGGTAATGGACGAGGTTCCGGCGGACGTGGATGAGCTGCTGGCGCTGCCTGGAATTGGCGACTATACCGCCCGCGCCGTGGCGTGCTTTCACTTTGGCCAGAACGTGCCGGTGGTCGATACCAACGTGCGCCGTGTCTATGCCCGCGCCGAAGACGGGAATTTCCTCGCTCCGTCGCCCTCCAAGCGCGAGCTCGCCGCTGTGGCCGCGCTGTTGCCCGAGCGCAATGGGCCGCGTTTTTCCGCCGCGCTCATGGAGCTCGGCGCGCTGGTGTGTACTGCGAAAAATCCCGATTGTAAGCGCTGCCCCCTGCGCGCGACCTGCGCCTGGCAGCTCGCCGGATGCCCCGAACCTTCCGCCGCGGAACAAACGCGCGCCAAAAAGCGCGTGCAGAAATTTGCCGGGACCGATAGGCAGGTGCGCGGCAAAATCCTAGACGTGCTGCGCGCCGCCGATCACCCGGTGCCGCAGTCTGCTATCGACGTGGTTTGGCCTGATGCCGCGCAACGTTCCCGCGCGCTGGCTTCGCTGCTTGACGATGGCCTCGCCGAGCAAAACTCCGTCGGCCTCTTCCACCTGCCGGTTTAACCACCTGACGGTCTAACCACCTGCCGGTTTAACCTCCCGCCGGGCCTATCAGCGTTGAAGCACAGAGAATCGTTAACGCCAACGGCCGCGGAAGTTGAGCCCGCCAGGGAGGTTGACCCACATGCCGCCGCGAGAATTAAAGGTCACCGGCCCAATCTTCGTGGACATGGAAGCACCGGATCCGGAAATGTTAATCCAGCTATTCTTGCCGGTCTTTTTGCGCGAACGATATTGAAGTCCCATAACCGGCCATTTTAGCAATACCCCCGTGCATCACGCTGGGCACATACGAAAAACCACCCAGGGTTCGCGGTGGAACCGTGGGTGGTTATGCAGGCCCGAGCGGGCCGGGGCGGGGCGGGCCAGCCGATTAGTTACATCGGCTGGCCAGCACCTGCTGGTGGCGGGTTCTTGCCATCGTCGTCGGAGTTACCAGGGCCCGGCTTTTCCGAAGGCACATCCGGGGAAATGACATCCGGCTCGCCGTTGGTGTCGATGCCGTCATTGTCGGAACCGGAACCGCCGTCCTTTGGACCGTTGCCGTCGCCGTTGTCGCCGTCGGAATCGGAGTCGGAGTCATCCGAATCGGAACCGTCAGCGGCCTGGTCGGAGGGGTCGTTGTCGCGAACGGAGGCATCGGCAAGCGAGGGCTCATCGATGTCATCCGGCAGCGGCTTCGGGCGCGGGGTGAAGGTGAACGTAGCGCCGGAGTCGTCCTTGGACTCGCCGTCCCAGCCTTCGACGTCGACCGAGATGATCTCGCCGGCGCCAATCTCGCCGAAGAGAATCTTCTCCGAGAGCTGGTCCTCGATATCGCGCTGAATGGTGCGACGCAACGGGCGGGCACCAAGCACCGGATCGAAGCCGCGCTGGGCCAGGAGGTTCTGGGCCTTATCGGTGAGCTCGATGCCCATATCGCGCTCCTCCAGCTGGGTACCCACGCGGTCAATGAGCAGGTTAACCATCTGCACGATCTGCTCGCGGGTGAGCTGGTGGAAGACCACGACGTCATCGATACGGTTCAGGAACTCGGGGCGGAAGTGCTTCTTCAGCTCGTCGTTAACCTTCGCCTTCATGCGCTCGTACTGGGCGTCCGAATCGTTCTCGCTGGCGCCGGTAAAGCCCAAGCCCACCGGCTTCGAGATGTCCTGGGTACCCAGGTTCGAGGTGAAGATGAGGACGGTGTTCTTGAAGTCGACGACGCGACCCTGGCCATCGGTAAGCCGGCCGTCTTCCAGCACCTGCAGCAAGGTGTTGTAGATCTCCTTGTGGGCCTTTTCGATCTCATCAAAAAGCACCACGGAGAACGGCTTGCGGCGAACCTTCTCGGTCAGCTGGCCGCCCTCTTCGTAGCCAACGTATCCCGGAGGGGCACCGAAGAGGCGGGAGGCGGTGAAGCGGTCGTGGAACTCACCCATATCGATCTGGATGAGGTCATCATCCGAACCGAAGAGGAAGTTAGCCAGCGACTTCGACAGTTCGGTCTTACCCACACCGGACGGGCCGGCGAAGATGAAGGAACCGGAAGGACGGCGCGGATCCTTGAGGCCCGCGCGGGTGCGGCGGATGGCGCGGGAGACGGACTTGACCGCCTCGTCCTGGCCAATGATGCGCTTGTGCAGCTCCTCTTCCATGTTGAGCAGGCGAGAAGATTCCTTCTCCGTCAGCTTCAGCACGGGGATGCCGGTCCAGTGCGCCAGGACCTCAGCGATTTGGTCCTCGCCCACCTCGGCGATTTCCTCCAGGTCACCGGAGCGCCACTGCTTTTCCTTCTCGGAGCGCTCCTCACCCAGCTTGCGCTCGTCATCGCGCAAGCCGGCGGCCTTTTCGAAGTCCTGGGCATCGATAGCCGCTTCCTTTTCCCGGCGAACCTCGGCAATGCGGTCATCGACCTCGCGCAGGCCCTTCGGGGCGGTCATGCGCTTAATGCGCATGCGGGCACCGGCCTCATCGAGGAGGTCGACGGCCTTGTCCGGCAAGAAGCGGTCATTGATGTAGCGGTCCGCCAGCTGCGCGGCGGCGTGCAGCGCCTCATCGGTGTAGGACACGCGGTGGTGCGCCTCGTACTTATCGCGCAGGCCCTTCAGGATGAGGAAGGTGTCATCCAGCGAAGGTTCATCGACCTGCACCGGCTGGAAACGACGCTCCAGCGCGGCATCCTTTTCGATGTGCTTGCGGTACTCATCCAGGGTGGTAGCACCGATTGTCTGCAGCTCGCCGCGGGCCAGCTTGGGTTTTAGCAGCGAAGCGGCGTCGATGGCACCTTCGGCAGCACCGGCACCGACGAGGGTGTGAATCTCATCGATGAACAAGATGATGTCGCCGCGCTGGTTAATTTCCTTAAGAACCTTCTTCAGGCGTTCCTCAAAGTCACCGCGGTAGCGGGAACCGGCAACCAAAGAACCCAGGTCAAGCGAGTACAGCTGCTTGTCCTTGAGAGTTTCTGGGACCTTGCCGTTAACAATGTCCAGCGCCAAGCCCTCAACCACTGCGGTCTTACCAACGCCAGGCTCACCGATGAGCACTGGGTTGTTCTTGGTGCGGCGCGAGAGCACCTGCATGATGCGCTCAACCTCGGACTCGCGGCCCACGACGGGGTCTAGCTTGCCGTCCTTGGCTGCCTGGGTGAGGTTGCGGCCAAACTGGTCTAGCACGAGCGAGTTGGAGCGCTCGCCCGAGCCGCCGGAACCACCGCGCCCACCGGCACCGGCACCGGGACCTGCGCCCGCGCCGATGGGGCCTGGGGCCTGGTTCGAGTCGCCGCCGCCTTCTTGCTGGCCGCCCTCGTAGCCGGACAGCAGCTGGATAACCTGCTGGCGCACGCGCGGCAGATCAGCGCCGAGCTTCGTCAGCACCTGTGCGGCAACGCCGTCGCCCTCACGGATAAGTCCGAGCAGGAGGAACTCCGTGCCAATGTACTTGTGCCCCATCTGCAGGCCCTCGCGCAAGGACAGCTCGAGGACCTTCTTAGCGCGCGGGGTAAAAGGAATGTGGCCGGTGTGCGGCTGGCTGCCCTGGCCGATGATCTCCTCTACCTCACGGCGCACGTCCTCCAAAGAAATGCCCATGGACTCTAGAGCCTTGGCAGCTACACCTTCTCCCTCGTGGATAAGGCCGAGCAGGATGTGCTCGGTTCCGATGTAGTTGTGGTTAAGCATGCGTGCTTCTTCTTGCGCCAAAACGATGACGCGACGAGCACGGTCTGTAAACCTCTCGAACATGACTCCCCTAAACTTTCGCTTCTAATGTGGTACCCACTGTAACGCCGCACGACCCAAAGGATTTCCTCTTTTTGGCCCCCATTGCCCTATAAACGCCCCAAACCGCCCATACTCGCAGCTCACATGGGTGTACGCCGGTAGCGAACAGGCTCTATTTAGCCTAGAATCTTCTACATTCTCCCTGCCGTCTCGTAGATACGAAGGAATAAAACAGCCGTGCCGCACCTTCCCGAATTCTTTGCTTTCCAGCACAACCTGCACGAAAAGGCAGTGCTGGATGAGGGGCCCAATTCCACCCTTTTTGCCGTGGAGGACGGCTCCACCCATGAGGAACTCACGGTGGAGATCTTCGCGGCGGGGGTAGAGGGCATCGTCAAGGCCTCTACCGCCCTGCACGGCCTGCACCACCCCGCGCTCGCCGCCCTGGAGGGCTCTGGCACCACCGCAGATGGCCAGGAATTCTTGGTCCGCAAGGGCTGTAAGGGCACAGCCTTGCCCGCGCTTGCCGATGCCCCCACCAAACCCCGCGCCCAAGAAATCCTCACCCCCGTGGCCGGCGCGGTGGATTTCCTGATTAGCCGCAACCACGCGGATTTCGCCGTCCATGGGCTCAAGGCTGAGCGCGTGTTCGTGGATGAGGATAAAGAGGTCGCCGTCCTCGCCGCCGCGGGCCCAGGTGGTGCCAGCACGGCGGAGGAATCGGCGGAGGAAACCGCCGAGAAAACTCCAGAAAAGGCCGAGAGCGTGACCGGCGCCGATGCCGTCCGCGCCTTCCAAAAACTCGTTGCCGCCACGTGCCCTTCCTTTACGCCGGACAAAGATTACTCGAGCGCCAAAGAGGTCGTGGCAGCGCTGCGCCCCGAGCGCGATCTCGATACTTCGCAGTTCCCGCCGGTGCAGGCCGAAGAGCCCGAGTCCCAGCCGCAACAACAGTTCCCACCGCAACCGCAGCAGCAGTTCCCGCCGCAGAACCAGGCGGGCCCCCAGTATCAGCCGCAGTATCAACAGCAATACCAGCAACAGCCGGTACCACCGATGAATGCGGCCCCGCCAAAGAAGAAGGGCAAGGGCGGGCTCATCGCGCTCATTTCTGTTTTGGCCGTCATCGCAGTGGCTGCGGCGGGAGCGTTGTGGTATTTCCTGTCCTACCCCAGCTGGGATGACAAGGAAAAGAACCTAGCGAATGCTTATCCGAGCCTGATTGGCTCGCGCAGCGGCCAAGACGGCGCGCTCGGCGCGGAATGTTCCTCCCGCGCCCCAGAGGATGGTCAAGAAGCGAAGATCACCTGCTCGGGAGACGGTTTCGACTACACCGCCGCCTACTACCCCAGCGTGGAAGAACGCGATGCGGTCCTCCCAGACGCTGACCCAGTAGAGCTGTCTAACGATAGGTGCACCATCCAAAGCTACGAGGCCTCAACGGATCCGCAGACCTACGTTATGGCCGTGGAAGGCACCCAATCCATCTTCATGGTGTGGGGCGACGATGCCGAAGCCGCGCGGCTAAAGCTGCCGCTGTGTGCGCAGTAGGCGCCGCAAGATAACCGGCGGCGGGATGGCCCGGAACGCCCGCGCGGAGGCCACTCCGTCGGCGCGTCGGGCGACGTGCAGCTTCCCGGCACGGGGACTAGTCTTCGGCGGGCACGCGTTTGAGCAGGGGCGCTAGCACGAGCACGAAAACCGAGAGCACGCCGGCGAAAAGGAAGGCCCAGTGCGCGCCTTGGGCGGTGGCGGCGGCCTCGCTCATACCCTCGGCCTGGCCGGATTTGGTGCCGCTGGTCAAAAAGGCCACGAGGAAGGCGGTACCCGCCGCGCCGGCCAGCTGCTGCAACGTATTTAGGATGGCAGAGCCGTGGGAGTAGAGGTCATCGGGAAGCGAGGACAGCGAGACCGTCATCAGCGGGGTCATCATGAGCGCGATGCCCACGGCGAACAGGATATGCATGCCGATGACCATCCACACCTCGCTGTTTTCTGTCAGCAGGGTCATCAGCCAGATGCCGGTAGAAAACATGACTGCGCCGGGAATCAACAGCGGCCGAGGTCCAAGGGCGTCATAAATCCGCCCCACAATCGGGGAAATCCCGCCCTGCAAAAGGCCGCCGGGCATCACCACGAGGCCGGTGACCAGCGAGGATACCGCCAGCGAGGTCTGCAAATAGATGGGCAAGATATTCACCGTGCCCAGCAGCAGGGCGAACATGAGCAGCATGGCGATGACCGCGAGGGTGAAATTGCGGACCTTAAACGGGCGCAGGTCCAAAAGCGCGCGGTTTACCTTAGCCAGCCGGAGTTGGCGCACGGTAAAGGTAATGAGGGTGAGGACGCCGAGGAGGAGCACGAGGGCATCGGCAAGCGAGCCGCCCTCCACCATCTTCTCGATGGACGATAGGCCATAAATGAGCCCGCCGAAGGCCAGGGCGGATAAGAATACCGACGGGATATCGAGCGGGGTATCCCTGCGCTCGCCCACATTGACCAGGCGGAAGTAGCCGGCGATGCAAATAGCGGCGATGAGCGGGACCATGGTCCAGAAGATGACGTGCCAGGTCGCCATGCTCAAAATGAACCCGCCGACGGTGGGGCCCAGGGCCGGCGCCACGGAGATGACCACGGTGATAATGCCCATGACGGTGCCGCGACGTTGCGGTGGAACGAGCGTCATGGCCACGGTCATAAGGGTAGGAATCATCAGCGCGGTACCGGCGGCCTGTAGCACGCGGCCGGCAAGCAGCAACCCAAAGGCCGGGGCGAGGGCCGCCAGCACCGTGCCCGTGAGGAAAACGCCGGTGGAGGCGCCAAAAATCTGCCGGGTGGTGAATTTATCCATCAGGAACCCGGTGGTGGGAATGACCACACCCATGGTGAGCAAGAAGCCGGTCAGCAGCCACTGCGCGGAGGTCGCCGGGATGGAGAAATCCGCCATGATGGTGGGCAGCGCCACCGAAAGGGCGGTTTCATTCAAAATCATCACCATCGCGGAGAGCACCAAGATGGTGAGGTTGACTATGACCTCTGCGGAGATTTTCGGAGCGGGATTCTGAGACACCAAATCAGGATACTGACTTGGCTAAACCTGCAAAACTTGGGGCGTATGATTTAGATGTCTTTTCCTGCACCCTCGATTCACGTTAGGCAATCTCACAGTGCATTTCCTCAATGATTCCCGCCCGCCCTACGAGCTGACCTACTCGGATGTATTTATGGTGCCGAACCACTCAGATGTTGGCTCGCGGCAGGCGGTCGACCTCACCGCGGCCGATGGCACGGGCAATACCATCCCGCTCATCGTGGCGAATATGACCGCTGTGGCCGGCCGCCGCATGGCAGAGACCATCGCCCGGCGCGGCGGCATGGCCATCCTGCCGCAGGACCTCAGCCTGGAGGCCGCGGCGGAGACGATCGCCTCGGTAAAGGCCGCCGACCTGGTCTATGACACCCCTATCACCATCAAGCCGCACCATACGGTGGGCTATGCCAGCAACCTTTTGCACAAGCGCGCCCACGGCGCGGCCATCGTGGTCGACGGCGCGCTGCCGGTAGGCATCATCACGCCAAAGGATCTGCGCGGGCAGGATAATTTCACCGCCGTGGGCGAGCTCATGACCACTGATTTGGTCACTTTGCCTGTGGGCATCGACCCGCAGGAGGCCTTTACCCGCCTGCGCGCAACCTCGCGCAAGCTCGCCCCAGTGGTCAATCCGGATGGCACGCTGGCGGGCATTTTGACGCGCAAGGGTGCGCTGCGGGCGACGATGTATAAGCCGGGCATCGACAAGCAGGGCCGCCTGCACATCGGTGCCGCGGTGGGCATCAATGGCGACGTTGAGGGCAGGGCGCAGGCGCTTGCCGATGCCGGCGCTGACGTCCTCGTTATCGATACCGCCCACGGCCATCAAGACAGCATGCTGGCGGCGCTGCGCAAGGTCAGCGCCCTGGATCTGGGCCTGCCGATTGCCGCCGGCAATGTGGTCACGGCCGCCGGCGTGCGCGAGCTGGCCGCGGCGGGCGCGGATATTATCAAAGTCGGCGTGGGCCCCGGCGCGATGTGCACCACCCGCATGCAAACCGGCGTGGGACGCCCGCAATTTTCCGCCGTGCTGGAGTGTGCGGCCGCTGCCCGCGAGGTCGGCGCGCACGTATGGGCCGATGGTGGCGTGCGCGATCCCCGTGACGTGGCCCTGGCGCTGGCCGCGGGCGCGTCCAATGTGATGATTGGCTCCTGGTTCGCCGGCACCTTCGAATCACCCGGTGACCTGAACAAGGATGCCGATGGCTCGTTCTACAAAGAATCGTTCGGCATGGCCTCGCGCCGGGCTGTGCGCGGCCGCAATTCCGCCACCGAGGCCTTCGAGCGCGCCCGCCGTGAGATGTTTGAGGAGGGCATTTCCACCTCGCGCATCTACCTCGATCCGGAGCACGGCGGCGTGGAGTACTTGGTGGACCGCATCATCTCCGGCGTGCGCTCATCCTGTACTTATGCCGGGGCCGATTCGCTGGCAAGCTTCCACGAGCGCGCCACCGTGGGCGTGCAATCTGCCGCCGGCTTTGCCGAGGGGCAGCCGCGGGCCACCAACCGCTAGGGTGTTTCAGGCGCGTGCTACTTTTGCAAGTATGTTGACTCGCTATGACCAGGCGGCCTCGCGCGCGGCCGCGCAGGTTATGGGGCAGTATTCCACCAGTTTCTCCCTGGCCACGCGCCTTTTGCGCGGGCGGGTGCGCGAAGACATCCGCCACCTTTATGCCGTGGTGCGCATCGCCGACGAGCTTGTCGATGGCACCGCTGACCAGGCCAGCATCGATGCCGCCGCCGCGCTCGATGCCTACGAGTCCGCTATCTTGGCCGCGCCGGAGAAAAGGCTGCACACCGATCCCGTCGTGCACTCTTATGCCATTACCGCCAGGCGCTGCGGATTCCAGCGCGAGCACCTCGTGGCCTTTTTCGATTCCATGCGCGCAGACCTTAACCAGCGGGAGTATTCCGCTTCCGAGCTCGCCAAGTATATCTACGGCTCCGCCGAGGTCATCGGTTTATTGTGCGTACAGGTCTTCCTAGTGGAAGAGACCGTCTCCGCCGCCGACCGCGCCACGATGGACCGCGGAGCGCGACACTTGGGAGCCGCGTTTCAAAAGATTAACTTCCTGCGGGATTTGGGCGAAGACTCCTCGGTCCTGGGCCGGACCTATTTCCCGCAGGCTGCTGGCGGGGAGCTTTCTGAGCCCGCCAAGTCCGCGCTCATCGCCGATATCCGCCACGATCTCGCTGCCGCCGAAGAATCCATTAACCTCTTGCCGCTATCCGCCCGCTTCGGTGTGCGCGCGGCCGCCGATATCTTTGCCGAGCTCACCAACCGGCTCGCCGCTACCCCCGCCGCGGAGTTAAAAACCACCCGAATATCCGTGCCGAATCGCACCAAGGCGTGGCTGGCCGCCCGCGCAGTGCGCGCGGTGCGTGCGGTGCGCGCGGTGCGATAGCGCACCGCGCGTAGGTAAAGGACCCCGCCGAAGACTGAATACTAAGGAGAACATCATGCACGCCGTCGTCATCGGGGCCGGCATCGCCGGCCTTGCCACCGCTGCCCTCCTCGGAAGAGAGGGCTATGAAGTTACCGTCGTAGATTCCCTAGACGAGGTAGGCGGGCGCGCGGGCAGCTATACGGAGGCGGGGTTCCGCTGGGATACCGGACCGTCCTGGTACCTCATGCCGGATGCCTTCGACCACTTCTTTTCCCTCTGCGGTACCTCGACAGAAAAGGAACTGGATCTGGTGGGACTCTCGCCGGATTACCGCGTCTATACCGGCGGCCCCGGCGAGTCCGCTCCTGGCACCGCCGCGCGCCCCACCCCCGTGGATGTACATTCCGGGACCGATAACGTTGCCCACCTCTTCGAATCGATTGAACCAGGTGCCGGCAGCCAGGTGCGCACTTATTTAGCAGATGCCAGCGACGCCTACCACGTAGCGCTCGATCACTTTTTGTACACCACATTTTCGGCGCCGTTGAACCTGGTGCATGCAGATATTCGGCATCGGCTAGCGCGGATTGCAGCGCTGCTGACTACCAGCTTGCAAAAACACGTCAACGGGCAATTTTCGGATACGCGCCTGCGCCAGATTCTGAGCTACCCAGCAGTTTTTCTCTCTTCCGAGCCCGCCGCGGCCCCAGCACTGTATTCCCTTTTAAGCCATACAGACCTGGTGGAAGGCGTGCGCTACCCCCTCGGCGGATTCCACGCAGTGGTGCAGGCCATTTACCGCCAAGCAGAAAAATTCGGCGCCACATTCCGCTTGGGCGAAGAGGTCACCGCCATCACCACCGCCAGCGGGTCTTCCACACGTGCCACCGGCGTCCGCACGACAACCGGGCATATCGATGCCGATATTGTGGTCTCCGCCGCGGATTTGCACCATACCGAAAATCAGCTGCTTCCCCGGAAACTGCGCACCTATCCGGAGCGCTACTGGGCCCGCCGCAATCCAGGGCTGGGCACCGTGGTGGTACTTGCCGGTGTGCAGGGCAAGCTCCCGCAGCTAGCTCACCATACCTTTTTGTTCAGCCAGGACTGGGACCCCGATTTCCGCGCGGTCTTTTCCGCACCGGACCCAGAACGTCCCCTCGGCGCCTCTGAGTCCATCTACATTTCGAAGGTTTCTGCCACCGACGCGAATGTCGCACCGGAAGACCACGAAAACCTGTTCTTCCTCATCCCCGTACCCGCTGCAGAAGCCTACGGGCACGGCGATGCCTACCACCCCGAGTCTTCCCCGCGCGTTGCTGCTATTGCCGATGCCGCCCTTGACCAGCTTTCCCGCACCGCCGATATTCCTGACCTCCGCGAGCGAATCACCATCACGCGCAGCCTTGGACCAGCCGATTTTGCCGAGCGCTATCACTCCTGGTCAGGTGGCGCTTTGGGGCCAGCACATACGCTATTTCAATCTGCGTTCTTCCGCGGGCGCAATGCCTCGCGCAAGGTGGCCGGCCTCTACTACGCTGGTGCGACCACCGTGCCGGGCGTCGGCGTGCCGATGTGCCTGATTTCTGCAGAAAACATCATCAAACGCCTGCGCGGCGATACCTCCGCTGGGCCGCTTCCCACAGATGGCGCCTGAGAACACTAGGTATTCTTTGTCGCTCGCTCTTCGCGGCGCGGCCTCCGATGCGCAACGCCTCCCGTTCGGCCGCGATTGTGGAGCCTCTGATGCGCAACCTCCTTTGTGCAACCTCCGATGCAATAGGTCTTCGGTGATAACTGAGCAAACTCGGCCCTGAGATGTAGCATTTTTCGCTCAGATATCACCGAGGAGGTTGTACTTTTGTGAAACCGATAGAACTAGGCAGAAGTAGGCGTGCGACTCGGCCTGTGAGCCACACGCGGCGGGTGCAATGGGCAAACAAAAAGGCTGCAGCCAAAGGAAGGCTGCAGCCGGTGTCGGGGCGCTAACGGGTGCCTGCGTGGGTGGGCACCGAGTGGGGGCGCCGGGTATGGGCTACTTCTGTTCTGGCTTTACCAGCGGGAAGAGCACGGTCTCACGAATGCCGAGGCCGGTCAGGGCCATGAGCAGGCGGTCCATGCCCATGCCGGTACCGGCCGTCGGCGGCATGCCCTGTTCCATCGCGGCCAGGAAGTCCTCGTCCAAGACCATGGCTTCCTCATCGCCGCCGGCGGCAAGGCGGGCCTGGTCCTCAAAGCGCTCGCGCTGGACGACGGGATCGACAAGCTCCGAGTAGCCGGTGGCCAGCTCGAAGCCGCGTACGTAGAGGTCCCACTTTTCGGTCACGCCGGGCTCAGATCGGTGCTGGCGGGTTAGCGGGGAGGTCTCGACCGGGAAGTTCTTCACAAAGATGGGGCCTTCCAGTTGGTCCTCGCACAGGACCTCCCAGATTTCCTCCACCAGTTTGCCGTGGCCCCAGCCTTCACCCTGCGGCACGTCGAGGCCAATGACCTTGGCGATGCCCTTCAGGGTCTCCACGTCGGTATCGATGGTGACCTCCGGCTGGCCGGGGAACTTGCGCTGCAAGGCCTCATTCAGGGAAGGATACATCTCGATTTCGGGCCATTGATCGCCACCGAAGTCGAAATCGGTGCCATCGGCAAGCGTGACGGTGGTAGAACTAAAGACCTCGCGGGCCACGGACTGGATGGACTCGCGGGTCATGCGGGCGCAATCATTGTAATCGCCCCAGGCGGCGTAGGTCTCCAGCATGGCGAACTCCGGCGAGTGGGAGCGGTCCACGCCCTCATTGCGGAAGTTGCGGTTGATTTCAAAGACGCGGTCGATGCCACCGACGACGGCGCGCTTCAAGTACAGCTCCGGGGCAATGCGCAGGTAGAGGTCAATATCGAGCGCATTGGAGTGGGTGATAAACGGGCGAGCGGCCGCACCTCCGTGCAGGGTCTGCAGCATCGGGGTTTCGATTTCTACAAAGTCCTGGCCTTCCAGGTAATTGCGCAGCGCGCGCATGACCTTCACGCGCACCATGGCGTTCTTGCGGGCCTCTTCGCGGATAATGAGGTCGTTATAGCGCTGGCGCACGCGGGTATCTTCAGCCATATCCGCGAAGGACACCGGCAGCGGGCGCAGGGACTTGGCCGCCATGGTCCATTCCTCAGCCATGATGGATAGCTCGCCGCGGCGGGAAGCAACCACGTGGCCGCTAACGGAGATGAAGTCGCCCAAGTCCACATCGGACTTCCAGGCATCGAGGCGCTCCTTGCCCACCTTGGCCTGCGAAAGCATGGCCTGCATCTGGGTGCCATCGCCGTCCTGCAAGGTGGCAAAGCACAGCTTGCCGGTATTGCGCATGAAGATAAGGCGGCCGGCAATAGCGTGGGTGACCTCGGTTTCCTCACCAGCGGCCAGGTAGGTCACGCCCTCTTCATTGCCCGGCTCTTCGCCCTCGGCCACTACGCGGAAATCATGGCGCAGATCCTTTAGCGCGATGGTGCGCTCGACGGATACCGGGTAGGCCTCTACGCCGGAGTCGAGCAGGCGATCGCGCTTTTCGCGGCGGATGCGCAGCTGCTCAGGGACATCGTTTACTTCATTATTCTTCTGCTCGCTCACGTTAGCCTAGGGTAGTCGATCCCCACTGCAGCACGCGATTTAGCCCATAGCGCCCCTACCCCGAGAAAGATTTACGCATAGTTCACTTCGCTGTCACCTCAAGGCCAACGCACTGTTGCTGGCATCCCCTTATATATATGGCTGACCCCATGTCTTATCAATATTTTCGACCTTCTTTGGAGCAGTAATAATGGCGCTTAAAGGCCGCAACCTTCTCTCTAGTCTCTTCGCATCCTCTCGTTCCAGCTTGACGTGCACCTACAAGTGCGGCAATGCCTGCTTCGGTGAATGCGAGAACAAGTCTGATAACCCATACTTCGGTGACCAGTTCTCCCGCCGTACCGCTCTGCGCGCGGGCAGCTTGTCCGTAGTAACCGTCGGCGGCGGCGCCGCGCTGGCTGCCTGTTCCAACCCGGATGAAGTCTCCAATGAGGCCTCTTCTTCCGAGGCCAAGGGGGGCAAGACTTCCGAGGCTAATGTAGAACTCACCTCCGCAGAGGGTATGAAGTTTGACCCAGTTGAGCCGAATGAAAAGGACGAAGTAGTCATCCCGGATGGCTATAAGCAGTCCGTTCTCATCGCCTGGGGAGACCCGCTGTTCAAGGATGCGCCAGAGTTTGATGATAAGAACCAGACGGCCGAGGCCGCCGAGAAGCAGTTCGGCTTCAATAACGACTTCGCCGGGCTTATCGAGCATCCGGATGATGACAATCGCCTTATCTACGTCTGCTCCCACGAGTACACCACCGAGCCGCAGATGTTCCCCAACTACGATGCGGATAACCCCACCGAAGAGCAGGCCAAGATTGGTTGGGCTGGCCACGGCCACTCCATCGTGGAGGTGTCCAAGGTGGGCAATACCGGTGAACTCAAGCGCGAGTTTGGTCCGCTTAACCGCCGCATCACCGCCACGACTGAGTTCACTCTGGTTGGCCCAGCAGCCGGCTCCGAATTTGTGAAGACCTCCGCCGATAAGACCGGCGAGAAGGTCAAGGGCACCCTGAACAACTGCTCCGGCGGTATCACTCCGTGGAGCACGATGCTCTCCGGCGAGGAGAACTTTGACCAGTACTTCGCTCACGCCAACCTGGATGACAAGAAGGCACAGGAATCCCTTGAGCGCTTCGGCATGGAAGATGGTGAATCCGAGCGCAAGTGGGAGCGCTTTGATAAGCGTTTCGACGTCTCCAAGGAGCCGAATGAGCCCAACCGCTTCGGCTGGATCGTAGAAATTAACCCACTGGACCCAGAGTCCACCCCGGTCAAGCACACCGCGCTGGGACGCTTCAAGCACGAGGCAGGCAATATTCACATCGCTTCCGATGGCACCGTCGTGTGCTACTCCGGCGATGACTCCCGCTTCGAGTACATCTACAAGTTCATCTCCACCAAGAAGTACGAAGAAGGCAATATCGAGCACAACCTCAGCATCTTGGACCACGGCACCTTGTACGTGGCCAAGATGGAAGGCAACTCGCCAGAAGATGAGATCGACGGTTCCGGCGTACTGCCAGAGGACGGTGCCTTCGACGGGGAGGGTAAGTGGATCAAGCTGCTGACCTCCGATACGGAGAACAACAAATTCGAGTCCCACGTCGATGGCATGTCCGCCGAAGAGGTCGCCGTCTACACCCGCGAAGCCGCCGACAAGGTGGGCGCTACCAAGATGGACCGCCCTGAGGATATGCAGGTCCACCCAGACTCTGAGAAGGTCTACGTGGCCCTGACCAATAACTCCTACCGCGGCGCTACCGGCGAAAACGCCAAGAAGAACAAGGAAGAGCCGATGGAGTGGGCTCCCATCAAGGAGAATAAGAACGGTCTGGTCATGGAGATTGAAGATGACCACGCTGGCGAGAAGTTCACCTGGAACCTCTTCCTGGTCTGTGGCGATCCAGAGGAGGCCAATACCTACTTCGGTGGCTTTGACAAGGAGAAGGTATCCCCCATTTCCTGCCCGGATAACCTGGCCTTTGATAACCACGGCAATATGTGGATTTCCACCGACGGCAACGCGCTTGAGTCCAACGACGGCCTTTACGCCGTAACCACCGAGGGCGATACCCGCGGTGAACTCAAGTGCTTCCTGACCGTGCCGGCGGGCGCCGAGACCTGCGGCCCCATCGTCACCGATGAACGCGTGATGGTCAACGTCCAGCACCCAGGCGAAACCGATGACGCCACCTTTGAAAAGCAAACCTCCCACTGGCCAGAGGGCGGCAAGTCCACCCCACGCCCAGCAGTGGTTGTGGTGTGGAAGAAGGACGGAAATATCGGCGTCGACAAGAATTAAGCACCACTCGATTTAAGCACCCACCGCGCGGCCCTCGTTCCTCTTAGAGCAGGGGCCGCGCTTTTCGTCTATCCACTGCGACTGAACTCGGAGGTGTACTCCGACCCGCCTGCCAAATATAAATCTGCCCAACGGTCTCCCCCACAAACAAATACATACGTGAGTTATGGCATACTATCCGCACGTGTGAGACACGCCACCTTCCCGCCTATGAGGAGACACACTCTATGAACTCTCTTGTCCTCGCCATTGTCGGCATCGCGATGATGGCCGCCGGCTACCTGCTCTATTCCAAGTTCCTGGGCAAGAGCATCTTCCGGTTATCTGAGAACTACACCACCCCGGCGCACCGCCTCAAAGACGGCGTGGATTATGTTCCCACCAATAAATATGTGCTGTGGGGCCACCACTTCACCTCCGTGGCGGGTGCGGCACCGATTATCGGCCCGGCAGTGGCCGTCATTTGGGGCTGGCTCCCGGCATTCCTGTGGGTCACGTTAGGCACCTTCTTCATCGCCGGCATGCACGACTTGGGTGCGCTGTGGGCCTCGCAGCGGCACAAGGGTCAGTCGATTGGTACGTTGTCGGGGCGCTACATCGGCAAGCGCGGGCGCAACCTCTTCCTCATCGTGATCTTCTTGCTGCTGCTCATGGTCAATGCCGCGTTCGCCGTGGTGATTTCGAACCTGCTTATTTCCACGCCCTCGGCGGTCATTCCCACGTGGGGTGCCATCGCCGTCGCGCTGCTGATTGGCCAGGCCATCTACCGCTTGAACTGGAACCTGCCGCTGGTTTCCCTCGTGGGCGTGGTGGCGCTGTACTCGCTGATGGTTTTGGGCGACCGCTTCCCGGTCGTGTTGCCGGAGACGGTCCTGGGCATTCCCGCCAACGGCGTGTGGATCATCCTGCTATTTATCTACGCCTTCATCGCTTCGCTGCTACCTGTATGGGTGCTGCTCCAGCCGCGCGATTACATCAATGGCCTGCAGCTTTTCGTGGGTCTTATCATTTTGTACGGCTCCTTCCTCATCACCCGTCCGGAGCTCGCCGCCCCTGCCGTGCGCGAAAACGTTCCTGACGGCACCCCGGGGATTTTTCCGCTGCTTTTTGTCACCATCGCCTGCGGCGCCATCTCTGGTTTTCACGGCATCGTGGCCTCGGGCACCTCGTCCAAGCAGATTGATAAGGAAACCGATGTCCGCTTCGTGGGCTACTTCGGTGCGGTGGGCGAGGGCCTGCTGGCGCTCGGCACCATCATCGCCACCACCGCTGGCTTTAAGACCCTGGCGAATTGGGAGGAAATCTACGCCGAGTGGAACGCCGGCGGCGTCAATGCCTTCGTGCAGGGCGGCGGCGCGCTGATGAACGAGGGCCTGGGCATTCCCACCTCGTTGTCTGCCACCATCCTGGCAACCATGGCCGTGCTCTTCGCCGCCACCACCATGGACTCCGGCGTGCGCCTGCAGCGCATCGTGGTCCAGGAAATCGGCGAGATCATGGGCATCCGCATCACGGCGCTGGTTTCCACCATCATCGCGGTGGGCCTGGCCTTCGGCCTGACCTTCTCTGCGGGCGCGGACGGCTCCGGCGGCATGACCATCTGGCCGCTCTTCGGTACCACGAACCAGCTCATGGCCAGCCTGTCCTTGGCCATCGTCGTGGTCATCCTCACCCACCTGCGCCGGCCTACCCTGCCGGTTATCATCCCGCTCATCTTCGTCACCATCATGTCTCTGTGGGCAGCGCTGCTGCAGCTCAAGTCCCTGTTCGCGGATCAGAACTGGCTGCTATTCGGCATGGACGTCGTCATCGTCATCGCCTCCATCTGGGTCATCGTGGAGTCGATCGGCGCTATCTCCAACGCGCGCAAGGAACCGCCGCTGGAGTGGACCGACGACGATTCCGACGCTCCCCTTCCCCAGCATGCTCGACAAGCTTAAGGCCTTCGGTGCGGGGCTCAACGAGTTCTACCAAGCCCCGTACCGCGCCGTCTTTGCCAAGGCCCAGCAGCAAGAAGATGACCTATTTATGATGCTGGTGGCCTCGGAGGCGCTCGGCATCCCCAACCCCGCCAGCTACTACACGCTGGAGCTATTGCCGCTGGTTTACGAAGATTTCCACGCCTGGCACACGCGCATGGGCATGGATAAATCACCCTTGGAGAATATTCAATGCTGCTAGAAACCGCGCCCATCATGTTCTTTGGTGGCAAGGGCGGCGTGGGCAAGACCACCCTCGCCACGGCCACGGCCCTGTCGCTTTCCCAGGACCATAACGTGCTATTGGTCTCCACGGATCCGGCGCACAACCTGGGGCATATCTTTGATGCCACGCTTTCCGATGCTCCCACTCACCTCACCCCATCCCTCTCCGCCATCGAGCTCGATCCTGCCCAAGCCACCGAGGAACACCTCGCGAACGTGGGCGCCTCGATGCGCCGCTTCATGCCGGAGCACCTGCACGGCGAGGTAAAAAAGCACTTAGACTTGGCCCGCCAATCCCCCGGCACGCAGGAGGCGGCGCTCTTGGAGCGCATGGCCACCTTGGTCGCAAACGCTAACGAGTATGACTACCTCATCTTCGATACCGCCCCGTCCGGTCACACCTCCCGGCTGATGGCCCTGCCAGAAATCATGGCTGCCTATACCGATGGGCTGCTTGCCCGGCGCGAGAAGTCCGATAAATTCGGCTCATTGGTGCGCGGGATGTCCGCGGAGTCCGGTGCCGATAACGATCCGGTGGACCGGCGCAACCAGGAAATCCGCGCCACGCTCTTCCAGCGCCGCGAGCGCTTCGAGCACCTGCGCACTGCGCTGACCTCAAAGAAGACCGTGTTCCACATCGTGCTCACCGCCGAGCGCCCGCCCGTCTTGGAGTCTTCCGAGTTCCACGCGGATCTCACCGGCAATGGCGTGCGGGTGGGCTCCATGCTGGTCAACCGCCGCACGCCCGCGGACCAAGGCGAGTTCTTGGCATCCCGGCGCGCCGCCGAGGACGAGGCCCTGGCGCTCTTGCACGATAAGCTTCCCGATACCCCGGTCCACGAGATCCCCTGGCTTCCAGAAGAGGTGGGAAGCCCCGAAGCCGTGGCGCGGCTGGCGGAGCATCTATAGCGATCTGGAGCGATCTCTAACGGCCCATCCAGCACCCAGCGACCTCGGGTGAGATCGCAGTCTGCTAAAACGGTGAATATGACTTTGCTCACCAATGACTTCCTGTCCCAATTGCGCGAGGAGGCTGCGGCGGACTCCCAGCTGCGCGTCGCGCGCAATGCCATTACCAGCGTAGGGGTGGCCAAGGCGGCCCTCGATCGCGACCGCATTACCGCCCTCTACCCCACCACCGAGGTAAAACTCGATAGCCTCAGCGTCACCGACCAGATGCGCTCCGGGCGCTGCTGGATGTTTGCCGCGCTCAACGTATTCCGCCACCGCGCAGCCAAGGAGCTCAATATCGATGACTTTGAGTTTTCCTTTACCTACCTGCAGTACTTCGACAAACTAGAGCGCGCCAACTTCGCGCTCAACCAGCTGCTGGATCTCACCGAAGACGGCACCGACTGGGATGACCGCGACGTGGCTACTTCCCTCGAGCTCACAGGCGACGACGGCGGCTGGTGGTCATTTTTCACCAACCTCGTGGACAAGTACGGCGCCGTCCCGGCCGAGGTCATGCCGGAGGTGCACTCGTCCGGCCACACCGCGCAGATGAACCGCGATATCGCCACCATCATCCGCCGCGCCGCGCACCGTGCGGTGGAAGGCGAGGGGGATCGCGGGGGCATTATCAAGCAAGCCCGCACCGATATACAACGCGTGCTCGCCATTCACCTGGGCACCCCGCCCGAGGAATTTACGTGGAGCTACCGCACCAAGGACGAGCAATTCTTCCGCGTGCACTCCACCCCGCGCGAGTTTGCGGATAAGTACCTGCCGAAGTTGGACGAATACGTCGTGCTTGCCGATGACCCCCGCACCGCCAACGACAAGCACCGCCTCTACACCAGCGCCGCCGTAAATAACCTCGCCGGTGGACAGGCCGCCGGCTACCTCAACGTCGATGTGGACGAGCTGCGCGCCGCCGCGCGCGCCAGCATCGAGGCCGGCGAACCGGTGTGGTTTAGCTGCGATGTCTCCCGCCAATTCTCGTTCCAGAACGCCGTGTGGGACGAAGGGCTCGTTGATACCGATGGCCTCTACGGCATCGATTCCACCATGAGCAAGGAGGAGCGTTTTACCTCCGGCGAATCTGCGCCCACCCACGCTATGGCGCTGACCGGCATCGACGGTGCATCGCAAAGCGCTGCACGAGACGGTAAGGAAGTACCTCGGGCATGGCGCGTGGAAAATTCCTGGGGCACCAAGCCGCCGCGCAAGGACGATGCCGATGAGGTACCCGGCAAGGGCTTTGCCACGATGTCGGATGAATGGTTCGGCGAAAACGTCTTCCACATCGCCGTGCGCAAAGAATTCCTCACCCCCGAGCAGCAGCAAGCGCTAAAGACCGACCCCATTGAGCTTCCCTTCTGGGACCGGATGAACTAAGGAGCATCGACACATGAATGAGATCAATCCACAGGAAGTTCACACCACCAATACCTCACTCACCAGCGAGCCCACCATCCGGGTAGCGCGCAATGCGGTGGCGCAGGAGGGCATCGATAAGCTCAGCGTCGACCGCGACCTCGTGCGTGAGCTCAGCACGGCGACTAGCCACAAGCTCGATTCGTGGGGCGCGGCCAACCAGAAGGCCTCTGGCCGCTGCTGGATTTTTGCGGGGCTCAATTCCCTGCGCGGTGACATCATGGACCGCACCAAGATCAAGGATTTCGAGCTTTCGCAGACCTACCTGTACTTCTATGACAAGCTGGAAAAGGCCAATTGGTTCCTCACCGCGGTAGACGAGCTCAAGGACCGCGATATTACGGACCGCACCCTGACCAAGCTCATGGATGACCCCATCGGCGATGGCGGCCAGTGGTCCATGTTCGTCTCGCTGGTGGAAAAGTACGGCGTGGTGCCCAAATACGCCATGCCAGAGACCGCATCCTCTGAGGCCAGCGCCATGCTCAACCGCAACCTGCAGACCGTCCTGCGCCGCGCCGCCCACCAGATCCGCACGGGCAAGTCTGGGGCGCAGGAGCAGGCGCTTGCCGATGTCTACCGCATCCTCACCGCCAACCTCGGCCTCCCGCCCACAGATTTCCAGTGGCAGTACCGCGATAAGGACGATAACTTCCACCGCGAGGGAACTTTTACCCCGCAGGACTTCGCCCGCGAATACCTCCCGAAGGATCTGGGCGAGTACGTCTGCGTGGTCAATGACCCGCGCAATAACTACGGCGAGCTCTACACCGTCGACTACCTGGGCAACGTCGCCGGCGAAAAGGTCACCTACCTCAACGCCCCGGTCGAGGTATTGCGCGATGCCACTCGCTCTGCCATCGAGGATGGCCAGCCCGTCTGGTTCGGCTGCGATACCGGCCAGCAATCCGATGCCGATAGCGGCGTCTGGGCCAAGCGCCTGCACGATTATGAGGGGCTGTATGGGGTGGAAATGGGCATCGAGAAGCCGGACCGCCTCCGCCTCCACGAGTCCCTGATGACGCACGCGATGGTCTTTACCGGCGCGGATATCGCCGAGGGCGGCGACGTCACCCGCTGGCGCGTGGAGAATTCCTGGGGCACCGAGAAGGGCGATAAGGGCTTTTGGACCATGGCCGATGACTGGTTTGACGAGTACGTCTTCGAAATCGCCGTCCACCCGTCCCGCCTGCCTGAGCAATACCAGGAAGCGCTCAAGTCCACCGAGATCACCACCCTGCCGGCGTGGGATCCGATGGGTGCGTTGGCGAACTAGCGCAGTGGCGCGGGTGGCGCGGGGAGACCCGCGCCACGTGATGTGGCGTTCGTTTGCGTGGCGTGACGCGGTGGCCTCACGCCACGTGGCGGACGTACAGCATGCAGGTAAGGTCGCGGTCCTTATCGATGGAGATTTCCTTCTTCCCCACCCGCTCAAAACCGCGGGAATCGTAGAACTGATAGGTGCAGCCATCGTCGGTGTAGAGGTAAATATCCTTGCCGGGGTGGCGCTCCTCAAAGGCCTCGAGGAGCGCGGTGCCCACGCCCTTCACGCCCGAGTTTGGGTCAGCGACGAGGAAGCCGATTTCACCATCCACGGTGTTTTCGGCCAAGTAGCTTAACAACATGTCCTCGTTCGCGGCATCGTAGTCACCGCGGTGACCGCCAGGGCGCAGGCTGTTGAAGAGATCCACGGCCTTGACATAGGCCTTGCGCCACCACGGATACGGCAGCGCTGGTTCGCCTTTAATCGATGCCAAAATCACGCCGAGGAAACGACCATCATCAGCATAGGCGGCCAAAATATCGGTGGCCTGGGCGCGCTCTAAATCCCAAAAATAACGGCCATAGGCTCGCTCGAAGCGCGGGTTCTTTACAAACCAGTGCAGGTGCATGCCTTCGATGGCAAACTCAATCGCCTTGGGCTCATCGCGCGGGTCGAGGTCGCGGATGTGGATTTCGGTCATTAGTCCTCCGGGGATTGGTTTTGTTCGCGCTGCTTTTCGCGCTCGAGCTCGGCCTTAGCCTCGTGCTCTTCAATATTAGTGAAACCAATCCCCAACGGCAGGCCAACGTTGTCAATTACTCTGACTCCGCCAATGGTGGCAGCGACCAGCAGACGGGCATCGCCCTCGGCAGGCGGTTCGCCCAGATCGCGGCCGCGCACTTCTAAGTATTCCGGTTCTACTCCGGCGGTTTCTAGGACACCTGCGGCAACCTCGCGGACCTTTTCCGCGCCTGCCTCGGCAGCGTGTGCACCAGCGGTAAGCGCGGCGGACAGGGCGGCTACGTCCTCGCGCTTATCTTCAGGCACGCGCGTATTGCGCAGGCTCATCACTACGCCATCGGGCATGCGCACGGCGGGAACGCCCTGCACACGAACCCCCAGGTGCAGGTCCTGCACCGCATGGTGAATGGCCAAGAGCAGCTCGTAGTCTTTCTCACCGATAAGCACATCGGTGGGCGATAGCGCCATCATCAGCGTGAGGTAAAGGGTGAGTTCGCCGGATAGGTCTGGTTCTAAGCCTGCTGGGAAGTCTGCGGCATCGCGAGGCGAGATTGTAATCCGGCGGCCATGCGGCCAGAGCTTCTCGGGAGTGTAATCCCAGATGACATCCACGCCCTCGGCGCGCAGGAGATCTACGTCCTCGCCGCGAGGCTCTTGGAGAGCCACGACGGTCATCGCGCCACGAATACGGCGGGCCGCTCGCACCAGCGCGATATGCCCTGCATGCACGCCGGTGGTCAGTGGTACGAAGGCCACGGGGCGACCGGTCTTGCGCAGGGCGCTTCCCACCATGCGGATGCGATCGACCTCGCTGACAACGGTGGCTTGTCCCATCTTCAAGCTCATCGGGATTCCTCCTGCAAGGCCCACATTTCTAATTCGGTGCGGTCTTCTACTTCGCCTAAGCGCCGAGCGGTTTCTAAGTAGTGGCGGCGCATTCCGGGATCCGTGGCCCCGCGATAGGCCGCAATGATGTCCTCTGAATCGATGTCGAATTCGGACGGTGGAATCTCATCGAACTCGGCAAAGAAATTGGCTTCAACGGCAGCTGCTAGGTGCAGGCGGCTAAGCATTTCTATGTAGTAGGAGCGGGCGGCGAAGGCGGGACGCTCGGCATCGGAAAGCGGCACTGCGTGCGCCCGGAATTCGCTCAATACGAAGTCAGCAATGCTCTCACCCAGCTCATCCAGCGTGGATACTGCCCAGCGCCCGCCTGCCATGGGCGCTATTGCCGCCACGATGCAACCGTGAGTCTCCAGCGGATCGAGGCCTTGCACGCCCCGCGACAGGCAGGTATGGAAAGCGATCAGGCCCTTGTGCACGTGGTCCTCGACAAGCTCTACGGCAGCATCCAACCGTGTCTCACCCACCGCTAGAATCAACGCCTGGAAGGAGCCAAGCTCGGCCGGATCATCAAGCATCTCCACGGTATGGCCGGCGCGCTCCATGGCATTGGCTAGGGAAATCCCGGCGAGGCTGCGCCCGAAAAGGGCAACGCGCATGCGTGGTGGACGCATTTATTTATCCTTCTTCATCTGTGCCAGAAGCTCCGAGACGGACACGGAACCATCGCGCTGTTCATCGCTGCGGCGGCGACCACGGGTCTGCTGCTGGCGGCGCGTGGCCGCTTGCTTCTGCTCAGCAGCCACGTGGTGTCCCGAGCCCTTGTATTCCTCGCGCGCATCCTTACCGGTGGTCTGCTGCGGGATGTTTTGGGTCACCGCATCGGAAGCCTGCTCAGCTGCGGTATCAGCCTCTGGCTTGCGGTGGCTACCGCGGGCGCCAGAGTGCGCCGCGCTGCCGGTTCCCGCGGGCTGGGAGCCCTGGCGCTTGATGTCAGAATCTCCGCCCGAATCCCAGCGTACGGCCTGGAAGCTGCCGGTATCGAAGGAAACGTCCTTTGGCTTCTGGTCCGCGCTGGCTGGCGTGGGGGCATCGGCAAGCTGCTCGGCGTGGGCGGGCTTAGCGGCGTTATCGGTCCGGGAAGAGCTACGCTGCGCGCGGGTGTGTTGGCTGATGATGTCATTGAGCGGGTTCGAGTCCGCATGCGCGCCGGAGGGTTGATTGCCCAAGCGGCCAGCGATGGCATCGGCAGACGGCGCACCGGAAGACGCCTGCTCAAAGTCGATGTTTTCTTCCCGGTGGTGGGACGCCGCGGCGGTCTGTGCCTCCAGCTCCATGATGCGGCGCGCCTCCGCGTGCAAGGCTGCGGGCTCGTAGGTGAAATCGTGGCCGGACAACTCCTCAATCTGCTTGCGGATAGAGGACAGCTCGGTGCGAATCTCATCGAGGATCTGCTCATCCGGCAGCTCCTTACCCTCGGCTGCGCGGGCCTGCTTGAGCTCCGCGCGGTGGGCGCGCTCCTGCAGCTCCAGCTTGGTCACGGATTCCTCGGCCTGGCGGCGGTAGCGCATCACCAAGAAAAAGCCCACCACTGCGGCCCACAGGGCGGCGATGAGAGCAATCTTGAGCGCCGCTGCCGAGCCGGAAATGAGCATGACGATGCTGGCAATAACGGCCAAGATGACGAGGGCGATAATCCCAATTTGTCCCCAATCCGGCGAGGACGACGAATTTTTGGAAGAAGAGCGCGGCTGAGTCATGTTCCCTAATGTACCGCTTGAAGCCCGTCCGGTGGCGGCGGGGTCTCGCAGTGTCGCTCCAATCGCAGGCCAGCCGCGGACATGGCGATGCCACCGATAGCGGATGCGAGCACTCCCACCAGATCATCGGAAGCCGCGACAAGGGTGCCCGCATTCGGGATGACGTAGACCGCCACCCCGGCATAGAGCCCGCCGACGATCGCGCCCGTCCATGCCGAGGCTTTGCCCACCAGCATGAACTGCGCAATGGTCATGGGATTAAGCTGCGAGTTATCCAACCCGATGCCGTGATCCTCATCGGTGGCCTTATCCACCTTCCAGGTAAGCCCCAAGCACACCACCACCATGAGCCATAGCGTGGCAGAGACCGTAACTGGGATGGCCATCATGGAGCCATAAAAGCGCGTGGTGAGGATGGCCGCCGCGGCGGCCATGAATACCCCGACGCCGATGAGGGCACCGAGCGAGGTTCGTTTCATAACTCCTCCATCAGGCCCAGGCGGTGGATATCGGCGGTCTCCTGCGGATCCAATGCGGAAACCAGCGCGGAGACATCCTTTCCCTTCAATTTAGCAGCGCCATCGGCGGCTAACCAGGGAATAAGCACGAATGCGCGCTCGTGGGCAAAGGGATGCGGGACGGTAAGTTCCGGATCGGAGGAGCTATAGCCCTCAATATCGACGATGTCCACATCCAGGGTGCGTGGGCCCCAGTGGCGCACGCGCACGCGCTCTGCCGCTTCTTCCAGCTTCTGGCCGCGCCGCAAGAGCTCCAGCGGGCTCTCTTGGACGTCCACGATGAGCACCGCATTCAAAAATTCATCCTGGTCCGTTACTCCCCACGGCGGGGTGGCATAGACGGGCGAGGCCGCCACGATGTCCTCACGGAACTCCGTAAACACCGTCCGCAAAAGCTCCACGCGGTCATCCATATTGGAGCCGATGGATAGTACCGCGCGCATTACTTACTCCCGGGGTTCGTGCCGGGGCGCTGCGCGTCGGCTCCCTTCGGAGTCCCCTCCTGCGAGGCGGGCCGTGGGGCACCGGTGCGCGCGTGCTTGCGGGAGCGGCGGGCGACGACGGCGACATCGGCAAAAGTGCGCGGAATCGGCGCCTTGGGCTTGTGCACGGTCACTTCCACCGCGTGCAGGTCTGCAAAGGAGTCCATAATGGTATCTGCCACCTCGCTGGCGACGGTCTCGATGAGGTCGCGGGAGGGGCCTTCGACGATGCTGGCGGTGACATCGGCAAGCTCTGCGTAATTGATGGTCTTGGTCAGATCATCGTGAGCTGCGGCCTCGGCAAACTCGGACCAGCAGGTGATATCGACGATGAAGGGCTGGCCGGTGCGCTTTTCCTCATCAAAGACGCCGTGGTAGCCAAAGCACTCCAGGCCGGTTAATTCGATGCGATCTGCCATGGTTAATTCCTTTCCGTACCCATCGCGGTAGAGGTCACTGTGCCCGTGCCGGTGGCGGCATTGCGGTAGCTGCCGGTGGCATTGGCGCCGCCTACATAGGACTCGCCGGCGTTCCACGCGGCGGCCACGTCGACGGCATCGCGGGATACGCCCACCTCGTGCACGCGCACGCCCCACGCGCCCATCTGGGCGGAAATGGCGGTCACGGCGGCGGTGGCGGGATCGGCAAGCAAAGGGCTCGCCTCTACCCCGCGGTCTTCCCGGATAGCGGCGAGGAAGCGCTTGCGCGAGGCGCCCACCAGGATGGGGAACTCGCCGTCCAGGAACTCGGGCAGGGCCTTAAGCAGCGCCCAGTTATCCTGTGGGCTCTTGGCAAAGCCGAGGCCCGGATCCAGCACGATATTGTCCTTTTTCACGCCTGCATCCAGGGCGTTTTGGCTCAGCTGGGCGAGGGTCTCGTGCACGTCGCGGACCACATCGCCGCCGTGATCGGCCGTGCCCGCCGCGGATCCGAACGCGCCTTCCTGGAGAGTGCGCCAGTGCATGAGGCAAACGGGCACGCCGGCATCAGCCATGGCGGCATACATTTCAGGATCGGCAAGGCCGCCGGAGACATCGTTAATCATATCCACCCCGGCCGCGGCCGCCGCGGCGGCAACCGAGGCGCGCATCGTATCCACCGAGGTGCGAATGCCCTGCTCGTGCAGCGTCTGGATGACCGGGACCACGCGGTCGGCCTCTTCCTGCGCCTCCACGCGCACCGCACCCGGGCGGGTGGATTCGCCACCCACATCGATCATGTCCGCACCCTGTTCCACCAGTTCACGGGCATGAGTGGTGGCAGCGTCGAAGTCGAGCCACCGCCCGCCATCGGAAAAGGAATCCTTCGTAACATTCACGATGCCCATGACGAGCGTGCGCTTCGGGATGGTCAATTCTCCAACTGAGGAAGCCGGGTGCACTGCGTTCTCCTTTTCGCTCGACAAACTCGACTGCGTACGCGCTACGTACGAATGAAGCTGAGCACTTCCGCGCGGGAGGCGGCGTTATTTTTAAACCCGCCGCGCACCGCGGAAGTCGTTGTGGTCGCGCCCGGCTTGCGGATGCCCCGCATGGCCATGCACAGGTGCTCACACTCGATGACCACGATGACGGATTGGGCCTCGAGGACATCCACGAGTGCATCGGCAATCTGCTGGGTCAGGCGTTCCTGGACCTGCGGACGCTTGGCGTACATATCCGCCAGACGCGCCAGCTTGCTCAGCCCGGTGACGTGCCCATCCTTGCCGGGGATATAGCCAATATGCGCCACCCCATAAAACGGCACGAGGTGGTGCTCGCAGGTGGAGTAGATGGGAATATCGCGCACCAGGACCAGTTCCTGGTGGTCCTCGGCGAAGGTCTTGTGCAGCACCTCCGTCGGATCCTCGTGCAGGCCAGCGAATACCTCACGGTAGGCGCGGGCCACGCGTGCCGGGGTTTCGCGCAGGCCTTCGCGGTCAGGATCCTCGCCCACGGCAAAGAGCAGCTCGCGAACTGCCGCCTCCGCCCGCTCCTGGTCATACGGCGCGCGGGCGGGCACCTGCTGGTTATCAGTGTGATTTTCAGACATGCACGTACTTCTTACTCTTTATCATCGCGCGGCTTTTCCGCATCGCGCGCGTAGGGGTTATCGCGGCGGGAAGATTCATTCCAGCCAGGGGTGAACCATTGGCTGGTTTCTCCCTCTGGCTTGTGGTGCTTGCCCCTGCTTTCCGATGCCGAATCCGATCGCCCTTCCCCACCGTCGCGCTCACCGCGGTTTTCGCTGGCGTTGTGGCCGTTGCCGTCGCGGTCGCTCCGTTCGGCGTGGTCGTTGCCGTCGCGGTCGCTGTGGTTCTCGCGGTCGTTCTGGTTGTTTCGGCTGCTGCTGCCATCGCTGCGGCCGCTGCGGTTCTCGGAATCGCTGCCGCCGCCGTGCAACTCGCGTACCGTTTCGGGGTTCACGTAATCACCGGCGTGCTGGCCAAAGTTAAAGCCAACCTCGCCCTTGATCTCCTCGCCGGCGAGGCGGCGCTCGCGGGCGGCACGGGAGGCATCGAGAAGCGTCATGCGTTTGGGAAGTTCCTCGCCGCGCTCCTTGGCCAGCTCAACCGGCGTCTTGACCGGCGCGTAACCGAGCTGGCGCGGGAAGCGATCGTCTTCGCCGGGGAAGACATCATAGGCATCGCGCGGCACGATGCCGTCGAAGATGCTCTCCAGGTCCGGCCGGCGCAGGGTCTCCTTCTCAAGGAGGGCCTCGGCCAGCTTGTCCAAGAACTCGCGGTTGGTGCGCAGGATGTCGTAGGCCTGCTCGTGCGCGCGCTCGAGGAGGTAGCGCATCTGCTCGTCGATCTTGGCGGCAACGTCATCCGAGTAATCGATGGAGCCGCCGCCCCCGCCCATCTGGCTGAATGGATCGCCCTGCTCCTGGCCGTATTTAACGGTGCCCAGGTCGGGCGAAAAGCCGTATTCCGTCAGCATCGCGCGGGCGATCTTGGTGGCGTTCTCGATATCGGAGGACGCGCCCGTGGTGGGAGCACCGAAGACCAATTCCTCGGCGGCGCGGCCGCCCATGGCAAAGACCAAGCGGGAAAACAGCTCATCGCGGGTGTACATGCCCTTGTCGTCTTCCTGCGAGGTCATGGCGTGTCCACCGGTGCGACCGCGGGCCAGGATGGTGACCTTGTACACGCGCTCGATATCCTTCAACGCCCACGCGGACAGCGTGTGGCCACCCTCGTGGTAGGCGGTGACCTTCTTCTCGTGCTCGGAGATGATCTTGCCCTGGCGCCGTGGACCGCCCACCACGCGGTCGGTGGCCTCTTCCAGCGCGTCGTAAGTAATGACGTTGCCGCCGATGCGGGCGGTGAGAAGCGCGGCCTCGTTAAGCACATTGGCAAGGTCTGCACCGGACATGCCGGCGGTGCGCTTGGCCAGCTGCGCCACATCGACCTCTTCTGCCAAAGGCTTGTCCTTGGCGTGCACGCGCAGGATCTGCTCACGGCCGGCCAGGTCCGGGTTGGTGACCGGAATCTGGCGGTCGAAACGGCCCGGGCGCAGCAGCGCTGGGTCCAAAATATCGGGGCGGTTGGTGGCCGCGATGAGGATTACGCCCTCGCGGTCGCCGAAGCCGTCCATCTCTACCAGCAACTGGTTCAGGGTCTGCTCGCGCTCATCGTGTCCGCCGCCGGTACCGGATCCGCGCTGGCGGCCCACGGCGTCGATCTCGTCCACGAAGATGATGCACGGGCTGTGCTCCTTGGCCTGCTTGAACAGGTCGCGCACGCGGGAGGCACCGACACCGACGAACATCTCCACGAAGTCCGAACCGGAGATGGAATAAAACGGCACGCCGGCCTCGCCCGCAACGGCGCGGGCCAACAGCGTCTTACCGGTACCCGGAGGGCCATAGAGCAGGACGCCGCGCGGAATCTTCGCACCGAGCTCGTAGTAGCGGGAAGGATCATCAAGGAAATCCTTGATTTCCTGCAGCTCGTCCACGGCCTCATCGGCGCCGGCAACGTCCTCGAAGGTATTGGTCGGCATGTCCTTGGTCAGTTCCTTGGCCTTGGAGCCGCCGATGCCGAACATGCCGCCAGCACCCTGCTGCATGCGGGACATGAGCCAGAACAGCAGGCCGAAGAGGATGACCATCGGCAGCAGGAAGCTGAGCATGGAGCCCAAGAAGGAATCCTGGGTGACATTGGTCTGATACTTCTCCGCACCCGAATCCTTGACCGCATCAAAGACCTGCTCGGAGGCGCGCGCGGGGTACTGAGACACGATCTCTTGTACGCCCTCGCGCTCTTCTACCGTGATTTCGTCCTTGAGCTTGATGCGCAGGCGCTGCTCGCGGTCATCAATTTCTACCTCGTCAACGTTTTTATCCTGCAGCTGTTTCAAGGCCACGGAGGTATCCGTGTCCACGTATCCGCGGGTCTCGTTGCTAAAGAACGTAAAGGCGTACAGCGCTACGAGGATCAGCGCCGCAATGCCGCCGTAGCGAAGGAGTTTATTGTTTTTCATTACTGCGCGATTTTAGTTGGTGGTATAGACATCAGGGTGAAGGGTGCCCACAAAGGGCAGGTCGCGGTAGCGTTCCGCGTAGTCAAGGCCATAACCAATGACGAATTCATTGGGGATATCAAAGCCTACATCGAGCAGATCGATCTGCGCCTTGACCACTTCCGGCTTGCGCAACAAGGTCACCACGTTGAGCGACTTCGGGTTGCGCCCCTGCAGGTTGCGAATGAGCCAGGATAGCGTCAGGCCCGAGTCAATGATGTCTTCCACGATGACCACATCGCGCCCGGCGATATCGCGGTCCAAGTCCTTCAAAATGCGCACCACCCCAGAAGAAGACGTGGAGGCGCCGTACGAGGAGACGGCCATAAACTCCAGCTCCGAGGGGATGAATAGCTTGCGCGCGAAGTCCGTCAGGAAAAAGGCCGCACCCTTTAATACGCAGACCAAAAGCAGGTCTTGCTCGGCGTCGGCATATTTCTCAGATACCGCATCCGCCAGCTGCTGGACGCGGTCTTTAATTTCCTCTTCCGTGATGAGGATTGCTTCTACATCGTCTCCGTAGCGGTTTGCGGGGACGGCGAAGTCTTTCTTGTCGTGCACGAGTGCGCTCCTTTAATGACCAGACAATAGTGCCAGTTTGCCACCTATACGTGCTACTTCCAACCTCTGCCCCGCTTGCCGCGCCGAACTCACAGCCACCGGCCCTTGTCCGTGCCAGTTGGTACACAGCTTGCCGATGCCCCCAAGCCCCTCCCTCGTCACCTTCACTCCCCGCTCGACAAGCCAGGCCGCAATAGCGCGCCGGCGTCGCGGCTCCGGCAGCGCGGCCAATTCCGCACAGTCCGCGGTGGCCGGCGTGGCGAGGTATCCTTCATCGCGCGCGGTATCCATCGCCGCTTGCGCCAACGCCGGTACCGCATCACCGCCGATTACCCGCGATAGCTCCGGGATGATTTCCCGGCGCAGCGCTACCCGCCGAAAATCCGTATCCGCGTTCTGCGGGTCCTGCCACACCTCTAACCCCAGCTCCGCGCACGCGCCCTCCGTATCGGCACGGCGCACCTGCAGAAATGGCCGCACTACCCGCGCGCCTTCCACTACTGTCCGCTCCGGCATGCCGGCCACCCGGCCGCGCAGGGCTCCAAGAAGGAGCGTTTCCGCCTGGTCATCGGCCGTATGCGCCACGGCAATCTCCAACGACCTTCCTCCTCTGCGCGAAGCTCCGTCTTCGCGCGCGGCCGCGGACATCGCTCGGTAGCGCTCTTGCCGAGCCACCGCTTCCAGCGAATTCCCCGCTTCGTCCGGCACCTGTACCACGAGCACCCGCGCCCGCGCGCCCAAGCTCTCTGCTTGCCGAGCCGCCTTCTCAGCCTGCGCACGCGAACCGTCCTGCAAACCGTGGTCGACGCACAGCGCGATGACATCGTGGCCCTCCGCGATCATCGCCGCGCACAGCGCTAAAGAATCCGCGCCGCCGGAAAGCCCCACCGCCACGGTGTGTTCCATCTTTGCCGCGCGGACCGCGCGCCGGCAGGCCAAAAAGTGCGGTGAGACCCGCGGCCAAAACGGCGTTACTCCAGGCTGTGGGCTCATTTAGAACTCATGCAGCGCCGCAGCGAGGTCGTCTTGGGCCGCGCGAGCCGCCATAATCTCGCCATCATTGACCAAGAACGCAAAGGAATACACGCGTCCGGATTGGCCTTGCGCGGTGCCCGCCAGCGCGGATACGCCGGTCAATGTGCCGGTCTTCGCCCGGACAAACCCGCGCGCCGTGGACTCCCCGTAGCGCTCGTGCAGCGTGCCGTCACCTCCTGCTACCGGCAAATACGCAGCCAAGGGGCGCAGCTGCGGGTCCTCCACCGCGCCGTTGACAATCTCAGCCAGCACGCTCGCGCTCAACCGGTTATCTACCGAAAGACCCGAGTTGTCCTTGATATCCACGCCACTTACATCGAACCCGTGCTCGCGCAGCACGTCCAGCGTGGCTTGGGTATCGGCTTGGAAGCTGGGCTGCTTGCCGCGGGCATCGGCAAGCTCGCGGGCAATTGCCTCTGCCATGACGTTATCGGAATGCCGCACCATCTCCAGCGCACGCTCGCCCAGGGGATCCGACTCGACGCTGGCCAGCTCCTCCGCACCGTCAGCCATCGTGCCCGCGGCGAATTTATCCGTGCCCAGGCGCTTGGCCAGCTCGCCCGCGACGTCGAGGGCCGGGGTGTGGCTGCGCGGCACATCGCCCTCCGTAGCGCCAATGCGCCCGCCATACAGCATGGCCGGTTCCATGGGCGCGACGAAGCCCTCATCGACGTTTTCCGGATCCCAGCCCGGTGCCTGCGGCTCGCCCGCCCACGCGGAGGTATCGATGTACACGCCCGCGACCTGGGTACCGGTCTTTTTAATCTGATCCGCCAGGTCATCGAGCTGCTCGTTGGTCATCCAGGCATCGCCAGCCGCCTTGATCACCACGTTGTTCGGGTCCTTGCCGCGGTAGACCTTGGTGGTAATCCGCTTCGACTCATCCAGGGCGAGCGTTGCCGCGGCGGTGGTCAGCACCTTCGTCGAGGAAGCCGGGGTCAGCGCCTTATCTGCATCGCGCTCCCACACCACCGTGCCGGTCTCACTATCGATGACCTGCCCGCCAAAGGTGGCCAAATCCTCGTTCTTGCCCAGCTCATCGAGCTTCGCGCTGAGCGCCGCAAAATCCACGTCCTGCGCCTTAGCCGGCTGCAGGGGATTCTCCGGGGCCTGGACCGTTTCGGCCTCGCCATGCGAAAGATCGCCGTACTCGCGCTGGATGGTAACCCCCAGCGCAGCCGTGCCCCCGACCGCCGCCGTGACCACCAGCGCGGTTACTGACCACCAAACCTTCTTAGCTTTCATCGCCACCAACCCTAGCGCGGATGGGCGACGCGCTAGACTATTGACGGTAATTAACACCCAATCCCACATGGAGGACATCGCTGTGAGCGTTGAAGTAACCATTGAAATCCCAAAGGGCTCCCGCAATAAGTACGAGGTGGACCACGAGTCCGGCAAGGTCTACCTGGACCGCTACCTGTTCACCCCAATGGCCTACCCCGCCGACTACGGCTTCATCGACCACACGCTTGGCGAAGACGGCGACCCCCTCGACGCCCTCGTCATCCTCCCCGAGCCCGTTTTCCCCGGTGTCATCGTTGAAGCCCGCATCGTCGGCGTGTTCAAGATGACCGATGAGGCCGGCGGCGACGACAAGCTGCTTGCCGTCATCGATGACCCACGCTGGGAGCGCTACCAGGACATCGATGATGTGGAACAGCACATCAAGGACGAAATCGAGCACTTCTTCGTCCACTACAAGGACCTCGAGCCCAACAAGGAAGTTTCCGGCTCCGGCTGGGGAGACAAGGCCGAGGCCGAGAAGATTCTGGAAGAGGCCAAGGCTCGCCTGAAGTAGGCTGCGGGGTTTCTCGGGGGCTTCGGGGGTTGGCCGCGGATTTTCGCGGCCGACTGGGCCGTTTTGGCGCGTGACTGGCCTGTTTTGAGGCCCAGCTGATGCGTTTTTGGCGGCCACCTGATGCGTTTTTGCAAATAGGCCATGGAAACCGTGAGGTTTGGGGCCACTATTTGTTAAAACGCATCAAACGAGCACCAACCAGGCACCAAAACCCACCAACCAGGCTCCAACCAAGCACCCAACCGTGCTGAATAAGCGCCTAAACGGACCACACAACCTTCGTTTCGGGGGATCGAGGGATAAGAATGGAAATTTTTCGGGGGAAAAGTGCCGCTCAGCAAGCGGTACGCCACGGCGCCGTCCGGATTGCGAACGGCTTCTGCCTGTCAGAGGAGCCGACGCCGAACCAGCTCGCGCGCATCATGAGCGAGCAATGGCCGGATTGTGCGCTCGACGGCTACTCGGCGGCGCTCAAGCACGTCGAAAAGCCGCTGCACTTTCCGCTGGAGTTCTTGCGCAGCTCATCGCTGCCGTCGAGTAAGTACTTCACTTCACGCCGCGCCCGGCCGAAGGGCGCGTTGACCTGGGACGGCGTCACCGTGTGCAATCCGCTGCAGGCGGTCGAGGCGATGCCGGAGGATGATGCGGTTGCCTTCCTCGAGGACTTTTATTCCGGCAAGGACGGACTCCAACGGCTGGAGCTAAATAAGCTGGACTACCAGCGGTTTCCGCGGCCGGTAAAGCGTGCCCTGGACAGGGCGATCATCGGCACGGATAGCGTGCCGGAGCGCCAATTAACGCGCGCCCTCGCGCCGCATTTCACGGTGCATAACAACATAAAAATAGGCCCCTACCACTGGGATCTGGTGATTGAGGAGCACAAG
This sequence comes from Corynebacterium tuingiense, assembly GCF_046718165.1. Lineage (NCBI taxonomy): Bacteria > Bacillati > Actinomycetota > Actinomycetes > Mycobacteriales > Corynebacteriaceae > Corynebacterium > Corynebacterium tuingiense. Next base: position 2,080,944 of record NZ_CP177101.1, read on the forward strand.
ATAGCCATCGAGGTCGATGGCTACGCCTACCACCGGGGAGAAAACCGCCGCCAGTTTGAGTTGGACAGGCACAAGCTTAACGATGCCGTCCATCGCGGCTGGAAGCCCCTCCACTTCACCGCGACGACGATTGACCACTACCCGGATTTCGTGGTGCAGCAGGTACTGGCCACGGCGAAGAATAAGCGGCCCTTTGCGCGGCCGCCGTGGCAATGGCACCGCTTGTGGAGGCATGAAGGCGCGCGGCGCTAGTGCCAAGGCCGGGCCCAGGGCGAGCTAAGCTCAGTAAAGCAAAGCCCAAGGCGACCGAAGCTCAGGAAACCGGTTATTCCTTGCGGCGGCCGCTGCGGAGAACGTGGCCGCGCAGGGGCTCGACGAGCGCGATGGCGAGGAAGGTCACCGCCCAACCCACGGCGAGGAAGCTGAAGGAAATGAGGAGCCGCCCGGCGAGGTCGACGCCTTCTTCCCAAACGGTGCTAAAAAACATCAGGCCGGCGATGCCGCCGCCGAAGAGGAAGCCGAAGAGGCTGAGCGCGACGATGGGTCCCATCACGGCGAGGGTGTTCGTGCGGAATTGGAAGCGGCGCGGCACGCCCATCAGGTCGAGGGAGCGGATAAGTTCCTTGTCCTCGAAGGCGGACGATACTTGGCCGAGGAAGATGGACATGCTGGTCAGCGCGAAGCCGAAGAGCAAGGTCAGGACGACCCCGGTGGAGACGTCTCGGAACATGATGCCCGTTTCTTGTTCTTCCTTCATCGCGGTGGCAAGCGCATCGGTGCCCATGGGCGCGCCCAAGAGGAAGCCGGCGAGGAAGCCGAAGAAGCCGATGGCCGCGCTTTGTCGCCAGGCGCGGCGGGCGTTGGCGTTGACGCGCTGGCAGGCCACGAGGTGTGCGGTGCCGGGGAGCAAAGCCAAAAGGCGGGCGCCGATTTGCAGGAGGTAGGGCGCGACCAGGTTGATGCTCATGACCACCGCGAAGAGCACGACGGCCACGGAGATTTCGGGTGCGCCGGATTTGCCTTTGAGCAGGGCACCGCCGACGGTGACGATGAGGAGGAAGGCGATGAGGCGCCACCATCTGAAAGCGGCGGGCATCTGGCGCTTGGCCACGCCGAGGGGGCTGACGCGCACGCGCCGCATGCCGGCAAGGGCCGCGGCGAGGGCGAGGAGGAAGAGGACTGCGGCCACCGCGAGGTATCCCCACCAGGGCAGGATGATTTCCTCAAAGGCGACGGGGCGGTCCTGGAATTTCACGTGCGTGAAGACCGGGGCGATGAGCACGCTGACGAGCCAGCCGAGCACAATGCCGATGAGGGCTTGGATGCCGGTCTCGACGGCGGCCATGCGCTCAACTTGGTGGGAGCTTAGGCCCAGAAGGCGGAGGGTGGACAGGCGCTGTTCCCTGCCGGAGGCGCCGAGGACGGCGGCCTGCGCGGTCAGGTTAAACAGGGCGGGAACGATGAAAGCGCAAGCCATGAGCGCGAGGACGAACCAGGGCAGGAAGTAATCTTCCGGGGTGTCTCCGGCAGCGGCGCGCAGGGCGGGCACGGCGGATTCTGGGTGGTGGGCGCGCTGCCAGAACATCCAGGTGCCGCCGGCGACGAGAAAGGCGATGGCAGAACCCAGCGTCAGGCTCACGATGGCCAGCACGCTGACAATGCCCGCACCGGAGCGGGCGCGGACGGATTCGCGCTGGAGGCCGAGGACTAGGGTCGCGGTGTTCATGGCTGCACTCCTAAGCGGCGGTCATCGTGAATGATGCCGTCGCGGATTTCCACGCGGCGCTGCATCCAGTCCGCCACCTTGGGGTCATGGGTGACCATGACGAGGCTGGCACCGGATTGGCGCACGGTGGTGGTCAGCATCTGCATGACCTCGTGGCCGGTGGCTTGGTCGAGGGCGCCGGTGGGTTCATCGGCAAAGACGACGCCGGGGTTGGCCACGAGGGCGCGGGCGATGGTCACGCGCTGGGCCTGGCCGCCGGAGACTTGGGCGGGGCGGCGGTCTGCGAGATCGCCGAGCCCCAGCTGGTCAAGCAGCGACAGCGCCTTTGCGCGGGCCGCGCGCCGGCCTAGACCGTTGAGCATCGCGGGTAGCGCCACATTGTCCAGGTTGCTCAGCTCCGGCAGCAGCTGGCCGTCTTGGAAGACGAAGCCGAAGTGGCGGAGGCGGGTGCGGGAGCGGGCGGCATCGGAAAGCGTGGAGATGACTTCGTCGCCAAAGCGGACGCTGCCGTCGGTGGGCGTGAGCACGCCGGACATGCAGTGCAGCAGCGTGGATTTGCCGGAGCCGGAGGGCCCCATGATGGCGACGAGCTCGCCAGGGGTGATGTCCAGGGTGATGCCGGCCAGCACGGGGCCGCCGCCGAAATCCTTCGTGATGTCGTGGAGGGAAAGTGTCTGTGTCATGCTGTTCATTTCACCGTGCCGGGCGCGCTATTCCTACAGCGCTAAGGATACTTTCCGGGTAGTGCTAGCTTTACCCCTGCCTGGAGCGCGCGCGATTAGGCTTGGGGGCGTGTTTTTCAGCAAGAAGCAGGCCACCAGCAATGAGGAGCGGCAGGCGCGGGTCATCGCGGAGCTGACGGCCTCGCGCCGCGCGATTGCGGATGCCTACGAGGTGGAGCGAGCCCGCATCGAACGCGATCTGCACGATGGCGCGCAGCAATATTTGGTGGCGGCCAGCATGAAGCTCGGTGAGGCCCTGCTGGATGCCACCGGCTCTGAGGCCGAGCTGCTGGAGGCCGCGAAGCGGGACGTGGATCGCGGCCTGCGTTCGCTGCGCGCGACGGTGCACGGGATTCACCCGCAGGTCCTCCAGGATCACGGTTTGGTGGCCGCGCTTGCCGATGCCGCCTCCGCCCACGGCCCCCACGTCAGCGTCTACGCCCCACACCCGTTGCCGCGGCTTTCCGCCAGCGTGCTGGCCTGCGGTTATTTCTTCGGTACCGAGGCGCTGACCAATGCCGCGAAACACGCGCCCGGCGCGCCGGTCTCGGTGCTCATCACCTCGGATGCGGCGCTGCATATCTCGGTGGTGGATGAGGGCCCGGGCGGAGCACGGGTGGAGCCGGGGCGCGGGCTTTCCGGCATGGCCGAGCGGTTGGCGGCCTTTGGCGGGGAGATGTCGCTGTCCTCGCCGGAAGGCGGCCCGACGCGGGTGAGTTGTACGATTCCGCTCCTCTTGGAGCGCGGGCAGACGGGAGTATCAGCATGAGTGGATTGAGGATTGTGATTGCGGATGACTCCGCGATCCTGCGCGAGGGCCTTGCCGGGCTCTTGGAGCGCCGCGGCCACGAGGTTGTGGGCAGGGCGGGAACGGCGGTGGAGCTGGAGGGGGTCATCGGCAAGCTGAGTGCCCAGTTGCCGGATGTGGTGATAACGGATGTGCGCATGCCACCGGAGATGGGCGATGATGGGCTGAAGGCGGCGGTGGCGCTGCGCCGCGCCTATCCGGGCCTGCCGGTGATGGTGCTATCGCAGTACGTGGCGCCGGCGTATGCGGTAGCGCTGTTTGATTCCCCGGATGCGGGCACCGGGTATCTGCTCAAGGATCGCGTCTCTGAGGTGCGCGATTTCCTGGCCAGCCTCGAGGTGGTGGCCCAGGGCGGCACGGTCATTGATCCGACGGTGGCGCAGGCGCTGATGCGCTCTGGGCGCAGCGGGTTGGGCGAGCTCAGCCCGCGCGAGCGCGAGGTCCTAGAGCTGATGTCGCGCGGGAAGTCCAATAAGGACATCGCCGCCGAGCTGGTGCTCTCGGGCGCTGCGGTGGCCAAGCACGTCTCCAATATCTTTACCAAGCTGCGCCTGGACCCCAGCGAGGATAACCGCCGCGTAAAGGCGATCTTGCAGTATCTGTCCGCGGCCACCTACGGCGGCTAGCGCGCGGCACGTAAACTGCGGGGTATGCAAAACGTACAGCCAACCGAAGTTCCAGCAGGCGCGCAACTTATCGATGTGCGCGAAAACGACGAATGGGCCACCGTGCATGCGGAGGGCGCCACCCATATTCCCATGAGCGAGATAACGGGTCGCATCCAGGAAATCGACCCGGACCGCGATATTTATGTGATTTGCCACTTAGGCGGGCGCAGCGCGCAGGTCTGCCAGTATTTGGAGAACTCCCTGGGCTGGGACGTTATTAATGTTGAGGGCGGCACCGATAAGTGGGAGGCGGATGGCCTGCCCGTCGTTCGCGATTAATTGGCCTTTACCCATCTTTTGAGATTATGATGATGGTATGGCTTCCACTAATAATTCTGGCATACCAACCTCCCTGCTCGAATCCCCGTCCTTTCAGCTAGAGCGCCTGCGCCGTCGCACCCGCGATGGCGTCGAGGTGGCTCTGCAGACGAAGCAGACGACCATCCGCGAGTTCTGGGTGCTTACCTGCCTCGTCGAGGCGGATGCCGCCTCCCAGTCCTTCCTGTCTGAGACCTTGGCCATCGACGCCTCCGATATGGTGCGGCTTATTGATGCCCTCGAGGAGCGTGGCTGGGCCAAGCGCGAGCGCGATCCCAAGGACCGCCGCCGCCAAATCGTGGCGTGCACCAAGAAGGGCACCAAGACCCACAAGGACTTGGCGGAGCTCGTCGCCAACGCCGAGGATGACGCGCTCGACGTATCCACCAATAAGCAGCTCAAGCACCTGCGCAAGCTGGCCAAGGCCATCATCGCTGCGGACGAGGACGAGGCATAAGCATGGACGAGCCCGAAGAATGTAGTAGGTCTAATACAGAACTTCCCAGCGTCCCGCAGCAGTACCTCCTGCGCGATCTGGCCCCGCGCCCGCGCACGCTGTGGGACATCATCACGACCACCGCTGAGATTCACCCAGAAGCCGCCGCGCTTGATGATGGCGAGATCATCACCTACGCCGAACTCGTCCACGAGGTCCAGCTGTGGGCCACAGAGCTGCACGTCAATGGCGTGCGCCGCGGCGATCGCATCGGCATCCGGATGACCTCTGGCAAGCGGGATCTCTACCTCGCCATCTTGTCCACCCTGGCCGCCGGCGCTGCCTACGTGCCGGTGGATGCGGACGATCCGGATGAGCGCGCGGAGATGGTCTTTGGTGAGGCCGATATTGATGGCCTGTTTAGCGATGACGGCTTCCGCTTCCTGCGCGAAACCCCGCGCCACGCGGCCGAGGAGATCGAGGCCCCGCGGCCTGAGGACACCGCGTGGATCATCTTTACCTCCGGATCCACGGGCAAGCCGAAGGGCGTGGCCGTAAGCCACCGCTCTGCGGCCGCCTTCGTGGATGCGGAGGCCAGCCTCTTCCTCGTCGATCATCCCCACGGCCCACTCGGCCCGGAAGACCGCGTGCTGGCCGGTCTTTCCGTTGCCTTCGACGCATCCTGTGAAGAGATGTGGCTGGCCTGGGGCCACGGCGGCTGCCTGGTTCCGGCCCCGCGTTCCTTGGTGCGGTCTGGCATGGACCTTGGTCCGTGGCTGATTCGCCGCGATATCACCGTCGTCTCCACGGTCCCTACCCTGGCGGGCCTGTGGCCAGCGGAAGCACTGGATAATATCCGCCTGCTCATCGTCGGCGGCGAGGCCTGCTCTCAGGAGTTGGTGGACCGCTTGGCCACCGAGGACCGCGAGATGTGGAATACCTACGGCCCCACGGAGGCCACCGTCGTCGCCTGTGCGCAACGGATGATTCCGGGGCGCGCGGTTTCGATCGGGCTGCCGCTGAACGGGTGGGATTTGGTGGTCATCGATAAGCAGGGCCAACCCGTTGGCCTGGGTGAAACCGGCGAATTGGTCATCGGTGGCGTGGGCCTGGCCAGCTACCTGGACCCGCAAAAGGATGCGGAGAAATACGCGCCGCTGGAATCCATGGGCTGGCAGCGCGCCTACCGCACCGGCGACCACGTGCGCCTGGAAGAAGACGGCCTGTACTTTGTGGGCCGCGTGGATGACCAGGTAAAGATTGGCGGGCGCCGCATTGAGCTGGGTGAGGTCGACGCGAACGTCGCCGCGCTGGATAACGTCTATAACTCCGCCGTGGCTGTGCAAAAGACCCCCGGCGGCGAATCCGTGCTGGTGGGATACGTCTCGCTGGAAGATGAGGCGCGTGGCTTTAACCACGGCGTGGCCCACGAGCGCCTTGCGGAAACCATGCCTGCGGCGCTAGTCCCGCGCATCTGCGTGATGGATGAACTGCCGGTGCGCACCTCCGGCAAGGTGGATAAGAAGGCGCTGCCGTGGCCGCTACCCGGCGTCGGCGTGGAATCGACCACGCTGACAGAGACCGAGAAGTGGCTGGCGGAGCTCTGGGTCGAGACCCTCGGCGTATCCGTGGAGGATGAGAACGCCGATTTCTTTGACCTCGGCGGTACCTCCCTGGCCGCGGCGACGCTGGTGGGCCACATCCGCGATCGCTACCCCACCGTGGCCGTCCGCGATCTCTATGATCACCCGCGGCTAGGTTCGCTGGCAGAGCTCATCGCCGGCGCCGAACCGCGCCCAAAGGCGGAGCAACAGGCGCCGCTGCGCGAGGTTACCCCCGTGGGCGCGAAGACCCGCGTCGCCCAAACGCTGCTGCAAATCCCCGCCATGACGCTGGCTGCGACCACCTGGCTGGCCTGGCTCATGCTGGGCTCGACGGTGGCTTCTGCCTTGGGCGTTAATTGGGCGCAGCCCTTCCCGTGGTGGTTGGTCATTGCGCTGGTGCTCATCTTTGCCACGCCGCTGGGCCGCATCCCCATCGGTGGCTTTGGTGCGCGCCTGATTACCGCCGGCATCACGCCCGGCGATTATCCGCGCGGTGGTTCGACCCACCTGCGCATTTGGACCGCGGAGCGGTGGGCCGATGCCTCGGGATCGCGCTCCATTGCGGGCGCCACCTGGGTCAATAACTACGCCCGCGCCCTGGGCGTGAAGATGAAGCGCGGCGTGGACCTGCACTCGCTGCCACCGGTGACGGGCCTGCTCACCCTGGGCAAGCACGCCGCGGTGGAGCCGGAGGTCGATCTCACCGGCTACTGGTTGGACGGCGACGTCCTCCACGTCGGCGCCATCGACATCAAGGAGGGCGCCCGCGTGGGCGCGCGCTCCACCCTGCTGCCTGGCACCGTGGTGGGCAAGTACGCCCACGTGGAGGCAGGTTCCACCGTCACCGGCCGCAAGAAGATCAAGGACGGCCAGCGTTGGTCCGGCTCGCCCGCCAAGAAGGTGGGCCGCTCCAAGCACCGCTTCCCCTCCAAGCCGCCCAAGCGCCGCCCCTGGTGGGTAGCCATTTACGGTGCGACCTCGCTGTTCCTGGCCGCGCAGCCGCTTATCGCGCTGTTTGTCGGCGCCATCGTTGATTTGGCGCTGGTGCATTGCACGGCCGGCAACCGCTTCATCGGCGCGGTGCTCTTCGCTCCCCTCGCGGCACTCGTGGCCTTTGCCACCTACATGCTGCAGACCTGGCTGGGCGTGCGCATCTTGTCCATCGGCATTTCACCCGGCGTGAACCCGGTGCGCTCCGCCGCCGGCTGGCGCCTGTGGGCCATCGAGCGCCTCATGGATGAGGCCCGCACGCAGCTCTTCCCGCTCTATGCCTCGCAGCTGACCCCACGGTGGCTGCGAGCTTTGGGCGCGCGCATTGGCAAGGACGTGGAGATTTCCACCGCCGTGATGATCCCCGCGCTCACGGACGTCAAAGACGGCGCCTTCCTTGCCGATGACACCATGATCGGCGGCTACGAGCTCGGCGGCGGCTGGATTCACTCCGGCGAGGCCAAGGTGGGCAAGCGCTCCTTCGTAGGCAACTCCGGCATTACCGCACCTGGGCGCAAGCTTTCCAAGAACTCACTGGTCGCGGTGCTGTCCTCCACGCCGAAGAAGACGAAGTCCGGCGCCAACTGGTGGGGTTCCCCGCCAGAGCGCATGCGGCGCGTTACCGCGCAGATCGATGCCCCCGCTGAGTCCGCCGAGGCCCTGACCTATAACCCGGGGTTCAAGCTCAAGGCCGCCCGCGGCGTGGTGGAGACCATGCGCCTGCTCGCGCCGATGTTCTCGGCCATGCTGCTCGCCGCCACCCTGGGGACGCTGTATTACCTGCTTGCCGATGTCGGCTTCCTCGCCACCTGGGCCCTTTCCGGCCTCGTGCTCATGGCGATGGGCGCTATCGCCATGGCCGTAACCATCGCCGTGAAGTGGATCTGCGTGGGCAGGCACAGTGCGGCCGACCACCCGCTGTGGAGCGTTTTCGTGTGGCTCAACGAGCTCCAAGATACCTTCGTGGAGGTCGTCGCCGCCCCGTGGTTCTTCCAGCACACCTACGGCACAGGAGAGATCAACCTGGGCCTGCGGGGGCTGGGTGTGGACATCGGCAAGGGCGCCTGGATCGAATCCTACTGGTTCCCAGAAACCGATCTCTGCCACGTCGGCGCCGGCGCCTCCGTGGGACCCGGTACCGTGGTGCAGACCCACCTATTCCAGGACCGCGTGATGAGCTTGGATACCGTCACCATCGAGGCCGGCTCCACGCTCGCCTCCCACTCGGTGGCGCTGCCCGCCTCGCTCATTGGTGAATCCAGCACCGTCGGGCCCGGTTCGCTGGTCATGCGCGGTGACCGCGTCCCCGCCAACGCCACCTGGCAGGGCAACCCCATCGAGCCGTGGGGTTAGCCCACGCAAACACCGAACCCCAGCTTTAGAGGGACCACCACAAGGTCAACCTCAAGCCGGGGTTCTGTAAGCAAAAGACCCCTCCTCAGCCAAGCCGCTGAACGGTTGACCACCACAAGGAGGGGAATACTATACCGAGTATAATCGGACGTGCCGCCTCAATCAAAAATATTTTTAAAGAGCCCTTAAGTTGGTAGCCATGAGTAGTAAACGGATTAAAAAAGAGTGGTTATCAGAAAACAGGTTGGAGCCCTACCTTACAAAAACCGGTGGATCCACAGATAAGGCTTTTGAGCTCTACGAACTCGATCGCCACCTTAGTGCTTCCCTTTTTCACGAGATAGCCTTCATCGAGGTAGCATTACGTAACTCAGTTTCTGGATATCTCAGCACCGAATACGGAGATGATTGGTATTGCAAGCTCGAGATGGGGTTCGATAAACGGGTTCGAGACAATATCACAGAAGCATGGAATAGCCTGCCAAGAGACTTCACCAAGAATACCGAACGAAGCAGAAGGCTAGGAGGAAGGGTCATTGCTGCTTCGATGTTTAGAACTTGGACAAATATCCTCGATACAGGAGGCTCCACGGGCTTACCAACCCCTTTCAACAATGCTGATCATGACAGAATTTGGTCCCGCCAAGCCTTAATTTCTGTCTTCCCAGGTGCGAATTCAGTAGCTCGGAAGAAAGATCCAGAATATTCCACTCACGGTCTGACCCGTAAGTGGGTTCATTCCAAAATCCTCGAGATAAAGAAAATTAGAAATAGGGTTGCGCATCACGAGTCTGTAGTCCTTCGCGGCATCCCTGTCACGGGCACAGATACTCGTTTACGGCCTAGAGAATGCCACGAGGCCTGCCAAGATGTAGCAGCGATGTTGGACCGTGATTTAGCCTCTTACCTCACGGAAAACCTGCCCACAACAGCAATTCTCACCGAGTTGGACACCTTCTACGCAGGTCTAAATAATTCAAACAAATCATAAATGACCCACCTTCCCCAGGCCGCTAAAGCCTAAGTACCAACCCAACGGCAGGGAAAGCAGGTCATTATGTGCCGGGCCTATTGAACCCGAGACACGCTATCTTCTACACGTGGCGGTCCAGCCAGTCCACCACGGTGTCGAGGGCCTGGTCAGCGGCTGGCTCGTTGAAGACCTCGTGCTTCTGGCCCTCCCAGTTGATGTATTCCACGTCATCAGAGGAAATGGAGTTGTACCAGTCCTGGGAGAAGTACGGCGGAACGATGCCATCCTTGGTGCCGTGCATGATAAGCGTCGGCGCGGTGAATAGGTCAGCGTTCACAGCATCGTAGGTGGCGATAGCACCCAGCTGCAGCGCGGTACCGGCGCTGGTCTTTTGCGCGATGAGCGGGCTAGACGCGTACTCGTCCTTTACGGCCTGGCTGGTGGAAATGCCTTCCGTAAAGGGGTTGGACAGCATGATCTTCTTAGAAAGCTCCGGCGACTGCGCACCAATGTGGGTGCGGTGCGGGATTAGGTTCTGCGCGTAGTGGGCGTTGAAGCTGGTGATATCCGCCAACGGCAGGCGCTCGAACAGGGTGGGGTCGAGCTGCTTTTGCACCTCAGAAATCTCGTCCGGGGTGATGGTCCGGCCGGTTGCCTTCTTGCCGGACAGGTTCAACGGTGCACCGCCGCCGTTGGTGATGATGCCGTCGACCTTGCCAGGTTCACGAATGCCGTACGCCTGGACGGTCAGGGAGCCCATGGAGTGGCCCAGCAGGAAGGTCTTTACATCAGGGTGCTCACCCTTGGCCATGTCGACGACGCGGTCGAAGTCATTGAGGATGTACTGGAAGTTATCGATGTGCCCCAGCGGCGTGCTGCCGGAGGCAGACTTGCCGTGTCCACGGTGGTCCAGGCGGTAGACGTTGTAGCCAGCGTCCAACAGGCGCTTGGCCACGTAGTCATAGCGGCCAGAGTGCTCAGAAACGCCGTGTGCCAACACAACGTTGCCGCGTGGGTTTTCTACCAGCTGCTTGCGGTAGTAAATCTTCACGCCCTCGCCGTCGTGGCTATCGAAGTAGCCGTCTTCATCGGCGATCTGCTTATCGGAAACGGTGGAGCGACCGAGCACGTCGGTCTTATCTGCCGCCACCTCTGCTACTGGCTGGCCGCCTTCTGCAAAGGCGGTAGCGGTGAGCGTTCCCGATACTGCGATGGGCGCCATGGATACAGCGGTTGCGGTAGCCAGAACGCACAGTTTCTTCCTCATCATGTACGTACTCCTTATAGTGGTTTGTATCACGCATACTGATAGGATGACTCTTAAGTCACTTTGATAATAGTTTCCTGGGGAACGTAATTCAAGTATTTTTTATTTATGGCTGTCCGCTTTTTAAGAAATAGCTGCGAGAGTTGTCAGGCACCCTCACGCTGCCGCCATAAAGAAGGTTGAGCCTCCTCAGCGGCCTTAGACATAGCAAAGCGGGAAGACCGATCTCCTCGATCTTCCCGCTCAACGGCGCTAGGGATTAACGCTACTAATCACCAATCTGGTCGCGACCGCGCTTGACGATGTTCCCGTCCGGCTCACCCACCACGTCGTAATCTTTATTGGTGTATTCAAACTTGGACAAGACATACCGCATCGCATTGACGCGAGCGCGCTTCTTGTCATTGGACTTGATGGTAATCCACGGCGATTCCTCAGTATCCGTATAACGGAACTGCTCTTCCTTCGCGCGCGTGTAGTCATCCCACTTATCCAGAGAAGCCAGGTCCATCGGCGAAAGCTTCCACTGGCGCACCGGGTCAATCTGGCGGATAGCAAAGCGCGTGCGCTGTTCCTTCCGGGTAACAGAGAACCACAGCTTGGTCAGCGAAATGCCCGATCCCAGGATCATGTTTTCTAGCATGGGCACCTCGCGCAGGAACTCCGCGTGCTGCGACTCGGTACAAAAGCCCATCACCCGCTCAACGCCGGAGCGGTTGTACCACGAGCGGTCAAAGAAGACGATTTCGCCGGCAGCCGGGAAATGCTCGATATAGCGCTGGAAATACCAGGAGGTGGACTCACGTGGGGATGGCTTTTCCAACGCGACGGTGCGCGCACCACGCGGGTTCAAGTGCTCATTGAAGCGCTTGATGGTTCCGCCCTTACCGGCAGCATCGCGACCCTCAAATAAAATGATGTGGCGCTGGCCAGTTTCCTTGGTCCAGTTCTGCCACTTCAATAGCTCAATTTGAAGTGCGCGCTTAATGGACTCGTATTCATTGCGAGTCATACGCTCTTCATAAGGGTAATTCTCCCGCCACGTCTGCACCGGAGAGCCATCCGGCATGATCAGCGACGGATCATCCTCATCCGTTCCGTCAACGACGAAGCCGTCGGTTTTTGCAAGGTCAATCTCAGGAAGATCGTCGTCTTTAATATCAGCCATGCACTTAGTGTAACCCGAATGTAGACATCTAGCGCGCTAACTTTTCGCAGGTGCACCCCATAAATAAAGGAAAGGAAAACGAAAAAAGACCTACCGAAACCGGTAGGTCTTCTTTGTTTAGTAAGCCTTAAGGCTCACCCGAGGATGCTCTTAGACGAACATGCCGATCAGCTGGGATGCACCGTCAGCAATGTTGATGAACGGCTCAACTACAGTGTGAACAGCTTCAACAACACCGTTGGCTGCACCGTTGAACTCAGAGGAAAAGACGATGGCTTCTTTCATTTTTATCTCCTAGTGAAAAGGTATGGAAAGTGATCCGGGTTAGATTACTTGGAGGACAGCTCTGGCAGCTCTGGGAAATCGATAAGCTCCTTGGCGCCGTCCTTCAGGTTCTGACCGGAAAGAATCTCGGTGACGCCGGACAGTACCTTGTACCAGCCCTGCTGAGTGTTTACGAAGTTGTCAAGGTGCATCTGGATGGTGGCGAGATCCACGTTCATGTTTTTCTCCTCGAATAGGTCCGAAGCTTGTACCCCGAAGGGGCTTTGCAATGTGCAGGCACCCTCGGTAGGCGCTACGAGGAGTATTTTGCCATAGGGCTTCAGCGAAGCAACCCCAGATTTCTAGAAACCTTCTCAGCGCCTTAAGTTTTCATAAAAATTTTACACTGGATTTTTACTTCAATCGTTTACCTTAATTACAACTGTATGCCGCTGAACTGGGACTACCGCGCCGCCGCCTCGCCGCAAGGTTAAGGAAAAATTAACACCGTAAAGATTGGTGATGAATTTTCCTATAAATGCAGAACTGGAGATTTATATGGAATTAGTTTTCATTACCGCGGTTTTGCCCACTTTTTACCCTATAACGGGGTTAGTTCCGGTAACTAAAGATGATTAGAGCCACCACCGATGTAACGAAAAGTAGATCGCAAGCTATACAAACGGATCCGTTCGTATCCCCTGTCTCCTCAAAGGGATAACCGCCTCAGCGCTTTGCAGAGGGGTATAAAACGCCGCTGCGCCCCTCGCCGCGTGCGTTCAGCACACAGTGAGGGGCGCAGCTTTCGCCAGACTCGAGCGCATATAAGAGCGGGAGCTCAGTATGCGCTAAGCGTGGTGCAGGGCGCTTAGAAGCCCATGCCACCCATAGCGTCAGCGTCAGGCATAGCGTTGTTGGAGCCGGCAGGCTCTGGCTTATCGGCCACAACAGCCTCGGTGGTCAGGAACAGTGCCGCAATGGAAGCAGCATTCTGCAGTGCAGAGCGGGTGACCTTAACCGGGTCATTGATGCCGGATTCCATGAGGTTGACGTACTCACCGGTAGCGGCGTTGAGGCCCTCACCAGCAGGCAGGCCGGAGACCTTATCTGCAACGACGCCGGGCTCCAGGCCAGCGTTGTGAGCGATCTGCTTCAGCGGTGCAGACAGTGCTTCGCGGACGATCTTTACACCGGTGGCTTCATCGCCTTCAGCCTCGATGGAATCAAGGACGGAAGCTGCCTGCAGCAGGGCAACGCCACCGCCGGCAACGATGCCTTCTTCCACGGCTGCCTTGGCGTTGCGCACGGCGTCCTCGATGCGGTGCTTGCGCTCCTTGAGCTCAACCTCGGTAGCGGCACCAACCTTGAGCACGGCCACGCCACCGGAGAGCTTGGCCAGGCGCTCCTGCAGCTTCTCGCGGTCGTAATCGGAATCGGAGTTCTCGATCTCGGCGCGGATCTGCTTGATGCGGCCATCGATCTGCTCCTGGGTGCCAGCACCCTGGACGATGGTGGTCTCATCCTTGGTGACAACGACCTTGCGTGCCTGGCCCAAGTACTCCAGCTCGGCGGTCTCGAGGGAGAGGCCAACCTCTTCGGAGATGACCTGGCCGCCGGTCAAGATGGCCATGTCCTGCAGGGTGGCCTTGCGGCGGTCACCGAAGCCCGGGGCCTTAACGGCAACGGACTTGAAGGTGCCGCGAATCTTGTTCACCACGAGGGTGGACAGGGCTTCGCCCTCAACGTCCTCAGCAATGATCAGCAGCGGCTTGCCGGACTGCATGACCTTTTCCAGCAGCGGAACGAGGTCCTTGATATTGGAGATCTTGGAAGAGACCAGCAAGATGTACGGATCCTCCAGGACTGCTTCCTGGCGCTCCATATCGGTGGCGAAGTAGCCGGAGATGTAGCCCTTATCAAAGCGCATACCCTCAGTAACCTCGAGGTCTACGCCGAAGGTGTTGGACTCTTCCACGGTGATAACGGAGTCCTTGTTTACGGAACCGTTGCCCACGGTGTACATAGCTTCGGCGATCTTCTCACCGATTGCCGGGTCTGCGGCGGAAATGCCAGCGGTGGTAGCGATCTGCTCCTGGGTTTCTACTTCCTTGGCGGAAGACAGCAGGGAGTCCACGACCTTCTTGGTTGCGGTCTCGATGCCGCGCTTGATGCCCATTGGGTTGGAACCAGCGGCTACGTTGCGCAGGCCTTCGCGGACGAGTGCCTGTGCCAGAACGGTTGCGGTGGTGGTGCCGTCGCCGGCGACGTCATCGGTCTTCTTGGCAACTTCCTTGACCAGCTCGGCGCCGATCTTTTCGTAAGCATCCTCGAGCTCGATTTCGCGAGCGATGGAAACGCCGTCATTAGTAATGGTCGGTGCGCCCCAGGACTTTTCTAGGACGACGTTGCGGCCCTTAGGTCCGAGGGTGACCTTGACTGCGTCAGCCAGAGTATTCAGGCCGCGCTCAAGGCCGCGGCGGGCCTCTTCATCAAAAGCGATAATCTTTGCCATAGTGTTTGTGCTCCTTGGATTTATTGAGGACGACACTCACGTCTTTCTCGCTGCGGACGCCCGCGACGGCATGGCTGGTGAGTGTGGACCAACCTCAACCACAACGATGGAGATTTATCTAGCACTCATCCTGTCCGAGTGCTAACGCCCATTCTGGCACTCTCCTACCCCTACTGCAAGAAACAACGCGCTTGCCTGTAGCGATCTTTTGCCCGCTGCGTACCGCTGTAGCACTTCCCCTGGGAGGGGTGGCGAAGGAGGAAGGAAGGGGGCATCGGCAAGCGCAGGCAGGAATGCATAGGAATTGTCGTGCGGATCTGTATTGCGACCCAAGCGCTCAAGGTACCGTGGATTGCATGACAGATATGATTGACAGCATACGTAGCGACCGCGACACCATCTTCCGCCAGCTCAGCGAGCTCGTGGGATTCAACTCCGTGCACAATGAGCCGGGATTGGAAGACCAGGCCCAAGGCGCGAGCCAGTGGGTGAAGGCCGCGCTGGAAGAGGCAGGGGCAACGGTAGAAACCATCACCACCGCGGATGGTTCCACCGCCATTGTGGGCGAGCGCAAGGGTGAGGAAGGCGCCAAGACCGTCCTGTTGTACTCGCACTACGATGTCGTGCCCGCAGGAGACCGCGCGGCATGGGAATCCGATCCGTTCACCCTGACCGAGCGTGCCGATGCCGAGGGCACCACCCGCTGGTACGGCCGCGGCGCGGCAGACTGCAAAGGCAATGTGGCCATGCACTTGGCGGCCCTGCGCGCCCTGGAGGCCAATGGCGGTACCAAGGTGAACCTGAAGTACCTCATCGAAGGCTCTGAGGAGCGCGGCGGCGAGGGCCTGTCCCAGCTCATCAAAGACCGCCCGGAGCTTTTCGCTGCCGATGCCATCCTGATTGCAGATGCCGGCAATGCTGCGGTGGGCCAGCCCACCTTGACCACGTCCCTGCGCGGCGGTGCACAGATCGAGGTCGAGGTCAATACCCTGGCCGCGCCCGTGCACTCCGGCCAATTCGGCGGCGCTGCCCCAGATGCGGTGAAGGCGCTGATGCGCACGCTGGATTCGCTCACGGATGAGTACGGCCGCACCACCATCGATGGCGTGGATACCAGCGCCCACTGGCAGGGTCAGGAATACCCGGCCGAGGCCTTCCGTGGCGATGCGCAGCTACTCGAGGGCACCGAGATCATGGGCTCCAAGGATCCAGAAGGCGCTACCCCAGTGGCGGATATGGTGTGGTCCCGCCCGGCCATTTCCGTGACCGGCTTTACCTCTACCCCGGTGGCTGAGGCCGTCAATGCCGTGCCCGCTACCGCGGCCGCCAAGCTGAACCTGCGCGTTCCAGCGGGCACCGATGCCCGCGCCATTGGCGAGGCCGTCTGCGAGCACGTGAAGAACCACGCCCCTTGGGGCGCGCACATCCAGGCGGAGGTCGTGGAGGCCAATGCTGGTTTTTCCACCGACCCGGAGAAGCCCGCCGTGGCGCTTTTGGGCCAGTGCCTATCCGAGGCCTATGGCAAGGACACCGCAGCGCAGGGCATGGGCGGTTCCATTCCCCTGACCACCGAGCTGCAGGAGGCACACCCCAACGCGGAAATCGCGCTCTACGGCGTGGAAGAGCCCAAGTGCACGATCCACTCCGCCAATGAGTCCGTCGATCCCACCGAGATCGAGCACGTCGCCGCAGCGGAGGCGCTTTTCTTGCAGCGTTACGCATAGCGGTAATGCGTGTAACGGCAACATATAATACTGTGCGCTAAAAATAATCTTTCGAAGTTGTGGAAAAACCGGTAAACTTTCGACGAGTTGACCCCGTTTCCGGCCACGCTGCTTGCACAAGTGGGACAGTTCGTACTCGGCCAAGTACGGACTGTCTTGGTGCGTATATGCTCCCGGCGCATATCGCCACGCCCCGCGGCAACGAGGGTCTGAGAACTTGACACAACCTAAGGAGCGCAGATTCCAACGTGCTAATACTTCTGGGTGCCCTCATCGTTGCCACCGTGGTTGCACCGCTGCTCATTATGAATGTGGGCCGCCCAGCCTTTGGTTTATTGGCAATAGTTCCCGGCGTCGGTTTCGTGTGGACCCTCGCGCACTTTGCCCGGGGCACCTTCCGCGACGGCGGCGCGCTGAATTACACCATCGAGTGGATGCCGGCCGCGCACCTCGCCGTGGATCTGCGCATGGATGCCCTGGGCGGGCTCTTTAGCCTCATCATTTTGGGCATGGGCGCCTTGGTCCTGCTGTATTGCTGGGGCTATTTCGATTCCACGCGCCGCCGCCTTGCCATGTTCGCCGGCCAAATGGTGGGCTTTGCCACCGCCATGTTTGGGCTTGTGACCTCCGATAGCCTGCTGCTCATGTACGTCTTCTGGGAGATCACCTCCCTCTTGTCGTACCTATTGGTCAGCTACTATGCCGAGCGCGCCTCCTCGCGCCGCGCCGCACAGCAGGCCCTTATGGTCACCGTCATGGGCGGCCTCTCCATGTTGATGGGCATCTGCCTGCTCGGCCGGCAGACCGGGGCGTGGACGTTTAGTGAAATCCACGCCTACGATCACTTTCCCCAAACGCCGTACGTCACCGTCGCCATCGTGCTCATCCTGGTCGGCGCCCTGACCAAATCCGCCATCGTGCCGGCGCACTTCTGGCTGCCGGGTGCGATGGCAGCGCCGACGCCGGTCTCGGCGTACCTGCACTCCGCGGCCATGGTCAAGGCCGGAATTTACCTGGTCGCGCGCCTGGCACCGGATATGTACGAGGTAGCCACCTGGCACCTCGTGGTCATTTCCTTGGGCGTATTTACCATGCTGCTCGGCGGCTGGATGGCGCTAAAACAAAAGGACCTCAAGCTCATTTTGGCCTATGGCACGGTCTCCCAGCTGGGTTTTATTACCTCCATCGTGGCGGTTGGCTCCCGGGAGGCCATGCAGGCGGGCCTGGCGCTGACCTTTGCCCACTCGCTCTTTAAGGCCGCACTCTTCATGGTGGTCGGCGCCATCGACCACTGCTCGGGCACGCGCGATATTACGAAGCTATCCGGCCTCGGGCGCAGGCAGCCCTTCCTCTACGGCATCGCCATTATCTCCGCCCTGTCCATGGCGGGCATTCCCCCGCTCTTTGGCTTCGTATCCAAGGAGGCCGTGCTGGAATCCACCATGCACGAAGAGCTGCTCATTGGCATGCCGCGCAATATGATCCTGGTGGCTTATGTAGCAGGCTCCATCCTCACCATGGCCTATGCCCTGCGCTTTTTGTGGGGTGCTTTTGCCACCAAGAACCTGCCGGACGATAAGGACGGCGTCTCTAAGGCCGTAGCCACGATGCACAAGGTCAACGTGGGCCTGTGGCTCGCCCCGGCCGTGCTCACCGCGCTGACTATCGCGCTCGGCATCGCGCCGCAGGCGCTCTCGGCGGCCATCGATCAGCACCTCGATTCCACCTTCGAGGCAGGCGAGCACCAGGGCCTGGCCCTCTGGCACGGGTGGTCGGTGACCTTGGGCGTATCCGCCATCATCATCGTGGCCGGAATCATCGTTCACTGGCGCCGCCAGGTGCTGGAGCAATGGCAGTTTGCGTACCCCGCGCTTGGCGATGCCGACGCTGTCTACGACAAGGTCATCTCCACCCTGCGCAAGCTCTCCCTGCGCACCACGGCCGTTACCCAGCGCGGTTCGCTGCAGCTCAACCTGACCGTCATCTTCGCCACCCTTATGGTGCTGCCGCTGACCATGCTGATTACCGGCGATCTCACGGATATCCGCATGGTGGTTGCAGAAAACCCCTGGCAGGTCGTCGCCGCCATCATCATGATGGTGGCCGCCATTGCCGCCACGGTGACCGATAACCGCTTGTCTGCCGTCATCATCGTCGGTATTACCGGATATTCTTTGTCCTTCGTCTTTGCCATCCACGGTGCCCCGGACTTGGCGCTGACCCAGCTGCTGACAGAAACCATCATCATGGTGCTATTCATGCTGGTGCTGCGCCGCATTCCGGCGTCTACCGAGTGGAAGCAGGACCCGAAGATGGGCCGCCTGCGCGCCTGGCTCTCCGTCGGCACTGGCCTGACCGTCACCATCGTGGCGATGTTTGCCATCAACGCGCGGTCTGCCGAACCCATCTCGCAGTACATGCCGGAGCTGGCTAAGGAGATAGGCCACGGCGCCAATGCCGTCAACGTCTTGCTGGTGGACCTGCGCGCCTGGGATACCTTTGGCGAGATCACGGTCATCATCATCGCCGCGCTCGGCGTGGCCTCCCTGATTTATCGCACCCAATCCTTCTCTAGGGACAGCCGCCGGCCTACCCTGCAGGTCACGGGCCGGCGCTGGCTGGCCGCGGGATCGGAATCGGAGCAGGCGCTCAACCGCTCGCTGATGATCGATGTCTCCACCCGCGTGCTCTTCCCCTCCATGATGGCGCTGTCGTTCTACTTCTTCTTCGCCGGGCACAACGCGCCAGGCGGCGGTTTCGCCGGTGGCCTGGTGGCCGCACTCGCGCTCATCCTGCGCTACCTGGCTGGTGGCCGCGCGGAGCTCGATGAAGCCCTGCCCATCGATGCCGGGCGCACCATGGGCGCAGGCCTCACCTTGTCCGCCCTGGCGGTGGTGGTCCCGATGTTCTTTGGTTACCCGCCGCTTACCAGCGGATATACCTCGCCCGAAATCCCGCTTATCGGCGCGGTCTCACTGCCTTCAGCGCTGGTCTTTGACTTGGGCGTCTACCTCATCGTCGTGGGGCTGACGCTCTACGTGCTCAGCTCGCTCGGCGCCAAGCTGGATGAGGAAGAAGAGATGCGTAAGCAGCGCGCCCGCGACCGTGCCCGTTCCTTGGCGCGGAAGAACCGGGAGCGCAGCACCAAACAAAAGGCTCAGCGGGCGCAAAAACAAGAGAAGAAACAAGAAAAGGTACCAGCCACAACGAGCTCCTCCGGCACAGGTTCCGGGGACAACGCAGGAATGGAGAAATAAATGCAAGCCAACCTCTTCCTCCTGCTCGCCGCCGGAGTGATGGTTTCTGCGGGCATCTACCTCTTGCTCGACCGCGCCATGACCAAGATGATGCTCGGGCTGCTCTTGCTGGGCAATGGCGCCAACCTCTTCATGCTGCAGGCCGGCGGCCCGGCGGGCTCACCGCCCATCGATGGCCGCGAGGCCCAGCCTTACGGCAGCGATACTGCGGATCCCCTCACTCAGGCGATGATCCTTACCGCCATCGTCATTTCCATGGCGCTGACGGCCTTCATCCTCACCTTGGCCTACCGCCAGTACCGCTACCGCACCGCCGACGTCATTGAAGATGACGCCGAAGATACCGCCATTGCCGCCAAGGCCTCCAAGCCCGGCAGCGCAGCGGCGAGCGCGGATCATGATGCCTCCAATGACCCCGCCACCGGGCGGGCTACCAAGGAAGGCGATAATTTCGGCCCCGAATCCTTCGAGGAGCCGGTGAAGGGAGCCGAAGATGACTGAGCCATTCCACCAGGCGGCCGAGACGATGTACCCGTACGTCGGTGCGCTTATCCCGCTGCCCATCATCATCCCGGCGGTGGCCGCAGCACTCTCGCTGCTCTTTGCCCGCATGCCTAATGTGCAGCGCCAGATCGCCTTTTTCTCCCTGCTGATTACGGCTGCGGTCAACGCGAGCCTGATCATAATAGTGGATTTCCATGGCATACAGACCCTGCAGATAGGCGGCTGGGACGCGCCCGTGGGCATCACGTTGGTGGCGGACCGGCTCTCCACGATGATCCTCTTTACCTCGTCTGTGGTGCTGTTCTCCGTCATCTGGTACGCCATTTCCCAGGGTGTGCGCGATGGCACCAAGGATGAACCCGTCGCGGTTTTCTTGCCCACCTACATGCTGCTGACCATGGGTGTAAATATCTCCTTTTTGGCCGGCGACCTCTTTAACCTGTACGTCGGCTTCGAGGTCTTCCTCGTGGCCTCGTACGTGCTGTTGACCTTGGGGGCATCGGCAGGCCGCGTGCGCGCTGGCGTGGGCTATGTGATGGTCTCGATGGCCTCGTCCATGATCTTCCTTCTGGCGCTGGCATATGTCTATGCCTCCGTCGGCACCATGAACATGGCCCAGATTGGCCAACGCATGCAAGACATCCCGGAGGGCACCCGCACCGCCATCTTCGCCACCTTGCTCGTGGCCTTTGGCATTAAGGCCGCGGTGGTGCCGCTGGCCGCCTGGCTGCCGGACTCCTACCCCACCGCGCCCTCGCTGGTCACGGCCGTGTTCGCCGGCCTGCTCACCAAGGTCGGTGTCTATGCGATCATTCGCGCGCGCACGTCCATCTTTACCAATGGTGGGCTCGATACCGTGCTGATGTGGGTGGCGCTGGCCACCATGCTGGTGGGCATCTTGGGCGCCATTGCGCAGACCGATATTAAGCGCCTGCTCTCCTTTACCCTGGTCAGCCACATCGGCTATATGATTTTCGGCGTCTCTCTGGGCACTGCCCAGGGGCTATCCGGCGCCATTTTCTACGCCATCCACCACATTCTGGTGCAGACCGCGCTCTTCTTGGTCGTGGGCCTTATCGAGCGCCAGGCCGGTACCTCCTCACTGCGGCGCCTGGGCTCGCTGATGTATTCCGCCCCGCTTATCGCCGTGCTGTATTTCATTCCGGCCATCAACCTGGGCGGCGTGCCGCCGTTCTCTGGCTTTTTGGGCAAGATCATCCTCATTCAGGCGGGCGCCAATGAAGGTTCCTGGCTGGCGTGGGTGCTCATCGGCGGCGCGCTGGTGACCTCGCTGCTGACCCTTTATGTCATGATGCTGGTCTGGGCCAAGGGCTTCCAGCGCGATCGCGCCGATGCCCCCGAGGGCAATGTCGCCCTGGCCCGCCCGGCCCCGCTTTCTGATATCACCGATGAGGTCGAGTTTTCCTCCCGCCAGGACGTCGGCCGCGTGCCATTCGGCATGGTGGGTGCCACGGCGCTGCTGGTCATCGCCTCGACCTCGATTACCTTCCTGGCCGGCCCGATTTCCGGTGTCACCTCCCGCGCTGCCGAATCCGCGCAGGATACCTCCATTTATCAGTACGCCGTACTGGGCGAAAATGCCGATAACCCTACCCGGCACCTTGACCAGAAGGACCGCTACGAAGGCGGCGCGGACTCCTACAAGGAGCGCAGCCAACTGCTGCCGGATCCCGGCCCGGCCCACGATCCGGAATCCGCCGCCCCGGAGACGACGAGCGCGGACACGCCGAGCTCGAAAACGCCAAAATCGGACGCGCCGGCGAAATCGGGGGCATTGGAAAGCCCCACCCCACTAAAGAAGGAGGCCCGCGATGACTAAGAGCCGCTTTGCCGGTCTGCGCTACCGCTTCCGGCCGTGGTTTACCGTCTGGATTACGGTCATGTGGTGCATGCTCATGGGCGAAATCACGGTGGGCAATGTGGTCGGCGGCCTCCTCGTCGCCCTGGTCATCGTCTTCGCCCTGCCACTGCCGGCGATGCCCATTGCCGGCGTCGAGGTCGCGTGGGGCAAATTCTTCCGCTACATGCTGCGCTGGTTCTGGGAGCTGTTTTATGCCTCCCGCAAGGTGGGTTGGCTGGCCTCCCGGCCGCAGCCGCTGCCCAAAACCGCCATCCTGGAATTGCCGATGCGCCTAGAAAATGAGTTCATCCTCTCCCTCGCGGTGACGCTGTACAACCTGCAGCCGGGAGGAACGGTGACAGACATTGACATCGCCAACCGCATGATCACCATCCACATCCTGGATGCCCGGGATGAGGCGCAGATCCAGCGCGAAATCGATGCCGTATCCCGCCTAGAATCTTCCATGATCGAGATCTTTGAAAGGAGCCACCCATAATGGATCCGCAGATCTATCACGCCATCCTGCTGGTTCCCGCATTCTTGCTGTGGGTCTCCGTATTAATTACCGTCTGGCGCATTATCACTGGGCCCAACTCCCTCGACCGGCTGGTGGGAATGGACGGTTTTACCGCCATGTTCCAATGCGCGCTGGCGACCTACATGTGCTGGTCACTAGATACCTCCGTGGTCTCGGCCATGCTGGTCATCGCGCTGCTCGGCTTCATCTCCACCGTGTCCGTTACCAGGTTTAGGAAGAGGGATAACCAATGAGTTGGTCTCTAATCGCCGATATCCTCTCGCTCATCCTCGTCATCAGCGGCAGCCTGCTCATCCTCGCCGCCGCCATTGGCCTAGCCCGCTTTAAGGACACGATGTCCCGCGTCCACGCCGTGAGCAAGCCACAGACCACCGGGCTCATCCTCACCATCATGGGTGCGTTCATCCGCATTACTGGCGCGGAATCTTTCAGTATGGCCGAGCGTGGTGATTTGGGTATGCTTATTTTGCTGGTACTGTTTGCGATGTTTACCAGCCCGGTGACCGCGCAGCGCACCTCACGCATTGCACGCCGTGAAGGCCTGTATGGTTCCGAGGAATCGATGTCGCGCAATGATCGCCCCGCCGGCCGTTCGCTGCGCCGCAAATAGGAGGCACCTTTCACCGTGAAAAAGCTCTACGGACTGCCTACTCTGGCCGCTCTTTTGGTTGCCTTCTTTATTTTCAGCATCTCCCGCTATAGCCAATACGACGGTCCCAACGCCTTCATCTGGCGCGTGCCGCTGGATCTGAAGATTTACTGGCTCGCCGGCGGCGAGGTGGCTAACGGTGCCAACCTTTATGACAACGCCTATATTGGCAACCTTCCTTTTACCTACCCACCCTTTGCCGGCACGCTGTTCAAATGGATTTCCGCGCTTGCCGATGACCCCCTTATCATCCTCTGGCAAGGCGGCACCATCCTTGCTTTATTGGCCGTCATCCTCATGGTCTTCCACGAGCGCGGCCTCAAACTTTCTCCGCTGACCTGGGTTGTTGGCATCCTACTGGTGCTCTGTGCCCCATCTGTAGAGCCGATGTACGGCACCTTGTTCTACGGCCAGATCAATGTCTTTTTGATGTTCCTGGTCGCCCTCGACGTCATTCCTAAGAAGCGGGCCCTGCCCGGTATTGGCATCGGCCTCGCCGCAGGCTTGAAGCTCACCCCGGCCTTTATGGGCTTGGTGCTCCTATTCCAGAAGCGCTGGTGGCAGGCGGTTATCTCCGTCCTTACCTTCGCGGTAACCGTTGCGATCGGTTTCGTCACCATTCCGGATGCCGGGGTGTTCTGGACCGATGCCATCTTTAATTCCTCCCGCGTGGGTGAACACACCAACCCGGGCGCGCAGTCCATCCGCTCGCTCATGGTGCGCGCGTGGGGCATCGACGGCGGCTGGATGTGGCTCGCCGCCGTCGCGGTGGTCTTCGTCTTGACCTGCCTGGCCCTGCGCACCGCGATGAAGCACAAGAATAACTCCGCCGCCATGTCCCTGGCCGGAATTAGCGCCTGCCTGGTCTCGCCCTTCTCTTGGTACCACCACTGGGTCTGGGTCTTCCCGTTGGCCATCGTGGTTCTCATCTCCGTCAACCAGGCACTGGGCAAGCGCCTGCGCGGGGTCATCGGCGCGCAAGTAGCAGCACTCATTTCCTTCGCGGCCATGTGCGTGGTGCTGCTGCCGTACGTCTCCGCAGCCTTCTGGCTCGAAGGCTCCAACCGCTCTTTGAACCAGTTGGACTTCCAGCCCTGGGCCATGCTCCTTTTCACCGCCTCCGGCATCCTCTACATCGCTTTTTATGCCCTGTGGGGATTTATCCCCGGCACCCAACCCAGCGAGGAAGACACCCGCGGCGGCCGGCACGCGGCACAGCGTGCTGCTCATCCGCAGCACGCCCAACAGCACCGCGCCCGGCCCCAGCATGCTCAGCCGCAACATGCCCGGCCGCAGCGCACTCAGGCAGCCGGCGCTCACGCGTCTGGCGCTGCCACACGGGGTTCTGCCACCACCGACGAAACCGCACAGTTCCCGGTATTTAACCCTGAGACCCGCGAGTTTCCCTCCACCGAGGGCTATACCGATATTCCGGCTCCCCCGTCCTACGGTGGCCGCCACGCCCTAGATAACGACTAAGCCGCACGCAGCCGCCGCATGCCGGCAGCCATCTGCGCACCACCGCGCCGGCCTCGTACAGCTTCCTCCAGTGCGACCCTAGGCTTGCGCTCACTAAACGCACGCCTAGCCGATCATCGCTTAGCTGATTAGCGCACCGGCCGGAAGGTATGAAGCTCGCGGCAGGTTTCTTCGACGACATCGCGCCAGCTGCCGGTTTCTTGGAAGAGGCGGCGTTGGCGTTCGTATCCGGCGCCGCCGTCGATGATTTCATGCACCAAGGCCAGTTCTTCCGCACAGCCCAACTCGCGGGCTAGGGGCGTTAGCTCTTCTACCATCTGGGCCAGTTCATCTTTGACCCAGGCCTCGTCCGTGTCGCGCGAGGTAATAACGAGGGCATCCATGCCGTAGCGCGCCCCGCGCCACTTATTTTCCGCCACGTGCCACGGCTGCAAAACGGGTAGCTCCTCGCCGGCATCAATCATGCGGTCATAGTGCACGACCAGGCAGTGCGTTAGCGCGACGACTGCGGATAGCTCCCGCAGGTTCGAAGTGGCATCGGATACGCGGACCTCTACGGTGCCCCACTTCGAGGCCGGGCGGATATCAAAGTGCATCGATCCGGTGTGGTTGATGACCCCGGAGATCGCCTGATCCCGCATATAGGACTGCCACTCATCCCACGTGAAAAATTGGTAGGGCATGCCGGCGGTGGGCAGCTGTTGATAGAGCATCGTGCGATTGGAAGCGTAGCCCGTATCCAATCCTTCCCACCCCGGCGAGCACGCAGAAATGGCCAAGAGGTGGGGATACTTCGTCATCAGCGCATTGATGATGGGCCAAACGCGATCCTCGTGGCTGATGCCAACGTGGACGTGAGTGCCCCACAACAGCATCTGCTTTCCCCAATACTGGGTGCGAGCGATGATCTCTTGATAGCTGGGTTTATCTGACAGCGGGTTTTCCCGAAAATCCGTAAACGGGTGCCCGCCAGAGGCCCACACATCGATGCCGAGCTTATCCGCGGCTTCTTCCACGGCGGCCAGCGAGGTTTCTAACTCCGCAATGGCTTCTGGCACCGTGGAGCAAATGCCCGTGACTAGCTCCACCGTATTCTGTAGGAATTCTTTTTCCACGTGAATATCGGGGTGGGCGGCAGTGGCGAGATCAATGAGCTCAGCCCCGCGCGAGACGAGATCGCGCGAGTCGCGGTCCACGAGCGCGACTTCCCATTCCACCCCGAGCGTGGGCTCGGGGGAACGGGCGAATACTTCTGCCGGAATCTTCACCGGTCCAGCTTAACGGGTAGGGGGTAATATTCCATGAATTTTATTTAGGCCTGTGGGACGGCGAGGGCGACCACAACGGCGCCGTCCTCGGTGGCCTCCTTTGGCAGGTCCCTATTCATAGGCTTGATTTCTGCCTGGTAGCGCGCGGCAACTTCCTTGGCCAGGGACTCCGCGGAGGTATCGCCTTCTGGGTAGAAGACGGTGGTCTTGGGCACGGTCAATACGTCGCCTGGCAGGTTGCCCACGTAGCCCACCTTGAAGCCGCCGTCCTTCAACACATCGGCTTCGTTTTTGGCCTTATCGGATTCACCGGAGTTATTGAGCACGCTGACCTTAATATCATTGCGGTCGCGCGCAGCAGACGGTGCATCGTTGCCGCCGGCCCGGGCTTCATCCCCGGCGCGGTCGGAACCTTCGCCGCGCGCGCCGTCCTCGCGGCCCGCACCGCGGTTAGCCTCGCCCTCGGCGCCGCCGTTCGGGTGCGCGTTATCGCCCTCACGAGGCGGCTGGTTGTTGGCCCCGTCGCGGGAGCCATCGGCACGGGAACCGTCGCCGCGCGCGCCATCCGCCGCAGAACCGCCGGCGCCATTGCCGTCTTGGCCGCCATTGGCGGAGCCGTCCGACTTCGACTGCTCGGAATCAGAAGCGACGGTCGAATCATCGTCCTCCGAGGTCATGGCATAAAGGCCCCAGAGGCCGAGCATCACGGCTACGGCGATCAACACCATGGCAAGCCCGCGCAGTGGTAAACCGCCCTTCTTGACGTGGGCGCCTCCCCCACCGCCGCCGGTTGCGGCCGCAGCAGCGTCTTCGCCGCCTACCTCATTGTCATAAGCGCCGTCGTAGGCGTCGTCATAATAAGCATCGCCATAATCGGCCGCGGCGGCATCGCCAGCGGCATCGTCGAATTGCTGGTCGTATAGATTATCCGGATTCTCTTTAGTCACTTCAGTAACATTAGTAGCCAGTTCTAACGCGGTGGGGTATTTCCCCGCGCGGCGCGCCGCGTATTTTCGCGCTCCTCCCGCAGACGCTTCAGCCTAGCCACCAAGAGGGGATGGGATTCGGCGGCAGCGGGGGCATCGAGAAGCAGATTCAGCCGCTGGTGATAGCGCACCGGCGAGATATCCAGCTGCGCGCGAATGGCCTCTTCCTTGCGGCCAATGCTGCGCGGGGCGGTTTCCTCAAAATCTAAGATGGCGGCGTCTAGGTCAGACAAGGGGTTCATGCCTAAACTGTAGAGCATGACTATTCGCCCCATCGTTATCCACGGCGACCCCGTGCTTCATCAGCCCACCACACCGGTGGAAGAATCCGAGATTTCCAGCCCAGAGATGCAACAGCTCATCGCGGACATGTACGAGACCATGGACGTTGCCCATGGCGTGGGCCTGGCTGCGAACCAGGTGGGCATCGGCAAGCGGCTCTTCGTCTACCACTGTCCCGACACCGAAGGCCCGGATGGCACCGAGCTGCCCGCCGATAAGGCCGGCATGCGCAAGGGGTGCGTTATCAACCCGGTGCTGGAAACCTCCGAGATTCCAGAGACCATGCCTGCCGATGACGGCTCCGATGACGAAGGCTGCCTCTCCGTGCCGGGCGAGGGCTTTCCCACTGGCCGCGCCGATTGGGCGCGCGTGACCGGCAAGGACGAGCACGGCAACGACATCACCGTGGAAGGCTACGGCTTTTTCGCCCGCTGCCTGCAGCACGAGACCGGCCACCTCGATGGTTACGTGTACACCGATACCCTCATCGGCCGCTACAAGCGCCAGGCAAAGAAGGCCATTAAGCGCCATGGTTGGACCGAGCCGGGCTACACCTGGATGCCGGGTGAAGACGAAGATCCCTTCGGGCACGACGATTAATCATGTCTCGCATCTTTCGTTCCGATGACGTGCAGGTAGGCGATCGCGTCGTGGCCCGGCGCGATTTTGGCGATGTGCACAGCGATGTCATTGGCCACGTCCTCAGCCTCGAGCCGCTGGTCATCCGCCCGCAGCAGGTCGGCGGCTACCCCTCTGACCTCGAGGCCGTGGAGATCGCGCCCGAGCAGCTGAAGATTATAAAGCGGCTTTCGCCGCGCATGGTGCGCAATTCCGATATTCGCGCCGTCGAATACGCCACTGCCCAGGCTTTTCCTGGCAAGGAGCACACGTGGACCTCGGACGGCTCCTGGCTCATGCGCGCCGGCGATGGCGTGACGGGCCGGTCTAATTCGGCCGTCCCGCTCGGGCCTTCTGCGGGCTTTAACCCGGTCCCGCTGGAGGAAATCACGGAGTTCTACCGCCGCCACGATCTCCCGGTGCGCCTGCTCATCCCGGAGCGTATTGGCAAGCCCGCAGAGCGCCTGCTTGCCGATGCCACCTGGGAGACCGAACCCGAAATCCTCGTCATGGTCCTGCGCGATCTCGCGGCTCTATCCGCCGAGGTCCCGGGTTCGCACCCCAGCGGCGCGGAGTTCCGCATCGATGCCCAACCCGATGAGGCGTGGCTGCAGATGTACCACTTCCGCGGCCAGGCGCTACCTGCCCAGGCCCTGGAGTACCTGCGCGCCCGCATCGAGGGCACGATGGGCTTTGGGCGGCTCGTTATTGACGGCGAGACCGTTGCCATCACCCGCGGCACCATCACCGAATCCGGCGACGGTACCGCCTGGCTGGGATACTCCGCCGTGGAAGTAGCACCTTCGCATCGCCGCCAGGGCTTGGGCGCCCTATTGGGCCAGCACATGCTGCGCTGGGGGCGCGAGCAGGGCGCAAAGCACGCCTACCTCGACGTCTTGGCTTCTAATACCGCCGGCATTCGCCTGTACGAAAAGCTGGGCTTCATCGAGCAGCACCGTCAGATCTACGCCCAGCTGCGCGGCTAGCCCCAGCTGGGTTAGTCCGCCTAGCCCGCCGGCCGCAGCCTGGACTAGTCCGGGCCATTGCCCGCGCGGTACTGTATTATCCATGCGCATCACCACGTGGAATATCAACTCCGTTCGCACCCGCATCCAGCGGGCGCTGGATCTTCTCCACACGCACGACATTGACGTGCTTTGCTTACAAGAGACCAAGGTCAAGGACGATAAATTTCCCCGCGAGGCCTTCGAGGATGCCGGGTACCATGTCACCTGCCATGGCCTCAACCAATGGAATGGCGTGGCCATCATTTCCAAGGAGGAACCGGAAGAAGTCTTTACTGGATTCCCCCACCAGCCCGGCTTTGCCAAGGACCCAGAAAAGCCCCAGGACCGCGAGGCCCGGGCGCTTGGTGCGCGCATCCGCGGGGTAGAAATCTGGTCGCTGTATATCCCCAACGGCCGCGAAATCACCGACCGCCACTATGACTACAAGCTGGACTTTCTCTACCAGCTCTCCCACTACGCCGCGGGCCGCGCCCAATCCAAGCTGCTTCTAACCGGCGATTTCAATATCGCCCCGCGCGATGAGGACGTGTGGAATATCGAGGCCTTCCGTGGCAAGACACACGTCACCGAACCCGAGCGCGCCGCCTTCCAGATGCTCGAAGAGGCCGGCCTCGAAGAGGTCACGCGCCGTTTTACCGAAGACCAGCGCTATACCTACTTTGATTACAAGGGAATGCGCTTTCACAAGAACGAGGGCATGCGCATCGATTTCCAGCTGGCCTCGCCGCCGCTGGCCAAGCACGTCACCGGCGCGCACGTAGACATGGAAGAACGCGCTGGCGAAAAGACCTCCGATCACTGCCCGCTTAGTGCAGATTTCGATCTGCCCGATTTCGATTCCGTGCGTTAAATGACCTGGTCGCTCGATCTCAGCTTCTGGCAGCTGATCTTCCTTATCATTGATTATTCCATCAAGATCATCGCCGTCGGCTTCGTGCCAGAAGGCCGCCGGCCCTCCAATTCCACCGCGTGGTTGCTGGCCATTCTGGTGCTGCCCGTCATTGGCCTGCCGCTGTTTTTGCTCATGGGCTCGCCGTATATCAACCGGCGCCGCCACCGCATCCAGCAAGAGGCCAATGAACGCCTTGAGGATATTTCCGCCCGCACCCCGGATCATCCCAGGGGCATCCTGTCGGCGGAGGTGGAATCCGTCATCAAACTCAACCGCGAACTGACCGGCTTTCCGGCGCTCATTGGCCACAATCTGGGCCTGCATGCGGATTATGATGAATGCATTCGCGCCATCGCCGCGGCCGTGGACCGCGCCGAAAAGTACGTCTCCATCGAGGTCTATATCCAGTCCTGGGACGAGGTCACGGATGTATTTTTCCAGGCCCTCGCCCGCGCCACCGCGCGCGGCGTCAAGGTTCGCCTGTTGCTGGATCAGATTGGCAGTTTTAAGTACAAGGGCTATTCCTCGCTGGGGGACAAACTGACAGAGATCGGCGTGGATTGGCGCCTCATGCTGCCCATCCAGCTGCACAAGGGCAGGTTCCGCCGCCCGGATCTGCGCAACCACCGCAAGCTCGTCATCATCGATGGCGAGGTAGGTTTTATAGGTTCCATCAACCTGATCAAGCGCCAATACAAAACCACTGACCGCTTTTGGATCGATTACATGGTGGAGTTATCCGGCCCCATCGTCACCGCCATGAACGCGGTTTTCGCGGTGGATTGGTACACCGAATCCGGCGAGAACCTCCCGCTAGATGAGCTGCCCTATGACGATGCCCAAACCGTTGATGCCAACTATCTGCAGATGATTCCCTCCGGCCCCGGCTATA
This sequence comes from Corynebacterium tuingiense, assembly GCF_046718165.1. NCBI lineage: Bacteria > Bacillati > Actinomycetota > Actinomycetes > Mycobacteriales > Corynebacteriaceae > Corynebacterium > Corynebacterium tuingiense. The sequence goes on from NZ_CP177101.1 coordinate 2,111,734, forward strand.
CCACCGAGCCAAACCTGCGCATGTTTAACTCCCTGGTACACCACGCCAAGCAGCGCCTGGTGCTGTGCTCGCCGTATTTCGTGCCGGATGAATCGCTCTTAGAGGCCGTCACCACCGCCTGCTACCGCGGGGTGGACGTGGAGCTTTATGTCTCCGATACCGCGGACCAATTCATGGTCAACCACGCCCAGTCTTCCTATTACCAGGCGCTGCTTGAGGCCGGGGTGCATATCTACCAATTCCCCTACCCGTATGTTTTGCACTCCAAGTTCATCATCACGGATCCGGATGACCAGGAGTTCAATCCGCTGTGCATGTTCGGCTCGTCCAATATGGACCCGCGGTCCTTCGGCCTCAACTATGAGACCACCATGCTCGTGGCCAAGGGCGATCTCCTCGCCCAGTTCAACCAGCTCGCCGCCAATTACCGCGCGGTCTGCCACGAGCTCACCCTCGAGGAGTGGAACCAGCGCGGCTTTGTCCGCCGCTACATCGATAACGTCATGCGGCTGACCTCGGCACTGCAATAAGCTCTGCTTGCCGATGCCCCAATAGTCCACTCATAGGCTATCTAAACACAAGCCTTCTTTTGCAGAACCAGAGTAGAACTTCCCGCGTTGAACCGCGCACGGTATCACCGCAGAGATGAGCGTGTAGTCCACTTAATTGACTCCGGATCGGCGTTAATTATTGGAACTAATTGCGAAAGATACGCCGAATCCTCCGCAGATTTCTCTCTTGTCTATTGCTTTTACTATAAACCCTGATTCTGACTTTGATATTGCTTATGCGCGAGAGCGTATCAAAAGCTTAGGGAATACAAGAGTGATCATATCGCGGCTATTCCGAAGAGGATTATTAAAAGGCGCTTCTTTAACGCCCAAAATTCTGTACGGCAAAAAGCTCACCGTTCGCGCCAACGGCAATGCCCGTGCCAACCGTTTTCGCTTCTGGGTCCAGCAAAATCTTCCTGTGGCTGGGTGAATTCAGCCACATATTTACCAGCTTCGCATCTGCGAAATCGTCCCATGCTTGAAGGACGTTTTCGCCACCGGCAGGAATACTATCCGGATAGGTTTCCCAGTGATTTGGCCGATGCTGCAAATCCCCTGTTCCCACCAAATGGTCGGCCCAGTCTTGAGCGATATTGTTTAACGCAGGGTTTTCTGTCACGGGATTTAAACCATGATCCGCCCTTGCTGCATTGACTTCGTTAACAATAGAGTGCGCACGGGCCCCATCGGACTTCATGTGGCTAACTACTTCAGCAGCGTTACCGATAGGTCCTTGTGCCTTAGCTGGAGGGGTAGTTGCGGCTACCCCACCTCCCACTAATGCGGCACCCGCGATAGTCGGGGCTACAAACTTTTCAACAGAATCTGGAAGCATTTCATTGGACACACTTACTACTCCCTCGGATAAACTTGACTACATTACTCTACACAATTTCTTTTTCTTCACCCCCAACCCTAACGCAAAAGAAAAATATTGTCAGTACATAAATAATATTTAAACTGCATTTCCGATAAAATAGAATTATATTTAAAGACGTTTAGAGTTTAATTTGCGATATGCGCCCATCCATAGGGTTCTCAAATATTCTCCCACCTGGAAAGGCTGTTTTCTGAGGCAGCCATTAATCACCACCAATAAAAGTAACCGGCTGATCACAATCAGCCGGTTACCAGTCATGTCTCAAACAACAGACCTACCCTCGCCTAAGCATCGCGCTTGTGCAGCACCAGCACGCCAAGGGCCCACAGCACTGCGGCCCAGATGAAGAACACGATGCCGCTGCCTGCGGAGTCCGTCCACAGTGCGTTATCCACTGGGACATTGAATAGCCAGTTCTGGAAAGCAGTAAAGGGCATGAAGCTACCGATCTTATCGCCTACCACGGGCATCATGCTGACGATTTGATCCACACCCAAGTACAAAATAAGGCCCAGCGCCACAGAGCCCGCGGTCTGGCGAATGAGCATGCCGATTCCTTGGGCGAAGGCCACCACGAGGACCGCAGCCAGTGGGTACTTCCACAGCTGCTCGCGGCCCACTTCATCGTTCCAGGGGTCGAAGGTGGCGGAAATGGAGCTATCCGCAAGCAGATCCGTAAGCAGGTACGCGCCCACCACGCCAATGAAGGTCAGCACGGCCGCGATGACCGCGTATAAGACCAGCTTGGCCACGGCCACGCTCCAGCGCCGCGGGGAGGCCATGAAGGTAATGGCTTGGGTGCCGAAGCGATATTCCGTGGTCACCAGCATGATGGCCTGAATCATCAGCACCGGAAGGCCCAGGGTTACCAGGAATACGACGGTGAACTCGGCCCCAATAGGCTGAAAGCCCATATCAACGGCTTGCGGATCGAGCGGCTCCGTAAACGCAGCGGTGACACCGGCCCAGCCCCAGGAAAATAGGAGGAATAGCGCGGTGGTCCACCAGAAGGAGCGGGTGGTGCGCAGCTTAATCCACTCGGATTTCAAGATATTCAACATGGCGGATTAAACCTCCTGCTCGTTGGGGCGGGCGGACCCACCGGATTGGCCTGCCTGCGCGCCCGAGGCACCAGGCGTGCCTGCGTGATACTGCACGGCATCGCCAGTGAGATCCATGAAGGCATCCTCCAGCGAAGCGCTTTTCAGGGTGAGCTCGTGCAGCGGCACCCCGGTGGAATAGGCCAGCTCTCCTACGAACTCGGGGGTCTGGTTGATGACCTCTAGCCGCGGGCGGCCCTCCTCATCCTTGGATTCGGTAAAGAAAACGCCCTCCTTCTTGAGGGCTTCGCCGAATTCCGGGAGGTGGTTCGAGCGCACATACACCAAGGACTGCGAGTGGCCGCGGACGAACTCGTGGGTGGGCTTATCCGCAACCATCTTCCCCTTGCCAATGACCACGAGGTGATCGGCCGTCTGGGCCATCTCGGACAAGAGGTGGGAAGAGATCAAAATGGTGCGGCCTTCTGCAGCCAGCGCGCGCACGAGCTGGCGCACCCAGCGGATACCCTCTGGATCCAGGCCATTGACCGGCTCATCCAGGATGAGGATTCCGGGATCACCCAATAGAGCACCAGCAAGGCCCAAGCGCTGGCCCATGCCGAGGGAAAAGCCGCCGGCTTTCTTACCGGCGACATCGGAAAGCCCCACCAGCCCCAGCACCTCATCGACGCGGGAGGCGGGAATGCCATTGGACGCCGCCATCCACTTCAGGTGATTCGCGGCCGTGTGGTTGGGGTGTACCGCCTTCGCATCCAAAAGCGCGCCCACCTCGCGCAGCGGGTGCTCCAAGTCGCGATAGGGTTTACCGTTAACGCGAATCTGGCCCGCCGTGGGCTCGTCCAAGCCCACGATCATCCGCATGGTGGTGGATTTGCCGGCACCATTGGGCCCCAAGAAGCCGGTGACCACACCGGGCTTTACCTGGAAGGTGAGATCCTCAACGGCGCGGACAGACCCGTAATCCTTAGTCAGTCCCTGTACTTCAATCATGAGCACTACAGTGCCATAATTTTGGATACTTTACCGGTATAGTTTTTCCACCCGCTGCCGCAGGGCGGGAAAGGCATGGCGGAATGGCGCGATAAGCGGCAGGTTTTCCACTTCATCCAGCCCCACCCAGCGCAGCTCGTGCGATTCCTCGTTGGCGGTGGTGGGCAAGCGCAGGCCGCTGCGGGTGCGCGCCAGCACGGTGGTATAGGTCCATTCCCCCGGCAAATCCCCCGCCGGAGGATAGGGCCCGGCCGTCACTTGGGTGTCGAGCACCTCGACATCGGCAGGTGCGATGGCGCATTCCTCGTGCGTTTCCCGCAGCGCGGCCTGGGTGGGGCTTTCTTGTAGGTCCCGCGCCCCGCCGGGAATCCCCCAGGTATTTCCGTTATTGGTCCACGCGGCGCGGTGTTGCAGCAGCACCTCGCGCCCGGCGACGAGGAAGAGGCCGGCGGCACCGAATTTTCCCCATACGCGAATGCCACTGGGGCCCGCCGCCCAGCCGTCTCCACTGTGAGGGTTATGCATATTTTCTATCCTAGCCACACACGCGGGTAAATGGTGGCGCCTAGCACACTGGGGGCGTTATTCTAAGTAAATGACTGAGCAGGCAGTGCGGGTAGAGTCAGAGCGCGAAGAGGACGCTCACCCCAGCGATCACTGGCTGGATGAGGTTACCGCGCCCTCTCGCCCGGCCCTAAGCGGGCTCACCCACCGCGCCATGGAATGGTTTGCGGGCCCGGCGCGCCTACTGCGGCGGTTTTATTACTTCGCCTCCACCACCCCGGGCAAGCTTTTTACCGTCACCCTGATCCTCACGGTGGCATTGGGAGCCGCCGGCTTATCGATGTCCCAATCTTCCGCCGCCCGCCACTCCGACCTCGACGAGCTGCTCAATACCACCGAGCCGATGTCCAACGCGGCCCACCACCTCTATAGCTCCCTATCGGTGGCAGATACCATCGCGACCACCGGATTCGTGCAGGCCGGCGTGGAATCAGAGGGCAACCGCGAGCGCTATAACGATGCCATCGATGCTGCCTCCATCGCCGCGACCGAATCTGTGCTGGGCACCACGCCTGACGATGCCCGCGTGCGCGATCTCGTCACCTTCATCCAGCGCGAGCTGCCCATTTATACCGCGATGATCGAAAAGGCGCGCTCGAACCACCGCGCCGGCAATGCCGTGGCTAATTCCTATATGTCCAATGCCTCCTCGCTCATGCGCGAGCACATTCTGCCGGCGGCATCCGAGCTCTTCCAGCTGACCACTGCGAAGGTTAACCAGCAGCAGCAAAAGCTCACCTCGCCGCAGTGGGTCCCACTATCTGGCCTTTTGGCTGCGGTTTTCTTCCTCATCGTGGCGCAGTGGTGGCTGTGGCGCCAGACGCGCCGCCGGTTTAACCGCGGCTTTTTAACCGCAACTGTGCTGCTCTTCTTGGCCGTTTTCTGGGTCGCGCTGTCTAACCTAGCCACCTGGTCCACCGGCCACCAAGGCTTTGAAACGGCCTCGCGCCCGTGGGATTCGCTGACAGCCTCGCGCATTGAGGCGCAGCAGGCGCGCACCTCAGAAACCCTCGCGCTGGTGCTGCGCTCCTCTGAGGAAGATACGCTCGAGCGCTTTTCCGGATCGGTAGATTCCATCGAAAAGGCGCTGGGGGATTATGAAAGCGCGCTGCATGATGATGACGTCGAGGTCAACGATCCCGAGCTCATCCACAGCGCCCGCGCCGCCACCGAAAAGTGGCAAGACTCGCACGAAAAACTCATGGAGGCGCTGAGCGAGGGCGACTACGATGAGGCCGTCTACCAGGCCACCATCACGGATCCTGAGGATGGCGAGACCACCGCCGCGCAGTCCTTTAATGAGCTCGATAGCGAGCTTTCGGAGCTCATCGGCCAGGCGCGCATCGCCATGCGCACCTACTTAGAGCGCGGGCTGACCGCCATGACCGCGGTCTCCTCCGCCGTCTTCCTGCTCACCCTGTGCGCCATCTTCGCGGTGTGGCTGGGCATTCGTCCCCGACTGCAGGAGTACCTCTAATGCGCTACCGAGCACGGCTTACCGCACCGCTGACCGCCATCGTTGCCACCTGCAGTGTCCTCGCGCTGGCCGGCTGCGATATTCGCTCCGCTCCCCCGCTGGAATCGCCCGAACAGCAGGCGCTCGATGCCAGCCCCGGCCCGCCGCTGCCGGAGGGCTCCACCATAGAAGAAGCCGGTAGCACCGCGCCCAAGAAGGAAGACGATACCGAACTCAGAGGCACCTACCGGCCGGATGGCAAAACGGCGAAGGAGCGGGTGCCGGACATCGTCAAGCGCGGGCGCCTTATCGTGGGCGTGGACCGCTCCAATAACCTGCTGAGCTACCGCGATGCCGCCTCCGGCGATGTCCGCGGATTCGAGGTCGATATCGCCCACGAGATTGCCCGCGATATCTTCGGCGATCCCAATAAGGTGGATTTCCGCTTCGTCGAATCCTCCGACCGCGCCGCCGTGCTCGATAATGGCACCGTCGATATCATCGTGCGCACCATGACCATTAGCCCCGAACGCGAGAAGGAAGTGGCCTTTTCCATCCCCTATATGACCACGCAGACCCGCATGCTGGTCCTTACCAGCGCTGGGATGAATTCCATCGATGATGCGGAAGACAAAAGGCTGTGCGGGGTGCGCGGTTCCACCGCGCTGGATACCATCCGCGAGCGCGCCCCCAAGTCCGATATCCTCATCACCCGCTCCTGGGGCGATTGCCTCATGGCGCTGCAGCTCAACCAGGCCGATGGCGTGGTGGTTGATGATGCCCTGCTTTCCGGCATGGCCGCGCAGGATTCCTATACCTCCATCGTGGGCGAGCCCCTAAAGACCGAGAACTACGGCGTTGCCGCGCGCCGCCCCAGCAAAGATCATGACACCCGCCCGCTGCTGCGCCAGGTTAATTCCACCTTGGAACGTATCCGCCGCGACGGGACATGGTCCGACATCTTTGATAGGTGGCTCGGCGCTTATCTAGACGAGCCCACCCTGCCGTCGGGTACATACATCGAGGAAGATAAGTCATGAAGCATAACCCGAATTTCAGCGAAGACGAGCTCGAATACCTAGAGCCCGAGAACCTCGATACCCAGCGCCAATTCCGAAAGCCAACTACGTCTTCTTACCACGACGCTGACCACGGCCAAGACCCTGACCAAGACCGCAGCCAGGACCGAGGTCTCGGCGCTACCGACTCCCCTGACGCGGCCAGCACAGCCAGTACAGCCGACGCCGCCGACCCCGCTGGTCAGGATACCGCCGCTGCTCGTCCTAACGCTGCTAACCGCAACGTCGGCGGCGATACGGCGGCCACCACTCATGACGCTGGCAATAGCGATAAAGGCACTAGCGAAGCTGATGTTGATACCGCCGCGGCGCAGGTTCCCGGTACGGCCCCTGCCGCTGCCTTCCCGAATACGGAGGCCACGGGCAGCCGCACAGCGGGTGACAGCACGGCTGGCCAAAACGCTGCGGGCCAGCGCACGACTGGCCCGGGCGCAGCGGGCCAAGACACCGCGGCCCAGGGCACGCGAAACGGAAACGCCGCCGACAAGAGCGACGACGGCGATACGGGCGACACCGGTGGAGTGGGCACGGCAGCCGTGGCGTATGACCCGTTCGCCAGCGAGCCCATCGAGCACCGCGGGGATCCGGGAACCTCTGCGGTGGCCTTCGATCCCTTTGCCGATGACGATGAAGACGACGACGGTTCCATCGATCCGGATCATCTCTCCAGCCTGCTTGCGGACTTAGAGAATATCCGCGCCCAGCGCGAGAACGAACGCGATGAGAAAACGGCGCAGGAAAAATCCTCGGAACGTTCGCGCCAGCAAGCTATCGATACCTTCCGCGAGCGCCGCGGCACGCAGCGCACCGAGCGGCCGGTTGCTGATGGCATGGTGCGCCTGCCGTTTATCACCCCGGCCGATCCCACCGCCGCCCTCATCGATCCCAAGGAGAAGATCAAGGGCAAAAAGGTCCCGCCGCCGCAGCTAGAACCGGGCGATATGGTCGCGGAGCAATACGAAATCCTCGGCGTCATCGCCCACGGCGGCATGGGCTGGATTTATCTGGCCAATGACCACTACGTCTCCGGACGCGTGGTCGTGCTCAAGGGCATGCAAGCCCAAAAGTCAGTCGATGAGACGGCCGCTGCCGAGGCCGAGCGCGAGTTTCTGGCTGACATTACCCACCCGGGCATCGTCAAGATTTTTAACTTCATCGACGATGAGCGCGTGCCCGGTGGGTTCATCGTCATGGAGTACGTGGGTGGGCCATCGCTAAGAAGCAGGCGCAATAAGCAGCCCAACGAGCTTTTGCCCGTTGACATTGCCATTGGCTATATCCTGGAAATCCTGCCGGCGCTGGAGTACCTGCACTCGCGCGGCGTGGTCTATAACGACCTGAAGCCGGATAACATCATCGTCACTGAGGACCAGGTCAAGCTCATTGACTTGGGCGCGGTCTCCGGTATCGGGGCGTTCGGTTTTATCTACGGCACCCAGGGCTTTCAGGCCCCGGAGGTCGCGTCCAAGGGCCCGTCCATCGCCAGCGATATCTATACCATCGGCCGCACCTTGGCCGCGCTGTGCCTCAAGCTGCCCAGCGAGGACGGCGTCTTCCTTCCTGGTATCCCCAACCCGTCCAAGGAGCCGGAGCTGCGCCGCTTCCTTTCCCTCTACCGCCTGCTGCTGCGCGCCACCCACCGCGACCCGCAGCGCCGGTTTAGCTCCATCAAGGAGCTGCGCACCCAGCTCTACGGCGTGCTGCGCGAGGTGCTCGCCATCCGCGACGGCCGCCAGTACCCCTCCCAGCACTCGCTCTTCTCGCCGCAACGTACCACCTTTGGCACCAAACACCTGGTCTTTCGCACGGATCAGCTCATCGATGGCATCGATCGCACCATCCAAATCACCGCCCCAGAGGTCGTCTCCGCCTTGCCGGCGCCCCTGGTAGACCGCGACGATGTCGGCGCCAGCCTGCTGCAAGGTACGTCCTATGCCGAGCCGCAGGAAGCCCTCGAGACCCTGCGCCAGGCCATGCGCACCCCGGAATACGAGCATTCCGCCGAGATTCCCCTCGGCGTGGTGCGCTCCATGATCGACCTGGGCTATACCGACGAGGCGCGCCAGTGGTTAGGCTCCATCGAGGGCCGCCTGGGCCAGGACTGGCGCTACCAGTGGTACGCCGGCATTACGGAGCTCTTGCACGATGATTACGTCGATGCCCAGGAGTACTTCGCCGCTGTCCTCGATTTATTGCCCGGCGAGGCCGCCCCCAAGCTCGCCATCGCGGCCATCAATGAGCTCATCCTGCAGCAGATTGATTACAGTGAAACATCGCTTATCGATGCCACCGTAGCCCGCGCCTGCTCCAACCTCTACACCACCCTGGCGGATCTTCCCTCTTCCGCCTTTGAGGGCCAGCCGGAAATCTGGTCCCACGTCACCCAAGACCCCGGCGCGCTGCGGTTTAATTCCATGCGCCTATACGGCATCGTCTGGGCCACCAACCCCACGACGGTGTCCTCCGCCTTTGGGCTTGCCCGTCAATTGCGCGCGGAAGGACAGGTGGAGCTATCCGTAGCCACCTTGGATAAGGTCCCCAATGCCTCGCGCCACTTCCGCATGGCGCTGCTGACCACCGTGCTGCAGCTCATCGTGCACGATCTATCGGAATCGCGCATTCGCCGCGCTGCCCGACGCCTCGAAGAAGTCCCCACCAACGAGCCGCGCTTCCTCCAAATCAAGATCGCCGTCATCTCCGCGGGCCTGAACTTCCTGCGCAACGCCGATCTCGCGCGGGCATCCTCGCCGAATGATCTCTTCGAGTACGCCTTTACCCAGCGCGGCCTGCGCACCGGCCTGGCCGAGACCCTGCGGGCACTTGCCCGCCAGGCCCCGTTTAGCCGCCACCGCTACGCGCTGGTGGACTTGGCCAACCAGGTCCGGCCCATCACCACCTTCTAGGGCTTACTTACATGGCCTACTTAAATAGGCCTTCCTCGCGCGCCTTGGCGGCAACGTCTGCAGACTTCTGCGCAATAGCCAGCTCCTCATTGGTGGGAACCACTAGGACCTTGACCGGGGAATCGTCGGTGGAGATGACCCGCGGCTCATCGGAGCGGACGAGGTTGCGCTCCTTATCAAAGTCGATGCCGTACATATCCAGGTTGTACAGCGCGTCCTGGCGCACCTCGGTGTCGTTTTCACCCACGCCGGCGGTGAAGGTAATCGCGTCCACGCGGCCCAGGGCAATCATGTAGGAACCGATGAAGCGGCGCAGCTGGTGGATGTAGATGTTATACGCCAGCCATGCGTCTTCATCGCCGTTATCGATGTGCTCGCGCAGCGTACGGAAGTCATTGACGCCCGCAATGCCTTTGACACCGGATTGCTTATTGAGCAGCTTATCGATCTCGTCGATGCTCATGCCCGCCTGGCGCACCAAGTGGAAGATGATACCTGGATCGATATCGCCGGTACGCGTACCCATGGCCAGGCCGGCCAGCGGGGTAAGGCCCATCGAGGTATCGATGGCGCGGCCATTGCGGATGGCGGCCGCGGAGGCACCATTGCCCAGGTGCAGCGTGATCTGGTGGGTGTGCTCCGGATCGCGATCCAAGATCTTCGGCACCTGCTGGGAGACGAACTCGTGGGAGGTGCCGTGGAAGCCGTAGCGGCGGATATCGTACTTGGAGGCAACCTCGCTATTGATGGCATAGAGCGCTGCGGCCGGCGGCAGGGTATTGAAGAAGGCGGTATCGAAGACCGCCACGTGCGGAATATCCGGCAGGATCTTGCGCGCCACGCGGATGCCGTCCAAGTTGGCCGGGTTGTGCAGCGGGGCCAAGGGGATGAGATCCTCGATCATCGATTCAATTTGATCCTCGATGAGCTGCGGTTCCGAAAAGAGGCGGCCGCCGTGCACCACGCGGTGTCCCACGGCGATGATATCGACGTCCTTCGGGCCCACCTGATGATCATCCATCAGGTCAAAGGCGCGTTTTAGGCCAAAGGAGTGATCGGGAACTTCTAGTTCCTCGGTGACCTTTTCCCCGTTGACCTTGATGGTAATGGCGCCGCTCGGCTCGCCAACCTGTTCCACCAGGCCGGAGACGAGTGGATCATCGGTGGCAGTAGCGGTTGGGTCCACCAGCTGAAACTTGATGGACGAGGATCCCGAGTTAAGGACCAGTACGTATGACATTTATTTCTCTCCAGCCTGGATAGCGGTAATGGCAACGGTATTGATGATGTCTGGAACGGTAGCGCCGCGGGATAGGTCATTGACCGGCTTGTTCAGGCCCTGCAGGATGGGGCCCACGGCCAAGGCGCCGCCGGTGCGCTGTGCGGTCTTATAGCCAATATTGCCGGCGTCCAGATCGGGGAAGACGAAGACATTGGCCTTACCCGCGACATCAGAATCCGGCATCTTCTTCGCGGCAACGCCGGGATCGCAGGCGGCGTCGAACTGCAGAGGGCCATCGACCTTGACCGAGGAGTCGAGCTTCTTGGCGGCCTCGACGGCTTCAATGGCGCGCTCGACGTCCGGGCCGGTGCCGGAAGCGCCGGTGGAGTAAGACAGCATGGCTACGCGCGGATCGATGCCGAACTGGGACGCGGTCTGCGCGGACACCACGGCGATTTCGCCCAGCTGTTCCGCGGTCGGGTTCGGGTTTACGGCGCAGTCGCCGAAGGCCCACAGGCGCCCGCGCATGACCATCAGGAAGATGGAAGAGACCACCGATGCATTCGGCTTGGTCTTGATGATCTGGAAGGACGGCTTAATGGTGTGGGCGGTGGTGTGGGCGGCGCCGGAAACCATGCCATCGGCAAGCCCCTTGTGCACCATCATGGTGCCAAAGTAGGAGATGTCCTGCATGGTCTCGCGGGCCTGCTCCAGGGTCACGCCCTTCTTCTTGCGCAGCTCCGCGAAGTCCGCGGCGAATTCCTCCGCAAGCGGCGATTCCAGGTGGTCGATGATATCGGCTCCCGAAATATCCAGGCCCAATTCCTTGGCGCGGGCCTTAATATCGGATTCCTTGCCTAGGATGGTCAGCTGGGCAACCTCATCGCGCAGCAGGGCATCGGCGGCTTCAAGGATGCGGTCATCATCGCCCTCTGGCAAGACGATGTGGGATCCAGTCGTCTTGGCTTGGTCGATGAGCTGCTTTTGGAAGAGGTCTGCGGACATGACGGGCGCGGTCTCCTCTGCCGCGCTTAACGCACCTGGCACGGCCTCTAGGTCGGTGAAGACGCCTGCCACGGTGGCGCCGAGGGACTCTGCCTTGCGCTGTGCCAGCTCCGCGGCGCGCTCTGGGGCGCCGGAGATAATGACCAGCGGCAGGCCCAGCGCGGCGGCGACCTCCGCATCGAAGGAGATCTCGCCGGTGCCTTGAACCAAGATGGCATCGGCAGTAGCGGTGGGCGCGTGGGCCAATACATCCGCCACCGTGGGGTCGAAATCTTCTAAGCGGAGCAGTTCAGCGCCAAGGCTATCCGCCAAGGCGGGAATATCGAGGCCATCGAAGCCGCGGCCGATGGAGCTTAACACTGTGGACTGGGATGCAGACATGCGGATTACCTTTCCTTTGCCGTCACGGGAACACTGGGAACACGCGCCGTAACATCATGCCGTACATCACAGTTACTAGCACGTGGTGACGACTCCACTGTACGTGAATCACCCCCTCCCCCGCCCTTCCGCAACCTCCTAAACTGGGGGTAGATAACTCAGAGCAGTGTGGTATTTATCGCACTACCACCGCGTAGAATGTGAGAAAAACCTAAAGAAAGGACACCCTAAACAGATGACTAGCCCCATGCGTGTCGCCGTGGTCGGCTCCGGACCGGCCGGCATTTACGCCTCTGACCTCCTCGTAAAGTCCGATGTGGACGTGCAGATCGATCTCTTTGAAAAGATGCCCGCGCCCTTTGGTTTGATTCGCTACGGCGTCGCCCCGGATCACCCACGCATTAAGGGCATCGTGCAGTCGCTGCACAATGTGATGGAGAAGGAAGACATCCGCTTCCTGGGCAATATCGAAGTGGGCAAGGACATCACCGTCGAAGAGATGCGCGATTACTACGACGCCATCATCTTCGCCACCGGCGCCACCGCCGATAAGGAAATGGGCATCCCCGGCGAGGACCTCGAGGGCAACCACGGCGCCGGCGAATTCGTGGGCTTTTATGACGGCAACCCCAACTTCGAGCGCGACTGGGACCTGTCGGCAGAGTCCGTCGCCGTCGTGGGCGTGGGCAACGTTTCGCTCGACGTATCCCGCATCTTGGCCAAGACCGCAGACGAGCTGCTGGTGACGGAGATCCCGGACAACGTCTACTCTTCCCTGAAGGAAAACCGCGCCAAGGAGGTCCACGTCTTTGGCCGCCGCGGCCCGGCGCAGGCCAAGTACACGCCGAAGGAGCTCAAGGAGCTCGATGAGTCTCCCACCATCGAGGTCATCGTGGACCCAGAGGACATCATTTACGACGAGGCTTCAGAAAAAGCTCGCCGCGCCGCCAAGTCCACCGACTTGGTCTGCCAGACCCTAGAGTCCTACGCCATGCGGGAGCCTGGCGATGCCCCGCACAAGCTCTACATCCACTTCTTCGAGTCCCCGGTAGAGGTGCTTGGCGATGCCGGCCACGTCACCGCCATCAAAACCGAGCGCACCCAGCTCAATGGCGATGGCTCCGTAAGCGGCACCGGCAAGTTCACCGAGTGGCCCGTGCAATCGGTCTACCGCGCTGTGGGCTACCACCCGCAGTCCGTCGAGGGCATTCCTTTCAATGACGACACGGCCACCATGCCCAACGACGGCGGCCACGTGCTTGCCAATGTCGACGGCGACAAGCTGCCCGGCCTCTACACCACCGGCTGGATCAAGCGCGGCCCGGTGGGGCTTATTGGCAATACTAAATCCGACGCCAAGGACACCACCGGCATGCTGCTAGAGGATTACAAGGCAGGCGAGCTCGAGTCCGCCACCAAGCGCGATCCGCAGGATATCCTCGATCTGCTCAGCAGCCGCGATATCGCCGTCACCACCTGGGACGGCTGGCATCGCCTCAACTCCGCCGAGCAAGCCGCCGGCGAGCCGCACGGCCGCGAGCGCATCAAGATCGTCGAGTGGGACGAGATGGTCAAGCACGCCGGCCCGCAGCGCTAACCAGCGCTGCGCTAGTCGGTATCGTCCACCCCTGAGGTCAGCTTGGGGTCGAGCTCGACCCCACCCTCGTATTCAACAACCTCGATATCGGGCACATTGTCCGCTTGCGGGTCGATGCCGCGCGCACCGCCCTGCGCGAGCAGGCCAGGAGTCGAAGTCACGCTCACCTTATGCGCCGCCAAAGCGGCGCGGTCGCGGGCCTCTTCTACCGTTTCCGCCGTCGTCGTCACAAGCCCCATGCGCCGGCCCTTATAGGCATCGGGCTTGCCAAAGAGCTTCACATCCGTCTCGGCATAGTGGAGGGCGGAGGCGATGCCGGTAAAGGCGACATCGGCAAGCGGCTCCTGCGCGTGTAAGAACATGCTGGCGCCCGGGGTTATCAACGTGGCATCGATGGGGTAGCCCAAAATGGCGCGGGCGTGCAGGTCAAACTGGGAAAAGCGTTGCGTATAGGCGGTAAGCATCGCCGTATCCGAAGGCCGCGGGGAGACCGAAGAAAAGTAAACATCATCGCCGGCGACGAAAAGCTCCACGCCGTACACGCCGCGCCCGCCCAGCTCATTGGAGATGCGCGCCGCAACCGAGCGCGCGTTCTCCAGCGCAATCTCGCTCATGCCGGTAGGCTGCCACTCCTCAACCAAATCGCCCTTTTCGTGGCGGTGGCCAATGGGCTCGCTAAACCACGTGGCCAGCTTGCCCGTGGCCGGATCGATGGACCGGATGGCCAGCAGCGTGACCTCAAGGTCAAAGTCCACGAAGCGCTCCGCCACCACGCGCTGCGAATCCGAGGACACGCGGCGCACCGTCTCCCACGCCTCGCGCACGTCTTCCACATCCCGCGCCAGCATGTGGCCTTTGCCCGAGGTGGACACGTCCGGCTTCACGATGCACGGAAACCCCAGCTCCGTCGCCGCTTCCTCCAGCTCCTCCACCGAGGAGGCAAAGCGGTAGGCCGAGGTCGGCAGCCCAATATCTTCCGCCACCGCGCGCACCCGCTCGCGGTCCTGGGTGAGCGCGCAGGCACGCGCCGTGGGCACGACGACGGCATCAGTGGACTGCTCAACCTGCTCCAGGGCCTCCACCGCAACGATTTCCACCTCCGGCACCACGTAGTGCGGCTGAATTTGCTGCACCAATTCTGATACCTGCGCGGAGTCAGTAATATCCGCGATATAGCTGTAGTGCGCCACTTGGTGCGCCGGCGCCCCCTTGTACTTATCCACCGCGTGCACCTCAAGGCCCAGGGACTGGAAGGAAATAGCCAACTGCTTTCCCAACTCGCCCGCGCCGAGCAGCAATACCTTCGTGGCATTGCCCGTCAGCGGCGTGCCGATATGACCGGCGATTTTGCCTGGAATATCCATGACTTTGCTCCTTTGATTCCGCTCCGAGCAGCAGATACTTCCCCAAATTATTTCATAGATACCCGCCACACCCAGGGCGCACATGCGTGAAGTGCATAAACGCAAGCGCCCGGCCAAGGATTTTCATCCTCGAACCGGGCGCTCGTTGGGCTCTAAAGCAGACTGCTAGGCCTGGGGTGCCTCTGGTGGAACCGGGGCATCTACTGGCTCTGCCACGGTAATGATGTTGTCCTCATACCCCAGCGCACCGCCGACGAACTTGCCGCCGCAGGTGATAAGGACCAGGCGGTTGGTACCGTCCGTGTCATTAACCACGTCCGGGAAATCCCCGCCCTTGGGCAGGCGGTACGGCTTTTCCGTCACACGGAAGGTGCGCTCCTCACCATCGATGACCACGGTGAATTCCTGGTTTTCCTGCAGCCGGGTGAATTTCTCCGCATAGCCGGTGCCCTGGCCCTGGTAATTCACGTGGCCGGTGATCACGCTGGAGCCAACATTGCCGGCATCGCCAGGCACGGCCGAGGCGGAATACCAGCCCAAGCGGGAGACATCGTGTGGCGGCAGCAGCACGCCCTGGTCAGTTACCTGCACTGGGTCCACGGCGGCGTACTCACCGTCGATGCCCACAGACATGCCTTCGAAGCCTTCGAATTGGCCCGGGGCCGGCTCGAATTCGTGCTCCTGCGCACCGGAATCATCGACATAGGCATCGCCCTTATCGTCCGGGGGGTCAACGGCCGAGACGCTTTCCGATGCCCCCTCACTAGCCTCATCATCTTCCCCACCGGTGGTGAGGTAGAGAGCCAGCTGGATCAACATCAGAATTACGGCCACTACCAGCACGATAAAGCCGATCTTCTTACCCCGGCTTACGGGTTCCTCGCGGCCTGTCTCCTCAGACATTGCCCAATCTCCTCATTGTGGTCTTCTCGATGGTTCATCAGATGGGTTGCCCCCTCCAGCGTGTGCGGTGACACCCTGAAGGGGGACATGTTGTGCCCAGGCGCTATCGCCTGTTACCTGACCAGTACGCTCACACTACTTAATGTAGTCCTGCATACCTGGGTCAAGCTCGGTCGCACCGGACGGTACGGACTTGATCTTCGTACGTCCTGCGTCGGACGGTAGCGGTTTACCAGTCTTTCCAGGCTCCTGGCCCATAACCTCGACCGGACGATCGTCCTTGTCGGTACCCTGGTCAACCTTATCCGCCGTATCCTGACCCTTCACCTCGGTGGGGCGAGGCTCTTCGCTGGAGTTCTGGTCAACCTTATCCGGCGTATCCTGGCCCTTCACCTCGGTGCTTGGGTGCTCACCGTGTCCCTCGGTCTCCTTCTCAGGACGATCCTTCGGCTTGTCGTGATCATGGTGGCCGTGGTCGTGATCGTGGTGGCCGAAGATAATCTTGCCCAAGCCGATTCCCAAGCCAATGCCCGGAATCAGGATGGCCCACTTAGGAATCTTGCCCTTGGACGGCTTGCCTGGGACATCGGAGTCATCAGAGGTTACGGTCTGATCCTTATCATCAATGTCCTTGTGCTCAGCAACCTCATTCGGCTTCTCAGCATCCGGAGTGTCCTCACCCTCAGCGTCAACCTCAGTAGAAGTCAACTCCTCAAAGGCAACCGCAGCCTCAACCGGCTCCGTCACATCACTATCAACAGTGATCTTCACATCAACCTTGCCAGCAGACTCCTCCGGAGTAAAGGTCGTCTCACCCTTACCCAGAACAGTCTGACCATCAGCCTTGCTAATCAACTCAGCCTGCAGCGTGTATTCCTTACCAGGAACCAAGCCCTCATAGCTGACCTCATCAACAATCTCAGCACCAGCAACAACCTCATGCGAACCCTGAGCAAAATCAGCATTCGTCGAAATCTCCGGCTTCAGATCCTTCTTAGAGTCATCAGAGGTTACGGTCTGATCCTTATCATCAATGTCCTTATGCTCAGCAACCTCATTCGGATTCTCAGCATCCGGAGTGTCCTCACCCTCAGCGTCAACCTCAGTAGAAGTCAACTCCTCAAAGGCAACCGCAGCCTCAACCGGCTCCGTCACATCACTATCAACAGTGATCTTCACATCAACCTTGCCAGCAGACTCCTCCGGAGTAAAGGTCGTCTCACCCTTACCCAGAACAGTCCGACCATCAGCCTTGCTAATCAACTCAGCCTGCAGCGTGTATTCCTTACCAGGAACCAAGCCCTCATAGCTGACCTCATCAACAATCTCAGCACCAGCAACAACCTCATGCGAACCCTGAGCAAAATCAGCATTCGTCGAAATCTCCGGCTTCAGATCCTTCTTAGAGTCATCAGAGGTTACGGTCTGATCCTTATCATCAATGTCCTTATGCTCAGCAACCTCATTCGGCTTCTCAGCATCCGGAGTGTCCTCACCCTCAGCGTCAACCTCAGTAGAAGTCAACTCCTCAAAGGCAACCGCAGCCTCAACCGGCTCCGTCACATCACTATCAACAGTGATCTTCACATCAACCTTGCCAGCAGACTCCTCCGGAGTAAAGGTCGTCTCACCCTTACCCAGAACAGTCCGACCATCAGCCTTGCTAATCAACTCAGCCTGCAGCGTGTATTCCTTACCAGGAACCAAGCCCTCATAGCTGACCTCATCAACAATCTCAGCACCAGCAACAACCTCATGCGAACCCTGAGCAAAATCAGCATTCGTCGAAATCTCCGGCTTCAGATCCTTCTTAGAGTCATCAGAGGTTACGGTCTGATCCTTATCATCAATGTCCTTATGCTCAGCAACCTCATTCGGCTTCTCAGCATCCGGAGTGTCCTCACCCTCAGCGTCAACCTCAGTAGAAGTCAACTCCTCAAAGGCAACCGCAGCCTCAACCGGCTCCGTCACATCACTATCAACAGTGATCTTCACATCAACCTTGCCAGCAGACTCCTCCGGAGTAAAGGTCGTCTCACCCTTACCCAGAACAGTCCGACCATCAGCCTTGCTAATCAACTCAGCCTGCAGCGTGTATTCCTTACCAGGAACCAAGCCCTCATAGCTGACCTCATCAACAATCTCAGCACCAGCAACAACCTCATGCGAACCCTGAGCAAAATCAGCATTCGTCGAAATCTCCGGCTTTGCAGAAGTATCAGCAGGCTCCTCCGGCTTTTCCGAAGAGGTCGTGCTCGAAGGCTCAGTGCTGGACGTAGTCTTCGAAGTGGACGTCTCCGAGTCCGACGGCTCCGAGGTTTCGGATTCCGAGCTGCTCTCCGTCGATGGTTCAGAGCTCTTGGACTCCGAGGTGCTTGGCTTCGAGCTAGTCGTTGAAGTCTCCGACGAAGACGACTCCGAAGGCTGGTTGTCCTTCTTAGTGTTTACGGTCTGGTCTTCGTCGTTAATGTCCTTGTGCTCAGCAACCTTATTCGGCTTCTCAGCATCCGGAGTGTCCTCACCCTCAGCGTTAACTTCAGTAGAGGTCAACTCCTCAAAGGCAACCGCAGCCTTGACCGTGTTCTTGACGTCACTATCAACAGTAATTTCCACGTCAACGTTGCCAGCGGACTTCTTCGGAGTAAAGGTCTTTTCACCCTTACCAATTACAGACTCGTCTGCCTTATTAACCAATTCCGCATTCAGGGTGTATTTCTTCCCTGGGACCAAGTCCTTGTACTTAACGGTATCGGTTACCTTAGCGCCGGACTCAACCGATTCACCCTTGGCAAGCTTCGCCTTGGTGGAAATCTCTGGGTTCCAGACGGAATTTACGGTCTGTGCCTCGTCGCTCAAGTCCTTGTGCTCAGCGATGACATTCTTCTTGTCAGAATCAGAGGTGGACTTTCCTTCCGCATCAACCTCAGTAGAGGTCAAGGTCTCAAAGGCAACTGCTGCGTCAATGGGCTTCTTAAGATCACTGTCAACAGTGATCTCCACGTCCGCGTCACCGGAGGACTGTTCTGGAGTAAAGGTCTTCTTGCCCTTGCCGACGACCTGGTTGTCCCCAGCCTTATCCTTTAGCTCAGCCTCAAGGGTGTATTTCTTGTGCGGGACCAGATCCTCATAGTGAACCGTGTCCTTTACCTTTGCGCCAGCAACAACCTGATCAGCATCGTCGGCAAACTGTGCCTTGGTGCGAATCTTTGGCTGCAACTTCTTCTCAGATGCACTAGTAGTTGGAGTCGATTCGCTAGGCTCAGTGCTTGGCTGAGTAGTGGATTGCTCCGTCGAAGGTTCCTCAGAGGAAGTGGTCTCCTCAGTCGAGGTCTCCTCATCGGAAGGTTGCTCTTCGGTGGAATTGGGAGTGGACTCTTCCTCCGTAGGCTCGTCTTCCGTGGTTTCTTCCTCAGAAGGTTGCTCGGGAGTCGTAGATTCTTCCGGCTGCTCCTCTTCGGTATCGGGCAGGCCCGGCTGATCCGGCGGCATCAAACGTTGAAACCTACCGGTAGCGCCTAATGAACCTTGCCCTGTTAAGCGCCCGTCAGGTCCCACTACGGTGATATAGGCATCTTCAGGAGCTTTGGGAACATCCACCCCAGACACAGGGACCAAAGGCCAACCTGCTGAATCTTCAACCGTGAAACCGGTGAGCTGGGTAAATTCTTCGAGACTACCATGGTAGAACCCCATGGTCTGTGCAAAAATATCGTTTAACTGTTCGTCAGCGGTTGGGGCAGTCATATACTCGTGCACGCGCTCTTGAACAGACGGATCACCAATTAAGGCACTCAAGTAAACTGAGTAGGTAGCTACCGTTGCCTTATCGCCGTGTTTATAGGCCTGTATCATCTTCGTGGCCACATTAATTGCAGCGTCACGACGCTCTTCGGGGATCTCCACCTTGCCAGCCTGATCAATATCGTAAAGTGCCCCATTTGTCCGATGCATCGGATGATATTTACCGATGTCGATACACCATGCCCAACCGGCATTGTTTTTCGGATTAGCCCAATTACGATATTTTCTAGCTTCCTTCGGCGGTTTTCCCGCCCAGACGAGCGAACCCCATTCAGGGTCTCCGCCGCTAATCTTTCCATTAGGGTTACCCAAATCATCATTAGCGGTGATATCAACCTGACCGCCCGATTCTTGAGCATTAGCCCCTGGAACTGTGACCATGGCAGCGATAACCGCAATAACAGCAAGCACTGCGGTTAAAACCGACCACCTTCCACGAGGGAAATCTCTCACTCCACTCATTTTTCCCCTTTTCGAAAGGACGAATTCTTACAACTTCCGACTGCACAACGGCTTTTTATCCGTGCAGAGTTTTAATATGAACTTGAACACACAGCAAGGAATCTCGGTTTACCAACCATTCAGATTGCCGCCATTTGTGCCTTTTGGAGAGTACCAATCCCTGACATTTAATGAAACAGATCCAAACTGTTAACGTTGATACATCTACTAATAGTTTTTATCGATCTATGGATAGAACATAAGGAACGCTTGGAGGAAAAACCTTCGACAAATAAACCTATGTTCGATATTCAATGCAGAGCGATTCGCCGCCCGAAGGAATATACACTGCGTGTTTTAACACATTTACAGTATTTATTAACACTGTTAACATCAATATCCACGTTCAGCCTTTACACCATTAAGATTAAACGTGCAGATTTTTAAAACCTCCGTCACCAGGAAATTTGTAAATCACATCTTCATGCTTCCCAGTCCTCTGCGGCAACAGGAACATACTTAAGACGTCCATACGTTCGATTTTTCTACACTTCAGTCAGCCCGCAGCATAATCCAACCTTTCCCCAAGCACTGATCGAAGAAACTGATTTAAAGTTAAGAAAAATTTCATTTTGTTCGACACATCACACTCAAGACATACACCCGTTCAGCAAAATTGCACTTTATAAAACCACGGTGCAGCGATAAAATGCGCCCAATACGGGTTCTCGAAAATCGCAAAGCAGAGCTATTTTCCAGCGTTCAATAGAAGAGTGGAGGTATCCCGATAGCTTACATTTAGATAATCTTAAGTTAATAGAAGTGAAGGATCTTGACCCAACACCGCCAGTCACGCTAGCTATGTTTCAAATCATCCGATCAAAGACCATTGATGCTTCTCACAGTTTGATTCAGTTAATGCAGGTCGAATAGGCAGATCTCACTCAGAGATATTCCATTTTAGTAAAAGTGATTAAATTCTCTACTAATGGCGTTGTCAACAAGTTGAATTCCATATAGTTACTAGCCTTTTACGGTGCTAGTATTTTTATCGGTTTAAAACACTAACTCCAGAAAGGACCGGAAATGTCTATTCCTTCTTTTATTGCTAGCGCCATCGCTGCTGTACTGCCGCTAACTGGCAGCACGGGCCCAGTTGACGCCCAGGACCAGCTTGCTGAGCCAGAGGTAACCCAGACCGCTGACGTTGAGCAGTCCACCGACCAGTCCGATGAGCCCGGCGCTCACGCCGAAAAGGGCCGTATCACCGGTGACAAGGAAGGTGTAATCAACGGAGACCAGGACTACTCTGCACCCATCCTGCAGAGCGGTAAGTTGGCTGTGCAGCGCGAACTCGCGCTCGCTACTGACGAGCTGGGCCACGAGTTCATGAACATCGACTTCAAGGACAGCCACAGCGCACACCTGACCTTCCCAGACACCTATAACCCGGATACTGACCAGGCAGCCGTGGACCGCGTGCTGGAAGCACTCAAGATCAATGGCTACGACAACCTGACCGCCGCTTACTAAAGCTGAACGGGCATAGTCTCGGGGAGCTCCGAGGATCCTAAAGAAGGGGCGAGGTACCTCACCAAGGTACCTCGCCCCTTCTTACTTTTATGAGCTCGCGGCTAGGCCGAGCTCATCATCGCAAATACGTCCATTACTGGTCTTCCATGACGTCGTGGCGCACGATGGTCTGGTTGCGGCCGGGGCCGACGCCGATGTAGGAGATGCGGCAGCCAGAAAGCTCTTCAAGGCGCAGCACATAATCCTGTGCCTTCTGCGGAAGCTCCTCGAAGGTGGTGCACTCGGATATGTCCTCGTCCCACGCCGGCATGGTCTCAAAAATCGGCTCGGCGTGGTGGAACTCAGACTGGGTAACGGGCATCTCATCGTAGCGCTTGCCGTCAACGTCATAAGCCACGCAGATAGGAATCTCACCAATGCCGGTGAGCACATCGAGCTTGGTCAAGAAGTAATCCGTAAAACCATTCACGCGCGTGGCGTAGCGCGCAATCACGGAATCGTACCAGCCGCAGCGGCGCGTGCGACCGGTGTTCACGCCGACCTCGCCGCCGGTGGTCTGCAGGTACTCGCCCCACTTATCAAAGAGCTCCGTGGGGAACGGGCCGGCGCCAACGCGGGTTGTATAGGCCTTGATAATACCCAGCGAGGTCTTAATCCGCGTCGGCCCAATGCCAGAGCCAACCGATGCCCCACCCGCAGTCGGGTTCGAGGAAGTCACGAACGGGTAGGTGCCGTGGTCAACGTCCAACATGGTGGCCTGGCCGCCCTCCATGAGCACATTCTGACCATTAGCAAGCGCTTCGTTCAGCTCGAGCTCGGCGTCGATGACCATGGGGCGCAGGCGGTCGCGGTAGCTTAGGAAGTACTCCACAATCTGCTCGGCCTCGATGGCTTTGCGGTTGTACATCTTCACCAGCATCTGGTTCTTGATCTCCAGCGCGGACTCTACCTTCTGGCGCAGGATGGACTCGTCGAAAATATCCTGCACGCGGATGCCAATGCGCGCGACCTTATCGGCGTAGGTCGGCCCGATGCCGCGGCCGGTGGTGCCGATGGCGCGCTTGCCCAGGAAGCGCTCCTGAACGCGGTCAAGGGTCTGGTGATACGGCGCCACGAGGTGCGCGTTCGCGGAAATCTTCAGGCGGGAGGCGTTCGCCCCGCGCGCTTCCAGGCCATCAATCTCATCAAAGAGCGCCTCGAGGTTAATCACCACGCCATTGCCCAGCACAGGGGTGGCGTTTTCAGAAAGAATCCCGGCGGGCAGGAGCTTCAGCTCGTATTTTTCACCGCCGACTACGACGGTGTGCCCGGCGTTATTGCCGCCGTTCGGCTTGACCACATAGTCAACTTTCCCGCCAAGGATATCGGTAGCCTTGCCCTTGCCTTCGTCGCCCCATTGGGCGCCGACAATGACGATCGCTGCCATCTTTTAAGTCACTTCCTCATTATTGAAGCCAAAATACGCATTTACCTTACACTTTTCTGGCCGCAATAGCCCACGTAGCATGTTGTGCATGCGTTTTTTGTTCCTCCGCTGCGGCGCCCCCGACGTTGATTTGCCCGCAGAGGCCTATGATCTTTCGGCCGTTCCTTCCCGCAAGGAGCTCGCGCTTGTCGATGCCGCCGCCACCAACCTCCTCCCCCACGACCCCACGCCTTCGCTTGACGAGATCGCCGCGCAGCCCGATGTCCGCCACCTCGGCGCCCCTGCCGCCGCCCCGCAGGAGCCTTACCTGGAGGACCGCCTGCGCATCGTGGTTGCGGGCTCGGATTCGGCGCTCAACGCCGTCATCACCCGGCTCATGCGCGCCGATAACCTGTGGGCCGAGGTCGCATTCATTCCCACGGGCGAGTCGGCCGCCGCCGCTAATTGGGGCCTGCCCGCCGCGCCGCAAGAGGCCCTCGAGGTCGCCCGCACCGCCTCGGTTCGCCCGGTGCCGCTCATCCGCAACGATTCCGGCCAGGCCGTCGCCGGCTCAGCAACCATCTCGGATTGGTCCAATGGCCCGCTTACCGGTGGAATCATCATCGATGATGACACCCTCGCCGCCTCCGGCCGCCGCACTTTCGGCGCGCGGCTGGTCCCTATGACCGATGCCCCGGGCATCCTGGCGGCCCGCGCAACCTCTCCAGTCGAGCCCGAAGGCCGCCTCCTGCGTTCCCTCCTGCGCAAGCCCGGTCGCCTCGACCCAGACTCCGTCCACACCGGCCGCGCGGTCCAGGCAGGCGGCCCCCAGCTGCGCGTGCTTGTCGATGCCATCCCCCACAAACGCCCCCTCACCCGCGTCACCTTCTACCGCCATCTGCGCGACCTCCAAGTCGTGCGCCCCTAGTCCACCCGTCACAGCTAACGCCGACTTCCCTTGGCTCTTACCGCCGCCCCCGCACCGGCGCCCCTCTCGGCGGATATGCGGGCGGGGTCCTGCTAATTCTGCCCCTTCTGCTTATCTTTGCGTTCCCACACCTCTGGCGGGAACGCCGGGTGTGTAGAGGTAGGAACCAAGTGTGCAACGGCGGACTCGCGCGAGAGTCCGCACACCATCAGCATGTCCACAACAATGGATCTCGTCTGCGCGAGAATCGTATACGCAGAAAGCGTCGCGTCTTCTTCGATAAGATCCATGCCTGCTTGACCGCCCACGTAGCGCAGCCGCTGCACCAGCTCGGGTATCTCTATCGCCTCATCGTGGTCCCGCTTTTGCCTGCCGTACAGCTCTCCCACCGACAGGATAATTTCTGATAGTTCCTCCAAGAGCTCTAACTGCTTCTCGGACACGGTATCGCCGTCTTCAGTAAGCACGAGCGCGCGGCGCGATAGCACCCGCACCCCACGCACCGCATTATCTACCGGCAACAAGATGCGCTCTAGGGACCGAATGCTCCTGCGCGAGGTCCACAAAAGCGGCGATACTTCCGATGCCTCCCTCCCCGATTGCGCCGCACTCAACAGCGTATTCACGTCATTTTGCGTGCCGCGCACCGCATCGCGGGCATCGCGAATAATCTCAGGATTGGTATCGCGGATGCCATGCGTGACGTCATTGAGAATGCTCGATGCAATCCGCAGCACCTTCGACACCTCGCGCCTTGCTTCCTTCAACGGCGAATTCGGGATCAGTGCAATCGTGATAAGCCCAATGCCGGAACCAATCATCGCGTCGATGGCCCGGTGCAGGCCACCCGGCCCCTCGGTCGGCGGAAAAATCGTGGCGATAAGGATGGAACCAAAAACAATCTGGTTGGACACCAGCGGCGATTTCGTAATAAAGGACCCCACCACCAGGCCGGCTCCCACGATGAACAGGATCTGGAACGGGCCCTGCCCCACCACTTGGAAGAGCAAATCGCCCACGGCTACACCGACGATGCCGCCCAGCGACATCTCCAATGCCTTTTTCATCCTGTCCCCGCCCGAAAGTCCCAGAATGATGACTGCCGAGATGGGCGCGAAGAACGGCTGCGGATGCCCAAAGAGAGAGCTAGCCACCCAATACGCCAATGCGGCACCGACGGTGGCCTGGATTATATAAACGAAGCGCGAGCGGATGCGTTGCAGACGCGATAATACTGAGCGGTCCACCACCCGCAGCATTTGCCTCGTTGAGACTCTTTGTTTCGCTTCCGACATGACCTCCAGCATAGAAGACCGCTCTCTACCACCGCCCCCCGAATACCCGCATCCCGGCCCGCGCCAGGTTGTGGATAACGCGCTATATGCGCGCCTCAGCGACCCCAGCAGCGCGAGAATTCCACAGATTCGCCGTTTCGCCCTACTTATCCATTGCCGCATACCCATTCCGCTTTTACGGTCAGGAGCCGTGAACACAGAATTTTTGCAACTTTGCCGTCGCGGTGTGGACCTCGTCGCCGAGTTTCAGGGATGCTCCGAACAGCAGCTCATCGAGGCCGGCGCCAGCCAGATCCTCGCCGCGCAACTCGCCCGCCTCCAGCACACGTATTTCGGCCGCACCTCCAATAGCCGCAAGCAGCGCCTCGCCTGCGAGGCCGCTCGTTCTCGTGGCCACGATCTCTCTGTGCTTGAAAGCATCGAGTCTTTCGCCCAACGCGTTAAAGACACCAACCGCAGTTGGGATCTCCGCCTAGAGCTCTGCCGCGCGGAGGCCCACCTGATTCCGGCAATTGCGAAAAAGCGCCTGAAACAGCTCAACCCCACCAAGCGTCCCTCCCACGGCGTGCGCTATACCCGACGCCCCGACGGTCCCCACACCATCTCCATCACCGCGGATCCCACCGATATCGCGGATATCAAGGGCGTTCTCGCCTCCGTGGATAAAGAAAACCCGCTCGCAGCCGCCAAGCAGATCATCCTCGAAGGCAATCCCGGCGCGCTCCCCACGGTGCATACCAACGTGATCATCACCCTTGACCAACTAGATCGCATCACTGCTGGTCAGGGCAATGACATCATGCTGCAGCTTTCCAACGGCGCGCGCATGTCCGGCGCTCAGCTCGTCGCCCGCACCCTCGCCCAGCGTGGTTACGTCAGCCTGATTCATCCTGAGCACGGCGCGGTGAACCTGTATCGCACCGAACGCATGGCCAGCTGGAAGCAGCGCATGCTAGCCCGCGCGGAACATCCTATTTGCGCTTGGCCCGGCTGCTCCACGCCTGCCGATGACGCCCAAGTCCACCACCTCACCGCCTGGGCCGCCGACGGCCCCACGAACCAAGAAAACCTCGTAACGCTCTGTGCCCATCACAATGCGGTGAACCAAGATGATGATTCCCGACCCACCGCACGCGGGCGCATGGTTCGCATCAAGGGCCGCATCGCTTGGATCCCGCCGTGGAGCGGTAACCCGCGGTTCATCCCCTCACCCGCCCATTCACCACGACCAACAAGGAGTTACGCCTAATCCTCACCCCACCCAGTCCGTCTGGTCCGTCTAATCCACTCGGGTCGCTGGGCCTGCCGTTCCCGCCTGGCCTTGCCAGCCTATATTTCTGCCCAATCTCGCTGGCATAGCTGGTCGGGCCGGCATAGCTTGTCTGGCTGATCTGGCATACGTGCCTGCTCTGTCTCATACCCGGCAAGCCCCCGCCGCATCCTCGCACCCCACAGATGGGCCCAGCAATAGGTCCAGAGATCGGACCAGAAATAGGAAGAGCCGCCTCCCACACAGGGGGAAGCGGCTACTTCGTCGTGCCTACAGCGCGGTCGCGCCTTCGGCTTCAGCTCAACATGGAGCTAATTGGGACTCGTCCTACTTGGCCGTGGTCTTACCCACGGAGTGGAGGTCCTGACATGCCTCGATGACGCGCTCGGACATCCCCTGCTCTGCCTTCTTCAGGTAGGAGCGTGGGTCGTAGACCTTCTTGTTGCCTACCTCGCCGTCAATTTTGAACACGCCGTCGTAGTTTTCCATCATGTGGCGAGCCACTGGGTTGGTAAACGCGTACTGGGTATCGGTGTCCACGTTCATCTTGATGACGCCGTAGCGCAGCGCCTCTTCAATCTTCTCCTTCTCGGAGCCGGAGCCGCCGTGGAAGACGAAGTCAAAGGCGTGCTCGCCCTCGCTCAGGCCGAGCTTCTTCTGCGCAACCTTCTGGCCCTCCAGCAGGACCTCGGGGCGCAGCTTCACGTTGCCCGGCTTGTAGACGCCGTGCACGTTACCGAAGGTAGCGGCCAACAAGTAGCGGCCCTTCTCGCCTGTGCCCAGGGCATCGATGGTCTTTTCAAAGTCTTCCGGAGTCGTGTACAGGTTATCGCCGGCCTTGGCCTCGACACCGTCTTCTTCGCCGCCAACGACACCAATCTCTGCCTCGAGAATGATGTGGGCCTTCTTCGCCTTTTCCAGAAGCTCCTGGGCGATGACCAAGTTTTCATCGATCGGAATAGCAGAGCCGTCCCACATGTGGGACTGGAAGAGCGGGTTCTCACCGCGGTCAACGCGCTCCTGAGAAATAGCCATCAGCGGACGAACGTAATCGTCCAGAACTTCCTTCTGGCAGTGGTCGGTGTGCAGGGCGATATTGACGCCGTAGTGCTTCGCGGCCTCGTGCGCGAAGGCGGCTAGGGCCTGAGCACCTTTAACCTTGTTCTTGACCGCGAGGCCAGAGCCGAACTCTGCACCACCGGTGGAGAATTGGATGATGCCGTCAGACTCTGCCTCGGCAAAGCCCTTCAGTGCTGCGTTGATCGTTTCAGACGAGGTGCAGTTGATGGCTGGGAATGCGAAGCCGTTCTGCTTCGCGGTATCCAGCATCTGGTTATACGCCTCGGGGGTTGCAATTGGCATGAAATTCCATCCTTAAGTGGGATTGCGGTCAAACACGTTCCAACACCCAATTATGCCCACATTTCCGGATTCCCGCCGCAAAATTTGTGTGACATTTCCTGTGTTTACTGCCCAACTCTCAAAAATGCCGCACCCCGCGCATCAACCCCGCGCAAAGTGTTTAATAGCACGGTTAATCGCGACCCGATTTTTCATGCAGGTCACGAGCCACCCGGGCGCACGCCTCCAGAAGCATCCAACCAGACAGCTGCACGGATAGGTCGCGCTCATCCACGCGAATGATGCCCATCTTTTCACTGACGGTCGTGTGCCCGAAGCCGTAGTTATGCGGTAGGCGGGCATCGGCGGTCCAGTCAGAGCCAAAAATTGGCAGGCCATCGACCTCGAGCCGGTGCTCCCACACGGATTCGGCAGACGCCACCACCATCCGGGTCGCCAACTTCTTGGTGGCCCGGTTCGCGGGCGAGTCCCCGGGCAACCGCACGGCAACATCGGCAAGATAACGCATCAGAATGCCCTTAAACAGGCCGCCATCACCATCACCGGTCTCCCAATCCACGACGCCGGAGGGAGTCGCCATCCCGGAAGCAATAGCCTGCACTAGGCCCCGAATCTTAATGATGTAGCTCATCATCTCGGATGCCAGTTCGGCCTCGTAGACGCTGTCGATCTGCTCCAGCTTGCCGATGCTCGACTCCTCCCGCATCGCCAACACAATCTCCAGGCACGCCCCCAGCATCACGCCTTGGCAATACGGGTGGACTTGTTTGACGATCTCGGGGCCGTCCATGCGCATGCGCACGCCGTCCATGATGAAGCCATCTTCATTGACCAAATTATCGTAGACCCAGTCAACGATGCGGCGGGCGGCGGTAATATCTCCCATCCGCGCCAGCATGATGGCACCAGGCCCGTTGGCCGGCACGTTCATGAAGTTCTCGCCATCGCGCCACGGCAAAATGCCCAGCGAGTCATCGAGGCCTTCGGAAATATTGCGCTGCAAAGACGCCAACGCCTTGGGCGGTTTCATCTTGTCTAACTCGCCCACACGCCCCAGGGCGAGTGCGAGCCAGGCTTTGTCGTCGAAGTACTTATTCTTGGTCAGCTGCGTCAGGTTCCGGACGCGGATCCCGCGCGTGGTGTCGAGAATGCGCTGGCGACGGGCCTTGGTATTTTTCCTCTCCGCCGCATCAACGAGGCAGTCGAGGTAATGCGCTTGCCACCAGTAGTGCCAGTGCACGAGGAGTTTTTCTTTCGTGGTGGGCGGCCAGCTGACGATGGCGAGGTTGGTTCGCGGTAGGCCCCATACGGAATGCGCATGGCGCTCATCAATGGCGGTTTCCGCGAGTTCGGCGCGGTGGGCCCACTTTTCTTCCACGTTTTCTTTATCACTCCAGTAGCAAGGTTTATTACAGCTAGTGTAACGATCTCTTACCAGGAATTGTTCAGATCGGCGTGCTGCCGGATCCAGGTATACATGGCGATGCCCGCGGCCACGCCTGCGTTGATGGACCGCGTGGAGCCGAATTGCGCGATGGAGCAGGTCATCAGGGCGGCGTCTTGCGCGGCGGCGCTTACTCCGGGGCCTTCTTGCCCGAATAGCAGCAGGCTGCGTTCCGGCAGTTCGGCGGTTTCGAGGGGCACGCAACCGGGGGTATTATCAATGGCCACGACCGTGAGGTCTTCCTCGGCGGCCCAGGCAATGAGCTTATCGACGCTCTCATGATGCCGCAGATGCTGATACCTATCCGTTACCATGGCGCCGCGGCGGTTCCACCGGCGCCGCCCCACAATGTGGACGGTATCGACGGCAAAGGCGTTGGCGGTGCGCACGACGGTGCCGATATTGGCGTCATTTTCAAAGTTCTCGATGGCGATATGCAGGCTGTGCCGCCGCTTATCGATATCCCCCTTAATCGCCTCCCTTCGCCAATACCGATACGCGTCGACGACATTGCGCCGGTCGCCCTCGCGCAGAAGTTCCGGATCGTATTTTTCCGCCTCCGGCCCTTGCGGCCAGGGCCCTTCCCAGGGGCCCACGCCGTGGCGGCCTTCATTCCATTCGGTCGGCCCTTTCACCTGCTCTGCAGATTCGCCCTGCGCAGTACTTTCGCCCTGCGCAGTATTTTCACCGTGCGCTTCCTGACCGGTCGGCTCGGTTCCCGCAGCCTCGCCTGCTGGCTCGGCCTGACCGGCCGGCTGTGACTGGCGTGCATGATCCATACTGTTACGCGAGTCCAAGGTCGTTCAAGCCAAGCAGGGAACGGTATTCAAGGCCCTCGGCCGAGATGACATCCTCGGCGCCGGTGGCGCGGTCAACGACGGTAGCCACGCCGACCACCTCTGCTCCAGCTTCGCGCAAAGCGGCAACTGCCGTGAGCGGCGAATTGCCGGTCGTGGTGGTGTCTTCGACGACCAGCACCTTCTTTCCGGTCACATCTGCGCCCTCGATGCGGCGCTGCATGCCGTGCTTTTTGGCTTCCTTGCGCACAACGAAGGCGTCGATATCACGGCCATCGGCATGCATGATGGAGGTTGCAACAGGATCCGCGCCAAGGGTTAGTCCTCCCACGGCCGCAAAATCCCAATCCGCGGTGAGCTCGCGGAGCAAGGACCCGATTAGCCGGGATGCTTCGTGGTGTAAAGTCGCACGGCGCAAATCAACGTAGTAATCGGCCTCTTTGCCCGAGGACAGAGTAACCTTGCCATGCACCACGGCAAGCTCCTTGACCAGTTCCGCGAGACGCTTCTTCTTGTCTTCTTGCAGGTGCACTTCAGTCATCGCATTGCTCCTTTTTCTAGAGTTTCTTTAGAGTTTTCAGCATATGAGGAAAGTCCTGGCTATGTGGGCCAACGCAACATTCTAGGCTACTCTCCCTGCTGCGACCCGGAATCGTCATAGCGGTCTGTATCCTCTTTCTCCCGTGCAGCGGCCGTGCCACTGGCGTCTTGGGAGCTGCCTCGAGAAGAATTTCTGGTTGAGCCGGTGGACGAGTCTTTGGCCGCGTCACCGAGGTCGTCACCAAAAGCATCATCGGAAGCGTCGTCGAAGATGGAAGCCTCCCCGAATTGCTGGCGCGGCAGGCGGGCGGTGCCTGAATCGGGGATGGGGCGCTCATTGCCATCGGCAATGGCATCTACCTCGTCCGCCCCAATCGCCGTGTGCTCAACCGGGCCGCGGGTCTCGGAGTACGTGCGAGACGGCATGTCCAATGGTTCTTCGGGCCGTTGGATGACCGGCCGGGAGAACTCTGGCTTTCCCACCGACGCTGTTCCACCCACCGCTTCAACCACGGGCGGGGCGGGAATTTCCCTGGCTGGGTCTAGGTCCTCAAAGTGAATGGTATGCACGGAAGAGGAACGGGGTGGGAGGACGCGGGAGGCATCGGCAAGCAAGGCAAGCGGCGGGAGCATTGCCTCCCAATCTGCGGTGCGCGAATGCTTAGTGGTTTGTGCCAAAACCCACTCGGTTTCCAGCCACAGCGCGGACACCACCTCCGGCATGCGCTGCAGCGCGATACGCACGCGCTCGTCCACCATCCGCTCCGTCACGCCGCGATCGGAGGAATAAACATCAAACCCCTCGATGTTCATGGCCAATAACAGGTCCTCGGACATCTCGGCTTCTTGACTATCGAAGCGCTGGAAATCAATGACCACATCCGATGCCGCACCCGTTCGCATCGCCATCACATTGACGCCGTCAATATCCATCAGCAGCATTTCATGGCCGTATACGTTGCCGGCAACGATGTCTTTCGGTGCGGCACCAGAGGAGGCGACTCCCCTTGTCCATTCATCCACAAGGTACTGGTCCGACTTCATGTACTCGAACCCTCGAGTTTCGGCCCAGTTTTTGCGTTCCCGGCGAATGGTGCCCGGGATAAGCGGCCGCGGCCTTCCTACCGGTTTGGGTTTTGCGTGACTTTCCTGTTGGTCTTCAGTCTCCTCGTGGCCTGCCTCTTCGCGGGAGGCATCCGCACCCAATTCCGATTCCGCTTCCGCTTCCGCATCTAAGCCCGCGTCATTGTTAGCGCCAGAATCTGCACCAGAAGCTGAGGAAGAATCTGAGGCAGAATCCAGGCCAGCCTCTGCTGGTTTTTCAGTGTTGCCTGCAGCGTGGGCTCTGCCGGTTCTGTCGGCGCTGCCTACACTGGCGCTATCTACACTGTCTGCGTTATCTGCGCTATCTGCGTCGGATACATGGGCTGCATTGGTGGTGGAGGTGGTTGCGGTGCCTTTTACAGCGTCATTGCTCGAAAGCACCGCGGACTCGCTAGTGCGGGTATCGTCAGCTTTGTCGCTAACTCTGCGGTCTGCATCATCTCTAGTGCGATGGTGACGGCCTGAAGAGGTAGCGGAGGAAGAATCGGATTCAATATCGGGGGATGGCGAATGCTTCGCCGCAAAACCAGAGGGCGTTCCAGAGTCTGTTTCGGTACCGTCTTCGCCTTCAGGTTCTGCAGGACCTTCGGTCCGCGCAGGGTCTTCAGCATTCTCGCCAGGTTCGGTGACTGCGTGGGAAGGCACGTCCTGGTCTTCCCGGCTATGTTGGGGCTTTCCACCTTGAGATTGTTCTGCCGCCGAATTATCGGATCCGCCTGCAGCGGCGTCTCGCTGCTGGGTATCCGGGCCATGCTGGGAGTCAGTATCCGGCGGCGTATCGGCATCAGCGCTGCCTTGAACATCAGCGCTGCCTTGGGCATCGGTGCTGTGCTGGGCATCGGCTGCGCGCTGCGTGCGGTCGTAGTACAGCAAAAAGCCACCGGCGATGCCGAGTACGAGCGCGAGAATCAGGAGTAAAGAAGCCATCATCTCCTGATAATAATAGGTACCGGCACCCCACGGTGCCGGTACCAGTCGGAGTCGGAGCGATTAATTGGAATTAATCGTTAACCGAAGTCCTATCCCCGCGTTCTACCGGGTTGGTCGGGTCTGCCGACCACTGCGACCAGCCGCCGATGTAGTGGCGCAGGCCGGTAAATCCTGCGTTCTCCATCGCCGCGAGTGCAAGAGCGGAGTGGTTGCCCGAACCGGAATAGATGATTGCATCCTTGGTGTTTTCCTGAGTCAGCCCAGCCGCGGCCAACACCTCACGGATTTCATCCGGGGACTTCAACGTGCGCACCCCATCGTTGTGGAAGAGGCGCTCGGGAACATTGACCGCACCGGGAATGTGACCTGCCTTCAAATCCAGGTTCTCGCGACGGCCAGCAAAGCGGTTGCTCGAACGCGTATCGATGAGCACACCATCATGCTTACGGACGTCTTCAATCGTGGCGGTAGGCAGCTGGCCGGGAGTGACCTCGAATTTCGAGCCGACCGCGATATTGCCCGGACCCGTGAGGGTTTGGTAACCGTTCGCGAGCCAGTTTTCCAGGCCGCCATCGAGGATGCGCACATCAGTTAGGCCGGCCCAGCGCAGCGTCCACCACGCGCGGCCGGCAAAAAGCCCGCGGCCCTCGTCATAGACCACCACGGGGCGGTCTTCCTGCAGGCCCCAAGAACGGATCCAGGCTTGCAGCTTGTCTTCGTCCGGAAGCGGGTTGCGGCCATTGCGCGAGCCTGGAAGGCCGACGAAGGCCGCACCGGTATCGCCGAAAAGCGCGGTGGGGATGTGCTGCGACGCAAAGTCGATGAAGCTCTGGCCCGTCTTGGGGTGCCAGTGGGTGCCGAGAAGAGTGAAACGATCGCCGTGGTAGATGGATTCTTTGAGTTCCTGCGGGGAAACTAAAATGCTCATGCCTTCCAGTCTAAAGGCATGAGCATTATTTTTCGCCCGGTAATTTAGCGAGCAGAAATATCCAGCTCCGCGCCGCCATCGGCGACGTCGACGTGGACGGTATCGCCATCGGCAATGTCACCGGCCAAAAGCTTCTTCGCCAGCTTGTCACCGATAGCCTGCTGGATGGTCCGGCGCAGCGGGCGGGCGCCGTAGGCGGGGTCATAGCCGCGGTCGGCCAACCAGGACTTGGCGGAATCGGATACCTGCAGCGTCAGGCGGCGGGCCTCCAGGCGTTCGGTGAGACCGCGCAGTTGGATGTCCACGATGCCGCGCAGCAGTTCCTCCGACAGCGGCTCGAACATCACCACGTCATCGAGGCGGTTGATGAACTCCGGCTTGAAGGCCCGCTTTACGGCCTCCATCGTCTCGTCCTTCGTACCGCCGGCGCCCAGGTTGGACGTTAGGATGATGACGGTATTGCGGAAGTCGACGGTGCGACCCTGGCCATCGGTAAGCCGCCCCTCATCCAGGACCTGGAGGAGGACGTCGAAGACGTCGGGGTGGGCCTTTTCCACTTCGTCGAAAAGCACGAGCGTATAAGGCCGACGCCGCACGGCCTCGGTGAGCTGGCCGCCGGCTTCGTGGCCGACGTATCCCGGAGGGGCACCGACGAGCCGGGAAACGGAGTGCTTCTCGCCGTACTCGGACATATCGATGCGCACCATGGCGGATTCATCGTCGAAGAGGAAGTCCGCCAGCGCCTTAGCCAGCTCCGTCTTACCCACGCCGGTAGGGCCGAGGAAGAGAAAGGAGCCGGTCGGGCGGTTGGGGTCAGCCACGCCCGCGCGGGAGCGACGCACGGCATCGGAAACAGCGGTCACGGCCTCGCGCTGGCCGACGACCCTCTTGCCCAACACCGATTCCATGTTCAGCAGCTTCTCGGTCTCGCCCTGCAGCATCTTGCCGGCGGGAATGCCGGTCCACGCAGAGACGACCTCTGCGATGGTATCCGGGCTGACCTCCTCATCCAGCATGGTATTGCGCTGGGCGGCGGCCTTTTCCTCGGCTGCTGCCAGGTCCTTTTCCAGCGGCGGGATCTTGCCGTAGTTGATCTCGGAGGCTAGGGCGAGGTCGCCGTCGCGCTCGGCAATTTCTGCTTGGCGGCGGAGATCGTCGAGATCTTCCTTAATATCCTGCACGTCATCGATGGCCTTCTTCTCGTTGGCCCAGCGCGCCTTGAGCTCGCCGAGCTTTTCGCGCTGGTCCGCGAGCTCGCCTTGCAGGGCGGCCAGGCGGTCCTTGGAGGCGGCGTCGGATTCCTTCTTCAGCGCGAGCTCCTCGATCTCCATGCGGCGAACGATGCGCTCGAGCTCATCGATTTCCTGCGGCGAGGAGTCGATTTCCATGCGCAGGCGGGAGCCGGCTTCATCGACTAGGTCGATGGCCTTGTCCGGCAGGAAGCGGTTGGTGATGTAGCGGTTCGATAGCTCCGCTGCAGACACCAAGGCGGAGTCCATGATGCGCACGCCGTGGTGCACCTCGTAGCGCTCCTTGAGCCCGCGCAGGATACCGATGGTGTCTTCCACGGACGGCTCTGCGGCATAGACCTGCTGGAAACGGCGCTCGAGGGCGGCGTCCTTTTCGATGTACTTGCGGTACTCATCCAGCGTGGTTGCACCGACGAGGCGCAGCTCGCCGCGGGCCAGCATGGGCTTGATCATGTTGCCGGCATCCATGGAGCCTTCTCCGGTAGCGCCGGCGCCGACGATGGTGTGCAGCTCATCGATGAAGGTAATGATTTCGCCCTCAGATTGCTTGATTTCATCAAGCACAGCCTTAAGGCGCTCTTCGAACTCGCCGCGGAACTTGGCGCCGGCGACCATGGAACCGAGATCCAGGCTGATAAGCGTCTTGCCCTTCAGGGACTCAGGGACGTCGCCAGCCACGATGCGCCGGGCCAGGCCCTCAACGATCGCAGTCTTGCCGACGCCCGGCTCACCAATCAGCACCGGATTGTTCTTCGTCCTGCGCGAGAGCACCTGGACGACGCGCCGGATTTCCTGATCGCGCCCGATGACCGGGTCGATCTTGCCCTCACGCGCCCGCGCGGTGAGGTCGGTGGCGTACTTTTCTAGCGCCTGGAATTGGTCTTCCGGGTTCTCCGAGGTCACCTTGGCGGCCCCGCGCACGGAGGGGAAGGCGCCCTTGATGGCGTCGTAGGTTGCGCCGCGGCCGGTCAGCAACTCGGCGGCGTCGGTCTTCGAACCAGCGATGGCGGCGAGGAGGACTTCGGTGGACACGAACTCATCGCCAAGCTCGCCCGCCAATTCCTGCGACTTGGTCAGTACGTTTAAGCCATCCCGGTTGAATTGCGGGTTGGACATATTGGCACCCTCGGCGCTGGGATAAGAGTTAACCAGCTCGCGCGCTTCTTTCAGCACGGTATCCGGGTCAACGCCGGTGGCCTTGAGCACTGGCGCGGCGATGCCGCCTTCCTGCCCAAGGATGGCCGCCAGCAGGTGCGCCGGGCGGATATCCGGGTTGCCATTCGCGGAAGCGGTCTGCAGGGCTTCCTGCAGAGCCTCTTGTGTTTTGGTGGTGGGGTTAAAAGAACTCATGTGTACGTTTCTCCTTCTAAGATTTATTCGTCCATTTTAAGGATTCACTAGGTATAACGCACATAAAGTTGAGCCTATTCCACTCAACCCAAATTTTTTGAGTCCACCTGGCTCAACTTCGCGCTTTACCCCGCAGATACCTCCTGCTACCTCCTGCGCCCCTACCGCACTGCCACAACAGCCCTATCGAAGATCGGGCACCCCAGGAGTGAGCGTCCCACGCTAATGAGGACTGGACCCCTCCATGACGCGAAAGACTAGGCCGCGAAACGGGGCGCCCAGCGCTAATGAGGGCTGGGGGTAGACGGGCATCGGCAAGCAAGCGAATTGGCGGCACGCCAAAGCCGGGCCGCCACACCAAAAATGTGGGAGCCCGGCTTGCGCAGAGTAGATATGTGAGGGCTAGGTTTCTTGTTTCTGACCCACGTGGCCGATGCCCTCTTTGAAAATCGTGCCGCGCGGCGGGAGCAAGCCCATGAATTTGAACGTCAGGTACACGCCGATGGAAATGGCCAGCGAAACGGCACCGAACGCGCCGGTAAACCCGTACATCACCGCCATTGGTGCAATGATGGTCCACGAAATCTCGAACGGGCCGAAGCCGATGTAGGCCATGCCGTATTCGGACAGCGTGCCGGACTTCAGCTTCGGGTCGACGATCTTGAGCACGGCGATGCCGGTAGCCACGGTGGCCGTCGCCCAGCCCCAGCCGAAGATGCCGCGCTCGATCCAGCGCTCGCCAAAGAACTCGGCGGGGAACCACATCAAGAAGAAGGTACAGAAGATGGTGCCCAGAATGAACAGAACGAGCAGTGCCTGCCAGTAGGAGGCGATAGCGGCAGGAACAATGGCGGCCACGCCGAAGGCGATGAGGTAATCGGTAGCGGCACCGGAGATGGAGGATACGGAATCCTTATCCAGGTAGTCCTCGGCGCCGACGAAGTTCATGATGGCGCGGAAGATGAGGCCGATAACCATGGACATCGCAAAGAGCGGGATGGAAACATTTTCCCAAATGCTGGAAATGCCCTTATTGACGCCGTACGCCGTCATAACCGTGAGGATGATGAAGCCGAAGTGCAGCGCGAGCGGCTCAATGGAAGAGGGGTTGGTGGTGGCGCGGCCGAGGGAGGGTCGCTCATCCAGGTTCTTGATGTAGCCGCGGCGAATCTCTTCCGGCAGCTCCTTGGGCACGTAGGACACCTTGCCCTTGCGGATGCCCCAGTTACCAGCGATGACACCGCCGATAATCGCGGCCAGCGTGCCGACGGTCGCAGACGTAAAGCCCAGGGACGCTGCCGCATCGGCGCCGACGCCCTCCAGCGCGCCACCCACAGCGGCGGCCGTGCCGAAGCCACCGGTAAAGCCAACCGGCAGCATCATGCCGAACCAGTTGGGGGTATCAAAGACTGGGGCGAAGAAGAGCAGGCCGAGCACGATGAAAAGGCCCCACTGGCCGGTAAACATCATGGTGGAATAGCCCCACATATTGCGCGCGCCCTTGCCCATGTTGCCGCCAACCTCCATGGAATACGCCATCGAGGCAAAGACCACGGCGATGAGGATGGAGGTGTAATCGCCGAGGTTATCGGAGAAGTTGATCCAACCCAGCACGTTGGGCCCGACCAGCAGACCAAGCAGGCCGGCGGTGATGGGGGCAGGCAGCAATAAGTCCTGGAAGATGAACTTCACTTGGTGGCGCAAAATATTGCCGATGACCATGAGTAAGGAAATCCAACCCACGTCCAGCATGAGCGTATAAGCGGAAAAATCTTCCATGGGAATCCTTTCTAGCTGTGCAGTTATGGCAGGCTGCTCACGTGTAGCGAGCGCGCAGATAAAAAATACATTACCTACCATCTAGTGAGCCACAACATACGGCGGATTTTCACCCCCGCTACAATGGCACGGTGGAGCACTACCTCAGCATCATCATCGGCGCGGGCCAGGCAGGCTTGGCGACGGCCCACCAGCTCACCTCCCGCGGCCTTATCCCCGCCCAAGACTTTTTGCTTATCGATGCCAACCCCGCCCCCGGCGGCGCCTGGCGTCACCGGTGGGATTCCCTGACGCTGGGAAAGGCCCATAACATCGCGAGTCTGCCGGGCATGCCCGCCCCGCCCGCCGATGCCTCCTCCCCCGCCTCCCAGGTAGTTGCCAACTATTACGGCGCCTACGAAGAGAAGTTTCAGCTGCGGCCATACCGCCCGGCGCGCGTCAGCAGCGTCCGTGCCCTGTCCAGCCCGCACCGCGCACGCGGCGCGCGCAATCCCCGCGGCACACGCGGCGCGTTCCTCGTGACGTTGGAGTCCGGCGAGCAGTTTTCCGCGGACACCATCGTTAACGCCACTGGCACGTGGGATAGGCCGTATATTCCTTATATTCCGGGCATCGGCAGTTTCGGCGGGCGCCAACTGCACACTAAGGATTATTCGGCGGCGGAGGATTTTGCAGGCCAGCACGTGTTGGTCGTTGGCGGTGGGCTATCCGCGGTGCAGTTCTTATTGGAGCTTGAGGGCATCGCCCAGACCACCTGGGCCACGCGGCGGGCACCGGATTTTACGGATACGGAGTTTGATAAGCAGTGGGGCTTGGATGTGGAAAAGAAGGTCCGCGAGCGGGTCTTTAGCGGCAATCCTCCAGCCTCGGTGGTCTCGACCACCGGGATTCCGCCCTGGCAGGAATACCTGGATGCGGTAGAGCGCGGCGTTTTAGTCTCGCGCGGAATGTTCGATGCCATCGACGCGACCGGCGTGCGGTTTGGCGAGTCTGCGAGCGGTGAGGTGGCGGGGGCATCGGAAAGCGTGGCGGCATGGCAGCCGTACCCGGCGGGCACGCACGTGGCGGTGGACGTCATCTTTTGGAATACCGGTTTCCGCCCGGTTCTGGACCACCTGGCGCCGTTGCGTTTGCGCTCGCGCAAGGGCGGGATTGTCATGCGCAACGAGGTCTCGCCTATCGCGAACCCACGGGTGTTCCTCGCCGGATACGGGTCGACAGCCTCGACGGTGGGGGCGACGCGCGCGGGGCGCTTGGCCGCGCGCGAGGTTATCAAGGTGCTGGGGTTGTAGCGCGGGGACGGTAATGTGCGCGCTAAAAGGCAGGCAAGCACACTAGGATGGGAAAGCATGTGGGAATTGGGCGAGCACTTCCGAAAGTACGCAGACGACTACCGCGATGCGGTGCATGAGCAGTTTTTCCTCATGGTGCCGGAGGCGCGGCAGGTCTTTTCCCTTTCTATGCAGGACACCCACCGGTCCATGGTGCACGCATTGGCGTGGGTGATTGAACACGCGGAGCCCAGCAGCGCCGGCACGAAGGCAGGGTCCGGGGTTGGGGCTGCGCTGCCCGAGGCCGTCCGAGAGAAGATCGCGCAGCTCGGCCACGATCACCGCAGGCATGGCTTCCCGGCCGAGGTTTATGCGCGCTTCGAGGAGGCGCTCATTAAAGGCCTGCGGGTGTTGGCGCTCACGCGGTATCAGTACGACTTTGCCTGCGCCGTCATCCACGAGGTCTGCGCGGAGATGGCGACCGCGGCGCGCGAGGCGGACCTGGCTGGGGAGGCGCCGGCGTATTCGGGGCAGGTGGTTGCGGTGGAGCGGCCGACGCGCGAAACCGCGGTCATTCGCGTCGAGGCGGGAATGCCCGCAGCCTTCGAGCCGGGGCAGTATTTCCCCGTCACCACCCAGTACCTTCCCGGCCAATGGCGCATGCTCACCCCAGCCCAGCCCAGCGATGCCACCGGCCAGCTGGTCTTCCACGTCGCCGCGGTGGGCGAGGCTTCGCGGTCGCTTGCGCATACCAAGCCGGGTGATTGGTGGACTTTGGGCCGGCCCACCGGGTCCATCTGGCAGGACCTGCGCGCGTTGCGCGGGGGCAGGCTGGTCATCGTGGCCTATGGCACCGGTTGGGCGGCGGCGCGGTGCTTGGCGCTGGCGGCCCGCCAGGCCGCGGATGCGGGCGAGGAGGGACTCGCGAAGAACCTGGACCTGCAGATTTTTGCCGTTGCGGATAGCCCCGGCGCGCACTATGACACGCATTTCCAGCAGAACCTTGCGGCCCTCTACCCCGATCTCAACCTGCGTCGCATCATCCGGCAGGAAAACGACCCGTGGCTGCTGGGCGCACGGCCGCTTGCCGATGCTGCCACCCACACCCTCTCCCCCGACCCGACCGATGTAGTAGTCAACGAGGTCGAGTTATCCACAGGCACGCCCACCTACTTCGCCCTCTTCGGCAGCGCCGAGGAGGTAGCGGAAGGAAGGAGGGGGTTGGAGAAAAGGGGCATCGGCAAGCAGTGGATCTTAAGCCACAGCTGGGGCCGCGACCGGGAGTGGCTGCCGAAGGATTATGCGGCGCAGTCTTAGTCGTTAAGTTCTAGCACCGGCAGGGAGCGGCGCGTCTTCGCTACTTCTTGCGGGTCGATATCGGCGTAGAGGATTTCGTCTTCGTAGCCGGCCTCGGCCACGCGCACGCCGTTGGGATCGACGATGGTGGAGTGCCCGATGCCGGTCGGGCCCGAGGGGGATCCGGCCTCCGCGTTGCCGCCTGGCCGGGATTGGCCCGCGGCGAGGATATAGCTGGTGGAATCCAGCGCCCGCGCGGCCGTGAGCAGGCGCCACTGCTCTAGCTTGCCGGGGCCATCCGCCCAGCTGGTGGAGACAACGATGAGCTGCGCGCCCTCGCGCGCCAAGTCCTTGAACTGCTCTGGGAAACGGATATCGTAGCAGACCACGACGCCGACGGTGAGGTCATCGACGTCGAAGGTCACCAAGGATTCCCCAGGCTGCACCGTATCGGATTCGCGGTAGTCAAAGGCATCGTAGGTGTGGATTTTCTCGTAGCCGCCCAGCACGCCAGGGCCCGCGACGAGCGCGGTATTGGATACGCGGTTGATGGTCTTGTCCTCGCGCTCGATGGTATCGGCTGGGCAGAACATGCCGACGACGACGGTGACCTCCAACTCCTCCGCCGCTTCCTGAATCGCGGTGGCGAACGGGCCTTCGAGGTTCTGCGCTTGCTCGTCTAGGCGGCCCGAGCGGAAGTTCTGCGAGGTGGCCTCTGGCAGCACGATAAGGCGCGCGCCCGCCGCCGCGGCCTCGCGGATTTTATCCAGGGCAAGTTCTTGATTTTCCTCGATACTGCCGGTAGATGTCAATTGCACTGCTGCTACTTTCATAAATCCCAACTTAGTGCAGCGTCACCTAGTTATCCACAGGTTGGCGATTTTGCCCTCGCGGCCACAGCCCGCAGCGGCCACGCTTAAGGCCATGACTTTTGTAGACATTCCTGAACACCTTCCCGCACATGTAGCCGCCTTGAGGGCGCGGCCGGCGGCGGCGTTGCCGGGGGCACACTTAAACGTAGCTTCCCGGACGTCTGCCTCCCTCCAGCGCGCGGTGGCGCAGTGGTCTGAGACGCAGCAGCTTAGTGATGCCACCGTTTCCGAGCGCCTGCGCAGCCTCCACGCCTTCCTGGACCGCAGCGGCGCGCTCGATTCCTCTCTCGCCGCGAGCTTGGGGAGGACGCGATGAATTTATCGACTGCCCTGCGCTACAGCGCCGCGCAGCTCGCCGCGGACCGCGCTGGTCTGCATAATCACTATGTGGACTCGCACCACGATTGGCGGTCTCTACCGCTGGGTGGGCCCGCGGGCGTGGCGGCGCGCTCCGGTTTGGCCGAGGCGACCGAGTGGCTGAGTAGCCCGCTTGGGCAGATGGAGCACGTCATCGAGGTGCTGGACCGGCACGCGGATCTGCAGGCCTGGCGCGAGGGGGTGGAAGCGCAGATCATTTCTTTTCTAGGCAAGGTTGATGAGTTTTCTGGGCCCGCCGCGCTGGCCGGCGGCGTGCTGCTACGGGAGGTGCGCGCGCTTGGCGATGCCCTCGACTGGCTCTGCTCCCAAGAAATCGACGCCCTCTGCACGCCCGCGGGGGTGGAACCGCCGCAGCGGCTGGAGGATTTTGCCGATCTTCCCCTCGATACCATCCACGAGATTAACCTCGCCCAGGCCAGTGACCGCGTGGCGGAGCTGGCCGCGGGTAACCCCGATATGCGCATCGTGGAGACCAGCCCCGGACGGCTGGTGGCGCTGGTGGATCCTGAGGGCTTTCGCACGGAGCCTGCGTCCGTGACCACGTTTGTCGAAGGCGTGCATTCCTCCGACCCCACTACCTGGCAGCGCGCCGTGGACCGTGGCCGCAATATCGCTAAGGCGAGCGGTGGTCCTGCCGCCGTGTGGTCGGGCTATCAGGCCCCGTCGAGTTTGCCGCGCGCCGTGCACGCCGATCCCGCGCGGGCGGCGGGGCAGGAGCTGGTGCGGTTTCAGCGGGGCATCGGCAAGCGGTATCCAGGCGCGAAGCGAACGGTGGTGGGTTATTCCTATGGCTCCGTCGTGACCGGATACGCGGCGCGCGAGGAGGACATTGCCTCCGATATCGTGCTCGTGGGCAGCCCCGGTACCAGTGTCCAGCATGCCCGCGAGCTGCACGGCACCGTGTGGGCGGCGACCAATGACAATGACCCCATCGCTATCGCGACGGGGCCACTGAGCGGGATCCACGGCCCGGATCCCACCACTCAGTCCTTTGGCGCTACTCCCCTGCCCGGCGCGGATGGCCTGCCCGGAGACCACGGATCCTATTGGGAGGATCCGCAGTTCCTGCGCGGTTTGGGCACGGTGGCCGCCGGGGAATCGAGCTCGGATTAGCGCGGGCTGAGGGGGCGCCGGTTGTGGGTTTAGAAGAGGCCTGCAGGGGCGTCCGAGTACGAGACCAGCATGTTCTTGGTTTCCTGGTAGTGGCCGAGCATCATCAAGTGGTTCTCGCGGCCCAAGCCGGATTCCTTATAGCCACCGAAGGCGCTGTGTGCCGGGTAGTCGTGGTAGTGGTTGACCCACACGCGACCGGCCTGAATATCGCGCCCGGCGCGGTAGCAGATGTTTTGCTGGCGCGACCACACGCCGGCGCCGAGGCCGAAGTTGGTGGTATTCGCGATCTCGATGGCCTCGTCGTAATCCTTGAAGGTCGCCACAGACAGCACTGGCCCGAAGATTTCCTCCTGGAAGATGCGCATCTCGTTGCTGCCCTTAAAGACCGTGGGCTCGATGTAGTAGCCGTTTTCGAGGCCCTCCACCTTGTTCACGTGGCCGCCGATGAGCGTTTCCGCGCCTTCTTCTGGGCCGATCTTGAGGTATTCGGTGATTTTGTCCATCTGTTCCTGGGAGGCCTGGGCACCCATCATGGTTTCGGTATCCAACGGGTGACCGATCTTGATCTTCTTGACGCGTTCGATGGCGAGCTCCAAGAACTTATCGGCAATATCCTCATGGACCAGGGCGCGCGATGGGCAGGTGCAGACCTCGCCCTGGTTGAGGGCAAACATGACGAATCCCTCGACGCACTTTTCCAGGTAGGAGTCATCTTCATCCATGATGTCTTTGAAAAAGATGGACGGCGACTTACCGCCGAGTTCCAGGGTGACCGGGATGACCTTGTCTGCGGCGGCCTTATTGATGAGCTTGCCCACCGGGGTGGAGCCGGTAAACGCGATTTTGGCGATGCGATCCGAACCCGACAATGCCGCACCGGCTTCCTCGCCCACGCCGTTGACGATATTGAGTACGCCGTCTGGGAGGAGGTCGCCGATGATGTCCATGAGCAAGAGGATGGATGCAGGCGTTTGCTCCGCAGGCTTGAGCACGATGCAGTTACCAGCGGCCAGGGCCGGTGCGATCTTCCAAGAGGCCATGAGCAGCGGGA
This sequence comes from Corynebacterium tuingiense, assembly GCF_046718165.1. Classification (NCBI taxonomy): domain Bacteria; kingdom Bacillati; phylum Actinomycetota; class Actinomycetes; order Mycobacteriales; family Corynebacteriaceae; genus Corynebacterium; species Corynebacterium tuingiense. Next base: position 2,155,831 of record NZ_CP177101.1, read on the forward strand.
AGTTCCACGGGATGATTTGACCGACAACGCCGAGTGGCTCGTGGTAGTGGTAGGCCACGGTGTCCTCGCTGATTTGGGACAGGCGGCCCTCCTGCGCTCGGATGGCGCCCGCGAAGTAACGGAAGTGGTCAACGGCCAGCGGGATATCGGCGGCCAAGGTCTCGCGGACGGCCTTGCCGTTTTCCCAGGTCTCCGCCACAGCGATCTTTTCGAGGTTCTCTTCAATCCGGTCCGCGATGCGGTGCAGCAAGAGCGTGCGCTCTGCTGGAGTGGTCTTGCCAAAGGTAGCAAACGCCTTTTCCGCGGCATCGATGGCTGCGTTGATATCGGCTTCCTTGCCGCGGGCCACCTGACAAAATACCTCGCCGGTCACGGGGCTGATGTTGTCCATGTATTCGCCATCGACTGGCGGCACCCACTTTCCACCGATGTAGTTGTCATAGCGGTCGCGGTAGTTGACGATGGCCCCTTCGGTTCCGGGTGCTGCGTACAAAGTCATGATGGTGATGTCCTCTCGTGCAGAAATCTCGACTGGGACACTTGCCGTGTATGGCGCGTGCCACTGCAGGCGTTCTACTGTGCTGTACCGCACCTGCTTTCCCTGTCATAATAATGCAATTTTTCGCATTTCGCACTAAATAGGGGTGGGAAATTAACTTTTCTTCACGGTGCGAAGTCCGGTTGTGCGGGTGTATCACCGTCCGGGTGAGGGTGTAGCAGTCTGCGAGAGGGCGCGGGAACGGTGGGGACCGATGGGTCCGAGAGGAGGGCACCGAGAGAGCGAAGGACTCTTGGGCAGAAATAAACCCTCCATACCTGTGCGGGTGCTAGGCCGCGGCAAAGGTATGGAGGGTTTAAGTTGAGGTTTCTCGTCCGCAGGACGAGTTAGGTGTTTTAGCCGCCGTTGTTTCGGCGATTACGTTTGCGGTCGCGCGCGGTGCGCGGGCTCCACATCACCACGGAGGTAGACCGCGGAACGTGGACCAGCTCGCCGCTGCGTTGGGAACGCACCGGGACCTGCGAGCCTTGGGGGCCTTGCGGCCCCTGGGCGCCGCGGGTGCGCTGCCCCTGTGCTTGGGGGTGTTGTGCCCCTGAACGCTGCCCGGCGGCGAGCTGATCACGGAGGGCACGGACTTCATCGGCAAGCGCATCGCGCTCGGCCTCTAACTGGTCGCGTTCTTCGGTTAACTCGATGATGGATTTGATGCCGGCGAGATTGACGCCATCGTCTTGCGAAAGCGCCTGAATCTTGCGGAGCAATTCAATATCGCGATCCGAATAGCGGCGGCCGCCGCCGCGGGTGCGGGCTGGGGAGACCAAACCCATGCGGTCATAGGTGCGCAGGGTCTGGGCGTGCATCCCGGAAAGCTCGGCAGCCACGGAAATGACGTAGACGGCGGTGCCGGAACCTTCCGCCTTTCCAGTACTCATTGTGCAATGCACCTCCTGCCTTAATTGCTCTCCGCGCCGGCCCAGCCTGCGCGGGGATTAAAGCCAGAGTCCTTTTCGGCCTGTGCATAGGTGCGCAGGGCGCTAGAGGCCGCTGCATCGAGCTTGGAAGGCACGGTGACCTGCACGCTCACCAAGAGGTCGCCAGCCTTGCCGGCGCGCTTGGCAATGCCGCGCCCACGCACGCGCAAGGTGCGGCCGTCCGGGGTACCGGTGGGGATCTTCACGCGGACCGGGCTGTCCAAGGTGGGAACCGTGATGGTGTCACCCAGGGCGAGCTCGGCAAACGAGACGGGGACGGTGATGTGGATATCGTCGCCGTCGCGGGTAAAGACCTTGTCAGGCTTGACGGTGACCGCAACGAAGAGGTCACCGGCCGGGGTGCCATTCGGGCCAGCCTCGCCCTGGCCGGCGATGCGGACCTTTTGGCCGTCGATGACGCCGGCGGGGATGCGGACCGTGATATTCCGAGTGCGGTGCACCGTTCCGGTGCCGTTGCAGTCTGGGCACGGATCCGTGATGCGGCGACCCGTACCATCGCAGTCCTTGCACGGGGCGGAAAAACCGAACGCACCGCGGTTTTCCGAGGTGTACCCGGAGCCATTGCAGGTACCGCACGTTGAGGTCTTGCCGGAGGAAGAACCCGAGCCGTGGCACGTGGTGCACGGCGCGTTACCGCTTAAGGCCAGCGGGATGGTGGTCCCCTTGGCTGCCTCGCGGAAATCGAGGGTTATTTCCGTTTCGACGTCGGCCCCCCGCGACGGTTTAGCTGAGTGGCCAGCACTACCGCTGCGGTTGAAAACGCTACCGAAGATATCCCCAAAACCGCCGCCTTGAGACGATCCTCCAGTGGCTCCTCCGAAGAGGTCCGAGAGGTCGAAGTCTTGCGTACCTTGTCCACCCATGTTCGTGGATCGAAACCCGCCGGGAAAGCCGGCGCCTCCGTTCTGTCCGAAGCCACCGCCGTTGCGCAGCATGGCCTTGAACTGGTCGTATTCCTTGCGCTCGGAGGCATCGGAAAGCACATCGTATGCTTCCGCAACCCGCTTGAACCGGTCCGCTGCCGCGGGGTCATCGGGGTGGGTATCGGGGTGGTTTTCGCGGGCAAGCTTGCGGTACGCGCGCTTGATCTCGCTTTGGTCTGCGGACGAGGAGACCCCCAGATCCGCATAATAATCTTTGTCTGCCCATTCGGGTTTAGCGCTCACTGGGCATCTCCTCCTTTCAAGAAGAATCGGTTGTATTTATTAAAAAGGGCGCCAGGGGAAGTTGAATCAGTCAGTTCCCAAGGCGCCCTTTTTCCGGATTAATCGGCCTGTTCGGTGCCTTCCGAACTGCCGGAATCCTCACCGGGGTCCGCGATGATGACCAGCGCGTTGCGCACCAGCCTCTCACCTACGCGGTAACCCTGGCGCAGCACGGTGCCGAGCACCTGCTCATCGCCGGAGGACAAATCCTGCACGGCCTCGTGCATCTCTGGGTCGAAGGGTTCGCCCTCTTCACCAAAGGCGGTGAGGTTGTGCTGCTCTAGGCCCTTGCGGAGCTTATCCGCAACTGCCTTGAGCGGGCCCTCCAAGTCACCGTGCTGCTTGGCCAAATCGAGGTCATCAAGCACCGGCAGCAAATCACTAATAACTTTTGCCTTCGCGGTCTCGATAACGGATTGGCGGTCACGCTCGGTGCGGCGGCGGTAGTTGGTGTATTCCGCATTCAGACGCTGAAGGTCTTCCGTGCGTTCTGCCAACTGCGCTTCCACATCGTTGGTGGCAGCACCGGTGGAGGTTGGCTCATCACCTTCCGCCTCGGCTTCGACCTCATCGGCGTTGACATCAGCCAGCGCGTCTTCGAGGTCAGCATCAAGGGTGGGATCCAACTTGGCTTCCTCGGAGGCATCGGCCTGCGCGTCGTTGGCAGCCTGTGCTTCCTCGGCCTTTTCGGCAGCAGCCTCAGCGCGGTCAGCCGAGGTAGCCTCCGGATCCGTGTTTTTCGGGTCGCCTGGGTTTTGCGGCATTCCGCTGTCCTGAGTCATTACTTGTCGCCATCCTTGTTGTCATCGGAGTTCTGCTCGTCTTCGTCCACAACTTCAGCGTCGACCACGTTTGGGTCGCCCTGTGCAGCGCCAGCATCGGCAGCACCCTCAGCGCCGCCTTCTGCAGCCTGTGCCTCGTAGATCTGCTTGCCCATCTCCTGGGATTCGGTGGACAGCTTCTCTACTGCGGACTTGATGGCATCAAGGTCATCGCCCTTAAGGGCCTCGTCTACAGCGTCAGCAGCCTCGGTGACCTTGGTCTTGGTGTCCTCAGAGACCTTGTCCTCGTTGTCCTCCAAGAACTTGCGGGTCTGGTAGGAGGTGGACTCTGCGTTATTGCGCAGCTCCTGCTCCTCGCGACGCTTCTTGTCTTCCTCAGCGTGCTGCTCGGCGTCCTTAACCATACGGTCGATCTCTTCCTGGGAAAGGCCAGAGCCTTCCTGGATCTTGATGGTGTTTTCCTTGCCGGTGCCCTTGTCCTTTGCGGTCACGTGGACGATGCCGTTGGCGTCGATGTCGAAGGTGACCTCAATCTGGGGCACACCGCGAGGTGCCGGTGCGATGCCGCCGAGCTCGAAGGAACCCAGCAGCTTGTTGGCGGTAGCCATCTCGCGCTCACCCTGGAAGACCTGAATCTGCACGGAAGGCTGGTTGTCTTCTGCGGTGGTGAAGGTCTCGGACTTCTTGGTCGGGATGGTGGTGTTGCGCTCAATAAGCTTGGTCATCACGCCGCCCTTGGTTTCAATGCCGAGGGAGAGCGGGGTGACATCGAGAAGCAGCACGTCCTTAACCTCACCGCGCAGCACACCTGCCTGGAGGGCAGCACCCACTGCAACGACCTCGTCCGGGTTAACGCCCTTGTTCGGGTCCTTGCTGGTCAGCTCCTTGACCAGGTCAGATACGGCCGGCATACGGGTGGAACCGCCGACCAGCACAACGTGGTCGATATCGCCAACGGAAAGGTCAGCATCCTTGATGACCTGGTTGAACGGAGCCTTGGTGCGGTCCAGCAGATCCTGGGTGATCTTCTGGAACTCGGTGCGGGTCAGGGTCTCGTCCAAGAACAATGGGTTCTTGTCGGAGTCAACGGTGATGTAAGGCAGGTTGATGTTGGCCTGCTGGGAAGAGGACAGCTCAATCTTGGCCTTCTCTGCAGCCTCGCGCAGACGCTGTACGGCGCGCTTGTCCTTGGTCAGGTCAACACCCTGGGAGCTCTTGAAGCGGTCAACCAACCAGTCAACGATGCGCTGGTCCCAGTCATCGCCGCCCAAGGTGTTATCGCCTGCGGTGGCCATAACCTCAACGACGCCATCGCCAATTTCCAGCAAGGATACGTCGAAGGTGCCGCCACCCAAGTCAAAGACCAGGATGGTCTGCTCTTGCTCGCCCTTTTCCAGGCCGTATGCAAGCGCAGCCGCGGTGGGCTCGTTGACGATGCGCAGGACGTTCAGGCCGGCAATCTGGCCAGCTTCCTTGGTGGCCTGACGCTGTGCGTCCTCGAAGTATGCAGGAACGGTAATAACGGCGTCCGTAACATCCTCACCCAAGTAGGACTCTGCATCGCGCTTGAGCTTCATCAGCGTGCGAGCGGAAATCTCCTGGGAGGTGTAGTCCTTGTCATCGATGTTGACGGTCCAGTCAGTACCAATGTGGCGCTTGACGGAGCGGATGGTGCGGTCCACGTTGGTCACGGCCTGGTTCTTGGCGGACTGACCAACCAAGATTTCGCCGTTCTTAGCAAACGCTACAACGGAAGGCGTGGTGCGGGAACCTTCGGAGTTAGCAATAACGGTAGACTCGCCACCTTCCAGTACGGAAACGACGGAGTTCGTCGTACCAAGGTCAATACCTACTGCGCGTCCCATGATTCATTCTCCTTTTTATCGAGTGCAGTTAATAAAGTTGATTGTCAGTGACTCAACTTCTCGTTGCGTCCGTGCGCTACTCTAACAGAAGTTGCGAACTCGTTCATAAATTCTTGAGCCCGTGTCACTCAATCTTTATAACCACTAAGACTCAAATCTTATTCCCGCCGGCTCAACTCTCCTTAAAAATTATGCTATTTTCCCAGCTCTCAGCCCTAAATCTTGCTCCTCTCTTCCACGTCAGGAAAGAGCGAATCACCTTTTAGAAACAAACTCTGCCATACCCAAAAGCTCACCAAAGGGCCATAAAAAGGTGGCCAAAAGTTACCTCACAAAGGATCCAAAAGAGGCTTGGCAGGCGTATTTAACTCGCACATACTGGAAACCACAGCAGCCACTGGTTGCTACCCAGAGAGATTGATTTGTAGTTTCACTCCGCCAATTCGAAAGGAAACGTCCAATGCTCGACACCCTCGTAAATCTCAGCTCCTCCCTCGATTTCGAGGCAATCTTCAAGGCCATCAAGGGCGCTGCTGAGCTGTCCTCCGAGTCCAACTCCGACTCCGTGGACCTGTCCTCCGTAATCGAGGGCCTGTCCTCCAAGGACAACGCTGACGCTGCTACCGAAACCGCAGCTAACGCTTAAGTAAACCTTCGCGTTTACACTCCTTCATGAAGACCGACTAAACCCCCGCACTTTTCCACGCAGGTTTTAAACCTCGCACCGGAAGGTGCGGGGTTTAGTTGTTTTCATTTGCTGGTTTCACGCTTCCAGGCCTTAAGCTAGGTGCGAGACGCCACAAGCCCTTTCGCAACTATTCAGTCTGAGCACCAAAGAAGCGCATTCCACCTTGACTTTCACCCCGCCACTTCCCTTTCGCCACCGCCTTCGCGCGGCGATGACCCTACAGCGCACCGCAGCGCTGATCGCCATCATTTGCTTGGCACTTACGCTTTTCGCCGCATTTCTCACCCCAACTAAACACCAACTTTCAGCGGCAATAGTCGGGGTAATTTTGACGGCTATCACGACTGCTGCCTATCGGTACCCGAAGACAATGGCAGTGGGTTTTCTGGCAATTTGGATTATCGCCATTCTTACCGTGGGAATCCCCTACGCCAGTTCCGTTTTCTTAGCCCCGGTATTCCTTGCCGTATTCGCTTTTCGCAGCACCAAGTGGCAGTCAATCCTTCTCTGCGCAGTGTTTTGGCTGGTAGGCCTGGTAGATCCTGGTACGTTGCGGCTAGTCCTCGATCCAACACCCGCACTGGTCTGGGGAATTTTCTTGGTCATTAGCACCTTCATCGGCAGCTCACTCGCTCATTCCGCACGGCGCTATAAAACCGCCATGGTGGAGTGGAATAACGATGTTAAGCGCCGACAATCTGACCTAGCTGAAACCCTGCACAACTCGGTAATCTCCAGCCTTACCGTCAATACCATGCAGCTAGAAGCGCTCAGTTTGGAATACGCCAGTACACCGGAGCTCAGCCGCCGCCTCGATGAATTAAGCGATGCAATGCGCTCGTCGATGTCTGAAATACGCGCTTTAACTAAAGTCTTGCGTTCCAATATTGACGGAATCAACGATGAATTGAGTTTTAAACAAGAACCACATCCTACAAACTTTGCGCAGGTACTGGCCTGGGAAGAAGGACAGCTATCTAAGCTCAACCGCACTCCAATTATTAAGGTAAGCGGAGAAGATTTTTGCCCCCAGTTTTCCCCCTCCGTTCTTGACTCGGTCGAAGCCATCACCAGGGAGGCTTGCCTCAACGCCGTCAAGTACTCACCACCCGGGGCAGAAATTACCGTATCGGCCCAACCACATTTGGGATGGACGATTCTTACTATCCGCAACCCTATTGCCAAGCCAACGAGCACCACGCCGGAGACTTCCTCCGGCATAGGAATTAATTCGATGACGCGCCTTGCGGCAACTATCGATGCTCGGCTGGAGGCAGGTCGTGTCGATGAATACTGGGAGCTCACGCTCGCGCTGCCCCCGTCTGCGCATGAAGAACGTTAGTTCAGCCACCTTCGCTGGCAGCGCCACCATTCCTTTACTACACTTACGTATGTTTCTTATAAATCCGGTTTTTATATAAAGGAGTCGTGCAATGCAGGCTGCCCTCGCTAGCTTTCTCGCGCCCCTCATGCTGTCCGCCTCTCTCTTTGGCGCAGACCTCACCCCTGGCGACCTCCCGCAAAACAATAAATACGAGTCCTCGGCAGAGCTCGTCTTCGGCTGCCCAGCCCCATGGTGCTTCAAGTAAAAACTTCGCTGCTCCTAGTCGATGATGACCCACTAGTCATCGAGGCACTCGGCCACTATTTCGCTGCGGCCGAAGATATGGAAATCAGCGCCGTCGCAGAAAATGGGAAAGCCGCATTACAGCAGCTAGAACAACACGATGTCGATGCCGTCATCGCGGATATTCATATGCCGGAGATGGACGGCACAGCACTGCTGCGCGAGCTTAATGAGCTGCCTAATCCACCGGTATTCATTGCTATGACCGCAATGGATAATGACGACACCCTAAGGGAAGTCCTGTCCAATAAGGCGGCAGCCTATATCCTCAAAAGCTCGAAGCCGGCCTATATTTTGGATACGGTGCGCGAGGCCGTCCGCGGTGGCACGGTCGTGGCTCCCCAACCTTTAACGCGCTTATTCCAACAAATGCCTGGCTGGAGCGAAAACGATGCTCAATCTACGTCTGCGGTTTCCGCCCCTGAGCACCATATTTCGCCTGCTCAAGCTCAGATCCTCGATTTAGTATGCGAGGGAAAATCCAACGAAGAGATCGCAAAAAGCACTCACTATGCTCCGGGAACGGTAAAGAAATATGTTTCTAGCCTGTTAACCGAATTTCACGCCAAGTCTCGTCTCGAGCTAGCGGTCAAGGCGCTAAAAGCGGGGTACGGCAAATAGCTGCATAGGCGCGAATAGCGCTCACCCCTAATCGTGGCCCCACCCCCTTAAAACCCCACATGCTGGGGTTTTCTTTTTTACCTTTATACCCCCACTGCCGATTTTGCTAACGAGACTAGCATCACTATATCGACAACCCTATAATTGATTTCACACACAACTACATAGCATTTCCCACGCATCATTCGGCATCATTCGTCCACTGATGCCTGTGCTAGGACCGGATTAGGAAACCACTACTGGGCTTTCATTCCTGCCCCCTAGCTCCACATCGCCACAGTGTAGAAAGCAGGTGAGTGTTGAACACCAACTTGGCACGCGTCCGCCGCCATAGCGACAGGCCCCCGGTCCCCCACTACCGGTAGCACTATGGCTTGTTGATTCGCTTGGTTTAAACCTCCGAGCAGCGGCGCGCGCATCCCGCGTGTTCCACTCATTGCCAGGTATGCGGAGACCTAATCGCCGCATGCTTTCTAATTTTCATAGACTTACCAGCCAATTTCTGCCCCCGGCGCTAAAAGTCACAGAACAAAGGCCACACCGCGGTGTGGGTTGGCCACCAACCTGGAAGTACACGTTTCGAAAAAGAGGTTGAATTTCACATGACTTCTCCCGCATACACCCGCACGCCACTATCTGATGATGTTGAGGCCGTACTGCCTGCCGTTATTAAGCGCGCGCAAGGCTGGCTCGATTCCACCGCGGATGAAAAGGATAAGGCCACCGAGCAGCTCGCGGAGCTGTTGCGCGATGACAATGGCGTGAAGTTCACCATGGACTTCGTTGACCGCGTCATGCGCCCAGAGGATGACAAGGTTGCGGCCAAGGCACTGAAGGACATTTCTTCCCAGTACGATCCTTCCTTCTTGGGCAGCATCAATGGCGCGCTCGTCGGTGCCGGCGGTTTCTTCGGCCCGATCCTGCCTAACCTGGTCATGCCGGTAGCGCGCCTGTACATGCGCAAGATGGTTGGCCACTTGGTGCTGGACGCGGAATCGGATGCACTCAATGACACCCTGGAAAAGGCCGCCGCTTCCGGTGAACAACTGAACCTCAACCTCCTGGGTGAGGCCGTCCTTGGTGAAGAGGAAGCACAGTCCCGCGCGCGCCGCACGCTGGACCTCATCAAAAACCCGCGCGTGACCTACGTATCCGTCAAGGCGTCCTCGATGGTGGCGCAGCTGAACAACTGGGACATCGGCAGTTCCGTGGAGCGTTTGAAGGACCGCCTGCGCCCGCTCTACCAGGAGGCCGCACGCCGCAACCCACAGGTCTTTATCAACATGGACATGGAGGAATACCACGACCTCCATCTGACGCTGCGCCTTTTCAAGAGCCTTTTGAGCGAGCCGGAGTTCAAGAACCTGGAATCCGGCATCGTGTTGCAGGCTTACCTGCCCGATACCTTCGATGCCCTCCAGGACATCGCGGAATTTGCCAAGCAGCGCGTGGCAGAGGGCGGCGCCAAGGTCAAGGTGCGCATTGTAAAGGGCGCCAACCTGTCTATGGAGACCGCAGAAAGCGAGGTCCACGACTGGCCGCTGGCTACCTACACCAACAAGCTGGACGTAGACGCTAACTACTACCGCCTGCTGGACTTTATCCTGCAGGAGGAATTCGCGGACTGCATCCGCATCGGCGTGGCCAGCCACAACCTGTACACCGCCGCCATGGCCTACGAGCTAGGTGTAAAGCGCGGCGTGCTGCACATGCTGGATTCTGAGATGCTGCAGGGCATGTCCCCGGCGCAGCAGGCAGCGGTGCGCAAGGTCTACGAGGGCCGCCAGATCCTCTACACCCCCGTCGTCCACGCGGATGATTTCGACGTCGCCGTGTCCTACCTGGTGCGCCGCTTGGAGGAGAACTCCGCGCCGCAGAACTTCCTTTACGCCCTCTTTGCACCGGGCGAGGAACCGCTGGCTAGCCAGGAAGAGACCTTCCGCAAGGCCGTGGCCAAGCGCTGGGATACCTTCGCTGGATCGCGCCGCACCCAGAACCGCCTCGAGGATTCCGGGCGCCAGGCACCGGATTCCGGACGCTTCAGGAACGAGCCCGATACGGACCCGGCAATTACCCCGAACCGCACCTGGGCCAAGCGCGCGCTTGCGAATGACCCCGGTGAGCACGGCGTCCAAGAGGTCACCGACCCATCCGCTGTTGAAAGCTACGTCGCCCGCGCCAAGGAATTGGGCACCGAATGGGGCAAGCGCCCCGCCGCAGAGCGCGCCGCAGCCCTAGACGCCGTCGCGGACCAGCTGGCAGCCAAGCGCGGGGACTTCATCTCCGTGGCAGCCTACGAGGCAAATAAGACGGTCACCCAGACTGACCCTGAGGTCTCGGAAGCCATCGACTTCTGCACCTACTACGGCCAGTCCGCCCGCTTCTTGGAAGAGGCCCACTCCGAGTTCCACCCGCACACCGTCACCGTGGTGACCCCGCCGTGGAACTTCCCCATCGCCATTCCTACCGGCGGCATTGCAGCCTCCTTGGCGGCGGGCTCGGCGGTCATCGTCAAGCCTGCTCCCCAGGTGGTCCACTGCGGCAAGATGGTGGTTGAGGCCTTCCGCACCGCACTCGAAGCAGAAGGCCTGGACCCGGATCTGGTGCAGCTGGTGCTTACTGATGAAGGCGATGCCGGCAAGGCCCTGCTCTCCCACGATGACGTGGACAACATCATTTTGACCGGTGCGTCCGATACCGGCGCGCTCTTCCGCTCCTGGAAGCCCAAGATGAACCTGATGGCAGAGACCTCCGGTAAGAACGCGCTGGTCATCACCCCAGCAGCAGACCCGGACCTGGCCATCCAGGACCTGTACAACTCCGCCTTCGGCCACTCCGGCCAGAAGTGTTCGGCCGCCTCGCTGGTGATTTTCGTTGGCGCTGCGGGCAAGTCCAAGCGCCTGCGCGAGCAGCTGCTGGATTCCGTCAAGACCCTGAAGCCTGGCCCGGGCTATGACATCACCACCACGATGAACGGCCTGGCTGAAAAGCCGAGCGAGAAGCTGCTGCGCGGCCTGACCCAGCTGGAGCCGGGCGAAAAGTGGCTGCTGAAGCCAGAGAAGCTCAACGAAGAGGGCACCCTGTGGTCCCCGGGCATTCGCGATAATGTCCAGCCGGGCTCCTGGTACCACAAGAATGAGTGCTTCGGCCCCATCCTCGGCATCATGTACGCCGATACCTTGGAAGAGGCCATCGCTTGGCAAAACAGCACCGGCTATGGCCTGACCGGCGGCATCCACTCCCTGGATGACAAGGAAATCGAGTACTGGATCGACAACGTTGAGGTGGGCAACGCCTACGTCAACCGCGGCATTACCGGCGCGATTGTCCAGCGCCAGTCCTTCGGTGGCTGGAAGAAATCCGTCATGGGACCGGGCGCCAAGGCCGGCGGCCCGAACTACGTAGCCCAGATGGGTACTTGGACCGATGGCGAGCTCAAGCCGCGCGACGTGGATATCGCCCCAGCCAGCGTGAAGATTCTGCAGCGCCTGCGCGATGAGCTTTCTGATGAGCTCAGCCAGAACGATCTGGAATGGCTCTGGCGCTCTGCCGAGCTGGACCGGATTGCATGGCTCGAGGAATTCGGTCGCACCCACGACCGCACCGCACTGGTTTCTGAGGCCAATCGCTTCCGCTACCGCCCACTGTTGACCAAGCTGCGCATCCGCGTGGGCGAGGACTACAAGCTGCGCGATGTCGCCCGCCAGGTACTGGCTTCCGGGATTACCGGCACCGAGACGGAAATCTCCGCCGCCCCAGAGGTTGCCGGCCAGCTGCAGGAGCTCGGCTTCGACGTGAAGTCCATTTCTGACGGTTCCTTCGCCGCCGCCGTGGCCAATGACGAGTCCTCCCGCGTGCGCGCCCTGGGCACCGTGCCGGATTCCGTTTACGAGGCAGCGGTGCGCTCCAACTCCGTGGTGCTGGACCAGCCCGTGCTTGCCGATGGCCGCCGTGAGCTCATGCCTTACCTCCTCGAGCAGGCAGTCTCCGTGACCATGCACCGCTTCGGCATCATCCGCAACGTGGGCAACCTGCGCGACTAATACGCCAGTTGCCGTCGCCGCGGCACAGTGACTAAGCGCCCCACCTTCTCCCGCCCTTTTTCTGCTGGGAATTGGGTGGGGCGCTACCTTTTCTCTGCTTTTCCCGCGCTATCTCTAGGTGGTTTCGTGTGGCATAGTAGATGAATGACTACGCCAGATAACCACTCTTCCAGCGGCACCGAGCAGCACCCGGGCCAGAACTCGGCGCAGGGCGCGCAGTATCCGTCGACGCTCGAGCAAAACTCCGTCAACCGCAAGGCTGACGCAAAGAACCCCTTTGTCGCGCCGCTGGTCTCCCCCGATGAATCCCAATTGGGCGCTGAGGTAGCCACCGCCGATCCCGCCGATCGCGATAATAAATCCGCCGTGCTGGCCAAGGACTTCCGCAGCATGGCCAAGATTTCGGTGTGCTTTATCCTCATCGTCGCAGGATTGGGCCTGGCGGGTTTCCTGCTGCGCTTTATTTGGGTGGGTCTGCTGCCGGTTATCCTCGCCATCTTGGTCTCGACGGTGCTTTATCCAGTTAGCGCCTACCTGCGCTCCAAGGGCTTTCCCCGCACCCTGGCAGCGGTCACAACGCTTTTGGGTTTGGTGGTTATTTTCGGCGGCATCTTTGCCGCCATGGCGCCCATGGTCACCGCGCAGTCCAAAGTGCTTATCAATGAAGCCGAAGCCGGCATTATGCAGCTGACCAAGATGGTCAATGATTCCCCACTGGATATTGAGGTGGACCAACTGCAGTCGGTCCTCGAGGACATCGTGTCCTTTGCCAAGGGCCAGGCTTCCACCATCGCCACCGGCGTGCTTTCCGGTTTCTCCATGGCCAGCTCCATTGCGGTAGCCACCGTCATCATGCTCTTTATCACCTTCTTCATCATTAAAGACGGCGATAGATTCCTGCCCTGGCTGCGCAAATACACCGGTAACTCCGCTGCCTGGCACATCACGGAACTGACCTCCCGCGTGTGGAAGACGTTGTCTGGCTTCATTCAGGCCCAAGCCCTAGTCGCGCTTGTCGATGCCGTCTTTATCGGCCTCGGCCTCTGGGTCCTCCAGGTCCCACTGGCACTGGCCATCGCCGTCATCACATTCTTCGCGGGCTTTATCCCCATCATCGGTGCTGTCACCGCCGGCGCCTTGGCCGTCATTATCGCCTTGGTCTCCAACGGGCTGACCAATGCGCTGCTCGCTCTGGCGCTAATCATCATTGTCCAGCAGGTAGAAAGCAATGTCCTCCAGCCCATCCTGCAGTCCAGGGCCATGGGCCTGCACGCGGCCATCGTTTTGCTTTCCATCACCGTGGGCTCCACCCTGGCCGGCATCGTGGGTGCTTTCCTTGCCGTGCCAGTCGCCGCGACCATTACCGTTGTCCTGCGCTACCACGCAGAGATGGCCGCCCTGCGCGCCGGTGAGGTCTCCCCCGATGACATCGAAATAGTCACCGGATCCAAGTCCATATCCAAAGACGACAAAAATGAGGACGCGGTCAATACAGACCCCGAGTCCGAGCGCACCGGCGAAGAAGGCGACGGCGACAGCCCCCTCGAAGAGTCTCCTCGCGAAAAGGTAAAGCAGCTTTTCGCGGCCATGAGCCCGCAAACCTAAAAAGCCCTGCTCTTCCTCCGCCGTGCGAAACGGCGAGGAAGGAAACGGAGGCATCGGCTAGCGCAAGAAGCCTAAATCGGCTGCGGCAGCGGCCAGCTGGCGGGCGCTGCGGTCCAAGACGCCAGCCCAGGTGCCCATCGATTCCTCATTAGCGGAATCGGAGACCTGCTTCAGCAGTGTGCAGGGCACACCAAAGCGCTGGCAGGCAGCGGCAATAGAATAGCCCTCCATATCGCATAGCTGGGATTTTTTCACCAGCTCATTGCGCAATGCGGTAGTAGAGACAAACATGTCACCTGTCGCCAGCCCGCGCGTGGGAAGCTCGCCGGAGGTCTCCAGCTCAATGAATTCTGGCAGGAGGTAACGGCTGATATCGGTCAGCACTTCTAGCTTGAAATCGTGCTTGGTTACTTTATTGATCTCGAAGACGCCATCCATGCCATCGACAAGCGCGCCTGCCGTACCAATATTGACCACGCGTTCAGGCAAAGCATCGTTTGCGCGAGCCTCTGCCAATACCTCCGTCAGGGAAATCGCGGCTGGAACCGTGCCGATTCCGGTAATGAGCAGCGCTTCGCCGTCTGGAATGTGCGCAGCTTCGGCGTCCACGGCGGCGACGAAAAGTGTGCGTCCGTTGAGATTCTCCATGTCTGCGAGAATACCTGCTCGCCCTAATCAAAGTTCAACGTGTGGTTCCTTTGGTGCAGGCGAATCGTAATATTTTTATGCCCGGCGCCCACGGCGATGATTCGGCCAGTAAGCGTACTTGCGACGGCGAGGTCTTCCTCCGTCGTCGCCTCCGCCGCCTCCCGTGCCGTGGGCAACTAAGCACCACCCGGATCTGGGCTGTCAAGGTGAATGAAGCGTTCGCGATCCACATCTATCAAATACCTTTCCGTGACCTTGAAACGACCGTGGCTCTCGTCGAAGGAATCGCGGCGCCAACTGCCCTCGGCCACGCGGCAGACAAAGGGGCAATAGCCAAAGCACGAGAGCACGATATAGCGCGTCTGCGGGCTCACGTGCCACTGGCCGCGCACGGAACTCCAGACTTGGCGGTAGGTTGCGGCCAGGCTCATCCCCAGCCGCAACCCTTGCTGTCAGTTCTCATCCAACCCGGCACCTTCTACCTGAGTGTTTAGCTCTCCGAGCCGCGTCGCATTGGCCACGTACATCCCCAGCCACACCTCCTCCGGCAATGGTGTAGGGACTGGTGATATCGCAATGGAAAACGACTCTGGGAATGCCCTTTCCACATCCTTGGGAAGGCGCTGACGCCCGGCAAGGTCCACAGGCGAACGCCCCACGCGATACCCGCACCACAGTCGCACGCAGCTGGCGGTCATAAGTCTCCTAATGCGTAGCCCCCGCACTGATTCGCCCCAGCAGCTTCTTGGCGTAGTCTCTCTCCACCTACTGCTCCACTCCCGGCGCGATCTCCATTTCCGGCAGCTGACATAGCAAGATGAGGTCAATAACGTCACCCAAATCAAAGACTTTGCTCAATTCTGATTGGGCATCTGGTCCGAAAGCTTCGATTGCGCCATAGGCCAACGCACCGCCTAATCGCCTGATAAGGTCTCGGGGCACGCTCACTCGTTTGCGAGCTGTGTGAAATTCGGACGCATTGCGATTTCGCTCCAGTGCCACAGGTGCTTCTTTCTCGTTCCTCATAGAGGATTCAAATTTAGGTCACACTTGGGGTTAAGCTGGCCAGGAAGGGGACCTGACCCCTAGTTGGTGGACACCTGATATCCAGCCCAGTCGAGCTGGGAAGAAAGGTAATCTACCACCATGTCCAGGTATTCCGAACAGTTCAAACGCGATGCCGTGGCCCTCTATGAAAACAATGAGGACCTCTCGTTGAACTCAGCATCAGCCGAGCTCGGCATCAACCGAGCCTCGCTGCATTCTTGGGTCAAAAAGTACGGCACCGGCAAACGTGCCCGCATAAAAGCCGTGCATGATAAAGCCCAGGCGACGAATGATTCTGAGCGAATCCGCCAGTTGGAAAAAGAAGTTTCTAAGCTGCGCGAAGAACGCGATATTCTGCGTAAGGCTGCGAAATATTTTGCCGAAGAGACTCACTGGTGATCCGCTTCCAGTTTGTCTATGACCACCGAACCGAATACTCGGTCAAGCGGATGTGCCACGTGTTAAAGCTCAATCGCTCCTCGTTTTACAAATGGGTCAAAACCCGCGAAAAACGCAGGTTAAAGATGTATTCTGATGCCGTTATTGGTGCAAGGATCACAACCATCTTTGATGATGAGCATGGTCTTTACGGGGCTAAACGCATCGCTGCAAGCCTCAAGGAAGACCCGGCGTATACCCCGGTCAATCACAAGAAAGTTGCACGCATCATGAAAGCCATGGGACTTAAAGGCTTTACTAAACGCCGTCGATGTACCACCACTAGGCGCAAGCCTGGTCACCGCGTCATGCCGGATTTACTAGGCCGTACATTCACAGCTGACGAGCCGAACCGTGTGTATGTCGGCGACATTACCTACCTGCCCTGTAAGGGAGGCAAAAACATGTACCTTGCCACAGTCATTGATACCTATTCACGGAAACTTGCAGGTTATGCACTCGCAGACCACATGCGTGTCTCGTTGGTCATCGATGCCCTAGCCCACGCACACGGTGTGCGCGGCAGTCTTGACGGGGCTATTTTCCATTCCGATCACGGCAGCGTGTACACCTCACAAGCGTTCAGAAACTACTGCTCGTCGTTAGGTGTACGCCAGTCCATGGGAGCGGTAGGTACGAGTGCTGATAACGCCCTGGCAGAATCGTTTAACGCTACTTTAAAGCGGGAAGTGATGCGAAATCGGAAAGTCTTTGACAACCCAATTAGCTGCCGTCAGGAAGTCTTCCGGTGGTGCATGCGCTACAACACCCGCAGGCGCCACTCCTGGTGCAATCTCGTAGCTCCTGATGTCTTTGAAACCGAGACTTCGGCTATACTGACCAAAGCAGCATAGTTAACCCCCGACGTGTCCACTTTTCGGGGGTCGGGCCCAGGAGCCGGCTTACTATTCCCGACTGCAAGTCCCTCGTTTGCTCAAGCTCTCGCACTAAAGCACAGCCTTCAGCTGTTGCTAGGCCCTTTTATTCAACGGTTTTGGGGGCGACTTACTCCCTCTAGCTTCAACTCTTGACCGCACAGATGTCGTACTTATGTCGTTCGTTTTATGCGAAAGTAACTTGAATGGAGCTAAATGCCTAGATTAAAGTTTAATTGAAACAATTTCTGCAAATTGTATGTCACTAGTACATCATGGATTAATCGTTAGATTGTCCAATCTCTCTCGTATTCCGCTCTTAAATTGCTTATGGAGGAGTCCAGCTTTTGAACGACAACAATGCTTGGGGCCAGCCGGATCACCCCTCCTCGGATCCTTCTACTGAAGGTATGCGCCCCTTGCCGCGCAAGGAACAAGCTTGGGGCACGCCCTCACCTAATTCCTCTACAGCCTCGACTACTGCAGCATCATCTACAGACGAGAACTTTGAACACCCTAAGTCCTCCAGTAAAAATAGACGCATCGTGTTCCTAGTCATCTCTGTGCTAGCGGTTCTCGCTCTGGTTGGCGGTCTAGCTTGGGCATTCGTTGATAGGAACGATACAAATGATGCAGATGATCCAAATGAACCTGCATTGGCGACTAGCTCTGAGGCTAAAGATGACTCCCACTCTGAGAAGGGAGCCGAGTCCGACAAACATGAGGATAATTCCAAAAAAGGACGAGGAAAAGAATCCCCCAGAGAAGAAAATGATGCTAAAGCACAAGAGCTGACCAAATACGAGAAGTGCAATAATTACGCAGACGACAAACTTAGCGATTTGCGCTCCCCAGTAAAGATGTACTGCGATGACTCTTGGCTTTTTGCAGGTGAAGACGGCACCGGGAACCTCGCCTTGTTCTATTGGACCGACAATGCGTGGCACATTTACAAAACAGATGGATCGGTGCCGCAATCCGATATGGGATGCTACGACCAGTCCAAACTTGAAGACGCTGGTGCCCCACGCCGCTTGCTTGATGAGGTTTTGCTGTGCGACGACAATGCTAACGCCAAAGCCGAAAGCGCTAAGGAAACCACCAACAGATCCGGGGCCGAAGATGAATTCGCCTGGGCCGGAGATTGGGACGGAAAGTGCGACGGCCGATACATCCTCATCGCTGAGTCCGTGCTCATCTCAAGTGGCGAACCGTTTAGCGAGACCTCCCGCGTACAGGACAAGTACCCGGGATCGAAAATTCTTTACGGCGGCGCTTGCAGCTCTCTTCGTAGTCAAGTAAACGGCAACGACGTCTATGCTATCTACTTCGACGCAGGCCATAGCGTGGAGAAAGTGTGCGAGCTAAAAGCGCAATACGGTGGCAATGCTCGTTCACTGAATAATAACGCCGACTTCTCCGACCCCTGCTAGTTCCCTCTTTACGTAAATACTCTCTTCCTGATCTCTCACTCTCTTCTCCGTACAACCCTGGATCTAACACTAGAAAGGAACTCTCTATGCCCCACTACAACCTCTACGACTCTCTCCCTCGATGCTTCGGCCGATTCCACCGATCTCATCGCAGAGATTGACAACAAGCTTGCCCACGTAGATCCTGCGGACACCGCAGCACGCGACGAACTGAATACTGCGCGACAAATCTTTTCCGCGGACAACCGGCGCAAGCAATACGATAACGAGTTGGCTGATGCCACTGGGGCCGAAGTAGATATCGCGCGCATCCGCTACATCGCTGCTCTCCCGTCCGACACTGCACCGCAAGAGAATCCTGCTTCCAATTCCCCGGTGCCTGGATACGCTCCTCAACACTCGGCGCAACAACAAGACTGGAAGCCGCAGGCAACGAATCATCAATCCAGCAGCAATTCAAGCTTCAACGTCGCTAATAAACAATTCACCGTCGACTTTAGTAATGTAGCGTTCTCTGTCGAGCCAGACCGCCAACGTTGTCAATCCATCATGTGGTGCGTGCTATGGGGCATACTGCTCCTCATGTGGCTTATTGCCGGAATCCGAGGCTTGTCCCTTGCCGGCGAAGCTAGTGACGTCACCGCCCTGGACCTCGTCTTTGATTCCTCGGAGCTGGAGTCTAAGACCGCAGGCTTCAGCGCCTCACTGATCAAAACGCTCGTAACCACTCCGCTCATGTTGATTCTTTGGGAGTTCGTGTGGTCGATTCGCAAGACTATGGGACGACGGGCAATTGAGAATGCCTAACTCGCATAGGCCTTTCCACGGCCGAGTACTGGCCATCGGAGCACCAATGATCCTCGCAAACGTGTCCCTTGCTCTGGCTGGCTGTGACGATAATTCCACCAACGCTGATGGTCAACGCCTCCAGTATGAGACTGCTTCGAGGTCCACCTCACCAGAAAAAGATGACGACGCAGAGCAGGAAACCTCGAGGAAAGATTCTTCCCCAAGAGAAGAAACTACTTCCAAGCCAGTGCCGCCCAACGTAGTGATGGATGAAGAAGAGGAAAGCCAAGCGTCCCAACTAGGTGACGAGAATTCTTCTGCAAGCAAATCCGACCAAACCTGCGGTACGCAAAGCGCCCAGACAGCGTTCCAAGACAGCGTTTCCCAAGTTGCGCCGTGGTACACCATCGGTTGGGAGCTAATCGATTCCTCAGGCTACGACCCTTGCGCTTCCCTATCGTGGGAAACCCTGATGATCGAGGGAGGAACAAGTTCTTCTCCCTACCACATCATGCTGTTCAACCACGGTGAGTACTTAGGGACCGCAACAGCAGAACCCTACGGCTTCGCTCCCACGGTTGAACGCGTAAACGATTCCGAAATCGCGGTGACCTATCACTGGCCTCGCAAAGGTGAAAGCAATGCCAACCGCTCGGGTACAACCAATGCGGGATTCCGCTGGGATGAGAGCGAGCAGAAGGTCATCATGTCGGGTGATGTTCCACCAACACGATAGGTCAATGTAAAACAAGCACGTTTCGCTGAATTTTCAACCGTTTTGTGGCAAATCTTGCTAGGTTCGCGCTGGTGGCTGCACTCCCCTGCTACGTGCACCTAGCCATCGAAGGGCCCGCTGTGCTGGGCCCAACTTCGCCGCTGTTGCTCGGTGCACAGGCCTCAATATGACGCGCAGCGACATGAGCGACAGCGGCTAAAGTGAGAGTGGCGCGAAAAACGACTAGCGCAGTCGGTGGCCTACGAAGCCGGCGGCCAGGGTATTGCCGGAGGATTGATCAATGAGCAGGAAGTTACCCACGGCACCGCGGGCGGCGTAATCCTCCACGGGCAGTTCGGCCTGGGTCTGGATGGTGATGTGGGCGATATCGTTCATGACAACGGCCTCGGGATCGTCCACGTCGGATACGCCGTCGAGATCCAAGGTGCGGGAAAGAGCAGCGATGCGGGTCTTGACCAGGGAGGAACCGTAGCGCAGCTTGAGCATCTGGCCGGGTTTTAGGTCCTTTTCGGTAAGGCCTACCACCGTGGCAGCGAATTCCCGGGTGGCCGGGGGACGCTGGGCGCCGGCGAGGAGATCGCCGCGGGTGAGATCGATGGCATCGGCAAGCAGCAGCGTCACCGAATCGCCGGCGGCGGCAGAATCGGCGGGGCCATCGCCGGTGTCGATCTGGGTGACGGTGCTGGTGCGGCCTTCGGGCAGGTGCACCGTGTCGCCCACGGAGATGGAACCGGCCTTCACGCGGCCGGCGTAGCCGCGGTAATCGGTGGCGTGTTCGCGGATGACGTACTGGATGGGAAAGCGAAAGTCCAGCTCATCGGCGCGGCCAGTAGCGACGGGGATGGTCTCAAGGACCTCGAGGACGGTGGGGCCGGTGTACCAGTCCATGGTGGTAGAGCGCTCGACCACGTTATCGCCCTTGAGCGCGGAAATGGGCACGACGGTGGTATCGGTAATGTCCAGGCGCTGCGCAATCTTATGGAATTCGGCCTCGATATCGCGGAAGACCTGCTCGTCATAGTCCACGAGGTCGATCTTGTTGACAGCGAGGACGACGTGGCGCACGCCCAAGAGCGCGGCCACGTTGAGGTGGCGGCGGGTTTGTTCGACGACGCCGTGGCGTGCATCGATGAGCAGCACCACTACCTGCGAGGTGGACATGCCGGTAACCGTATTGCGGGTGTACTGCACGTGGCCTGGGGTATCGGCGAGGATGAAGGTGCGCTTATCGGTGGCGAAGTAGCGGTAGGCCACGTCGATGGTGATGCCTTGCTCGCGCTCGGCACGCAGGCCATCGACAAGCAGGGAAAGATCCATGCCATCGAAACCGCGATCGGAGGAAGAGCGCTCCATGGACTCGACCTGGTCCGCGAGCACGGACTTGGTGTCATAGAGCAGGCGGCCGACGAAGGTGGATTTGCCGTCATCAACGGAGCCAGCGGTGCATAAGCGCAGGGTATCGCGCTGTTTGAGGGCGCCGACATTCGGCTCGAGGGTAGTCGTCATCAGAAGTAGCCTTCCTTCTTGCGGTCTTCCATGGCGGATTCGGAAAGTTTGTCATCGGCGCGGGTGGCGCCGCGCTCAGACAGGGTGGAAATGGAGATTTCCGCGAGCACCTCATCGGGGCTGGATGCGGTGGAGTCGACGGCACCGGTGCAGGACATATCGCCGACGGTGCGGTAGCGCACGGTGCGGGTCTCTAGCTGCTCATCGCCTTTCGGCCCGCCCCATTCACCTGGTGAAAGCCACATGCCGCCGCGGTTGAAGACCTCGCGCTGGTGCGAGTAATAAATGGGCGGCAGCTCGAGCCCGCGCGCGCCGATGTATTCCCAAATATCGGATTCGGTCCAGTTAGAAATGGGAAAGACGCGCACGTTTTCGTCGGCCATCTTGCCGCCGTTGTACAGGTCCCACAGCTCGGGGCGCTGGCGGCGCGGGTCCCAGCCACCGAAGGAATCGCGGATGGAAAAGATGCGTTCCTTGGCGCGGGCGCGCTCCTCATCGCGGCGGGCCCCACCCAGCACGGCGTCGTACTCGCGCTTGGCGATGGTCTCTACCAGCGGCACCGACTGCAGCGGGTTGCGCGTTCCATCGGGCCGTTCCTGCAGTTCGCCGCTATCGATCCAGTCTTGAACGTGGGCGACGTGGAGGCGGGCACCGGATTCTGCGACCAAGTCATCGCGGAATTTGATGACCTCGGGGAAGTTATGGCCGGTATCCACGTGGAGCAATTCAAATGGCACCGTGGCCGGGGCGAAGGCGCGGCGGGCCAGTTCGAAGACGACGACGGAGTCCTTGCCGCCGGAAAAGAGGATGCCTACCTTATCGAATTGCCCGGCCACCTCGCGCAGGATGTGGATGGATTCATTTTCTAGGTCTTGTAGGTGTGGGGAAAGTGTGCTCATTATTCGTGTAACCCGCATTCTGTCTTGCCATCTCCAAATACTCGCCCGGAGCGGGCGTCTTCACCATCGCCGACCGGGAAGGTCAACGGCGCGTCGCCGATGGACCGGTATCCCTGCAGGGTCAGCGGGTGGATGATGAGGTCATTATCTGCGATGTACTGATCGGTATCGTCCAAGTTCCAAGTGATCATCGGCGAAATCTTTAACCGCCCAGTGCGGTCCAGGCTGAGCGCTGGGGCGTGGGCGCGGTGTTCGGAATCGGCCCGGCGCAGGCCCGTGACCCATCCGACATAAGGATCCATTGCCATATTCAGTGGCTCGACCTTGCGCATGCGGTTATAGGCGGAAGTATCGCGCGCGTAGAGGCGCGGGCCGTACACCTCGTCTTGTTCTTCGGGGCTCAGCAGCGGCAGCACGCGGACAAGGGGGCGATCCGGGTAGCGCTTTTCCACCTCTTCGGCCACCTGAAGGGTCTCAGGGAAGTGCCAGCCGGTATCGATGAAGAGCAGATCCGCTGCGAGCCCGGCGCGGTGGGAGAGCTCTGCCAGCACGGTATTTTCCATGGACATGGTGACCGCAAGCCGGCCAGGGGCGTGCTCGGCGGCCCACTCGGTGATGTTTTCTGCGGATTCGTAGGCGAGCTTATCCGCCCACTTTTCCACTAGCTGTTCATTGCGCGCGGCCACGTCAGTGGAAAGCGGCGCGGTATCGCGCGTGCCTTCGGGCGAGATGTGGGGATCGCGGAAGGGCTTTCCGCCATCCAGCAAGTTCGTCGTTGGGTTCATGAGCTCACACACTAGGCAACCCCGGTAGCTCACGCAGCACGTTTTTCCGGAAACGGCGCTGAGCTTGGCCGAAGGAAAGAATAAAATGTTTTATTTCTGGACCAAGCTGACTAGATTTATAGACAATGTAGTCTATCTCGGACCGACTGGATTCGCCTGGGGAGGAACTTTTATGCAGCGTGTTGCCATCATTGGAGAAGGTCCTGCCGCCTTATCCGCCACGGAAAGGCTCCTGAGCGCCGGCATGTGCGTAGACCTCATCTCAGAAAAAACTGCACCGTTCGGTCTACTTCGTCGGTTTGCGGGGCTTGCCGGAGTGCTCGAGGAGGCCGTGCCGCACGAGTGCGCACCGGGTACTACTCCGCGGCTGCGCCTGCTGGGAAACGTGCGCGTGGGAGTAGACGGCGATATCACCCATAACGAGGTCCACCAGTTGGCCGCCCACGGTGACCGCGAGCTCATCGTCATGGAGTTAAAGGCCCGTGGTATTCCCGTCACCACGTGGGAGGGACTGTGCACGCCAATCACGGATTTTGAGGACTGGACCAGCGTCATCGCTCAGGCACAGATGGCACACGTCTTGGTCTAGATTCGGCCTTGCGGGCAGGTACCGAACGGGCAGGTACCAAAAAATAAATATCGTTCGACCCGCGTGCGCCAACCAGATATACTTGCGTGGTTAACCCCTATCAATCCCGAAAGAAGCGCAGGTTTATGGATCTTGTCCGAATCCTCTTCACCCGCTCGGCGCCTTATACGCTCTACGTCATAGCGGTACTTATCCTGCAGGCGCTGTCCACCGCGGCGACCCTGTATCTGCCGTCGTTGAACGCCAAGGTCATTGATGAAGGCGTATCTAAAGGCGATATCGACTATATCTGGCGCACCGGCGGAATCATGCTCATCGTGGCCTTTGTCCAAGTCATTACCGCCATCGGCGCGGTGTGGTGCGGAAGCCGCACCGCTATGGGTGTGGGCCGGGATCTGCGCAGCGAGGTCTTCCGCAAGGTCACCACCTTCTCCGCAGAAGATATGAGCGAGTTCGGCACGCCCACGCTTATTACCCGAGGCACCAATGACGTGCAGCAGGTGCAGATGGTCTACATGATGATGCTGAACTTCATGGTCACAGCACCCATTATGTCCATCGGTGGCATCATCATGGCTATCCGCGAGGACGCCGGACTGTCCTGGTTGGTCTGGGTTTCTGTCGCGGTGTTGCTCGGCACCATCTCCGTCCTCATCGCGCGGCTTATGCCGCTTTTTCGTGCCATGCAGGACAAGCTGGATACCATCAACGGCACCCTGCGCGAGCAAATCACCGGCATCCGCGTCGTGCGCGCCTTTGTGCGCGAGGCCTATGAAGCTGAGCGCTTTACCAAGGCCAATAAGGACATTACCCAGCTTTCGCTGAAAATCGGCCAGCTCTTTGTCCTCATGTTCCCGCTTATCACCGTCATCTTGAACGTGGCCACGGGCGCCGTGCTGTGGTTCGGTGGCCAGCGCGTGGATGCCGGGCTTGTCGATGTCGGCGGGCTCACCGCCTTCCTCCAGTACCTGCTGCAAATCCTCGCCGCCGTCATGATGGGCACGTTTATGGCGATGATGCTCCCGCGCTCCCTCGTATGCGCCCGCCGCATCACCGGGGTCTTAAGCCACGAGCCATCCATTACCCCGCCGAAAGATACCGTCACCCCGGCGACCAATTCCGGCACCGTGGAATTTCGCAATGTCAGCTTCTCCTATGCCGGCGCGGATGCCCCAGTGCTAGAGGATATTTCCTTTACCGCCACTCCCGGCACCACCACCGCGATCATTGGTTCCACCGGCTCGGGCAAGACCACGCTACTTTCCCTCATCCCGCGCCTGTACGTTCCGAGTAAGGGCGAGGTGCTTATCGATGCCACCCCGACAACCTCCCTCTCCCGCTCGGACATCGTCAGTCGCGTCTCGCTGGTGCCGCAAAAGGCCTACCTCTTTAGCGGCACGGTGGCCTCCAACCTGCGGTTGGGCCGCCCCGAGGCCACCGATGATGAATTATGGGAGGCGCTTCGCGTGGCGCAGGCGGACTTCGTCGATGACTTGGACATGCCCATCGCGCAAGGCGGTACCAATGTATCGGGCGGGCAGCGCCAACGCCTATCCATCGCCCGCATGCTCGTAGCCCAGCCGCGCATTTATCTCTTCGATGATTCTTTCTCCGCGCTGGATGTGGTTACGGATGCCAACGTGCGCGCCGCCATGCACAAGTCTTTTGCTCAGCGCGGCGAGGCCGTCACCACCATCATCGTCGCCCAGCGCGTGGCCTCCATCCAGGATGCCGATCAGATTTTGGTCATCGATAAAGGACGGATTGTCGCCCGCGGTACCCACACTGAGTTGCTGAAATCTTCGGGCGTGTACCAGGAAATCGTTGAATCACAAGAAACCGCTGGAGTAACTGGAGGAGAGCACTAATGGCCAAGGACACCACCCACAACTCCTCCGCTGAGGACGCCGAGCTCCAGGAGCTTGAGGCCAAGGTCGCCGCCGATGAATGGTCCGGTTCCGCGCCCCGCCAAGCCAAGAATTTCTGGCCCTCTGCCAAGCGCTTGCTACTACTTCTCATGCCCTATAAACGGCTGCTAGCGGTAGTGGCAGCGATGAATGTCGTCTGCGTCTTCCTCGCGGTCTTCGCACCCAAGGTCTTGGGCGATGCCATGGACGTCATTTTCTCCGGCGTTATCTCTCGCGAGCTGCCGACTGACATCTCGGCGCAGCAAGCCATCGACGGCATGCGTGCCCAGGGCCAGGATCAGGTGGCCGATATGGCCTCAGGCATGGATTTCACTCCCGGCGAGGGCATCGACTTTACCCGCTTGGGCACGCTTATCATCGCGGTGATCGCGATGTACATCGTCTCTGCCGGCTTCCAGCTCTGGCAGGGGCTCATCTTAAACCGCCTGACCATCGACACGGTCTACGAGCTGCGCCAGCGCGTGGAGGCCAAGGTGCATGCGCTGCCGTTGAATTACTTCGATTCCCACCAGCGCGGCGATATCCTCTCGCGCACCACCAATGACATCGACAATGTGCAACAGGCCCTCCAGCAGGCGCTCTCCCAGCTGTTTTATAACATCCTGATGATCCTGGGCATCACCGTGATGATGTTTAGCATCTCTTGGCAGCTCGCCCTAGTGGCGCTCTTGGCGCTGCCGCTAACTGGGCTGATCATCGGGGTCATTGGCGGGCGCTCGCAGCGCCAATTCAAAACCCAGTGGCGCGCTACCGGTCAGCTCAATGGCCAGGTAGAAGAGTCCTTCTCTGGCCACGATCTGGGCATCGTCTTTGGCCGCACTGAGGATATGACGCGCCAATTTGATGAGCGCAATGACGAGCTCTTCCGCTCCTCTGCGCTAGCGCAATTCCTCTCCGGCATCATGATGCCCATCATGCAATTCGTGTCCTACTTGTCTTATGTGGCCATCGCCGTCCTGGGCGGCCTGCGCGTGGCACACGGACAGATGACCCTGGGCCAGGCCACCGCTTTTATCCAGTACTCCCGCGAATTTAACCAGCCGCTGGGCCAATTGGGCGGCATGATGCAGCAGGTGCAATCCGGCGTGGCCTCTGCCGAGCGCGTCTTCGAGTTCCTCGATGCAGAAGAGCAATCGTTGGAGACCACCAGCGATGAACTAACTGGCCGCGCCCGCGGCCGCGTGGAGTTCCAGGACGTTAACTTTTCCTATTCGCCGGAGAAAGAACTTATTACCGGGCTCAATCTGCGCGTGGAGCCAGGCCAAACCGCGGCGATCGTAGGCCCCACCGGCGCGGGCAAGACCACCATGGTCAATCTGCTCATGCGCTTTTATGACATCGATTCTGGGCGCATTCTTATCGATGGCCACGATACCGCCCACATGCCCCGCACCGCCCTGCGCTCCCAAGTGGGCCTGGTGCTACAAGATGCCGTCCTCTTTGAGGGCACCATCATGGACAATATCCGCTACGGCCGGCTCGATGCCACAGATGATGAGGTCATCGCCGCGGCCAAGGCCACCTACGTCGATCGCTTCGTGCACTCCCTGCCGGAAGGCTATGACACCGTCATCGACCAAGATGGCGGCGCCATCTCCGCGGGCGAGCGCCAGCTCATTACCATCGCTCGTGCCTTTTTGGCCCAACCCGCATTGCTGATCTTGGATGAGGCCACCTCGTCCGTGGATACCCGCACCGAGGTGCTCGTCCAGGAGGCTATGAATGCCCTGCGCGCTGAGCGCACCTCCTTCGTCATCGCCCACCGCTTGTCCACCATCCGGGATGCGGATCTGATCTTGGTGATGGAAAACGGGGGCATCGTCGAGCAAGGCTCGCACGAAGAACTGCTGCGCGCCCAAGGCGCTTATTGGCGTCTGCACCAATCGCAGTTCAAAAAGGCTTAAAGGCAGGGAGCCGCTGCGTGGTTACTGCACGTTGAGCTGGACCTGCGGGGCGTGCAAATTAGCGCCCTGCAGGTTGACCAGCTCCATAGTGACATCTTGCAGCGAAATGTGCTCCATCAGAACGTTCGGGATAGGAGCATCGGGCACCACGTGCGGGTCAGGAACGCCCAATTGATCAAGTACCGCGTTGAGATCGCCGTTGGATAAATCGACGTTTACCGGAATGGTGGGGTGATCCACCACCGCGGGCGTTGTCTGCAGTCCAGTGGTCAGCACGGTGACCGGCCCGTCCGTGACGGTGGTCTCCACATCACCGGTAGTTAGCTTGCCCTGTCCCATAGCGGCGGGCAGGGTCAACGCGAGGTTTCGCGCGGCCAACTTATCACCTACGAGTTTCAGCGCTCGTTGTTCACCCTGTGCGGTAGGCACAGTAATGAGCGAGGCGCTTACGTTTCCAGTCAGGGTGACGTTATCAGCAGTCACCGTGCTGAGTTCAGATTGCGCTAAGGCCAAGCCTTCCTGCGCACGGGTCTCCTCAGGTTGGTTCACCGCACACACCGCTGTAAAAGCGCAGAGCACCCCGAGCGCACTACTTTTTACCACACGAGCGGAGCGACGACGCGGTAGTGAGCTCAGCCTGAATAGCTTCATGCTGAAACCGCCAGTTCTTTGGCCTGGGACTTTTTCTTCTTCTTGTGCTTCTTAGGAGACTTCTGGCGATCCTGTGGCTGCCAAGCAAATGAGAGCGCACCACCGATAATGCCTAAAAGGCTGCCTATAACGAAGCCACCCAGGTTGGTGGTGGGAAGCGCGACGATCGCTACCAAGATGGCTAAAACACCCAGGTAAGACGACGTCTCCTGCCTAAACCAAGATCCTAGGCCGAACATGATAAGTGCCGCACCAATAAGAAGCGTCGAAACGCCCGACACCGTGGAAATCATGACCAGCAGATCAGAAATGCGCACAGTAATATAGGCCGGCGCAGCGATGGCGATGCCGGACAAGATAAGCAACAAGCCACCCGCGAACGGACGACGCTTGCGCCAGTGTTTAAACCGCTTCCACCAGCTCTCTTTAGGGGCCACTCTGGTTACGGCTTTGTCATTCTTGTTATTCGCTGCGGAATCCTGCGGTTCATTAGCACCTTTGACCGCATCCGCTACCGACTGCGATGTGTTCTCTCCATCGCTTTCCGCCGTGGCCGTGGCTTCAGCACCAGCATCAGCGGTGTCCTCGGTCTTCGTCTCCGCAGCACTAGCATGGTCGGTGCCAACGGCGGCCTCACCAGCGGTATTTCCGGCCGACTCCTGGGAGGAATCTTGGGCGCTGCGTGCAGCTTCGCCGTTATCGGTATCGGTTTCGGTCACCGCAGGCATGCGCAAAGTCTCATCATCAGAAGACTTAGCAGCCATTGTTGTTGCTTCCCCTCTTCACCGTCACATTCACACCAGAGGCAGCGAGCCTTTCTGCTCCCACCGAGGTCGTACGAATATCATCCGCGCTCAGGGTCACCTTCTGCGCGTACAATCCCCACGAACCTGGATCTGCCTTGTCATTGACCTGGCTGGCGTCAACACCCACGTTGGCGTTCGTCAGATCCAGCTGACCCTTAATGTCGGTAGCACCAACCAAGAGGTTTTCTACCTCCACACTGTCATCACCATTCGCGCGAAGAGCGAAGGTGGTCTCGCCAATCCCCGGGACATCAGGAAGATTGGCAGACAGGCACAAGTTGGAAGCCACGGCGTGCTCAAACTTCAAGCGCGCGGCCGGGATGGTTTCCTCTCCCATCTTGTCCCTATCAACGAAGATCGACAATCCCTCACCCTCTAGGTGGCTCATGTTCACCTTAAAGAAGGTTCCTGAAAGTGCGATATTAGCGGTCAAGCCACCTTGGGCTACCGCAAAACCTGTTACACCAAAAGCCGCAAGCCCGGCAGCCAGTGCGGTTGCAAACTTTGGAATGCTAATCCTGCCCATGAAGGAACCTTTCTGTGGAATTGAAAAGGCGGGGTAGCAGCCTGTTTTAGCGGCATCCCCCGTCTACGGTGAATTTTCAGCCCACTCTTTACCGCGGCCAGAGGTACACAAGCCGACGATGAGTATTAGACCTACGCAATCCACTGATTAAATGAGCTTGAACACACGTTAACACTACCTGAGACACGTCACACAAATAGGGGTGCAATTAAATACGCCCGCAACGGTGTAGCCCAAGTCATATGTTTAATGAAGATTATCGCACCCCCTGCCGTTGTCAACTTCCGATCCCCCACTAAACCTGCAGCGCACATCGTTGCACCCCCAAATTTGTGCGCCATGTAATAGGTGCGCACCGGTGTGTGTTACGCTACACAACCATCAGATTTTATCGACTAAGGAGGGTCGAATTGTCCAACTCACTGAAACCCGAAAATGCACAGGCAAACGAAGAAAATACCCACATTGATTCCTCTCAGTCCGGTGCAGAAGAAGTAAACGCTCAGGACAAGAAGGAAGAAAAGCGCGAACTGCGGCGCGCTCCTTTGGGCCCGGATTCCCTGTTGTGGAAGTGGGGCTCGGACAACCGCCTGCAGCTGCTGCGCGGTTACACCGGCATTTTGCAGAATATGCACCCAGCGATTGGTCAGTCCCTTTTGGACCACTCGAAGTTCTTCGACGAACCTTTCGCCCGTCTGCAGCGCTCTACGCCGCAGATTATTCAGTCCATCTACGATGATGGGGACATCGGTGAGCGTATCCGCGACTACCACGTCACCATTAAGGGCACGCTGCAAAATGGCGAGCGTTACCACTCCCTGAACCCAGAGACCTACTACTGGGCACACGCTACCTTCGTCTACCGCGTTATCTACGCCCAAGATCTCTTCGGTACTCCGTTCACCAAGGAAGAGCGCGACCAGATCGTTCGCGAGGGCGTGACTTGGTGGGACAAGTACGGCATGTCTGAGCGTCCGGTCATTGATAACTACGATGACTTGATCAAGTACATGGATGACATGGCAGACACCGTGCTTGAGCGCAACCAGACCGTTGACTTCGCACTGCGCACCGCACGCGTAGAGCCGGTCAAGGCTCCGGAAGGCGTTCCAGAGGCCGTATGGAAGGTTATCTGGAAGCCCATTATGCGCAGCGCCATCTGGTTGACTGTGGCTACCCTGCCGCAGAAGTACCGCGACATCTTGGATCTGAAGTGGACCAAGCGCGACCAAAAGCGCTTCGACCGCATCGCCAAGTCCGTTCGCTTCATCATGGACCACCTCCCAGAGGACAAGCGCTACATGGAGCCTGGTCGTTCCTTGATGATCAAGAACGGCATGATTGAGGGCAAGTACAAGGAGCCGAAGAAGATCCAAGGCTACAACGCCGCCCAAGCTAAGGACTCTGCTGCCACCGCGGAATCTACCGACAAGCCGGATTCCGATGATGCAGTAGCCGCACGCCGTGCTGCCGGCTGCCCGTTCTAAAACACACCGGCTTCCCAATTGTTCGTGAGCTTTTTAGCTCACGAACCTTTTCATTGATCTTTCTGGAGCGTGCATTACATGTCTTTACCACGCCGTCTACAAGAACGGCCCTTGCCACAGCATTTACTGACTGAGCTACAACATCTCACCACTAACTACTCCACTGGTTCGCTGGATAAAGGCGAACACCAAGCGGTCCATTCCCCCCTATTCGAAGAAGAATTAGGATGGGTTGGAGTAGGTTCCGAAGAAGACGTAGATGAGGCTTTCCGCCGTTCGCGTCAGGCCCAAAAGGCCTGGGCCGACACCGACGTTAAGCAGCGCGTAAAGGTAATGAAGCGCTTCCACCACCTCGTGGCTAAACACCGCGAGCTGCTGGCGGATTTCATCCAACTGGAAACCGGCAAGGACCGCACGGCCGCTTTTGATGAGGTACTCGATGTACTAAATAACGCGCGTTATTACTCAAATAATGCGCCAAAGCTACTGGCCACTCAGAAGCAGCCGGGCGCATTTCCGCTCATCACCAAAACTCACTTGCAGCGAGTTCCTAAGGGCGTTGTGGGGCAAATCAGCCCGTGGAACTACCCATTAGCATTGGGCATCTCCGATGCCGTTGCGGCACTACTTGCCGGCAATGGCGTTGTGGCCAAGCCCGATGGATCCACCCCATTTTCTAACCTGATTTCCCTCTACCTCTTGAAGGAAGCAGGACTGCCGAAGGATCTGCTGCAGATCGTTACCGGCTCCGGCCGAGTTGTCGGCTCCGCCATCTCCGAACGCTGCGATTACCTGATGTTTACCGGTTCCACCAAGACCGGCAAGATTTTGGGCACCACCGTAGGCGAGCGCCTCGTTGGATACTCCGCAGAACTGGGCGGCAAGAACCCAATGATCATCGCGCCGGATGCGGACATCGACAAGTATATTGACACCATCGCTACCGCCTGCTTTTCCAATTCAGGCCAGCTGTGCGTGTCGATTGAACGCATCTACGTGCCCGATGCCATCTTCGATCAATTCATTACCGCATTCCGCCGGGCAACCGAGTCCATCAAACTTGGTTCCGGTTTGAACTGGGACTACACGATGGGTTCTCTCATCGGCCAGAACCAATTGGATGTGGTGCAGCACTTCGTCGATGATGCGGTAGAAAAGGGTGCCACCGTTATTACCGGCGGCAAGCCCCGGCCGGATATTGGCCCCTACCACTTTGAACCCACGGTTCTCACTGATTTGGGTGAAGGCACCGAGCTTGCCGAGCAAGAGGTCTTTGGCCCAGTGGTGTATGTGCAACGCGTGCGCGATGTTAAAGAGGCCATCGAGCAGGCAAATAAATTGCCCTACGGCCTGAACTCCTCTGTATTCGGCCAACCCGAGACCGCGCAGGGCATCGCCGAGAAAATCGATGCTGGCAGCGTGACCATCAATGATGGCTACGCCTCCACGTGGGCCTCGATTTCCACCCCGCTGGGTGGCGTCAAGGAGTCCGGCGTTGGCCGCCGCCATGGCCACGAGGGGCTGACCAAATATACGGAAGCGAAGAATATTTCCTCGCAAAGGATCATGCCGATGCGCGGGCCAAGTTGGCTTCCCAATAAGTATTACGGCACCCTGCTGAGCTCCGCGTTGCGCTTAGGAAAGGCCTTGCGCTTCCTCCCCTAAGCACTGCGCAGCATAACCAGCCAGCCTTTAAATCCAGTAACCCACTTCACAATTGTTGGGTATATGTGTACTATCACAACATATCCACAAATTGTGTTCTCTCTGAGTACATAAATTGCCAATACACAGCGGCCGTAAGCGCCCTGTGAAACTCGAAAGGAACAGTATGTTCAAGCCATACCGCCGACCGACCGTCGCAGTCGTCGGTGCCGGAGTAGCCGGATGCGCCGCGGCTTCTGAATGCGCATTCTCTGGATTCGACACCGTTCTTTTTGAACAAGAACCACACATCGGCGGTCACTTCAATTCCGCTGATGCCACCAAGGTCTCCCGGAAGTACCACTTCCGTACCCCGTACCTCCGCCTCACGAAAACTGACGGGTCGCCAGCTTCTGTAGTACGCCACCTTGAAGAGGCTGTTGCTGCCAGTGGCGCCGAGTTCCGCGGTTCCACCGCCGTTACGGGTGCCGAATTCGACCGCGCAGAAGGCAAATGGGAAATCTCCTACCTCGGTGATTCCGGTCAGGAAACCCAAACTTTCGATGTGTTGATTCGCGCCACCGGCGAGGAATCCCCGTGGATTTCCGTTCCGGGACGGTCAAAGGCCAGCGTCGATGACATGTACCTGCACCACGGTGTAGAGGTATTTGGGCTGCCTAATGCCCTCTTTGTTGACGGCCCCACCCCGCGCGACTCTTACCTCAAGCGTCGCCCACTGGCTGTCATCGAAGCCCGCGCCGATCACTGCCGCCGTTACGTCCGCCAGCTCGAGATTCGTGGACCAGGAGAACTAACCGTCAAGCACGATAAGTGGTTGGTTCAGCCCGGTACCGTACGCGGAATCCGCGAAGTGCTCGCAGGGTTCGATGCACCGGCCCACGATTTCAAGCGAGCATCCAACTACGCCCCTGAGTCCGCCTCGTCCGAACGCCAGAATCAACAAAAGTCCGCTACTGCCCTTAAGGAGGCATAATGACTACTCTGAGCAATCCTGAAAGCACTGTAAACGACAAGCACACCCAACCTGCAGATAACAACACCGATAACCTGCCTGAGCTGGGTCCAGATTCCATCCTGTGGCAGCGCTTTGGTGACTGGCGCTCCGCATTCGTCGCACTGTCTGCTGGTCTTTTGCAGATTGCCCAGCGTGACGTCAGCCGGTCCTTGGTGCAGCACTCGAACGTTTTCGATAACGAGGTTGCACGCTTGGTTCGCTCCGCCTTCCCGATCATCCGGACGATCTATGAAGGCCCTGAAGTTGGCGTCATGATTCGTGACTTCCACAAGGACATCAAGGGCACCCACCCAGATGGAAGCCGCTACCACCCGCTGAACCCGGATGTGTACTACTGGGCACACGCCACCTTCGCTGCAATGCCGTACCAGCTGGCCGGCAACTTCATGGATCCTCTGACCCCAGAGGAGCGCGAGCAGCTCTTCCAGGAGACCCGTACCTGGTACACCTTCTACGAGGTTGCAGAGCCCGACGATGCGCCAAAGACGTACGCTGAGTTTGAAGAGTACGTGGACAACATGATCGATACCCTCGATATCAGCGAAACCATCGAGCGCTCTCGCATCATCAACGGCCTTACCCTCGACACCCCAGATCCCAAGGTGCCCAACTGGCTGTGGAAGCCCATTGCACCTTACGCATCTCGTCTGCTGTTGTGGGTTGCTATCGGCATGATTCCGGACAAGCTGCGCAACAAGCTTGGCTGGGAGTGGACCAAGAAGGATGAGCGCAAGCTCAAGATCTTCTCCCGTGCCGTCCGTGGAGTCTTCTCCGTCCTCCCGCGTAAGGCACGTATGGTTCCTATCGCTACCCGCGCCTTTGAGAAGGCGGAAGCTGAAGGCGGCTTCCACTACTAAGGCCAATATCCCTTCACTCATAGTTACTGAATACTGACTCCCACGATGGCGCCTTGAGGCTTTAAGGTAGATAACAACGTGGAGCATCAGTAGTGAAGGAGCACGAATGACAACCGTGTCCGGTTGGATTGCTATAGCCACATCGATTCCGGTGTGGCTATACTTTTTCGCCCGCATAGGCGCGCTCATTAAGTTCATCCGCTCGGGCGGGCCAACCCAACTAGAGCGCACCAATAGCCCTCTAAAACGCCTCGGGCGCGTGCTGGTAGAGGTCTTCGGCCACACCCACTTCAAGGGAAAGCCATTGGTCAATGCCGCTCACTGGGCGGTCATGGTGGGCTTTTTATTCGGCATCCTGGTGTGGTTTGAGGCCTATATCCAAACCTTCGCCCCGGATAAAGGGTGGCCTGGCTTAAGCACCTGGCCGGTGTATCACTTTGTAGAAGAAATACTTGGCATCGGCACGGTGCTGGGCATCTGCTTCCTCATCGGAGTGCGCCTGAAACTAGGCGATACCGAGCGCGGCAGCCGCTTTTTCAACTCCCAAACGGCGGCGGCCCGGTGGGTAGAGGCCATTGTATTCATCGAGGGCCTCAGCATGCTCTTGGTCAAAGCTTCCAAGATCGCGGCCTTTGGTGGCGGTTCCGCAGTCGCGGATTTCTTGACCGTTCACTTAGCTAAGGCACTGCCTGAGTCCCCGGCACTGGTCAGCTTCTTCGCCTTGGTCAAGCTGCTATCCGGGCTCCTTTTCATCTTCTTTATTGCCCGCAATTTCCAGTGGGGTGTCATGTGGCACCGCTTCATGGCGTTTTTCAATATCTTTTTCCAGCGCAATACCTCTGGGGATAAGGCGCTTAAATCCCTGCCCACCCCGGACCTGGAAGAAGACATCACCCCTGGCAGCTGGAAGATGCTGCTGGATTCAACCGCGTGCACTGAATGCGGCCGCTGCCAAGAGCTGTGCCCGGCTTGGAATACCGATAAGCCGCTCAGCCCCAAAAAGGTCATGATGGACTTGCGTCAAGGTGCGCTAGATAATTACAACCCGCACGAGGGCCTCGATGTGCTCTCGATGGCTGGTGTCATCGACGATGACGTCCTGTGGTCCTGCACCAACTGCGGGGCCTGCGTGGATCAGTGCCCCACTGATATCGAGCACATCGACCATATTGCAGACCTGCGCCGCTTCAAGGTCTTGGCGGAATCCGATTTCCCCTCAGAGCTCACCGGCCTATTTAAGAACATGGAAACCAAGGGCAACCCCTGGGGCCGCAATAATTCCGAGCGCCGCGCTTGGATTGATGAGGCGCGTGCCGATGGCATCGAGGTACCCATCATTGGCGAGGACGCCGCCGACTTCTCCGATATGGAATACCTCCTCTGGGTCGGCTGCGCCGGTGCCTATGATGACAATGGCCGCCGCACCACCCGCGCCGTCGTGGATCTACTGCACACCGCCGGCGTAAAGTTCGGCGTGCTTTCTACGGGTGAGACCTGCACCGGCGACCCCGCCCGCCGCGCCGGCAATGAGTTCTTATTCCAAATGATGGCGCAACAAAACGTGGAAACCCTCAATAACGCTTTCGAGGGCGTGCCGGAAGGCCAGCGGAAAATCATCACGACCTGCCCGCACTGCTTTAATACCATCCGCAATGAGTACCCGGACTTCGACGGGCATTTCGATGTCTTCCACCACACGCAGCTACTCAACCGCTTGGTGCGCGAGAAGCTGCTGCAGCCTGTTCCGCGCACCCCAGAAAACCGCAAGCCCATCACTTATCACGACCCGTGCTTCTTAGGCCGGCACAATAAGGTCTTCGATCCACCACGCGAGCTTCTCGAGGCCACGGGCGTCGAGCTGCGAGAGATGGACAAGTCCCGCGATGAGGCCTTCTGCTGCGGCGCCGGCGGCGCCCGCATGTTCATGGAAGAAAAGCTGGGTTCTCGCATCAATGAGTTCCGCACGGAGCAGGCACTAGAGACCGGCGCCGAGGAAATCGCCACTGGCTGCCCGTTCTGCAATGTCATGATGACCGGCGGTGTGAAGTCTCTGGCCGCCGAGTCCACCCCCACCACCCAGGTCAACGACGTGGCCACCATGCTGCGCAATTCCATTTCCCTGGATGACAAGGGCACCCTTCCAGAGCCTCGCCCCAAGGCCTTCTTGGGCACCCCAGTGCGCCACCGTGCGGCCTCAGCTACCACCACCGCTGAATCCCCCAAGGCACCCACGCCTGCCGATGCCCCCTCCTCCAGCAATACCCCCACCGCTGCCACTCCACCTGCTGCGCCCTCCGCGCCTTCTGCTCCTTCGGCACCGGCAGCTCCAAGCGCGCCCTCTGCCCCAGCCACACCCTCTGCTCCGACGGCTCCGGCGGCTCCCAATGCTGCGGCTCCATCCGCACCGGCTCCTTCGGCACCGGCGGACCCCAAGGATCCTTCGGCACCCAACGCACCCAGCGCACCGAGTGCCCCGAAATCCACTAATGCCCCGGCGGCACCTACTCCACCTTCTGCACCGAGTGCCCCCTCCGTGCCCAGCGCACCAACCCCACCGGGTGCTCCCACGCCGCCAAAGGCTCCTAAGGCCCCAGCGGCTCCGGGTTCTTCTTCGACACCAAGTGCCCCGGCGGCTCCGAAGGCTCCGGCAGCTCCAGGTGCCCCGACTCCGCCGGCTGCTCCAGATGCGAAAGCACCCGCGGCACCCCAACCGCCTAGTGCCCCGCAGCCACGCGCTGCATCGCAAGCATCGGCTGCGCCGGAACCACCTGCAGCTCCACAACCGCCAAAGGATCCGCAAGCTGCCAAGGCACCACAGGCTCCGGCAGCGCCAAAGCCACCGCAGGCTGACAAAAAACCCGAGGCAGCTGCGCCGCCAGCCCCGCCAGCCCCGCCAGCCCCGCCGGCTCCGCCGGCATCGTCCGCGCCGTCCGCGCCATCCACTCCGCCTGCACCACCGGCGCCATCGGCAAGCGCAGAGCCTCCCAAGGCCCCCAAGCCACCGGAACCGCCGAAGCCACCCACGCCGCCGAAAGACACGAATACCGAGTAGGCATGTGCAGGGATGAGTGCGTACGCTGTGATCCATGCATTTAGATGTGGGATGGGCTGCGGATACTGTTGTTCTGGCAGCGGGTGCGACGGAAAACACCACTAGCCTCGTTTCCTTTGCCTGGATCATGTTAGCGGCGCTGTTGGCGCCCATAGTGTCGTTCATGTTGGGCAACCGGCTGCCGGCCGTTGCCCTTTTGATCATCTTTGGCATGGTCATCGGCCCATCGCTTTTGGATGTCGCGCATGAGGATGCCGGCATCAGCATGCTGAAAGAGCTGGGCGTTGGTGCGCTGTTCTTGCTCGCCGGTTTTGAGATCGAGATTTCTACGCTCAAGACCAAAGAGGCGGGAACCGCGCTGTCCACCTGGCTTATCTGCCTCGTGGCTTGCGGCATCGGTGCGTACTTCTTGGTCGATAATGTCCCAGGTGCCATCGTGGTGGCGCTCGCGCTGACGTCCACGGCACTGGGAACGCTGCAACCCATGTTGAAGCAGGACCGCGTGCTCGAGACCAAAGTGGGCAAATCGGTCATGATTCACGGTGCTATTGGTGAGGTCGCCCCCATTACCGCGATGGCGCTGCTGCTGAGCACGCGCTCCACGTGGACCACGCTGCTAATTATGCTTGCGTTCATCGGCATCGCCGTGGCCGTCGCCATCATGCCGGCGGCCATTGCCACGACGATTCCGTGGGTTAAAGCGGCGTTTATCTCCGGTGCGGGTTCCACCAACCAGACCATTTTGCGCCTCATCATTCTGATCCTTGCCACGCTCATGGCCGTCACGGCGGTCTTTGAGCTAGACATCGTGCTGGGTGCCTTCGCCGCCGGCATTATCTTGAACCGCATCATTCCGGATGAATTCCATCGCCGGCTAGAACACCGCCTCGATGTGGTCTTTCACTCCATGCTCATCCCGGTCTTCTTCGTGGTCTCTGGCATGACGATTAACTGGGATACCATCGCTAATAACCCGGGGAAGGTACTGGGCATCCCGGCGCTTATTCTTGTCACCCGCGGCCTGCCGGTATTCCTGCGCGAAAATGTGGGCCATACCGGCTCCGAAATTGAAACGGTGCGCGAGCGCCTCCAGGTCAGCTTGTACACGGCGACCGGCCTGCCGATCATCGTCGCCGTAACCTCGCTGGCGGTTAACTCCGAACTGATGAAGCAAGAAACCGCCTCGATCTTCGTCGCCGGTGGCGCATTGACCGTTGCCATCTTCCCGTTCCTGGCCAACTTGGTGGGAAGGAAGGACTCCAAGACGGTTGATGAATCCGATCCACAGAAGAAACCGGATTCTGACGAGGACGATAAGGAAGAAGAGTCGCAAGAACTCTAGCCTGTGTACTCCACGCTAGAAGCCATGCCCTGCCACCGTGGCAGGGCATATTCTTTTTGAATCAGCTTGTCTATTATGGTGACTGTGACTAATAGCTACGGATCCTCCCCTTATGACCGGACACTGCGTTTATCCGATTCAGAGCGCAACGATGCCCTGACCGATCTAGCCCGCGCAGTGGGCGAAGGCCGCTTGTCCATGGACGAGTTTGAGGAGCGCTCCGATAGCGTCATGCAGGCCGTGACTCAGAAGGACCTGGCACCGATCTTCAGCGATATCCCTGCGACCGGCTCGCAAGAGGTAAAGATCTACTCCCAAGGCGATGTGGACCGCGCCTTTAATGCCGCGAAAAAGCCCCGCATCGCTACCGCGCTGACCAGCTCGGTGGTTCTGCTCGCGGCATCGCCTACTCTTGTCGCGCTGAGCGCCACCATGAATAGCCCGTGGCTGCTGGCGGGCGGCGCCGCGGCCGCAGCGCTCATTCCCATCGTGTGGATCCTGTTGTACGTGGCCAAGATAGGCCCGCAATCGTGGCATGCCCCGTCGGTGCGGCAAATTGAGCGCCAACAACAGCGCGAAATCCGTGCACTGACGGCTCACGAGCGGGCGCACCAAAAAGAATTAGAGAAGAAAATGTGGGCCGAGCGCCGCCAGCAGGCCGGTGAAATTACTGGTCAAGCTATGGAAATGGCGAAGAAGCAAATCAGCAAGTGGAATAAAAAATAGCACTGAGTTGCGCTGCAATCCTTCTTAGCGCTGTGAAAGATGGCACAATATGGCCATGACTTCTCCCACACCCCGCATCTTTGACCAGTCCGAAAAACTAAAAGGCATCGCCTACGATATTCGCGGTGAGGTCTCAGCGGAAGCGGAGAGAATGGAGCTAGATGGCCACACCATCTTAAAGCTCAATACCGGCAACCCTGCCGTATTTGGTTTCGATGCACCCGATGTCATCATGCGCGATATGATCAGCGCCTTACCCACCTCCCAGGGCTATTCCACGTCCAAAGGCATTAGCTCGGCCCGCCGGTCCATCGTCACGCGCTATGAGCTCGAGGACTTCCCACCTTTTGATATTAACGATGTCTTCTTGGGCAATG
The DNA here is from genome assembly GCF_046718165.1 of Corynebacterium tuingiense. NCBI lineage: Bacteria > Bacillati > Actinomycetota > Actinomycetes > Mycobacteriales > Corynebacteriaceae > Corynebacterium > Corynebacterium tuingiense. The sequence continues at coordinate 2,195,839 of NZ_CP177101.1, forward strand.
GCGTATCCGAGCTCATCACCATGACCACCCAGGCGTTGCTCAATAATGGCGATGAGATTCTCATCCCGGCGCCGGATTACCCGCTGTGGACGGCAGCAACCTCGCTGGCCGGTGGTACCCCAGTGCACTACCTATGTGATGAGGAAGATGAATGGAATCCGTCTATCGAGGATATTAGATCCAAGGTCACCGAAAAGACCAAGGCCATCGTGGTCATCAACCCGAATAACCCAACCGGTGCGGTGTATTCGCGCGAGGTCCTGCAACAAATCGTGGATATCGCGCGCGAGCACAACCTACTCATCTTGGCCGATGAGATTTATGACCGCATCCTTTATGACGATGCGAAGCATATCTCCATCGCCTCGCTGGCCCCCGATCTCTTGACCTTTACCTTTAATGGCCTGTCCAAGGCCTACCGAGTATGCGGCTACCGCGCGGGCTGGATGGTCATTACGGGCCCGAAGCATCATGCGTACGGACTCATTGAGGGGCTCGAATTGCTGGCAGGTACCCGCCTGTGCCCGAATGTTCCCGCGCAACACGCCATCCAAGTGGCGCTGGGCGGCCGCCAATCCATCTTCGAGCTCACCGGGGCTGGGGGACGATTGCTGCGCCAGCGCAATATCGCCTATGACAAACTCAACGAAATTCCGGGTGTCTCCGCAGTAAAGCCGAAGGGCGCGTTGTATCTCTTCCCACGCTTGGATCCCAATGTCTATGACATTCACGATGATTCCAAACTCATGTTGGACATCCTCAAGGCGGAAAAGATCCTTATGGTCCAAGGCACCGGCTTCAACTGGCCGCACCCGGATCACTTCCGCGTGGTCACGCTGCCTTGGGCCTCCCAATTAGAAAACGCCATCGAACGCTTGGGCAATTTCTTAGTAAGCTACCGCCAATAGCACCCCAGCAGGCGATTGGCAATTGCAGTGATAATCGTTCACAATACATCGTATGGGACGGCATTCCTCGGTTTCTAATTCCACTTCGGGCTCGGCTTCGCGGCATCGGCAAGCGCAGCGTCGGTCGGGGCCCAGCGGGCATGCGCAGAACCGGTCAACGGTAGAACGCTTAAATCCAATTCAGCTGGCCCAGGAGGTATCCGGCCACCCGTGGCGCATTGGCCTGGTCACCGCCATCGGTGCGACCCTTATCGCCATGCTGATAGGCCTCGTCCTACTCTGGCCCTCTAGTGCCGCCTCTGATCACACCTCGGAGGAGTTCGAGTCCACCTACGCGCTGAACCACCCGCAGGTCGAGGGAACTGTGGAGAAGACCGACCATTCGGCGTGCCAATCGGAGCAGACCGGCCTGGCCTTCGATACCCCGCCGCTGATTCCGGAAAAGGAAGAAGTGGACTGTGACCGGGCGCTGGTGAAGATCACCTCCGGCGAGGACGAGGGAAAGATGACCCAATTGGTCACCTACGGCAACGCGGGCGACCCAGAATTGCAGCCGGGCGATGACATCGTGTTATCCAAGGCCACCGATCCTGCCGGGGCAGTATCCTATGCCTTTGCCGATTATCAGCGCAGCAATAGCCTCCTGCTGTGGGGAGTGGTCATCGCTATTGTCATCATCGCTTTCGCTGCGTGGCATGGGGTGCGCGCGATCATCGGCTTGGGGTTGAGCCTTGGTATCGTCTTCAGCTTCCTCATCCCAGCGCTCATCGCGGGCACCAATCCCCTGTGGGTGGCGCTCGCCGCCTGCACCGCCATCATTCTCCTTGCCGTGCCGCTTGTCCACGGCGTGAATTGGAAATCCGCCTCTGCGGTCGGCGGTTCACTGACTGCGCTGGCCCTCGCCGCGTTTCTGGCTTGGGCGGCCATCGATAGTTCGCAGCTGCAAGGCTTTAGCTCCGAAGATAACCTCAAGCTGCTGTTATATATGCCCAATGTTTCCATCCTGGGCGTGCTGCTGTGTGGCTTCGTCGTCGGCGCATTGGGCAGCCTTGCCGATGTCGCCATTGCCCAAGCCTCCACCATCACCGAGCTGCACGAATCCGATCCCGCGGCCACACCGCTAGAGCTTTTCTTATCCGCCATGAGGGTCGGCCGCGACCACATTGCCTCGATGGTCTATACCCTCATTTTGACCTATACCGGCGCCGCATTGCCCCTGCTCCTGCTCATTACCGCCGCCGAACGCCCCGCGGGGCAAATACTTAGCAGCGATCTCGTCGCCACCGAGCTCCTGCGCTCCGGCGTCGGTGCCATGGCGCTGACCCTCGCAGTCCCAATTACCACGCTGATTGCCGCGTTTACGGTCCCGTCGCGCCGCCGCTAAAGCGTGCGGCCCAGCGCCTGTATCTTCCAACCGGCGTTGGACCAGGCCGCAACGTCGAGTACATTGCGGCCATCGATAATGTGCTTATTATCCACGAGCTCGCCAGCCTCATTCGGGTCCAGATCCTTAAATTGCTGCCATTCGGTGGCCAGGATGACCAATTCCGCCTCCCGCAAGGCGGATTCCGTATCGGCGGCATAGTCCAAGGTGGGGAAAACCTTCTTAGCGTTGTCCATGCCCTCAGGGTCATAGACGGTCACCGCCGCACCCGCCAAGGACAAGGACCCAGCCACAGAGAGCGCCGGCGAATCCCGCACATCATCCGAGTTCGGCTTAAAGGCACAGCCCAGCACGGTGACGCGGTGGCCCAAAAGCGAGCCATTGAAGGCTTCTTTAGACATATCCACCATGCGATCGCGCCGGCGCATATTAATCGCATCCACCTCGCGCAGGAAGGTCAGCGCTTGATCAGCGCCGAGCTCACCGGCGCGCGCCATAAAGGCGCGGATATCCTTGGGCAGGCATCCACCGCCAAAGCCCAGGCCCGCGCCGAGAAACTTGCGACCAATGCGCTTGTCTATGCCAATGGCATCCGCCAACGCCACCACGTCCGCCCCCGCGATCTCACAAATCTCGGAGACTGCATTGATGAAGGAAATCTTGGTGGCCAAAAAAGCGTTGGCGGATACTTTCACCAGCTCCGCGGTCTGCAGATCAGTCGCGATGAAGGGCGTGTCCTGCGCTAACGGCTGCGCGTAGATCTCGCGGGCAAGCTCTTCCGCGCGGGATTCTGATTCGCGGGTGCCAATGACAATGCGGTCCGGGGTAATGGTGTCGTGCACCGCATAACCTTCGCGCAAAAATTCCGGATTCCACGCGATTTCCACGCGAGTTCCCTCGGACGCTAAACCGTCCGCAAGTTCCTGGAGCTCCGCCGCCGTACCGACCGGAACGGTGGATTTGCCGAAGATAACGTGTTCCCCGCGCAGCTTGGGTACCAAATCCGTGATGACAGCCTTGACATAGGTCATGTCTGCCGCATAGGAACCGCGGCGCTGCGGGGTTCCCACGCCGAGAAAGTGCACGTTGGCAAACTGTGCGGCCTCGTCATAATTCGTGCTAAATCCTAAGCGCCCAGCAGCGATATTGCGCTCGAGCACCTCCGGCAGCCCTGGCTCGAAGAACGGAACCTTGCCCGATTGCAAGACGGAGATTTTATCCTCGTCTACATCGACACCTAAAACTTCATGCCCCAATTCCGCCATGCAGGCGGCATGGGTAGCACCCAGGTACCCGGTGCCAATAACAGTCATCCGCATAAAACCTCATCCTAGAGATTTTATGTAAATACCAGATTAATCCCTGCGGAAGTTCAGGTAAGACTTTGATGGCGTTGGCCCGCGCTGGCCCTGGTATTTCGATCCCAAGGCACCCGTACCGTACGGACTTTCCGCCGGCGAGGTCATCTTAAAGATAGCAAGCTGGCCCACCTTCATCCCCGGCCACAGCGCGATGGGCAAGTTCGCAGTATTGGAAAGCTCCAGGGTGATGTGACCGGAAAAGCCGGGATCGATAAAGCCCGCGGTGGAGTGGGTCAAAAGACCCAGCCGCCCTAACGAGGACTTTCCCTCCAGCCGTCCAGCCAGGTCAGCCGGAAGGGTGAATTTCTCCAGCGTGGCACCAAGGACAAATTCGCCGGGGTGGAGAATGAAGGATTGCTCCTCTTCTACCTCCACCAAGGTGGTAAGCTCCGGCATCTCCGCTTTGGGGTCAATGTGGGTATAGCGGGAGTTATTGAATACCCGGAAGTACTTATCCAAGCGCACGTCAACGGAAGAAGGCTGGATAAGCTCACTATCAAAGGGCTCAATGCCCAGCTCTCCGGAATCAACGGCGGAACGAATATCACGATCTGAAAGAAGCACGGACCCAATTCTACTCAATCCCCTACCTAAGGTGTATAGTAGGGAAAGCGCATTTAGCGCAGTGCCGACGTAGTTTAATGGTAGAACTGCAGCTTCCCAAGCTGCTGGCGCGGGTTCGATTCCCGTCGTCGGCTCCACTCAAAAAATCCCCACTACCTGCATAAACACTTTTGCAGGGTGGGGCTGTACTGACTCTGTACCCAGCGATATGTAGCTAAAAGCGTAGCTGAAAAAGAATTTAGCGCCCGTGTGATCTGGGCTGTTATTATAGCTGTGCATCAGCTTTTCAGTTTCCTTTCTGACTGATGCAGAGCCCCCACGTTTATGGCGTTGCAGCGCCGTGGGGGTTTCTCGTTTTAGGCTGCGCGGGGCGGATTCTAGTGGTCGTGGAAACACTTTCTATGTTTCGGTTGAGTTTATCAGTGCGGCCATTTTCTCGGCTAGTGTTTGACCGTCCAGGGTTTTGCGGGGACGGCGGTTGAGTTGCATGGCGACGAATTCTAGGTCTGCTGCACTGTGGACGCTTAGGTCTGTTCCTTTAGGGAAGTACTGCCTTAGTAGTCCGTTGGTGTTTTCATTGGTGCCTCGCTGCCACGGTGAGCCAGGATCACAGAAGAACACGGGACAGTTTGTAGCTACGGAAAAGGCCTTATGGCAGGCCATTTCACTTCCCTGATCCCAGGTAAGTGAGCCTTTGAGATGGCTTGGCAAGGTAGCAATTGCTTTAGTAAGTGCTGCGTTTACTTCGGTAGCACTATGCCCATTAGGTAAATGCAGCAAAATGCATGGTATTAGTACGTCATCGGATAACTCTTTTTGGGCCAGCCTAGCCTGGGTTTCGTTTACTAGGTACTTTGGCATCGGAAAATCGATGGTGGCGTTAGGAGTTTTCGTCACGCTAAGTATGGATAGTGTCTGAAGTGCCCCGAGTTTTGTTCCTAGGCATTTGCCTTGATTTCCATTATTGCCCGTGGCGGGGTCTGCTTCCAAAATTCGGTTTCCACCTCGGCTGGGGTTCGGTATCCCAAGCTTTGGTGGAGCCTTGTCTCGTTCCACCATGACACCCACTCGAACGTCGCAATTTCTACCTCGATAACATCATTCCACCTGCGAGTATGGATGAGTTCGTTCTTATGAGGGGCCGTTAACGTTTTCAGCCAGTGCATTGTCATATAAGTCACCACACTTCCGGTGGAAGCAGTGATCCCGTGTTGGGCAAGTCGCTGGTTGTAGACCACGCTGACATACTGCGATCCGTGATCCGAATGATGAATGAGACCTGTTGTTTCCTCAGCACACACGATTGCCTGGTTGAGAGCTTGCAGCGGCAGTGCTTGAAGTCCGCATCGAGTCTGATAACGCCCACCCAACGATCCGTCGGGAGTAAACGTCGGTGACAAACGCGGCATACACAAAGCCTTTCTTCGTGCGCACATACGTAATGTCGGCCACCCACAGCTTATTCGGGCCCCGGGCTTTAAATTCACGCTCAACCAAGTCCGGGCGCAAATCAGGCACGTTAGCTTTTCGGGTTGTAATCGGTGATCCGCCTTTGCCTTTGCCAGAAACACCGGCCAGGTGAGGTTACCCTCGTTTGGTGGACACCCGATTAGTGCGGATTTTGTGTCCGTAGGAGAGGATGTTCATTGTGAGTCAACAACGCCAGAAATACACGCCTGAGTACCGGCGTGAAGCCGCAAACCTAGTAATCGAGTCAGAACGCCCGATTGCTCATGTAGCCAAAGAAATTGGTGTCGCACCTGGCCTTTTAGGCCGGTGGGTGAAAAATGAGCGTCAACGCCGAGGATCCTCTGATGGGCTAAGCGAGGCGGATCTTCGTGCTGAGAACGCTCGTCTGCGTCGTGAGCTGGCAGAAGCCAAGATGGATAACGAGTTTTTGTCAAAAGCGACAGCCTTCTTCGCCGCAAAGCAACGCGATCAGAAAAGTTCGAGTTAATGCAGCAGGAGAAGGCGAATTTCAGTATCAAGCGCATGGCGCGCTTGTTGAAGGTATCTCGGTCTGGATACTACAAATGGGCCCATATGCAGCAGCAACGCTTATCCGGTAATGATGATCGGACATCTTTTTACGATGATGTTGATCGTAAGATTCATCAGATCTGGAAAGACTCCGATGAGGTCTATGGTGCTCCGCGGATTACCGCAGAACTCGCCGATCGCTACCAGATCAGTGTGAATCGTAAGACTGTGGCTAAGCGGATGCGCCTGATGGGAATTGAAGGGATTTCACCGCGTGCTTTTGTGCCCGTGACAACGATTCAATCTAAACGTAAGTCGAGTCTTCCTGACCTGGTAAAGCGCATGTTTGATACCGGCGAACTCAACCGGGTATGGATGTCGGACATTACCTACCTGCGCACCGGCGAGGGTTGGTTGTACTTATGCGCAGTTCGCGATGGCCATTCCCGCAGGGTACTGGGCTGGGCTATGGATAGCGTGCAAGATACAAGTTTGGTCGAACGAGCACTGCGGATGGCGCATACGCTGCGCGGTGATGTTCCTGACGGGCTGGTGTTTCACGCTGACCGGGGGACGCAATATACCAGTGAGAAGCTCTGGGAGGTGTGCCGCAACCTAGGTGTTGTTCAGTCTGTGGGGCGTACCGGGGTGTGCTTCGATAACGCGATGGCCGAGTCGTTCTGGTCGACGCTGAAAACCGAGTTCTACGACCGGAAGCGCTGGCCAACCCGCGATGCTGCCCGCAAGGCCGTTGCCTACTGGATTGAAGTGGTCTACAACCGTCGCCGCCGGCACTCCGCCCTCGGGATGGTCAGCCCCGTCGATTTCGAAAACCACACCACCCAAACCAGAAACGAAGAAGAAATAGCTGCCTAACCACTAGGTAGCTTGACTAGGTGTCCACGATTTGCGGGCAACCCCACAGGCGCATCAGTCGGGTAGCGTGTTCACGCCCGATATCGATTCCTTCACGGCGAAGCGCATGCCGCATTTTCCGCACGCCGTAAACACCGTAATTGTCCCGATGAACAGCACCAATGCGTTCAACCAGCACGCCGTCACGAAGTCGACGAGCACTTAACCCACGAGCCTTGGACTGGCGATAACCACGCGAGGTGATAAACCCACCAGCCCGGTTATTTTTCAACGTCTTACAGATGAACTCGACAGAGAAACGATTCCGGTATTCATCGATGAACCGGATCATTTCCGACGTTTCGGGTCGAGTTCCGACGCGAAAAAAGCCGAGGCAGCCTTCAACAACTCATTAGTATCGCGTAGCTCTTGATTTTCACGACGTAGCCTCGCGTTTTCGGCAGCCAAATCTTCACACACAGGTTCTGGGATGCTCCCGGCACGGCGGGCCTGCTGGGTCCATTGACGAGCCGTGTGCCATGAAACCCCCAGCTTTGGGCCTACTGCCTGGCACGCGGCCTGCATCGACATATTTTCCGCCAAGATGCGGTCCTCTACGAGACGGACCACACGGTCCTTCGCATCCTGGTCAAATTTCCTTGGCATGTTCCAGATTTTCCCATCTACTCAAACGGAACAAAACCTGGGACACTTCAGACCGTGATTGCGCTAACTTGGGGTACTCTGTTGCTCGAATTATTGCTGGCAGAAGCTTGGATTTCTAATGTGCGGGCGAAAGTAATTTTGCTATTTGTCGGGATTGCCTTTCATGTAGGCATAGCTGTTTTTATGGGGTTAATTAGTTTCTCTATGGCGATGGCGGGCGCCCTCGTGATGTACTTAGGGTCCGCTACTATTTACTTTGGAGGTGTCGAAGTGGGGCGTCGGCGCTATAGATCCCACGTGCCAGATTAATTCATGCTGGCGAGTATCTCGTATTTAAATTTGCTACTGCTCAGGCCGAAAATGTTCCAAAGGGTAGAAAAGAGACTTTAATGCTTGTTTCGACAGTTTTTATCATTATTGTTTTTAATGTTTTGAGTTTGTTGTGCTTCTTCATCTCTAAGGAGTCACCCAAGGGAAGCTTTAAGTCATGGGATTACAGCAGGATGCCTGGTATCATGACGTCTAACACGTTAAGTTCTCGAGAAGCTTGGAAGGCAGCACATCGTTCTACTTCCTTTTATTTCATGCTTCTTGCTGTCTACTTTGCTCTGGGATCCGTCGTTAATCTAGTTGTTTTATGGGCAAGGGTGGATGTTAATAGCGAGGTTGTTTTCACCGTAACCATTATGCTTGGTATTGGCATGTTTTTGGGTCTTGTGATCATGGGGGATCGGGTTGCTTCGCGAATTAAGTAGGTCGGTTTTTCTTCGGGCGCTCGGTTTGATGGTAGGGCGGACTCTAGTGATTCTTCCACGTCGATAAACCTGTCGAGGCCGCGGCGGGATGCTGTGGTGAATCAATTCTCATTGTCGCCGAGGCTACCGCGCACGATGTCTTCCACCCCACGGCTAACCCATGCCCTGAGGCGTAGCCGCTAGCTAGCTACACCGCACGATGGGCTGCGGATCGTAGACCGTGGTCTTGGTCTCTCGGGAAAGCTCCTTGCCGCTGAGATCCTTGATGATGCGGGTATCGGACGTCGTAAAGCCCGGGGCACCGGATGATGGCGAACAGTCGCTGCCTGGCACGGACCTCGGTTGTGGCTCGGTCTTGGCCCAACGGCCGTTATTGATGGATTCCACCTCTACCGTCTTGGTGCCTTTCAAGCGGACAGTGATTTCGCCGCCGCCAAAATTAGTCTCGATCTGCACTGGGGTATTGAAAGTATTGGTAAATTGCAGGTCAATGGCGCCCTCGTACACGGTAGCCTCGCGGCCGGCCGGGTAGCGGGAAATGTAGTACGAGTGCGGGGTGTGCGCGGTATCCTGCATGCCCGCGAAGTACGCGGCGTTATACAGCGTGGTGGCGAACTGGGAGATGCCACCGCCCACGGCGGTACCGGAATGGCCGTCGATGATGATGCCGGATTCCACATAGCCCTGCGCGGTGCCGCGGGGGCCGGTATAGCCGTTGAGGGAGAAGGTCTCACCTGGGTTCACAACGGCACCGTTGACCTCTTGGGCTACCAGCTGAATATTGCGGCCGGAGGCAGAAGAGAAGCCACCGGTGGAGAACTCGCCCACGGTATCGTTAAACGTCGCGTTTTCGGCGTCTTCGGTGGTGAACTCGGCTGGGTCCGGCTTGTAGGTAGCGTCCCACTCGCGGTCATCGCCAGTCACGCGCTTGTCAAAGCCTTCCATGGTCGGCTTCCAGTCAATAATCTCGCCGTCCTGGGAGGGAGTGACCTGCTTGGAGCCACCAGCGAATTTCACTTTGGCGTTCACGCCAGGCACATCGGCGCCATCGGTGCGCTCTTGCAGCAATTGCTGCGCGCGGTTGCTATCGACTACTAGGTGCAGCCTACCATCCTTTTTCTCAATGCTGGTGAACTGGGAAATCTCCGGCTTATTGAGCGTGGCGGTTACGTTATTTTGGGCCTTCAAGGTTAACGGATTATCCAGGGCCTTGGCGGCGTCACCGGTACGCATCTTTTCAATGGCCGCGTCATTAATGGCCGGCTCAATTTCTTCCGGCTCCACCTGCACGCCAGCCTTATCGAGCCAATTCGCTGCCACCGCATCGTGCAATTCGGTGCCTTCTACGGTCTGCCCCAACGTGGGATCGGTGACCTTGAGCTGACCATCATTAAGCTCCAGCATGCCGTCGACCGGCTCGGTAGAAAGCTCGTCTTTTACGCGGTCAAGGGTGGGCTGCAGCTTATTATCGTCTACATCGGTTTCTACCGGGATATCTTCGGTAGAGCGAAAGAAGCTGGCCAGGCGGGTAATCGGGTTGAGCGAAGGCTCCTCAATGCCATCGACGGCGGCCTGATTATCCAAGGCCAGGCCGGATTCGGCAGGGATAAAATCAGACTGCAGTTTACCGGCGGTCACGGTCACGGGCTGGGTCTCAACGTCCTTGAGCTCGTCCTCAAGCTTGGCCACGGCGGCGGTGCGCTCCATGGCGGAGATATCCACGCCGCCAACGGAGACGCTGCGCGGGATCTTGTCCTGGTTTGCTATGACATCCCAGGCATAAGCGATGCCCGCAATGAGGACAAAACCCACGATCACGCCAAGCGTGATGAGCCAGCCCTTTGCACCGTTTTTTCCTTCTGCCTTCTTCACGCTTTAAAGGTTAACGGGTGCAGGGGCGTTTTTCCTAGTCGCTGTCCCCAGTGTGGACATGGTGGGCGGCTTCACCAAGGCGCTCAGGGTTCAATCTGCCCTCATCGACTGCGCCCACGACGGCATCGATCACGGCGTTGATATCGGCCTCGGTGGACCACAGGGGCATGTCGGCACCGGCGGCGAGGGAGGTAATGACGGCATCGGCAAGCGGAAGCGAGTCCGAAATGGCCGCCATGCCGCCAATATCATCGGTATAGATGGTGCCGTCATAATCTAAGGCCTCGCGGGCAAGGCCATAGGCCTCCGGCAGGATGGAAGCAGGGGTCTGGCCATCGCCCAGGCCCGGCACCGCGAGGTGGCCCATCATCAGCGCCGCATTCGGTGCTGCGGGCATGGCATTCCGGAAGGGAATGAACTCATGGTTCTCAAGCTCTTCGAGCGGCGGGGTAATGGCCTCCGCCAGGTGGGTATCGCCCGAGGCTCGTCCATGGCCTGGGAAATGCTTGAATACGGCCTTGACCCCGGCTGCATCCAGCCCGCGGGCGAAGGCGGCGCCGTATTCACCGGCTTGGGCGGGATCGGTGGAAAAGGCGCGATCGCCCACAACCTCGAGGTCATCCCCATCGACATCGAGTACCGGCGCGAAGTCCACGTTGATGCCGTAGTCCATGAGGCGCTTGCCGATGTCCCCTGCCAGCTGTTCTACCTGCTCCGGCGAGTTTTCCGCCGCCATCTGCTGCGCGGAGGGATATTCGCCCAGGATTTCTGAAAAACGCTGCACGCGCCCGCCCTCGAAGTCGATGGCGACCTCAAAATCGCGACCTACCTCCGCACGCAGGGCGTTAATATTCCGGCCCTCTTCTTCTAGCAAGCCAGGATCCGCCCAACTGGGGATGAAAATTCCTCCCACGCCGGCCTCCAACTTGGCTTTGGCATCCTCATAGCTGGTCGCCGGCGGCATAAGAACCGAGGCGGCGGTGGCGCGAATATCCTCCGGCGCTGGTGCTGGGACCGCATCCGTGGCGGATGCGGCGGTATCGGACGACGAGGGCGCGGGAGCCGCGGAGTCGTGTGCCTTGTCCTCCTCCGAGGTGGAATTAGAGCAGGCGCTAAGCACCGCCACGAGGCCCAAGCTGGCAATGATGCGGGAATATGTCATGCCTTCCAGTGTGCAGCATTCCTCGCGAACTGTCCCAAGCGGTGGGTAGACTAGTGACATGAGTAACGGCAAAACAATGTTAATTGCCTATGATGGCACCGAACGCGCCGACCGCGCCTTGGAGTACGCCGCACAGCTTTTACGCCCCTCCACGGTGGAAATCCTCACCGCTTGGGAACCGGTGGCTCGCCAAACCGCACGCGCCGTGAGCCGCACGGGCATGCACCAGTCCACCGTGTCCCCCGATAGCGTGGAAGACGATCCCGCCTACGAAGAGGCTCTGAAAATCTGCCGCCAAGGCACCCAATTGGCCGAAAACCTAGGCCTAGCCGGTCGCGCCCACCTCGTGGAATCCGCCACCACCATATCTTCGGCGATCGTGGATGCCGCGCACGAGCTTGACGTGGATGTCATCGTGACCGGCACCCGCGCGCTCACCGGCTTTCGCGCCTGGTGGACCAACTCCACGGCGGACCAGATCGTGCGCAACGCAGGCCTACCCGTCTTTATCGTCCCGCAAGAAAACGATGAAGACGCGGAAGATGACGATCCGGAATACTTCTAAGTAGCTGCTACTATCTTTAGCCATGGCTCTGGAATCCGATTCTTTAAACAAGCGCACCCTCGGCCCCGCTGTGGGTAGCGCTGTTGTGGGCATCGCCCTGGGCATTATCACCATCATCGGCATCGCCCAGTTCTCCGGCAGCGATACCGTGCCCGAGGGCAATGCGGTCTCCGCCGATGATGCAGTGCTGGGCGGGCCTGAATACGGTTCCCGCAATTAGATGGGCGCACCGGCGTGCATGACCGGACCAATCAGCTCCCCCGGGGCCCACATAGCGGTTCCTATGTACACCGCTACCGCACACTAGCCCGCGCCCTACGCCACCGCTGCGCGCGCCTTTCCCGGCCCTACCCGCTCGGCATTATTGCCTTGGCGCTCATCCTCGCGGTACAACCGTGGGGGCTGACCGCCGCCGATACCAAACACGATCTGGCCGCCAACCCGTGGCACTTCCTGCGCGGCGCGCTTGATGCCTATACCGATATCTTTACCCTGGGGCAGCTGCAGAACCAGGCCTACGGTTACCTCTTCCCACAGGGCCCCTTTTTTGTTTTAACCGAGCCCCTGCCGGATTGGATAGCCCAACGCCTGTGGTGGGTGCTGGTCTTAAGCGTGGGCTTTAGTGGCTTTTACAAGCTGGCCACCCGGATAGGCCTGCGCGGCCGGTGGGTCTGGGTGGCGGCGATGCTCTATGCCCTGTCCCCGCGCTCGCTGTCCACGCTGACGGCCATTTCTTCTGAAACCTGGCCGGTCATGCTAGCCCCGTGGGTCATCCTGCCCTTCCTGCGGGAAAAACTCACCTGGCGCGATGCTGCCGCCGCCACGATTCCCGTGGCGCTGATGGGCGCGGTCAATGCCACTGCCACGCTCGCGGCGTGCACCCCGGCGCTTGTCATCGTGGCCTACCGCCGCGCCTTCAAGCCCGGCGCGGCTTGGTTGCTTGGCTGCCTGTGCGTATCCGCGTGGTGGATTGGCCCGCTTATAATCTTGGGCCGCTACGCCCCGCCGTTTACGGAATTTATCGAATCCTCCCGCGTGACCACCCGGTGGCTGAACCTGCCGGAAATCCTGCGCGGGACGACGAGCTGGTCGCCGTTTGCGGATGCCGAGCGCATCGCCGGCAACGAGCTCGCGACCTCTGCCTTCTTTGTCCTTATCACCATGGCCGTGGCCGCGATAGGCATTTATGGCCTGTGCCGACTGCCCCGCGTGTGGTCCATCATGCTCATTACCGGCGTGGCGATTTTGGGCTGCCAGGCGGCGTGGTACCTCGACGCGCTCGATGGGGCGCTGGCTCCCCTGCGCAACCTGCACAAATTCGATCCGTTGGTGCGCATCCCGCTGCTGTTGGGCTTTGCCCGCGCCTGCCAGCGCCTGCCGCTGCCCACTGGGCTGCGGCCCACCAAGAAGCAGACCGTGGGCGCGCTGGTGCTGCTCGTGTGCATCAGCGCCCTCTCCCCAGCCTGGTCGCAGCGGCTGCTGCCCTTAGGCGCCTATGACGAGGTGCCGGACTATTGGCACCAAGCCACGGACTACATCAACGAGCACGCGGAGAATACGCGCACCCTGATCTATCCTGAGGCCTCCTTCGCGCGGCAAGAGTGGGGCTGGACCCGCGATGAGCCGGCGCAGCCGCTTCTTGATGTCCCCTGGGCCGTTCGCGATGCCATTCCCCTCGTACCCCCGGAGGCCATACGGGGCCTCGATGGCGTGATGACAGCGCTTGAGGAGGACCCGGCCAGCGGCGTGCGTGCCTTGCAGCGCCTAGGCATCGGTGCGGTGATGGTGCGCCACGATCTCTTTGGCGCCGATAATGACACCTTGAGCAGTAAATTTGGCGGTGAGGTGCATACTTTTGGCGAGGTCGATGTGATTATGCTCGAGCAGCATTCCATGGCATTGACCTCAACCGATCCCGTCCGCGTGGCTGGTGGCGGCGAGGCGCTGGCCTTCCTCGATGCCCATAATGGCCCGGCCGCCCGCGAACTGGTGGACAAGGATGCCGATATCGTCACCGATACCCCCACGCTGGTGGATCGCAATTACGGCACGCTCCATGGAGCCGCCTCGGCGCCGCTATCCACAGACGATCCCAGCCACGTTTATAACCGCCTGCGCGATTATCCCTCCGCCGGCCCGCTGACCACGGTGGAGACCCACGGCGGCGATGTGGAGGTCTCTTCTTCTGCCGCCGACGCCACCGCCTTTGGCGGCGCCCAACCGGAAAAGTCCGCCACCGCCGCCGTCGATGGGGAAAATTCCACCGCCTGGTGGCCCGCGCCCGGCGACGATGAAGGCTGGATCGAGCTGCGCGGTGACTTCAGCCAACCGCGCCTAAAACTCATGGCCACCAGCTCCACCACGGTCACGGTGCGCTCGGGTGGTGCTGCAGTAGAGGTGGATCTCCAGCCCTTCCGCTCCAAGACGGTGCGCGTGCCCGGCGGGGATTCCCAGGCCATCCGCGTGGAGCTATCCCACCGCACCGGCATCGCGGAACTGGAGGTAGAAGGCCACCCCATCGAGCGCGTGGTGACCGTACCGGATACCTCGCCGAATGTGCACCAATTCTTCTTCCAGCAGATGGTGCACGATACCGGTGTGCTCATTCGCGATGTCACCGTGCCGCGCCGCATGGAGGTCACCGTGGATTCCACCAAGCCGGTGCTCATCGATTCCCACCGGTACTCCCCCGGCAGCACCCTGAGCCTCGAGCCCGGCGTCCACCGCGTGCGCACCACCGGCGCGTGGGTGTCCATGACGGAGAAGGGCTGGACCCCGCCGAGCGATTATCGCCTCACCGATTTTTCTATCGCTGCTGCAGAGGATGAGCGTCTGCTCATTACCGGCCGCGCCTTTAATAAGGGCCTGCGCGGGTTTATAGGCGATACCGAGCTCGCCCCGTACGAGATCGATGCCGCCACCCAGGCATTTATCGTCCCTGCGGGCACGCATGGGGAATTCCGCATGACCTTTAAGGCGCAGCCTGCCTACCGCGCCGCCCTGCTCTTTGGGGGCGCGCTGGGCCTGGCCGCGCTAGGGTTCTGCCGGCTTTTCGCCGCGCGCCGCAGCCCGCAGCCCACCTGGCACCCACATCCTGGCGGCATGGCCTCTGCGGTGTACTCGCTGGTCTGCCTGGCACTGGTGGGGTGGCCGGCAGTACTTGCGGGCATGGCCGCCTGGCTCATCGTGCGCTGGACCACCATTCCGCGGGCCTTTTTGGCCAGCGGCGTGGTAGCGGCGGCCGGGGCCATCCTCGCCCGAGCCCCGTGGACCTCAGGGGCCTATGCCGGCGATTCCGTGCTGCTTATGTGCTTATGTGCCGCGGGGCTGGCCTGCCTTTTCGCCGCCGACGGCCCTGGCCCCGGCCCCGGACCCGGCCGCGGCCCATCAGAAGGTCGCGGCCCGGGCGCTCGATAAGCGTGTAGCTCGCCGCAGAGACCACAACGGTGCCTATCACCGTGACGGCAAGGATCACCCAAAAATCCAGCGGTTTCCCGCTAAACAGCGCCACCCCGGTCAGCGGAAAGGCCACGGCGAGCACCGCCACGTGCCACAGGAAAATGGAATAGGACCACGCGCCCAGCGCCTGCATCAGCGGCGAGGTAAGCCACGAGGTTCCACGTGGAACCAAGGCCACCGGCACTACCACGCAGGCCGCGAATACCGCCCCGGCGATGATGCGGCGGGCAAATTCCGCCGGCTCCGGATGCACCAACCCGGCCGGCCCAAACCAGTCCCGGCTCGCTACCCATAGCACTACTGCCGCCAGCACAACCCAGGCCCAGCGCACCTGCAGGAGGCGCGCCGTGCGCTTGCCGATGCCCCTTTCTTCCACCTCCGCCGCCAGCATGCCCACCGCGAACCACGAGGCATAGGCCGGTGGCCAGATTTGCGAGTTGACCTGGTCCTCGCCGTAGTCCGCGACAAAGGGGATAAATCCCCAGCCCCAGCTCAGTACGGCAACGCCGGCGATAACGGCCATGCGCCAGCGCTGCGGCAGGCTGCCAAGGGCCCACACCAGAAGCGGTAGTACCAGGTAAAAGAAAAACTCCACGCAGAGGGACCAGAGGTGGGTAAGGCCCGGGGCAAGGCCATCGACCACATAGATCTGCGTGGAGGTCAGGTTGGCGAGGATCTGGGTGGGGGTGATGGAGTGGGCATCGGGAAGCAGCAGCAAAACCGATACCACGCAGGCGTAATAGGCCGGTGCCAAGCGCGCGATGCGGGAGTGGGCATAGCCGCGCACTGTATGCAGCCCCCGCCGGCGCCACAATAAAAAGGCGCTGAGGGCGAAAAAGACGGCGACGAAGAAATCGAAACGCCCGGCAAATCCCCACCCGGTGCCGGTTTGGAAGGATACGTGGGTGACAATGATCCCTAGTGCTGCAACCGCGCGTAGGCCGTCTAGCTCCGGCAGGTGCTGGGGTAGTCTTTTCACAGATGCCTGCGTGCGCACGCTTGCTCCTTTACCCCGGAAACCTGAAACTGATTGGATATAGTACTGCAATGAGCCGCTACCTTTGGCCACGCTCGCCACGGACGTGGGTTGTCATTGCCGCAATCATTTTCCTCCTCATTGGTACCCTCGCCCCGACCCTCTACAATAACCGGACCCGCCCGCTGGGCTTGGATCAAGATTTTTCCACCTCGAGCGGACCCACCGATGCGGTATGGATGGACGTGCGCGCCCTCATGGACGGTGAAGCCCCCGCTACCGCATCCGGCGATGACCCGCGCTGCGCCGACAAATCCGCCCCGATGTGGTGCTACCAGCACCACGGGCCGCTGACCTTGGAGCGCACCATTGCCACCGGCGAGGTAGACGATGATGACACCATCGCCACCACCGATTCCGTAACCAGCCTGCTTGCCGGAAAAGACGGGGACTCCCAAGAGGAAATCGCCTCCGTTGATCAGCACTCGGTGCTCAACCGCGAATCCACGTTCCCGGTAGCGGATCCGGTCAATAAATGGGCCCTCGCCCTGCCCGAGTTCAACGCCGATCTGACCCGGGAGGACTTCGAACGAGACGGCCTGACCTATTTCTTCCCCTCCGGTACCGAGCAGCGCTCCTACGCATTTTTTGATTTCCTGGCCCAGGAATCCACGCCGATGGACTTTACCGGCGACTCAAAAATGGATGGCATCCCCATCTATTCCTATCACCAGGACTTACAGCCGCTGCCGCTGAAGAACACCTTTAGCAATATCAGCGCAGATTTGGGCAGCACCACTAAAACGGACGAGCTGAAATCCGGCGATTTCCAGTTGAAGGGTCCCGCCAGCCGTTTTTATGACCGCCACTCGCGCGAGCTTTTGGACTTGGATGCGGATGCGACCGTCATTGTCGAGCCTTTTTATACCGTAGGCCGCGATATTTCGGTCGAGCCCACCACCGGCACCATCGTGGATGTCCGGGAAAACGTCAAAGTCTTTTTCGCCACCGATATCCAGCAGGCGGGAACCCTGATCGCAGAGGATGACACAGAGGATCGCTCCGTGCTGGCAGCGGATTTCCGGTGGTCAGAGGACACCCGCTCGGAACGCCTCGCTGAGGTCCGCCCGGTAATCTACGCCATCCGGGGGCTGATGGCCGTTGACTGGCTGGGCAAGGCCATCGGCGTTTCCCTGCTCATTTTCGCCGCCTACCAGTACATGCGCCGCCACCGTGACGCCCATGATGCCGCGCACGCCTAGGCGCATCCTCCTCGGGCTGTGGGGAATTCTTCTCGTGGCCGCGGTGTGCTGGCCCTTCGCACTGCCCGGTGAATTCCTCTGGCGCGATATGGTGCTCTTAAACGATCCGGGGCTTACCCCATCCGCGCTGGGTGCGGGAAGCCTGCCAGCCCGCAACGCACCACAAGATGGGTTTTTGGCATTACTCGGCGGCGCGTGGACCGCCCGGGTCCTTATCTTTACCGCCGCTGGGGCCGCCGCTCTCACCGCCGCGCTGTGGTCTCGCACCACGGTAGCGGCGCTGGCCGCGATGACCATCGCGGTGGCCAATCCCTTTGTCATCGAACGCCTCCTGCAAGGCCAGTGGTCCTTGGCCATTGCGGCCTGGTTACTCCCGGTCATCGCCTGGGCGGGGCGCCGCCACAGCTGGCTGGCATGGCTGGCCATGTGGGGAGCATCGCTTACCCCCACCGGCGGGTTATTTGCGGTGGTCACCGCCCTGTTTACCTGCCGGAAGCGCGTGGCCCTGGCGGGCTGCCTCTTGTGGCTGCCGTGGCTGGTTCCAGGTCTCTTCCAACCCAGCGTGCCCGGCGATGCCGCAGCCGCCGTCGCGGCCTTTTCCCCGCGCGCCGAAGAACACGTGGGCACGGTGGGCGCGCTGCTGCGCCTCGGCGGAATCTGGAATGGCGAGGCCGCCCTGGGCTTGGCCGTATTCGGCCTCTTCGTCGCAGTCCTCGCACTGGCGGGCGCCCACCGCGTCCCGGCGCGCTTGACCGTCCTAGCCGCGCTGGGCATAGGTGGGGCGCTGGCATGTTGGCTACTGCCCGGCATGCTGGAATGGGCCATCGATAACGTTCCAGGGGCGGGACTCTTGCGCGATAGCCACAAACTCACGATGCTCGCGCTGCCGCTATACGTTGCCTCCATCGGTGCGCTGCCACAGATTCCAGCCGCGCTGGCGCTGGTGGCCGCCACGATCCAGGTCCTTCCCGCCCCGTCCCGCCTTGCCGTGCTTACTCCCCGCGATACCGGGGTGGATGAGCAGTTGGTGCGCGATATCGACGGCCGCCTGGCGTTTTTCCCTGAGCGGCCCAATTTGGTGGAGATTCTCACCGGGAATGGCGGTCCGCATGGGGAGACCCCAGGAGTCGCGGTCGATCCCTATTCCAAGGCCGTGCCCATGGTGGAATCCGGCGAGCTCAGCGTGGACGGTGAGGTCATCGATCAGGCCTCGCCGCAGTACCGCGCGGCGCTGCGCGCCTGGCAGGACCAAGATATGGCAGGCCTTGCGGAACTTGGGGTGGGCGTCGTGGTGATAGATGGCGCCATCGCCGCAGAGACCGACGCCCCGCGCCCCGAGCTGCCGTGGGCGCTTACCGCCCTGTGGATGACCGCCCCGCTACTAGGTCTTGGAGCAATTGCGCAAAGGCAGCGCCGGTCTTCTCCCACGAAAAGCGCGCGGCAAACTCCCGGGCATTAGAACCTAAGCGCCGGCGCAACTCCGCGTTCTCCAATAACTCTTGGGTGGCCGCCACGAAGTCGCCCTCTTCTTCTACAAGGATCCCGGTCTCACCGTCGATTACGCTATCGCGCAGGCCAAATGCATAACCTACTGTGGGAACCCCATGTTGGGCGGCCTCCATGACGGCAAGGCCCCAACCCTCTTTGTGGGAGGGCATGAGGTGGGCATCGGCACGCGCGAGCAAGGCGTGCTTATAGTCTTCCGTAACCTGGCCACGAAAACGCACGCGATCCGTCACGCCGAGCTTTTCGGCATAATCGCGCAGGTTCGACTCCCACCAGCCCGAGCCAATCACATCCAAAACCGCGCCCGGCGTGCGCGCCACCGTATCCATGGCGTGCTCGATCTGCTTGTGTGGGACTAGCCGCGAGAGTGTCACCAGGTGCTTATCCGCCTCGCGCTCGAGGGAAGGCACGTGCGCCGGAATGGGGTCCAAACCATTGGCGATGATCCGTGCGCCCTCAATGCCGAGCGCCTCCAGATCCTCGCGCGAGGCCTGCGAGACCGTGACGTAGGTCGAATCCCGATATACCCGCGGTGCCACGCGCGATTCCAAGAACCAGCCCAGCCGCCCGAGCACCGGACCGGCCACGGGCCACTGCTCGCGGTGGCAATGATGCGTCAATAGCACCGTCGGCGCGCCAGAAATCAGCCGCGCGAAGAAGGGAATGCCGTTTTGGGTATCGACCACCACATCGACCCCGCGCAGATCCCCCAGGCCTAGTCTTCCGGCCACAATGGCCGCCCACGCGCGCGGGTACACGCCGAACTTGGCGCCGCCGCGGCTATAGCGCACGCCATCGCGGACTTCCCGGCGCGCCGCATTCATGTGCTTGGAGGTGCGAAAGACCACCTCATGGCCTTGTGCCGCCAAGTACTCCCCCACACGTTCAAGGTAGCGTTCGGAGCCGCCGCCCTGCGGGTGGGTGGAATCGCGCCAGCAAAGTAGAAGAATTTTCATCGTGGGGTATTAGCCTAGTGGTTTATGAAACATACCCGCGACATGGCCACGCTTTCCCGCTCTTGGCGGCTATTGCGGTCCTTCCGCTTTGAACAAACCCGCCCCGATATTTTCTACGGCGGCTTAGCAGAAGATACGGCCATGCTGGTGGAAAACTTGGGCCACGACTTGGGCGTGCCGCTTGCCGATGCCCTCGTGCTCGACGTAGGCGGCGGCCCCGGCTATTTTGCCTCTGCCTTTGCGAACCGGGGTGCGTCCTACGTGGGACTGGAGCCCGATGCCGGGGAAATGTCCGCCGCTAATATCCGCTTAAGCAATTCCGTGCGCGGCGACGGCACGCGCCTGCCCTTCGCGGACGATTGCTTCGATATGGTTTATTCCTCCAACGTGGCCGAACATATTCCCCGCCCGTGGGAGATGGGTGAGGAGATGCTACGCGTTACCCGCCCCGGCGGGCTGTGCATCTTCAGCTATACCGTCTGGCTCGGCCCCTTCGGCGGCCACGAAACCGGGCTGTGGGAGCACTACGCGGGCGGCGAATTCGCCCGCGACCGCTATACCCGCCGCCACGGGCACCCGCCCAAGAATGTCTTTGGCACCTCGCTATTTAATGTCCCCTGCTCCGCCGGCCTTAACTGGGCCGAGTCCACCGGCGCGCTCAAACTCGCTTTCCCGCGCTACCATCCCAGCTGGGCGTGGTGGCTGACCAAGGTTCCTGGCCTGCGCGAATTGGCCGTATCCAACCTGACGCTGGTACTACAACCGGACTAGACCGCGCCACAGCTCGCACCGAGGTTGTCCTACTATACTGCTCAGCATGCCGGACCAACTACAGCGCTCACAGCTCTCCCCCACCGTTCGCGGAGCTCACCTGGGGTGGGCCGTAGCCAGCGTCGTCGCCACATTTGCCGGTGCGGCACTCATTGGCATCGCCTGTGGCCTCATTACAAAGAGCGGTTCCTGGGTCGCCTTTGGCATCGCCATCGGCGGCGCCTTCTTCGGCTTGGGAACGGTCTGGTACGGATTTTCCCGCCGCTTGGGCTGGTCGTGGCGCGATGCCGGGTTTGTGAAATCCGAGCATTCCTTATGGCACCTGCTGTGGTGGATTCCCCTCGCCATCCTGGGCTCTGGTGCGGCCACGGGCGCCGTCAATGCACTCCTGGGCAGCGAACCAGCCGGCAATAACCTTTCCGCCGGCCTAAAGATCAGCCCCGCCGCCACCATCATGGTGGTACTCAGCACCGCGCTTGTCATTCCCCTCGTAGAAGAGGTGGCCTTTCGCCGCGTCCTATTGGATTGGCTGCAAAATTCCATGCCCACCTGGGCGGCAGCGCTTATCACCACCGCCGTCTTCGCCCTCGCACACGGCATCCCCGCAGTAATGCTCTACATCGCATTCTTTGGCACCTTCTTAGTGCTAGCGCGCCTCTGGTTCAAGACACTTACCGCTCCCCTGTGCATTCACATCGCAAATAACACGGTCGTGGCAATCACGGCCCTAGCGGGACTATCAGGCTAAGCAGTCCCTGCGCAGCGGGAGAAAACGCTAGTTCAGTAGCCGAGGTGGAAACTACGTCCAGAATGCTTCAATGTACCCAGAAGTACGGAAAGGTTTCTACAGTATTTTATGGACACAACTTCTGGCACCATGGAGAGAGTGAAGAGCTCTAACCGCAAGAAGATCATTGAAAATTTGGGCAAACCCCGCATTGAGCCGTATCTAGAGGCTGCAAATGGAAATGAGAAGCATGCACTTGCTCTTTATCGTTGGGGCGTTGAGATGACTGCCTCCGTTCAAGAAACACTGGGTATTACCGAGGTTTTTCTTCGTAATTCCATTGATACACAATTGCAAAAGTGGAACAGCGAACAACTTGGACAACGCAGTACCAGTTGGCTCCTCGAGGCCCCAGCAAGGCCTTTACGTAGCCTAACGCAAGGCAAGAGGTTAGAAGCTAAAAGGCGGGCTCAGAAGTCAGCAGATCGTCGCCCTGCTAGTCATTTTCGGCATGGGCAGGCGATTACACACGATGATGTGCTTGCTCACACGATGTTCGGGATGTGGAAAGATATCCTCCCTAATCATGCACCTGGCGCAGATCCGGAAAAGACCGAAAATAAAAACCGCTTCACCTTATGGGAAGGGGCAGTAAAGGACGCTTTTCCTTTCGCAGATGATTTAAGTGGCGAAAAGACTTACTGGAGAGTTGCCCACCTGCACGATCTTCGGAATCGCGTCTCACACATGGACAGTCTGTTAAACGTAGATATTTTGGACGTTACCAAGGATGCCTTTACCCTAGCAGAAAGTATTAATTCTGCATTAGCCAGTTGGTTGACCAGTACTAGCACTGTTAGTGCAGTACACAAGAAACGACCGATATAAGAAAAGGCCAACAGGCGCTTTTCGTCCTGTTGACCTTTTCAACTCATGACAAGGGAACCTGTCCTTGCCTTCTCTGATCCTTAGCATACATGATTTGCATACCTGTGACAAACCGACCATCGAAGTTGGTGAAACTCTAAACTATTCGGGGTAGTTTCGCTGAAATGCTAGCTAATTTGACCCCAGAACACTTTACTCCGCAGGGAGTACTTCAGGATCTGCAGCGAGACGACGAGTAATGGCTGCAGATTGAGAGGGCGTAGGGTATCTCGTAATTCGATATCTCGGGCTATAGCAAAAGCTATAGCTTTTGATTCTCATTCTCCTGAAGCTTTTTGTTCTTAGACTCCTGGTACCTTTTGGTTGCAAGATAAGTGCTGAAGGCGCCCATTAACGCGCATGCACCGGAGCTGATCAAAAGTCCCGTAGACGGATTAGATGTGGATATTGAGAAAATAAAAACCCCAACTCCAATAGTCAACGCAAACAAAGCTGCGATTAGTATTGATGATTCGCGCATATTTCCTCACAATCCTGGGACAGTATCTGTCTACCCGGGACTGAAGAACCCCGGATTTTGTCCCTAGACATTTGCCTTGATTCCCAATTTACCCTAGGGAACGTTTCGAGGCTTTCAAGATAAAAACTAGCATTTTCAATCCAAAATCGACCTCAGTACCGCTATTCCAGTGGTTTCATCGGGACCAGCCCTGGAAAGCAAATTCCTCTTGGGGTTTAAAAGTCGTAGTAGAATAATAAGGGCCCCAACGAGTGCTCGCTCGTTGAGACCCTCGGGCCTAAAGACCCACGTGAAGAATCGCGCTAACGAACTTCACGGTAGCGGTCACAAAGTTGAGGACTCCGCTCACCAAGTTAAGGATTACGGTTCCTTTGGTGGCGGGGTCTTTTCCGTTGTAACTGGGGGATCGGTTTAACCCCAACAAAGAACTAACCCCAGAGCTTTACGCTGCTGGGGTTAGCTTTATGCGGGATTTACCGCGGATGAACGCGTTAGGAAGCTGCGTCCTCCACGCGCTTCTTCAGGGCGCGGAACTGGTTCCACACTTCCTCGGGCACGCGGGAGCCCAGGAAGTTCAGGTACTCGGCGTTGTCTTGCATATCGCCTTCCCATTCCTTCGGGTCAACGGCGAGTGCGGCGCGAACGTCGTCGACATCGAAGTCAAGGCCTTGCAAGTCGATGTCCTCGGCGCGGGCGGTGCGTCCGACCACCGTGTCCTCGGCCTCTACGTTGCCTTCAATGCGGTCGATGATCCACTTGAGGACGCGGGAGTTCTCGCCGAAGCCCGGCCACAGGAAGCGGCCATCGTCGCCGCGGCGGAACCAGTTAACCAGGAAGACCTCTGGCATGCGGTCGCCGCCCTTTTTACCCATGTCAATCCAGTGCTGCAGGTAGTCACCGGCGTTGTAGCCCATGAACGGCAGCATGGCCATCGGGTCGTGGCGCAGCGCGCCAACTTCGCCCTCTGCGGCTGCGGTCTGGCCGGAGGACAGCAGTGCACCGATCATGGTGCCGTGGTCCCAGTCGAAGGACTGGGTAACCAGCGGAACCGTGGTCTTGCGGCGGCCGCCGAAGAGGATGGCATCAATCTTGACGCCCTTCCAGTCGTCGTATTCCGGCGCGGCGGTGGGGCACTGGGAAATCGGTACGCAGTAGCGGGAGTTCGGGTGGGCGGCCTTGGTGGACGATGCTGGTGTCCAGTCCTCACCGGTCCAGGAGATGAGGTGGTCTGGCGCCTCCTCGGTCATGTCCTCCCACCAGACATCGCCGTCATCGGTAAGCGCGACGTTGGTGAACAAGGTATTGCCCGGCTTCATGGTATCCATGGCGATCGGGTTGGAATCGTAGTTGGTGCCAGGGGCAACGCCGAAGAAACCGTTTTCCGGGTTCACGGCGTAAAGGCCGTCCTCGCGCAGGTGCAGCCAGGCGATGTCATCGCCCACGACCTCGGCCTTCCAGCCAGGAATGGTGGGGGTGATCATGGCTAGGTTGGTCTTACCGCACTGGGATGGGAATGCGGCGGCGACGTGGTAGTTCTTTCCCTCTGGGTTCGTCAGCTTCAGGATGAGCATGTGCTCAGCCATCCAGCCTTCTTCCTTGGCCATGACGGACGCGATGCGCAGCGCGTAGCACTTCTTGGCCAAGATGGCGTTGCCGCCGTAGCCGGAACCGTAGGACCAAATCTCCTTGGTCTCTGGGAACTGGGTGATGTACTTGTTGTCGTTGCACGGCCAAGCAACGTCCTCTTCGCCTGGCTGCAGCGGGGCACCGACGGAGTGGAGGGCGTGGACGAAATCGCCGTCCGTACCAATCTTGTCCAGCGCTTCTGCGCCCATGCGGGTCATGATGCGCATGGACAAGACCACATAAGCGGAATCGGTCAGCTGCACGCCGAGCTTGGGCTCTGGATCGCTGATCGGGCCCATGCAGAAAGGAACGACGTACATGGTCCGGCCCTTCATGGATCCACGGAAGGCCTCCGTCATTTCTTCCTTCATGGCCTTTGGCGGCGCCCAGTTATTGGTTGGGCCCGCGTCTTCTTCCTTCGAGGTGCAGATGAAGGTGCGGGATTCCACGCGGGCAACGTCCGCAGGGTTGGACCGCGCCAAGTAGGAATTCGGGCGCTTTTCCTCATTGAGCTTGATGAGGGTGCCTTTTTCTACTAGCTCCGCGGCGAGGCGGTCAGCCTCTTCCTGCGAGCCATCCACAAAAGCCACCTCGTCCGGCTGGAAAAGCTCAACGCTTTCATTAATCCAGTCGATCAGTTTTTGATTGTCTGTAGGCAGCTCTCCAACGAGGCCCTGAATGGTGGCGGTCATTAAAAATTCTCCTCTGGATAGGATGTGAAAATCGGGGCACATCACGGCCCAACTTTGCCTTCCGCCTCCAGATTAACCGGCAGAGCCAAAATATTGGTCACATTAAGTGTCATTTTTCCCACTCCGGTTATATCCACCGCCGTGAGCGGACGTTTACCAAGCGCACCACGAACAATTGTGATATTAGGCGTGATATCCTCCACACCATTTCAGGGGTAGCAAAGTTGCCCGTTCGCCCGTTCCGCGCCACAAGACACCACCCCCGTCAAAGCCTCCGGTTATCCCCCTCCCCCATGCGGCGGGGAAAATACCCGGCGCGGCATATTGCTTGCCATGCCTGGACAGGGAAAAATAGGGCGCGATGAATAGCACGGATAATTCTCAAAACACCCCTGCCGGAGAAATGCCGCCGGGGCGTCCACCGCAAACGGACTTCAATGCGGTCTTTGACAATGACCTGGACTACCCGCGTCTGGGTAATGTCACCTTTCGCCGCGGCACGCTCACGGATAACCAGCACCAGCTTTTTGAGCAACGCTGGCCCGAGCTCGGCCGCGTGTTAAACGATGAGCTTATCGATGTCGATGAGTGGTTCGGCCGCACCGGCGCCAAGACCATCGTAGAAATCGGTTCCGGCACGGGTACCTCCACCGCAGCCATGGCACCACTGGAGCAGGACACCAATATCATCGCGGTGGAGCTCTATAAGCCTGGCTTGGCCAAGCTCATGGGGCAGGTGGAGCGCGAGGGCATCGATAATATCCGCATGATCCGTGGCGATGGCGTGGAGGTCATGGTGCGCATGATCGCCCCCGAATCCCTGGACGGCATCCGCGTCTTTTTCCCGGACCCCTGGCCCAAGGCGCGCCACCACAAGCGCCGCATCATCCAATCCGGCACGCTCAACCTCTTTGCCTCCCGGCTGAAGAAGGGCGGCGTCCTGCACGTTGCTACCGACCACGCCGGCTATGCCGAATGGATAGATGAGCTCGTGCACGTCGAGCCCAGCCTGGAGTACAAGGGCTGGCCGTGGCCGGATTGCCCGCAATTGGTGGACCGCCAGATCATCACCAAGTTTGAGGGCAAGGGCCTAGATAAAGAACACGTCATTACTGAATACCTGTGGGAGAAGAAGTAAATGAGCACCTATCTACTGGTGTGGGACGCACCCAATATGGATATGGGGCTCGGCTCCCTGCTCGGCGGGCGCCCCACCGCGGCACATCGCCCGCGTTTTGATGCCATCGGCCGGTGGCTGGTCTACCGCGCGGTGGATGTCGATGCCGATCCGCAGGCCGCGGTCTTTACCAATGTCTCCCCCGGCGGTGCCGATGTGATTCGCCCATGGGTAGAGGCCATCCGCAATGTGGGCTTTGGCGTCTTTGCCAAGCCGAAGATCCACGAAGATGATGACGTGGATCCGGATATGATCGACCACATTGAAAAACTGCGCGATGATCTCGCCGGCGTCGTGGTGGCCTCTGCCGATGGCCAGAATTTTCAGCCCTTGTTAGAAGAGCTCATCGATGAGGGCCTGCCTGTTACCGTCCTGGGTTTCCACGAACACGCCTCCTGGGCCGTGGGCCACCCCGAGATCGAGTTCGTTGACCTAGAAGATATTGACGGCGTCTTCCGCGAGCCGCTGCCGCGCGTCAACCTGGATAACCTGCCTGAAGGTGGTGCATGGCTCCAGCCATTCCGCCCGCTGGCTGCGCTACTGAATAATAGCTAGGAGGCTTACCCCACATGTTTGAAAAATGGGGACGATTTTCCTACGCACACCGCAAGGTCATTCCCATCGTCATCCTCGGTGCCATCCTTGCCCTCTTCGTAGGCTTTGGAACCCAGCTCGAGGAACGCATGAGCCAGGAGGGCTGGGAGGACCCGAATGCGGCATCGACAAGCGCGGCGCAAATCGAACAAGAAACGTTCGGCCGCGATAATTCCGGCGACGTGATTTTGCTCTTTAGCTCGCCCGATGAGAATTTCGATGCCGCCAAGGAGCACTTGGCGCAGCTCAAAGAGGACTACCCAGATCAGATTGACTCTGTCACCAGCTATTTCGATAGTAAGAACCCCAACCTAGTCAACGATGATCACTCGCTGGCCTTTGCCGCCATTGGGCTCAAGGGCGATGACGAACAAACCCTGAAGGATTTCCGCGCCATCGAGGGCGCGCTGACGGATACCTCCGCGCCGGTCAAGGTTGCCGGCGCCACGGCCGTGGCGGACGCCCTCGATGAAGGCATGGCAGAAGATATTGCGCGCGCTGAAAAGGCAGCGCTCCCGCTCGTTGGCCTGCTGCTTCTGGTGGTCTTTGGTTCCGTAGTGGCGGCGTTCATGCCGCTTATCGTCGGTGGCCTATCCATCCTGGGCTCGCTGGGCATTTTGGCCGTCCTGGCCGGTTTCCTGCAGGTCAACGTCTTTGCCCAGGCAGTGGTCACGCTGCTGGGGCTGGGCCTGGCCATCGATTACGGCCTATTTATGGTCTCCCGCTTCCGCGAGGAACTGAACAAGGGAAGCTCCACCAAGGATGCCGTGGCCACCACCACCGCCACCGCCGGGCAGACCGTGGTCTTTTCCGCGGCGATGGTCGCCGTCGCGCTCTCTGGGCTCTTCCTCTTCCCCCAGGCCTTCTTGAAGTCCGTTGCCTATGGCTCGATTTCCGCCGTCGGCCTGGCGGCCCTTTTGTCCGTCACCGTCTTGCCGGCCCTGTTTGGCATGCTCGGGCCCAAGATCGACCTGTGGTCGGTACGCCGTACCTCCCGCACGGCCCGCACCATTCAGGACACCTGGTGGTACAAGCTGCCGCGCTGGGCCATGCGCCGCGCCAAGGGCCTGACCCTGGCCATCTGTGGCCTGCTCATTGCGCTCGCACTGCCGATCATGAGCATCACCTTCGGCGGCATCAACGAGACCTACCTGCCACCCAACCACGACACCCGCGTGGCGCAGGATACCTTCAACGACGAGTTCCCTGCCTTCCGCACCGAGCCGGTCAAGCTCGTGGTGGAAGGCGCCACCAACGAGCAGCTTGTCGATGTCGTCATGCAAGTCCGCGGCCTCGACGGCCTTACCGAGCCCATGGGGCCATCGACCGCCACCAAGGACGGAACCACGGTCCTTTCGGCCGGCATTAAGGACCGCGAGGACTACGCGCGGATCGTCCACGAGCTCGAGGACGTCAAAGCGCCCGAGGGCGTCAACCTGTATGTCGGCGGCACGCCAGCCATGGAGGTGGAATCGCTCGATGCGCTCTTCCACAAGCTGCCGTGGATGGCGCTGTACGTCGTACTCGCCACCTTCATCCTCATGGCATTAGTCTTTGGCTCCTTCGTGCTGCCGATTAAGGCCATTGTCATGACGCTTCTGACCCTGGGCGCCACCCTAGGCATCCTCACGCTCATGTTCGTCATCGGCGTGGGCTCCGGCGCGCTGAACTTCTCGCCCGGCCCGCTCATGAGCCCCATTCTGGTGCTGATCATCGCCATCATTTATGGCTTGTCCACCGACTACGAGGTCTTTTTGGTCTCCCGCATGGTGGAGGCGCGCCGGCGCGGCGATTCCACGGACGAGGCCATCGCGGCCGGTACCGCGCATACCGGCGGCATCATCACGGCGGCGGCCCTGATTATGATCGTGGTGGCGGGCGCGTTCGGCTTCTCCGATATCGTGATGATGAAATACATCGCGTACGGCATGATTTTTGCTCTGCTTATCGATGCCACAATTGTCCGCATGCTCCTCGTCCCCGCCGTCATGCACCTGCTGCGCGAGGATAACTGGTGGGCGCCTAGCTGGCTGCACCACTTGACCACTAGGCTTTCCGGTAGTACCACCCGCCGTGGGAAGACCGTTCCCTTCAGTGAGTTAAAACGGCGCCTCGAAGGAGATAAATAATTGAAAAATTGGCTGCAAGTTATCGCCTCGCTCATAGTCCTGGCCATCCTCATCTATGTTTTCCGCGATGAGCTGGACTTTTTGAGCGAAGGCTTCTCACGGCTCTCCCACGCCGAACCAGGCCCGGTAACGCTCGTGGTCATCGCCTCCATCCTCTCCGTTGTGGCGATGGGTGAGGTCATGCGCCTGCTCATCCGGGCCGGCGGCGTGGAAGTGGAGGGCACAGAAACCGCTGCTCTTACCTTTGCATCCAACTCCTGGTCCACCACCATGCCCGCAGGCCCGGCCTTTTCTGCTATCTTGACCTTCCACGTGCAGCGCACCTGGGGCGCCTCGGTGGTCCTGTGCGGTTGGTTCTTCGTGCTCTCTTCCGCCATTTCCACCCTGTGGTTGGTGCTCATTGGGCTTGGCGGCGTGCTCTTCCTCAACGCCGATATGGCCCTGTGGTCCCTCATCGGCACATTGGCAGCGATGCTGGCACTCTCCGGCGGGCTCTTTTGGCTGAGCAATCATCCTGAAACGCTGGAACGCTGGGTGAAAAAGCAGCGGTTGGTAAAAGGCTCCAAGCGCGAGGCCCTGCTTGAGCACGTCGAAAGCCTCAAGGAAGTACACCTCACCCGCCGGCAATTCGCTTGGGCGTCGTTCTACTCCTTGGCCAACCGGCTCATTGACATGGTCGCGCTCTGGGGCTGCGTATGGGCCGTGACCGGCCAGATGCCCACGACCGATTCGGCCGATAACACCACCACCATCGCCGGCGTCGCGCTGGCTTATCTCACCGCCAAGCTGGCCGGCTCCGCCCAGGTCACCCCGGCAGGTCTGGGCACGGTGGAAGCGGCGATCATCGCCACGCTCGTGGCCACGGGCATGACCGCAGTCGATGCCACCAGTACGGCGATCATCTACCGCCTAATCTCTTTTGCCTTCATCACCGCTATTGGCTGGGTCATTTACTTCTGGCACTATGCCCGCAAGGGCGTTACCTACGCCGCGCTATCCCGTAAAGAAAAAGAAAAGGAAACCGTATGACTTCGACGCGTATCGCTCCGCTCATTGACATCATCGCCTTGATGATTTTCGCCATCGCCGCCCGCCTCGCCCACGGCGGACTGAGCTTTTCCAGCTGGGTCGATGCCTTCTGGCCCTGGGCGGTAGGCGCGCTCATCGGCTGGGCCATCATCCTGGCCACAAAGGTCCAGGGCAAGTGGAAAGAGGGCGTTGTAGTCTGGCTGTCTGCCATCATCGGCGGTATGGCCTTGTGGATCATGGTCAATGGCCGCCTGCCTCATTGGAGCTTCCTCATCGTGGCAACCGTGATGTCCGCCCTGTTCTTCTTTGGCTGGCGGCTATTTGCCCGCAAGTAGCAGATGCGACACAGCGGCTTTTCCTCTATAGGGAAAGCCGCTTTACATTTGGCACGCATCAGTCAAAACTGGTCGCTCCCACTGGTGTGGTGCATATGGAGCCGGTGGTGAGCCTCGTGCCTGCGCACAAGGGCCTGACCCCTGGAAAGTGGACACGTCGGGGGTTAGGTCCCTGCCTTACAAGAGCTTCTCTAGAGGGAAATCCTTACTGATCCAGATTCTTTCCTTAGCACGCTCATTTAAGTCCTCATAGTAGCTTAAGAAATCTCCGATGGACTGCGCTTTTGCATCTGTAGCTTCTTCTCCTCCAGCCCATACAATTTTGTCCGGTTCGGAAAAATCTGCTTTAAGGATCGGATAGTCGCCGGCTAATGTATCGAAAACAATCGAATCAGCGATTTCGTCGTATAAATAAGGTGACCATGTATAGCGTTGGTAGCCTGCCTCATATCCTACGATTGCCGTCTGTTTTAGGGCTTTAACACGGAGGATAAGGGCGATCTCGAAATGAGAAGGACATTGCACTATGAATAATGGAGCTATATCTGTCTTGTTTTTATAGCTGTTTTCTTCAGCTATCCATTTGTCTAGTGCCACCGACAGCTTTATTGCTAATCGGCCAATATCGATTTGTTCGATATCTATCCACATAGATCTTCCATTCCGCACTTCAGAATTTGGGCCTGACCCCGGAAAGTAAACGCATTGTTCTCTTAGACGGCCACACCATCGCGTGTGAACTGTTCCCAGTACGTAGTGAAGTGCCCCGGGTTTTGTTCCTAGGCATTTGCCTTGTTTTCCATTATTGCCTGTTGCGGGGTCTTCTTCCAAAATTCGGATTCCACCTCGGCTGGGGTTCGGTATCCCAGGCTTTGGTGGAGCCTTACCTCGTTCCACCATGACACCCACTCGAACGTCGCGATTTCTACCTCTACAACGTCATCCCACCTGCGGGTATGGACTAGCTCGTTCTTGTAGGAGCCGTTAACATTTTCAGCCAGAGCATTATCATAGGAGTCACCAACAGTGCCGGTGGAAGCTGTAATGCCGTGCTGGGTAAGTCGCTCGTTGTAGACAACGCTGACGTACTGCGATCCGTGATCCGAATGATGAATGAGACCTGTTGTTTCCCTCGCGCTCACAATCGCTTGGTTGAGAGCTTGCAGCGGCAAAGCTTCGGTCCGCATCGAATCTGACAGCGCCCATCCGACGATCCGCCGGGAGTAGACGTCGGTGACAAACGCGGTGTAGACGAATCCTTTTCGTGTCCGTACATAGGTAATGTCGGCCACCCACAGCTTGTTCGGGCCCCGGGCTTTGAATTCACGCTCGACCAAGTCCGGGCGCAAATCAGGCACGTTAGCTTTTCGGGTTGTAATCGGTGATCCGCCTTTGCCTTTGCCAGAAACGCCAGCCAGGCGCATCAGTCGGGCGGTTTGTTCACGCCCGATATCGATTCCTTCACGGCGAAGCGCATGCCACATTTTCCGCACACCGTAGACACCATAATTATCTCTATGAACAGCACTAATGCGTTCAACCAGCACGCCGTCACGAAGTCGACGAGCACTTAACCCACGGGCTTTGGACTGGCGATAACCACGCGAGGTGATAAACCCACCAGCCCGGTTATTTTTCAACGTCTTACAGATGAACTCGACAGAGAAATAATTCCGGTATTTATCGATGAACCGGATCATTTCTTAACGTTTTGGGTCGAGTTCCGACGCGAAAAAAGCTGACGCGGCCTTCAGCAGCTCATTAGTGTCGCGTAGCTCTTGATTTTCACGGCGTAGCCTCGCGTTTTCGGCGGCCAAATCTTCAGGTACAGGTTCTGGGGTGTTTCCTGCACGGCGGGCCTGTTGAGTCCATTGACGAGCCGTGTGCCATGAAACCCCCAGCTTTGGAGCTACTGCCTGGCACGCAGCTTGCATCGACATATTTTCCGCCAAGATGCGATCTTCCACGAGACGGACCACACGGTCCTTTGCATCCTGGTCAAATTTTCTTGGCATGTTCCAGATTTTCCCATCTACTCAAACGGAACAAAACCTGGGACGCTTCATAGACATGGTCGTAGACTACAATTGTGAGCGTGTCAAGTTGTTTGTGTGTGGGGCTAGGTTTATAGGTATTTGTCGAAGCAGGCGGGAAAGGCTACGGCCATTTGGTTGATGGCTTGTTTCCAGCCGGAAACTCGGGCTCCTTCCACGAGCCTGCTGGCGGTAGCCGAGGCTCGTTTGCCTTGTTTCGCTCTCTTTGCGGCTCGTTTGTCTTCAATGTTGCAGATCATCAACCACAGCGTCTTGAGCGCGGATTCATCGTTAGTGAACTGCACCCTGTTGCGGGTGGCTTTACGCAGCTGGTTGTTAAACGATTCAATGGAATTCGTTGTATAGATGACCTTCCTTGCTGCTGGTGGGAACTGCAAAAATGGCACGAATCTATCCCATGCGTCCTGCCAGACCTTGACCGACTGAGGATACTTCACACCCAGTTCAGACTCGGAAAATTCCTTCAACGCTGCTTCTGCCGTGGATTCATCAGTAGCCGTATAAACCTTCTTCAACGCGGCTGATACAGCCCGGCGATCCCCGTAAGACACCCACCGATTCGCGGCACGAATTAAGTGCACGATGCAGGTTTGTACCATGGAATTCGGCCAGGTTGCCTCCACTGCCTCTGGTAGGCCTTTCAGCCCGTCACAGCAGACAATAAAGACGTCTTTGACCCCGCGGTTAGATAAGTTGGCGCACACGTGTGCCCAAAAGGAAGCACCTTCTTCTTTGGCAATCCACAATCCCAAAATATGCTTGATCCCGTCGAGGTCCACCCCGATTGCCATGTACGCAGACTTGTTAACTACCCGGCCGCCGTCGCGGACTTTAATGCGCAACGCATCCAGGAATATCACGGGGTAGAACTCGTCTAACTGGCGGTTTTGCCAGATCATGACCTCATCCAAGACTGCGTCTGTAACCGCCGAAATCGTCTCATGGGAGATATCAACCCGCATCGCAGTTGCCATATGGTGCTGGATATCCCGAATGGTCATTCCGCCGGCATATAAGCTGACAATCATATCGTCAACATCTGTTAGCCGCCTAGAGCCTTTGAGGAACCATGGTTGGGATAAACGTCCCGGCCCGGTCTCGTGGAACATCAATGTTTACTGGCCCGTAGTTAGAATCCACGGTTTTCGGGTAGGTGCCGTTGCGGTGATTGTCTGTTTCAGCAGTAGCTTTAGCTGCTCTATCGCCGGGCTCATAGCCTAGGTGGGCATCCATTTCAGCATTCAAACCCCGGGTAATTGAGGCTTGCAACATGCCCCGAACTAGGTCGTTGGCATCCGTGGTGGACGTGCCTAGCTCATCAATCAGTTTCGCGATTTCTGGGTTAGCAAGCAGCTTCTTTTCAATCGCATCAACCTTGGCCTTATCAGCCGGATCTCGTCTCGCCATAGTAGTCATTCTGGTTCATCTCCTTATGCGGGTTAGGTTCCCACACACAAACCATTAGACACTCTCACAATTGTGCCAACCCGACCAGGCCGGTATCAGATGGCCACCAGACAGGGTTCATCTCCGAGGGCAGGAGAGCACGCGAATCCCCGCCAAACAACGCAAGAATAAACGATGACCAAACGTTTCGTCAGGATGACGAGATGGGGTTAGTGTCCGGCAGACGATTTTACTCACCGGTTATTCCTGATGCCTGTTTTGGTTGCGGTTGACCAGTACTGCTCCAACTATGGTGAGCAGTATGAGGATGAGAAACCCGAGGATCGACTTGTTTGCGATACCGACATAACCTGAAATTGCCAGCCCAAATAGTGCAACGACAATCGCATTAGGAGATATTTTATGCCTGTTCATTAGGCCTCCTTCACACTTGATCGTTAAATGGGCCTGACCACCGACAAAACGACTGAATCCGGAAATCCGGCGGCGTACCGACGTTGTAGGGATCTTCCCTAACCGCAGTTCTGCGATCCGCCTGGTCGGCTCTAGGCTAGCCGAACAAGATGATGATTGGATCCAGCAAAAGCGCTACATGTCTGTCCTCGATTCAGAAAGAACAGATACACCACTTCTACGGACTTGACCATCCCCGCCACAGACAGGGTATCGAGGATGATTTTTACTCATCCTTTCATCGTGATCCGAACCGGCTAGCACAGCAGGAAGTTGTGTACGGTATTTCCCAGTCAAAGACCGGTTATCACCGTAGAAGAGTGAAAAGGGCTAGTACCACTAGCCCAGACCCACTAACGAGCCAACCTCAACCACGCATCCTGCCGTCTAGCCTCGGAGCCTTAAATCTGTGCGAACGTTCTCAGCTTAGAACGGCACGTTAATTGGCAGGCCTGCTGCGAACTGGTTGTACGCCCAGTAAGCGTAGCCAATGATCTCACCAATCAGGTCGAGAGCGTAGAGCAAATTAAACAAGGGATTCTCCTTTAGCTGTCACGAAACTATTATTTAGGTATCGCAACAGCGCAGCACGGCGTTACATCGGCGCAATATTGTGCTTTTTGGGCAGGTCATGCGCCGACTTCGTAGCCAATTGCCGCAGCGCCTGGCGCAGGGCAATGCGCGATTGATTCGGCTGAATCATGGCATCGAGGTAGCCGCGTTCCGCCGCAACGTAGGGTGCTGTCATGGTCTCATCGTAGAAGTCCATGAACATCTTCTTGGTCATCTCGCGCTGCTCTGGGGTCTCGGCGGCCTCGAGCTGCTTGCCCGCGATCATGACCACGGCGGCGGCCGCGCCCATGACGGCGATCTGCGCGGTAGGCCACGCCAAGTTAATATCGCCGCTTAAGTTCTTCGACCCCATGACGGCATAGGCGCCGCCGTAGGCCTTGCGCACGATGAGCGAGACCTTCGGCACGGTCGCTTCCACGACCGCGAAGGCAAACTTCGCGCCGCGGTGAATCAGGCCCACCTTCTCCTGCTCTACGCCCGGCAGGTAGCCCGGCGTATCGACGACGAAGACGAGCGGGATATTATAGGCATCGCAGATGCGGATAAAGCGCGCGCCCTTATCGGCGGCATCGGCATCGATGCAGCCGGCCAAGTGCATAGGGTTATTGGCCACAAAACCCACCGTCTTGCCGTCGATGCGGCCAAAGGCGGTGATCATATTTGGTGCGAAATTTTCTTGGATTTCGATGAGCTCATCGTCATCGCCGAGCTGAGTGAGCAGATCCATCATGTCGTAGCCAGCATTGGTGTCATCCGGCATGAAGGAATTCAGATCCTCGTCCTCGGTGATTTCGGCATCAGAAGGCGCGGGGAAGGTCGGCGACTCATCAAAGCAGGTCAGCGGCAGGTGATCCAAAATATCGCGCACCATGTCAAAGGCGTCTTCCTCAGAATCCACCACGGCAGAGACGTTGCCGTTCAGCTCCTGCTGGCGGGCACCGCCGAGTTCAGCGGAGGTGACGTCTTCACCGGTAACCTCACGGATGACGTTGGGGCCGGTGACATACATTTCCGCCTCCTCATCCACGGCGATGACAAAGTCAGTGGTCACCGGCGCGTAGACCGCGCCGCCGGCGGATTTACCCATCATGATGGAAATCTGCGGGCTGCGGCCAGATAGCGGCAGCTGGCGGCGGGCGATTTCGGAGTACATCGCCAGCGAGGTCACCGCGTCTTGGATGCGGGCGCCGCCGGAATCTTGGATGCCGATGACCGGGCAGCCAATCTTGATGGCCATATCCATGATCTCGGTGACCTTCTTGCCAAAGGTCACACCCACGGAACCGCCGTAGACCGTCTTATCGTGGGCATAGATACACACGGGCCGGCCGGATACGCGGCCATAGCCTGTGACCACGCCATCGGAATAGATGGCCTCAGGGTCACCCGGGGTCTTGCCCAAGGAGCCGGTTTCGACAAAGGAACCTTCATCCAAGAGCTCGTTGATGCGCTGGCGAGGAGTGGTACGGCCTGCCTCGTCGCGGCGTGTGCGGGAACGCTCACTGCCTGGATCTTGCGCCTCTTCTAGGCGCTTGCGCAGGTCAGCGAGTTTCTCAGCGGTTGTTTGCTTGGCCGCCACGTATCTTCTCCTCGATCCAATCGTTCATATGCTTGCCCACGGTGCCAATGGCTGGCTCGTCCGGCACTGCCAAGTGATCGCCGGGCAGCCGCACAATTTCTAGATCCTTAACGATAACGCCCCAGCCGCCATCCGGATCAATCTCAGCGTAGCGCGGCTCCAGCTCGATCGCACCGTCATGCATCCGCTCCGAGCGGAAGAGCAGCACGGGAACGCTGACATCGGCCCAGCGGTGGAAATCAATCTTGGCCAAAATCTGATTATCCACAAAGGACGCGCGCTGGTGCTCCAAGACGCCGGCGGAAAGGCCGTGTTCGGAGGCATCCGTCGTGGCCAAGAAGTCCGCCAGCATGGTCATCAGGGCGTCCTCACCCATGGTATCCAGCATCTCGTACGGCGGCTCGAAGTCCAGGCCGTAGGTCTTCTTGGCAAAGGCAGCGTAGCGCTCCCACCGGGCGCGGGTTTCTTCCGGCGTATCCGGTGCCGGGTGGGAGGGCTGCGTGGTATCGAGCAAGGAAATGAAGGCGACCTCGGCGCTCTCTTCCCCGCGCTTGCTGCGCTCTTCCAGCTGGTAGGCCACCTCATAGGCCAAGGCGCCACCAAAGGACCAACCGCCCAGGACGACCTTGCGGCCGCGCGCATAGCGAACGATGTCCTCGATATAAGCAGCGGCGCGCTCCTCTAAGGAGCCTTCAATCCTTTCGACTCCGTAGACGGCGACATCCGCTGGCAGCCTGCGGGTCAGCGGCTGATAGACCACCGTGGTTCCACCGGCCGGGTGGAACATGAATACGGCTGGCCCATCGGCCTCGCGCAGGACGCGAATATTACCTTCCACCTCGGTCTCAAGGCCCTCGCGGACGAGGTCAGACAAGGTTTCCAGCGCTTCGGCGTCGAGGACTTGCTGCGCGGTGACATCGATGTGGGCGCGCTCGCGCAAGCGCTCGGCAATCTGTGCGGCCACCTCCTCAGAGATTTCCGGAAGCGGCGAGGTCACGCCCGCCGGGGCCTTGCCGGTAATGCTTGCCCATGTGCCAAAGACCATGCGCTCAGAGGCATCGCGCGGGGCAACGCCCACACCCTGCTCCGAGTCTTGGGTGGTCTCGTCTGCTGCTGCCGCGGACTCCGTAGCCGCCGGTGCAGCGTCGGCGCTGGTGTCACTGTTATCAATGCGACCGCCGGCGACGGCTTCCTCAACCATGGTGATGACGTCTGCCAAGGAGGCATCGCGAAGCGCCTGCACCTGCAGCGGTGGAATCTGGAAGTCATTTTCCACGCGGTTTTTAATGCGCATGCCCATCAAGGAATCCAGGCCCAGGTCAATCAGCGGCAGCTCGCGCGGCAGATCCGAGACGTCATAGCCCATGGATTCGGACACGATAAGCGCCAGGCGGTCCTCGACGGTCTCTTGCCGCGGATCCCAGCGCACCGCATCTACGCCCGCCTCATCGACAGCCGTTTCTGAGGTGGCGTTGCTCTCTGGCACCGCTGCAACCCCAGGGATCGCACCCGCACCCAAGTCCAGGCCGGAGGAAAAACCTTCCGCCAAGAGCTCAGTGCGCGTGTCCTGCACGCTATAGACGGCAATGGACATGCCGCCGATGGACGTGGTGACGACGGTGGTAATTTCCCCGTACGGCGGGAGATCGCGGTGTTCCTCCGCAGCCACGATGTGTGCCCCAGGCTGTACCGCTTCTGCGGCGGCCTCCACGATGGCCAGCGCGGACGGGGCTTGGTCAGCGTTGGTGGAAAAGGCCACCTTGCCCTCCGGCAAGTTCACGCGGGTGCCGGGCAGCCCGGAGACCCCGGCCGAAGGCCGCGCATTGGTCCAAAAACGCTGGCGGTTGAACTGCGTATACGGTGCTTCCGCATGCGAGCCCGAGCCCACTACGGCGGCGAAATTAACCGGAGTTCCCGTTACGTAGAGCTTGCTCAACAGATCCAACAAGGACTCGGTGGGGTCCACCTTGCGCTTTAAGCTATACAGCAACTGCGCATCGGCCTTGCCCACGGCAAACGCGGTAGACATAAGCCCCATGAGCGCCACCGGGTTGGGCGAAATCTCCACCAGCTGGGTGTGCCCTGCGGCAAAGGCTTGTTCCGTAGCGTCCTGCAGATACACCGGATAGCGGGTCATGCGCAGCCAGTAATCCTCATCGTGGACGGTAGTGCCGGGGCGGTAGACCTCGCCCTTATCCACGGAGGAAAAGAGCGTCGTATGCAGCGGGCGGGCTTCCATGCCGGCGATGGCAGCTTCGAGCTCGCCCAAGATCGGGTCGACGGCGGAGGTATGTCCCGCGGCCTTCACGTTGAGCGCGCGGGCAAATTTTCCTTCCCCGTCGAGTTTCTCCACCAGATCCAGCACCGCCTGGCGGGGACCGCCCACGGTGGTCATGCCGGGCCCGGTATAGACGGCTGGCTCGATGGCTGCATCGAGGGCGGCGATGCCCTCGGCGGATAGCTCGACGACGGCCATGGCTCCTTGCTCGGACTCGCTTAGCGATGCCTCTCCCTCGCCCATCAAGCGCGCGCGGTGGCAGGCAATAATCATCGCATCCCGCGCGGAAATGCCACCTGCGGCATAGGCCGCGGCGATTTCACCCATGGACATGCCTATAACGCCCGCCGGGCGCACGCCGAAGGAGGCCAATAGGTCCGTCAGCGCGATCTGGATGGCGGTGATGGCAACCTGCGCCGTTTCCGTGTCATAGGTTTGGGAATCATCTTCAACGATGTCCAGGATGGACCAGCCCGACTCGAAATCCACGATGTCATCGAGTTCTTTCAGCCGCGCGCTAAACAGCGGCGACAGGGCGATCATGTCCTTCGCCATCTTGCGGTGCTGGGAACCAAAGCCGGAATACACGAAGACCGGACCTTGCACCTGCGGGGAATCCGCCGCGGCGATGCCGACAGACACCTTGCCCTCGGCCACCTGGCGCAGGCGCTTAATGGCCTCGTCAGTGGAGCTGGCCATGACAACGGCGCGCGAGCGCGAGTGGTTGCGGCGCGCGATCGTGCGCGCGACATCTGCTAGGTCTGGTTGTTCTGCCTCGAGGAAATCCGCGAGCAGGCCCGCCGCACGCGCGCGGCGGGAAGGTAAGAGGCCGGAGACCGGCAGCGCCACCGTGTCGGTGGATAGCTGCGGCTCGGTGGTACGCGGGGTGCCTTGGTAATCCGTCAAGACGACGTGGGCATTCGTGCCGCCAAAGCCAAAGCCCGATACGCCGGCCACCTTTTTCCCGGAGTATTCCGGCCACTCGCGCGGGTCTTCAACGACCTCGAGGCGCTCGGCCACGAAATCGATATAGCGGTTCGGACCAGCGTAATTGATATTCGCCGGGATAATATCGTGCCGCATGGCCTCGATGACTTTGATGAGGCCCACGACGCCCGCGGCGGATTCGGAGTGGCCGATATTGGTCTTGGCAGAGCCCAAGAGCACGGGCGATTCGATGCCGCGCCCAGCGCCCAGCACGCGGCCGAGCGCGCTGGCCTCGATGGGATCGCCCAAGATGGTGCCCGTACCGTGGGCCTCCACATAATCCACGTCCTCGGGCGCCACGCCCGCATCCGCGTAGGCGCGGCGCAGCACGTCTTCTTGCGCTTCTGGGTTAGGCGCGGTCAGGCCATTCGAATGTCCATCAGAGTTGACGGCAGAGCCCTTGAGGACGGCTAGGATTTCATCGCCATCATCCTCCGCGTCCTGTAGGCGCTTGAGCACCAGCACGCCGGCGGCATCGGCACGCACGATGCCATCGGCGTCATCAGAAAAAGCATGAATGGCGCTGGTAGGAGAGGTCACGCCGAGCTCCGAAAAGGCGGTGGAGGCGTGCGGAGCGGCCAAGATATTCACGCCACCCGCCAGCGCTACATCGGCCGCACCGGTGCGCAGATCCTTGATCGCATGATCGACTGCAACCAAGGAAGACGAGCAGGCCGTGTCCACATTGATGGACGGGCCGCGGAAATCCAGGGCATAGGAAATGCGGTTGGCAACGATTGCTGAGGAATTACCCGTGAGCGCATAAGGGTGCATCTCCGTGGGATCGGCGGTAATCAGCATGCCGTAATCATTATTGGTCGAGCCCATGTACACGCCCGTGTGCGTGCCGCGCAGCTCATTGGCGGGAAGGCCCGCGTTCTCCAGCGCGTGCCATACCAACTCGAGCAGGATGCGCTGCTGCGGATCCATATTCGCGGCCTCTAGCGGCGATAGGCCGAAGAACTCCGCATCGAAGGATGCAATATCGTCGATATAACCGCCGTCGGTATTGTGCTGCGCGATCTTCTCGCTCATTACCGGATCTGCGCTGTACTCAGACCACCGCCCCACCGGCAGCGGCCCCGTGCCCGCGCGCGATTCAGCGAGCATGGTCCAAAATTCCGGCACATCTTTAGCGCCTGGGAAACGTCCGGAC
This sequence comes from Corynebacterium tuingiense, assembly GCF_046718165.1. Lineage (NCBI taxonomy): Bacteria > Bacillati > Actinomycetota > Actinomycetes > Mycobacteriales > Corynebacteriaceae > Corynebacterium > Corynebacterium tuingiense. The sequence goes on from NZ_CP177101.1 coordinate 2,237,045, forward strand.
AAGCCGATAACCGCAATATCAGAACCCTGCGCGGCGCGAGCTGTGCGCTGCACGCGCGGTGCATCGTCGTGCCGCCCCGCGGGCTCATTAAGCAAGCGATTGGCTAGGAGCTCAATCGTGGGGTACTCATACGCCACCGTCGCATCGAGCTGCGTGCCTAAAAGATTTTCTAATTCACCCGACAGCACTACGGCATCTCGAGAGGAAAGACCATAATTTTCCAGGGGGGTGGAATCTAAAATCTCTGTGGCCGCTACGCCCGTGGCCTGGGATACCCAGTCACGCAGCCATGCACGAAGTTGCTCGATGGTCATAAACCGTCTTTCCTAGTGGGGTTAATAGAACGACAAATACCTATATCGCTCTATTTTGTCACCTTGTTAACTTAACGTCCGAATCCGGCTTTAAGCTTGGTAGTCCTTTTTGCCCACGCGGCGGGCAATCTTATGCGAGGAGGTGCGCTTAATTTCTCCTGGCGCCTTCCACACGATATCGCTCGGGGTAATGCCGTGATTCTTTGTCACGGCCGTGCGAATCGCCTCGCTGGCAGCGGCGTCCTCGGATGGATCCGCGTCATCGGCGCGCTCCACCAAGAGAACCAAGGACTCTGAGTTTTCGCCCTCTACGGCAAAGGCGGCGACGGAATCTGGGCGCACGTGCGCCGATGCGTCCTGCACGGTGCCTTCAATATCTTGCGGGTAGTGGTTGCGCCCGGCGATGACGATGAGATCCTTGAGGCGCCCGGTGATATACAGCTCGCCCTCAACGATGGTGGCGAGATCGCCGGTGGCCATCCACCAGTCATCTTCTGGCAGGCCATCCTGGATGCGCTCGCCCAGGGTATTGCGGAAGGCAGCCGCGGTTTCTTCCGGGCGGTTGAGATAGCCAGTTGCCATATTTTGTCCATGCACCCAGATTTCACCGATGGTGCCCTCTGGGACCTCGGCCTTGGTTTCAGGATCTACGATGGCCAAGTGCTGGAACGAGACGCCCTGGCCATTCGAGGCGAAGGCCACCGTTGCAGCGGACTTTTCTTCAATAACAGCGTGCCCGTCCGCCAGTTTTTCGCGGTTGAAGTGGGAAATGACGGGGCGTTTTTCACCCTGCGCGGTAGCAACGATGAGGGTTGCTTCCGCCAAACCATAGGAGGGACGCAGCACGGAACGCTCGATGCTGAAGGTATCGAGGAATTTCTGCACCGCTGGTTCCGTCACCGGTTCGGAACCAATGAGGATGCCATCAACGTTGGAGAAATCCGCGTCCTTGCCGTAGCGCGCGGCCAATTCCAGGGCGAAATTGGGCACGGCGGTATAGGTATTCTTCTCTTCACCCGGCTGGCGGCTGATGCGCTCAACCCACCGGTTGGGATGTTGGATGAAGTCGCGCGGGGTCATCATGTCCAATTCGATGCCCAGAATCGTGGCGAATAACGCCAGGATGATGCCCATATCGTGGTGCATCGGCAGCCACGAGACCACGCGCGGTGGGAACTGTAGGTTTACGGCCCGAAAGATCTGCAGCACATTCACCAAAATCGCGCGGTTGCTGAGCTCCACGCCGGCGGGGGTGCGGGTGGAACCAGAGGTGTACTGCAAGAAGGCGGTGGACTCCACTCCCTCTCCAGCGACCGGCTTCCACGACGCTGCCAAGGAGTCAGGCAGCGCATTGATGGAGATGACGCGCGGGCGCTCCCGCTCGGTGGAGAAATAGGCGCGCACCGCCGCAGCCGATACGCGGTTGGTCAACACGATGGGGGGCTCGCAGTCAGCAAAGACCGCTTTGAGGTGATCCGCATGCCCCGGCTCATTCGGATCATAGAGCGGGATCGGGGTCATGCCCGCATACAGCGCACCCAAGAAACCAAAGAGGTACTCAGGGGAGTTGCCCGCCAGAATGGCCACGCGGGTGCCGGGTTCTGCAACTTGTTGCAGGCGCGCTGCCACCACTTTGATCCGGGTATTGATCTCTTGGCGGCTGAGCTCACGGACGGTGTCTTCCTCACCGTAGAGCCACTGGCGGATTACAACCTGCGAGGTATCCGTCTCTGCCTGGTAGAGGGTCTCGGCCAAGCCCGCCAAGGTGAGCTCTGCCGGGAGGGCTATATTGCCCTCGGCGTCAAAGAACTTCCCCATGAGTTGCTGTATATCCATCGATTCTCCTTTGGTAAATGGTTTTGTCTTAAAAAATATCGATGTTATAGCGCCTCACATTACACGGCGTCAATGACGCCGTGGGCCCAGTCCACAACCCACTGGTTCGCAGTAGTCCCATCAATCACGCCGTCGTTGCTGGCGTATTGCGCGTGCACCCCATTGGCCCCGATTAAATCCTTGGCGCGTTCCAAACCATTGCCCACGCCGGTGGGCGCATCACACACGGTGTCATTGGGGGCACAGATCTGGAAGGTTCTATCCGCGAGCTCTCCGAAGCCGTGCGGGCGCGCGCCGCGCATGGTAGCCCCAGGCACGATGGGCTGAACGAGGCCGGAGACGGGCTTCAAGGCAATCTCGGCACCAATTCCGCCGAGCTCGTGGCCCGGATTTTGGCCCACGCCGTTTTCACGCCGGCCATCTGCAATCAGCGCCACGCCCGCGATATTTTCTGCGGGGATTACACCTTCGCCACCGCCAATGTCATCGGCCACATCGCCGGCGATCACCGCACCTTGGGAAAAACCACTCAAAATGAACTTAGTCTGTGGGCAGCTATCATGCATGCCGCGCAGCTCTTCATTCATCTTCGCGGTGCCCTCATCACGGGAATCGTCGTAGCTCATTTCCTCCTGCGCATTGATATTTTTAAATTGCGCAGTATAAGGAAGGGTCCACACCTTTACATCATCCCCGTAAGCCTCCTGCAACGGCTGCGTAATAGACAGCATGAACGAGCGCGGATTAGCAGAAGGGTTGAGGGGATCATCGTCGGCAGCCGATTCCCAGGTACCTGGCGCGGAGATGAACTCCGCACTCGGGCACCAATCCGGCTGGGATTCCTCCGGTGGCTGCCCGGATTCTGGCCCCTCGGGGGAGCTAGGCCCCGCCGAGTCCGAGCTCGTGAGGTAATGCGCAGCCCCCGCGCCGATAACGACGAGGAGAGCGAGGACGGCAACGACGGTTATGATTTTTCGCATGAACTAGTTGTACCCGGAAAACCTCAAAGAAAGCTAGCAAAGAGCTGAACGTGCGTTGTCCTGGAGAAGCTTGGTGAGCTCCTCATAATCCATGTCAGAGCGTTGCTGTTCAATCAGTTGCCCAGCTACCGCAGGAATAGTGATGCCATTGTCACCGCAGGCCCCCTGACCGGCGCCGAGGAGCTGATCTTCTACCCCATCGACATTCACGTCGGCATCCTTCAACGAATCCAAGTACGCAGCCTCTTCCTTGGGCAGCTGCGCGGAGGGGATCTCTGAAATCTCGCGCGCACCGCGATCCTCTGGGGAGTTCGCTGAACGAGACCCATTCGTCGGCTCCGCGGATTCCTTGGAACCGTCCTTGGGTTCGGATGGCTCCTGCGAGGAGGAAGCGCTGCTGGATGCGGACTCGCTACTACTCGTGGTCGATTCTTCGGAGGTTTTTTCGCGCGACAGCGGCGCCACCGAGGTGTCATTGCCGGAGTCACTATCCACGGTGGCAGAGTCACACCCTGCCAATCCGAGGCATAAGACCGCTCCTACGAGGGCTAATTTACGCATGCTTACTTCTTTTCAGTCTGTACGCGGCCCATGACTTCACTGATCGTCCCGTGCTGGAACTCCTGCTTCAATCCACCAGCGGCGATTTCGGAGTAATCAGAAGTGGGCCAGCCAAACTCGCCTTGCTCCCAGCCCTTCTTACCCCATTCATCCATAATGGCGCCCTTCAAAATGTAGTGCGCGCCGGATTCTGGGGACCAGTAGATGGAGCCATGTTCAAACTCCTGGAAGAAGCCGCCCTCTACCTTCTTCTCACCGTCCGTGGGGAAGCCCAGTGGGGAGTCAGCGCCACCCATGTCCTTGTACTTTTTGCCAATGGCACCAAAGGAGACCTGGTTCTTGCCGTCCGGGTTGCGGGTCAGAATGCCACCTTGGAATTCCTGGACAAGGCCATCGCCCACCTTCTTTACCGGGCCGGTCGGGAACTTCAGATCGCCGCCTTCGTAGCCCTTCTCGCCCCACTTCTTGTACATGTCACCGGTAATTTCCCAGGCGCCGGTCTCTGGGCTCCAGTAAATGGAACCGTGTTCAAAACGCACGAGGCGTCCCTTGCCATCCATCGTCTTAGTTTCACCGGTCTTAGGGAAGCCCAACCAGGAGGTGGGGCCACCGATTTCCGCATAGCGGGCGCCGATGCGGCCGTACAGGGCGTGCGCACCATTCTCCGGGGACCAGTACGCCGTACCGGTTTCGAAGTCTTGTGCCTTGCCCTTACCGGCAACATCATATTCGTTATTCAGGCAGGAACCGAGTATGCCTTCTTTGGTGGCCTTGGCGATATCGCCTTCGGTATTACAATCCGCACCGCGGTCAGCCTTGTCAAGGTCGAGGGCATCAGCAATGTGCGGCCATGCATTTTGCATCTCAAATTGCCAATATTCCCAGCTGTGCACGCCGGAGGGCCGGAATTCCACTACTGGTTCCACATTGGCGCGCTTCGCGTAATCCACGAAGGTCTGGGTGGACATCCGAGAGATAACTTCCAGCCCCATGCCGGCCAGACTTGCCTGTCCCTTGGCCACCGAGTCTTCCTGGCCAAAGTCGTCCTTGCCGTTACCAGCAGAGACATAGACCTGCATGTCCTTGAGGTTTTCGATGCCCAGCTTCGGATCGTGGTCGATCCAATCCTGCGAGCCCGGCTCGCCCCACATCTTGCGGGAATCGTAGCCGCCAGCATCGCGCTGCGCAGCCATGATGGCCTGTGGCATGCCACGGGTAGTCATATCGAGGTAGCCGGAGAACGAACCCACGAAATCAAACAAGTGCGGGTTACGCTCCGCCAAGTTGACCGCTGCGGTACCGCCCATGGACAGCCCAGTCACCGCGCGCTTCTGGTTGGAGCGGTATTCATGATCCAAAATTGGCACCAATTCCTTGGTAAGGAAAGTCTCCCACTTGTAGTTCTTTCCCGCATCCGGCTGCTGCCAGTCGGAGTAGAAGGAAGATTCGCCGCCCACCGGCATGATGAGGTTGACGTTGCGGTCCGCATACTGGTTGAGGATATTGGTCTCAATGGTCCAGCCGGACTCGTCATCGCGGGCGCGCAGGCCATCAAGTGCCCATACCTCTGGGAACTTCTTCTCCGGCTGCGAATACCAGTCGCGCGCGAGCTGGATCTGCACCTTCTGCTCGTGATCCGGCATGGCTGCGGACTGGATATAAACCATCAGGTGACGGTTGGACAGGTACTCCACACGGTTGATCTTTACGCCATCCGGCAGCCCCTCCACCTGTGGGTATTCGGTCTCCACTGGGGTACGGGCCGGCGGATCCTTAGGCGCAAAGTGATCAGACAGGCTGCCGCCGTTGCCTGGCTGAGCGGAGCTCATGTCACCAAGAGAGCTTTGGGCAGTGGCATTGGGCAGCAGGGCAAGTCCAACGGCAATGGCGGTCGGCATGGCTGCTACCGCGAGCCCCTTGCGGACCTTGCCCGGGGAAGTGTTTTTGCGCATAGGTAAACGTCCTTGAAGATTTACCGCGGCCGCATTCCGAAGGTTCCCCTCCTCCGGACTGCTACCTGCGGCGTGAGCTGTCTATTGTGCGCTTAAGTTTAAGTTGAACTTGAAGCTTTGGAAAGGCTGACACGCCGTGCAAAGTTATATCACCATTTATCTCGATGCAGAGGCTGTCCCCCGGAATCGCCCAATAAGCAATCTCCCAGCTTAACCACAGACTGGACTCTCACCAAGAAACCACTAAGATAACCACAGCATGCACAAAAGTGCACCCTGTAAACATCCCCTACCCAAAGCGAAAGATATGAAAAACATAAAGACCAAAATCACCGCCGGACTCATCGCCCTCACCACAAGCCTCACCATGGCCCAGACTGCAAATGCGGACCAAGGCAAGGAAATGGTCACCTTCGGCGATTCCTTCACCGCCAACGGCGGCGCACCAGGAGACCGAGGATCAGCCTCTCCATATAAGCGCCCCTTCCACCCCTGCTTCAACGACAAGCACAACTGGGCGCACCAAACCGCCAACAACCTCGACCACAACCTCGCCGACTACTCCTGCAACGGAACCAGCGTCTGGATCAACCAATACGTCGACGACGCCATCGAAAAAGGCAACATCGGCCAAGACACCAAAGAAGTAGTGTTCATGTACGGCGGTCTCCAGCAAGGAACCTACTTCGATGCCCTAGCCAACGCCACCCTCCCCGACGTACCCAAAGCCTCCACCTACCGCGGACTACTAGACTTCCAATTCAACAAAATTCGTAAAGCCGCACCCAACGCCCGCATCACCATGGTCAATTACGTCCCAATGACCGTCAACGACACCCTGTGCGTTGTAAACCACGACCAGCTGCAGCTCCCTGTAACTATCCCGGGCGCAACAATCGCAGAAGACGAATTCAACCGCGAAATCGGACGCGCAGCACACGACCTCGGAGTCAACTTCATCAACCTCCACGACCAAGCAAAGACCCACGACCCCTGCCAACCAGACACCAACCAGCGATGGGCCACGCTCGTGCAGACCCCAACCGCCCCATCCGTCATGCCACTACACCCAACAGACGTAGGACACGACGGAATGACCCAAATCATTACCCGAGAACTCCAAAACCACTAACCAAAGCACGAACCCGCAACACCACCGAAAGCGCCATGAACTAGTCCCCAAGAGTTAGACGGGTTTAATTCAAGAAGGTTTGGGGAGCAAGGGCCTGACTCCGATATTACATCGGGGTCAGGCCCTTAAGTCATTGTTGGGTGCGTTCGGTGTTGTACCACTGGATGTAATCTTCGATCGCCTGGGTGAACTCCTCGACGGTGCTGAAGTCTTCTCCGTGGTATGTCTCGCTTTTCAGGTGACCGAAAGCGTTCTCTATTACTGCGTTGTCGTAGCAGCTGGCTGTACGCGACATCGACTGAACGCCGCCGTTGTCGTGGATCAATGTCCGCCAGGTTGAATGCTGGTATTGGAAGCCTTCATCTGTATTTTTCAGCTAGGCATTTTCGGCCGGCAACAGTTCGTTTTTGCGACGCTGCTTGTCTCCTTCAGTAAGCCCCTCCGGCTTGGTGCCCCTGCCCTGTTCGAAACGCTCCACCATTTGCTCGCGCTGCGTTTCACTTAGCGAACTTCATAGTCCCAAAGAAAAATGCTCCCCACTAGTTGGTAGCTGATTTCTCAGTCCAACTACTGGGGAGCAGTTCAAACGGCGCGGGGATAGTCCGTTAGTGAGCCTTACCAGGCATTCAAAACGTTGAGAACGCGTGGCTTGGAAGCATTGAGCTGGTAGTCCCATTGGTACCAGTTATGCAAGCCCTCGGCCGGGTAGCTCACCGTTGGGTTCAGACCCTGCAGTCGAGCGGCGCCTTCCCAAGCGCGGGTGGTCAGCTGAGAACCAACCTCCAGTGCGACACCCGGTGCTTGGAACTTCGGTGGGAGGGTTTCCTTATCCAATTGACCCGGCATACCGGATGCGGCTGAAATATAAACATCGGTACCACCATCGCGCAGCTGCGGAATCAGCATGAGCGGGTCATTCTGGAAACGCCTTGGGTTAAATAGGGAACCGTACATGGCGTTGACATTGAACCCGCCTACATCCAGCATGGCCAAACGAAGGACAGTCTGGGCACCTGGAACCGTCATAGTCAAGTAACCAGAGTAGGACAGTACCTGCTTGAACTGGTCAGTGTGCTTAGCAGCCAAAGTCATGGCGGAACCGGCACCCATGGAGAGGCCAGCGATCGCATTGTTGTTGCGGGCCACGCCAAAGTTCTGCTCGAGGTAGGCAGGAAGCTCCTGGGTAAGGAAGGTCTCCCACTTGTAGTTAACCGGATCGTTCGGATCATACTTGCCCGGTGCCTGCCAGTCGGCATAGAAAGAAGACTCGCCACCTGCCGGCATCACGAGGGTGAGGTTGCTGTCCGAGTAGGTCTTTGCGGCATTAACCTCGCTATGCGGGCTAACCCAGCCGCTGGTTGCGTAGGTAGCGCGCATGCCATCCAATAGGTAGAAACCAGCGTTGCCGCCATTCTTTGCGGGCTGAATCTGTACCGGGATATTACGGTTCATGGACGGGGACCAGACATCACAGCGCTGAACCCAAAATGCAACTGGGTCCCATTCACAGGTGCCAGTATTATCCGGACGCAGCCAATCGCGGTTTCCCGCGTGTGCCTGCTGCGTGCCGCCTGCCACTACGGCGAGGCCAAGCGCTACGGCCACCGCCATGATGACCGATAGGACGCGTCCCCTCAAAGATGCAGTCATCTTTCTCCTCCACAAAGTACTCAATTATTGTTCTTTGGCTTTATCGCTGGGAACCTGTGAATCGTTAACACCCCTCAGCGAAAACCTCACTGAAAGGCAGTGTAGTTCACTCACAGACTTTTGCCTCATTATCAACCATCATTGCAGGTAATCCCCCGGATCGGAGGAAAAGGTTAGGGTCCTTCCCTCTGTCAGGGAAAATTTAATATTTTCTAAGAATCGGCCCCAGGTTAGCGGTTGCCTATAGGTGGCAAAGAGTTTCTGGAAATTGGCATCATTAAGCGCAGTGCGTGCTTGCCACGCGGAATCTTTATCCTGCCCCAGCAATAGGGAGTCAATATCCACTGCAGAATCGGCAATCTGCCACGCCACACCAAGGCTCTTATCATGGCCAATGCGCCCGCCCTCGATGCGGGGCTGGCGCGCTGCTAGGGGATTACTGAGCCCAATTTCATCGAGCACGCGCACCTCAAGCGGGGCATTCATAGAAGTAAGACCGAGGCTAAGAAAATACACAGTGGGAGGATCGGAGCGTTCCGGATCCGCGGGCACCGTCGTCCACGATGGCTGGCCCCCTTCCTTGATATAGCGGAAGGTCATGGCATCGCCGGCTGCCAAGTCCTGCACCGCTTTTTCGTAGTCATTCATCAAATCCATACCCAGGAAATCCTCGGCCCGGCGAGGTGGTTCCTGCCGGTTGGTGATATCGGTCCAATAGTCCCGCTCATCCACAACAGTAAGCTTCCCCGCGTACGCAGCGCGGTCTACCGGGTGGCCATGCACGACAATAACGAGAGCCCACACCGCAGAGAATACGGCAGCCCACCAGGTTCGTAAATTAACTACGAAGATGGGCAGGAGCGCGGCAAAAAGCGGAAGCAGCAACATGCGTCCATGCATAAAATCGCCGCCCACGTGCACAACATACAAGGCATGCAAAAGCGCAGCGCCCAAGAAGATATAAACCACAGTCTGCAGCGAGCGCAGCGCCGGCGGGCGAAAATTGGCTTTCCATAGCGCCGCCACTGCCAGCACGATGAGTGGGAGGTACAGCGCGTAGGGCACCATAAAGTCACCCAGATACGCAAACCCTTTGCCCCACGCGGAACCGGCCGCGGATTTCGCAACGGCGGTATGAGGCGTAAGCAGGCCGTAGTAGCCCATGCGGAAGACTTGATACCCCAGGGGCAGGGGCAAGGCGGCAGCGATAACCTTCCACGAACGCGTGCTCACTATGAGTACAACGCCAACCAAGCCGCCATACAGGGCGAGCTCAGGGCGAATGAGCCAGGACAGCCCCGCCCAGAATGCCAACCCATACACGAGAGGCTCGGGCGGCAATTCTTGTCGCGGTCGCGCCCATGAAATCAGCATCCACCACAAGACGGCCAAGTAGAAAAGACACAGGCTCCATTCCAAGCCGGAGGTAAAAAGTCCCGTGCCGGTGGCAGGGCCAGATACACCAAGGCACCAGCGGGAAGAACAATTCCCTTGTGCATGCTTGCCGATGCCCACGTGCCCACCACCATCGCCGCAACCGCCAGGATAAGCCCGAGGTAGATGGCGATCGTTTCGAGCTCAGCACCGCTTACCCACCGCGCCACAAAGATGAGGTATTGCCAGACCGTGGAGGTATTGGCCTCGACGCGCTCGCCCACATTGAACACAGGCCCGTTGCCGGCCTCTAAGTTGCGGACGGTGCGCAGAACGATGAGTCCATCATCGGCGATCCAGCGGCGGGCAAAGCCACCCCACAAAGAAAAAACACCGATAATAAGAACCGAGGCGGGTACGCTCCAACGTACGATTCTCTTGTTACCGGTGTTAACCACGTGGGGTGAGTATATCAGGTCCCTCAAGATCTTCTAGTTCAACACGTCTATGCCACCGCTGCTTAGACCAATGGCATGATGTAGACGGCCATGGCGATGCAGGCCAGCCAAGCGATGGCGAGGATCTGCAGGGTGCGGTCCCCCAACGCGATTTCTTCCGGCGCACCACCTTGGCCGCGGTCCACATCGGCGGCATAGCGCAGGATGGCGATGGTAAACGGCACCATGGAAATCTGGTACCACACGCCACCAGAGGTTGCGGCATTAGCCAGTTCAAAGCCCCACAGGGAGTAGAAGACCACCACGGCGGTGGCCGCTAGCGTCCAGACAAAGCGCAAGTAGGTCGGCGTATAGCCCTGCAAGGATTTGCGAATCTTCGCACCGGTCTTTTCCACCAGTAGGATTTCGGCATAGCGCTTACCGGAGGCCATAAACAGCGAGCCAAAGGCAGCAACCAGCAAGAACCACTGCGAAAGCTCAATATCGGCGGCCACGCCGCCGGCCATGGTGCGCAGCATGAATCCGGAGGACACCAGCGCAATATCGATGACCGGAATATGCTTCCAGCCAAAGCAATAGCCCAGCTGCAGGGCGATATAAACCGCCATGACGATGGCTAGCTCTAGTCCAGCGGTGGCCAAAAAAGACAGCCCGATGGACAGGCCAACGAGCACCACAGCCATGACATAGGCCACCTTGATGGGCAGCACGCCCGAGGCAATCGGGCGGAAGCGCTTGGTCGGGTGCTCTTGGTCCTCGCGCCAATCCTTGGCGTCATTAATCAGGTAGATGGAAGAAGCGCCGAGGCAGAAGACGATGAAGGCTAGGAGGACATCGACAAGCACGCGCCCGTGAAAGAGCGAGTCCGCACCGGCCGCAGCGGGCGCGGCCAGCACGAGAATGTTTTTTACCCATTGCTTCGGGCGCAGGGCCTTGACCATGCCATCGGCCAAATTCTTCGGCGGCTTGCGCTTGCGTCCGGTATCGACGCCGGACGTATGCGGCTCCGAATGGAGAAAGTGCTGGTTGCCGTCCTCACTCATGCGTCTTTCCCTTCGTCATTGCCCGCGCGGTAGCAGCGCCAATGGCTGCGCCCGCAACGGTATCGGTTGGATAGTGCACCCCGAGCACCATACGCGATGCCATCATCACCGGCACTCCCACAAGCGGTGCCTTGGAACCCGTCAGGCGGGAAAGGCCCACCAAGAAGGCGGTGGTGGAGGTGGCATGCGAGGACGGGAAGGATAGGCGCGAGGGGGTCTTGACCCCAACGCGCACGTAGGAATAATCGGGCCGCTTGCGCCGCACGATGCGCTTGAGCACCACGCTTGCCGCATGCGCGGTAAACGCCGCGGCACCGATCCGAATCCACTCCTCACGGCGCTGCTTGTCCAAACTGGCCCCAAGTGCCGCGCCACCCATCCAGCCCAGGGCGTGCTCGCCCAAGTGGCTTAATCCGCGGGCGGTGGGCAGCACTCCCGGCACGTCAAAGGCGGCGTTCTGAATGGACTCCAAGACGTGGGATTCTGCGATGGAAAGCTTATTGGGCATCAAAAACCTTCTTCCAGGAAGACCGCGCGGTCAATTCCGGCAACGCGACGCGGTATTGTGCCCGCAGGTCATCGAAGTTATCTTCGATTTCTTTCAGCAGGCTGCGGGTTTCAACGATAAGCTCCTTGGCCAAATCGCGGTCGCGCTTGCGGAAGGCCACGCCCGTGCCGCCGGCCGTGGAAACGGTGGCGGAGTCAACGCGGGAAAGGGTAAACCAACGCGCCTCGTCCGGGGTGAGGTTCAGCTGCGGCGCCGCGTGATGCGCGGGATCCTCCTTACTCAGCAGGTGCTTAAGCCCCTTTGCTGCCCACGGCAGCTTCTTGACCTTGGCCAAGCGCCCGCCCACATTGCGGGTGGGAACGCCCGGCGCGCCGGTCGGCGCCGGCAGCTGGTCTGCGGATTCGATGATGACCGCATCCGAGTAGTTCTTGCGGATCTCCGCGATGCGCGGCAGCGAGGTATCCAAGATATCGAAGAGGTGGTCCGGCCCCGCCAGGAAGTCCTTCATGGCCTCAATTTGGATGGCCATGGTGGAGTATTCCATGCACATGGTGTGCTTGAGCGTGGACTTAAAGATGGACTTGGTAATGCCAGATACTGCGCCATCGTGGTACAGCGAGGCCACGATCAAGCGGTTGCGCAGGTGGAAATAGGCCTGCCAGTCAATGGCATCGTCCTTATCCGCCCAAGCCATGTGCCAGATGGCCGCGCCCGGCCAGGTCACCGTGGGGAAGCCATTGCGGGCGGCGCGCAGGGAGTACTCGGTATCGTCCCACTTGATAAACAGCGGCAGTGGCTGACCGTTGGTCTCTGCCACCACGCGCGGGAAGAGGCACATCCACCAGCCGTTATATTCCACGTCCACGCGGCGGTGCAGCGCGCGAGAATCGTACTTCTTTGGATCCACATGGGTTTCTGGCGTGCCAATGGCGCGCAGCGGGTACTTGGCAAAGTCGTGGTCATACACGGCATGCGGCGCGGCGCCCCACATGAAATCGGAGCGGTTGACCTGCTCACCGGTGGTGCGCAGCTGGGAGCGTTCCTGCAGGTTGAGCATCTGCCCGCCAACGATGATCGGCTTTTCCGCATAGCGTGCGGCTTGCACCGCGCGCAGCACGGAGTCCGGTTCGATGGCAATGTCATCGTCCATATACAAGATGAAGGGCGAATCCGTATTCTCCAGCGCCTCGTACATAATGCGGGAATAGCCGCCGGAGCCGCCCAGGTTGCCCTGACGGAATTCGCGGAAACGCTCGCCAAAGTGGGCCACCGCCTCGTCGTAACCCGGCTCATCGGCCGGGTGCTGGTTGCCTTGGTCCGGCATGAGGACGAAGTCAATGATCTCATCCACCACGGGATCTTCTGCCAGGGCCTGCAGGGCAGCGACGGCATCGGTGGGGCGGTTGAAGGTGGGAATACCGACGGCGACGCGCTTTTCGGAAGGGGCGAGCTCGGTGCCATCGGGAAGCGTTTGCGCCGCTGGGGCCTGCGGGGAGCACCAGGCTGCATCCGACACCGTGGTTTCCTTTTCCGCGGTGATATCGAACCACAGCCAGCCGCCGTCCTCGAAGTTTTTCAGCGGCAGCTCAAACTCGTGGTGGCCGGTGCCCACGAGGTGGTTGGCCACGGAGATGCGCTGGCCATCCTGCTTGGAACGGTACAAAGAAACGTTGGCCTGACCCTCGATCTCCAGGCTTAAAACCACCGAGCGCAATTGCGACCAGCGGCGCCAGTAGGAGGCTGGGAAGGCGTTGAAGTAGGTTTCAAAGGAGGCTTCCTCGCCGGCCGGGATGGTCACGGCGGTGCGGTTTGTCCAGCTCAAGCGCTCGCGGTTTTGCTCCGCCTCGATGAGGTAGAGCATGCGTACATCAAAGGGTTCGCCGCGCTTGGGCAGCAAGATTCGCTGCAGGGGCTCATAGGCCGAGGTGTTGTTGGCAGTCACGATTGCTTCGATTCTCCAAACGATTCAAACAGTAGTCAGCGACCTAGCGTAGTTGCTTTCGCGCGCCTGCTCGGGTTTACACGCGGACAATAAAAGAAGGGCCGAGGAATTCCTCCTCGGCCCAGGGCTTATGGTGCCTCCCCTTATGCATTCACGCGCTCGGTTACCGGGTCGATGCCCAGCTTGTTCAGCATGTAGTAGACGCGGGCTTCTAGGTCATCGGCAAGCTCGCGGGCCTGCTCAACGGTCTCAGCCGGGGCGATGTCCCAGATCTTGATGTCCTTGCCGGCCTCATCGCGCTCGACCTCGCGTCCCAGGTACACGATGTAGTCCGGCATGGCCACGGTGCGCACCTCTTCGAGGTACTTCTTAGGAGCTTGGCCCATGCCGCGCTCGCTCATGACGTGGGCCAGGTGGTCATTGCCGTCATTTTCCGGGTGCGCGGCGGCGGTATCGACGTAAAGCGCCTCCCCCGCGTGCTTCTTAGTGAGGTCCGCTGCGGCCTTGGCCAGGGCGTGGTTATTGCCCGCGGCGAAGCGAACGTGGATGCGGTGGGCGCCGAAGAACTCGCGCACCTCGCGCTCTACCAGCACGGGGATGAATTCCACGAGCTCGGCGTTGGCGGTGTGCTTGGCGATGACCTCGTCCAACTTCGTATCGATTTCAGCACGGGTATATCCGTGACCGTACTTGGTGTGCAGGTCATGACGGAGGGTTTCAAACTGGTTCATTGTTATCCCCTTTCCTGAATTCTTTCCCCGTTTGCTTGTTGTTAACTTAAAGTTAACTTTACAACGTAGTGTGACATACGTCAATTAGTTGGTCATCACCCAATAGTTAGACCTCCCGTGGAGCAAGTTACGCGTGGGGCGCACTGGGCTATAGACTCTGCCTTTGATGATCCTGCTCATTGATAATTACGACTCGTACACGTTTAACCTTGCGCACCTCATCGCTGAGTTCTCCGGAACCGAGCCCCTCGTCGTTCCCGCGGGCGAGGCCGCCGACATCCCAGATCGCGTGCGCGCCGGCGAATTCAGCCACGTGGTTATCTCCCCTGGCCCCGGAACCCCGGAGGAAAACAACGACTTCGGCATGTCCCGGCGCGTTATCGAGGCGGCCGCCGCAGCGCGAATCCCCCTGCTCGGCGTCTGCCTTGGCCACCAGGGGCTGGCGATGCTCGCCGGCGCCCGCATACGCCGCGCGCCCGAACCGCGCCACGGCTTCGTGTCCACCATTAGCCACTCCGGCGAGGGGATTTTCGCCTCCATCCCGCAGAACTTTCAGGCGGTGCGCTACCACTCGCTGCACATTGAGCCTGCCCCGGGCATCACCGTGCACGCCCGCAGCGAAGATGGCACCGTCCAAGCCCTCAAGGTCGATGGCCTGCCGCATTGGGGCGTGCAATTCCACCCCGAATCGGTACTCACCCAGCACGGCGCGACCCTGCTGCGCAACTTCCTCGGCGGTTTTCGCATCCTCCACCGCGAGGTCCCCGGCGCGATTGACTGCCCACGGGTCTTCGCGGCGCTGCAGGCAGACGGCACCGACGCCTTCTTCCTCGACTCCGCCGACGCGCGCGGGCGCTATAGCATTCTTGGCGATGCCACCGGTCCGCTTAGCCAATCCTTTCGCTACCGGCTTGGCGAAGCCCCCGATATCCTCACCACCCTCGAGCGCGAGCTATCCACGCAGGTCTTTGACGCGCCGGATTTGCCGTTTACCGGCGGGGTGGTAGGTTTCCTCGGCTACGAATGCGCGCAGCTTACCCTGCCCATCCAGCTGCGCCACCGCTCGCCGTATCCCGATGCCTACTTCATCCGGCCGCAGTCCTTCCTTATCTACGACCACCACCGGCAAATGGCGCACCTATGCTGCCTGGATGGCGACGGCGCGCAGGGCCTTCTCGACCGGTTGGAGGCAGCCCTGGAGGGCGGGCAGGTGGGAAACGAGGGGGTATCGGCAAGCGCGGGCGCCTGGCGCGCCACCGACTACCTTGACCGAATCCAGCGCGCCCAAGAGCTCTTGCACGCTGGAGAAAGCTACGAGGTATGCCTGACCGATACCTATACCGCGCAGGCCACCGGCGATATTTATGCTGCGCTGCGCCGGCACAACCCGGCACCGTACGCGGCGCATCTGGTCTTCGACGGCGTGGAAATCTGCAGCGCCTCGCCCGAGCGTTTCCTTAGCGTGCGCGATAACCGCGTCGAGGCCAAGCCCATCAAGGGCACCATTCCAGCCCACCAGGACCCCGCGCTGCTTCGCGATGACCCCAAAACCCGCGCCGAGAACCTCATGATCGTGGACCTTTTGCGCAACGATTTATCCCGCGTGTGCGAGCCCGGCACCGTGCGCGTTCCGGGGTTGATGAACGTGGAAAGCTATGCCACCGTGCACCAGCTCGTCTCCACGATCACCGGCCAATTGCGCCCCGGCGCCACCGCGCTCGACGCCATCCGCGCCGCCTTCCCGCCCGGTTCTATGACCGGCGCGCCGAAGCTGCGCACCTGCGAGATTATCGATGCCCTCGAGGCAGGACCCCGCGGCGTCTATTCCGGCATCGTGGGCTACCTCGGGTATTCCGGCGAGGCTGATTTCAGCGTGGTCATCCGCACCGCGGTGCGCGCGGGTTCCGAGGTCACCGTCGGCGCCGGCGGGGCCATCGTCCTCGATTCCGATCCCGCAGCCGAGCTGGCCGAAAGAAACCTCAAGGCCCAATCGGTCCTCGGGGCGTGGTCATGAGCTCCTATATCTGGCGCGACGGCGCCTTTATCCCCTGCACCCCACCAACCGATCCATGCACCGTGGCCGATTCCTGGCGACATTCGCAAGGCCGCACGCACGGCCTCCACCTGCATCTAGAGCGCTTCGAATCCGCCGCCGGAACCTTGCCCGCCGGCTTCGTCCTCGCCATGCTGGAGCTGCTTTCGGGTGGCGAGCTCTTCCCCCGCATCGCCCTGATAGCCGGCGAGCTTTACCTCGATATTCGGCCCGCACCGGCCCCGCGCGCCCACACGCGCCTTACCTACGCCAAGGCCCCCGATCCCCGAGTACGGCCCCTAGTTAAAGGCCCGGACTTGCCCACCCTGGCCGCCTACCGCAGCCAGTATCAGGAAAGCAGCACCGATGACACCGCGATTGTCGATGCCCACGGCGCCATCGCAGAAACCACCACCGGCGCGCTCATCGCCTGGGACGGCGACACGCTCCTGCTTCCTACCGGCGTGCGCCTGCCCAGCGTGACCCTGCGCCAGGTCCTGCACCGCTGCAATGACTTGGGACTTTCCACCGCGCAGCACCCATTGACCCCGGCACTCGCTGCGGAATGTCCCCTGTGGTTTATCAACTCACTGCATGGAATTAGCCCCGTCAGCTCCATACACACACCACACGACACCATCACTCCACCGCCGCACCCGGAGGCCGCAATCTGGCAAAACTGGTGGTGGCAGGGTTTTAGCCCCGCGGGTGCAGGCGAACACTACACATAACACTCAACACAACACTCAACATGTGCAGTGTTGTGTTGAGTGTTGTGTTGAGTGCTCACACCGAGATTTCTATTAACTCGGACAGATCGCGGCCTTTAGCCTTGGCCTCGCAGCGCACGCTTTAATTCGCTGCCAATACTGGTGCGCGCAATCAATGCATCCGAAATGATCCCGCCCATCTGGACGAACGGATGGACTTGGCCCTTAAATTCGATAGAGCTCACTACATTTCCCGCATTGAGCATCCGCCCAACGTAGTCACTTGCTTCAGAGACCAACGGATCAAGTTCACCGGTAATCACCGTCGCTGGAGGCAGCCCCGCCAGATCGCCATTCCTGCCGGGAGACATACGAATATCCGTGCGGTCTGCAGCGCCAGCATAAGAATCATAAAAATAGTTAAGGCGCCGCCGGGTGAGGTAATAGACATCGCTAAAATCCGCATGGGATTGCGTGTCAAAGGTGGATAAAACCATGACGGGGTAAATCAGCACCTGATGCGCCAGCTGATCGCGCAGTTCTTGTGCGATCACCGCTGCGATATTGCCGCCGGCGCTGTCTCCTCCCACGGCAACGCGCGTTGGATCGATGCCTATCCCCAATTCTCCTTGCAGCACCCCGTCTACCACCGCACGGCAATCATCTAGTGGTGCTGGGAAGGGGTGCTCCGGCGCACGGCGATAATGCACGCTGATACAGAGGATTCCCGACTCTGCGGCAATATCACGCACGGTTGTATCCGTGGTTTCTAAATCCCCCAGCACCCAGCCGCCGCCGTGGAAGAAGATGAAGGCAGGCGCTGCTGGTGGGGCATCGGCAAGCGCGGGCTCCTGTGGCACATAAACCCGCACCGTGACACCGCGCACCGAGGTCTCGTACACGGATACCATCGGGGTTTTCTTGCCCCAAGCCGCTGCCGTCTTCTGCTGGGCGGCGCGGTTTTCTTCAGGAGTACGCGTGTCCAGCTGTGGGGCATCCCTGTTCAGGTCGAGGAATTTTTGGGCTTCGGGCTGAATAAACACCATAAAAATACTTTCCAGTGCTGCATCTATTGGGCAATGCAAGCACTCATAATAGCTCTTGGATTCTAGTGGTCGTGGAAACACCTGACATGGGTTAGGTGATTGTGTGAAGTCGAAATGGGTTCCGGATTCTGCTGTTGTGGCGCGGTTTGCGTCGTTGGACCTGACCCCCTGGTGGTGGACACCTTGAAACCAGCATCTCGCTGGGGAAGTGAGGTACCTTTCCACCATGCCACGCAAGACCTACACCGAGCAGTTCAAGCGCGACGCAGTCTCGTTGTACGAGTCGACCCCCGGAGCAACGCTCAACGCGATCGCCTCCGATCTCGGGGTCAACCGCAACTCCCTGCGCACCTGGCTCGACGCCTTCGGCACCGGCACCAAAACCAACGCCAACGGTGAAAAAGTCGCCAGCCCCATTGCCGCAGCCAACAGCGCACGCACGCCTGCTGAAGGACTCTCCGACGCCGAACGCATCCGCGTGCTGGAACGCGAAAACGCCAAGCTCCGGGAGGAGCGAGAGATCCTCCGCAAGGCGGCCAAATATTTCGCGGAAGAGACGAACTGGTGAACCGCTTCCGGTTCGTTGATGACAACCGAGGCCTCTACGAGGTCAAGCGGTTATGTGAGGTTTTGAAGATCAACCGGTCCTCGTATTACAAATGGAAATCTGCTGCTCCTGCCCGCCGGCGACGCGTCCTTGACGACGCGGTGCTGGGAGCGAGGATCAAGGCCGTGTTCACGGCCGAGAACGGTTGTTACGGGGCGAAACGCGTGACGGCGGCCATCAATTCCGATCCAGCCAACGACGCCCTTTTCAATCACAAGCGCACCGCTAGGTTGATGCGCCAGATGGGCCTGTTCGGCTACACCAAAAAACGCCGGGTGAAGACCACCGTGTCTGCGAAACGGGCTCCGAAGTTGCCCGACCTGCTGAAACGCCGGTTCACCGCGGAGAAACCGAACACCATCTACGTCGGCGATATCACGTACCTGCCGATCGCGGACGGGTCGAATATGTACCTGGCAACCGTCATCGACTGCTATTCGCGGCAGTTGACCGGTTTCGCGATCGCCGACCACATGTGCACGGAGTTGGTCGAAGAAGCTCTCACGATGGCCCACGGGGTCCGAGGCAACCTTGACGGGGCGATTTTCCACTCCGATCATGGCAGCGTCTATACCTCTGGGCAATACCGGAAGCTGTGTGAACGATTCGGTGTCACCCAGTCGATGGGAGCAATCGGGACGAGCGCGGACAACTCGTTGGCGGAGTCGTTCAACGCCACGCTGAAACGGGAAGTCCTTCAGGACGAGTCCGTTTTCCCAAGTCAGTTCGTGTGTCGTCGGGACGTGTTCCGGTGGTGCACGCGCTACAACACCAAGCGCTTGCACTCGTGGTGCGGCTATTGCTCGCCGAACGCCTTCGAAGCCGCCGGATCAGCTACACTTACTATCGCATCTTGATTAAATCCCCGTGTCCACTTTCCGGGGTTCGGGCCCACCCCCGCATCATCGAGCGCCAACTCTAGCGGGGGTCCAAAAACAAAACGACACCGACCGTGTCGGTTAAGACTTTACCACTTCCATACGGACAGTGAACAAAGCACAACACGGGCGGTGTCGATAATCCGAAAGGAGACTAAGGCACCATGCAGCCCATTACGTTCTAAGTAGTTCCACCGGAGGGCTCCGAGGATTCATTTCGTAGTCACCTAATCGGGGCGGGTTATGTTTACTCCGTTCCCTCATTCCCTTCGGGACTGGAGGAACTAGTCGCTGGCTTCGGTATGGCTCTTATTCGCCCTGTTAAGAAAATGATCCGGGGGGTGATGCCGCCGAAGACAGTGACATACTCCAACTGCTAATAGGAACCTGATCCACGCCACTAGTTGGTGTGAGATCTCAAAGTAATGTGGATGCCAGCACGAAGTATGTCCGACCAACCCCAGCGACGAAGCAAATTACCGCTTTTCTATCGCAAGGAGTACCACCATGACATACCGCTATGTCATCGGCATGGACGTCGGCAAATACTTCCACCACGCCTGCGTCCTGGATGAACACGGCACCCAAGTCCTGTCCAAGCAAGTCAACCAACACGAAACATCTCTACGGGACCTATTTGCCTCATTCATCGGCAAAGTCGACCAGTCCCACGACGTGTTAGTTGTCGTTGACCAACCCAACAACATCGGCCGACTCACCGTCGCTATCGCCCAATCCATGGGCACTACCGTGCGCTACCTACCGGGGCTAGCGATGCGCCAACTCTCACGTATCCATGTCGGCAATGCCAAAACAGATGTCCGCGACGCCTACGTTATCGCCCATGCCGGGCTGACCCTGCCGGAATCACTGCGCATGGTTGACCGTGTCGATGAAGTCTTCCTCAAACTCAAGATCCTTAACGGTATTGATGAGGATCTCGCCAGGGCATACACCCGACTGATTAACCAAATGCGCTCAGCACTGGTCGGAACCTACCCTGAGTTCGAACGAGTTCTGCGCGGGCAGGTCATCCACCGCACATGGATACTTCAACTACTCGCCAAGTATGGCGGACCCACCAAGATCCGCAGACTCGGCAAAGCCAGAGTCAACGTCTTTACTAGACGCCATCGGGCACGGAATCCAGAAACCATCGTTGAAGCCATGTTCGCAGCGTTTACCAGCCAAACAGTGCAGATACCTGGGTCGGAATACGCCGAACTCGGTGTTGCGATGTCAGCCGCTGATGCTCTTGCGAAAAAGGAGCACCGCAAGGAAATCGAGGACCAAGTACTCGCCCTGATTCAAGACATTCCTCACACCGAGATTCTGCTGTCGATGCCGGGCATCGGGCCGAAATCTGCAGGACAGATCCTTATGGCTGTGGGAGATATGTCGGATTTTCCGTCTGCTGCACATGTGGCGTCGTACGCAGGTCTGTCGCCTAGGACAAATCAGTCGGGCACATCCATTATGTCCAACAGTCTGAACCGAGCCGGCAACAAAAAATTAAAGAACGCTCTATGGCAATCGTCTTTTGCATCGATCAGATTCCACGAACGTTCACGGCAATTCTACGAACGAAAGCGAAAAGAAGGCAAGAGACACAACGCCGCAGTCGTCGCCTTATCCCGCAGACGGCTCAATGTCTTATTCGCCATGATGCGCAACGGAGAGCTCTACCGCGAGAACGCACCGGAGGTCATCGCAGCAGCATAAAGCCACAGATACAAAAGCCGACTGGGCAAACCCCAGTCGGCCCCTCAGCGTGCCGCTAATCAGACAGAGTCAAGCACCGCGGTCACCCCTGAAAACTCCACCCACGGACTTGACTAACTAGATAGGAACACCCCCCGACAGGTTGGAGGAACTGACCAAAAATCAGGTCAGTCTCTCCTTTATCCTTAAAGACTTCCGTAACCACACACCTGAGTGCTTACGATTGCCAGACTTTCCTTTAAGTCGATCGTGCTTCCTTTTGGCTTGAAGGCGACACCTTCTTCTGGAAAAAGAGATGACGTTTGTCATCACTTGAGGGAAGAAGGGTCATGATCATTAAAGGGATAGTTCCCACTATGGGGATAAAAAATAATACAACTAGAATTCCGGAGAATCCCGCATCTTGCAGCCGTCTCGATAGCAACGCAAGAAAAGGCAGAAAAACGATTGCTGCTATCACTTCTTCTAGCGATACTCCATGAAAATCACCTAAATGATTATCGAGCATGCTGACGAAGAATGAACCAATAGTCAATAAGAAAAAAATCCACCAGTATTCACTTCTAGAGGCTGACCCTTTAAAAGCAAAATATCTCAAGAAAAACCGTGACACGGCCTGCTGCGGAGACGCCCCATGCAGGGCCTGGTAGGAAGATTGCTTATCCATAATAAAACCTCTTTCCGCTAAAAGAATACTTTAGGGAAGGAGATTTCCTACCCCTTAACAACTACCGATCTCGTCTGCCCCAACCAAAGCTCCTAAGTTCGGGTTTACGGTTAGCCGGGTTTCGCCAGGCCCTACACACCTATCCTCGGATGCGTAAAAATACTTAACTTTAATCTTTACTGGATGGTTTTTGCAGTTAGTGTAAACGGCCTCTTCGTATTTTCCATCGTCGCCTTTGCCGGCGATAGGGCTCCCCGTAGCTTTTCCCACGAAACCGCATACTGAAGCTGAAGCGATAGGGCTGACCGTCAACAAGCCTAGTGCTGTACATCCAGCAATAGCTGTCGAAAGTGCTTTACGAGTAATTTTTCCCATTATTTAGCACGCTCCAATCTTTGAAGCGCCGGAAATTTTCTTCCCTTCTCGAGTCGTGCCAAGTTGGGAATCTCCTGGGTTAACACAAACCTCGTAATCTCCACTTGCTGCATTAACCTTGATCTTTTCGTTTCCACCACTGCAATTTCCCCAGAATGCTGTTTCAACCCTGCCACCAGGAAAAGGAACAGTTACATCCACTACAGGAATAGTAACATCCCCCCAATTGTGTTCTCGGTTAATGTGCTCAGTGTGGTAGCCGCAAGTAGTCGCCGAAGCTTCAGGAGTTTCGCCAATCGTCACCATCCCAGCGAAAACAAGAGATAGTGCCCCCGTGCCGACGAGCATTCTTTTAATACCCGAACTTGCGATTGTAGTAGTTTTACTCAAACCTGACATGAAAACCTCCCTTAATTTCAAACAAATGAACCAGAGTGCAATCAACGCTCCATGTGACCTACACTATCCACAATCGGTTAGTTGAGTGAAGTATATAACGGAAAAGTTTTCCAAAACTTTATCGATGTTAACCTCCAATTAACTAAACGCCCTGCAGGTCACTAAATACGCCAACCACTAACGTCCCCACGGTCGTTTGGGTATACATGGCCAATTCGTAAGCGAGTCAAAACCATTACCTCCCATCTGCACTACCGCTTAATGACAGGGAACATGCTCAACAAACTTTTCAGGCGAGAAGTCACCAAGATTAGGCATTAAATCCTCGACCAGGCCGCCACATGGGGAATACCCAACAAGACCACCGTCACGCTCCACCAATACACGCGACCCCACTGACCTATAAAGGCACGTCAGAGCTACTGAAGTGTAATGGCTGTAAAAATGACCCAGGCCAGCAGCATGAACACGATGAACAGGCCTGCGACGGCACCCCACGTGATCGAACGACTCATGACATAAATCGCGATGAACGCGGGCAGGGACAGAAACCCTTCCAAAAGTAAGAAAATCATCACGCTTGTAGGATCGCAGGCTCGTGTGCACATTCCCCGCCATCAGCGACAACCCCGTTCCCGAGAGCTAGCGATAATGGGGCTCTACCGGGAGTAATAATTCCCATAGCAGTACAAATAGCAAGTGGTATAGCAATAGGCACTGGGGACGCGTCGGCCTTATTGGTTGAGGTATTTATACAGTGTGGTGCGCCCTATCCCGAGGCGGCGGGCAACCTCTGCTTTCGGAATCCCCTCGCTCACCCACTCGCGCGCCTGCATTATTTGTTCCTCGTTGAGGACTTTCGCACGCCCCTTATAAACACCGCGCGCCTTGGCTTTGGCGATGCCTTCGGCTTGGCGCTCGCGAATAATCGCGCGTTCAAACTCCGCCACCGACCCGAGTAGGCCGAGCATGAGCTTGGCCACCGGCGTCGAATCCTGCGAATATACCTGCCCCTCTTTGAGAAACTTGACGGATACTCCACGTTCGGTGAGTTCATCGACCAGGCGGTGGAGATCGATAAGGGAACGGGCAAGCCTGTCCATACTCACCACAATGAGTTGATCGCCGGCACGCACATAATTAAGCGCCCCATCTAAGCCGGGGCACTTAGTGGACGAACCACTCACCGTGTCGGTGAAGATGCGGAAGACTTTTTCCTTCTTCAACGCCGCCAACTGTCGGTCGAGATTCTGGTCTTTGGAACTAACACGCGCGTAGCCGATTTTTTGGCCCGTAATCACCTCTGATTGTTCGGAAATATCTAGAGGTAGTGACGGTTCTGTTTCATTGGTCATGAACCCACCCTAGCGAACAGTGGGTTAAACGCGGTGGATGTAATTCCTAAACTGTTCACTTAGGGTGCACCCTTGACGTAATCTCAAACCTTTTGACGGGAAGATAATCTTCCTGCGTCCATCCTCCGGGGTTGTAGCATTAGGGTGGAAAAGAAAAGATTCTAATCTTGTTAGATATACGCAATAAATCTCTAGAGTCTCAATGCGAGCTGTGTTATCGTGCGCAGTGAGTCACACTTGGCCCAAAACTGTAGAAAGGTTGAATTTTGTCACTAAAGAAGTCCACACTAAAGCGTACTCCAATAATTGCAGCGCTTTCCGCTACACTGCTTTTCTCATCTGCATATGTGCCTTCAGCCCATGCTGACGGTGCGAATGGGTTCAATGGAATGAACTGCATGAATTCATTCGGCTGCACTAACATACCGCAAGAAATTCTTGATAAGCAGGCTCCACCAAACGTGGAAGCAAGGAAAGCTTGGGCTCGGTGCTATGCCAACATGCTCTCGGCAGGTGTCCCCGCAGCAAAGGGTGCTTCCATCCTTAAGGGGCTCACTAAGGCTGGTGGTGCTGCCAGCCTAGCAGCTTTCGCTGGTTGCGACTTCGATAAAATGATGCAGGAGGAGCACCATTAATGAATCCTAAAATAGGAAAACAGCTTCCGGCATTAATATGCTCCATATTGGCTATGGTTCTTGGAATTATCGTTTCTGACGCAAAGCTAGCACTGTCGATCATAGGTGTTATATTGCTTTTCACGGCGATTCCAGAACTAATAAAAGCAATGCGGGAACGAAAGCATCACCCAAAGAAAGCGAACGCTACTCATGTATGACTAGTGCATCTAGTCTATTGAATAACGTCTGCTCTATGAGGGGCAGTAATGGCAGTGGCCGCCCCTGTACTGGGTGGTAAGTACAGGGGCGTAAAAGCAAGATACGCAAGACTATGACATCAAAAGTCCAGCGCTCAAAGAACGATATTAAGTGAGCACTAGGACCTGACCCCTTTTTGGTGGACACCTGATATCCGGCCCAGTCGGGCTGGGAAGAAAGGTAATCTACCATCATGTCCAGGTACTCCGAACAGTTCAAACGCGATGCCGTGGCCCTCTACGAAAACAATGAGGACCTCTCACTGAACTCAGCATCAGCAGAGCTTGGCATCAACCGTGCCTCGCTGCATTCATGGGTCAAGAAGTACGGCACCGGCAAACGTGCGCGTATAAAAGCCATGCAGGATAAAGCCCAAGCGGCGAATGATTCCGAACGGATCCGCCAGTTAGAAAAAGAGGTCTCTAAGCTGCGCGAAGAACGTGACATCCTGCGTAAGGCTGCTAAATATTTTGTTTAAAGCAGACTCACGGGAGTTCTGTTTCCAGTGTGTCTATGACCACCGAACCGAATTCTCGGTCAAGCGGATGTGCCATGTGTTAAAGCTGAATCGGTCCTCGTTTTATAAGTGGGTCCAAACCCGTAAAAATCGCAGGTTAAAGATGTATTCTGATGCTGTTATTGGTGCAAGGATCGCAACCATCTTTGATGATGAGCTTGGTCTCTACGGCGCTAAACGCATCGCTGCAAGCCTTAAAGCCGATACGAGCTTTGGCCCGATAAATCACAAGAAAGTCGCACGAATCATGAAAGCCATGGGACTTCAAAGGCTTTACCAAACGCCGCCGATGTGTCACTACCAGGCGCAAGCCTGGCCACCGCGTCATGCCGGACTTAGTAGGCCGTAAATTCACCGCTGACAGGCCAAACCACGTCTATGTAGGCGACATCACCTACCTGCCGTGTAAGGGTGGCAAGAACATGTACCTTGCCACGGTCATCGACGTCTACTCTCGCAAACTTGTCGGTCATGCACTCGCGGATCACATGCGGGTATCGCTGGTTATCGAGGCTTTGTCTCATGCCAGAAAGGTCCGCGGAAGCCTTAAAGGGGCAATTTTCCATTCTGATCATGGCAGTGTGTACACCTCACAGGCGTTTGGGGACCACTGCGCCCGGTTTGGTGTGCGTCAATCCATGGGAGCAGTGGGAACGAGTGCTGATAACGCCTTAGCAGAATCCTTTAACGCCACCTTAAAGCGTGAAGTACTGCGTGATAGGAAACTCTTTGAAAGTCCAATCAGCTGCCGCCAGGAAATCTTCCGGTGGTGCATGCGCTAAAACACGCGCAGGCGGCACTCCTGGTGCAGCCTTCTAGCCCCCGATGACTTCTGAGGTTACCCTCGTTTAGTGGACACCCTATTTGTGCGGATCGTGTGTCCGTAGGAGAGGATGTTCATTGTGAGTCAACAACGCCAGAAATACACGCCGGAGTACCGGCGTGAAGCCGCGAACCTGGTAATCGAGTCAGAACGCCCAATTGCTCATGTAGCGAAAGAAATTGGTGTCGCACCAGGCCTTTTAGGCCGATGGGTAAAAATGAGCGTCAACGCCGAGGATCTTCCGATGGATTAAGCGAGGCTGATCTTCGTGCTGAGAATGCTCGCCTTCGCCGTGAGCTGGCAGAAGCCAAGATGGATAACGAGTTTTTGTCACAAGCGACAGCCTTCTTCGCTTTGAGGCAACGCGAACAGAAAAGTTCGAATTAATGCAGCCAGAGCAAGGCTAACTACAGCATCAAGCGCATGGCACGCCTTTTGAAGGTATCTCGGTCTGGATACTACAAATGGACCCATATACAGCAGCAACGCTTAACTGGTAAGGATGATCGTGCATCATTTTACGATGATGTTAATCGCAAGATTCATCAGATTTGGAAAGACTCCGATGAGGTCTATGGTGCTCCGCGGATCACCGCAGAGCTAGGTGAGCGCTACCAGATCAGTGTGAATCGCAAGACTGTGGCCAAGCGGATGCGTCTGATGGGCATTGAAGGGATTTCACCGCGTGCTTTTGTGCCGGTGACAACGATTCAATCTAAGCGTAAATCTGCTCTTCCTGACCTGGTAAAGCGCATGTTTGATACCGGTGAGCTCAATCGAGTATGGATGTCGGACATTACCTACCTGCGCACCGGCGAGGGCTGGTTGTACTTATGCGCAGTTCGCGACGGTCATTCCCGCAGGGTACTGGGCTGGGCTATGGATAGCGTGCAAGATACATACCTGGTCGAACGAGCGCTGCGGATGGCACATACACTGCGTAGTGATGTTCCTGAGGGGCTGGTGTTTCACGCTGACCGGGGAACGCAATTTACCAGCGAGCAGCTCTGGGACATGTGCCGCAACCTAGGGGTTGCTCAGTCGGTAGGGCGCACTGGGGTGTGTTTCGATAACGCGATGGCCGAGTCGTTCTGGTCGACGCTTAAGACCGAGTTCTACGACCGGAAACGCTGGGCAACCCGCGATACTGCGCGTCAGGCTGTGGCTTACTGGATTGAAGTAGTCTACAACCGTCGGCGCCGGCACTCCGCCCTTGGGATGGTCAGCCCTGTCGATTTCGAAAGTCACATCACCCAAACCAGAAACGAAGAAAAAATCGCTGCCTAACCGCTAGGTAGCTCCACTACGTGTCCACGATTTGCGGGCAACCCCATCGTCAATTCAGCGTGAAGTACGCAGAAACCACAGCGCCCAAGGCCCGTATCCAGCCCAGTTAAAGGCTTGTGCGCGTAGACTGCGGCCGAAAATACCGAAACTGCTGGCCAACAAAAGGTTATGGGACTATGTATGCGCACAATTGCGGGCACAATGGTCACCGGAGGAGATTTCCAATCGCCTGCCCATCGACTACCCCACGGATAAGGACATGCGCATTAGTCACGAAACGATTTATGACGCCTTTTATCTACAGCCCAAAGGAAGACTCAAAGACCTCGGCCTGGACTTGCCTACCGGCAGAAAGAAACGCAAGAAACGCCACACACGCACCACCACACCGGCCCAGCAACGCTTCGTTGACGACATGATCCTCATCGACGACCGGCCAGAAGAGGTTACTGAACGTATTTTGCCAGGCCACTGGGAAGGCGACCTCATCCTTGGTAAAAATAACCAATCCGCGGTTATCACGTTAGTAGAACGCGTCAGCCGATTTGTTGTCCTTGGCCACCTGCCAGGCAGGCACACCAGCAAAGAAGTATTCACAGCCCTGCACAAGGCTGTCGCTGGAATCGATAAAGCACTCTGGTCATCAATTACCTGGGACCAAGGAAGCGAAATGGCAGGCCATAAAGCCTTTACCATGGCAACTGACATTCCCATCTACTTCTGCCATCCAGGATCACCGTGGGAACGCGGCAGCAACGAAAACACCAACGGCAGGCTCAGGAGAAACCTTCCCAAAAACAGCGACCTGTCCATCTACAGCGCCGAGGACCTGGAGATGATCGCCAACATACACAACCACAAACCACGCAAAGCACTCAACTGGCGCACCCCAGCCGAAGTCATGACCAACGCCCTGACACAAACCGGTAGTATCACACCAAAGTAACCATCATCGTTGCAACGACCCCTAGAATCCAAGAGCTGGGTTGAATAGCGGAAAGGCCCGCCGGGTGTTCCGGCAGGCCTTCTTTGCTTGCTGCTTTTTCTTATCGGGAATGCGCGTTGCGCGGCTGCGCAGTTTCAGATGTTCCTGGAGCCGCTCCGGAGACATCTTCCACATGCTGCGGTCCGCGTGCCCGGGCTTGGTGTATTTCTTGCGTTGAGCCATGCCGTCACCTCCTAACCTGTGAGGTGACTAAGTATAGCGTGCCCAGGGAGACATTAGCAGCTCTTAGTGCCCGCGCTCTTGCTCGATGGCCTTGCCCTCGTTCCAGAAGGGCACGAGCTTGTTATCGAATAGGGACAGCGCGGCGCCGATGGCCATGTGCATATCCAAGTACTGATAGGTGCCCAAGCGGCCGCCGAATAACACCTTGTTTTCCTTGGCTTCTTGGGCGGCTAGTTTGCGGTACGCCTCCAGCTTGGAGCGATCCTCCGGGGTATTGATGGGGTAATACGGCTCATCGCCCTTATCGGCAAAGCGCGAGTACTCCTTCATGATGACCGTCTTATCGGAGGGGTAACGGTCCTTGCGCTCTGGGTGGAAGTGGCGGAACTCGTGGATGCGGGTGAAGTCCACATCGGCATCGTTGTAGTTCATCACCGGGGTGCCCTGGAAGTCACCGGTATCGAGGACCTCGAGGTCGAAGTCCAGGGTGCGCCAGCCGAGTTCGCCTTCGGCGAAGTCAAAGTAGCGGTCCAGCGGGCCGGTGTAGATAACGGGGGCGTCCGGGGACTCGGAGCGCAGATCCTCGCGAACGTCGAACCAATCGGTATCCAGGCGGACCTCGATGTTTTCATGATCCGCCATGTTTTCTAGCCACGCCGCATAGCCATCGACGGGCAGGCCTTCGTAGGTGTCGTTGAAGTAGCGGTTATTGAAGGTATAGCGCACCGGCAGGCGGGTGATATTGCTGGCCGGCAGTTCCTTGGGGTCGGTCTGCCACTGCTTGGCGGTGTAGTCGCGGATGAACGCCTCATAGAGCGGGCGTCCGATAAGCGCGATGGCCTTTTCCTCCAGGTTTTTGGCCTCATCCGCAGAGAATTCGCCGGCCTGGTCTTTGATCAGTTCGCGGGCTTCATCGGGCGAGTAGTACCGGCCGAAGAATTGGTTGATAAGCCCCAGCCCCATGGGGAATTGGTAGGCCGTGCCATCGTGCATGGCAAAGACGCGGTGCTGGTAGTCGGTGAAATCGGTGAACTGGTTGCAGTACTCCCACACGCGCTTATTGGAGGTGTGGAAGAGGTGCGCGCCGTATTTGTGCACTTCAATTCCGGTGGTGGGTTCCGCCTCGGAATAGGCATTGCCGCCCAGGTGCTCGCGGCGCTCGACGATGAGCACCTTCTTTCCCAGCTGGCTAGCGGCCCTTTCCGCAACGGTCAGGCCAAAGAATCCGGAACCAACAACGATGAGGTCATAAGAAGTCATGGCTCCCACTTTATTGCACTCCAGCGAGGAACACGGGTCATCGGCGTGTCGCAACAAGATTCACAGTTGTCACACTCGTAGCATCACTATCAACCGTTAACTTTTGGCAACCGTTTTTACAGCTACATCGGCACCTAACTCAACCCAGGGAGAATAGAGTGAAGCAACGACGTCGACTAGTCCCCACGAGGTCACCGTGGTCCACACCCGTCATCGCGACGGTTTCCTCCATCGCCCTCGTCATGGCGGCCGCATTCGGCGGCCAGCAGGTCCTTAAAACCCAGGACTCCGGTTCTGGCGGACCTATCGAGGTAAAAAACGCCTCTGAAAGCTTTAGCAACGCCGACTCCGTCGTCGTTGATGATCCCGCCGTGGCAGCGCAAGGCGATGGCGAGGGCCCGCGTGCCGTCAAGCACTTCCACCGCGACGAGCCGTTTAACATGTTCGCCGTGACCTGGGAAGGCAAGCGCGACGTACACTCCTTCGTCCGCTCCAAGCAGGAGGACGGCTCCTGGAGCGAGTGGTTCGATATGGATGCCATGAACTACGGCGACGGCAAGAACGGTACCGAGCTTATTTACGTGGGCGATACCAACGATGTGCAGGTATCCATGGCCAATGTGGACCTCGTAACCGGTTCCAACCTGGATGACGATGCTGAGTTGCCCGATAAAGCAGCAGGCGCTGCGGATGCCAACCGCGCCGCCTCCCAGCCTTCTAACGTCGGCGATATCGCCCCTGTAGCTGATGAGAACAATACCGACCGCGCCACCGTGTCGGACCTGGATGCCGTCTTTATGGACGGCAATGCCCAAGAAGGCCAAGTCATCGAGCCTACTGCCGCCACCGATGGCATGCCAAAGGTAGTGTCCCGCTCTGGGTGGGGCGCCGATGAATCCAAGCGCTGCCAACAGCCCACCTACGATGACGGCATCAAGGCGATGACGCTGCACCACACCGCGGGCTCCAATAACTACACCCCGGCACAGGCCGCCGCGCAGGTTCGCGCTGCCTACGAGTACCACGCCCAGAACCTAGGCTGGTGCGATATTGGATACAACGTGCTCGTGGATAAGTTCGGCACCATCTACGAAGGCCGCTACGGCGGACTCGACAAGGCCGTCCAGGGCGCCCATGTTGGTGGCTTCAACTCCCACAACTGGGGAATCTCCATGATTGGCAACTACGAAAATGAGGAGCCATCAGAAAAGATGCTGAACTCGGTGGCTGAAATTGCCGGGTGGAAGGCAGCGATCTCTGGCATCGATCCCACGGGCACCGCTACCCTGACCTCTGGTGGCTTTGGCGGCTCCAAATTTCCAGCCGGTGCGCAGGCAACTGTGCCTGCCTTCAGCGGTCACAATGATTTCCACTACACCCAGTGCCCGGGTCGCTACACCACTCAGCACTGGGAAGAGATCCGTAAGAACACCAAAAAGAAGTATGACGCTGTTAAGGCTGGCGGTAACTCCACAGCAATGAACTGGGATAAGAAGTCGCCATCGAGTACTGGCGATCATTCCACCTCGGGAGATACTACCTCTTCCATCGCTGGTGTCGATGTCCCAGTATCGACAATCGAGTCCTTGGCTGGCATCGCCGCCGCCGTGTTCGGCGTCCTAGTTGCCAATGACCGGGTAGCACAGCCGGATGCTGATAAGAAGGTGGCCGGTGACCTGACCGCCGGCGATATTCCGAATATCGTCAACAAGGTTGTGCAGCTTTCTAATAACGAAGGCCTCAAGGAATCCTGGACCTCCGTCCTGAACGCCTTTGGACCCGTCTTGGGTCTCGCCGTTGGCGGACCGGACACTACCGATTCCGGCAAGATTATGTACCAGCTCTTCAAAAACGGTGTGGTCCTCTCTTCTGAGGACTCTGGTGCAAAGGCCTTGACCGGAGAGATTGCCAAGAAGTGGGCGGAAGGCGATAACGCTTCCAAGCTAGGGCTGCCCACCACAAACGAGATGAAAGACGGCAAGGAGATCCGCGTCCAGTTCCAGGGCGGCGAGATTGTCTACAACATGGATACCGAAAAGGTAGACATTTACACCGACTAGCCTCCCCGTGGAGCGGGAGTTAGAACCAGCGCTCCAAAACCTTCGCCACGCCCGCTTGGTGGTTGGCCACGGTGACCGCATCAGCGGCCGCCTTCACCGCCGGGAGGGCGTTTTCCATTGCCACCCCGCAACCGGCCCAGGTGAGCATCTCAATATCGTTGGGCATATCCCCAAAAGCAATGGTCTCTTCCTGCGCTATCCCATGCTGATTGGCCAACCACTCCACGCCGCGGCGCTTGGTGACGTTGGGGGCCGCGACCTCTAATACACCCTCCTGCATGGAATAGGTAATATGCGCCAGCTCCGGATCAATATGGGGAGCAATCAAGTCGTAGAGTTCCGGTGCGGAATAATTCGTATTGCGGATAAGCAGCTTAACCACTGGCTGTGCCGCCAACTCGCCCACGCTGACCACGCCAAAGCCCTCAAAGAGGGCATTTTCGGAGTAGTGAGGGTCGACCACGAAGAGCTGATCGGGGGCATCGGCAAGCGAACCGCCCGCCCGCTCTGCGCCAAAGCCAACCGCGCCGAGGACGCGCTGCGCAACTGTCACCACCTCTTCTAGCGCGTCTGGATAAAGTTCCCGCGCGGATAGCACGCGGTCTTCCGCGGAATCATAGAGCACCGCCCCATTTGAGGTCACGCATACCGGGCGCACCGTGAGCTGCTCCAGCACCGGCTCTATCCAGCGAAAGGGCCTGCCGGTGGACAAAGCAAAATAAGCACCCTGCTGCACCGCCCGCGCCACTGCGTCGCGGTTGCGACGCGGGACGCGATGATTGCGGTCCAGCAGGGTGCCGTCAATATCACTCGCGATGAGCCGAGGGGCCCGGGTAGGGAAAGTATCCATACCCGCGAGTTTACTTCAGGACTTAGAAGTCCAACTCATCCTCATCGGAGTCTTCCCAGTTCAAGGAACGCTTGATAGCGCGCTTCCATTCACCGTAGAGGTAATCCACCTCTTCTTGCTCCATCTTGGGCTTGAATACGGTGAGGTCACCGCGCTGGGTATCCAGGATGCTGAGGTCTTCCCAGAAGCCATTGTCCAAACCGGCAGCAACAGCGGCGCCGGTTGCGGTGGTCTCAATGTTCTTCGGGCGGTGTACCTCAACGCCCAAGATGTCAGCCTGGAATTGCATGAGCAGCTCGTTGGTGGTCATGCCACCATCCACGCGCAGCTCGGTGATTTCCACACCGGAGTCCGCCACCATGGCATCTGCCACATCGCGGGTCTGGTAAGCGGTTGCCTCGAGGACGGCGCGGGCCAGGTGTCCACGGTTGGCAAAGCGGGTCAGGCCCACGATGACGCCGCGGGCATCGGGACGCCAGTGCGGGGCGAAGAGGCCGGAGAACGCCGGAACAATGTAAACGCCACCATTGTCCTTGGTCTCCCGAGCCAGGTTCTCAATGGCAGAGGAATTAGGAATGAGCTGCAGGTTATCGCGCAGCCACTGCACCAAGGAGCCACCCATGGATACGGAGCCTTCCAGTGCGTATACGGGGCGCTCGCCCTCGCGCTGGAAGCAGACGGTGGTCAGCAGACCGTTATCGGAGAACTTCGGGGTGGTACCGGTGTTCAGCAGCAGGAAGAGGCCAGTGCCGTAGGTGTTCTTCGCGGAACCAGCACGGAAGCAGCCTTGACCGAACATAGCGGACTGTTGGTCCCCCAGGATGGCGCGAATAGGTACGCCGGCGAGGGAACCGCGCTCCCGAACGGTACGGAAATCACCCAGGGACGGGCGAATCTCCGGCAGCATGGACATCGGGATGCCCATTTCCTTGCACAGTTCTTCGTCCCACTCCAGCTTTTCGATGTCCATGAGGAGCGTACGCGAAGCGTTCGTCACGTCCGTTGCGTGCAGCGCTTCCATATCGCCGTCTCCCTCGGCACCGCCGGTCAGGTTCCACAGCAGCCAGGAGTCAATGGTGCCGAAGAGCAATTCGCCCTTTTCAGCGCGCTCGCGGACGCCATCGACATTGTCGAGGATCCACTTAACCTTCGGGCCGGCGGGGTAGGAATTGATCAGCAGGCCGGTGCGGCGGCGCCACTTATCCGGACCCTCTTCACCAGCCAGTTCCTTACAGATAGCGGAGGTGCGGGTGTCCTGCCAGACGATGGCGTTGTAAACGGGCTCGCCAGTGTCCTTATCCCACACAACGGTGGTTTCGCGCTGGTTGGTGATACCGACGGAGTCGATATCTTCTACTGTTATATCGCCATTGGCCAAAGCCTCCCCCACAGCACGGCGGGTGTTGCTCCAGATCTCCTGCGGGTCGTGTTCTACCCAACCCTTTTCTGGGAAGATCTGCTCGTGCTCGAGCTGGCCCACGGATACCTGATCGCCATCGTGGTCGAAGATGATGCAGCGGGTTGAGGTGGTTCCCTGGTCAATAGCTGCGACGTATTTCTTATCACTCATGTGTCTAATTTCTCCTGTTTAGGGTTGGATTAAAGCGCAATGGACAGTAGACCAACGGCGACGGCTGAAAGCAGCGGGCCAACAATCGGCACCCAAGCATAGCCCCAATTAGCGCTGCCCTTGTCCTTAATGGGCAGGACGAAGGCGTACATCAAGCGTGGACCCAAGTCACGGACCGGGTTGATGGCGTATCCCGTAGGCGTACCCAGGGACAGACCAACGGCGACAACAACGAACGCCACACCGAAGTAGCTCAGTGGTCCCAGCTCGCCGCCGGCAGGGCCGAAGGCGATGAACATCAACAATACGGAGGTGGCGATGAACTCGGTTACCGTATTCCAGCCATTGTGTGGGTGAGCGGGGGCGGTGAAGAAGATACCCGCTGTTTCAGAATTGGCACCGGTGACATTGCCCTCTTCGTCGTAGTTATTCGCGTCGAAGAGCTGCTTGAATGCGGCCCAAGCCAGAAAGGCACCGAACATAGCGCCCAGGATTTGGCCCAGCACGTAGAACGGAACCAAGTTCCATTCGAGCGAACCATTGAGTGCGAGCATGAGCGTTACCGCAGGGTTCAAGTGACCGCCGGTTGGGTCAGCGACGCTGGCGCCGACGAAGACGCCCATGCCCCAACCCAAGGCGATGACAATCCAGTCGGAGCCACGGGCACCCGAAGTGCGGAGGTTTACCAGCGCACACACGCCGTTACCAAGAAGCATCAGCAACGTGGTGCCGATAAACTCCCACAAAAATGCGTCAGATCCAGCCATTAGCGCCTCCCCTTATCCTTGAGTCTCGGTCGGACGAGCGGAGCCAGCGCGGACCAGAATGTCGTTAGCTTCGCGGTCGGTTACTGCTGCCTCGGCAGCCAGCTCGGCCTCGGTGTGCTTGGTGAAGGTATCCACCTCGAGCTGCTTGTCATCCTCGCTCCAATCCAGCAGCGGAGCAACGAAGTCCGCAACAGCAGGAGCTGCGTTGACGCCACGGTCACCGAACTCGATGGCAACGCGGAGGCGACGGGTCAAGATATCGTCCAAGTGCAGCGCACCCTCGTGGGTGACGGCGTAGCGCACTTCAGCCCAGAGGTAGGACTCTGCGCCAGGAACGGGCTCGAGCAAGGACTCATCATCCTGCGCAGGAGCCAGAACCTCGCCCAAAAGCGATCCGTAGCGGCCAAGCAGGTGCTCGATGAAATCCTCGCTCAAGTTGTAGCGGCGGGCCAGGGTAGGAATCTGGTTAGCCAGTGCGTGGTAGCCGGCAGCACCCAGGATCGGGGTGTGCTCGGTAATGGACTCCGGCACCTTGCCGCCGAGTTCTTCCACGGCCAGGTCAACTGCATCCTTACCGATGACGCGGTAGGTGGTGTACTTGCCACCGGCAACGGACACCATACCCGGGGCCACGCGAGCCACGGCGTGGTTGCGGGACAGGTTGGTGGTGGAATCGGACTTACCGGACAGCAGCGGGCGCAGGCCGGAGTAGACACCGACGATGTCATCGCGGGTGATCTGGCGGCGCACGCGCTGGTTGACCTGATCCAGGATGTAGTCAATATCCGCCTTGGTGGGGGCGGGATCCGGCAAGGATAGGCCCTTTTCCCAGTCGGTATCGGTGGTACCGATGATCCAGTAATCGCCCCAAGGAATGACGAAGAGGACGGACTTTTCGGTCACGAAGCACAGGGCTGCTTCTGCATCCAGGGCATCCTTTGGCACGACGATGTGCACACCCTTGGAAGCGTGAACAGTGAACTTGCCTTCCACGCCGGCCAGCTCCTGGATCTTGTCGTTCCAGACACCGGTGGCGTTGATGAAGACCTTACCGCGCACGGTGGCCTCGCGGCCGGTGGCGGTATCGCGGACCTTAGCGCCAACGACGCGGCCACCGCGGTCCTTATCAAAGCCGATGACCTCGGTATTGGTGCGCACATCGGCGCCGTACTCAGCGGCGCTGCGCAGCACGGTCATGGTGTGGCGGGCATCGTCCACCAAGGTGTCGTAGTAACGCACACCGCCAACGATGGCGTCTTCCTTCAGGCCCGGGGTGACCTTGAGGGCGCCCTTGCGGGTGAGGTGCTTTTGCATTGGCACGCTCTTTGCGCCACCCATGAGGTCATAAAGGGTAAAGCCGCCGAACATCATGACGCGCTCCCATACGTGGTGGGTGAGCGGGAAGATGAACTTCAGCGGCTTGACTAGGTGGGGGGCCAACGTGGACATGTTGAGCTCGCGCTCCTTCAGGGACTCTGCCACGAGGCGGAAGTCAAACATTGCAAGGTAGCGCAGGCCACCATGGAACATCTTGGAAGAGCGGGAAGAGGTACCTGCGGCGAAGTCGCGGGACTCCAGCACTGCGGTCTTCAAACCGCGGGTTGCTGCATCCAGTGCCGCGCCGGCACCTACGGAGCCACCACCGATGATGACGACGTCGTAGTCCTCATCCGCGTAGCCATTCCACACATTTTCAAAATATTCGGGGTTAAAGGATTGATTGCTTTGCTGGGTCATTAGAGACCGCATCTCCTTCCTTGGTGCTCATGTGTGCTTGCTCCGACAAACAATGAATGAGATGGCGTAAGCACAGCTAAAAGCAAGTTTTGGATGATTCATGATGGCGACTATTGCACTCTAAAAAGTAGAGTCAATATCTCCTACCTCCTATGCTAGAGGTCACCGGGTAAACATTCACTAGAGGTTTCTCACACGTAACTTCCGGCCCCGTAAGCAGTCAATTTCCACCCTTTGCTTAGCCCTCCAAAAAGAAAACCACCCCCTCACGGGGGTGGCAACGCCAACGTTTGCGCCTGGCTAATCTTTTTGTAGCCGGGCCATCGCTTCCAAAACCTCGGACATCCCTGCGCGCTCGGCGGAATACGTCACAGCCTGCGCCTCCTTGACCACCTCGATGGGTGCGGTCTCTAGAGCAACGACCGGGATGTGATTCAAGAATTCTTCATCCCCTGGCTCATTACCAAAGACCAATGTCTCGCTCGGCTTGGCGTCCAAATCATCTAGGATGCAGTCCACGCCGGCGGCGGCCGTGGCCGAGGTAACCTTCATCGCTTCCTTGTCCACGAGCAGCTTTTCGGCCTGCTCATCAAGCTCGATATGCCACACCGCCTGCGGGACATCGAGATCCGCATCGCACGACACCACGATAAGTACCTCCGCCGCGGGGTAGATGCCTTCTAGCGCCGCCTTCAACCGCGGGGTCAGGGCATCGTCCTCCCAGTTCAGTGCGCTTTGGTGCGCCACCACTACGCGCGGGATATCAGAAAACTGGGCCTTGAGCCGGTGCGGCAGGCGGGAAACGATCAGCCGCGATTGGGTCGCTGCGGCGAGCAGTCCTTGCTCTACCACGGATCCTTCCCAGATCTCCTTGCTGCTTGCGGCAATAGAGGCCTGGGCCTGCGCTACGTCGGACTTCAATTGCGCCATGACATCGGCGACCTTATCCTTGCCTTCATCCAAGCCACGGGTCGCCTCCTCCACCACGGCATTGAGATTGGTTTTGACCCAATCCAAGGTATCGGCCGCGATGTGCTTCTTTTCCTGGGACTCGTCGCCTTCGTGTGCTTCCTGGCCTTCCTTACCTTTAGCAGAGGCCATGTGGTTGCGCACGAGTTCCACGGTGGAAACTGAAACGCGCTCTTTGAGCCCTACCAGGTCATCGCGCAAACGACGCACCCGGTGCCGCTCCGTTTCGACCTCCGCATCGCGCGCTTCGGCTTCTTCAAGCGTCGGGGCAGAACCGCCCTTGCGCGCGGGAACCCAATATTCGCCGGCGGGCATGGGGCCGAATTCCGCCTCGTAATCCTCCCAGAGTCCCTCCAGGGCCTCCTGCATACGGCGGCGGATTTCTGCGGTATCGGCTTCTGGATCCCCAGTGGGGTAATACGGCTCGAGCGCCGTAATAAAGACCGGAGTCTTGGTGCGTCCCAAGTTCTTCTTGTGGCCCTTCGTCCACAGGCGCTGCGAACCGAACATCACCTGCGGGACAACCGGCACGCCGGCTTCAAAAGCGATGCGGGATGCGCCGGTTTTCATGCTGCGGATTTCAAAGCTGCGGGAAATCGTGCCCTCAGAAAAGACGCCGACGAGCTC
This sequence comes from Corynebacterium tuingiense, assembly GCF_046718165.1. Classification (NCBI taxonomy): domain Bacteria; kingdom Bacillati; phylum Actinomycetota; class Actinomycetes; order Mycobacteriales; family Corynebacteriaceae; genus Corynebacterium; species Corynebacterium tuingiense. The sequence goes on from NZ_CP177101.1 coordinate 2,275,827, forward strand.
GCCGGCTTCGGCAAGCTCCACCGCCTTGCGCAAGGACTCTTTGCCATCGATGCGGTCTACCGGCACGTGCCCCATGGCGCGCAGCAGGGCACCCACGCCCGGGGCGCTAAAGATGCTGGCCTTGGCCAGAAAGCGCACCAAACGCTTTTTGCGATAGGCAATGAACGCACCGAAGAGAAAATCCATATACCCAGTGTGATTGCACACGAGGACGGCACCGCCGTCATCAGGAATATTTTCTTCCCCCGACAGGCGCATCTGTAGGCCTTGGGCCAAGGTGAGGCCGCGCCCAATGTGGGTGATTTGGCGGTACAAGAAATTCGTCGCAGCGTTCATGGTGCTCCTTTAGCTTTGCTTCGCAGGCTACTGCGGCGTGAGAACATCCTTGCCCACAAATGGGCGCAAGGCCTCTGGAACAACGACGGAGCCATCGGCTTGTTGGTGGTTTTCCAAAATCGCCACGATCCAACGGGTGGTGGCCAGGGTGCCGTTCAAGGTGGCGGCTACCTGTGTTTTCCCGTTCTCATCACGGTAGCGGGTGGATAGACGGCGGGCCTGGAAGGTGGTGCAATTGGAAGTAGAGGTCAGCTCGCGGTAGGTGCCTTGGGTTGGCACCCACGCCTCGTTATCGAATTTGCGGGCAGCCGAAGAGCCCAAGTCACCGCCGGCGATATCGATGGTGCGGTACGGCAATTCCATCGCAGCCAGCATTTCCTTTTCCATGTTGAGGAGCTTTTGGTGCATGTCCTCGGCGTCTTCCGGCTTGCAATAGACAAACATTTCTAGCTTGTCGAATTGGTGCACGCGCAGGATGCCGCGCGTGTCCTTGCCGTGGGAACCGGCCTCCCGGCGGAAGCAGGAGGACCAGCCGGCGTACTGCAGAGGGCCATTGGACAAATCGATGATCTCATCCTTGTGGTAGCCAGCCAGGGCTACCTCGGAGGTGCCCACGAGGTAGCGATCATCGGCCGGAAGGTAGTAGATCTCATCGGAGTGCTGGCCCAAAAAGCCCGTGCCGGCCATGATCTCTGGGCGCACGAGGACCGGCGGGATCATCAGTTGGAAGCCAGCTTCCCGTGCCTTTTGCGCCGCCAGCATCAGCATTCCCAGCTGTAGGAATGCGCCATCACCGGTGAGGTAGTAGAAGCGGGCACCGCCAACCTTCGCACCGCGCTTGACGTCAATGAGCCCCAGGGACTCGCCAAGCTCAAGGTGGTCCTTAGGCTCGAAATCGAACTGCGGAATCTCGCCTACTTCTTCAACGAGAACAAAGTCATCTTCGCCACCGGCGGGCGCGCCTTCGACGACGTTATCGATCTTGTACTGCAGCTCTTCCACCGTGGCCTCAGCAGCGGACCGAGCCTCTTCCGCCTCTTTTACCTTGGCTTTCAGCTCATCTGCGCCTTCCAGCAACGCCGATCGCTCTTCCGGGGAGGCCTGACCAATCTTCTTGCCCAGGGATTTCTGCTGAGAACGCACCTCGTCTGCCTTCTGGATGGCAGAGCGACGCTTCTCATCGGCGGCAAGGAGCTGATCCACGAGCGAGGGGTCTTCCCCACGGGTGACCTGAGAGGCGCGGACAACGTCTGGGTTTTCACGGAGTAGCTTGAGATCAATCACGGAACTGATTCTAGCGCACTGCCATTGCCTTGCCGTGGTAATAACCAGCGAATTATTATGGAACCATGTCCTCTCTAGAATTGCCGGCCCGCGAAATCAGCGATGGCCCCACCCCCAAGCACGCCCAGTTGCACGATATTCTGGAGGAATTATGTAATACCACCCTCAAACCCGGTGATATCCTCCCCGGTGAGAGACTCCTGGAGGAGACCTACGGTGTCTCCCGCATTACGGTGCGCCGCGCCATTGGGGATCTCGTTGCCGCCGGCAAATTGCGCCGCGTGCGCGGTAAGGGAACCTTCGTTGCCCCCAACCCCTTGGTATCGCGCCTGCATCTGGCTTCTTTTTCTGATGAAATGAGCGCCCAGAACGTGGTGGCTTCCTCCAAGATCCTCAACAGCGGCCGCGCCAGCGCACCGGAGGCGGCCACCAACTTCTTTGGCACCCCTGCCACAGAGGAACAGATTCATTTGCGCCGGCTGCGCTTGGGCGATGGCGAGCCTTATTCCATCGATGACGGCTGGTACAACTCCACCTTTGCGCCGAGCCTGCTGGAAAATGACACCTATAACTCGGTGTACTCGATTTTGGATAAGACGTTTGGTGTCCCCATCACGGACGCGGACCAGACCGTATCCGCCATTGCCGCCAATGAGGAGATTGCGCCGCTTCTCGATGTCCCCGTGGGTTCCCCATTGCTGCACATCGTGCGCTGCTCGCGTTCGGGGGATAAGCCCGTGGAATGGTGTTCCTCGGTCTACCGCACCGATAGGTACCACCTGAATACCCGCGTTTCCCGGGATACCTCAATCTAGAAAAGACCCTGCTTAAGAGGTAAGATAATGGGCCTTATGAAGAAATCACCTGCGTGGCGTTCCGCTGTGGCCGTCCAGATTGCCTTGATCTCAGCAATCGCGGCGGCCGTTTTCATGGGTATCTACGGCATTGTCAGCAACCACGGCTCCAACGGGGCCGATAATACGGCCTCTTCCGAGCAGTCCGCTGAGGGCGGTGCGGGTGGCTCGGGATCCTCCGATCCGAAGACGGAGCCTTTTACCTCCGCTTCCGCTGGGTCCTGCGTGACGTGGGATATCAACGAGGATGGCTCTGCCGCTTCCTTCAAAGAGGTGGAATGCTCGGAGCAGCACCGCTTTGAGGTCTCTACCGTGGAGGATCTCAGCGTCTACCCCACCAGCGAATTCGGCCCAGATGCCTCGCGGCCCGCGCTTACCCGCCAGCACCAGCTGCGCGATGAGCTCTGCGAATCCGCCACAGTGAGCTACCTGCACAGCAAGTGGGATCCGCACGGCAAATACGATATTGCTTCCATCCTGCCGCCGGAATCCGCGTGGGATAACGGTGACCGCACCCTGCTGTGCGGCCTACAGACCACCGATGATCACGGCGTGCCGCAATTGACCACCGGCAACGTCGAGGCCTCCGAGCAGGCCAATCTGGCTAAGCCGGGCGAGTGCTTGGCCATCGATGATCAGCAGGTACCGCACGTCGTGGACTGCGGCCAGCCACACCAGCTGGAGACGGTATCCGTCATCGACTTGGGCAAGAAATTCCCCGACGCGTACCCGGACGGCAAGGAGATGGATAAATTCCTCTCGGATACCTGCACGGCCGCCGCTGAGGATTACTTGGGCGGGGAAGAGCAGCTCTACCAATCCACGCTGCAACCGTTCTGGGGCACCGTATCGGAAGAGTCCTGGAATGGTGGCACCAAGTCCGTGAACTGCTCGCTCGTCCACGCCCGCGATGATGGCGGCTTCTCCTCCATCACTGGTACCGCCACCGGTGGCCGCCAGGCGCTCTCCATCGATGGCAACCCGCCGGAGGAGCGCCCTGAGCGCAACCCGATTCGCGATGATAAGCCGGCGCCGTAAATGTATTCCGTCTCGCAAGAGCGCTTCGAGGAGATGGTCAATGACGCCCTCGATCAGGTGCCCGATGAATTCGTGCGCAAGATGCGCAACCTGGTGATCCTGGTGGAAGAGGAAAACCCCGATAATCCCACCTTGCTGGGACTCTATGAGGGCGTCGCTTTGCCTCGGCGCACATTTGACCACACCGGGTATTTGCCCGATGCGATCTTCATCTATCGCAGCACGCTGCAGCGCTGGGCCACGTCAGAAGAAGACCTGGCCGAACAGGTCAAGGTCACGGTCTTCCACGAGCTAGGCCATTACTTTGGCATGGAAGAACACGAACTGCACCAGCTGGGCTGGGGCTAGAGCTCAATATCGGCCCAGCGGGTAAGCGTCCACTCGCCAAATTTCTTGCCGCGCGGTTCCATGACGGTAAAGCGGCAATTGGGCATATAACCGGTATAGGCAAAGTCCGCATCCGCGCCGGTGGCGTGCTTGGTCACCACCCGGATGGCGGCGCCGTGGCTGACGAGGATGACATCGCGGTCATCGGCAAGCTGCGCCGCAATCTCTTCCAGCGCGGGCTGGAAACGCGAAAGCACGTCGTGGAGCCGCTCGCCGCCTTCCATGGCGGCCTGGCTATCGCCGTAGCACCAGCCGCGCATGGCCGTATCGTGGCTGCGGTGGGCGGCCTCGCTGGCATCGAGCTCCCAATCGCCGGCGAAAATCTCCTGCACATTCGGGATGACATCGATGGGAATGGAAAAGCGCGGCAGGTTCCGCTCCTGTTCAAAGGCGCGCGCCGCCAAGGTGGCGGTCTGCTGCGCCCGCAGCGCAATAGAGCACTTGAAGTCGACCTCGCGATCGCCCACGAAGCCTGCTAGTTCCCGGCCCACCTCCGTGGCCTGGTTGCGCCCCAGATCCGTAAGCTCCGCGCCCGGCGGCCGGGTATCCAGCAGCCGGGAGACGTTGGAATGGGTTTGGCCATGGCGCAGCAGGATGATTCTTCCAGTCATGCGTCCAGATTATTGACCCCTGCGCGCCCTCGCCACCCAGGCATCCGCCTCAGCCAGATCCCGCGGTGGGTGGCCGGCGGGCGTCGCGGTGGGCCAGGAGCCCAAAAAGCGCAGTTCCTCCGCCCGCAACCACACCGCGCGCAGGGCCTCAGCAACCGGCTGGTCATCGATATGCCCAATCAGGTCCACATAGAAGCGGTAGGTACCAAAGGTCTGGCGGGTCGGCCGCGACTCGATCCGGGAAAGATCCACCCCACGGTGGGCAAAGTCTTGTAAGGCCCCCACCAGGGTTCCTGGCTGGTTGGGCAGGGTGAAAATGACGCTGGTGCGATCCTGGCCGGTGCGAGCGGTCGGGCGACCCGGCAGGCCCACCAGGACGAAGCGGGTGGCCGCGCCCTGTACGTCGGCCACGCCGCTCGCTTTGGTTTCTAGGCCGAAGATTTCTGCCGCCCGCGCTGGCGCCGCCGCAGCGTCGACCTCCCCGCGCACTACGGCCTGAGCCGCCGCCGCGTTCGAGCTCGCCGGCACGAATTCCACGCCCGGCGCGTTCTCCGCCACCCAGCCGCGAATTTGTTGAAAGGCCACCGGGTGCGTGCTCAGGCGCGTGATGTCTTTCGTTCCCGGCCGGGCCATGATGCTGAAGGTCACGGGGATATCTACCTCCCGGTAAATCTGTACGGGATCGCCTTCTACCAGCGCGTCAAAGGTCGTCGTCACCGCCCCGTCCACGGAGTTTTCGATGGCGACGCAGGCATAATCGGCCTGCCCGGCGCGCACGGCCGCCACCGCCGCCGATGGCGAGTCCACTGGTAGGGTCTCCACGGTCTCCCCGCGCGCTTCCCACTCGGCGGCGAATTTGTGCACGGCGGCCTCCGTGAACGTACCGGCAGGACCTAAGAAAGCGATGGTTGTAGTCATGCCCGTCACCTTAGCCCACTAGACTGGTGCGCCATGGACTTTTCCATAGAACGACTGCGCGCGGATGTGCAGGGCATGGGCCCCGCAGAGCACGGTTTTACCTACCTGGATCTGCAGCGCACCCCCGCCCGCACCGGCCGGCTGCGCGGGTGGGTCCTATCTGCAAAGGATCTCAACGATGTCGCGGGCATGCCCACCACTTTGGGCAATGCCAACCGCACGTACTATCCCGCGGTCAGCGAGCCGTTCATCGCGACATTGGAAAAGCAGGGCGCGATATTCATTGGCAAGTCCTCCACCCCGGAGTTGGGCTTGCGCGTCGATACCGAGCCGGTGGATCTTCCCCACCCCGATAATCCCCTTTATCCAGGACGCACCCCGGGCGGTTCTTCTGGCGGCGCGGCCGTCCAGGTAGCCCGCGGCCTCGTGCGCGCGGCGCAGGCCAGCGATGGCGGCGGTTCCATTCGCGTTCCCGCGGCGGCCTGCGGGGTCGTGGGCTTTAAGCCTGCGGGCAGCAACCTGGGCGCGGAGGGTTTCATCACCCGCACCGTGGCCGATAATGCCTTTCTGCGCGGCCACCGCATGATCACCCCGCGCGCCCGCATTGGGCTGTTGCTTGAGCCCCTATTTGCCGCGACTCGGGTAGAGTCCCACCACCTGCGGGCGGCACGCGAGGCCGCGGATCGTCTGCGCGCTGCGGGGTTCGAGGTCGTCCCCATTGCGCCTTATCCGCAGGCAGGGGCCACTTTTGCGCATTTCCGCGAGATCTTTACCTCCCGGTTTGTGGGGCTGCCGCAGGCAGAGGGCTACGCGGCTTGGGTGGCCCAGCAAGGCGCTACCGTATCCGCCGCCGAGCTGAGCGCGGCGCAGCGCCATGTCCGCCACCTCCCGGAGCTTCTTGCGCAGCAGTGGCGGGTCGATGCCATTATCACGCCCATGCTCACCGCGGATCCCCCGCCACGGGGGCATTTCCTGTCCCTTCCGCACGCGGAGAATTTCGACGCCCAAACCCGCTGGTCCCCGTGGGCTTCGCTGTTTAATATGGCCCAATTGCCCGCCATCTCTGTACCTTGGGCCATCCCCGCGCACCCGCCCGTCGGCGTGCATGTGGGAGGCATTACGCTTTCCGATGCCCAACTTTTAGGCCTCGCCCACATCCTGCACCCATGACCAAGAAACTACGCGCCGAGCTGCTCATCGTCCTCACCCTGACCTTTGGTATTTCCGGGGTCAGGGCGGTGTTGCGGCTGATCAATTCGCTGGCTGCTCCGCAGGCGCTCAATGAGCAATCCGTCACGCTCAATTCCAGCCAATCCAGCCTGGCGTGGGTGGATTTGGGCCTGCAATTGTGTTCGGCGGCGGTCCTGTTTGCTTATGGTGCGCTGGTACTTTTCCTGCTGGCACAAGACCACATTAAACCGGCTGCCTACCGCGCCTCTGATTGGTTGCACGGCGCGGGGCTTGCCGCGCTCATCGGCATCCCGGGCTTAGTTTTGTATTTCGTCGCAGTGCAGTTTGGCTGGAGCAAAGAGGTCATTCCCGGTGACTTCGATAATGCGTGGTTAGAGATTCCGGTCTCCCTCATCAAGGCCGCCGCCAATGCCTTTGCGGAAGAGACCGTGGTGGTCATGTGGCTAATGACCAGGCTGCGCCAAGCGCGCTGGACGCTGCCGGCCGCCTTGGCGGCAAGCTCCATTCTGCGCGGTTCATATCACCTGTACCAGGGGGTATCGGCCGGCTTTGGCAATCTCATCATGGGCGTAATCTACGGCTACTACTATCACCGCACCGGCCGGGTGTGGCCACTTGTCATCGCGCACTTTCTTATCGATGCGATCGCTTTCCTCGGCTATTCCTTCGGTCTTTCCGTACTTTAAGTATGGCGTGCTCGCGAGGAAAGCGGGGGAATTGGCCGGCGCCTTGTAAGGTATAGCGCATGACTGAATCAGGACGAGATCCGCATCGGGAGGCGCGCCGCGCTGGCGATAGCTCATCCAGTGAGTTCGTCCTTGGGGCCGATGGCCGTCCCCTCAAGGACCGCTACGGTCGGCCCATCCGCCGCCGGCCGCGCACGAATCGTGCCGAGCCGCAGCAGCACATCCCGCGCCAGGAAACCCCTACCCGTTACCCCAGCCAGTACCGGGCCCAGCAGCAGCGTTCCGCGCAGCAACCACCACAGCGGCCACCACGGCGATCGCAGCCGCAATCGCCGCAGCAGCTGCAACAGCGCTACCAGCCACAACAAGCGCAGCAACCGCCCCGCCGCCACTCTAAGCCGCACAGCCGCCGGAAAAAGACCAATCCGGTCAAGCGGTTCTTTGGGTGCGCCGGCATCTTTGTCCTCGTCGTCGTGGTCTGCAGCCTCATCTTCGCACTGTGGGCCGATACGCGCCTGACACGCGTGGATGCCCTCCCGGATGAGCAGGTGGCCAATACCTCCGGCACCAATTGGCTATTGGTGGGATCCGATTCCCGCCAGGGCCTATCCGAAGAAGACCAACAAGCCCTCGGCACCGGTGGCGATGTGGGCGAGGGCCGCACCGATACCATCATGCTCCTGCATATCCCACGCTCCGGCCAAGCCCAACTGGTCTCCATTCCGCGCGATAGCTACGTGGAAGTACCCGGCTTCGGCATGGATAAGATCAACGCCGCCTTTGCCTACGGCGGGCCAAAGCTCCTCACGCAAACCGTGGAGGGCAATACTGGCCTGCACATTGACCACTATGCCGAAATTGGCATGGGTGGTTTGGCCAATGTGGTCGATTCCGTCGGCGGCGTTGATATCTGCGTGCCAGAGCCCATTAATGACCCGCTGGCGGGCATCGATCTGCAGGAAGGATGCCAGAAGCTTGAGGGCGGCGATGCGCTGGGTTATGTGCGCACCCGCGCCACCGCGATGGGCGACCTCGACCGCGTGCAGCGCCAGCGCGAATTCTTCGCGGCGCTGCTAGATAAGATCACCTCCCCGGCCACGCTGATTAACCCCTTCCGGTCGATTTCCCTGATTAACCACACCGCCTCCTCCTTCATCGTGGGCGATGGCGACCACGTATGGCACCTGGCCCGCGTGGCGCTTGCGATGGGCTCCGGCGTGGACACGGAAACCGTTCCCATTGGCGGGTTCCAGGACACCGTCGTGGGCAATGTCGTGCTCTGGGACGATGAAGGTGCCCAACAACTCTGGGACTCCATGAAATAGGCCTGAACTCAATCTTCGTATCGAAAAAACGTTATTGAGAAACCAGCAAGTGTGGTTGCTATGATGAATTCAGGGTAAATTCTCCATTCCACAGGATCCATAGAAAGCATCCTAATTATGCCAAGCATGAAGGCTATTGCGCTGGCGGCTGCGAAAGCCCAAGCTATGCGCCGAGGCCCAGAGTTTTTCTTGTTCATGCCTTAACTCGTCCTAACTAGATTGCGAAGAAAGCGGCCCTTTTCTCCTTGTCTCTTCGAGGTAAAGGGCCGCTTTGGTGTGGTGCGTTTAGCGCAACGTCACCTGGCGGGACTTGATGTTTTCTAGCTGTTTGCGCTCTTCTGCGTTCAATTGCGCATCATTGGAGATTTCTTCTTCCAAGGCCTTATCTACGCCCGCGAGCTTGTCCTCATAAGAGGAGCAATCAACCTCGGGCTGCACGTCAAAGACGGGAGCGATGAGGCCGTGGGTGCGGAATACTCCGGCGAACTTGGTGTCCTCGCCCAAGTTCAGCTCGCCGCGCGCGGCGACTCGCGCCAGGGCATTGAGGAACGCGGCCTCATCGTCGTTCGGGCGCACCCAGCGCACGTGCGCTTTGCCGCCGCCGGCATTGGCCCAAAAGGCGGTGCCGGTAATGTTGTTGCCCACCTGGTGGGATTCGATAACCGAATCATTGGCGGCGCGCATGGACTGCGATACCTCAGGGGTGACCTGCGCGCCTTCCGGAATCCACCAACTGAAGTCCTGGTGGACTTCGATGTCGAGGGTAGTTGCGGCATCGATAAGCTCACTAAGCGCCGGCTGCGAGCCATCGGCCGCGGTCGATTCCAAGGTAGAGCCTGGCTCGTTGTTCTTGACCCAGTTCAGGGCGAAGGCCAGATCCCGGCCAGGGTTGTGGGTGTGGGACTGCACCTGGAGTGCCACAAAAGCATCGCCGCCGAATTCCTCATCGCGGATCAGCGCCGCGGTGGCGCCCGGGAGGACGGTGGAGACGTAGACGTTCCTATCGCAGCCCTTCACGTCGAGCTTCGCAAAAGCAGAAGGCACGAACTCTTGCATGGCAACAAGGGAGGCCTCCGCTGCGAGGCCGCTATAGGGGCGCGGGTCTTTTTCCAAGGCGGCGCGCTCTTTGGCGCGGGCAGCAAGCTTCGCCTGACGGCGGGACATGCCCTCAGGCAGGTCTTCTTGTTTCTTTTTCTTCTTGGCCATGCCTCCAAGATACCTGCCTACAGCTCAATAGCGCGCAGGGCCACCTCCGGCTGATTGGTGGCAAGCATGTCCACGCCATTGGACCAGGCCCACTTCATGTCCTCCGGCTTATCAACGGTCCACATATACGTGGGCAAGCCCTGCGCGCCGATAATGGCCGCCTGCATCTTGGCGCGCAGCAGGGAAACCCCCAGGGCGCTCGGCCGCGACCACATGAAATCCGAGCGATTAAAATGGCGTTCCCAGTCTCGGCGCAGGTAAATGCGGTCAATATGCGGTGCCAAAATCTTCATGCGCCGGATGGCTTTGTGGGAAAAGGAAATAACGTGAATGCGCGGATCCTCATCGAGCCCGGCGGCGCGCAGTCGTTCCATGACCCGCTTTTCCAAGGCGCTACCTTGCCCGGAGGGGTGCTTGGTTTCAATATAAAGGTGGTGGGGCTTGTCCCCCAGCATGGCCAGGAGGTCATCGAGAAGCATCATGCGCTGCCCCTTGCCGATGTCGACCTCGCTCAGCTCCTGCCAGTCCATCGCCGAAACCCGCCCGGCGCGCCCCGTCGTTCGCTCCAAGGTGGGATCGTGCTGGACCACCACCTTGCCATCGCGGCTTAACCGCACATCGCACTCCACGCCATGGATGGGAAGCTCCATGGCCTTTTCAAAAGCTAAGGGGGATAGCTCCGGATATTTTCCGGAATATCCCCTATGCGCGACGATGTGCACTAGCCGAAGAACTTCTCTTTGATGTCATTGAGCGTCTTTGCAGAAGCGTCGAAGCGTTCCTTTTCGTGCTCGTTGAGCTGCAGCTCTACCGGCCGAACGATGCCGGTGCGGTTCACGATGGCCGCGGTACCGATGTAGAGGTCTTCCACGCCGTACTCGCCCTGCAGGTAGGCCGAGACGGGAAGCGCCACGTCCTGGTTTTGGATGATCGCGGCGGTAATGCGCGCCAGCCCCATGCCGATGCCGTAGGAGGTCGACCCCTTTGCATCGATAATGGAGTAGGCGGCGTCGCGGGTTTCTTCAAAGATCTTTTCAATGCGCTCGGCGTATTCCGGATCCTTTTCCAGCTTCTGCGAAAGCGGGACACCGGCGACATTCGCGGTGGAGACGGCGGGCAGCTCAGAATCGCCGTGCTCACCAATGATGTAGGCGTGCACGGACTTCGGGGCCACGCCCTCCAATTCACCCAGCATGTAGCGGAAGCGCGCGGAGTCCAGAATCGTACCGGAGCCGATGACCCGCTTGTGGTCAAAGCCGGAGGCCTTCCATACTGCATACGTCAGGATATCGACCGGGTTGGTGGCGACCAAGAAAATGCCGTCGAAGTCATTAGCGATGACATCTCCGACGATGCTGTTCATGATCTTGACGTTCTTATCCACCAAGTCAAGGCGGGTTTCGCCGGGCTTTTGGGCGGCGCCGGCGCAGATGACGACCATGTCAGCGTCCGCACAATCTTCGTAGGTGCCCTTGGTGACGCGGGTACGCTGTGGCGACCAGACCACACCGTGGTTGAGGTCCATGACATTGCCTTCCAGCTTCCGCTCATCGATGTCGATGATGGCCAGGTGGTCGACGATGCTCTGGTTGACAAGTGCGTAGGCGTAAGCGACTCCCACGTCACCCGCGCCAATGAGAACGACTTTATTTCCTACATGATTTGCCATGACCCCATTGTGCAACGCCGGGCGGGGTTTTGCATGCGGAATGTTTCACACTGCGCAACGAGGCATGTTCTGGGATAATGGGCAACCATGAAACGCGCCTTCAGCCGCGCTGCACTAATTTCTCTTGGCGTAGTCGCGGATCTCACGCCCGTCGTCCGCATGACCAGTCGGCAGACGTTGCCGCCCCATATGTCGGCCGGAATCTTAGGCGCAGAGCTGGCCACGTGGGCCGCGGTATCGCCGTCCTTGCTGCCCCGCCCGTGGTGGGTGACGGCAGCGAATGTATCTATCGGCCAGGCCATCGGGCACCTCGGGGCGGCCTCGACGAGTTTCGTGCTCAACCGGCTGGGCAAGCGCCCCCAAGACCGCTTGGGCCCGCAGCACCGCCAGATTTTGCACTTAGCGATTGGCGCCGGCACCGCCTTCAACGCGGCGCTCTCACTGCGCAACCAGGAAAAGCAGGCGGGTTTGGTCAATAAGCAATTGGTTCGCGGTCCGGCTACCGCGGCCATCGGCCTAGCCGCCGGCACCGCCGGATACGGCGCGCTGCTCTTGGTGGGCGAGGCCGCACAACTGACCGTGACCAAATTATCGCGCCAATTGGGCCGCTGGGTTCCAGCACTCGTGGCCTGGCCGGTCGTTACCGCAGGCCTAACGGTGGCCGCGGTGGGGCTATCGGACCGCGTGGTATTCCGGCGCTGGATCCGTTCGCTCTCCCACAAGGCCCAGCGCCTGAATAAACAAATCTTTCCCGGCACGTCGATGCCCTGGGAGCCGGAGCGCTCCGGCAGCCCGTGGTCACTTGAACCTTGGTCCGCGCTGGGGCAACAGGGGCGGCGGTTTGTCTCCAACGGCCCGCGCGCCCGCGATATTCGCAGCATCACCGGCGCTCCCGCCAAAGAACCCATCCGCATTTATGCCGGCTATATCCCAGGGCGTTCTTTTGCCCAGGCGGCGAAGAAGGTGCGCTCAGAATTGCAGCGCACCGGTGCGCTGCGCCGGGATACCATCGTCATTCAGATGCCCGCGGGATCCGGGTGGATCAATAACTGGGGCGCGAGCTCCTATGAGTTTTTGACCGCCGGTGATTGCGTCACCGTCACCATGCAGTATTCCTACCTGCCCTCGGTTTTTGCCTACCTCGTGGATAAAAACGCGCCCAAGCGCGCCGCCGCGGAGCTCATTTCCGTGGTCCAAGAAGAAATTGACAAGCTCCCGGAAGAAGACCGCCCGCGGCTCTACCTTGCGGGGGAATCCCTGGGTGCCTACGCCATTATGGATAACTTCCAGAACAAGGAAGAACTCCTGGCCGCCTGCAGCGGCGCGGTCTTTTCTGGCCCACCGCGGATGACGCACTTTACCCAGCGCCTGCGCCGCGATATCGCCTCGCTCGAGCGGCTCCCCGTCATCGATGGCGGGCAACACGTCCGCTTTGTTGCCCAACCGGAACACTCGCGCCACGATGCCTTTGGCAACGATTTTCCTTCCAGCTGGCGCCGACCTCGCGTGCTCATCGCCCAGCATGCCTCCGATGCCATCGTGTGGTGGGACCTGAACCTGATGTTCCGGCGTCCCACCTGGATGCACGAACCCCAACCGGAGACACTCCGGGCGGATACGCTCCGCCACCTGCGCTGGGCGCCGTTTATTACTTGGTGGCAGATTGGCCTAGACCAGATCAACTCCCTGAACGTCCCAGGTGGCCACGGGCATAACTACTTTCAGGAAATGCTCTGGTACTGGGACGAGGTCCTAGGCTCCCAATCGCGCCTGAACCTCACTTCAAAGTTAGCCGGCAAAATCGCCGGATTTATCCGGCTCGACGCCTAATCGCACTTCACACCGGTGCTGTGGTGCGGGCAGTATCCGTTCGGCACCTTGTGCAGGTACTGCTGGTGCTCGTCTTCGGCCAAGTAGTACTCGCCAGAGTCCGTATCAGCTAAGCGCTTAACTTCGGTCGTGGTTTCCCCAAAACCAAATTCTTTAAGCTTATCCGCGTAGCTATCCACGATTGCTTGGATCTCTTCCCGCTCTTCTTCGGTGCGGGGATAAAACGCGGAGCGGTACTGCGTGCCCACGTCATTTCCTTGGCGGAAGCCCTGCGTCGGATCGTGGGCTTCCAGTGCCTTCACCACGAGCTCGCGCAAGGAGATCTTCTCCGGGTTATAGGTGACCTCGACGGTTTCTGCATGGTTGGTTTGCCCGCGGCAGACCTCATAATACGTGGGATTCGGAGTCGTGCCACCGGCGTAGCCAACCGAGGTGGACTCGACGCCATCGGTCTCCCAAAACATCTTCTCCGCGCCCCAGAAACAGCCCAGGGCAATCAAGATCGATTTCTGGCCGTCCTTCCACGGACCGGTAATTGGGGTATTTAGCACCGCGTGCGGGGCTGGGTCCAAGACCGGCTCGCTGCGGCCCGGCAAGGCATCTTCCGCAGCCACCATCTTCGGCTCTGGTTTAAACATCCACATCAGGTAAAGCTCCTTTCTCCATTTCCCTTAATAACGTTGTACTGGGAAAATAGATTCCCGGGCCACTAAATATTCGCTGTAATTGCAGATTTCAAATTAATCATGGCGAAATCTTTCGATCGTGCCTATCATCGGGACACGTACCCGAAGAAAGGATTACACAAATGGCTGTTTACGAACTTCCTGACCTCCCATACGCATACGACGCACTGGAGCCACACATCTCCGCAGAGATTATGGAGCTCCACCACGACAAGCACCACGCAACCTACGTGAAGGGTGCTAACGCTGCCCTCGAGGCACTGGAAGAAGAGCGCAACGGCGAGGCTAACCCAGACCGTATCCGCGCCCTGTCCAAGAACTTGGCATTCAACCTGGGTGGCCACACCAACCACTCCATCTTCTGGAAGAACCTGTCCCCGAACGGTGGCGGCCAGCCCACCGGCGAGCTGGCAGAGGCTATCGACCGCGACTTCGGTTCCTTCGAGAAGTTCCAGGCACACTTCGCTGGTGCCGCTACCTCCCTGCAGGGTTCTGGCTGGGCAGTGCTGGGTTACGACCACATCGCTGACCGCCTGATCATCGAGCAGCTCACCGACCAGCAGGGCAACGTTTCCGTTGACTTCACCCCGCTGCTCATGCTCGATATGTGGGAGCACGCTTACTACCTGCAGTACAAGAACGTGAAGGGCGACTACGTCAAGGCCGCTTGGAACGTCTTCAACTGGGACGACGTTGCAGAGCGTTTCGCTGCAGCTAAGAAGTAACTTCTAACTTAGTTACTTTCCGCCGCCTTTCCTTACTGGAAGGGCGGCATTTTTATGCTTGCACTAACCCCATCAAGGGTGTGGCGCAATTTACACCGCCGCCCGTGAAGAGAATGCTGGTATGCATGACCAGAAACCGGCGCGCCACCATTGCCATGCTCCTGTTGGGCTTGGCGGTGTTTTCTAGCCTCTATACCACCCAAGCAATTTTGCCCACGTTGGTAACGGATATGGGCATCTCGCACACGGAGGCGGCCATGACCGTTTCGGCCGCCACCGGCGCGTTAGCCATCTGTGTGGTTCCAGCGTCCATTCTTTCTGAGCGCTATGGGCGCGGGCGCATCCTCCTCATTTCCGCCATCGCCGCCACTATCTTGGGCCTCATGGTGCCCCTGGCCCAAGAGGGCTGGCAGCTCATTGCCCTGCGCGGGCTGCAGGGCGCGATGTTGTCTGGAGCACCGGCGACGGCGATGGCCTGGTTATCGGAAGAGCTCGAGGATCACGCTTTGCCTAAGGCGATGGGCCTTTATATCGCCGGCAATTCCGTGGGCGGGCTCACCGGCCGCATCATTCCCGCGGGCCTCGTGGAGTTTTCCTCGTGGCGCTGGGCTCTGCTCGGCTCCGCCGTGGTCTCCCTAGCCTTTGCCATTACCTGCTGGCTCCTCCTGCCCGCCCAGCAAAACTTTCACCCCAAGCCAATTCACTTCCGCTCCGAGCTGAGCGCGGTCTTTGGGCACTGGGCAAATAAGGATCTCGCCACGCTATTTATCGTTGCCTTTTTATCCATGGGCACGTTCGTGTCCATGTATAACTTCCTCACCTTCCGCCTAACCGGGGATTTTGTCCTGTCCCCGGCGCTAGCTGGTTTTGCCTTCCTGTTTTATCTCTCTGGCACGTGGTCCTCGGCCCGGGCGGGCACGCTGGTCGCCCGCATTGGGCACGGTAAAACCATGGTCGGTTCTGCCGCGCTCTTTACCGTGGGCATTATCCTCTGCGCCGGCAACCTGGCCATGACGCTTATCGGCATGGTGTGCCTGACCGTTGGTTTCTTCGCGGTGCACTCCACCGCGTCTGGCTGGGTGGGGCAATTGGCCACCCACGACCGCGCCGAGGCGTCCTCGATGTACGTTTTCTGCTATTACCTGGGCTCTTCCATCGTGGGCGCCTTAGCAGGCGTGCTTTTCGATGCCCTCACCTGGCACCAATTCATCGCCTGCTTCACCGCCTTTGCGCTCGCTCTCACGGCATTGACTTGGACCAAGGTTAAATCCGACTAAACTCGGTTTTATGCCTCAAGATAAGTGGTCGAGCCGCACCTGGCACCGCAAAGCCTCACGCCCCGTGTCCATCTGGATGATGGTCTTCATCGTGGTGGGCGCAGCGCACATATTTGTGCCCAACTATCGCTGGGTACTAATCCACCTCTTCACGTTGGGCCTAGTCACCAACAGCATCTTGGTGTGGTCGCAGCACCTGACTGAAAAATTCGTGCAACAAAAATTGCCGGATTCCGCCCGCCCCAAGCAGCTCGCGCGCATCTATATCCTCAATATCGGCATCATCATCGCCGTGGCGGGCCAAATCCTCGTGCAGTTCTGGGATCATCACTGGATACTGACCCAGATCGGTGCCATGCTTATCGCGCTCACCGTTTTATGGCACGCGGTGTCCTTGTTTACCCAGTGGCGAACAGCTAAGGATAAGCGCTTCCGCCCAGTTGTCGGCGCCTATGTGCTGTCCGCGCTGTGCCTGCCGGTAGGTGCGGTCTTCGGCGCAATCCTGTCCATTCACCCGGGCGATCCGCAGTTGCTCTTAGCCCATATCGCCGCCAATATCGGCGGTTTCATCGGCCTTGCCGCGGCAGGTTCTTTGACCATCCTCTTTCCCACCATCTGGCGCACGCAGGGCACCAATGAACGCATGTCCTCCTCGTTCCTACTGCTTACCCTGGGCGTGGTGGCAACGACCATTGGCGCATTTTTGAACTTCCCGCAGCTCGGGCTGATTATCTATTGCATCGGCTGGATGCTAAGCCTGCAGCAGTGGCTTGGCAATGTCATCGACGTCGCCCGCGCACCGCGCGATCGCGTTAACTTTGCCTCCGTTTCGGTGCTGATGGCCGCACTCTGGCTGGTGCTATCCCTGGCGTACTACACCACGCAGCACTTCCTCGTTGCGGAACCAGGGCTTCCCACGCTCGGCCTCGTCGTGGGTTTTGCGGCGCAGCTGCTCATCGGAGTCATGAGCTATCTTCTTCCCACCACCATGGGCGGTGGCCCCGGCGCGGTCCGCGCGGGACTGCAAGAGCTGGATCGGTGGGGCCTGTTGCGCGCCACATTCGTCAATGGCGGCCTGCTTATCTGGATAGGCACGGATATCTCCGTGCTCAAGGTAGTGGCCTCGCTGCTATGCATTGGCTCTTTGGCGGTCTACCCCATATTCATCGCCCGCGCGGTCAAGGCCCAAAAGCAGGTGCTAATGAAAAAGGCGGAAGGTCCCGAGCCAAAGACCATCGCGGACTGGAACCAAATCTATATCGGCCTTGGCATCCTGCTGTTCATATACATTTTTATTGCCGCGCTCTAGAGCTCCGGGATTCCCGGCGCGCCGTCGCTCATCCACTCGCGCACTATCCGTGTGGCGTGGACATCCCCGGCGTTATAGTCCAAGAGGCGCTGCCGGACGCTCATATCGCCCGCTAGGGCCTCCCGGCGAGCGTTCACGGATTCCTCGCCATCAAAGTCCTCGTCCGGCCACCGGAATCCCGCCACTGGGGCCACCACTTTGAGCCCCAGCCCAAAGGGCCCCGCGAAGGATCTCCTCACGTAGGCAAACATATCCACCCACTCTGGGGAAGAGATAAAGTCTTCTACTTCCCGTTCATCCACCTCCCGGAAGCGCTGCGCGGAGCGGCGCATCCAGTGATTCTCACCGTGGGCGGAATAGCAATAAGCGGCAAAGGTCTTGCCCTCTGCATGCGCCGTATCGCGCAGCCGCATCAACCACCGCCAAAATTCGGCGAAGTTCTCCGCCTCAGCGCGCCCGCCCAGCGGCTCCCACGTCACGAAGGGGTGGTACTCGCCTTCGAACCACGCACCCCACAGGTAGGCACCCTGGTCCATGTAGGCTTCCATGTCCACATCCACCTCGACATCCGCCCGCGGCACCGAAGTATCCCCGCGGCGCAACAGCGTCTGCCCAGAGCGCCACGCGGCCGCGAGACGGGAGGGCTCGCCCACATTGGCATCGATAAGCGCCTGCACCGTGGTAATCCCGCGCTCGCGGAAGGGGCGGGCGCGATCGCCCGGTAAGAAAAGGGAAATATCGTCCGCCGCCACCAGTTCTTGCTCGCACAGGGGCCAGAACCTGCAACTCGCGCATTCTTTGACCCGCACCGGTGCGGTGGGAAGCGGCTTATCCCAGGCGCGCTGCACGTCAAACTTCGCCGTCTCCGTGAAAAAAGCCTGCTGGCGGTCCTGACCAATGGCACCGCCCCGCCCGGAGTTCAGGCCCATGTCCTCTAAGGCCTCGGCGGCGAGCGCCAAGCGATAGCCATCGACGGCATGGTGGCGGGCCTTGTACGGAACCTCCATGGGCTCGCTCAACCCAAGGCGGTGGGTGGGCACGGCAAGCGTGGTTTTCTTTGGGTGCTTGCGCGCGACGCGGTGGTTGCTCACAATAATGGGGGTATAGGAGCCCGCCTCCCGCAGCAGCAATTCCACGTGCACTTTCCACTTTTCGGTGGCAAAGACCGCATTAGTGATGTGGGTATAGCCGGAGGCCAGGGCCTCCAGCGTTGCCATGGCGCGTTCCCAATCATCGCCTTCTAGATCGATGCGCCGGAAACGGCCAGGGGCTTTGCGCGGGAATAATTCCATCACCGCGTCTACGGCGGCGCTGTGGCGCTCGGCGCGAGCGATCGAGGATCGGGTGCGCGGAATCTCCGGGTGCGCGCGCCGCTGCACCAAGCGATAGCGGCACCCAACGAGATCCGAAGCTACAACGACATCCTCCACACCGGGTGAGCTTAATAGAACAGCAAGGTAATGTTGAATCCAGACTCGATCAAACGTAAGGGAAAATTATGAGTATCCTCAAGAAATTGAAAAAGGCTCGCCAAGAAGCGCGCGCGCAGGCCAAGGCGGCGAAGGCGCGCGCCAAGGCTGAAGTAAAGGCCCAGTCGAAGGATCGCCGCCGTCAACAAAAGCTCCTTGCCAAGCAAGAAAAGCACCTCGTCAAGGCCGAAGAAAAGGGCCTTAAAAAGCGCCGTAAACACGAACAGAAAATGGCGGAAAAAGAACTGGAAAAGTTGCGCGAGGGCCACTTTAATGCCGGCAAGGTCAAGCGCTATGCCGGCGCACTGCGCACCGCCGCCCCGCTTTTGCTTCCCCTCGTTTATCGCGCATTTGTGGGCCTTAAGTCCGAAAAAGAAAAGCGCAAGGCTCACAAGGCGGGCGTAAGTTCGGCAGAAATGGCCTCCTTTTCGGGTTACGGCGCGCCGCTCAAGGCCCGCACCGCCGGCATCCGTAATTCCCTCAAGGATGTAGATCTGCCCGCCGGCTTCAAGCGGGACGTGCGCGAGCGCCTCGAGGAGGTTGATTCCGCGATCGATAACGCCGAATTCATGACGGAGCAGCAGCGTCGCCGTGCACATAAGACCATTAGCGGAGAGATCGATTCCGTTACTGCGGAGATTCAACAGCGCCTCGGCGCTTAATTTCTCCTTTTCTTTCCACCAGTCGCCGTTCACCTTTCTTTAAGGTAGCGGCGATATTTTTATACGTAAGCGCCAATAAGTAAATTTTTATTGTCTATTAATTTCTACACTGGCAGAATTGAATTAAAGTTAATTCAGATTCCAAATTCCAGTATTAGTCCAACATATCTACGCAATAAACCATGGAGGCACTATGGCACGCCGCGAAATCACGCAATTTTATGATGACCTTGATAATAAACTCATTGGTGAGGATGAATTAGAAGTAGTCCGCTTCAGCGTCAACGGGCGCAGCTACATCATGGATCTATCCCGCGACAATGCTCGCCGCTTCCATGAGGCAATCGCTCCCTTTGTCGAGGCCGCACATGCCGCCCCCGATGCCGAGTCCCCACAGGTCGATCCCCGCAAGGTCCGCGAGTGGGCGAAAAAGCAGGGCCATGACGTAGCGCGCCGCGGCAAAATCCCCCAGGATATTATCGACGCCTACAACTCCGCCCACTAGACGCTTAGAGCACGCCCTGTTCCCTGGCGGCCGCCACCGCAGAGGTACGCGAGCGCACACCCAATTTGTCATAAATGTGCACCAGGTGGGATTTCACCGTGGCCTCAGAAAGCATGAGGTCTTGACCGATCTGCCGATTCGAGGCCCCCGCCGCCACCAGTTGCAAAACCTCTAGCTCGCGCGGGGTCAATGAGGTGCGGGGCGTGCGGACTCGGGTCATGAGGCGGTCTGCCACGATGGGCGAAAGTGCCGAGTCCCCCTCCGCCGTGGAATGGACGGCATCCAAAAGCTCCTGCGGTGGGGCGTCTTTTAGGAGGTAGCCCACCGCGCCTGCCTCGATGGCGCCGAGGATATCCGCATCGGTGTCATAATTGGTGATGACCAGCACCTTGGGCGGCGTGCTCATGGTGGAGCGAATCTGCGCGGTAGCTTCGACGCCACCCATAACGCGCGTTCCTTCCAGGCCCGCCCCGAAGCGCAGGTCCATGAGGATGACATCGATACCGCCTGCTTGTGCCGCAGACACCGCTGCCTCCGCCGTCGCTACCTCGCCCACTACGTCGATATCTTCTGCACCTTCGAGCACCGAACGCAGCCCCAGCCGCACAATCTCGTGGTCATCTGCCAAAAGGACCCGAATCACGACATCCCTCCTATCGATGTTTTTCTCATCCAAAAGTTTAATCTACCGCCTTATCCAAGGGCATACTAACTGACACAGCCGTGCCCTCCCCCGGCGCGGATTCTATGACCACCTCGCCGCCCAGCTCCTGCGCGCGGCGCCGCATAGCAGATAGGCCAATATGCCCCAAGCCCGCCGGCGCGCTTTCCACCGTCGCGGGCTCAAAACCCTGCCCATTATCCACCACATCCACGCGCACCTCGTCGGTCTCATAGGTGACGGTGATCCGGGCGCGGCTAGCATGGGCATGCTTGACGATGTTCCCCACCGCCCCCTGTGCAATCCGCAATAGCGCCGCCTCCATTTTCATCGGCAGCTGTTGCTCAGCCCCCTCGCTTTCGACCTCCACCTGGAACCCCGCCGTAGCGGCGAAGTTTTCCGCCATGCGCGTTAGCGCCGCCTCAAGGGATGTCTCCGTTAGCGTGGGAGGCTGCAGCGCCGCAATCATGGCACGGGCCTCATGCAGGTTATCCGCGGCGGCCCGCCGCGCTAGCTCAATGCGCCGGCGGGCGGCAGCAATGTCTTCCTTATCAAGATCCCGGTCGGCGGAGTGCAGGAGCATCTGAATCGATGACAACCCCTGGGCCAAGGTGTCATGAATCTCGTGGGCGATGCGCTGGCGCTCTGCCACCATGCCGGCGTCCCGCTCCGTGGCCGCCAACTGCGTACGGGTTTCTACTAGCTCCCGGTTCATGCGCGAAAGGGTGCGAAACGCATACGTAATCGCCACGGTTACCAGTGCCGAGACCGCCGGACCCATCACCCCGCCAAAGGTCAGGCCTCCCGGTATCTGCACCACGATGGTGAGCACGGTAGCGCCGATGACGCATAGGATACCCGCAGTCATATCCAGCACGGTCAGGTACAAAAAGTACATGACGAATACCAGGTAGATGGCAGCGGGAGCCACGAATAGATCCGCGCCCCATAACACCGTGAGGATGCTTATCCACAGGTAGCGCATAGGCCGCGGCCACTGCTCCGCATAGATCGATCCCGCAAAGTAGACGGCCGCGAACCCCACCAATAGCAATAGGTTGATAAGGGACTGGGACAGCGGCATTTTCACCGACGTAAAAATACCCACCACCAGCAGGACCGCCGTTAAGAAGTGGATACCGGTGCGTAGCGCATCGGTATCCCGATCTAGTGTGGAGCTCATGCGCAAAAGCCTACTTGTCCTTCTCACACTGACCGGAATAGGGATCGCGGGATGCCAGACCGAGCAAGCAGACCAAGCCGAACCGGGAGACGAGGTGGCATCGGAAAGCGCCGCCATCAACGTGGAACAGACCGCAGAGGTCAACGAGTGGAGCGATTGTCCTTATATCGACCCCGGCTGGTTAGAAAATACCAATGGTGAGCGCCTTACCAAGCAGGGCATCGACACGCGCTTTCCCACCCCCGCGTGCGTCTTCTGGTCCTATCAGGACCACCCGCAAGCTACCGTCATCGTGCGCGAAATGCCCACCGTAGAAGACGCCCGCGCCGCGGTGGATTGGGCAGCGCCAATCGATGCCACCGAGCCCGCCTCCTTTGCAGGCTGGGAAGGCGGACGGGGCATCATCAATGAGCAGGCCGTCTATGCTGTGCAAAAGGACACCCACGCGGTGCTGGTGTGGAGCAATCAGCAACAGACCTTCAAGTCCGAGCAGATTGCCCAGGAAGCCATTGCCAATTTAGGGCTTTAAACCGCGACGTCGTTATAGGGCATCATCGGCGACACCCAGGGGAATACGACCTCCATGAGGAGGAAGAACACTCCCACCACAATGGCGATGGCGAGTAGCGCCTTCACTGGCTTCGGCCCTGGCAATAGATTCCACAAAGCGCGATACATTACTTAGCTTCCTTTCCAACTTCCATCGCGTGCACGATCATGCGCTCGGCGTTGGAAAATTGTGGGTGACAGGTGGTCAGAGTCAGCATTCCCTGCGTGGGATCCGCTTCAGTTCCCGGCACGGGGTCGATCACTGAGACATCGCCAGGCGTGGTGATGTGCCTGCCGGCAACATGGCTATATTCATCAGGTACCTCATCGAAGCAATCCGCATGCTCGCCATCGATGGGCAGCACCTTGTAGGTAATCTTTTCCGTTTGGGTTTCGATGATGATGTCATCGCAGGTGTGCAAAGAACCCAAATCATTAAATGGGGCACCCTTGCCCACGCGGTGCCCAGCCACCGCAAAATTTCCCGTCTCACCTGGCATTTGTGTGTCCTCATAGTGGCCCGGGCCGCGTAAAAGATCATCGTCGTCCGTGCCTTGGATGATGGCAAAGTGATAATCCGAGCCAAAGGCCGGGATGTACATCTGTGCGAAGGCATCTCCCAAATCTGGGTTCATTTTCTCCCGGGGATTGCGCCACTGCTCTTCTAATTTTGCATTAGCTTCATCTTGTAAGCGCCCTGATTCCACATTCGTCCAATAGGCTTCATAGAATGCAAATAGAACTAAAACCAAACCAATGGTTAGCATGAGTTCGCCCAGAACTTTTGTCATGTTCTAAACCATACTTCCTCACCGAAAGGAAAACCATGTTCGAGTTCTTCATGTACCCGGTTTCCGGAATCATGAAATTCTGGCATTGGCTGATCAGCGGCTTCGTTGATGAATCCGCTGCGTGGCTTGTCTCCATTTTCCTTTTGGTGCTCACCGTGAGAGGCATCGTCATCCCCCTCAACTGGATGTCGCTGCGCTCCGCACGCATCGGCGTCCTCATGCGGCCGGAGAATAACGATATCTCCAAGGAAATGAATCAGGCCAGCACCAAAGAGGAAATGGCTGCGCTCATCAAAAATCAGCAGGACCTCATGAAGAGCTATAACTACAAACCTGCTGCTGGCTGCATCCCACCGCTCATCATGATTCCGGTTTTCATTGGTTTATACCAGGTGATCCTTCGGATGTCGAAAGTCGATCAGGACTCAAAGACCGTCGGCATGCTCAATGCTGACGACGTCGCCGCCTTTCGTGAAACCACATTCTACGGCGCCCCAATCACTGACTTCGCCCGCGATCACGGCGATCTTCTTAATCCCGTCCTCATTGCTGCCATCGTCTTTACCATGGCGAATTCCATCATCGCCCTCATCCGCAGCTTCCGCACCACGCAATTCGATCTAAAACTGAACCGCCGCATATTCATTTTCATGGGCATCTTGCTCATCATCGTGCCCTTCTTCCTCTGGCACCTGGCTCATAATGGCCCCATTCCCGTCGCGATCATTATTTATTGGGGCTGTGCATATTGGATCACCCTCATTCAGACCATCATCTTCGAAATCATGCTGCGCGAGTTTTACCCGCTCACCGATGAAGTGAATGCGATGCGTCGCGAGAGCCTTCAAAATTGGCGGAATAAAGAAAAACAACCCGCTCTTTCCAAGGAGGAGAAAAAGCGGGTCAACCGGCTGCGCATGGAGGCGCGCAAGTACCTTAAATCGAATAATCAGCAGGAGGAGCCGACAGCATCTGAGTAGCTAGCTCGCGGGCGGTATAGAGCGGCCCTGCTTCCTTGGTCAGGCGGGATCCGGCAAGACCGCCATCGAGGAAAATCAAGAGCTGGCTTGCTTGGGAGGCCGAGGGATAGCCGTTGCGCTCCGTCAACAGAGCCGTCAAGGTAGAGTGCACCCAATCGCGATGCTGCATACAGGCCGCGACGATGCCGCGCTCCGAATCCGTTTCAGGCCGCGGGTACTCGCCCGCTGCATTCAAGAAGTGCGAACCGCGAAAACCTTCTTCTGGCTCTTCCTCAATGACCTTGTCAAAAAAGGCCAAGATCTTTTGGTCCGGATCCTGCATGGCAGCCGTCCGCTGCTCCCAGTCCTGACGGAATTGCTCGTCCAAGGACTCTACGTAGGCAATAACCAAGGCATCCTTGGAACCAAACAACGAATATAGGGATGCCTTGGCCACATCCGCTTCGCGCAAGATGCGGTCAATACCGATGACGCGAATGCCCTCAGTTTTAAAGAGCTTGGTTGCAGATTCCAACAATCGGCTCCGCGGGCTGGGGCGATTGCGGCGCGACTTCTTCTCTGCCATGGATTCCTCTCTACAACGACAAAACCGGTTCATCTACACTTTATAGACAAACCGGTATGTACGCTAATTATATGCGGACTATTGTTTCACCTTGTCCACAATCCACAGCAAGAGGCAAGCACCCGCGGTGGCCGCGATGATGGAGAAGATCCAACCACCGCTAGCCTCAATATTCAGTAGCTGGATAATGATGCCACCGATGAGGCCGCCGACAACACCCACCACCAGGTTGGTAAACAACCCGTGGTCACGCTTCATAATCTTCTCTGCCAGCCAACCGGCAATGATACCAACAATGATTGAAGTAAATAGACCCAAACCTAGTCCCATGATTTCCTCCTAATATAAACGTATCGAATACTCCCCAGTCTAAACCTCTGTGACTCAAGTGGTGATAACAAATGCGACACATTTGTATAGCAAAGTGGCTCTAAAACACCAGGAGCGCTCCACTCCCTAGCTCTAAAAGCCGGGAGAAGAGCGCTGGGAAGTCAGGCTAGTGAAAGACTTAGCCTTCGTCGTCTGGGCGTACCACCATCATCGGGCACGGTGCAGACTGCAGCAATGCGCGGGAGGTAGAGCCAAGGACCATGCCCTTGAATCCACCACGGCCGTGGGAACCAACGACGAGAAGCTGCGCGCCCTCGGCAGCTTCCGTCAGCGCACGGACGGGGCGGTCACGGGTGATCTGCTTCTTCACCTCAACATCTGGGAACTCTTCGCGCGGTTCCTTCAGGTTTTCTTCCAGTACCTCGGTCTGTTCCTTTTCAATTTCTGCCCACTCAGATTGAGCTGCAGAAAGGCCGGCGAGGGATGCCTGGATTTGCATATCCATCCAGGTGTGCACGGCAACGAGGGCCGCGCCGCGAGCCTGGGCTTCGCGGAACGCATAGGAGGTGGCCTTCTGAGAGACCTCGGAACCGTCCACACCAACGACAACTGGGCCGTACTTGGTGGAGTCGGTGACATTATTATCTTCACGAACCACAACTACCGGGCAAGCTGCGTGGGAAACAACTGCAGCGGAGACAGAGCCCATGACCATGCCAGACAGGCCGCCCATACCGCGCGAACCCATCACGACCATGGTGACGTCATGAGACATCTCCAAGAGCATGTCGATGGGGGAGCCCTCTGCGATGGTGTGCCCAATCTTGAGCTCTGGGGCTACCTCGTGCGCGAGTGCACGAGCTTCCTCGATCTTTTCCAGGGTCTCGTCCTGCAAGTCATCGTAGAGATCCTTCGGCGGAACCATACCTTCTGCATACAGGAACTGCGGTATGGTGTAGCTCGATGCGATACGCAGGGGGATTTCCCTCTTCATCGCCGTATTAGCTGCCCAACGGACGGCGTTCTTTGAGGCGTCAGAGCCGTCGACTGCGACGACTACAATGTCTTCCTTAGCCATGATCTTTCCTTTCAGTGGTTATAACTTAATTATAGTACGGATTAGGCTTAATGGTTGACAGTTGCAGGATCAGAATTGGACGGAGAGAAAATTTCGAGGAGCGTTCGGAATACGCCCCTTATCACCGCGCCAATTCCGTCATTGAAAAAGGCCATCACCTGGTCCGCGAGAGAATTAATATCCATGTCAAACACACTAATACATCGCAAAAAAGGATTCATCCCTTTGCCCATCAAAAATGGGCTCAATCCTACGCGCGTACGCACCCCGGAGGCAGGCCTGAGCACCTGGGATTTTCTCAGCGAAGTCATATCCTCGCAGCGCCACCGCCACCCCAACGATGATGCACAGGCGCTGCGTGACCGCTTCACCGCCGGCGAGGTAGTCCTGCGCGATCAAACTCCCCTAAAGCCAGGTACCGTGCTCGGCAAAGATGTCGATGTCTTCTTCTACCGCATCCCCGCACCAGAAACACCCGTGCCCTATGACATCCCCATCATCTATGAAGATGAGAACATCCTGGTAGCCGATAAACCCCCATTTATGGCCACCATGCCGCGCGCCCGGCACATCGTCGAAACCGCCACCGTTCGCCTCCGCCGTTCCACCGGCAATAACGAGCTAGTGCCGGCACACCGCCTCGACCGCCTCACCTCCGGCCTGCTTCTATTCACTAAGCACAAGGACGTCCGCGGCGCCTACCAGTCCCTCTTTGCAGAAAAGAAAGTCCACAAGACCTACCAGGCGGTCGCGGAATTCCGCCGCTTGCCGACGCCCCTCCAATGGTCCTCTCACCTAACTAAAACCCCCGGTGAAATCCAAGGACGAATAGCAGATGGTGAACCAAATGCTTTCACAACACTAGAATCGGTGGAACCCATTGATAAGGCTCCTTATGAAAAGGTTCATGGTCCGCTGCCAGATCTTGGTCTCTACACCCTAAAACCCCAGACTGGAAAAACCCATCAATTGCGGCTGCACATGTGGCAGGCAGGCATACCGATCCTCGGCGATCCGGTCTACCCCACTATTTTCCCCGAGGAGGCCGAAGACATGGCCATACCCATGCACTTAACAGCAACGGACTTAGAATTCACCGATCCACTTACCGGCAAAATGCGCCATTTCACCTCCGGCCTGCCCTTGGCCACGCACGACTTGCTTTAGGCCCCAAGTAGCTTTAACAGCTCGGCGTCGCGTTTCGCGTCGTCAAGATTTAAATCACTAAAGCCGTGCGGTTTTCCTTAATTTGCCTGGGGCACGGCCGAACCGAATAGAGCTCACGCGATACTGAGGACACCAGGCCTCCCGTATTCGCCACTGCCGTTTGCGCAGGCGCAGGCACGCTGTAGCTCAACCACAAATCCGGTTCGTCTTTTCCAAACGTCAAATATCGAAAGCTGAACAGCCGTAAATGAACCACTGGGAACCGTCGTTGGGTTGAACGATCTGGAGAACCGCTTCCTGTCCTTTGGGAGGTGGACACGTTGAAATAAGTTATGAAGTGTCCCAGGTTTTGTTCCGTTTGAGTAGATGGGAAAATCTGGAATATGCCAAGAAAATTTGACCAGGATGCCAAGGACCGTGTGGTCCGTCTCGTGGAAGATCGCATCTTGGCGGAAAATATGTCGATGCACCCCGCGTGCCAGGCAGTAGCTCCAAAGCTGGGGGTTTCATGGCACACGGCTCGTCAATGGACTCAACAGGCCCGCCGTGCAGGAAACACCCCAGAACCTGTACCTGAAGATTTGGCCGCCGAAAACGCGA
Organism: Corynebacterium tuingiense; assembly: GCF_046718165.1. Classification (NCBI taxonomy): domain Bacteria; kingdom Bacillati; phylum Actinomycetota; class Actinomycetes; order Mycobacteriales; family Corynebacteriaceae; genus Corynebacterium; species Corynebacterium tuingiense. Next base: position 2,303,699 of record NZ_CP177101.1, read on the forward strand.
GGCTACGCCGTGAAAATCAAGAGCTACGCGACACTAATGAGCTGCTGAAGGCCGCGTCAGCTTTTTTCGCGTCGGAACTCGACCCCAAACGTTAAGAAATGATCCGGTTCATCGATAAATACCGGAATCGTTTCTCTGCCCGAGTTCATTTGTAAGACGTTGAAAAATAACCGGGCTGGTGGGTTTATCACCTCGCGTGGTTATCGCCAGTCCAAAGCCCGTGGGTTAAGTGCTCGTCGACTTCGTGACGGCGTGCTGGTTGAACGCATTAGTGCTGTTCATAGAGATAATTATGGTGTCTTAGGTGTGCGGAAAATGTGGCATGCGCTTCGCCGTGAAGGAATCGATATCGGGCGTGAACACGCTACCCGACTGATGCGCCTGGCCGGTGTTTCTGGCAAAGGCAAAGGCGGATCACCGATTACAACCCGAAAAGCTAACGTGCCTGATTTGCGCCCGGACTTGGTCGAGCGTGAATTCAAAGCCCGGGGCCCGAACAAGCTGTGGGTGGCCGACATTACGTATGTGCGCACGAAGAAAGGCTTTGTGTACACCGCGTTTGTCACCGACGTCTACTCTCGACGGATCGTCGGATGGGCGCTGTCAGATTCGATGCGGACCGAAGCTTTGCCGCTGCAAGCTCTCAACCAAGCGATTGTGAGCGCGAGGGAAACAACAGGTCTCATTCACCATTCGGATCACGGATCGCAGTACGTCAGCGTTGTCTACAACGAGCGACTTGCCCAGCACGGCATTGCCGCTTCCACCGGAAGTGTCGGTGACCCCTATGATAATGCTCTGGCTGAAAACGTTAATGGTTCCTACAAGAACGAGTTGATTCATACCCGCAGGTGGGATGGTGTTGTCGAGGTAGAAATCGCGACGTTCGAGTGAGTGTCATGGTGGAACGAGACAAGGCTCCACCAAAGCTTGGGATACCGAACCCCGGTCGAGGTGGAAACCGAGTTTTGGAAGCAGAACGCGCCACAGGCAATAATGGAAAACAAGGCAAGTGCCTAGGAACAAAACTCGGGGCACTTCAAGCCGTGTGCCATGAAACCCCCAGTTTTGGAGCTACTGTTTGGCACGCGGCTTGCATTGACATGTTTCCCGCCAAGATGCGGTCCTCTACAAGACGGACCACACGGTCCTTCGCATCTTAGTCAATTTTTTTGGCATGTTCCAGATTTTTCATCTACTCAAACGGAACAAAACCTGGGACACTTCACAACGGAGGGTTTGCACATGCCCCTACGTACTCCAAGTGCATGAGGTGCCCAGTTGCACAGCCCTTAAAGTGCGGCTACGGCATTGCTGGAAGCAATTGGTGTTCCAGTAAAGAAAGAAATGGATGTTATAAATATACTTCTATTCCTGATTAGAAGAGTTCCAGCGTCGGTAGAGCGCGTTGAACAGTCTCGCTGCAGAAAAGAACACGATAAAAAGAAAGACCGATGACAAACAGAAGATTAAAATCGCTTCCACTAGGGTTCCCCGCTCACTCTGTAGCGATATAATGGTGACCACGATAGCTCCTAAGAGAGACGCGGTGATGATTTGCCAAAGAGGCCAAACTTCATTTTCCATAAGTTTCCTACTCAGCCCTTAAGTTATCTGATACCACCTAATCATAAGCGCTAATACGGCGTTACGAATGGGAGTCTTAGCAGCCTTTGCGACGGGCCGAAGAATCGGAGGGACTGCCCCTGTGATGCAGCCACCAATTAGCGCATCAACACGTGCTTCGGCTTCTAGTCGGTGACCATGCCTTATTTTACTAACCAGCTCGCCTGTAGCGATTGCTCCAAGAGCCCCTACGACGCAGCCGCCAATTGCAGCAATGAACGGCAGGATAGCGGCTGGAACCGCGCGGACAGAAACCTTTCCCGAATCAGAATGTTGCTTCTGGATTGCTGCAATTTCACGAAGCGAAGGCATTATCTCAGCTTGAGCTTCCAGATCGTTTGGAAAAAGCGCCGCAGCTACGTCTTGGGGAGTAGATTCTTTCAATGCATTCTCGAGAGCTTCATAAAACTCCGGTGGAAACGGGCCTGACCCCCGGAAAGTGGACACGTCGGGGGTTAGGCCCGGTTTTACTGGGCTGGACTATGGATAGCGTGCAAGATACATACCTGGTTGAACGAGCACTGCGGATGGCGCACACACTGCGCGGTGACGTTGCTGATGGGCTAGTGTTTCACGCTGATCGCGGAACTCAATTCACCAGCGAGCGGATCTGGGCGGTGTGCCGCAATTTGGGCATTGCCGAATCCGTGGGGCGTACCGGAGTGTGTTTCGATAACGCGATGGCTGAGTCGTTCTGGTCGACGCTTAAAACCGAGTTCTACGACCGGAAGCACTGGGCCACCCGTGAATCCGCCCGCAAGGCCGTTGCCTACTGGATTGAAGTCGTCTACAACCGTCGGCGCCGGCACTGAAGCACTCGGGATGGTCAGCCCCGTCAACTGTTGCGCCCGGGTATTTGGTAGCAGTGTCGTGACTATCCGGTTGCGCTCTAGTGGCTATCCGGTAGCGGCTCACCAGGCTCGGGATGATACTCCCGGTAGCCGCACCACTCGGGTGCGGCACATACTGAAAGGGGTCTGCCATGAGGGATTATCATGCCGTGATGACACTGCTGTTACGGCAGCATTCTTACCTTCGGCTCGAGTGCTCTCACCGCTCCATTCCACAATCGAACCATGCACTACGAAGCCTCGGCCCGACCACCGCCTAGCAGGACGCGGCGTTGACGAACGGCTGCTTTCGGGAAGTCGACAAGTCGAGGACCGAGTCTACCCGTTACCGGATACTCACTCAGGTCCTACCAGATACTCACCACACCGCTACCATTTCAGTCTTCTGAACATCAACTTCGAGAACGACACCAGCCTAACCAACAGCAGAGAAGAAATAGCAGCCTAACCACTAGGTAGCTTCACTAGTTGTCCACGATTTGCGGGCAACCCCAGCTCGACAGAGTACACGTCGCAAATTCAAGCGGGGGTGAAACACCAAGCAGTCCCCGAAACACCAACCACCTCAACGAATCAGGGTGATGGTCTTTCGGGGACTATCGTATAAACAGTATTTTGTTGTGTATAAACAGTATTTTGTTGTTTGTTGTTTGGTGTCGGCGGTGACTTACTCTCCCACAACCTCCCGGTTGCAGTACCATCAGCGTGTACAGGCTTAGCTTCCGGGTTCGGAATGGGACCGGGCGTTTCCCTGTAGCTATGAACCACCGACAAACCTATCAGAACACTACCCACCACTGCGTGTGGTGTTGTGTCAGATACTGCATAGTGGACGCGACACACAAGAATGTGTTCATTTATTTGTTTACTCGCCTAGAACAAGTCCACCCATCAACTCCAACCTCAAACCACATAGTGTTTTGGGGGTTGTTGTGGTGTGTTTGTTTTGGTCAATTAGTACCAGTAGCCTTCACACCTTACAGTGCTTCCAAGTCTGGCCTATCTACCCCATAGTCTTTAGGGGACCTCAAAAGAAACCTCATCTTAAAACAGGCTTCCCGCTTAGATGCTTTCAGCGGTTATCCCTTCCGTACGTAGCCAACCAGCACTACCCCTGGCGGGATAACTGGCACACTAGAGGTACGTCCGTCCCGGTCCTCTCGTACTAGGGACAGCCTTCTTCAAGTTTCAACGCGCGCGGCGGATAGAGACCGAACTGTCTCACGACGTTCTGAACCCAGCTCGCGTGCCGCTTTAATGGGCGAACAGCCCAACCCTTGGGACCTACTCCAGCCCCAGGATGCGACGAGCCGACATCGAGGTGCCAAACCATCCCGTCGATATGGACTCTTGGGGAAGATCAGCCTGTTATCCCCGGGGTACCTTTTATCCGTTGAGCGACACCACATCCACAAGTAGGTGCCGGATCACTAGTCCCGACTTTCGTCCCTGCTCGACATGTCTGTCTCACAGTCAAGCTCCCTTGTGCACTTACACTCACCACCTGATTGCCAACCAGGCTGAGGGAACCTTTGGGCGCCTCCGTTACATTTTGGGAGGCAACCGCCCCAGTTAAACTACCCACCAGGCACTGTCCCCAACCCAGATCATGGGCCAAGGTTAGATGCTCAATCCGATCAGAGTGGTATTTCAACAACGACTCCACCACCACTAGCGTGACAGCTTCACAGTCTCCCACCTATCCTACACAAACCGAACCAAACACCAATACCAAGCTATAGTGAAGGTCCCGGGGTCTTTTCGTCCTGCCGCGCGTAACGAGCATCTTTACTCGTAATGCAATTTCACCGGGCCTGTGGTCGAGACAGCAGAGAAGTCGTTACGCCATTCGTGCAGGTCGGAACTTACCCGACAAGGAATTTCGCTACCTTAGGATGGTTATAGTTACCACCGCCGTTTACTGGGGCTTAAATTCTCAGCTTCGCAGCCAAAAGACTACTAACCGGTCCTCTTAACCTTCCAGCACCGGGCAGGCGTCAGTCCATATACATCAACTTAACGTCTTCGCATGGACCTGTGTTTTTGATAAACAGTCGCTTCCCTCTATTCTCTGCGACCCCACAACACTCCAACCGCACAGGGTCTTCACATCACAGGGCCCCCCTTCTCCCGAAGTTACGGGGGCATTTTGCCGAATTCCTTAACCACAGTTCACCCGAACGCCTTAGTATCTTCAACCTGACCACCTGTGTCGGTTTAGGGTACGGGCCATACACACACTCGCTAGAGGCTTTTCTCGACAGTACAGGATCACCACCATCAACCCTTTTGGGTCTACGCATCACGCCTCAACCACACTGTGCGGCGGATTTACCTACCACACGATCTGCACGCTTACACCACCAATCCACTAAGTGGCGCGGCTACCTCACTGCGTCACCCCATCACTTGAACCACACATCAGGCCCCACGACATCAACACCACCAACACTCAAAAAAGTGAACAGGTAGCGTATCCGCAGTGGTTAGTATCAGTGCTTCATCATGGGCGCACATGTACGGGTACCAGAATATCAACTGGTTATCCATCGACTACGCCTGTCGGCCTCGCCTTAGGTCCCGACTCACCCTGGGAAGACGAACTTGACCCAGGAACCCTTAGTCATCCGGCGGTAAGGATTCTCACCTTACAATTCGTTACTCATGCCTGCATTCTCACTCGCACACAGTCCACGCCTCCTCACGGTAACGCTTCCACCCATGCACGACGCTCCCCTACCCAAACAACAAAAAATTATTGCTTGCCGCGGCTTCGGCGGTGTACTTGAGCCCCACTACATTGTCGGCGCAGAACCACTCGACCAGTGAGCTATTACGCACTCTTTCAAGGATGGCTGCTTCTAAGCCAACCTCCTGGCTGTCTTCGCGATCCCACATCCTTTTCCACTTAGTACACCCTTAGGGGCCTTAACCGGCGATCTGGGCTGTTTCCCTCTCGACTATGAAGCTTATCCCCCACAGTCTCACTGCCGCACAACACAATTGATGGCATTCGGAGTTTGGCTGACATTGCTAAGATTGTAGTCCCGCTCAACCAACCAGTCGCTCTACCTCCACCAAGCTCAATGCGACGCTGCACCTAAATGCATTTCGGGGAGAACCAGCTATCACGGAGTTTGATTGGCCTTTCACCCCTACCCACAGCTCATCCCCGCAGTTTTCAACCTACGTGGGTTCGCGCCTCCACAACCTCTTACAGCTGCTTCACACTGGCCATGGGTAAATCACCCCGCTTCGGGTCCAGGACATGCCACTTATCACCCCATTAGGATTCGGTTTCCCTACGGCTACCCCACACGGGTTAACCTCGCGACATGCCGCTGACTCGCAGGCTCATTCTTCAAAAGGCACGCCATCACACAATAAAAAGTGCTCTGACGGATTGTAAGCACATGGTTTCAGGAACTATTTCACTCCCCTCCCGGGGTACTTTTCACCATTCCCTCACGGTACTATCCACTATCGGTCACACTGAGTATTTAGGCTTACCGGGTGGTCCCGGCAGATTCACAACAGATTCCACGAGCCCGTTGCTACTCGGGAACCCAACAACCCCCACATCATCATCTTCAGCTACAGGACTCTCACCTACTCCGGCAGGCCATTCCAAACCACTTCACCTAACAACAATGCACAGGGCGTGCCACTGGTAGATGACACACAGCTAGGCCCCACAACACCGCACACACAACCCCTACCAGGTATCACATGCACACGGTTTAGCCTCATCCACGTTCGTTCGCCACTACTAGCAGAATCATTATTATTTTCTCCTCCTACGGGTACTGAGATGTTTCACTTCCCCGCGTAACCCCCACAACAGCTATGAATTCACTGAAGGGTAACCCCACATAACCAGGGCCAGGTTTCCCCATTCGGACATCCTCGGATCAACGCTTTATTGACAACTCCCCGAGGCTTAACGCAGCCTTACACGTCCTTCATCGGCTCAGCATGCCAAGGCATCCACCATGCGCCCTAAATAACGAACACACCAACCACCACACACAAACCACACAACCAACAAAAAGGTCACGCAGCCCACATGCAGCAGCAACAAGTGAACTTGACAAAATAAACAAAAAGAAAAATCACATCACACACACAACACCACCCACACACAAGCAGATGGCATCATGCAGATGCTCGCGTCCACTATACAGTTCTCACACAACACCCCAACTGACAACAAACACCACCACAATGAATGGCATCCATCAACCAGTCAGGCACACAATAAGGGGATAATGCCCCAGACACCCAACAATGCACCAACGACTTACCACTCAACATTAATTTTGTATGCATGGACACTTTTACGCATGTCACAAAGCACTGTCTCAACACTTGATACTGCTGATTAAGGTGTGTCTCCTACCCGGAATTTCCAAATTCGGTGGCAGCAGAACACTCGCCCACTCAACCACCAACCCACCATCAAACACGGTGGGCAACCCACAACTGTGGGCCATGGCTGCAACTGCAGCCCAATAAAAAAGCTCCTTAGAAAGGAGGTGATCCACCCGCACCTTCCGGTACGGGTACCTTGTTACGACTTCGTCCCAATCGCCGATCCCACCTTCGACGGCTCCCTAACACGTTTAGGCCACCGGCTTCGGGTGTTACCAACTTTCATGACGTGACGGGCGGTGTGTACAAGGCCCGGGAACGTATTCACCGCAGCATTGCTGATCTGCGATTACTAGCGACTCCGACTTCATGGGGTCGAGTTGCAGACCCCAATCCGAACTAAGGCCGGCTTTCAGCGATTCGCTCCACCTCACAGTGTCGCAGCGCGTTGTACCGACCATTGTAGCATGTGTGAAGCCCTGGACATAAGGGGCATGATGATTTGACGTCATCCCCACCTTCCTCCGAGTTAACCCCGGCAGTCTCTCATGAGTCCCCAACCAAATGCTGGCAACATAAGACAAGGGTTGCGCTCGTTGCGGGACTTAACCCAACATCTCACGACACGAGCTGACGACAACCATGCACCACCTGTACACCAACCACAAAGGGACGAACTATCTCTAGCCCAATCTGGTGTATGTCAAGCCCAGGTAAGGTTCTTCGCGTTGCATCGAATTAATCCACATGCTCCGCCGCTTGTGCGGGCCCCCGTCAATTCCTTTGAGTTTTAGCCTTGCGGCCGTACTCCCCAGGCGGGGCGCTTAATGCGTTAGCTACGGCACGAAAGTCGTAGAAAGACCCTCACACCTAGCGCCCACCGTTTACGGCATGGACTACCAGGGTATCTAATCCTGTTCGCTACCCATGCTTTCGCTCCTCAGCGTCAGTAACTGCCCAGTAACCTGCCTTCGCCATCGGTGTTCCTCCTGATATCTGCGCATTTCACCGCTACACCAGGAATTCCAGTTACCCCTACAGCACTCAAGTTATGCCCGTATCGCCTGCACGCCCGGAGTTAAGCCCCAGAATTTCACAGACGACGCGACAAACCACCTACGAGCCCTTTACGCCCAGTAATTCCGGACAACGCTCGCACCCTACGTATTACCGCGGCTGCTGGCACGTAGTTAGCCGGTGCTTCTTATCTAGGTACCGTCACACAAAGCTTCGTCCCTAGCGAAAGGAGTTTACAACCCGAAGGCCTTCATCCCCCACGCGGCGTCGCTGCATCAGGCTTGCGCCCATTGTGCAATATTCCCCACTGCTGCCTCCCGTAGGAGTCTGGGCCGTATCTCAGTCCCAATGTGGCCGTACACCCTCTCAGGCCGGCTACCCGTCGCCGCCTTGGTAGGCCATTACCCCACCAACAAGCTGATAGGCCGCGAGCTCATCCTACACCGAAAAAACTTTCCAACCACCACACTAAAGATGGCTCCTATCCGGTATTAGACCCAGTTTCCCAAGCTTATCCCGAAGTGCAGGGCAGATCACCCACGTGTTACTCACCCGTTCGCCACTCGAGTACCCTGCAAGCAGGGCCTTTCCGTTCGACTTGCATGTGTTAAGCACGCCGCCAGCGTTCGTCCTGAGCCAGGATCAAACTCTCCACAAAAAGAATTTCAGAACAACATTCCAAAATTAAGGCCGTGAAAAGCCCAAACCTAACCAAAAGAACAAACCACCACAAACCCACAAAAGCAGGCCCATGCTGGCGTCCAAAAATTACTACAAAGAAAAATCACTGCCTCCCCAACCCGACGGGGCACAAAAAGGGAGACAAAAAGTTGAACACAATCACATGCCAACCAATCCATCAATGCAGCCGAAACACTAAACAGTATTCAAAAAGGTACATGCTTCACATACCTTACCGGCACACACCAACCAACAAACCAAATCTAGGCTTGCTGGCCAACAGACCAATCAACACACAACCATGCACACAAAAATAAAAAATAAGTACATTGGCACACTATTGAGTTCTCAGACATCGTCACCACACAACAGCTACATGCCCAAAAGCATGGAACTCGTTGCGAGTAAAATTGTTTTTGTCAGGGCCGTTTTCCTTTCGCCGCTTCAGCCAGAAACAATGTCTGTCTCTGTGGGGCGCTGTCGGTCGCGCTGACTCGTATTAAGTTACACACCACTTTAAATTTTCACAAACTCCCTGGCGAGAGCCGAAAACTACTGGTTTTATTTCACTCCAAACCAGCCTTTAATTCCCTTGTCCCACATACTGCTGATTCGGCGCGCATACATGGGCAGCGTTAGCGCCCAAAGGGTATATAGAACTATTGCGATGATCATCCCCTGCAAGGGCGTCACCTTTTCCTGAATAAGTAGCCATACGAGTCCCGCGACTGCTAGCCCGTACACAACAAAGGCGCCGAGTGTCTTTTTCTCCAGAAATTCGAGGTACGTAAATCCAGGAACACTCAAGGCTGCCACCGTGGCCAGGCTGAACATCGGCCACACGCCAGATGCCGCGCTAGAAAGGGCGAGTCCTACTGCGGCACATCCAATAATTGGGATTACTCCGGTCGCAGCGGTCATTACAGCCCACCGTCCGCGTGTACCGCCTAGAGTTACATAATCCTTGAGAGTCTCGCGCAGCACTCCCATGGGTTGCATGGCAAACAATGCCAACAGTATCCATACAATGAAAGCCACAGCTTCTAGGGGCTCCCACAGCGTACTCAAAAGCGAGACGGCCACGGCGACAATAACTAGGCCGACAGCTATGAGCCATATCCTAATCTGCCGCCGGTATACCGCCTGTGCTTCCAACGTCGGCGGATAACGCCCAATTCTAGAGGTAATTCCTAGCGGAGTCGTCGAGTAACCGGTCCTAGTTGGGGTTTGTTTCCTCCACAGAGCCCAACACAAAGCGGCAGCGTAGATGGGCAGTACCCACCAATATTGACGAGCTGCGCCTCCTACGACGGCCACCACGGCAAAAACCGTCACAAGTATCCGGCGGTGTTTATTCCAGATCTCCGAGTTCAGCCCCAGTATTTGGTACTTATAAAAGTCAGGCTGATACGTCAGGATAGGGATCAGCGCTATGATGGCACCCCATTTTCCGCCGAAGATTGCAGGGTAGAGCGAAAGAAATAATAAAACCCCGAACCCTACCCACTCCGTTGTATGCCATAGAAGTTTCATGAGCGCTCCTCCAATGCTCGGACAGCCCTTTCCAGTGGCACCTCAGTTATCCGCAGCCGATGTTCGTTGGCATAGCGGAAGATTGGTTCGGGGGAGCTAGAGCGGGCATCGACAAGCGCTTGATCGCCCAAATTGGTCGAGGCGCGCTCTAGGACTGGAAGATCCAAAGCGGAAATGGCGGGCGAAATAGCTTCTTTGGGGCCGCTCAGCTCCAGGAAAGCATCAATAAAGTCATCAACAGGCCCACTAATGGGGTTTTCACCCATGAGCGCAATGGTGTCCAACAACCCCTCTATTTCGCTGAGGTGGTGGGTCGAGACGACAATGGTGCGACCGTGTTCTTGCCGGAGCACCTCGTAGAAGAGTTCGCGCCGCGGAATGTCGAGGCCGAGATACGGCTCATCCAAAAGCATCACTTCGCAGCCAGAGGCAACGGCGAAAACGAACCCTAAAGCCGATTTCTGGCCGCGCGAAAGTGCGGAATACGCCTTGTCTGGGATATCGAACCGGGCGATAAGGTCACTGTATCGCTCTGCATTCCAATTTGGCCACCGAGTCTGGCCAACAGAGCCGAGCTTCTTGCTGCCCCACGAATCCGGCAGCGGATTGTCGATGCCCATCAGGATCACCCGGTCGAGTACGAATTGATTATCAAAGGGCTGGCGGTCGAAGACAGTGATTCGGCCGGATTGAATATGGCCGGCAACCTTGCGCAAAAGGGTGGTTTTCCCAATTCCATTGCGGCCCACGAGCCCGTGGGTCAGGCCAGCGGAAAAGGTGAAATCGCGGGTAGTAATCATGAGTACATTCCTCTGCTTTCTGCAACGCGGTCAAAAAGGTCATGGAGCTGGGCGCGGTTATAGCCCAGCCGAACGGCCTCATCGACCAGCGGTGCCATGTATTCGGCGGCAAAATCACGGCGGCGGCGCTCGCGAATCGATTTGAGGGCCCCTGGTGCCACGAACATGCCGATTCCCCGACGCTTTTCCAGCACCCCCAGGTCCACCAAGAGAGTGATCCCCTTCCTCGCTGTTGCGGGGTTGATGTTGTGGAAATCCGCCAGCTCATTGGTGGAAGGCGCTCTATCACCCTCCGCCAGAGTGCCGTCCACAATGGTGTCTTCCACCAAGGACGCAATCTGCCGAAAGAGCGGTTGCGTGGAGTTGTCCATCATCACCTTCGGCTCGTTAGTTACTTAGTTAGTTGTGTAACTAACCGTATAACACACTTGCCGACGCCGCAATGGTCACCGAAAACTTTTCATTTGCGGCCAATATGCTGGGAATTGGCGAATTGTGATCGACGTTTCGGGGCGAATAAGGCACACTGGAGGTAACAAAGAATTTAATTTAGAACAATTAGAACGGAACTTAGGAGCCATGCTTGAACGCACACTCGTCTTTGTCGATACCTCATACCTGCTCGCGAGCTTTTATAACTCCTGGGAAACGGGGGCTCGCGCGCAACTAGAAATTGATCTGCCTGAGGTGGTCAGCACCATGGGCGGAATGATCGAGGAGCAATTAGGCAACCCGATTCAGCGCCAATACTGGTACGACGGAATCCCGGATACCGGTCCGCACCGCTACCAACGCGCCCTTCGCACCTGCGAGGGCGTGCAATTGCGCACGGGCCAACTCATTGAATGGGGCGAGCGACGCACCCAAAAGGGCGTAGACACCCGGCTTGTGGCCGATATGGTCATGGCCGCCGTGAAGAACCAGTTCACCGACTTTGTGCTGGTCAGCGGCGACGCGGACATGATCCCCGGCGCGCAGACCGCCGTAGACAATGGCATCCGCGTGCACCTGTACGGGTTTGGCTGGGATTCCATGTCCGCAGCGTTGCGCCATACGTGTGATTCCACCACCATTTTGGATCCCCGCGAGGACTTCGCGGATTCCATGGAGCTGCAGGTCCTCGAGGGCCCGCTTCCCCCAGTGGTGCGCGATGCAGCGCAAAAGACAGAGGGAGCAGAAGAGGAGCTTCCAGGCGCGGAGCACTGCGACGAGTGCGAGGAACCCTCCGAGGTGGAAACCGCATTCGGCACCCCGGAAAAGCCCACGCCGGCGCCTGCCCCAAAGCCTGCACCGCCTCAAAGCGCACAGCAGGCCGCAACCCCAGCCCCAGAAGAGCAGGACAAGCCCTCTGCAGAAGCGGAGAAGGGCCCTACCGAAGAGGCCGAGGCTACCGATCAGGCAACGCCAAAGCCTGCGCCGAAACCGTCAATGATGGCACCGCGGCGCAAGCTGCGCTCGAAGTACGTCCCGCTGCCAGAAGAGGTCTGGAGCTCTGCCGGGTTCCAGTCCCCATTCGATGTGGGCCAGCAGTACGCATCGTGGTGGTTTGATAATGCCGCCAACTCAGAGCAGCGCGACCAAGCCCACTTACTGTCTGGCGGCGGATTACCACCGGAAATCGACCGCCCGCTGCTGCAGTTCGCCTGCGAAACCCTGCATGAATACACGCTGACGGAGACCCAGCGCGTGAACTTGCGCGATGGGTTCCACTCAGGGATTCGCGGCGTGCTAATTAATATCCGCCGCGAGAATTAATCGCCGGATTCGATTTCCTTCTTCTTGGCCATATCGGCGCGCAGCGCATCTAGCCGCGCGCTGGCCTTCATGTCGTTGCCGGCCGCTTGAATCTCGCTCATGCGGTCGCCACCGGTTGCCTGCTGCAACTCTTGTGCGCCAAGGGCATCGGCATAGCGCTTTTCAATCTTGGAGCGGACGGAATCCAGGCTCGGCACGGAATCATCGGGCTTGAGCTCGTTCATGGAATCGAGTGCTTCCGCGTTCTTTTCCTGCATTGCAGCCTGATCCGCCTGCGCTTCCAGCTGGTTCACCTGCGCCAGCTGCTCCTTAAGGCGGGCCTCGGATTGTTTTTGCTGGTTCTTGGCTTGTTCAGCCGCCTGCTCCGCAGCCGCGTACTGCTGCTTGACGTCTTCTAATTCCTGCTCCACCGCGACGAGCTGGGAGGCCACTACCTCAGCAGCTTGGTTGTACTCATTCGCCTTCTGTGGGTCCTCAGCGGAATCTGCGAGTTCCAAGGCGCGCTCGGTCTGGGATTGGTAATCCTGCTGGGACTTCACCAGGCGGTTCATCTGCATTTCCAACTGAGACTTGTGCCCGATGATCTCTGCCGCATGATCCGAGATTTCTTGGTGCTGTTCCTTGGCGGCCTTGACCGCCTGCTGGATTTGGACCTTTGGATCGGCGTTCTCATCAATCTTTTGATCGAGAGAACTCATCACGTACTTCCAGCCCTTGCTGAAGGGGTTAGCCATCACAATCTCCTTTGGTCATAAAAAAGACGCTTTCTAGCGAGTTTAGCGATACTCACCAGAAAGCGCCGTGGAAGCTCTAAAAATTCAGATTCTATGCCTGCTGTGCGTTCTGCTCTTCAACCTGGCGGCGAACGTCTGCCATATCAAGGTCCTTAACCTGCTTGAGCAGATCCTCCAACGCTGCGGGCGGCAGTGCGCCGGCCTCGCGGAATACGAGGATCCCATCACGGAAGATCATCAGGGTAGGAATGGACTGAATCTGCAGCGCGGAAGCAAGGCCCTGGTTTGCCTCGGTGTCCAGCTTGGCAAAGGTAGCATCGGTGTGCTCCTCGGAAGCCTTCTCGTAGACAGGGGCAAAGCGCTTACATGGGCCGCACCAGTCCGCCCAGGCATCGACAAGCGTAATGCCTTCGCCGGTTACGGTCTGTTCAAAGTTCTCTTCAGTGACGTCGATAGTAGCCATACTCGTTGTAACTCCTTTACGTTGTGGTTTATTCCCCACCGTACCTAAATTTCTTCCTTGCCAGATACCCCTAGGGGGTATAACATAGAAGCATAAGCAATCGAGAAAGGATGATTATCATGGCAACGAAGAACTACACCGTAGAAGGAATGAGCTGCGGACACTGCGAAATGTCCATCCGCGAAGAGGTAGGCGAAATCGCCGGTGTTGAGGAAGTTTCTGCGGACCACACCACTGGCGCCGTGTCTGTCTCCGGTAGCGATTTCACCGATGAACAAGTAGCAGCTGCCGTAGCCGAAGCCGGATACACCCTTAAGTAGGCGAATACTATGTCACACGTTGATCTCGGGGTCTCGGGCATGACCTGCACGTCCTGCTCTTCCCGGGTAGAACGCAAGCTCAACAAGGTAGACGGCGTGGAGGCGAGCGTTAACTTTGCCACCGAATCCGCCTCTATTGAGTTCGATCCAGAAACGTCCACGGCCGCGGATCTGATCAAAGTCGTGGAAGGTGCAGGATACAGCGCCTTCGATATGTCTGGCAGTGATGACGCCGACCAGGGCGGGGACGCAGACGCAGAAGGCACGCCGGTTGATGATGCCCGCGCTGCAGAACAGCAGAGCCTGCTGCGGCGCACCATCATCTCCGCGGTATTGTCTGCGCCCATCATGTTCGTCTCCATGGCGCCTGCCCTGCAGTTCCAGAACTGGCAGTGGGCCTGCGCCATGCTGGCCACCATCGTCTTCATCTTTGGTGGCGCCCCCTTCCACTCCGCGACGTGGACCAACCTGAAGCACGGCTCGTTCACCATGGATACCTTGATTTCCATGGGTACCTCGGCCGCCTACCTATGGTCCCTGTACGCACTCTTCTTTGGCAACGCCGGCGAGCCCGGTATGACCATGAGCATGTCGTGGTCCTCCAGCTCCGCCGACATGGACCATATCTACTTTGAATCTGTGGGAATGGTCATTACCTTCCTGCTCCTCGGCCGCTGGTTCGAGGTCAAGGCCAAGGGGCAGTCTTCTGAGGCGCTGCGCACCCTTTTATCCATGGGCGCGAAGGAAGCCTCCGTGCTGCGCGATGGCAAGGAATCGCGCATCCCCATCTCTCAATTGCAGGTGGGCGATGTCTTCGTCGTGCGGCCAGGCGAAAAGATTGCCACCGACGGTGAGGTCGTCTCCGGCAATTCTGCCGTGGATGCCTCCATGATCACCGGTGAGTCCGTCCCGGAAGAAGTGGGCGTGGGCGATACCGTTACCGGCGCCACCATTAACGCTTCCGGCAAGTTGGAGGTCAAGGCCACCCAGGTGGGCGAGGACACGGTTCTTTCCCAAATGGCCACCTTGGTTACCAACGCACAGGCCTCCAAGGCTCCCGTGCAGCGCCTGGTGGACCGCATCGCGCAGGTCTTCGTGCCGGTAGTCATCGGGATTTCCGTCCTCACGCTGCTGGTACACCTCATCTTTGGCGGCGTGGCGCCGGCGTTTATCGCCGCCGTCTCCGTGCTGATCATCGCCTGCCCTTGTGCACTGGGCCTTGCCACCCCGACCGCCATCTTGGTCGGCACCGGCCGCGGTGCCCAGCTGGGCCTGCTCATTAAGGGCCCGGAGATCCTTGAATCCACCAAACAGGTCGATACCATCGTGATGGATAAGACCGGCACGGTTACCGCCGGGGAAATGTCCGTTACGGCCGTGCATGGCGATGTCCTCGAGTACGCCGCCGCCGTCGAACGGAACTCCGAGCACCCCATCGCCCAGGCCATTGCCCGTGAGCGCGACGTGGAGCCCGGTACCGATTTTTCCACTAGCACCGCTGGCGTGGAAGCAACGGTGGATGGGGTGCGCGTGGGCGTCGGCAAGCCGCATGGAGACCTAGGCCAGTACGCTGAGGCCTTCCGCGAGGCAGAGGCCGCGGGTGCTACCCCGGTGGCGGTGTACCTCGACGATGAGCTCGCTGGGCTCATTGAGGTCCGCGACACCGTCAAGCCCACCTCCGCTGAGGCCGTCCAGCAGATGAAGCAGCTGGGCCTGACCCCGCACCTGCTGACCGGCGATAATGAGGGCGCTGCGAAGCGCGTGGCCGAGGAAGTTGGCATTACCGAGGTTACGGCCGGCGTGATTCCGGAGGAAAAGGTCGACGTCATCAAGAAGCTGCAGTCCGAGGGACACAATGTGGCGATGGTTGGTGACGGCGTCAACGATGCCGCGGCCTTGGCCCAAGCGGACCTTGGCTTGGCGATGGGCGCCGGTACCGACGTTGCCATCGAGGCCTCCGATATCACCTTGATGAATGGGGACCTGCGGTCCGCAGCCGATGCCATTCGCCTGTCCCGCCGCACGCTGCAGATCATTAAGGGCAACCTGTTCTGGGCCTTTGCCTACAATATTATTCTCATCCCCGTGGCTGCCTTTGGCCTGCTCAACCCGCTATTTGCCGGCATTGCCATGGCATTGAGCTCCGTATTCGTCGTCTCTAATTCCCTGCGTCTCCGGAAATTTTCTAGCCAGCGCTATGATTAGCGCATGCTCAGCCGCAATGAACGATTAGACCGGCTCCCGGTCACCAGCAAACACAAGCGCCTGCTCCTAGGCTCTGGCCTAGGGTGGGCGCTCGATGCTATGGATGTGGGGCTCATTTCCTTTATCATGGCCGCCTTGGCCGTGCATTGGGATTTGAGCAGCACCCAAACCTCCTGGCTCGCTTCCGCTGGCTTCCTCGGTATGGCGCTGGGCGCCGCATTTGGCGGGCTCCTTGCGGATAAATACGGCCGCCGCCACGTCTTCTCCCTCACCCTCTTGGTCTATGGCCTGGCCACCGGCGCTTCCGCCCTGGCCGGTGGGCTGACCATGCTTATCATCTTCCGCTTCATCGTCGGGCTGGGCTTGGGCGCGGAGCTACCGGTCGCCTCCACGCTCATCTCCGAGTTCTCGCCGCGCCGCATCCGCGGGCGCATGGTGGTCCTCCTCGAGGCCTTCTGGGCGCTCGGCTGGATCCTTGCCGCACTCATCGGCACCTTCATCGTGGGCTCCGGCGAAAACGGCTGGCGCTGGGGCTTTGCCGTGGGGCTCATCCCCGCCGCTTATTCGGTTTACGTGCGCCTCGGCTTGCCGGAATCGGTGCGCTTCCTCGAATCCAAGGGCCGCCACGAGGAGGCCGAAGAGATTGTGGCGTCCTTCGAAGAGGCCGCCGCGGGCCAGCCGCTTGACGATGCCCACCCGGAACCCACCGCCTCCACCGAGACCTCCATTTGGGGGCCGGGCCTGCGCCGCCGCACGGCGGCGCTCTGGACCATTTGGTTTTGCGTCAATTTCTCCTGTTACGGCGCCTTCATCTGGATCCCGTCCCTGCTGGTGGCCGATGGTTTCTCGCTTGTAAAATCTTTCAGCTTCACCCTCATCATTACCTTGGCACAGCTACCGGGCTACGCCACCGCCGCCTGGCTCATTGAGGTCTGGGGCCGGCGAGTCACCCTCGCCGTGTTCTTGGTCGGCTCCGCCGTCTCGGCCGGGCTCTATGGCACCGCAAGCTCCGAAGTATTCATCATCATCGCCGGGTGCCTGTTGTCCTTCTTCAACCTCGGCGCCTGGGGTGCTCTTTATGCGATTGGTCCGGAGCTCTACCCCACCGCGCTGCGCGGTCGCGGTACAGGTGCCGCCGCCGGTTTTGGTCGCATCGCCTCCATCGTCGCACCGCTCGTTGTGCCGCCACTCATCGCGGCGACCGGCGCTGGATTCCTTTTCGTGCTCTTTGCGGCTGCCTTCGCCATCGCCGCCACAGCTGCATTTACTTTGCCTGAGCTTAAGGGTGAGGCCCTTGCTCGATAAATTAGCCCTTAGCGCGTGGATTGGCGTCATGGTGGCGCTGACCACCCTGAAAGCTTTCTTCCAGATTGGTTACCTGTGGAAGCCCGAAAACCAGCGCGTCCGCGAGCTCCATTTAGTTCCCCTCGATGAATTTTCCGGTAATAGTTGGTTTGCGCCGCTTTTCGAATACGCCGGCAATACCGCCTTCTTCATCCCCTTCGGGCTTTTGATATTCACGCTGTGCCGTTCCGTGAAGGTATCGGCTGCCTGGGGATTCGCGCTGAGTTTAACCCTGGAGACGGCCCAATATGCCTTCGCGCTGGGCCGCACGGATATCGACGATCTGCTGTTTAATACCCTCGGCGCGCTCATCGGTGCAGCGATCGCCTACTGGTGCGGCCAACGCTTCTTCCCGGTATGGCGGTGGCTTTCCCTAGCCGCGGCCGCGGTCTTTATCGTGCTGGTAATTCTGGGTCCCCGCTTAGGGGATCCCGCCGCCGTCGTGGACCTATAAGCCCTTTATCCGTGCGCCATGTTGACGAACTTGGAGTAGTGCAGCTGGTGGGCCACCTGAACCGTGTCAATAGGCCCGCCGCGGTGCTTGGCCAAAATAATATCCGCTTCTCCGGCTCGCTCGTTATCGCGGTCTTGCGAGTCTGGGCGGTACAGCAGCATCACCATATCGGCGTCCTGCTCCAAGGAACCGGACTCACGCAGGTCAGCCAATTGCGGCTTCTTGTCATTACGGGCTTCAGGTCCACGGTTCAGCTGCGAAATGGCAATCACCGGCACCTCAAGTTCCTTGGCCAATAGCTTGAGCTGGCGCGAGAACTCCGAGACCTCTTGCTGGCGCGACTCCACCTTTTTACCCGAAGACATCAGCTGGAGATAGTCCAAAACAATGAGGTCGAGGCCATGCTGCTGCTTGAGCCGGCGGGCTTTCGAACGGATCTCCATCATCGTGAGGTTCGGGGAATCATCAATGAATAGCGGCGCATCTTGAATGCGGTTAAGCGTGTCATCGATCTTCGCCCAATCCTCCGTGGAGACGCCACCACTGCGCATATCGGTGAGCTTGACCTCAGATTCCGCGGAGAGCAGGCGCATCACGATCTCCGAGGCTGACATTTCCAAGGAAAAAATGACGGAGGACTTGCCGTGCTGCAGAGAGCACGAGCGAATGAAATCCATCGCTAGCGTGGACTTACCCACACCGGGTCGCGCCGCCACGATGATCATCTGGCCTGCGTGCAAGCCATTGGTGAGCTTATCCAAGTCAATGAAGCCTGTGGGCACGCCCAATTCAACGCCGCCCGCCTGCTGTAGCGCCGCCAACTCATCAATGGTGGGATCAATCAGATCACCCAGCACGCGGTAGTCCTCAGCGGTCTTGCGCTGGGCGATGGCAAATACTTCCTGCTGGGCTCGGTCGATCACCGATTCGATCTCGGCATCCTCTGTGCCAGAAAATCCCAGTTGGACCACGCGCGTACCGGCATCCACAAGCCGGCGCAGGACGGCCTTTTCCGCCACGATTTCCGCGTAATAGCGGGCATTGGCCGCGGTAGGAACCGTAGCCAAAAGGGTGTGTAAGTAGGGCGCACCACCAACGCGTTCGAGGTTATTAAACCTATCCAGCCGCGAGGAAAGGATAAGGGGGTCGATGTCTTGCCCCGCCGCGTAGAGGTCCAGCATCGCGCCATAAATTAAGGCGTGGGCCGGATAATAGAAGTCATCGGGTTCGAGCTCTTCAATTACCTCCATGACCGTATTGGGGCTGAGCAGCATTGCACCCAATACGCCCTGCTCCGCCTCCCGGTCCGATGGCGGCTGGCGATACTCCTCGTAGCGCTGCGGTTGATCCTGTTGGTACCGCGGCCGGCGCGCTATGGCATTATCCGGCGCCGGTGGTTCCGACGGAAGCTGTTCATCATCAAAGCTCGCGTTGGTCATGTGTCCCCCTTGGTGTACGTGAAGCGACCTTGTGTAACGCTGTCCAAGTGTAGACCAGCGCCCGGACACTACCCGCCTGGGTATAACTTCCACAGTTATCCACAGGGACTTGTGGAATTACCAGGTAGTCCAATCATCGCTTTCCATTTACCGAGGTCACAACTGTGGATAACTTGCCACCTTTCTGACCTGCGGCGATAATAACTGCTGGTCAGGGAGCTATTTACAGGTGTGAAAATTACCACATGATAGTGGAATATGGCCTGTGACCAGCGGGTAAGGCAAGTAAAAATCTTGGTGGGAAAGAACGCCGAATTCCACATTCATCCACAGATTTTCACAGTTATCCACAGGCCAGTTGGGTAGGCAAAAGGCCCCAGGAATTCTCCACCTCACATAGAGAATTCTTGGGGCCTTAAGCCGTGCTGTTGTCTTTGGGTCTGTGGACCGTCGAGCGCTGCTTAAGCAGCGACGACCGAGAAGTTCACCTTGCCGAGCACGTCAGCGTGCAGCTTCAGCTCGACCTGGTAGTTGCCGGTCTTCTTGACCAGGCCCTTGGGCATATCAACGATACGCTTATCCAAGTTAGGGCCACCGGCCTTGGAGACGGCCTTGACAATGTCTTCTGCGTTAACGGAACCGAAGAGCTTTCCGGAAGTGGAGGTCTTAACCTTGACCTCAACGTTCGTCAGCTGCTCAAGCTGGTTGCGGACCTCGCGTGCGTGGTCCAGGTCGCGAATTTCGCGAGCTTCCTGGGCGCGCTTGATGCCCTCAATCTGCTTCTCAGCGCCGCGGGAAGCCACGATGGCCAAGCCGCGGGGAAGCAGGTAGTTACGTCCGTAGCCGTCCTTAACCTCAACAATTTCGCCAGCGGCGCCGAGGTTCTCAACGGCAGCGGTGAGGATCAGCTTCATGATCCCTGCCTTTCAATTGAGTTAGTTGAATAGTTGCGGGTGACAGACTTAGAACGGGGGTTCAGAATCAGCGCCTCCGAAGCCGCCTGCTGGCGGTGCGGAGTTCCACGGATCCTCTGCAGGAGCCTGGTTCTGCTGCTGCGACTGCTGCTGTTGCTGGCCTCCAAAGCCGCCCTGATTATTGTTATTCGAGCGCTGCTGCTGACCGCCGCCGCCAAAGTTGCCGCCGCCCTCACGGGGATTGCGGTTTACCTGTGCGGTGGCGTAGCGGAGCGACGGACCGACCTCATCGACGTCGATCTCAAATACAGTGCGGTTTTCACCCTCGCGGGTCTGGAAGGAACGCTGCTTCAAGCGGCCGGTAACGATGATGCGCATGCCCTTGCTCAGGGTCTCAGCGACGTTCTCCGCCGCCTGGCGCCATACGTTGCAGGTCAGGAACATAGCTTCGCCGTCTTCCCACTGGTTCGTCTGCGAATTATAGCGACGAGGCGTGGAGGCGACGCGGAAGTTAGCTACCGCCGCACCCGCTGGGGTGAAGCGAAGCTCGGGGTCAGCAACTATGTTGCCCACCACCGTAATATTGGTATCTCCCTGTGCCATGTCTTTACTCCTTATCGGTTACGTGGATTGTGCTTGATCCCAGTATCCGCTACTTGCTGTCGGTGCGCAGAACCTTGGTACGCAGGATGGTGTCGTTCAGGTTCAGGCGACGGTCGAGCTCGGAAACCGAAGGGTGCTCGCACTCCAGGTTAACGACGGCGTAAATGCCCTCTTCCTTCTTCTCGATGGGGTATGCAAGGCGACGCTTGCCCCATACATCGAGGTTCTCAACCTTGCCGCCGTCCTTGCGGACGATGTCGAGGTACTTATCTAGGGACGGGGTTACGGTGCGCTCATCCTGATTAGGATCCAGAATGATCATGACTTCGTAGTGACGCACGGACCTCATCACCTCCTATGGTCTAGTCGTTTTCGGCTGCATCACCTTTGCGGATGCAGCAGGAGGGTACGTTGCGTCAAGCAACCCCACCACAGTACCGCAAATGACCGGCGAAAAGAAATCTATCCCGTCGTAGTGGAGGCAAAAAAGATAGCACACGTCGCGGGAATGATGGTGAGAAAAACAATGGCAAGGATGCCCAAGATGATGGGCCCGCGCTTATCTTCCCTGTTATGAAACAGCCAAAAGGCCGCCATAACGCAGATAAAGCCCAACAAGATCGACACCATGCCGATTATGGTCACAATCATTGAAATACTCCCGCCACTGGGTCGCGGCCCGTATGCGCCGCACGCACTTTATCTTCCGTTTTATTCCACATTTGCCGCAGCACAATAACCGCCATGGCAATGATGAATCCATCGCGCACAAGGATCGCCACGTCCAAGAGCTCGTGTGGAATACCCTTATTATCGATGCCCAGCATATGCCACATGAGCAGGGGCCATACGAGGGCATCGGCAAGCGCCCAGCCCAAAACCAACCGCCAACGCGGCACGGCCAAGGCCGCTGGAACTAGGAGCCAGAGCGAATACTGCGGGGACCAAACCTTATTGACCAGCAGGAAGGCCGCGACGATGAGGAAGACCAACTCCGCTACCCGCGGGGTAAGCGGGCTGCGCCAGCCGGCCAAGGCAATGCCGGCGCACAAGAAGATGAATGCCACGAGCGAGAAAGTATTCAAAAAGTCCTGGCTGAAAGAAATGTCCAGATTCCGGCTAATCAGCGCATACAGGGTGGTCCATTCCGCGCCGCGTTCCTGGTTCAGGCGGAAAAATTCCGCCCAAGCGTCCGGGTATTTCAAGGCAACGGGAAGGTTGACCACGAACCAAGCGGCAGCCGTAGCGACGGCGACCTTGGCAAAAGCGTCCCAGCGGCGACTGCGCCAGGCAAGGACGAAAAACGCACCGAGCAGAAATACCGGCCATAATTTGAATGCGGTTCCAAGGCCGATGAGGATGCCGGCGAGCCAAGGGCGGTGGCGGCTAATGGCCAGTAGCGCGCCAACGGCAAAGGCGATGGCAGGTATATCCCAATTGCTAAAGGCATGGATGATAATCAACGGGCTGGCGGCTACCAGGATGGTGTCCCACGTGCGGTTTCCCACCAAGAGGTAAACCATGTAGATGACGCCGACCCAGATGCAGGCCATGACCATGGCGGTGAGCCCAAAGTACCAGCCAGCGGCGGGCACCCCAGCCCATTCCACGAGCCCATAGGTATGGCGCGCAATCCAGCCCATCAGACCCTGGAACATCCCCGCCAATACCGGGTATTCCATGTAGCGGGTCAGGCCATCTTCCTGCCAGGAAAAGGCGTAGGGAAAGCCCGGTTGATCTAATCCGCGGCCTTCATAAAGCGGGACGATGTCGTTATAGCAAAAAGAGGTGTACTGGCGGTTAGCGGACCAATCAAGATTGATGGTGCCGTCTTCGCCGCGAGTACCAGCGGCGCAATTTGCCTTGGATAAGAACCCACCGGCCAAGAAAATCCAGGCTACCGCGATGAGCGCGCGCAGCGGGGTCCACCACTGCGCGCGGCTATCCCGGGCAAAGCGTCCCCTCGGCCCGCCCAAGAACTCTATGACGCCTCGCGCCATTGGTTCGTCTGCGGCGGACAAGCGCTGGTCTTGGCTCACGCGTACCGCTCCTTGCTTAGCCTAAGAGGTCAGCCAGGCCGCCTTCGCGGTCAAGGATGTCATCTAATGACGGAGCTTCGGGTGGGGCTGGCTCGTTATTGCCGCCGCCATTTCCCCTATTGCCGCCGTTTCCATTATTGCCTCCCTGGTTCTCCGACTGCTGCGACGGGGCATCGCGACCCGCATCCGGGCTTTCCGCAGGTGCTGGGCTGGTCTCTTCTTCAGGGGCGCCATTTTGCGCTGGACCAGTGTAGTTCTGGGGGCTTTGCCCGCCGGCGCTACCACCTGGGTTATAGGCCGGAGCGCCGCCGCCGGCAGAAACCGTGCCGAAGCGCACCGGGTAAGCAGTGGGGAATTGCTGGAATTCCTGGTCCGCCAAGGAGTTATCCAACACGGACTTCCAGATCTTCGTCGGTGCGCCAGCGCCGTACATGATGCCGCCATACTGGTCGAAAATGGCAGAGGTGTTATCGGCCGTACCTACCCACACGGCGGTGGCAAGCTGCGGGGTGGCACCAACCATCCATGCATCCTTATTAGTTCCCGAATCACCGAGCTGGGTCGTACCGGTCTTAGATGCCGAAGCACGTCCGCCCGCCAGCGAGCCGTTGGACCATGCCGCCACTGGCCCCATGGCCTCAAGGACGTTATTGGCCACATTGGCGGAAACGCGGCGCTCGCCCTCACCGTCTGGGTGTTCATACAGAACTTCCCCTGCGGCATTTTCTACGCGCTGCACAAAGTGCGGGTTGTGCCAGACACCCTGGTTCGCAAGAGTAGACATCGCGGTTGCCATGTCCAATGGACGGGACTGGTACTGGCCCAAGACCACACCTTCGAAAGGCTGCTTGCCGTTTTCATTCAGCGTCTTTTCGATGCCCGGCAGCGAGCGGGCAACGCCCAAAGCGTGGGCCATATCCGCGGTGTCCTGGGTACCGTTCTTCAGATCGCTCTGCAGGCGCAAATAAGAGGTGTTCAGGGATTGCTTGGTGGCCTCGCGCAGGTCGCACACGCCACAGCCGCCGCCCACGTTGGTGACCAGATCGGAGCCCGGCAGCTGGTACGGCGCCGAGGAGTAGTTGGTATCCAAGCTAATGCCCTGCTGCAGTGCAGCGGCAAGCGCCATAATTTTGAAGGTCGAACCGGTCTGCAACGGGGAGTTGGCGTAATCCCAACCGTTGGAATCATGCCCGCCAAAGTATCCGCGCACCGCACCCGTCTTCGGGTCAATGGTTACAGAAGCTGCGCGGGCATCCTCTTGTAGCGGCGCCAGCTGGTCATCGACTGCCTGCACCGTATTGTTTTGCACGTTCATATCGATGGTGGTGGTAATGCGCAGGCCGCCGGTAGAGACCTGATTTTCCGTAATTCCCACCTCTTCAAGCTCGCGGATGACCTGGTCCTTAATGTGGCCATTGGCACCCGGGGCTTCCGTATATGCCGAATACTCAGCCGGGTCGCGGGTCTCCGGGAAGACCATTCCATCGCGCTCTTCCTTACTGAGATCGCCCATGTCCACGAGGCCGTCCAGCACGTAGTTCCACCGGTTTTCGGAGCCTTCCTGGTTCACGCGCGGATCTAGGCCAGAAGGCGACTGGATAAGGCCGGCGAGCATGGCGCCTTCCTCAGGGGTGAGGTCCTTGGCGTCCTTATCAAAATAGGCATTAGATGCAGCCTGGATGCCGTAGGCATTGCGGCCAAAGTAGACCGTATTCAGGTAGGCGTTGAGGATGTCTTCTTTTTCCCACTCATTGGTCATCTTGATGGAGTAGATGAGCTCGCGCGCCTTACGAACGTAGGAGTATTCGTTGCCCACCAGGGTGTTTTTCACGTACTGCTGGGTAATCGTGGAACCACCACCGGCGGTGTCATTGCCGGTGACCTTACCCAGTACCGCGCGGCCCAAACCGGTGAAGGAAAAGCCGGAGTTTTCCCAGAAGTCGCGGTCCTCAGCGGCGAGCACGGAGTCCTGGACAAAGACGGGTACTTCATCCAAGGTCACGTGCGTGCGGTTGCCTTCCGGCGGTACCAAACGCGCCAGCTGGGTATCGTTATCGGAGGCATAGATGGTAGAGACCTGGTTATTGGCCAGCTCTTTAGGCTCCGGAACGGTGTATTGCGAATAGGCATAGCCAAAAAGGCCTGCAGGCAGTGCCACAAAAACCACTAGGAGAGCCACAACGACCCACGGCCAAATGCGGCGCTTTTTGGGTTCTTCGCCTTCTTTACGGCGGTCCACCTTAGTGGACTCGCCAGTAGATTCCTTCTCGGTCACTGATTCGTGTCCTCATTCATCCCTGGTAACAAACTAAATAATTGCAGCTTACTGCCTAAGGCGGTGCGTCGAAAACTAACACGCGTTAAAAGCCGTTGCAGAACGCAACAAATGATTCCACCGGCAGTGTCTGCAGACCTCCACCTCATGCACGGTAAACTCCAGGCCTTCACCGACAAGTTCCGCTATTTCTTCTTCGCTGCGGGCGCTCCCGGCGCGCCGGCCTAGGCTCTCGCCGTACACCCACCGGGTCAGGCGCAGGTTCTTCCCGCAGACCGGGCAGGGTTTATCCATGGTGCGGCCGTGGTGCTCGGCGGCGGCCCGGAGGAGGAAGTCCGCATCGCACACCTCATCGCGCCCCAAGTGCCCGGCGCGGTATTCGCGGACGTGTTGGGTGCGCTCCCATTCGTGAGAAAGCTCGTGCTTAAAGGCAACGGAATTCACCCGCATTATCTTAATTTCCTCTTCTTGATCGATCCATATGCCGTCGTGCTACCACCAGGCATAATTTCTGGCCTAACGTTGCGCAGGCACCACACAGCAACGAATTTATAAAGGAGCATAGTGTGTCTGACAAAGTAAAGGTCGCCATCGTCGGCGTCGGCAACTGCGCCACGTCCCTTATTCAGGGCGTGGAGTTTTATCGCAACGCCGCAGCAGAGGAAAATATTCCTGGCCTGATGCACACGCAGTTCGGGCCCTACCACGTCGGCGATATTGAGTTCGTCGCGGCCTTCGACGTCGATGGAGACAAGGTGGGCAAGGATCTTGCGGAGGCTACCCGCAGCTCCCGCAACTGCACCATCACCATCGCAGACGTCCCAGACCTCGGGGTCACCGTTAAGCGTGGCCCCACCATGGATGGCCTGGGCCGTTACTACCAGGAATCCATTACGGAATCGGATGAAGCTCCTGCCGATGTCGCAGCTGCCCTCCGCGAAGCGGGTGCCGAGGTTGTTGTTTCTTACCTGCCGGTTGGTTCCGAAGAGGCGGATAAGTTCTACGCTCAGGCCGCTATCGATGCCGGTTGCGCATTCGTCAACGCCCTGCCGGTCTTCATTGCTTCTGACCCAGAGTGGGCCAAGAAGTTTGAGGACGCCGGTCTGCCCATCGTGGGCGATGACATCAAGTCCCAGGTTGGCGCAACCATTACCCACCGCGTTATGGCGAAGCTTTTTGAAGACCGCGGCGTACGCCTGGACCGCACGATGCAGCTCAACGTGGGCGGCAACATGGACTTCAAGAACATGCTGGAGCGCGAGCGCCTTGAGTCTAAGAAGATTTCCAAGACCCAGTCCGTGACCTCCAACGTGCACAACTCCCCTATCGCTGGCAAGCGCGCAGACCGCAATGTCCACATCGGCCCATCGGACTATGTGGAATGGCTGGATGACCGCAAGTGGGCTTATGTCCGCTTGGAGGGTTCCGCATTCGGCGAGGTTCCGCTGAACCTGGAGTACAAACTCGAGGTCTGGGACTCCCCTAACTCCGCCGGCATTATTATCGATGCCGTCCGCGCCGCCAAGATCGCCTTGGACCGCAAGGTTGCCGGTCCAGTACTTTCCGCTTCCTCCTACCTGATGAAGTCCCCTCCAGTACAGAAGGCCGACGATGTCGCGCGCAACGAGCTGGAAGATTTTATTAAGGGAAGCTAATTTTTTCGTCGCGATACTACCGCTAGGCGGTAGTGCACGATAGAATTTAGTTCTATGACGCAACATCATGATGAGACGGCCCCAACGAAGTCCCCGTCCGAATACGAGGACGCGGTAGAGGTAGCGCGGGATATCCAACCGGCGCTCAATAAGTTAATTCTTATTTTCCAGCGCACCGCAGAGGGTTCATCGTTGACTACCTCGCAGGTCTCCATCATGAACCAGTTGCGCTTGCGCGGGCCTTCCCGCGTATCCACTATCGCCCAGGCGGAGCTCATCCGCATGCCCACTGCGTCCAACGCGCTCTACCAACTAGAGCGCCGCGGATTCGTGGAACGCCACCGCGATGAGGAAGATCGCCGCGGGGTGCTGGTTGCGCTCACCCAGCTGGGCGAGTCCGAATTGGCCATAGTTTCCGGCCAACGCGCCGCCGCCCTTGCGGAGATTATGCGGTGGCTCGAGCCCGAGGACTTGGCCACCGCCCGCGAGATGGGTGCGGTCATTTCCAAGCTTGCGGATGTCTACCGCCCCACCATGGATAGCGAATAGCAAGCTTGCGGCGGCGTGCAATTTTAGTTTTGCGGCCACAACAGACGATAATGAGCCTTAGTACTCATTAAACTTTCGCATACATATTCATTCTATGGGCAAAAAATCTAAACAACCGCTGCTGCCGACCCTGCATAAAGGCTCGGCCAAAGAGCCGTTGCGCATCCTCATTTCTTGGAGTCCTTCCTCTTCCGGTACGGAACCCCTCGACTTCGCCGCATGGTTATCGCGCACCGCGGTGATAAAGGTGCGCGTTATTTCCACGGTTTTCCAGCCCTGGACCACGACGTCTTTGTCCAAGCTGGGCGGGAAATACAAGAAGTGGTTCAAAGAGCAGAAGCAAGCATGCGTGACAGCCACCGCTGCGGCCCTGACGGAGGCAGGTATCCCGGAAAAGTACTGGGACGATACGCCCTCCGTGCTTGTCGATGGCCCCTCTCGCCCCCAGCTTCTTACTGAAATGGCCCAAGATTTTCAGGCCGATATTATCCTGTTAGGCCCTAACCAAGCCGCGCCCAAGGGCCGCTTTTTCCCCGGCTCAACTGCGGATACCCTCCTGCACTACTCGCCGCAATCCTTAGGGCTTATCCCCCGCAAGGCCAAGTTGTCGAAACACGGTGTGACCCGCTTTAATTTTGTCATTACAGAGCGCGGTGACCGTGCTGATAGGGAATTATTGGGCGCAGCCGCGCTGGCAGATCGCTGGGATCTGCCCCTGCGCATCTTGGCCTTCTCGGCGGATGACCTGTTGCATTCCCCGTCGAAGGATAAAAGCGATATTGCGCTCAAGCTCACCGCGGAGTGGCACGAGGATTCATTGGCCATGCTCGACCGGGCTCGCGACCACATCCAAGATTCCTTCCCCGAGCTCGAGGTCTCCTCCGAGATCGGCTCCGGGGCCGGGTGGTCCGGTGCGGTTGATTCGCTTAAGTGGAAAAAGGGCGATCTAATGTTGATGGCCTCTGCCCCACAAGGTCCCATCGCGCGGGTCTTTTTGGGCTCTACCGCAACCGAGTTGCTCCCTCATATTCGCGTACCGGTACTCATTCACCCCGCGACCGACTAGGCTTTAATGTATGAGCTCGCGCCCAGAGCACCCCGAAAACGATCTGACGACCGACGCCGATTATGCCAACCTGCGTCGGCCTGAGCCGCAAAGCTTCGATGATTTGGCAGACGAGCCCGATCCCGTCGAGGTAGCCGCCGCCAACCGGCGCTCCACGCGGCAAGCCATCTGGTACATGGTGTCCGTGCTGGTCATCTCCGCGCTGTACGGCTTCGGCGTCGCGCTCTTTTCGCGCCTTAGCGGCGGCCCACTGTGCGAGGATGGCACCGCAAGCTGGCTGTGTACCGAGGGCCAAAGAAACTTCTTTGCCATTTCCACCATGATCATCCCACTGCTGGGCATGATTGGCTGCGCGATCATTATGGTGCGCAAGCTGCGCCGCTACCTGCGCTGGCGCAGCTGGATGGCGATCTTTTGGGTGGTGGCCTTCAACTTCATGATCTGGGCCATTAGCGATATTCAGCTGCTATTGGTGCGCTAACCCCGCACCTAGCTGTCCAAGCTAGCTGGCAAGGCGAAGGGCCACTTCCTCACAATCCGGCCTCCCGCAATGCTGGGTTTCCACATTTTGGATGCAGTCATCACAGATGAGCACCTGCTGGCGGCACGTGTCCTCATTAATGCAGTTGTGAAAGGTATTAGTTCCCTTGCCACAGTGCACGCAGTGGCCCAATTGGATAAAGCCTGGATCCTCTAGTCCTTGGCCAAATTCCTGGTGCATGCGCTTGTCAAAGACGTACATGGAGCCTTCCCACAGCCCATCATTGCCGTACTTTTCGCCGTAGCGCACGATGCCGCCATCGATTTGGTAGATCTCGTTGAAGCCACGGTTCTTCATTAGAGAGGAAAGGACCTCGCACCGGATGCCGCCGGTGCAATAGGAGACGACAGGCTTGTCCTTCATCCAGTCATATTTGCCGGATTCCAGTTCCTCAATGAAGTCATGGGTGGTGCGCACATCCGGCACGACGGCATTTTTGAACTTGCCAATCTCTGCTTCCATGGCATTGCGGCCATCGAAGAAGACCACCTCATCGCCGCGCTCTTCTACCAGCTTGTTGACCTCTTCCGGCTTGAGGTGCGTGCCGCCGCCGACGACGCCGTTTTCATCTACCTTCAGCTCGCCCGGCGCGCCAAAGGCCACGATTTCATCGCGCACCTTGACCGATAGGCGCGGGAAATCCTCGGCTCCGCCATCGGACCACTTGAACTGCATGCGCTTAAAGCCCGGGTATTCACGGGTTTGGCGCACGTAGCGCTTGCAGGCATCCATGTCGCCGCCAACGGTGCCATTGATACCGTGCTCCGAAATGAGGATGCGACCCTTCAAGCCCAAGGACTCGCACAGGGTGCGCTGCCACAGCATGACGGCGGTCGGATCCTCGATGGGGGTAAAGCAGTAATACAGGAGAACTTTGCCGATAGTCACGCCCATAATCTTAGGCCCGCTACCGGAAAGATCCCCAATTCCTTAGCGCTTCTGGTACAGCGCCTTCTTGCGGGCGAAGGCCGGATCCGAGGTCACGAGCACGCCAAGGTTGCGGAAGATTCCCTCATCCACCGAGCCCAGGATGGTGGTGGTGTGGACGTCGCAGCCGGCGAGCTCCTTGATCTGCTCCAGCGCCTTGCGCGCATCCTCGTCCTTCGCGGCGGATACGGATAGCGCGATGAGCACCTCATCGGTGTGCAAGCGTGGGTTGGAAGATCCCAGGTGCTTCGTCTTCAGCGTTTGGATTGGCTCTATCGACTCCGGCGAGAGCAGGTGCGTTTCGTCATCGATGCCGGCTAAATACTTGAGGGCATTGAGTAGCATCGCCGCGGAGCACCCCAGCAGCGGGGAGGTGCGGCCGGTGATGATGGTGCCATCGTGAAGCTGCATCGCGGAGGCGGGGCCATCGGTTTCCTCCGCACGCTTGCGGGCCGGGCCAACCACTGGGCGGTCATCGACTTTGATGCCGGCCTTTGCCATGACGACGGCGGCGCGCTCGGACTGCTCATCGCCCAGCCCGGCGCGGGCTTCTTCTACCTTGGCCTTGAAATAGCGGCGGATGATTTCCTGCTGCGCGGCGGCGCGGCAGACCGCATCATCGGTAATGCAGTAGCCGGCCATATTCACGCCCATGTCCGTGGGCGATTCATACGGGGTGGTACCAGTGAGCTTTTCCAGCAGGGTCCGCAACAGCGGGAAGGCTTCGACATCGCGGTTGTAGTTCACCGTGGATTCGCCGTGGGCGCTCAAGTGGAAGTGGTCAATAATATTGGAATCGTTCAAGTCCACGGTGGCGGCCTCATAGGCGAGGTTGACCGGGTGCTCGAGGGGAAGATTCCAGATGGGGAAGGTCTCAAACTTGGCATAACCAGCGTTATTGCCGCGCTGGTGCTCGTGGTAGACCTGCGATAGTGCGGTGGCGAGCTTGCCGGAACCAGGACCTGGGGCGGTCACAACGACCAAATCCCGGGAGGTTTCGGCAAATTCGTTCTTACCAAAACCATCCTCAGAGACAATGAGGTCAGTATTCGTGGGATAACCAGGGATAACGCGGTGACGGGCGACCTTGAGGCCGAGGCGCTCAAGCTTTTCGATGAACGCCTCTGCCTGCGTATTTCCGTCTTCCACCTGGGTCATGACGATGTTTTCAACCAAGAAGCCGCGGCTGCGGAATACGTCCACTAGGCGCAGGAGGTCGTCTTCATACAGGATGTCTAAATCGGCGCGTACCTTGTGGCGGGCAATGTCTTTGGCATTGATGCACGGGAGGATTTCAATGTCCTCTTTAATGCGCTCCAGCATGGCGATCTTGTTATCCGGGGTAAAGCCCGGCAGCACGCGGGAGGCGTGCATATCATCGAAAAGCTTGCCGCCCATTTCCAGATAGAGCTTTCCACCGATTTCTTCGCGGCGGGCCTGGATGTGCTTTGACTGCAGCTCTATGTATTTTTCACGGTCAAAACCGATTTCATGCGTCATGATTTATCGACCCTTCAATAGAAATAAAATCAATCCGCGCTTTGAGTTTACTCTTTTTCATTCCCCGGCGCCACGCGCCCTAGTTGGGGGCGACCAACTATTTCACTACACTGAAGTTATGCCTGAAGGTCACGTGATCCACCGCCTAGCCCACACTCTCAACGCGGACTATCGCGGGATGCCGCTCAACGTGACCAGCCCGCAAGGCCGCTTCGCCGCTGAGGCGGCCATTCTGGACGGTACAGAAATCGACCACGCAGAGGCCTTTGGCAAGCACCTCTTCGTGCACTTCACCGCCGCGGACCCAGAGCATATCCTCTATATTCACCTGGGGCTCATCGGCAAGCTGAGCTTCGAACCGCGCGAGGAAACCCGCGGGCAGGTCCGCATACGCATAGACAATGGGACGCAGGCCGCACAGCTGCGCGGGCCCCAATTTTGTCTGCTGCTTACGGAGGAGGACTACCAGGCCCGGCTGACCAAGGTAGGACAGGATCCGCTCCGCGCCGATGCCGACCCCGAAGCCCTGTGGGCCAAGGTGCACAAATCCCGCCGCAGCATAGGCTCCCTCATGATGGACCAGCACCTGTATGCCGGTGTGGGCAATATCTACCGCGCGGAAGCCCTCTTTCGCGCCGGCCTCTCCCCTTTCACTCCTGGCAAGGATGTTTCCCGTGAAACATTCTTCGCCATCTGGAAAGACCTGGTAGAGCTCATGAATTACGGCGTGGAGCACGGCCGCATCGATACCGTGCGCGCCGAGCACTCCCCGGAGGCCATGGGTCGCGAGCCGCGCAAGGATGATCACGGCGGCGAAGTCTACGTCTACCGGCGCGCGGGCCTGCCCTGCTACGTCTGCGGCACGCCGATTGCAGAGCAGGTAATGGAGGGCAGAAACCTCTTCTGGTGCCCCACCTGCCAATCCGCTGCTTAAGGCCTATAGTGGCGGGCATGCGACCTGCCTATAGTGTATCCGCCGTTCGTTCCGCCGAGTCCGCGCTCCTCGCGCAGCAGAGCCACGATGATGAGCTCATGCGCCTGGCCGCGCGGGGCATTGCCGCCACGGCGAAATCCATGCTGACAGGCCCAGCGCCTCGCCACATCACCATCCTGGCCGGGCCTGGCGGCAATGGCGGCGATGGCCTTTATGCAGGCGCTTTCCTCGCCGAGGAGGGCTATGGCGTCGAAGTAATCCTCGTCGCCGGTTCCGCGCACGACCCAGCGTTTCAGGCCCTTAAGGCCGCCGGAGGAACCATTACTGAGCAACCGCGCGCGAAGGCCACAGGGCTGCTTATTGATGCCGTCGCTGGACTCAACTCCACCCGCGGGCTTAGCGGTGCGGGCCTTGCCGCGTACCGCGCGGCCAAGCAGCACGATATCCCGGTGCTTTCGGTGGATATCCCCTCTGGCATCAATGCCGATACGGGCGTGGCCGCGGAGAACGCCGTCGAGGCAACGATTACCGTGAGCTTCGGTTGGGCGCGCGCCGGCCATATCTTCGCCCCGGAATGCGGCACGGTGGTCCTGTGCGATCTGCACCTGCCCAACGCGCCGCGGTCCTTCGCGGAGGAACTAACGGCTACCGCAGAGCCAGCGGGCTATATCGCCAACGAGCCCACCATCGATCTCCCCTTCCAGTGGCCCGCGGAGCCCGTGCTTGCCGATGTCCACTTGGGCCACGTCACCGCGCCCAAGCCCGTGGGCTGCACAGGGCCCATCGTGGACCCCACTCCCCACGCTTCGAGCACGAAATACACCGGCGGGGTCACCGCTATCTGTGCTGGCAGCAGCGCGTATCCCGGCGCGGGCATCCTGGCGGCTACCGGCGCGGTGCGCGCCACGCCGTCCATGGTGCGGGTGATAGATAACGATGCCGTGGTCCCCCACCTGCCCGAGGTGGTTCCCCACCCGAGCGCCGAGGACAAGGTGCATGCCCAGGCGTGGGTGGTTGGCCCCGGCCGCGGCACCGATGAGGCGGCGGCGCGCGAGCTCCGCACCGTCTTAGATCGCGAGCTGCCCACCATCCTGGATGCCGATGCCCTGACGCTGCTCGCCCAGAGCGCTGAGCTGCGCGATCGAGTCCGCACCCACCCGCGGGTCATCGTTACCCCGCACGCCGGCGAGTTCCGCCGCCTCTACGAGGCCACCTTCGGCCGCGAGCTCGATCTCAGCGAGGGCGTGGGCCCGCGCCAGCGCGAGCTGGCCGAGGACTTGAACTGTTTTATCCTGCACAAGGGCCGGATCACCACGGTAACCGCGCCCGGCCAGGCCATCTATGGGATGAATGCCGGCCACTCTTATGCGGCCACCGCCGGCTCCGGCGACGTTTTATCGGGCATCCTCGGCGCCACCATCGCGCAGGTAGAGCACGAAAAGGCCGATGCCGAGTACATCATCATGGAGATCCTCCACGCCGCCGCCCTACACCAGCACGCGGCCGCCATCGCGGCGCATACCCCCGATGGTTTCGGCATTTGTTCCGCTTCCCAGATTGCCGCGGCGATGCCCCAGTCCATCGCCCGCCTGCTAGTTATGCACCGTTAACGTCCTGCTTGCTCACGCGGCCGTCTTTGACCTCGACCACGTGGTCGGCGAAGGTGAGCAGGGAGCGATCGTGCGTGACCAGCACGGTGGCGGTGTGCATCTCCTGGGTAATATCGCGCAGCAGGCGGATGATTTCCTGGGAAAGGTGGGAGTCGAGGGCGGAGGTGGGTTCATCGGCAAGCAGCAGGTTCGGCTCATCCATCAAGGCGCGCGCGATATTGACGCGCTGGGCCTGACCGCCGGAAAGCTGGCCGATGCGACGATTGCCCATGCCCTTAAGGCCAACGAATTCTAGCAGCTCATCGGCGCGATCCTTGCGCAGCTTGCGCCCGACCATGTGGTCCATGATGAGCAGCTGATCGCGCACCTTGAGCGAGGACAACAGGTTGGACTGCTGGAAGATGATGGAGTTCGTGCCGTTGACCTCGACGGTGCCGGAGTCCGGCGTGATGAGCCCGGCGCCGACGGAGAGCAGCGTGGACTTACCGGAACCGGACTCGCCCACGATTGCGGTGAGGGTATCGGAGTCGGCGCTAAAGGTGGCATCATCAAGCGCCGTAGTAGTCGTCGTGCCGTCCTGGAAGGTGACGGTGGCGTTGCGAATATCAAGGATGGTGGACATTTAGGCATTTCCTCCCAATGCATCGAGGGGGTTGGCTTTGGCTACGCGGCGGGTGGAGACCAGGGCACCGGCCATGCCCAGGATCCAGATGCCGACCGCGGGAATAATGATGGTGCGCACGGATACGTCGAAGGGGACGGTGCCGGAGGCCAGCAGGCCAAGCAGCCAGCCGACGAAAGCGCCGAGGATGGTGCCGGCGGCCAAAATCAGCGCGGCTTGGGCCAGGGCATCGCGCAGCAGGTAGCGCACCGAGGCGCCCAGGGCGCGCAGGATGGAGAGATCGCGGGTGCGCTGCAGGGTCCATACCGTCAGGAAGGCCACGGTGACCAGGGCGGATATGCCGTAGAGGAAGCCCTGCATGGTCAACAGCGAACCGCGTTCTGACTGGTATGCGGGCAGGCCGGAGAAGGAATCAGACATCTCGACCGAACCGGGCACCTCTTCGGAGTGCAGGACAACCGTGCCTACTACGCCCTCTGGGGCATGGCTTACCTTTTGCCAGGTCTGGGTAGATACCCATACCACCGGCGAGTGGGAGAACTGCGTTTCGGCAACGGTGCCCTCTACGGGAAGGTCTACCCCACCGATATTCACGGTGCCGGAGGCTTCAATCGTGTCAGAGAGGACGGCCCCATCTTCTGGGACGGTGGCGTTGGTATTGGGGATGGTCGTACCGGCCGGAAGGCCCATCACGCCTACCGCGCCCTCGCCCTCCAGCTTGGTTTGCGCGGTGCCCAAGGCAATCGCATCCCCGGAAAGATCCTTTTCATGGATCTCTGACTCGTTATAGGCGGGC
This sequence comes from Corynebacterium tuingiense, assembly GCF_046718165.1. Taxonomy (NCBI): domain Bacteria; kingdom Bacillati; phylum Actinomycetota; class Actinomycetes; order Mycobacteriales; family Corynebacteriaceae; genus Corynebacterium; species Corynebacterium tuingiense. The sequence goes on from NZ_CP177101.1 coordinate 2,339,323, forward strand.
TCTTCGGTAGAAAAGCTGACGTAGGGGTGATCTTGCGCCACGGCCTCAAGCGCCGAGGTATTTTGCTTGGACAGGCCCTCCGTCAGGCCGGAGAGCATAACCAAAAGCAGGGTGATAAGCGCTACGGTGCCGCCGATGAGCCCGAAGCGGCCGCGCGCTGCGGTGATTTCACGAATAGCTAAGAACATACTTCTATAGTCCCTTTGTGCAGGTCAGAAGTAATCGGCGGCCTAGTTGAACCTCCAGTCAACCAACTGGTTGATCCCTCATCCACCCTCCGGCAGATACTGTAGGAAATTGTGTTTTCTGGACAGAAATTATGGCTCTGGGGCCTACACGCCATGTTCGCGTTTCTGCTGCTTTTCGGCGTGGCCCGCGCCTATATCGATGACCGCTTGGACGCCCGCGCCATCCTTTTGGCCATCGGCCTAGCCGCGGTGTACGCGGCCGAGCGCTGGCTTCCCACCTGGCTCTGGCTCACTGGGCTGTGCCTGCTCTGGTTGGGGCTGATGGTCCACGCGCAGGATTTCATGTGGCTCGAGTTCCCGCTCATCTTCGTCTTCCTGCGCGCCTTGCCCAAGTGGCCAGGCCTTATCTCCATCACGGTGCTGTGGGCGGCGGCCGCCTTCATCCCCGCGTGGCTGCATCCGGATGGCTGGTCCATCGCCGCGGCCATCGGCCCGCTTATCGGCACGACCTTTGCAGCGGGCGTGTTTTATATCCAGCGCCGCTTGCAGGCGGAGGCGGCGCATCACAGGGACATCGCCAAGCAGCTGCAGGAAACCCAGGCGGAGCTTGCAGCCAGCGAGCACCAGGCCGGGCGCCTAGAAGAGCGCGAGCGCCTCTCCCGGGATATCCATGACACCGTGGCCCAGGGGTTGAGCTCCATCCTGCTGCTATCCCGCGCCGCCCGCACGACCGATGACCTAGAGACCAAGGACGAGCAGCTCGCCGTCATCGAGGACACCGCTGGTGAGAACTTGGCCGAGGCCCGTCGCTTCGTCCGCGAGCTCGCCGGTCCCGATGAGCGCCTAGAAACCCAGCTGGATTCCATCCTGTCGCAGATGCGCCGACGCGCGGAGGCTTTGGGCGAGGACACCACCTTTGACCTTGTGGTTTCCGGCAGCGGCAGCGTGCCCAGCGATATCAAGCAAGTGGTTGTGCGCGCCGCGCAGGAGGGCCTTAATAACGTGATCAAGCACGCGCACGCCTCCCGCGGGGTGGTCACCCTGGGCCTTTTTGAGGATGCAGTCACCCTGGACGTCGTGGATAATGGGCACGGTGTAGTTGAGCCCCCGCGCCACGGCGGCGACAGCGGCTTTGGCTTGCAAGGATTGTCCCAGCGCGTGGAGAGCGTCGGTGGCGCCCTGAGCCTCGAATCCGGCGATGGCACCGCCCTTGCCATTAGAATCCCCCTCAAGGAGCAGCCCCATGGTTAATGTCATGCTTATCGATGACCACCCCGTCGTCCGCGCCGGGCTGCGCGCGATACTCAATACCTTTGCCGATGTCCGCGTGGTCATGGAAGGCGATAATGGAGCGGACGTGGACAAGCTCTGTGCCGATGACGCCCCCGAGGTCGACGTCGTGGTCTGCGATATCCAGATGCCGGGCGTCGATGGCATCACCGCCACCAAAAAGCTGACCGAGGCCGGCGGCCCACCCGTGCTCATCCTCACCACCTATGACACCCAGGCCGATATCCTGGCCGCGGTTGAGGCCGGCGCGATGGGATACCTGCTCAAGGATTCGCCCGAAGAAGAGCTGCACGAAGCGGTGCTCAATACCGCCGCGCGCCGGCGCACCCTCGCCCCAGAGGTGGTCAACCTCCTGGCGCAGCGCGTGGGCCAGCCCGAGCAGTCCCTGTCCACGCGCGAGCTGGAGATCCTCCGCGCCCTCGCGACCGGCTCCTCCAATAAGGAACTAGCCAACCAGCTCTTCATTTCTGAGGCCACCGTGAAGACGCACCTCATTCACATTTATCAGAAGCTGGGCGTAGATACCCGCACTGCCGCGGTAACCGTGGCCCGAGAACGAAAGCTCATTTAATGCTGGACTGCATCGTCATCGGTGCCGGGCAAGCGGGCCTGGCCACCAGCTATTACCTGCGCAAAAAGGGACTCGACTTCCAGATCCTCGATGCCGAGCCCTCCCCCGGCGCGGCCTGGCGCCACGCGTGGCCGTCGCTCACGCTATTTAGCAATAGCGCCTCCTCCAACCTGCCCGGCTGGCCGATGCCCCACCACGAGGGTTTCCCGCCCGCCAGCCACGTCATCGATTACTTCGCCCGCTACGAGCAGCGCTATGACCTTCCCGTACGCCGGCCGGTGTGGGTCCAGGAAGTCACCCACGATGGCGAGAACTTTCATGTCCCCACCGATGACGAACACCTCACCGCGCGCACGGTGGTGGCAGCCACGGGCACGTGGTCCTCGCCGTTTATCCCCTACTACCCCGGCTCCTTTGCCGGGCGGCAGTGGCACTCGGCGGTCTACCCCGGGCCCGATCCCTTTCGCGGTGAGTCCGTCGCCGTTGTTGGGGCAGGCAATTCCGGGGCCCAGATTGCCGCAGAGCTCGTGCTCTCCGGCGTAGAGACCACGTGGTTTACGGCAAAGCCGCCGCGGTGGATGCCCGATGACGTCGACGGCCGCGTGCTTTTCCAGCGCAACCGCGCCCGCCTCAACGCCATGATGCGGGGCGAGCCCGATCCCGGCGCGGATACCAACTTGGGCGATATTGTCGTCGTTCCTCCCGTCAAACGCGCCCGCGATGAGGGCTTGCTCGAGGCCTCCCCCATGTTCTCTAACCTCGATGAGGTGAAGGCAGATCACCTCATCTGGTGCACCGGGTTCCGCCCAGCGCTGGGTCCTTTCCGCGCGCTTCTCGATGGCCGCACCCCCACCGTCGAGGGCCTCTTCCTCGTCGGCTACGGAACCTGGACGGGCCCCGGTTCCGCAACCATTACCGGGGTGAGCCCCTTTGCCAAGCAGACCGCGGGGGACATCGCCAAGCTCTGCTCCCCCGACCTTTAGCCGCCCAAAAATGGTTGCATCACAATTCACGTATCATGGTGAGCATGAGCACGCTACTTGTTACCCGTAACGAAGACAAATCCGTCACCACCTCCTTTGAGGAAGGGGAATTCCTCGGCGAGGGTGACCTGACCGTTGACGTCTCTTATTCCTCGCTGAACTACAAGGACGCGATGGCGATTACCGGCGATCCCGGCGTCGTCCGCACCAACCCGCTGGTGCCCGGTATCGACGTGGTCGGCACTGTATCCGAGTCCAACGTGCAGCGCCTGCCGGTAGGCACCCTCGTTGCCTCCTTCGGCGATGGCCTTGGCGAATTCCGCCACGGCGGCTACACCCCGAAGCAGCGCGTCAATTCCCGCGCCACCGTTGCCCTGCCAGCAGATTTCACCGCGGAGCAGGCCGCTGCCGTCGGTACTGCCGGCTACACCGCGGCGCTGTGCGTTAACTCGCTGCGCGGGCTTCCCGAGGGCCCCGTCCTCGTCACCGGCGCCACCGGCGGCGTCGGCTCCATCGCCGTCAACCTTCTGCGCAATGCCGGCTACGAGGTCCACGCCATGACCGGCCGCCCCGACGATTACGCCAACTACCTCCACGAGCTCGGCGCGCACGAGATCATCGATCGCGCCGAATTCACCGAACCGGGCAAGCCCCTGCAAAAGGCCATCTACGCCGGCGCCGTGGATACCTCCGGCTCCCAGGAGCTGGCAAACGTCTTGGCCCGTACCAAGTGGGGCGGCACCGTTGCCGCTACCGGTATGGCAAGCGGCCCTGACCTGCCCGCCACCGTGATGCCCTTCATCCTGCGCAACGTGCACCTGGCTGGCGTGAACTCCGTCGATGCCCCACTGCACTATCGCCAGAATGCTTGGCAGCTCCTCGCCCGCACCTTGGACTTGTCCATCTTGGAGTCCTTGACCAATACCCTTCCACTGGAAGATGCGGTGGAGGAAGCACAATCGCTCATCAACGGCAGCCACCACGGCCGCACGGTGCTGAAGATTTCCTAAGGCCTAAGCCCTTTAGGGCCTACAGCCACAAAGGCACCCCGTCACTCCTGGCGGGGTGCCTTTTCTGTGCGCCGGGGCTCTTGGATCCTAGGCATCGCCCGCCAAGTGCCGCGTAATCTTCCTCGAGATGGATCCCAGCAGCCGCAGCTCCTCTTCCGTCAGGACAGAAACCACCTTTTCATCTACTTTAGCGGTATGACTGCCCAAGGCTGCGGTGAATGCTTCCTCACCTATTTTCGTCACTGTGACTTCAATAGCCCGGGGTCCTAGCTCCTCCGCGTGCCGCCTTGAAACCAAATCGCGCCGCTCCATCCGGACAAGCTGTCGGTGTAGCCGCGATTTCTCCCACCCAAGTTCCGCGGCCAACTCATGCGGCCGGGTGCTCTGCCCACGGCGGCGCTGCAGGACGGCCAGCACCGCATAGTCGGCCTCACTTACATTCGCGGCTACCTGCAACTCGTGAGTTAACTCCTTGTGCAGCGCCCGCTGCATCGCTACGAAGTCCGCCCACGCTGCACTTTCTACTGGGCGCACAGTATCTCCCTTAAGCTTTGACTTAAATAGCATTATATACTGCGCAGTTGATTACTCAACTATGGATTAATGAACAGGGTTGATCCATCAACCCCTACCGTTTTTAGATGTACTGGATCAGGTTTACCAATAATCCATGTAAACTATACTTTTGCTAAGTTAATCGCATATACTTCGCTTTTCATAACCTATTTATAGGTTCAATAGTGTACTGGATATTATCCATTATTAGGTATAGCGAATTACCCAGCGGCGTTTTTGGTCGCCTGCAACTCCGGTCAGGCAGCCGGCTGTCTATGATGGCGGGCATGGATAAACTTTTTAGTACCTGCGGCTTCGATTTCCTGGACACCGAGGAACTCATCGCGGAACTACCCGCAAAGCGGACCTTGTGGGATGCACCTGCTTTTGATCAAGTGATGTACTACGCGGATCCCTCCGGCATCGCCGTCACGGCGATGGAGTACGAGGGAGAGTGGACCGTTTTGCCGTCGTTCCGGGGTGGAGAAGACGCGGAGGCAACGCTATATCGCGCCATGCCTTTTATTGGCATCTTAGAAATGGAAGGTCTCCGATGGGCGGTGCTTAGCGATGCCCCCTTTACGCTTCCCACCGGAAACCCCGTGGGCGGCGAAAAACTGCGCGGCCGAGTGCGGCCCGCAGTCGTTGCGCTGGACTATGAATTAACGGAACCGGCGGAGTTTTCGCTGCGATCCCCAGCCACGGAACGGTTTTATCAAAACTACAAGCCCAGCCTTCTCAATCCGCAGGTCGAGGTAGCGGGCACCGTGAACAATGTCGAGAAAAAGACCAATGAGTTTGGGGGAGGGGAGTTCTGGGTATGCGAAATCGACGGGCTCCCGCTCATCGTTGATGCCCCAATTGAAGCAGGCCAGGGAATCCGGGTGCACGGCATAGCGCTCTGCGCGACGGAATACTGGGATTAACCGCCTCGCTGCTAGGAAGAGGTAGCTCCTAGTGTTGCGGAGCTGCAGGTACCAGCGCTAAAAGACGCTCGAGGTAGTCCCGCACGAAATCAATCGTGCTGGTTGGCTCGATCTTTCCATCCTCGCCGATGAGCTGGGGAGAATTGCCCAAGAATACCTCGGGCTGACCGGGCATCGGCATATCGAAGTAGGACAGGGCTAGGCGCACATTCTTGTGGGAAGAATAACCACCCATGCGGCCAACGGAGTGGCTGATGATGCCAGCTGGCTTATTTTTCCAGGCGACATCGGAATTGGGCTTGGACCCAATATCGATGGCATTTTTTAAACACGCCGGGATGGTCCGGTTATTCTCGCTGGTCACGAACAAAATGGCATCCGCTTCCTTAATTGCTTTACGGAAATCGGTGTACTCTTCCGGCGTGGGTTTATCCTCCACGCCAGGATCGTCGTAGTCGAAATCATAAAGCGGGAGTGTGCGCAGGTCATAGCGCTGGCACTCTACGTGCTCAGGGACCAGTTCCATGGCATGGTTGGCGATCTTCTTCGCGATGCTTTCCCGCCGTAGGCTGCCGACGAGTACAAGAAGTTTCATGATGTGTGTCCTTTCGTGTGGAGACTTGTTGGTTTTAGAAATCCCAGTCGGCATCGGAGGTCTCTACGGCTTTGCCGATGATATAAGAGGAGCCCGACCCCGAAAAGAAGTCGTGGTTTTCATCCGATCCTGGCGTGAGTGCCGCAAGGATCTTCGGGTTGACCTGGCATTCCTCGTACGGGAAGAGGTTGGGATAGCCCAGATTCATCAGGGCTTTATTGGCGTTATAACGCACGAACGTAGCAACATCATCCATAAGCCCGTATGGTTCATAGAGCTCGCCGGAATAGCGCATCTCCAGGCCATAGAGCTTGCGCACCAGGTCAAAGGTAAATTCCCGCATTTCTTCGCGGCGAGCTTCCGTGGCGTGGTCTAGTCCTCGCTGGAACTTGTATCCGGAGTAGTAGCCGTGGACCGCCTTATCCCGCAGGATGAGCCTGATCATGTCAGCGGTATTGGTCAGCTTCCCGTGCACGCTAAAGTGCAGTGGAAGATAGAAGCCCGCGTACAGCAGCAACGAGGATAAGAGGGTAGAGGCAACCTTGCGCTTTAGTGGGTCGTCGCCGTAGTAATGCACCATCACACTGGTAGCGCGCTGCTGCAATACTGGGTTATCCACGGCCCACGCATAGGATTTTTCGATCTCTTCGGTGCTGGCCAGGGTGGAAAAGATGGACGAATAGCTCCGCGCGTGCACCGCCTGCATGAAGGCGATATTGGTATAAACGGCCTCCTCATGTTCCGTCCGAGCATCTTGAATCTGGCTAATTTCGCCAACGGTAGCCTGCACGGTATCCAGTAGCGTCAACCCGGTAAAGACCCGGATGGTGAGGTCGCGTTCGGCTGGGTCCATGCGCGACCAGTCATTGCGGTCATTGGAAAGCGGGACCTTCTCCGGCAGCCAGAAATTCGAGGTCAGACGGTTCCATACCTCCAAGTCCTTGTCATCCCAGATGCGATTCCAGTTCACTGGGCGCAGCGGCGTGGAGGCATCGTGACGAAAATGCGGCGGGGTTTGGGATCGCTCAATGAGCTCTTGATATTTCATCGGTATTTTCTCTTTTCTTTGTCTTCGCGGCCCTAGCCGTCAGGCAATGGACGCGTGGGCGGTGGGGTAGAGGTGGTGCGCAAAGAAGTCCTGCAACCCTTCCCGTACGCGGGCAACATCGCGGTCGGTGCCGAGCAGCTCAAAGCGGTAGAGCTCAGGCACCCCGCACTTTCGGGCTATCTGTGGCCCGGCGCAGCAATACGCCTCACCAAAATTGGTATTTCCAGAGGTGATGACGCCGCGCAGGAGCGCGCGATTTTCCGGAACGTTGAGGAATTGGCGCACCTGCACCGGAATCGCCGCCTTGATATTGCCGCCACCGTAGGTCGGGACGATGAGCACAAAGGGCTCGGTGACATAGAGCATTCCTTCGCGCTTCGGCCGCAATGGAATGCGTGCCGCCGGAAAGCCCAGTTTGTGGACGAATCGGCGGGTATTTTCACTGACCGAGGAAAAATACACAAGATTAGCGGCGGTCTTAGTACCGCACGCTGGCGTCGAGGCTGTAGTCATCTCGCTCCTTAGTGGCTGCGCCGAGGCGCACTTTCTGCTTCAACTACAGATCTAACGTACTTTTAACTACGTCGCAACTAACCACCATTGACATGCGTAAATACCCTTCCCTTCAGAAGGGAAGGGGCAGGAAAATTACATGCGCACCCACACGGCGCGGGCTGCGTGCGAGCTCAAAGAAAACGCCGCGGAATATTCGTTCTGGGCATTCTCGTTCTGGCTGCCCTCTACGCGCAGTGCCATCCCGCCGGAATAAGGTTGGCTATCCCGCACGCTCACGACAGCGCCGATGATCAGGTTATTCTCGCTAAAAAAGCGCAGCAGATCGGCATCTGCATCACTGATCCGATCGACTACGCCGGCCTCACCGGGCTCTAAATCGCTGAGTTTGCGCAGATCTCCTGGCTCGGACGCGGGGGTCGCGGCGTAGTCTGCGGGGTAGTCACCCGTGGCGCTAGGAATAGGGTCTCCATGCGGATCGCGGTGCGGGAACCCCAGTTCAGCGTCTATGCGCTCCAAAAAGAAGTCAGAGACGCAGTGCTCTAATTGCTCAGCCTCCGCGTGGACCTGGTCCCAGCGGTAATGCAGGGATTCCACCAGGAAGGTCTCGATGAGGCGGTGCCGCCGCACCATGGCAAGGGCAAAGGCACGCCCCTCGGTGCTCAGCCCGATGGCACCATAAGGCGTATGGGTGACGAGGCCCTTTTTCTCTAGCCGCCGCACCGCATCCGACGCGCTGGAGAGCCTAACGCCTATGTGCTGGGCGAGCATCTTCACCGTCACGGGCTCGTCGTGCCATTCGCCCAACTTAAACAGGGCCTTGAGGTAGTCCTGATTGGACGGCGAGAGGCCCGAGACGTCCACGCTCATTGGTTACTTAACCACCAGGTTCACCATCCGGCCGGGAACGTAGATCTTCTTCACCACGTTCTTGCCGGAGGTAAGGTCGGCCACCTTGGCATCGGCAAAAGCAGCCTCGAATACGGCGTCTTGGTCAGCATCGGCCGCGACGTTGATGCGGGACTTAACCTTGCCGTTGATCTGCACTGGCACCTGGATCTCATCATCTACCAGGTATTTCTCCTCAAAGGAGGGGAGTGGCTCGTAGGTGATGGTCTCATCGTGGCCAAAGCGCTGCCACAGTTCCTCTGCAATGTGCGGGGCGATGGGGGAGACCAGCTGGGCAATGGGCTCTACAGCCGCGCGCGGCGCTTCGGTGCGGTAGGTCTTGGTCAGGTAGTTGACGTACTCGATGAGCTTGGCCACGACCGTGTTCAGGCGCAGGTTCTCATAATCATCGCGCACGCCCGCGATGGTGCGGTGCAGCTGCTTCAGATCATCCTGGGTGAGCTCGGCATCGGTAGTTGCCAACTCACCGGTGTCCTCATTGATGGCTAGGCGCCACAAGCGCTGCAGGAAGCGCTGCGAACCGACGACGTCCTTGGTCGCCCACGGGCGGGAGGTATCCAGCGGGCCCATGGACATCTCGTACACGCGCAGGGTATCGGCGCCAAAGTCGCGGCAAATATCGTCCGGGGCCACGGCGTTTTTCAGGGACTTGCCCATCTTGCCGTACTCCTGGTTAACCTCTTCGCCGTTGTAGTAAAACTTGCCGTCCTTTTCCTCTACCTCCGTGGCAGGGACATACACGCCGCGGGAATCGGTATAGGCGTAGGCCTGAATGTAGCCCTGGTTGTACAGGCGGCGATACGGCTCCTGCGAGCTGACAAAGCCCAGGTCAAAGAGCACCTTGTGCCAGAAGCGGGCGTAGAGCAGGTGCAGCACGGCGTGCTCGACGCCGCCGACGTACAGATCCACACCACCCGGATCGTTCTCGCCGTGCTCATCTGGGCGCGGGCCGGTCCAGTAGCGCTCGTTTTCGATATCGCAGAATGCCTCACTATTGCGGGGATCGATATAGCGCAGCTGGTACCAGGAAGAACCCGCCCATTGGGGCATAACGTTGGTATCGCGGTAGTAGGTCTGCGGGCCATCGCCCAAGTCCAGCTCTACCTCTACCCAGTCGCGGACCTTGGCCAGCGGTGGCTGCGGCTCCGAGTCCTTGTCTTCTGGGTCGAAGGAGGCCGGCTTGTAGTCTTCCACCTCGGGCAGCTCAACCGGCAGCATCGACTCTGGCAGCGGATGAGCCATACCGTCCTTGTCGTAAACGATGGGGAAGGGCTCGCCCCAGTAGCGCTGGCGGGCGAAGAGCCAGTCGCGCAGCTTGTACTGAATCTTGCCGCGGCCGGAGCCGTCCTTTTCCAGCCATTCGATGGCCTCGGCGATGGCCTCCGCCTTATTCAGGCCATTGAGGTCCAAGCCCTTATCGTTGGCGGAGTTTACCAACGCGCCGTCCTCGGTCCAGGCTTCTTCCTCGATATTGCCGCCGGAGACGACCTCCGTAATCGGCAGGCCAAAGGCTTGGGCAAACTCATAGTCACGCGTATCGTGCGCGGGAACGGCCATGATGGCGCCGGTACCGTAACCGGTCAGTACGTAGTCCGCGATGAAGATCGGGATGCGCTTGCCGGAGACCGGGTTGGTGGCATAGGTGCCCAGGAATACGCCGGTCTTTTCCTTGTTTTCCTGGCGCTCCAGGTCCGACTTCGCTGCGATATCCGCGCGGTAGGACTCGACAGCTTCCTTCGGGTCATCGTTGCCGTAGGTCCAGCGCTCATCCACGTCATCGTCGTAAGGAATGGGGGACAAGAGGGCATCGACAAGCTCATGTTCCGGTGCCAAGACCACGTATTCCGCGCCAAAGAGCGTATCTGGGCGCGTGGTAAACACGTCGATGCCGTAGCCTTCCGCGGGGAAGGTTACCTCCGCACCGCGGGAGCGACCGATCCAGTTGCGCTGCATGGACTTGACCTTCTCCGGCCAATCCAACAGCTCCAGATCATCGAGCAGGCGATCCGAATACGCGGTAATGCGCATCATCCACTGGGACAGGTTCTTGCGGAATACCGGGAAGTTGCCGCGCTCAGACTTGCCCTCCGCGGTGACCTCCTCGTTGGCCAAGACGGTGCCCAAGCCCGGGCACCAGTTCACCGTGGAGTTGGACAGGTAGACCAGGCGGAACTCATCGACGGCCTGGGCCTTCTCCTGCGCGGACAAGTCCTCGTAGTAGCGCCCGTCCTTGGTGGTGCGCTTATTGGCCTCCAATTCCTTGATGAGCTCAGCAATGGGGCGGGCCTTTTGCTGCTCTTCATCGAACCAGGAGTTATAAATCTGCAGGAAGATCCACTGGGTCCACTTAAAGAACTCTGGATCCGTGGATTCCACCGAGCGGCGCGGATCGTGGCCCAAGCCCAGCATTCCCAGCTGGCGGCGCATATTGTCGATATTGGCCATCGTGGTGGTCCGCGGGTGCGTACCGGTCTGGATGGCGTACTGCTCGGCCGGCAAACCGAAGGCATCGTAGCCCATGGTGTGCAGCACGTTCTTGCCCAGCATGCGGTTATAGCGGGCATAAGTATCGGTGGCGATATAACCAAACGGGTGCCCCACGTGCAGGCCCGCACCGGAAGGGTAGGGGAACATGTCCTGCACGTTGAGCTTTTCCTTGGGCAGCTCGCCCGCACCCGTGGCTAGCGAACCGACCGGGTTGGGCGCGTTAAAGGTCTCGTGGTCCTTCCAATACTGCTGCCAAGTCTTTTCGATTTGGTTCGCCAGCTCAGGGGTGTAGCGGTACGACGTGGAATCGCTCGGTTTAATCATAAACACACAGTGTAATAGCCCCAGCCCGGCGCGGGGTAGGCAGAGGTGGGTTTTGCTTCACTAATCCGGCACCGGGCTGGCACTCTGGCGGTGACGAAGGGGGAGTGGGGCAAGGACTAAGGCCCGCCACGAGATGTTCCGGCGGTGTTTAGGAGCTATTAACGCCCAGTTCCTTTCATGGTTAAATCACGCTTTTATCTTCAATTCAAGGCTTTGCACCCAACCATGTTTGGGTCATTTCTCTCTTGCTCGCAAGGCCACCATCTCTTCATCTCTCACTTCCACAAAGGACAATTCATGCGTACCTCTCTCCGCATTGGCACCGCTGCCGTAGCCGCAACCGTGGCTACCGCTGGCGCAATTGCCCCAGCCACCGCCGCCGAATCCCAGGGCCCAAAGAACATCATCTACATGATTGGTGATGGCATGGGCTACGGCCACGTGGCATTTAATAACCTCTACGAAACCGGCCAGTCCAAATACCTGGTCGATGGCGCATTTAGCGCCGAAGGCCCAGAAGAACTCGACGGCGCATCCGTGCAGCGCTTCGAGGACTTCAACCGCCTGTCCATGACCACCTACCCCAATGGCTCTTCCTACGACCCACAAAAGGCGTGGGCAACCCACGAGTACGTGGATGAGGGATACACCGATTCCTCTGCCGCCGGCACCGCCATGTCCACCGGTGTGAAGACCGATAACGGCAAGCTTGGCGTTAATGATTACGGCCACGAGCAGGAAAACACCTCCGAGCGCGCCAAGAAGGCCGGAAAGTCCGCCGGCGTGGTCTCCTCCGTGCCGTTTAGCCACGCCACCCCAGCTGCCTGGGCCGCGCACAATATCTCCCGCAATAACTACCAAGAGATTGCGGAGGAGATGTTCAACTCTGACCTCGATGTCATCATGGGCTCCGGCCACCCGTTCTATGACGATGACAACAAGAAGCAAGATGAGGCCAAGTACAAGTACCTGTCTGAAAAGGTCTTCAACAAGCTATCGTCCGGGGAGTCCGACTGGAACTACGCCGAAACCAAGGAGCAATTTGAGGCCTTGGCCCAAGGTGATGTCGCGGCGGGGGAGAAGTACTTCGGCCTGGCGCCTGTGGCCTCTACCTTGCAGCAGGCACGCTCCGGCGAGTCCACAGTGCCTTATGACACTCCGTTCAACGATGTCGTGGATCTTCCCACCATGACCACCGGCGCCCTCAATGCACTGGGCCAAAATGACGAGGGCTTCCACGTCATGATCGAAGGCGGTGCCATCGACTGGAGCGGCCACGGCAACGAATCCGCCCGCGATATCGAAGAGGTACAGGACTTCAATAAGTCCGTCGATGCCGCCATCGACTGGGTAGAAGAAAACTCCTCCTGGGATGAGACCCTGCTAGTCGTTACCGCTGACCACGAAACGGGATACCTCTCCGGTGCCAATGAGCGCTCTGAGGGCAAGTTCAACTCCATGAACGGTGGCGGCAGCAACACCCTGCCCTCTGGCCACCAGTGGTACTCCACGCAGCACACCAACCAGCTCGTCCTATTCTTCTTCAAGGGCGCTGGCTCTAAGGCCCTTCGCGCGAAGGCCACCCACACCGACCCCGTGCGCGGTGACTACATCGATAACACCACCTTGGCCAAGCTCACCCTGAATGAATGGTGGGTCAAGCACGATGACCAGGGCAGCAACGACAACGCCGACGCCGGTGACGGTGACGGCTCCTCCAAGAGCGGGCTCCTCGCCGGTATCGCGGGCGCCGGTATCGCGTCGCTGGCTATCGGGGCCATTGCCTTCTTGGCCCAGCAGCTGGGCATCATCACCATCAACCCGAATGCTTGGCGGAACTTCTTCCACTAATCCAGGCGATTAATCTCGCGCAAAGGCTTTCACTTCCACGGTGGTGAAAGCCTTCTTATTGCCTTCTGCCTGCAGAATCCACATCTTTTCAAAAATGATCTAGGCTGGTGTAAATGAGCCAGGAGAAGTTTCGTAGCCAGCTATCATCTTTTCTAGACGCGGCGGTATTTCAGGGGGTTCCGCATCTTCGCCTCTCGCCGGATACCGATACTTTAGAGCTTTACCTGCCAGCCGTGAGCGCGGCTTATGAACCAGAAGACCCCCAATGGACCGTGACCACACAGTTGCTGGACGGCACGGAGGTCACCCGCAAGTTTTATTACGTCGCCGGTGAAGAACCTGGCCTGTGGGTGTCCATGCCACAGCCCTTTACCCACCTTGCCGTTACGTTTGCGGAGCAGACGCTGGAGTTTGCGGGTATTGCCAATGGCGGCCTGCTACTTGATTCCACACACCGGCCCGTCGATAGCACGCAGCCCATCGCGCAGGGCGCATATACCTTCATCGCACCGACCGGCACGCAGCTAACCCCCGCCCCGGATAACCAGCCGCGCCCGCATGGCGCGTGGGAAGGCTGGTCCATCTTTGAGGTAGCGGCACAAGATTCCTTCTCCATTGCGGTACCGCGCCAGGACAAGGCCACCATCACCGTCGCGGAAGGCGCGGATTTCTCCTGGGATATGGCGGTCAAGTCCCTGCCCAACGCGCGCGGGCTGGACGGCGAGCTGGTGTACACGAAATCCCCACGCCTCTTGGTCAATACCCCACTGCACCTGCAGCTGACCTATGTCCCCATCGGTGGGGAAGAGGAGGAAATCTTAGAAGATGAGCTGCCGGAGGGAATCCATGAGGTTCTACCCGGTGACGTATTCGAAGACCCCTGGGTGGGCCGGTACCGCTTTAGCCTGTACAAGGGCGAGGAGCTTGTCGATGTCCTCTATCTCAACTTTGCCGAAACCCTCCACATGCGCTCCAAGAACGAGGGACCCCGCGGCACCAACTTCCGCTTCATTGATGCGCTGGGGAACCTCTCACCGTTTAGCTATGCGCTTGCCTCGTCCCCCGATAAGCCCATTCACATGGAAAAGGGCCAGCGCGTATTTGGGGAAGACGAATCGGTGCGCGAGGAGACCATCAGCAGCGAGGCCGGCTACGAGCTGACCTTTGAGGTCATCCCGGCGACCATCCGCACGCGCGTGAAGCGCACCGCGGCCGAGCCCGTGGATTATATGGATAAGCAGGTCATCCTGGCGGATCAGCTGGATGCGGATGCACTGTTTACGGTGCACTCGCCGGAGCCACTGCCGCTGGCAAAATTCGTGGTCATTGATAAGAACCAGAAGATCCGGGATCTCGTTACCGCCAATGGTTCGACGGAGGCGACGACCACGCTCTCCGTCCCGAATCGCGCCCTCAAGGCCGCGCTGACCAAGAAGTCCTCGCTGGAGCTCTACCTCCTGTGGTCCACGCTGTCCTATGAGGAGTACCTGGAGGGCCTGCCGGATAAGGAGCGCGCGGCGCACCTCAAGCGCAGCATGGACCGTCGCGTGATGGAATACGAGGCAACCGCGGCAAGCGACCTGATCTATGCCGCCATCGCCACGGTGCGCAAGGCGCCACTGGTGGCGCGCGCCACCATCGAAGATGGCATCTTGATACCCGAGCAAACCCACGAAGAGGAAGTGGAGCTTTTGGCCTGGGCGTGGCCGCTCGGCAACCCCGCCAGCGAACCGCTGCCCTTGGAGCCGGTGGAGGAGGGCTTCGAGTTACCGGAGGAATTACACGAGGCTGGCGATCTCATCGTGGACTTCCGCGAGGATGAACCGGCCAGCGATCTCGCCGCCCCGCAGTACCCACCGGCAAGCTCGCTTATCATCTTCCACGACGGCGAGAGCGAGAATACCGCCGGCACGTGGGAGAACTATGCCGCCCTGCGCCGCCTCGCTCCCAAGGCCAAGGAGACCTTCGAGGGCGTTATCAAGAACATCGAAGCTGATCCGCGCGCCAGCCTTGATGCGCTCATGCAGGTCGACTTCGAACGCGGCCAGCGCATGCGCGCGTTGGTGCGCACGGGCCTGATTACCCGTTCCTTTAGCAGCGATGGGGAAGAGGCCGCGGAACCTTCTTCCGTGCTCGCCGCGCTTGCCGATGCCAACCAGGCCCACGTGGAACACTCCGGCTCCCCCTCGCTGTGGCGCACGGCCACCACGGGCGTAGACGATGTCACCCGCCCCATGCTGCTCATGAGCGCCACCGGCGAGGCCCCAACGCCTGCAACGGACAGCGCGCAGTTATGCGATGACGCCCACCGCATCGCCGCGCTGCGCGAGTGCTTCGATAACGACTTGGCACTGACCCGCCTGGGGACCATGTCCAACCTGCGCACTACCGCGCTGCAATTGCGCGTGACGCTGCAACAATTGGGCGTAGATAAGTCGGTATTGCACACACTGCTCGCCCTGGACGCCTTTGGGGATGGAAACACGGATCTTGGCGGCTCCGCCTGGATGCCGTTTATTTCCTATGTCTTTGCCATTGCCGCACGTGGGGTGGCCAATGGGAAGCTGACGGATGCGGCCGTGGCCTCCGCGCTAGATAATGCCCTCCCGCAGCTCGCGGAGGCGGTCTCGCTGGCTCCGGAGCTGTTTTACCGGGATATTCTCACTGCAGAGGCCCTTACCCGCGACTACAGTGACTGATATGCAGGTTATTTCCACCAACGTCGCCGTGCGCAGGCCGGATCCGAGCGGGAGGCATGAGTTTTCGGGCATCGACAAGCGCCCGCAAGACTTCATCGATATTTCCGCTCCCGGACCCAATTACGGCGATGGTTCCGGCGTGCGCGGCGATTCTATCGGCGATAGCGAGCACCACGGTGGAAGTGACAAGGCGGTCTATGCCTATGCCCGCGAGGAGCTGGATTATTGGGAGGATTCGCTGGGCCGCACGCTGGGTTCAGGGGCCTTTGGGGAAAACCTCACCACGCGCGGCATTGATCTCTCCGCGCTGCTTATCAATCAACGCCTCCACATCGGCACGGCTACGCTCGAGGTCTCCATTCCCCGCCAGCCATGCGCAACCTTTTCCGGCTGGGTGCAGGAAAAGGGCTGGCTCAAGCGGTGGACTGCGCGCGGTGATTGCGGCGTGTACTTCCGCGTCATCTCGCCCGGGCGCATTTCTGCCGGGGATGCCATAATCTGCGGCCCCGCCCCCGCGCACGATATCACCATGCGCATGGCGTTTGCGGCCAAGATGGGGGACCGGGCGATGGCCCGGCGCGTGGTCGATGCCAAGTGCTTGCCGCCCCAGCACGCAAAAAAGCTCCGGGTATAAACCCGGAGCCAAAAATCTGTGCCGCTTTAGGCCGGCTGCGTGCCCTCTGTGGCGCTGATAACGGGCGCCTTCGCCTTGGGGTAGCGGCCGTGCACCATGTAGTAGTACACCGCCGCGACGACGATGAGGCCGGCGAGGATGAGGTACATCGTATCGAAGCCCGTGGCGCTCACGATGGGGCCAAGCCCGAAGGGGGCGAGGCCGATGCCGAAGTCCATCAAGAGGAACATCGTGGAGATGCCCGCGCCTATCTGAGCGGCCGATACAGAGCGCACCGAGATGGCCTGGCAGGCGGGGCTTAGCGTGCCGTATCCCATGCCCGTAAACGCACCCGCCACCACGAGCATGACGTCATTGCTGGGAAAGCCCATGATGATAAGGGCGATGACGAAGGAAACTAGGCCCAGGTACATGACCGAGTTATCGCCCTTGTGGTCCTGGATGCGGCCCAAGAAAAAGCGCATGATGAGCATGACTACGGCGTAGCCGATGAAAAAGAGGCCGGCGCCTGTGGCCAGGTCCTCTTCGCGCGCATAGGCGTTGAGATAGGTGACCACGCCGGAGTAGGCGATGCCCACCAAGAGCATGAAAAGGCCAATGGGCACCACGTTGGGGTGCACGGCATTGCTCAGCTTGAAAGCGGGCTTTTCCTCATCGAGCTCCGCCGGGTAGCGCAGCACGAGCGCCAGCACGAGGGAGACGATATTGGAACCCAGGGCGACCGCGAAGAGGGTGTTGTAGCCAATGTTATTGGCCAAGAACAAGCCCACTGCGGGGCCGAAGGCGGTGGCAAGTGTGGTGCCGAGGGCAAAGTAGCCGGTGCCCTCCGCGCGGCGCTGTTGGGGGATGACGGATTGCGCGACGGCCATGAGCGCCGTAGAGGTCAACGCATAGCCCGCGCCGTGAAACAGCCGCACGAGGATGAGGACAGCCACGTTATGGGCCACGAAATAGCCCACCGTCACGATGCTGACGAAGGCCAGCGAGGTCAGGGCGGCGCGCTTTTGCCCCACGCGGTCCACCAACCAGCCGGAGAAGATGCGCATGAATGTCGCACCCAAAACAAAGGCGCTGGAGGCAAAACCACTGACGGTATCGGAGGCCCCAAAGCTCTCGACGGCATACAGGGCCATGGTCGTCACCGTTAAGTAGAAGACTAGAAACTGACCAAAATTAGCCACCCACGCCAACAGAAACGTGGGTGTAATCAATGGCGGCTGAGCCGCTGAATTCGTTGTTGACAAGACTCACTCCAATTAAAAAATAAAAAATCTTCCCAACCGCGCACGGCCCCAGAAGGGCAGCGTGCGGGGAGAAGGAAAGCAATCACAATTATGCGGGGAGTGAGTATACGCCGCACGCACTTAAATGTTTAATCAAACACGGTTATAAGCGCGCTCTAAACAGTGATTGCGTTGCCGGCTTAAGGCCTAAGCGTTGGCATAAGGGTCGCGGATGCCCAGGTACTGCACGGAGGTGTATTCCTCGATACCTTCCGCGCCACCCTCGCGGCCCATTCCGGATTGCTTGACGCCACCGAATGGGGCAGCGGCGTTAGAGATAACGCCGGCGTTGAAGCCCATCAGGCCGAACTCTAGGCCATCGGCGATGCGCCACAGGCGGTCGGAATTCTCAGTAAAGACATAAGATGCCAAACCGTATTCGGTATCGTTTGCGATCTCGAGCGCCTCTTCCTCGGTGCTGAAGGTGATAATCGGGGCGACTGGACCGAAGATCTCTTCCTGGGCGACGCGCGTTTCACGTGAAACATTGGTAATCACCGTAGGCTCGTAAAAGTAGCCAGCGCCATCCCCGCGCTTACCGCCGGTGGCGATGGTAGCGCCCTTTTCTGCGGCATCGTCCACAAGTGCCGCAATGC
Source organism: Corynebacterium tuingiense (assembly GCF_046718165.1). NCBI lineage: Bacteria > Bacillati > Actinomycetota > Actinomycetes > Mycobacteriales > Corynebacteriaceae > Corynebacterium > Corynebacterium tuingiense. Next base: position 2,357,785 of record NZ_CP177101.1, read on the forward strand.
TCTCCAAAGCCTTGGACTCGACGAGCGGTCCGCAGGTAACACCTTCGTCCATACCATTGCCCAAATTGAGCTTCTCGAATTCCGCAACGAGCTTCTCGGAGAACTCCTCGGCTACAGATTCGTGGACCAAGAAGCGGTTTGCTGCGGTGCAGGCCTCGCCAATATTGCGCATCTTGGCGCCCATCGCACCCTGGACCGCTTGGTCAATATCTGCGTCCTCAAAGACAATGAATGGGGCATTGCCTCCCAGTTCCATGGAGGTACGCAGTACGTTATCGGCCGCGCCCTTCAAAAGGGTTCGGCCCACTGGGGTAGAACCGGTAAAGGAAAGCTTGCGCAAGCGGTCATCGGCAAGCAATGGCTCCGAAATTGCAGATGCAGACTTACCGGCTACGACGTTGAGCACACCCTTTGGAAGCCCAGCATCGATCATGGTCTGCGCAAAGTACTGCGCGGTCAGGGGAGTCAGCTTGGCCGGCTTGAGCACCATCGTGCAACCCGCTGCCACCGCGGGAGCCACCTTGCGGGTAGCCATGGCCAACGGGAAGTTCCACGGGGTGATCAAAAGGCAGGGACCCACCGGCTTGCGGCGAGTGATCATCCGCAGCGTGCCTTCCGGAACGGTTGCGGCGCGACCGTAATCGCGCACCGTTTCTTCACTAAACCAACGCAGGAACTCGCCGCCATAAGTGACCTCACCCTTAGCTTCCGCGAAGGGCTTACCCATCTCTAGCGTCATCAGGGCTGCGAATTCATCCGCCCGCTCCTGTACTAGATCGAATGCTCGGCGCAGAATCTCCGCGCGCTCGCGCGGCGTGGTGCGCGCCCATTCATCCTGCACGGCACAGGCGGCGTCGAGGGCAGCAATCGCATCATCCGAGTTTGCGGAAGATAGCGTCGCCAGCGTCTCGCCCGTCGCTGGGTTTTCTACGTCAAAAGTCTCACCGGAGGTGGAATCGCGCCACTCACCACCAATAAGCAATTGGGTGGGAACCTTTGCAATTACCTCTTCGATATTAATACTCACTTATCGTCACCTTTCTTGAAGATATAGACCTGCACCACATTACCCTTAACGGACGCGAAGACCACCTATTAGATACCGATTGAATATTTTTCACTTGTTTCTTCCACGCTATAGAAATCTAGGCTAGGCTAGTGCCCATGAAGAAAATGACTACTCGTTGGTGGTGGCGCGCGTAACTCGCGGGCCTTTCTTCGCAACCCATTTTTAGGCTCGCATTCTGCGGGCCTTTCGGCGTTTTCAGTGCCTTTGCTCGCGGATACCTCGGGTCCCTCGCACTCTGTTCCTCAGTTACTCCTGAAAGGGCACTGCAATGACATACACCGCCACCCGCGATATTGCCTATTGCCGGGATGCCTCAGCGCTATTTCATAGCTTGGCGCGATCCAGCGATTCCTTATTATTGGAAAGCGCTGATATTGAAACCAAGAAAAACCTCACGTGCCTGGCCGTGCTTGATGCCGCGGCAAAAGTCACCTGCACCGGCCAGCGGGTTCGCGTCCTCGCGCTCAGCCCAGCGGGGGAGCAGCTCATCACCATGCTGCAAGCCCGCTTCGCTAACCGGATTGTTTCACGTGAAACCACGGAAATTGTTTTTGAGTTCTCACCCTCCAACGAGTCCGATGAACGGCAACGGCTCCTAGATGAATCGACGGCGGATATCCTCCGCGCGCTGCAGCGCGATGATTCCTATTCCTCGCCCCTATTGCCCTTCGTCGCCGGTGGGTTTGCCTATGACTATTTGGCCACTTTTGAAAACCTGCCTGAGGTAGGCGAGGGGCCCAATAAGTTTCCCGATTATGAATTCCTTGTCGCTCAAACTGTTCTCGCGGTGGATCACCTTACGCAGACCGCGCGGGTAGAGGGCTGGGATATCGACCGAGCCCGCTTGGAAGACACGCTCGATGCACTAGCTGCCACACCCATCGACGCGATAGGGGACCCAGCGCCTAGCCAGCCCGCGGGAACCTTGACTGCAACCGCGGATATTGATGATGCCGCGTTTTGCAATCAGGTAACGCGGCTCAAGGGCAATATTGATTCCGGCGATATTTACCAGGTCGTCCCCGCCCGCACGTTCACGGTGGACTGCCCCGATGCCTTCGCGGCCTACCGCCAGCTCCGGGAGACCAATCCCTCGCCGTATATGTTCTATCTCCGGGGGGCGGATTACGAGCTCTTCGGTGCATCACCGGAATCCAATTTAAAGTTTGACCCAGAGACGCGGCAGGTGGAGCTCTATCCCATTGCCGGAACCAGGCCCCGCGGGCTCAACCCGGACGGCACCATCAACGATGAATTAGATATCCGCAACGAGCTAGAAATGCGCACGGATACCAAGGAACTAGCCGAGCACACCATGCTGGTGGATCTCGCGCGCAATGACCTCGCCCGCGTAGCAGAATCCGGCACGAGGCGGGTGGCAGACCTGCTCCAAGTAGATCGCTACTCGCGGGTCATGCACCTGGTCTCCCGCGTGACCGCCACCTTGCACAAAGACTTCGATGCCCTCGATGCTTACCGCGCCTGCATGAACATGGGAACGTTGACCGGCGCGCCCAAGCTGCGCGCCAGCGAGCTCATCCGCCAAGCCGAACACAAGCGCCGTGGCTCCTACGGCGGCGCAGTGGGATACCTGCGCGGCGACAGTGCCATGGATACCTGCATTGTCATTCGCTCCGCCTTCGTGCACCGCGGTACGGCTGCTGTTCAAGCCGGTGCCGGGGTGGTGCACGATTCCGTCCCGCAATCCGAAGCCGATGAAACCCTGCACAAGGCCTATGCCGTTCTCCACGCCATTGCCCTCGCGCACAACGCCACCCTGGAGGTACAGCGATGAATTCGCCGCACGTGGTTCTGCTCGATAACCACGATTCCTTTGTCTATAACCTCGTCGACGCCCTCGCCGGCTACCGCACCACCGTCTACCGCAACAGCGTGTCCGTCGCGGAGGTGCTCGCATCCGAGCCCGATATTATTGTCCTTTCCCCAGGCCCCGGTCACCCACGCGATGCTGGATGCATGATGGAGCTTATCGATGCCACCTTGGGCACCATCCCCATCCTCGGTGTCTGCCTGGGTTTCCAGGCGCTACTGGAATACCACGGTGGCGGGGTAGGGCCCTGCGGACCCGTACACGGCAAGTCCATGCCTATGACGCTTACCGATGCCGGCACTGCCCACCCAGTCTTCGCCGGGCTAGCCACCGATGCCGATCCCGCCCAGCCCGGCGTCCCCGGTACCCAGGTCCCGGTGGCGCGGTATCACTCCTTGGGGTGCACGCAGGTGCCGGCCGGCATGCGGGTGCTCGCGGAGACGGAGGCGGATATCGGCACCATCGCCATGGCAGCCGAAACGGACGATGGCATGGCGCTGGGGGTGCAATTCCACCCCGAGTCGATCCTCTCGCCCCGTGGCCCAGACATTCTAGACCGTTGCATCTATCAACTATCCACTACTCCCACTATGGAGCTAAAGCACTAATGACGAACCAAAGCCCGCTAAAAACGCTGCAAGCTTTCTTAGATAATCCCGCGCCCACCGTGGAGGAAGCAACCGAGGTCTTCACTCCGGTTGCCGTCGGTGATTATGACGATATTCAGATCTCCGCGTTGCTTACACATATCCGCACCCGCGGCGAAACCCTCGCGGATATTACGGGTGCCGCCAAGGCATTCCTGAACGTTGGCCACCCATTTCCCATTACCGGTGAAGGCCTCATGGACTCCGCGGGAACGGGCGGCGACGGCGCGAATACCATTAATATCACGACGGCTGCCTCCTTGGTCGCCGCCGCTGGGGGAGTGAGGATGGTCAAGCACGGCAACCGGTCCGTCTCCTCCAAGTCCGGGTCCGCCGATGTGCTCGAGGCACTGAATATTCCGCTGGACCTTGACGTGGACCGCGCCGTCCGGCAGTTCGAAGCCTCCAACTTCACCTTCCTCTTTGCTCCGGCCTACAACCCGGCCGTGGCCCACGTGCAACCGGTGCGCAAGGCGCTCGGGGTCTCCACCATTTTCAATACCTTGGGACCCTTGCTCTCCCCAGGCCGGCCCGAGCTACAGATCATGGGCATCGCCAACCCAGCACAAGGCCCCATGATCGCCGAAGTTTTCCGGGAACTGGGGCGCACGCGAGCGCTCGTCGTCCACGGCGCCGGTACCGATGAAATCGCCACCCACGGCACCACACAGGTCTGGGAGCTGAAGGACGGCGAGATTTCGCACTATGAGCTCACGCCGGAGGGGTTGGGCATCGCCAAGCATGAGCTCAGTGAGCTCGCCGGCGGCGACGGTCAAGATAACGCCGCGCATGTGCGCGCCATCTTTAATGGCTCGGGTAAGCCGGCGCACTATGATGCGGTCGCGGCATCGGCTGGAGCGATGTTTTATCTGGGTGGCACCACGGCTTCGATTGCAGAGGGCGTCGCGCACGCCAAGGGGCTCATCGATAACGGGGACGTGGACCGCTGGCTGCGCACCCACGAGGAAGCCGAGTACTAAAGAAACCACACTAGGGATAAGAAATGACAGAAGAGAAACTGCCGACAGTCCTCGAGGGGATTGTGGCTCAGCGCCGCACCCACCTTGCCGGCATTCGCGAGCGCATCGCGCACGTAGACGTAGAAAAACTTGAGCCGTCTCGCCGTTCGCTTTTTGCTGCGCTCAATGGCACCAACCGCTTCATCATGGAGTGCAAGTCTGCGTCGCCATCCCTCGGAATGATTCGCGAGGATTACCGCCCCGGCGAAATCGCGCGCGTCTATTCCCGCTACGCGGATGCCATTTCCGTGCTGTGTGAGCCCGAGCGGTTCGCCGGGGATTACGATCACCTCCAGACCGTCGCCCAGTCCACGCACCTGCCGGTATTGTGCAAGGACTTCATCGTCGATCCGCTTCAGGTCTATGCCGCGCGCTACTACGGCGCGGATGCAATTTTGCTCATGATGTCCATCGTGGATGATGAGACCTTTGCACAGCTGAAGACTTTGGCGGACAAGCTAGGCCTCGACGTCCTCACTGAAGCCATCACCAAGGAGGAGGTGGACCGCGCGCTGTCCTTCGGGGTGGAGATCATCGGTATTAATAACCGCAACCTCCATGACTTGAGCATCGATCTCTCCCGCACCGAGCAGCTCGCCGGGTACGTGCCTGACGATAAGGTCGTCGTCTCCGAATCCGGCATCCGCGATAACCACACCATCCGGCGCTTGGGCGCCCACGCGAACGCCTTCCTCGTCGGCTCCCAACTCACCTCCCACGAGGACATCGACCGCGCCGCCCGGGATCTGCTCTTCGGCGCGAATAAGGTCTGCGGAATCACCGCCGCCTCCACCGCCCAAGCCGCCCGCGCCGCCGGTGCCCGCTACGGAGGGCTCATCTTCGCTCCGGATTCCCCGCGCAATGTTTCACGTGAAACCGCCGAGAAAATCATCGCCGCCGAACCCGGTTTGGATTTCGTAGCAGTGAGCCGCAGCGACGACCCTTCTGAGTTGCGGGAGATAGCGGCAACGCGTGGCCTGTCCGGAATCCAGTTGCACGCCCCATTCCAAGGCAGCGTGGATGGAGAGCTCGAACTGATCGAACGCGCACGCGCGGCCCTCGCGGATACCGACGCGGAGCTTGTTTGGCGGGCTATCGACATGACCAACCCTCAGTGGGTAGACATAGCGCCGAAGCTTGCCGCACAGGTCGACCGCCTCGTGCTCGACTCGGGGAGGGGAGGCACCGGGCGCAGCTTTGATTGGGACGCAATCCCGGACGACATCAAAGCCCACAGCCTGTTGGCCGGTGGCCTCAATCTTGACAACTTGGAAGACGCGCTCCGCGCGGCAACCGCGGGGCTCGACCTGAACTCAGGATTAGAAACGCGTCCCGGACACAAAGACGCCGCCCTGATATCGCGAGCCTTCCGCACCATCCGATTATTCAACCAACCTGACAAGAAAGATTAACCATGCCCGATTCACGTGAAACACTCCTTCCCGCATACTTCGGGGAATTCGGCGGACAATACGTACCGGAATCCCTCATCCCCGCTTTGGATCAATTGGAACAGGCTTTTGTCGATGCCCAGAATGATCCCAGCTTCCGCGAAGGACTCGCCGGATTGCTGCGCGATTACCTAGGCCGCCCGACTCCCATCACCGAGGTTAAGAAGCTAGGCGGCAAGGCGCGGATCTTCTTGAAGCGCGAGGACCTCGTCCACGGCGGGGCCCATAAGACGAACCAGGTGCTTGGCCAAGCCCTATTGGCTAAGCGCATGGGCAAGAAGAGAATCATCGCCGAGACCGGCGCGGGCCAGCACGGCACGGCGACCGCTTTGGCATGTGCGCTGCTCGATCTCGAGTGTGTGGTCTACATGGGCGCCAAGGATGTCCAGCGCCAGCAGCCCAACGTCTTCCGCATGGAACTTATGGGTGCAAAGGTCATCCCCGTTGATACCGGCTCCGGGACGTTGAAGGATGCCGTCAACGAGGCACTGCGCGATTGGACCGCTACATTCCATGAATCGCACTACCTACTCGGCACCGCGGCTGGCCCACACCCATTTCCCACCATTGTGCGCGAATTCCACCGCGTCATTTCTACTGAGGCCAAGGCCCAGCTCCTCGAGAAGACGGGAGGCCTGCCCGATCTCGTCGTCGCCTGTGTGGGCGGCGGTTCCAACGCCATCGGCATGTTCGCGGACTTCATCGATGAAGAAGGAGTGGAATTGGTAGGTGCTGAGCCAGGCGGCGCGGGCCTCGATTCCGGGGAACACGGCGCCACCATTAACAACGGCACCGTGGGCATCCTCCACGGAGCGCGCAGTTACCTCATGCGCAATTCTGACGGTCAGGTGGAAGAATCCTATTCCATTTCCGCCGGCCTGGATTACCCCGGCGTGGGGCCGCAGCACGCGCACCTGCACGCCACCGGTCGCGCAAAATATGTGGGGATCACGGATGCAGAAGCTCTAGAGGCGTTCCAACTCTTGTCCAAGAAGGAAGGCATTATCCCCGCCCTCGAATCCTCCCACGCCCTGGCCTATGCACTGAAGCGCAAGGAAGAAGACATCACCATCCTCGTATCACTTTCCGGCCGCGGCGATAAGGACATCGATTATGTCCGCCACACCTTGGAATCCCACCCCGAACTGCAACTCAAGGAGAACTAATCATGGGCAGCCGTTACGATGAACTTTTTGCCGCGTTGCGTGAGAAGAATGAGGGTGCGTTTGTCCCTTTCATCATGCTGGGCGATCCAACTCCTGAAGCTAGCCTGGATATCATCCGCAACGCAGTCGCCGCCGGGGCGGACGCCCTGGAGCTCGGCGTCCCCTTCTCGGATCCAGTCGCGGATGGTCCCACCATCCAGGCTTCGCATATCCGCGCCCTCGATGGGGGAGCGACCCTTGATAGCGCCTTGGATCAGGTGCAGACGATTCGGACCGAATTCCCCGATTTGCCCATCGGCATGTTGATCTATGGCAACGTTGCCTTCGCCCGCGGGGTGGAGCAATTTTATGCGGAGTTCGCGCAAGCGGGCGCCGATAGCATTTTGCTTCCCGATGTCCCCGTGCGCGAAGGCGCCCCTTTCATTGCCGCGGCAAAGGAAGCTGGAATCGACCCCATCTTCATCGCCCCCTCGCGGGCCGCAGAGCACACGCTTGCCGGCGTCGCCGAGCATTCGCAGGGATATATTTACGCGATCTCCCGCGATGGTGTAACGGGCACCGAAAAGGAATCAGAAACCACCGGCCTCGACGAGGTGGTCTCCAGCATTCAGCGCTTCAATGGGCCTCCGGTGTTACTTGGTTTCGGTATCTCTTCGCCACAGCACGTCGCCGATGCCATCGCCGCAAACGCCGCTGGCGCCATTACCGGATCCGCAATCACTAAGATCATCGACCGCCATGTTTCACGTGAAACCGGCGCCCCGGGAAAGATCAATGATGCGGATGCCTTACATGCGGAGCTGACCGACTTCATCTCCGCGATGAAGGAAGCAACCAAGAAATAAAGCGTCCTCCGAGCGGTAGCGCCACAAAAAGCCCCCTGGCTTCCTCCCACATTCATTGAGTGGGGAAGCCAGGGGGCTCAATTGTTTCACGTGAAATTAGGCCGCAGTCTCTGCCTCTTCTTCATTGAGGGTATCGACCTTGTCGCGGGCGAACTTATCGACGACCATCGCAATGGCGCCATCGCCAGTAACGTTTGCTGCGGTACCGACGGAGTCGATCGCGATATAAGCGGCGATCATCAGCGCCACCATTCCGTCATCAAAGCCCATCATGTCCGCCAATAGACCAACGGCCACCATAACGGCGCCGCCCGGCACGCCTGGTGCAGCGATCATCATAATGCCAAGCAGGAAGATAAAGCCCAGACCGGTGCCGGTGCTGATATCCATATTCGCCATAAAGACGATGGCGAAGGCGTAGAGCGTCAGCTTCATCATGGAGCCGGACAGGTGAATAGTCGCGCACAGCGGGATTACGAAGCTCGCGACCGGCTTAGAAATACCGTTGCGCAAGCTGGACTCCAAGGACACCGGAATCGTTGCCGCAGACGACGACGTACCCAATGCCGTGAAGTATGCCGGAAGCATATTCCGCAGCGCCTTAAAAGGATTCTTCCCTGCGATTGCCCCGGCCACCACGTACTGGAGCACGAGATAAACCAGCGTCATGACAACAGCTAGGATCAATACCTTTGCAAAGGCGGAGAGCACCTCGCCGATATTGCCGTTCATACCCAGCCCAAGGAACATGCCGAAGATGTAGAACGGCAAAATGGGAATAACGAATCCCCAAATCACCTTAACCACTACATTTTCCAGTTCCTTGGTGACGGTGTAGAGAGTATCGGACTTGACCGTCGTCATCGCGACACCAATACAGAAGGACAGCAATAACGCCGTCATCACCTCAAACGGTGGTGCCATCTCCACCTCGAAATAAGGCTCGAGGGAACCTTCGTCGACATCCGACACATTGGTCACTAGTGTTTGGCCCGCCAACATCGAGGGATAGAGCCACTTTGCCAGGCCATAAGCAATCAAGCCTGCCAGAATGGTGGAGCCATAGGCGATGCCTGCTGTCACTCCCAACCACTTTCCTGCGCCCTTGCCAAGGCCAGCAATCGCCGGTGCAACGAGCGCGAAAATCAAGACAGGAATGAAGAAATTGAGGAAGTTACCGAATAGACCGTTAAACGTGGCAAAGGCTCGACCGAACCATTCGGGCGCAAAAAGGCTAACGACAATGCCAAGCACGATGGCGAGAACGATTCGGAAAAGGAGAGAGTCCGCTATTTTCTTGAGATTCATGCAATCACAATCAGGTTAGGTGTTCCCAGTCCGAGAACGCACGTGGGTGCGTTCCAGCGGAAGGAGAGACAACGTGGTGCAGGTGCAAAACCGAGCGAATATCTATCGATCGATCCAAATTGAATATTACCCGAGCCGCCTTATATTTAAGACACAAGCCCCGTAGGTTAATTTCCAATATGGCGTTACAGGATTACACTAAGGATATGGTCGCAGTGGGAATCATATTTTTAGTCCTTGCCGTTTTCCTTATCGCGGTGGGCGCGCTCGCCGCCACCAAGCGGTTGCCCGGCAATAAATACATCGGCTTGCGTTTACAAGAAATCCGAAAGTCACGAGAAGCATGGGATAATGCCCACGCCGTCGCCGGTCCCTTCTGGGCCCTAGGTGGAGTATCGCTACTTTTCGGTGGCGTCGTAGCCTTCCGCGCGGAGGGTTGGATGTGGCTCATTCCGGTCACCACTTTCGTCATCGCGGTCCTCGCGCTTTCCGTCGGTTCGAACCTTGGATCCCGCGCGGCATTTCTTTATGAGCAAGCGCATGCCGATGACGAGGGTTGTGGCGATAGCTGCAACTGTGGCTCCGGCGGCTGCGGTGGGGAAGAGGCCTCCACTGACTCCGCCGCCCAGCCCGAGGTTGATCTGGGCGCACTCCGCCAGGCCGCCCGCCACTCTGATAACTAAATAATTAGCTTTCGCTTTTTCTCCCTCCCGTCCCTGTTCGGCAATCGCCGCATACAGAGACAAGCGAGGGAGATTTTTTATGACACTGTGACGTTATTGTTCTGGAACACGGATCTGCACCCTTTTCGTCACAACTAAATTAAACTAGCCATTCACCATGGTGCATTCCATATTGGGCCCCGCCTATATTGGAATTATTCCACTTACTGCGCTTCCTGTGGAAATTCCTGGAACTCGCATAGAGGTTCCGCACAGCTCGGCTCAGCCACTACACCTGGCGCAGGCAAGGGTAGACAATGGTAGGCATGAAGAAAACCACAGCCCTCGCCGCAATCGCCGTTTCCACTTTCAGCATCGGCTCTTATGTCGCCGATTCACACCGGATTGATCCAGAATCACAAGCCGCAGGAGGGGAGGGGCCACACCCCATCGTTAATGACTTGGGTCTAGATTCCGGCACATATGAACTCACGCCCACCGAGTCTGGTTCCGTCGACACCTGGAACGGCAGCCTTTCCTAATGGCGTGTTTCACGTGAAACCTGTACCGAACCGTTTTACTTCTGATGCCTGCAAACACTTCACTAACCGTTGCCGAAATCATGTTCCGGCCTTAAACCATTCAGGATAGAGTAGGGGCTATGACTATCTGTTCACGCCGCATGTTCCTGCTCGGATCCGCTACGACTTTCGCAGGTGCGTACCTCGCGGCCTGCGGCTCAGAACCATCCGCGGAAATCGCGGCAACGGTCATTCCCGTAGGCTCCGGCATCATCGTCGACGGAGTAATCTTCACACAGCCGCAAGAGGGAGAGTTTAAGGCCTACTCCCAAACCTGTCCGCACCAACAAAACCCCATCACGGAGATCGACGGTATGACTGCCACCTGCACGGCGCATCATACGTCCTATAACCTGCAAGATGGTTCGGTCATCGAAGGCCCGGGTCGGGACCCGCTCAAAGAATTTGAGATAAGCCAAGAGGGCGCAAAGGTCACTACCGCGTAACTCCCGCGGACGCCGCACCCTCTACGCTCATGGTTTCACGTGAAACCACGCGGCTTAAGAGGAGCACACGGAAGAAAATTATCCGCACTACCTTTCGTGGAACCAAGCGCGACGGTTTACACTTTGGGTCATGCTGCACAGACTTAAAAAGCCGGATCCGCTCATCGTCCTCATCCTTACGGCCGTGGCAATCGCGATCATTGCACCGGCCCGCGGCACCTTCGCTGACGTCTTTGGCAGTCTGACGAATGTAGCGATCGCGCTGTTATTCTTCCTTTACGGCGCGCGGTTATCCACCCAAGAAGCCTTAAATGGGCTCAAGCACTGGCGGCTCCACCTCACCATTCTCGCGTTCACCTTCGTTATTTATCCCCTCATTGGCTTGACCCTACGGCCCCTCACTGGGTTCATTTCGGACGATATCTACATGGGAATACTATTCCTCACGCTGGTCCCGTCCACCGTGCAGTCCTCAGTGGCGTTTACCTCCATTGCGAAGGGGAACGTATCTGGGGCCATTGTCTCCGCCTCGACCTCCAACTTGGCCGGCGTCTTCATCACGCCAGTCCTAGTTATGCTGCTCATGGGTAGCGGTTCCGGACTGCATATCGATACCTCCGTCTTTGGGGAAATCTCCCTTTTGCTTCTCGCGCCCTTTGTGTTGGGCCAACTAACTAGACGCTGGATAGCGAACTTCGCCCAGAGCAAGGCTACAAAGGTGGTGGACCGCGGGTCCATTGCTATGGTGGTCTATTCGGCCTTCTCCAAGGGCGTGGTGGATGGAATCTGGTCCGCCATTTCTGTCTGGGAGATTGTCTTCCTCGTCGCTTTCGCCGCGGGATTCGTTATCTTCATGTTGTGGCTGACGCGATTTGTCTCCGGAAAACTTGGATTTTCTCGCGCCGATACTATTGCGATCCAATTCTGTGGCTCTAAGAAATCCTTGGCCACCGGCCTCCCCATGGCCTCAGTCATGTTTGCCTCAGGTCCGACATCGCTAGGTCTATTGATACTCCCGCTGATGATTTACCACCAGGTGCAGCTGATGATCTGCTCACTGTTGGCATCCCAGTACTCGCAGGAGAAGGAGGAGCAACTACACTAGGTTCCCATGGCTAATTACCTTTATGTGCGCACCGAACTATCCGTCCCGGGAGTGGGCTCAGCGGTCCACCTCGCAGAATTAGAAGAACACGATGCCCAGCGCTGCCGCATGCATCGCATGATCGCTTTGGATCCCGCGGACTCCATCGTCGGTGTAGCGACCCCAAATAGTTCCACGGGAAACGTGGACAAGCCGCAAGAAGTAGTTCCGCACCCCGATACCTACGATGAGTTCCCGGATATTAGCGCCCGCTATATGAACCAAGAACAGTTTGAGGCGCTGTGGACGGAGGCTACCACCAAGTTTGGGCTTTAGCTAAGCGCGGGCTAGAGCACCAAGTTCACTAGGATCATATAGAACGCGGTCCCGCAGAAGATGGATAATCCGGAATCCCGCTTCCACCTGTGCAGCCCAGCGGTGACCAACACACCCAGCAAGACTGGCCATAGGCCGCCGGTGCCATCCGCCTGTCCGGCAACGGCATAGACCACCAGGATCGTCATTACGCCCACGGGCATCATCAAGCCCAGCAGCGAAAAGAACTCGCTATCTTTCATCCACTTCTTTGCGGAGAAGGGAAGCTCCCGCAATAAAACGGTCACGATGCCAACGGGGATAAGGACCGCGGCAATCGCGCCTAAGCTGACTCCCGCCGGCATTTAGTCATCCTCCTTCACGGTCGTGGAGGCAAGCGGCTGCAGCCGCCAGGTGAGCGCGTTATCTACGCGAGGCGATAGATAGCGAATGATGAGCAACAGGAAATAGGCGCTCAGGGAGAGCATCAGCAGCTGCCCCGGGGTAATGAAAGCGGCGAGAATACCCAAGGCTGCAGCGGATAGCGGGAGGAACAGATCCTGATTATTGCGGAAGGAGTCCATCGCCAAGACGACGAAGAGGGCAACAAGCGCGAATTCCATTCCCTCGACGGAGGAGGGGATTACCTGGCCGGCGAGTGCACCAACGAGTCCGCCGCCCACCCACAGCATTTGGCAAAAGATTTGGATGCTCAGGATGCGGGTGCCGCTCAGCCGCTCCTCGCGCGGCAGTGCCGAGACGATGGCATACGTTTCATCCGTGAGGGCATAGGTGGAATAGGCCTTGCCCACGGGGGACTTAATCCGCTTGCGGGGAAACGTTAGCCCATAAAAGATATGGCGGAAATTCACCATAAAACCGGTAAGCAGCGAGGAAAGCGCGGAAACTCCGCCGGTAACCATGGAAATGGCGAGAAACTCCATAGAACCGGCGTAGATGACGATGGAAAATATGGGCGTCCACCACCAGCTAAAGCCGGATTGGACCATCAGGAGGCCAAAAGCCAAGCCCAATGGAATTAGCCCGAGAGCCGCCGCCCACGTGTCTTTAATGCCCTTGTGGATTTCCTCGCGCATACGGGTTAGTGTAACCGATCACTTTCCGCCGCCTAGGAATTAATTATCATCCACATTCACGGGATAGGTGGAATACAACGGCAAGGGCATAGGCTGGCGTTTCATGACATCGGCCCATAGATCGGCCGGGCCTGGGGCCACCACGTCCTGCGCTAGGGCGGGTGCTACGAACCATTCGCCGGCTTCGATTTCTTCCTCCAGTTGCCCGGGACCCCACTCGGCGTAACCGGCAAACATGCGCATCCCGGTGACCAGCGGCTCGATATCTTCCGGGTTGGAGCGCAGATCCACGTGCGCTAGGCGCGGTGCGAGGCGGCTGAGTTGTTCTTCTTTATCTGGATCCACACCTTGCTTGGTCTGCGCCAAGCCCACGACGGATTGCTGGTTGAGCGGACCGCCGATATACAGCGCCTGCGGTTTAGCAACGACGGGCATCCATTCTGGAAGCACGTTAAAAATGGCCACTTCTGAGCGCTTAGTGAGGTCCACGCCAAAGGTCATCATGTCATTGTGCTCAACCAGCAGGATGACAGAACGGGCGAATTCTGGGGACAGCATCCCCGGTGCGGACACGAGTAATTGCCCAGGGGCGGGTTCGTTGCGCTCGAGGGCATTAAATAATCTATCGGCAAACATCACTGTTTAGACTCCCACCACTGACGCAACTTCGCAATAGCCTCTTCCCGCTCGAGGGGGCCGTACTCCAAGCGCATTTCCTTCAAGTAGGACCAAGCCTGACCCACTTCGGGCCCAGGGGAGAGGCCCAGGATTTCCATGATCTCGTTACCATCGAGGTCCGGGCGCACCCGCGCGAGGTCTTCCTTGCGGCCAATCTCCGCGATTCGCTCCTCCAATTGGTCATAGGTGCGCTGCAAGCGGCGCGCCTTCTTGGCATTGCGGGTAGTGCAATCGGCGCGCACCAGCTTGTGCAGGCGGGGAAGGAGGTCACCCGCGTCGTTCACATAGCGCCGCACGGCAGAATCGGTCCATTGATTTTCCCCAAAGCCATGGAAACGCATGTGCAGGTACACCAACTGGCCAATATCTTCCGTCGTGGCCTTGGGGTATTTCAGCTTCCGCAGCCGCTTCCGCGTGAGCTTGGCGCCCACCACCTCGTGGTGGTGGAAAGAAACCTTACCGTCGGTGTTATCGAAGGTATCGGGCTTGCCGATGTCATGCAGCAATGCGGCCCACCGCAATACCAAGTCGGGACCGTCCTCTTCTTGATCCATCGCCTGGCGCAGCACCTTCAACGAATGCGCGTAGACGTCCTTATGCTGCGCGTGCTCGTCCGTGGTCATGCGCAGGGCAGGGATCTCCGGGAAGATATAGTCCGCAATCCCGGTATTGACCAGTAGGTCGATGCCATCCCACGGCGCCTTGCCGCAGATGAGCTTATCCAGCTCCACTTGAACGCGCTCTACCGTAATCCGCTGGATCTCTGCCGCCATATCGCGCATGGCAGCAACCACGCGGTCTGCCACGTGAAACTCTAATTGGGACGCAAAGCGCGCGGCGCGCAGCATCCGCAGTGGATCATCGTGGAAGGAGATTTCCGGTTTATCGGGGGTGTCGAGCACCTTGTTGGCCACATCGTGGAGGCCGCCGAGGGGATCGTGGAACTCAAAGGTGGCATCGGCAAGCAGCTCAATAGCCATGGCATTGACCTTGAAGTCGCGCCGCACCAAATCGCCTTCCAGGCTATCGCCGTAGATGACCTCGGGGTTGCGGGACTGCCCATCATAGGAATCAGAGCGGAAGGTGGTGATTTCTATCTGTTGGCCCTTGTACACGGCGGATACGGTGCCATAGGCAATGCCGGTATCCCATACCGTTTCGGCCCACTCATCCAGGATTTCCTTGACCACCTCTGGGCGCGCTGGGGTGGTGAAGTCCAGATCATTGCCCAAGCGGCCGAGGAGGGCATCGCGCACCGAGCCGCCCACGAGGTAGAGGGCATGTCCGCGCGCGCTGAATTTCTCCACCAGCCCGCTCAATAAGCCACTGAGCGAGTTCACGGTAGACTCCGCGCGCGCAAGAACGCCGATTAACTGAGTGTCCTGAAAATTCACGGGTGAGAGTCTACTACGATTGGCAGGGATGACTAACCAAGAACAAGGCTCCGCGCAAGGCCCCTCCAAAGGAGGCGGCCGTAGCCGTAACCGGCGCCGGCGCCGGCGGCGGCCGGATAACCGCACGCGCCGCAACACCCAGCAGCGCAGGCAGCAACGCGGCGGCAATAATCACGGCACCTCCACCGTCATGGAGACCCGCGATGAGACATCTGCGGGCGGGCTCGTAATCTCCGGGCTGGCCGAGTGCGTCGACGGCAACGGTAAGGCGGACCTGTCCCGCGTCTACGTAGCGCTGATTGGGCGCTTAGACCGCCGCGGGCGTTTATTGTGGTCCATGCCCAAGGGGCACTTGGAAAATGACGAGGCCAAGGAGGTCACCGCAGAGCGCGAGGTATGGGAAGAAACCGGTATTTCTGGCGAGGTTTTCGCTGACCTCGGCGTGATCGATTATTGGTTCGTTTCTGATGGCGTCCGCATTCACAAGACGGTGCACCACCATCTGCTGCGCTTTGTGGACGGCATCATGAACGATGAGGATCCAGAGGTTACCGAGGTGTCCTGGGTTCCCGTTTCTGAACTCATCGAGCACTTGGCGTACGCGGACGAACGTAAGCTCGCGCGCATCGCGCACGATCTCCTCCCGGATCTCGCACGAAAGGAAGCCGACGCAGGGAAAGCGACCCCACGCTAATGCACAAGCGCCTCAGATCACTCGCCGCGGCTGGCGGTTGCGCGGTACTTGCCGGTTGGGGATTGTTCTTACCAAGCGCGGCGGCCCAAATGGACTCTGTCCCGGACGAGCAGAAGGATATCCAAGCCTGGTTGGGCGCGCGCGGGCCGGAGCGCGCCGATCTGGATCTTATCGATGCCCAGCCCTTTACCGTAGGCACTGACCTGCAGCTTCGCTTCCGCGTGCATAACCCCACCGATCAGCCCTTGGAAGATCTGCAGGTAACTAGCCGCCGCGGCGATAGCGTGGCCGATGCGGCAGAAGCGCGTACGGAAATGGCCACCGGCGATTTTCCTTATTATGGCTCGGGTATGACGACAGCACCGCTGCAGCCAGGGGAAACCCGGGAGATAAGCTTCACCGTGCCCAGTGGCTTAGATGCCGAGCGTACCTTGGCAATCAATGAACCCGGCGCCTATCCGCTGTTATTTACCCTGACCGGCACTCTCGAGGGCGATGCGGTCAGCTTGGCAGAGGAACGCTTTGTGGCCCAGTTCTCTGGAGACGGGCCGACAGATGCCGGACATACCGCGGCAGCGGAAGAAGCGGCACCAGAAGAAGAACACGACGAAGCCGAAGAACCCCAATCGCACGATCTCACGGTGGTCTATCCCATCAGCGCGAACTTAAACATCGTCCCCGGCGGGCTCGGGGGAGAAGAGCTCATCTTGTCCTCCGATGAGTTAGGGCACGAGCTGCACGAAGGCGGCCGCCTCGATAAGTTGGTTTCTACCTACGAGGATCATGACCTGCAGGGGGCCGGCTGTGTGGCCATCGACCCCGCGCTGCTCGATACCGTCAACCGCATGTCGCAAGGCTATACGGTCAATTCCACCCGCCCCGCCCAAGGCGATCGCCCCAAGCGCCTGCGCGATTCCTGGTCGCGGGGCAGTGACGATGACAAGGGGGAGCCAGGCGATGCGAAAAATGATGCCGAGCGGTGGCTGGAGCGCCTGCGCGAGTTGGATTGCTTCATCGCCATGCCCTGGGCCAATGCGAATGCCTCTGCGGTAGCAAGGGCTAATAATCCCGCCCTTGTCTTTGAGGGTTTGCAGCGCGGCAACCAAACCATCGAACGCGTCCTGGGCAAGGCCCCGGCCAGCAATATCTTGGCGGTAGGTTCCGGCTATATTGACCAAAAATTGCCGGTTCCATCCCTGGTTGCGGATAACTCGAACTGGTCCGGCGAGGCCGCGACTTTCGATTCCTCCCTTGGCGCCCTGCTATCCCAAACCGGCTCCAAGCCGCAGACGGTGGGCTATTCCAACCCGGAGCTGCGCTATGACTACGCCAAAGATTCTGCTCTGTCTCGCGCCATCACGGGCGAGGCGGCCCTCAGCCTCGCGGGCGGGGAAGATACCGTGGCCAAGCTTCCCAACTACTTAGACCCAAGCGCGGCCGAACATGCACTCGCCGCCGCGGAAGACTTGCTCGACTCCGGCCACTCCCGTCCCCGCGGGATCAGCGCGGTGGAATTGCAGCAGGGCGATCCGAACGCTCCCACCGGCAGCCCCTTTATCGATCCGGCGGTCTTTTCGGAACCCGAATTGGCCCGCGTTGAGCAACAGGCGCGCTATACCGATGAGCTGATGAATATCGTGGTCGATGACCCTGATATCACCATGACGCGCTCTGAATTCGTGCTGCCGCTGCGCCGCGATCTCCTCAATTCCTTATCGCTTAATAATCGCGATAGCTTGGCCACCCACGCGGCAGCGCGCCAGTCCTTTTCCCGCACTATGGAGATGCACTCTAATACGCTGCGGGATTTGCGCGATTCCGTTTCCCTCATCCCGCCGGGCAATGTTTATACCCGCGTATCTGAGTCATCGCCGCTGCTCATCGTGGCCGAAAATGGCCTGCCATTGCCGGTGGAGGCAAAGCTGCAATACGATGCCCCCGATGGCGCGCGGCTCAACACGCCCAAAAGCGTCCGTATTCCCGCTAAGGGCTCTATTACTGTATCCATGACCGCTGATATGCCGAAGGACGCGGATCGCACAGATATTGGGCTGTGGCTGGCCACACCTAAAGATCAGACCATTTCGCAGCCCATCACTATCTCCGTGCAGACACGTGCCGGTATCGTAACCTTATACGCTGCCGGCATAGCCGGCGCTCTCGCGCTGGTTTTGGCTACGCTCTTTCGGCTTGGCCGTCACCGACGCAAAAATCACAAGGCTGAAAAGTAAAAGTTGAAGTTGTATCCTCTATGACCGAAAAAGATGGCCGTCAGGCCCACCACGCGGAGAAGGCACCTGCGGGCGCGGTAGACCCCACGGATACCGCCCCAAATGCGGAAGAGAACCGTGTCCCGGTTACCGCCGGCGCGCGCAGCCGCATCGTGCGCGCCTCTCCACCCGCACCGGTACCGGAAAAGCGGCCCAAGCCCTCAGTGCAGAACACTACTGTTCCCCCTGAGGAAGATAAATCCGCGCTGACTGGCCGCAATGCGGAGATCGAGGCCTCTAATCAGGACGTGATCCGCGCGACGGGGACGATGGCCATTGCCACGCTGCTCTCACGCATCACCGGCTTCCTGCGGCAGATGCTGATCGGCGCCACCCTGGGTGCCACGGTGGGTACGGCCTTCAGTAGCGCCAACCAGATTCCCAACCTGGTCACCGAAATCGTGCTGGGCGCGGTGCTGACCTCACTGGTGGTTCCGGTCTTGGTGCGCGCGGAGAAGGAAGACTCGGACCGCGGCGAAACCTTCGTCCGAAGACTTTTTACCCTGGCGTTTTCGATCCTGGGCATCGTCACCATCCTCTCCGTTATCTTCGCGCCATTATTAACGAGGATGATGCTGCCTGAAGATTCCAAGGCCAATGCCGTGCAGGCAACATCATTGGCCTTCTTGCTCTTGCCGCAGATCCTGTTCTACGGCCTTTTTGCCCTCTTCCAGGCGGTCTTAAATACCAAGAATATCTTCGGCCCTGGCGCCTGGGCGCCGGTGGTCAATAACATCATTTCCATCAGCGTCCTCCTGGCGTATCGATTTTTGCCAGGTCGCCTCGACCCACACGAGCCTACGCCGGTGGCGGATCCACACATCATGCTGCTGGGTCTGGGCACCACCACTGCAGTGATCGTGCAGTGCTTGATCCTTGTGCCGTACCTGAAGAAGGCCGGCATCAACCTGCGCCCGAAGTGGGGCCTCGATGCCCGCATCAAGCAATTCGGCGGCATGGCGCTGGCCATTATTACCTATGTGGCCATCTCCCAGCTGGGTTACGTGGTCACCTCCCGCGTGGCGGCGTATGCCGATGCCGGTGCGCCGCTGGTGTACCAGAACGCGTGGCTGATGCTGCAGGTGCCCTATGGCGTTATCGGCGTGACCTTGTTGACCGCCATCATGCCGCGGCTTTCGCGCAATGCCGCCGATGGCGATGTCGATGCCGTGGTACGCGACCTCACCTTGGGTACCAAGCTGACCTTCATCGCGCTAATCCCCATCGTCATTTTCATGACAGGCTTCGGCGTGCCCATCGCCCGCGCGCTGTTCCAATACGGCGCCTATGGCGCAGATAGCGCGGAGCAGCTCGGCCTCACCATCAGTTTTTCCGCCTTTACTTTGATCCCCTATGCGCTGGTGCTGCTGCACCTGCGCGTTTTCTACGCCAGGGAAGAGGCGTGGACGCCCACCTTCATCATTGCCGGCATCACGCTGACCAAGGTTGTGCTGACCTTGCTGGCGCCGCTGATGACGAGCAACCCGGACCGAGTGGTCATCCTCCTCGGTACCGCCAACGGCTTCGGTTTTGTCTCCGGTGCGGTCATCGGCGGCTTCCTGCTCAAGCGCAAGCTGGGCAGCCTGGGCGGCAAGGCCGTAACCCAGACGGTCCTCTGGTCCGCCGGCGCCGGCGCGGTGGGTCTGGTTGCCTCGTGGGCGCTGTACTGGATCGCGCAGTTGGTCTTGCCGGAGCAACTGCCTTCGATCGTCTCGCTGGTCAAGGTCGTCGTGCTGGGCATCGTCTTTGTGATTATCACCGGGATCGTCCTGTCCAAGTCCTCCCTGCCCGAGGTGCAGAACCTGGCACGCGCCCTCCAGCGCATCCCGGGAATGTCCCGGTTCATCACGGTGGACAGTTCCAAGGCCATCGAGGTCGAGGAACCAGACCTGCAGGAAATCCAGCCGGTCTATACGCAGGATTCCTTCAATGCCACCTTGGTGCCGCCACCAATGTCCGCCGGTATCGTCCGCGGCCCGCGCTTGGTCCCCGGCGCCCCTGTCTCGGACGGTCGCTTCCGCCTCTTGCAGGATCACGGCGCTGTATCCGGCGCTCGGTTCTGGCAGGCCCGCGAGCAATCCACCGGCCGCCTCGTGGCGCTGACGTTCGTCGATACCAATACCCAGGCGCCCATCGCGCCATCGACGCCTACGGTCTCTGCCCGCCGCTCCGCCGAAATCTCCCGCAATACGCGGCGTTTGGCCGAGCTCAACCTGGAGACCATGGCGGATAATATCGAGATTTTGTCCTACCGCACCGGCTGCCTGGTGGTGGCGGATTGGTTTGAGGGTACCTCCCTCAAGCAGGTGGCAGAGGCAGATAACCTCGACCCCAATTCCGTCGCCCGCGCTACAGCGCCGCTGTTTGCCGATGCCGCCACGGCCCACGACGCCGGCCTGATCCTCGGCGTCGAGCACCGCGACCGCTTCCGCGTATCCACCTCCGGCATCGTCAAGGTTGCCTTCCCCGCTGTGCTGGATGGGACGTCTGCGGAAAGCGACCGCGAGGCCCTCAGCTCCGCGCTGAGCATGCTGGTTGAATCCACCGAACCATCGCCAAAGAAGCTGCGCGATATTTCCGATGACGCCAACCTCACCGCCGATGAGGCCGCAGAACGCCTCGAAGCAGCACGACTGGCCTTTGATGCCGCGGATGCAGAGACCCGCGAAGAAAAGCTGGAAGAGCTGCAGGAAGCAGAGGGGTTGACCTCGGCGGGCATCGCCAAGCGCCTGCGCGAATTCGCCCCAGAAGAACAGGAAGAAAAGACGGAGGCCCTCCCCGTGGTCGTTGAAGATGAACCCTCGCAGGAAGAGGATCCGAAGCAAGAACCCGGCTTTGGCGGCCGCGGTTACTCGGGCTCCGGCGTCGTGGTCATCGGCATTTTCGCCACCATCTTTGTCGTGGGCATGGCAGCGCTCACGACGTGGATCATGTCCCTGCTCAGCGATGTGGAAAAGACCGGTTCCGTTACCGAAACCGTGCAGGGCTCCACGGTGATCCCGGATACCCCGCCGGTGCACCTCAAGGAATCGTCCGCTATCACGGTGCCAGACGGCGAGGATAATGAGCAGCTTACCGATGGCAAGACGATCACCACCTGGTCCACGAAGGAAACCGGTTCAGGCGCCTTACTCACCCTGGATAACCCGGCCCATCTTTCCGTCATGACCGTGACCCACACCAGGTCCAATGGCGCGCACTATGAAATCTATGGCGTCAACAAAGACGATTTCGATCCGGAGCACCCACAGCTGAGCTCTCTTCCCAAATTGGCGGAGGGCAAGTTCAAGCACGCAAACGAAGACTTGGAGCTGAAAGAAACGCCGCAGCAATTCGATGCCGCGCTCATAGTCATCACAGAACTGCCTAAGTCAAAAGAGGTTACACTGGGGGAGGTCCAGCTTGTAGGCCATCCTTAAGACCGAGGTCAACGAGTTGGAAAAAGAAATTTTACTTCAAGGCTTGACTAAATTGCCCAGTCAGGTATCGTGGTTGGTGCTACATCAACAACAACGTTAGGAGAATCAATTATGTCCCTCGCAGCAGGTACCTACACCATCGACAAAGAGCACACCGTCATCGGCTTCGTTACCAAGCACGCCATGGTCACCAAGGTGCGCGGCAACTTCGGTGAATTCGAAGGCACCATCAACGTCGCCGAGAACATCGCCGACTCCACCGCAGAGGCCACCATCAAGGCTGACTCCATCTCCACCGGTAACGAGGACCGCGATGGCCACGTAAAGAACGAAGACTTCTTCAACGTGGAGCAGTACCCAGAGCTTTCCTTCACCACCACCAACGTCAACGTTGACGAAGACGGCAACGGCACCGTCACCGGTGACCTCACCATCAAGGGCACCACCAAGTCCGTCGACCTCAAGGTTGAAGAGGTCGCTACCGCTGAGGACCCGTTCGGCAACTTCCGCCTGGGCTTCGAGGCACAGACCAAGATCAACCGCAAAGACTTCGGCATCGACTTCAACGCTCCGCTCAAGACCGGCGGCGTCCTCGTTTCTGAAGACATCAAGATCGAGCTCGAGGTTTCTGCCATCAAGCAGTAATCGCACTTCTTTGAAAACCTTGGGCTCTCACTGCCCCTGGTTACCAACAACTAAAGCCCGCGCCGCGTACCCACTCGGCCGCGGGCTTTAGTCGTATTCCCCAGGCAAATCTTTCAGGTTTGGTGCCTTGTCTGGGCAATTACTCGGCCAGCACAAAACAACTCCACAACAACTTCAAACAACTTGAATTTATACCTTGAGCTGCAGGTATGAAGAAGCGACCGAATTATATTAGTTGAGAGTTGTGTATAGTTATTTCAAACAACTTCTGGGTTCCGCGAAGCCCCCAAGTATTCGCGAGTTAGCACCCCCGCCGGAAGTAGCAGTTTGCCCAAAATATCGAAGTTAGGCTGGGTTTTTAAAGAAATTCCTAGGTCCCTCGTTTACGACCCTGGAATCGCCGCGCGATTTTAAGGTAAACAACTTCAAACAACTTGCTACTCTTCTGACCAGCACATCTGTTGTAATCGAATAATTAAGCTTCGAGGAGTTGTGCACAAGTTGTTTGAAACAACTTGTGCTAGCATTCATTTATGTCTGAGGCAGAATTGCAGGCCGTTTACGCAGCTCTCAAAGCTATCGAGGAAGGTGCTACCGCCGATAGCCAAGAGAGTCAGGTTTTGGACTTCAAAGAAGATCCCGCAACACATCCACAGAATCGAAACCCAGATGCTTCACTTACTGAATTCCTCATTGATGAAACCATATGCTTTTCCAACGCGAACGACGGGGTTTGCCATATCGTCTTGGGCGTTTCAGATAAAAGGGCAGGTGCCGCAGCTTTTACCGGAACCTCACGCAGCATCGAATGGATTGAGCAGAAAATATTTAATGGTACTCAACCTGGAATCAGAGTAGAAGGAACTGAACTTAACTATTGCGGTCAGCGGCTTATTTGTCTGCGAATTCCCAAGGGGTTGACACTTTACCAACGCCCGAAAGGGCAGGCCAGCATTCGCAGAGGCACCTCGTGCGTGCCACTTTCTGAAGAAGAGCGGCGCTCCATCGCCTTTCAGCGCGCAAATCCGGACTTTTCTGCAGCTGAGTCCCGATATTCTTTCGAAGATTTGGATGCTACAGCCATCGATCAAGCGCGCCGGCTCCTCAAAAAAGCACGATCGGCTTCAGGTTCCTTAGATCGAGTACCCCACACGACCAATGAACTACTTTCCGAGCTCGGTCTTCTCACCCGCGATGGTCAGTTAACCTACGCCGCAGAAATCCTGTTCATTACTCCAGCCAACAGTCGAACTACCATCAGACACTTGGCCCGTGAGGTACCTGGAGGAGATCCCCAGGCCACGGAAATATCTGCACCTTTGATCACCGCCTACCTGAGGCTAAAAGAGCTCGTAGCAACCGCAGCACGAACAGAAGTTGCACGCGTGACCTTCCCAAATGGGCAAGAGATTTCTATCCCAGCCTTTCCTGAGACCGCAGTGGACGAGGTCATTTCTAACGCTCTCGCACACAGGGATTGGGATGCTAGTAGTGCAGTAGTCATTGACCAATCACCGACAGCGCTTACTGTGTGGTCACCAGGACCGTTGCCAGTGGGAGTCACAGAAAAGCGAATCTTAACTACTCAATCGATTCCCCGCAATCCGCGACTCATGGCTGCCTTAAGAATGCTGGACCTTGCAGAGGAATCTTCACGGGGTTTCGACCGCATGTGGGCAGCGATGTTAGCTAGTGGACGCCATACCCCGGCTTTGCATACAGCGGAGAATTTTGTCGAAGTAAGCCTATCTTCTGGTGAGGTAGACAAGGACTTTGTCTATGCGTTAGCTAAATTAAACGACCATTACCCGGACAAGGCGTTCGAAAGTATCAATGGGTTACTTATCGCACGCCAACTCATGGATCACAAGATTTTGCTCAACCGATCCACAGCCGCTCTAATGCAGGTCACCGAGCAAGAAGCCCAAGATATTCTCCAGTGGTATTCGTCTATTGGATACCTGGAAAGGCTTCGGAACGCCGGGGAATGGATCCTGTCTGGTGACGCGAGGAAACTCATGGGATTGAATAAACAAGGAGCAATTTCATCGGCCTCAGTGCAAGATTGGATTTTGGCACAGCTTGAAGCAGGCGAAGTACTCTCCGCACGGGAGACGGCCGAGGAACTAGGTGTCGACAGAAAGATGATAACTGATATCCTGCGCCATTTGAAAAAAATGGGACAAGCCACGATCGATCCATCGGGCCCACAAAGAGGCAGTAATTCTCGGTGGATTGTCGCCGGTTGAAATGCTCGTCGCAGATTCAGGAGCACATCTTCCTGAGCCCAGCTTCTGCGGTAACTATAGTTTCTAACTATGATGACACAACGCGATAAAACCCAACACGAGCTGCTCCAGGAGCGCGCTGCAGCAGTAGACCTGCGGGCATACCACCTGCACCTGGATTTATCTCAGGTGAAGGAAAGCCCGACGTTCGGCGCGACGAGCCGCATCGAGCTCACCACCACCGAGCCCGAGCTTTTCCTGGACTACCTGGGAGAATCGGTAGAGCAGGTAACGGTTAACGGTCAGGCGCAGGACGTCGACTTTGATGGCAGCATTATCCACCTCCACGGGCTACCGGTGGGGGAGGAGCTAACCATTGAGGTCACTGGCGCCTCGCGCTACTCGCGTACGGGCCAGGGTTTGCACCGCATGCACGACCAGGCCGATGACGCGACCTATCTGTACTCGCACCTCGAGCCTTCCGATGCCCGCCGCATCTTCCCCTGCTTTGAGCAGCCGGATCTCAAGGCACCGTTCCATGTCACCATGACCGCGCCGAAGGACTGGCAGATCCTCTCCAATCAGCCCGAGATCGGGCGCGAGGAGCACGGGGACAATGCTACGGTTCGCTTCGCACCCACCCCGCCGCTTTCTACATACCTCACCTCTTTTGCCGCTGGGCCATATAAGTATCAGGAACGCATCTGGACCTCGCCGGATGGCGATCACTCCGCGCAGCTGCGCGCCTTTGCCCGCGCCTCCATGTTTGAATACTTGGACGAGGAGATTCTGGAACTTACCGCGCAGGGCATGGACTATTTCCACGAGAACTTCGGCTTTGCCTACCCTTGGGGCAAGTACGATTCCATCTTCGTGCCGGAATATAACCTCGGCGCCATGGAGAACCCGGGCCTGGTGACCTTTACGGAAAGCTATATCTTCCGCTCTAAAGCCACCCGCAGCCAGAAGGCCGCTCGCGCAAATACCATTCTGCACGAGATGTCCCACATGTGGTTCGGCGATCTTGTCACCCCGCAGTGGTGGGACGATCTCTGGCTCAAGGAGTCCTTTGCCGAGTTCATGGGCGCCGATGCCTCCGTGCACGCCACCGCCTACGAAGAGGCCTGGGTCAACTTCGCCGGCCAGCGCAAAAACTGGGCTTACCTGCAGGATCAGCTTCCCACCACACACCCCATCAAGGCCGAAATCCCAGACGTCGATGCCGCGCGCCAGAACTTCGATGGCATTACCTATGCCAAGGGCGCGGCGGTGCTCAAGCAGCTCGTGCACTACGTGGGCCGCGATAACTTTTATGCGGGGGCGCGGGATTACTTCCAGGAGCATGCGTTTGCCGCGGCCACCTTCGATGACCTGCTCACGGCCCTGAAAAAGCACACTGACCGCGACCTCGATTCCTGGTCAAAGGCATGGCTGCGTACCTGGGGTCCGGATACCCTCACCCCGGAGATGCACACGGAGGGTGAGAAGATCACCGAGCTCGCGGTGAGCGCCGAGGCCGAGGATACGACCCGCCCGCACCGCCTGAGCGTGGCGCTTTTTGATGCCCACCTGAACAAGTACCGCGAGTTCGACATCGACCTTCCCGCCGGCGGCCACCGCACCATCGTGGATGAGGCGGCGGGGGAGAAAGCCCCGGCATTGCTGCTGCTTAACGATGCCGACCACACCTACGCCAAGGTCCGTTTCGACGATGCTTCGCTTACCACCATTAGCGATCACCTCTCCGAGGTCCAGGATGGCCTTAGCCGCGCGGTCATCTGGACCTCGTTGTGGAACCTCACCAGGGACGGGGAGTGGACTGCGGAGGAGTACGTGGGGGTCGTCGCCAAGCACGCGCCCGCAGAAACCAATGCGACGCTGCTGACCACCGCTTACGGCAATGCCCACTTTGCCATCCAGCACTACGTGGCCGAAGATCGCCGCGAGCAGGTGCGCGCCAAATTCGCCGATGCGCTGTGGGAACAGCTCGCCGCCGCGGATCCGGGCTCCGATGCGCAGCTCATTTTGGCCCGCACCGCCATTGCCGCGCTGGCCGCAACGCCGGAGGCCTCCGGTACCGAGCGCCTGCGTGACCTGCTCGCTGGCACGGTAGAGGGCCTGCGCCTCGATCCGCAGATCCGCTGGTCCATCCTGCGCGTCCTTGCCGCCCGCGACGCCGTCGCACTGGATGAGTTAGAGGCAGAAAAGCAGCGGGATAATACTCTGACCGGCGCCGCCGAATTCTTGGGCGCTAGCCACGCCTTCCCCACGCCGGAGACCAAGCGGGCCGCCTTCGATAGCGCGCTGACGCCAGGGGAATATTCCAATGCGGAGGTCGATGCCCTGCTGGCCGGCTTCAACGCCCCACGCTCGGCAAAGCTGCAAGAAGAATTCGCCGAAGAGTTCTTCCGCCACGTCGAAGACATCTGGGATAACCACCCGATTGAGATAGCCAACCGGCTGATCCGCGGACTCTATCCGGAAACTTCCATGGCGGAGTCCGCCACCACGGATCTCCTGCACAAGGATCTGCCGGGTGCGTTGCGTCGCGTGCTTCTGGAGTGCCGCGACCACCTGCGCCGCACCCTGCGCGTGCGCGCCCAACAGTAGGCGGTCAATAGACTGTACCGCCGCCGGCTCGCGCCGGAGTTCTCCCCGGGTCACAATTGCTTTAACACTTGTTGATCCGGGGGGAATCTACAGATGCCATTAAGTCCTGACCACAGCGACGAAGAATTAGTTGATGCTTTTATCGAGGGGGATTATAAGGCCTTTTCCGCCATCGTGGAGCGCCACCGCAAGCGGCTGACCACTGTGGCGCGGCGTTATACAAGGAATGAATACGATGCGCAGGATGTCGTACAAGAAGCCTTCCTGCGCGCTAGCTGCAATCTCCATAGCTACCGGCGGGAATCTGCCTTAAGCACGTGGCTGCACCGCCTGGTTAAAAACACCGGCTACGACTATTTAAATCACCGCGCTAATAGGGAAAACGCCTCGCTCGATAGCGATGATTTTGCTGATGATCGCAATCCACTGCTGGCACACAATCCATCCGAAAACCTGGCGGAACAGCTCGTCGTCCGCGAGGCCATGGAGCTTTTAAGGCAAGACCAGCGCGAAGCACTCATGCTTACCGATGTCGCCGGGTTCCGCGTCAACGAAGTCGCCACCGCCCAAGGCGTAAAACCCGGCACCGTTAAATCTCGCCGGGCACGCGCGCGGGAGGTACTGCGCGAAGCCATCGGTTAACTACATCTCGATATCGCATCATTCTTGCATCAATTTCGCAGCCGCTAGCCTTTGCAATATGAACGTTTCGCAATCTGGCGGGTAGACTCTTGACGTTACGCAAAATGACACTGTGATTTTAGGGAGTTAGCAATGACCGTCCACGATGTTGCCATCGTAGGTTCCGGACCTGCCGGTTATACCGCCGCGCTTTATGCCGCTCGTGCTGAACTCAGCCCCATTGTATTCGAGGGATTTGAATACGGTGGCGAATTAATGAACACCACCGAGGTAGAGAACTACCCGGGCTTCCAAAAGGGCATCATGGGCCCAGAGCTCATGGAAGAAATGCGGGCACAGTCAATCCGCTTTGGTGCGGATCTGCGCATGGAAGTCGTCGACTCCGTTGAATTGGAGGGCGATATTAAAAAGCTCCACGTGGGCGATGAGGTTTTTGAAGCCCGCACGGTAATCCTCGCCACCGGCGCCGCACCGCGCCACCTTGGCATTCCCGGTGAGGAAGAGCTCTCCGGCCGCGGTGTTTCTACCTGCGCTACGTGCGATGGCTTCTTCTTCAAGGGCCACAACATCGCCGTCATCGGCGGCGGCGATTCCGCTATGGAGGAAGCTACCTTCCTGACCAAGTTCGCGGAGTCAGTCACCATTGTCAACCGCTCCGAAAACTTCCGCGCCTCCAAGATCATGTTGGACCGCGCCCAGGACAACGAGCAGATTAAATGGGAGACCAATAAGGTTGTCGAGCGCGTCCTTGAGGATGACGGCAAGGTCGGCGGCCTAGAGCTCAAGGACGTTGAGACTGGGGAAACCTCCACCTTGGACGTAACCGCCATGTTCGTTGCCATTGGCCACGATCCGCGTTCGTCCTTCCTCAACGGCCAGGTGAAGCTCAATGATAATGGTTACGTTGAGGTTGACCAGCCCTCTACTAAGACCACTCTGCCAGGCGTTTTCGCTTGCGGTGACTTGGTAGATGATCATTATCAACAGGCCATCACCGCTGCAGGTTCTGGCTGCCGCGCTGCCATGGATGCGGAACAATTCTTGGCTGCAAACCGTTAGATCCAGTATGAGCAACGTCAAAAAGGTAACCACTGAATCATTCCGTTCTGATGTCATCGAGGCGGATAAACCCGTCGTCGTGGACTTCTGGGCGGAATGGTGCGGGCCATGCAAGAAGCTGTCTCCGATCTTGGAAGAGGTCGCAGATGAGCTCGACGGTGAAGTCACCATCGCCCAGGTCAACGTCGATGAAGAACGAAACCTTGGTGCCATGTTCCAAATCATGTCCATCCCAAATGTATTGATTTTCAACAATGGCGAGAAGGTCGACGAGTTCGTCGGTCTGCGTTCTAAAAATGACATCGTGGCGCAAGTGAAAAAGCAGTTATAACTGTTACTCTTGTTACTAAAGTTACCAAGTAGGAAATCTGCCATGCGGCCTAAAGTCCTAGGCCGTGGAAGGGGTGAAAGGCGTGAATCGCGTTCTTCGGGTTGGTGATTCAAGTGTGCGCGTAGCTGAAGCTCGCGCCACCTTGGCTCGCCTTGGCCTCTTATCAGATTTCACGGGCGAACTGTCTGCGTGGAAAAAGCAGAAGTACTCCGAGACTGATAAGACCTTTGACGCCGATCTCGCTGAAGTGCTCAAGGCATTCCAGCAATCGCGCGGCATCCTCCCAACGGGAGAGATCGACGATCTCACCCTGCGCGAATTGCGCCAAGCCTCTTATACCCTGGGCAGCCGCGTATTGAGCTATGAACCCACCAATCCATTGGTGGGCGATGACATTTCGCAATTGCAGCAACAACTGCAAGAGCTCGGTTTCTATCAAGATCGCGTCGATGGTCATTTTGGCCGCAATACCCACGCCGCTTTAACCGAATACCAGCACAATTGCGGGCTGCAGGAAGACGGCGTGTGTGGCCCCGCGACTATTCGCGCGCTCAGCTTGCTCGGCCGCCGCATCACCGGCGGTTCCGCGCACAATATTTTGGAGCGCGAGCGCGTGCGCAATGCGGGTCCAAAGTTGGCGGGCAAGCGCGTGGTCATTGACCCTGCACTAAGTGGCCGGGACTCCGGCTTCACGGTCAAGGGCCGTTTTGGTGATATTTCTGAGCAAGAAATCCTTTGGGATCTCACCCAACGCATCGAAGGCCGCATGATCGCCGCCGGCATGGAAACAATTATTTCGCGCCCCCGCACCGATGATGCGGACGTGCAATCCCGTGCCGAGCTGGCCAATGCCTTCGATGCCGATATGGTCATCTCTTTGGCGTGCGATTCTTATCCCAACGAGAAGGCCCACGGCGTAGCCACGTTCTACTTTGGTTCCGAATCCGGAAACTCCTCACTCATTGGTGAAACCCTTTCCGGCTTCATCCAGCGTGAAATCGTGGCGCGCACCGATCTGCAGGACTGTTCTAACCACGGCCGCACCTGGGATCTTTTGCGCCTGACGCAGATGCCGGTTGTTCAGATATTTTTGGGTTACCTCACTAATCCTGAGGACGTCAAAATCCTTACCAACCCGAAGCGCCGTGACGATATTGCAGAAGCAATCGTTATCGCCGTCAAGCGCATGTACCTCATGGAGCAAGACACCGCCATTACCGGTACCTACAAATTCTCCGAGCTTCTCCAAGCGGAGCAGGCTTAACCTGCACAGGCTGGAGCGCACCGAGCGGGCTTAATCACTGGCCGCCGCGCACGATTAACTGCGTTATCTTGTACCAATAGAATTCATTCGATTAGTATCAGTCCAAGCTATTGATATCTACCAATTGAATGGATTCCTATAATGGGCAGCTCAACCTCCGCCCCTATTTCTAGAAAAGAAACGCGCCGCGTAGTAGCTGCCACCACAATCGGAACTGCGATTGAATGGTACGACTACTTTCTCTATGCTGCCGTCGCCGGCTTGGTATTTAACCAAGTGATGTTCGGCCCCTTAGAAGGTGGGGTAGCCAGCATCATTTCCTTCGCCTCCGTGGGCCTATCCTTCCTTTTTCGCCCCCTTGGCGCTTTCCTGGCCGGACATTTTGGTGACCGCCTTGGTCGCCGCCTTGTCCTCATGGTCACCCTTTTTGCCATGGGTGGGGCCACCACGCTAATCGGCCTTCTGCCTACCTACGATACGGCGGGAGTATGGGCTCCGATCCTGTTGATTTTCCTCCGCATCGTTCAGGGCATCTCTGCCGGGGGAGAGTGGGGGTCAGCGGTACTACTTGCAGTTGAGCATGCTCCCAACGATAAGCGCGGCCTCTTCGGTGCTGGACCACAGATCGGAGTCCCCATCGGCCTGCTGATGTCCTCTGGCGTGCTGTCCATCATGAATATGATCGCGCCAGGGGATGCCTTCCTTGAATGGGGTTGGCGCGTGCCGTTCTTGCTTTCCTTTGTCCTCGTCATCATCGGTTACGCCATCCGCATCGGCGTGGATGAATCACCGGTCTTTCAGGAGATCTCAGATAATAAGAAACGCGAGGCGGCAAACCCCATTGGGATCCTTTTCAAGCGGTACTTCCCGCTTGTCCTCATCGCAGCCCTAGTCTTTGCCGGCAATGGCACCGTGGGCTATATGACCACCGGTGGCTATATCCAAAATTACGCCACCAACCCCGAGGGCCCGGTCTCGCTCGCGCGTGGCGATGTCCTCAATGCCGTCACCCTATCCGCCTTCACGTGGCTTATCTTTACCCTTTTCGCCGGCTGGTTATCGGATTATATCGGGCGCCGCGCGACGTATCTCATCGGATTTGTCATTCAAGCAATCGGCGCAGCGGCCCTTTTCCCGCTGGTAAATACGGCGTCCCTAGGATTGCTTTATGCCGCACTCATCTTCCTGACGGTCGGGCTCGGCTTAACCTACGGTGCACAATCTGCCATGTACACCGAGCTTTTCCCAGCATCCATTCGCGCTTCGGGCGTATCGATTACCTATGCCATCGGTTCCGTTCTCGGCGGTGCCTTCGCCCCGATGATCGCGGCCGCGTTGGTAGAAGCAACGGGCACGACCTTTGCGGTATCCATCTATCTTGTCTCCGCAAGCATCGTCGGATTTATTGCAGCCCTGCTCCTGCGCGAGCGCAAGGGCATTCCGCTTGGCGCCGAACACGAGGAAGAACAAGCCAAGGGCCACTTCATCTTTTCTAAAAAATAGTGCCCTCGCTCTAAAGAGGAGGGCACTAACTTTGGGAATTCGGCAGGCACCTGGGGAACCTGCCACAGGAGCAGGTTATTTATCCCGCTCCATCAGCGCCATGATGCGCTCGAAATCCTCCTGGTCGCCGAATTCTACGACCATCTTGCCCTTGCGCTTACCCATGGTCACGGTGACCTTAGTATCGAAACGATCTGAGAGGCGCTCGGCCGAGTCGGTGAAAAATTGCGGCTGTGGTACCTGGGACTTCTTCTTATTCTCCGCGGGTTTCCCGTCGCGCTTATAAAGCGTCACGGCTTCCTCGGTAGCGCGCACGGACAGGCCCTCTGAAATAACCCGGTCCGCGATGTAGTCCATCGCTTCCTTATCGTCAAGGCCCAAGATAGCGCGGGCGTGACCGGCCGAGAGGGTGCCTGCGGCGACTCGCTTCTGCACGTCCACCGGCAACCGCAGCAGGCGGAGCATATTGGTCACCTGCGGGCGCGAGCGGCCAATGCGGTCCGCTAATTCGTTCTGGGTTACTCCGAACTCTTCCAAGAGCTGCTGATAAGCGTGTGCCTCTTCCAAAGGGTTGAGTTGGACGCGGTGGATGTTTTCCAGCAGGGCATCGCGCAGCAGGTTGTCATCTTTGGTGTCGCGCACGATGGCAGGGATGGTGGCCAAGCCAGCCTTGGAGGAGGCGCGCCAACGACGCTCACCCATGATGAGCTCGAATCCGCCCTCCTCGGAGGGGCGGACCACGACCGGCTGCAGGAGGCCGAACTCGCGGATGGAGTGAACCAGCTCGCTGAGCTCATCTTCGTCAAAAACGGTGCGCGGCTGCTTGGGGTTGGGGACGATTTCCCCCACGGAAATCTCGCGGTAAGTCGCACCGATTGCTGCCGGCGTAGCTTGCCGCTTCTTGGAGGACTTGGACCCAGAGCCCTGTTGGATGGTGGGAGCGCCCTTTACGCGCTTCTCGCCGCGCGCCTTGCGCTCACTACTTCCCGTGGAATTTCCCAGGATAATATCTGCGGCGGAATCACCCAGCCGTGGTTTGCGGGTGGGTGCGTCGGGGCCGGACGGGATGAGAGCGGCTAGGCCTTTGCCTAGGCCACCTTGCTTTTGTTCTGCCATGAAATCCTATCCTTCCAATTCCGCATAAATTTCGGGGCTCACGCCAATCGCTCCCGTGGTGGGATGCGGGCGATAATCACCGCGCCTGTTGAGCTCGCGAGCCGCGGCGAGGTACGCCCGTGCGCCGGTGGACGAAGGGGCGTAATCAATCACCGTGGTCCCGTAACCAGGCGCCTCTGAGACGCGCACTGAACGCGGGATGACGTTGCCCATGACAACGGCGCCAAATTGCTCGCGGACGTTATCGGCCACATCTTCGGCCAAACGTGTACGTGCATCATACATGGTAAGGAGCACCGCAGAGATATGCAGATCTTCATTGAGGTGCTCACGAATCATCGTAATATTGCCCAATAACTGGCCCACGCCCTCCAGTGCGTAGTACTCACACTGGATAGGAATGATGACTTCCTCCGCGCACGTCATGGCATTGATCGTCAACAAACCCAAAGAAGGCGGGCAATCAATAAAGACGTATTCAAAGCCGTGTTCTTCTAGGAACCCGTTATGGAGGGCATCGTAAAGCCGAAACTCGCGGCGCACGAGAGATACCATCTCAATTTCCGCGCCGGCAAGATCGATAGTCGCGGGGATGCAAAAAAGGTTGGAATTATGCGGGGAAGCCTGCATGGCCTTTTCCGCAGTGCAATCGCCCAAGAGCAATTCATAGCTGGAATCGGTTCCTGAGCTATGTTCCGCGCCCATGGCGGTCGATGCGTTTCCCTGGGGGTCAAGGTCAATGACCAATACCTTCTTGCCTTCAGTAGCAAGGGCTGCGGCCAAGTTGGCGGCGGAGGTGGTTTTACCTACGCCGCCCTTCTGGTTAGCAATGGTGATAAGGCGCGGATTAGTCATGCCGTCTACTTTAGTTCACGCGCGGGACACGGATAATCGTGGTTCCGTGAACGGTCGTGACCTCGGCCTTTCCGCCGCCGGCCTTCTTAATATCCGCGGCATCGCGCTCCAGCTCTTCGTGTACTGAAGAACCTTTCAGCGCGATCATTTCCCCGCCTTTGCGCACCAAGGGAAGAGACCACTTTGCCAGTTTTCCCAGGGGAGCTACCGCACGGGAGGTCACGACGTCCGCGCCGGCCACTGCCTTTTTAATGGGGCCTTCTTCGGCGCGCCCGCGCAGCACGGTGACGTTATCTAATCCCAGCTTTTCGGTCACCTCATTGAGGTAGTTATAGCGCTTCAAAAGCGGCTCAATGAGCGTGATGTGCAGGTCTGGGCGAGCGATGGCCAGCGGGATGCCGGGCAATCCGGCACCAGAGCCGACATCGATAACCGTGGCGCCTTCCGGAATGACTTGTTCAATAACTGCGCAGTTTAAGATGTGGCGCTCCCATAGGCGCGGTACCTCGCGCGGGCCGATAAAACCACGAGTGGACCCGTCTGTAGCGAGCGAATCGTGGTATTCCTGCGCGAGCGGCAGGCGAGAGCCAAATACTGCAGACGGGTCCATCTCGGACACTATGAGAATCTCCTCAGTAGCTGTTTAGTTGTCGTTCTTCCGCTGTTTCTTCGTGCGGTTGTCTTTCTTGCGAGCGCCAGGCTTTGGAGCGGTAGTGCGCTTGGCCTCAATCTTAGCGGCCTCTTCCTCTTCTTCTTCGCGGTCCATCTTGCCGTAGATGATGCGGGTCTGGAAGAAGGTCCACACGGTGTTGGACAGCATGTAGAACAGCAAACCGATGGGCCAGATGAAGCCGGAAAAGATCAGCATTGCGGGCATGACCCACAGCATCATCTTGGACATCATGGCCATCTGCTGCTGCATCATTTCCGCATTCTGACCCTGCGGGGCGGAAGTCTTGCCCTGGGCGCGGCGCTTTTCTTGGCGGTTCAGGCTCATGCGCGCGTTAAAGTGCATCAGCACCACAATGACGGCAATCATCGGCACAATGATGAACGCCGCCTGGGTGGTAGTGGTAACGCCTTCCACCAGGGGCGAGTTCAGGCGGAGGTTAGTAACCAGCGGAACGCCAAAGATCTTGGCATCCAAGAACTGCTGGACGAGCTCCGGTTTAAAGATGTAGTTCGCGGTATTGGCGTTGGCCTCAATGGACATCGGTTCGCCGCTGGGGTGTCCAATGCCGCCGGCTACAGCAACCGTGCGGTCGAACGAGCGCAGCACGTGGAAAAGACCAATGAACATTGGAATCTGCACCAAGACCGGAAGGCAGCCGGCCATCGGGCGAACGCCAGATTCCTTATAAACCTTCTGCATTTCCTGCGCGGCTCGAGCCTGATCGTTGCCGTACTTCGCGCGGATTTCCTGCACCTTGGGCTGGATTTCCTGCATCTTGCGTGAAGATCGAATCTGGCTCACGGTGGGCTTGACCATGAGCGCCTTCAGCGTCCAGGTCAGCAGCACGATGGCCAAAATCCACGTAATGCCCCATGCGGGATCCATTACGAGGGATAGCAGCCAGTGCCAGAACCATAAAACGGCCGAAATTGGCCAGTAAATGAAATTAAGCACGAGTGTTTAATCCTCAGTTGTTGTTGGTGACCGGTACCGGGACTGGATCGAATCCGCCCGGATGCCAGGGCCCACATTTGCACACCCTAGCCATTGCCATCGCCGTACCTTTAAACGCGCCATGTCTGGACAACGCCTCTAAAGCATAAGCACTGCATGTCGGTTCGAACCGACAGGTTGATACCATCTTAAGGCCCGAGACATGTTTTTGGTAGAAACGAACCGCTTTAACCAACGGTGCGGCCAGTCCGGAGGCTGCAGGAATTTCTTCCCCACGGGTATTTAAATATCCCATTGCTTGCGCAGCGCCTTAGTAATATCTTTTTCTAATTGCTCACTGGTGGCGGTCGCGCTTGCAGGTAGCGCACGAATCACAACATCCACGCCCGCTGGGAGCTTGGGGATGAGCGTCATGCACACATGGCGAAGCCGCCGGGAGGTGCGGTGGCGTACCACTGCATTCCCGACGGCTTTAGAAACAATGAGGCCGAATCGCGGCCCGGTGGCCGCGATCTCGGCCGGATTGCCCATGGTGCCAGTGGAATTCGCACTCATGGTGTCGCGCGCATGCACGACGACGGTGCGAGTGCCCTGCCGGCGACTGCCCTTCATCGTCCGCCGAAATTGCGGCGGCGATGTGAGCTTGTGGTGGGCTGGCAGCATGACTTATGCGGACAGCTTTGCGCGGCCCTTCTTGCGGCGAGCGGCCACAATTGCACGACCGGAGCGGGTGCTCATGCGAGTACGGAAACCGTGCTTACGTGCACGGCGACGGTTGTTCGGCTGGAACGTGCGCTTACCCTTTGCCACGTCAATTCTCCTTGAAGTTGTACGTGGACATACTGCCGC
This sequence comes from Corynebacterium tuingiense, assembly GCF_046718165.1. Classification (NCBI taxonomy): domain Bacteria; kingdom Bacillati; phylum Actinomycetota; class Actinomycetes; order Mycobacteriales; family Corynebacteriaceae; genus Corynebacterium; species Corynebacterium tuingiense. The sequence goes on from NZ_CP177101.1 coordinate 2,394,490, forward strand.
CGCAAAACGGCAGCACATCCACTGATGAATGGATTCCATGAACCTGACGCGTCACTGTTATCTAAACGCTCGGCGAGCTCTGGTAAGCCCTGCCAATGCGAAGTGACGCTGTCCTGTTCACGCGCAACTCTCTGTTGCAATAGACCATGCCAGATTACGTGATTTAAACCGCTGGAAACAAATCGACACTCGGGTACACCCGAAATTACATAAGTGTTTTTTCCTGCAGCTAGAAGGCCAGTTTTGGCGCTCATCCTGCGGCTAATCCAGCGCGTCGCGATGGTCCATAGCCGCTTGCATTTTAAGTATAAATCTTCCGTTAGACACACCCGCCTTCGCGGCGGTAGAACTAAGTAATCGAATTCCACAGCTAGCAAACCGTTGTGGATAACTCTAAATAACCACTTGAGAGTTTTAGTATTTCCGCAGTACAACGCTATAAAGTGGTCTATCACAAGTTATCCACAGCCATGCACTAAGCTGTGAATAACTATTTCTTCCACACCTGTGGATAACTCTGTGGAGATCGAGGTGACTCGATAAAAACCACTGTGAAACCGCGGTGGAATCCACCGTGGAATTTGTTATTTACTGTCCACCCGTCCCCGAGAGAATTATTGAAGGTAGCCCGTT